>NZ_JAKRNJ010000003.1 GCF_022346925.1 Microvirga sp. ACRRW
GGCTCGGGCGGCCTGTGGGTGGCGCAGAAGGACACGCAGCTTCTCGGAAAGCCCTCCGACGACAAGGTCATTGCCGATCTGGCGGAGAAGGCCAAGGCGTCGCCCACCGGTTATGCGGACACGACCATCGCTGATGCCTCGGGCGCGGAGATCTACCGCGCCGTGGTTCCCGTCAACTTCCCCGGAATCCAGGAGCCGTGGCTTCTCTCCATCTCAGCCCCGGCAGATGCCATGGTGTCCGGTGCCATCGAGGCGCGCAACCTGATGCTGCTGACCGCCGCCGGCCTGCTGGTTCTGGCCCTGCTCGGCGCCTGGTGGGCCGCCCGTTCGCTCAGCCTGCCGATCACGCGTCTCACGAACACCATGAAGACGCTTGCACAGGGCAATACCGGCGTGCAGGTCACCGACATCGAACGCGTCGACGAAATCGGCGCGATGGCGGGCGCGGTGCAGGTGTTCAAGGATGCGCTGATCGCGAAGAAAGAGGCCGACGAGGCCGCAGCCATCGAAGCGGACGCCAAGACACGCCGCGCGCAAATGCTTGATCAGCTCACGAAGCAGTTCGAGGCCAATGTTTCCGCGCTGACCGGCGGCCTTTCCTCCGCCGCCGCGCAGATGGAGACGACCGCTCAATCCATGACATCGGTGGCCGATCAGACCACGAGCCAATCGGTGAGCGTCGCTTCAGCCGCGGAGCAGACTTCGGCCAATGTGCAGACGGTGGCCGCAGCCACAGAAGAGCTGTCGATTTCTATCCGCGAAATCGCGTCCCAGGTCGGCCAGTCCTCGCGCATTGCCGAACAGGCCGTAGCGGATGCGCAGCGCACCAACGAGACCGTGCAGACGCTGGCCTCCTCGGCGGAGAAGATCGGCGACGTGGTGCAGCTCATCAACAACATCGCAAGCCAAACCAATCTACTCGCGCTCAACGCCACCATCGAGGCGGCCCGCGCGGGCGAGGCCGGCAAGGGTTTTGCGGTGGTGGCAAGCGAGGTGAAGCATCTCGCGACGCAGACCTCGAAGGCCACGGAGGAAATCTCGGCGCAGATCGCCTCCGTGCAGCAGGCGACGTCCGAAGCGGTGGAGGCCATCCAGGCCATTGCCCGCACGATCAGCGACATGTCCCAGATCTCGGTTTCGATCGCGGCCGCCATGGAAGAACAGGGCGCCGCCACCGCCGAAATCTCGCGCAACGTGCAGGAAGCAGCGCGCGGCACGGAATCGGTGACCGGCAACATCAACGAGGTGCGTCAGGGCGCGAGCGAAACCGGAATGGCCGCAAGCAAGGTGCTGACCTCAGCGCAGGAGCTGACGCGGCATTCCGAGACGCTCACCCGCGAAGTCGGCTCGTTTCTGTCGGGCGTGAAGGCGGCATAAGCCCCTGCTTCGCATCAATGCGCAAGAGAGCCGGGCTCGATCAAGCCCGGCTCTTTTCGTCTTCAGCTCCGCTCAGACGACGAAGAAGTCGTTGAAGGCGATCTTCTTGTTCTTGCCGATATGGGCGAACACCACCTGACCGCCCGACTTGTTGCCGTTCGAGTCATACCAGAGATCGCCGGTTTTGCTGTTATAGCCGACGAAGTCGTCCTTATCGCCCGCCTTCGCGCCCAGCACGAAGTTGCCCTTCTTGAGCGCTCCCGCCTTCTTGAGCGCCGTGAACACCTTGTTCTCCAGGTGGATCACGTCGTCCTTGGCGACCCAATCCAAGATCTTGTCCTTGTTGGTCTTGGCATGGGCCTTTGTGTCGAACACGAACACATCTTTTCCCGCGCCGCCCCGGAGGATGTCGTTGCCGAGCCCGCCGGAGAGCGTGTCGTTCCCGGATGAGCCCAGGAGCGAGTCGTTGCCTGCTCCGCCTGTGATCTTGTCGTTGCCGGACGAACCGTCAATCGTGTCGTTGGAGGCACCGCCGACGAAAACATCGTCGCCGGAAGAGCCGAAAATGTTCTCCGGGTTCCGGTCGGTGACGGTGATGGTGAGGGCCTTCTCGAAAGCACCGCCCTTGCCGTCGGAGACCTTCACGCGGATCGTATGCGTTGCGGCCTGCTCGTGGTCGAGCAGCAGGCCATTCGTCGCGATGACCTTCTTGCCCGTTGCATCGAGGGCGAAGCGCCCTCCGGCATTGTCGATGAGTTCGTAGGTGAGGCTGGCACCGTCCTGATCGGTGGCCGACAGGGTGCCGACCTCGCCGCCGACAATTTCCGACACCGTCGCGTTGCTCAGCGCAATCTCCGTCGGCGCGCGGTTCGCGACAACGCTTTCGACATAGACCACGGTCCGGTCGGGGACAGGATGATCCGTATCCGTGACGGAGATCGTGAACTCCGTCACATGCTTGCTGCCCGCCTCGGCAAGTGGGCGTTCCACCGCATCGAATTGCAGCACGTCCATGATGATGGCGAGCGCATCGGGACGACCGGTGAAGGTATAGATCTTCCTGCCGTCCTTCTCCTCGAAGCCCGGCGCGGCAAGCCCTGCGGGAACGACTAGCCTGCCGTGGCTGGCATCGAAGGAAATCTTGACGGTCAGCACATCGTTCTCGTCGTCAGCGAAGACCAAGCCGCCGAAGGGGTTGACGAGAGGGCCGGTATCAACGGCGGATGTGGTGTCCTTACCGGGCTCGACATCGACATCCGGTGCATCGTTGGTGACGGTCGGACTGAGATTGATTTTGGTGAAGACTTCCGCAATTCGGTCGTTGTCGTCGAAGAGCGTGATCAAAATCACTTTCTCAGCAACGGTCTCCGCTGCTGCCGAACTCCGGTAGGTTACAGCACGGAGGAGTTCCTGCACTAGAGCGGCGGTCGCATTTCCGTTGAAGTTGATACTGATGGTGTCTTTCGTCGTGAACGGGCTCAGTTCCCCGATCTCGATTTTTACGCCGGCACTATAGACGGACACCTTGCTGCCAGGATCCAATCCATCGGAGAGTTCGATGTTTCCGGCGCTGAGGTCGATACCTAGATGGTCGGTTGCCGAGGGAACGCCCACACTGATCTCAAGCCCAATGAATTCCGTGCCATCGCCATGAGCCACGACGGCATTCGAGTCTTCATCGATGAAAACGGTGGTGCCTGCGGAGGTATCGACGGTATCCCCGTCGATATTGGAGATGTCGGGCGGAGTCGGCGGGCCGATGACGACATCGACCTCCTGAGTGACGGAGCCACCGTCCTTATCGGTCAGCGTGATTTCGATGTCACGCGTTCCGGTATGATTGGCGTTCGTATGGGTGTTCCAGTATCTGATAACGCGGATGAGCGCCTGAACCTGCGCGGCCGTCACGCCGTCAACGAAGGCAATGTCGAGGAGATGGTTGGTCGTATCGGCCGTGAACGTGCCGATCTCGGTCGTGCCCAGAAAAATCTTGGCTCCCGGCTTGACGACCCATCCGTCCACCCTGATGCCGCCCGCCACTGAATTGTGAATCTCGAGCAAATCGTCCGCATTATGCGCTTTCACGCGCACCGTGAGATGGCTGATGTTCTCGTCGCCATCCGCAACGACGGCGTCGCCATTCAGGTCGATATACTTACCGATCGTCCCGGCCCTGACCTGGATGCGGTCGCCGTCGAGATTGGCGATCGTCGGAGGCGTATTGCCTGCGTCCGGGGTCACGTCGAAGGTGACGGTTGCAGTCGCAAATCGGTGACCTGTATCGTGTGTGGTCACTTTGATGACGCCTGACGATGTATGGCCCTCGTCCGTAGCCGTGCTCGTCAATGTGATGGCACGGATGATTTGGGAAACGAATTCGGGCTCTGCTGCCGGTTCAAAGAGGAAGGCTATTTGATCTCCATTGATCCAGACCAGCTCGCCGACTCTTATGCTATCGACATAGACTGGCTTGCCACCGCTGATCCCTTCCGGGAAGGTTACCCTTGTGCCAGCGACGTCGATGCCGAGCACATGAGACAGATCACCTTCGGCGAGCTCAACTATCAGAATCTCGAGACCGTCGTCATCCGTGAGCAGGCTGTTCATTCCCACATCGACCCGGCTTTTGCCTCCGGGGGAGAGAGTGACGTGATCGCCGTTCAGATTGGCAAGGGTAGGAGCTGTATTCTCATACGTCTCTCCGCTGGCATCGGTGATGCGGTCGATTCCTTCATCGAATAGGGACTGACGTTGAGCCCTGGACAGCACGATCCCGTCGACGAGCAGATGATCCGTGAGATGCTCGCTGCCAACAATGAGGCGAGCGATGTCGAGATTGTCGATTCTGATCGTTTGGTTTTCGCTCCCAAAGAAAATGAAATCGAACCCCTCGATGACTTTGCCTCTCAGATCACTCATATCTCCGTGCAGAGCCAGTGTATCGTAGCCGTCGCCGCCATCGATCTTATTGATCCCAGCAAGCTGGGAGCCGTTTAGATCAATCGAATCCCATTCGTCCGTTCCTTGGATGACCTCGATGCTGTCCATGCTGATCCGGCGCAGATCGAAGCCACCGCGGCCGATCAGCTGAAGCGTATCGGTGCCGCCGTCGCCCTTGATCTCATCGCCCACGTTGAGATCGGTACTCAACGCCACGAAGGTGTCGGCAGCCTCCGTGCCAGTTAGGTTGTCGACTCGAGCGGTCAGGTTTTGCGTCACGCCCACCGTGCTGTCGTCGATCAAGGTCGTGACACCTTGCGCGCGCAGCTGCTCGCGCTCCTCCGGAGTGAATGTATCGCCCCGAAGGATGAGTTTTGTGCCCGCAACAGACGACCTGAGGAGCAATGCCGTGGCTTTATCCGCGAAGGTGATCGTTGCATCGGCATCGAGCACCTTGATGATGGAGAAACCGCGTACGGTGACATGAGTCAGATCGATGTCTCTGCCCTTGAAGGCCAGCTGATCGATGCTGGAGCCGTGCTGGCCGTCGATCAGCTTCACATCTTTGAGCTGATCGTCCCGCATGCGGAGATAATCCGCCGAAGAGGCCGAACCGAGGATGGTCTCGACGCTTACGAATTTGTCGACGAGATCAAGCAGGTTGAAGCCTCGTCCGGAAAGGAGAAGCGTGTCGTCGCCGCCCCCTCCGTCGATTTCATCGCCTTCACCAAGCCCGGCACCGTCCGGCTGGCCGTAATCATAAGGCGCAGGGACACCGAAATAGTCGGACTTGTCACCGCCGACCATATGATCGGCATAATTGGTCAGAAGCTGCACCGCCTCCGGCGCAACGGCGATATTCACATAGGCTTCCGTCACCGAATTATCGTGCGCTTCGATATAGAACCACGCGGTGCGGGCGATCATGAAGCTTTCGTCTTTGACCCCTCGATATGAAATGGATCGCAGGAAAAGCGCGAATTGCTCTTCCGTGATGCCGCCAACGAACGTGAAGCCGACGAAGATATTGCCGTGGGAAGGGTCTTCAGGGTTGGCATCGACAGTGGTGATCGTCGCAACGGGAGCGCCATCCACGAAGACAGTCGTTCCGGCCTCGAACTTTCCGGAGAGCGAAACGCGACCGCCCGAGGTATCGATCTCAATCGAATCGATGGCGGATCTGCCCTCCATGAAACTGACGAACATGGAGCGGGGTGCCGATCCTCCAAACGAGACGCTCACATCGCTGCCGGCATCGAGCTGAACCAGAGGCCCGCCGCTGCGGACTTGAACCCTGTCGTTGTGAAGATTTTCGAGCCTAATGGACCCGACCTGCGGGGCCGGATGCTCTGGCAGCGCAGCTGAGAGGGTTTGAACAGAGACCGCTTCGACTGTGTCCGAAGCTTCACTGCTGGTTCTGATCGGCATGCGGTGTCCTTGCGACTGTCGCTGGCAGAGCTGCCAGGGCAATTGCAAGCATAGGTAACTTAGTTACCTTTTGCCAGGGCTTAGGTTTTATTCCCCGTCCGGCTCCTTCGCCGGGATTTCTTCACCATCAATCGCGATGAGCTTCTGGCGGACCCGCTCCAGACCTTGGCTGAGGCGGTCGAGTTCTTCGGCCATGGCGTCCTGCATGGCGGCGGCGGCGGTGGGGAATTCTTCCAGCACGCGGCGCATGAGGCTCGGGGTCACGCGGATGATTGTGGAGGCTTCCTGGGCTGTCGCGGTGGCGGGGCGGGCGATGCGGGTGAAGAGGGCCGCCTGGCCGATCAGGGAGCCCGGGCCTGCCAAGAAGGCGGCAGGCGAGCCTTCCTCGTTGGCGTCCAACGCGATGGCGCCCCGGCTCACAACATAGCCGCCATCGGAACGGTCGCCCTTGCGGAACAGCACGTCGCCCTCGCGGAGCGAGCGACTTTCCGAGGCGAAGGCCACGAGGCGCAGGGCATCCCGCTCCAAAAGGTTGAACAGGGGCGCTTGCGAGAGGATCGCGATATCGTCGTCGAGAGCCATGGTTTTACGGGATCAGCTTGTAGCCGCCCGGCTCGGTCACCAGGATGCGGGCATTGGACGGATCGGCCTCGATCTTCTGGCGCAGCCGGTAAATATGCGTTTCCAGCGTATGGGTCGTGACGTTGGAATTGTAGCCCCAGACTTCGGTGAGCAAGGTATCGCGCCCCACCACCGCCTGACCGGCGCGGTAGAGATAGCGCAGGATCGCGGTTTCCTTCTCCGTGAGCTTGAGCTTCGAGCCCTTCTCGTTGGTGAGAAGCTTCGAGCCCGGGCGGAAGGTGTAGGGCCCGATCTGGAACACCGCATCCTCGCTCGCCTCGTATTGGCGCAGCTGCGCCCGGATGCGGGCGAGCAGCACGGCGAACTTGAAGGGCTTGATCACATAATCGTTGGCGCCCGCCTCCAGGCCCATCACGGTGTCACTGTCCGAATCCTGGCCCGTGAGCATGATGATGGGGCTGCGGAAACCGTTCTGGCGCATGACTTTCACGGCCTCGCGGCCATCCATGTCGGGCAGGCCCACATCCATGATGGCGAGGTCGATCCGGTCACCCTTCACCGCCTCGATGGCGGCGCCGGCCGTTTCCACGACGGTGACCTGGAATTCCTCGTGCAGGCCCAGCTGCTCGGACAGGGTGTCGCGCAGGTCCTGATCGTCGTCCACGACGAGGAGGCGGCTGGCATTCGACATCTCAAACCCTTCAAACAATGAACAACGAAGAAGCTGGGCAGCTCCCAGGGACGAACCCGCGTCCGTTCCCTGTCCTGAGGCGCAATCGTCAGCTCAATCGGCATAAGCTGTTGAAGCTCCGCCGCGGTGAAGCTTCACGCTTTCCGATCACGCTCGTTGCATTAGAGTAGTCATTCCCAGCTTGACAACAAGGGGCAGGGTCCGCCCTTCCACGGCTATGAAGCGCACCAGCGTCAATGTGATCCGCGTCCACCGCTCCCCGCTCGACCATCGAAAGGGGCGGCTCACGGCCGGAAATCTCACCCTCCCCTGCGCCATCGGGCGCTCCGGAACGGTCCGCGCCAAGCGCGAGGGCGATGGCGGCTCTCCGGTCGGGCGGTTTCGGTTGCTCCAGGCCTTCTACCGGTCCGATCATGGCCCGCGCCCGCGCACCGGCCTGAAGCTGAAGCCGATCCGGCCTTCGGACGGCTGGTCCGACGATTCCTTGGACAGACGCTACAACACTCTCGTGCCGCTCCCCTGCCCCACGAGTCATGAGAAGATGTGGCGGGAGGATCATCTCTACGACGTGGTGATCGACATCGCCTGGAACCGGGGACCGATCCGACGAGGGCGCGGCAGCGCCATCTTTCTCCACCTCGCCCGCCCCGGCTTCCTGCCCACCGAGGGCTGCGTCGCCGTGGAGCCGCGCATGATCCGGCGGCTTCTGGAACGGATCGGGCCACACACGCGCATCGAGATCGTCGGTTGACCACGTGATCCTGATCGCGACCTGTTCCGAGTACCCTCACCCGACGCCGAACCTGGAGGCACTGCTGGCGGCCTTGCGCGCGCTCGGCGCGAAGGCGGATTTCGTGCCCTGGAAGACGACCGATCTCGACGTCTTCACGGCAACTGACGCGGTGCTGCCCTTGTGCTGCTGGGATTATTACGACGATCCCGAGCGCTTTCTGCAATGGATCGATGCTCTCGAGGCAGCAGGCGCCAAACTGCTCAACACCCCTGCCCTGCTGCGCTGGAACTTCCGCAAGACCTATCTTCTGGAAATGGCAGCGGCGGGACTTGCGATTCCCAAGACCTTCCATCTTCCGGAAGCTCGTTCGCAAATGATTGCGCAACGGATGGAAGACGAAGGCTGGCAGACTGCTGTGCTCAAGCCCGTTTCCAGCCAAAGCGGCCATGGGGTGCAGAAGCTCGATATGTCCGAGCGCGACCGCTGGCCTGTCGACCCGCACGCCGGCGAGATGCTGCTGCAGGAATTCCAATCCGATATCGCCTCTCTCGGCGAGACGACGATGACCTTCATCGACGGTGTCTTCTCCCATGCGGTCCGGCGCGTGTTGCGGCCGGGCGAGTGGAGAGCCAATCCTCAATTCGGCATCACCTACGAGCGCGTCTCGCCCCGCCAGGACATGATCGATGCGGGTGCGGCTTATGTCGTGCATCTTCCGCAAAAGCCGCTTTACGCGCGCGTCGACGGCATCGCGCGTGAAAGCGGCTTCATGCTGACCGAGCTGGAGTTGATCGATCCCTATCTCTATCTCGAATTCGCACCAGGCAGCGCCGAGCGCATGGCCAGATCCATTCTCGGGAGAGTCGGATAGGAGAATGCGGAGTTGATCCGCACTCTCCCTCTCGCATCACCGGCTCACGGTTTCATAGAACATTTCAGGCGCATCGATTTCCTTCAGCCTGCCCTTTTCGATGACGAGGAAGCGCGTGCCGATGGTTTTGACGAAGCTCCTGTCGTGGGACACCACGATGCAGGTGGCATCCGAATCCAGGATCTCCTCCTCGAGCTGCTCGCGCCCCGGAATGTCCACGTGGTTGGTGGGTTCGTCCATGAGATAGAAATTCGGATCGGACAGCCGCAGCGCGAGAAGCCCGAGTCGCGCTTTCTGGCCCGGCGAAAGCCGTTCGATACGCAATGTCTGACGCTCGATGGAAAAGCCTGCCTCCGCCAGAACCGCGCGGCTTCTCTGATCACCAAGCCTGAAACGCGACAGGATGAAATCATGCGCCGTAGTGCTTTTCGGCAGCTGCGACATGTCCTGATCCACATAGCCGAGGGCAAGGCTTGGGCTCACACGGATACCGGACATTCCATTCTGCTGCGACATCGCCTGATGCAGCAGGCGGACGAATTGCGACTTGCCGGCTCCGTTCGGCCCGAGCAGTACGATGCGGTCGCCTTGCGCGACTTCGAGCTTCGGGATCGTGAAGAGCTTTCGCTCGTCCGGCGCCTGCACCGTCACATTCTCTAGCGCGACGAGCACGCGCGCATGAGTGCCGCGATTGGCAAGCCTGATCTCGCCATGCCGCTCTTTATGCGTGGCGCGAGCCGTCTGCTCCAGTGCATCGGCGCGGCGCTGAATCTGTGCGGATTTCACCTGCGCCGCGTCGCTGCCGCTGTTGATGCCCACATTGCGTAGCTCCGAGGCGCTCTGGCGCAGGCGCTTCACTTCGCGCAGCGTCTTCTCCCGCTGCGCTTTCGCCACCGCATCGTGTTCCTCCAGCAAGGCGCGGGCGCGCCTGTAGGGATGCGCGAAGGACAGGGATTCCTCCGGACGCAGGAAGAGCGTTTTCGTGGTGCAGGCGTCGAGAAAATCGCGGTCATGGCTCGCGATCACGATGGGCGTGGCATAGCCCGCATTGGCGATCCATTCCTCGAGCTGAAACAGCTTATCGAGATCGAGATGATTGGTGGGTTCGTCGAGCAGCAGCATGTCAGGCTCTGTGATCCAGGCCCGCGCGATCAGCGCAAGGCGCTGCCAACCGCCGCTGAGCGAGCGCACCGGCAGATGCCGCAGGTTCTCAGGCGTCTCGAACTGATCGAGCACCACATCCACGCGCCATTCCTGGCCCTCCCGCTCCTCAGGTGGAAGGGCCTGGAAAAGCGCCTCGTGAAAGGACAGGTCAAGCAGTTGCTCCGGCGCGTCCTGCTCCACGAAAGCGACGCGCAAGCCGCGCGAGCGCACGATCTCTCCATGGGTCGGTTCGGTGAGGCCTGCGAGGCATTTGAGAAGGGTCGATTTCCCTGCGCCGTTGGCGGCGACAAGGCCGAGGCGGTCGCCCTCGCTGATGACGAGGTTCAGGTTCTGGAACAGGGGATTTTGGGCAATGACGGTAACATTGCGGAGGCTCAAGGAAGCCATGGGAATTCTCACTGGTGGGCGCGTTTCCGTTGAGGATGCGCAAAAGTCTTGAACGTGTCGGACGCGCCGCAATCACAGGGCGCGAATAAGCCGTTCAGAGCTGACCAGGAGAAAGATTGAAGGCGAGAAAGCGCCTAGATCCGTTCGATGGTCGGCCCTGCAACAAGCTGCTGCAGGGCGTGCCAGGGGCCGAACATGCGATGCTGGTATTGCTCACACATGCAGCCCTCCCTTGGTTCGAACGTTGAGCGATGAGTCGAAATTTACCGACAAAGGGGATGGGATGCAATCCCTATGGGACGCGTCTGAAGATTTCGGAGGCTCAAGCCTCGCTTAACCGCTTGCGCGCAATCTCCACATAAGACTTCTCCGCCTCGAACCCGATGAAGCTGCGGCCCAGGCTTTTCGCGGCGACGAGCGTCGTGCCGCTGCCGCAGAAAGGATCGAGCACGATCTGGTTTTCGCGCGTGGTGAGCTCGATGAGTGCCTGCATCAGGCGAACGGGCTTTTGCGTCGGATGCAACCCGCCCTCCTTCGGCATGAAGCCGAGATCGAGCACGTTGTCTGGATCGGACATGTATTTCAGGAAAGCATCCTGATTGTATGCGCCGACGCCATGAATGAGCGCATTGTCCGCGAGCGTCGCGCCGATCTTGTAGGGTTTGGTGAGCCATAGAACCGGCTCGAAGGTGGGACGCAGGTTGCCGACGCGCCAGCCGTCCCATTCTCGTGCAGCGTCTTCATCGCCGCGCCGTTCATAGACCGCGCTCAGGCGTTGCGCGCGATGGGGCGCGCGCTCGCGCATCCAGGCGAGCATATCCTTGTAGGAGAAGCCTGAATCTTCCATCGCGGCGATGCAGCGGTGGGCGAGCCTACGGCCTGCAAAGACGAGCGCCGAACCTCCGGGCTTCAGCACGCGCAGCCATTCCGGCGCCCATGTGAGGCACCATTCGTAATATTCGCGCGGAATGGCGCGGTCCGCTTCCGACCAGCCGTTGATGGGCTTGCCGCGCTTCTTGAACACCGCGCCCGCCTTCGCCTGCGCAGGGCTCGAACCGAGATAGGCGGAATTGGTGTTGGTGTGGAGCACATCCCAATCCTCGGCGCCGATGCCATAGGGAATGTCGCTCAGGATCAGATGCACGCTCTCGTCGGGCAGCGTCTTGATGAGGTCGATGGAGTTGCCGGAGAGCACGTCATCGAGCGGCAATGCGCTTTCTCCAGCCCCAGGGGCTGGAACAATGCGACGGCGATGGACGGTATCGTGCCTCACTTAAAAACTGCTTCAAACCAAGGAGATGTTGCGAGAAAGGATGCTCTTTCACTGCCCGTGAAGCTCTCAGCCGTCAATCTCGTTTGGTTTTGGTGGAGCCCTATCTTTGCAAGCCGGGGCTAGCATCCCCATCTCAAGTTCAGTTGAAACGAAAGGCTGCTCCCGCATGCGTCTTCTGATCGCCTTGATCCTGCCCTGGCTGACCTTTTTCACCATCGGCCGGCCCTTTGCCGGTCTGATCTGCCTGATCCTGCAGGTGACCGTCATCGGCTGGCTTCCGGCGGCGATCTGGGCCGTCTATGCGCTGAGCCAGTTCAACACTGACCGCAAGATTGCCGACGCCCTGGGGCAACGGGCGCGCCGATAGCCGAAAAGGTCAGAACCGGCTCAATCCTTCTTCGACCTCGCCCCAAAAATCGCGCTGCCCACCCGCACATGGGTGGCGCCGAGCTGGATCGCCTCGTCGAAATCGGCGCTCATGCCCATGGAGAGCACCTTCAGCCCGTGCTTCTTTGCTATGGTGTTGAGGAGCGCGAAATGCGGTGACGGCGGGTCCTCCGCCGGGGGAATGCACATGAGGCCCTCAATGGTGAGGCCGTACTTCGTGCGGCATGCCTCCAGGAAGGCATCGACCTCGCCCGGCGCGACGCCGCCCTTCTGCGGCTCCTCGCCCGTATTCACCTGAACCAGCAGGCGCGGCGCCCTGCCCTGCTTGGCGATCTCCTTGGCGAGCGCTTCGGCGAGCGACGACCGGTCGAGGGTGTGGATCACGTCGAAGAGTTCCACCGCTTCCTTCGCCTTGTTGGATTGGAGCGGGCCGATCATGTGCAGCTCCACATCAGGGAAGCGGCTCCGCAGATCCGGCCACTTGGCCTTGGCCTCCTGAACGTAGTTCTCGCCGAACACCCGCTGGCCTGCGGCAAGAACCGGCTCGATGGCCTCTGCCGGGAAGGTCTTGGAGACGGCCACCAGGGTGATCTCCGAGGGCGCGCGCTCGTAATCGGACGCGGCGCGGCGGATCGCCTCCCGCACCTCCTGCAGACCCTCAACCGGGTTGTTCTCGCTCATGGGACCCTCTCAAAGCCGTCTTCGCACGCGCGAAACCGTTGACCGCGCGGGAGAGCTGTGTCCTAGTCCGCCGCAACCCGGCAGCGCAAGCTGCTTCGCTTATCAACGACGGATGTACTGAGAAAAATGAGGCCTGAGCGCTATAACGCCAAGGAAGCCGAGCTGAAATGGCGGAAGGTCTGGAACGACCGCAACCTGTTCAAGACCAACAACGACGACCCGCGTCCGAAATACTACGTGCTTGAGATGTTCCCCTATCCGTCGGGGCGCATCCATATGGGTCACGTGCGCAACTACACCATGGGCGACGTAGTGGCGCGCTACAAGCGGGCCAAGGGCTTCAACGTGCTTCATCCCATGGGCTGGGATGCCTTCGGCATGCCGGCGGAAAACGCCGCGATGCAGAACAAGGTCCACCCCAAGGAATGGACCTATGCCAATATCGCGACCATGCGCGCCCAGCTGCAGTCCATGGGCCTGTCCATCGACTGGAGCCGTGAGATCGCAACCTGCGATCCGAGCTATTACAAGCACCAGCAGCGCATGTTCCTCGACTTCCTCGAGAAGGGCCTGGTGGACCGCAAAACGGCAAAAGTGAACTGGGACCCGGTGGACCACACCGTGCTTGCCAACGAGCAGGTGATCGACGGCCGCGGCTGGCGCTCTGGCGCGCTGGTGGAGAGCCGCGAGCTGACCCAATGGTTCCTCAAGATCACCGATTACGCACAGGACCTCGACGACAAGCTCGACACCCTCGACCGCTGGCCGGAGAAGGTGCGCCTGATGCAGCGCAACTGGATCGGCCGTTCGGAAGGCCTGCTGGTCCGCTTCGCCCTGAAGCCTGAGACCGCTCCCAACGGCGAGACCGAGCTCGAGATCTACACCACGCGCCCGGACACGCTGTTCGGCGCGAAGTTCATGGCTGTCGCCCCCGACCACCCGCTGGCGAAGGCCGCTGCTGCGAAGAACCTGGAGCTTGCCGCCTTCATCGAGGAAGCCAAGCGCGTCGGCACGGCGCAGGAAGCCATCGACAAGGCGGAGAAGCTCGGATTCGATACGGGCGTGCGCGCCGTGCATCCGTTCGATCCGAGCTGGACGCTGCCGGTCTATGTCGCGAACTTCATCCTGATGGAATACGGCACGGGCGCCATCTTCGGCTGCCCGGCGCATGACCAGCGCGACCTGGATTTCGTGAATAAGTATGGCCTTGGCAACACCCCTGTCGTGTGCCCGCCGGATCAGGACGCGGCTTCCTTCGTGATCACCGACACCGCCTATGACGGCGAAGGCCGGATGATCAATTCGCGCTTCCTCGATGGCATGACCATCCCGGAAGCCAAGGAAGAAGTGGCCAAGCGCCTCGAGTCCGAAACGCGCAGCAACCGCCCCGTGGGCGAGCGCAAGGTGAATTTCCGCCTGCGCGACTGGGGCATCTCGCGCCAGCGCTATTGGGGCTGCCCGATCCCGATCATCCATTGCGACGATTGCGGCGTGGTGCCCGTGCCGAAGGAACAGCTGCCTGTCGTGCTGCCGGAGGACGTGTCCTTCGATGTGCCGGGCAACCCGCTCGACCGTCATCCTACCTGGCGGCATGTGAACTGCCCGACCTGCGGCAAGGCGGCCCGCCGCGAGACGGACACCATGGACACCTTCGTGGATTCGTCCTGGTACTTCGCGCGCTTCACGGACCCGACCCTCACCGACAAGCCGACGGATCGCGCCACGGTCGATTCCTGGCTGCCGGTCGATCAGTATATCGGCGGCATCGAGCATGCGATCCTGCACCTGCTCTATTCGCGCTTCTTCACCCGCGCGATGAAGAAGACGGGACATGCGGGCCTGGACGAGCCGTTCGCCGGCCTGTTCACGCAAGGCATGGTGGTGCACGAGACCTACAAGGACGCGAAGGGTGGCTGGGTGCTGCCTTCCGACGTGCGCTTCGAGATGCAAGGCGCAAACCGCAAGGCCTTCCATGTGGAGAGCGGTGCGCCCATCGAGATCGGCTCCATCGAGAAGATGTCGAAGTCGAAGAAGAACACCGTCGATCCGGACGAGATCATCGCATCCTACGGCGCCGACACGGCCCGCTGGTTCATGCTCTCCGACTCGCCGCCCGAGCGCGACGTGATCTGGACCGAGGAAGGCGTTCAGGGCGCAGGCCGCTTCGTGCAGCGCGTATGGCGTCTCATCGGCGAGATTTCCGAGCGCCTGAACGGCGGCACCGGCGCTGCCGCTGAAGGCCCGATCGGGCTTGCCGTGCGCAAGGCCGCGCACAAGGCGCTTGCCGCCGTGGAAGACGATGTGGAGCGCCTGCGCTTCAACCGCTGCGTGGCGCATCTCTACGAACTCGCCAATTCCCTGCAGGATCTGGCGAACCAGGCAAAGACTTCCGACGAGCCCGGCCTCTCCTCCGCTTTCGCGGAAGCCGGCCGCATCTTCGTGCAGCTGCTCGCCCCCATGATGCCGCATCTGGCGGAGGAATGCTGGGAATCCCTTGGCCAGGAAGGCCTCGTGACGGACACGGCCTGGCCCGTGCTCGAGCGCTCGCTGCTGGTCGAAGACACGGTCACCATGCCCGTCCAGGTCAACGGCAAGAAGCGCGCCGACGTCACCGTGGCCCGCGATGCCGATCAGGCCACGATCGAGGCCGCCGTGCTCTCGCTTGATGGCGTGCAAAAGGCTATGGAAGACAAGCCCGCCCGCAAGATCATCGTCGTTCCCCATAGGATCGTGAATGTCGTCGTTTAATTTGAAGAGCCTGGCCCATCTCGCCGTTGTGGTGGGCCTCTCCCTTGGCATGACCGCATGCTTCAAGCCGCTTCATGGCCCCACGGCCTCGGGCGAATCGCTGCAGTCGGTTCTGGCTTCCATCGACGTTCCTGAAGTCAAATGGCCGGATAGTCAGGCGATGATGGGCCATTACGTGCGCAGCGAGTTGATCTATGCGCTGAACGGCTCGGGCTCCGATACGCCGAAGCGCTATGTGCTGAAGATCGCTCTCTCCAGGTCTCTCTCGACCCCCATCGTCGATACCGAGACGGGACGCGCCACCTCCGCCATTCTCAACGGCACGCTCAGCTATACGCTCACGAGCCTCGACGGAACGAAGATCCTCACTCAAGGGTCGGTTTCCAACTCGACCAGCTATGACCGGTATCAGCAGCGTTTCGCCACTCTGCGCGCGAACCGCGATGCGGAAATCAGGCTCGCCAAGGTTCTGGTGGATCAGGCGAAAACCCGTCTGGCGGCGACGCTCTCCGCCGGCAGCTGAGGCCTTTCTCGCAAAAGCGTATCCGGTTTTGCGAGTGAACATGCGCCTCTTCGATGAGATCGGACGTTTGTCATGAAACGTCCTTCACGGGGAATGCATTAGATGGTTGCCGTTAAAGCCGGTGATGTGGACGGGGTGCTGCGGCGCCCTGTCGATCCGCGCATCGGCGTCTATCTGTTCTACGGTCCCGATATGGGCCTCATCAACGAACGCGCCCGCGTCGTCGCGGAGCGCTCGGTGGATGATCCCGCCGATCCATTCCAGCTCATTCGCATCGATGGCGACGACATCGCCTCAGATCCCGCACGCCTTGCGGACGAGGCTGGCACCATGGGCCTGTTCGGGGGCAAGCGTGCGATCTGGGTGAAATCCACCTCGCGCAACATCGCACCCGCCGTCGATGCGGTTCTCAAGGGCGAGCTGATGGACACGGTCATCGTCATCGAGGGTGGCGATCTCCAGAAATCCTCGCCCCTGCGCACCCTCTGCGAGCGTTCGCAGAAGGCGCTCGCCCTGCCCTGCTATGCGGATACGGGCCGCGATCTCGGCGCAGTGGTGGACGACACGTTGAAAAACAACGGCTTTTCGATCACTCGCGATGCGCGCACCGCCCTGATCGCCAGCCTCGGCGGTGACAGGCTCGCGACCCGGGGCGAGCTCTCCAAGCTCATGCTCTATGCGCATGGAAAGCGTGAAATCACGCTTGAGGACATCGACGCGATCATGAGTGACGTATCGAGCCTTGCGATGGACGCAGTGGTCGATGCCGCTTTCGGCGGAGAAGGCACGAATCTGGAAATCGGCTCCCGCCGTCTCGCGGCTGAAGGCGTCCATGCCTCCGTGCTGCTGGGTGCAGCACTCCGTCATGCCCTGATGCTGCTCACCGCGCGCCTCACCGTCGAGGAAGGACGTCCCATTCCGACGGTGATGGAAACCATGCGCAGCCTGCATTTCCGCAGGAAGCCGCTTGTGGAACGTCACCTTCAACGCTGGACCAGCGAGACCCTGAAGCAGGCCATCGCGCTGATCCAGGCAAGCCTTCTCGACACGCGTCGCATGGCCAATCTCGACGACACGATTGCTGCGAAAACATTGCTCGACCTCGCCCGCATGGCGCGGCGGTAACGCAGCAGCGCATCCATGTTGACGAGTCTAAAATAACAGCGGCTGTATCAACTTGCGACGTTCTGGGGGCAGCCCGAGGCGCCAGTCATGATAGACCCACCCATCCTCATCATAAAGCGTGTCGAGAAAAGCCTCGAAGGATGGAGCTTGGGGCCAAAGCCGGTCATTGCCTTCTGTGCCCCAAATACTGGCTTCTTGTACCCAGCAGAAGACATGACCGTGATCGGCAGGCCTTAGTGACAAGAAAAGCGAAAGCCCGTCTGGATTACACCCAATTTCGATCATGTCAGGCGGTTTAGCCTTACCCCATATCCAGCCATGCCAATGGCGCTCGGCGATAGCCCAATCATAAAAGTGGCTGACAAACGTTGCATCTCCGCCATGGGGAGATAATTCACGCGGAACCCCATGGCGGAAACTATCCGGATAGACGCATCCGCCATTGAACGCGATCATGAAGCGGCGATAGTCGTCCGGTAAGGATAAACCCGTCTCAGTCTCCCAGTGATCGATATCCTGCCTCGGATCCTTCACCGAAGACCACCCAGGCACGTCGGAGTACCAATGCTCTGGCAATGGCACGATCAAACGCGGCATGATCCCTCGCTCCCATCATACGACTGCCCCCGCAACGCTACGGATTCAACCGCAGACGCAAATAAGGACACAACTTAAAACACGAGCAGCTTCGCGAGCTTGTCGTAACCCGGCCTACACCAGTTCTTATAATCAGACCCATCGGGCTCATCGAAGAGCGTATCGAGGAAGTTCTCGAAAGAGGCAGCTTGGTGCCAAAGTTGGTCGTTGCCATCGGTGCCCCACATATTCGTGCTGTGCACCCAGCAAAAAATTTGTCCATAATCTTCGGCACGGACCGACATGAGAATTTGTAGCCCACCCGGATCACAACCGATGAAGATCATGTCAGGCGGTGTACCTCTGCGATACACCTCTCCGCGCCAATATCGTTCAGCCGAATCCCAAGAATAGAATGGATTAACGACAGTAACAGGCTCAACGGAAGGATACCGCTTGAGAGGCACGTTGTAGCGAAAGATGCGCGGATAGACGCGCCCGCCATTGAAAGCCAGCATGAACCGGCGATAGCCATCGGGCAGTGTATGACCTGTCCTGCTCTCCCAAGCAGCAATGGCTTGACGCGGGTCCTTGACGAAAGACCAGTCGCGCTCGCCCTCGTTCCATTTCTCCGTCACGGGTATAATTAGCCTTCGGGCGGTCATCTCCAGAAGCCCCGTGACTTATGCGCAGCTTACGGATTCAACCGCCGGCACAGGCCATCGAGCTGCTCCAAGGTCTTGTAACTGATGCGCAATTCGCCGCCGCTGCCCTTGTGATCGATGGAGACGGTAAGGCCCAGAACATCCTGCAGCACGCGCTCCAGCGCGCGGGTGTCGGGGTCCTTCTGTACCTTGGGCTTTGCGGCGGATTTCGCATCGACCTTGGACGGTTCGGCGTTCTCCGTCTGCGCGATGGATTCGACCTGACGCACGCTCAGGCCCTGATCCATCACCTGCTTGGCGACGGCCATCGGGTCCTTCACGGCCAGCAGCGCACGGCCGTGACCGGCAGAAAGCTTGCGTTCCACAAGCATCTTCTTCACCGGATCGGGCAGATCGGTGAGACGCATCATGTTGGCGATGTGGCTGCGACTCTTGCCGATGATTTTTGAGAGATTCTCCTGCGTGTAGGAGAATTCAGCCATCAGGCGCGCATAACCTTCCGCCTCTTCGATGGGGTTGAGATCGGCGCGCTGAACGTTTTCGAGAATGGCGTATTCGAGCGAGGTCTTGTCGTCGATATTGACGATGACCACCGGCACTTCGTGCAGGCCCGCCTTCTGCGATGCGCGCCAGCGGCGCTCGCCGGCAACGATCTCATACGAATCCATTTTGTTCGGCAGAGGCCGGACGACGATAGGCTGGATGATGCCGCGATCCTTGATGGACTGGGTCAGCTCCTGCAGTTCCGTATCCTCGAACACCTTGCGCGGATTGCGCGGATTCGGAACGAGGAACTCGACAGGCACCTTTTTCTGCCCACCCTTGTTCGCACCCTGCATGGTGCCGATTTCGGCGCCGACTTCGCCGATCAATGCGGCCAGGCCCCGGCCGAGCGACTTCGCTTCTTTTGCCATTGCTTGTCTCAACTCTTTTTATGCGGCGCGCAAAGCGCGTTCACGCTGAATGATTTCGGATGCCAAACGGAGATAGGCCTGCGAGCCCGTGCACTTGATGTCGTAGAGCAGAACCGGCTTGCCGTGAGACGGCGCTTCCGACACACGCACGTTTCGCGGGATCATGGTCTCGTAGACCTTGTCGCCCATGAACTCGCGCACGTCGGCCACGACCTGGCCCGACAGGTTGTTGCGGGGGTCAAACATGGTGAGCACCACGCCGTGGATCGTCAGCTGCGGGTTCAGGGCCGAACGCACCTGTTCGACTGTCTTGAGCAGCTGGCTGAGGCCTTCCAGAGCAAAAAATTCGCACTGGAGGGGCACTAGAACGGCGTCAGCGGCGGTCAACGCGTTGATGGTCAGCAGATTAAGCGAAGGCGGACAGTCGATCAAGATATAGGTAAACACTTCGCTTACCTCTTCACTCATTAGAGATTGAATCGCTGTCCGGAGGCGATGAGCACGGTCTCGCTCGCTCGCAATCTCCAATTCGATGCCAAGAAGGTCGAGCGTCGACGGCGCAACGTAGAGACCGGGCACCACCGTCTCGGTGATGCTCTCGTTCAGCGAGGCTTCGCCGGCGAGGACGTGATAGGTCGAAACCTGACGGCTCTTACGGTCGATGCCAAGGCCGGTCGAGGCGTTGCCCTGCGGGTCGAGGTCGACGATCAGCACCTTCTCGCCGATGGCAGCAAGCGCCGTGCCGAGATTGATGGCCGTGGTCGTCTTGCCGACGCCGCCTTTCTGGTTGGCGAGCACGAGAATACGGGGCTTCACGCCACGCGCTCCAGCGGTAGGTTCGCTGCGGTCGGTCATCATGAATGGCTCTCGATGGAGGTTATGCGAAGAATCCTGGCCTCGGAATCGGTGCGGCTTGGCAGGATATCTGCCTCGAATGTCCACCTTTTCCGAGCCTCGGTCAATTCAGACTCGGCGTCTCGACCTTTGGGAAAGAGGCCGGTTGTCCCCGTTTTCAACATGGGCTCAGTCCATTCCAGCAACTGGGTTAACGAGGCGAGCGCCCGCGCGGAGACCACATCGGCTTGGCCAATGAAACCGGGAATCACGGTTTCAAGCCGGGCGGCATGAACAGTGACAGAAGATTCCGTCAGCCGCGCAACATGGCGCAGGAAGGAGCATTTGCGGGAATTGCTCTCGACAAGACGGACCTTGAGCCCCCTTTCCTGCCCCGCAATGGCGAGCACGAGCCCCGGGAAGCCGGCGCCAGAACCTAGATCAACCCAGGTTTTGGCCTCGGGCGCCAGTTCCAGAAGTTGGAGGGAATCGACGATATGTCGGTCCCAGATCTGGTCGAGCGTGGCGGGGCCCACGAGGTTCTTAATTGCCTGCCAACGGCGAAGCTCGCGCTCCAGAAGCTCAAGCTTCTCGTGCGTTTCACGTGAAACATTCAAAGCGGTGCGGGCGGATACGGTGGCGCTCATGAGGCCACCGCATTCACATTGCGGGATCCGCGCGAAGAAGCCTTCTTGGCATGAGCGGCCAACAGGGTCAGCGCGGCAGGGGTGATGCCTTCGATGCGAGCGGCCTGACCGAGGGTCTTCGGACGCACCAAATCGAGCTTGGCCTTGATTTCGTTCGATAAGCCGGGAAGCCCCTGGAAGTCCAAGGTCTCCTCCAGCACGATCCCCTCGTCCCGGCGATAGGCGGCGATATCGGCCTGCTGTCGGTCAAGATAGACCGCATAGGTGGCGTCCGTCTCCAGACGCTCCTGAACCTGTGGGCTCACAGTGGCAAATTCCGGCCAAGCCTTGGCGAGGTCGCTCCAGGTGATCATCGGATAGGATAGGAGCTGATAGGCACTGCGACGGACACCGTCCTGGTTGAGGCTTAACCCATGACGAGACGCTTCCTGCGGCGTCAGGCTCATGCTCTGGAGCTTGTTGCGGATAGCATCCATCTCAGCTTGCGAACGGCGGAAATGCGCCTCGCGGGCCGAGCCGACACAGCCGATTTCCAGCCCCTTCCCCGTCAGGCGCTCGTCCACATTGTCGATGCGCAGGCTCAGGCGATATTCCGAGCGGGAGGTGAACATGCGGTAGGGTTCGCTCACGCCCCGGGTGATCAGGTCGTCGATGAGCACGCCGATATAGGATTCCGCCCGGTCGAAGATCACGCTCTCCTGCCCAGCCGCGCGGCGGGCGGCATTGATACCGGCAACAAGCCCTTGAGCGCCCGCCTCCTCATAGCCGGTCGTACCGTTGATCTGACCGGCCAGGAACAGGCCCTTCACAGCCTTGGTCTCAAGCCCGGCTGTGAGGTTTCGCGGGTCCACATAATCGTATTCGATGGCATAGGCGGGCTGGATCATCCGCACGTTCTCGAGGCCGGGAATATGCTTCAGGAAGTCCAGCTGCACGTCCTCCGGCAGGGAGGTCGAGATGCCATTGGGATAGACGGTGAAATCGTCGAGGCCTTCCGGCTCCAGAAAGATCTGGTGGCCGTCGCGGTCGCCGAAGCGCACCACCTTATCCTCGATGGAGGGGCAATAGCGCGGGCCGGTGCCCTGGATATCGCCAGAATACATAGCCGAGCGGTGAAGGTTGCCCCGGATCAGCTCATGGACCTTGGCCGTCGTGCGGGTGATGCCGCATTCGATCTGGGGTGTGGTGATCTTGTCCGTCAGGAGCGAGAACGGCACTGGCTCGTCATCCGCCGCCTGCTTGTCGACACCCGCCCAGTCAATGGTGCGGCCATCGAGGCGCGGCGGCGTTCCGGTTTTGAGGCGGCCAAGACTGAAGCCGAGACGGGCGAATGTCTTCGGCAAGCCGAGAGACGGGCGCTCGCCCATGCGGCCTGCGGGAATCTTCTTCTCGCCGATATGAATCAGGCCGGAGAGGAACGTGCCTGTGGTGATAACCACCGCGCCGGTTCTCAACGTGCGGCCATCGGCCAGCAGGAGACCGGTCACGCGACCGTCCTGAACGACGAGGTCGTCCGCCTCCCCTTCCACGATGGTGAGGTTGTCGGTCTGGAGCAGCTCGGCCTGCATAGCCCGGGCATAGAGCTTCCGGTCAGCCTGGGTACGGGGTCCGCGCACGGCGGGGCCCTTGCGGCGGTTCAGGAGACGAAACTGGATTCCGGCCTTGTCGGCGATACGACCCATCACGCCATCGAGGGCATCGATCTCGCGGACCAGATGACCTTTGCCGAGACCGCCGATGGCGGGGTTGCAGGACATGGCGCCGATGGTAGCGAGCTTATGGGTCACGAGAGCCGTGCGCGCGCCCATGCGCGCCGAAGCAGCGGCTGCCTCGGCACCGGCATGGCCACCACCGACCACGACCACATCAAAGATGTCAGGCGTCAAAATCTGACTCAAAGGAAACTCCATGCCTGGGGTCTATGGCCTCGTCGCGCAGAGGTCAAAAGGGCAAAATGTTCCACGTGAAACATTCGCTCTGCCCACCGGTTCTGCACACGATTCCCACAGGCTGTGCAGAATGGATTCAGCACCATTCAACCGATTCGTGAACAGGACTCATAAAGAGTCGCACAGATTCGGCTTATCCTTACTCGAGCGGCTATTTGCCAATGCAGAAGCTGGAAAACAGGCGATCCAGCACATCCTCGACATCGACACGGCCTGTGATCTCTCCAACCGCGCGCGCCGCCAAGCGGACTTCTTCAGCGGCAAGCTCCAATGGGCCGTGCGTTACCAACAGGGTACGTCCGGCTTCCAGGGAATGATGAGCACGCTCAAGCGCCCTGCGGTGACGCTCTCGGGTCAGGATGGCATCGCCCAGGCCGATAGCAATCTCGGCCTCATGTTCCAGGGCGGCGATCAATTCAGGCAGCCCCTCCCCGGTGGAGGCCGATATTGCCAGGTCGCAATCGTGTCGGTTCCGATTCAAATCGGCTTTGGTCCCGACCTTGAGAAGACTGCGGGCCATGGGCGCTTCCGTCTCCGCTCCCTCCGGCGGGATGAGCCAAAGCACGAGGTCGGCATCCTGGGCACGGGCACGGGCACGAGAGACACCCTCCTGCTCGATTACGTCGCCGCTGTCTCGAAGGCCAGCCGTATCCACGATCACCACTGGCAATCCGCCGAGGTCGCAATGCACCTCGATCACATCGCGGGTGGTTCCTGCGATGGGCGAGACGATGGCGACGTCTCTCCGCGCGAGCGCGTTCAGGAGAGTGGACTTGCCCGCATTCGGAGGCCCGGCGAGGACGACGGTGAAGCCTTCGCGGAGGCGTTCGCCGCTGCGGTTCGAGAGCGCCTGCCCGATCTCGATATGAAGCGTTTCGAGCCGCTGCAGGATGTCAGCCTCCAGATCCTCCGGCACGTCGCCCTCGTCGGAAAAGTCGAGGCTTGCTTCGAGCAAGGCAAGCGCCTGAAGCGTGCCCTCGCGCCAGCGCTCGGCGGCGTTGCCCAGGCGGCCTTCGAGCTGGAGCATCGCCTGCCGGCGCTGCGCCTCCGTCTCCGCATCGATCACATCGGCGAGGCCTTCGACCTGGGAGAGATCCATCCGGCCATTGAGGAAGGCGCGGCGGGTGAATTCGCCTGCTTCTGCAGGACGGCAATGCGGGATGGTGCCGAGGGCTTTCAACACGGCTGCTCGTGTGGCGAGACCGCCGTGGATATGAAGCTCGGCTTGGTCCTCTCCCGTAAAACTGCGCGGTCCCGGCATCCAGAGCACGAGAGCCTGATCGAGGGGTTCTCCCGTTTCAGGCTCACGCAGGATGCGGACGGCAGCCTGACGGGGCTCGGGCACGGACCTGCCGAGGGTTTCCAGAATGGTTCGGCTCTGCGGCCCGCTGATGCGGATGATGCACACGGCCGCGCGACCATGGCCGGAGGCAGTGGCGAAGATGGTGTCATCCGAACGCATGAGCATGAACCTTGTTGGACCTCTTGGGAGATCCGATGATTATGGTTGAGGAACACTTAACGCGGGACGGACCAAGGATCGGTCTTGATCCGAATCGCTTGGCCGCACCCCGTGGACCGCCCCTTTGGAGCAACATCCATGAACCGCCTCGGGAATGCCAGTTCGCCCTATCTCCTGCAGCACCGGGACAATCCTGTCCATTGGTGGGAATGGGGACCGGAGGCGCTCGCCGAGGCGAAGCGCCAGAATAAACCCGTCCTCATCTCCATCGGCTATGCCGCCTGCCATTGGTGTCACGTGATGGCACACGAGAGCTTCGAGGATCCCGACGTGGCCGCCGTGATGAACGAGCTTTACGTGAACATCAAGGTCGACCGGGAGGAGCGGCCCGATGTGGACCATGTCTATATGAGCGCGCTCCACCTTCTCGGCGAGCAGGGCGGCTGGCCGCTCACCATGTTCCTGACGCCGGAGGGTGAGCCGTTCTGGGGCGGCACGTATTTTCCGAAAGAACCGAAATTCGGCCGGCCTGGCTTCGTGCAGGTGCTCAATGAAATCAGCCGTCTCTATCACGCGGAGCCCGAGCGCATCCTCAAGAACCGGGACACGTTGAAAGCGCATCTCGCGAAAGGCGCGGAATCCGACGGCGGCACATTGGGCCTTGCCGATCTCGACCGTATGGGCCTGCGCCTGTCGGAGCTCATCGACACGCAGCATGGCGGATTGCAGGGCGCGCCGAAATTCCCGAACCCGCCGATCCTCGAATATCTCCTGCGATACGCGCACCGCACCAACGACACCGATGCCCGCGCGAGATTTCTTCTCACGATGGAGCAGATGGCACTGGGTGGAATCCGCGATCACCTCGGTGGAGGCTTCGCGCGCTACTCCGTGGACGAGCGCTGGCTCGTGCCGCATTTCGAGAAGATGCTCTACGACAATGCGCAACTCCTCGAACTCTATGCGCTGGCCTATGCTGAAACCGGACGCGCCTTGTTCAAGGATGCAGCCGAGGGCATCGTCCTCTGGCTCAAGCGTGAGATGGTGACGCCCGAAGGCGCCTTCGCGTCGAGTCTCGACGCGGATTCGGAAGGCGAGGAAGGACGCTTCTATGTGTGGAGCCTTTCCGAGATCCGGGAGGTGTTGGGCGAAGAGGACGCCGCCTTCTTCGCAAAAGTCTATGACATCACGGATGAGGGAAACTTCGAGGGCCACAACATCCCGAACCGTCTCATCACCGGCGAAGCCCCTGCCCCAGTAGAAGAGCGTCTCGCGATCATGCGCGCGAAACTGCTGGAGCGACGTGCCTCGCGTGTGCGTCCTGGACTCGACGACAAGGTGCTGGCCGACTGGAACGGTCTCATGATTGCGAGCCTCGTGCGCGCAGCTCTCCTCCTCGATCATCCGGAATGGATCGACTTCGCCGGGCGCGCCTATCGTTTCATCTCCGATTCAATGAGCCGCGATGGCAGGCTCGGACATTCCTGGCGCGAGGGCTCGCTGATCTTTCCCGGCTTCGCGCTCGACCATGCGGCCTTGATGCGCGCTGCACTCGCCTTGCATGAAGCCGCGAACGACGCTTCCTATTTGCGCGATGCGGAAACCTGGCGCGATGTGCTGCTCGATGAATTCATGATTGGGGACAGTGGTTGCCTCGCCATGACGGCGAAGAGCGCCGATCCACTCGTGGTGCGCCCGCAGCCCACTCACGACGAGGCGGTGCCCAACGCCAATGGCGTATTCGCGGAAGCGCTCGTGCGGCTCGCACAGATCACGGAAACCGAATCCAATCACCGGCGTGCAACGCAGATCCTCGACCAACTCGTCGGCATCGCCCGCTCCTCCCCGCTTGGTCACACGTCGATCCTCAACGCGCTCGATCTGCACTTGCGGGGCTTGAGCATTCTCGTCACGGGAGACGATGCGGAAGCACTTCATGCGGCAGCTTTGCGCGTGCCCTATCTCGACCGAAGCGTGCGGTTGCTGCGCTCCGGCGAGATGCTGGATGAAAACCATCCGGCGAAAGCTCTCGCCTCATCGAGCATGAATACACAAGCGCTCGTCTGCGCAGGTCAGCGCTGCTCGCTTCCTGTCAGCACGCCCGATGCTCTCGCGGTTCAGGTGAAAGAGATGCTGACGTCATAGGAACAGAGACGCGAGCCGGAGCTTTCACATCGGACAACGCTGGAAGCGACGATGTTCTTTTTCTTCTCGAACCGGATCGGATGTTTGGGCTCGCTGCTGATCTCCGCCGGCCTGACGCTGCTGATCCTGTTCATGATGGGCGTGCTGTAAACCTCAAACAAAAACCCCACCCTCTCGCGTGAGAGGATGGGGCCAAAATTCCGCAGCCGGACGTTCCGGCTTACGTGTTCATCGAGTCGAAGAACTCGCCGTTCGACTTGGTCTGACGCAGCTTGTCGAGCAGGAACTCGATCGCATCCACCGTGCCCATCGGGTTGAGGATGCGGCGCAGCACGTACATCTTCTTGAGCGTGTCGGCCGGAACCAGCAGCTCTTCCTTACGAGTGCCGGAGCGGGTGATGTCGATGGCCGGGAAGGTGCGCTTGTCGGCAACCTTGCGGTCGAGGATGATTTCCGAGTTGCCGGTGCCCTTGAACTCTTCGAAGATCACTTCGTCCATGCGCGAGCCGGTATCGATGAGCGCGGTTGCGATGATGGTGAGCGAACCGCCCTCCTCGATGTTACGAGCCGCACCGAAGAAGCGCTTCGGGCGCTGGAGCGCGTTCGCATCCACACCGCCGGTGAGCACCTTGCCGGAGGACGGAACCACCGTGTTGTAGGCGCGGCCGAGGCGCGTGATCGAGTCGAGCAGGATGACCACGTCGCGGCCATGCTCCACGAGGCGCTTGGCCTTCTCGATCACCATCTCGGCCACCTGCACGTGGCGGGTCGCCGGCTCGTCGAAGGTGGAGGCCACGACCTCGCCCTTCACGGAGCGCTGCATGTCGGTGACTTCCTCCGGGCGCTCGTCGATGAGCAGCACGATGAGGTAGCACTCAGGATGATTGGTGGTGATCGACTGCGCCACGTTCTGCATCAGCACGGTCTTACCGGTGCGCGGCGGCGCGACGATGAGCGCACGCTGGCCCTTACCGATGGGCGAGACGATGTCGATGATGCGCGGCGAGAAATCCTTGCGGGTCGGATCCTCGATCTCGAGCTTGAAGCGCTCGTGCGGGAAGAGCGGCGTCAGGTTGTCGAAATGCACCTTGTGCCGGATCTTCTCAGGGTCCTCAAAATTGATCGTGTTGACCTTGAGCAGCGCGAAATAACGCTCGCCCTCTTTGGGACCGCGGATCGGGCCGTCCACCGTGTCGCCGGTGCGCAGGCCGAATTTCCGGATCTGGCTGGGCGAGACGTAAATGTCGTCCGGTCCCGGCAGGTAGTTCGAATCGGCCGAGCGGAGGAAGCCGAAGCCGTCCTGCAGCACCTCGACGACGCCTGCGCCGATGATCTCCACCTCGCGCGCGGCAAGCTGCTTGAGGATGGCGAACATGAGCTCCTGCTTGCGCATCGTGCTCGCGTTCTCGACCTCGAGCTCCTCGGCGAAGGTGATGAGTTCGGTGGCGGATTTGGATTTCAGGTCTTGAAGTTTGATTTCCCTCATCGGGGAACACTCTCGGGGTAAAATGCGCGGGCAGGATCGCTGTGCGCGGGGGGAGATCGGGGAAATATTCGACAGGGCCGCCCAGTTCACGAAGAGTGACTGTTAAGAGCCCTGTAGGCCCCCGTGCAGCGCAACCTGTCTTTTATGGAAGAGGACTTCTTTATAGCCGCGTTCGCGGGATTTCTCAAGTCCCTTCCAATCCGCATTATTCAGGACGATGCCAGACGCGCAACGGGCCGATGGGCCGGAAACCATTCCTGCAAGCGGCGTCCAGGTCTTCCCCACGCTCATAGCCAACCAGAGGACAATCTGGGAAGCTCTCGTCAGCACACCCGATCAAGGCCTGCCAGACGGCATCCGTATCGGCTCCAACCGTGAAAACATTAGACAAGCCCACTACGCCTGCAGCCTCCGAGAGAATGCCTCCGCCGATGATCGTGCCTGATCGTTCGACCTGCACGAAACGAAGAGCAGGCTCTCGCAGGAGGGTGGATTTGAACGGAATATCGGCGGGTGAAACTCCCTCATTCCAGGCTTGAGACCAGATAACCAGCTCCGTCTCGTTGCGTATAATCCGAGCGGCGACGCCAAGATGAGAGTGATGTTCGGCAAGAGGATCGCAAGAGATCCACTCCGCATCGAACAGCTTCGTGAAACCAAGCGCAGCCAGATCGATGCAGGCGAAGCTGTCCTTCACCGCCCACCCACGTCCAGAATGCTCAGCCATGGCCGCAGAAATGGAATCGAGGATATCAGCGTCTGCCGCCGGACCGACAAGCGTCACGGCATCGGGATAGAACCGGGGCGTGCCATGCTGGTTGAGCCAAAGCCCATCGTGAAACTCGCCACCTCTTCCATTGGCGCGGCAGATGACATCGCACCATTCTGCATTGTTGCGCGCCGCCAGCGCGACAAGCTCTTTTCTCATCGCGCCGCCGACAGCCGCCTTAGAACGGCTTCACGATCACGAGGATCACGATGCCGATCATCAGCACCGTCGGCACCTCGTTGAGGATACGGTAGTACTTCGCGGGCTTGGTGTTCTTGTCGGCGGCGAAGTCTTTCAGGCGGCGCACATAGACGCCATGCAGGCCGGACATGATCAGCACGAGGGCGATCTTGGCGTGCATCCAGCCGGAAACGTACCAGCCGCCGTCCCAGAGCAGGTAGAGGCCGAGCACCCAGGTGACGATCATGGCTGGGTTGATGATCGCCTTCAGCAGACGCCGCTCCATGATCTTGAAGGTCTCGGACTGGATCGAGCCCCTCGGCGTATCCGCGTGATAAACGAAGAGGCGCGGCAGATAGAGCATGCCCGCCATCCAGGCGACGACGGCAATGACATGAAACGCTTTCAGCCACAAATACAACATCTTAGGCCCCCCGGACGCGAGCGATCATCTGCTCGACATGCGCGATCGGCGTCTCCGGCAGGATGCCGTGGCCGAGATTGAAGATATGCGGACGGCCGCGCACGGCCTGCAGAATGTGATCGACGCCATCCTCCAGCGGCTTACCCCCGGCAATCAGGGCCAGCGGATCGAGATTACCCTGGGTCGCGACCGTGCCCGGCAGGGTCGGCAGCACCAGAGCCGGATCGAGGGTCCAGTCCAGCGCCAGCGCATCGCCGATCCCGGCAGCGGCAAAGCGATGGAGATTGGCTCCGCCGCCACGCACGAAGACGATGACCTTGGCCTGGGGCCGGGCGGCCTTCAGCCCTTCGACCATCTTCCGGATCGGGTTGAGGGAGAGCCGGTCGAACAGAGCCGGCGGCAGGGCTGAGCCAAAGCTCTCGAAAATCTGGACGGCTTCCGCGCCCGCATCGATCTGGCGGATGAGATAGGCGGTCGAGGCCCGAACCAGCTTCTCGATCAGCGCATCCATGAAGGCCGGATCGCGATAGGCGGTGAGCCGGGCAGGCGCCTGGTCCGGGGTGCCCTTCCCCGCGATCATGTAGCTCGCCACCGTCCAGGGTGCCCCGCAGAAGCCGAGAAGGGTGGTTTCCTTCGGCAGCGACTGCCTCAGGCGGTCAAGGGTTTCGAAGACGGGCTCAAGCCGCTCCAGCGGCAGCTCATCGGCAAGCCTCGAAAAATCCTTTTCCGAAGTTACCGGATCGAGCTTCGGACCCTCGTTCTCAACGAAGCGCACGTCCTGACCCAACGCATGGGGAATGACCAGGATATCGGAAAACAGGATCGAGGCATCGAAGCCGAACCTTTTGATCGGCTGTAGCGTTACTTCCTCGGCAAGCCTCGGCGTGTAGCAGAGATCGAGAAAGGAACCTGCTTGTTTCCGGGTCTCCCGGTATTCCGGCAGATAACGGCCTGCCTGCCGCATGATCCAGATCGGCAAGGGCCAGACCGGCTCGCCGTTCAGCACGCGGAGGATCGCTTTGGTGGGACGCTCGCTCACAGGCCTTCTCCAATAAAGAAGAATTCTTGAATCTAAGAATCTGCTGTTTCTCTTGGGCCGTGAATCGCAAAGCCGCAACCCCGTCCACAACCCTTCCACATCGCCCAGGCCGTTAACTGTTCATTAACGATTGAGGCGAGGCTGCCCCATTCCTTTCCGAATTCTTAAACCTTAACAGCCCGTTAACGAATTTGAACGGAAGGTTAACATTGGACTCGGGGGTGATTCGTGCCGGATTCCCCCAAGCGTGAGAATTGAGACTCACACAGCCCGCTGCCCTGTTGAAGGTTCTCCCGGCAGATCACAGCCCCCTTCAACTGGACCTCGGAAAGCAAGCGTTCTATCCACATTTATCGACTCCTATACCGACCCCTGCGCATCGATGAGACGCGCGAGCCTGGGAGATCCGCCGTGGCGGGACGCAGCTACTTTCATCTCCATCTCGTCTCCGACTCGACGGGCGAAACCCTGATCACCGTCGCCCGTGCCGTCGTGGCGCAATATGAAGGGGTGGCCGCTATCGAGCATGTTTATCCGCTGGTGCGCTCCGCCACGCAGCTCGAGCGGGTGCTGACCGAGATCGAAACCGCGCCGGGCATTGTGCTCTACACTCTCGTGGACAGCGACTTGACGACCCGCCTGGAAGAGGTCTGCCGTGCCACCGGTTCGCCCTATCTTTCCGTGCTCGCGCCCGTGCACCAGATGATCTCGTCCTATCTCGGCACGCATTCGACCGCCCGGCCCGGCGCGCAGCACATGCTGAACGCGGAATATTTCAAGCGCATCGACGCCATGAACTTCACCCTCCTCCATGACGATGGGCACCTGCCCGACGATCTGAACGAGGCTGATGTGATCCTCATGGGCGTGAGCCGCACCTCGAAGACGCCGACGGCGATCTATCTCGCCAATCGTGGGTTGAAGACGGCCAATTTTCCTCTCGTTCCGGGAATGCCCCTGCCGCCGAAACTGGAGGGGACGAGAAAAGCCCTCATCGTCGGCCTCGTGGCGACGCCGGAACGCATCGTGCAGATCCGGCAGAACAGACTGCTCAGCCTGAAGGCGGATGACGATACAGCTTACGTGGACCGCGATGCGGTGGCGGAGGAAATCGCGGCCTCGCGGCGGCTTTTCGCGCGCCATGGCTGGCCGGTCATCGACGTGACGCGCCGCTCCATCGAGGAGACGGCGGCAGCCATCATCGATCTTTACCGCGACCATCGCCTGAAATTCATCGCGGAGTAAATTCATGCCCGCACTCTGGAGCCCAACGGAGAAACTGCTTCTTGCGTCCACCAGCACGACACGTCTCACCCTGCTCGTGAGCGCGGGATTGTTCGTCGAGACCCAGAGTCCGAATGTGGACGAGCGCGCGATTGAACAAGCAGCGCAAAGCGAAAAGCTCGATCCACCCGGGTTGGCCGCGCGCCTCGCCGCCGAGAAGGCGCTGGCTGTCAGCCTTCGCCATCCGGAGCGCGTCGTGCTTGGCGCCGACCAGGTGCTCGCCTGCGGGGGCAAGGTGTTTCACAAGGCGGAGGATCGCGAGGCCGCGCACCGACAGCTGCAGGCGTTGTCTGGGAAAAGCCATTCGCTCCATTCCGCCGGCGCCATCGCCATCGGCGGCAAGGTGGTGGAGAGCTTCGTTGCAACCGCTACCCTCACCATGCGCCCACTGACCAATGATGCCATCGACCTCTATCTCGAACTTGCGGGGCCTGATGTGCTCCACAGCGTCGGCATTTATCAGTACGAGGGTTTTGGGGTTCACCTGTTCGAATCCGTGGAGGGCGATCACTCCACCATTCTGGGGCTTCCCCTGCTCCCGCTTCTGTCCGCTCTGCGCCGTCTCGGCTGCCTTGCGCTTTAGGATCCTTAAGTCATGACCAAGGCCTTCATCGTTGGCCATCCCATCAAGCATTCCCGCTCGCCGCTCATCCATGGGTTTTGGCTGAAAACACACGGCATCGCGGGCTCCTATGAACGCATCGACGTGGAGTCTGTGAACTTCGGTGATTTCTTGAAGAGCTTTCATGAGCAGGGCTTTGCCGGCGGCAACGTCACGATCCCGCACAAGGAAGCGGCTTTTTCCGGCGTTGCGCGCAGGACGGAACGCGCCGAGCGATTGAAAGCAGTCAACACGGTCTGGATCGAGAACGGCGTGCTGTGGGGCGACAACACGGATGTGCTCGGCTTCATGACCAATCTCGACCTCAGCTTGGGGACAGGCTGGGAACAGCATGTGGATAACGCGCTCATTCTCGGTGCGGGCGGTGCTGCGCGCGGCATTGTCGCGGGGCTTCAGGATCGTTCCTTAAAGCGCATTTTCATCGCCAACCGCACCATTGCGAAGGCCGAGGACATCGTGCGCGATTTCCAACGCTACAGCGCGGTCGAACTCGTTGCGCTCGCCTGGGACGATCTCGATTCCGCGCTCGGGCAGTCGCAGCTCATCGTCAACACCACGTCGCTGGGCATGGCGGGTCAGCCGCCGCTCAATCTCGATCTCGCAAAAGCGCCGGGCAACGCCATTGTCTCCGACATCGTCTATGTGCCGCTGAAAACGCCGCTGCTGGCGGCTGCCGAAGCGCATGGGCTGCGCATTGTCGACGGGTTGGGAATGCTGCTGCACCAGGCGGTGCCGGGTTTCGAGCGCTGGTTCGGCGTGCGGCCTGAAGTGACGCCGGACTTGCGCGCGCTCATCGTTGCCGATCTCGAGTCTTCGAAATGACCTTCGTGCTCGGCCTCACCGGCTCCATCGGCATGGGAAAATCGGCGACCGCCGATCTCTTCCGGCGGCTCGGCGTTCCGGTGCACGATGCGGATGCCGCCGTCCACGCGCTCTATCGCGGGCGCGCAGCAGCGCTGATCGGGAAGGCCTTTCCTGGCACAGTTACCGACGGCATGGTGGATCGCCGCAAGCTCGGTGCGGTCGTGCTGGGTGATTCCCAAAAAATGAAGCAGCTTGAAGCCATCGTGCATCCGCTGGTGCGCGAGGAAGAGCAGTATTTCCTGTCCTCCGTCACGACGAACATCGCCGTGCTCGACATTCCGCTGCTGTTCGAAACCGGCGGCGAAAAGCGCTGCGACGCGGTGCTGGTGGTGACCGCGCCTGCGGAGGTGCAGCGTCAACGGGTCATGGCGCGCGATGGCATGACGGAGGAGACATTTCGTGCGATCCTGGCTAAACAGATGCCGGATGCGGACAAGCGTGCCCGCGCGCATTTCCTGGTCGATACCAGCCGTGGTTTCGATTCCGCGAAGGCGCAGGTGCAATCCATTCTCGCCTGTCTCGCCGGACGACCGGGCCGCCGTAAATTTGTGAGTGTTTGACGATGTTGCGTGAGATTGTTCTCGATACCGAAACTACCGGCACCGATCACGCCAAGGGCGACCGGATCGTCGAAATCGGCTGCGTCGAGCTGCTCAATCATATTCCCACCGGCAAGACCTATCACGTTTACATCAACCCGGAATTCCCGGTTCATCCCGGCGCGCTCGCCGTGCACGGATTGAGCAACGAGTTTCTCGCCGACAAGCCGGTCTTCGCCGCTATTGCGGACGAGTTCTACGACTTCATCCGCGACGGTCGTCTCGTCATTCACAACGCGCCCTTCGATATCGGCTTCATCAACGCCGAATTCGCGCGCACCGGCCATCCGCAGCTCAATCTGCCGGATGCGGTCGACACGCTCATCATGGCGCGCCGCAAGCATCCGGGTGCCGCGAACAATCTCGATGCGCTCTGCTCGCGCTACGGCATCGACAATTCCAAGCGCACCAAGCACGGCGCGCTGCTCGACTCCGAAATTCTCGCGGAAGTCTATATCGAGCTGATCGGCGGACGGCAGGTCGGCTTCGATCTCGCCGCACAGCCCATGAAGGGCGGCGGCTCTTCCGCGCGCGGGGATACAGATGCATCGCGCGAGGCAAAACCACGCCCCATGATCTCTCGCCTCACGGATGAAGAGCGCGCAGCCCATGCGGCCTTCATCGAGCAGCTCGGCGCGAACGCGCTCTGGCGCGAATATCTCGGCGAAACTTCGCCGGAAGCGTCGTAAGCAACCCGCTCAAACAAAAAGGCGGAGCAGTTGCCCGCTCCGCCTTCGATCTGAAAAACCAAAACCGTCTTACGACAGGGTCTGGCCGCCCTGCTGGCCCTGCATCTCGGCCGCGCGCTGGCGGTAGAGAGCCACGAAGTCGATCGGGTCGATGTAAAGGGGCGGGAAGCCGCCGCTGCGCACCGCGTCGGCCACCATGTGGCGGGCGAAGGGGAAGAGCAGGCGCGGGCACTCGATCATCACCACCGGATGAAGCTGATCGGCGGGGATGTTCTGCACGCGGAACACGCCGGAATAGGTGAGCTCGAAAGCGAACAGCACATCGTTACCGACCTTGGCATCGCCCTCAAGGGTAAGGTCGACTTCGAAATCGGCCTCGGCCAGCTGCTTGGCGTTCACATTGACCTGCAGGTTGATCTGCGGGCCTTCCGCCTGCTGCTGCAGGGAGCGGGGAGCATTGGGATTCTCGAACGAGAAATCCTTGCAGTACTGAGCGAGGGCGTTCAGCGCGGGTGCGCCGCCGGGCGCTCCGTTGTTTGCCGGGTTGTCGGCCATGGTTTCGTGCTCCGAAGAGAGGTCAATCGGTCGACCCGGACGGGGCGCTTCATGGATGAAGGCACCTGATCGGCAACGGGCCACGGATTCCCCGCGCTATCATGTTTCCGGCTCGGGTGGCAAGATTTGCGCGTCTCCTTCGCTTGTCGCGGGGAGAGGTGGATGTTACGACCGGAACACCCCATATGCAAAGAACACATCCTTCCACTTCGGGGTAATGCCCGGCGCCAGCTGGGTTTCCGGCAGGCTGACAACGGATCGACGATGCAGGATTCCTTCGACATCACGACCCTTATTTTCATCGTACTCGCCATCTTCGTGATCTGGCGTCTCCGCTCCGTGCTCGGTCAGAAGACCGGCAGCGAGCAGCCCCCCTTCGATCCGCTCTCGCGCCGCGATGCACCCCTGCGTCCCGGCAATCCGAACCCTGAGCCCGATCACAATGTGGTGCGCCTTCCCGGCGCCAACGGCGCCCGTCCTGCGCCTGAGGTTCAGACAGCCGAGCGCTGGAAGGGCTTTGCCGAGCCCGGCACGCCCATGGCGGCAGCCCTCGACAGCATCGCCCGCGCCGAGCCTGGCTTTGATGCCGCAACCTTCCTGGAAGGGGCCAAGGGCGCCTACGAGATGATCGTCACCGGTTTCGCCATGGGCGACCGCAAGACGCTGAAGGATCTTCTCTCCCGCGAAGTCTATGAAGGTTTCGAACACGCCATCACGGAACGCGAGCAGCGGGCTGAGAAGGTCGAGACCACTTTCGTCTCCATCGACAAGGCCGAGATGGCCGGTGCCGAGGTTGTCGGCAAGACCGCGCAGATCGTGGTGCGTTTCGTCTCGCAGCTCATCACCGTGACCCGCGATGCATCCGGTACGGTCGTGGATGGAAGCCAGGATCAGGTGGCCGAGGTCACCGATGTATGGACCTTCGCACGCCAGCTCGGCAGCCGCGATCCCAACTGGCAGCTCATCGCAACCGAAGCGGGGCAATGAGGCATGCCGGGCGAGCCCTCCTCGCGTGCTTTCTCGCCTGGACACTGACCATGCCGGAGGCGGAGGCCGCATCTCGTCTGTCCGCTCAGGCGCGTCTTGAGGCACTGTCCTTCAAGGATCTCGCCGCTTGGGCGGAAGATGACCATGCCGCCGCCTTCAAGGCCTTCCTGCGCTCCTGCCGGGCGCTCGATTCGAGTTCCGCCGAATTGCGGCCCGCGCAAAAGCCTGACCGCCAGCTACTCCCCGTTTGCCGCGTAGCCCTCCAGCAAGAAAACCTGTCGCGCTCGGAAGCGCGACGGTTCTTCGAGGCGCATTTCCAGCCTTTCGCGGTCGTTCCCCACTCCGGCAAAGGCTTTCTCACCGGCTATTACGAACCCGAGTTCCAGGGCTCCCGCACGCTGGACTCCCGCTACAAGGTGCCCCTGCTCGGCAGGCCCGACGATCTCGTAACGATTGCCCAGGGGCAAAGCCTTCCCGGCATCGACAAGGGCCTCCAGGCCGCGCGGCGCTCGGGACAAGGCTATGAGCCCTATCCCGACCGGGCCGCCATCGAGGACGGTGCCCTGGGACCGCTCGCGAAGCCGCTCGTCTATCTCCGCGAGCCAGGCGAGGCTTTCATCATTCATGTGCAGGGCTCGTCGCGCATCCGCCTCACGGACGGCTCGGTGATGCGCGTGGCCTATGCGGGTCGCAACGGCCGTCCCTACACCTCCATCGGCAAGGTGCTGGTGCAGCGGGGCGAGATGGACCTCGAATCCATGACGCTCGCCAAGCTGATGGGCTGGCTGAAGGATAATCCCGGCCCCGCCCGGGACCTGATGCGGCAAAACCAATCCTACATTTTCTTCCGCGAAGCCGACGAGCTGGCGCCCGAGGACGGGCCCATCGGTGGCGCCGGCTTCCCACTGGTGCCGGGCCGTAGCCTTGCCGTCGATCGCGGGCTGTGGGGCTATGGCCTGCCCTTCTGGCTGGAGGGCGAATTGCCCTTCACCCTCGACAGGTCTGAGCCGCTGCGCCGCCTGATGATCGCGCAGGATACGGGCTCGGCCATCGTCGGGCCGGCCCGGGGCGATTTCTTCTTCGGTAGCGGAGAGGAAGCGGGTATCCGCGCCGGCCTTTTGCGCCATACGACGCGCTTCGTGGTGCTCAAGCCCAAAGCGAAGCCATGACCAAGCGCCGTGGCCGAAATTTAAGCCCCGAGGAGCGGAGGCTCTGGTCGCATGTGGCCCGTCATGTGAAGCCCATGAAGGGCAAAACGCTTCCGCCGGAGCCCGAACCGGAGGAAGTCACCGCGACGGCCCCTGCTCCGCAGGTCAGGCTGGCTCTCCCAGCCCCTCTTCCTGCGCCCCAGCCGAAAAAGCCCTCGCTTCCGCCCCTTGCCCCCGTCGAGCGCAAGACGCTTCAGGCCCTGCGCCGAGGCCGGAAGGACGTGGACAGCGTCATCGATCTGCATGGAATGCGTCAGGAAGAGGCGCATTTCGCCCTCATCAGCTTCCTGCACCGGGCGCAGAATTCCGATTACAGCGTCGTTCTCGTCATCACCGGCAAAGGCGGGCCGTCATCGGCTGGCGGGCTTTTCGACGAGCGCGGCGTGCTACGTCGCATGGTGCCGCATTGGCTCAGGCTTCCCGACCTCAGATCTCTTGTGATCGGCTTCGAGGAAGCCTCTCCCCAACACGGCGGTTCCGGTGCACTCTATGTCAGGCTCCGCCGCAGGCGGGGCGCGGGATAATTTTCATGACCCCCTTTGGCGAACGGGTGCGGCAGCTGCGCCGCGAGCGCGGATTGATGTTGAAGGACATGGCCGCCCATCTCGGCGTATCGAGCGCCTATCTCTCGGCGCTGGAGCGCGGCGAGCGCGGCAAGCCCACCTGGGCTCTTATCCAGGGCGTGCTGCAATATTTCCACATCATCTGGGACGAGGCGGACGAGCTGACGCGGCTTGCCGACCTCTCCGATCCGCGGGTGAAGATCGACACCGCCGGAAGCGACCCGAAGGCGACGCTGCTCGCCAACCGCCTCGCCCGCGAAATCCGCCATCTGTCGGAGAGCGAAATCGAGGACATGCTCGCCATTCTCGATCACGCCCAAAGCCGCGAAAGGCGCGCGCTTTTGCCGATCCAGGCCGTGCAGGACGCGGTCTAATCAAGCTCAAGCCTTGACCGCGCGGGCCATGGATGCCAAAGCGCCCCATCCTTTTGCAACATCGTGGTCATCCATGTCTCATACCCGCATCGACGTGCTCACGCTCGGCAACGCCATCGTTGACGTGCTCGCCCATACCGACGAGGCCTTCCTGCTCCAGAAGAAGGTGCACAAGGGCGCTATGCAGCTCATCGATGAGGCTCGCGCCGAGGAGCTTTATGGAGACATGGGCCCCGCCACCATCGTGTCGGGCGGTTCCGGCGCCAACACGGCGGCGGGCGCTGCTTCCTTCGGCGTGAAGGCGGGCTTCATCGGCAAGGTGAAGAATGACGAGACCGGCAAGCTCTTCGCGCACGATCTCAAGGCCATCGACGTGCATTACGACGTGACCCCCGCGCAGGACGGTCCCGCTACCGCGCGCAGCTTTATTCTGGTGACGCCGGATGGCGAGCGCACCATGAACACCTATCTCGGCGCATGCCAGAACCTCACCCCCGACGACGTGAACCCTGACACGGTGCGCGCTTCCAGCATCGTCTATCTCGAAGGCTATCTCTGGGATCCGCCGCTCGCGAAGGAAGCGTTCCGCAAGGCCGTGAAGATCGCTCACGAGGCTGGCAACAAGGTCGCGCTCACCCTCTCCGACGCCTTCTGCGTCGACCGTTATCGCGACGAGTTCCTCGGCCTCATGCGCGACGGCAGCCTCGACATTCTCTTCGCGAATATCCACGAGCTGCAGAGCCTCTACGGCACGTCTTCGGCGGATGCCGCGCTCGCCGCGTTGCGTGAGGAGAAGGTGCTCGGCGCCATCACCCGCTCGGCGGAAGGCGCACTGGTGGTGAGCCGTGGCGAGACCCTCGCCGTTCCGGCCTTCCCCGTCGAGCGCGTGGTCGACACCACGGGCGCGGGCGATCTCTTTGCCTCCGGCTTCCTGGCCGGCCTGACGCAGAACCTCAGCCTCACCGATTGCGCCCGTCTCGGCGGCTTGGCGGCGGCGGAAGTCATCAGCCACCTCGGCGCGCGCCCGCAGACGAACCTGCGCGAGCTGGCGCAGCAGGAAGGCTTGCTCGGCTAAGCTTCAAGCCGACGCAGTCGGCAAATCGGCGATCCTGGCGGCGACCAGCTTTTGGAGCCGCCAGAGATTGCGGTCATGAATGCAGTTCTCCTCCAGATGCATGACCGTGTTGTGGAGATATTCCGCACCTGAGCCCCAATGCCCGCAGGCCCTCGCCAGCATATCGGCGACATCCTCGGGCGCAAGCCGACCCACATAGGCGGGCGCCTGCCGGTTCATCACGAAGGCGATGGCGGTCACGGGTCCGCTCTCGGTCGAAACATTGATCCAGCGCGGCATGCTGTTGGCGGGTTTGACCGTGAATTCGCGGCGGAAAAGCCTGCCCAATTGCTCCGGAAGGGAGTGTGCGGGAAGCCGATAGAGGATCCCCCTGCACTGCCCGCCGCGATCCATCGCCATCATGAGACCGGGCTGTTCCCTCGTGGCGCGCCAGCGCGTGATCCGAAAGCAGAACGAGCGATGCCATCCATGCGCCGTGCCCCTGCGCGCTTCGACATGCTCCACCTCCGGTTTCCAGATCAATGATCCGTAGGCGAAAAGCCAAGCGTCCTGCCGAGGCGGATGCGTGGCCAGCATCCTTGCGACCACGGCGTCGTAATCCTCCGCCGTATGATAGACGAGGCCGGGCTCAGGCCCGGGATCCTCGAGAGAGCGATGCACGCGTGCCACGAGGTCGGGCGTCAGGGCCATCTGCCGGACTCGCATGGACACCTCTTGCTCAGACTGCCATCGGCAAAGATTAGCTTAAGCCCCAGCGCCCGTCCAAGCTGTCAATTGCCGCCCGTTCGCCCGAACCACAACCCGAAGAGAGCCGCGAGCGAAACGAGCGCGAGGAAGCCGTTGAAGATCACCAGCAGATACGGCGGAAGCCGCTCTACGTCCGGGTGCGGCGGCTGCGCGCCCGTGAACAGCTGACGCCACACGGCTGCGGCGAAACAGAAGGCGCTGAACAGCACCAGCACGGAGCCGGTGGACACGATCATCCATTCAGGCACCACGCCTTCGAGGAGCTTCTTCGCGCCGATGCCGGAGGCAAGCGAGGCAAGGCCCGTGCGCACCCAGGCGGCATAAGTCCGCTCGGCGGCAAAGACGGTGCGGTTGGCGGCCAGTTCCGTGCGCCGGTCCGCGCTGTCCTTCATCTGTACGCTGGCAACAGCCGTCGTTTGCGCGGCAGCCTGCGTATGCTCGGCGGCTTCCTGCGTGTTCTCAGCCGCTTCCTGAGTCTGTACCGCGGCTTCCTTCGCATGCTCGGCGCTGCGCTTGAGCTTTTCCTCGACGGGTGGCGTGGCCATGCGTTCTCCCTCTTACGAAGGCACAACGCCCACGGTTGCGGATTGGTTGGCTGCTTTCCATTCCTTTGCCGCCATGTTCCAGCCCTATGGCAGATAGCTTCCTCAAGGGGGATTGAGCTTCGGCCTTTGTCATAGGAAGATGCCGTCAAGGGGCGCAGAAGAGGATCGGGCCGATGCGGGTGGCCATCTTCGTCGTTTGCCTGGCTCTTCTCGGGATCGTTTCGAGTCCAGAGGCCTCCCTGGCTCAATCGAATGAAATATCGAAATCCCGATCCGTGGCCCAAGCGAAAGGGCAACGTGCACGAACGCCTGCGAACTCAGCCACCACGGCTAGGCCGACCACGAAGGCAAATCCCGAGCCGACGCCGATCCCTCCGACATTCTACTCGGTCAACCAACTGGGCGATCATCTGCATGCGATCCGCTGGGAGCTCGCTGCGGTCGGGGCAGGCATAGCCATCGTCGGCTTCAAGGACTGGGATTGGGGCAACACGTCCGGGTTCCAGACCATCGAGGAAGGATGGTTCTCCAAGAACACCCGCCACGGCGGCATGGATAAGATCGGACACTCCTTCTCGACCTATGTCATCGCCGACCTCCTGACGGATCGGATCCGGGCCAATGCCTCGAATCCCGCAGGCGCCCCGATCACAGCCGCGCTCGTCGCATTCGGGATCATGGGACTGACCGAAACCATGGATGGGTTCACAGGCCGGCACCGCTTCTCGCGCGAGGACATCGTCGCGAACGGAGTCGGCGCGCTGTTCTCGGTCTTCCGGAGTTCCGTCCCAGGACTTTCGGAAAAGCTTGATTGGCGATTGCTCTACACACCCGCAAGCTATGAGCGTCCCGGCATCACTGGAGAGAACGGCATTCTCCCACCGTACGAGCGTCAGCGCTACATCATGGCGCTGAAGGGTAGCGGGTTCGAGACGCTCAAGAACACGCCCCTGCGCTACGCGGAACTTCATGTCGGCTTCGATGCGCGCGGCTTCGAGGAGAAGGAGCGCGCGCTCGGCTACCCGATCGAGCGATCATTCTATGTCGGGGTGGGATTGAACCTCAACGAAGTGCTCTTCGGAACAGGACCCAACCCGAACTTCGCCAAATATCGGGATACGCTCCCAGGCTATGCCGCCCGCAAGACGCTTGAATACCTCCAGGTGCCCTACACCTCGGTTTACGCCGGGAGCAACTTCTCGACCGTACGCCGCGTCGGCACGACGTTTGAGGATTAGCACCTGGATGAACTTCTGGGCTGATGCCCTATAGCCTTCTCAACGCAACCGTCTCGATCCGGTGGCTTGCGCCTTTCGTCAGGATCAGGCTTGCGCGCTGGCGGGTGGGCACGATGTTCTCGCGCAGGTTCAAAAGGTTGATCCGGTTCCACAGGCCGTCGGCGATGTTCATCGCTTCCGCCTCCGGCAGTTCCGCGTAGCGGCGGAAATAGGAGAGCGGATCGCGGAAGGCCGTGTGGCGCAACCGCAGGAAGCGATTCACGTACCAGCGGTGCAGGTCTTCCTCGGCGGCGTCGATATAGACGGAGAAGTCGAAGAAGTCGGACACGAAAGGAATCGCCTCGCCGTCCTTGGGCATGCGTGCGGGCTGGAGCACGTTCAGGCCCTCGACGATGAGGATGTCCGGCCGGTCGATGGTGGTTTCCTCGCCGGGCACCACGTCATAGACGAGGTGCGAATAGAGCGGCGCCTTCACGTTGCGCTTGCCCGCCTTGATGTCGGCGAGGAAGCGCAGGAGCTTGCCGGTGTCGTAGCTCTCGGGAAAGCCCTTGCGCTCCATGAGGTTGAGCCGCGTCAGCTCGGCATTGGGCAAGAGGAAGCCGTCCGTGGTGACGAGGTCCACCTTCGGGGTGTTGGGCCAGCGGGCGAGCAGCGCTTTCAGCACGCGCGCCGTGGTGGACTTGCCCACCGCCACCGAGCCCGCGACGCCGATGATGTAAGGCACCTTCTCCTCCTGCTCGGCGAGCAGGAAGCGCTGGGTCGCCTTGAACAGGCCTTGCGTCGCCGCAACGTAGAGAGAGAGCAGGCGCGACAGGGGCAGATAGATCGCCGCCACCTCGTCGAGCGAGATCGGATCGTTGAGGGATTGCAGCGCCATCACCTCATCGGCGGTGAGCGTCATGGGCGCATCGGCGCGCAGTTTCGCCCATTCGTCGCGCGTGAAGCTGCGATAGGGCGAGAGGCCATCATCGGTTTCGTGAGAAACTACGTTGGGCTGATCCATGCGAGCCCCCTTCTGTGAGGTCACGGCTTCAAGGTCACGACTTGCGCGCGGCCTTCTCGGCAAGCCCCGATTGCGCGGTGCGGCGTTCCAGTTCGGCCATAACGTCACTTAGAGGAATATTGGCGCCCTGCAACACGACCAAAAGGTGATACAGCACGTCCGCAGCCTCGGCGGTCAGGTTCTGCCGGTCGCCCTGGATGGCGGCAATCACCACCTCCACCGCCTCTTCACCGAGTTTCTTGGCGGCCTTCGCCGGCCCGTCGGCCAGGAGCTTCGCCGTATAGGATTCGGTGGCGGGAGCCGCCGCGCGCTCGGCGACGATGCGGGCGAGATCATTGAGAGTGAAGGAGGTCATGGTTGAACTAGCCCGGCAGGGTTACGACAAGGGGTCCGTTACGGGTGGCTACGACCGTATGCTCGTATTGAACGGTTGGCGCGCGGGGCTCGCTGAGCAGCGTCCATTCATCATCGCCGTCCGTAGCAAAGGTCGCACCCAGCGAAAGGAAGGGCTCCACCGTGAAGACGAGGCCCTCGTTCATGATCCGCCGCTCGGAGCGGTCCGGCCAGGTGGGGATCTCTCCCGGCTCCTCATGAAGGGAATAACCGATGCCATGGCTCGCCAGGTTGCGGACCAGGGTATAGCCGTTCTTCTCGGCGAATTTCCCGATGGCCTGGCCGATCCCCGCGATAGGCTTGTTGGCGCCGACCTGGCGCAATCCCACCCACATGGCGCGGCGGCCATCCTGGCAGAGCCGTTTGGTGGCATTCGTGACCGGCGGAACGGCGAAGGAAGCGCCGGTATCGGCATAAATGCCGTTCTTTTCCGCCGAGATGTCGATGTTGACGAGATCGCCCGCCTCGATCCGGCGGGAGCCGGGAATGCCATGGGCGATCTGTTCGTTCACGCTGATGCAGGTGGCGCCGGGAAAATCGTAGACAAGCTCCGGTCCGGAACGAGCGCCAGCCTTTTCGAGCAGTTTACGGCCGATCATGTCGAGTTCCGCCGTCGTCATTCCCGGCTCAAGCGCCGCCGCCATGGCCTCGAGAGTGTTGGCGACGATCCTGCCGATCTCCTGGAGCTTGGCGAGATCATCCTCGTTGGAGACCGTCATTCGGAAAATCCCTTTATTTGTCAGGAGCTACGGCGCAATGAGCCACGATGCAGGCGAAGCCGTCGAAGATGAACATGATCATGGATGGGATGCTTTCAGATAGGCACGCCAGTCTACCGGAAAACAGAGGTCAAAAGTGCCGCGCCATGAGGCGATGCGCAACTCATGATCCCCTGTCGGCACACCCGCCAATCTTGCAAGGTCCGTGGGACGGGCGGTTGAACTCAGTTTCAGCCGCCCCTTGGTCCAGACCGATGCGATGACGATATCTTCATCTACTAAGGCTTGAACGAAGTCCATGACGCGGTCACGGTTATCGGACCCATCAAATCCATCGGGCCATGGAAAATGGGTGTGAAAGTCTCCGAAGAAGACGGTGATTTCTTCGTCCCAGGTCGTGATCTCAAGCGGTTGCTGATGAGAGGTTTCCGCAGGGTTGGGGATTGTCAGTTTGATATAATCCAGCCCGTCCTCATCTTTAGAGATAAAGCGCGCATATTCGAGCCATTGCGGAAACCGCTCCTCGACATAACGGAGGAAATCCGCATTCAAGTCGGCTTGGCTGATATCGTACATGCCCACGAACCGATGCCTCAGACCGCCATCTCGGCGCGGCCTGCGGTTACGGCGGCTCTCAGCCCCGCACCGGGGCTCGTCAGAGGGCGCCCGGCGCGGCACAGATCCGCTGCCACCATCATCGAGGCCTGGGCGAGGGCGACGATTTCGAAACCTTCCGCGAAGGCGCGATCAGCCGCTTCGGCGATCATCGTCAGATAACCGTCCCTGTCGCCTGCCTTGAACAGGTCCCACGCTGTAAGGACGAGCCTGACCTCGACGATTGCATTCTCCGCTTGAGCTGCATTGTCGAACAGAATCCGGGTCGGCTCCAGCGTCGTCGGGGCGGCACAGAGCGCGATGGCCCGCCCGCCGCTCTTGGCCGTCGCATGAGCCAAAGCCTCATCCACGCGCAGAACCGGAATGCGGGTTTGCGCTGCCGCCGTGGCAGCGGCAGGGCCGATGCTGGAACAGGTCAGGACCACCGCATCGGCGTCGGCGGCGAGTTCCAGCAGGACGGCAACGACCTCATTTTCGAGCTGTGCGGTGAAACCGCCCTGCTCGACCTGTGCCAGCAGATCGGGACGTACCGTATGCGTGAGTGCAACATGCGCGAAGGCATCGTCCTTCGCGGCATTCTCGAACACGGCGATGTTGCTGTCGGCGGTGTGCAGGCAGGCGATGCGCATGAAAACGGATCCTATCGGCTAAGCGCGGGCCGGCTCGTCGAGCCGCATCTTCAGTCCCTTCTCGGCCATGTAGCCTTTCGCCTCGCCGATGGTGTGCGTGCCGAAATGGAAGATCGAGGCGGCCAGCACGGCGCTGGCATGGCCCTTTTCGACGCCGTCGACGAGGTGGTCGAGATTGCCGACGCCGCCGGAGGCGATGACCGGCACGGACACAGCATCCGCAATGGCGCGCACGAGGGCGAGATCGTAGCCGCCCTTGGTGCCGTCGCGGTCCATGGAGGTGACGAGGAGTTCACCTGCGCCGAGTTCGGCAACCTGCTTGGCGAAAACGATGGCATCAATGCCGGTCGATGTGCGTCCGCCATGAGTGAAGATTTCCCAGCGCGGCTCTTCGCCTTCGCCTGAAACCTTCTTTGCGTCGATGGCGACGACGATGCATTGCGCACCGAACTTTTCGGAAGCCTCTCGCACGAAGTCGGGGTTCTTCACGGCAGCGGTGTTGATCGACACCTTGTCGGCACCAGCCAACAGGAGCTTGCGGATGTCTTCCACTGTACGCACGCCGCCGCCGACGGTGAGCGGCATGAAGCACGCTTCGGCGGTGCGCTGCACCACGTCGAGAAGGATGCCGCGCGCCTCGTGGCTTGCGGTGATGTCGAGGAAGCAGAGTTCGTCAGCGCCGGCCGCATCATAGGCCTTCGCCGCTTCCACCGGATCGCCCGCATCGACGAGATCGACGAACTGCACGCCTTTCACGACGCGCCCGTCCTTCACATCGAGGCAGGGAATGAGACGCACTTTCAGCATGGTTCACTCTTAATCACCTTCCCCTTGAGGGGGAAGGTCGGACCGCAAGGTCCGGGATGGGGTGGATGCGCGAGGCTTGCAGAACGAGGCGTTTCCACCCCACCCCGCCGCTGCTCGCGCAGCGTCGACCCTCCCCCTCAAGGGGAGGATGGAACGGGCACTTTCTTCAGCAGCGCCAGTGCTTCTTCCGGATCGATGCGTCCGTCATAGAGCGCGCGGCCGGAAATGGCGCCGTTGAGCACGGCGCAATCGGGTTGCGTCAAGCGCTCGATATCGGCCATGGAGGCGAGGCCGCCAGACGCGATGACCGGAATCGAGACGGCGCGGGCGAGGCCAAGCGTCATCGGGAAGTTGAGACCCTTGAGAATGCCGTCGCGGGCGATGTCCGTGTAGATGATCGCGGCGACGCCCGCATCCTCGAAACGGCGGCCGAGTTCTTCCGCAGACAAAGTCGAGGTCTGCGCCCAGCCTTCAACGGCGACGAGACCGTCCTTCGCGTCGATGCCGACCGCAATCTTGCCGGGATGGAGGCGCGCAGCTTCCCGCACGAAAGCGGGATCGCGTACGGCGGCGGTGCCGATGATCACGCGAGAGACGCCCTTCGACAGCCAGCCCTCGACGGTCTTCATGTCGCGAATGCCGCCACCGAGCTGCACGGGAATCTTCACGTGCTTGAGGATGTCTTCCACGGCGGACGCATTCATCGGCTTGCCGGCGAAAGCGCCGTCGAGATCGACCACGTGCAGCCACTCGAAGCCTTGGCGCTCGAAGGTCGCGGCTTGGTCGGCGGGATCATCGTTGAAAACCGTCGCCTGATCCATGTCGCCCTGGATGAGGCGAACGCAGCGGCCTTCCTTCAAATCGATTGCGGGATAAAGAATCACGGGCGCCACCTTAGGAAATTGGCGATGAGCTTAAGGCCGAGGGCCTGGCTCTTTTCGGGGTGAAATTGCGTGCCGACGATGTTGTCGCGTCCGACGATGGCCGTCACCGGCCCGCCGTAATCGGTGGTCGCGACCACGTCCGACGGATCGGTGGCTTCGAGCGCGTAGGAATGCACGAAATAGGCATGCAGACCGTCAGGACCGGTCGGAATGCCGTCCATCAACGGATGGGGCTTGGCCAGGGTCAGGGTATTCCAGCCCATATGCGGCACCTTCAGCGAAGGATCGCTGGGCGCAATCGCTTTCACGTCGCCGTGGATCCAGTCGAGGCCGTAGCTGGTGGTGTGCTCGAGGCCACGCGTCGCCATGAGCTGCATGCCCACGCAGATGCCGAGGAAGGGACGGCCCTCCTCGCGCACCACACGCTGCAGCATCTCCACCATGCCGGGCACGGAATCGAGGCCGCGGCGGCAATCGGCGAAGGCGCCGACGCCCGGCAGCACGATCCGGTCAGCCTTGGCGACGAGAGCAGGATCGGAGGAAACGGCAATGGTCTCGTCGAGGCCCGCCTCACGCGCCGCGCGCTCGAAAGCCTTGGCTGCGGAGTGCAGGTTGCCGGAACCGTAATCGATAATGACGACGCTCACCGGGAACGCTCCGCATCGGGGAAGAGGCCGATCACCGGATCGGGCCTCCGCGAGGTTGTCGGGACCGGCGTGGAGACCGGATTGCGAAGGGCAGCAGGGCGCGGCGCGAGCCAGCGGGCGAATGCCTTGGCCTCGGCCTCGTCCTTGTCGGCGGCCGTGACCGCGTCAGCCAGGACATATCCATGGCGCGACAATGTCCAGCGCCGGAGGCTGTTGGCCTCGAGGCCGATCAGGACCTGCAGGAGCAGACCCGCCACGGCACCTGCGGCCTCATGCACGTCCAGCAGCTGCATCAGCGCGCCGAAGGCCAGGACGAGCACCAGCACGCCGAGGCCTGCGAGCCAGAGGCGATGGAAGAAGAACCAGAGAAAGGTGAAGAAGAACGCGCCCCAGGAGAACGCATCCTTCACGAGCTCCGCCTCTTCCAAAGCAGCCGGATCACCCGGCCGCGCATCGCGCGGAAGGTGCAGGGTATAGGTGGTCATGGCGTCGTTTCCTCAAGCCTTGCCCGGGCAGCTGAAAACCTTGCCGGACAATGTGTCTCTTGGCTGAATTTAGAGCGTGCCCTTGGTGGAGGGAACGCGCCCCTCTTCCCTTGGGTCCACGGCCACCGCTTGACGCAAGGCCCGTGCCAATCCCTTGAAACAGCTCTCGGCGATGTGGTGGCTGTTCTCCCCGTAGAGTGTCTCCACGTGAAGGGTCAGCCCTGCCTGCACGGCGAAGGCCTGGAAGAACTCGCGCACCAGCTCGGTGTCGAAAACGCCGATCTTCTCCGTGGGGAAGGAGGTGCGGAAGACCAGGAACGGGCGGCCGGAAATGTCGAGGGCGATGCGCGTCAGCGTCTCGTCCATCGGCAGATGGATGTCCGCATAGCGGGTGATGCCCTTTTTGTCGCCAAGCGCCTTCAGGATGGCCTGGCCCAGCGCGATCCCCGTGTCTTCCGTCGTATGATGCTGGTCCACATGCAGGTCGCCCGTCACTTTCACGGTCAGGTCGAAGAGACCGTGGCGGGCAAAGAGTTCCAGCATATGGTCGAGAAAGCCGACTCCCGTGGAGATCTCGGCCTTGCCGGTGCCATCGAGGGCAATCGACACAGCGACATCGGTCTCGGCGGTGCGACGGCTGACGCTCGCGGAGCGCATCATGAATGTCCTTTTGCGGAGAGATAAGACGAGGCGTTCTAACAAGATGCACGGGAAAATGCCACCCGCAGCTCATGCTTCGAAGCGTCTCTTTTCATCTCTCCGCGAGGACTAAGGAAACCGGATCGGGTTTCGAGGTCGTTAGGCAGCGGCGTCGGAGGGAAGCCGCCGGTCGTATTCGTCCCGCAGGCTGAGCCAGCCGCTCCAGAACGGATGGGGCTCCCGGTCCGAGGCGCGGGCATCGAGAATATCGAGATGCATGTGCCAGCCCGCGCCGACCATCAGCATCGTCGCGCGGTCCGGCAGGCGGCGATGGATGAGGGTGAGGAGTACTTTCGTGCCGATGGGTTCAAGCTCGATGGAAACGTCGCCGCTGCCGCTCCAGGCAAAGCTGATCTTATGGGGCGGGTCGAGATCGGTGATCCGGCTCTGCATTCGCTGTTCCTCCGGAAAACCCTCGGGCCTGCTGGCCGACGGATGGGACAGCTCATCGTTGCGCCAGACGAACTCGAAAGGGGCGCCCACCTTCAGTTCCATCTCGCCGGAGGCCAGCCATTGGCGGCGCAGGTCGCTCTTGGTGAGATAATCCCAGATCCGCTCGATGGGACCAGGCAGGACGCGCTGGATCTGCAGCGTGGCAGGCTCGATCAATGTGCCGTAACGGTCCGGTGTTGCAAGGTCGGTCATGACTCGTCTCCTTTGGCGGGCGGGGTTTTTCGGGCGTCCTCCTCGCGGAGAAGCCGGTCGAGGGCATCCAGACGGTCGGTCCAGAAGCGTTCGTAGATGCCGAGCCACTCATGGGCGCTGGCGAGCGGCCCGGGATCGAGGTGACACAGATGGGTGCGGCCCAGGACCTCGCGACGGATCAGCCCGGCATGTTCCAGAGTCTTGATATGCTTCGAGGCTGCCGCGAGCGAGATCGCAAAGGGCTCGGCAAGCTGGCTCACACTCCGCGCGCCGTCTGAGAGCTCGCGCAACATCTGGCGGCGGGTAGCGTCGCCGAGAGCATGAAAAACGGTGTCGAGTTGGGGTGCTTGTAATTCAACCATGCGGTTGAATATAAGGGGACGGATTTAGATAGTCAACCGATTGGTTGAATAATATCGGGGATGAGGTCAGAGCGCCGAGGGAGGTCCCACGTTGCTTTCGTGGGGCGAGTGATTAAGTCAGGGTTCGTAAGGCTTCCCTCCCCCGTTCGCTGGAGCTTCCCGTGTCCGAAGACGCCACACCCCGCATGCATGCCACAACGATCCTCATGGTCCGGAAAGGCAATCGCGTCGTCATTGGCGGCGATGGACAGGTCAGCCTTGGCCAGACGGTGGTAAAGGGCAATGCGAAGAAGGTGCGCCGCCTCTCCAAGGGCGGTGTCATCGGCGGCTTCGCCGGGTCGACGGCGGATGCGTTCACGCTCTTCGAGCGGCTGGAGGCGAAGCTCGAGCAATATCCCGGCCAGCTCACCCGCGCCTGCGTGGAGCTGACCAAGGACTGGCGCACGGACCGCTATCTTCGCCGTCTCGAAGCTATGATGCTTGTCGCCGACAAGGAGGTGGGCCTGCTGCTCTCGGGTGCCGGCGACGTGCTGGAGCCGGAAAACGGCATCATGGCCATCGGCTCGGGCGGCAATTACGCGCTCGCCGCCGCACGGGCGCTGGCCGATTCCGATATGGATGCGGAGACAATAGTCCGCCGTTCCCTCGCCATCGCGGCTGAGATATGCGTCTATACCAATAGCAATATTGTTATAGAGAGCCTCGACCTATGATCACCGATGCCGTCCTCGAACAGGGAATTGTCCGAGGCATTGTGACGAATGAGCAGGTGACGAGCCTGCGATCCTTGGCACGCGACATGGCCGCCGCAGCGGCCCCCGAGCCGGAGGACGACGAGAAGCTGCGCTTCGTCACAGGATTCAGCGATATTTTCGTGACCCTGGGACTCGGGCTGTTCCTGGGAGCGCTCGGGTATTTTGTGAAGGAAGCATCAGGGTTGGCGGCGATGTGGCTAGGGCTTGCCGTTTCAGCTTGGTTGCTTGCCGAATTTTTCACGCGTCACCGACGCATGGCATTGCCGAGCATCGTTCTGCTGGTTGTCTTTGCGGTGTCGGTCTTTGGCGCGGCCAATCACCTTCTGATCCAACAGACAGCTGAGTACATACCTGCTCTGTTCAGGTTTCTCGGCCTGCCAAAGGATCGTCCTGCAATGATCGCTCTAACGGCCCTGATAACGTGCTCTGTCGTCGCGGTTCATTACATCAGATTCCGCATCCCAATCACAATTGCAGCCGGTACAGCGGCGCTGGCTGGTACGATGCTGGCGCTTCTGATGGCCGTCGCACCCGATTTCGCGAAAGCGCAGATCAGAACCATCATCTTTATCCTGGGAATCGCCGTCTTTGCTTTGGCGATGCGATTCGATCTCTCCGATCCCGAGCGCGTGACCCGTCGCAACGACATCGCCTTCTGGCTGCATCTGCTCGCCGCGCCGCTGATCGTCCACCCGGTGATCTCGCAGTTCGTCGGCGATCAGCTGCTGTCGCAGATCTGGACGGCGGTCGCGGTACTGGCCATCTTCGTGCTGCTCGGCGCGGTGGCGGTCATCATCGACCGTCGCGCCATCCTGGTTTCCGGTCTTGCCTATGCAGGCTATGCCTTCGCGTCCATCATCCGGCAGATTGGCCTCGAAGATCAGACGGCCCCCGCCACCCTGCTCGCTCTTGGCGCCTTCGTGCTCCTGCTCAGCGCGGGCTGGAGGCCTGTACGGACGGCGCTCTTGCGACTTCTTCCCGCCCATCTTGCACAACGATTGCCACACCCCATTCTTTCAGCATCATGACCAATTTCTCTCCCCGCGAAATCGTTTCCGAACTCGACCGTTACATCGTTGGCCAGAACGACGCGAAGCGCGCCGTCGCGATTGCGCTTCGCAACCGCTGGCGGCGCCAGCAGCTCGACGGCAGCCTTCGCGAGGAAGTCGCGCCGAAGAACATTTTGATGATCGGCCCGACAGGCTGCGGCAAGACGGAGATTTCCCGCCGTCTCGCCAAGCTGGCCAATGCGCCTTTCATCAAGATCGAGGCGACGAAGTTCACGGAAGTGGGCTATGTGGGCCGCGACGTGGAACAGATCGTGCGCGATCTGGTGGAGATCGGCATTGGTCTCGTGAAGGACGAGCGCCGCCGCCAGGTGCAGGCGAAGGCCCATGTGGCGGCGGAAGAGCGCGTGCTCGACGCGCTTGTCGGCTCGACCGCGAGTGCCGCCACACGCGATTCCTTCCGTAAGAAGCTGCGCAACAACGAGCTCGACGACAAGGAAATCGAGATCGAGCTGCAGCAATCGGGCGGGGGCGGCATGCCCATGTTCGAGATCCCCGGCATGCCGGGCGCTTCCGTTGGCGCGATCAACCTCTCCGACATGTTCGGCAAGGCTTTCGGCGGCCAGCGCAAGACGCGCCGCACCACCGTGCAGGAAGCCTATGAGCCGCTGGTGACGGAGGAGGCCGACAAGCTTCTCGACCAGGATGCCATCGTGCAGGAGGCGCTACGCCAGGTGGAGAACAACGGCATCGTCTTCCTGGATGAGATCGACAAGATCGCCGGCCGCGAGGGCCGCACCGGCGCGGACGTATCGCGCGAGGGTGTGCAGCGCGATCTGCTGCCGCTGATCGAAGGCACCACGGTGTCGACAAAATACGGGCCGGTGAAGACGGACCACATTCTCTTCATCGCATCCGGCGCCTTCCATGTGTCGAAGCCGTCGGATCTTCTGCCCGAATTACAGGGCCGCCTGCCGATCCGTGTGGAGTTGTCCCCGCTCACTGTCGATGATTTCAAGCGCATCCTGACCGAGACGGAAGCAAGCCTGATCAAGCAATCCGTCGCGCTCATGAAAACGGAAGGCGTGGATCTGGTGTTCACGGACGATTCCATCGATGCGCTGGCGCAGGTGGCGGTCGAGGTGAACAACTCTGTCGAGAATATCGGTGCGCGCCGTTTGCAGACGGTGCTGGAGCGCGTGCTCGACGATGTGTCCTTCACGGCGCCCGACCGTTCCGGCGAGACGGTGACCATCAACGCCGCTTACGTGCGCGGCGAGGTGGAAATGCTTGCGAAGAACACGGATCTGAGCCGCTTCATCCTGTGATCGAATGGGGCACCGCGCGGTGCCCCATCATCGTCTTTTAGGCTGCTTCCAGCTTTCGCCATTCCGGCAGCGGAAACAGGCGGTCATAAGCCCAGTTGAAGACGAAAGCGTAGCCCATGTAGAAAAGGGCGAACGATACGTCCATCAGGAAGGCCTGCCACAGGCTGATGCCGAGATACCAAGCAATCGGCGGCAGCAGCACGATCAGGAGACCACCCTCGAACAGGACCGCATGCGCCATGCGGATCGGTGCGGTCTTCTGCGTGCTTCCCCTCACCCGCTGCATGACGCGGTCGAAGCCGAGATTGTAGATGTAGTTCCAAAGCGTGGCGATGGTCGCGCTGATGAGGCCGATCACCCCGATCTCGTGCATGGGCATGCCGAAGACCCACGCGCCGAGGGGCGTGACGATGGTAAGGCCGATGATTTCGAAGCTGATGGCGTGACGGATACGGTCGCGTGTCGTGCGCATGAAAACCCCCAACGGGAAAAGTTCGGGTCGTCCCGAACGATCGTCCCAGAAGCTGGGGGAGGCCGTCCTCGCTTGGCTTCCATATAGGCGTGCCGCCTGCCGCGTACAAGCGAACTTGGTTTCGTGAGGGAACCCGCGAGTCTTCTCCCGACTTGAAAGCCCATGAATCAGGATTTGCAGGACCTGAAAGCCAAGGCACTCGCGATCCACGAGCGTCTTTGCGCGGTCTATGGCTGTCCGATTCCCTACTTCCACACTCTCGATCCGTTGAGCGAGCTGATTTCCTCGCTTCTGTCGCATCGCACCCGCAACGCCGATTCAGGTCACGCGTATAAAGCGTTGCGGGCGCGATATGCCGACTGGGCGGAGATGATGAACGCACCGTTGGAAGAGGTGGAAGAGACAATTCAGGGTGTGACATGGCCCGAGCAGAAAGCCCCTCGCCTGCAGGCAGTGCTACGCGCGCTTCAGGAACGCCATGGCGCCCTCTCTCTCGATTTCCTGAAAGACATGCCGGTTGAAGAAGCGCGCGCCTGGCTCGAGAGCATTCCTGGCATCGGGCCGAAGACGAGCGCTGCCGTTCTCTCCTTTTCCACGTTGCGCAAAGCCGCCCTCCCCGTCGATTCCCATCATCACCGCGTGGCTGTGCGCACCGGGCTGATCGCACGCAATGTGGCGGTCGGACCGTCGCATGCGGTTCTCTTCGCCCTCCTCCCATCGGAATGGGATGCGCAGACCGTCTACGACAATCATGAAGTGATGATGTTGCACGGCCAACGCTGCTGCTTCTTCAACAGCCCGGCCTGCGGGCGCTGCGCCATACTCGAACTCTGCCCGACCGGACAGGCGCGGATGCGCGGCGAGGATGCTCCTGTCGCAAAGCCGAGCCGGACCCAGCCCATAGGAACGTCCTCACGTTATCGCGACGGCCCCTAGGCAAAAAAGGCCACGCCAGGGAACGACGTCTTGCGTGACGCGTTCGCCTCACAACGCTCAAAACCCTCCAAGGAGTTACCTATGCGTAAGATGTTGATGGCTCTTGCTGCGACGGCAGCTCTCGGCACCGCAGCTTTCACGGCTCCTGCCTCGGCAGCCGAAGTGCAGAAGGCCCCGGTGAATGAACTCGTCGCCGCCGTTCAGAAGGGCGACGTGAAATCCGATTACGTGCAGTATCGCCGCTATTATCGCGGTGGCCCGCGCTATGTGGAGCGCCGTTATTACGGCCGTCCCTATTACGGCTCCCGTTATGGCTACCGCCGCTATGATCGCGGCAATGCTCTGGCAGCCGGCGCTATCGGCTTGGCCACCGGCGCCATCATCGGCGGCGCCATCGCGAATTCGCAGGCTCAGGCTGCTCCTGCATATGGCGGCAGCGCCGCTGCGTACTGCGCCCAGCGCTTCAGGTCCTATGACCCGGCTTCCGGCACTTATATGGGTTATGACGGCGTTCGCCGCTCCTGCCCGTAAGACTAGCGAGTTTGGAAGGATCGAAGCGGGCTTTCGGCCCGCTTCTTTTTGGCCTGGAAGAGATTACTTCGCCGCGATGACGGCGATCTCGACCTTGAACTGAGGTGCGGCGAGCTTCGCCTCGACGGTGGCGCGGGCGGGCGTGTTGCCGGCGGAGACCCAGGCATCCCAAACGGCGTTCATTTCCTGGAACGTGTTCATGTCGGTCAGCCAGATATTCACCATCAGCAGCTTCGACTTGTCGGTGCCGGCTTCAGTCAGCAGGCTGTCGATGATCGAGAGAATTTCCTGCGTCTGCTCGGTGACGCTCTTGCCGGCACTCTGGTTAGCGACTTGGCCAGCGAGATAGACCGTATCGCCGTGAACGACGGCGCCGCTCATGCGGGGACCGGACTTGATGCGTTGAATCGTCATGATGTGCCCCTTTCAAGAAGATTGCATTCGCTTCTCCAACGGGCGGACCCCGATGGTCAAGAGGGTTGCTTGAGGATGGTGCGGACCACGTTCTGATTGGGCTTGATGTAACGCTGGTAATAGCTTCGTCCACGCCCTTGGGCCACCTGCATTTCCTCGCGATTCATGGTACTGGCGAGCTGTAGGGCATTGGTCAGCGCCTTATCGTCCATGATGTCCATGTGCGTGCCCGTGTAGATCCAGGCGAAGCCTTCGATCTTGTCCGTCCTCACGCCCTTGCCTTCCACGTAGAGGATGCCGAGTTCGTTGCCTGCGCGATAGTCGCCACGCTTGGCTGCAAATTCGTACCAGCGGGCGGCTTCTGTGTAATTCACGGCAATGCCCTCACCTTTGCGATAAGCTTGACCCAGGTTGAAAGCCGCCAGTACGCTCCCCTTCTCCGCACCACGCTTATACATGGCAAAGGCCTGTTCCAGGTTCCGGGGCTGCGCCTTCCCCTCCTGATAAAAGATGCCGAGGTTGTAATAAGCCTGGGCGTCGCCGACCCTGGCTGCCTGATCGAGTTCTTTAAAGGCCGTCACGTAATCGCCTTGTTGGTAGGCGGCGATGCCCTTTCGGGTGTCGGCTTCGGCTTTCGAGCCGAACAGAGCTGAGAGAACGATTCCCAAGACCATGAGCAGCCTTTGAGCTGTGCCGAAAACAGGCATGACGGACCTCACTTGAATGATACTGAGTATCTCTAAAGGCCACGTTTCATGGGAGCAAGGGACTCAGTAGAGCGTCGTCTTCTGCCGCTCGGGCAGCCCCTTGTCGTAGGCCTCTCCGTCGAAACGGTTCTGGGTCACGGCCGCCAGGATCTGCCCAGCGCTCGGCAGGTCCCCTCGCACCACATGCTTCTGCGGATTCCACAATTCCGAGCGCAGGATGGCGCGGGCGCATTGGAAGAAAACCGTTTCGACCGTGACCGCGATGACGGATTTCGGCGCCTTGCCGTCGACCGCGAAGCTCTCGAGCAGATCAGGTTCGACCGAGATGATTGCCCGCCCGTTCACCCGCAGCGTCTCGCCGATGCCGGGGATCAGGAAAAGCAGGGCCATATGCGGGTCGCGCACGATGTTGCGAAGCGAGTCGAGGCGGTTGTTGCCGCGCCGGTCCGGCATCAGCAGGGTCTTGTCGTCCTGTACCCGCACGAAGCCCGGCCCGTCGCCACGCGGCGAACAATCGAGGCCTTCCGGGCCGCGCGTTGCCAGGGCCGCGAAGGGTGCTGCCTCGATGAAGGCACGGTATTCGGGAATGATGTGGGTGACTTCCTTCAGGAGCGAGGCTTCGGCAGGCGATCCGTAGAGCGCTTCGAGTTCGGCGATGCTGGAGATCGTGGCCGGCATGAAATGCCTCTCCCGATGGTGACGGAAGCCAAGGCATAACCCTGCCTCACGCTAACCGCAACGGTGGGATGCAACACGCCGCCTTGTGCCTATGCAGCCGGTGTGGAAGAGGTGTCCGCGAAGGATCTCCGCATGACCGCCTCCATCGACACCGCCGCCAAGGACGCCAAGCGCCCGCCTTACATGGGCTATGCCATGGCGGCGGCGGGCGCGACGCTGTTCTCCACCAAGAGCATCCTCATCAAGCTCGCCTATGCCCAAGGCATCGATGCGGAGACGACGCTTGCTCTTCGCATGATCCTCGCCCTGCCCTTCTATCTCGTCATCGGCATTCACGCCTTCAGCAGCATGAAGGCTGCCGGAAAAGAGATGCCGGATGCAAAGCTGTGGCTGCGCATGATCGGCGTGGGTCTCGTCGGCTACTGGACTTCGAGCTATCTCGACTTCAAGGGGCTCGAATATATCTCCGCGCATTTCGAACGGCTGATCCTGTTCACCTACCCGCTCTTCGTGGTGCTCATCGGCGCGGCTTTCTTCCGCCAGCGTATCAAGCTGAAGGCGCTGCTCGCTTTTGCCGTAAGTTATGCGGGCCTGGCGCTGATGTTCGCGCAGAACTTTTCCGCTTTGGGCGCGAGCGCGATGACGGGCACGCTCTTCGTGCTCTCCGCCGCCGTCACTTTCGCGCTCTATCAATTGCTGGCGAAGCCCCTGATCATGACAATCGGCCCGCAGCTGTTCACCTGCATCGCCATGAGCGCTGCGGGCGTGGCCGTCATCCTGCAATTCCTGGTGACGCATCCCATCGAGAATCTCTTCGTCTCGACGCCCTTGTGGGGCCTGAGCCTTGCGCTGGCCTTCGGCGCGACGGTGCTGCCGTCGTTCTTCATGAGCGCGGCCCTGAAGCAGATCACGCCTCAAGCCAACGCCACCATCGGCATGATGAGCCCCGTGGTCACCATCGTGCTCGCCATGGCGATCCTAGGCGATGCGATCGGCATTGCGGATTGGCTGGGCGCCGCCCTCGTCATCCTCGGCATCGGCTGGTTCACGCTCTCCGAGCGCAAGGGCTGATCCGCGCAAGTCCAACGATCGTGATTTGACAATCGCTCGGCCGAGGGCGCTGCCTGTCCCGGACTAAAGCCCGCTCTACCTTGAAAGGATCGCCGTCTTTTCAGGGGAGGGTGGTCGCTCAAGGAGGCGCATGCAGCATCATCAACCAGGCCCGGCTTCTCAGGCGGCCTTCACCTCCATCCCGTTCCGGTGGCGCGAAGTACGCCTCGTGACGGGCCTCGTGCTCGGTCTCTTCCTGCTCACCCATTTCAGCAATCACGCGTTGGGTCTCATTTCCATCGAGGCGATGGAGAAGGGTAGGGCGTGGTTCAATCTTCTCTGGCGCAATCCTCTCGGTACATTCCTGCTCTACGGCTCGCTGCTGACGCATTTCCTCATGGCGCTCCAGGCGCTCTATCGGCGGCGCACTCTGCGCATGCCTTGGCGCGAGGCGATGCAGATGACCTTGGGACTCTCATTGCCGTTCCTCGTGATTTCGCACGTGGTCGGAACGCGGATCGAATGGAGCCTGACCGGCTGGGCATCGGGCTATCCCGAAGTGGTGCGCAATCTCTGGATCCGCTCGCCCGAGATCGGCTTGCGCCAGACCATCGCGCTTATTATCGCGTGGCTTCACGGGTGCTTGGGCATCTTCTTCTGGCTGCGGGCGAAAACCTGGTTCCCGCGCTATGCGCTGCTGCTCTACACGGGCGCCATTCTCGTGCCGGTTCTGGCGCTTCTCGGCTTCGCATCGGCGGGCAAGGAGATCGCGCGAGCGCCGGAGCATTTCGGTTCCGCCATGCGGGTTTCCTCCTCGGTGGCGGAGACGCTGGCGAACATCAACACCGGCCTTTACGCGACGTTTGCCGCCCTCGTGTTCGGTACATTCGCGGCGCGGCTTGCGCGCAGGGGCCTTTTGCAGTCGCAGAGCATCCGCATCATTTATCCCAACAATCAAACGGTGAGTGTGCCTTCAGGCTTCAGCGTACTGGAGGCAAGCCGCATCGCAGGCATCCCGCATATTTCCGTCTGCGGCGGGCGAGGGCGCTGCTCCACCTGCCGCGTGCGCATCGTCGATGGAGAAGAGGGACAGCCGCCTCCGAGCGGTCAGGAGCGCGGAACGCTCGCGCGCATCAAGGCCGGACCGCATGTGCGGCTCGCCTGCCAGTTCAGGCCCGTGCACGACGTGGTGGTGGTGCCGATCCTGTCCACGGGACGCCAGGGCGTGACGTCCCTCGTGCGCGGCGGCAAGGCGCAGGGACAGGAGCGTGAGATCGCGGTGCTCTTCTGCGACCTGCGCGGCTTCACGAGTCTCGCGGAACACCATCTGCCCTTCGATACGGTCTTCATCCTCAACCGCTATTTCGAGATGGCGGGCGAATGCGTTGAGAATGCCGGCGGCTATATCGACAAGTTCATCGGCGATGGCGTGCTCGCGCTCTTCGGCCTGAAGAACGCACCGCAGGAAGCCGCGAAACAGGCGGTCGATGCGGCTTTGAGAATTCACGCAGGTCTCACTCTGCTCAACAGGCAATATGCGAGCGAGTTCGCAACGCCCCTGAAGATCGCCATGAGCCTTCACGCGGGCTCGGCCATCGTTGGCGAGATGGGCTATGGGCAGGCGACGAGCCTCACGGCTGTCGGCGATACCATCAACGCCGCAAGCCGCTTAGAGGGCCTGGCGAAGGAGCTCGATGCGGAACTTGTGATCTCCCACGACATCGCGATCCGCGCAGGCCTCGACCTTTCAAGCCGCGAAAGGCGCACCGTGTCCATCCGGGGCAGGGCGGCGCCGCTCGACAGCTGGATCATTCCTGAAGTGGCTGATCTGGTGCGCTAGTCAGGCATTCCCGATCAGCACGCCAGCTGCGAACACCAGTGCTCCGCCAAGCACGACCTGGAAAGCCGCGCGCAGGAAGGGCGTCTCCATGTAGCGGTTCTGGATGAAGGCGATGGCCCAGAGTTCCACGAACACCACGGCGGCGGCGATGATCGTCGCGGTCCAGAAATGCGGGATGAGATAGGGCAGGGCGTGGCCGAGGCCGCCGATGGCGGTCATGATGCCGGAGGCGAAGCCCCGCTTGATGGGCGAGCCTCTGCCTGAGAGCTTGCCGTCGTCGTGGGCAGCTTCCGTGAAGCCCATGGAGATGCCTGCGCCCACCGAGGCCGAGAGGCCGACGAGGAAGGTCTGCCACGTATCCTGCGTGGCGAAGGCTGCCGCGAAAATGGGTGCGAGCGTCGAGACCGATCCGTCCATCAGGCCTGCCAGGCCCGGCTGGACATAAGTGAGGATGAATTGCCGCCGCTCGGTCTGGGCTTCCTCCTCCTTCACCGATTCCGGCGTATGGGTGAGGCCGAGGCGGCGGGCGAGGGATTCATGGGCCATTTCCGCCGCCGCCAGATCGCCGAGGAGCTTTCGCGTGGAGGCGTCAGTGGTGCGCTTGGCGGCCTCCACATAGAAGCGGTGGGCCTGCGCTTCCATGGTCTCGGCGGCGGTCCGCACCTTCTCGATGCCGAGCGGACGCACCAGCCAATCGGGCTTTCGCTCATAATAGCCGCGCACATGCTCGCGCCGGATCAGCGGAATCGTCTCGCCGAAACGCCGCCGGTGCAGTTTGATCAGGGATGCCCGGTGCCCGTCCTCCTCAACCGCCATCTCCTCAAAAACCTTGGCCGATTGGGGAAACTGTTCGCGCAAGCCTTCCGCATAGGAACGGTAGATCCGCGCATCGTCCTCCTCCGAGGAAATCGCGAGGGCGAGAATTTCCTGTTCGCTGAGAGAATCGAAGGGGCGGCGGTCGAAGCCGAACACGCGGGAGAGCATAGCAGAGTCCTTGTTTAGAATAATTCTAAATAACCTCAGTTCTCTGGCAGGTCAATTTTGCCGAGCTTGGGTTTCTCCTGAAAAGAACAATGAGGGACGCCAGAACAGCAGGATTTATCAAAGCCTCTCCGCTTAGGGTTAGGCAAATAGTCAGTCGAGGGCAGGCCATGGAGCAACCGGTTTCAGAGACTTACGCGAAGCGCCTCATGCGCGTTTCGGCCTATATCCACGATCATCTGGATCAGGATCTCAGTCTCGATGTCCTGGCCGATATCGCCTGCCTGTCGCCCTATCACTGGCACCGCATCTACCACGGCTATTTCGGTGAAACGGTCGCAGCGACCGTGAGGCGCCTGCGGTTGCAGCGCGCCGCCGCCGATCTCGCCCATACCGAAAAGTCCATTCCGGAGATCGCGACGCGCGCCGGATACGACAGCCAGGCCTCGTTCACCCGCGCCTTCAGCGCCGCCTTCGGATTGCCGCCCGCGAAATACCGCGAGGTCGGCAGCCATTCGGTCTTCAAAGATTCAACGCCTCAGGACATCCAAGCCATGTATGACGTCGCCATCACTCACGTTCCCGCCACGGATTTGATCGCGGTCGATCATCGTGGCTCCTACATGGGCATCGGCAAGAGTTTCGATCTTCTGTTCACGACGCTGGCTTCGCGCAATCTCATCAAACCGAATTTGCGCATGATCGGTGTCTATTTCGACGATCCGACGAGCGTGCCCGAATCCGAATTGAAATCTCAGGCCGGTGTTGCTGTCACTGATATGGATGCTGTCGATACACCTCTTCTGACGACGCACATTCAGGGCGGCGATTATGCGGTCCTGAAATACAAAGGCCCCTACGGCGACATGCGCGTGGCCTACGATTGGCTCTTCGGCCAGTGGCTTCCCGCATCAGGCCGCGAAGCCGCCGATGCGCCGGTCTTCGAGGACTATCTCAACAGTCCGCGCGACACCCCGCCGACCGAGCTGCGGACGGATATTTATCTGCCGCTGAAATGAGCCTGATTGTTCCAGACAAAGAAAAAGGCGCGGTCGAAACCGCGCCTTTCTTATTCTTGGATCAAGCCTTGAGGCTTACTCGCCGCTGGCGGCCTTCTGCTGATCACGCTGGGCCTTTTCGGCGTCGCGCTCGGCCTTGAGCTGCTCGGTGATGTCTTCGCCGGTTTCCTGGTTCACGACCTTCATGGAGAGACGGACCTTGCCGCGCTCGTCCATGCCGAGGAACTTCACCTTCACCTTGTCGCCTTCCTTGACGACGTCGGTCACCTTGGCGACGCGGTTCTTGGCGAGCTCCGAGATGTGCACGAGGCCATCGCGGGAACCGAAGAAGTTCACGAAGGCGCCGAATTCCATCACCTTCACCACCGTGCCGTCATAGATCACGTTGATCTCAGGCTCGGCGACGATGGAGCGGATCCAGTTGTAGGCGGCCTTGATCGACTTGCCGTCGGCGGAGGCGATCTTGATGAGGCCGTCGTCGTTGATGTCGATCTTCGCGCCGGTCTTCTCCACGATCTCGCGGATGACCTTGCCGCCCGAACCGATGACTTCGCGGATCTTGTCGACCGGGATCTGCATGGTCTCGATGCGCGGAGCATGCTCGCCGAGTTCGGCGCGCGGAGCGGTGAGCGCCTTGTTCATCTCTTCGAGAATGTGAGCGCGGCCACCCTTGGCCTGCTCGAGAGCGACACACATGATCTCTTCGGTGATGCCGGCGATCTTGATGTCCATCTGGAGCGAGGTGATGCCCTGATCCGTGCCGGCCACCTTGAAGTCCATGTCGCCGAGGTGATCCTCGTCGCCGAGAATGTCGGACAGGACCGCATAGCGCTCACCCTCGAGGATGAGGCCCATGGCGATGCCGGCGACCGGACGGCGAAGCGGAACGCCTGCATCCATCAGCGCGAGAGAGGCGCCGCAGACGGAGGCCATGGAGGACGAGCCGTTCGACTCGGTGATCTCCGACACGACGCGGATCGTGTAGGGGAAGTCGTGAGCTGCCGGCAGCATCGGGTGGATGGCGCGCCAGGCGAGCTTGCCGTGGCCGATTTCGCGGCGGCCGGGCGAGCCCATGCGGCCCGTCTCACCGACGGAGTAGGGCGGGAAGTTGTAGTGCAGCAGGAAGGTTTCCTTGCGGGTGCCTTCGAGCTGGTCGATGAACTGCTCGTCATCGCCGGTGCCGAGGGTGGCTACCACGAGGGCCTGCGTCTCGCCGCGGGTGAACACGGCCGAGCCGTGGGTGCGGGGCAGAACGCCGACTTCGGACACGATCGAGCGAACGGTCTTCAGATCGCGGCCGTCGATGCGCGAGCCGGTATCGAGGATGTTCCAGCGAACGACCTTGGCCTGGGCTTCCTTGAAGACGGCCTTGACCTTCTCAGCTTCGAACTTGGCTTCGCCCTCAGCCGGGCAGAGCGCTTCGAACACCTTCGCCTTCACGGCGTCGACGGCGTTGTAGCGGTCCTGCTTCTTGGTGAGCTTGTAGGCTTCGCGCAGGTCCTTCTCGGCGATGTCGAGAACGGCCTTCTCCACGTCCGACAAATCGGCGGGCTGGTAGTCGCGCGGCTCCTTGGCGGCCTTCTCGGCGAGGCGGATGATGGCCTCGATCACCGGCTGGAAGTGCTTGTGGCCGAACATCACGGCGCCGAGCATCACGTCTTCGGCCAGTTCCTTGGCTTCCGACTCGACCATCAGAACCGCGTCGGCCGTTCCGGCGACAACGAGGTCAAGAACGGTCTCTTCCATTTCCTGCAGCGGCGGGTTCAGCTTGTACTGGCCGCCGATATAGCCGACGCGGGCGGCGCCCACCGGGCCCATGAAGGGCACGCCGGAGAGGGTCAGGGCAGCGGAAGCCGCCACCATGCCGACGATGTCGGGATCGTTCTCGAGATCGTGCGAGAGCACGGTCACGACGACCTGGGTGTCATTGCGGTAGCCCTCGACGAAGAGGGGGCGGATCGGGCGGTCGATGAGGCGGGAGACCAGGGTCTCCTTCTCGGTCGGACGGCCTTCGCGCTTGAAGTAGCCGCCCGGGATGCGGCCGGCGGCGTAGGTGCGCTCCTGGTAGTTCACCGTGAGCGGGAAGAAGTCGATGCCGGCCTTCGGCTCCTTGGCGGAGACGACGGTGGCGAGCACGGTGGTCTCACCATAGGTGGCGAGCACGGCGCCATCGGCCTGGCGGGCCATGTGGCCGGTTTCGAGCGTGAGCTTACGCCCACCCCAGATCAGTTCTTCGCGTTGAATATCGAACATGTTTCGTCTTTCATGACAGCAGGAGCGGGGGCTCGATGCCATGAGCAAGACGGCAAGAGGCTCATGCGGCGGAACGATCCGCTCACCCAAGCCCCTTGCGATCCTGCCATGGTCATCGCGTCATCCGTCTCCTCAAAGGGACGCCGGGACTTTTCTTAGTCTTGACCGGCGCCGGAGCGAACTTGCCGGATTTATCTCATCCGATCCGTTCGGGAAGACCGGAGGGGATCTCCGGGAAAAACCGTCCGGAGCCGTGCTCCGGACGGAAAGGTCAAAAGCTTAGCGGCGGATGCCGAGCTTCTCGATCAGGGTCTTGTAGCGGCTCTCGTCCTTCTTCTTCAGGTAGTCGAGAAGCGAACGGCGCGACGAGACGAGCTTCAGGAGGCCACGGCGGGAATGGTTGTCCTTGTTGTGGGTCTTGAAGTGACCGGTCAGGTTGTTGATCCGCTCGGTCAGAATGGCGACCTGCACCTCGGGGGAGCCCGTATCGCCAGCCTTCTGCGCGAATTCCTTCACAAGCGCGTTCTTGCGCTCAGCAGTGATCGACATCGCATATCCTTTCAGGTTTGCTTTTTCATAAGAGACCTTGGCCTTGTGAGGCTTGAAAGGTCGGTTTCGTCAGGGAAAGGCCGGGCCGGGATGTCGTCCAGCGCGGTCGTATCGTCCGACGAATTCCCCAGGCAGCGCCTATGGGAAGTGGCGGCACCATACACGAAAACGATCCGAGTTCCAGAGATTTCGCTTTTGTGTTGCCGTAGCGCCGAGCTTTGGCGACGAAGCTCTTTGACAATGGCAAAGATTATAGGCCTTGCAGGAAAGCCTCTCCATTACCGCCTAAGGTGCGATCTAGCGATTCTTGGAATTCGGTGATCGCCCAGTACTCTGTCAAAAAGCGAGTTCTAAGCTGTTGCTGAAGGTCAATATTGGGAGTGCTCCAGACCTCGGATGCCAACTCCACTACGACAAGTAATTTTCCAGAAGAGGAATAGGGTTGAATGGTGAGGCCAACGTGAATTTGCTTCAACGCTTCACTCGGAGAGCCAAATCCACTCTCAATTTTAGGGGGAGCTTCTTCCGAAAGAGGATAAATTTTAAGTCTTTCAGAAAATTCTCTCATTACCTCAAGAGAAAAATATGCTGATCCCCTACCTGAAAAGGTAGAGGTTTGAGCAACGACTTCGACCGCTCCATGCCACTCATCTTCGGGCTTATACTTGAGACGTATATGGCTCATAGGTTTGTGACTCACGCTCCCAGATTGAACACGCGGTGCGGCACCAGCTCGCCGCGCTCAATGTCGCCGACAGCCACGAGCACGCCGTTGCAGGTGGCGTAGGCCTTGCCGGAGAGCGGCGCATCGCGTCCGCGCAGGATGATCGACTGGCCGCGCATCAGGCGGTTCGCCATGTCGCGGCTTACCATAATCGACGGGATTTCGCTGAGCGCCGTCTCCACGGGACGCAAGGCTGCGGGATCTGTCGTGAGATCGTCCACCGTGACCGCATCGTGCTCCGTGAATGGGCCGACGCGGGTGCGCCGCAAAGCCGCGATATGGCCGAGGCAGCCGAGCGCGCGGCCGAGATCGCGGGCGATGGCGCGCACGTAAGTGCCCTTGCCGCAATCGGCCTCGATCACCGAGCGGTTGCCGTCGTGATGCACCAGCGTGAGACGGTCGATCTCGACGGTGCGGGCCTGCAACTCCACCACCTCGCCCTCGCGGGCGAGATCGTAGGCGCGCTCGCCCTGAATCTTGATGGCGGAAAAGCGCGGCGGCACCTGCTGGATGGAGCCGGTGAAGCGCGGCAACAGGGCTTCGATTTCGGAGGCTTCCGGCAGCTTGTCTGTGCGCTCGACGATCTCGCCTTCGGTATCGTCCGTATTGGTCTCTGCGCCCCAGGCAACGGTGAACACGTAGGACTTACGCCCGTCCATGATGAACGGCACGGTCTTCGTGGCCTCGCCCAAGGCAATCGGCAGGATGCCGGAGGCGAGCGGATCGAGCGTGCCCGCATGGCCTGCCTTCTTGGCGGAGAAGCCTCGCTTCACCACCGCGACGGCATGGGTCGAGGTCATGCCGACGCCCTTGTCGAGGATGATCCAGCCATTGACGTCACGCTTCTTCGGGCGCTCGCCCTGAGGGCGGCGGGGAGGGCGCTCGTTCTGAGGGGCGTCGGTCATGCAGTTTTCTCTGAAATGGATTTGTGAGTGTGAGGAGCGGTGACGCTGCTCTGCATAAAAGAGGCGAAGGCGTCGAAGGCTTCAGGCTGCGCGAAGGCGGCCTTCGGCAAAGCGAGAATCGCCTTGCGCTTTCTGTAGAAGATCAAATGGCTATCCAACCTGGCTAATCGCTCGATACCTGAAAACGCGATGCGGGTGATGACATGTTCGTCCTCGATGGTGAGAGCATGTCCATCACTGGTGACATGCAGTGTCTGCGCCGGATGAAAAAGGGATTTGCGGATGCTGCTCCGCCATCTTCTTTCGAACAGCATGCGGAAAGCCATGAGCCCGATCAGGCCGCCCGCAATCGCGAGCGTGATTTTTTCCAGAACGTTTGCCTCAAGCGCATCCAGGTTCCAGAGCACGAGCCCGGCCAGACTTGCCGCGATAGCGAAAGCGCCGATGCGGGACAGAATGGTCACGATAGCGAAATAAGAACGATCCGGATCTCGCCGAACCAGAACTTTCAGGTCAGCCGGAGATGGCATGAAGCGGACATCGATGATGCCCTGCGCCGCATTCTTTAATGTGTCAGACACCGCGAATAGTCCTTCTCAGGTGTCCTGCTCATCCTCGTCATGGTCAGTGCCCGGCTTCGTCGTATCTCGCGCCACGCGCTCGGAGCGCAGCAGGGCATCGATGCGGGCGGCCTCGTCGAAGCTCTCGTCGCGGCGGAAGCGCAGGTCGGGCGCGAATTTCAGGTTCACGCGGCGGGCGACTTCCTGGCGCAGAACCTTCTTGTTCTTCTCCAAAGCCTTGATCACCGCATCCTCGTCCTTGCCGCCGAGCGGCATCACGTAGGCGGTCGCGAGCTTCAGGTCCGGCGACATGCGAACTTCCGGAATCGTGATGACGTTCCTCGTCAGCACATCGTCCTGAAGATCGCCGCGGGAGAGCACCTCGGCGAGAGCGTGGCGGATGAGCTCGGCCACGCGCTGCTGGCGCTGCGAGGGGCCGGTGGTTTGTTCAAAGCGCTTAGCCATTCGCGCGCTCCTTTGCATAAATAACGAAATGGTCGAAGGCGTCCTTCGACGGAAAGGCACGCTGCGGGATGCAGACAGCCTCGAGTTTGCTGATGAAGAGAAAAAGGTAGCTATTGAGCGTGGCGATCTTCGTGATCTTGCTCCAGGCGAATTCGCCTTTGAAGCCTTCGCTCGACCAAATGATCTCATCGTCACGAAAGATGAAATCAAGCCGCTTGTTGGCCATGCTGTAGCGCTTGAAAATCCAGGCGGGAAGAACGCGGTCGAAGAGAACATCGACCAGCGCCACGAAAGCGATCAGGCCCGCATAGAGAGGCAGGATCTCGGAAAGGTAAGTCCAAGACAGAACTTCATCGGCCGTAAGGCCAGCATTCCAGATCAAGAAAAGCATGATGACGACGTTGATCCCGATGAGCAGGGCATAGCGCCAGGGCCAAATCGCGTACTCGATAGGGCTGAGCTTGCGCCTGGCCACGCGGGAGGCCTGATAATCGGCAAAGCTATAGGTGTAGCTTGCGCTATACGCCGCCTCGGGGCGGCTTTGAGCTGCTTGGTCTTGCATCGTTTTCTCTCCGGGATCGGACCGGATGGTTCAAAAAACATGGCCGGGAGATAACCCGGCCATGCTGGTCTCTGTTTCAGGCGAGAGAAGCGCGGCTTAGAGCGTGCGCTTCACTTCCTCGACGCGGTAGCATTCGATCACGTCGCCAGCACGCATGTCCTGGTAGTTTTCGAAGGCCATACCGCATTCCTGGCCGGAGGTGACTTCCTTGGCGTCGTCCTTGAAGCGCTTGAGCTGAGCCAGCTTGCCTTCGTGGATGACCACGCTGTCGCGGATGAGGCGGACATGAGCGCCACGCTGGACCACGCCGTCGAGGACGCGGCAGCCTGCGATCTTGCCGACCTTGGACACGTTGAACACCTCGAGGATCTGCGCCTCGCCCAGGCGCTCTTCGCGCAGGGTCGGAGCGAGCAGACCGGACATCGCCGCCTTCACGTCATCCACGAGGTCGTAGATGATGTTGTAGTAGCGGATCTCGATGCCTGCGCGCTCGGCGGATTCACGTGCTTCCTTGTGGGCGCGCACGTTGAAGCCGAGGATGATCGCACCGGAGGCTTCCGCCAGCGTGACGTCGGATTCCGAAATCGCACCGACGCCGGCCTGGATGATGCGGGCACCGACTTCTTCGTTGCCGATCTTCTCGAGAGCGCCGGCAATGGCTTCCGCCGAGCCCTGCACGTCGGCGCGGATCACGAGCGGGAACTCCTTGCGGCCGGCACCGGCCTTCAGGTCGCGCATCATGTCCACCAGCGTGCGTCCGGCCGAGCCCATGCGGGCGGCGGCGCGTTCGCGCTTCTGACGGGTGCGGTACTCGGTGACCTCGCGGGCACGGGCTTCGGATTCGACCACCGCGACGCGGTCGCCTGCTTCCGGCGTGCCGTTGAAGCCAAGCACCTCGACCGGAACCGAGGGGCCTGCTTCCTTGGTGTTCGCGCCCAGATCGTTAATCAGCGCGCGCACGCGGCCCCATTCGGCGCCTGCCACCACGATGTCGCCGGTGCGCAGCGTGCCGCGCTGGACGAGAACCGTGGCCACCGGACCGCGACCGCGATCGAGCTTGGCTTCGATGACGGTGCCTTCGGCCGAACGTTCGGGGTTTGCCTTGAGGTCGAGGATTTCCGACTGGAGCGACAGGCCTTCGAGCAGGCTGTCGAGGCCCTGGCCGGTCTTGGCGGAAACCTCGAATTCGAGGGTTTCACCGCCCATGGATTCCACGACGATCGAGTGCTGGAGCAGCTCGGTGCGCACCCGCTGCGGGTTCGCGTCGGGCTTGTCCACCTTGTTGATCGCCACGATCAGCGGCACGCCGGCCGCCTGAGCGTGAGTGATCGCTTCGATGGTCTGAGGCATGACGCCGTCATCGGCCGCCACCACGAGCACGACGATGTCCGTCACCTTGGCGCCGCGGGCACGCATGGCGGTGAAGGCGGCGTGGCCGGGGGTGTCGATGAAGGTGATCTTGCCGCCGAGCGGCGAGGTCACCTGATAGGCGCCGATATGCTGCGTGATGCCGCCGGCTTCGCCGGAGACCACGTTGGTCTTGCGAATCGCGTCGAGAAGCGAGGTCTTGCCGTGGTCGACGTGGCCCATGATGGTGACCACAGGCGGACGGGCCGAGAGGTTCTCGTCCGTGTCCGGCGTGTCGAACAGGCCTTCCTCGACGTCCGATTCCGCGACGCGCTTCACCGTGTGGCCGAGCTCTTCCGCGACGAGCTGCGCGGTATCGGCATCGATCACGTCGGTGATCTTGTGCATCTGTCCCTGTTTCATCAGGAACTTGATCACGTCCACGGCGCGCTCCGACATGCGGTTGGCGAGCTCCTGGATGGTAATCGTTTCCGGAACCGTCACCTCACGGGCGATCTTTTCCTTCTGCTCCACATGACCTTTGCCCATCAGGCGCTGGTTGCGGCGACGGAAGGCAGCAAGCGAGCGGGTGCGCTCGTCCTCACCGGACGTGGCGGTGGCCAGGGTCAGACGACCACGGCGGCGCTCCTCACCGGGGGCAGCCTTCGGGGTCTTCTGGGGAACGGCAGGCTTGGCCGGGCCGCTGCCGGGACGGCGAACCGTACGCGGTGCCTCATCATCGTCGATCTCGACGGCGGGACCACGGGTCGCGACCGGCGCAGCGGTGCGGGCGTTGGGCTTGGCTGTGGACGGATCCGGAATCGCCGGAGCCGCGGGACGCGCCATATGGTTCAGGCTCGGCGGACGACCACCGGAGGTGCCACCAGTCGCGCGCGGACCGCCGCCGAAACCACCGGGGCGGCCTTCACGCGGACCATCGGAACGGAAGCCACCTGGACGGCCTTCGCCACGGGGGCCACCTTCAGAGCGGAAGCCACCTGGACGGCCTTCGCCGCGCGGACCGCCTTCGGAGCGGAAACCGCCCGAGCGCTGTCCATCGGGACGCGGGCCACGGGGACCATCGCCACGGGGACCGTCCTGGCGGAAGCCGCCGGGGCGGCCTTCACCGCGCGGGCCATCCTGACGCGGAGCCGGGCCACGATCGCGAGCCTGTGCGGGAGCTGCTTCCTCGCCCAGACGACGGCGGGCCTCATCCTCGGCGCGGCGCTTGTGCTCGGCTTCCTGACGACGGCGCTCGTCTTCTTCCTGCTTGCGGGCTTCTGCCGCAGCACGGTCCTTGGCCTCGGCAGCCTCGCGCTCGACGCGGCGGGCCGATTCCTCGGCCTGACGCTTGCGATCTTCCTCGTCGCGGCGGCGCGAATCGGCCAGGGCGCTCATGCGGGCATCGCGCTCCTGATCGGAGAGCGTCTGCAGCACCACGCCGGACCGGGGCGCGTTGGAGGAGGGCGCACCGCGCTGCGGGCGTCCGCCTTGTGCGGGGGCAGCGGGCTTTGGAGCCGGCGCCGGCGCAGCTGCCTTCGGCGCGGCAGCGGGTGCTGCAGCCTGGGAGGCAGCCGGCTTTTCGTCCTTGGCTCCCGTGGGGCCAACGGCAGGGCGACGCTTCACGGTCTCGACCACGACCGCCTTCGAGCGGCCATGGGAGAAGCTTTGCCGCACCGTGCCTTGCTCGACGGGGCGCTTCAGAGACAGCGTCTTGGACGACACGTGGAGAGTCTTGTCGCCCTGGTTTTTCGTATCAGTCATTCCGCCTCAGTTCCTGCGGGTTTCAAAATCGTGGGTTCGCCGGTCTCGTTTCCGAGGCCAGATAGATCGGCATCGGTGCCGCAATAGGTGCGGTAACGGTGCCAGCGGTTCAGAAAGCCGTCGCTCCCAGCGCCCGCGACGAGGGCAGCATGTATCACATGTGACCGGCCTAATGCCAAACCCAATTCGTCATTCGACAATACTTGGATGACCGGAAAGCTAGATATTGCCTCGCCGAGGCGTTTTCGCAACGGGTTCGTCAATTTTCTTCGCCCATCTTCGGCCGCCTCTGCGGCATGAATAAGGGCAACGATGGGCTTAACCGTGATGGCCGACTCGACTTTCTCGAAGCCGGTGATGACGCAGCCCGCCTTATTGGCCAGCGCCAGGCCCTGTCGCAGATCGTCCCTGAGCAGATGCTCGATGTCCTGTGACAGGGTAGCAGGGGCTTTCGCCTCCGTCTTGAAGGCGCGGGAGAAGAGGCGGCGCTTTACCGCCTCGTCCACCGTATTGCGGCGGGCCGTCACCCAGACGCCCCGGCCGGGAAGCTTGTGCTTGAGATCGGGAACGACCTGGTTGTCGGGCCCGAGGACAAAGCGGATCAGTCCCGCGGGGCTTTGCGCCTCGCGGGTGACGATGCAGGTGCGTTCCGGTTCTTTGTGTTCCGGTACTTGCCGCGCCAAAGGTTCTGACCTCGCTTTGTCATCGCCGTCATCAGGACGGCTGAGCCTCGGTCTCGGCTTCATCAGCCGAGTCCTCGGTCTCTACGATTTCTTCGGGAGCCTCGATCCAGCCGGCCTTCACGCGGGCGGCCATGATCATGGATTCCGCTTCCGTGCGAGACACATCGAAGCCGTCGAGAGCGCCCTTGTAGCGGGTTGCCTCGGGGCCCTTGCCCTCCGTCCAGCCGGCGAGATCGTCGGTGGCGCAGCCGGCCAGGTCCTCGACGGACTTGATGTCGTTCTCGCCGAAGGCCACGAGCATGGCGGTGGTGACGCCGTCGATCTCCTTCAGGTCGTCCTCGACGCCCAGCTCCTTGCGGCGGGCCTCGTTGTCGGCCTCGATGCGGGCGATATATTCCTGGGCGCGGTTCTGGATCTCGGCGGCGGTGTCCTCGTCGAAGCCCTCGATGGAGGCGACTTCGGCGGAATCCACGTAGGCGATTTCCTCGACTGAGCGGAAGCCCTCGGAAGCGAGCAGCTGGCCCACCACCTCGTCCACGTCGAGCGCGTTCATGAACAGATCGGTGCGCTCGGCGAATTCCTTCTGACGGCGCTCGGACTCTTCAGCCTCGGTGAGGATGTCGATGTCCCAGCCGGTGAGCTGCGAGGCCAGACGCACGTTCTGGCCGCGGCGGCCGATGGCGAGCGAGAGCTGGTCGTCGGGCACCACCACTTCGATGCGGTCGGCTTCCTCGTCGAGCACCACCTTCACCACTTCGGCGGGCTGGAGTGCATTGACGATGAAGGTCGCCTGGTCGGGGGACCACGGAATGATGTCGATCTTTTCGCCCTGAAGCTCGCCGACGACCGCCTGGACGCGGGAGCCGCGCATGCCGACGCAGGCGCCGACGGGGTCGATGGAGGAATCGCGAGAGATCACGGCGATCTTGGCGCGGGAGCCCGGATCGCGGGCAACGGCCTGCACGGTGACGATGCCGTCATAGATTTCCGGCACTTCGGAGGCGAAGAGCTTCGCCATGAACTGCGGATGCGTGCGCGACAGGAAGATCTGCGGGCCGCGGGTTTCGCGGCGCACGTCGAAGAGATAGGCGCGGACGCGGTCGCCCGGACGGAACGTCTCGCGCGGGATCAGCTCGTCGCGGCGGATGATCGCTTCACCACGGCCGAGATCGACGATCACGTTGCCGTATTCGACGCGCTTCACGGCGCCGTTCACGATCTCGCCGATGCGGTCCTTGTATTCCTGGTACTGACGGTCGCGCTCGGCGTCGCGCACCTTCTGCACGATCACCTGCTTGGCCGACTGGGCCGCGATGCGGCCGAAATCGAAGGGAGGCAGGGTGTCGGCGATCACGTCGCCCACCTGGGCAGCCGGATTGTGGCGGGCGCGGGCTTCCGTGAGGGTGATCTCGCGGGCATCGTTCTCCATTGCGCCGTCCTCGACCACGAGGAGGTGACGGGAGAGGCGCAGCTCGCCGGTCTTCGGGTTGATCTCGGCGTGGATGTCGGTCTCGGCGCCGTAGCGCGAGCGTGCGGCCTTCGCGATGGCGTCCGCCATGGCGTCCAGCACGATCTGCTTGTCGATCACCTTCTCGCGCGCGACCGCATCGGCGATCTGCAAGAGTTCCAGCCTGTTGGCGCTAACAGCCATCGAGGTCGCTCCTTAGTTCGGTTTCGTATCGGATGGGTCGTTGTCCTGTTCAGGCGCTTCCACCACATCCGTGTCTTCATCAAGGTCGTCCGTGGTCGGCGCGGTTCCCCGGCGCAGCGATTCACGGATCAGGTCGTCGGTCAGAACGAGGCGCGCTTCGCCCAAATCGGTCAGCGGCAGACGCGCGATGGGCTCCAGGCCCTCCTTCACGTCCGGAAGCTCGACCACGAGCTTGCCTTCCTCCACGCCCCGGATGAAACCCCGGAAGCGCTTGCGGCCGTCCAGCGGCACGGCCATCTCGATCTTGGCGTCATGGCCGGTCCAGCGCTCGAAATCGCTGACGCGCACAAGCGGGCGGTCGATGCCCGGCGAGGAAACTTCGAGATAATACGCCGTGGAGATCGGATCCTCGAGGTCCAAAACAGGCGAAACGGCGCGGCTGACTGTTTCGCAATCGCTCACCGCCATGGTGCCGTCCGGCCTCTCGGCCATGATCTGCACGGTGCAGCCGTTCTCGCCGGTGACTTTCACCCGCACGAGGTTGAAGCCCAGATCCTCGATCACGGGCTCGACAATGGCAGCCACACGGGCGGCCACGCCGTTTTCCGTAATCAACCGCTTGTCGCGTTCGTTCGTCATGATTCTCCGAAGCTCAGGCGTTGAGGCAATAAAAAAGAGCGGACCCGGCGGGGCCCACTCCCGAAAGGCAGTTTACACTGCTACCAGAGCTGACAACCGCAGATATACGCTGTCCGGCCCCAAGATGCAAGGGTTCTATCCGGAATGGTCGCTCCAGGACCTGGTCTGCGGCAAGGCTTCAGACCACGAGGAAGTCCTGCGCGCTCAGCGCCAGCTGAGACTTGAGCTTGGCGAAACGGATGGCCGCACCCTTGCCCGAGCCATCCGCATCGTAGGACAGCACGCCCGTGTTCGGATTGTAGATCAGGTAGTCATTGGCATCCAAGGCCTTGGAGCCGATCCTGAAGAACGCGTCTTTCAGCGCTCCTGTCTTGCCGAGCTTCTTGAAGATGGCGTTCTCCAGGCAGATCCTATCGTCCTCGACCGAGAAGTCGGTGATCGTGTCCATGTTCGAGCGGGCATTCAGTTTCGTGCTGAAGATGAACTTGTCCCGCCCCGCGCCGCCCGTCAGGCGGTCGTTGCCGAGCCCGCCGTTGAGCGCATCATTGCCGGTCAGGCCAGAGAGCTTATTGGCGGTGCTGTTGCCGGTCAGGGTATTGTTGGTTCCATTGCCGGTGAGGGCCACGGCTCGCGTGCCGGTAGCGATGAGCGTCTCGACATGGGCGGCGAGCTTGTAGCTGACCGTCGTATAGACCTTGTCCTTGCCGCCGTTGAAGGCTTCGACCACCACGTCCTTGGCATTGTCGACATAGTAGATGTCGTTGCCGGCGCCGCCTTCGAGACGGTCTTTCCCACCGCCGCCGTTCAGCGTGTCGTTACCGAGACCGCCGCGCAGCACGTTGGCGGCCCCATTGCCGGTGAGCGCGTTGTTCGCCTCGTTTCCGGTCAGGGTGATGTTCGACGTACCGGTCGCGTTGAGATTTTCGACATGCTTGCTCAGGCTATAGCTGACGCTCGTGAAAACGCTGTCGGATCCGCCTCCCGAGACTTCGACGATCATGTCGCCCAGATCGTCGACGTAATAGGTGTCGTTGCCCGTTCCGCCCGTCATGGTGTCGGCACCCGCTCCGCCGTCGAGCACATCGTTGCCCGCCTGCCCGGAGAGAGTGTTGGCTGCCGCGTTGCCTGTGAGCACATTGCTCAACTCGTTGCCTGTCAGGGCAAGCGCGGCGCCGCCCGTCGCGGTCAGGTTCTCGATGGATTTGTCGAGCGTGTAGCTGATCGAGGACCGGACCGTGTCGTTGCCCGAGATGTCCGAGACAACGTCGCCGGCATCGTCGACAATGAACGTGTCGTCACCCTCTCCGCCCGCCATCGTATCGGCGCCTGCGCCTCCATTGATGACGTTGTCGCCTGCATTGCCGCTGATTCTGTTGTCGAGCGCGTTTCCGGTCAGGCGAATGCCAGCGGCCCCGAGGGCGGAAAGCCTTTCGACATTGGCGCTCAAGGCATGATCGATGGAGCTGTAGACGAGATCGTTGCCGAAGCCTGCCGATTCGACGACGAGGTCCCCGGCATCGTCCACGTAATAGACATCGTCGTCCTTGCCGCCCGCCATCGTGTCGGCGCCCAGGCCGCCGTCGAAGATGTCGTCGCCCGCGCCGCCTTCCATGCTGTCATTGCCATCCCGGCCCGACAGGCGATTGTCCCCGGCGTTTCCGATGATCGTGTCGTGGCCACTGCCGCCGATGGCGTTCTCGATCAGGGATCGCGGATCGTTGTCGTAAAGCAGGGCGTTGAAGACATTGCCCCGCGCGGGATGATCGGTGTTGCGGTAATCGAGATGCGCAAGCTGAGTCGTGCTGAAGAGCGAAGAGGCACCGGGCCTCAGGTCGACCTGAAGATCGGTTTCGTAAAGCGAAAGATCATAGGTGTCGTTGCCGCCGCCATCCCAGATCGTGAGGAAGATCTTGTTCGAGCGGCTTGGTTCCGTCGGTCGTCCCGGCACGCCTTGCCCCGCGCCGTTGACCAGGGTTTCCCCTGTCGTCGGGCTCCATGAATAAACCGTGTCGTCGCTGCGGAAATTAAAATTGGCACCGTACATCAGCTGCAATGCGGCGATGTCGTTCATCATGTAGGTTTGAGCGAAACTGTACGGATCCGTCAAATAATTGCCGGTGAGTTCCGCCCCCACATAAGATCTGTAGGTCATCACGGAGAATTCGATCGAATCCCTCTCGGCTGGGAGCGGGACTTCCGTGGACGTACGAGCCTCATGCCCATGCTTCAGCCCGAGCGCATGGCCGATTTCGTGCATGGTGGTGAAATAGTAATATTGCGCCAGGTAAGATGTATCGAAGCCGGCATACTTCGTGCCGATCCAGATGTCGCCCGCACTCGGGGTGTCGTCGGATGGGTAATACCCTGCCGCAGTCGAGATCCCCGATGTTTTGGCAATGGCGATCAGGGGATTGTCGAGCTGGTCCACTTCCGTGAAGTTGAGATTGGTGAAGCCCTCGACCGGCATGAGCATCATCTTCGGGCCGACATCGGTGGGCGGCAATCCTTCCAAAATCGCCCGGAAAGCCTGCTTGACCCCCTCTGAGGCGGCAGTGAAACCTTTCGTCGCGTACCCTTCGGGTGCGCCATATTCGGAAGTGGTTCCGTAAAAGGCAGCACTCGTGGGAAAGCCGTAACTTATGGTCGTGAGGTACCAAGCCTTGCCGCCAAGGATGCCGTCGATATTCGCATCCCCTGTTTTGGGTACGATCCTGCCGGAATTTGCCATGGCCGCTGCTTCTCCTTTTCAGGCTTTCGCGAGAGGCTAGCGGCCATCTGTTTACATGTAAACGTTATAACAGTTGTATTTGGTGGCGTACGATTGTGCTCGCCTCCGAAAGCGAAAGCATCGGGACGAGGCCAAACAAGGCTCGGTAGGAAAAGAGATTCAGAGCGATTGCTATTTCAGGCAGTCGGCTCAGGTCCGTGCAGTCGCTATGATTATGTGGTCATGCTACATGAGCTGATCCCTGGAGAACTCTGCCTTGAAGATCTCCCGCGTGGTTTTTGCCCTCGTGCTGCTTGCCGCGGCCGCAGCTGCCTATTGGCGCTTCAGCCGGCCCGTGGAAGTTGCAACCGCCATGCCGACACGGGGCGATGCGGCGGAGATCGTCTACGCCACCGGCGTCGTCGAACCGCGCACTTGGGCCAAGGTGACGCCGCTCCTGCGGGAGCGGATCGTCGAGCTTTGCAATTGCGAGGGCGAATCTGTTGAGAAGGACGTCGTGCTGGCCCGCCTCGACAGCCGGCAGCCGGAAGCGACCCTCGCGGAGCTGAAAGCCCGGCAGAAGCTGATCTCGTCGGATTACACCCGTATCGCCGCTCTCGTGGAGAGGCGGGTTTCAACCGAGCAGGCCTTGGACCGGGCCCGCAGCGAGCTCAGTCAGGTCGAAGCTCTCATCGCAGGTCAGCAGACCCGGCTCGAATCCTACGTCCTGCGCGCGCCCATGGGCGGCGTCGTGCTGCGCCAGGACGGGGAGGTCGGCGAGGTGGCCGAGCCCGGCACGGTCCTGTTCTGGGTCGGCGAGCCGAAGCCCCTGCTGGTGGTGGCGGACGTGAATGAGGAAGACATCCCGCGCGTTGCGGTCGGCCAACGCGCCGTCCTGAAGGCGGACGCTTTTCCGGAGCAAATTCTGGAGGCGAAAGTGGATTCCATCACGCCGAAGGGCGATCCCGTTGCCAAGACCTATCGCGTGCGCCTCGCCCTGCCTGACGATACGCCGCTGCTCATCGGCATGACGGCAGAGGTGAACGTGATCGTACAGGTCTCCGCCAATGCGCTTCTCGTCCCCGCCAATGCGCTGCGGGGCAGCGCACTCTTCGTCGTGGAGAAGGGCGTTGCCCGCCGCCGCGAGGTGAAGGTGGGAATTCGCGGCGCGAGCAACGCGCAGATTCTGTCGGGTCTCGATGATGCTGCTCAAGTCGTCGTGCCGTTCCCGGAAGACATCATCGACGGTGCGAAGGTGAGAGACAGGAGAAGCTGACATGCGCCTGATCCTGGAATTGGCTCTGACCCATATCGCCGGCCGCGGCCGTCAGACCATCGTGGCGATCCTGGGCGTCGCGCTCGGTGTCGGGTTCTCCATCGCGATGGCGGCGCTGATGCAGGGCACGGAGAAGGATTTCATCGCGCAGCTCGTCGATACGATGCCTCACGTGCAGGTCTCCGACGAGCGCCGCACGCCGCGTCGCCAGCCGGCGGAGGATCTGTTTCCCGCAACGCAGTTCGAAGGCCTGAGACCGAAGGAGGACCGCCGCGGCATTCTCAACCCCGCCGCGGTTTTCGCATCTTTGCGCGACTGGGTGCCGGGCCGTATGGCGCAGAGCCTGCGCACGCAGGGCGTGGTGCGCTATGCGGGGCGCGATGTAGGCGTGTCGATCATCGGCATCGAGCCGGCCATCGAGGCGACGGTTTCCTCCGTCGCGGGCGATTTCGTGCAGGGCAGCTTCGATGCGCTGCAGGCGGGAGGCAACAATATCGTCGTCGGCGACCGGCTGGCCCAGCGTCTCGGCGCATCCATGGGCACGACAATCCAGCTCGTTTCGGCAACAGGCCAGTCGCGAGGCTTCAAGATCGTCGGGCAGTTCCACACCGGCAGCAACGCGCGCGACGAGGGCGAGACGTATGTGCTGTTGAAGAATGCGCAGATTCTCTCCGAGCGCCCCAACGCGATCAACGACATTCGCTTGCGCCTCGACGATCCCGAAGCAGCACCCCGCGTCGCGCGTCAGGTGGAGGCGGAGATCGGCTACAAGGCCGTGCCCTGGCAGGAGGCGAACGAGTCGCTGCTAGAAGCGCTCGTGGTGCGCAACATCGTTATGTACACAGTGGTGGGCGCGATCCTGCTGGTCGCGGGATTCGGCATCTTCAACATCATTTCCACCATCACCCACGAGAAGGCACGCGACATCGCGATCCTGAAATCGCTCGGCTTCACGCAAGGAAACATGCGCCACTTGTTTCTTCTCGAAGGATTGGCGCTCGGAATCGCCGGATCCGCCGTCGGTTGGCTGATCGGTTTTCTGTTGTGCCTCGCGCTCTCGCAGGTGGAGTTCAAGATCTCGGGCGGGGCGGTCGGGCGCGAGATCACGCGCCTGCCCCTCTTCTGGTCGCCCTGGCATTATGCGATCGCATCGGCCTTCGCTCTCCTGTCGGCGGGCGTGGCCGGATACTTGCCCGCGCGGCAGGCGGCGCGCCTCAACCCCGTCGACATCATCCGGGGGGCCACATGAGCACGCTGATCGAGGCCGATCACCTCACGCGCATCCTGCCCGCTATCGTACCGGTGACGCTGGTGCGCGACGTGTCGCTTACGATCGGGGATCGCGAATTCGTGGCGATCACCGGCCCCTCGGGCTCCGGTAAGTCGTCGCTGCTCTACCTGCTCGGCCTTCTCGACCGGCCGACCAGCGGGACCTTGAGGATCTCGGGTCAGGATACGTCGCAGCTGGACGACGATGCCTTGGCGCGCCTGCGGTTGGAGAGCCTGGGATTCGTGTTCCAGTTCCATTTCCTGCTGCCGGAATTTTCCGTGTTGAAGAACGTGGAGCTGCCGATGCGAAAGGCAGGCCGCCTGTCCGCTTCCGAGATGAGCGAGCGTGCTGCAGGTTTGCTGGAGGAGCTCGGTCTTGCGGGCCATCTCGACAAGCATCCCGATCAGCTCTCGGGTGGACAGCGTCAGCGCGTGGCGGTGGCCCGCGCGCTCGCCAACGATCCGCATGTGGTGCTGGCCGACGAGCCGACGGGAAGTCTCGACAGCAAAAGCTCAGAGCAGGTTTTCAAGATTTTGCAGGATCTGGTGAAGAAACACGGCAAGACAGTTCTTGCCGTCACGCACGACATGGACATCGCCGCGCGCGTGGACAGGCGCATTCATCTCGTCGACGGCAAGGTGGTGAGCGACGAGAGCGTCGCGCAAGTAAGCGTTTGAGGCGCCTTATCAGGCACGAACTATCGTGAGATAGCTCGGCACGCGGCCTTCGCGGATGGCTTTCGCTTCATAGCGCGTACCGGGCCAGCCCTCGTAGGGCGTGCGCCAATCGTCGGCGCGCTTCGCGGTCCAGCGGAAATGGTCGGAGCGCAGCACGCGGGAAAGCACCCAGCCGATGTAATCGTCGATGTCGCTGGCAAAGCGCAGTTCGCCGCCGGGCTTCAGCACGCGCGCCAGTTCGACGAGCATCTCGTCTGAGACGAGGCGGCGCTTGCGCTGGCGGCGCTTTGGCCACGGATCAGGATAGAGAATATAGACCCGGTCGAAGCACGCATCGGGCAGGGTCGGCAGGAGCTTGGTGACGTCGTCGTCCCACACACGGATGTTGTCGAGCTTCTCGTGGTCGATGGCGGCGAGCAGTTTCGCCATGCCGTTCACGAAGGGCTCGCAGCCGATGAAATTGATGTCGCGGTGGGTGCGGGCTTGGGTTGCGAGATGCTCGCCGCCGCCGAAGCCGATCTCGAGCCAGGTTTCACGCGCTTGTTGGTTCGGAAACTGGCTGGAAGGGGCGCTGCCCGGGACCGCGCGGATCGCGGGCAGCAGATTTTGAATCAGGTCGTCCTGACCGGAGCGAAGCTTCTTACCTTTCCGGCGCCCGAAGAAGGCGCCGGCTTTTTGGGATGCTTCGCTCATGAAAGGTTTCTCCTAAGTGGGCATGATCTTTTCGAAAAACCGGTGCCCACTTTTTCGGATCATGCCCTGATTAGAAAGCCGACTTGAGCTTGGGGGCGAGGTCGGTGCGCTCCCAGGAGAAGCCGCCGTCCGCGTCGGGCTTGCGGCCGAAATGGCCGTAAGCCGAGGTGCGCGCATAGATCGGCTTGTTGAGGCCGAGATGCGTGCGGATGCCGCGCGGAGTCAGGTCCATGGCGTCCATGAGGACGGCTTCGAGCTTGTCCTCGCTCACCTTGCCGGTCTCGTGCAGGTCCACGTAGATCGACAGGGGCTTCGCCACGCCGATGGCGTAGGAGAGCTGCAGAGTGCAGCGGTCGGCGAGACCTGCGGCCACCACGTTCTTGGCGAGATAGCGCGCGGCGTAGGCGGCCGAGCGGTCCACCTTCGTCGGGTCCTTGCCGGAGAACGCGCCGCCGCCGTGCGGGGCCGCGCCGCCGTAGGTGTCGACAATGATCTTACGGCCGGTGAGGCCGCAATCGCCGTCGGGGCCGCCGATCACGAACTTGCCGGTGGGGTTCACGTGCCAGATGGTCTGGGCCGAGATCCAGCCTTCCGGGAGGGTCTTGCGGATATAGGGCTCGACGATCTTGCGTACGTCGTCGGACGAGAGGTTCTCGTCGAGGTGCTGGGTCGACAGAACGATCTGCGTGGCAGCGACCGGCTTGCCGTTCTCGTAGCGCACCGTGACCTGGCTCTTGGCGTCGGGGCCGAGCTTGGCGGCGTCGCCCTGCTTCGCCTTGCGGGCGATATTCAGGTCCTCGAGGATCTTGTGGGCGTAGTAGATCGGCGCGGGCATCAGCTCGGGCGTCTCGTTGCAGGCGTAGCCGAACATGATGCCCTGGTCGCCAGCGCCTTCGTCCTTGTTGCCGGCGGCGTCCACGCCCTGGGCGATGTGCGCCGACTGGGCATGCAGGAACACGGAAACGTCGGCATTCTTCCAGTGGAAGCCTTCCTGCTCGTAGCCGATGTCCTTGATGGCGTCGCGGGCGAGCTCGATCACCTTGTCCTTGGTGATGGAAGCGGGGCCGCGCACCTCGCCGGCGATAACCACGCGGTTGGTGGTTGCCAGGGTTTCGCAGGCCACGCGAGCCTCGGGCTCTGCTGCCAGATACGCATCAACGACGGCATCGGAGATGCGGTCGCAAACCTTGTCGGGATGACCTTCGGACACCGACTCACTGGTGAAAAGATAGCTTGAGCGCCGCACGAGAGAATTCCTTTGAGGCAAATGAAAATGGGGGAGCCTATAGGGTTACAGGCTTTCCTTGCTCATGCCTCAGGCTCGCGGAAAGGTCAAGCGAACGCGTTCTTTATGACGAACGTTCTTCATCTTCCTGGGCGGCCAGGGAGGCGACGAGCTGTACGATGCTTTTGCGGACCTTCGCGCTCTTGATGCCGGTGAACGTGCGGATGAGCTGGAGGCCCTCGGGCGTCGACATGACGTCTGCGATATAGGGCGGCGATTCCTCTTCCGCGAAGCCGGATTCGGCCTTTCCGCTCTTGAGGCCGTCGAAGAAGAAGTGGATCTCGACCCCCAGAATCTTCGCGATGTCGACGAGCCGACCCACGCTGATCCGGTTCATGCCCTTTTCGTATTTTTGGACCTGCTGAAAGGTAAGGCCAAGCATCTCGCCAAGCTTCTCTTGGCTCATGCCAATCGAGATACGGCGTACACGCACGCGCGTTCCGACTTCCTTATCAATTGAGCTGGTCGATTTCTTCATAGCCCCGCGCTTTCTTGCTAAAGCTGACGTAACGTCACGGCCACTTTATATTATAAAGGATTGGCGCTTTGTTTTCGACGTACAATCAAGGCCATTAAGCAGATCACAAGCGTGGCCGTCAAAGAAAAGCTTCGTACTTGTGAGGATTTAGCGCCCGAAAGCGCAACCGGTAGAGTCGCATCAATGACCCCATCAACTCCAAGTGGAAGACTATCCACAATTCGGCCGTAAGGATCGACGACGCCTGAGATTCCCGTATTGGCGGCTCTCACCAGAGGCAGGCCTTCCTCTACGGCACGCAGTCGGGCCTGGGCGAAGTGCTGATAGGGGCCTGTTGTCTGCCCGAACCAGCCGTCGTTGGTAACGTTGAGGATCAAGCTTGGGCGCGGTCCTTCGGGCAGGACCTCGCCGGGAAAGATCGCCTCGTAGCAGATCGTGGCAGCCACCGGTGGAAGACCGGGAATGCTCAAGGGCTTGCGCCTGTCGCTCGGCTCGAAGCCGCCCGGGATATGCACGAACTGGCGCAGGCCCACGGCCCGGATCAGCTCATCCAGGAATTTCGGCACGTATTCGCCGAATGGCACGAGATGCACCTTGTCATAGGCACCGAGGATGGTGCCGCGGTCGTCGATGACCTGAATGGCGTTGAAGAACTTGCCGACTTCCTCGCCCGGCAGGGGAGCGTCCATGCGGGCTGCGCCCGTGATCAGCACGGAGCCGGGCTCCAGCAGGCCGCCGATCTGGGCGAGCGAGGCCGGATCGCGATGAAGCAGGAACGGGAAGGCGGATTCCGGCCAGATAATATGGGTACTATCCGTATGCGTCCTGCCGTCGCGGCCGGGGCTGGCGCTCAGGCTCAGATAGCGCCGCATGATCGCGTCGCGGTTGCGCGGATTGAACTTGGCATCCTGCGGGAGATTCGGCTGCATGATGCGAAGGCGCACGTTCTCGACCGTGGCGACAGGCTCAGGTGGGACGCGCCAGATGCCGAAAGCGGCCATGGCCACGAGCAGGCCTGCCGCGATGCCGGGCGTTGCCCAACGTGCGCGCGCGGTGCGGCCCGTGACGATCAGCGCAGGCGAAGCACAGATGGCGATGGCGAGGAAGCATAGGCCGTAAAGCCCGATGAGCGAGGCGCTCTGCATGAGCCAGATGTTCTGGCCGAGCGCCATGCCTGGGTTGTTCCAGGGGAAGCCGGTGAAGAGATGGCCCCGCAGCCACTCGCTGATCGTCAACCCAAAGGCGAGAGCAAGGATGCGTGAGGCATCAGGAAGCCAGAGCAGGCGCGCGAGCGCGAAGCCGAACGCGGTGAAGAAGGCGAGAAGCGCCGGAAGCCCCAGGACACCGAAGGGCAGGGCCCAGGCGAATTGGTCGGCCTCCACGAGAAAGGCCGCACCGAGCCACCAGAGCCCGGCCACGAAATAGCCGAAGCCCCAGAACCAGCCGATCATCGCCGCCGATTTGAGGGACGAGCGAAGGGGGATGCCGCTCTTCGCGGTCCCGTCGATGAGCCAGACAGCGAGAACGAGCGACAGGGCCAGTGCCGGCAGGAAACCGAAAGGCGGCATGGCGAGCGCCCCGAGCGCACCCGCCGCAAAGCTCAAAGTCCAGCGGCGCCATCCTCTGGCGAGGATGACGCGATCGGCAAGAGCGATCATTCCGCCGCAGCGCTTTCAGCGCGCGGGGCGGAGGTTTCCACTTCGACTTCGGTGGAGATGGTGCGCTGGAGGATGCGCAGGCGCTTCACCCGGCGCGGGTCGGCGTCGAGAACCTCGAATTCGAGGCCTTTCGGCCCTTCGATCACCTCGCTGCGCGAGGGCACGCGACCGGCGAGCGTCACGATGAAGCCGCCGATGGTGTCGATGTCCTCGGCACCTTCCTCGCCGGAGAGATCGACGCCTAGCGTCTCCGTCACCTCGTCGAGGCTCGCGCGGGCATCGGCGACATAGGTGCCGTCCGCGGCCTTCGTGACGGTGACCTCTTCGTCCTCGTCATGCTCGTCCTCGATGTCGCCCACCACCATTTCGACCAGGTCCTCGATGGAGACGAGGCCGTCCGTGCCGCCGTATTCGTCGATCACGAGAGCCATGTGGGTGCGGGTCGCCTGCATGCGCACCAGCAAATCGATGGCCGGCATGGAGCGCGGCACGAAGAGCACGGGGCGCAGGATGTTGGCGTCGGCGAGCATCATGGACAGGTCGATCTGGCCGAGGCTCGGCGGAGGCGTGTCATCGCTCGAGCCGCCTTCCGAGGCGCCGCTGTCGGCGCGCATGGCGATGAAATCGAGGAAGTCCCGGATGTGGACCATGCCCTTCGGGTCGTCGAGGGTCTCGCCATAGACCGGCAGGCGGGAATGGCCGGCTGTGCGGAAAAGGTTCAGGAGTTCGCCGAGATTGGTATCGGCGGCGACCGATACGATATCGGCGCGGGGCACCATCACGTCCTCCACCCGGATGCGGTGGAAGGAGAGCACGTTCTTGAGCATCGCCCGTTCCCGGGGCGAGAAGTCCGTGTCCTCGACGGAAGTTTCCTCGAGGGCGTCCTCGAGATCGTGGCGGATGGAATCGCGCGGCTTCAGGCCCAAGCGCGTGAGAACACGTTCATACCAATGTTCTCGTGGGATTTCTTCGTCCGAGGCAAGCCGGACAGGACGTTCGTTACGACTTCGATCTTCGTTCATATCAGTGTGAGCTTCAGCGCAAACGTTTCGCGTCTACGCTGCCATATCGCGATAGGGATCGGCGATGCCAAGGGTGGCCAGCGCCTTCACCTCGAGAGCTTCCATGATTTCCGCTTCCGCCTCGGTTTCGTGGTCGTAGCCGAGAAGGTGCAGAACGCCATGGACGATCAAATGGGCAAAATGATGCGCAAACTCCTTGGATTCCTCCTTGGATTCGCGCACCAGCGTTTCATACGCTAAAGCAATATCGCCCAAATAGCGAGGGCCTGTTGCGCCGGGCTGCTCGGGAGACGGGAAGGACAGCACATTGGTGGGCTTGTCCTTGTTCCGCCAGGTCCGGTTTAGCTCCTGCACCTGAGCATCGTCGGCGAGCATCACGCTCGCCTCGAATTCCCCAGCGGCCTCATAGGTGACGGCCAAGGCTGCCGAGGCGGCCTTCTGGGCAAGAGTCTCCACGTTGGGAAGCGTCTCCCAATCGCCCGCCTCGATCATGATGTCGAGCTCGATCACAGCCTTCTGTCCCGTTCGCGGTAGGAGGTTTCCTGTGGCGGGTTGTTGCGGAAGTCGGTGTCGTAGGCCGAGACGATGCGGCGCACGAGATCGTGGCGCACCACGTCCGCTTCCTTGAAGGTGACGCGGGAAATGCCCTCGACGCCGTTGAGGATACGCACCGCCTCCACGAGACCCGATTTCTGGCCCGGTGGCAGGTCGATCTGGGTCGGATCCCCTGTGATGATCATCCGCGAGCCTTCGCCGAGACGGGTCAGGAACATCTTCATCTGCATGGTGGTGGTGTTCTGCGCCTCGTCCAGCAGCACCAGGGCGTTGGTGAGCGTGCGCCCGCGCATGAAGGCCAAGGGCGCGATCTCGATCATGCCGGTCTGCAGGCCGCGATCCACGTGGCGCGCTTCCATGAAGTCGTAGAGCGCATCGTAGATCGGGCGAAGATAGGGATCGACCTTCTCGCGCATGTCGCCGGGCAGGAAGCCCAAGCGCTCGCCCGCTTCCACAGCCGGGCGCGAGATGATGAGGCGGTCCACCTGCCCCGCTTCGAGCAGCGAGACGGCATAGCCGACCGCAAGCCAGGTCTTGCCGGTGCCGGCGGGGCCTTCGGCAAAGACCAGCTCATTCGATTTGAGCGCCTTGATGTAGTCATTCTGCGCCGCGTTGCGGGCGCGCACGGGGCCACGCTTGCGGGTGGCGATCTGGTCGAAGGTGGTCAGGCCCGGAGCGGGCGCTTCTTCCGGAGAGAACAGCGAGCCCTGCAAGGTGGCTTCCTGAATGGTACCGTCCACATCCCCGGGACCGAGTGCCCCGCCCTGACGCGCGCGGTCGTAAAGTCCTTCCAGAACGCGCCGCGCCATCTCGGAGGCTTCGGGCGCGCCTTTCACGGTCACCCGGTTGCCGTTGGCAACGGCAGCCACGTTCAGGCGACGCTCCAGGTGAGCGAGGTTCTGGTCGTATTGCCCGAAAACAAGGCTGGCGAGGCGGTTGTCGTCGAAAGTGAGGATGATTTCAGCCTCTTCCTCGACGCCAGGATGCAAGGTGCTGGGGGATCTGCCCTTTTGCGCTCGTGCGGTCGCGTTGTCCGCTGGCCTCAAATGCCTCTCCTTTGTGTTCGCTGCGGGTGCAGCGAAGGAAACTCTCCAGAGCGGAGAAGGTTTAAGCCGCGGCTTGGGAGCCCGGCTCGACCACTTCCCCGAACAGGCTGTTCGAGCCAGCCCGGGTAATCCGTACCGTCACGATATCACCGATTCGATGACAGTCTGTCTCAATCTGCACAGGCTGCAGATAGGGCGACTTGCCTGCCATCTGACCCGGGTGACGACCCGGCTTCTCCAAGAGAACGTCCAGAGTCTGACCAACGGTTCCGTGATTGAAAGCCTGTCTTTGCGTTTCCAACAGATTTTGCAGGCGCGTCAGACGCTCGGATTTCACCGCCTCGGAAACCTGGGTCTCGATCTCGGCGGCGGGCGTGCCGGGGCGGGGGCTGTACTTGAACGAGAAGGAGCTGGCGAAGCCCACATCGGCCACAAGCCGCATGGTGTCCTCGAATTCCGCATCCGTCTCGCCGGGGAAGCCGACGATGAAGTCCGAGGACAACGCGAGACCCGGCTGAGCCTCACGGACACGCTCGATCAGGCGGCGGTATTCGTCGCCCGTGTGCTTGCGGTTCATGGCATCGAGAATGCGGTCGGAGCCCGACTGCACGGGCAGGTGCAGATAGGGCATTACGGCGGGCAGGTCGCGATGAGCGGCGATCAGCTCATCATCCATGTCGCGCGGATGGCTTGTCATGTAGCGAAGGCGCGCGATGCCGGGAATCTCGGCGAGGCGATGGAGCAGACGCCCCAGCGTCCAGACAGAGCCGCTCGCATCCTCGCCGTGATAGGCATTCACGTTCTGGCCGATCAGCGTGAGTTCGCGCACGCCCGCATCGGCAAGGCGCAGCGCCTCGTCGACGATCTTGGACACGGGGCGCGAGACTTCCGCGCCGCGGGTATAGGGCACCACGCAGAAGGTGCAGAACTTGTCGCAGCCTTCCTGGATGGTGAGGAACGAGGACACGCCCCGGTTCTGGATCATCGCCTTCGAGGGCTTCGGGAGATGGTCGAACTTGTCCTCGATGGGGAACTCGGTGTCGACCACCCGCTCGGCCTTCGCTCTTTTCAAAAGCCCCGGCAGGTTGTGATAGTTCTGCGGGCCCACCACCACGTCGACGGCGGGCGCACGGCGCAGGATTTCCTTGCCCTCGGCCTGGGCGACGCAGCCCGCGACCACGACCTTGATCTCCTGGCCTTGTGCCTCGCGCTCCTGCTTCATCTCGCGCACGCGGCCCAGTTCCGAATAGACCTTATCGGCGGCCTTCTCGCGGATATGGCAGGTGTTGAGGATGACGAGGTCCGCCTCCTCCATGGCCTTGGTCTCGGCATAGCCTTCCGTCGCCAACATGTCCGCCATGCGCTCGGCGTCATAGACGTTCATCTGGCAGCCATAGGATTTGACGAAGACTTTTTTCACGAGATCGGCCTGTCTGCTTGGTCGGAGAGATCAGGCCGCCCTTTTAAGCCTTTTGTGTCGCCAAGAGAATAGCGGCTGTTTGGCTCGTTTATCTCGTCATCCCGGGGCCGCATCGCGGAACCCGGGATCGCGTGCCGAGAAAGGCGCCCCATCCTGCAAACGATCCCGGCTCTTCGCTGCGCTTCGTCCGGGATGACGAGTTTTTAATCGCGAAACGCGCCCTCGACCGGCGCGGACAGCTCGCGGTCCGCCTGAAGGATCTCTTCGATCACTTGCGCAAAGGCCGGGCGCTCGGACAATCGGACGTACCAAGCAGCGAGAGCGGGAGTGGCCTTCAATGATGGGCCTCCGAGGCGGCGGACCCAGAACACGGCCATGAAGGCGGCGATGTCGGCTGCGGAGAACGCGCCGCACAGGAAGGATTTTCCCGAGAATTCCTCGTTCAGCTTCGCGAAATGGCCTGCGATGAGAGGCTCGGCCTCCTTCGCCTTCGCCTCGTTGGCGAGAAAGCGCGGATCGTCCGCCGCATGCGGCTCGGTCCGGTGCATCAGGGCGCGAAAGGCGGAGAGCATCACCTCGTCGGCGAAGAGGTCGAGGAGCCGGCAGCGGGCGCGCTCCTTCGGGTTCTGCGGGTAGAGGGCGGGCACGGGATAGGCGTCTTCCAGATATTCCAGGATCACAGTGGAATCGTAGAGCGTCAGGTCGCCATCGATGAGAACAGGTACCTGTCCCTTGGGATTGGCGGCGAGCACCGCAGGGTCCTTCGGATGATAGCCCCTGGTCTGGCTGAACGGCACCTGGACCCGCTCGAAGGGAAGCCCCTTCTCGTGAAGGGCGATTTCCACTTTGCGCGAAAAGAGGCTGAGCGGTCCGGAATAGAGCTTCATCGTCGATCCTTCGGAGGCGAGCCGATCAGAGGACCAGCTTGGCATCCGCATTCAAGCCTTCCACATCCGCTCGCGACAAGCCGATATCGGCGAGATCGCGATCATTGAATGTGTACAGGGCCCGGCTGGTCGAGCGCCTGTCGAGCCAGGCTTCGGCCTTCAGGAGATAATCCATGAAGGTGGTTTTCTTTTCCGGCTTGGCGGCGATGAACCCAAGATTTACTGTGGCGTATCCGGTTGCCATGGCTGGCCTCCATCGAGAGCGTTTATCTGATGGTAAAAGTGCTCCTGGGAGGTCTCTGAAGCAAACGGGAAGTTCTTGCGTTTTGCCCAAGCCTGACTTGGGCAAATCTGTGTGGTGAAACCATGGTCCGCCGTCGCCTACCGCCGCTCAACGCCCTTCGCGCCTTCGAGGCCGCCGCCCGCCACCTGAGCTTCGAGAAGGCGGGCGACGAGATCGCCGTCACCGCCAGCGCCGTCGGCCAGCAGGTGAAGACGCTGGAGGGCTGGCTCGGCCGCCCGCTCTTCATGCGCCTGCCGGCCAAGGGCGTAACTCTCACCCCACTCGGCCAGCGCTACGCCGCGACTGTCACGGACATCCTCAACCGGCTCGATGAGGCGACCGCGCAGGTCCTCAAGCCCGAGAACCCGCATGTGGTCACCGTCAGCGCCATGCCGAGCCTTGCCACGAACTGGCTCATCCCGAGACTCGGCGCGTTCCGGGAGCGCGAGCCCGAAATCGACGTGCGCGTCTCGGTGTCGATGAAGCTCACGGATTTCGCCCGGGACGATGTGGATGTCGCGATCCGTTTCGGACGCGGGAATTACCAGGGCTTGAGGACGGACCTTTTGATGGAGGAGCATTTTTTCGCCGTCTGCAGCACCGCCCTGCTGAACGATCCCGACAAGCCTTTGCGGGAGCCCGGCGATCTGCGCCGTCATACGCTCATCCACGAGATCGCCGAGGGCATTCAGGATTATACGAACTGGGATACATGGCTTGCTGCCATCGGAGTGACGGGTATGGACACATCACGCGGCCCGCGCTTCACCCATACTTATCTTTGCCTTCAGGCGGCGGCAGCCGGGCAGGGAGTCGCGCTCGCCACCAGCGCGCTCATCGGCGACCACCTGTCGGCGGGCCGTCTCGTGAGACCTTTCCCGCATCAGGTGAGAGGCAGCTATCAGTATTATATCGTCTGCCCCGAAGACACGGCTGACCGCCCTGCCATCGCGGCCTTCCGCACATGGCTCATGGATGAGGCTCGCGCGCAGACGGCATGAGGGCTTACGTCAAGCCGCTTTCAGCGCCTTGCGCACCGCGCTCTCGGCGGCGGCGGTGGCTTCCTTGCGATTGCCGTTGAAGGGGATCGGCTCGCCCCAGGTCACCACCACGTCGATGGGGTGGCCTTTGACGAACAAGGCGAGATGAGGTGCGAGGTCCATGTCGCCATACCAGGCGATGGTGGGCCGCTCGCGGCGCGTGATGGGAAGGCCGTTGCGGCGCGTATAGGCGATCGCGAGCGGCTGCAGGAAAACCTGTTCGACGCTGTCGTGCATGAGCGCCGCCTGCGCGCCGCCGACGAGCGAGGATCGGAAGGGCAGAAGCCGGTTGCCGTCGCTCGTGGTGCCCTCCGCAAAGAGTACGATCACCTCGCCTTTGACGAGACGATGAGCGAGCGCATCGTTCACTTCCGCCGTGGCCTTGCGGCGCTGGCGATCGATGAAGACGGAACGCTGCAATTTCGCGAGCAATCCCACCACCGGCCAGCCTTCGATTTCCGATTTCGCGATGAAGGAAAGCGGATGCACCGAGCCGATGACGGGAATGTCGAGCCAGGAGACATGATTGGCGACGACGAGTGTCGGCGCGTCGCCCGGCGGCGTGCCCTTCTCGATCACGCGCACATGGAAAAGTTTGAGCAGGATGCGATGAAACAGCACCGGAAGGTGATGCACGATGTCCCAATGAAAGCGGATCGCCAGCATCTGCACGGGCACGAGCACGATGCTGCACACGAGCAGCACGAGCAGCTTCAGGCCAACGACGAGTTTCGTCACGCCTCGTCCTTGTCGAGCGGCACCGCATAGAGTTCGAGCCGATGATAGACCACCTTGTAGCCGAGGCGCCTGGCGATCTCCGTCTGCAGCTGTTCGATCTCGTCCGAGTGAAATTCGATCACGTCGCCGGTCTCAAGATTGATGAGATGGTCGTGGTGCTCGCGCGCCGCCTGCTCGTAGCGCGAACGGCCGTCGCGAAAATCGAGCCGCTCCAGAATGCCTTCGGTCTCGAAGAGTTTGACCGTGCGATAGACGGTGGAGAGCGAGATGCGGTCATCCACCTCGACCGCGCGCCTGTGCAGCTCCACCACATCGGGATGATCGGCGGCATCGTCGAGGATCTGCGCGATGATCTTCCGCTGGCCCGTCATGCGCAGGCTCTTGTCGCGGCAGGCACGCTCGATGGCGCCTGGGCGGCGGGATTTCGCAGTGCTGCTGGTCCGTACTGACAAGGTGAAAGCCACTCCTTGAGTGCTTATACGAGACTTGGCCGGGAGCGGCTATAGCCCAAGCGTCATGGTGAGCGCTGTCACCCGGTTGCCATCCGCCTTCTGGTAATATCCCGCGCGCCGTCCGGTTTCCTTGAAGCCGAAGCGGCGATAGAGGGCGAGCGCAGGTTCGTTGCCCTCCTCGACTTCCAGATGAACCGTCCGGACCGCCCGGCGAGACAGTTCGTCGAGATGGCGCTCGAGAAGCGGAATCGACAGGCCCTTACCCCGCGCTTCCGGTGCAATGGCGACGGTGAGGATCTCCGCCTCGTCGAGGACGATGCGCGATAGCACGAAGCCCACGGGCTTTGTCGCATTCCCAAGAAAAACCCCGTCACCCACCACGCCGCGCTCGCCGAGCAGGCGCTCGAATTCCAGAGGGCTCCAGGCGCGCGCGAAGGACGCGCCATGGATCGCCGACAGGCGCGCGGCGGCATCCGTGCCCAGGGGATCGATGCGGGGGCCGCCCGGCTTCTTGAAGAGGTCGAAGAAGCTCATTGGCGGGCGATGCGCGCCCTGTCCTGCGGCTTGGCGTCGGGATCGCGGAGATAGAGGGGCTTGGGCAGGGCCTGATTCGGGTCGGCAAGCGCTCCGAGGCGCGCCACCCAGGCGATGTCGGGGGCCAGCGGCATGTCGGTGACATGCGCATCGATGCCTTGCGCGCGGGCTTCGGCGGCCAGCATGGCGGCGGCCGATCCGCTGATCAGGAGGGGGCCGGAGCCGAGCACGCGGATCGCATCGCGATAGCTCATGAGGCTCGGCTGAATGATGGTGCGTCCGCCCGGCGCGATGGCCTGGATGTAGATATGCCCATGCTTGGCATCGACGGCGGCAGTGAACAGCCCGCGCCGCTCCTTCACCATGAGCGGAGCGAGGAACGCGGAGAGGGTGGCCACGCCCACCACCGGGATTCCGGCGGCAAGGCCGATGCCCCTGGCGGCCGAGATACCGACGCGCAGGCCCGTATAGCTGCCCGGCCCCACGGTCACGGCGACCCGGTCGAGGGTCTCGAAGCCGCCTTCCACCTGGGAAGCCACGCGGTCGATGAGCGGCAGCAGCGCCTCCGCATGGCCGCGCTCCATGGCAAGGGATTCGCTGGCCAGCGGCAAGTCATCGCCCGCCTGCCAGATGCAGGCCGAGCAGGCGCCGAGAGCGGTATCGATGGCAAGGACGCGCAAATTCGTCTCCGTCAGGTCGTCGGTTTTCTTTAGCGCATTGCGCGAAAAAGTGGACCCCGGTTTTCGCAGGGCATCAGGAAGCGCTCCGTCAGCCGGTCAGCGCAGTGCTACCGAAGCCGAGAAGATCGGCGAAGAGGGCGGCGGTCACGCCGAAGGCGACGAGGATCAGGCCCACAATGAAGATCCTGACCGAGCGGTTGTAGCGGACGAGCTGAAGGGACTGGATCGACAGGAGGTCGGAGAGAGCCTTGATCTGAAGACCAATGCCGAGGGTGATAGCGAACACCGCGATGAGATCGGCATGCTCCCAGTCTCCCGGAAGCCCCGCCCACCGGCTCAAGAAACCCAGCGAGAAGCCGACGACGACGCCGATGGCGGTAAGCGAGCCGTTCCGGAAGGTCGAATCGATAGTGGTGCGCTCCGAGGCAGGCTCGGGCGCCCGGTCGATCTTGACGGTCTGCGATGTCTCGCTCACGGCTTGCCGTTCATCGTGGATCGGGAACCGATCTTAGCCCAGATCGCCGCAGAAAGCAGGGGCTGATCCTTACTCGATCCGGCTGAACTCCTCGAACGCGAAGCGCGGCTGACGGGGGTGGAGCTTTTCCGGCAGGCCGTAGCCCAGGTTGATGAGGAAGTTGGACTTGGTCTTGCCGTCCGGGAAAAAGGCCTTGTCCACGCCCTCGCGGTTAAAGCCGCCCATGGGGCCGCAATCGAGCCCAAGCGAGCGTGCGGCCATGATGAGATAAGCGCCCTGGAGGCAGGAACCCTGGAAGGCGGTGCGCTCGATCACATCGGGCTGGCCCGCAAACCAGCTGCGCGCGTCCTTGGAATGCGGGGCGAGGAATCCGAGCTTCTCATAGAATTCCGTGTCGTAGGCCACGATCACAGTGGCCGGCGCGCTCATGGTCTGGCGCACATTGCCTTCGTCGAGATGGGATTTGAGTTTTTCCTTGGCGGCCTCGGACACCACGAAGACGAAGCGGACCGGGGTGGTGTTGGCGCTGGTCGGGCCGAGCTTGGCGAGATCGGCGATCTGGCGCAGGGTCTCGTCCGGAATTTTCCGGTCTTCCCACCAGCGATGGGTGCGGGCGTTGCGAAAGAGCTGGTCGAGGGCAGCTTCGGAGAGAGGCGGCAAGGCAGGCTCCAAACAAAAAAGCGCGGCGTGAAGGCCGCGCTGTTCAATACTAGGGTTCCTGAGATCCGGTTAAACGGCCTGGACTTCGCGCACGTCCGGCAGGAAATGGCGCAGCAGGTTCTGGATGCCGTGGCGGAGCGTTGCGGTCGAAGAGGGGCAGCCCGAGCAGGCGCCTTTCATGACGAGATAGACCACGCCGTCCTTGAAGCCGCGGAAGGTGATGTCGCCGCCATCGCCTGCCACGGCGGGGCGGATGCGGGTCTCGAGCAGCTCCTTGATGGTCTCGACGGTGGAGGCGTCCTGCGGATCGAAGAACTCCTCACTGTCATCTTGCGTAGCGCCGTAGCCGTTGGCGAAGAGCGGCGCGCCGGTCATGAAATGCTCCATGATCCCGCCGAGGATCGCAGGCTTCAGGTGCTGCCACTCGCCGTCGGCCTTCGTGACGGTGATGAAATCGTAGCCGAAGAAGACGCCGGTCACGCCCGGCACGGCGAATAGGCGCTGGGCAAGCGGCGAGAACTCGCCCTGCTCGGGGGTCTTCGCCTCGAAGGTGCCTTCCGGCATCACGACGCGGCCGGGCAGGAATTTCAGGGTGGCGGGATTCGGGGTGGCTTCGGTCTGAATGAACATCGTTGTGATCCTCTGACGCCGGTTCAAGGCCGGCCGAGCGGTGGGCGAAAGGCTAGACTTAGAATCGTTCTAACAGGTTTCAGATCCAATGTGGATCGGGAGAGCAAGGATTCCAAGGGGAGAATGAAGGGGGTTTACCCCGCCAGCGCGTCGATTTCCTCGTCCGTCAGGGTGCCCGGCACGATGACGATGGGGACTGGGAAGGTGGAGGCGGCCTTGCCGGCAAGGGTCGAAACCAGGGGGCCGGGGCCTTCCTTGCCGCTGCCGGCGGCGAGCACGAGGAAGGACACGTCCTCATCTTCGTGGATCAGCTTGATGATCTCCTCGGCGCGGACACCGACGCGGATCACCTGCTCGGGCTCCACGCCTGCGGCGCTGCGGGCCTCGCGGGCGGCGGCTTCCAGAAGCTTTTTCGCCTCTTCGCTGGCCTCCTCGATCATGGCTTCGCCGACACCAAGCCATTCGAAATTGTCCGGCGGGTCCACGATGGCGAGCATGAGCATGCTCGCTCCCGTGCGCACGACGCGGCGAGAGGCGAAATGAACCGCCCTCGCGCATTCCGGCGTCTTGTCGATCACCACCATGAATTTGGGCCGGTGGCCCGTCTCGTAGGATCGGCGCTGGCTGCTCACGGCACGCTCTCCTGCATCGGCTCGATGCTGCCTTGCCCTATCATCTAGGGCAAGGCCAGCTGCAGTCAGGTTACCGCGACCGAACGAAGCCGACGATGTCCTTGACCGCATCCATGGTCTGCGCGGCAAGCACGCGCGCACGGTCGGAACCGTCGGCGAGCACCGCATCGATGTGGCTGGGATCGGCCATGAGGCGGCGCATCTCGTCGGCGATGGGCGCGAGCTTCGTTACCGACACGTCGACGAGCGCGGCCTTGAAGCCGGAGAATTGCGAGCCCCCGTGATCGCGCAGCACGTCTTCCGGCGTGGTGTTGGTGAGCGCCGCGTAGATGGCGACCAGGTTCTCCGCCTCGGGGCGGGTCTTCAGGCCCTCGATCTCGGACGGCAGGGGCTCGGGGTCGGTCTTCGCCTTGCGCACCTTCGTGGCGATGGTGTCGGCATCATCGGTCAGGTTGATGCGCGAGTAATCGGACGGGTCCGACTTCGACATCTTCTTCGAGCCGTCGCGCAGGGACATGACGCGGGTCGCCGGGCCATGGATGAGCGGCTCGGTGATCGGGAAGAAGGCGTCGCCATAGCCGTTCTCGGCAATCGATTCGGCGAAGTCGTTGTTGAACTTCTGGGCGATGTCGCGGGTCAGCTCCAGGTGCTGCTTCTGGTCCTCGCCCACCGGCACGTGGGTGGCGCGGTAGACCAGGATGTCGGAGGCCATCAGCATCGGATAGGCGAAGAGGCCGACCGATGCGTTCTCGCGGTCCTTGCCGGCCTTTTCCTTGAATTGGGTCATGCGGTTCGCCCAACCCATGCGGGCCACGCAGTTGAACACCCAGGCAAGCTCGGCGTGCTGCGCGACCTGGCTCTGGTTGAACACGATGTGCTTCTTCGGGTCGATGCCGGCGGCGATGAAGGCGGCGGTGACCTCGCGGATCTGGCGCTTCAGCTCCTTGGGGTCCTGCCACACGGTGATCGCGTGCATGTCCACGACGCAGTAAATGCAGTCGTGCGTCTCCTGCATTGTCACGAAGCGCTTGATGGCGCCGAGGTAATTTCCGAGATGGAGGTTGCCGGTGGGTTGGACGCCCGAGAAAACCAGCTCCTTGAACTGAGCCATCGTAGTGCACTCCTTGCAAAAGCGGGTTGGACGCCGCTTTGCGTTGCGATCAGGTATAGAGGCGCGCGTTATGACAGGGCCACGCTGCGATGCAAGCGTTTAACGAAGGGCAGCCCAATCGTCACGGGTTACCGCGCCGGTCAGCCATGCCGCGAGGGCATAGAGGCTCAGGCCTCCGATGCAGAAGGCGGTCAGTGACAGGCTGTCGGTCGGCGTGAGGAAGCGCACCGCTCCCCAGAGCCCCAGGCTCATAAGGGCGGTGGAGGCGGCAATGCGGATCAGGCGGCCGAGGAAAAGGCGGTCCGGCTGCCACAGACCGATTCGGTTCAGGAGCCACGCCATGGCAAGCGCATGAGCGGCGCAAGCAAGGCTGATGCCGAGCGCGATGCCGGATACGCCCCAGAGCGGTCCGAGCAGAACGCTCGTGACGAGCGTGACGAGAATGCCGAGAGCGGCTCCGATCAACGTCATACGCAGCGCGCCGCGGGCGAAAAGGGTCTGGCTCAGCACCTTGCCGGCGGTGGCGAAGGGAAGGCCGAGACTCAAGGCCGCGAGCACCAGCGCCGTACCTTGCGTATCGGATGGCAGAAACGCGCCGCGCTCGAAGAGCACGCGCGTGATCGGAAAGCTCAGGATCAGCAGGGCGGCGCTTGCGGGCAGCGCCAGCAGCAGCGCCATCTCCAGCGCCCGGTGCTGGGAATGGATGATGGCTTTCGTCTCGCCCGCATGATGCTGCCGCGCGAGTTCCGGCAGCAACACACTGGAGCCCAAGGCTGCCATGAGGCCGAGCGGCAGCTGCATCACGCGATCCGCGTAATAGAGCCATGAAATGCCGGAGGGCCAGAAGGAGGCGGCAATCGTTCCCGCGAGCACGAACAGCTGCACCGCACCGCTCGCGACCAGTGCGGGAAAGCCCGCCAGCAGCAGGCTCTTCAGCATCGGAGACCAACGCGGCTTGCGGAAATGAACGAGGCTTTCGGTTCCTTGCCGAAGCGCGATCAGCACCACGAGAAGCTGGATGAAACCGGCGATGCTCGATGCGGCGGAGAGCCATGCTGCTTTTGCTTCCAGCGGCACGATGAAAACGGTTTCGAGCATCACGAGCGTCAGGATCAAGCCCGCATTCACCGCCAGCGGTGCCAGTGCCGCCGCCGCATAGCGCCCGCGCATGTTGAGGATGGCGGCGGCGATGGAGGAGAGCGTGACGCTCAGCACGATGGGAAAGGACAGGCGCGTATAGAAGGCCGTCAGCGCCAGCGTGCCCGCATCGCCGCGAAGGCCGGGTGCGAGGAGGAGGGCGATCAACCCTGCGCCGATCTCGACGAGCGCGGTGAGTGCAAGGAGCGCGAGCGCGAAGGTGCTGAGCACGTCGCCCGCCATCGTTGCCGCGTCCCGCTGTTCCAGGCGGCTCAGTTGCGGCACGAGCGCCGGATTGAGCCCGCCCTCGCCGACGATGCGGCGCACGAGGTTCGGCAGGCGAAAGGCGGTCAGAAACGCATCCGCCACGGGCCCCGCGCCCAAGGCCTGCGCGAACAGCATGTCCCGGACGAAGCCGAGAATGCGCGAGGCGATCGAACTGAGACCGACCAGAAGGGACGAGCGGATGAGCGACATGATTATTGTCGCGATTATAGGGTTCTGGTCGGATTGTCTAAGAGAACTCTGGCTAACCCCTCGCACGAGCAATCGCCTCGCGCTTCTGCGCGAGCGTCATGCCGCCGACGTAAGATTCGGTGGCGACGAGGAAGGAAGGGGTCGCAGTAAAGCCCAGTGAGTCGCCGAGTTTCAGAGTGTCCTTCATCCATTGCGTCGTGCGCTCTGAATCCGCCGTTTCCTCCAAGCGCTTGGTATCGCCGCCGAGGCGCTCGATCTCCTTCAGGGCCCGTCCGCCGTCGACGGCCCCCTTCAGCTTGAAGAGCGCAAGATGCAGGGGCAGGTAGGCCTCGGGTCCGTAGAGCTGCAGATAGGCAAGCGCCGCCTTCGTCGCCGTGACGGAGGGAATACCCAGCACGGCGAAATTCACCAGCACGTAGGTGAGGTCCGGCTCCGCCTTCAGGAGAGCAGGCAGATCCGCCGCCGACTTCCGGCACCAGGGGCAGTTATAGTCGAAATACTCGATCATGATCACGTCGCCGTGCTGGTGCCCGAGCTTCACGGCACTGGCCAAGGCCAATGTGTCCTCGACAAGCTCGATGGGAACAAGCTGTCCCTCTGGTGCGGACTGAGCGAAGGCGGGAACGCTGGCGCCCGATAGGGCCAAACCGGCGAGAAGGGCGCGGCGGGACAGGATCATGAAAAGCTACTCTTCAAAAACGAGAGCCTCTGGTGCCGGTGGATCGTGTCGAGAGCAAGGCTAAGCTTTCGCCCCTCATGCACTTGTGAAGGCAGGGTTTCTCGAACCTTAAGGATAGGAGAGCAAACGCAGCGGTTGCAGCTTTGCCGTTGGCGGGTGAAGATGATCCCAGGTCCAGGAAACAACCGATGATGGAATCAGGCTTCACCCAGGCCGACATGGCCGTGATCCGGCGCGCCTATGCCAAACAGATCCTGACTTTGGCGGGCATCACGGAGGATTCGAGGCTGGAGGCGGCCTTCGCCGCTATCCCGCGCGAGCAGTTCCTGGAGGATCCGCCCTGGACCATTTCGCGGGGCGCCGGAGGCTACGAGCCGCTCCCCTCCCGCGATCCGGCAGTGCTCTATCAGGATGTGCTCCTGGCGCTCGCTTCCCATCGCGGCGTGAACAACGGCTCTCCCTCGCTTCATGCGGGATGGCTCCATGCCCTGTCGCTGCGCGAAGGCGAGCGCGTGGCGCATATCGGAGCGGGGGCTGGCTATTACACCGCCATCATTGCGGAACTCGTCGGCGAGAAAGGCCATGTGCTCGCGGTCGAGTTCGATCCGGAATTGGCGAAGGCGGCGCGAGAGAACCTTGCCGACCGGCCCAATGTCACCGTGGTCGAGGGCGACGGAGCCCAGTGGCCGCGCGAGGATGTAGATGCGGTCTACGTGAACTTTTCCGTCGAGCGCCCGGCGGAAGCCTGGATCGATCATCTGAATCGCGAGGGCCGGATCATCTTTCCGCTGGGCCTGCCCAGGCCGAAGCCGAGCCCATGGGGCGGCACCCATGCCATTCATGGAGCGGGCCTTCGCATCACGCGCCATGAGAACGGATTGGCGGTGCAATGGCTCAACCGCGCCTTCTTCGTCTGCGCGGAAGGCGAACTGTCAAACCCCGGACAGGAGCGGCAGGCGCTTCAAGCCGCCTTCGAAGGCGGCGGCATCGAGTTCGTGCGCAGCCTGATCTGGCGGCAGACCGCCCCAGCCGGACGCTGCTGGTTCACCGGTGCGGGCTGGGCCTTATGCTACGACGAGATCAAATCTTGAGGCGCAGGCGATGCGTCACGAAGGGATCGGCCTCCACTCGCGTGAACCCGAGGCGCTCGTAGAACGGGAAGGCCGATTCCGGCGCACGCGCATTGAGGTGGTCAAAGGACGGTGTCGCGCCGTCGATGATGGCTGTCACCAGCAGGTAACCGGCGCCCTGGCGTCGGCCTGATCGCGCGACATAGAGATGGCGGACCCGGCCCGCTTTGGGATTGTCGCTGTAAGGATCGATGTTGCGTCCGCAAATGCCGATGAGGCTTCGACCATCGAAAGCGCCGAGAAGAATCTCTCCTGGTCTCAAAAACCGGTTCGTGCCGTTTCGCCAGTTCTCCTGCAGCCGCTGCAGCATCCCATGGCCCTCGGACAGGCTCTCGTGCAGCAGCGCATCGAAGCCGTCCGTGTCGGGAGTCAGGGGCTGAAAAGAAAACATCCGCGAAAGGGTGCCCTTCGCGGATGTTGGAAGCAAGAGTTCGGAAAGAGCCTTTTAGGCTTCTTCGCCCGTCACGCCGGCGGCGTCCTGAGCTTTGAGCACTTCAGGGCGCGGCATGGAGATGATGTTGTAGCCGGAATCCACGTAATGGATCTCGCCGGTCACGCCCCGCGACAGATCGGACAGCATGTAGAGGGCAGCGCCGCCCACATCCTCGATGGTGATGTTCTGGCGCAGCGGCGAATGAGCCTTCTGGTAGGTGAACATCAGGCGCGCATCGGCGATGCCGGCGCCGGCCAGCGTGCGCACCGGGCCTGCGGAGATCGCGTTGCAGCGGATGCCCTGCGGGCCGAGGTCGTTGGCGATGTAGCGCACGGATGCTTCGAGAGCGGCTTTCGCCACGCCCATGACGTTGTAGTTCGGCATCACGCGGGTGGAGCCGCCATAGGTGAGGGTGAGCAGCGAGCCGCCGTTCTTCATGCGCTTGGCGGCGCGCTGCGCGATTTCCGTGAACGAGAAGCAGGAGATCACCATGGTGCGCGAGAAGTTCTCGCGCGTCGTGACGTCCGTGTAGGAACCCTTGAGCTGCGACTTGTCGGAGAAGCCGATGGCGTGAACCACGAAGTCGATGGCTTCCCAGCGCTTGTCGAGAGCATCGAAGGCGGCGTCGACGGAGGCGAGGTCTTCCACGTCGCAGGGGATCACGAGATCCGAACCGAGCGACTGCGCCAGCGGTGCCACGCGCTTGCCGAGCGCCTCGCCCTGATAGGTGAAGGCGAGTTCCGCGCCTTGCTCCGACAGAGCCTTGGCGATGCCCCAGGCAATGGAGTGGTCGTTCGCGACGCCCATGATGAGGCCGCGCTTTCCTTGCATCAGACCGCTCATGTGGGTCCCCCTATGCATCGGCTCTATTGTCGGATGCCTTTCGTTAGCAAAAAGTGCATCCGGAGCCTTGGTCTTGATTTCAATGAGCGTGTCCATGCGAAGTCCCCCTTCCGGGCCGACATCGCATGGCGCTGTCTCAGGTTTATGACGTCTCAAGAGCTGTTTCCACTAACGTGAAATCAGCTCTCGTTTTGGTTCGCCGCATTTTTTGGCTGCGAACCGGGGCCACTTCGCCGAAAAATGCTTTAACCGTTATACCGGCTGAAGACGAGTGTGGCATTAGTGCCGCCGAAGCCGAACGAGTTCGAGAGAACCGTGTCGAGTTTCGCATTGTCGATGCGCTTGCGGACGATATTCATATCCGCGAATTCCGGATCGATCTCGTCGATATGGGCGCTCTCGCAGATGAAGCCGTTCTGCATCATCAGCAGCGAATAGATCGCCTCCTGCACGCCCGTCGCGCCGAGCGAATGGCCGGTGAGCGACTTGGTGGCCGAGATCGGTGGGCACTTGTCGCCCGAGCCGAACACCGTGCGGATCGCCTCGATCTCCTTCTGGTCGCCCACGGGGGTCGAGGTGGCGTGCGGGTTGATGTAATCGACGGGGTTGTGCACGTCCTTCAGCGCCATGCGCATGCAGCGGATCGCGCCTTCGCCCGACGGGGCCACCATGTCGTAGCCGTCCGAAGTCATGCCGTAGCCGACGAGCTCGCCATAGATCTTGGCGCCGCGCGCCTTGGCGTGCTCCAGCTCTTCGAGCACCAGCACGCCTGCGCCGCCCGCGATGACGAAGCCGTCGCGGTTCACGTCATAGGCGCGGGAGGCGCGGGAGGGCGTGTCGTTGTACTTGGTGGACATGGCGCCCATGGCGTCGAACAGGTTCGACAGGGACCAGTCCAGATCCTCGCAGCCGCCGGCGAACATCACGTCCTGCTTGCCGTACTGGATCATCTCGTAGGCATTGCCGACGCAGTGGTTGGACGTCGCGCAAGCGGACGAGATCGAATAGTTCACGCCCTTGATCTTGAACCAGGTCGCGAGCGTCGCGGAGGCGGTCGAGGACATGGCCTTGGGCACGGCAAACGGGCCAATGCGCTTGGGGCCCTTGTCGCGGGTGATGTCGGCGGCCTCGATGAGGGTGCGGGTGGAGGGACCGCCCGAGCCCATGATGATGCCGGTGCGCTCGTTGGAGATGTCGCTTTCCTCGAGGCCCGCATCGCGGATCGCCTGGTCCATGGCCACATGGTTCCAGGCCGTGCCCTTGCCGTGGAAGCGCATGGCGCGGCGGTCGACGAGGGAGTCCACGTCGATCTGCGGCGTGCCATGCACCTGGCAGCGGAAGCCGTACTTCTCGTAGTCATCGGCCTTCACGATGCCGGACTTTGCTTCGCGCAAAGAGGCCAGCACCTCCTGCGTGTTGTTGCCGATGGACGAAACGATGCCCATTCCGGTGACGACGACGCGCCTCATAGCCTACCTCTTCATAGGAACGTGGATGCCAGCCTTATATCCTCAACAGGTAAGGCCTGACCGGCTCATTCTCAACCGTGAGCCTGCGGGGATCGAGCTGTAATCGATCAAACTTGGATGGCCCCGCCGCACGCGGCAGGGCCGGTTTTCCGAAAAGTCGATGGTTTGTCAACAGGATGCACGCACCGCTATTGACGTAAGGTGAGGTCTCGGAAGGCTCAGCCGCCCACCGGCGTTTCCGCCTGGAAAAGGCCGACGCGCATGTCCTTGGTCTCATAGATCCGGCGTCCGTCGGCCTCGAGCCAGCCATCGGCGATGCCGAGAACGAGCTTCGAGCGGAAGACGCGCTTGAAGTCCACGCCGTAGACCACCTTCTTCGTGGTGGGCAGCACCTGGTCGGCGAACTTCACCTCGCCGACGCCGAGCGCCCGGCCGCGGCCAGGCGAGCCGCCCCAGCCGAGGAAGAAGCCGGTCAGCTGCCAGAGGGCGTCCAGGCCCAGGCAGCCCGGCATCACCGGATCGCCCGCGAAATGGCAGGGGAAGAACCAGAGGTCCGGGCGGACGTCGAGCTCTGCGCGCACATGGCCCTTGCCGTATTCGCCGCCGTCCTCGCCGATGGAGGTGATGCGGTCGAACATCAGCATGGGAGGCAGCGGCAGCTGGGCATTGCCGGGGCCGAACAATTCTCCGCGCCCGCAGGCAAGGAGCTCTTCGTAATTAAAGCTGGACTGGCGGGCCATGCCGGGTGCCGATCCTTTCATCCTGGTCTTAAAGGGCAGCCTCAGGAGGTCCTTGAGGCCTTCGATGCGGCTCTGGTAGCACAGGCTTGGCCATCCATCAAAGGGACCCGGACACCGAGAAGTGATTCTTTTAACGCCGGTTCTTAAGGATCATTCCTCAAGCGCGACCGCGGATCACCTTGCGGCGACCCCCTCGCTTTCCTATGATTGTAGTGTTAGAGAAGCGCTTGTTCCCGCAAACAGTTCCGATGATGACCGATCCTTTGTCCGCCTACATCGAATCCACGACGGCTCCGGCTCACCGGAGGGGTTGCCCCTTGTCCGAACTGCGCGACAAGCTTCGCCGCGTCGGACTGCGCCCCACCCGTCAGCGCGTTTCCCTGGGCTGGCTCCTGTTCGGCAAGGGCGACCGCCACATCACGGCGGAAATGCTCTTCGATGAGGCAAGCCGCGCCCGCGTGCCGGTGTCGCTGGCCACCGTCTACAACACCCTGCATCAGTTCACGGAAGCGGGCCTCCTGCGCCAGCTCGCCGTCGACGGTTCCAAAGCCTATTTCGACACCAACCCCACCGAGCACCACCATTTCTTCCTCGAATCCGAGGGTGAGCTCGTGGATATGCCCGATACCGCCGCCGTGAGCGTGGCCGATCTTCCCGAACCTCCTGAAGGCATGGAAGTGGCCGGTGTCGAAGTGATCGTACGCCTGCGCCGCAAGTCGGCCTGATAAAGTCGGCTTAACAAATCAGCAGAACGGGTTTCTAAGAGCGGCAGCCTGGAATTCACCGCATGCCGCTCTCCCACAGCCTCGTCGCCGTTTTCGTCACCATCATCTGGGGCTTGAGCTTCGTCGTCATCAAGCTCGGGGTCGGCGCCATGCCGCCGCTGCTGCTGGCGGCCCTGCGCTTTTTCTTCGCCGCCATTCCCGCGATCATCTTCATCCGCCGCCCCCAGACCTCCTGGGGCAACCTGCTGGCCTACGGGTTCTTTCTCGGGGTGGCGCAGTTCGGCCTGCTCTTTGCCGCCCTCGCCTTCGGCATGCCCGCGAGCCTCGCCTCCCTCGTCATGCAGGCGCAGGTGTTCTTCACGATCCTGTTCGCGGCCTTTCTCATGAACGAGCGGCCCGGCCTCCATCAGATCGTGGGCGGCCTCATCGGTGCCCTCGGCCTCGTCATCATCGCCGTGCCACGGCTTACCGGCAGCGGGGCCGGGCCTTTCCTCATGACGGTGGCGGCCGCCGCCTCATGGGGCGTGGCGAACATCGTCTCCAAGCGCGCGGGCCGGGTGGACATGCTGGGCTATATCGTCTGGGCGAGCATCATTGCGCCCCTGCCGCTGCTCGGCCTCTCGCTTCTTATCGACGGGCCGACACAGGTAGTTTCGGCGCTGACAAACATGAGCGTCGGCACGTGGTGGGCCGTAGCCTATCTTGCCTATCCCACCACGATCTTCGCCTTTGGAATCTGGGCCTACCTGCTGTCCCGCCATCCGGCGGCGACGGTCACGCCCTTCGCCCTTCTCGTGCCCGTAGCGGGTATTCTCGGCTCGGCCCTGATCCTGGGCGAGGAGCTGCACCCCATCGAGGCGATCGGTGGCGCGGTCATCGTGATGGGGCTGGCGCTGAACGTGTTCGGAGGAAGGCTGCTGGGCCGCCGGAAAGTCGCTTAACGAATGAAGCCGAAGCCGACGAGCGCGTAGACGATCAGGAAGATCGCGACGAAGACGTTGAGGAAGCGCGGCGCGACGAGAGAAGCGATGCCGAGGATCAGGGCGAGGATCGGCAGGAGCTTGAAGCTCAGATTGATGGACATGAATCAGGTTCCGTAAACGAAGAACGATACCCCGTTACCTATCCGATTATTTCTTGATAAATCGGAAAGGCTCTTCGGGAGATCGGTCCGGTCTACTCGATCTGCTCGTTGGGATAGACGCCCCAGAGCTTTTCCTGCTGCACATAGCCGTCGAGATCGCGGGCGCGCTCCATCCCGATCATGACTCGGCACCATTTGCCGTCGCAGGCGCGCACATTGGCGATCACGCCCGGCTGCATCTGGGCGATGATTCCGGCCTTGGCATCGGCACGGTCTAGCAGGCTGATCGGCGGCTCGCCGCTCTTGGCCCAGGGCATCACGAGGGCCGTGCGCCGCCCGGAGAGGAGGGAGTGCAGCACCCAGCCTTCCGTGCCTTCCGAATCGCGGATACGCCGCCAGGTTTCGTATTCGGCGATGATTTCGACGGGCAGGCCCGCGCGCTGGAACACCCAGGCCGTCCGGTGATCCTTGGAAGGGCCTTCGCGCAGGTTCACGCGGTCGGTCTTGAGGCTGACATAGCGGGGAACGGGCAGGCCGGTGCCGAGACGTCCGCCCGGAGGCTGCTGCGCCAGGGCCGGCACTGCACTAACCATGAAGGCGGCAATGGCGACAACGATCTTGCGCATGGAACCCCTCTCGGCGACTTTGTGTCTGCTTAAAGCCTCTGATACAGAAGCTTGGCCTCAGCCGCCACGCGGCGGCTCGTCGCCATTAGTTGCCAAAACAGGGTTAAGGGAGCGTGAAAACCTTCCGAAATCCAGCGGTTCATGCGGGGGATCGTTCAAGCCGATGAAAAAGAGACCTGCCGTCGTCGTCACCCGCCGCCTTCCCGATGTCGTTGAGACGCGCCTGCGCGAATTGTTCGACACGCGTCTCAACCTGGAGGACAAGCCGCTCTCCCGCGAAGAGCTGATCGAGGCGGTCCGCCATGCGGATGTGCTTGTGCCCACCATCACGGACGAGATCGATTCAGGCCTCCTGGAGCAGGCGGGTCCCAACCTTAAGCTCATCGCGAATTTCGGCAACGGCGTCGACAATATCGACGTGGCGGCGGCAGTAGCCAAGGGCATCACCGTCACCAACACGCCGGGCGTGCTGACCGAGGATACGGCGGACATGACCATGGCGCTCATCCTCGCCGTCGCCCGCCGCATTCCGGAAGGCGCGCGGGTGATCCCCGATGGGGATTGGGCCGGCTGGTCGCCCACCTGGATGCTGGGACGGCGCATCACCGGCAAAAGGCTCGGCATCGTCGGCATGGGCCGCATCGGCCAGGCGCTCGCGCGCCGCGCCCGGGCCTTCGGCCTGTCGATCCACTACCACAACCGCCGCCACGTTCCGCCGAAGATCGAGGCGGAACTCGAGGCGACCTATTGGGAATCCCTCGACCAGATGCTGGCGCGCATGGACATCGTGTCCGTCAACTGCCCGCACACGCCCGCCACCTATCACCTGCTCTCGGCGCGCCGTCTCAAGCTCATGAGGCCCGACGCCATTCTCGTGAACACGGCGCGCGGCGAGATCATCGACGAGGGCGCGCTCACCAAGCTCATCGAATCCGGCGCCATCGCGGGCGCGGGCCTCGACGTGTTCGAGGAGGAGCCTGCCGTCAATCCGCGCCTCGTGCGCCTCGCGAAGCAGGGCAGGGTGGTGCTTTTGCCCCATATGGGCTCGGCCACTCACGAAGGCCGCGTCGCCATGGGTGAAAAGGTGATCGTCAACATCAAGGCCTTCATCGACGGTCACAAGCCGCCGGATCGCGTGCTGCCGAGCATGCTGTGACGGAAAGCGCATGACCATGCGCAACAGCGGCCTATGTCCCTCGGGCAACACCCTTTCAGATCAGGGCTGAAGGGGAGAACCCCCGATCATATAACATATGTGAGTGCGGGCTTGTGCCCGGAACCGCCAGAAGGGTTTTTCGTTTCTCGATGAAAAGCCTTCATGCCGAATTCCCTCGTTCTCAAACTCGAACAGCGCGACACCCTCTCGGACGCCGAGAAGCGTGTGCTCGAAAGCGCGATTGCGCGCATTCGCGTCGTCGAGGCCGATGAGGATATCGTGCACGAAGGCGAGCGTCCCTCCGAGAGCAGCCTGCTGCTCGACGGATACGCCGCGCGCTACAAGATCTTCTCCAATGGCCGGCGGCAGATCACGTCGATTCACGTGCCGGGCGATTTCGTCGATCTTCACAGCTTCCTCCTGAAAACCATGGACCATGGCGTCCTGGCGCTCACGCCGTGCCGCGTCGCCGTGGTGCCTCATGCTGCGCTGGAAAAGATCACCGACGAGCATCCGCATCTCACGCGTCTTTTGTGGCTCAACACCCTGGTCGACGGCGCGATTCACCGTGAATGGCTCACCACCATGGGCCGCCTGTCGGCGACGGCGCAGATGGCGCATTTCATCTGCGAACTTTTCCTGCGCTTGAAAACCGTCGGACGCACGGACGGCAACACGATTCAACTTCCGCTCACGCAGGCGGAACTCGGCGACACGCTCGGGCTTTCTACGGTGCATGTGAACCGCGTGCTGCAGGAACTGCGCAAGGAAGGTCTCATCCGCTGGCAGGGCGATGCTCTCACCATTCTCGACTGGGAGCGTCTGGAAACCGTGGGTGAGTTCACGCCGACCTATCTCAATCTCCAGCGCGAAACGCGATAGATGCCGGGACACTTCATGCCGAATATCAGCCTGCAGCCCGTGTCCGTTCTGAGCGACGGAGGCCCCCACGAAGGGCGGCTGGTCTTTTCCGGTGCCGATCTCGTCGCCGTCCTCGCCAAGGTCACGGCGGCGGAGACCGCGGGCGGGCAAGGCGGAAACGGCGGCTGGTTCCTGGAGGCAGGTTTCGGACCTTGCAGCATCCTCATGACGACAAGGCCACGCGTCTTTCCAACGCTCGACGAGGCCATTACCTGGGTGCGCGAGCGGCTTGAAACGGGCCTGCCTTCAGCCTGAAGCCTTGAGCTTTGTGGCGATCTCGCTTGCCGCGCGCTCGCCTTCTTCCCACGCGCCGCCCGCCGTGCCCCATTGCGCGCGCGACAAAGCCTCGCCCGCAAACCAGATGCGTTCGCCAATGGGCGCCTTCAACACATCGCGAATGGCGGCGAGTCCCGGCGGAACGACAGCCCATGAGGCGCGCGACCAGGGATCGTTGCGCCACGCGGTTGCGTGCATGACGCTCACATGGTGCAACGCCCTATGCCCGAAATGCTCCGCCAGAATCTCCCGCGCGAAGCGTGCGGGCGCGTAAGCATCGCGCCGGTCGAAATGCGCGGCATGGGGTTGATCGAGTTCGAAGAAATGGAAGGGCGTGTTGTCGATGCGCGTGAGAAGGCCCGGCGGCGAGCGGCGCGTGCCGACTAGCGTCGCCAGCCGGTCGGGGCCTCTGAACGGCGCGTCGGGCCAATGCAGGATCACGTGCTCGTAGACGCCTTGCGTGAAGCCGTGGATCGCCTGCTGCACCTCGTTCGGCAAAGCGGGCGCAAAACGGATCGCATCCTGCTGCAGCACCGCCATGGGTGTGGTGACGATGACGGCTTTCGCGCGAAGCGTGCCCTCGGTGCTTTCGATCCGCACACCTTGTTCCGACCAGTCGATGGCATGAACGGCGGTGCTCAAGCGGATCGGCAGGTCCTTTCCAAGCCGCGCCACATAGCCTCCGAGGCCGCCCGCGATGAACAGGTTGTCGGCATATTCCATGCTCGGAAAATCGTGCAGGCTCACCTCGTCGAGGGGCCTGCCGGAGACAAGGCCGTGGATCTCCGCGACGCGTTTGCCCAGCGGCCCCATGCCCGCAGGCAGGACTTTCGCGGCGGCCTGATCGTCTCTGGCCTTGGCGGCCTGCGTCATCGCCCGGTCGGCCATGTCGAAGGCCCGGTCGAGGGCCGCGCGCTGGGCGTTCCGTCCTGGCTTGCCGCGCACGTGAAAGTGCCCCTTGGTTGGCGCACGCCGCAGAGGCTCGCCCCGTTCGAAACCGAGCTTCACGAGTGGGTTGATGGGGCCCGCATGAAGCCAATGGGCTCCCAGATCCACCGGGTGCCCCTTGAAGGAGCGCGTGACGGTGCGCCCTCCGATCCGATCCCGCGCTTCCAGCACCATGACTGACAGGCCCGAGGCGAGGAGCTTTCTCGCCGCTCCGATGCCGGCGCTCCCCGCGCCGACGATCACCACATCCGGCTCCTGGGGGGTGCTCATCGACTGGTTTTCCATCGGCATGGTTTTTTGCCCCTCGCGTTCGGACAGATGCGTTCATAAGTAAAGGCCACGCCTGTCCCTGACGAGGCGGCTTGGTAAGAAAGACGATTCGAGACATGCTGATCCAGACAATCATCGCCGCCGCCCGCGATGTTTTCTCCCCGGCGCTCCGGCGCATTCTCTGGAAATCCATCGGTTTGACCGTGGCGCTTTTGGTGCTGGTCTGGTTCGGTCTCACGCGTCTTCTCGGTCTCTTCCTCACCGATCATCATCTGAGCGAGAGCTATCCGATCCTCGATACTTTCGCGTTTTTCCTCGCAGGCTTCGGCCTCTTCATCGCGCTCGCTTATCTCCTGCCAGCGATCTCGGCCGTTGTGGCAGGCTATTTTCTTGACGATGTTGCCGAGGTGGTGGAGCGCAACAGCTATCCCGCCGATGTGCCAGGCCAGCCTCTGCCTTTCGGCAGGGCGATCTTCTACGGCCTGCGCTTTGGCGCGCTGTCGCTTGCGGTGAACGTGCTCGCTTTGCTGCTGCTGTTCGTGCCGTTCGTCAATATCGGCGTGTTCTTCGCGGCCAACGCCTATCTGCTGAGCCGTGAATATTTCGAGCTGGCGGCGGGCCGCTTCTGGGCGCCCGAAGACGTGAAACGCCTGCGGTATGAACACCGGGGAACGGTGCTCGCCGCAGGCGCGGTGTTGGCCGCTCTCGTTCTCGTGCCGGTTCTGAACCTCATCACCCCGATCTTCGGCGCGGCGATGATGGTTCACCTGCACAAGGCGTTAATGGCTCGACGACTGGCCGACGGCCGGGCCGGAAGCCCGCTCCGGGTGGAAGTCGGACGCGGCGCCCCCTGATTTCGGCGCCAGCAGGTCCGGCGTCGTGGCGGCTGCGTTGCGCTTGAGGTCGAACTGGCCGGTCTTGCGGAAGCGCACGAGATAGGACGGCACGATGGCCTCGATGGTGGTGGGCGTCACGCCCATGCCCTCGAGGGTGCGGCCCTCGGAGATGGCGGCCTGCGAGACCACGTTGTCGCTCTCGAGCAGCAGGGCCTGATCGCGGGTAGTGACGATCTCGTTCGGCAGGAGGCCGAGGGTGAGCTTGTCGAGGGCGCCCATAACCGTGCCCTGGAACCGGGCGACGGCGCTCGGCACGGGCAGGATGGCGCGCTTGCGCTCGGTGATCTCGCAGACGAGCTCCATCATCTCACGCATGGTGCGAATCTCGGGGCCGCCGAGCTCATAGGTTCCGGGCTTCACCGCGCCGTCGACGGCGCGCACGATGGCCTGGGCCACATCGCCCGCATAGACCGGCTGGAAGCGGGTGTCGCAGCCCGGCAGCGGCAGCACAGGCAGCATGCGAGCGAGCGAGGCGAAGCGGTTGAAGGAATTGTCGCCCGGACCGAACAGGAGGGACGGGCGCAGGATGATCGCATCCGGGCGGACGCTGAGAAGGCCCGTCTCGCCGGCGGCCTTGGAGCGCGCATAGGCCGATTCGGAATTGGCATCGGCGCCGAGCGCCGAGACGTGAACCAGGGTGACGGCCTTCTTGGCGGCCTCGGCGATCAGGCGCGGGCCATCGGCATGCACCGCATCGAAGGTCTGGCGGCCGCCCTCCTGGAGGACGCCCACCAGGTTGATCACATGGTCCGCCTTCGCCACCGCCTGGGCAATGGAGGCCGGGTAGCGCAGGTTGGCCTGGATCGCATAAACCTGCCCGACCTTGCCCATGGGCAGGAAATAGGTGGGGTTCGGGTTGCGGGTGGCCACCAGTACGCGATAGCCGCGCTTGGCCAAAAGGCTCACCACGAAGCGGCCGAGAAAACCCGACCCGCCGAAGACCGTGACGGTCTGCTGTTCGGGTGTGCGAAGGGCGCCAATCATGAAAGCCTCCATATCCGCCAAGAGCCCACCGGGGCCTGCAAGGGAGCTTGCAAGGGGAGCTTGGGGGTTGAATTTGGAATGTCTCTAGTCAAACGCCGTTCCCGTGTGAAGGGGCGTGCGACCAAGAAAGCGCAGGAACCGCATTTTCAGTGATTGACGGAAAGCCTCAGGCACCGTAAACGAACCCTCGCCGAACAGGCATGCCCAGGTGGCGGAATTGGTAGACGCACTGCTTTCAGGTAGCAGCGGGTAACACCGTGGAGGTTCGAGTCCTCTCCTGGGCACCAATCACTTCTTAAGTGGTTGATCTGTAAGAATATCCAAAAATCGTAGATTTGAAGCTCTCGTAGGCTTGCGAGAGCTGCAGGAACGTGTCCGGTTAGGGCGTCAAGGCTTTTGTTGCTTTGGCTTCTAGCGGCAGGGAAGTTGCGATCTGCTGGACGTTGGCTGTTCATGCGCGCGCTCGATCTCGCCGAGATTCTCCTCAAGCCAGATACTGCTCGTCGGTCACATGCTCCATCCAGTCGACAGCCTTGCCGTCGAGGGATTCCTGAATGGCGATATGCGTCATGGCGGTTGTCGGCGCGGCACCATGCCAATGCTTCTCGCCAGGCTCGAACCAGACCACGTCGCCCGGTCGGATGTCCTCGACCGGCCCACCTTCGCGCTGGACCCGACCACAGCCCGCCGTGACGATGAGGACCTGGCCGAGAGGGTGCGTATGCCATGCGGTACGGGCGCCGGGTTCGAACGTCACCGCATTGCCGGCGGCGCGCGCGGGAGGCTCGACGGGAAACAGCGGATCAATGCGCACGGTACCGGTGAACCAATCGGCAGGGCCCTTACCGGAGGGCAGTGAACCGCTTCGTGTGATCTTCATCATCTCTCTCCTTCGCCGATCCGGACTTCACGAATGTACCCCAATCCTGGAAGGGCTGGAGCCCCATGCCTCGGAAAAAGAGGTACGGCAAAAATGACAAGCGCCTGTCTCAAACGATCAAGCACGTTGCCCTGACAGGTTTACAATGAATCTTTTCATGGCATTCCGCCCGCGCCGCGCGCCGGGCATTGAAAGGGAGGGCCACGATGAACAAAATTTTCCTGGTTCTCGGCATTCTCACCGCGGGCACGCTTCTGATACCGAGCGTTGCCGAGGCTCAACGTGGCGGTCGTGGTGGAGGTGGGTTCGGTGGCGGCGGTGGCTTCCGGGGAGGAGGAGGCGGTTTCGGTGGCGGTGGCATCCGAGCAGGTGGAGGCAATTTTGGTGGCGGCGGCTTCCGAGGAGGGAATCTCGGCGGCGGCATGGGCGGCCAGAGGATGCTGATTCCCCCGGGCGGCATGAGTGGCGGCGGCTTCCGTGGGCAGGCGATGGCCGCACGGCCGGTCGGCACGCCCCGCTTCAACCCTGGAGCTGGGGGGGTCCGTCAGGCCGCGATCAATAACCCGGCCGGACGCTTCGACAATCGCATAGGCAATCGCGGCAACTGGCAAGGCGTGCGTCCCCCTCCGGGATCCTATCGCGGACGCTATCCTAATTATGGCGGGCGTTACCCGTATTATGGCGGGCGCTATCCTTATTACCGGGGCAATTATCCGTATTATGGAAACTATTACGGCGGCTGGGGATTGGGCGCGGGCCTGGTTACAGGCAGCCTGATCGGCGCAGCGGCCACGTATCCCTACTACAACTATCCTTACGGCTATAACTATCCTTACGGCGCGTATCAGACGCCAGTTGCGTCAGCACTGGGCGGATATTGTGCGACCTCGGCGCGCGTCTGCGCGCTGACCCGTTCGGCGCCAATGGGAACAGGATGTTCGTGCAAAGTTTCGGGAGGTCGGGCTCGCGGCACAGTCGTGACGGGGAACTGATTTCGGAGCGATGACAGGTTTTAAGACCCGCTGACATCGCTCCTCCATGATTAGCTTCTCAAACTGAAACGGGAGTGACCGATGCTCCAGGTCTCGAATTCGCTTAGAGGCGGTATGATCGCAATGGCCATGGCGCTCGTGTCGTTGCCTGCGGGACCGGCATGGGCCGCAACCGGAAACGTCCAAATCGAGATTGCCAAGGCAGGATTCATCGTCGGCGTGGGCGGCGGTCGCGGAACGCTTGTCTTCCAAGGACGTCGTTATCCCCTGAGCGTCGGCGGCTTGAGCCTCGGCGCGACGATTGGCGCATCGAAGGCGGATCTGGTTGGACGCGCTTATAATCTACGCCGTGCTTCCGACATTGCCGGTACTTATACGGCTGTCGGCGGAAGCGTCGCGTTAGGTGGCGGCGCAGCGGGCATCCGGCTGCAAAATGCGAGAGGCGTCGTGCTTGAATTGCGAGGCCGTACCGTCGGACTGGAATTCAACGCGAACGTGAGCGGAGTCGAGATCAGCCTGCGCTGAGATGGGCTAGGCTTTTGGCAAGTGCGTAAGGCGGAGGTCGCTGGCATACCGTGCGGAGCCAACGAGTATGATCGCCTCCGCGCACGAAATGTTCAGTCCGTTCAGAAGTCGCGCTGAACGCGCAGGCGGCCTTCCCATGTGCTTTCCGATCCGGTTGCCCGGAAGAGGCCTGTCGCATCGCCGGATGCCGTCGTGACCGGAACGGCAACGCGCTCGCGCGGGTCCACCCTGATGTAAAGCGCTTCGACACCGATGAGAAAATCCTTCACCGGCGTCCAGATGACGTTGGCGCCGATGCGGTATTCGTCGAAGTCGACGAGTCCTGTGGTCGTTCCTGCCGTTCCCTCGGCGATCGTCAACGGTGTCGCGGGAATCGTGTATTGCGCGATTCCCGGCGCATCGAAGCGCATCCATGAACCGAAAACATTCGTTTGAATCGTCGACGTCCAATTATGGTTGAGGCCGCCGGCAATGGAGTAGGCTTTGTTGTTCTTAAAGTCGCCGGTGAAGGGATCGACGAAAGCGTCCGTAATGGCCATGGCGAGTGACCCGGCACTGATGGACCCGTTGCTGATCGGACTTGCCTGTCCGGCGTTGAGATAGCCGATCGCTCCGTCCGTATAGGTGGCGGAGAACCATACCGCATCGCCTTCCCCGAGAGCGGGAACATTCGCATAGCCGAGAGCTGAAACGGCGAACCCGTATTCCGTGTCCGCAAAGGCCGGATTAGGCAAGCCGGTAACGGGATTGATCACGGGAACGCTCACGCCGTCCACCGTCGTAAAGCCAGCCGAAGCATCGCGAATCTGATGCAGGGCGCCGGACAATTGCACTCCGCCCCAAGTGCCGGTGTAGCGGACATTCGCGACGACATCGGGGATGCGCTCGCCGGCATAGGTAGAGGCAATTGGCGCGAAGACCGGCGAGGTGCTGCCGACGCCGAACAGGGGGAAGTCGAGTTCGTTGTTGACCTGGCGCTGCGTGCCATCCTCGAGTGACAGGGTCGCCGAGAAGCCGTTGCCGAATGAGAAGGTGTAGGCCAGCAGATTGACTTCGGCATTGGCAGGGTCGTCAAAGCGCAAGTCGCCGAAATTCGGAGCCGGCAGGTTGGGATCGGTGAAGAACGAGACCGCGCGGCCCGCGGTCAACCCACCGAACTGAACATAGGCCTGAGCGATGTTGGGGGTCGTTGAGCTGAAACCGTAAGCCCCGGTATTACGGGTCATCTCCATACGGATATAGGTGCGGAGCAATCCGTAAGCGGTTGGAGTCCGCGCATCCAGATTGATGCGGCCACGGGCTCGAAAACCTATTGAGTCCTGGGTCCGGTCGACAGGCTCGACATACAGATATTCAGCGCGGACACGCCCGCTGACACGCAGGCATGTGTCGGTTCCCGGGACATAAAAAAAGCCTGTTCCATAAGTGGAACAGACCCGGACATATTCGACGGGAGCTGCGGTTTTCGCCGGGAGATCAGCGGCCTGCGCTCCGCCGGTGACGATCGCCGCGCATCCAAGCAGCAGGGTTCGGACAGACGCCATGGTACAAACTCCAAGACAAAGCCCAGCCGTATCAATGAAATATTGTGCAGACAGAAGTTTAGCCGTCAAGAAGACTTTGAGTGACGGTTCCTAACGCTGCGTAAATTACGTTCGGTGTTGCCGAGCTGCATCAAGGCATCAGGCGGGGGCGATGCTTCAATCAGCTCAGGAGAACTTGGACGGCAATGATCTTGACGATGGTCATGCTCGGAAAGCAGATCGCGTAGCCGATATCCGTCCGCTCGGTGGGCGCCAATCGCCCGGCTGCAACGACGATTGCAGGATTACCCGTCGAGCCCGCGCAAACACCGAGCAGATCGTCGAAGGGAATGCGCAGCAAATATCCGACCACCAGAACGATCAGCACGAGAGTGAGCAGTACCGCTGCGCCACCGAGAAGGATCTGAATCCCGTTCGTGGCGACGGTCTGGACGAATGGACCTCCGGCGCCCATGGCGACCGAGCCGATGAACACCGACAGGCCGAGGTTTCTCAAAACCAGATTGGCGACGACCGGTATCCTCCAGCCCAAAGGCCCGGTGCGGCCGAGCCAACCGAGGATCAGGGCCATGACGAGCGGACCGCCTGCAACACCGAGACTGAAGGTGCCGCCTCCCGGCAACGGCACGGGGATCATGCCGAGGAGAAGGCCAAGCGCGATTCCAACACCGATGGAGACGAAGGACAACTCGGCATTGCCCTTGATGCTGTCTCCGAAATGGCGGTGCACGTCGGCTTTGCGGCTGGAGGGTACGGCGGCCACAAGCTGGTCACCGAACTCGATCGCCAGATCGGGCGATGCGAAAATATCGACGTCGCCCCGGCGGATATGCGAAATGACGACGGGAAAGTCGGGGAGCGGTATCTCGCGTATGGTCTTGCCGACGAACGTTGCTTTCGAAACGTAGACGCGCACGACATCGTAATTGGCGCGGTCGCGGCTGATGCGCCCTGGATCCTCGCGTCCCATGGCGACCTTTGCCTGCTCGATGCTCGTGGGGCTGCCGACCAGCAGCAGGCCGTCACCTTCATGCAGCCTCGTTTCAGCAGCGGGCGGCGCATTCACGTGATGCTGGCGAACCGCGACGATCTTGATGTCCGCCGGTAGGATGGCGGATATATCTTCAACCGTCCGGTCCTCGCATGTCGATTCCAGGGTGAGTTCCGCGACCCGCACATTCTGTGAAGGCGCCTTGAAGACGGGTTTGACCCAGGCCGCCATGATCGTCATCAGGACGATCGGACCGATCACCCCGAAAGGATAAGACACCGAGTAGCCGATGGCCGGATCCTGATTGCCTGCCGCTGCCAGCGCCGCCTGGAGTGTCGGCGTGCTCGTGCCTGAACCTGCGAACAATCCGGCTGCCGTCGCCATCGAGATGCCGAGGGGCGAGGCAAGCAACATCGCGACGAGGAGTGAGGCGACCACGGCAACAGTCGCGAGCGCAATATACTTGATGCCGGGTCCGCGCAGGCTCGCAAAGAATTGCGGCCCATACTGAATGCCGACGCCGTAGACGAACATCACGAGGCCGAGCGTGCCGACCAGGCCGGGAGGTGCTGCTTTGGGAGCGATTGCGCCGATGATGAGTCCGGTGAACAGCACCGCGCCGGCACCGAAGGAAACACCCGCAATCGAGATCTGCCCGATGGCATAGCCGGTGGCGATGGCGAGAAAAAGCGCCAGCAAAGGCGAGGCTTCAAGCAATGAGCGAATGACATCGAGCATCGACTTTTCTCATCTTGCGCGGCAACCCGCCTCACGAAATTGCCCGAGCACGCGCGCCACGAGGTCAGGTGACGGAGGCTGCGTATCGGAAAGCTCGTAATTCAGGCCCATCGCCTTCCACTTGAAGGTGCCCATCTGGTGAAACGGAAGGACCTCGACCCATTCCACATTGCGCATCGGCGCGACGAACCGGGCGATGCCTTCGACATTGGCGGGATCATCGGTCAGGCCCGGGACAAGAACGAACCGCACCCAGACCGGCTTGCCGAGAGCAGCCAGCCGCTCCGCGAATTCGATGGTGGGGCGGATGTCCTGTCCTACGGTCCGGCGGTAGGTGTCCGGGTCCCAAGATTTGATGTCGAGCAGGACGAGATCGACCTGGCGCAGATAATCGTCATCGGCCCGCGCGCCGAGAAAGCCCGATGTATCCAAAGCCGTGTGAAGGCCCATTTCCTTGGCAGCAGCGAAAAGCCGCTTGGTGAAATGCATCTGAACCAGCGGCTCTCCGCCCGATATGGTCAGCCCACCACCCATGGCGCGCAGCGGCGCGGCATAAGCCTGAAGCGCGGTTCTGGCACGTTCGAACGAGACACGGGTGCCGTCCTTCAGGTGCCATGTGTCCGGGTTGTGACAGTACAAGCATCGCAGCAGGCAGCCGCTCATGAACACCACGACCCGGATACCAGGGCCGTCGAGGGTGGAACCGGTCTCATAGGAATGGATCCAACCAAAATCGCCCCGGGGATCGTTGAAGGTGGCCGTTTCAGGCGCATCGGGGGATCGCGCCTGTTGCAGGTCGTAACGGCTATGGGCCCAGGGCTCGTCGGCCATAGTCTCAACCATCTCCATGGAACGTCCGGCTGATGACGTCCATCTGCTGCTCCCGGGTAAGACGCACGAAGTTGACCGCGTAACCGGAAACGCGGATCGTCAGCTGCGGATACTTGTCCGGATGCTCCATCGCGTCGAGAAGCGTGTCGCGATTGAGGACATTGAGGTTCATGTGGAACCCGCCTTGCCCGCAATAGGTATCGAGCACCTTCACGGCCTGCTTGATCTTCTCGCCCTGGTCCAGCCGATTGAGGCTCGGCGTGACAGAGACCGTGTAGCTGATGCCGTCCTGCGCATCCGCGTAGGGCAACTTTGCCACCGACAGGCATGACGCGAGCCATCCGTGGCTGTCACGGCCATGCATCGGGTTGGCGCCGGGAGCGAAGGGCTCACCGGCCTTACGGCCGTCCGGCGTGTTGCCCGTATGCTTGCCGTAGACGACATTGCTCGTGATCGTCAGCACCGATTGCGTATGAACGGCATTCCGATAGGTCGGATGCTTGCGGATCTTGCTCATGAAGGTCGAGACGAGCCCGGCTGCGATTATATCGACGCGATCGTCGTTGTTGCCGTATTTCGGGAAATCGCCCGTGATCTCGTAATCGACGATCAGCCCATCCTCGCGCCGCACGGGTTTGACCCGCGCATGCTTGATGGCCGACAGGCTGTCCGCCACCACCGAGAGACCGGCAATGCCGAACGCCATCGTGCGCAGGATCTGCTGGTCGTGCAGGGCCATTTCCAGGCGCTCGTAGTAATATTTGTCATGCATGTAGTGGATGCAGTTCATGGAATGGACATAGGTCTTCGCCAGCCATTCCATCATCACATCGAACTTCGCTCTGACATCGTCATAATCGAGAACGTCGCCGGAAACGGGGGAGGCTGCTGGGCCGACCTGATCGCCGCTCACCTCGTCGCGTCCGCCGTTGATGGCGTAGAGGAGACATTTGGCGAGATTCACGCGCGCGCCGAAGAATTGCATCTGGTTTCCGATGCGCATGGCCGAGACGCAGCAGGCAATGCCGTAATCGTCGCCCCAATAGGGACGCATGAGATCGTCGTTCTCGTATTGGATGGACGATGTCTCGGCCGAGATCTTGATGCAGAAACGCTTGAAGGGCTCCGGCAGCTGTTTCGACCACAGCACCGTCATGTTGGGCTCCGGCGCCGGGCCGAGATTGGTCAGCGTATGCAGCATCCGGAAGCTCGTTCGGGTCACCAGCGGACGTCCGTTGAGATCCATGCCGCCGACGCATTCGGTGGCCCAATAGGGATCGCCCGAGAACAGGGCGTCGTAATCGGGCGTGCGCAGGAAGCGGACGATGCGCAGCTTCTGGACGAGCTGGTCGATGAGTTCCTGGGCGCTGGCCTCATCGAGGGCGCCGCTCTTCAGGTCGCGTTCGATATAGATGTCGAGGAAGGACGAGATGCGGCCGATGGACATGGCCGCGCCGTTGGCTTCCTTGATCGCTCCGAGATAGCCGAAATAAGTCCATTGCACGGCTTCGCGCGCGTCAGCCGCCGGGCGTGTGATGTCGAAGCCATAGTTCTTCGCCATCTCCGCCAGATCGTCCAGCGCTCGCATTTGCTCAGCCAATTCCTCGCGCTCGCGAATGACGTCGTCCGTCGGCCATTTGGCGTCGAGCAGCGCCCGTTCGGCGCGCTTGGCTGCAAGCAATTTGTCCGTGCCGTACAAGGCCACTCGGCGATAATCGCCGATGATCCGGCCGCGCCCGTAGGAATCGGGCAGGCCGGTGATGATGTGACTGCGCCGGCAGGCCATGATTTCCGGCGTATAGGCATCGAAGACGCCGTCATTATGCGTCTTGCGATATTTGGTGAAGGTCTCGTGCACGATCGGGTCGGGCTCGAAACCCGCCGCCTTCAGCCCAGCCTCGACCATGCGCAAGCCGCCATAGGGCATGATCGCACGCCGGAATGGCGCATCGGTCTGCAATCCGACGATCACTTCGTTGTCGCGGTCGATATAACCCGGCTTGTGAGCCGTCATGGAGGAGGGCGTCTTGGCGTCCACGTCCAAAACGCCCTTGCGGATTTCCTCCTTGAAGTAAGGCTGAAGCTTCGCCCAGACGGCTTTCGTGCGCTCCGTAGGGCCGGACAGAAAGGCTTCGTCTCCGTCATAGGGCGTGACGTTCCGCTGGATGAAGTCGCGAACGTCGACAGCGTTCTGCCATCGGCCCGGCGTGAAGCCTTCCCATTCATTGATCGAGACCTCAGGCTCGGAAGAGCTCGAGTGGAGATGCCTCGCCATATCAGCGGGCTTTGGAGATACACGGACTTCATCTGGCATGACGGCTTCCTCCCACGATGCTTATGGGGTCTTCACTCATGCATTCTCAGTCACCGCCGGAGCACTCAGCAGAGCACGAGATTCTGGGCAAGGCCGGCCTCGCTGGTTTCCTTGTATTTCGGGTTCATGTCCTTGGCGGTGTCGGCGAGCGTCTGGATCGTCGTATCGAGATCGACCCTGTGCCTGCTTGCGATCTCATTGGTGGCGATCATGGAAGCCACCCAGGCCTTCACCGCGCCGAAAGCGCAGCGCTCGATGCAGGGAACCTGCACATAGCCGGCGACGGGATCGCAGGTCATGCCGAGGTGGTGCTCGAGAGCGGACTCTGCCGCGTTCTCAATAACGCGCGGCGGTTGGTCCAGGACCTGCGTGATCAGCGCGGCTGCCATCGCTGAGGCGACACCGATCTCGGCCTGGCATCCGCCTTCGGCTGCCGCAAGCGTCGCGTTGTGCTTGCACAGATAGCCGACAGCGGCACCGGCCAACAGACCTTCCCGGATCTTGTCCATGGGCACCGCGCGGGGGCTCTGCGTCAGAGCATAGACGACAGCGGGCATAACGCCTGCCGATCCGCCGGTTGGCGCGGTGATGACCAGATGACCACGAGCATTCTCCTCGGACGCGGCCAGGGCGAAGGCAGACACCAGACCGATGGCGCGGTCGCTCATGTAAGTGTCATCGTTGGCGCGTTCAAAGACGGTGGCAGCCTTGGAGTGAAGCTTGATCGGCCCAGGCAGCACGTCGTCCTTGTAGGACAAACCGGTTTTCACGGTTGCGATCATCGCGTTGGCGATCTTGTCCAGGAAGGCGTTGACCTGCTCCTCGCTCTTTCCGGACACGGCGATTTCGTTCGCCATCACGACGTCGGCAACCGAAAGGTTGTTGTTTTCCGCGTGCTCCCGCAGCTCTTTCATGGTCGCATAGGGATATTTCGGTTGGCCTTTCTTGGGCGGCTCGTAACCTTTCCATTCGATGAAGCCGCCGCCGACCGAATAATACTCCTGCTCATAGACGACCTTGTCGCCCGCCATGAGCCTGCATGTCATGGTGTTCGGATGCGGAAAATCGCCCTTGGGCGCGTCATAGACGATATCCGCCAAGGACAGATTGAACGTTTTGCTGCCGAGCTGCACCGGATAGGTCTGTTGAGGCTTGGCGATCATCTCATCGAGGAAGCGTGGATCGACGGTTGCCGGTTCCTTGCCCACGAGCCCTGCGAGCGATGCACGTTCGGTGCCGTGGCCCTTGCCCGTGGCGCTCAAGCTGCCGAAGAGGTGAACCTTCAGGCCCGTGGCTTGCGCCAACTGATCTGCGGGGAGTTTGGTGCAGCGCTGATAGAAGTCATAGGTGATGCGCATCGGCCCGATGGTGTGCGAACTCGATGGCCCGGGGCCGACCTTGTAGAACTCATCCGCGACCGTCATCACCGGCCCCTTCGATGTTTTGACGACATCGAGATTGGGCGAAAGGGTCGAACTCATTTTGAGGCCAGCATCATCGCCGGCCGCTTCCTTGGCAGCCTTTTGCGCCGCGGCCTCGGTTGCCGCCTGCTGTGCGCGCGCTTCGGGAGACCAGGTCGCGCCGGTCATCACGGCAGCTGCGCCGATAGCCGCGTGACGCACGAGAAATGCGCGACGGTCGATGCCTGTGGGAATGCCGATCGGATCCGATGAATCGGGTAATGACCCGTCGTCCTTGCTGGAACGAGACATGAGCGCGTCCTCCTAATCGAGATACGAAGACGCGATAGGAACTTGAGGCGTCTCCGCTCCCGTTATTGAGGGAAAAATTCCTTCTTCCCTTAAGGATCAGCTTAGGCTGGTTTTCGAGTGATGCTTGATCGGAAAGGACAATAGTTTGACAATTTGAGCCATCGGAACCGATGCTCAGAGGCTTCGCCGCCTGCGTCACTATCGGTGGCGTGACGACCAATTCACCCGACAATCTGGTGCAATGGATCGAGAACCCGAAATCCATCGATTCCAAGACCGCGATGCCGGTAACGGGGATCTCGAGCGCCGAAGCCAGGCACGTGGCGACCTATCTCTACACGTTACGTTGACCAGGCAGAATGGAAGCCACACGGGTGAACACAGAAAGGCTTATGCCTGGGGTGCGGACAGGGCCTGTTGCAGTTCGGCGGGATCGACTGCGACCTTCAGCACAGTTCCGCCGAAGTCGAGAACGAGAACAGGTTTTTCACCGCTCCGGTCGATCCGCGTGCTCAAAGGCTGTACCGGTACGCTTTTCTCGTGGTTGGGCCCGGCGTTCGCGGAGAAGGTTCTGGGCGGCTTTCCCTGATGGGTTCGCACCATATCGGTGAGCAGGTCGGTGAGGATGGGCGTGGAATCCACGGCGTTGAAAAGAACATCGAACTCCTCTCCCGCATCGGAGCGAATGCCCAGGACTACGATCTCACCATCATTCGTGACCTGAATCCGCCAGGCTTTTGAACCAATTATCTTGACCAAATTCGTTGCTCCCGGTGAACGCTATTGGGCCTGACGAGGCGCTTCAACGGCTCGGCAGGTCAATCCGGTCATCGATACCCCGCCGGATAGTCACCTTGTCAATCCCAAGAGCTTCCATTCAGAGATATGCGAAGCCGACATTTGCAAATCCAGAATCGACGGAGACATTTCTCCGAACTGGTAAGACTTCGTTCCCGTGGGAATGGGTTCGTGAAAAGCGTATGATCGTTGCGGCCCAAGGGGTTACGCAGTGTACCAGTCCAGTGGCGGTGCCAGTGCTTTTGACATTCAGATCGACGCTGCGAAGGCGTTGAGCCATGGCGTTGAGCCTGAGGGCTCGATCCTGTTTCCTGACAAGGACCTTCTTTTTACAGCGAGCTTCAAGAGATCCGGAGCCGATCTTGTTCTTGTGGGGGGTGAGACGAAAGCCGTTATCCTCGGCTATTTCAGAGACGAGCGGCGCCTCGGTATTACCACGCCGGAGGGGGCGGGCCTCAAGGGTGCGACCATCGAAGCGCTCGCAGCATCGGATCATCCGATGCGATATGCGCAGGCAAATGCTGCAGTGCCGGGCCAGATTCCCATCGGCCGTGTGGAGAAAGTGTCGGGGTCCGTCACCGTCCTGCGAAACGGCATTCAAATCGAGCTGCGGCAGGGCGATACGGTCGCCAAAGGCGACGTCGTTCAAACCGGATCGGATTCGTCCCTGACGATCAAGCTCAACGATGGGACGGTTTTCAATCTGTCATCCAGCGCCCGAATGGTGCTGAACGACATGGTCTATGCGGCGAACTCGAACGCGAATTCGGCCATGTTCACGCTGATTCAGGGGCTCATCGGATTCGTTGCGGGGCAGGTGGCCAAAACCGGCGATCTCAGGGTCGATACGCCTGTCGCCACCATGGCTATCAGAGGAACGGCGGTTCAAACGGAGATTGCCGCAGCCAGCGGAACCACGCGCTTCTCCCTTCTGACGGAGCCGGATGGACGGGTCGGCTCGATCGTTCTCCTCGATAGGAACAATCCGGCCCGCGTGCTCGCCTCCATGTCGGATGCCCGCGTCGCGACCCTTCTGACGCCCGTGGCCGGCGCCGATCCGTTGGTCACGCAGATCGCCAAATCGAACGACGAGCTTCGGGGCGAAAGCGATTTCGTGAGAGATCTGTTTCAATTCTTCTCCGGGCCGCCCCAGAGGCGAGGCAGCAGCGATCCCGAGGATTCCCTTATCATTCCGGCAAGCGTGCCGCATTCCATCGACCCGGCTGAGCAGACGCAATTCACCTTTGTCCCTTTTACCCAGGAGCGCTTCACGCTTGATGAGCTGATCCGTCCGGCTGTCGTCACCGCGCCTTCACCGATCCGCGGCACAGCCGTCGAAGACGGGCCGGTCACGAGGCTCCGAGCTTCGTCGGAGGCCGCGACATCCAATGATGGAACGCCGTCGCTCGTTCTCTTGCCGGCATCCCTGCCTCCCGGCGTGAGATATCTCAGCGCATCACGGAGCTTTTCCCTGGATCCCACGCATCCTGCTTACCAGCATCTGGGGAGTGGGGAAGCCGAGACCGTCACCGTTGCCTATCGCTTGATGCTCGAGGATGGAGTCATCGTGCCCGCCTCCGTCACCTGGGTCGTCGCCGGCCGGAACGATGAGCCCGTTGCAAGGGATGACCGCGTCACGGCGATCGAAGAGAATGGGCGGACGGTGCTCTCCGTGCTTCCCAATGACCGCGACATCGACCGCGATGCGTTGCGGGTGGTGAGTTGGACCTCTCCCTTCGAGGGATCGGTTGCGCTCGATGCGAAAGGAAATCTCGTCTTCAACCCGGGAGACGACTTTCGTGCCTTGAGCTGGGGCGAGACCGCGACGGTGTCCTTCACCTATACCGTCTCTGACGGCCATGGCGGGAAGGATACGGCAACCGTGACCTTGCAGGTGCACGGGAAAGGAGTGTTCTCAACGCCCGATCAGATGGCTTCGGACGCCGATACTCTCGATTTCAACAAGCAGCCGGTCTCCCTGACCATCGAAGCGCCGACCGCCACCACGACCGCAAAGGCCGATCTCGAACTGGTTATCTCGCTTGGTTCGTTCGTGCAGCCGCAGATGAACGTTCTCTACCTCGTCGATGTCTCCGGCAGCACCACGGGCCGGTTCAAGGGAGATCCTGTCGGCGATCTCAATGGAGACGGCCGAGCCAATACAGTCCTCGATGCGGAGATCGCAGGCCTGTTGCTCCTGACGGAAAAGCTGAGGGCGCTTGGCTTCTCCCCCGCGGATGTCACCGTGACCATCATCCCGTTCAATGGAAGCGCCGACCCGACCGATGCCAGGGACAGTGACCTGAGCGGCTTGAATGCCGAGACCTTCAGCCTCGATCAGGCTGGAGGGAGCGCCATCGAAAATTATCTCAGGGGTCTCGACGGGGATGGCGGGACAAACTTCGCTGATGCTCTGCGGGCAGCCAACGAGCGTCTGCAAGGACTCGACCAGGGCAACGAGAAGAATGTCCTGTATTTTCTCTCGGATGGCAGAGGATCGGGATCAATCGATGCAGAGCTTGCGACGCTAAACGACCGCTACAAGGCGACGATCACGGCCTTTGGCGTTGGTGAGGACGCAAATCTCTCGCAATTGAACAGAATCGACAACACCGACGGAGCCTCGCTTCTGACAGCGCCTGACCAGATCGACACTTCCGTTCTCGGTACTCCGCTGCCAAGCGGAGATGTCGCCTATGTCGACATCTTCGTGAACGGCAGGGAAATTGCCGGAATCGACCGGGATGATCTCGTCTTGAGAGGAAACCAACTGTTCCTCAACGCATCCGTCGATGGCCTGAGGCGGCTCGTCGGAGACGATAACGACGTGTCGGTCATCGTCACCTTTGAGAGCGGAGAAGTGCTGACCGCCGCGCTGAACATCGCAGGCGCGCTGCCCCGTTCGACGGATTTCATCCTGTGAGGAACCATGCTCCGGCTGCCAGCGCCGTATCATCCCTCCACAACCGCTCGGCGCCCCGGACGGGAAAGCCGTACGCCAGTGCTCGGGGATATGACCTAGCGGATGAGGAGTCATGAGCGCTCTTCTGAACAGGATGCGGCGCATAGGAGCCGGACGGATCGTCGGCTTCATGCTGCTCGTGAGCCTGCTTGCTTTAAGGATCTGGGATCCGGGTCCCGTCGAAGTGCTGCGCCTCAAGTCGCTCGATCTGTATCAGCTCCTGCACCCGCGCGAGGAACGTCAGGATCTCGTCGCTATCGTCGATATCGACGAGCGGAGCCTGCGGGCTTTGGGGCAATGGCCATGGCCGCGCACGATCATGGCCGAGATGATCGGGAAGATCGCCGGACAGGGCGGAACGGTCATCGGATTCGACGTTCTCTTTCCGGAGCCGGACCGCAGCTCGCCGGAGGTTTTCGCCGAAACCCTGCAAGGATTGGACGATGTCACGCGGCAGAGCCTCCAGCGCCTGCCCAGCAACGACGCCATATTCGCCGATGCCATCAGGACGTCTCAGGTGGTTCTGGGGCAGTCGGGATATCGCGTTTCGGGAGCTGTGCCGATTGCGCAGCCGCCAATCCAGACGGGAATTGCCACCTTAGGCCCCGACCCACGCCGTTTCCTCGTCGATTTCCCGCACCTCCTGCGCAATCTGCCCCTCCTCGACGAGTCTGCTCGAGGGCATGGGCTGTTCTCCGTCGATGCCGATCGCGATGGGGTCGTTCGCCGAGTTCCGGTCGTGGCGGTGGCGAACGGAACTATCGTTTCCACGCTTTCTCTCGAGATGCTGCGGGTCTCTGTCGGATCGGACGCGATTTTCGTCAAAACGGATACAAGCGGCGTCCGAAATATCGGGGTTGGCAATTTCGAAATCCCGACGGATGGCAAGGGCCGGGTCTGGGTTCATTACTCGGCTCCCAAACTGAACCAGTACATTTCCGCCATCGACCTTCTGCAGGGACGCGTGCCCGAGGAAAGACTTAAGGGCAAGATGGTGCTGATCGGCTCCTCGGCCGCGGGCCTCCTCGATCTCAAGGTCACACCCGTTCACCCGGCACTTCCAGGAGTGGAACTGCACGCTCAGATCCTCGAGGGGGCTCTCATGGGCTCAACTCTGAGCCGGCCGAGCTACACGGCCTTCGTCGAGCTTATGTTCGTCACTTTGCTGAGTGTGCTCCTGATCGCGCAAGCGCCCAAGATGAATGCCGGTACCCTTCTCGCCCTTGGCGCCGCTTCCGCCGCCGTGACCGCGGGCTTCACGTGGTACTGCTTCACCGTTCTCGATGTCCTGATCGATTACACGTTTCCCTTGATCTCAGGCTTCCTGGTTTATGCGATCCTTGTCGTCACGAACTACCTGACCGTCTCGGCGGATCGCTTCCGGATCAGATCGGCCTTCAGCCAATATCTCTCTCCCGATCTGGTCGAGCAGTTGGCGCAATCGCCGGAAAAGCTGACCCTCGGCGGAGAGCAGCGCGAGCTGACGGTTCTGTTTTCCGATGTCCGCGGCTTCACGGCCATCGCGGAACTTTACAAGGATGATCCTCAAGGCCTCACGGCGCTCATGAACCGTCTCTTCACTCCGCTCACCCACGACATCATGGATCATCGTGGGACGATCGACAAATATATGGGCGACGCGATCATGGCCTTCTGGAGCGCCCCGCTTCCCGACCCGGTCCATGAGGTGAACGCCTGCACGGCGGCGTTCGCCATGCTGGACAGCCTCAAGGTGCTCAATGAGCAGCGTCAGCGTGAGGCTAGCGACGATCGGCCGGTCACGCCGCTCAGAATCGGGATCGGCCTGAATACGGGTCTCTGCGTCGTGGGGAATTTTGGCTCTGATCTGCACTTCAATTATTCGGTGCTGGGCGACACGGTGAACCTGGCATCGCGCCTGGAGGGGCTGACGAAGGAATACGGCGTTGCCATCATCGTCGGCGAGAAAACGGCCCACGCTGTCCGCGCTCAGTTCGCCGTTCTCGAAATCGATCATCTCCAGGTCAAGGGAAAGCGCGATCCGGAGCGGATTTTTACGGTCTTGGGCAAATCCGATATGGCCAGGAAATCCGATTTTCTTGAACTGGAAAAACGGAACAACACGATGCTCGAGGCCTATCGGCGTCGTGAGTGGTCGCACGCGCTCGAGATGATCCTTCTGTGCCGGGAATTGGGAAACACCTTCGGCCTCGATACCTATCACGATCTCTATATACAGCGGATCCGGCAGCAGCTCGATACCGCCGCATCCTCCAATTGATGGGTATAGCGCTTGTTTCCGGAAAACCGGTCCGCCGCTCCGGCTACGAGCATCCGCCCGTAGCGAAGCCGGATTCCCCGCTTCTCGAGACTTTTCTCCGCATGCCAAGGGGCGCTGCCGGGCGGCAGACTAACCGCCGCCCGGCGTAACTGGTGTCAGTGGTTCGCGCCGCCTGCGGCATTCTCCAGCGCCGCATGTGCATCTTCGACAGTGAAGCTGCCAGGGTGTTGGGCTGGCGGGAACTCCTTGAAGGTATCTAGGAATTTGACCACGCCGGCCTGCGCCGCATAGATGAAATACGCATTGTGGATGAACCAGTCATAGTAAGTGTTCGATGTGATGTCGGCGTACTCGTACGGGTCGGTGCGCAGGTTGAACAATTTCGGCATGCGCAGCTTGACGAAAGGTTCTGCCCAAACCTGCATGGTGCCACGGCAACGCTGCTCCATGAAAATCATCTTCCAGTTGTCGTAGCGCATGGCAAGAACGTCGCCGTCATCGCTGAAGTAGAAGAAGAACTTGCGCGGACTCTCCTTCGATTTTCCTGTGATGTAGTCGGTCATATCGAAGCCGTCGATATGGTTCTTGAAGGTCTTGCCGTTCGCCTTGTACCCGCCCTTCTTGAGCTTCTCGACGATATCGGGTTCCCCGGCCATGGTCAGGAATGTCGGCAACCAATCGTGATGCTGGATAATGCCGTTGACGATTGAGCCGGCTTCCACGTGCCCCGGCCAACGGATGAGGAGCGGGATACGGAACGCGCCTTCCCAATTGGTGTTCTTTTCGCTGCGGAACGGCGTCATGGCGCCATCCGGCCATGTATTGCGGTGCGGCCCGTTATCAGTGGAGTACATCACGAAAGTGTCTTCGGCGAGACCGAGCTCATCGAGGAGATCGAGCATCTGCCCCACATTCTTGTCGTGGTCGATCATGGTGTCGTGGTAGGGCGACTGCCAGCGGCCGGCTTGGCCCAGGCTGCTTGGCTTGGTGTGCGTGATCAGGTGCATGTGCGTGGTATTGAGCCACACGAACCACGGTGTTCCCGCCTTGTCTGCGCGCTTGATGAAATCGATGGCGGCTTCCACGAAATCATCGTCGCAGGTTTCCATCCGCTTCTTGGTAAGCGGCCCCGTGTCTTCGATCTTCTGCTTGCCGACTTTACCCCAGCGCGGCATTTCGGTCGGGTCGTCCTTATCGGTCGCCCAGGAGTGAAGCACTCCGCGGGGCCCGAACCGTTCCCGGAAGTCTGGAATGTCTTCGTCGGTCGGGTAATTCGCCATCTCAGGTTCTTCTTCGGCATTGAGATGGTAGAGATTGCCGTAAAACTCATCGAATCCGTGCACGGTCGGGAGGTGCTTGTTGAGGTCACCGAGATGATTCTTGCCGAACTGACCCGTGGTGTATCCTTGATTTCTAAGGCATTCCGCGATGGTAATGATGCTGTCCGGCATGCCTTGCGGAGCGGCAGGGATACCAACCTTCGAGAGGCCGGTGCGATAGACGCTCTGTCCCGTGATGAAGGAGGAACGACCTGCGGTACAGGACTGCTCACCATATGAGTCGGTGAACATCATTCCTTCCTTGGCGAGGCGGTCGATATTGGGCGTTTTGTAGCCCATGAGCCCATGTGAGTAACAACTCAGGTTCGAGATGCCGATATCATCTCCCCAGATGACGAGGATGTTCGGCTTGCGGTCCTTGGGTGACTTGGCCATGTCCAATATTCCTCACTGTAAACATTTGATATGCTTGACTATTCCCATTCCGGCAAAAGACGCGGCGGCCGGAACAAGAGATGAGGCGCGACGTTGTCGGGAACTAATGATCGGTCTCGCGTGCCAGTTTGCTGCAGCTGAGCCCGGTATGTGTGTGGCGTGCAAAAAGTTTGGAGAGTGGCGTGTTTCTTGATGAAAAATTTCTTTATGGCGGCGGGCCGAGAGGTCCTTCGTGCCAAGCCTGCAAACAGCCGATCCTTCCCAATGACCGCAAAAAACGGGTCGAGTTCCAGCACGATCCCGACGGAGCGAAAGGACTGACAGGCGAGTATCACCTGTCCTGCAGCAAGCCGTTCGCATCGCTTGCGCATGTGATCAATTTCAATCCCTGGTCCGGATGGTAGAAATTGCCTTGCCATGAACGGCTCCTCAGTCAAAAGCACTTTGAGTGGTGGCTAAGGCCCTTCAACCGAAAGGCCCGGCCCGGAAAAGCATGCTGAGAATCGCCGCTACGCCGATAAGAAGCAGAATGACGGCGGTGATCAGCGTGAGCGAAACGGGAAAATGACTCTCGGCATGCACGAGGCCTGCAGCTTTCATGGCCTGTCGCTCATGGCGCAGACCCAGCATGAATTGCACATGGTAGACGATGCCGATGACGAGCATCGTGATCCCTAACAGCACGAGCGCTACGCCGAAGTTTCGGGGCGCTGCGGCATGGGTGATGGTTCCGGCTTCCCGGAGCTTGTCGAACACCTGATAGATCGTGAAGCCAAAGCTGATGAGAGACAGAGATGTGCGGACCACAGACATGAGCGTCCGGTCGGCGCTCATGCGCGTGCGCTGGAAAGACATGCCCGTGCGTCGGGATGACAGCTCGACCGAGATCTTATCCGAGTTGGATTTTGAAGTGATGGGCGCGTTTTCGGTTGAGAGAGCCATGATGCATCACCCCTTTGGTCCGGTATTGGGCGAGGAGTTTCCGTGCCGGGCGTCCCACCACCGCACAAGGCGCGCGAAAGGCCCACGTAGCAGCACATAGGGAAGAAAGGCGAGCAGGATTGCGATGAGCACCATCTCGCCTGGATAGAAAGTTTTGAGAACGGTCGCTTGATAAACCGCATCCATCGCCAACCCAAGCAGGATGATCCGCGCGGTGGCGATCAATCCCTCGCTCAACCGCCCGGCGTTTGCGCTCGGGTGCGTCAGCAGCGACCACAGATAAGGCGAGCGTCCGAGATGCGCGTCTTTCGCCCCATCGTGAAGCGCCGCGAAGGCGGCCATGCAAGGCTGAAGGACGAAGCGGAATGTCATGGGGCCGCCGGGACGGGCGGCAATATTGCGCCAGATGCGGTCGTTGACCTCAGCCGAAAACCCGTACAGGAACATGCCCAGCACGATAAGAACCGCCGTCAGAACGACCACGAGCCACGCCAGGACCATCTGCGTCCGAGTGACGGTCTCGGCCATCACATTGCTCCCTTCTCGCGCACCACACACCGGAACCCGATATGGCTCGATGAGGTGTCGATGGGTTGCGCATGCCGCGCGGCGGGCCGGTAGCGACGGCAATAATTCGGCGCGCAGAGATGCGAACCTCCTTTCAGCACCTTCCGCGGAATGCGGATTTGAGGCTGGCAGGAATCGTAGCTATCGGCTTCGCGCCCGCCGCGTGGATTATCTGGAATACAGCAGGCCTTCGGTGTATCGGCAGAATGCTTCGGCGCATACCAGTCTGAGGTCCATTCCCAGACATTGCCGATCATGTCGTGCAGGCCGTATGTGTTCGGTGGAAAGGCCGTGACGGGCGAGGTTCTCTCGTAACCGTCTTCTTTCTTGTTCTGAAATGGAAAGGCTCCCTGCCAAGTATTCGCCATCTGCCGACCGTCCGGTGCGAACGCGTCGCCCCAGGCGAACTCGGCACCGTCAAGCCCGCCGCGCGCCGCGAATTCCCACTCGGCCTCGGTTGGCAGGCTCTTGCCAGCCCATGCGGCATAGGCTTCGACATCCGCGTGGGCCACATGCACAACAGGATGATCGTCAAGTCCCTTGATCGACGATTTGGGCCCATAGGGCTTGCGCCAGCTCGCGCCGAAGGTGAAGGCCCACCATTGGCTCCAGTCGCGTAGGTCCACCGGATAATCCGGCGGCGTGAAGACGAGCGATCCCGGCTTCAGCATGTGCGGCAGCGCGCCCGGATAATCTTTCGGGTCGGGCTTCTTTTCCGCGACAGTGACATATCCCGTCGCCTCAACGAACCGGCGGAACTCACGATTGGTGACAGGCGTGCGGTCCATCCAGAAGCCGTCGACGGTGACGCGGTGGACCGGCGCTTCTTCAGGATAATGCTCGTTCGAGCCCATGCGGAATGTCCCGCCTGCGATCCAGATCATCCCCTGATTGGGTTGTTGCGTTCGGGAAGGCGCTTCTGGAATGGTCTGGACGTTCATTGATGCAATCCTTCGGATTCACGTCACTTTCTCGAAGTCTCCCGCCTGTCCTGTGCTATCGAAAGCCCCCTTATCCTCGTCGTCGATGTTGCCGCGTCGCTCACTCCGCAGGAGAAGCAGGCGCGATGCCGGTCACCTGTGCCGATGGTTCCTCGCTGAGCCAGCGATAAAGCATGCCGCCGAGGATTCCGCCGATCAGGGGTGCGATCCAGAACAGCCAGAGCTGCGCCATCGCCCAGCCGCCAGCGAACAGCGCGGGGCCGGTGCTGCGGGCCGGGTTCACGGATGTGTTGGTGACAGGAATGCCGACGAGGTGAATCAGCGTGAGCCCCAACCCGATGGCGATGGGCGCAAATCCCACCGGGGCTTTTCCGTGGGTCGCACCCATGATGATGAACAGGAACATCATGGTGAGGACCACCTCGGCGATGAAGCAGGAAATCAGGCTGTACTGGCCCGGGGAATGCGCGCCGTAACCATTGGCGGCGAAACCCTTGGTGATGTCGAAGCTCGGTGCGCCGCTGGCGATGGCATACAGAGCCGCAGAGGCAACGATCGCGCCGATCACCTGAGCGATGATGTAGGGCGCAATGTCCTGCTTCGGAAAGCGTCCGCCCGCCGCGAGGCCGACAGTGACGGCCGGGTTGAGGTGGCAACCTGAGATGTGGCCGATGGCATAGGCCATGGTGAGCACGCTCAGGCCGAAGGCGAGCGAGACGCCGAGCAAACCGATCCCGACATCCGGGAACGCAGCGGCGATCACGGCGCTGCCGCAGCCTGCGAAAGTGAGCCAGAAAGTGCCGATGCCCTCGGCGATGCATTTGTGGACGTTTTGGCTGTTGTGGAGATCCATGAGGTCTTTCTCCTCCGTGTCAACGCGGGCAGACGTCCCAGAAGCCCTGCGTGCGTTGCGGGTTGGTGTAGTACCAACAGTAACCGGCGGCAGGCGCTGGCGAGGTGGCATACGCCGTTGCTGCGGCGGCGGTTACGAAGCCGAGCGCCGCTCCCGCGGCAATGGCGGCACCGGGACGCCACCAATAAGAGGCAGGACGGGTCCAGCCCGGCCTGACGGGAGCGGGCACAGATCGGTATCCAGGGCGGGCGACGGCGACACCGCCACGCGGTCCGCGTACCGCAACTCCTCTACGGGCCTGTACCGGTTCAACCAGATTGGGAAGAGCTTGCTGGATGAGAGCCGCTTCAGAAAAAGGCGCAGCTTTTGAAGGCGCGGCCGCCAGGGTCCACACGACAAGGATGGCGCTCAGTGCAACCAGCTTCATGGCGGTTCTCCCTCAGGGAGCGAGAAGACATGGACGCCGATCCTTTCGCTCGTGAGATACACAGCTTAGCCCTGCTGTGAGAAACTGAAATTGGGGTAACCCCTGAAGTGCTGCCGGAAAAACACTGAATTGTTCGCTCAGGGCAGGTTTCGATTCCTTCGCAGTCAAGAATCAAAACCGCGCACTGATGCCGATAACGGGGCCGTGCTGGAGCATGTCGAACTCGTAGCGGCTCCGGCCCTCACCTTGAGCGTAGTCGACGTATAGCGCGCGATAGCCGATCACGCCGGAGAACGTGACCCCCTGATATGTTCCGAGCTCAAAGTCGTAGCCGCCGACGGCCTGCCAGGAGAACTCGCTGCCGATCCCGAAACCGCCGATGTCGCCGCGCAAAAAAAGTTCATGTCCCGGCGCCACGGCATAGCGAATGCGCGCGCCGATGACCGGATCGAACCACTGGATGGAGCCGGATTTCGCGAAGGCACGGGACCCGGCGACCTGAAGATTGGCGGTATCGACCGCGCCCGAGATGGTGAACGACAGGTCTGCCTCCTGATACCAGTATCGGGCGGCGCCGAGGATGTCGAAAGCAATCGGGCCGGAGCGCGCGACCTCGTAAGCGGCGCCGACTTCCACGATAGCCATATCGATATCGAGCTTGAGCTCCGCGCCGAGCGTTCCCGTCACCCCTGGCGCCAGTGCGCGGGTGCGTACATCGCTGCTCTTGAACCCGATATTGCTCCAGACCAGATCGGAATAGAGCGCGATGGGGTCATGACGGGCCTCGAAGGTTCCCATCAGGGCGACAAGCGTGTCACTCTCCTTGACGATATCGATAAAGCTCGCATCGACCTTCACGGAACGCCCGCGGACGGTCTGCGTGCCGTCGATGGACGTAAGCCAACCGTAAGGCACGAAGCGGAAGGTCCATGAGGGCGGCATGGGTGCCGGGGCCTCGGCGATGGGCGGCGCAGCCGGCAGATCGGAGGCGTGAGCCGCCGAACCGGCGACGGCGACGAGAGCTGACACCAGGCAGGGTGCGGACAAGCATTGTGCGAAACGGCGCATCGGAATTTTCCCCTACTCGACCTGCCGCAGTGTTAAGGCACATGAACACGGCAGGTCATCTCAGCCCGGTTCGCGTCTCAATTCCAGATCACCTATCCATCAGGATGAGAAGCAGCCCCCGTCGGAGGCACTCCTGCCGATGCGCTGTCTCTGGTGTCGACCTGGGCGGCCCGTCATCAGCAATCCGTGCAGATCCCTTTCTCGACCTCGCGGTCGATCCTCCGGTTCTGCTCGTCCATCTGCTTGGTGGCGGTGTTGTCGTCTCTGGAGAAGTCGTTTCGCGGCGGCGTCACCGCATCGCGCTCGAGGGTTTGCTCCGACGGAATCGCAATCTCGCCATCAGGCAGCACAGGCCCTGTTTTCCGGTCCTGTGCCAAGCTCGGTTCGGCCGTCATCACGATACTGAGTGCCGCAATCAGAACGATGCGTTGCATGGCAGGTCCCCTGTTTCGCGAATCCTGTCGGAGCGGCGGTGCAACCCGACAGGATCTGTTGCGTCAGCGTCGCCTCATCGCTTCGCCAGACTTATCGGTGCCCCTCACTGCGCGACGATGCTCGACGTCGTCTCGAACTTCATCACGGGTGGCGGGTTCCACTTGCCCGTCAGAGCAGCCGATTGCGGGGCGTAGAGCCTCAGCAACACATTGAACGGGCCCTTCGGCGCGGGAAGCCAGTTGGCTTCCTTGTCCTGTCCGGGATTCTCGTTCTGCAAGTACAGGTCCAGCGAGCCGTCCGCGTTGTGCTTGAGCGGCATCCAGCTGCTCAGAGCGAAGCGGTTGAGGCTGTTCGGAACCTGGAACCCTTCCGAATCGTAGAGCGTCAGCGACCAGAAGGCTGCAGCGGGCGGGATCTGGTCCTTCTCGAAGTGAAGCGTGTACTTGTTCACGCCGTCGAGTGGTCGTCCCGTGTCATCGGCGAGGTTCATCGGGTAGATCGCATCCTCCGGCAGATTGGCGCCGAGCCCGAGCTGGGCGACTATGGCCCGCTTGAGATAATAATTTCCATAAACGCCCATCGTGTCCGTGTTCATGGACCAGCCATTCGTGACGCGGGCGAGTGTCCTGACTTTCCACTCCATGAGCTTGCGGGCGTTCTCAGGTGCGGCTTCGAGCGCTTTCCTGGCGACAGGATCGATCTTCTCGACGTCAAGGCTTTTGCCTGCCTCGATGCCGATCCGCTTCATGCGGGCGAGGATTGGTTCATCCGTGAGATGTGCGCCTGCGAGCTTCAGCAGGTCTGCTCCATAGGCAAAGTATTTCAGGGGCGGCATCGTATCGACCTGCACCTTGGGCGGCGTTTTCATGTCGATGCTCGGATCGATCTTCGCTTCGGGAGGTCGCGGCGTCTTTCCCCATTCGGACAAGGGCGTGACCTTGTAGCCGGCCTGGATCTTGTGAACCGCATCGTAATCGGCAGGGCCATCCGTTTTGGTGCGTCCGATGATCCACACGATTGGCGTCGGGGCGTCGATGCGCTGCGTTCCGGCCGGGAGCCGGAACTCGTCGAAGCGCTCGCGCAGATCGGGCCGCCAATTGGCCGGTGCGATCAGATACTCGCCGGCCTGCGTGCCCGTCGTGCGCCAGCCCGGTGACGCGAACACGTCCGTCCACATGTCGAGCATCGGCAGCAGGTAATAGCGCCCGCCCGTATCCGGCACGGAGACCACGACCGGTTCCTTGGTGAGATCGAGGAAGGCCGAAGAATAGAGCGTGTCGAAGTTGTAGCGGACAACACCCTTGTCGTCGCCCGATGGATAGGCCGGCACGTTGTTGAACATATTCATCGGGCCACGGCCCGGCACCTTACCAGCTTCGAGATTGGTGAATTGCTTGCGCGTCACGTCGAGGCTGACGATCGGATAGAAATACACATAAGCCTCGATGGCGATGTCCTGAGCCTCCTGCTCGGTGAGTGCGAAGGCATCGGTTGCCAATCCTGCGATCCCGACAGTGCTCATGAGGAGCGCCGCGCCGAACGATCTGACGGAGGAAAGACGGAAAGAATGAGACATGGACCGCTCCTGAAAAGGTTGTCGGCCAGCTTCGGGGAGCTGCCGATGCGCTTTTGCCCTGACGTAACCAATTGTCTTTGTTGCGGCCTTTGCGATGCGAACCTTCAAACGCGAGGCTCTCGCCGAGATGTCGACCGGCTCTGCGGCATGGATGCGGATTCCACCCAGCATGCCTCACTATTGGCCGGTGCCGTACCGCGCGGCTATCGGGGAATGTCCTGAAATTGCTGCAGGAGAACCCTTATTCATTACTCCGTCAGCAGCGCCGATCTCAGTCGACAGCAAACGGGCTCAGGGATTAACATAGTTTATCGGACCGAAGGCTTGCGTCGCGGTTTTGGTCCCGTTGCGTTGCCCGTGCGGCCGGAGGCTGCCGTCATGAATGAGGGCACCATCCCGATAGTTTCGCGCTCGGTCTCGGGCCTGCCGCCCCGGCTGCGCGGTCGGGTTGTCTTGACTTTCGTGATCATTACCCTGACCGCGTGCCTGGTCGCCGCAGCCCTGTCCGTCTCCCGCGCGGTGGACGAGCGCCGCGCTATCGGAGATCGCGCCCTGGACGCTGCGAAGTCGCTCTCCTTAGGCTTCGACCAAGAGGTCGCCGCGGTCAATTATCTCCTAAAGGGTCTGTCGCGATCCCCGGCGCTTCTTAACGGCGATACCCAGGCGTTCTACCGGCAGCTCAAGGAGACACCCGTTCCCGAAGGCTCCTGGCTCGTTCTGAATGATATGGAAGGGCAGGTCGTGAATACCTTGCGTCCCTTCGGATCTTCACTCCCGAGGCACGCCGAATTTCCGAGCCATCGGGAGCAGCTTGACCGCATCCGCGAGCGGGGATGGTCCGTTTCCGGAAGGATGACGGCTCCGTTGAACGGCAGTGTCGTCGTGGCTCTGAGCCTGCGCCTCGACAGTCCGGATGGGCGGGTGAACGGCCATATCACAACGACCCTGACTGAGGCGCGACTGGGTGCGATCATGGGCGACCAGACGGCGCCGTCCGCATGGGAGAAAGGCCTGTACGATCGGACATTTCAGACCATCGTCGTCGAACGGGATGGCCGGGACAGTTCCAGCATCCCTGCGCCGGCGGCGCTCAGTTCCCGCTTCGCCGATGCCGGGCCCGACGGCATGAGCGAGGGAAAGATCGAGGCTGTCGACGATCAGGGAAAGGCTGTCCTCGTCGCCTTCCGCCGTTCGAATGTCACCAGTTGGACGACGGCCGTCATCGTGCCGCGCGAGAACCTCGATGCGCCGATTGCCGCCGCTCTGTGGCAGATGGCCGGACCGGCAACGCTTCTCTCTCTCGCCGGTGCGTTCGCCGCTTGGTTCACGGCACGGCAGATGGAACAGCCCCTTCGGACACTCTCCGATCAAGTCTCGGGAGCGAAGCATCAGGTGAGCGAATTATCCGGGCAGTTGCTCGCTCTCCAGGAGGACGAGCGGCAGCGATTGGCTCGCGAACTTCACGATTCGACCGCCCAGCGTCTCGTCGCCGCCGATCTCGGACTTGCAGGTCTCAAGCCGGAACTTCGGCACAGCAAGAATGGCCGCAAGGTTCTGGCCGAGGTCGAGGACATGCTGACGGAGGCGCTTCGTGAGCTGCGCATCTTCACCTATCTGCTTCATCCGCCAAACCTGGCTCGTGAGGGTCTCCAGGCGACATTGCGAGACTTTGCCGAGGGCTTCGCCGGACGGACCGGGCTCATTGCCAGGATCCGGATTGCGGAGGAGGTGGATGTCAGTGCGCCCGATCTTCAACGGGCGATCCTGCGCATAGTGCAGGAAGCTCTCACGAACGTCCACCGCCATGCGGGAGCCTCGCATGTATCGGTCGACGCCGGAATCCGATCTGGACAGCTCGTCGTTCGCATTCGCGACGACGGACACGGCATGACAGATCCAGCCCGTTCCGATGGACCAGCCCGCCTCGGCGTCGGCATTGCCGGCATGCGCGCCCGCCTGGAGCAATTCGATGGCGATCTGAGGATCAGGAGCGGTCCCAGCGGGACATCCGTGGTTGCCATCGTCCCGGTCACGGTGGCTGGCCGGGCGCTGATTCAGGCCCGCCGCATGTTGGAGCCGTGGCGGTCCGCTCCGAACCCTGCGAACCGCAAGACCCTCCATTGAAGTTTCAGGGTTTGCCCCCGGCAAGTTCAGGGTTTTCCCTAGTGGGGCCGTCAGTCAAACGGTGTATCATGCCCAGGGGCTTGGGGCCTACTTGGAGTTCGCTCGGCGCCTGCTTGGTTCACCGAAGCGGCCCAGGCAGCAAGCGCCGAAGGAAAGGTTCGCGATGACGCGTATCCTGATCGCCGATGATCACGACGTAGTCCGCTCCGGTGTCCGCACGATCCTGGAAGGCCATGCGGATTGGGAGGTGGTCGGCGAGGCCAGGGACGGCAAGGAGGCGGTCGATCTGGCTTTGCTCACCCGGCCCGACATCGTCGTCCTCGATTACGGGCTGCCCTTGGTGAACGGAGTCGAGGTGACCAGGCAGATTCGTGGTCGCGTTCCCGGGGTAGAGGTGTTGGTCTTCACCATGCACGACACCGATAGTCTGGTGCGGGATGTGCTCGAAGCGGGAGCGCGAGGTTTCCTGCTCAAGTCTGATGCGCGTCAGTTCCTGATCTCGGCAGTGGAAAGCCTGGAAGCTCACAGGCCGTTCTTCACGGGCAAGGTCTCCGAGGCGCTGCTCGAAACCTATCTATCCCAGGAATCCACGAATGGGTCCGGGCTGAGTTCCCGCGAGAAGACCGTGGTCCAACTCATCGCCGAAGGCAAGACCAACAAGCAGATCGCCAACATCCTCAGCATCAGTACCAAGACGGTCGAGACGCATCGGGCCATGGCTATGCGCAAGCTCAATCTCGACACGACGGCGGCGCTGATCCGCTACGCGATCCGCAACAAACTGGTGGAGGCATGAGCCTCGGTAAAGGAGGGCCTTATGGCCGCGTCAATCAATCCTGCCGCACCACATCATCTACCGGCCTTCATCACGGCGCCAGGCGAGACCGATGTTCTGATGGTGGCTATGGCCGTGTTCCTCATCATCGCTGTGCTCGCGGTCGGCCTCTTGTTTCTGCGTTTGCATACCTTGCCCGAGCGGATCGCTCACAAGGGCCATAAGCTTCAGTTCGAGATCGTCGCAGTGCTGGGCCTGCTGGCTCTGTTCACGCATGTGCATCTCTTCTGGGTCATAGGCCTGTTGCTCGCGCTGATCGACATTCCCGATTTCGGAGGAACGTTCGGCCGCATGGCGAGAGCGCTCGAGAGGATCGCCGGTATCGCGCCGCGCAGGGACGAGGAGGAAATCGTGGACGCAGGCCCAGCCGACGAGCCGGCACAGGATGCCGAGGAAATGCCGAGGAGCGTCCCCACTCCGATCACGAAGGAGAAGATCCATGCTTGAGCTGATTCTCTGCTCGATGCTGACGATCCTTCCCGACTATCTCTACCGCCGCTATGCCCAGGGCAAGCGGATCGGAAAGGAGATCACGCTCTTCTCGATGTGGTTCGAGCTGCGGTGGGGGATCATCACCTGCGTGATGCTCACGGTGGGGCTGATCACCGTGATCTTCTACAATCATCCCTCCACAAGCAGTGCCACCCTGTTCTACCGCACCGTGCCGATCGTTCCCGAAACCAACGGACGCGTCGCGGAAATCTATGTGACAGGCGTGAGCGGCGAGGTAAAGCGAGGCGAAGCCATCTTCAGGCTGGACAGTTCGGCGCAAGAGGCGGCGGTCGAAGCCGACCGTCGCAAGATCGCCGAGATCGACGCGGCCCTAGTGGCGGCGCGAACCGATGTCGCGGTGGCGGAAGGCAGAATCCAGGAGGCAAAAAGCGCTTACCAGCAGGCGCTGGATGAGCTTCGGACGAAGCAGGAGATCTACCGGCGCAATCCGGGCGCCGTCGCCACGCGCGACATCGAGCGGCTCCAGGTTACTGTGGAGGGGCGCCAAGGCACCATCGATGCCGCAGTTGCTGCCAAAGACCAAGCCGAAATACGAATCTCCACTCTGTTGCCGGCCGAAAGAGCCAGCGCCGAAGCAGCACTCGCCCAGGCCGAGGTGAATCTAGCGAAAACCGTCGTTAGGGCCGGTGTGAACGGACGGGTGGAACAGTTCACGCTCCGCACGGGTGACATCGTCAATCCGCTGATGAGACCTGCCGGTGTCCTGATCCCGGAGGGGGCGGGCCGACAGGCTCTGCAGGCTGGGTTTGGACAGATCGAGGCTCAGGTGATGAAAGTCGGCATGGTGGCCGAGGCCACTTGCGTGTCGAAGCCCTGGACCGTGATCCCCATGGTGGTGACGGAAGTACAGGATTACATCGCCGCCGGTCAGTTCCGCAGTAGCGAGCAACTGCTCGATGCGCAGCAGGTGGTGCGGCCGGGAACCATCCTTGTCCATCTTGAGCCTCTCTACGAAGGCGGGCTGGAAGGCGTGACACCCGGCAGCAGCTGCATCGCCAACGCCTATACGAGCAACCACGATCTGATCGCCTCGGGCGAGATTGGCACTACCAAGAGCATGATTCTTCACGGGGTTGATGCCGTTGGGCTGGTGCACGCCGCCATTCTGCGGATCCAGGCGCTGCTGCTGCCGATCCAGACGCTCGTGTTCACCGGGCACTGACGGATGACGCGAAAGTGAAAACAGCTCTAGTTGGGCAGGGAAAGATCACGGCCATGGACGACAGGATCGTACGGGCGAAACACCTTTCATCAGGCCGTCGCGGGGCGGTGCTGATCGCCCTTGCCTGTTTCATCAACCTGCTGGCGGCGGCAGGGTTTTCTGCTCCAGTCAGGGCGGCTGGGGAACCCGCGCCACCGCCGCAGGTGCAGGAGTTCATCAAGCTGTTGGAGGATCCCGCCGTTCGGTCCTGGCTGGATCAGGCAAAGAACACACAGGCGGCCCCCGCTCCCGAGCCCGAAGTCATGAACGCGACAGCGATGGCATCCCGGTTAGAGGGAGTGAGACAACACCTGCGCGCCGTGGCTGCGGCGCTGCCCTTCCTGCCGCAGGAACTCCAAAGAGCCTCGGGCCTCCTGCTCCAGGAACTGAACGAGCGGGGTCTCTTCTCGGTCGTGATCCTGATCGCGGGCTTCGTAGCGCTTGGCTTCGGGTCCGAGTGGGTGTTCTGGCATTACACGGCGGGGACTCGCGCCTGGATCAGGCACCATTCGATGCAGACATCGCTCGACCGTGCGCGGATGATCGGCATGCGCTTGGTCTATGGACTGGCGCTCGTGATGATCTTCGCGCTCGGGAGCGTCGGTGCTTTCCTCATCTTCGAATGGCCGCCTCTGCTGCGGCAGGTCGTGGTGGTCTATCTCCTCGCCATCGTGATCGTCCGTCTCGCGATCGTTCTCAGTCGCGTGATCCTCGTGCCCGACCGGCAGCAGCTCGACCAGCCCGAGCGCTATCGCATCGTTCCCGCAGGAATGCAGCAGGCGCGGTACTGGCACAGACGTTTGACGCTGTTTGTCGGTTACTTCACTTTCGGATGGGCCACGGTGGATCTGCTGCGGGTGTTCGGCTTCCCGCCCAATCTGCGCGCCGCTGCAGCCTATGCCTTGGGGCTTGGCCTACTTATCATCGCCTTGGAGGCAATCTGGCGCAGACCTGCGCCCTCGCATGCACAAACCCATCACGGTCTCGGGCGAAGAGGGTTCAGCATCCTTCTGTCCGCCTATGGCATCGCGCTGTGGCTTTTGTGGGTAGCGGGGCTCACGCGTCTGTTCTGGCTTGCCGTCGTCGCAATGGCCCTGCCGAAGGCCATGGCGCTGGGGCAGTCGGCAATCTCCCATTTGCTGCGTCCGTTCGACACCGAGGAGGCTCCCCGGCGCGGCGTGTGGGAGGTGGTCGTGGAACGCGGGCTTCGCACCGTTCTCATCATCGCCGCAGCATTGTTCCTGGCGGATGTCTGGGGCATCGATCTTGTCGAGTTCACCAGCCGCGACACACTGGCGACCAGGCTGGTTCGCGGCGCTTTGACGAGTGTCGTCGTCCTCCTGCTGGCCGATTTCGTCTGGCAGGTGGTCAAGGTGGCGGTGGATGCCAGGCTCGCGGATGCAGCGGTCACAGCGGAGCCGCAAACCGAGGCCGCCGTGCGTCAGGCCCGATTGCGCACGCTGCTGCCGATTTTCCGCAACATTCTCTTTGTCGTCATCCTGGTGATCGCGGGATTGACGGCCTTGTCGGCGCTGGGCGTCGAGATCGGCCCGCTGATCGCCGGTGCCGGCGTGCTCGGCGTGGCGGTGGGATTCGGCGCTCAGACGCTCGTGAAGGACGTGATTTCCGGCGTTTTCTATCTGCTCGATGATGCCTTCCGCGTCGGTGAGTATATCCAGAGCGGTTCCTACAAGGGCACGGTCGAGTCCTTCAGCCTTCGCTCGGTGAAGTTACGCCACCATCGCGGCCCGATCTATACCGTGCCGTTCGGCCAGCTCGGAGCGGTGCAGAACATGAGCCGCGACTGGGTCATCGACAAGTTCGAGATCAACCTTACCTACGACACCGATCTGGAAAAAGCGCGCAAGCTGATCAAGAGCATCGGCCAGGATATGGCCGCCGATCCGGAATTCGCGCGCAACATTCTCGAGCCGATGAAGATGCAGGGAGTCGAGCAGTTCGGCGATTTCGCGATCAAGCTCCGCTGCAAGATGACCACGCGGCCGGGCGAGCAGTTCGTCATCCGCCGCAAAGCTTATGCCCGCATCAAGCAAGCTTTCGAGGAGAACGGGATCAAGTTCGCGGTCCCAACGGTGCAGGTGGCCGGCGGCGGAGATGCGGCGCCCGCTATCGCGCATGAGGGACTCCAGCTCGTCAAACCGGCAGGGGCCGCCGAGTAGCATCGGCGATGCGCAGCTTCGTTACATTGAAGCGAATTTCTGATCGTCGAAAAGCCTAGTAGCCTTCCGCAGCCCGAAAGCGCTAAAGCAAAGGCGGGTTCGCACAATTCAAAATGCGGATGGCGGGGCAATTCGGTGGCTTACAATACCAAAACTTATAAGTGGTCCTATACGGGGACCCTTCTCTCCAACGGCATCGGCGACTTCAATGGAGATGACCGTCTGGATTTTGCTTATGGTGGCCCTGAGACGCCCTTCAAAAACCAGACACGTCCCTTCGACATCATCTCGATCACGGCCTCAGGTACGATCCTCGATTCGACCAAGATCATGAAATCCGCTCCCCGCGCGGTTCATGGCGGCGAGATGTTCGTCGGCGACCTGAACGGCGACGGCGTGGACGATTTCTTCTCCGGCAACAGCGGCTATGACAAGCCTCCCTTTCCGGGGGAGCGCAATACACTGATGCTGTCCTCGGGCAAGAAGCTGGTCAACGCCTCGTCCACCTTGCCGAGCCGCAATGAGTTCACGCATTCCGTGACCGGTGGCGACATCGACAATGACGGCGATATCGACCTCTTCGTAGGAGTGATGGGGTGGAACGAGTTCGGGCCCTACCTTCTGATCAATGACGGCAAGGGCAGGTTCACACAGAACGACAGCTTCATTCCAGATGCCATCGGCAAGGGATTCAATTTCGACGCGACCCACAGCGTTCCTGTCGCCAAGTTCGTCGATATCAACGCAGATGGCTTTCTCGATCTGGTGGCGGGTTTCTCGGAGGCGAGCGAGAAAGCAGGCGTCGCCTATCTCAACGATGGCACCGGCCATTTCATGCCTGAGAGCGCATCCTACCTTCCGACGGGCGTGTTCGGAGCCAAGAACACCATCGTGACCGATATCGTCGGCGTCGATGTGAACCGTGACGGCTATAACGATATCGTCCTGTCCACGACGGGTGGGGATCGTGAAAAAGGCAACTGGTACCGCGGCCAGAAATTGCAGGTTCTGATCAACGACGGAACCGGGCATTTCCGTGATGAAACCTCGGCCCGGGTCAAGCAGAACGGCAAGGGCAACTGGAACCAGTCGATCAAGGCCGTCGATGTCGATAATGACGGCGATAAGGACATTGTCGCTCAGAGCGACGATGTCGGCGGCCCCCTATCGAAGCAGACGGTGGTGTGGATCAATTCCGGCGGCAAGTTCACGCCTGCGCCGGCTTCTATGCTTAAGGGCTTCAAAGGAACAGTCGTCCCCGTGGACTTCAACAAGGACGGACGCATGGACTTTCTGTCCCTGCGGCAGGAGGGACGCCACTCCGACACATGGTCGTTCAGCACCCATCTCAACACCTCGAAGAAAGCGGCTTATCTCTGGGGTACCGATTACAGGGACAACCTGAAGGGTGACAACAGCGGAAACAAGATCTCGGGAGGTACAGGCAACGATACCCTGACGGGCGGCAAGGGGAAGGATGCGTTCCTGTTCGATGCTCCGCTACGGCGCAATGTGGACCGGATCACGGATTTCAGCGTGAAGGACGATTCGATCTGGCTCGACAATGCGTTCTTCCAGGGAATAGGCGCAGGCGCCCCCGCCAAGCCACGTAAGATGGCGGCCGATATGTTCAAGTTTTATGGCCAGGAGGGCGACGCCAAGATCGTCTACAACAAGGCTAGTGGCGGCCTCTATTACGATGCTGACGGATCGGGCCCAGGCGGGATGATCAAGTTCGCTCAAATCACCAAAAACCTGAAGCTCACCGCGGCCGATTTCTTCGTGATCTGAGTTTAAGCCGATTCTCGCCTTACCGGGTCGGTCCCGATTGTCAGGCACCGAACGGCACCTAGTTCTTCCCTGTTGCGGATGAGATGCTCAACCGAAGCGATCATCGCTCTGGAGGAAAAACATGGAAGCCAAGGAAGTTCACTACGGCCGGCTGATCGATCACATTCAGCTCGTGGTCAGGGATCTGTCGGCCAGCCGCCGATTCTATGAGGCGGTCTTCCAAGTGCTCGGTGTTCCGCTGGCCGGAAGCGGCGAGGATTATTTCTGGGCCGACGAGCTTTTCATCTCATCAGCCGACAGCTCGGCCGCCCAAGGCAAGCTGACGGGACGACACCATCTGGCCTTTCAGGCGCGTGATCCCGCAATGGTCGAAGCGTTCTATCGGGCGGCGCTCGCCAATGGCGGCAAGGATAATGGCCCGCCCGGCGAGCGTCCGTACCATCCCGGCTATTACGCCGCGTTCGTGCTCGATCCTGACGGGAACAACATCGAAGCCGTCTATCACGGCCCAGGCGCGCGAAGTGCGCCCTCGGTTCGCGTTACCTTTTGAAGGCTGCCGTCAGCCGTTGCCGTGCGAATAGGCAATCCTCATTCCTGCCCACGCTCACGCCGGCGGCGTTCGACCTCCTGCTTGATCAGGGCATCCAGAATTTCGCTCGGTACGGCCTTCGAGGGGCGGCTGGTGATGGCGCGCAGCCGTTCCATATCGAACTTCGGCTCGCGGTCCACGGTGAGAAGGCCGTTGGTCTCCTGCGCGGTATCGGTGAGTTGGGTGTAGCAGAAGCCCGCTAGCGCGGTGGAGGAGAGCAGCGCGTCAACCAGTTCCTCATAGCGCGCGAGCAGCTCGTCCGCGCTGGCGAATTGCCCGTAGCCGAACCAGTCCTCGGTGGCCTGCGGCACGAATCCAAGCCCGCCGAATTCGCTGATCACGATGGGCTCGTCCTCGATCTCGATGTCTTCGCCCAGGAGCGGATGATGATGCGGGCGCACATCGCGGAACGTGCGGGCAATGGTCTCCCGGTCCGCATAGCGTTCGCGCAGCATGTCGCCGGTGGGTGCGTAATCGTGCACGCCGAAGACATCGCCGACTGCATGTTGCCAGCCGTCATTGCCGATGACTGGCCGTGTAGGATCCAGCGCCTTGGTGAGATGATAGAGCGCGCGCACGAAATCGCGCTGCTGGGCCGAACGGTCGAGATCGGGCACGCCCCAGCTCTCGTTCAAGGGAACCCAGGTGATGATCGAGGGATGGCTGTAATCGCGCCGCACCGCTTCCATCCATTCGCGGGCGAGCATGTCCGCCGCGCGGTCCGAATACACATAGGCGTTCGCGGCCTCGCTCCAGACCAGCATGCCGAGCCTGTCGCACCAATACAGGAAACGCGGATCCTCGATCTTCTGGTGGATGCGGATGCCGTTGAATCCGAGCGCCTGCGCCAGCTCCACCTCGCGCTTGAGCGCCTCCGCATCGGGGGCGGCGAGCAGCGAATCCGGCCAGTAATTCTGCGCCAGCACGAGCCGCAGGAAGATCGGGATGCCGTTGATGATGAAGCGCCCGTCCCGCGCCTCGATCCGGCGTAGGCCGAAATAGCTCTCGATCCGGTCGACGACGGCGCCCTTGTCATCGATCAGCTCGATGGTCGCTTCGATGAGATTGGGGTGCTCTGGAGCCCAGAGCAGCGTTCGCCGCCTACGGATGGCCGCATCGTTGATGTCGAGAAGAAGATCGCGTCGGGTCTCGCGACCCGAGAGCAGGTACGTATCGTCGAGAAGCGTGCGCTCCGGCCTGTCGCCCGAGAGTCGCACGCGCAGGCGCCAGCCATCGGGAGGCCTGCGGTCCAGCCTCAGCACCATGCCGACGCCGAAGCGGTCCACATCGGGCGTCCAGCGCAGCTCGGCAATCGCGACCTTGGGCACCGGCTCGAGCCAAACCGGCTGCCAGATTCCCGTTGTGCGGTGATACCAGATATAGCCGGGCTGCTCCTCCCAATATTGCTTGCCGCGCGGCTGCTGCAGGTCGCGCGGCTCATCCTCGGCGCGAACCACGATCACTTGGGCTTCGCCGGGAATGAGAAGCGGCCCGATATCGGCGAAGAACGGCGTCTGTCCGCCCTCATGCTCCATGGCCATGCGGCCGTTGACCCAGACGCTCGCCTTGTAGTCGACGGCGCCGAAATGAAGGAGCAGTCGGTCTTTCCGGTCGGCTTCATCGATGCGGATCTCGCGGCGATACCAGACCACCCGATGAAAACCGGTTTCGTGCACGCCCGACTTTTCGCTCTCGGGCGGAAAGGGCACGAGGATATTCCGGTCGAAAGGCTCCGCTTGATCGAACCAGCGCTCCACCAATCCGCACTCGTCATCATCGAAGGCGAAGGCCCAGGTTCCGCACAGATCGATCCAACGGGTACGCCGAAGCTGAGGGCGCGGGTGGAGGGCGGCGGGAGAAAGCGTTTCGGTCATTCTGTCATCCACTCAGTAGCGACCGCTCTTGAGCCGATGATCGGCAGGCGGAGTGACAAGATCCAAGCGCTTCCCATGCGGTTGCTCCTGGGAAAAAGATCCATTGCGCCGCTCGCCGGGAGGAGCGATCTTGCCGTTCTTTCCTTCGGCCGGATTGAATGTCGGACCGGCAGACCGATGACGATTCTTCGGGTCCGTCTTCGGGTTTGTCATGGCCTCACCCCTCTGAAGGAAGCCAGATCGCTCTCGAGCCATTAACGCATGATGGTCGAAGCCGTTCTCATACGGCTGAAGCTTGTGAAACTTTCTCGCATGTGAACCGTTCCCTAACTTGGATCACATGCGGCCGAGGTTCGTCCGCGGCCCAACCGCTGTGCTGCAGTGGAAGCACTGACGCTCAAGGAACGGCCTCGGCATGACCCAAGCCCTCCCGACACGATCTCAGCTCAGGCGTTTGACTGCGCCGGATGCATTCTGGTGGTCCACCGGCATTGAGGACACCTTCATCACGGCCCCGCACCCGCTTACGGGACGGACGCTCGATGAGTACGAGCTGACGGGTCATTACGAGCGCTGGCACGACGATCTGGGGCTTGTGGCCGAGCTTGGCGTGCCCTGTGCCCGCTACGGTGTGCCTTGGCATCGCATCCAGCCAGCACCGCATGTCTGGGACTGGAGCTTTCCCGATGAGACCCTGGGACGCCTGCTCGATCTCGGCGTCGCGCCTCAGGTCGATCTGGTGCATTACGGATTGCCGTCCTGGATCGAGAATGCCTTCCTTAATCCCGATTATCCGAAGCTCGTTGCCGAATATGCAGCTCGCCTTGCCGAGCGCTTCCGGGGGCGCATCACCTGGTACACGCCGCTCAACGAACCGCGCATCACCGGCTGGTATTGCGGACGCCTCGGCTGGTGGCCGCCATTCCGGCGCAGCTGGCCCGGTTTCGTCGCGCTGATGCTCGCCATCGCAAAGGGCATGGTGGAAACGGTCAAGGCGCTGGAAAGCGTCGATCCAGAGATCGTTCCTTACTTCGTCGATGCGACGGATCTCTTCGATACGGACGATCCTGCTTTTGAAGACGAGGCGTATAGGCGGCAAGAGATCGTGTTTCTCGCCCTCGATCTCGTTTCGGGACGGATCGACGAACGACACGCATTGTGGGCCTGGCTCTTGAAGAACGGAGCGCAGGAAACCGAACTCACGTGGTTTCGCGATAATGCCCTCGCGCTTCCCGTGATCGGCATGAATCTTTATCCGATGTTCACGCAGAAGAAGCTCCTGCGCGACGCGGGAGGCCGCTTCCGCATTCGCATGCCTTATGCGGGGGGCGATCTCATCACCCGTCTCGGTCGCCTTTATTACGAGCGCTATCGCGCGCCGCTCATGATCTCCGAAACCGCATCCATGGGCTCGCTGCGCCGGCGTCTCGACTGGCTGGATGAATCGGTTGCGGCGACGCGGCAATTGCGCAGCGAGGGCATCCCGCTCGTCGGTTACACCTGGTGGCCGATGTTCTCTCTCGTCACCTGGGCATACCGCCAAGGCCGCCGACCGGTGAAGGAGCATCTGGCTCAGATGGGATTGTGGGACATCGTTCCGGATGAGGAAGATACGCTCCGCCGCGTGCGAACACCTGCGGTGGACGCCTACCAACGATTCGTGCGGGGGAAAATCGAATCCGTCGGCGCGCTATCGGCGGTTTCGTCTCCCATAGCCGCATCGCAATAAGAAGGGGAAGGCGGAATGTTTCGGAGCTATTTTCTGGCCGGATTCGAAGGCTCCACGGGCTTCAACCGGCATGGCCATTGGTTCGATCAGGTTGTTGCGACAGGACACGACAAAACCTTGGACGAGGATTACCGGCAACTGGCCGAACTCGACATTCATGGCGCGCGGGAGACCATCCGCTGGCCGCTCGTGGATCTGGGACGCGGGCGCTACGATTTCTCCACGGTCGAGCCTTTCGTCGAGGCGGCACGCCGCCATGGCGTGGAGGTGATTTGGGATCTGTTCCATTACGGCTATCCGCAAGACTTGGATCTATGGAGCACGGAGTTTCCGAAGCGCTTTGCCGATTACTGCTACGCGGTTGGCCGCTACATCGCTGCGCGCACCGAAGGCACCTGCACCTTCACGCCCGTCAACGAACCGTCCTTCATGGCTTATGCGGGAGGCGAGAAAGGCGTGTTCGCGCCCCATGTCACAGGACGCGGCTGGGATCTGAAAGTGGCGCTCACGCGGGCTGCCATCGAAGGCATCAATGCCCTGTGGGAGGCTTGTCCCGGCGCGCGCATGATCAATGTCGATCCCCTGTGCCGCGTGGCTGTTCCTTTTGACCGCCCTGAGCTTGCGGAGGAGGTACGCGACTTCAACGAGCGTCTCGTCTTTCAAAGCTGGGACATGCTGTGCGGCCGTCTTCTGCCCGAACTCGGCGGCAGCCGAGAACATCTCGATGTGGTCGGTATCAACTATTACTGGACAAACCAGTGGGAGTGGGGCGCAAAGCCACGCGAGGACGGCGTCGTGCCGCCGCTCGCCGACGACGATCCGCGTCGTTTGCCTCTCAGCGATCTCGTGCGCGCCGTGTGGGAGCGCTATGGCGGCGAAGTCATGCTCACGGAAACAAGTCATATCGGTGAGCATCGCGGACGCTGGCTGAGCGAGGTGGCGCAGGAATCGGAGGCTCTGCTGCGCGACGGCGTTCCAATCCGCGGCGTGTGCCTCTATCCAATCCTCGGCATGCCGGAATGGCACGATCCCGACATCTGGACCCCCATGGGCCTGTGGGACCCGGTCTGCCATCGCGATCCGTCCGGTGAGCGGCTGATCTGCGCACCCATGCTGGAGGCGCTGCAATCCGTGCGGCACGTAGATGAGCTTCACCAGGCCATCATCACCGCTTCGGTCAATGCCGGAATGCCGGTCAGACGGATACGCCGCGCGGCCAATCAGGTCGCAGCCGAATAGGCGTTGTCACAGTTGCCGAGAGTTTTGCTTACGGCTTGCCGATGGCCTGCGCGATCTGATCGATATTGGCCTGCAGAGCCTGTAATCCGCCGCCCATGAGGTACCAGTTGACCGGATCGAGATAGACCACCTGGCCCTTCTTCCACGCCGTCGTTTGGGCCACGAGATCGTTGTCCAGAATCCGCTGCGCCGATCCCGCCCCCTGGCCGACGGCGGCATCGCGGTCGAGAACGAAGAGCCAATCCGGATTGCTCCGCAGAACGAACTCCGCATTGATGGCCTGACCATGCGTGGCGACGGCGAGTCCCTCAGCCGCGGGCTTGATGCCGACGACATCGTGGATCAGGCCAAAGCGGGAGCCCGGTCCATAGACGCTCATCTTGCCGCCCGTGGTGAGAACGATCAGGCCCTTGCCCGCGCGAGCACCCAGCGGCCTGAGACTGGACAGGGCTGCTTCGATCCTGGCGATCCGCGCCTCGGCCTCTGCTTCTTTGCCGAAGATGCCGGCGAGGAGACGGGTGTTCTTGATGACGCTGCCCAGATAATCCTTCTGATCGACGGAGAGGTCGATGGTCGGGGCGATCTTCGACAGCTCCTGATACTTCGTCCGCGAGCGGTCGCCGACGACGATCAGATCCGGCCTGGCGGCGTTGACGGCCTCATAATCCGGCTCGAACAGAGTGCCGATTTTCTCGACCGAGCCCTGCTCGTATTTCGAGAGGTAAGACGGCAGAGAAAACTTCGGCACGCCCGCGACGGGAACGCCCAAGGCATCGAGAATGTCGAGCGTGCCCAAGTCGAAAGTCAGAACCTTCTCCGGCTTCGACGGGAGCTGAATGATGCCTTGCGCGTGAGGCACGCCGAGCGTTTGGGCGGAAGCGGCTCCAAAGCCGAGAGAGAGAATCGCCGCGATGTACAGGCTGGCAAGACGCTTCGGTCGAAAGATGCTTGAGACCGGCATGATGTTCTTCCTTCCAAGCAATGACGATGATTGAGTGCGGACGGCTTCCGCTATCTCTCCCAGACGATGCTGGGCTTTTCGCGGAAGGCGAAACCTTCGAGATGGGTCTTCACCACGTCCTGCACCCGCTCAAGGCCGGCCTCGTCCGCGCCCATGCATTGCAGGATGAGCTGGTTTTCTTCGGCCTGCATCGTGCAGGTCCCCCACGGAAAGGTGGCATGGCCCTTCTGCGTGTCGTACTCGACCTCGATCTTGTGCGCGAAGTGCTTGCAGAGCTGCACGAGGTAGCGGCTTGCCTTCGTGGTCTGCACATGGGCTTGGGAGTGAGGCATTCCTGAAAGTCCTTTAGCGAGAACGCAGAAGAGAGGAGCATCCGCAGACGCCCCTCTCTTCGACAACATATCTGTCGGCTTCGATCAGAACTTGACGTTCGCCGATAGATAGAAGCTCCGGCCCGGCGAGTAGACGGGGTTGATCATGTCCGTCTTCCCGTAGCTGCCACGGCTGTAATATTCCTCATCGAAGATGTTGCGCGCGTCGGCCCGCAAGGTCACGTTCTCGAGCCCGAACTGGGTCGGCTTCCATTCGACGAAAGCGTTGAAGAGATTGTAGCCGTTGATCGGGTAGAAACCTTCGGCGCGAAGGGCCTCGTCGTCCACTTCCAGAGCAAGCTCAGCGGAGGCGCCGACCGTCAGGCCATATTGCTGGAAGGTATAGGCGGCGCTGAACGTGAAGAGATCGCCCATGGCAATGCCGTTGTTGTAGTCGCTGGGAAGCGCGATGCGGTCTCCGTAGCGAACGTCGGCATGGCTGTACTTGGCGCTGAAATAGGCGTTCTCCCAATCGTAGCGCAGGGCGAGGTCGACGCCCTGGCTGCGCAGATCGTCGCCGTTGATGCGGATCGCGTTGTCGAAGTCATAGGCGACGGGGTTTTCCATGAGGGTATGGAAATAGGCCGCCTCCGCCGAGAAGCCGTTATAGGCGGCAAGCCTGACGCCGGCGCGGAAGTTGTGTGCCGTCGTCGGCTCCAGATCGGCCGCATAGGTGTAGTTGCGGGCGTGGAAGAAGCCTGTTTCCGCAAGCTCGATGCCGCCGAAATTGTAGCTGTAGCCACCGAAGATACTGACGTTCTTCGTGAGGAAGTATTCCGCCGAGATGTTGGGGCTCAACCCGCTGTTGTCGAGGTTCTGACCGTCGACGGCGTCATAGGACTGGTGGTCCAGGCGGATGCCGGTCGAGATGAACAGAGGCTCGATGGGACGCAGGCGGGCCTGCAGATAGGCGCCCACATTCGTGGCTTCTTCGCTGACATCATTGGGGAAGTAGAAGCGCTCCACATCGACGCTGGTGGTGTCAAAATCGAGGCCTGCCGTGAGGCTGCCCATGCCGAAGCCGAAAGTGTTCTGAACCTTGCCGCCGACGCTCGCCGTGCGCGAGTTGAAGTCGCCGGATGGGCGCGGATAGAAGCCGCCCGGACGATCCAGTTCGTTCCGGTTGTAGTAGAACAGCAGTTCCGGGTTGTAATAATCCGTCGGCTTCGTCGTCAGGTAACGGAAGGTCGTCGTGTAGCGGCGCGCTTCGTTGTAGTTGAAGAAGGGATTGATGAAGCCGAGATTGGGACGAAGGCGGCGGAACCCCTTATCCTGGACATATTCCTGCGAGAGCTGGAGGCGGTGGCCATCAGGCGACTCGTAGGCGAGCTTCGCAAGGCCGCTGACGAGATCCGTTGCCGTTCCAGGCTCCTCCAGCCCGCCGCCGTTCGTGTAATCCTGCCCCTCTTCACGCGTCAGGATGCCGAGGGCCTCGAAGCCGTTATGCATGCCGTAGCCCGCACCCGTGACGTTGTAGGTCTCGGAGTTGGTGTCGAAGCTCGAGGATAGGAAGCCGCCATAGGTTTTTCCGGGAAGAATCAGGTCCACCACGTCCTTGGTCTCGAACTTAACCGTGCCGCCGAGCGCCCCGGGGCCTGCATCGGCCGGCGACACGGCGGATTCCACTTTCACGGCCTTCAGGAGCTGCGGATTGATGATGATGTTGCCGTTGTGGTGCCAGACATTGCTCTTCTGCTGAGCGCCGTCGATCTGGACGTTCAATTTGCTCTGGTCGATACCGTGCAGATAGAACTTTTGGGACGCGACGCTGCCGCCCGCAACGGCGAAGGCCGGATCGTCCTGGAAGAGCTGCTTCAAATCCTTCGGGTTCTCGCGCTCGATGTCCTCCGATGACACGGCGACTTCGGAATTGGGGTCCGTCTTGGTCTCCTCGACCGTGATCGGATCGAGATTGACCGCAGCCTCCTGCGCCGCACCAGGCTGAATCTGGCAGAGCAGCAGGAGAGGCAGGCTGACCGCCGAGCAGAGAAGATTGAACTTGAAGTGAGTCATGAGGAGCCCCCAGGCCTTCTTGTTGTGGCAGCAACGCTTCCTGAGGCGGCATCGTCCGAGAACGCCTTGAGCATCATGCCATTACGGTGGGGGTGAATTACCGTCTTTCAAAGTGCCGTTCCAGAATCATTGCTTTTGCTAGGAAGCAAAATTCGTTTCATCAAGCGTCAAAAGGCGCATCGCTCGTGCATTCGGCGGCGCGGTTTGTTTAGAACGGTTCCATTATAGAGTATTTGTTGTTTCGATTGCTTCTAAAGAAGACGTTTTTCTTGATTCTAGTTGAGTAAAGACTTTGAAGGTTGTAACAGCAGGACATGAATTTGCATCAACGGCCCATTGATCGACAGATCAGCCGTTCAGAGCTGACTGCTCTGACGGAAGGGGAGAATTCCGGGTTCAGGCTCGTCGAGCCGGTGGAACTGCGCGACCACGAGGTGGCGGTGACGGGCGATGTGCATTACTTGCGCTTCCGCTCGGGGTTGACGATGCACTGCTCCAACACCCTTGAGGTTCGCAACCTGACGACGCAGGTCGTCCAGGAGGCCGGATTGTCGTGCTTCCTCTTCCTCCAAGGCGATGTCGAGATGCGTTTGGGCGCACGATCTTTCAGGCTCGGCGCTTTCAACGATGCTCACGGCGCGCCTTCGCCCAATGGGATCATCGTCAATTGCGCGAAGCCGGATCTTCTGACGCGCATCTCCGAAAAGGGACGGCATATCCGCAAGCTCGTCATCACCGTGCCGGCCGATTGGTGCGAGACGGAGAGCCCCTCGCGATCCGTCGATGACCAAGCCCTTCGGCGTTTCTGCGGCACGCATCTGGCGTCTGCATCGTGGAAACCGTCACCGAGAGCCGTGTCGCTTGCCGAGCAGATTCTGCGGTCTTCCAACTACAACGACATTCTCCAGCGTCTGATGATCGAAAGCCGCTCGCTGGAGATTGCCGGCGAGGCCTTCGCCTCGCTCGCGGCGGAGGCGGGTTTGCAGCAGCAGGCGCTTCGCACGCGGGAATACGAGCGCATCCGCGCCATTGCCGAGCAATTGAGCACGGGCGGATCATTGCCGGGTTCCATCGAAGAGATCGCGCGCGATGCCGGCATGAGCAGCTCCTCCTTGCAGCGGCATTTCCGGGCGGCTTACGGCGTGAGCGTCTTCGAATTCATCCGCAACGCGAAGCTCGACGAGGCGAGGCGCCTTCTGATGCGGGACGGCGTCAGCGTGAGCGAGGCCGCCTATCGCGCGGGATATTCGAGCGCCGCCAATTTCGCGACCGCCTTCAAGCGCCGCTTCGGCCTCTCGCCCAAGCACGTTCGAGGATAGCGCCGGCAGCCCTCGCGGATGTCAGAGCTTTCCCTGAAATGCGGCGATGGATTCATCAAGATGGTGTGGCGACCGTGTTCCGGTCAAAATCACGCCGTTGAAGGATTGCTTCTGGATGAAGCTCAAGGCGCTCTGCAACGCGTGGAGCCTGTCGCCGTTATCCGGAACGATCTGGCCCATGCCGAAGGGGCGGTTGACGAGGACGCTCATGCCCGCATCCCGCGCCATTGCGAAGGCCGGTTCGAGAGCGGTGAACAGCTGGTTGTAGGGAAACTGGATCGTGGCGAACGCACCGGAGCTGCAGGCAATGCGGGCGGCTTCGAGATCGCTGATGCTGGCGCCGAGGGCGTCGATTCCGTTGGAACGCGCATAGGCGATGGCGCGCTCGACGTCTTTTGAGGCGAGCGCGGTGGCGGTTGCCTTGTGGATCTGAAGCAGGTCGATGCGGCCAAGCCGCTCAAAGCTTTTGTCCAGGCTCCGGCACAGGGCATCGTAGGAATGATCGGTGAAGGCGGCTTGTTCTTCCGCATTCCAATGCTCGCCCATCTTCGTCGCGATAGTGAGGTGCGAATTCTTGGCGCCCTGACTTTCGAGAAAGCGCCCGAAGGTCGTCTCGCTCGTGCCATAGGCGGGAGCCGTGTCGAAGAACGTGACCCCTTGCGCGACCGCATGATCGAGCAGCGTCAGCGCATCGTCTTCCGTGGGAGGCAGGCCCTGGCGATGGCCCCATGCGCGGCCAATCGAGAGCAATCCCAAGCCTAGGCTGATGTCTGTGCTCATGAGCGCGGGACTTTGGGATGGAAGAACGATTGCGGCTTCACATCGCCCATCGTGAAGTCATCCCTGGTGGAGATGACCTGTCCGACATCAAGCCGAAGCTTCCGGGCGACGCCCTGGCCTTTCAGGAGAGCGGCGCGGGCATCCGGGTCGGGATCGCGGAACGACCCTCCGGCGGCAAGATAGCAGCTGTCGACCGTGATCATGCCGAGGAGCTGGCTGCCCGATCCGAGAAACGTCTCGCCGAAAACCGATGCGCCCCCCTGATAGCGGCCTTGATCCCCGATGGTGATGCGCACGCCCGCGCGGTCGGCCTTCGCGGTGAAGCCGCCGCCTTCCCCGAACAGGTTGCCGTTGCCGATGGTCAGCGTTCCCGCATCTGCGGCGAGCCACGTGCCTGCATAGAACGTGTTGCCGTCTCCGATGGTGAGTTCACTGGCCGAGGAGCAATGGATGGTCACGCCGGGGTAGAAGATGTTGTTCGCGCCGATGCGCGCATGTTTTGCGATCAGTGTGGAGAAGGGATCGAGGATCGTGTTGCCCCGCTCGCCCAAGGCCAGCACCGCCTCGATTTCGAGGAAGCCCTGTGCCCGGCGCGTTTCATCGATCTTCGCGATCAGGGTGGATTCAAGAGCCATGTCTTCCTCATGCAACTGACTGTCACAATGCTTAAGTCGCAGAGGCTTAAGGCTGCAAGATCTTTCACCCCTTCAATTTTGATTGGGTCTCAGCCAATCGCTCTGAAGTGTCGGCATCCGGTGTGAGCCGCAACGAGGACCATCTCGCCCGGTTCAAGGGCTTACGGGCGCGATTTGCCGTGCAGGCGTGAAGGGCATAGAAATGAAGGCCATGGAGAAGAAAGAACCGATCCTGCCGGTGGATGACGAGGCGCGGCTTCTCGCCAAGAGGCTCATGCGCACGGCCCGCTCCGGCGCGCTCGCCACCAACGGCACTGACGACGGCATGCCTTTCGCCAGCCTCGTGTCGGTGGGCACCGATCTCGACGGCACACCTGTGATCCTCACCTCCCAGCTCTCGGTTCACACGCGCCTGCTCGCAGCGGATCCGCGCTGCTCGCTGCTGCTCTCCACCATCGGCAAGGGCGACCCGCTCGCTCATCCGCGCCTCACATTGCTGGCGCAGGCCGAGCGGCTGGAGCCTGGCTCCGAAAAGGCACAAGCCATTCGCCGCCGCTACCTGCTGCAGCGTCCGAAAGCTGCTCTCTACGTGGACTTTCCCGATTTTGCCTTCTGGAGGCTCAACCTCTCCTGGGGCAGCCTCAATGGCGGCTTCGGCCGCGCCTATCGCATGGCGCGGGAGGATCTGCTCACCGATCTCGCCGCCTTCCCCGATTTTGCGGAACTCGAAGCAGGCGCGGTGGAGCACATGAATGAGGATCACGCCGAGGCGGTGGGGCTTTATGCGACCAAGCTCTGCGGAGCCAAGGAAGGCCCGTGGCGGCTCATCGGCATTGACCCGGAAGGCCTGCAGATGGCGCTCGGCGACGAGCTGATCCGCTTGGATTTTGCAACGCCGCTCGCGGGCCCTGGCGAGCTGCGCATGAAGCTCGTGGAACTGGCCAAGGAAGCTCGCGCCAAGGAGGCCTGACGAGGGCTGAGGCATCTTGGGGCTTGCCACGGGCCGGTCCGGACTGCATCAAGGGGCAGGATCGCGCAACAATGACACGATCTGCCGATTCCTGAAGTCCATTGCCGTCATGCCCTTTGCCGCCTTTCTTGCCCGTCTTCGCTCCATCCTCGCGGCCCTTGCCGATGCGGGGACGAGCTTTGCGCGCAACGACGGCTTGGCCATGGCAAGCCATGTGGCGCTGTCCCTCGTCATTGCGCTGTTTCCGTTTCTCATCTGCGTGGCGGCCCTGGCGGCTTTTCTCGGGGCAGGGCGCATCTCCACGCATATCGTTCACCTGCTCTTCGATTTCTGGCCCGAGGGTGTTGCGGGGCCGCTCGCGAGCGAGGCGGACAAGGTGCTTGTGCCCAAGCGCAACGTGCTGACCATCTCCATTGTCATCACGCTGTTGGTGGCGACGAACGGCGTCGAGAGCCTGCGCGTGGCGCTCTGCCGGGCCTATGGTGTTGCGCGCTTCCGGCCCTGGTGGCAGGCGCGGCTCATCGGCATCGGATTCGTGTTGGTAGGCGCGGGCGCGCTCGTCGCCGCGTCCGTTCTCGTGGTGTTGTGGCCGTCCATCTGGCGCGCCACGGTGTCGACCATAACGGATCTGAAATCCGTGCGGCTCACCTACGATCTCGTGCGCTATGCGCTCGCCACTATCGTGCTCGTCGTAGGGCTCACGGCCACGCATCTGTGGCTGACGGATATTCGCCCCAATCTGAAGGACGTGGCGCCCGGCGTGGCGGCAACGCTGGTTCTCTGGCTTGCGGGCGCAACGCTCTACGGCGAGTTCCTTGCCAATGTCGCGCATATCAAGTCGACCTATGCGGGACTGGCCGGAATTCTGACCTCGCTGATCTTCCTGCAGATCTCCGCCGCCATCTTCATTTTCGGCGCGGAGCTGAATGCGGCTTTGCGTCGTCGCAGATCGGCAGCAAGCGAGAATGCTCGATCTTCAGTCGAAGCAGGCATCGTCCCGGCACCGCAACCCTGACCGACTGACAGCCCCCTTATCGTCCATTTTCTGTGGGCCTCAGCCGACTAAGGCAAAGGTTATTTCGTAAATATTACAGCGACTTAAAATATATAAACACTATTACAAATGTATAATGAATCGAACTCCCTAAGGGAAAGTCAATAACCCTAAGTGATTAGATATAACGTATAATGTAGGAAAATATCGTTTCTATGCTATCGCCAAGGTCGTGGGGGCATCCAGTACAAGGAAATGCCCATGACAAACAGAACCGTCATTAACGGTGACAATGGATCGAACTCGCTTCTGGGTACCGAAGCGGCTGAGATCGTTTACGGCTTCACGTCCCATGATTCCCAGACCGCCTCGATCCAGGCGACGAAGGTTGCGTCGGGCTTCGCATGGCCGGGGCTTATTCTGGCCATGTCCGCCCCGCCGAACGATCCGGATCATATGTTCATCGTTCAACGGAACGGGATCATCAAGGTTCTCGACATCGCGACCGGCCAGGCCAAGGCTGCACCCTTCCTCGATGTTTCGTCGGAAGTGCCGATGACGGGCGAGCAGGGCATGCTCGGGTTCACCTTCGATCCGAACTACGACGATAATGGCTATGTCTACGTCTACATGAGCACTCACTCGGGTGACGTGGAAATCCGCCGCTACACCACATCCGCCGACGATCCTCACGCGATCGATCCAGGCAGCAAGCATATCGTCAAGACAATCGACTTTCCGGAAGACACCAACCGGCACCGGAGCGGGTGGATGGATTTCGGACCGGACGGATATCTCTATGTCGCCGTCGGCGATGCTCAGTCTGGAGCGAATGCACAGCGGCTCGACAATCCTTTCGGCAAGGTTCTGCGCCTCGACGTTCATGGCGACGACTTCCCCGACGATCCGGGTCGGAACTACGCCGTCCCTGCGGACAATCCGCGTACCATTGCAGGCATTGCGGGCGATGCCTCAGGCACCGGCATCTTCGCCGCGGGCCTCCGCAATCCATGGAAAGGAGGCTTCGACCGGGCGACGGGCGAACTCTACGTATCCGATGTCGGCGAGATGAAAGCGGAGGAGATCAATCTTATTCGGTCCGGCGCCAATTATGGATGGAGCCAAACCGAAGGATATTTCAATGAAGCGCAATACCCGGACTACACCAATCCCATCCACGCTTATACGCGCAGCGTTGGAACCACTGTTGTCGGCGGATATGTTTATCGCGGACAGGAAGACGCTTTTCACGGTCAGTATTTCTTCGGCGACTACAACAAGCACAAAGTTTGGACCATGGGCGTTGGCGATTCAGTGCGACCGCCTGTGACCGATATTACCCTGGACATCGAGGATGATTTCGGCCGGCTGCGCAGCCCCCTCGTGTTCGGTGAGGATGCGCTTGGAAATCTCTACATGGCCACGGCGCTCGGGGATCTCATGACGCTGACGCCGCAAACAACGTCGTTCGATGAGGCGGATTTGATCGACGCGGGAGGCGGCGACGATGTCGTTTATTCCGGCGCAGGCGACGACACGGTCTTCGGCGGCACGGGTAACGATGCCCTCAACGGCATGAGCGGCAACGACTCCCTCGATGGCGGCGCGGACCAGGACCGCATGCTCGGCGGACGCGGCAATGACACCTATGTCGTCGACGATGTGAAGGATGTGGTTGTCGAGAAGACCGGCGAAGGCAAGGACACGATCAAGACCAAGGTGAGTTATGCTCTCACGGATGCCATGTCCGTCGAAGTGCTTTGGACGACGAACACGGCCGGCACGGCCGCCATCAACCTGACTGGCAACAAGCTTGATAATCAGATCTCCGGCAATGCGGGAATTAATCTTCTCTCAGGTCTTGCTGGAGCCGACATCATCCGCGGACTCGGTGGAGATGATCAGATCAACGGCGGCACAGGCAATGACGATCTGCATGGCGACGCCGGAAACGATCGTCTTTATGGTGGAGCGGGGGATGACAAGCTGGAAGGCGGTGCAGGAATGGACCGCCTGACGGGAGGTACCGGCGCCGACACGTTCGTGTGGCTTGCGACAACGGATACGAGCATCGTGACGGCGCAGGCCGACATTGTCCTCGACTTCAACGAGGCTCAGGGCGACCTGCTAAGTCTCTTGAACATCGATGCCCGGGAAGATCGTGACGGTGCCCAGGCTTTCGTCTTCATCGGCACGGATGCTTTCACCAGGGCCGGTCAGGTTCGTTATGAGACGGCGGGCAGCGAAACGCTGGTCTATCTCAACACCGATACGGATCTTGAGGCCGAAGGCATGATCCGCCTTTCGGGCATTCACAATCTGAGCGCCGAGAACTTCATCCTTTGATGAAATGAAATGCACCGCCGCTTCTTGAAAGCGGCGGTGTTTCTCAAGCCGACATGTGCATGAAGAGCGCGGCCTTGACGAGACGGTCGGGGCCGAGATCGTCATGCGCGTCGAAGTTCATCAACTCGGCAAGCCGTCGGCGCGCGCGGTTGATGCGGCTCTTGATGGTGCCGATATTCGTGCCGCAGATGCGTGCCGCGTCCTCGTAGGTCAATCCTTCCGCCGTCACGAGCAGAAGCGCTTCGCGCTGATCGAGGGGAAGTTGACTGAGGGCTTTCAGCATGTCCGCAAAATCGAGGCGCGAGCCTTGCTCCGGCAGCACGGCGACTTTCTCGGCCCATGCGCCTTCCGGATCCTCAACCTCGCGCTTTCTGCGGCGGGCCTGGGTCAGGAAATCGTTGCGCAAGATCGTGAAGAGCCAAGCCTGCATGCTGGTGCCGGGCTGGAACTTGTCGAGATTGCTCAAGCCTTTCAGAAGGGCGCCCTGCACAAGGTCGTCGGCCCGGTCCACACTGCCGCAGAGAGAGATGGCAAAGGCGCGCAAATGAGGGATCGCGGCTAGCATCTGCTCCTTAAGGGGTGTTTCAGCCGCCATACGGTGTCCCTTCCGATCCCAGAACCCGCGAGCAGACGCTTCTTGGCGGATGGGCGCATTAACTTATGTGAGGCCTGGCTGCTTTATCGGCAAAATTCGACGGCCAGAGAGTAAGGTGACGAAGAGCGTCGGCAAGATATCGCAATCCGGAGAGCAGTTGAGGAGTCAGTCCATTGCGGCATGAATCGAACCTATTTTTGCGGAAGAGTTTCACCTTGAGATCGTTAAGCTTTTCCCAAGCTACAGACTTACATAAGTGAATGCAGTGACATTTAAGGCAATCGAAGGTCAGGCATGCGCTGAGCCAGGAGTGATTCGCCTCAAGACCTTTTTCATCGATCTGGTTCGAGCCACCTGCCCAGTGTTGCCAATGACAGGTCAGAAAAATTCCATGCCTTTACCGCGTTGCATGATCGTCGAAGACCAGGCTCTCATCGGGATGTCGCTTGAGGCCTCCCTTGAAGAATCCGGGTTCGCGGTCGAGGGCCCTTTCATGAGCATCGCCCAGGCTCTGAACTGGCTGGAAAGCGACGCCCCGGACATTGCCCTTCTCGACATCATGCTCAAGGACGGGACATCGCTGGAGATCGCCCGCGCACTGAAAGGCCGGGGCATCCCCTTTGTAGTCTATTCCGGATTGCCTCCGAATGAGGCCGCGCCGGCTGAATTGCGAGACGCGCCCTGGCTTGAGAAGCCGGTCAGCCGTGAAACCTTGGCGGATACTCTCCGAACCGCGATGATGCCATCATAGGCGCGTGTATTGACGGCTCCCGATGCAAACGGGGTCAAAACGGAACATCGGCACACGAAACGCCGTTTTCCCGCATATCGTGTCCTGGAGGACGCTATGCGTATTCAGTTCAAGGCCTTGATGGCCTCCGCTTTTCTGCTGAGTGGCGTCGCAATGTTCGATCCCGGCCCGGCTTCAGCCCAACAAGTAGGCCCCCCACGCATTCCCCCTTCGCCCAGTCTTGGAGGCGGTCCGGGAGGTGGAGGCCGCTTCCTTCCTCCTTCGGGCGGCGGCCCAGTAGCCCCGAGCTTCCGAGGTGGTTCCTACGGACCCAGATATGCCGGTCCGCGCTCTTACGGCGGAGCCTATGCAGGGCGTCCCTATTATCGATCCGGCTATTACGGCGGGCGCTCCTATCGGCCTGCTTATTACGGGCGGCGGTATTACGGGGGCTACCCCTACGGCTATTACAACCGCGGCTATTACAATGGCGGCGCGGCCGTGGCGGGCCTGATCGGCGGCCTTACCCTCGGCGCCTTAGCGAACCCCTATTATTATGGGCCGGGCTATTATGCGCCGGCCTATTACGGACCCCGTTGCGTGCTGGAGCGCAGGCGTGTGGTCAACCGCTACGGTCACCGTGTCTGGCAACGGGTACGGGTCTGTTACTGAGCCTCAAAAGCCCCGCCTCGTGCGGGGCTTTCATGATCGTTGAAGCGGGGCTTAAGACGAGCTAGAGCGGTAGCGGCTTTTCAGGTAACTTGCCTTTCATGACAATACGCTTTCATCGCGGTGACCTGCCCGCGGATTATCAGCCCGGCTCCGCCATCGCGATCGATACCGAGACGCTCGGCCTCAACCCGCACCGTGACCGGCTCTGCGTGGTGCAAATTTCGAAGGGCGACGGCGATGCCGACGTGGTGCAGATCCTGAAGGATGGCCCCCGCCCCGAAAACCTGATCCGTGTTTTGGCGGATGAGAGCGTGCTCAAGATCTTTCATTATGCCCGCTTCGATCTGGCCGTGCTCTTTCATGCCTTCGCCGTGATGCCGCGGCCGGTCTATTGCACCAAGGTGGCTTCAAGGCTGGTGCGCACCTATACGGACAGGCATGGGCTGAAGGACCTGGTGCGGGAATTCCTCGGAGTGGAACTGTCCAAACAGCAGCAATCCTCCGATTGGGGCGCCGATACCCTCACTCCGGCACAGCTTGATTATGCAGCCTCCGACGTGCTGCATCTTCATGCCCTCAAGGAAAAGCTCGACCTGCGGCTTGAGCGGGAGAACCGGCTCGGGATTGCCCATCAATGTTTCTCGTTCCTGCCGACACGGGCGCAGCTCGATCTCCTCGGCTGGCCCGAGACCGACATTTTCGCCCATAGTTGACGCAGACTTAAACTTTCCCGCATAAACCCCATATCCGTCATAACATCGCCATTACCGTCAGGCATGGCGCCAGACCGTGATGGGACGCAAGGGATTGGATTGAGCGTGGCGGGATTTCAGGGCACCACGATGCAGAGTGGCCCGGCCTCGGGGTCGGCTACGCGCTCGCGCGCCTTCAACAAGGCCCGGCGTCATTCCCGCTGGGTGCGGTTGGCAAAGGTCGCCATTCCCCTGGGCTCCCTCCTGTCGATGGCTGCCGTGGCGGCTTTCGCCTATTTCGAGCCTTTCCGGCAGATCGATGATCTGAGCTTCGGCTCCATTGGTGTCAACGGCACCAACGTGACCATGGAAGCGCCCAAGCTCACCGGCTTCAAGAACGACAACCGGCCCTATGAGGTGACCGCCAGCGCCGCCACACAGGATGTGCGTAAGCCCAACTTCGTGGAGCTCAAGGATCTGCGCGCCCGCATCGTCACCGACGACAAGGGCAGCGCAGCCAGGCTCGAAGCCGATATCGGCATTCTGGACACGCAGAAGGAGCAGATGAACCTGCGCCAGAACGTCCGTGTGCGGACGGATGGCGGCCAGGAGGTCCACATGCGCTCCGCCTTCGTGAACTTCAAATCCGGCGGCGTGACGTCGAACGAGCCCGTGACCGTGATCCTCGGAGGCAACGGCCAGATCGAGGCCGAGGGGCTTCGGGTCACCGATAACGGCAAGATCCTGAGTTTCAGGGGACGCGTGCGCACCACCTTCCTGCCCGCGAAATCTTCCGAGCCTGCCGCTCCTGCCGATACGGGCTCCGCTAATCCCGCCTCTTCTCCTGCCGCCCCCAAGGCGGCTCAACCGACAAGTGTCCGTCCATGATGAGTTTCGCCCGCTCCGCGCTCGCTCTCGCGCTTCTCCTCCCGGCAGCGACATCCGCCGCCTGGGCTCAGGCCTCGAAGGAGCGCGCCGTCGGCTTCGGCAATTTCGGCTCCAGCAAGGAGCCGATCAAGATCGACGCCAACAAGCTCGATGTGTTCGACAAGGAAGGACGCGCGGTCTTCTCCGGCGACGTGGTGGCCGTTCAGGGCGAAAGCACCATGAAGTGCACGGCCATGACCGTCTTTTACGAGCAGCAGAACCAGGGCGGCGCGCAACCCGCCGCAGCAACCCCGCAGGGTCCCAGCGAGAGCGCGATCAAGAAGATCGACTGCAAGGGTCCGGTCACCATCGTGTCCCGCACGCAGGTGGCCACCGGCGACAACGCCACCTTCGACCGGGGCGCTAACAAAATCCTGCTCAACGGCAACGCAGCTTTGAGCGACGGTCCCAACGTGACCCGCGGCGAGCGTGTGACCTATGACATCAACACGGGTGTGGCGAGCATCGATACCAAGCCCGGTGGCCGCGTGCGGGCCCTGTTCGTTCCCGGACAAGGCGCGCCGGCTCCGACGGGTGCCGGCAACGCCAAGCCCAAGCCGTAACATTCTCGAGATGAGGCTGGCGCATCGTCTGGCCTTCTCCTTTTAGCGATGGATTCCGTGAAGCCTTTCTTCAACCGCCCTCAATCCGTTCCTGCGGACACGACGACCTTGGCCCGCCAAGCGGCAGGGCCGTCGCCGCATGGCTTCGGTCGCTTAGGCGATACGGGCGTGTTCGGCGGACCCGGCATTCTCGCCGTCAAAGGTCTGCAGAAGAGCTATCGCGGCCGCACCGTCGTGCAGGATGCGGGCTTGAACGTGCGCGCCGGCGAGGCTGTGGGCCTGCTCGGACCCAACGGCGCGGGCAAGACCACGATCTTCTACATGATCACCGGCCTCGTGCAGGCCGATCGCGGCGTCATCAGCCTTGACGGGCATGATGTGACGGGCCTGCCCATGTATCGCCGTGCGCGTCTGGGCATCGGCTACCTGCCGCAGGAAGCCTCGATCTTTCGCGGCCTGTCCGTCGAGGATAACATCCGCGCCGTGCTCGAGATCGTTGAGCCGAGCCGCAAGGAGCGCGAGCGAAAGCTCGATGCGCTGCTCGACGAGTTCAACATCACGCGTCTGCGCAAGGCGCCTTCCATCGCGCTGTCGGGCGGCGAGCGCCGCCGCTGCGAGATTGCTCGCGCGCTCGCGGGCGAGCCCACCTTCATGCTGCTCGACGAGCCCTTCGCGGGCATCGATCCGATTGCGGTGGGCGACATTCAAAACCTCGTGCGGCACCTCACCCGCCGCGGCCTCGGCGTGCTGATCACCGACCACAACGTGCGCGAGACGCTGGGCCTCATCGATCGCGCCTACATCATCCATTCCGGCCGCGTGCTCACGGAAGGAACGTCGGACGCCATCGTCGCGAACGAGGAAGTGCGCCGTCTCTATCTCGGCGAGGATTTCCGTCTCTAAGCGAAGGTAGGACGATCTGTCTTTTGACGGAGCCGTCGACGGCGCGGTAAAAGCAGAGGGCATGCAAGAAGCATGCCCGATCTTCGCCGGGTACTGTCCAATGAGCTGCCGTCCATGAGTTCGATTCAGCGGCTTGAGTTGCGCCAGGGGCAGTCCCTGACGATGACGCCCCAGCTCGTTCAGTCCATCAAGCTCCTGCAACTCTCCCATGCGGAGCTCGCGGCCTATGTGGAAGCCGAGCTCGAACGCAATCCGCTCCTGCAGGAAGCGGAGGCGAACGGCGATGCGCCGCTTCCCAGCCTCGCGGATTTCCTGCGCGCCAAGCAGAGATATGCCGAGACCGGTGGACGCATGATCCCCGGGCCGCCGCCATCGCGAACGGAAAGCGCAGCGGGTGCCTCCTCTCAAGGTGCAGCCTCCGCGCATTCGGAGCTGCAGCCTGAACTCGAGGCCACGATTGCCGGTGTACAGAGCCTGACCGAATATCTCGAAGCGCAGCTCGACCTGGCATCCGCCAATGCGTCCTTGCGCGAGATCGCGCGGCACCTGATTCATGCTCTCAACGATGCCGGATACATGACCGAGGATTTGGCAGATCTGGCGGAACGCTTGCGTATTTCTCCGGACCAGGCCGAAACCGCGTTGCGCCTGATCCAAACCTTCGAGCCCTCCGGTATCGGCGCGCGCAATCTGCAGGAATGCCTGGAGATCCAGCTGCGGGAGCGCGACCGGCTCGATCCTGCCATGCAGGCTCTGCTCTCGCGCCTCGATCTCGTGGCAAAACAGGATCTCGCGACGCTTCAGAAGATCTGCGGCGTCGACCGGGAGGATCTCGTCGACATGCTCGCCGAGATTCGCCGCCTGGAGCCCAAGCCAGGCCTTGCCTTCACGGCGGCTCCCATAGACGTGCTCGTGCCCGATGTGCTGGTGCGGCCTTCAGCCGATGGCGGCTTCATCGTTGAGCTCAATCCCGACACGCTGCCGCGCATCTTGCTCAACCGCACCTATTACACTGAGGTCGCGAAAGCCGTGCGCAAGGATGAGGACAAGAGCTTCCTCTCCGATTGCATGCAATCCGCCAGCTGGCTCACCCGCAGCCTGGACCAGCGGGCGAAGACCATCCTGACGGTCGCGACCGAAATCGTGCGCCAGCAAGAGGCCTTCTTCCGGGAGGGCATCGCCTCATTGCGACCCATGACCCTGAGAAGTATCGCCGAGGCCATCGGCATGCACGAGTCCACGATCTCCCGGGTTGCGGCCAACAAGGCCATCGGAGCAGGTGGCGTTACCTATCCCATGAAGTTCTTTCTCAGCGCCGCGACGGGCGAGGGGGAGCATGCGGCAAAAGCCGTGCGTCACCGCATTCGCCAGCTGATCGAAGCGGAGGCGCCGGACGATGTGCTCTCGGATGAGGCACTTGCCCAACAATTGAAGGCGGAAGGCATCGTGGTCGCTCGCCGAACCATCGCCAAATATCGCGAGGCCTTGCGCATTCCCTCCTCGGCCGAGCGCCGGAGGAGGCACCGCTTGAGGATATTGTAAAGCCTGAAAGACGCTTGCTTTGCCGCCCGTTCGGATCATCATGGGATTCAATCAGTCCTGTGCAAATGGGCGTAAAAGAGAGGGAGGTCGTCAATGGCGCTGAGGGTTTCCGGCAAAAATCTCGACATCGGCGAGGCTCTTCGCTCCCAGGTGACGGATCGGGTGGCGACCGCCCTGTCGAAGTACTTCGACGGCGGCTATTCCGGCCATGTGACGGTGGCCCGGGACGGCACCGGCTTTCGCACCGATTGCGTGCTCCACCTGACCTCGGGAATCACTATCGAGGCATCGGGTGCCGCTCAGGACGCCTATGCCAGCTTCGATCAATCAGCGATTCGCATCGAAAAGCGCCTGCGCCGCTACAAGCAGCGGCTCAAGGAACACGCCAATCCCAACGGCGACGGGCGCGATACAGGCCTGGAAGCCCCCTACGCCGTGTTCGAGGCTCCCACCGACGAGGCTGTCGAGGATTCCGGCTATCACCCTGTAGTGATTGCGGAAACCACGAAGCCGCTTCATCGCTTATCGGTCAGCCACGCGGTGATGCAGCTCGATCTGACGGGAGTGCCCGTTCTCGTGTTTATCCACGCTAGCACCGGCCGCGTGAACGTCGTATACCGCCGCGGCGACGGGGCGATCGGATGGGTCGACCCAACTCCCGCTCAGCCTTGATAGGTATTACCCTTCTTGGCCTGGTTTTTGCCTGGAACGGTGAGAGGCCTTTGAGGCTTCACACTCTAATGCAGCGTGATCGATGCCCTTGCTGGATTTTCTAGACCCCCAGGCCGTTCTTCCCGCCCTGCGCGTGAGCGGCAAAAAGCAAGCTCTTCAGGAGCTGGCCACCCATGCGGCGAAGCTCACGGGCTTGCCCGAGAACGCCATCTATGAGGCCCTTCTTCAGCGCGAGCGCCTCGGCTCCACCGGGATTGGCGAGGGAATCGCCATTCCGCACGGCAAGCTGCCGGGTCTCACCCACATCTTCGGCCTGGTCGCCCGGCTCGAGAAGCCGGTCGATTTCGAGGCCCTCGACGCCCAGCAGGTGGATGTGCTCTTCCTCCTCCTGGCGCCGGAAGGGGCAGGGGCGGATCACCTGAAAGCCTTGGCCCGCGTCGCGCGGGTGCTGCGTGAGCCCGGCCTCATCGAACGGGTGCGCGCCACCAAGGACGCGGCTGCCCTCTACGCCATCATGACCGAGTTGCCGAAGGCGGCCTGACGCCTTCAAAACGCAAACTTCGCGCAAGCCAGCCTGACTATTGTCCTGCCCCAAAGAGAGAGGGAGATTCGGGACAATGCCGACTCGTGCCGGGTTGCGTTGGCCGTCTGTCAGGGTGCGCGTCGCGGCCCTGAGCGGCATCATGGTGGTGGGGTTTGCCGTGATTGGCGCCGTGTTTCAGGCGGGCCGGAGCGAGGTGGAAAGCGCTCTCGAAACCCAGCAGACCTATTTCGCTCTCTCTGACAAGGCCTATCAGTTCCGGGGCCGGGCGGATTCTCTGAAAGCCGTCGCGCTGGAATGGACTGCCACCCGCCAGGGCCATCACGGCCAGGCCTTCTTCGACCAGCACAAAGCCCTCGCTGCCCAGCTCCAGGAGATCGGCTCGGCGCCCGGTGCGTCTTTGATCGAAGCGGAGGTGAAGGAGCTTCAGCAGCACTCCGCCATCCTCATCGAGCAGGGCGCTGCCCTCGACAAGCTCTACACCGCCATCGGCTACAAGACGAATGAGGGCGCGCTAGGACGCCTGCTCGCCTCGGAAGATAACCTCGAAAAGCTGGTCAGGCCGCTCATCGGCAGCGGCGAACCGGCTTCGTTGCGTTTATGGGCCGCCACCTTGGGCCTGTTCAGGCAGGAGGCCCGCGCCCGCCTCGTCATGGATGAGAGTCTGCTCGGCGCGTTCGAGGTCGATCAGGGCCGCTTCACCCGCGCCCTGGCGCAGCTGCCCGAGGAGATTGCCGCCGAGAAGGCCTCCATTCAGCAGGCAGGCGAAACCTACCAGACGGCCTTCAATGCCTGGACCGAGCTGGAGCAGCAGGTTTCCGGCCAGGGCGAGCGCCTGAAAGGTCAGTTCGACCTGCTCGTGCCGGTTCTCGAACAGCTTAAGGCGAAGGTCCGTGCGGAAGCGGAGCGGACGGACGATGCCCTCACGGCCTCGCAGCAACGCACCTTCACGCTGATTCTCTGGGCCATGGGCATCGCTCTCGTCCTGGGCTTAGCTCTCAACGTCTTTGTGGGGCGCTCGATATCCCTGCCGCTCGCCCGCCTGCAGCAAGCCATGAAGCGCCTTGCCGATGGCGATGCAGCCATCGAGGTTCCCTCCACCAACGCATCCGACGAGATCGGCGCCATGGCGCGCACGGTTCTGGTGTTCCGCGACAATGCCCGCGAGCGCGAGCGGCTGACGCAGGAGCGCGAGGGGCAAGCAGCTTTCGAGGCCCGGCGCGCGCAAACCATCTCCGATGCGATCGCAGGCTTCGATGCAACCATCGAGCAGATCCTCGGCGAAGTGCGCCGCGCCACGGGGGATCTCACCACGGCATCCGGTGAGCTGGAAGGCTCCGCCAATCAAGTGACGCAGCAGGCACAGGTGGCGGGTTCCGCCTCCTCGCGCACGTCGCAGAACATCGCGGCGGTGGCGAGCGCGGCCGAGGAACTCGATGCATCTCTTGCAGAGGTGGCGTCTCAAACGAATGCCTCGACTGAAGCCTCCCAGCGCGCGGTCACGGAAGCGCGCGAGGCCTCGAACAGCATGACGGTTCTGGCGCAAGCCACATCCCATATCGGGCAGGTGGCCGATCTCATCCGGTCCATCGCTTCGCAGACCAACCTGCTCGCGCTCAACGCCACCATCGAAGCGGCGCGCGCGGGCGAGGCCGGCAAGGGTTTTGCGGTGGTGGCAAGCGAGGTGAAGGATCTGGCGGGTCAGACGGCGAAGGCGACGGAAGAAATCGCGCGTCAGATCGAGGCGGTTCAAGCAGCTTCCCGCGAAACACTCGTGGCACTCGGCTCCGTGCAGGCATCCGTAGATGATCTCGCGGGCGTCGTGTCGACGGTTGCCGGAACCGTGAGCCAGCAGACTGTCGCCGTGTCGGAAATCGCGCGCTCCGTCGCGCAGGTGTCATCCGAGGCGCAGGCGGGAGCATCGGCCATCGAGACCACGGAGAACGTGGCCGTGCACTCCCTCGATGCGGCCCGTACCGTTGCGCATCTCTCCACTGCTCTGGACGAACAGGCAGAGCGTCTCGGCCGCGAGATTCATCTTTTTCTCAGCAGCGTCAGGGCCGCCTGAGGCTGACGCGCTACTCGCGGATCGGCCTGTCTTCTCTGGATTGGATGCGGACCCTGCCGTGACCGGCCTCATCGCTTCGCGCAGGAGCCTCAGGCCCTTCCCAGCCTTCCGATTGCCAGGAGGCCCGCTGCTCGTCGAGGTCCAGCACGCCCTCGTCATCGAGGATCTGGACGACCTTGCCGACATCGTGATCGGCGCAGCTTACGATGATCACGGAGCCGCCGCGCATCACGCCCTCCGAATAGGCATGGGCGTCGGCCCGTGACACGCCCTCATCCTCCAGGAGAGGGGCGAGGTTGATCGGAGCGGTCCAGATGTCGATCTCGGCTTTTGGGATGCCGGCCTGCTCGAGACGGCTTGCAGCAATGATCGCGTGCCGCTCGCTGTGAAAAAGAGAGGTGACGGTCTTCGTCATCGGGTCGATCTCCTGCAGGCTCGTGCGGGCTGACCCGCTTTGCGAAGAGAGGAGCCGATCCTGCGCGACGGCAGGCGTCACCGGGGCATGGACGAGGCGACCGGATCGATCGGCTCAAGGGACGAGCCGTCAATGTACCACGATGCGGCTCACCTCACCATTGCCCGAGCGAAGAGCCAACTCGATCAGGGCTTCTGCGCCAGCTCCCAGACGAGCTGCACGTTGGCCGTGTAGCGGATCGTGGCGGGCGGCACGAGCGGGACGGATTCGGGGCTCTTTGCTGCTCTCATTTCCATCCGCATGTTCGCATAAGGCTCGACAGGCTGGGCGGAACCGTCGCGGATCTCCACGAGACGGCCCAGAGCGACGCCCGCAGCGGCAGCATAGACATCGGCCTGGCGCTTGGCGTCGCGCACGGCGGCTTCGCGGGCCTTGTCGCCGCCTTCCTCCTGGCGGTCGAGGCCAAACGAGACGGATTGGAAGGTCATGTCGCCGCTGGCGAGAATCTCGCCCGCGAGCTGCCCGACCCCATCGATGTTGCGGGTCTTGATGCGCAGCTGATGATTGGCGGAGAATTTGGGCTGCTTGATCTCCTTGCCGTCGGGGCCGACCTGCATCGGCGTCTGGAAGACCTGGAAATTGGCGGTCTGGATGTCTTCCTTCTTGATGCCGAGGTTCTGGATGCGGGCGAGCACGCGCTCCGTTCCCGCGCTATTCGCGGAAGACGCCTGGGCGACCGTATCGCCCTTGGTTTCCACGCTGACGAAAATAGTGGCGAAATCCGGCTTCAGCTCGGCCTCGCCCGTTCCCATGACGCTGATCGTCGGCTGGCGCGGAGCGGGTGTCTGGGCGAGGGCCGGAGCGGCGAGGGCAAGCGCAAGAGCGGCGGCGAGAGCGAGGCGCATGATGAAACGTCCTTCCTAGGGCACCGGATTGATCCCAAAAGTGCAAATCCACTTTTAGGTCCGATGCCTGCTTAAACGACAACTCCGCCCGGAGGCGGAGTTGAAAGGGCGTTGCATCTTTGCCGGATGAAACCTGAGCGGGCGATTAACGGCCCGTCTTCACCCGGGTCCAGAGGCGGGTGACGGTGCGCTGGGAGCGCTCGTCATAGGCCGTGTTGGTGAACAGGCGTTTCATGGTGGCCTCGTCCGGATAGATGCCGGGATCGTTGATGATCGCCGGATCAATATCCTTCTTGGCAGCGAGGTTGCCGGAAGCGTAGGACACGTAGTTCGTGTTCATGGCGGCGATTTCGGGCTTCATCATGAAGTTGATGAACTCGTGCGCTTCCTTCACGTTCTTGGCATCCGCCGGAATCACGAAGCTGTCGAACCACATGAGCGCGCCCTCGCGCGGAATCACGTAAGCGACCTCGACGTTGTTCTTGGCTTCCTCGGCGCGCTTCCGGGCCTGGATCATGTCGCCCGAATAGCCCACCGCCACGCAGATATCGCCGTTGGCGAGCGCGTTGATGTATTCGGAGGAGTGGAACTTCTGGATGTTGCCGCGAACGCGGAACAGGGCGTCGCCCGCCTTGGTCAGATCCTCGTTCTTCTTGGAATCCGGGTTGAGGCCGAGATAGGCCAGAACGCCGGGGAAGAGATCCTCAGGGCTATCGAGCATGTAGATGCCGCAGGCCTTCAGCTTCGAGGCGATCTCGGGCTTCAACACGAGGTCCCAGGTGTTGAGCGGCATATCGCCAAGAATTTCCTTCACCTTCTTCGTGTTCACGCCGATGCCGGTGGTGCCCCACATGTAGTTCACGGCATATTCGTTGCCCGGATCGAACACGGCGAGGCGCTGCGTCACCTCGGGCCATTGGTTGGCGAGGTTCGGCAGCTTCGACTTGTCGAGCTTCTGGAACACCTTGGCGCCGATCAGGCGCTGCACGAAGGGGCCGGACGGAGCCACGATGTCGTAGCCAGACTTGCCGGCCAGAAGCTTGGTCTCGACGATCTCGTTGTTGTCGTAGGTGTCGTAGACCACCTTGATGCCGGTCTGTTTCGTAAACTCGTCCAGCGCCTTGGGGTCCACGTAATCGGACCAGTTATAGACGTTGACCACACGCTCTTGAGCGGCGGCGGCGGTGACAAGGCCAAGGCCCAAAGCAACCGAAGCGAGAAGACGGATCATCAGGGGAGGGAACTCCTAGAGAAAGTGAGAAAAAGCCGTGAGCGGCTAGGCGCTTACTTGAAGTCCTCTTGGCCGCCGCGTCAAGGCTGCTTTGGGCCCATTCCTGTCCGTTCCTCAGACAGCCCGCTTCACCACGTCCGCCAGCCGCTCCAGGCCTGCATCCAGTGTCGCATCCTTCTTCGCGAAGCAGAAGCGCACCACGTTCTTTACCGCGCCTTCCGCGTAGAAGGCGGAGACGGGGATCGCGGCGACGCCGTGCTCGGTGACGAGGCGGCGGCAGAAGGCGACGTCATCGGTTTCACCCAAGGGCGTGATGTCGATGTTGAGGAAGTAGGTGCCCTGGCTCGGGATCACGTTAAAGCCGAGGGTGCGCAAGCCATCCGTGAAGCGGTCGCGGCTGCGGGCGAAGCTTTTGCGCATGTCCTCGAAATAGGCGTCGTCCTTGGCAAGCCCGTAGGCGACCGCTGTTTGAAGGTTGGGCGGCGTGGTGAAGGTGAGGAACTGGTGCGATTTCGCCAGCACTTTCATGATGTGCGGGGCAGCCGCCACGAAGCCCACTTTCCAGCCCGTGAGGCTGAAGATCTTTCCGGCCGAGCCGATCTTCACCGAGCGGTCGCGCATGCCGGGAAGGCCCAGCACCGGCTGATGCTTGGCGCCGTCGAACACTACGTGTTCCCAGACCTCATCGGAGATCGCGATGGCATCGAACTTGCGGCAGAACTCGGCGAGAAGCATGAGGTCTTCGTTCGAAAAGATGGTCGCGGTCGGATTGAGCGGGTTGTTGAACACCACCGCTTTGGTCTTGGGCGAGAAGGCTTTTGCAAGCGCCTCTTCGGTCAGCCGGAAATGCGGCGGCTGGAGGCTCACGAATTTCGGAACGCCGCCTGCAAGCCGCACCAGCGGCAGATAGGCGTCGTACATGGGCTCGAACAAAACCACCTCGTCGCCCGGCTCCACGATGCCGAGGATCGCGCCCGCGAGCGCTTCCGTCGCGCCTGAGGTCACCATCACTTCGGTATTCGCATCGAGATCGAGACCCTGCCAATGCTTGTAATGGGCGGCGATGGCGGAGCGCAGCTCAGGTAGGCCCATCATCGAGGGATATTGGTTGTAGCCGTTCAGCACCGCATCGGCGGCAGCGCGCCTCACGTCCTCCGGCCCCGGATCGTCCGGGAAGCCCTGGCCGAGATTGATCGCGCCGGTCTCCCGGGCCAAGCTCGACATGACCTCGAAGACGGTGGTGGGCAGGTTCGCGAACAGACGGTTCATGCCGGATCCTCAAGCAATCGCATTGGTCGATGCGCTTCGTATCATGGAAAAGCGCCGGGATTGAACCTGTTTTCCGATACGTGAAGAGGTGCCGTCCCCGGCGAGCGCAGCGAAGGGGATGACATTGCGTCAGACCATGGATGACAGGTGAGCATAGGATTGCTATCGCGGGAGGCGACAACACCGAAATCCTTCATGCACTCGCCCCGGCTGCCCCTCATTCTCGGCCTCGTCCTTCTTGTCGGAGGGTTGAGCGTCGCCTCCCTCGTGATCGGGCCTGCCCCGATCCCGCCTCTGCGCGCGCTCGCGGCGCTCGTGTCGGATCAGGGCAGCACGAGCGTCGTGGTGCGGGACATCCGCCTGCCGCGAACGCTGCTGGCCATCCTCATCGGCTGGATCTTCGGGCTCACGGGCGCGGGCCTGCAGGGGCTCTTGCGCAATCCGCTCGCCGATACGGCGGTGTTCGGCGCGCCCCAGGCCGCCGCCTTCGGGGCGGTCCTGGTGCTTTATTCCGGTCTCGTGGGCGCGCTCTCCTGGGCTTTGCCCTTCGCGGCGATCCTCGGGGCGCTCGCTTCGATCGCGCTCGTGGTCGCGGTTGCCGGGCGTAGGGCCACGGTGGTGGTGCTCGTGCTCTCGGGCCTCGCCATCGGCAGTCTTGCGGGGGCAGGCACCTCGCTTGCCATTACCCTCTCGCCCAATCCCTTCGCGGTTACCGAGATCGTGTTCTGGCTCCTAGGGTCCTTCGAGGACCGCTCGATCGTCCATGTGCTGCTTGCCGCGCCCTTCATCGTGATGGCCTCCGCGCTCGTCCTTGCCTCCTCGACGGGATTGCGGGCCTTAGCTCTCGGCGAGGAGACAGCGCGCAGCCTTGGCGTGAACGTGATGCGCCTGCGGGTGCTGCTCGTCGCGGGCGCTGCCGTCGGCACTGGCGCCGCGGTGGCGGTGGCGGGCTCCATCGGCTTCGTGGGCCTCGTTGCCCCCCATCTGGTGCGGCCTTTCGCGGGCTACGATCCGGCGCGCACCCTCGTGCCGTCAGGCTTGGGGGGAGCGGCTCTGCTGCTCGCCGCCGATTGCGCCGTGCGTCTCATCCCTTCGCAGACGGAGATCAAGATCGGCGTGCTGACTGCAATTCTCGGCGTGCCGTTCTTCCTGTGGGTGATCGCCCGCCGCAAGGCTGAGCTTTCGGAGATGCCCGTATGAGCGCGCTTCAAGCCCATAACCTTGCCGTCGATCTGGGTCAGCGCCATGCCCTCTCCAGGGTCGACCTCACCCTGTCCTCCGGTCGCCTCACGGTGATCGTCGGACCCAACGGGGCGGGCAAGACGACCTTGATGCGCACGCTTGCGGGCCTCCTGGAGCCTACCGCAGGCCAAGTGACTCTCGATGGGCATCCGGTCTCGCGCATGCAGGCCGGAGAGCGGTCGCGCTGCATCGCCTACCTGCCGCAAGGAGGCGCCATCGCCTGGCCGCTGCCGGTATCCGAGGTGATCGCGCTGGGCCGCCTCCCCCATGGTGAGAAGCCCGACAATCTTCCCCCGCGCGGACAGGAAGCGGTGGCGCAGGCCATCCATGCGGTGGGGCTCGAGGAGTTCGAGAGCAGGCCCGCGACGGAGCTGTCCGGCGGCGAGCGGGCGCGGGTACTCCTCGCCCGCGCCCTGGCGACGCAGGCCCCGGTGCTGCTGGCAGACGAGCCCGTGGCGGCCCTCGATCCGCGCCATCAGCTCGTGGTGCTCGATGTGCTGAGGGCCCAAGCCCGTGCGGGCCGGACGGTCGCGGTCATCATGCACGATCTGACCCTGGCTGCGCGCTTTGCGGACGAGATCGTCCTTTTAAATCATGGCCTTGTGGCCGCCTCCGGCGCTCCCGAGGCGGTTCTGACGGAAGAGAAGCTGGCGGCGAATTTCGGCATCCAGGCCCACGTGTCGCACGAGGACGGACACCTCGTCGTGGTGGCGGACCGTCCGCTGCCGGCACCGGGATATGAAAGCGTCAGGCCCGGAACTGAGTGACAACCTTACATTGACAAAGGGGTGAGCCGGGCCGATACCCCCGGTTCAAAAGATGGCAAGGCAATGAATCGGCAGAATTTCAAGAAGGCGTTGATCGTCGCCCATGATCTCGTGATGACGGGCGTGGCCGTTGTTGCGACCTTCGCCGTGCGCTTCGAGGGTCCGCTTCTGCATGCGCGCCTGGGCGACATGCCGGTCTTCCTGCCGCCCTACATCGCTTTCGCGGGCATCATCTACTGGGTGTTCCACCTCTACCGCTCCAAGTGGCGGTTCGCCTCGCTGCCCGATCTCTTCAACATCTTCCGCGCCTCCACAGTGCTGGCGCTGACGCTTCTGGTGATCGACTACGTTCTGCTCTCGCCGCAATTCTTCGGGTCGTTCTTCTTCGGCAAGATCACCATCGCCCTCTACTGGCTGATCCAGATGTTCCTGCTGGGCGGGCCGCGCCTTGCCTTCCGCTATGTGAAATACGCCCGCTCGCGCAATACCCTCGACCGCGACACCAACACGCCGACCCTGCTGCTCGGCCGTGGCAGCGACATCGAGGTGATCCTGCGCGCCATCGAGACCGGGACGGTCAAGAAGATGCGCCCGAAGGGTGTTCTCTCCTACCGCGCTGACGATCTCGGACAGGCGATCCGCGGCGTGCCGGTTCTCGGCAATTTCAACGATCTCGATCAGGTGGTGCAGGATTTCCAGGAGCGTGGCGAGCCGATCCGCCGTCTCGTGGCAACCCCGAGCGCGCTTGCGCCCGAGGCCAATCCTGACAGGCTGCTCGCCCGCGCGCGCCGCCTCGGCCTGCCGCTCGTGCGCGTGACGAGCCTCGGCGAAGGCATGCGCAATGCCGAGCTGGCGCCGCTGGAGATTGAGGATCTTCTGCTGCGCCCCACGGTGCAGATCGACCGTCAGCGTCTTGAGAACTTCATTCGCGGCAAGCGCGTGCTCGTCACCGGCGGCGGTGGCTCCATCGGTTCTGAAATCTGCACCCGCGTGGTGGCCTTCGGCGCCAGCGATCTCATGATCGTGGAAAGCTCCGAGCCATCCCTGCATCACATCCTGGAAAATCCGACTCTGCAGCAGAGCGATACCAATGTTGACGGCGTCATCGCCGATGTGCGCGACCGCGTGCGCGTGCAGGAGGTGATGAACGATTTCCGTCCCGACGTGGTCTTCCATGCCGCCGCCCTCAAGCATGTTCCCTATCTCGAACGGAACTGGATGGAAGGCATCAAGACCAACGTGTTCGGCTCCGTGAACGTGGCCGATGCGGCGGTGGAGGCGGGCGCTTCCGAGATCGTGATCATCTCCACCGACAAGGCCATCGATCCCGTCTCCATGCTGGGCGCGACCAAGCGTCTGGCCGAGATGTACGGTCAGGCGCTCGATGCGGAATTCATGGGCCTCAACGGCACCACGCGCATCATCGCCGTGCGCTTCGGCAACGTGCTGGGATCGGTCGGCTCCGTGGTGCCGAAGTTCAAGGCGCAGATCGCCCGTGGCGGCCCGATCACCGTCACGCATCCCGACATGGTGCGCTACTTCATGACGACGCGCGAGGCAGCCGATCTCGTGCTCACCTCCGCATCGCATGCGGACCAGGACCGCGTTCGCGTCGAGGCCACCAACGGCCAGGAGCGCGCCTCCGTCTACGTGCTGAAGATGGGCCAGCCGGTCCGTATCTACGAGCTTGCCGAGCGCATGATCCGATTGGCCGGCTACGAGCCCGGCGAGGATATCGAGATCGCCGTCATGGGCACGCGCCCCGGCGAGCGCCTGCATGAGATTCTCTTTGCCCGCGACGAGCCCATGGCCGAGATCGGCATCGACGGCGTCATGGCCGCAAAGCCCATCTTCGCCGATCGCGCGAAGGTCGATCAGTGGCTGAAAGCTCTCTCCAAAGCCATCGCGGACGGAGACCGCGCGGCGGCGGAGCGGGTGTTCGAGGATGCGATTCCCGAATTCAAGCGCCGGCAGATGTCGCTGCAGCCTGCCGTGCCAGCTGAGCCAGCCCGTCTGGCGTCGCATTGACAGGCTGCCAGCCGAGCGCCTTCAGCGCCGCGGGGCTCGCGACCAGCGAGCCCGCCAGCCGCTCATAGGCCTCTGTCTTCCCCATCAGACCAGCCGCTGCGCCTAATGCGAAAGCCGGCACGGGAATGAGCCCCGGGCCGCGCCCAAAACCTTTTCGCAAGGCGGCGATGATCTCAGGCACGCTCACCGGTTCCGGATCGGCGGCGATGAAGGGCCGCCGCAACGGACCTTGCGTCTTCAGGAGCGTGTCGAGGGCAGCCGTCAGGTTGTCGAGGGACAGAAGCGAGCGGCGCGCTTTCAGGCCGCCGAAGGGCAGCGGCCATTGCGATTGGGCAAGCGTAAGAAGCGCCGCCATGTTGCCCTTCACGCCCGGCCCATAGACGAGCACCGGGCGAAGCGCCGCCCAGTCCAGCCCGAGTTCAGCGAGGCCCTTTTCCGCTTCCAGCTTGGAGCGTCCATAAGCGTCGGTGGGCTTCGGCTCCATCTCCTCGGTGAGAACGCCCTCCGCCACCGGCCCGCTCTGCGCGCGGATGGACGAGAGGAAGATGAAACGCTTCACGCCCGCGCGCTCGGCGGCCTGCGCGAGCTTGATCGTCGCTTCCGTGTTGATGGTGCGGTAATCGTCCTCGGGCTTTCCCGACATGGCATGCGCGAGCCCTGCGGAATGGATCACCATGTCCACGTCGCGCAACGCCGCCGCCATGTTGTGCGGCGAGGCGATGTCGCCGATCACGGCGCTCGATGCGCCCGCAGGCACCTCCGAGGGACGGCGCAGCAAAACACGCACGCGATACCCGCGCCTCGGCAACTCACTGAGAAGATGACGGCCGATGAAGCCCGTCGAGCCGGTCAGCGCGATCAGAGGTGCGCTCATCGGGAAGCCTCCAGGGATGCGGTGACGCGGGGATGGGAAAAGCGCCGCAGAACGAAGCCTACGAGGAGAACCCCCGCGAGCAGCGCTGAGATCTGCACAGGCGCCGACGGCCAGACGAGCGTCACTGCCGCAAGGGCTGCGAGCGCGAGATTGAGCACGAACACATGCGTGACGACGGACATGACGGAAAAGCCGTTATCGGTGGCGCGCTGATAGAAATGACTGCGATGCGCCTCCCACACCCGCTCACGCTTCGCGAGACGGCGGAAGAGCGTGATCGTCGCATCCATCAGGTAATAGAGCGGCAGCAGGAGGGCTGCGATGAGCGCGCCCTTTCCGGCAAATTGCAGCAGCAGCCAGCCCACGATCAGGCCGATGGGGAGGGAGCCGACGTCGCCGAGAAAAAGACGAGCGGCGGGTTTGTTGAAGGGTGCGAAGCCGAGAAGAGCGCCTGAAAGGGCAATAGCAACGATGGCGACCGGGAACGGCTGGTACGTCATTTCCGAGAGGATGGCGACGGACGCCGTCACGGGCACCATCTCGGCGACGGTTATCCAGTCGAGACCATCCATGAAATTGACGAGGTTTACAAACCAGACACCGCCGAAGATCAACAATGCCTGCTCCAGGCTCGGGGGAATCCAGTCCGGCAGAATTCGGATGCCGCTCGTGATGATGACGGCCGTTACGGCCGCAGCCTGCAGCAGAAGGCGCATGCCCGCGGGAAGCGGGCGAATGTCGTCGACGGCGCCGAGCGCCGCCAGGGCGATCGAAGCACCAGCGAGGACCAGGAATGGCTGCAACCCTCCGTATGAGGATTTCAAAACAGATGCGAGAATGAGGACGGTAATCAAGGCAGCGCCGACCACGGCGATGCCGCCGCCTTGGGGCGTCGGAATTTTATGGCTGGAACGGGCATTGGGTCGGGCCAGCGCATAGCGCAGGAGAAGCGGTTTCAAGATGAGGATGAGGGCTGCCGAAAGGGAGCTTGCCACGAGCAGGACGCCTACCATGATGGCGGCTCCGACGAAGGCGAATGCATCGAAGGATGCGAGCAGCAGGAAGCCTGAAACGAAGATGGCGATCCATCCAATTAGCAGCTTGAGATAATCGCGGACCATCATCTCAAGCCCCGTGGTACTCGCGGTACCACTGCACGAAACGGTTGACGCCATCCTTCAGAGAAGTCGAGGGCGCGAAGCCCACGTCGCGGCGCAGGTCCGTCACGTCGGCGCGGGTCTCCAGCACGTCGCCGGGCGGGAGGGGCACGTTCACGCGGTTGGCCTTTTTGCCCAGCGCGTCCTCGATGATGGCGATGAGGTCGTTGACCTCTTCCGGGTTGTCGTTGCCGATATTGTAGACCCGGTGCGGGGCAGCACTCGTGGCTGGATCGGGGTCTTCCGCGTTCCAGTCCGGGTTCGCGACAGGGGCCTTGTCGACGAGCCGCACGATGCCTTCCACGATATCGTCCACGTAGGTGAAGTCGCGCCACACCTTGCCGGCATTGGCCACCTGGATCTCGCGTCCTTGAGCAATGGCATGGGTAAACTTGTAGACCGCCATGTCGGGGCGTCCCCAGGGGCCGTACACGGTGAAGAAGCGCAGGCCCGTCGAGGGCAGGCCGAAGAGCGAGGCGTAGGAATGCGCCATCATCTCGTTGGCCTTCTTGGTGGCGGCGTAAAGACTGATCGGATGATCCGTGGTGTCGTGCTCGGAGAAGGGCAGCTTCCGATTGGCGCCGTAGACCGAGCTCGACGAGGCATAGACGAGGTGTTGGATACCGCCATGGCGGCAGGCTTCCAGCATGTTCATGAAGCCCATGAGGTTCGACGAGGCATAGGGCATCGGATCGACGAAACGCACGCCGGGCTGGGCGGCGAGATGGATCACGCGCTCGAAGCGGTGGCGCTGGAAGAGATCGCGGGTGGCCTGCGGATCGGAGAGATCCACGCGCTCGCCATGGAAGCTGTTGCGGGGAGAGAGCCTGCCGAAGCGGGCTTCTTTCAGGCTCACGTCGTAATAGGGGGTGAAGCAGTCCACGCCGACCACCTGATGGCCCAGCGCCAGAAGGCGCTCGACCACGTGAAAGCCAATGAAACCGGCGGCTCCGGTTACGAGAATGGGGGAGGACATGAAAAAACCCGCGTCGCTAGATGGCGGGCACCTTAACGGCCTTGGGCCAATCCGCAACACCCTGCTGGCCCGATGTGTCCAGAATGATGGATTGCCTCTCCCGGGCTACGAAGGCCGTGGGCATCACGCGCTGCATGTCGGCTTCTAGGGCGCGGATGAAGGCATCGTCGTGGCCCGGATAGATGTGGAAGATGGCGAGCGATTTCACGCCTGCGGATTGGGCAAGTTCCACGCCTTTTTCCCATGTGGAATGACCCCAGCCCCGGCAGCGCGGATATTCGGCCTCTGAGAACATGCCGTCATAGATCATCAGGTCCGCGTCGCGCACGAACTCGGTGAGCCCTTTGTCCGGCCAGGCTTCGCTGTGTTCCACGTCGCTGATGTAGCAGACGCTGCGATGGCCATGCTTGAAACGATAGCCTGTCGCGCCGCCCGGATGGTTCAGGGAATGGGTCGTGACGACGGCGCCGTCGTCGAAGGTCAAGGTTTCGCCCGCCTTGAACCCCACATGCTCGAAGCGGGCCGGGAACTGGCTGAGGCGCACGGGAAAGAGCGGGGGCGAGAACAGCTTGTCGAGGGATTCCATGGCGCTGTCGCCATCGAGATTGCCGCAATAGGTACGGACCAGGCGCTCCTTGGTGAGCGCGGGCTTGAAGAAGGGCAGGCCGCCCACATGGTCGAGATGCAGGTGGCTGAGGAGAATGTCGACAATATCGGGAACATCCTCGCCGAGGGCATTGCCGAGAGCGGAAATGCCGGTTCCGGCATCCACGATGAAGAGGCGCTCGCCGCAGCGGATCTCGACGCAGGCCGTATGGCCGCCGAATTCCACAAACTGAGGCCCAGATGCGCAGGTGGAGCCGCGGATGCCCCAAAAGCGGACCTGAAGCTCATCAGGAGATGCAACACGGCTTACCATTATCGGATCATGCCCAGGCGAAAACCTCGAATTCTGTGCGGCATCGCACATGACAACAAGATGACCCCAGGAAATTCCGGATAGCAAGTCAGAGCTGTCATGCGCTCAGCGCCTCCGGTTGACGCATGCTGGGAACCAGCACAGGTTCGCCCCGCTCGAAACGGATAACGGCGTCGAAGGACGGTTGATCCATGGCAGAGGAAATCGTGGGTGTGACGATGACCAGCCCGCGTCCGACCATGGAGCGGCGAAGGGCTGCCACCAGCCTGTCGGCGGCGAGACTTGGCAGGCCGTCGAGGGCCCGCTGGACCACAAGGATGCTCGGACGCCGCACGAGGCAGCGCACCAGATCGACGGCGGCGATTTCGGTCAGGCTCAGGTCGTCGCCCTGCACGTCGATGGGAAGATCGAGGCCGATACGGGAAACCTCCCCATCGAGGCCGCGCTCGGTGAGCACACGACGGATGACGCCCTGCACGGCCTCCGGGGCGCCCGCCTGATCCGCTGCGATGCGGCCGAAGAGCAGATTGTCCTGCACGCTCGCCGCAGTGCAGAACTGCGCCTGATCGTAGAACTCGATGGCTGGCCTGAGGCTCAGCGGCAGCATGCGGGAGAAATCGCTGCGGGCTGTGAGAATGCGCGCTTCGAGCGCCTCATTGAGCAGCCCCAAGCGATGTCGGCTCTCGTTGTAGCGCAAAGCCAGGCCGATCAGGCGCTCCTGATCGCGCCCGGGCCGCCGCAGGCCGCTCTGCCGTTCCACCAGATCCTGAAAGTAAGGACGATCGGATGCGGAGAAGAACGAGAAGCGCTCGAACAGCGGATGCCCGTCCGGGATGTCCGTGAAGATTTCCACCATGCTGGTGGCGATGGACAGGCCGATCTGGCTCAAGGTCTTGTTGAGGTCGTTCGCTTCCAGGATGGCGCGCACGAAAGGATGGGCGGAGAGTCTGTCCTGCTGGAACGTGTCGCCCACCGGCTGTCCGAACAGCAGATTCTCGCCGATCGTGGCGTAGCGGTTGTAGCGCGCGGCGTCGAAGGGATCGACGAAGCGGTCGAGGTTCTCTTCGCGCAGGGTCGCCTGTACGAAGCGCCGCGCCTCCACGATGGCTGCGGCAATCTCGGGCTCGCGCTTGGGATCGAGCGTGCCCGACAGGCCGCGCGCATGGGTCAGTCGGTCGAGACCGGCAACGGTGATGGCATCCCAGAGACGATGCTCGCGTTCCTCGGCCGGCGCATGACAGCCATAGAGCAGGTTCTCCCGCAGGCTTCCCTCGATGAGAACCGTGTCGCCTGCGAGCGCGATGCGCTGGCTGCGCTCGAAGGGATTGGCCTCCACGAGATCGACGCCGCCATAGGTGATGCGCCCGACCGACGGATGAAGCTGGCCGCTCATGAGGGCCGCGAGCAGGCGCGGGCCTGAATCGCCGTCGCCAACGAGAGCCACGTGAGACGGGAAGGTGAGATTCAGGTTGACGCCCGTGATCCGCGCGCCGCTCGCGGTGTCATAGGCCGAGACGCCCTGCGCCACGAGCGCGCCGTTGTCGGGCAGCGAGGCCTTGCCTTTCTTGACGTCGCGCGGCTTCAGGGCGGCAAGGGTTCTGGCCACATCGGACAGAAGCGCCCGTGCGCGCAGGGCCATGCGCTGCCATTGCACGATCTCACGCACGCCATAGGCTGCAAGCGCCGAGGCGAGGGCACAGGACGCGACCATGCCCGCCGTCAGCGGGCGCGCTTGCGCGAACCACGCGCCGAGCGCCAGCACGACGACGGGGGCCAGCATCAGCACGATGGCGGCGGTGGAATCCACGAGCGCAAGGCGGTACTCGCGCCGAGCGACCGGCCGGTGGCCTTCGATGAGGAGATTGCGCACCCGGTCCCGCTCGTAGAAGCCCGTGCCATGAGCGCGCATGGCCGGGATGCGGTGTTCGAGACCGGCGAGAATGCCTTCGGCGACCTGGCCTTCCTTGTGCCGTGCGGTGGTGGCATCGAAGCGCAGCAGCGCGCGGCGCGCATTGAGGATAGCGCCCAAGCTCAAGACCACGGCGAGGGCGGCGCCGAGGGACCAATCCATCACGAGCACATAGGCAAAGCAGAGGCCGATCATGCCGCCAAGTTTCACCGGGACGAACAGGCTCAGGCCCAGCACGGAATTCTCGCGGGCAAGCCCGTGGGCGGCCAGCGCGGTTGCGGTCGAGAGATCGTCCTGCAGAGAGGGCGGGGCCTTGAGGATGGCGTCCAGCGCCAGGGCGCGCAGTTTCGCCAGTGCCCGCGAGCCGATGCTGACGGCGATCCCATCGAGGGGGATCAGCAGCAGCGCAATGAGAATGGGAACGAGCAGGATGCCGCCGATGGAGGCGATCACGAAGGTCTCAGGCGCAAGGGGGATGCCCGGAAACAGAACGAGCGGCTCCTGCCAGAGGCTGGCGGGTGGCGTGACGGCGATGCGCAGCAGAGTGCCTGGAGCAGCGCTTCCGCCTGCAACGGCCCGATCCACGACGGTGCGGATCAGCTCGAGGCCGACGATCAGGAGAATCCCTGCGAGAACCAGAAGCCCGAAGCCGAGGATATGACGATATGGAGAGACCTTCCAAGCCAGGCGCAACGGGTCGCGCTCCATGACATCTCCCTCGTTTGTGGTCTCATGAACCGGGTTTGGGAGTGAAACTAGCGAAGCACGGCCTCTCCGACCAGTCCAAACTCTGCAATTCGCCCCTCGCCGCCCCGGCTCTCGCCCCTATGTCACCTTTCCAGGCTATCTTTTCAGAGAGGGTGCCGGGCTCCATTATGTCGTCGTCCCTGCCGGTCGATCCGGTTTTCCAGCTCATCCTCGAAGTTCCCGACAGAGCGCCGTCTCCCGCCCTGCCGAGCCGCCTGAAAGGGCTCTTCAAGCAGCTGGCCGAACCCGATCCCGCGCATCCGGTGGAGGAGGTTGAGGACCAGATCTGGACGCTCTGGAGCGCTCACGAGGACCGGGTGGCGGAGGAGACTCTGGCGGCGGCTGTGGAGGCCATCGCATCGGGCGAACTGCAGAAGGCCAAGCCCCTGCTCGATCACCTCGTCGCCAAGCATCCCGATTGGGCGGAAGCCTGGAACAAGCGCGCGACGCTCGCCTATATCGAGAAGCGCGATGCGGACAGCCTGCTCGACATCGCCCAAACTTTAAGGCTGGAACCCCGCCATTTCGGCGCCATCTCCGGCTTCGGCAATGTGTGCCTGCGCAACGGCCATCTCAACGAGGCCCGCGCCGCCTTTCAGATCGCGCTCTCCATCAATCCGCATATGGACGAGCTGCGCGACATGCTGGAGAACCTGTCGCCGCATAATCTGATGCTGCATTGAACCGATCGGGATTTGCGGAATGACAAAAATCGGGTCGCGTCTGAAGGATTGGGCGCGTGCAATCAAGAAGGATGTGATCGCGCTGTCCATCGCAGCCCGCGATCCGCGCGTTCCATGGTACGTGAAGGCGGCGGCAATCGTGATTGCCGCCTATGCGCTCAGCCCCATCGATCTCATTCCGGATTTCATCCCCGTGCTGGGCTATCTCGACGATGTCATCATTCTGCCCTTGGCCATGGCCCTCGTGATCAAGATGATTCCAAGCCCGCTCATGGCGGAATTCCGCGAGCAGGCGCAGCACCGATCCGAACGGCCTGCCAGCCGCGCGGCAGCAGCCGTCATCGTCGCTCTCTGGATCGCGTCTGCCGGGTTTCTTCTCTGGGCGTTCTGGCCGACACCCGCTCCATAGAGATGTAGACTTATGCGCGACATTCCTGCCGTTGCAGGCGCGAACGGAGCGGGTACTCTGCCCGCATGTCCGATTCGTCAGCTGCTCTCCGCTCCAGCATCATCCTTCCCATCGACGGGCGGCAATCGCCCATGGCCGCCGGTATCCAGCGCGGCGTGCGGCGCCTGTTCGCCGAACTCGGTCACGTGACGCTGCCGGAATTCACGCTCGCCAATGGAAGGCGCGCCGATCTCATCGCGCTCGCGCCCGACGGTTCGCTCACCATCGTCGAGATCAAGTCGAGCGTTGCGGATTTCCGGGCCGACCGGAAATGGCCCGATTACGAAGATTTCTGCGACCGGTTCTATTTCGCGATTCCGGAGACGGTGCCCTTCGACATCCTGCCCGAGGACCGCGGGCTCATCATCGCCGATAATTTCGGCGCAGCGGTGATGCGGGAATCGTTGCATCATCCCCTCGCCGGTGCTCGCCGCAAGGCGGTGACGCTGCGCTTCGCCCATGCGGCGGCATCCGCCCTGCACGCATTAGCTGACCCGGATAGGATCGCGGACGGACGCCTGTAAGGTTCAGCGCGGCGCGCGCTTGGCGAGAATTCGCTGCAGGGTGCGGCGATGCATGTTGAGGCGGCGCGCGGTTTCCGAGACGTTGCGCCCGCACAATTCGTAAACCCGTTGAATGTGCTCCCAGCGCACGCGGTCCGCCGACATCGGGTTTTCCGGCGGCAGGGCACGCTCGCCGGGCTGCGCCATGAGCGCGGCATGGATCTCGTCCGCATCGGCGGGCTTTGCGAGATAGTCGAACGCACCCATCTTCACCGCCGTGACGGCGGTGGCGATGTTGCCGTATCCGGTAAGAATGACGCCGCGCGCATCGGGACGGCGGTTCTTCAGGCGCTCGATGACATCGAGGCCATTGCCGTCGCCGAGCCGCATGTCGATCACGGCAAAGGCAGGGGGCTCGCTGTCGATGGCGGCGATTCCATCGGCTACGCTTTCGGCCACGCGCACCTCGTAGCCGCGGCCTTCCATGGCGCGGGCGAGACGGGTCGAGAAGGGCCGGTCGTCATCCACGATCAAGAGGCTCTTGTCTGCCCGATCCTCGAACGCAACAGGCGCATCGGCCATCAGAACATCTCCTTGCATTGGGAAAAATTCCTTCCTGAAAGCAGGCCGAACGGCCTGTTCTAGATATGGGAATTCTTCCTCTGTTCTTTGAGAGTCCCCTTGGAATCTCCCTGCGGCGAAATTGCCGCACCCTGTTCAAACGCGCGACGAGGCCAAACGATCCGAGCAATGGCTCCGGTTGCAGGCGGAGCGGCGTTCGTAAGGGTCAATTCCGCCCCGGACCGTTCGATCAAAGTCTTGGCTATGAAGAGTCCCAGGCCCAATCCTCCACCTTCGTCTAAATTGGCTTCCGTGCGTTCCGCCGCGCTGCGTGTCGTGACATACGGCTCGCCCACATGCAGAAGAATATCGGGCGCATATCCCGGCCCGTCATCACGGATCTCGATGAAAACCTCGTGAGGCGACCAGCCGGCCTCGATGGTGACCTGGCTCTCGGCAAAATCTGTCGCGTTGTCGACGATGTTGGTCAGGCCGTAGACCACGCCGGGATTGCGGCGACCCATGGGTTCTGGCCCTTCACCGTGAGCATTCACCCGCACGTCGTATCCGACAGCCCTCTGAAGCTCGACGATTTCCTCCACCAGATGGCTGAGAGAGACGGTCTCCAGAAACCCTTCTTCGTCTTCCTCGCCCATGGAGGTGAGCTTGGTGAGGATCGAGCGGCAGCGATCCACCTGTTCCTGGAGAAGCCGCAGGTCGTCTCCCACGGGCCCGTCCTTCGGCATGCTATGGCCAAGCTCCTTGGACACGAGCGCGATGGTGGCGAGCGGCGTTCCGAGTTCATGGGCTGCGGCTGCGGCGAGGCCATCAAGCTGCGAGAGATGCTGCTCACGCGCCAGAACGAGTTCGGTCGCGGCGAGCGCTTGCGCGAGCTGGCGCGCTTCCTCCGCCACGCGCCAGGCATAGATGCCGGTGAACACCGTTCCGAGAAGGATCGCCGTCCAGATCCCCGATACATAGAGGAAGGGGAGACTGAAAGACTGTCCCGGAAACCAGGGCAGGGGCCTGTGCGTGAGCACGAGGCATGTGGCGCAGCCCACTGCCAGGAGGCCGAGAGCGAGCGTTCGCTCAGGCGTCAGTGCCGTCGCCGAAATCAGCACCGGTGCGAGAAACAGCATGGCGAACGGATTTTCCAATCCACCGGTCAGATACAGAAGGGCCGCAAGCTGCAGGATGTCGAAGGCGAGTAGGGCGGTCGCGGCATTGTCGCTAAGTCGGTGGCTTGCCGGGTATTGGATGCGCAGCAGAAGGTTGGTCCAGACCGATGCGGCGATGACGAGAAAGCACAGCTCGAAGGGCAGCGGGAAACCCAACCCGAAACGTACGCTCGCCACGGCCGCCGATTGTCCGGCAACGGCCAGCCAGCGAAGCCGGACCAGGGTGTCGAGACGCAGCTGGCGGGGAGACGGTTTCAGATGATGGGCAGGAATGGCGACCATGCACGAACAGAATAGGGCCTTCCTGCCGTTCGCCAAGCAATGTGCAGTTCAGTCCATTCGACAGTTGGGCAAAGGTTAAGAATCCTAAATCGTCATCGAAAGGATGTTCCGGACGGGGTAGAGCGCAAGGAAAGGCGGTTATACCGATAAGCTTGTTGCAATATTCAGGGGGAACTTTAATCTTAAAATTACGGTTGAGGATAAAGCCTACTCCACAGCATGGGAGAAATCAGGCACCCAGCCCTTGGGGACGTGTAATGAATTTTTCTTATTACTGGTACGATACCGCGCATTGGCTTTTGAGTCCCGCCCGCGCAGCTTCCGATTTCACAAAACTTGTCTTCGACAATCCCGATAATCCGCTGACCAATACGCCCTACGGGCGCACTGTTTCCGCCGCCTGCGAGCTCTTCGAGCGCACCACCCGCCGCTACACAAAACCCGCCTTCGGCCTCGGCACAACCACCATCGGCAACGAGGAGGTCGCTGTTACCGAAGAGATCGTGTGGGAGCGGCCTTTCTGCCGGGTCGTCTCCTTCGAGCGCGATCATGCACTGGCGGCGAATCAGCCCAAGCTTCTCATCGTCGCGCCCATGTCCGGCCACTACGCCACGCTCCTGCGCGGCACAGTGGAAACTTTCCTGTCGACCCATCAGGTGATGATCACTGATTGGGCCGATGCGAGCATGGTGCCCCTCGCTGAGGGTCGCTTCGATCTCGACGACTACATCGATTACCTCAAGGCCATGTTCCGGGAGTTCGGTCCCGATCTCCACGTAATGGCCGTGTGCCAGCCGGCGGTGCCGGTAGCGGCCGCGATCGCCCGTCTGGAGGCCGAGAACGATCCCGCGATTCCGCGCTCGATGATTCTCATGGGCGGTCCCATCGACACCCGCCGCTCGCCCACCGCCGTGAACCGGCTGGCGGAGGAGCGCGGCATCGAATGGTTCAAGCAGCATTGCATCATGAAGGTGCCCCCATCCCATCCGGGCTTCTGGCGCGATGTCTATCCGGGCTTCCTGCAGCTCTCCGGCTTCATGGCTATGAACATCGACCGGCATCTTTCCGCCCATTGGGAGATGTTCAACCATCTCGTCGAGGGCGACGGTGATTCGGCCGAGAAGCATCGTGATTTCTACGACGAATATCTCGCCGTCATGGACCTGACCGCCGATTTCTACCTGCAGACGGTCGAGAAGGTGTTCGTGAAGCACGAGCTGCCGAAGGGCGAGATGATGCACCGGGACGAGCCGGTGGACCTCATGGACATTCGCCGCTGCGCCATCATGGCCATCGAGGGCGAGAAGGATGACATTTCAGGCGTGGGCCAGACTTTGGCCACGCTCGACTTGACCCCGAACCTTCCCTCGGACAAGAAACTCTATCACCTCCAGGCCGGGGTCGGGCACTATGGCGTCTTCAACGGTTCTCGTTTCAGGGCTCAGATCGCTCCTCGAATCGTTGAATTCATACAGAAGCACGCCTGAGAACGAGCCTTCCGGGGCGCGTCAAGAGCCCAAGTCTGTTCTTGATGCGTTCTGGGGAGCGGCAAACGGCTGCGCTGACAGAATCGACGTAAACGGGCAGATTGCGGACATGAAATCCGCTCTGTTTCGCCGCGTTCCCGCGGACCCACCACATTTGAAAGTTTCCTTTGAGGGTCAAGCATTTAAGGTGGCCCTCAAGCGTCGTCCGACCGCCAAACGGATCACGCTGCGCGTCTCCCACGCGACCGGCGAGGTCGTGCTCACGATTCCTGAGCGCACCGATGTCGGCTTGGCCCAGAAATTTGCCGACGGCCACAGTCAATGGATCGCCAGCCGCCTCGCTAAGGTACCCGACCGGGTGCCCTTCGAGTCGGGCGAGCTGGTGCCTCTGCGCGGCGTGCCGCACCGCATCGTCCATTGGTCATCGATTCGGGGCGTCACGCAGGCGACCCACGACAATTCGGGCCATCCGATCATCGCCGTGACGGGCGAGGCCGCCCATGTGGCCCGCCGCGTGCGCGATTTCCTCGAGGCCGAGGCCAAGCGCGATTTCGCGGCAGCCGTGAAGAAACATACGGCTCAGCTCGGCATCCCCGCCAAGCGGATCACCGTGCGCGACACCAAGAGCCGCTGGGGCTCCTGCTCCGCCAATGGGGCTCTCAATTTCTCCTGGCGGCTCATCATGGCTCCGCCCTTCGTGCTGGACTATCTGGCCGCCCACGAGGTCGCGCATTTGCGCGAGCTCAACCATTCCCAGCGATTCTGGAAAATCACCTACCAGCTCTGCTCCCGCACGGACGATGCGGAGGCGTGGCTGAAAACCTATGGCAGCGCGCTGCATCGGATCGGTTGACCGATCCAGAGATCGGCAGATGACAGGCTGGGCTTTTGCGCTTAGTCCCAACCTGTCCTTTGCCATTGGCCGATCTCAATCATGCTCAAGCCCGATACCCTGGCTCTCACCATCGTCCTCGCCCTGCTGACGGCGCTCGGTCCGCTGTCGACCGACATGTATCTGCCGTCGCTTCCGGCGATTGCGACAGGCTTGCAGGCCAGCACGGGGCAGGTGCAGCTCACGCTCTCGGTTTTCCTCTTCGGTTTCGCGGCAGGTCAGTTCTTCTACGGGCCGGTCTCCGACCGGATCGGGCGAAAGCCCGTGCTGCTCTTCGGGCTCGGGCTGTTCACGCTGGCAAGCCTCGTCTGCGCGCTTGCGCCCAATATAGAGATACTGATCGCGGCGCGCTTCCTGCAGGCGCTCGGCGCTTCCGGTCCCATCGTTCTCGGGCGCGCCATCGTGCGCGACTTCTATGAAGGGCCGCGCGCCGGCAAGGAATTGTCGCGCATGGGTTCGATCATGGGAGTCGTGCCCGCCATCGCGCCGGTCTTTGGCGGATTGATCGCACAATTCTATGAGTGGCGCGCAACCTTCGTCGTGATGGTGTTCTGCAGCATCGCGCTCGCGGCAACCGTTCTGCTGCGATTGCCCGAGAGCATCCGCGTCAAATCCCCCAACCGGATTTCCTTCGGTTCAATCCTGCGCGGTTTTGGTGTGCTGCTGCGGCATCCGGGCTACCGCACCTATGTAAGCTTCTCCTTGCTCGCTTATGGCGGATTGTTCGCCTTCATATCCGGCTCATCCTTCGTCTTGCAGGGCGTCTACCGTCTCGACGAATTGGCTTTTGCGTTTTCCTTCGCCTTCATGGTTATCGGCTATATCGGCGGCACGTTCCTGGCGCAGTTTCTTGTCGGCAAGCGTGGGCTCGATGGCACGATCCGCTTCGGCGTGATGAGCCTGGCCTTCGGCGGCGTGCTGATGCTCGCGCTCGTGGCCATCGGCGTTCCGTCCTCTTTCGCGATCACGGGGCCGATGGCGATCTATGCGATGGGCGTCGGCCTCACCATGCCGCAATCCATGGCGTCCGCGTTGATGCCGTTTCCCGATCGCGCAGGTGCCGCCTCGTCGCTGCTCGGCATCTGCCAGATGACCTTTGCCGCCATTCTCGGCATCGTGCTCGGTCAGAACCTCGGCGCCTCCGCGCTGCCGTTGCCGACAGCCATCGCAGGCACGGGCGTACTGGCGCTTCTGGTGTTTATGGCAACGGGCAAAGCGCGGACAAAATCGGCTTGAGGCTTATGCCGTCACGGCTTCCAGGATGTCTGAAGCCCGATGGTCGGGCGAGACGCCTTCGATGAGGATGACATCGCCTTTGGAATTCATGGTGCGGAGAGGCAGGATCTCCCGATAGGCGGGCGACTCATACCAGGCACGGGCGCTCTCCATCGTGGGAAACCCGATCATGATCAGGTCGCCCGACCACGCGCCTTCGAGCCGATTAATCGGGCCGCCGTGAATGAGAAAATGGCCGTTGAACGGCTCCAGGGTCGCGTCGATCCTTTTCAGATACTCGACGATCCCAGGACCCATGACGGCATCGGTGAGACGGGCAACGGCGTAAGCGGACATGGCATGCTCCTTCGTTTGATGATGAAGCGAGCATGCCGTGTTCAAGGAGGCGTGGCGATTACATCTCAGGTAAAGTGTTCGGGCTCAAAGCCCGAACAGCTTCTCGAAGAAGTTCTTCTCGCGTGAATTGGCGCGGCGCTGCGGCTGGGGCGGGATCCAGGCATTCTCGCCGTTGCCGGCATTGGCATAGCGCGGATCGCCACCGCCACCGGCCACGGGCACGTCATTGCGGAACCGCTCGCCTCCGGGCAGTCCGACGGGCTGCTTGTCCTTCAGGGCGAGCTTCATGAAGTTGTGCCAGACCTCCGTTGGCAGATTGCCGCCGGTCACGCGCTTGGTGAGCGTGCCGTCGTCGTTGCCGAGCCACACTCCCGCCACGAGATTGCCCGTGAAGCCCATGAACCAGGCATCCTTGTAATCGTCGGTCGTGCCGGTCTTGCCGGCCATGGGCCAGCCCGGAATCTGCGCCTTCTGCGCAGTGCCGATGACGAAGGTGTTGTGCATCATCTCGTTCATCATCGCGACCGCTGAAGGATCTATGACGCGGCCGAGACTGCCCGCGGATGACGGACGCTTGTAGACGATCTTGCCGTCGAGCGTCTTCACCTCAGAGATCACATAAGGCGTCACGCCGATGCCGCCATTGGCGAAAGCCGCATAAGCCGAGACGAGCTCGAGTGGCGTCACCTCCGAGGTGCCGAGCGCGAGCGAGCCGTTTGCCTGGATCGGCGAGGTGATGCCGAGCCGCTGCGCGGTCTGCGCCACGTTTTTCGGCCCGACTTCCATGTTGAGCTTCACGGCGATGGTGTTGAGCGACAGCGCCAGCGCGTCGCGCAGGGCGATGGGCCCGCGATATTTGCGGTCGTAGTTCTGCGGCGCCCAGCCTTTGTAGTTCACGGGCCCGTCTTCCATCACCATGTCGGGCGTGTAGCCCCGCTCGATTGCGGTGAGATAGACGAAGGGTTTGAACGACGAGCCCGGCTGACGGCGGGCGGAGGTGGCCCGGTTGAACTGACTCGTCTCGTAATTGCGCCCGCCGACAAGCGCCTGCACGCCGCCATCCGGCTTCATGGCGACGACGGCACCCTGGCTCACGTTGAACTTCTGGCCCTTGGCGTTGAGCTCGTCCACGAGCACGCGCTCGGCGGCGCCCTGCAGCGTCGGGTCGATGGTGGTGAAAACGGCGATGTCCGTATCGATGGTACCGACGAAATCGTCGAGCACGTCCATGACGTAATCGGCCGCGTAATTGGCCGAGCCCGCACCGTTCGGCTTCACCGACTCGGCCGGCTGCCCGAGGGCAGTCTTCGTCATGTCCGGCGTGATGAAGCCCAGTTCCTTCATCGCCGACATCACCAGTTCCGCGCGGGCCTGTGCCGCCTTCGGATTGCGGTTGGGCGCAAGGCGCGAGGGCGATTGCACGAGGCCCGCGAGCACGGCGGCTTCGGAGAGCGACACATGGCGCGCGGACTTGCCGTAATAGCGCTGGGCGGCGGCTTCGACGCCGTAAGCGCCGGCACCGAAATAGACGCGGTTGAGATAGAGCTCGAGGATCTGGTCCTTCGAGTAATTGCGCTCCAGCCAGAGCGCCAGGATCGCCTCCTGGATCTTACGGGAGGCGGTGCGCTCCTGCGTGAGGAACAGGTTCTTGGCGAGCTGCTGTGTCAGCGATGAGCCGCCCTGCAGCCCGCCCGAGCTGGTGATATTGCGATAGACCGCGCGGGCAATGCCCTGCGGGTCGATGCCGAAATGGCTGTAGAAACGCCTATCCTCGATGGCGACGAAGGCCTTGGGCAGATAGGGCGGCAGCTCCTTCAGGGTCACCGTGCGTCCGCCCGTCTCGCCGCGATTGGTGATCAGCGAGCCGTCATTGGCCATGATGGCGATGTTCGGCGGGCGCTTCGGCACGCTAAGCTGGTCGATGGGAGGCAGCTGCGAGGCGTAATAGGCGACGATACCGCCGACGGCGATGATGCCCCAGAGGCCGAGCACGACGCCCGCATAGATCAGCTTGCCGAGGAGAGAGCGGCCCTTGCGCTTGGCCTTCTTGGGACGTGATCCGCGACGCGGCCGCCTGTCCTCGTCATCCTGCCTGGAAGCGCGCCGCCTTGTCATGGATCCTCCCGCCCGGTCTTCGGCCGAGAGGTGAAAATCCAGCTCCCCCGCCTCCGCAGCGGGCGCATCGAAAACCGGCTCCCGCCGGCCACGTCCGTTCGCCACGATCCTAGAAACCCCGCATTGCCTGCCGGTGATTCCGGCCTTTTACGTTCTGGAGCACCTTAATTGTGGCGGTTTAAGGGGCGGTTAAGCGGTAGAAGCCTCGGAATTCCCAGGAAAAAGCCAAGCTTACACAGCATCCGCAAATCTAAGAACACGAGACCTTGAGTGGTCGGGCCGAAAAACTATTCGGCGGCCAGGGGCAGCTCTCCCGTATCGGGGTCGGCCTCGGCCAGATCGTGGATGCGGCGCAAATCGTTGAGGAAAGCCTCGTAGGCCTCACGCTTCGTCGCCTCGTCGGGCAGGCGCAGCAGATAGCTCGGATGCACGGTGATATAGCCGCGATAGGGGCCGAACTGCGCGAGACCACGCGAGCGCGAGATCGGCGTCGACTTTCCAGTGAGCGCCAGAAGAGCCGTTCCACCGAGCGCCACCACGAGCTTCGGACGCACCAGCTCAAGCTCTTTCATCAGCCAGGGCCGGTAGTGCTTCACTTCGCCCGCCGTGGGCTTCGAGTGGATCCGGCGATGGCCGCGCTGCTCGAATTTGAAATGCTTTACCGCATTGGTGAGATAGACTTGGCTTCGGTCGATGCCGATCTCGTTCATGGCCTTGGTGAAGAGCTTGCCGGCAGGCCCCACGAAGGGCCGGCCCTGCAGATCCTCCTGATCGCCGGGCTGCTCGCCCACGAAAACGATATCCGCGTGCTTCGGCCCTTCGCCGAACACGGCCTGCGTTGCGCCGGGCACCAGCGGTCCAGCCTTTGCGATGATGGCGTTGAGCTCTTCGAGTGTTTTCGGCTCCTGATCCCACATCGCCTCGATGGCGCGTTCAGGCGTGCGTTTGGTGGGCATGGTCGCCTCCTGTTCGATCATCGCGTCAACGCGCTGAGAGGCGGTTTGGATCAGCCCGGGAATGGAAGCGGTCTCAGGCAGGTTGCGCCAATATTTCTTCGGCATCTCAGCGCGCATGGCAGTGGGGTTCACGCGTGCCGGATTGAACACGCTCTCGTAATAGCCGCGCCAGCCTTCCTCGAAGCTGTCCTCGTCCGGTGCATCCTCGCGCTGCGCGGACGGGCCGAAGGTAAGGGCATGCCGGTCCCAGCGCATGGAACCGATGGGGGTGAGGATCGTCCAGTCGAGGGAGCGGAAACGGTCGATGAAAAACGTGGCTGAGGCTTCGAGAATGAAATGGTCAGGCTCGAACCAGGCGGCGAAGCGCTCAAGCTCACCGTGCATGCGCCGGAAGCGCACGAAGGCATACATCTTGTGAAGATCGCGTCTGACCGCGCGTGCCATCATGTCGATGCGATGCACCAGCGGATCGCTCGCGATTTCCAGAAGGTCGCGCTCGCCGTTCAAAACGCGCCAGGCGAGCTGATAGAGCAGGGCGAAACGTTCCGGGTCGCTGTGGCACACGCACAGCTCGATGAGCCGCGCCACGCTTTTCGGCAGCGAGACCGGCGGCGCATCGTGCAAATCATCGTCACCGAACAGGCTGGGTGCTTCATCGAGGGACCAGAGGATGTGCTGCGGAGCGAGCTCCTCCGCCATCAGCCAGCGCACGGCCCGACGAAAGCCGTCGAGATCAGCGCCGTTCTTCAAGGTGATGCGGTGCAGGCTCATGCTTGATCTCTTCTGTCATTCCCGGCCGGAGCGCAGCGGAGGGGAAGGGAATCCATAGCTCGGTGCTTGATCGTGGATCCCCTTCCCGGCCCTATGGGCCGCCGGGGATGACACGGAATGTCCGAGCTCATGCGAACAAGCTCAGCTGCTGCGGCTTTTCGATCAGGCGCTCACGCAAATCCTGCCGGTCGAGCCTGGCCTTCGGGTGATAATCGGTGGTGACCAGAAAGGGCTTGGCGCGCTTGAGGCCGGAGGTGAGGCGCGCCACATCCTCCAGCCGCAAGGTCGTATGCCGGCGCGCGGCCACGAGCTTGTCGACTGCACGCGCGCCGAGGCCCGGCACGCGCAGCAGCATCTCGCGTTCGGCATGGTTCACATCGACCGGGAACAGGTGGCGGTTCTTGAGCGCCCAGGCGAGTTTGGGATCCACATCGAGATCGAGCATGCCCTGCTCGGAACTCTCCGCGATCTCCTCGACCTGGAAGCCGTAATAGCGCAGCAGCCAATCGGCTTGATAAAGTCTGCTTTCGCGCATGAGCGGTGGCGATTTCAGCGGTAGGATGGCGCTCGAATCCGGGATCGGGCTGAAGGCTGAATAATACACGCGCTTCATGGCGTAATTCCCATAGAGCTTGGCGGATGTACGCAACACATCGGCATCCGTCGTGTCGTCCGCGCCCACGATCATCTGCGTGGTCTGGCCCGCGGGCGAGAAATGGCGGCGCTCTTCTCGTGCTTCCTCGATACGCTCGAACATCTGCGCCATGGCGCCCTCGATGGACGCGCCGTCCTTCTCCGGCGCGAGGCGCTCCAGGCTGTGCTCCGTCGGCAGTTCCAAATTGATGGACAGGCGGTCCGCCCAAAGCCCCGCTTCCTCGATGAGCCAAGGACTCGCCTCAGGGATCGTCTTCAGATGGATATAGCCGCGAAAGCCGTGATCGCGGCGAAGCTTCTTCGCGACCAGCAGCATCTGTTCCATGGTGTAGTCGGGCGAGCGGATGATGCCCGAGGAGAGAAACAGGCCTTCGATATAGTTGCGCTTGTAGAACTCGATGGTGAGCGTCACCACCTCGTCGACCGTGAACTTAGCCCGCTTCACATTCGATGAGCGCCGGTTCACGCAATAGGCGCAGTAAGCCATTACATGAAATGGAAGTGTCCAATCGGACGTGGGGCGGGAACGCTTTCCAGGCATCCTGAATCGTTGCCCGCAAATGATGTTCCTTTTATGTTCTCATAAGATCGTACACCTGAGAGTCAATAGACTGTCCGGTATCAGGAATCTGACTGGTACCACCCTGCGGGAAGTCTGAACCCTGGCCCTCGATCACCGTCCTGGCTCAGGAATTCCACTCCGATCGCTTCAAGGGCCCGCTGTACAGCTATTTGAGTGCGGACGGTCTGATCGGACGGTTCCGCCTCCATCCGGGATAGCGAGCGCTCCCCAATTCCTGCTGCCTCAGCCAAGTCCTTTTGGCTGAGTCTAAGCGCAATTCGCGCCGCTTTCAGGAGATCCGGGGCTGGGTTCATGGCCCGAATGTGCATGCACCATCGGAGAAAGCTAGCTTGTCAACATTTGGCGTATCATACGCCAATATTGGCGTTCTATACGCCAAATTGCTGGCATCGAATCCTTGGATGCGGTAACTCTGGTGCGAATCAGCGGCCCGCCGCGCACGCATCCTGGAACGTCATGAGTGTCTTTATCTTCGCTGGATCCAAGGGTGGAAGCGCCCGTACGGTCTCAAGCATCCTCCTCGCTGCTGGACTTCGCGAGCTCGGCTTCTCCCCGGTTCACGCACAGCTCGTCGCGGAGGGTATGCCGCCATCTCTCGGCAGGATCGATGAGCTTCCGTTCGCGGTCTCCTATACGCGCAGCGGAGATTTGAAGCTGGTCGAGGCCGTCTTGGAGGCGAGTTCGCATTGTGGTGCCTCGCATTCTCACATCATTCTCGACAACCCTGCGCTGCCCATCCGGAAGGTCCTTGCCTACGCTACGGACACCCGAATGCGAATCCTTCTTCCGATGCGCGACGGACTACAGGAGATTGGGCGAGTCCTTCACGACGTACATGAAATTCAGGAAGAGGCGAGTGTATCCGACGGTCTCCTGCCGAAGGTCTGGCTCCTTCCCGTCGGTTGGCCGTCAAGCCTGAAGCCCAAGGACTACTTCGATATCCTGTCGCGCCGAGGCCTTAAGCGAGAACCTCTATTGGCTCTGTCCATCATCCATCCGGGAGTTCCCTATCTCGACCCGCTCGACCTTGAATTCCGGGACGATGAGAACCGCTTCACTCTGACCGAGCAGCAGCAGGATGCCGCCATTAGACTCGCGGAAGCGGTTCTGCGTGCCAACGGCGAAGCGGCATCGATACGGACGCCTGATAGTTGGTTCACCGGACTGAAATCGGAGTGAAACGGAGACCATCCTTCACCCCTCCTGAATTTTCACATGCATTCCGGAAGGCGCCTCCCTGCCTGACGCTTCATTTGCATCAATTTGCTCAACGCCTTCGACCACAGCTCACCATAACCTCCGAGAAGCCCATGTTCACGATCACCGCAGCACGACCCTTAAACCTGGCGGATGCCACGCTCGAAATCGAACGGCTCCAACGCCTGGCCGTCGATCTAACGAAACTCCGGGATGGATGCGGGCCAACTGAGGCGGACCTTGCAGAGGCGCCGTTCCTCGCAAGCTGGAGCCGCGAGCTGCGGCCGGCATTTTGCCTCGCGGGCCACGTCGTCGGACACCCACGCCTGACAAAAGCGGGTCAGCTGATCGTAACCTCTGACCTATGGGTGCTGAATGAAGAAGAGGGATGGGCTCGGACAATCTCCCGCTGGTACCGCCTCGGACAGCGAGCGTCCGACACGCCTGCATCCTGATTGCTGGATGACACCCAATGTCATCTCAGGGGGAAAAATCGCCGCGGACTGGAGCACGCCGCCGCCATTTCGAACGGCGGTCCTGCGCCGTTGTGGAGGCGCGTTGTTTGCCAACCGCGGACGAGCTCCTCCAAGGAATGCCGTTCTTTGCCGATAGCATCCAGCAGGACATGCAATGCTTTGCCGAACATTTGCTGCCGCGAATGCGGGAGAAGCCGGGCTATCGGGCCAAGGCGCGCGTCGTCCGAGCTCTGGAGCGTCTTGTGGGCAATGCCGACATTGAGGATATCCAGGAACTAGCGAGCGCGTTTGCAGCAGCCTCGGACAATCTGCCATCCGAGGCCAAGTCCTGGCAGCTTCGATGCCGGATCTATCTGGCACACATGCTTGATCACCATGCCGCTCTGGCGTTGGCTCAGGATGCGATCACGATGGCAACGGCATCTGAGATCATCGATAGGTCGCCAGAAGAAGCCGTAGAACTCATCGGCGCAGCACTTGGCTGGTTATCGTTCGCCGCTGCAAATCCGGCATTCAACTACCTTGCCGCTGTTCCGCGTGGCGTTTTCTGGGCTTCCATTCTCAATGGAACTTTGAGCAGGGGCCACATCCTGCTGGGTATGGTGGAGCGTAATCCACTGTCGGCTCCAAAAGAGCAAGGAATGCCGCCAGTCCTGACGGCACCGTCGGCGAGCCGCCCTGGGGTTGTCGTATTTGAGCAGACCGGAAATCGAAACACTGAAGCAGGCACGAGAGTTGCCGAGCACTACAAGGACCTTCTCGGCAAGTCGCTTCCGCTTGTGCCGATGCCGGACCTCGTCGGCGTACGGACGGCTTTAAAGTCTGAGTTTCCATATGCGAAAGCCACGATTGATCGCATTCTCGGAGATGTTGCGATTCAGCCCTATGTTCAACTTCGCCCAACGATCCTCGTGGGCTCGCCTGGATGTGGAAAGTCGCGCTTCGCTCGTAGACTGCTGACATTGATTGGCATGCCGCACGACGTCATTTCTTGCGGCGGTCTGTCAGATGGCACATTTGCTGGAACGCCTCGACGCTGGAGCACAGGCGAGCCATCGCTACCCGTTGCACTGATTGGCCTATACAAGAATGCCGGGCCGGGCATTGTGCTGGATGAGATCGAGAAAGTCGGAAACTCCCGGTATAATGGAAACGTCCATGACGCTTTGCTTTCCTTCCTCGAGCGCGAGACGTCGTGCCGCTATCACGATCCTTACGTGCAGGCGGCCTGCGATATCTCGTACGTGTCCTGGCTGATGACGGCCAATTCGCTCGATGGCGTCTCGGGTCCGCTACGCGACCGTTGCCGGGTCATTGAGTTTCCCGCGCCACGCCCGGAGGATCTGTCGACACTGAGCCGACAGATCATGAGCGAGATGCTTGCCGAGCAGGGCCTCGATGAGCGTTGGCTGGTGCCCCTCGATGGAACGGAGATGGAGGCCATTCTGGACGTTTGGACAGGCGGGTCGCTCCGAACGCTGAGACGCATGATCGAGATTGCATTGGCAAGCCGTCACGTGAAGCAGTGAACCATAAAAGGGCTAAAGCCATGGTTTCAGGCGAAGACTACGTTCCGTCCATGCTGGCGCATATCAGAAGACTGATGGCCTGGAATTGGGACCAAGTTGCCTACCATCTCGGCAGACCACGCTCGGTGCTGCACGGCTGGACCCTTGGACAAGAGCCGGACCCAACAAGCCTTCAGCGTCTCCGTGGGCTGCTTGAGACGCTCCGCTACACTGACCGGGGCGACGCTGAAGCGAACCAGTCACTTCTGACCCAGGTCCCGCCTGGAGGTCGGACGATCGCCCAACTTCTTCAGGATGGTCAGTTCCATTTAGTCCAGGAGTTCCTTGGTCCAGGCCAAGGACGCCGCGACACCAGGAAATGGTTCACGCAGTTTGCTGAGCGCACCCTTTTGGGCGATGAGCACTGGTACGACAGGCTTCTTCGAACAGAAGGTCGTGAAGTCGTACTCGAACCTTCTGAGAAGCCGAGTACCAGGCGGGTAACCGTGAAGCGTCGATGAAGTGTTGCGAGTTTCGTGACCTCGCCCCCCCCACACCATCCGTGAACTCTTGTCTCCGAAGAGACAAATGATCCTACCGTTCTTATCCGGCGAGAAGCACCGCTCGTTAAGAGGTCGAATTCAGCCTCTTAATTGAAATCATGGGCTACAAAAGGACAGTTCTTGCCTCTTATCGCCTGAACACTTCGATCGAGGGCCATGACCGCCCGACACGACCGTCGCTAGCTGGGCATCGCTTGTTTTGTCTACCGTAGGCGGTGCGGCCGACGTGGCTTCAAGCAGGCTCAAATGGCAGGCCGGCGCATTGCCTGAGTAGGTTTCCTGGCATTCAGAATTCGATCAAGCTCGGTTGTGCGGGATTTAGCAAGCCCCGCCTCCTCGGCAAACTCCGGCCAGCGGTCAATCGCCGTTCGCACCTGATCGATGACATCCTTCGCATCCTGCTCCGGGATCGATGCTTTCTTGGAGATGGTCAGCAAGTGTTGCATGTCCGGATTTTTTCCTTCACCCGCGACATCCGCGCTGTGTTCTCCTCCCGGCCCCGAAGAGAATGTTAGGTCGTAAGCAGGAGAAAGAGTCCATCGCCCGTCCCCTTTCATGAGAAAGGCGTGGTTCTTGGCGTGGTCGTCTCGGTTCCGCGCATATACGTTGAAAACCATATGCCGGAACATCCGAAGGACTTCGGAACTGTCGCGGGTCATCAGAAACGTCAGCTTATGAAGCTGTTCGTAGTTCAACGACGCCTCGCGATGGCTGGCATTCAGAATGCCACTGGCAGTATGCATATGGAGTCGGCCGTCGAGCGTTCGGTCGAACCGCTTCGTGGCGAAGAGACGATTGCCCTTCTTTGTATTGAGGACTCGCGTCTCCGCCATTTCCACTCCCGCAGCGCGCGCCATCAAAGCATACGCCGCTTCCTCGACGCCGATTTCAGCGGGGTCATCAGCGCTACGGGCCTTGACCATCCATCGTTCGAAACCGGGCTCCATGCTCTGCCCGTAATCGAGAACAAATGTATTTTGGACCTGATTGAAGCCGATCATTATTTTTGGACGCGCGCCCGCGGATCCGCCCTGTGCGCCCTGAAGAGTGTCGATATCGGCAACGTCCAACTCAGCTTGGATCAGGTCGACCTGCTCAATGAACCAATCCAAATCGATGTCATCATCGAGTTTCTTATCGCCATCAGGTAATTCTGGAATATACGCCAGCGCACCCATTCCCGTCGTTCCGACCGCAGAGAGGCGATCCAGCGGAGTGAGCTGGTGATAATCGATCCCGAGCCTTTGAAGCCGTCGATCAAGAAGGAGACGACCCCATCCGTCAGGGAGACTGTCGTTAAACAAGCCATGGAGCCCGTCGAACGGAACACGCGGCGCTTCGATCAAGCCTGGATTTGTTTTCACATAGAAGGGAGAGACCAGTAACGGCGCAGCGAGGAATTCCGCCGAGTACTCAAAATAGGCCCTACGTTCGCTGTTGCTCCATGCGAGGGTCCCTAAATTGGTCTGTTTCCCCTCGAGATCGAGGACGACGCTCATTTTCCGGATTGGATTGAACTTCATTTCCTTCGCCCCCTCTGCCTGACCGGACGGTCGACGACATCGTCGATTGTCTTAGGCGGCCGAGGTGGAAACAAGTGCTCGAACTCAGCTTCTCCTTCGAGAACAAACGCGAGCTTCACGAGGGCTTCGAGCGAAATCTTCCCCGTCTCCTCGAACAGCCTTAAAGATCCATAGGAGACACCCGCCCTGGCAGCCAGTTCTCTCTGAGTCAGTTCGAGATCAAGCCGTCGACGTCGTATCCTTTCCGAAATGCCCTTGATCACATCAGCGGGGCTTGTCATGCTAAATGTTAGCATATTGGCACTTACTCGGATATTTAATGATAAATGCCAATATAATGGCATTTATAACAGATTTCAATAGCACGAAGCCGATCACGGGGAATTCCTGATCAGCTCTTCTTTAAGACCCGGTATGGCCCCGTCAGATGATGGCCCGATACGCCATGGGATGATGTCCCCGACCAGTGCGGCAAACCTCACATTTGAGTTTACGGAAACAGTCATATTCCGATGACGCCTGTCGGGTTGGCCGACGGTGGGTTTTCGTCGCCGGGTCCGGGATCCTGCTTCAGATTGCCGAGCATGTCTCGGCAGTAGCCGGCAGCGCATCACTGCATGGTTTCGGGCGGTCGATAAACAGGTGGACGCAAGATCCTATGGGAAAGTCCCGGCAGTATCGCAGTTTTTCGTTGCATTGGCAGTGAGTTGCAATGCTAGGATGAAAAAGGAAACAATTCTGCCCAGCCGAGTCCCCATGAACTCCCAGAGCCGATCCTATTTTCCCTGCTTCAGCACGAGCCCGTTCGAACTGCGCGCCTATCTGGAATGCAGCGATCAGGTCAAGGATTCGATGACCCCGATAGTGACACTCACCCGTCAGCGCGGAGCCGCGACGATCGAGGATTCGTTTGAGGTACTTGGTAATGCCGCGGGTGGGCGCCGCATGATCGTGGACTTCGATGCCGCTCCGAAGACGGTCGCAACCGCTGCCGAGGCGGCGGAACGACGCCGTCAGCGGGCTAGGGCCCGAGAGGAACTCGGGCTCAAGCCGACCCGCCCTCGAAGCGAACGCGAGCTGGCACGCGACGAGGAGGGGCGACGCGCGACGGAGGCTTTCAACGCTCACATCGGGGGACTGGAAGGATCTGCGTCGTGGATCAGCTTGGCTCTGAAATGGCAGGGCATGATCCCGATCGTCCGGCTTGGGTCGCAGGAATCCGTAGCAGTCCAGATCCGTGCGGCGGCCCGCTCATCCTCTCCCTTGGCCTTCCGAGTCGCGGCCGATGACGAGCGCACGCTCCAGCTCGCAGCAAGGGGTATCGCGCAAATGACCGACCCGTCAGGATCGGTGCTCATCGTCGATGGAGGATACGTCCGGAGTTCCATTCGCGACGCCGCGAACCGGATCGATCAGGCGCTGCGTTCCATGCAGGCCCAGTTAGGTGAAGCGTTCCACACGATCGATAAAGTCGTGGTATCAGGAAGCTTTCCGACGACATCATTGCGCGACTTTCCACGCATGCTCGCGATGGACGAACATGATGTGTTCGCATCCGTGAATGGGACGTGGGATGTCCGCTACGGAGATCATGCATCTCTCCCCCGCCGTGAGCCGCGGGCAGGTGGGAACGGATGGTTCCCTCATGTAGATCTCGTACTGGGAACGAGCTGGCGGATCGAACTTGAAGAGAGCAATTCAGACCCTGGCGCCTACATTCGCTGCGCGGCCACGACCTTTAAATCTCCTGAGTGGAGTCGGAGAACGGATTGCTGGGGAACGTCGGTCATCGAACAGGTGGCGCAGGGAGACCTACGCGTGAACGGCGCGAAATTCGGCGCGCCGGCTCCATGGATTTCAGTTCGCGTCAATCAGCATATCACACGGATGGCGGGCGGCAGATGATTGCGGACTTTCCAAACGCAGTTAGATTTTGAGCCTTCTCAATTCGAGCGCGGGCTTTGATAAGCCTGCGAACCCCGTCGGAGATCGTTGGGCGCGAGAGGGAAGAAACGAGCTTCTCGACTAGGTGAGCATATGGAGCGGTTCGGAATCCTCGATCCAATCCATGCCATTCCAACAAAGCCACCAACTCCTCCCTTTCGAGCAGCCTGACCAAGGCACCGGAATCCGTGGCTCGATTGAGCCGCCCCGGCCTAACGGTTTTGAGCCGGACATTGCCGTTCTCTCCGGCCGTGGCGAGCATGATTCCCCACCAATCCGGAACCATCGCGACAGCCGCAGCATGATGGACACGACCGACGACAAGAGTCATTCGGTCGGCAGCAAGGCTGAAGAGGTCTGCCTGCCTCTTCAAGCGTCCCAGACGGTCTCGATCGCTCTTGATCTCCACGCCCGACAGTCGTCCGTTCACGACGGCAAGATCCATACGGGCGGACCCTCGCGCTGCACGAAGTTCCTCGACGACGACAGCATCATCATCAGCGTGCCTTTCGGCCAGGAGCTGTCTGACGGCTCTTCGAACCATTCCGTCATCAGTGTGGATGGTGGAGCTCTTCGACATTCCCGGTCTCCCGTGTTCACCCTCGGTGGCGCATCTCCCTGCAAGGATAACGCCCCGAACAACCCCTTTAAGAGAGTTTCGTCACCAAAGGATTGATTTCAAGCTCTATCACGCTCTTGCCGCCAATGCGATCACTCCGCCTCGCGCCGGCCGCCCATCACCTCAATGGGGAGGCCTGCGCCGAAGGAGCGAATGATCGCAGCGTTCGTGCGAACTGCGACCACCATGTTGAACTTATGGAGCAAGCCTGAACTTCGCGCGCGACCTAAGCAACGCCCATGGATCCGTTCATCAGATCACGAAGAAGTCCTTGTGGGTCATCTTGTGCCCTTTGCCGACCTTGGCGATCAGCACGGCGGCGCCCTTCCCGGAGCCGTCGGCGTCGTAGTACAGATAGCCCTTCTTGTTGTCGTAGACGACGTAGTCGTTCTTGTCCTTGGCCTTCGGGCCGATGGTGAAGAAGTCCTTCTTGAGCGTCCCTGCCTTCGAACCGACTTTCTTGAAAATCGCATTCTCGAGGTGGAACGTGTCGTCCTTCACCGAGAAGTCGGTGACGGTGTCGACGTTGGTGGACTTGTTCAACTTCGTATTGAACACGAAGGCGTCCTTGCCCTTGCCGCCCGTCAGGGTGTCGTTGCCCAGTCCCCCGAAGAACTTGTCGGCTCCGGCACCGCCCACGAGCTTGTCGTTCCCGGTTGTGCCGTACACGACCTCATTATAGACATCCGCCACCGTGATATTGAAGGTATTGACGGACGAGGCGCCGAACTCGTCGGTGGCCTTGACCTTGATCTGGTGGATCTTCACCTGCTCGAAATCGAGCTTAGCGCCATTGCGGACCATGATCTTGTCGCCCACGATCTCGAAGATGCCGGCCGCGTCATCCAGGAGGCTGAAGGTCGGCCGGCCATCCACGTCATAGGCGCTCAGAGTGCCTACGACCGTGCCGTTCGCGGAGTTCTCGGCCACCTGGGTCGAGGTGATCGAAATCGCTCCGGGGGCGTCGTTCACGTCACGGACCCAAAGCGTGAAGGTTACTGAGGACGGGGCCGAGCCATCGAGAGTGACGACCTTCAGGTCAATGGTGCCGCTGAAATTGAGCGGAGGAGTACCCGAGAAGGTCTTGGTCGCCGCGTCGAAGCGGATCCAGGCCGGCAGCGCCGAGCCATTCGCCAGAGCTGCCTGAAGGCGGGTGGCGGTAGGATCGAGGACGCCGGACGGCAGGGTCATCGTCCACGGGCTATCTTCGTCGGCGATCTGTTCGGGAAGGGTATTGGTCGCCATGAGCGCATCGTCGAGCGACATGGTCGTGCCGTTGAACGAAATCCTCTCGATGCCGGACAGCAGGTCGTATCGGCCGGAAGACTTCTCCGTCACTTTGACTGAACCGTCGGCGAGGCGGACGAGGGTGAAGTCATTGCGGAGGCCGAAGAGCATGAAGGTATCGGCGCCGACGCCGCCGTCGACCACGTTGTTGCCCGGCCCTTCGCTGCCCCAGCTTCCATTGGTAGAGCCGCCGAAGATGGTGTCGTCGCCTTCCCCGCCGAAAAGCAGGTCATCGCCGTCGCCGCCGACGATGATGTCATTGCCCTTACCGCCGTCGATGACGTCCTTGCCGCCATATCCGCCGTCGAGGATGTCATTGCCGTCCATGCCGTAGAGATGGTCGTCGACGTCGCTGCCCTCGACGGAGTCCGCAAGGGAGGAGCCGACGACTTTCTCGACTTCCGTGATGAGGAAGAATTCGCCCCACTGGTTGGACCCGGTGTTGCTTGCCAGGGATACGGTGACACCCTGCGTCGGTGCCGGGGCCCCTGCCGGCAAGACTTCGAATGAGGCGGTGTCGAAGCCGTCGCCGCCCCAAATTGCATCCGGTCCGACGCCCATGCTGAAGTGATCGTTCCCGTCGCCGCCTCGGAGATCGTCGAAACCGAAGCCGCCGGATAGGGTGTCGTTACCGGACATGAGGGAGGCCATCAGATCGGCGACATTCCCGCTCTCGAGAAAGCTGCCGAACTCACTGAGGCTGGAGGAGAGACCTGACATCTCCACGAGGCCGACGGCGCCGGCTGCGTCGAGCAGGCGAATTCCGGTGACGGTGCCGGCAATCCATGGCGCGGTAGCTGCGGCGTCGATCATGAAGCCGATTCCGATGAGTTCGAGCCTGAACCCATCCCCGGTCGTGAGTACGATCTTGGTCCCGCTGTTCGAGACGAGGGTTGAGATGCCGGCCCCATAGAAGAGGGCGTCGGCGTAGAACTCGAAGTTGGAGGCTGCGGGGGCGGTGACGTTGAGAATGGCCATGACCGGGTCCTATGAGAGCGTCGGAGAAGGAGCGCTCCGGGTCTCATTGGGATTGAGTCCTTGCCGCGCCTTTGTTGCATGCAGGCGATGCAGTGGGGTCTCAGCCGGAGGGGGAGACGACTCAATGTAACGTTGCATGTACGAATATGGATTATTATCCATATGTGCGGTTGGCAAGATCCGGTTCGAGTGGCCGGATGGATATCCAGCGAATCCTTGCCCAGAATGTGCGCCGCCACCGCCTCGCCGCAGACCTGTCGCAATGGCAGCTTGTGGAGAGACTGGAGGCGCTGGATGCTGACCTAGGGGTAGATCAGGCCTATCTTTCGCATCTCGAAAACGGCCGAAAGAACCCGACGCTGATCACGGTGGCGTGTATCGCGAAGGCGCTTGGGGTGACGGTGGCGCAGTTGGTCCAAGAACCGGACGCTGGCTGAGTCACGCGCTGCAAAAGGACCGAGCGTAATCTTGAGATTGCTCCTCATCAGGGAGCTTCCCCATATGTTATGACCAGCTTGCGAAAATGGTAATAACACCCTTACACGACCTCATGAGGGCTTCGAGAGAGGCGAGGTCGGTTGATCCGCTAGATGTGGAAATCAGAGGTGATCCCGATACACTCCCGAGATAAAGAGGTAAACGGACCTTCATCGGGTGCAGGGAAATTCTGCTCATGACCCGACGCGGACCTCAATACTGTTATCTTCAAGTGTCCGCAATGCGGGTGGGCTAAGGCCCCCGAATTCGACATGTGCGGATCTCAGCAGCAGCCCGCAGGTTCCGCAACTTTCCCAGCGGGCTGGATCAGCTCGACGTCGGAGGGGCTGCATCCGCAGCCGGACTTGCCCTCAGCCTTGGCCTCGGCATCCGCGACGCAGCAGGCGTCGCTCTGTGAGGGAGCAGGTCCTCCGCAGCACTCCAATGATGGCCCTGCATTCGGGACAATGTTGGTCGAACACACACCTGTCTCCGGCAGGACGAGGTGAACGTCGTCGGCCCCTGCGAGGTCGCCGGCGATGGCCGCAACGACGGAGCGGACTTGCTCGTAGCCCGTCAGCATCAGGAATGTCGGAGCGCGGCCATAGCTTTTGATGCCGACCGTGTAGAAGCCTGGTTCCGGATGGGCAAGCTCACGATGACCGTGCGGTGGCACGGATCCGCAGGAATGCAGATTGGGATCGATCAGCGGGCCAAGCGCCTTCGCGCTTTCCAGCCAAGGGTCGAGATCGAGCCGCAGCTCCCGGGTCAAGTTGAGATCGGGACGCTGTCCGGTCGACACAACGATCCTGTCGATCGGACCGAGTTCGCGGATGCCGCCGGCGGTCTCGCCCTCGAGCATGACCTGATTGCCGATAGCCGTCACGCGGGTTGCGGAGAAGCCGGAAACCAGAGCGATACGCCCGCTGTCGACGAGTGCTTTGAGGCTGGAGCCGAGTTCGCCGCGCGCCGGCAACTGGTCAGCGCGCCCGCCGCCATAGACCCGCATGAGATTCTCGCCACGGGTTGTCCAGATAATGGACGTTTCGGGGCTTCTCTCAGCCAAGCGGGCCAGATCGAGCAACACGTTCGCCGCCGAATGCCCGGCGCCGACGACGAGGATTGTCTTGCCCTCGTAAGCCGGGCGGTCGCGCCCGAGCACATCCGGAATTCCGTATGCGATACTCCCGGCATTCTCGGCCTCGCCCTCAGCAAGGATGCCGCCTGCGCCGAGCGGGTTCGGAGCTGTCCATGTGCCGGAGGCATCGATCACCGCTCGCGCAAGGTCGCGCCGGATCATGCCGCTACCGTTGGAAACCGCAAGGACAAATGGCTTGGTCTCGCGACCCTTGCTGAGCACCTTGTCGGCGCCGAGGCGAGTGATCGCTTTGACTTGAACGCCCGTCTCGATCACGGCTGCCATCTCAGGTGTGGCGGCTAGCGGCTTTAGATAGGCGTCGTACAGATCCGATCCCGTTGGCATCGCCTTGCCGGAGGGCTCCTGCCAGCCATGGGATTGGAGAAGCGCGCGGGCCGCCGTGTCGGTGTTGTACTCCCAGGGCGAGAACAGGCGCACATGACCCCAGTCTCGGACATTGGCGCCGACCGTTGCTCCCGCTTCGTAGACCTTCACGGACATCCCGCGTTGGATCAGATGGGCGGCGGCGGCAAGGCCGACGGGACCGGCGCCGACGACGGCGACGGGGAGGCTCTCAAGCGAGGTCATGGGACAGTTCTCCTGGGGTCGATCGGCGGCACGGAATGGCATCGGCCTCTCTCTTCGTCGCTACTTCTAGAATTATCGAAGTAGCGCACAAAAAATAATCAGGCGGCATTGTCCGTCTGAGTTGCGCATCCTGCGTCGGCGCAGCACTCGTCGGCGAGATAGCCGATGAGGCCATTCATTGCCGGGTAACTCGCTCGGCAGATCAGGGTCGTGGATTGCCGCTCCTGTGTGACCAGCCCGGTCAGCAGAAGCCGCTGGATATGGTGCGACAGCGTCGAAGGCGGAATCCCAAGGCGCTCTTGGATTTGCCCGACAGGCAGGCCGGCTTCCCCGGCACGCACCAGCAAGCGGTAGATTTGGAGACGGGTGACATTCCCGAGCGCTTCGAGCTGCTTGGCTGCTTGTTCGACTTTCATGGAAATAAGGTAGAGCCGATCCCAGGCGCTGGTCAACAGCTATTTCGATGTTTGTCGAAATAATGCTCTGCAATGCTAAAGGAGGAATCCGCACCTATTCAGAATATGCTAAATGGAGCCAACTGGGGGCATGAATGATAACCATCGGCATACGCGCGGCGCCACGGGTGGTCACCTTTGCAGTCTATGACTCGGAGGCTGAGCGGATCATCAATGTCGAAGAAATCAAAATCCCTGCTGCCTTCTCTATGCCGGACGGTTTGAAGTATCTTCGCAGCAATCTTCTGGATGTCTTGCGCGAGTACGAGGTCGGGCAGGCTGGCGTGCGAGTAACCGAGCCGAGCGCGCAGTCTCCCAGTGTCGAGCGGATCCAGATCGAAGGGGTGATCCAAGAGGCCTTCGCCAGTAGCAATTTGGCGAAGTATTACGTCGGGCAAATCTCGTCGATTTCGTCCCGCCTCGGCATTGATCGCGCCCGCTTTAAGCCGCTAGTCGATGGCGAGAATGCATACGACATCGAGAACTGGGACAAAATGACGAAAGAGCAACGCGAAGCCGTGCTCTGCGCCGTAGGGGCGACGAATGCTTAAACCGTACCAGACAGGTCAGGTCACTTTCGACCTGATCAAGGAGATCGGCGCCGATGGCCGCAACTCCAAGACCTTCGTGTCCCGGGATCATCAGCTCGATGCCGAGATCGTAATCAAGAAGATCGACAAGAAGACGCTAGCCTCACCCGGAAATTTCTTTGACGAGTCGAAGGCGCTGTATGCAAGCGCTCATCCCAACGTCGTGCCGATCCATTATGCATGCGAGGATGTCGACGCGATCTATCTGGCAATGCCGTACTATCGAAAGGGCTCAGTCAAGGGATTGATCACCGATCGCCATCTCAGTGTGCGCAGGATCGTGACGCTGGGCTGCCAAGTTCTGACGGGCCTTCACAACATCCATTCGAAGAAGTTGATCCACTTCGATGTCAAGCCGGACAACATTCTGCTGTCGGAGCGTGAAGAGGCGCTCCTGTCAGACTTCGGGCAGGCGAAGCAAATGAACTTCGTCGGTAAAGCGGCTCAAGATCGTCACTACACCCCGATGATTCCGCCGGAAGCAACGAAGACCGACCATTTCGACGTCACCTTCGACATCTACCAATTCGGGCTGACGCTCTACCGCATGTGCAATGGAAACAACGCCTTCTACCGACAACTGGCGAAATACGGTCCTTACAACACCTTCGATCGCGATAGCTTCCGGTTCGACTTGCATAACGGTCGCTTCCCGGATCGGAAAATCTTCCCGCCGCACATTCCAGCCAAGCTAAAGAACATCATCAAGACCTGCCTGGAGCCGAACCCAAAGGATCGCTACGGATCGGCCCTTGAGGTGTCCAATGCCCTGGCCGACATCAGCGGCCAGATCCTGGACTGGCACTTTGTCGAAACCCCTGATACAAGCACATGGGTGAAGAACGAAAACGGAACAAAATACGAGCTAACCCTTAAGCTCGATGGAACTTCCGAGTTCTATAGAAGCGTTAACGGTGGTCAGCGGCGGCGTATCATGGAAGGATGCAAGCAGTCGCTGTCGCATAAGGATGTGCAGAAGCTCTTAGGTTCTTACTGATGGTCAAGATCAAGAACGATCCGAGCAGGTATGTAAGACGTTCCACTCTTGCGGGACGGCGGAGCAGTGCCGTGGGCGAGAAGAGCGACCAATCCTCCCGAAAGCGGGAGCGAGAATTCCTGGTCGCGCCAATCGACGACAATTTCTACATCGACTTCAGGGTGAAGCCCTCGCGGAAGCAAACCTAGAAATTCCCTTTGATGGTTCCGCGACCCGCTGTTGCGACCTTCGGCAACTGTTCACTTCGCTCGTACCAGCCCTGGCTGCGATTCACGATCCACACGACCGAGAGCATCACGGGCACCTCGATCAGGACGCCGACGACCGTCGCCAATGCCGCCCCCGAGTTGAATCCGAACAGGCTGATGGCTGCTGCGACCGCGAGTTCGAAGAAGTTGCTGGCGCCGATCAGGGCGGAAGGACCAGCCACACAATGCTGCTCGCCTGCAATCCGGTTCAGGAGGTAAGCGAGCCCCGAATTGAAATAGACCTGGATCAGGATCGGTACAGCCAGCATGGCGATGACGAGGGGCTGCGCGAGGATCTGCTCACCCTGGAAGCCGAACAGCAGTACGAGTGTTGCGAGCAGAGACACCAACGACAGTGGCTGAAGAATTCGCAGCAAGCGCAAAAGAGCCGCTTCGCTACCCTGTGCGAGCAGGCGCCCGCGCAGAACCTGGGCGAGGATCACCGGGATGACGATGTAGAGCACGACCGAAAGCAGGAGCGTGTCCCATGGTACCGTGATCGCGGACAGTCCGAGCAGCAAGCCGACGATGGGCGCGAAGGCCACGACCATGATGATATCGTTGAGCGCCACCTGTGACAGCGTGAAATGTGGCTCTCCCTTCGTCAGATGACTCCACACGAACACCATCGCCGTACAGGGCGCCGCCGCGAGAATGATGAGGCCTGCGATGTAGGAGTTGATCTGGTCGGCGGGCAGATAGGGCTTGAACACGTAGCCGATGAAGAACCAACCGAGCGCCGCCATCGAGAACGGCTTGACGGCCCAGTTGATGAACAGCGTCACGCCGATGCCGCGCCAATGTTCGCGTACCCGTCCGAGCGATGCGAAGTCGATCTTGATCAGCATCGGAATGATCATGAGCCAGATCAGGGCGGCGACAGGCAGATTGACCTTCGCGATCTCCAGCGCACCGATAGCATGGAATAGCCCCGGGAAGGCATGGCCGAGAGCAATGCCGGCCACGATGCACAGGGCAACCCAAACGGTCAGGTAGCGTTCGAAGACGGACATATTGAGCCTCAGGCGGAGCGGCGGTCAAAAGGGAGCACGGCGCTGGAGGTTGCGCCCTCGAGGCGGCCGATCTCCCGCAGCTGATGGGTCAGGGCGATCCCGTCGAGGCTTGCCATCGGCAGAGCGAGGAGGGCGGAGATCCGGTTCTTGAGAAACTTGAAGGCTTGGACAAAGGCCCGCTCCCGTTCGATGTCGGTGCCGACGACGGCTGCGGGATCCTCGATACCCCAATGCGCGGAAGCAGGGTGGCCGGGCCATATAGGGCAAGCCTCGCCGGCGGCGCTGTCGCAGACGGTGAAGATGAAATCCATTACGGGCGCGTTGGGCCCGGTGAATTCGTCCCAGCTTTTCGAACGGTAGCCATCGGTCGGGTAGTCGAAGCTGCCGAGGACCTTCAGCGCTAGCGGATTGACCGTGCCCTTCGGCTGGCTGCCGGCCGAGAACGCGTTGAAGCGGCCGGCGCCGTCCTTGCGCAGGATCCCCTCGGCCAGGATCGAGCGAGCGGTGTTGCCCGTGCAGAGGAACAGGACGTTGTAGGGACGGTCAGCCATGGGCAGCTTCCTTCTTAGGCGTACAGCAGGGCATGAGGGCTTCGACCAGCGGTGCGCACACTTCGGCGCGCCCGCCGCAGCAATCCTGAAGCAGGAAGGTCACAACCTTCCGGACCTGATCGAGATTGGCACGATAGATGATCGAGCGGCTCCGGCGCTCCGATTGGACCAATTCCGCACGCGAAAGGATGCCCAAGTGCGAGGACATGGTGTTTTGCGGCACGGCCAGCTCCCGGGCGATGTCGCCGGCAGGAAGACCGTCGGGCTCATGCTTCACCAGGAGGCGGAACACGTCCAGGCGGGTCGCCTGGGCCAGGGCTGCGAGAGCAAGGATGACGTTCTCTGATTCCATATATCGAGACTTATGGAATTATTGGGTTGAGGTCAAGAATGGATTGCTGGTGGCGTTTAGAATGGGTAGCGGTGACCGAGCGGTGGTTCTCCAAGTCATTGCGTGATCTGGGGTAAAAAATACCCTAGTCAGAACATTCGACGGAATAATTCGAGAGAGATAATCTTGACATTGCAAAAATTAGGGCATTTTATACCCCAGAAAGGGCAATGAAATGGTTGGCTCCAAGGGAAAGGTAGAACGCTTCGCAGCAGCGCATCCTGTGTTTACGCGCGAGATGTTTCGATCGGATCTGTTCCCTGAACAGCCCTTATCTTCTGCCGATTCTCTGCTGCGGTATCACACGGCCAGTGGGCGATTCAAACACGTGGCTCCCGGCGTTTACGCCGTCGTGCCTGCTCATCTGAGACATATGTCTTTCCAGCCTGATAGGTATCTGGTCGCTTCGATGATCAGGGCCGACGGGGTTATTGCGTTCCACTCGGCTCTCGATCTTCACGGCCTGGCCTATTCTGACGCGAGCGAGATCCTCGTCCTCAGCCATAGCCGTCCCGGCGCAGTCAAAACGGAAATCGGTACCGTTCGCTTCGTCATGTACCCAGCGGCTCTGAGGCGGCAGCACAGCGAAAGGGACGGAGTAACAACGCTTGACCGGCGCGGCCTTGACGTGGCGATAACGGGTCTTGAACGCACTCTCGTCGATTGTCTGGAATATCCTGATTACGCTGGCGGAATCGAGGAGCTGGCCCATGCCCTCAATGCAGTCGAAGCCATAGACAGCGAGTTCCTGGTCGAGATGACTCTGAGGCGACGAAGCCGTGTCCTCGCAGGAATGGTGGGCTGGTGGCTTGAAACTCGGTCGCAGGACTTCCTGGTGGACCCTAGGCTTCTGGACCGCCTCCGCGCAGAGATGCCGAGCAGCATGAGACCCGTCCTAGGCACGTCAGCTGAAAATGGATACGCCGTGCCATCATGGCGCATCTTGCTTCCCGAGCTGATCGCCAATCCCAGATTCGAAGACGTTCCACAGGGACCTGCCTTCTGATGATATCCATTGAACGCCTCGAAAAAATCGCAGCCGAAACCTCGTTCCAGCCGGCCACGGTCGAGCGGGTGATCCGGTTGATCGATGCATTGGATCGCATCAACCGTGATCCGTTTCTCGGCTCGCGGTTTGCCCTGAAGGGCGGTACCGCCCTCAATCTTTTCTACCTCGCGCTTGATCGCCTGTCCGTCGACATCGACCTGAACTACGTCGGCTCATTGGATCGGGAGCAGATGCTTGAAGACAAGAAGAAAGCAGAGCAGGCGATCACGAGCCTGATGCGGCGTCTCGGCTACTCGGAACAGCGGGTTCCGGACCAGGACCATGCCGGCGGCAAGTGGATCTTCAGGTACGGATCCGCCTTTGGTCAGCGCGGAACGCTCGAGATTGACACGAACTATCTCTACCGCGCGCCTTTCTTCGGCACCCAGCAAATGGCCAGCGCGGAACTTGGAGGATATCGGGCTACGGACATCAAGATCGTGGATCTCAACGAGATCGCCGCCGGTAAGCTTGTCGCCCTCGTGACCCGACGAGCGTCACGAGACCTATATGATACCTGGCGGCTGCTCGACCGAAATGATCTCGATTGGGATAAGATCAAGGCCGGAACCCTCGCGATCGGCGCGGCATCCCGCGATTACGATTGGCGTAATGCATCGCTGGATACCTACGAACTCGATTATCAGGAACTGCAAGCGAAGTTGATCAGCGTTATACGGCAAGACGCACTTACGGGCTTCGAGGAGCCTCGGCAGTGGGCCCAGACCATTCTTGAAACATGTAAGGATAGGCTCGCTGGCCTGTTTACTTTCTCCGACGGGGAGCGCGCGTTCCTGGATGCTGTCTACGAGGAGGGGCGGATCGATACATCGACGCTTCCTGTCGACGACAATATCAAACGCCAGATAGAGGCCTTTCCGGCTCTTCGGTGGAAGGCCCACAATGTGGCCGAGTTTCGGAAATCGACCAGGAACTCAAGCCATTCTCCATAACACCTGAGAGGCCAAGCAATTTCCGTTAAGGTTTTTGTGGCGACATAATCGGCCCTTATGTGGCGCATGGCGACAAAAAGAGCAGTTCGGTCCATCGTAAGTAGTCCTCAGACCCAGAGTAGTCCTCAGACCCAGCGCATGGTTTCGCTAATGCTGATGATGCTGACATTGACCATGATCGGCCAGGACCTCGATGATTCGGCATTCGGAGATGCGTCGGTGATCACAGGCCACCATGGCCTCAAGCTCATCGCGCAAGGCCGTCAGACGGGCGATCTTATCGTTGATCTCGGCAAGATGAGTCTTGGTGATGCCATGGACTTCGCCGCAGGAACGGTCGGGATCGCCCGCGAGGTCCAGGAGTTGCCGGATCGCCTCGACCTCAAAACCCAGCTCGCGGGCATGGCGGATGAAGTTGAGCCTCCGAACGTCCTCAGGTCTGTACCGTCGTTGCTGGCCTTCGGTCCGGATCGGCTCGGCCAGGAGGCCGATCTGCTCGTAGTACCGGATGGTGGGTATTTTCACCTGGGTCTGCCGCGACAGCTCGCCAATCGTCAGGGACATCGAAAAAACCTCTTGAACCTCTAGCCGCTAGAGGATGTAGCCTCCGGACGAATCGATGTGAAGAGGTTTTGTCATGTGTGAGGCCTGCAATCTGCCCGGCGCCCCGGAAGGCGAGCCGGAATCCGTACCTGCCAAGACGCAGCGCACCCGTTACCGGGTCTCCGGAATGGATTGTGCATCGTGCGCGGCCAAGATCGACAATGCCTTGAAGCGTGTGCCCGGCGTGTCGGAGGTCAACGTCTCGGTTCCGGCGGGCACCGTGACCGTCATTCACGATGACACGGTCATTCTCGATACCCTCGCCAAGCAGATCGGAACTCTCGGCTTCAAGGTGACGGGGCAGGAACCCGCAGGCTCCCAGGCATCTGCGCCGAAGACCGAACACGCTCATGATCATCAGCACGGACCAGGCTGCGGTCATGAACATCACAAGGATGGCGACAAGCATGACCATGGTGCCGAGGCTTCCGCCGGCCTGCATGGCCATCTGCATGATCACGGTCCGAGCGAAGGGCCGTGGTGGCGAAGCCAGCGTGGTCTCCTGACCATCGCTTGTGGCGTGGCGCTCGTGGCGGCCTATGCCATCGGCCAGATGGCGCCCGCGACCGAGCGCTGGGCCTTCCTGCTCGCGATGGCGGTCGGCCTGGTGCCGATTGCCCGGCGCGCGCTCATCGCAGCCCGCTTCGGCACACCGTTCTCCATCGAGATGCTCATGAGCATCGCCGCCGTCGGCGCCGTCATCATCGGCGCCACCGAGGAAGCGGCTGCGGTCGTCTTCCTGTTCCTCGTCGGCGAGCTTCTGGAAGGCGTCGCTGCCGGGCGTGCGCGCGCCAGCATCCAGGGATTGATCAAGCTCGTGCCCAAGACCGCGCTGCTCGAGCGCGACGGCAAGACCGAGGAGGTTCAAGCCGAAACTCTCGCGATCGGTGCGATCATCCTGATCCGCCCGGGCGACCGGGTGCCCGCCGACGGCGAAATCGTATCCGGCGAGAGCGCCGTCGACGAAGCGCCTGTGACCGGCGAGAGCACGCCCAAGCGCAAAGGCGTCGACGACACGGTCTTCGCCGGCACGATCAACGGCGACGGCGCGCTGCGCGTGCGCGTTACCGCAGCTGCGCAGGACAACACCATCGCGCGCATCGTGCGCCTCGTCGAGGAAGCGCAGGAGAGCAAGGCGCCGACGGAACGCTTCATCGACCGCTTCTCGCGCTACTACACGCCCGCCGTCCTCGTCGTCGGCGCTCTCGTCGCCGTCGTGCCGCCGCTCGTCGTCGGCGCCTCCTGGGGCGAGTGGGTTTACAAGGGCTTGGCGATCCTGTTGATCGGCTGCCCATGCGCGCTCGTCATCTCGACGCCCGCCGCCATTGCCGCCGGCCTGTCGGCCGGCGCCCGGCGTGGCCTGTTGATGAAGGGTGGCGCCGTGCTGGAGAGCCTCGGCAAGATCACCATGGCGGCCTTCGACAAGACGGGCACGCTCACCGAAGGCAAGCCCAAGGTTACCGACGTGATCCCCGTCGGACGGTCCGAGCGTGAGGTGCTGTCTTTGGCTGCTGCGCTGGAAACGGGATCGAGCCATCCGCTGGCCACCGCCATTCTGGCGAAGGCCGCCGAGATCAATGTTCCGGTTCCGCCCGCCGCGAACGGCGCCGCCGTCGGCGGTAAGGGTGTGACGGGCAACGTCGGCGGCGTGTCGCTGTTCCTCGGCTCGCCTAAGGCGGCAAGCGAGAAGGTTGCGCTCGATCCGGAGCAGACGGCGCGCATCGCCGCGCTCAACGACGAGGGCAAGACCGTATCGGTGCTTCTCGCCAACGATCAGGTAGCCGGGCTGATCGCCATGCGCGACGAACCGCGCGCCGATGCCAAGGAAGGGCTTGAGGCCCTGAACAATGCCGGGGTGAAGTCCCTGATGGTCACCGGCGACAACCGCCGCACGGCCGAAGCCATTGCCGCCGGACTCGGCATCGAGCCACGCGCTGAACTGCTGCCGCAAGACAAGCAGGCCATCGTCCGCGATCTTCAGGCCAAAGGACAGGTGGTCGCCAAGATCGGCGACGGCATCAACGACGCTCCAGGCCTTGCTGCCGCCGATGTTGGTATCGCCATGGGCGGGGGCACCGACGTGGCGCTCGAGACCGCCGACGCCGCTGTTCTGCATGGGCGCGTGACGGACGTGGCGCGCATGGTGCGCCTGTCCCGCGACACCATGGCCAACATCCGCCAGAACATCACCATCTCGCTCGGCCTCAAGGCCGTGTTCCTGGTGACCACCATTCTCGGCATCACGGGCCTTTGGCCTGCGATCCTGGCGGATACAGGCGCGACGGTGCTGGTGACCGCCAACGCCATGCGCCTGCTCGGCGCCGGAGGGCGAGTGTGATGACGGTCGCTTCCCGGATCGGTCTCCTGCTGGTCGTCACGCTGCCGATCATGGTGCTCGACCAGGTGACGAAGGCACTCGCCCGTGCCTTTCTGTCTTCGGGCGACGCCATCGTGGTCCTGCCCTTCATGAACCTGAGGCTCAGCTTCAATCGGGGGATCAGCTTCGGTTTTCTCCCGGCTGACGGAGAATGGGGTGTGCGCGCGCTCATCGGCATCACCGCGCTCATTGCCGTCGGATTGGCTATCTGGAGCGTCAGGACACGTAACAGGCATGAGGGCGCGGCCCTCTCGCTGATCGTCAGCGGTGCCGTCGGCAACCTGATCGACCGCGTGAAGGACAGGATGGTGACCGACTTCATCGATCTCCATGTGGCCGACTATCACTGGCCGACGTTCAACGTGGCGGACATCGCCATCACGGTCGGGGCAACCTGGCTCGTCGCGGATAGTTTCGGCATTGGAGCCCGGCGCCGCCGGGAGGCCGCTTGATGCCGCCAGCCATCCTGCCCATCCTGCTCCTCGTGGCACTCGGGATCGCCTTCATGATGCTCACGCGACGTGTTGCGCGACGCATCGGCCGCTCGCCGGATCATTTCGGCACCACCGACAGCGCTCACGACTTCGTCGGGCGTGTCTATCGCATCGGCGGAGCGGGCCTGTTCGTGTTCCTGCTCATGCGCAGCATCGTTCCGAATGTCGATGCCGCGGCCGGATTGATTTCCATCCTGTCGCGCCCCGCCGTTGCCTGGTCCGGTTTCATGGTCATGGTGATGGGCAGCGCTGTCATTGTCGTTGCCCAGGTCCAGATGGGAGCGTCCTGGCGCATCGGTCTCGATCAGGATCGGACGGGGCTTGTGACGACGGGCCTGTTCGCATGGTCGCGCAATCCGACATTCCTCGGCATGATGGCTGTCGTGCTCGGCGCATTTTTGATGGTTCCGACAACCGTCACGAGCGCAGTGCTTGCCGCATGTTGGGTCGCGTTCTCGGTACAGATCCGGATGGAGGAGGAGCATCTGCTGCGCATGCACGGCAGCGATTATGATGCATATCGCGCCGCCGCTCCGCGCTGGATCGGCCGCTCGGTCAAGGCCTCGTGCGTTGCAGCCGATGCGGATGCATGAACCAACAAGGAATGTGTTTCGATGGATCTCTCGCCTCTCGCTCTCGCAACGGCTTTCGCCGCGGGTGCGGTCTCCTTTCTCTCGCCCTGCGTTCTGCCTCTCGTGCCTGGATACCTGTCCTTCGTGGCCGGCCGCGAGTTCGGTGGGGTGACCCAGGCGAGCAGCGGATACTCGGTTAGGGAACTCGGCACGCACAGCCTGTTCGTCCTGGGGTTCACCACGGTCTTCGTTGCTCTCGGCCTTGGGGTTTCGGCCTTTGGAGGGTTGCTTCTGCGTTTCCAGTGGGAAGCTACGATGGTGGCTGGAACTCTGCTGATCCTGCTGGGCATCGTCATGACCGGGCTGGTGCGGCTGCCGTTCCTTGAGCGCGAGATGCGCTGGCATGGACCGAGCCGGGCAGGAGGACCTGGCACGGCCTATCTCGTCGGCGTTGCGTTCGCCCTCGGTTGGACACCGTGCATCGGGCCGATCCTGGGGGCGATCCTCGCCCTTGCGGCGGCCAATCCGGGACAGGGAGCGCTCCTGCTGGCCGTCTATTCCTTCGGGCTCGGACTCCCGTTCCTGGTCGCCGCGCTTCTAATGAGCCGCTTCAGCCGCCGGATGACGACATTGAAGCGCGCGGGTGTCGTCCTTCGGCTCGTTGCCGGCACGACGATGGCGCTCATGGGTGTGCTCATGCTTACCGGGCAGATGTCCCTGATTGCGATCTGGTTCATCGAGACCTTCCCGTCTCTTGCGCGACTGGGATAGCGGACACTGCTCATGAACGTGCACCCGCTTGCGAGAACAAAACTTGGGGAATGCTTCCGGTCCTCTGCGAGGAAGCGCCAATCGCCTCGGATACGCCTTGATTGCGGGTAAAGCAGAGTCTGGCGGTAAGACGGGGTTAAAGTTGAAGGACTAAGAAATCGGGGAACCATCCGGCAGCAACACGCGGATGGATCAGAACGCGGGAAGTCTCATGATGAAGCGTATCGCAATGGCTGCGGGCCTCGTGCTCGCCCTGGCCGCCTGCCAGGGCGGTGGCTCGACAAGTTCCACGAAGCATCTCGCGCCGATCCCGGCGGCCACCATGTCACTGATGGCGACCAAGGGGATGTCGCAGAACGACCCGATCCTGATGCGGTCCTTCAAGAAGGAATCCGAGATCGAGGTCTGGAAGCGCGGCCGCGACGGCAAATACGCGCTTCTCAAGACCTACCCGATGTGCCGCTGGTCGGGCCAGCTCGGTCCGAAGGTCCGTGAGGGCGACCGTCAGGCGCCCGAGGGCTTCTACACGGTCACCCCGGGCCAGATGAACCCGAACTCGCAGCTTTATCTCTCGTTCAACCTCGGCTACCCGAACGAATACGACCGCGCCCATGGCCGGACCGGATCGCACCTGATGGTGCATGGCTCCTGCTCGTCGCAAGGCTGCTTTGCCATGACGGATGAGGCTATCTCCGAGGTCTACGCGCTCGCCCGGGAAGCGTTTGCCGCAGGTCAGCGCGGTTTCCAGTTTCAGTCCTATCCGTTCCGGATGACGGCGGAAAACCTGGCCAAGCACCGGTACGATCCGAACATCGCCTTCTGGAAGAACCTGAAGGACGGCTCGGACTACTTCGAGATCGCGAACGAGGAGCCGCGGATTTCCGTGGTCAACCGTCAATACGCCTTCAGCGGCGATGCTTCGATGATCGCGGCGGTGGCTCAAAAACGCCAAGCCGACGAACAGAAAGTCGCCGAGCTCGTGGCCAAGGGCGTGCAGCCGATCAAGCTGGTCTACGATGATGGTGGAGGGCACGAGTCCTTCCGGCAGGCCCTGACTGGAGGCGGTGGCAGCGAGGGCGGCTCGCTTGCCGTGAATGCCGGCACACGCAACCGTCTCGGCGATGTAAGCCGACCCGAGGCGCTGGCTGCGGGACCGCAGGAGGTCATTCTCGCTGCGAACGGAAGGCCGAAGGAAACGCCGCCGCCGCTCGCCTATGCGTCGCAGAGATCGGGGGTTCCGGCGCAGGTCGCACAGGCTGCACCGCAGGGCGCCGAGCCAGCCGCGAATGAAAGACCGGAGCAGACTCCTCAAACGGCAGGCGGGGCACAGCGCTCGGTGCTTGACCGCGTGCGTTCGCTCTTCGGCGGCTGAACCTTAGGCCCGCACCAAAGGCAATCTGTCATCGAGCGGCGTGGACCTTAGGGCTTCACGCTGTTGGGAGCATGCGCTTGCGGATCCTCTTGATGGCGGAGGGTTTCGAGGTCGCGGGTCTTCACGAACGAGATCGCGTAAAAGATGGCAACCAGCGTTGTCAGCGTAAGCGCCAGCGCAAGATTCTTGCGGCGTCTTCGTTTCTGCCAATCATCCATTTCTACCTCCCGGATTACCGTTGCCGGGCTACCACCTCAAGCGGCTAGAGGTTCAAGCGAATTTTCCATCGATAGGTCATGCAGTCTTTTCGAAGCTGATCGTCGCTCGCTATGAGAGCGCGACGCATAAGTCCGAGCTTTTCATTGCGCGCGCATCACGACCGCGAACGGCTCCAGAAACGCTGAAGTCTGCGTTCCGAATGCGGTCTATTGGTTCGCCGTCATGGTCGGGGATGTCAAACCGCCGAGCGAGGCCCAGATCGCGCCCTGATCGCCCTCGCGCTTGATGTATGTGTAGCCCGTCTGATGCCAGGGCAGAACAGCGTTCTTCTTGTTGTCGAGGATGAAGTCGCCGCGGTTGGTGCGGACCATCATGACGGCGTGGCCTGCGCCTTCCTCATCGATCACCACCGTCATGCGCAGCGCGCGGCGAGGAAAGCCAGCCTCGACAAGGCGCTTGCGCTTGACGAGCTGGTAGTCTTCGCAGTCACCGTATCCGTCCTCGGCGAAGTCCCAGCGATCCTCGATGCCCCAATGATCCTTGTCGGTCTTGGCTGTGATGTCGGTGTTTACCTGTCGATTGACCCGCAGGATCGTCTGCCAGTTCTGCGCTGTCAGTTCGATGGTAGCGGGCTCTGACGGATCGACGGCGCATTCAGCCGGCTTCTGCTCGCAGAACCGGATCCAGGCAGCCATGGGCTTGGCGGCGCCGACTTGCTCAACAGGCTGTGTGATCTTCGGCAGCGCGGCCACGGGTTGCGCCTGCGCGCTCGTGCCGATCACGGTCAATGTCAGGGCAAATATACCGAGATGAACGACTGCCGTAGAAAAAGGCCGAACGTTCAGAAGCCCGAAGTAAGGTTGCCGCATTGCCCCCACCGCCATGTCGTTAAGGTTTTGTTCATCAAACCTGACACAGCGATCTGGGCGATCACAAGGCAAAAGTTAAACGAGAGTTAACAGGTCGCACCCTGTTTCGTTCCGGCGCTCATGTCAGCTGTGACTTGCGCGTAATGTCGCAGCGATGATCTCAAGGCGGCCGCTGACGTCATCGAAGGAAAGAGCGTAGTGCACATTGGCGCTGTCGCGATGGGCCTCGCCGACGGTGAGAGCCGCATCTCCCAGTTCGAGCAAAAAATCCCTGCGGCGATCAGCTGGCATCGTAGGATCATAGGCGACCATGGTTGCTCCGAGAACGAGCAAGGCATCCCTCATCAACTGCTTTGCGGCGCTTTCGCCTCCCTGGTGAAACGTGACCGCGAGCGTGATCCGTTCCGTACCGGAGCGTCCTGCCGGACTGATCGCCTCGACTTGGACTCGCCGTGCGGCGAAGCGGCAACGCGCAGCGTCCGTGCATGAAATGGGCCGAACGCGCAGATCAGTGCCGACCTGTTGCAGTGCCGTGTTGACCGTACCTGCATATTTCTGCGGAGAGGCGTCGAACGGCTCGGCGACTGCTAGAGGGACACCGACGAGGGTCGAGAGGAAAAAGACGACGGCAAATCGCATGGCTCCTCCGAAAGTGGCGTAGCATTCTCCGATGCTATCTCATCCGAACCGGGAAGGCTGCCTATGCTATGGAGAGGCGGCTTCCAATTGCCACGCTCTTGTTCACAAGCTCGTGATGATGCCGAACTTCCCAACTTAAGAGGCATGTGAGAGGTTCCCGGCATGAAGTCTTGGCCCGCCATCACACGTCTGCTCTCGATCTTCGCGATCGCTACATTCGTGTTTGCGTCATTCGCCGCATCTGCGGAAGCCCGCGGGATGATTGCGTTCGTGGCGGCGACCGATGCCGGACTGGCTCGTACTTCAGCTTCCTATGATGGGGCGCCGGCCGAGGTGCCGTGCTGCATGCCGGCGCAGCCGTCGATGCCGGAAAGCCCGAAGGCATGCCCGCTTGCCGCCCTGTGCCATGTCAAAGTCGTTCAGGACGTTTCGGTGACCAGTGCGGGTTTGCGCTGGTCCAGCCCTGCGCATGCCCCGGTCCCGGGGAACGATGCCGCTCTGGAGACGCTGGCTCAGGCTCCCCCTTCGCGACCCCCACAAGCTTAAGACCACTGTCGGCGCAAACGCCGAAAAGCCTCCACCCATCGCTATGCGTGGAGGCTGGCCGCTGATGTCATGGCCATGGCCGATTTTAGATCGGCCGATCCCGCCGTCTCCCTGTGCATGGCGGCCGACAGCGAACCTTCGCGACAAGGTCAGCTCTGACACCTGACCGCACATTGACGACTGACCCCACCGAGGGGCGAAAGACACCCGAATGACCAAACCATTTCTTGCGGCCCTGATTTCCACCCTTGCCATCGGCATCATGCCGGGTGCGATGGCGCAACCTTCCGAATCCTATCGTGCAGGCTCCATCGTGGTGGAGACGCCGTGGGCTCGCGCCACGCCCGGCGGTGCGACCGTCGCCGGCGGTTATATGCGGATTACGAACACAGGCTCGGAGCCTGACCGCTTGGTCGCCGGATCTTCCGTCATTGCGGAGCGCTTTGAGGTGCATCGGTCCACGGTCGTCGATGGCGTTGCCCGCATGGAGCCTGTCACAGGAGGGCTGGAGATCCGCCCCGGTCAGACGGTGGAGCTGAAGCCGGGCACCATGCACGCCATGCTCGTCAATCTGCGGCAGGGACTGAAGCAGGGTGACACGGTCGCAGGCATGCTCGTGTTCGAGAAAGCAGGCGTGCTCAAGATCAAATACCACGTCGCCGGGATTGGAGCGCAGGCGTCTCCCGAAGCGCCCTCCGCACACGGAAATCACTGAGGATCAGCATGTCGGCTCTCAAGATCATTCGCTGGGCGGCCTGGGCGCTGGTGGTCGTCGCACTCTTCGGGTTCGGGGCCATTGCGCTTGGTTGGATTCAGGTGGAAAAGCTCGGACGTGGCAATAGGCAACCCGTGGTCACTACCTCCGGTGTGCCCGCCATCGGTGGCCCGTTCTCGCTCGTGAATCATCACGGCGAACGCGTGAGCCAGGATACCTTCAAGGGCAAGCCAACGGCTTACTTCTTCGGCTTCACGCATTGTCCGGAGGTGTGCCCGACGACCCTGTTCGAGATGACGCAACATCTCAAGACTCTCGGGCCCGATGCGGAGCGTCTCAATGTCGTCTTCGTGACCGTCGATCCGGAAAGGGACACGCCTGATCTCCTGAAAACGTATCTTGAGAGCTTCGACCCTCGGATCGTCGCGCTTACAGGCACGCCCGAGGAGGTTGCGTCGGCAGCAAAAGCCTTCCGCATTTCCTACCGCAAGGTGCCGACCGAGGGCGACAACTACACGATGGATCACTCCTCGTCGGTGATCGTCACCGATGCCAACGGGGAACTCCTCAGCCTGATCGACTACCACGAGGATGAGGCTTCCGCGCTCGCCAAGTTGCGCCGGGCCATTCAGGGATAGAACATGAATCGGACAACCATCAGCCATCTCAGGTCCGTACCGACCGCAGAGCCTGCGACACCCGCTCGGTACGGGTGGGCCTACTTGTTTGCCGCTTGGACAATCGCGCTCGTGGCTACCTTCGGAGCGTTGTTCATCGGCGAGGTCATGGGACAGACACCGTGTCATCTCTGCTGGTATCAGCGCGTCTTCATGTTCCCGCTTGCCATCATCCTGGGCGTGGCGGCCTTCCGCGAGGACGGTAGCGTCTGGCGCTATGCCTTGCCCGTTGCCGTGATCGGCTGGCTCATCGCCGCATTCCACTCCCTGCTCTATGGCGGCGTCGTTCCCGAGACGATCAAGCCCTGCGGTCAGGGACCTTCCTGCTCGAGTGCCGACATGACCATCCTTGGCCTGCCGCTTCCCTACCTGTCGCTCGTCGCCTTCACCGCCATTGCCGTCCTTCTCATTCCCGCCAGCCGGAGGAAATCCAATGTCTAAGCGTGTCCTTATTGCCCTGTCGGCTCTGGTCGTCGTCATTGCCTTCGTGGGCGGAGCATTCCTTTACGATCGCTACAGCAAGGTCACGCCGCCTGCGATCGCCCGCGTGTCCGAAACCCTGGTGCGGCCGCATTCACCAATCATCGGTCCAGCACAGGCTCCGGTCACCATCGTGGAGTTCTTCGATCCGTCCTGCGAGGCATGCCGGGCCTTCTATCCCATCGTCAAACAGATCATGGGCACCTTTCCGAACGAGGTGCGGCTCGTCCTGCGATATGCCCCTTTCCATGAAGGTTCGGACGTTGCCGTCAGGATCCTTGAGGCGGCACGCATCCAGGGAAAATACCAGCCTGTTCTCGAAGCCTTGCTGGCCAACCAACCGCAATGGGCCATGCACGGGACACCCGATCTGAATAAGGCGTGGGAGTTCGCGCGGGCGGCAGGTCTCGACGTGCAGCGCGCGCAGGCCGACGCGACCTCCGACGCCATCGACCGCGTGCTGGAGCTGGACATCGCCGACGTGAAGGTTGCCGATGTGCGGCAGACGCCGACCTTCTTCGTGAACGGCAAGCCGCTGACCGATTTCGGTCCGCAGCAACTCTATGATCTGGTGGGGCAAGAGGTGAAGCAGGTGCGCGGGGGATCCTGATTGGCCAACATTCGCCCGGGCGCGTGGGAGGGAGGTGCCTACTCCTTCGCGGCCTGCATGTGACAACAACCAAAGTTTATCGGCAAGCAAAAGTGGGGACGCTCCCGTTGGATCTCGGAGATCTTCCAGGAGCGTCTTCAGGATTCGAACTGTCGGAACTCACTGCCCCTGTTTTCTCGGCATCGTAAGAAACCTTCAACGTCCTGCCCGAGCTGGCCGGCTGCCACTTCATGAAGATGGATGCTTCTGCTTCCAGGAGAACATCCTCAAGGCGTGCGATACCATGGAGGCGACGGTGATGCTCTTCATTGACCCAGCCATTGCGAACGATCCTGGCATGACAGATGTCCACGGCATCACCCTGTCATACGTACTTCCCGGCGAAGAACGGTAGTTTTCCCAGCGATAGGCGCCGACGGCGTCGTTCGGGCAGATTTGTCTTATATATGATACCGGGGACGCTGTTTTGTCTCATATATAAGACATAAGTGCGCTTCTCTGGACTCTTGCGACAAAATCCTTTATGTCTCATATATGAGACTTATTACCGGATAGCGTCGTGGATGTGAAACATGAGGCCTGAAAGCGGAATTCCGACAACAAAGGGTTCGCCGATCTTTCCTGCCGTGGCGCGGGCGATCAAAAAGCTCGGTCACGATATTTCCTTGGCGAGGCGCACACGGCGTATCCCGGCCGAGGAATTCGCCGCGCAGATGGGGATCTCGCGGGCTACATTGTACCGCCTTGAGATCGGTGACCCGGGCGTTTCGCTGAATACGCTCGCTATGGCTCTGTTCGCGCTCGGACGGCTCGATCTTCTCAGCAATCTCGTCGACCAACCCAAGGACGAGGTTGGCCTCATGCTCATGCGCCAAGACGCGCCGAAGCGGATCTCCAGGCGACGCGGCGGGCTTACGCGCCAAGGGGCTCCGAAGCAGATTTCCAGACGAGGCGGATCGCAATCCGAGATTCCGGACGATGCCGATGAATCCGAACCAGTGTCGACCAACGAGGGCTACGTGGGGTGGTGATGCCGACGCGCAAGATTTATGTCCGCATCGGTGCTGCGGCGGCTCCCGTTGGCGAATTGATCGTCGACGTAGCAGGGAACCGAGAAACCTCGGCGTTCTCCTATGATCCAACTTGGCTCAAGTCGAGGAATGCCTTCCCGCTGGCACCGCACATGCCGCTCACTGAGACCCCTTTCTACATGAACAAGGCTGTCGGCGGCTCATCTTTGCCGTCACCGATAGCCGACGGCTCACCGGACTCTTGGGGGAGAGCCATCATCAAAGCCGCCTTGGGCGGACGGGTGACGTCTGATCTCGATTATCTTCTGGAGTCGGACGATTTCCTCCGATCCGGCGCACTGCGCTACTTTGACGGTCCCGAAGCCGAGGCGATGGCTCTCGCACCTCCACGTGAAGGACTAGGCGGCGTATCGGTTCCAAGACTGCTCGATCTAAATCAGGTGATCGCGGAAGCCCGAGCGTTCGAGGCCGATCCCGTCCGTTATCGCGAGCGCCGCGCAGAGATGATGGGCGGCGGGCTGTTGAAGAACGCAGTTGGCTCGCTGGGGGGCGCTCGCCCGAAGGTGAATGCCCTTGCTGACGATGGATCGCTGTGGATCGTCAAGCTCGCCAAGATCGATGACCAGTACGCGATTGCGCGTGCAGAGGTCATGGCATTGAGGCTTGCCGAGCGCGTCGGCATCTCAGCCTCCACTGCGGATGTCCTGGAGAGCGGCCAGCTCTTTCCGATCGCGAAGGTCAAGCGCTTCGACCGTTCCGGCAAGATCCGCATTCCATTTATCTCGGCCCAGACCTTTATGGGCCTGCCGGGAACCGATCCAGGGAACTACGTCGATGTCGCCCACCTGATGCTCGTGCATTCCGATGATCCAGAGGGAGACAGGCAAGAGCTCTATCGTCGGCTGATGTTCAACGTTCTCATCCAGAACACCGACGACCATCTGCGAAATCTCGGTTTCCTCTACCGAGGAAATGGCAAATGGGGGCTCTCTCCAGCCTTTGACATCAATCCCGTTCCGGAGGAGGGCACAACCTTGAAGACCGCAATCTCCGAGATACATGGAAATGCCCTCGATATCGAGAAGGTAGTCGATGTGGCACCGTATTTCGGACTGAATGAGGACGAAGGACGTACGCTAGCCGCTGCGATGGCAACCACGATCCGAGATGAATGGCGTCAAATCGGAGCAAGCGTCGGGATGACCTCCGCCGACTTCCGGGCGATCAGCCCTGCTATGAAAAACAGCCAGATTGAGCGCGCCATCCAATTCAATGTGGCTGCCGTTCCCGGAGCAACCCTCCCGTAAACAGACGCAACCAAGCCGTTCGCGTCATCGCTGACGTTTTGGCATGCCGTATCGAACATATGCGAGAAGGGGGTAGGCCGTACCTGATCCGGGGCCGGATCCTTCCCGGTCGCACTATGATCTAGCTGTGCTGCGAGCACGCTGGTATTCGCGTTCCGTCCGTGGCCAGGTGCTTCTGATGAAGGCGATAATTGCCCGGATCTCCTCGTCCGACAGCGTGCCCTCGAAAGCCGGCATGTCGCTTCGATATCCGGGCACAAATGCCCCCAAACCCTTCTTCGTGATCGTAAATAGCTCCGCATCACTGTGGTGCCAGGTGTGCCCACTTGCATCATGCGGCGGTGCGGGCATGCGTCCGTCGGACAGTGGCTCCTGCCAATTCGGTTGGCCTTCAAGTTTCGCACCATGACAGGACGCGCAGCGTTCGGCGTAAAGCCGGGTGCCCAACTTGATTTGGTCCGGGTCAATCTGATCCGAAGATCGTCCGCCACCGAGCCAGCCGAATGCAGCTGCCGCGACAACGCCGGCGATCAAGAGACCTCCCAACACCGCCCGCTTTCTCATCTCCAAAATTCCTGGATTCGAGTGGCCCGGTGCCGCCGTGCACTGGCTCCATCATGCTCATCATGGATATGAAGCCACTTTGCTGCATTCCATGCGGATTGGCTTGGTACTGGATTGGAGACGAAGATCGGCGGCACCGTTTCACCCTTATTCCACTGCACGCGACCATGCTGGTGTAGACTTCTGGCCTTTGACATCCGGGATCCCGTCGACAACGCTGACGGTGTAAGGCAGGCGGTAACCCTTGATCAGCGCGTAAATGGCCGGGATGACCACGAGCGTCAGCACGGTCGAGGAAATCATGCCGCCGATCATCGGCACGGCGATGCGCTGCATGATCTCGGATCCGGTTCCGCTGCTCCACAGGATCGGAACCAAGCCTGCTATGATGGCGATCACCGTCATCATCTTGGGCCGTACACGCTCCACTGCGCCGATCATGATCGACGCGTAAAGGTCAGCCCGAGTGAATGGGCGGCCTTGGTGCTCCCGCTCCGCCTGAACTTCCTGACGTGCGTGATCGAGGTAGATCAGCATGATGACGCCAGTCTCGGCAGCGACGCCGGCAAGCGCAATGAATCCGACGGCGACGGCAACCGACATGTTGAAGCCGAGCCACCACATCAGCCAGATGCCGCCCACCAACGCGAACGGCAATGACAGCATGACGATGAGCGTTTCTGTCAGCGTCTTGAAGTTGAGGTAGAGCAGCAGGAAGATGATCAGCAACGTGAGTGGTACAACGGTCATGAGGCGGGCCTTGGCGCGTTCAAGGTACTCGAACTGCCCGCTCCATTGGGCATAGTAGCCCGGTGGGAACGTGACCTCGTTCGCAACCGCCTGCCGCGCCTCGGCGACGTAGCCGCCGAGATCGCGTCCGGTGATGTCAACAAAGATGTAGACCGCGAGTTGGCCGTTCTCCGTGCGGATCGAGGTCGCGCCGCGGGTGAGCTTGACGCTCGCGACTTCGCCCAGGGGCACGGCGCCTCCGTTTGGCATCGGCACCTGCACTTCGGTGGCGATGGCCTGCGGGTTCGAGCGCAGCTCGCGCGGATAGCGCACGTTGACGCTATAGCGCTCGCGGCCCTCGACCGTGTTGGTCACCATTTCGCCGCCGAGAGCCGTAGCGATCACATCCTGCACGTCGCCGACGGTCAGGCCATAGCGTCCGAGCGCCATCCGGTCCGGCACGATGTCGAGGAAGTAGCCTCCGATCACCCGTTCGGCATAGGCGCTCGATGTGCCGGGTACCGCCTTGACCACAGCCTCGACCTGGCGCGCGATCTGCTCCATCTCCGCGAGGTCGGTACCGAACACCTTGATGCCGACAGGCGTGCGGATGCCCGTCGAGAGCATGTCGATGCGCGCCTGGATCGGCATCGTCCAGGCATTCGACACACCCGGGAACTGTAGCGCCTTGTCCATCTCGGCCTTGAGGCTGTCGATGGTCATGCCAGGCCGCCACTCGCTCTTCGGCTTTAGGGTGATGATTGTCTCGAACATCTCCGTCGGCGCCGGATCGGTGGCGGTCAGCGCCCGTCCCGCCTTGCCGTAGACGGAAGCGACCTCCGGAAAGGACTTGATGATCCGGTCCTGGGTTTGCATGAGTTCGGCCGCCTTGGTGATGGACAGGCCCGGCAAGGTGGTGGGCATGTACATCAACGTGCCCTCGTTCAGGGCCGGCATGAACTCGGAGCCGAGCTGGCGGGCCGGCCAGACCGTCACGCCGAGCGCCACGAGAGCGAGCACGATGGTGAGGCCTTTGGCCTTGAGCACGCCCTGGATCACGGGCCTGTAGATCCAGATCAGGAACCGATTGATCGGGTTGCGGTGCTCCGGGACGATCCGCCCGCGCACGAAAAGTACCATCAGTGCGGGGACCAGCGTCACGGACAGGACGGCCGCCGCCGCCATCGCGAAGGTCTTGGTGAAGGCGAGCGGACCAAACAGGCGTCCCTCCTGCGCCTCCAGCGTGAAGATCGGCAGGAACGAGACCGTGATGATCAACAGGCTGAAGAACAGTGCGGGCCCAACCTCGCTCGCTGCCTTGATCAGGATTTCGACACGTGGCTGGTCCGGCGGCGCCCGCTCCAGGTGCTTGTGGGCGTTCTCGATCATCACGATGGCGGCATCGATCATCGCGCCGACCGCGATGGCGATGCCGCCCAGGCTCATGATGTTGGACCCAAGCCCGAGGAGCTTCATGGCGCCAAACGCCATCAGGATGCCGACGGGGAGCATAAGGATGGCAACCAGGGCGCTGCGCAGGTGAAGCAGGAACACGACGCAGACGAGCGCAACGATGACGCTCTCCTCGATGAGCGTGCCCTTGAGCGTCTCGATGGCGGCCTCGATCAGTTGCGAGCGGTCGTAGACGGGAACGATCTCTGTACCTTTCGGCAAACTCGAAGCGACCTCGGTCAGCCGCGCCTTCACGCTCTCGATCACATTGAGCGCGTTGGCTCCGAACCGTTGCAGGACGATGCCGCTTGCGACCTCGCCTTCGCCGTTGAGCTCGGTGATGCCGCGCCGCTCGTCGGGCCCGATTTCGACACGCGCGACGTCACCAAGGCGGAGCGGTGTGCCGGCGTCCGTCTTCAGGACGATGCTTTCGATGTCCTGGACGCTTTTCAGATAGCCACGGCCACGGACCATGAACTCGAACTCGGAGAGTTCAACCGTGCGACCGCCGACATCGGCGTTGCTGGTACGGATCGCCTCCCGCAAGGCCGGGAGCGAGATGCCCTGGGCACGCAGCCGCCGCGGATCGACGATGACATTGTACTGCTTGACGAAGCCGCCGACGCTCGCGACCTCCGCGACGCCTTCGCCCTTTGCGGCCGCGAACCGGACCACCCAGTCCTGAAGCGACCGCAACTCGGCCAAGGTCATGTTCTTGGCCATCACGGCATACTGGTAGACCCAGCCCACGCCCGTGGCGTCCGGGCCCAGGCTGGGGGTGACTCCGACGGGCAAACGCCGTGCGGCCGCGTTCAGGTACTCCAGCACCCGCGAGCGGGCCCAGTATGCGTCGGTGCCGTCCTCGAAGATGATGTAGACGAACGAGACGCCGAAGAACGAGAAGCCCCGCACCACTTTCGATTGCGGCACCGTCAGCATGGCCGTGGTGAGCGGATAGGTGACCTGATCCTCCACGACCTGCGGGGCTTGGCCCGGATACTCCGTGTAGACGATGACCTGCACGTCCGAGAGGTCGGGAATGGCGTCGAGCGGCAGGCTGCGCAGGGAGTACAGCCCCGCCGCGACGGCGAACACCGTTCCGATCAGCACGAGCGTGAGGTTGCGGGATGACCACGCGATGAGGCGGGCGATCATTGGACTTTCTCCTCAGTCGGAGCCGTCATGCTGTGGAGTGCGGCCTTCAGGTTGCTTTCGGCGTCGATGAGGAAATTGGCCGACACGACCACCCGATCGCCCGCCGCCACGCCCTCGCGGATCTCGACATAGCCGTTTCCGCTGGCACCCACCCTGACTTGGCGGGGCTCGAAGCGGCCCTCGCCCTTGTCGACGATCACGACCTGGCGCGTCCCGGTATCGATCAGCGCGCTGTCGGGCACGGCCACAACAGGGTTGGCGGCGCCGGACGCGATCTCGACGTCGGCGTACATGTCGGGGAGCAGGAGACCATCCGGGTTTGGGATTTCGATCCGAACCCGGGCCGTTCGGGTTTGCAGGTTCACCTGCGGATAGATCAAGCTGATCTTGCCGGAGAAGGTTTGGCCCGGCAGGCTGCGCACCCGGATCGTGACGGCCTGCCCAAGACGCACAGCCCCCAGATCATGCTCCGGCACGTCCGCGAGCACCCAGAGGATTGAGAGGTCGGCAATCCGGAACAGGACGTCCCCCGGCATGGCCCGCATTCCGTCCGTCGCATTACGCTCCAGGACGAGGCCGTCCCGTGGAGCCGACCAGGTGATCGTGGTCGGCACCTTGCGCCCACGTTCGATCTCGGTCAGCGCCTCGGGTGGAACGTCGAGGTTCTCGAGACGTCGGCGGGCTCCTTCGAGAACCGCAGCACGGCCGGCGGCTCCACTTCCGTCGTTGAGGACGCTCAAATACTGGGCGCTGGCAGCGGAGATCTCCGGCGAGTAGAGCCGCAGGAGAGGCTGACCCGCGCGTACCCGCTCGCCCGTCGTAACGTTCTCGACCTTCTCAATGAAGCCCTCGGTGCGCAGGGAGATGACGGCCACGCGGCGCTCGTCGAGCTTGAGCGTGCCGGGGGCCCGGACCGGACGGGTGACGACACGGCGCTCTGCCGGCTCTGACCGGACCCCGGTGCGCTGGAGCCTGCCGGGCGAGACCGTGACGGTCGAACCATCCTCCGCCTCGCCCTCATAGACGGGCAGGTAATCCATTCCCATCGAGTCTTTCTTAGGGGTCGGCGAGGTATCCGGCAAACCCATGGGATTGCGGTAGTAGAGAAGCCTCTTCCCACCCTCCTGATTGGCTGCACTGGGAGCGGTTGGCGTGTCCTTGGGCTTGTCCTCGAAGCTCACGTCCTCGCTGGCCCGCACGGCGACGTAATCCCGGCCATCCTCCGTCCTCGTCGGTTCGGCGGAGTAGAAGGGCTTGCCGTCGGGGTCCCGGTAATAGGCGATCGAGCCGTTCGCTGCGGGGGAGGAACCGTTATTTCCCGGGACGGAAACAAGCCAGCTCGGGAGCGCAATGCCGCCCGGCAGGGAGAGGTCGCCCTGGCCCGCACGGAGGCCAAGCCAGATGCCGGCTCCAAGAGCCAGGAGTACCAAGGCAGCGGTCCGAATGCGCCTGGAGGTCTGCGGGCGGTCCAAGGGCCGGCGCTCGGATGGCTCGACGTTGTGGGATGGGGTCATCCGATCCATCATGGCACCGCCTTGAGCACAAGCCGGCTCTGAACCGTGCCGCTTTTGCCCTGCATCTTCGCGGCCAATGAAAGTTGCCAACCGCCCTCCATCGTCAGGTTGGTCTTGAACCGATAAATCCCGGGCTCGGGCGAGGGCATCAAATCGATGGGTGCTGTCATCGTGGGCATGCCGTCCGGCGTCATGTCGATCCGTCGCGCGAAAATCACCGCTCCCGGGACAGGCTTTCCGGAGCGCTTGTCGGTGAGGCGCACGTCCACCATTGCCTCACCCTGCTTGATCTCACTTTGGACGAGCTCGAAGGCATGGTCTTTGAGAGCAGCGGTCGAAACCGGGGGTAGCGTGGCGGGGCTTGCCAGTCCCCATCCTGCCGCTGCCTTCGCCCATGAGGCTGGGCTCCAACCTGATTGGACCGCCCAGTCTGTTGTCGTGAGGCCGACCACGGCTGCGCCGATCAGGACAAGTCCCGCGAAGGCCGCCGCGCGGGCACGGCCTTTGGTGAAGGTAAACATCTGTCTGCAACCTAGTCATGTGCATTGAGAACATCGCGGGTTCGGCAGGCCGACACCGTACGATGCAAGATCCGCCGCGCGACGCGCGGTCACGTGGATGTGGCGCTGGTCCGGACCAGCGCAGGACTAGGCTTTGGGAGGATGGTCCGGAGGCGGCGCCGGCAGGCCGTCGACAAGTCGCGCCAAGTAGGGAACGTGCTGCGCTACGTGCGCGGCACGGACCAGCACCGAGCCGGCCATCGGTACGCTCTGGGAGCACTTGGCAACGCAGAGCACGGCGAAGGGGCAGGCTTTGATGTCGTTGCAGTCAGGCGGCTGCTGGTCACAACAGGACATGTCGTCAGCCATTGTGACCATCGGTGCGGAATCCTTGAGCCCAGCGCCTGCCGACGCGGCGGATGCACCGCTGACGACAAGGCTCACGACCGCAAGGATCGCGAGAAACCGGGAAAGGGCTGACCAGAGTGACATGCCTTAAAGTTTCACAAGTTGGCGAATTTTAATAGGCGTTTCAGATCACGTGCTCGTCACATGGGCTGACCTTCCCCGAAGACGGCCATCCAGAGCTGCCCTCGCGGCTAGGCTTCATCAATGGGCCCGCTTCAGGCTTTTGGTGCAGGGTACCAGTCTGGGAGGTCCCGAGCGGTCTTCCCCTAGGGGAGTACTGCCCCCTTGTTTCCCGTCCAGCTTTTCGAGCGCGCGGAGGAGATCGTCGGCCACATCCATGTGACCTTCCGCGCAGGCCTGCTTCAGAGCGGCCAGGATTGTCTCACTGAGGGGGCGGTAGGCCGACATGTCTCATCCTCATCGCGGGAGCCGTACGGCGGGGCGAGCACGAGGTTCTCCTGCGCTTGGGAAGTGCTGCATCCGCACATGATGTGAACTCCAATTGGCCTTGACGATGCCGGAACTCTGCGCCTTGCCACGATGGCAAGGTCAAGAGGCGTTTCCCGAATCCGGTGTCATCATCGGGGCATGCCGGGGAACCGAACGATCAGTGCACCGTTGGCGCGTTGACCTCTTTGGGATGCAGTGACCTCTCTGCTTCGCGTGGTGATCGGCCGCTTGATGGTCGCCTTCGGCCTCGGGAGTGCCCCGCTTTCCGCGTCCGCTCAAATGATGGCGTGTGGCCCTGGGATCTCTACCCAGGAGGCGCATGCCATGCATGCGAGCAGCAGCCAACCTGACCATCGGCACGGTGCCTCATCCAAGCCCCACGCTATGGGTAAAGTCTGCTGCCATCCCGGGTGCAACATGGCGATGACCCATTGCCTGGAGCAGGGCGGCAAGCATGTGGAGCCCGGCCATTTCCGCCTCATGATGGCCTGTGCCGAGATCTGCCGGACCTCCGCCCACTTCATGCTGATCGGCACGCCTCACCACAAGCACACCTGCCGCGAATGCGCGGAAATCTGCGAGGAATGTGCCCAGTCCTGTGAACAGGTCGGCGACATGCAGGATTGCGTCGACACCTGCCGTCGTTGCGCCGAAAGCTGCCGCAGGATGGCAGCCTAACTCCTTACCCAAAATGGAGAACTGTCATGAAGATCCGTGTCCTACTCCTCGCGAGCACCGTTGCTACCATCGCCGCATCAAGCGCCATCGCCCAGCAGAGCCAGGGAAGCTCCATGGCAGGGCAGCAGCAGAACGCGATGAATTTACCCGAGGTGTGCCGCACAGCAGCTCAGGCCGGCAGCGGGGGCCAGATGATGCAGCAGATGCAAAGCATGCAGGGCAACATGTCTCAAACCATGCAGAGCGGCATGGAAGGGATGATGGCTCAAATGAATGAGACTCAGAAGGGTCTGCATGAGGCCATGATGAAGATGAATGGCCCGATGGTGACGGGCATGATGGCCAAGGACGCCGACGTCGCCTAGGTCATGCTCCATGATCCCGCACCATCAAGGTGCTATCGACATGGCTCGGGCCGGCCTGAAAGGGGCCGATAACGCAGCGTCGAAGCAGCTCGCCGAGAAGACCATCATTGAGAACGAGAAGAGCATGAAGGAGCTGGTCGCTGTCGTTGAGAAACATGCCCAAAGCGAGAGCAAGAACGAGCCGACAGGCTCCACGAAGTAACGCAAAACGGGATGGGCGGAGTGTGAGTCAAGCTCCGCCCATGTTGGTGCTACCTTAAGGATATCTACGTCCGGTTAGACAAACACCGTCAGACCTGCTGTACCCCGCGATACCGGGCAAAGGTCTTCTGGCCCGCAGGCCCGAACAGGACGACATCATAGGTGTCGTTCTCGACGCCTTCGACCTCCATTCCCGGCGAGCCGACGGGCATGCCCGGAACCGCGAGGCCCTTGGCCTGCGGCTTCTCCATCAGAAGTCGCTTGATGGCATCCGCGGGGACATGGCCCTCGAGGACGTAACCGCCGACTTCCGCCGTGTGGCAGGAGGCAAGGTCCTGCGGGACGCCCAATCGCACCTTGATGCGGTTGATCTCGGAAGTCTCGATTACGTCCGCGGAGAAGCCAGCCTGGCGCAGGTGGTCGACCCAGCCGGAGCAACATCCGCAGGATGGATCCTTGGTCACGACAACTTTCGGCAGGGGCTCCTGCGCAATGGCCGCCCGGGCGACAAGGCCGACGCTTGCGGCTCCGAGGAAGGTCAGGAAACGACGGCGGTGTAGCATGGGAACCTCCTTCAGGCTTCGGTCGGGGTGTAGCCGGCCGCAGTCACGAGGGCCTTGATGGATGTCAAATCGGTGCTGCCGCGGACCGAGACAAGTTTGGAGGCTGGGTCCGCCTCAACCTGGGTGCCCGGCAGGCCCGTCTCGATGGCCTTCCTGATCGTGCCGGCACAGTGGCCGCAGGTCATGTCCTCGACCCGCAGGGTCAGGGCATCCGAATGGCGCTCCAAGGGCTGGCTCGATTGGGACTGGTGGGTGCTGCATCCGCACATGATATGGTCTCCGATTCGAGTATCGATACATGCATCCTGCACCTTTCCATGATGGCAAGGTCAAGCGGCGTCGCCACGTCCCCTCAGACCGTCTGATGTGACCTATGATCCTCGGCGTTCACTTCAATCGTGACATGCGACAGGCCCTCGATCCCGGCGAGCTGCGCCTTGTACTCCCTCGGAGAGCGGGGATCGCTCGAAACCAGCGCCGCGATCAGTCCGCTATGCCCGGGGCCGAGGCGCCACAAATGGAGATCGGTCACGCGGTCCCCATCGGTCTCAAGGCGCTCGCGGATCGTAGCCGCGAGCTTCTGGTTGGGCACGGTGTCGAGCAGCACGGCCCCGGCCGACCGGATCAGGCCCCAGGACCACTGGGCGATCACCAGAGCACCGACGATCCCCATGACCGGGTCGAGCCAGGTCCAGCCATAGAACCAGCCCGCCAGCAGCGCCACGATGGCCAGCACGGAGGTCAATGCGTCGGCCAGGACGTGCATGTAAGCCGCTCGGATGTTCGTATCGTGGCCATGGTGGTCATCATGATCATCTTGAGCGTGGTGATGATCTGCTTCGTGTCCATGACCATGGTCATGGTGATGATGGTGACCGTGATGATGGTGATCCTCGTCGAAGAGCAGCCAGGCACTGCCCAGGTTCACCAGCAGACCGACGACGGCCACGGCCGTTGCCTCGCCGAAGTCGATCGCCACCGGGGACAGCAGTCGCATGATGCTCTCATAGCCGATGAACAGCGCGATCAGCGCCAGGATGACGGCGCTGGAGAACCCGGCAAGCTCGCCCATCTTGCCAGTGCCGAAGGTGAAGCGAGGGTTGTGAGCGTGTCTGCGGGCAAAGCGGTAGGCCAGGGCCGCGATGGCAAGGGCGGCGGCATGGGTCGACATGTGCCAGCCATCGGCCACCAGAGCCATCGAGCCGAAGATCGTGCCAGCAATGATCTCCGCAACCATCATGACTGCGGTCAAGGCGACCACGAACCACGTCCGGCGCTCGTGGCGATCATGCTTCTTGCCCAGGAAGACGTGGTCATGCTGCCAGGGGACAACGGAATGGGTGTGCATCGAATGGTCTCGCAATGAATGAATGAACGGAAGCGCGCGGCCTCAAGGGTTCAGCGATGGGGCAATGGCTACTTTAGGTAGGTTCGCACCACCTCAATGAGTTCGCCCGCCCCGCGGGCCCGTTCGGCGCCGTCGGCGGCCTCCAGGACGTGGTTGTGAATGTGATCTTCGATCAGCTCAGCGGTCAGGCCGTTCATGGCCCCACGCACGGAGGCGACGAGCTGCAGCACGTCAGCGCAGCCGATCTCCTCCTCCACAGCCCGCTCGATGGCCTCGACCTGTCCTTTGATGCGGCGGACGCGGGCAAGAAGCTTGGCTTTCTCTTTGACTGTGTGGGACATGGCACCTCTTCTCCTGCGGCAGGTAATATAGGGGGGTATCCTATATGTCGAGAGACAGATGGTCCCAGGTCCGCTGCCCATCACCCATGTGATGACTGGATATGTCCGGAACTAAGCGGGGGTGCGACCGTTGGCGAGATGTCCCTAGGATGATGCCGTGGCGCACTTTCGCTTCATGCTCCGTCTCTTGACGGTCGCGATGCTGGCAGTAGGCCTCGCAAGCGCACCGCTATATGCGGCCGCCCAAGCTGCGAGCGGGCCGATGGTCGTCCAGCCCCATCATGGACACAAGACCCAGGTCGGCCAGGCTTCCTCGGATCATGACCATATGACTGCCGGCAAGATCCACACGTTGGGGCAGTCCTGCTGTCATCCCGGTTGCGTCATGGCCGTCGTGCCTGGCTTTGCCAGCCTGGCGACTGCTCCGATGCCATGGACCACTCTAGCGATCCCGCGGGACCGGGGAACAGTTCCCATCACGCCCTCAGGTCTCGACCGCCCTCCGAAATCCATTTGAGCCAGAGACGGGGCCGCACGCCTCGACGTGGCTCCCCGTTCGCCATGAAACCTGGCCCGCCGGCGCGACAGGCGCCGTGCTTTTGCGGGCCGTGAACTCACTGCGCCTGGAATTCAGGAGACCACCATGCACCACATGTCGAAAGAGATGCAGTCCTGCATCGACGAATGCCTGCGCTGCTACCAGACCTGCCTCGGCATGGCGATGAGCCATTGCCTGGAGCAAGGCGGCAAGCACGTGGAGCCCGGTCACTTCCGCCTCATGATGGCCTGTGCCGAGATCTGCCGGACCTCGGCCCATTTCATGCTGATCGGCACGCCCCATCACAAGCACACCTGCCGCGAGTGCGCGGAAATCTGCGAGGAATGCGCGAAGTCCTGCGAGCAGGTCGGCGGCATGCAGGAATGCGTCGACCAATGCCGCCGTTGCGCGGAAAGCTGCCGCAAGATGGCGGCCTGAACCTACTGCCCATCAAACACTGTCGAAAGGATCCCAACATGACCATCCGAATGATCGCCCTTGCGGCCACCTTCGTTTCCGCCGGCGCTATTGGGGCGCTGGCCCAACAGAACCAGCCGCAGCAACAGATGCAGCACCCTGCGGGAGGCCAGATGGCGATGTCGGCTGACAGCCTGCCGGAGGAATGCCGCACGGCCGTGCAGGCCAGCGGGCAGATGCAGAACATGCAGGGCATGGACATGTCAGGCATGATGCAAGGCATGCAGGGCATGATGGCCAACATGAACGAGGCCCAGAAGGGCTACATGGAAACCATGATGAAGATGCACGGCCCGATGATGGCGGCTCACATGATCAAGGACTCCGACGTCGCCTTCATCTGCGGGATGATCCCCCACCATCAGGGTGCCATCGACATGGCCCGCGTCGTCCTGAAGACGGGCGACAATGCCGAGGCCAAGAAGATGGCGGAGAAGGTGATCAAGGCGCAGGAGCAGGAAATCGCCGAGATGAAGGACTGGCTGAAGAAAAACGCAAAGAAAGAAGGTTCTCAATAAAGCCCTCTAAAGCCCTCGCCGTAATCCGGCGGGGGCTTGCCACGCTGCCTCGTCGGCAAACCGGGTTGATCCTGATCAATGACCCGGGACCCCATTGAGCGTTCGATGAACGGTGGGGGTGGAATATCGCGGAGGCGATCATGCCAGTTTCAACAATCGAGACAATGCCGTCCTCGTCCCAGACGCGTGGGACATCGATGAATCTCGTGGCTACCGGATGGGCGTTGACAAGCGCCCTCGTGGGTCTGTTCGTGATCTGCTACCTGCTGTCGTTCGTATGGCCGACCTCGGGCCTGGCTCACGGTTGGGTCAGTCTGTTAGCGACACAGCCCGACAACTTCGTCCGGACCTTCGTTGAGGGCGTTGTGGGCAGCACCGCGGCCGCATGGCTCGCGGCGGTTCTCTTCGTGCCTGTCTACAACCGAATGATCGGGCGCTGACACGCCGACCATGTGATGCCGAACAGGCATGCCATGAGACGGGCTGCGAGCAGGGTCAGGAGTCCCCAGCACACGCAGTAAATCACAGCCTCCAGACAATGCTTATCGTATGTACTCAAGACATGAGCCGCCACAACGATGAGCAGGAGCTGAAGGGTCGCTAGAATGTGGGTGACAGCCGGCACCCCAAGTCCAATGCTGAGGACAACCGCAGGCGGTCAGGCTTGAGCGTGGTTACTCGCGCTTTCCGTGATGGCCATGGCCCCCATGCATGAACACGTGCATCAGTGGGCAGGCCATCAGGAGGAGGTAAGGTAAAGCGCTCAGCATATGGCCCGTGTGGGTCGCGAACAGGTAGAGCCCGAGGACGGCCAGGACGAGCGTGACAGCCCAGCCCAAGGGGGTGCCGACCAAAGAGGTCCGCCAGTTCTTTGTCGGTGGCAACGAATTGTTCGGCGTGGTGTTGGGGGTATTCATGCGCGGCCTCCCAATCAGGACAGGGATAACTCTGAACCCTTTGCGGATCACCAGCTTTGATCTTGCTCAAACCTCGATCACACCGATCAGGGCATGGGCATCCCGGTGACGGGCATGCTCAGAGTCTTTCAGCGCGGATGTCGCCATCGACAGGGCCATGTTCGTTCGTCTCCGCGGTCTCGGTGGATCGCTCTCTGTCACGGCTTGGCGGGGCAGCGGACCGAGGCACGAAAATCGGCTCCAGTGCTCCTGGCCGCTTTCCGTCCACGTCACCTGCCACCCTTCGTCGGCGATCAGCGGCAATTTTATCGAGCGCACCGGAAATGCGACGCAACGGAGTGCCGAAATCCGGTATGTCGATCAGCGCCAGCAACAGTCCCGCGATCCAAAAGGCATGGATGTGGGTGAACATGGCAAGCAAGCCCAACACGGCCACGATCTCGTACTGAATCTTCTGGGACTTATGAGCAATGTGATCGGGAAGGTGGTGCAGCCTCATGTAGAGGAGCCCGATCGCGAGCACGAACGCGATCAGAAAAATCGCCATCGCGACCAGGAGAAAGTCGGTGCCGCCAGGAGACGGGATGAAGACTGGCAGCGCGTGCGGTGCCAACGGGTGCATCGAGGGTGTCACGGCTTTCCCTCCGAAGCAAGGCGTGCGTCCCACCCTGCAAAGCTACTACATTTTGGAACGCGTCGCCATGCGGGCATGGCCTGTTTCTCACTGAGTGCCGATCAGGACGGTTCGCCAGGTCTTCGGCGTGGGGGGAGATTGAGTGTGACGTCCATGGTGGGCGTCCATGTCAGGATGCTTCAACTCTGGACCCGTTCGCTGTCGGTCGAGGGAACCCCCGATCCGGCCTGTCGCTACATCGTTTGATAAATTCAGAAAAACACTATTTAATAAAAATCATGAAGCGCCATTCAATAAGATTGATGCAGCGTCGGATAATAATCCCTATCCCGCCCCAGGTTAAGCCGCCGAGGTCCCATGCCAACCCTGAACGAGAAGATTGCCGCATCGCTGGAGCGCCTCCGGGAGCTTGGTACAGGCCAGGCGGGCGTCCTCCGGTCTAAGGATCTGTCCCGTACCCATCTCGAGCGCCTTCTCCAGCATGGCTACCTGCGCCAGATCATGCCCGGCTGGGTCATGGTCGTCGATCCCTCCGCCCGGATGGGCGACAGCACGCCGTTCTTCGCCAACTTCTGGCGCTTTCTTTCCCTCTATTGCGAGGACCGCTTCGGACCGGAGTGGGCCGCCGATGCCCAGACCTCTCTCCGGCTCCATGCCGGGGAGAACACGGTGCCGCGCCAGGTGATCGTGGTCAGCCCCAAGGGGAACAACCTTAATCAGGCATTTCCCTTCAACACCTCCCTGTTCAGCTCCCGAGGCGAGGTTCCGCCGAGCGAAGTGAAGGACGGCATGCGGGTGATGCCCTTGGGCGAGGCGCTGGTGAAGGCCTCGCCGTCCTTCTTCGCGCAGGAGAGACCTGCCGCCCTTGCGGCGCTGGCGTCGCTTGGTTCATCCGCGGAGGTTCTAGACCCGCTGATCCGCGGCGGCCACTCGGTGATCGCCGGGCGGCTCGCCACGGCGTTCCGCTCGATCGGCAGGATCGGGGTCGCGGACGAGATCGTCGCCGCCATGACGGCGGCGGGCCATCGGGTAACCGAGGGCGAAAACCCGCTTCAGGACGTGCCTCCTGGGCTCTCGTTCCGCCGTCGCGTTTCCCCTGTCGCCGCCAGGATCACCGCGCTCTGGGCGCAGATGCGCACGGGCGTCCTGGAGACCTTCGAGGACGAGCCGACCGAGGTCGACGACACTGCCTCCTACCTGAGTGCTCTCGACGAGCGCTACGTTTCGGATGCCTACCACTCGCTGTCTATCGAGGGCTATCAGGTCACGCCCGAGCTCATCGACAAGATCCGGCGCGGCGAATGGAGTCCCGAACGGTCCCAGAGCGACCGCGATCAGCGCAATGCGCTGGCTGCCAAGGGCTATGCCGACTGCTTCAAGCTGGTGCGGGGCGCCGTCGCCGACATTCTGGGCGGTGCGAACCCGGCTGCCGTCGTGTCCGAGCGTCATATGCAGTGGTTCCGGGCCATGTTCCAGCCTTCGGTCGCCGCCGGCCTGTTCCTTCCGGAGCGTCTCGCCGGCTATCGCCAGCACTTCATCTATCTCGACGGCTCGCGCTATGTCCCTGTTGCCCATGCTTCCGTCCAGGATGCCATGGACGCGTTCTTCGACAGCTTCGAGGCGGAGGAGGATCCGCGGGTCCGGGCCGTCCTGGGGCACTTCGTGTTCACCTACATCCACCCGCTGCCGGACGGCAACGGGCGCATCGGCCGCTTCATCATGAACTCGCAGCTGGCCTCCGGGGGCTATCCGTGGACGGTCATCCCGATCGACGAGCGTCAGCGCTACATGCAGTCTCTCGACGCGGCGAGCCTTCAACACGACATCAGGCCATTCGCGGGTCTCGCTGCCGATCTGGTCCGCCGCGAGCCCCCGCCGCCGCGCCGCCGCGCCGCCGGCGAGGAGCCGGCCTACCTGCCGCAGGGATCTGCCCACCAGCCCTGATCGGCCTCCGCCGCCCCGAATTCCTTCTGCCGACACCTTTGGGTACCGACACAGGCCCCAATGTGCTTCCAAGCGCGAGGGTTCGGCCGGACCCTTGCCGTTTCCCCTCGCCTGAACGAACGCGCTACAACCTCACGGTCCTCAGCCGGATCGCATTGCCGATCACGCTGACCGACGACAGCGCCATCGCGGCCGCCGCGATGATCGGTGAGAGCAGGATGCCGAAGAACGGGTAGAGCACGCCTGCGGCCACAGGCACGCCGAGCACATTGTAGATGAAGGCGAAGAACAGGTTCTGGCGAATGTTACGCATGGTGGCTCGCGACAGCCGCCGGGCCCGCACGATCCCCGTCAGGTCGCCCTTAAGCAGGGTCACGCCTGCGCTCTCCATGGCCACGTCGGTGCCCGTGCCCATGGCGATGCCGACATCCGCCGCGGCCAGTGCAGGGGCGTCGTTTACGCCATCGCCTGCCATGGCAACCACACGGCCGGCGGACTTGTAGCGTTGAACGACTGCACTCTTCTGGTCGGGCAGAACCTCTGCCTCCACGTCGTCGATCCCGAGCCGGCGGGCAACGGCCTTCGCGGTCGTCCAGTTGTCTCCGGTGAGCATCACAACGCGCACGCCCTCCGCCTTCAGGCCCGCCAAAGCCTCGGGCGTTGAGGCCTTGACCGGATCGGCGATGGCGATGGCACCCGCAACCTTACCGTCGACGCCGGCGAAGATTGCCGTCGCACCGTCCTCCCGCAATCTGTCGGCCTGCTCGGCCAAGGGCGCGACGTCGATGCCATGCTCTGCCAGGAAGGCTTTGTTGCCGAGCACGATGCGGCGGCCCTCGACGGTGCCGAGCGCGCCCTTGCCCGTCGGGGAGTCGAAGTCCGCGACGGGTGCGGTGGCGATGCCTTCCTTCTCGGCGGCGGCCACGATAGCCACTGCCAACGGATGCTCGCTTGCCCGTTCGACGCTGGCCGACAGGCGCAGAATCTCGGTCTCCGCGAAGCCCTCCGCTGGGACGATCGCCGTCACAGCCGGCTTGCCCTCCGTGAGCGTCCCGGTCTTGTCGACGACAAGCGTGTCGACCTTTTCCATGTGCTCCAGTGCTTCCGCATTCTTGATCAGCACGCCGGCTCCGGCGCCACGCCCGACGCCGACCATGATCGACATCGGCGTGGCAAGTCCCAGCGCGCAGGGGCAGGCGATGATCAGCACCGCGACAGCCGCCACGAGGCCGTAGGAGAATTGCGGCTCAGGTCCCCAGATTGCCCAGGCGATGAAGGCGAGCACCGCCACGCCGATCACAGCCGGCACGAAGTAGCCGGAGACTTGGTCCGCCAGACGCTGGATCGGTGCACGGCTGCGCTGCGCCTCCGCTACGAGCTGGACGATCTGCGACAGCATGGTGTCGCGGCCAACCTTCTGCGCTTCGATCACGAGGCCGCCGGACTGGTTCATGGTGCCGCCGATCACCTTGGCACCGACCTCCTTGGTGACGGGCATCGACTCGCCCGTCACCATCGACTCGTCGACCGAGCTGCGCCCCTCCAGCACCGCGCCGTCCACCGGAACCTTCTCGCCCGGGCGCACCCGCAGGCGATCGCCCGCCTGCACCGTGTCGAGCTGCACCTCCTGCTCCGTACCGTCGGAGAGGATCTTGCGGGCCGTCTTGGGCGCGAGATCGAGCAAGGCGCGGATCGCCCCGCTGGTGGTTTCACGGGCGCGCAGCTCGAGCACCTGCCCAAGGAGAACCAGCACTGTGATGACGGAGGCCGCCTCGAAATAGACCGCCACTGCGCCGCTCTGGCCGCGGAACGCTGCCGGGAACACATCCGGCGCGAGCGTCGCAACCATGCTGTAGATCCAGGCCACGCCTGTGCCCATGGCGATCAAGGTGAACATGTTCAGGTTGCGCGTGACGAGCGACTGCCAGCCACGCACGAAGAAGGGCCAGCCGGCCCACAGCACGACCGGAGTGCCCAACAGCATCTGGATCCAGTTTGACTGCTGCTGGCTGACGTAGTGGCTCAGTCCCGTCAGATGGCCACCCATCTCCAGCGCCACGACGGGCAAGGACAGAACGAGACCGATCCAGAAGCGGCGCGTCATGTCGACGAGTTCGTGGCTGGGACCCGCCTCCGCCGTCGCCAGGACGGGTTCGAGCCCCATGCCGCAGATTGGGCAGGATCCGGGGCCCACCTGGCGGATCTGAGGGTGCATCGGGCAGGTGTAGATCGTGCCCTCGGGAACGGCTTCGGCTTTCCTCTCGGGTTTCTGCGCAACATACTTGGCAGGCTCGGCCATGAACTTCGACTGGCAGCCCGAGGAGCAGAAGTAATACGGCTTGCCCTCGTACTGCGCCCGATGCGAGGTCGTATGTGGGTCGACCAGCATCCCGCAGACCGGATCCTTCACCTTCCCGGTATCCGCCGCAGGCTCATGGTGATGGGCGTGGCCCTCGTGGCCTTGCTCGCTCGTGGTCGGGCTGTGGGTCATGGCAGCTCTCGCTTATGCTTCATTGCGATACGGGAAGACTGGGGCTTCCCACGATGGGAAGGTCAAGCATCTCAATCGGTGTCGTCTTCAGAACCATCCAAACGTCAGGGCCACCACGGCGAAGTACCGGGCTGTCTTCGCTACCGCGACGATGGCGAAAAAGACTGGAAATGGCTCCCGCAGCACGCCGGCGACAATCGTGAGCGGATCGCCGATGAAGGGCAGCCAGCTCAATAGCAGCGACCAGCGGCCGTAGCGGCGATACCAAGCCTCGGCGCGCTTGATCGCCTCGCGCTTGACCGGGAACCAGGGACGGTCCTCGAAGCGAGCCAGCAGGCGGCCCAGCAGCCAGTTCGCGGCCGAACCGAGGGTGTTGCCGATGCTCGCCACGAGCACGAGCAGCCACCTCGTGTAGTGCTCCGAGACCAGGAGCCCGAACAGCACGACCTCGGACTGGAACGGCAGAACCGTCGCGGACAGGAACGCCGCCGCGAACAGTCCGGCATATTCGAGGATGTGGTTCAACGGGTGGATCCTTCATGGCAGGCTGCCTTGCTCCCAACGAAACGGACCGACAACAGGTCCGGCAGGTCCTCATCCCCAAGCCGCCGTGGGACCGGGCGAGCGTCGAGCCGCTCGCGTCTGAAGGGTGCGAGTAGGTGAAGGAATTTCTTTGACGCGACGACCCCTAGATTGGCTTCCTTGGACCGCCGCTCCATTCGTGGCAGTGCGTTCATCGCAGGGCCGAGCACCGTGAACTCGGCGCGCCGCCCGTCATCGAAGACGCCGGCCAGGACCAAGCCGCAATGGAGCGTGGCGATGACATGGGTGCCCGAGGGCATTTCGTCGTGGCTTTGCCATGTGTTCAGGGGGCGCAGGATTTCCTCGGCCGCGTCGAATGCCTGGGCCGCTTGCTCCTCGGGCGTTCCGCTGAGGAAAACCGCAAGCACTCCATCTCCTAGATATTTGTCGACGATGCCGCCTTGACGCGAGACGGCGTCGTGCACAAAGCGCCGGAACGCCATGAGATCGTCGATGATATCGCGCGCCGATCGATCCCGGGTGAGCGCGGAGAAGCCGCGGATGTCGACGGCCAGCAGGCATGCATGACGCTCGGTGATTTCGGTCATGTCCTCGCTCGACACAACCTCCGCGGCGATCCCCTCCGGCAGAAACCGCGACAAGAGCATCCGGTCCCATCGCGCCTTCAGAACCGCCGCCCAGGCCAGCCGCGTTCGATGCACGGCATAGAGAACGAATCCCGCGGTGACCGCGAATGAAATGAGCCCCATCGTCTGCCGGAACGTGAAGGCGGGCGTGATGCCGTTTGCAGGCAGTGTTGCGGAGTACTGGAGCAGCGCAAGCGAGGCGAGCCAGCCGCCAGTGACAATTCCGGCAAAGGTGGCCACAAGATCGCGCCTTAATCTCATTCCGGTTTGAACCAGCAGGAGAATGGCCGGCAGGAGACTGACCGCATCCGTCGCGAGGAAGAGATCGTGCGCATCGCGTGGCAGATGGTCGGCGATGACGTAGACTGCCAGGGCGGCGTCGGTCACCGTGGCGGCCCATGGCAACCATGCCCATCCTGCGCCAGGGCGCGATGCCAACGCCAGAACGATTGTTGTCAGCCCATAGACCATCAGGACGATCCAGTGGCCCTCCCGGTGGCCATGGCCGTATTCGAGGAAAGCGCCGACGCCAAGCATGGTCAGAACCAGAAGCCGCGGCACTAAAGCCCGACGGTCGAAGTCTTGCTCCAGATGCTCCGGAAGTCCGACAGTTCTAGTTCTCCCCCGGACGGCGGTTGCGCGCGTGTGCGGATCCGGAGGGTTGGCAAGCATCAGCATCTGGAGCGTGAGCCGTGTGGCGCCGGAGCGTGGTCGGCGATCTTCGTGGGGCCGAGGCCTGTGCTCCGGATCGATCCTGTGGCGACTGGTCCCACGTGGAGCGTCAGCGGGCTCTCATAGGAGCCAAGCACAAGGAGCGCGGGCGCAGTTGTGTCGGGATGGAGATCCTGGGCAAGGGGACCGACCTCGATCCAAACCTTTGTGCCATCGAGATGCTCGGTGGCGCCAGCTTGGACGGGCAGAGTGCCGATCTCGCCTCTCTGCCCTTGTCCGAAGGCTCCCATGACTTTTGAAGGCTCTCCACCCGGCAGCTGCAATCCGGTGATGAGAATGCCGTCGCTCCCTGTGTTCTCGATCGAGAAAGTAATGATCGTCGTCTCACCGACGCGGGCTGGCGTGGCCGCAATGTTCGAAACGGTGACCTCTCCGAAAACGGCTCCTTCGTCATCGGCAATGGCGGAGCAAGGCAGAAAAAATGAAAAGACGGAGACGGCGGCAGTGGCCGCAACACCAACAATGAGATTTCGCAATGTAAACACTAAACACATCCTGTTTTTGCTGTCATTTGTCGCCGGCCGCTGCTGTGGACCTGGAAGAACAGCAGCAGCCGGCGACGCTCCGCCCATTGTGGGCAGGCGGAACAACGGGGCTAGCGTGCCTTTCGGATGCTGACGACGGAGATCTGGCCGTTCACCCGGTCGGCCTGAAACTGAACCTTGTCGCCGGCTTTCACACCTTTCAGGAGCGCCGGATCCTGGACGCGAAACACCATGGTCATCGCATCCATGTTCAGGTTCGGGATCGCACCATGATCGAGCGTGATCTTGTTCTGGGCCGTGTCGACTTTCTCGACGGTTCCCGAAACCATCGGGGCCTGGCTTGCAGGTGACGCGGGCTGCGCGGGTGTGGCTGCGGGAGCCGGCGCAGTCGGAGCCGGAGCGGCTTGCGCCGTTTGCGTCCCGCGCTGATCCAGTGGCCCGGATCCGTGAGGAGGCTGGTCCAGGCGGGCGCGATAATCTGCCTGCCGATTGCGGACCTGCCATTCCTTCAGTTCGGAAATCTGCTTCTGCTGCTCGTCGAGGATCTTCTGTGCGACCCGGCGAAGCTGCTCGTCGGCACCGTGCTCCAACTGGGTCCGCGCAAGGAAGATCAGGTCTTCATGATGGGCGATGAGCAGCGCGGCGAAATCCTTGTCGGGGGCGCCTGCGAGCTTCATGTCCTTGAAGCGGTCGTTCATGACCTCGCGAACGCGTTCATAGGCAGCGGGCGCTCCCTTGGAGGGCTGAGCCTGTGCAGAAACGACAGCGCCAACAAGCGTCAACGCAGCAGCCGTGAGAGTGGCAGTCAAGAGTTTCATGGGGTCTCTCCAAAGACAGAGGGACCGCCCCGCGCGGACAATATCTCGCACGGGGCGGCTTCAATCTTACTTGCTCTTCTTGATGGAGGTGACGGAGATCTGGCCGTTCACGCGATCGGCCGTGAACTGAACCTTGTCGCCGGCTTTCACGTCCTTGATCAGGGCGGGATCCTGAGCACGGAACACCATCGTCATGGCATCCATGTTGAGGTTCGGAATCGCGCCATGGTCGATGGTGATCTTGCTCTGTGCAGTGTCGACCTTCTCGACGGTGCCGGAGACGGTCGGAAGGCCCTGCGCGAGAGCGGCGCCTGAGAGTGTCAGCGCGGCAGTCAGGACAGCAGCGGCGAAGTTGATGCGTTTCATGGAAAGCTCCTTTGGATTTTCAGGAATGGAGGAATTGCGCCGTCACTTGACGATGACGGTGCCGTGCATGCCGGATTCATAGTGGCCCGGGATCAGGCAAGCGAACTCGAAGGTGCCCGGATTGGTGAACTGCCAAACCATTTCACCACCCTTGCTGACGGCCAGCCGACGGGCATTCGGATCATCGTGCTCCATGTCGGGGTTCTTCTGCATCGCGATCTTGTGCTTGGCGTTGTTCTCGACCGTATCGAGGACAAATTCGTGATCAACTTTGCCGTTGTTTTTCAGAACAAACTTGATCTGCTCGCCCTGGCGCACCTCCACCTTATTGGGGAAGTAGACCATCTTGCCGTCGTCGGTTTCCTTCATGCTTATAGGAACGACGCGAGCGGCTTTCTTCGAATCGCCCGGCTTGCCGTATACGGCTTCCTTATCGTGGCCGTGCCCAGATGCTCCAGGGCTTGCCAGTGCAAGGCCGGCTGAGAGGGCAATGGCTGTGAGGCCGGCACCAAAGGTCAGGATGTATTTCATCGTTGGATGTTCCTTGTATTACGAAAGGTCAGTGATTGTTGTGCCCGCCAGCATTGGCTGCGCGGACGGGGCGCTTGCGCGGATCGATGGCGCGGAACTCCGTCGCCTTGACGCCGCTGTCGGGCGGGGTCGCGCGGGCAGGCTCGGCGAGCTTTTCGCCGGTCCATTCGTAGGCGACCGTGCCCTCCGGGTGCTTGTACCAACCCGGATCCTTGTAATCGTTGTGATCGAGGCCGGGGCGCACCTTCACGACCGAGAACATTCCGCCCATCTCGACGGGGCCGAATTGGGCATAGCCCGTCATCATCGGCAGCGTATTGTCGGGCAGAGGCATTTCCATCGAGCCCATCTCGCCCATCCCATTCCCGCCCATCGGCATGTAGCCCGGCGCGATTTTCTTGAGCGCCGGCGCGGTCTTGTTCATGTTCACGCCGATATAGGTCTTCACGTCATGACCCATGGCGTTCATGGTGTGGTGCGACTTGTGGCAATGGATTGCCCAATCGCCCGGCGCATCGGCCACGAACTCGAAGGCGCGCATCTGCCCGACCGCCACGTCGACAGAGACCTCGGGCCATTGCGCCGTCTCCGGCACCCAGCCGCCGTCCGTGCCCGTGACCTTGAAGTCATAGCCGTGCATGTGGATTGGGTGGTTGGTCATCGTGAGATTGCCGAATCGGATCCGCACTTTGTCGCCCTGGCGCACCACAAGCGGATCGATGCCGGGGAACACACGCGTGTTCCAGCACCAGAGATTGAAGTCCGTCATCTCGTTGACGCGAGGAACATACGAGCCCGGCTCGATGTCGAAGGCGTTGAGCAGAAACACGAAGTCGCGGTCGACGCGGCGCTCGGCCGGATCGCGCGGATGCACGACGAAAAAGCCCATCATGCCCATCGCCATCTGCACCATCTCATCCGAATGCGGGTGGTACATGAAGGTGCCGGACTTCTGACACACGAACTCGTACACGAAGGTCTTGCCCGGTGGGATGTGCGGCTGGGTCAAGCCACCGACACCGTCCATGCCGTTGGGCAGGAGCTGGCCGTGCCAGTGCACCGCCGTGTTCTCGGGCAACTTGTTGGTGACGAAAATGCGTACCTTGTCGCCCTCGACCGCTTCGATGGTCGGTCCGGGCGACTGGCCGTTGTAGCCCCACAGATGCGCCTTCATGCCGGGTGCCATCTCACGCACGACGGGCTCGGCGATGAGATGGAACTCCTTCCAGTCGCCGTTCTGGCGCCACGGCAGTGACCAGCCGTTGAGGGTGACCACGGGTTGGTAATCCGGTCCGCTCTTTGGGTAGAGCGGCGGCTGCATGGTGGCCTCGGTCATGATCGGCGCTTCCGGCAGGCTTGCGGCCTGCGTGCGTCCGCTGATCATGGAAGCGCCGGCAAGGGCCAAGCCCCCGGCGCCGAGAAAGCCTCTTCGCGATACGGTCATTGGGTTTCTCCTCAAAGGTTCAGTGTCCGCCGCCGGCGGCTTCTCCGCCCGCTGCGGCTGTGGTGGTTTCGCCTCCGCTGCTTCCGCTGCCGGCTCCGCCGCCGACGAGGGCGGCCTTGAGGTCGGTGGCAGCAATCCAGAAGTCGCGGCGGGCATTGATGGCGTCGATGTTGCTGAGAATGCGGGTGCGGGCGTCGATGATGAGCTGGCTCACGTCGACGAGCATGCCGCTGTACTGAAGCAAGGCCTCGTCCTGGATGCGCTTCTGGAGCGGCAGGACACGGCTCTGGTAATGGCGGGCGAGGTCGTACTTGCCGCGGTAGACCGCGTAAGCCTCGCGGGACTCGGAGCGCACGTTCACCGCGCGCTCGGCCAGCCGATTCGCGGCCGCCATGTAAGCTTCCTGTGCGCCTCGGCGCGTTGTCTCGCCGAAGTCGAAGATCGGGATCGTGAAGGAGGCTTCGATGCCGCGGATCCGGCTCTTCTCCTTCTCGATCTCGACACCTTCCTCGGAGATGACCTTGTTCTTGCCGAAGCTCGATCCCTCGACCAGTTCGATGTCGCTGATCACGCTTGTCACGACATCGAGGCTGTATTGCCCTGCGACCGCGTTCAGGTCATTGCGCAGGGCATGCAGATCGACACGGCGGGCCAGGGCTTCACTCTCGACATCCTTCTGGCTCGCAAGCCGGGCCGGCAATGGCGGCAGGCTGCTGGGCAAGCTGAAGTCGATGTCGCGTCCCCAAAGTCCAAGCTGGCGAATGAGGCGCTCGCGCTCAACCTTCTGGTCGATGCGGGCCTGAGCGAGCTGAGCACCCAGCTCCTGATAGAATGCATGCTCGCGGGCCTGCTCCAGCTTGTTGAGCGAGCCAGTCTCGCCGAGTTGCTTGGCCAGTTCCGAAGCTGTCTCCGCCGTGGCGAGGGCTTGCTGAAGGAAGGCGACCTGCTGGTTGGCGGCGATGGCCCGGTAGTATTGCCGGCGTGCTTCGGCTCCGAGGCTCAGCACAGCCTCGGCGGTGCGAAACTGGGCAGCCTGGAATTCCTGCTGGGCGACAGCCGCGCGCTGCGGCAGGGTCGCAAGCTCGAAGAGGCCGATCATGAGCTGCCGCTCGATCTCGAAAGAGGCGCCGCCCAAAAGGCCGCTGCGACCGAGGACCACGCGCGGGGAAGGCGGCAGGCTCGCCTGAACATAAGTCGCCTCGGATATGCCCAGATCGTTGAAGGCTGCCTGTAGGCCTCTGTTCTTCAGCAAGGCGATCTGGACAGCCGTATCCGGAGTCAGGGGACGCCGCAGAAGCTCGGTGACCCGCTGCTGGGCTGCAAGAGCCTCAGCCTCGTTCGTGATCTTGGACACATCCTTGTTGAGTTCCGCGTATGCGATGTTTCGTGCGACGGATATGCCTCCGTCCTGCGAAAAGGACACGCACCCGCCCAGAAAGAGCGTGGCTGCCACGCTAGCCAGCAACCCCATTCGCGGCCGTGCCCCGCCGCTGCACCCGTTATTTTCCATCTGATTGTTTTCCTTGCACGTGCTATGCCGTGCTGCTGCCATGGCGGCGATTGAATTGAATGTGTGGACCATCGCCTAGCGTCCCCGCCGTGCGGCATCGTCCGAGTCGCCCCGCTCCACATCGCCCCCTGGCCCGACGCGTCGGTTCAGCTCGCGCCAGTCGAGGGGCTCGACCACGTCGTACCCGCGAACGCCCGCTGTCACAGGCGAGTAGGTGGGGGGACGTGTACCAACGGCAGGATCTGCCGCCGAAACGAGATAGGAGGGATGTTGGGTCGGCACGCAGGCCGCCAGGCCGAGTCCGAGCGCCGCGAGAGAAATGAGTTTCATCATGAGATCCGTCTCCAAGCGGACCTCCCCTGCATGATCGGCGCGTGAACAGCGGTGGCGAGAGCGGCACATGGCCTCTCTTCACGCGCTTGGCGTTGCGATCACTGGCTTGGGAAGATGTCCGGCTTGAGCTTCAGGTCGGGCATGGCTGGCATTGCAGCGCAGGCATGCCGATGCATGCGGGCGGAGATCGCCCGCGCCTGGATCAGACGGTTCGCGGTGGCCTGTCGAGGCCGCCGGGGACGATGCCCTCGACCTGCTCGTCGCCATCCATGGTGATGGAAACGGCGGAGCCGAAAGGCGAATGGATCATGGGTGCAGCGAGGATCTGAACGGCATGACAGGCACCCATGTTGCAGCAGTCGCCGCCGGGGCCATTGTGAGATCCCGAAACCGGGTCATCGCAATCCGCCTGGGCGGAAGCGTGGTCGTGCGATTGGCCTTCATGGACGAGGTCCGCGCCCGGGTGCGCATGGTCTCCAGGGCCATCGACGGAAGCGGAGAGTGCGGTCTGAACCTCCGACGCAGCCGCACGCGGCATGGAGATCGTGATGATCCCCGCCGTGATCGCAAGCAGCATAGCGATGATGAGGCCCATCAGCCGCAAAGGAATTCTCCGTTCGTCAGAATCGCATATGTGTCATGAAATTACTGGTTCGACAAGGCGGATAGTCCGCCTTGTCCGTGATCGGGCGGTCAGGCCGCCTCCGACGGTGTGTACCCGGCCTCCGTGACGATGGCTTTTACCGCCGACAGGTCTGCCTGGCCTCGGATGGTCACCAGTTTCGAGGCAGGATCCGCATCGACCTGAGTTCCGGGCAGCGTCGACTCGACGGCCTTCTTGATCGTGCCGGCGCAGTGTCCGCAGGTCATATCCTCGACGCGCAGGATCAGGCTTCCATCCTGTGGGATCGCGGTCTGTCCGGCGTTTCCGGTGTTGTGGGTCGAGCATCCGCACATGTCTTGTCGCTCCTATGCGATGGTGAGGATTCGGAGCCTGCGGCTTCCAATGGTGGCAAGGTCAAGGGGAATCTTGCCCGGACCGCTGGCCCCGGAAGCCAACGATCCGATCCATGCCGCGCATCGAGCTTTTCACCCTGATTGTCAGGAATCCTTTCGTGACGTGAGCGGCATGATTGCGATGCCGCTCAGACCGTCGGCGGTGATGCCGGCCCTGAACCCCGAGCCAACGGCCAACCCCACGAATGGCAAGCTTGTGGCGGTCGATCCATGGTACAATGCCGGCACTCCTGAGGTGGTACGCATCCTCGAAGGTAGGCAAGCCGTCGCGTCGGGAGCATCGGTTTTCGGGAGGAAGCAATGAAGCACCCCTCTCTTGCTGGATTAGTCAGCGCGGCGGCCATGATGCTGGCCGGATCCGTCATGGGCGCCCAAGCGCGCTCGCCCGACAGCTTGGTCCGTGCCCCTGAAATCACCCGCACCCTCAAGGGAAAGGTCTGTACGTCCAGGGTGGGCGCTACCTTCGCATTCGGGCAAGACGGGCATTATGCCTACGATGGATTGTGGACGGACCACGGCCACTATCGCATCCATGATGGTACGGTCACGATCATGCTCGACAGCGGCTTGGAGAAGAGCTTTGCGATTTCTCGGCGGAATGGGGTCCTCTTCATGGAGGATACCGCCGTGTCATGCGCATGACCGACGTTCGTGCTGATACGCCCTTGGAGCCTGCCGAGGATCGCTTTGATGAACATCTTTGACGTCGGCGACGATTGGACAGCATCTCACCTTGGGCCCAAGGGGGCTATTGCTAAAAGACATGAAGCCCCAACGATTAGATGATTAGACGCAAGTTGAACCTCAAAGTCGGGGACGACAGCAAACTGCCAAGTTTAAATTCGAAAAACTTACAGTAGAGTGGCATTGCCTCAATGAGAGTTTCAGTTGACGGATCCGCTCCCAATGTCGTTTTCCGCCTTTCCCCAAGCCGCCCGCAAGAACCTGATCGCCGATTTCACCTCCGACTTGCAGGAGGAATTCAACGAAACTGAGAAGTTCGCTCAGTCTTTCGCATCGGTAGCCTTGGATTGGCTGGGGTATGACGACGACGAAAGGATCGTCTTCGTTGATGGAAGCAACGATCGGGGGCTGGATGCTTACATTCTGTCGGAAGACAATATCAAGATTTTCCAGTTCAAGGCGCAGGACTTCACAAAGTCCTTCGACGCTGAGGCCCGAGCGAGTGCGGACATCATCGCGGATGTGTCTCGCATTCTTGGGATCCTGCAAACAAAGGATATCGCTAAGGAGGTAGCCAATCCCAAAGTCAAGCAGTTGATGTCGCGACTGCAAGCGGTGACGGCTGCCTACCGAGCGGAGCCGAATAAGGAGGAGCTCTTCAATGTCGAGATCTATGTGGTGGCGATGTACGATGGCCTGACGGCCAGTGCCAAGTCCGAGTTCGACAATCTGGCCGCCAATACGGAGATGGTGGAAATCTTTGGCGAGGTTGCCACTTGCAAGCTCCATTTCATCGACCTGAACACTCTGTTGGCGGAGAAATGGCATACATCGAACGACAAATGGCAGGACGCGACGGGCAAGACCACCGAGCATGTCCAGATCATGATTCTCCAGTCGTCGGCCACCAGCTTCATCAATGAGAACAAGGCTCTGATCTTCTTTGGCCGCGCCAAAGATTTCATCGATGCCTACAGGCGACTCGGATACCAGATCTTTGAAGCCAATGTCCGCTGTGAGATTACGAAATCCAGTGTAAACGATGCCATCCGTAAGCAGGTTACGACGGAAAAGGGCATCGACGAGTTCTTGTTCCTGAACAATGGACTGACGATCACCTGTTTGTCGAAAAGCGCCCCAAGAGGCGGCAAGGTCAGCATTCACCGCCCCCAGATCGTCAACGGCCTCCAAACAGTGACTTCGCTCCATGAGGCTTACGAGTCACTCCCTCCCAAGATGAGGGCGTACTTCGACGACAACTGCTATTTGATCGTGCGTGTCTACGACCAGAAAGCCATCTCTGACGTCGCGAAGCTGGTCACAGCCACGAATAATCAGAACAAAATGGAGCCCCGCAATCTTCACTCGAATAACAAGGACCAAATTCTGTTCGAGCAGCTCTTTGCGAAGCTCAGCTGGTTCTACGAGCGCAAGGATTTTGCCTGGCAGGCATTCGAGCGCGAGGAGCGGCAATGGGCAACATTGAAGGGATATGCGGCCAGTAGCTTCAAAGTAAGAGGTAAAGCCGGGCGACCAGTGGTTCGAAAAATCGGAAATGAGGAGGCCGGCCAGACGTGGTTGTCATTCGTCGGTTATGTCGATGATGCGGCTCAGCGCCGTCGGCTCATCTTCGACGACAAGAAGACCCACTACAACCGGATCTTCAACGAGCGCATGGTGCGGCATGCCTTCGACTACGATTATAAGTTTTCGAATGAGCGAATTGAGGAAGAGACCATTCCGAGCTCTCCGACGCCCGAGGCCCTGCTTCTCGCCAATCTGACCTATAGGGTCGCCAAAAATCTGGTTCCCAGCGCCATCACTCATAAGAAGGCGATGATCGAGAAGTTTGGGCTTGCTGGTAAAAGTCCCCGCGAACAGGATGAGGCACTGGCATCCAAAACGGAGTATATCTCTGGGCTTGCGATGGCCTCGGGGCCGTTCCTATTCACTGAATTGTGCGGGTTCGTCCTGCTCCGGTGCTATGGGGCTGATTTCTATGAAAAGGCGGGAAAGATTCTCCGGCAAACAGATCTCGATTGCATCTTCCGGGACCTGGATTTTGAGAAGTTCAACGCAACCATCGGCAACGGCTCCCGTAAACCCAATGAAGTTTTTGGGGCACTATGGCTCTTATTCCGATGGCTCGTAAATGACCTGGTCGAGGACGATCGCTGGCGTCAGAGCTTCTTTATCGAGTCGTCGAAGCCCCGCATCATGTACAGAGATTCCACTCGCAAAAGGCTTCTTGAGCGTCTGATCAGTATGGATGGTCGCTGTGCTACGAAGTCGCTGCACTACGATTGGTCTGAAGACTTGTTTGATGGACGCGGAATATTTGAGGGAATTAAGCGAGGCATTGCTCTATAACGGCTTTATACGAACGAGGGGAGAGATGGTCTTACGACTAGCTCGATTATTGGCTTTTATGTTTTTGAAGCTCTCAACATGGAGGGTGACCACGTCATGAAAAGGACCGACATATCAACCTCCCTCGCCCACAGCCTGTCATCGAAACGAGGCGTCCATTGAGCGAGAGCTCCAACGAGACTGAGACGGGCAAGGTATGAGACAACCGGAACGAACCGTTGAAACAGCGCTCGTTGAAAGATTGACGTCTGAAGGTACAAGGGAGCTACTTTACACCCTGTCCTCCAGAAAATTGCTGTCGATGTCTCCCGAAGAATGGGGGCATGTTCGTGATAGAGCATCTGAGCACAGGAAGAATCCTAAGCTAGGCCTGAGTATCAGGTGCCTTCAGTGCGGTGAGGCGCTGTACATCAGTACACGCCGGCATGGCGTCCGCAACTTACCTCTCTTCTCCCATCATTCAGGCGCCAGGACTCCGTGCTCGTGGAATGGCAGTCAGGCTTGGACGCCTGATCAGGTCCGAGCGCTGCAATATGATGGACGGCAAGAGTCGGAACTACACGCCCGATTATGTCGCGCACTTCAGAATGCCGCGAGGTCAGATCAACGGTACATCAGTAGTGCGATTGATACCTATCGGAGACCAGATACGGGGGAAAGAGGCCGCTATCCGGATGTTCTTGTCAAATGGCTCCATCGTCCGGAAACTGCGTTCGAGGTCCAGCTTTCAAGGGCACAGCAGCCGGAAATCACGGCTCGGGAGGATCATTACAGTAAGGAACAGGTGGACCTGATCTGGGTTTTGCACGGCCTCGATCTCAACGCCGAGCAGTTGCCGCAGTCTTTTAACGACATTATACGGCGCCACAGGGGCAATGCGTTCGTGATGGACCAGAGTTCCCTTGAGGCATCGAACGAACAGGGGACTGTCGTTCTGTCCTGCTACCTCAAAGGATCAGACGGTAAGTTTGACCCTCCCAGACTAGTGAATCTGGATGACCTGACATATCCCGCACGAGGGCTACCGTTTCTGGAGGATCGGATTTCAGCGGCACTGACTGAACGGTCCCGGGAGATGCGACGGCGTTGGCATAACGTCTTCAAAGGATATCCGGATGGAGATTGGCGCCGATTAAGGCGCATCCCGGACCCATTACAAGGTGAAATCGAGGCCTTGAAGAAGCAGCATGGCATGATGTCGACCTACCATGAGGACGACAGCGACTTCCTCTTGTGCCTTCTCGTCGCCTTCGCTCTATCGATCGCTGCCCATGCAGCAAAACCCGATACCCGATTAAGCTATGTCACCCGGCCAGTGCCGACCGCACAGCTTATCAACCTGATCATGCAGCGCGAGGACTTGGGCATGCAGCAATATGCCCTGATCATTCAGTACCTCATCGAGAATACGACTCTGAATGGGAGACTTCCGAAATCCGTTGGTGAGCATCTGGAACGGGCATTTGCGGCGAAGGAGGGAAATCTTTGTCGCGAGTGGGAAGCTGAATGGGCGGTTCTCGCCGATCTTATCCCGGAGGTGTTCGATACAAGAGTTCGGGAGCAAATGACCTATTTGGGATGCCTGCCTGATTGGGTACGGCCACTTGAGAACGGTGCCGATTTATCGGAACTGCCATATCCTTAGTGACGAACAGGAATCCGGCGCCTTGAACCGCCTTGACATAGTTTCCGTCCGGGACTGCAATAGCATGGCCGCTTTCCAAAGGTCGATGCTGTCCTGGGCCAAGAGGCTTACGCTTATTGCAAGCGCCCGAGGCTTAGATTTTGAAGATTTGATCGCTGTCCTGGTTGATCGCTTGCCAATAATCTGTCGGGGCCGGAGTGCCACCCTGAAACTCTACATCGAGAGCGGGGTTCGGCATGGTCAACCGGGCATGACGGGCGTTCTCACAGAATGCATAGGCACGGGCCCAAGTCTCAACGGCAGAGGCCGTCGTCTCTTCCGAGCACGCGGCGCTCACCTTCTGGCAGAACTCCAGAGAGCGAACAAAGATCGATGGGTCTCCCCGACGGGTCAGCACCCGTAGGGCATCAAGATAGTCGTTGCGGAATACGGTCGGTATGACAATTCGCGACAATCCACCCTGGATGAGTTCCTTCGTCATCATGATGCGGCTGAGGCGGCCATTACCATCGTTGAAGGGGTGAACGTCCGAGAGCATGAAATGTATGAACAAGGCTCGAGAGAACGAGTCCTTCAGGCTTTGCAGAACCGCCATCCCCTCCCGGATCGTCCCTTCGACGAGATCGGGATGGACGAAGGTCGTATCCCCTGCTTGGTTCGCCCTTGTCTTGAACTGCCCCGGACGCACAGAGGGACGTGCCTTCATCATCTCATGATGGCGCGCCTTGATTTCATCGAGGAATTCGTCGGCGCTTAAAGACGTGGACGGCCGGGTCCCCAGATCCAGCAGTTGAAGATACGCGCCCAAGACGTCATGCCCATCTTCGGGGCGCGCATCGGGGATCTTGCCTTCGAAGACGATTTCTGCCGCTTCATCGACGGGGAACTCAGTCCCCTCAATAAAATTCGAAAAATAGGCCTCTATGAATGCCCCAGACGTTTTCCTGCCCGGGGTTAAGTCCCGATCAGGCACGACGTGAGGGGCACGCATATTGAGATAATCGGCCAGTTTGACGAGGCGGGTGATACAATTTGGATCGAGGGGTGATCCCATTGTGCGAGCCTTGCCTTGAAGAGTACGCATCTTGGCCTCTCGCGTGCGCAAGAGCGCACTGATGATCCCATTGAGTTCGTCGAACTCCTCCTCCTTCCCGATCTGCGGCGCGATGAGGCGTGCTTGATCGCGGATATGATTGAGATGCTCCTCGCCATGGCTGGAGCAAACAGTTTCCAAATATTTTTCGATCTCGGCGGCACCGACCGTTCGCGACGGCCCACCTCGGGCCCGGGATGGCGTGAGGTTATCGAGGAGCTTCCGAATCGGTCCTGCCAATCTGGTCCCGAGATAAGGCGGATCGCTGTCGATCGGGCCTACTCCGTCTCTGATGTTGATCACGAGACCCGGCAAACGGATCACATCGCGAGCGCGGGGTGCGCTGACAAATACGTAGGCATCGCCAACAGGGGAGCCCGAAGACCGATCGCGCCAAGGTTGGTTGTCCATGCCCGTACGGTCGGTGGCGACTCCATCAGGGACGAGCTTGCCCAAGATTGTATACCAGTTCCGCTGAAGGGTCGTTTCGAGCGGTTCAGCCGAATTCTCGACGTAAACCCCATGCGCAACCCGTGTCAGCTTCCCAGCTGTAGAATCTCTCCGGATCCTCCGGTCAACGGCCTCGTCGCCGGACGGCGTAAAGAGAATACCTGCCATAAAACCTCTCCTAAGAGACGGGTCTCGACCCAAAATGTCCGTACAAATCTCTTAAAATGCCGATCTGTCCGCCACGCTCTAATAAATAATTTCTCATAATGTCGCAAAGAACAAGCCATTGGTCCGCCAAAGTTGCATAAATCTGATATTTGTCCGTTCCAGTCGCATAAGGTCGATTTAAGACGCTGGCGATATCCAATCTCCGCAATATTAGAAGTCAGTGGGGATGCTTCGAGGGCTTGGCGCTGGATCCAAGGTTGCTAAAGTCCAGCTTGAATCTGTGACTATGTCTCAAGGATCTCCATGCTCGCCAAGCCTATCGACGACATCGATCTATCGGACCTGCATGATCTCATTGGGATCGCGGAAGGCCGGCAAATGGAGTTCAAGCGCGACCACTACGGACGTACCGATGAAGCCAGGCGGGAATTCGCCGCTGACGTTTCGGCTTTGGCCAACAGTGTCGGTGGAGATCTTCTGATCGGCATCGAGGAATCCAAGGGTGTTGCCTCGTCGATCCCAGGCGTCGAGGCATCCGATCCAGATGCGCTCGTCCGCGGCATCGAACAGGCCCTGAGCGCTTCATTCGAGCCGCCGATCATCGGAATTCGTATTCGCTGGATCGCCGTGGGCGATGGAAAGGGTGTCATCCTCATTCGTGTCCCCCGCAGTCGCGGTGCTCCTCACAGGGTCACGGCAGCCCGAGACAACCGCTTCTTTGCACGTGATGAAAACGGAAAGCACCCGATGAACGTCAGCGAACTCAGACGAGCCTTCCTGCTCGCTGCGGAGGTCGAGCAGAGAATCCGAGGTTTTCGGGCAGAGCGATTGGAGCTTCTTGCCGCCAATGAAGGTCCCCTTGCCGTAGCCGAGGACGGTCCCCGCTTGATCTGCCACGTCGTGCCCGAGGCATCCTTTACGGACGGGCTGCGGATTGCCTTTGCCCACCATGACGTCGGTGTGCCCCCCTTCGATGCAAGCGGGTACAATTCGTTGCGGTCCATGGACGGCTTCGTGACCTACTCCGGTCCTGAGGAGAAGTTTGAAAGCGTCAGAGCTTTCACGACACTATTCCATAATGGGATCGTCGAATCTGTCGCTCGCATCCCTTCCTATGAAGAGAATGGAAGCGCTCGCATTTCCATCAATGGGATCGAGGACACCCTCATCCATGCTATGGCGCGGACATTACCTGACCTGAAACGGCGGAGCATCCCGATGCCGCTCTACATTATTGTGTCCCTGCTCGATGTGCGGGGAACGAGAGTCGGGTCAAGGCAATGGGAGGCCATCGCCTATCCCTATCGGCGGCCCAATTTGCTGCTTCCAGAGCTTCTGGTCGAGGACGCCGACGATCATTCCGCGCAGGGTATCGCTACTCTTCTGCGTCCGCTCTTCGATCTGCTGTGGAATGCCTTCGGCCGACATGGATCGCCCAACTATAACGGCGAGGGGCGCTACGAGGCTCGTAACTGACTTAGGCCAACGATGGGTGCACCCGTCCCGTGCAATTCCGGAGATGCCGATTATCTCGTGGCAGTCCAGCGCGGCATTGCTCGGTAAAATGCTTGCGTGCCCCTCCTATTGGCAATGTCTAAGCACTGGGCGGAAGATCAAGATCGGGCGGCACGAGCTGGATAATCTTCCGGCCATCGGCGGCGGCCTCTTTCAACGAGCGGTCATAGATCGCCTTGTATCGTTCATACTCTCTTTTGTAACGGGCGGAATCCTTCTCAAGCCTGCGTCTGGCGTTGAAATGGGCCTTCATCTCGTCTTGCTGCCGATGAAGCTTGTCCCGCAACTCGGCAACTTGCCGACGCAATTCCTTGATGACATCGTTAGAGTCACTTGGGCTTTGAACGCGCTGAGAAAGCTCCTCGATCCTGTCTCGTACTCTTGGAAATTTGCATTTCTTCGTCCCGATGTGAGTGCGGGAATGCCCTGCCTCTTTGGCAACGCTCGTGGGGCTAATCTTGAGCTTTCCCCTGCTCTTGAGGGCGATCAGATCCTTGTGCCTCGGCTGCTGGGCGATCAGACGATCCAGGGCATCGTGGAAATCCCTTTCAAGAGAGGACATCGGCGGTTCGGCAACCTTTCTAGCCATCGGTTAGCTTCCGCTCGACAATCCGATCTAAAGTCGCGGTATCGACCTGAAGCTTAGCGAGCAAATTCCGGGCCTGCTCGGCGCGATGACGGACGACGCGGAATTGCCCTTCGGTGCCATTTCGCTCGGCCCGGCGCCACGCCGCCCAATTCTCCACATATCGCCGTTCCCAGTAGGGCACGTGCTTGCCGTCCAGGACGAAGCAGCCGCAGCCGGCGCATAACGTAGGCTCACGCGCTTCGTAATTGGGTTCCTTGTTTCGCCATGAGGCGGTTCCGGCTGCCTCATGGCACCGCATTTTTGCAGGGTTGAGCGGCATGCATTTGCCGTGAGGCGCAAACCAGAGACGAATGCCGTCGTCGACGACGATCTTGTAGACTTTCCGCCAGGCTTGAACTGGGTCAAGTCCTTGCGTTGCCTCCTGGATCTCGGCGATATGATCCTCGATGGTCGCGCCCATGCGCCCGGCCAGAACGGATCGACCAAGCATGTGCTCATAGATGAACGCGGTCGTCTCCTGTACCCGGACGCTATCGAACGTTTCGAAGAGAGCTTGGTTTCGGCCGAGATATCCATACTCAGTAATGGCGGTACTGATATGCTGAAACTGCTGCGCCAGGGCGGGAATCATCGAGCTGTCTGTATTGAAGACGAAATGCGCCAGCGTCTTCCGCCATTGGTGGGTCTTGATGCATCCCCCTCTGCTCACGCGGTACGGCACGAGATCGTTCGGAAGAATCGCACGACTTGACGTGTCAGGCAGCTGCGAGAGGTCTACGTGCCGCGTAATAAACAGGCGCATCCCCTTTCGAAGAAAGTAAGTTTGCACGCGGCCGACGCCGTTTGCGTCCCTTGGAAAACTATGAGTTGTCGAGAGCGTGAGCAGGAGATCTCGCGATCCGGATAACGATCTCAATGGCTCCAGGAGTTCGTGAAGGACTTGAATGGCGCGTACAGGGACTGGGATATCGTTGGTCCCACGCAACCTCATCCCCAACACCCATTCAGCATCGTCCGGCACGTCATTGCCTTTCGACATGTCGCTCTTCAGGATAAATAGCTCATGCAGGCCACTTGCCGAAGGTTGAATTCGGACACATGTCGGCAGTCCTGTCTTCCTATCCAAGCCGGCGGGCAGACCCGCAACCTCGGAGATGCGCATTCCCGTCGTAGCCTGGATGATGATGACGGCTGCGCCATAGACGTCAATGAAGAGACGGCGGAGATCGGTTATGGGACTTGAGCCTTTTGCGGTAGCCCGCAAAGGTTCGTGCCAAGGATTGCCTGAAGCGTCCGCGTCGGAAAAGCGGAACGCTTCGACAACTTGGCGCGTGAGAGCGTTCACGGCATACCGTGACATCGCACTTTTCGAAGCATCAAAGAAAGCTCGTGATAACTGAATAATATCGTCCGCAGGAGCTCCTATCATACGATAGGCCGCGTTGAGGACCGGGAGCGCGACTTCATCCGGGAGGGGCGGAATCTGTCTGGCTGCTCTGACACCAATCCTCCTCGCAAGCTCAGGCGGGCGATATCCGGGCCACGGCCGCGACGGGAGCGACCCGATCCCAGCCTTTTCTAGCTCTCTCCTCTGCTGCCACAGCCAGAAAATGATCCGCAGCCGCCCTGAGATTTGTGCCTCGCTTTCCAGATCGCTATCCGTATCCGCAACCTCGAACGCGAGGTCATCAAGGTACTGAGCGAGGGCCTCGGGGGTAAGTTCAGAGAAACTCGAGTAAGCATTCTTGACCATCCACGTGATCATGTGCTTCAGCCCGGTCGAGAGATTGCTCGCCGAACCCGGAGCGAGACAATTTGCACCGTCCCCTGGAGCCGTGAACAGCGACCAGACCAAACGTCGTGCTGCATCCAAAAGGGGCGCATAAACTGCGTCCTGGAAATTGGTGCCTCCGGGCATCCTGAAGTCCCAGGGAATCATCCGGACTCCCGCCTCCTGTCCCTTAGTCGGTCCATCGAGCCACCATTGAGGAGAGCTCCATTGACTCACACTGGAGACATGCTCGGAAGCGAGACCATCATCTTTGCGAAGGTGAAGCGGAACAGGAGCTGTCTTCCGTATGATATCGGCGGTATTCGCAGTCACGCAACTGAACTCCATATCCGGATAAGCATTCCTGGTACCAGTGAGTTTGGATCTTAGGTTCGATAAGCAGATGGCCGTACGTCAGGATTAGCCGACGGTAGGCAAAGTTACGGGATAGGCAGCCGCTTGCCGCCGGATCTTGTCTGGTGCCAATGCATTGAGTTCCTGGACTGCAAGAAGGCGCGCCCCCCATTGCATCATCCATGTTTTCGGATCCATGACCTCCCGTGCCTGAAGGATTGCCCGCTCGAGTGCAATGTAGTGAGCTACGGAAACAGGATCGTTCGGTCTTGCAGCTGCCATCGGGCAGTCTACGCATTTCCCGTAAGCCAGACAGGGATAGCCTCTTCGTTGCCCGGGGATTACGCCATCATATGGGTCGAGACACAGGAAGCCGGGCGTTGCCGCAGCTTGATCCATTCCATGGGTGCGCCTACGTGGGTCGATAGTTCCATCGGACAAAAACCACCGCTCACGCTGAACAAAGGTCAGTCCCAGTCTTTCTCTTTGACGCTGCTTTGTCCCATCAGAGGTGTAGTGGCTCCAGGTGGTTGCAATTTTTCGATGACGGCCTAGGGCTTTCGCAACTCGAATATCTCCGGTCCGATATTGAATCTCGTCCAGGATCGTTGCCCGAATTTGCTTGAGATTGAATGGGCGTAGATTGTGATCTTTGCAGAATTTGGCCAGAGCATCCTGCCAACCTGCACCATTATTGAGTGGGGCTAGCCTTATTCTACGGGTTGCGCTCCGATGGAGGAAGAGCCGATCCCGATCCTCACCCTCGAGGTCGTTGCGGAATAAGGCGGTCCACTGGGTGATCAAATCGATGGTGAGGCCAATCCCAATGCCGTCTACGGACGCTGCGGAGAGGACGATCGAATCGTCCTCGACCTCTTTCATTAAGTCCGGCCCCGTCGATATTGTGGAGCTTGGCCGAGCCGAGCCTGCGCCTATGGTTACAATTGGATCTTCAGCGGCTCGTTTCTTCGAACCTGGGAGCCGAATGATCTCTTCACCCAACCGAGAATCTCTCTGAATGTCGGAGAGCTTGAGTCCGAAAAGAGTTCCCGGGTTGTAAGCCGTCGCAATGGCCAGGTTCAAAACAAACGGAACAAGCGTCCTGCTGGTCGGACAAAGATATCGAATGAGGTCCAACAGCCCACCGTGAGGCCGGCACGCATTGTAGAGTGTCGAGAGACCTAAGTCCTTCAGTGTCTCCCGGCTCGGCATCAACGGAAGGGCGGCAAGAGTGGCCAGGCAGACAGCCTTCTCACGGTATGCAGACGCCAGGGCGGGTACAGGCGGGATTGCGCTGCGGCCTCGTTCGAGAAGTTCCTGTCCCTCCGCCAACAGCGTCGATGTCGCTATGATTTCCTTACTGATCGCGGCAAGAAGCGCGTCGAGTTCCTCCATTGTCAGACGTTCGGTCGGCTTCTTCTTGTTTTCGAGGTTCTTCCATACCTTCTTCGGCATATTGTCAAACACGGCTTCAGCAACGGCGCGCCATCGATCCTTCGAAGAAAGGCCTTTCAGGATCGGGATCAGACTGTAGTAGCGACCAGCACGAGTGTGTCTCTCCCACAGTGCGGATCCTGTCTCTGGATCGACCTGATTGAGCCAGTTAACGAAACCGTTCAGCAAGGTTGAGTCGAAATCCTCAAGGCGGGCATCCTGACGTCCGGTCTCGATGAGATAGGATACCAAGCCGCGTCTCAGCTCGCCCGCGAGCTGATGCCGTGAGGTCGGCGCGGCATTGCGCCCCCATTCTCGAAAGCCTTCCGCGAGAGGGGCCTTGAGATTTGGCAGTGCGAACAGAAAACTCAGGTCGACAGAGTCATCTTTTTTGACGCGTGGGAAGAACACTCGAAGAGTCGGCAGCCCGGTCTTCGAATCGATTCCCTCGGCCATCTCTACAGGGACTTGGGTACGCTCATTCAGGCTGACAACGTTTTGGTTCATGGCGGACTGGCGCTTCGATTGGGCGACCAGCGACTCGGAAATGTTTCGGCGCCTACTCACGTTGCTTTCCCAATCCGAGCATGTCTCTGATATTCACGGGCACCATCATGCCTTTGAAGATTTCCACCAGGTGGATGTACGTATCGATCGTCGTTTGCACATACGCGTGCCGGAGCTGGGTCTTGATCTTCACCCAAGGCTCGGGATTTCCCAGATTTCTCTCCGCCCAGTAGGTCCAAGTGGCATAGGTATGCCGAAGGTCATGAAAGGTGTGGTTGGGCACAGTCGTGGTGAAAGTTGAGCCGTCTTCGGGATTGATTTTCTCGCGGGTTGTACAGAGGCCGGCCTGAATGCACGTCTCCGAGATGATCTGCTGATAGCGGCGCTTGGTGAGCGGTTTACCCGGATCATTGCTTTCGCGGCCTGACAGAAAGAGAGCCTTCGGACGTTTGCTTTTTGGAGTCCGAAGATCGGTCAAAAGATCTTCTCGTTCACCCTGGATGAACAGGACAATCTCCTCGACCAGATAATTCGGGATGGTGACCCAACCCGACTTCCCGCCCTTGCCGTCCTCAATCCAAAGACGCTGGTGGGCATGGGGGGCCAGCGGATTGGGCGTCATTGCCAAAAACGGATGAATTTCCAGCTTTGCGGTTTCCGCGACCCGCAATCCTCCCCAAAGAGAGATCTCGGCGATAAGACGGTTGCGGCTCGATCGCAGGTCCATCGCCTCGCGCTCACGCGGAAGAGGCCCGAGATACGTCTCGAACTTTCTCCATTCCTGCACGGAGAACGGTCTTATGGCGGCGCGCTTGGGTTTCGATCTGGGAAGGAGCCTCGTGCGCTTGCAGGGCCTGCCTGCACTTGCTCCCGGCCGATCGTCCGTGAGGTCCTGTCCATGTGTTGCCAGGTTACCGCTGTACCAACCTTGCCCGCCGGCGAACCGATAGAAGGCCAGAACCGTGAGCATCCGGGTCCTGATAGTGTTGGGAGCATAGACCTCGCCCGTATGAGGTGAAATCCCCCGGATCATGAGATCGCGCCAGGTCTTCAAGTCCTCCACCGTGGCAATTGTCCAGTCGAGATCGATCGCCCTTAGGAACTCCAGCCAATACTTGAGCTCATACGCGGCTGAGCGCCACGTCTGGACGGATGCTCGGGAAGAGCTTTCGACAAAGTCCTCACGCAAAAATATGGATGGTGCCTCGACGATCCGCATCGTCGGCTCTTCCACGATGTACGGCTCGTGCAAACGAACCTCAGGAAGGTCGTGCCGTTCAACAAAGTACACATTGAGAGAAGTGTTCACTGATGTGCGCCGCTTCGTTCCAAGCCATGGACAGATTTGCAGCAGAAAAGAAGAAGTTTTCCGGCGCACGCAAATCATTATTGAACAGTCGCAGACTTCTTATGTGTACTTATGTGTATAAGTTACAAGCTACTTATCCCATCAGTTGTATTTCACTTAATCGCAGTTGAGTTGACTGAAAACGCGAACTGAAAGCCGGACCTGCACACAGGGGCGAAACGGCTTCGGCGCTATGGGGAAGCGCGCCGCTTCGCCCCTATGCACAGCTCCTAGTGTCTCACTCGCTTGAAGCCTAAGAAGCAGTCGATCTTACCCTTTGAGAGGTGAGTACCCTGAACACTGCTGGGACTTCATAGAACGAACAGGCAGTAATTGGTCAGAAGGATTTTGAGCAGGGAGACGCAGCGTCCGTCCGGCGTATAGGCGTGGCAGATGCCCGATGCCGTGGTTGAGCCCAGACCGTCGATATCGGCCTTGCGTCCGCCCGCGCCCGAAGAAGAGCACGAGGCGTCGTATTTCGCCGCGTCGGCGAGGATTCGGAGCTTGCGGCTCAGCTTCTCGTCCATGGAATCAAGGGCCTTCCGCTGAATTGTTCTTGTTTTGTTCTAGCATGAACGTGGAAAGAAGGCGAGAGATGGAGGCGGGGCGGGAGGTCGCACAGGAGAGGCTCCAGGCCAAAGCGTCATCCTGGGCTCAGCGCTGACTACCTCTCCCGTGCGGGAGAGGTCGACGCGCGTGAGCGCGGCGGGTGAGGGATGCGCGCTTTCCGAAGGGGCCTGTAACCCCTCACCCCCACCCTCTCCCTCAGGGAGAGGGAGAACCCACACCATTTCCGAATTGCGATCCCCGATCTGCGTTGCACTCCGTCCGGAATGACCAGAGCCAAATGGACATTTTCCGCAGGCAATTGCCGAATATACATGCACTAAAGCCTTAGGCTTTTGCACTGGAAATCATCCGGACCCTTGTCCTATGCTTCCGCAGCGGTAATTTCGTAACGCGCCTGACGTGTGAAAGAAAACATCCTGCATGATCCGTTCCGTTCTCGACGGCCTTTATCTCTTCGCCGGCTACCTCGCGGGCCTGTTTCTCCTCGTGATCTTCCTGCTGATGATGGGCCTTTCCTTGGGTCGCGGTATCGGGTTCAACATCCCCGCAGGCGATGATTTCGCGTCCTGGTCCATGGCGGCCATGGCCTTCCTAGGGCTCGCCCATACCTTCCGCTCCGGAGAGATGATCCGGGTCGGTCTGCTCACGGATCGGCTGCATGGCAGAGCGCGCTGGTGGGCTGAGATGTTCTCTCTCGTGATCGGCCTCGGCTTTGTCGGCTTCTTCGCATGGCATGCGGTGCAGCTCACCTATGACAGCTATCGCTTCAACGACATGGCGCAGGGCGTGCTGGCCGTGCCGCTTTGGATTCCGCAGATCGGCTACGCGACGGGCCTCGTCATTCTCTTCATCGCCTTTGTTGACGAGTTCATCCATGTGCTGCGCGGCGGCGATCCACGTTACGAGAAGCCGCCTGCCACCACCGCCGAAGAGGTGGTGGAGCGCGCCATCCAGAGCGGAGTGTAAGGCCTATGGAACTCATCGAGATTTCGGGCCTGTTGCTGCTGCTTCTCGCGGTGCTTCTCGCGGGCGGCGTGTGGATCGCGATTGCGCTCATGGCTTGCGGTTGGGTCGGCATGCAATTCGTGGGCGGCGGCATCCCAGCAGGTCCGGTGCTTGCCACCACGATCTGGGGCAATTCCGCGTCGTGGACATTAGCGGCACTGCCGCTTTTCATCTGGATGGGCGAGATCCTGTTCCGTACACGCTTGTCGGAAGAGATGTTCCGCGGCCTCGCGCCCTGGCTCAACTGGCTTCCCGGTCGCTTGATGCATGTGAACGTGCTCGCCTGCGGCATCTTCGGTTCCGTGTCCGGCTCGTCCGCCGCCACCTGCGCGACGGTAGCGAAGATCGCTTTGCCGGAACTGAAGAAGCGCGGCTACAACGAGACGGTGAGCCTCGGTTCGCTTGCAGGCGCGGGCACGCTCGGCATTCTCATTCCGCCCTCGATCACCATGGTGGTCTATGCGGTGGCGGCGAACGTCTCGATCATTCAGATTTTTCTGGCGGGCTTCCTGCCGGGCCTTCTCGTGATGGCGCTCTATTCGGGCTACATCGCCGTGTGGTCGATGCTCAATCCATCGAAATCTCCTCCGCCCGAACCGAAGATGTCGTTTCGCGAGAAGCTCAAGGAATCGACCAATCTCATTCCCGTGGCGCTCCTTATCCTGCTCGTGTTCCTCACGCTGCTTCTCGGCTGGGCGACGGCGACGGAATGCGCGGCCTGGGGCGTGCTCGGCTCGCTCGCCATCGCCTGGTGGTCGGGTTCGCTGTCGTGGGAATCGTTCTGGGCGAGCGTGATGGGCACCACACGCATCACCTGTATGATCATGCTGATTCTGGCCGGCGCGTCCTTCATGTCGACATCGATGGCCTATACGGGTATTCCGCAGGCGCTCGCCACCTGGGTCGATGGGCTGAACCTCTCGCCCTACGCGCTCATCGCCGCTCTCACGATCATGTATATTCTGCTCGGCACGGCGCTCGATGGCATCTCGATGATCGTGCTGACCACGGCGGTGGTGATTCCCATGGTGAAGACGGCAGGCTTCGATCTCATCTGGTTCGGCATCTTCCTCATTCTCGTGGTCGAGATGGCGGAAGTCTCGCCGCCTGTCGGCTTCAATCTCTTCGTGCTTCAAACCATGTCGGGCAAGGATTCGAACACGGTGGCGCTCGCAGCCCTGCCGTTTTTCTTCCTGCTCGTCGTCGCGGTGGCGATCATCACGGTGTTCCCGGAAATCGTGATGTTTCTGCCGCAAATCGCCTTCCCGGATTCATAAGAGCAAAACACCAGAGGAGAACCATTATGAAGACCTGGACTCGCCTTTCCCTGAGCTTGGCAGGCGCCATGCTCCTGAGCGCTCCTGCTTTCGCGCAGACCAAGTGGAACCTGCCCGCCGCCTATCCACCGGACAATTTCCACACGGAGAACCTCAATGCCTTCGCCAAGGACGTGGCGGATGCGACCGGCAACAAGCTGCAGATCACGGTGCATGGCAACGCCTCGCTGTTCAAGGCGCCGGAGATCAAGCGCGCGGTGCAGACGGGTCAGGCGCAGGCCGGTGAAGTGCTGATGTCGCTGCATGAGAACGAAGATCCGGTCTACGGCCTCGACGTGGTGCCCTTCCTCGCCACCTCCTTCGACCAGTCGAAGAAACTGTGGGACGTACAGAAGCCTGCCATCGAGAAGAAGCTCGCAAGCCAGGGCCTGATGCTGCTCTATGCGGTGCCATGGCCGCCGCAGGGAATCTTCGCCAAGAAGGACATCAACACCGTCGAAGACCTGAAGGGCGTGAAGTGGCGCTCCTACAATGCGGGCACCGCACGCATTGCGGAACTCGTCGGCGCGCAGCCGGTGACGGTGCAGGCGGCAGACCTGCCGCAGGCGCTGGCAACCGGCGTCGTCAACACCTTCATGACATCGGGTGCGACGGGTTATGACTCGAAGGTTTGGGAATCGCTTTCTCACTTCTACGACACGCAGGCCTGGATTCCGAAGAACATCACCTTCGTGAACAAGGCGGCGTTCGATGCGCTCGACAAGCCGACGCAGGAAGCCCTGCTCAAGGCCGCCAAGACGGCGGAAGAGCGCGGCTGGAAGACGGCTCAGGAAAAGACCAAGTGGTACACGGAGCAGATGGCTGCGAAGGGCATGAAGGTCCTGCCGCCGAGTCCGGAACTCAAAAGCGGACTGCAGAAGGTTGGCGAGCAGCTGACGCAGGATTGGTCCAAGAAGGCAGGTGCCGACGGGCAGGCGATCATCGACAGCTATAAGAAGGCGGCGATGTGAGAGATCTCAACGTTTATGGATAAAAGGAAAGGGGCCTGTGAGGGCCCCTTTCTCATATTGGCTTCTTCCGAGCTTAGCGGTTCATCTTGAACTCGGGCATGCCCTGAAGCTGCTCCTTGGTCATGTTGACCACGGCGTGATCGGGAGACATGCGGTCGGCGTTGTCGGCCGCATTGTTCGAGGCCATGGTGCCAGAGGTAGAACCGGCGGTGCCGGTAGCGGTCGAGCCCGTGGTGCTCGGCGCCGTCGTCGTGGCGGTACCCGGAGCGCCGGTGTTCATGTTGTTCGACGTCGTGGTGTTGGCACGCGGCTCGTTCATGAACTTGACCTGATCGAACGCAATGGCCACGTCGCGCTCACCGATGCCGAGGAAGCCGCCGACACCGACCACGACGGCCTGAACCTTGCCGTTTTGATCGATCAGCATTTCGCTGATGTCGCCGATCTTCTCGTTGTTCTGGTTATAGACGTTCAGGCCTTCGATCTTCGAAGAGCGCCACTGACCGGAATGCATCTGGTTCATGGAGCTGCTGCTCGTGCTCGAGCTGCCCATGCTGGACGAACCAGTGGTGTTGTTCATCGCCGGAGCGTTGGTCGAAGGGCTGGTGGTTGAACCGGAGCCAGACGACGTCTGTGCGAGAGCCGGAGCAGCAATCAGAGCCGAGCCGAGAAGAGCCATAGCGAGATGTTTTGCAACCATGTAATCCTCCAATTGGTGAGTACGGCATCAGGAGCCGCTTGGTCACTCAACGGGCGAGGTGGGAATTGGTTCTGTGATTTGTCTTCACAGAGTCGCGGTTGCGCATTTCAAAAAAGAATGGCCGGGTCGAGCCCGGCCATCGCAACGAACTTGGCCGTACCTCAGGCCAAAGTGAAATCCATCGTGATCTCGGCGTTGAGTACTTTCGAGACCGGGCAGTTCTTTTCCGCCGCGCGGGCGAGTTCCTCGAATTTGGCGCGGTCGATGCCGGGAACATTAGCGTTCAGCGTGAGCGCCGATTTCTTAATCGCGAAGCCGCCGCCTTCCTGCTCGAGGGAAACCACCGCCTCGGTGGTAAGCTCAGTCGGCGTGAAGCCTGCGTTCTGGAGCTGGAAGGCAAGGGCCATGGTGAAGCAGCCCGCATGCGCCGCCGCGATCAGCTCCTCGGGATTCGTGCCCTTCTCGTTCTCGAAGCGGGTCTTGAAGGAATAGGGTGTGGAAGACAGTACCCCGGAATCGGAGGTGAGGTGGCCGGTTCCATCCTTGCCAGTCCCCTGCCAGACGGCTCTTGCCTTGCGGTTCATCGTTGTCTCCTTGTGACAGTTGAGGTTGGGTGATGTAGGACAAGGGTCACCGGGCTCCAGTCCAAGGCTGCGCAAATCAGCTTTGCCGCTGCGCCCGTCTAACGAGATATGTGCATGGTTCATCTCAATCCTCGTCTGCGTCCCCGGCTTTTAGGCTCGGCTCTTCTGGCGCTCCTCGTCTATGCCGCGTTGCCGCAGAACTGGGATAAGGTTTCACGACTTCTGGTGGCCTGGGACATAGGCATCGCATGCTATCTGGCTGTGGCCCTGGCGATGGCGGCGCGTTCCACCACCGCTCAGATGCAGCACCGCGCAGCTCAAGAGGACGAGACATCCCTGGTGTTCCTGATCCTGACCCTGTCCGCTGCCGTGGCCAGCATCGTTGCCATCGGCATCGAGTTGTCGGGGATCAAGAACGTGGATGGGCAGCAGAGCTTCCGGCTCGCCATTGCCGGTGTCACGATCCTGTGTTCCTGGTTTTTCGTGCACACGATCTACGCCATTCACTACGCCCACGAGTATTACGGCGACAAAGGCGAGCGGCAGGGGCTGACCTTTCCGCACAAGGACAAGCCCGATTACTGGGACTTTCTGTACTTCTCCTTCAATCTGGGCGCCGCCGCCCAGACTTCCGACGTGGTGATCGTTTCCAAGCGCATGCGTCGCCTAGCGCTCGCCCATACGGTCCTGGCCTTTCTGTTCAACACCACCATCCTGGCGCTCGCCGTGAATGTCGGCGCGGGGCTTCTCTAACGATCCGGCTCAAAGACATGCTCTCTCCCTCGCCTGCAATCGTTCCCGTGCTCGAAACGGAGCGCCTCACCTTACGCGGCCACAGGCTCGATGATTTCGAGGATTCCTTTGCCCTCTGGTCCGATCCGGATGTGACGCGCTTCATCGGCGGCAGGCCTTCGACGCGGGAAGAAGCCTGGGGCCGCTTGCTGCGCTACATTGGTCATTGGTCGCTGCTTGGTTTCGGCTATTGGGCCGTCGAGGAGAAGGCCACCGGACGCTTCATCGGCGAGACGGGTTTCGCCGAAGGCAAGCGCGAGATCGAGCCGTCGCTTGAGGGCATCCCGGAGATCGGTTGGGCGCTGTCTCCGCGGGTCCATGGCAAGGGTTATGCGACGGAGGCCGTGCGTGCGGTCATCGCCTGGGGCGAGGGCCGTTTCGGAGCCGCCCGCACGGCCTGCATCATCGCGCCGGAGAACGCCGCATCGATCCGCGTCGCCGAGAAGGCAGGATACCGGGAATTGCAGCGCACGACCTACAAGGACAACCCGACGATCATGTTCGTGCGCTGACGCGCAAGCTTTAGCCCGATCGGCCATCCGTCTCCTCGAAAGCGCACAGCGCCAATGTCTCGGCATGGTTGCGCAGGTCGTTCGGCCATGGCTGGATGAGGGCCATGAATTCGGCCCGCTTGCCGGCGAAGAGGCAACGGGAGGCTTCCTCGAAGCCCGGAAGATTGCCCGCCATGATCGACATGAAGCGATAGAGCGATTCCTGGCCTTCCCGCCGGTTGTCCTTGGCCTCGTTGGCGCGTCGCGCATCCTCGACGAGCTTGCGTAGCGCGACCGAAGCGCCGCCCGGCTGAGCATTGAGCCAATCCCAATGGCGGGGCAGGAGGGTGACCTCACGGGCCACGACTCCGAGCTTCGGCCTGCCCCGGCCGCGTGGCTGGTTTTCGGCCTCGGCCTGCGGATGCTGGGCTTTCAACCGCTGCACCACATCCTCCGCGCTGCCGCGAAAATCCACGTCGACGACGCGGGAGTTCTCGTCGTCGAGGATGAGGATGGGCTCCAGCTCGCCGGTCTCCATCACCTCTTTCGTCTTCAAGGCCACATCCGCCAAGGCTCCGGACGCGATGCGTCTGGAACCGGCAAAGGCGGTGTAGTGCTGAGGCTTGTCGTTGTTCATGATTGCTTGCTCCTGAATCGTTGAGCAGGCTTTTATCCGGGTAAAATTTAGATGTCAATATTGTCCGGGTAATATTCAAGATAGACCGTCCTCACGTTCTCCATCTACGACCTGCCGCGCCACGTCGAACCGGAAACCGGCGCGGGCGAGGGCGGCGAGATCCTTGCCGCGATAGGGTGTCCGGTCACCGGGGCGATAAGGCCCGAGCTTGCGGCGGCGGGCGAGGGCATGAGCGGCCTTTTCCTCGTCATCCTCCTCGCCGCCTTCGAGAGCGGCAGTGATGGTGGTGCGGTCGACGCCCTTGGCCGAGAGCTTCGCCTGGATCGCGCGCGCCGATCCGCCCCGGCGGCGCAAGGTGGCGACGCGCGCCTCCGCATAACGCGTATCGTCGATAAGGCCGGTGCGCAGGCTTTTCGCCACCACCTCGTCGATCATCTCGGAAAACTCGGCAGGGTCCTCGCCGCGCAGGCGACAGCGCTTGTCGACCTTGCGCTTGAGCACGCGCCGCAGGTTCTCGGCCGATGAGGCATAGCGTTCGAGATAAGCGAGCGCCGCCCGCTGCAGATAAGCAGGCGTGACTTTTCGCGGAGGTTTCTTGACCGGCTTTTCGTCGTCGCTCATGCGGAATTCGTCTTGGGCGGAAGCGATGTCTCGCCCGGTTTTTCCACCTGACCCTTACGCTGCAATTGCAGGGCGACGAACCAGCACAACGCAGCCCAGGCCGCGCCCACGGACCATCCGGCGAGAACGTCGCTCGGCCAATGCACGCCGAGATAGACGCGGCTTGCGCCGACCAGCAGCGTCATGATGATGGCAAGGCTCATGATGAACGCGCTGATGCGCCGGCTCTTCTCGATGCGGGCGAGCAATGCGCCCAACGTCAGATAGGTGATGGCCGAGAGCATGGCATGACCGCTCGGAAAGCTCGCGGTGTAGACGCGCGTCGCATGGGGCACGAGATCGGGACGGGGGCGCTCGAAGCCAAACTTGAGACCTGTCGAGATCAGCGTGCCGCCGACGATGGAGACGAAGACGAGCAGCGCAGCAGCACGCTTTCCCGCCATGAGCAGATAGATGATCGTTGCCGCGGTCAGCAGGGTAAGGATCGCGTAGCCCCCGAGGCCGGTGAAATCCCGCGCAGCCTCCTCCAGCCAGCTCGGGCCCAAGGGATCGGCGAGGTTCTGGGGGTCGCGCAGGGCAAGCAGGATCGCGCTGTCGAGCTCATGCGTCTCGCCCTCGGTCACCTCATCGGCGATGGCGATGAAGGCCCAGGCGAACAAGCCGCAGGCAAAGAGAGACACGAGAGGGCCGATCTCGTTCAGCCGCAGGCGGAGCCAGACATTGGCGATGGGCGCGAGATATTTGTTCATGCCTGCTTGAGATAGGAGCAAGGGGCGATCCGGCGAGGGCATCTCAAAGCTCCAGTCTTTTGCGCCACGCTTTCGGCGCGGTGATGCTTCCCAGGCCGAGCCATTCGGCCATGAGACGCAGCTCGTCGCCGAGCGCGGGCGCGATCTCGTCCGGCGTCACGGATGCTTCCGGATGGATCGAGTGCACGATGAGATTTCCCTTCACGCGGTCCGCCTTCAGATCCACGCGGGCGACGATCTTTTCTCCGAGCACGAAGGGCAGGCAGTAATAGCCGAATTCGCGCTTCTCGGCGGGCGTGTAGATTTCGATGCGGTAGTGGAAATCGAACAGGCGCTCCGTGCGCGTGCGCTCCCAGACGATGGGATCGAAAGGCGAGACCAAGGCGCGCGCCTCGACGCGACGCGGCATCTTCGCTTGGCGGTCGAGATAGACCGGCCCGCTCCATCCCTCGACGGTGACGGGAACGAGATCGCCCGCTTCCACGAGTTCGGGAATACGCGCCTTCGCATCCTGCGGACTCAAGCGGAAGTAATCGCGCAGGCAGCGCTCGGAGGCGATGCCGAGCGCGCGGATGGAGCGGCGCAGCAATTCGCGCTGCGCCTCGTTCTCGTCGGGCGTCGGCGTGTTCAGCACATCGGAGGGCAGCACGCGCTCCGGCAAGTCGTAGAGGCGCTCGAAACCGCGCCGCGTGGCGGTGGTGACTTCCCCGGCCCAGAACAGCCATTCGAGCGCGCGCTTGCCGTCGCTCCAACCCCACCAGGCTCCCTGGCTCTTGCCGCCGATGGACAATTCGCCCGCGCCGATGGGGCCGCGCGTCTCGATCTCACGGCGCACCTGTTCGATGAAGGCGCGCTTCTCCTTGCCGAAGCGGGCAAGGCCGCCATAGGTGCCTTCGCCTCTGGCTGCCCGCGCCATGCGCCAGCGGAAGTGAGGGTGCAGGTCGAGGGAGATCAGCGACGCCTCGTGGCCCCAATACTCGAACGTCTCCCGCTTCTTCGGATGATAGGCGATCGTCTCGAGCAGATCGCGGTCGTATGATCCGAGCCGCGAGAAGAGGGGCATGTAATGCGCCCGCACCAGCACGTTCACCGAATCGATCTGCAACAGATGCGCGCGCTGCAAGTGGCGCTTCACATGACGCAGACTGGCGTCGTCGGGCCGCGCTTCGTGAAAGCCTTGAGCGGCGAGCGCGATGCGGCGGGCTTGGGGGAGGGAGATTTTGGTGCGGGGGGCCATGAGCGAAGGGATGTGATGAGCGGACAGGTAAGGACAATTCGAACGGTTCGACAACCCGTTGCTGATTCTCTCCCCTCCTATCGAGGCTCCTCCCTCTCCTGACCACTAACGGTTTCTCAGAGATGCGCCTCTGCTGCCCCGCCGTTTCGGGCAGGTGGCTTTAGGCTTGCGCTGGCCTTATCCGTCGCATTCGAGAGGGAAAGCGCGGGAGGCATTCATGCTTCGCGAACCCGCAGCGGAGCGCGCGAAAGGGGGGCGGGACGGGAAACCCGCCCGGGCTCGGAAAGCATCAGCCTCCCGCGCGCGGCTTGTTGTGAACCCGGCCTCGGCGCTCCGGCGCCATCAGGGACGAACCCTCAGAGACGCCTTATGCACGGCTTTGCGCGCAGCCCTGGAATCGTGTTCCAGCACTGGCGAGGCTGGGGGAGCGTGTGCGCAGCCTGCCCGGACAAGCTCAGCGCCTCTTCCTCCCCGCTCGGATTCCTGAGGCCGGCGGGTGCGAGACCGCCGGCGCATCAGAACCGCATCCGCTCTCCACGACCGACGCCTCGGGCGCGTCCCTCGGGAGAAATGGACCCCACGGATATGGCCCAGCTTAGGCATTTTGTCAAGAACAAAAGAGGAACATTATTGCGGTATCGACTGCCAAGGCGTCATCCCTTTCCGCCTCTCGTCATCCCGGACGGCGCAGCCGAGCCGGGATCGCGCTCAGGAGATGGCGCAGGAAAACCTCTCCCGCCCGGGAGAGGGAACCCGCGCCATGCTCGTCATGCGATCCCGGGTTCTGCTGCGCAGCCCCGGGAGGACGCTTTCCCACTCAGGGGAAGGGGCGGTGACAGCCCTCCTGCAATCTCGGCCGGTGAATGTCAGGCTCCTGTCGAATCCTGGATAGGCAAAGCCCCACCCTCCCGATGCCCTGGAAACAACCGGACACTTATGCGTTAGGCTTCGTCTCATGGCCCGACGCATGTTCGCTCAGCATGGCTGGCGAGGGACAAGCCGCTCCCGTTTCTTTAAAAGGGCGGCTTCCGGATTCTCGAAGGACCTGAGATGGATCAGCCGAAACCTCCCGCCACGCCCGCTCTCAGCCATGCCGAGATCCGCACGATCATCATCGGCATCATGCTGGCCATGCTGCTGGCGGCCCTCGATCAGACCATCATCGCGACCGCGCTTCCCACCATCGGACGCGAACTCGGCGATTTGGAGCATCTGCCCTGGGTGGTGACGGTGTATCTGCTCACCTCGACGGCGGTCACGCCGCTCTACGGCAAGTTCAGCGACAGTCACGGCCGGCGCGTCACCATGCTCATCGGCATCGTCGTCTTCATCGTGGGCTCCATCGCCTGCGCGGTTGCGCCCACCATGTTCGCTCTCATCCTGGCGCGCGGGTTGCAGGGCGTCGGTGGCGGCGGATTGATCGCGCTCGCGCAGACCATCGTGGCCGATCTCGTGCCGCCGAAGGAGCGCGGAAAATATCAGGTCTACTTCGCCAGCGTGTTCATGTCGTCGAGCCTTCTCGGCCCGGTGCTCGGCGGGTTCTTCGCGGAGCATCTGCATTGGTCGGTGATCTTCTGGATCAACCTGCCGCTCGGCCTCATCGCGCTGTTCATCACGTTCCACACGCTGAAGAAGCTGCCGCGTCACGACAGGCCGCATCAGCTCGATCTGCTCGGCGCCATGCTGATGGTCACGGCGACCGTGTCGCTGCTGCTCGCCTTGAGTTGGGGCGGCCTGCGCTTTCCGTGGTTCTCGCTGCCGATTCTCGGGCTCGTCGCAGGTTCAGTGGTTCTGTGGGGCCTGTTCGCGATCCGCATGCGGCTTGCGCCGGAACCGCTCATTCCACCGGGCGTGCTCAACAATTCCGTGGTGCGCATGGGCGTGCTCTCGGCCTGTTTCGGCATGGGCACCTATATCGGCCTCACCATCTATCTGCCGGTTTATTTCGAGGCCGTGCGCGGGTTGTCCGCGTCTCTCTCCGGCCTTGCGCTCATTCCCCTGATGGCAGGCACCGTCTGCGGCGCGACCATTTCTGGGCGCAGCATGGCGAAGGCGAAACACTACAAGCGCCTGCCGATGGGCGGCCTCCTCGTTGCCATGGTGGCGACAGGCGTGCTGGCGGCCTCTGCGCACACCATCTCCATCACGATGATCGAAGTGCTGCTCGCCATCATCAGCGTGGGCCTTGGCACGCTTCTGCCGGTGTCCACGGTCGCGATTCAGAATGCGGTGAAACCGCACGAACTCGGGACTGCTACGGGCACAGCCAACTTCTTCCGCTCGCTCGGCGGCGCGCTCATTGTCGCCGTGTTCGGCGCCATCGTGCTCAGCGGCGCGGGGCTCTCGGGAGCTACGAGCTTCGAGACGCTCGGGCATACGGCGGCGCAGAGCGGCGTCGATCTGGGCGATATCTTCTCCTATGTGTTCGTGGCCGCAAGCATCGGCTTCGGGCTCGCGCTTGTCTTCCTCGTTGCCATGAAGGAACTGCCCCTGCGCGGCAGCGCCGTAAAAGCGGCGGAAGCGGCCATCGCCGATTGATCGGCTTTCTAGAGCCGCCCTTTGATCAAAACCCAGGCGGCGGCCAAGGCGATCACGAGAATCAGGAAGAGGCCGGTGATCTCGAAGATCTTCTCCGCCCGCTCCGTGGCGGCCGGGTGAGGGCGGGTTGATGTGTCCTCTTCCAGGATCGAGCGCTCGCCGAGCGCCTGTTGAACCGGCAGGGGCGAACCCCATTCCGGGAGAGCTGGAGGCTGAAGAACGCCGGGAAGCAGGGGATTCGGCGGCATCGCTCTCTCCTGCGGGCTTGGCCGAGGAAGATCGTGGCTTCGCTCCGTCAATGGCCGGGGCCAAAGGTTGTTTCATCAAACCTGCGGCCTCATGCCTGGGGATAGCTTGGCAAGATTGTGGAGGAATCCGTAAATCCCGGCCTTCCACGGGCTTTGGCATGGTAGGAGCAGGGCAGTTTTAGCGCCTTGAAGAGGGAGGCTGATGAAGGTCGGCATCGACATGGGAGTGCTCTCCTCCGCACCCGGAGGCTCGAGGGCCGAGCTCAATCTGGAAGAGCTTCTGGCGACGCGTCTGCTCGTCCAGGGCAATTCCGGCTCCGGCAAGTCGCACCTCCTGCGCCGCCTTCTCGAGCAGAGCGCCAACCTCGTGCAGCAGGCCGTGATCGACCCCGAGGGCGATTTCGTCACGCTCGCCGACAAGTTCGGCCACGTCGTTGTCGATGCTTCCCGCTCCGAGGGCGACATCCAGCGCATCGCGGCGCGCGTGCGTCAGCACCGCGTCTCGGTCGTGCTTTCGCTCGAAGGCCTCGACGCCGAGGCGCAGATGCGCTGCGCCGCCGCCTTCCTCGGCGGCCTCTTCGATGCGGACCGCGATTTCTGGTATCCCATGCTCGTGGTGGTGGACGAGGCGCAGTTGTTCGCGCCCGCCGCCGCAGGCGAAGTCTCAGACGAGGCGCGTAAAGTCTCGCTCGGCGCGATGACGAACCTCATGTGCCGTGGCCGCAAGCGTGGATTGGCGGGCATCATCGCGACGCAGCGCCTCGCGAAGCTCGCGAAGAACGTGGCGGCGGAAGCCTCCAACTTCCTCATGGGCCGCACCTTCCTCGACATCGACATGGCCCGCGCCGCCGACCTTCTCGGCATGGAGCGCCGACAGGCCGAGATGTTCCGCGATCTCGAACGCGGACATTTCGTGGCATTGGGCCCCGCGCTGTCGCGCCGTCCGCTTCCCATCCGCATCGGCGAGGTGGAAACCTCCACGCGCTCCGGCTCCTTCAAGCTCATGCCGCTGCCGGAACAACCGAAGGAAGACGCGCGCGATCTCATCTTCACGCCGGGCGAGGACGAAGCGGTGGCGCGTCCCGTCATGCCGCGCCGCGCGCCGCCTCCGCCGCCAGCACCCTCCACCAACGATCTTCTGGCGCAGCTCGCCCGCACCCGCGCCGCGGCCACGCCCGAAGCACCGGTTGAAGCGACGGAAGAAACCAAGGCCGAGCGCGAGGCTGCGCTCGATGCGATCTTGCGCGAAATTCTCGACGATCCCGAAGCCGCGTTCCGCTCGGTCGCCGTTCTGTATCAGGATTTTCTCGTGCGCTGCCGCATCCGCCGCGTGTCGGGCGAGCCGCTGAACCTCAACGCCTTCCGCCGCCGTCTCGCAGTGGCGCGCGCGGGCGTCGACACCGCGACCGCCGAGGGCACGGAGTGGGATCGCGCGGTGGCGTTCGCGAACGATCTCGAAGAGGACATCCAGGGCGTCTATCTGCTCCTCGCCCGCGCCGCGATGGAGAATTCCGCCTGCCCGCCCGACGGCGAAATCGCCCGCGCCTGCGGCAGCCGCTCACCGGGCCGCGCACGCCGCCTCATCGCCTATATGGAAACCCGCAACATCGTCGTCACCCGCAACGACCCCCGCGGCCTGCGCATCATTGCGCTGCCGGATCTGGGCTGGGAAACAGGCCCGGGCGACCCGAACGCATTCGAGGAGCCGGTGAGTTCAGCGGCTAGCGGGGATTTGTTTGCGGCGGGGTAGGCAGACAAACAAATAAATTCAACAGAGAGCCGCGTGTGATGGAACCAGAAGTGATTTCATCTGAAAGTTCTAAGGACCCTCAGGGCTCATCCTCTGAGGCATCATGGAAGTATGTTTTTACCGGCCTAATTTACCCAGAGCGCGCAATGCTTAATATTCCTCAGACAATTGCGCGCAACATTAATTCGCCGCATGCTGGCCTGGTTGGCTATTTTACGTTCAATATCATTTTTAACCAGCTTGTTGCGACATTCGAGTCGTCGAGCGAGATAGATAACCTCTATACGCTTCGTAATACAGTTGAAGAGCTTGCACATAGCATTGTGGATCTAATGTCCATCGATACGCTGTTTTTCAGGGATATCGATATAAAAACAGCATATGACGTAAGAAGGGGAATCACACACGTTTTTGGAATAGATTTTCCCGGGCTAAGTCCCACAGAACAAACTGCTGTAGATTTGGATTTCTATTTTAGCATAGCTTCACAAAGCCGGTATTTCCAAAAGGCTGTTACAGATCTTAAGTATGCTTTGAAAATCCCCCCAGACACAGGCTTCTTCTGCTATCGAGCCTTTGAAGCCCTTGTTAATGATTTCAGAGTTTCATTCTCTCTTAAGGACAAGCTTGCGGGTATAAAAAAGCTAGAAGAAACTCTTCACGTTCATCCAGATTGTGGAAAGAGACTCATGGAGCTAGCTAGTGAAGTTCGACATGCACATCCCGTATGGATTAGCGGAGATGAACGCGCACAAGCAGTCCAGATTGTTAGAGATATGATAAAAAGGTTTGCGCTTTATAGAAAGACCGGACGGACTTTAGTTGAATCTCATCCGCTCTTGACGGTTCCAGCCATAGAACCTTGATCCTCTTTTAGAGGCAGATCTAAACATCCTACATGCGTGTAAGTTCAACTTAAATAAGTGAGAAGAGCCGGCAGCTTTCGGTGAGCCCTAATTAGAGAACCAATCCATGCAAAACGACCCCCTCAGCCTCAATGAAATTGCCCGTCGCGTCGACGCGAAGGCTGCCGATTACACTGCTTTGAGCGACCGTATCTGGGCGATGCCGGAATTGGCGTTTGAGGAGCATCGCTCGGTGGCGGAGCAGATTGCGACGCTGGAGCGCGAGGGGTTTCGCATCACGAAGAATGCGGGCGGCATGGCGACCGCGTTCGTGGCGGAATACGGTAAGGGCGGTCCCATCGTCGGCATCCTCGGCGAGTTCGATGCGCTTCCCGATCTCGCGCAGGTGTCGGGCGTGACCGAGCACCAGCCGACGCAGAAGGGCACGCCAGGGCATGGCTGCGGGCATAATCTTTTGGGCGCGGGCTCCGCGCTCGCGGCGGTGGCGTTGAAGGATGCGCTGGAAACTGAAGGGATTGCAGGCACCGTGCGCTATTACGGCTGCCCCGCGGAGGAGAGCGGCTCGGGAAAGACCTTCATGGCGCGCGAAGGGTTGTTTGACGATCTCGACGCCGCCTTCTGCTGGCATCCGGAAGTGGTGAACGAGGTGCAGAGCTCATCCTCTCTCGCCTGCATCCAGGCTTATTTCCGTTTCACAGGCCGTCCGTCGCATGCAGCAGCCTCGCCGGAACTCGGGCGCAGCGCGCTCGACGCGGTGGAGCTGATGAATGTGGGCGTGAACTACATGCGCGAGCACATGCCCTCTGATGCGCGGGTGCATTACGCCATCACCAATTCCGGCGGCAATGCGCCGAACGTGGTGCAAGGTTTTGCAGAATCGCTCTATCTCGTGCGCTCGCCGCATCTGCCGGATGCGGAGCGTCTCTTCGAGCGCGTGAAGAAGATCGCGGAGGGCGCAGGCCTGATGACCGAAACCTCCGTGAAGGTTCAGATCACGGACGCGACCTCCAACGTGGTGCTCAACAGGGCGCTGCAGGAGGCCATGTTCGAAAACATGAAGCGTCTCGGCGGGCCGGACTTCGACGCGCAGGATCGGGCTTTCGCTCAGAAGATCCAGAAGGATGCGATTACGCCGGAGGACATCGTGGCGAGCGTCAAACGCCACGACATGTCGCTGAAAACGGAAGTGCTGCACGACGGCGTTCTCGCGCTGCCCACGCGCGAGGACGTGATGATGGGCTCCACCGATGTGGGCGATGTGAGCTGGATCGTGCCCACCGTGCAATGCCACACGGCGTGCTTTGCCATCGGCACCCCGTTCCACACCTGGCAGCTCGTCACGCAGGGCAATCTGCCCGCCGCTCACAAGGGCATGGTGCTTGCGGCCAAAGCCATGGCGGCAACGGCCGCCGATGTCTTACGCAACCCCGATCTCGTCGCCCGCGCCAAGGCGGAGCTGAAGGAGCGTACCGGCGGGCGCAAATATGTCTGCCCCATTCCGCCGGATGTGACGCCGGACGATCTGCGCTCGGCGGCGTAATCCTTAGTTTTCACTCATGCAAGAACCCTGTCCTCAACCGGCAGGGTTCTTGCATTTCGACAAGGTCGTCTTGGCGCGTGGTGGGCTCGCGGCTTGCGGCGCCCAGTCCTATCTTCCGGTCAACACACATGGAGCATCCCCATGAAACTGACTGGAATTCATCACCTCACCGCCGTCACGGCCGACGCGCCCCGCAATCATGCCTTTTACACGCAGGCGCTCGGCATGCGCCTCGTGAAGAAGACCGTGAATCAGGACGATGTGAGCGCCTATCACCTGTTCTACGCGGACGGGAAGGCGTCGCCCGGCTCCGACATCACCTTCTTCGACTGGCCTGTGACGCGCGAGCGGCGCGGCACGCACAGCATCTCGCAGACGGCTCTGCGCGTGAACGGCGAGAAGGCTCTGGGCTGGTGGAAGGATCGCCTCGCGTCCCTCGACATCGCGCATCAGAACGTTGTCGAGCGCAATGGACGCCTCGTTCTCGACTTCGAGGATTTCGAGGGCCAGCGCCTGAGCCTCGTCGATGATAACGGCGCAGGCGAAGCGCATCCGTGGGAGCGCAGCCCCGTGCCGGCGGAGTATCAGATCCGCGGGCTTGGCCCCATCACCATTAGCGTGCCGAAGCTGGAGCGCACCGCGCGCGTGCTCACGGACGCGATGGATATGCGCTTGGCGAAAGAATACCGCATCGGCGACACGCCCGTGCATGTGTTCGCGATGGGCGAGGGCGGTCCTGCGGCGGAGCTGCATGTGGCTGTCGAGCCGGACCTGCCCTTCGCACAGCAGGGCGCGGGCGGCGTGCATCACGTGGCCTTCCGCACGCCGAACGAGAAGACCTATCAGGAATGCTGGGAGCGTCTGCAATCCTTGCGCGCGCCGTCGAGCGGGCCGGTGGATCGCTACTATTTCCAGAGCCTGTATTTCCGCGAGCCCAACGGCATCCTGTTCGAGATCGCCACCGACGGGCCGGGCTTCGCCACCGACGAGCCCATGGACAAGCTCGGCGAGCGCCTCGCGCTGCCGCCTTTCCTCGAGCCGCGCCGGGCCGAGATCGAGGCGGGCTTGAAGCCGCTTTAAATGCATTCCCCGAGCCGCTTCGCATGACTGTGAGGCGGCTCGGGAACAGGCTCATTCGCCGAACACGCCCCAGGCACAATAGCTTTGAAGCGGATGGCGCTTGAGCTTGATGTTGTTCAGGCCCAAGACTTCCTGAACGGCGATTGTCTCGCCAGGAAGCTGCGGGCAGTTCAGCTCGTCGAAAACAAGCAAGGAGCCTTTGACAAGGCGCGGCATGATCTTTTCGAGAACATCCTTGGTCGGCTTGTAGACGTCCATATCGAAGATCGCCATCGACACGATCGCATGCGGATTGTTCTCCAGCCAGGCGTCGATGGTCCGGGAGGCATCACCCTTGATCAGCTCGAACTTCTTGATGTGGTTGATCGCGTGCAGGCCTTCGTGGATGCTCAGGATCTCGTCGAGAGTGTCCTCATAATTTGGCAGCGAGCTGTAATCGCCGATTTCGGCAAAGCCGCCATCCTTGCTGTCGACCGTTGAAAATCCCTCGAAGGTATCGAAGCCGAAGATCGTTCTGGAAACGTTATGCGGCTCGTACATTCCGCGGAAATTCTGCAGCAGGGCCAGGCTGGCGCCCCATTGAACGCCGAACTCGCAGATCACGCCCGGCACGTCGAGAATCTTTTGATAAAGCTCGTGATAATAGATGATGCGGCTCAGCGCTTTTTGCTTGAGCGTGACCATATTATGAAAATTCCAGTTTCCTCCGTATTGAGGAAGCAGCTCTCTCGACAGTGAGAGAAGGCGCGTGTCCAGCAACATGTCGTGCTCGGTGCGGCTCGATAATTCGCCGTTTTGAATCTTGTATGTCTGCTGGTTTATGTCTTTCTGCGGGTAGGTATCTTTCATCTTTTCTCTCACTGGCTCTGCGCGCGTACACTGGCTTTTGTCCAGGCTTGTGGGGGCAGAACAAGCAACGCGAAGAATGGGTGAGAATAAATAACGGTCGATCCGTGTAGACCACAAGACACGTTTATAATTTTACATGATATGACATTGCGGCAAGGCGCCTTTAATCCGTCTTGGCGATTTCAATCGATGATGTAAGTACTCTCGCAGAGTCTCATAGGATTATCCTCAGGCGCCAAGATTTTGTAAAAGGCGCAATCCGTGCTGAGGTGAACAAATAATAAGATGCGATATATAATATAATTACATAAGAAAAATATTTAATACATTGTGTAAATATGGTTTTACCCGCTTCATGCTTTAAGAGTAACTACCAATTGCTAATAGGGGCGGGCTTGCCTGGTTACAGATGCGAAACATTGTTCTAGCTGCATTCATTGCGTTCATCGGCTTGTCCGGAAGCGGCACGGCGGAGGCGGAGACGCTGCCCGCGCCGAAACAAAGGCCGATCCTGACGGTCTCAGGCAACATCTCGGTGACCAACCAAGGCAACACGGCGGTGTTCGACCGCGCCATGCTCGAGGCGGTGGGCACGGTTTCGTTTGAAACGGAAACCCCCTGGTATTCCGAGCGGGTGAAGTTCGAAGGGGTGCCCTTGTCCAAGCTCATGCAGCACCTGGGCGCCAAGGGCGAGCATATCGTGGTTACGGCGCTGAACGATTACAGCAGCGACATCCCGTTCACGGACATCACGAAGTACAACGTCATTCTCGCGACGAAGCAGAACGGCCAGTACATGTCCGTTCGCGACAAGGGGCCTCTCTTCGTCGTCTATCCCTTCGACAGCGACCCTGAGTTGAAGCACCAGACCTATTACGGTCGATCAGTGTGGCAGGTCTCCAAGATCACCGTGAAGTAGTCGGGCTTCAGGCATCGTGCTTCGGAGAAAAATCGCTTGTCGCTTCGCACGCTCAAAATTGTGCTTGCCGCCGTCATTGCGGGCTTCATCCTCTCCGCCGCTTACATTTCGATTCTGATTGTCGAGCGTCAGGAAGTCCTCAAGCATGTCGCGCGCTACAACATGCCTTGGCATGCCAGCGCCGCCATGCAGGAATTCGCGCGTTTTGAGCAGCGCCTCAGCGCCTATGCGGCGAACGACCCGACCGTCGACAAGGATGAGGTTTCCCTCCGCTATGAGATCATGGTCAGCCGGTCCGATCTTCTGCGGTCCGGCGACTTCAGGGAATTTCTCCGCATTGCTCCCGAATGGCAGGCGACTGTCGATGAGCTGGCTGAAACGCTTGCCGAGATCCAGCCTGCCATCGAAAACCTGGACACGCCCGAAGCTGCCCTGAGCATTGTCAGGGTGGTAGAGAAATTCGATGCCAAGCTCGCCGGCCTGGCTGCGGCGGCTCTTCACTATGGCGGTCAGCGGGCCGAGCAGGACCAGCAGGAGCTGATCCGCCTGCATTGGATGTTCTCGAGCCTCGCCGCGGGTCTGATCGTGTTCGGCCTGTTCCTTCTCGCGCTGCTGGGATGGCACAACAGGCTCTTGGAAAGGGCGCATACGGAGCTGCGTCTCTATGCCAACAATTTCGAGAATATCTCCCTGAAGCTGGAAAAGACGAACAAGGCCCTCAGCAGCGCCTATGAGGAGCTGCAGCTGCGCAACGAGGCTTTGCAGAACCAGGAGCATGAGCTCAGAACGCAGAACGAACGTTTCGACGCCGCGCTCAACAACATGTCGCACGGCCTGTGCATGGTGGACGGTTCCGAGCACATCATCGTCTTCAACGACCGCTTCGCGGAACTCTTCAGCATCGACAGGAACGTCAAACCCGGCGTGACCCTGAGCGGACTGATGGCGCAGAAGGAAGTGCCGCACCTCAAGGGAATAGAGCCGTTGCGGAAAATCCTGTCCGAGCAGCAGGAGCTCATGCGCAAGCGGCAGCAATTCGCCTTCATTCATGAGGCGGCCGATGGGCAGACCTTCGCCATCTCCCACCAGCCCATGTCGGACGGCGGATGGGTCGCGACCTACGAGGACATCACGGAGCGCAGGCAGGCCGAGTCTCAGATCGCCTATATGGCCCATCACGACGCGCTGACCGATCTCGCCAACCGCGTGCTCTTCCGGCAGCAGCTGGAGCATGCTCTCGAAGAGGCGGAGCGTGAGCGCCTGAAGATGGCAGTGCTGTGCCTCGATCTCGACCGCTTCAAGGACGTGAACGATTCCCTCGGTCATGAGATGGGCGACTCCCTTCTCAAGCTCGTGGCCGAGCGACTGCGCAGCTGCATCCGGCAGCAGGATGTGGTCGCCCGGCTCGGGGGCGACGAGTTCGCCATCCTGCAGCTTGCCATCGACGATCCGGAGGATTGCGCGGCACTCGCCGTGCGCATCGTCGAAACCATCAGCAAGCCCTACGATCTCGAAGGCCAGGAGATCGTCATCGGCACCAGCATCGGCATCGCGATTGCCGCTGAGGGCAACCTGTCCCCCGACCAGCTTCTCAAGCAGGCGGATCTGGCCCTCTACCGCGCCAAGGCCGACGGGCGCGCAACCTATCGCTTCTTCGAGCCGGAGATGGATGCGGAGCTGCAGGCGCGCCGCTCGCTCGAAACGGATCTGCGCAAGGCGCTCCCCAACCGCGAGTTCGAGCTGTTCTTCCAGCCGCAGGTCAATGTGCGCGCCAACGAGATCGGCGGCTATGAGGCGCTGCTGCGCTGGCAGCATCCCGAGCGCGGAACGATCTCGCCCGGCGATTTCATTCCGGTGGCCGAAGACATCGGCCTCATCTCGTCCCTCGGCGACTGGGTTCTGGAACAGGCCTGCATGGCGGCGACCGCGTGGCCGAAGACCATCAAGGTCGCGGTCAATCTCTCGCCTGTGCAGTTCCGCAACAAGACTCTCGTGCAGAGTGTGAGCCGCGCCTTAGCGCGCTCCGGCCTGGCATCAGATCGCCTGGAGCTGGAAGTGACGGAATCGGTGCTGCTGCATGACAACGAGCTCACCGTCGCGACCTTGCATCAGCTGCGCCGCATGGGCGTGCGCATCGCCATGGACGATTTCGGCACGGGCTATTCTTCTCTCAGCTACTTACGCAGCTTTCCGTTCGACAAGATCAAGATCGACCAGAGCTTCGTGCGCGAATTGTCCTCCCGTGCGGATTGCCTGGCCATCGTGCGTTCCATCGCAAGCCTCGGCGCGAGCCTCGGCATGGCCACGGTGGCGGAGGGCGTCGAGACGGAGGATCAGTTCCTTCAGATCACCGCAGCCGGATGCACCGAGGTGCAGGGCTTTCTCTTCGGAATGCCGAAGCCCGCTTCCGAACTCGTTCACACGCTCAGGACCGACAGGCGAAAAGTGGAATTCGCCTGACGCCGGATCACCTCACCCCTTTGGATTGGAGCAGGACCGATGAAGACCTATTGCGAGTTTACGTTCGAGGCGGCCCATTCTGTTGAGCCCTATTCGGGGCTGCATGGGCATACCTTCATTGCGAAACTGACTTTCGGCGGCCCAGTCGACGAGGTTTATAACTGGCCGGTCAATCTCTACGACGTCGAGAATTACATCGATGAGCTGAAGGGCAGCCACGGCACGGGCCTCGACCACACCAATCTCGATCTCAAGCAGAACGAGATCGGCCTCGCATCCCTCGAGAACATCACGATCTATATCTGGCGCCAGGTGAAGGAGCGCTTCCCGAATCTCGAAGAGGTCGAGCTGAAGCGCGGCATGATGGGCTCGACGGAAGGATGCATCTATCGCGGCGAGGATCTGCAGAATCTCGCGGCCTGAATGAAAAAAGCGCCTGGAGACGGAATATCTCCAGGCGCTTTTTTTGAATGATGGTTCTTATCGGCCGGTGCTGAAGGAATACGACAATGTCAGTCCGACGCCGACCTGGTTCTCCGAGCCGAATTCCTTGACGATCGGGCTGTCCGCCGCATCGCCCACGAGATGCTTGTAGGTCACGAAGGCTGTCGTCGACCATTGCGGAGACCACGTGTAAGTCGCGCCCAACGTGGCGCCGACGGAGGTGATGCCGCCGGACGGGTCATAAGCCGTAACCTGTCCGTTGAGGGCGGCCTCCTCCGGCGTCACGCCGAAATAGGTGCGGGTGAAGTCGCCATCGCCAAGCGACAGTCGCGGGCCCGCCGAGAGGGTGAACGCACCGAAGCTCTGCACCACGTCGAGGCCGAGATCGGCCACGAAGCCGTGATGTCCGTTGATGCCGTGGCGCAGTTCGGCGCGGGCGCGCAGGAAATCCGTGATCCAGTATTCCACGAACACGCCGGGCTCGACGGCCCAGTCGATCTTTTTGAGGCCGAACAGCTCCTCGTTGTCCTCGTAGTAGCGGCCGCCCTGGAAGCGGCCGACCGCGCCGAAGCGGAAGGCGGAATCGTCGAGAAACGAGAAGCTCAATCCGTCATCGGGAGCGCTGAAGCGCTCGACCGTTCCCGCGCGGCGGAAGCTTAAAGAAGGATAGCCGATAAAGCTCAGATCATCCGAACCGGGATAGGATGGCCCCGCGCGCAGGTTGCCTTTCACGGTCACGATCCAGCCCGAGGGAAGGACTTCGGGCGAGGCGAAGGTCAGATCCGCCGCGTGAGCCGAAACCGCCGCCGTGCCCGTAAGCAACAATGTGGCAAGTGCGAGGGATTTCGGAAAGCGCATGGGTTGTCACCGGGTCAGTGTGATCGGGTCATTCCGTCCTGACGGTAAACGCCGGGAAGGTCAAGCTATGACAGGAGCGTCGATGCGATTTAGGTCAAGGCAGAGTGAACGCTGCAACGCAGAACTTTTTATCGTTTCGGACGGTTAATGAACGAAGCCCCAGGAGACGATGGTCTTGACGTTAAGCGCCAGCAGCCGCCCGCAGCCCGATGAGTTCTTTCCGAAGCCGCCTCCGACGGAGCCGGTACCATCCATGCCGGTTCCGCCCGAGTCCCCCGTGCCGCCGATCACGCCGAGCGTTCCCTCGTCCTTGCCCGAGCAGCCGCCGGAACCGGAGAAGCCCGTTCTCCATCCGACGCCGCAGCCCGAGGTGCCTTAAGTCAAGAGACTTGCGGCGAAGCGCGCGCAGACGAGAAGCAGGAAGATACCGAAGGCGACTTCCAGGCGCCGCTTCGAGAGCCGGTGCGCCAGCCGCGCGCCGATGGGCGCCATCCAGGTGCTGGTGGGAATGAACAGGATGAAGCCGAGAAGCGACACGTAGCCCAGCGCCAGCGGCGGCTGGAAGGCCGTGACGGTTGGATAATCCGCCATGTGCGGCCAGCCGGCATAGATGTAGCCGAGCGCGCCGGGAACCGAGATCAGGATGCCGAGCCCCGAGGAGGTCGCGACCGCCTGGTGGATCGGGCGGCTGTAGAAGGTCATGAACAGGTTCGAGAGCTGTCCGCCGCCGATGCCCATGAGCGCGGAGAGAATGCCGATCAGCCAGCCATAGGCGACCATGATGGACTTCTTCGGCATGTCGAGGCCGAGCCGCCAGGTATCCTTGCCGAAGAGCAGGCGGATGGCGGAGAAGCCCGCCACCACCACGAACACGCCCTTGAACAGATCGGCGGGAGCGTAGCGCGCGATCACGCTGCCAACCACGACGCCGAGCACCACCGGCACGGCCCATACCTTCAGGATCGACATGTCGACCGCACCCTTGGCCCGGTGCGCATTGAAGGAGCGGATCGAGGTGGGCACGATGATGGCGAGCGACGTGCCGACGCAAAGCGGCATGCGCACCTCGTCCGGCACCTCGAGGAAGCGGAAGAGTTCGTAGAGGATCGGCACCGCGACCGCGCCGCCGCCGACCCCGAACACGCCGGCGAGCAGGCCGGTGATGGCGCCCGCCGCAAGAAGCGCGATAACGAGCCAGGCGAGATCGAAAAGCGGAATGCCGAACATGAGAAGACCACCGGAATTTCAGGCGACGGGCGCCGGTTTCACGGTCATGGGATGTTTGGCGCATGAAGGCAAGGAGTCCTTCGTCGGGTGCCGGAGGCCTCTAAGCTCCACTCTCGATGCGCAAATTGTTCTGCACATGCCGAACGCCCGAGGCGAGTTCGGCGAGATCCTCGGCCCGGTGCTTGAGACCCCGGCTCGCCACGCTGCCGGAGAGTGTCACCTCGCCGTCCTTCACCGTCACTTCCACATTCGAGGCATCGATGAAGCGGTCTTCAGTCAGTCGCTCGCAGACATCCTCGTGAATACGCTCGTCGGAACGCTTGTAGCCTTTCGGCCCACGGCCGCGATGCGGGCCCGAGCTGTCGCGGTCATCGCGAAGCTCAGGATCGTTCGGATCGCGGTCGCCAAGAGCGCCGAGGCCCGAGCGGTGGCGTGCGTGATCGGGTGCGAAGCCTTCGTCGGGGAGAGAGCTTCTGTGTCCATCATCAATCACGCCGCCGCCAAACTCGTCGGCATAGCTGCGTTCGCGACGGAAGCCCGTGGTACCCTTCGGTGCATCGCCGTAGCCGTTGTCATCCTTCAAGGGGTTTCGATTCCTGCGGCGGGTGTCTACCATGGCTTTGCTCCTGTCTCTCGTGACAGGAGCAACCTTCCGGCCCTTCCCAGGTTCCCATCCATGAAAGCAGCGCAGCGCATCAAATTGTTCGAGACGATCTTTGCGCGCGACGGCGGATGCTGCGTCTATTGCGGTGTCGCAACGCATCGCCTGGCGAAGGGATTGAGCCGCTCGCCCGCTCTCGCCACCCTCGACCATGTGCTGCCGCGCTCCCAGGGCGGGCCGCTGAACGCCGCCAATCTTGTGCTCGCCTGTCAGGCCTGCAACAACCAGCGCGGCGTCATGGATGCACAAGAGTTTCGTGCGCTTAAAGTGAAATCCGGCTTACCCGAGTGACGCCTTCGGCGGCAGCGGGAACAGGCTCACGAAACGCTTCGCCAGCGCCCTGTCTCCCTCGATCTTCAGAACGCCCGCGCTCTCCAATGCCTCAAGCGGCTGGCCGCCATAGATCGCGCCCGCCATCACCGGCGGCGTACCGGTAAAGACCAGATCGGCGTCGTCCAGGGGACTGCGCGCGATCTCGATCCGGCCCTCGGCCAGATGCGCGAGGAAGGTGTCGCCCTCGTTCAGGCGAAAGCCGATCCGGGCATCGAGGCCCTCGGCCCGCTTCGCATCGAACATGGTGCGCATGGAAAGGATGAAGGAGGCGGTGCTGAACGGCAGGGTCGGATCGTGCTGGGGCGAGCGGGCGGCCCAGCGGCCCAGCGCCTGGAAGATCGGCTCGCTCTCATAACCCCACTCCGTCAGCTCATAAACCTGGGCTGCCGCAGGCGGCGGCAGCTTGCGGCGGGTGAGAACGCCTGCAGATTCGAGACCTTCGAGACGCTGGGTGAGAACGTTCGCGCTGATGCCGGGCAGGCTCTCGCGCAGGTCGCTAAAGCGCTTGGGGCCGAGCATCAGCTCGCGGATGACCAGAAGCGCCCAGCGTTCGCCCACGAGATCGAGGGCGTGAGCAGTCGCGCAGGCGTCGTCATAGTGACGCTTCGCCCGGGCTTCCTTCTGTTCAGTTATTTTTTCTAACTTCATAGTTGCTATTTATAACTTTCTCTGGAATCAATGTCAAAACCAAACGGAGGAAGCCCATGTCGAAGCTCGTGTTCATCAATCTGCCGGTCTCCGACCTCGACCGCGCCAATGCGTTCTACGAGGCCATCGGGGCCACCAGAAACCCGCAATTCAGCGACCACACCGCCGCCTGCATGGTCATCTCCGAGACCATCCACGTGATGCTGCTGACCCACGACAAGTTCCGCCAGTTCACGCCCAAGAAGATCGCCGATGCGCGCGAGACGACCGAGGTGCTGATCTGCCTCTCGGCGGGCAGCCGCGAGGAGGTGGATGCAACGGTCGCGAAGGCCGCAGGCGCCGGTGGACGCGCCGATCCCGGCCCGCAGCAGGATTACGGCTTCATGTATGGCCGCAGCTTCGAGGACCCGGACGGGCACATCTGGGAAGTGATGTGGATGGATCTCGAAGCGGCGAAGGCCGCGATGTGCGACACAGCCAACGCCTGAGGGGAGAGAGACGATGCGTGTGATGGTTCTCGTGAAGGCGACGAAGGACAGCGAAGCGGGCCTCATGCCCTCGACCGAACTGTTCGAGGCCATGGGCCAATTCAACGAGGAGCTGGTCAAGGCCGGCATCATGCAGGCGGGCGATGGATTGAAGCCGTCGTCGCATGGCAAGCGCGTCGCCTTCGACGGCGCAAGCCGCACGGTGATCGACGGGCCGTTCTCTGCCACCAGCGAGCTGGTCGCCGGTTTCTGGCTCTGGGAGGTCAAGGACATGGCGGAGGCAGTGGAATGGGTGAAGCGCTGTCCCAACCCCATGCCGGGACCAAGCGAGATCGAGATTCGTCCGCTCTATGAAATGGCGGACTTTGCCGAGGTGCTGACGTCGGAGGTCGCCGAGCTGCACGAGAGCAACCGCGAGAAACTGGCCGGTCACTAAAGCACGATCAGCAAGGAGATTCCCATGACCTATGTAGACGGTTTCGTCATTCCCGTTCCCGCCGGCAACCGCGAGGCCTATCGCAAGGTCGCAGCACACGCGGCACCGATCTTCAAGGAGCACGGCGCGCTGCATATCGTCGAATGCTGGGGCGACGACATTCCGGATGGCGAAGTCACCGATTTCAGGAAAGCGGTGAAGGCACAGGCCGGAGAGAACGTCGTGTTCTCCTGGATCGTCTGGCCCTCGAAAGAAGCGCGCGATGCGGGCAACAAGAAGGTCATGGAAGATCCGCGCCTTGCCATGAGCGACATGCCGTTCGATACCAAGCGCATGTTCTGGGGCGGATTCACGACGCTCATTGATACCAATGAAAAACAGGACTGAGGAACGGCATCATGCAGAGTACCGCTTCAAACACCATGGCTGCTCCTGCCATCAGCTCTGCCGGTCTCTGGACCGGCAGAATGCTCAGTGGGCTCGTCATCCTGTTCCTGGTCTTCGACAGCGCCATCAAGCTGGTGCCGCTTCAAGTCGTGGCCGATACGACGGCACAGCTCGGCTGGCCGACGGATGATCTCAGCTTGCGGCTGTTAGGAATCATCCTTCTCGCCTGCACGCTGCTCTATGTTTATCCGCGCACCGCCGTTCTCGGTGCCGTGCTGCTCACCGCCTATCTCGGCGGTGCGGTTGCCACGCATGCGCGGATCGGGAGCCCTCTGCTCACTCATACTTTCTTCGGCGTCTATGTCGGTCTTGCGGTCTGGGGCAGCCTGTGGCTGCGCAATCCTCACCTGCGCCGCCTGCTGATCCCAAGCCTTTGATCGTTTCATCGAGGAGAAGCATCATGTCCAAGATCGCCCCTTGCCTGTGGTTTGACGGCAATGCCGAAGAAGCCGCGAAATTCTACGTCTCGCTGCTGCCCGATTCCCGCATCGATGCCGTTCTGCCCTACACGGTCGAGACGCCCGGCGGTAAGCCCGGCGACGTGATGCTGGTGGAATTCACATTGGCGGGCTCACCCTATCTGGCGCTGAACGGCGGACCGAACTTCCAGTTCACGCCCGCCATCTCGCTCTTCGTCCCTTGCGCCGATCAGGCGGAAGTCGACCGGTTGTGGAACACGCTGCTGGATGGCGGAACGCCCATGGCCTGCGGCTGGATCACGGACCGCTACGACATCTCCTGGCAGATCGTGCCGGAAGCGATGACCCGCATGATCAAGGACAAGGATTCCGCGAAAGTCCGCCGCGTGATGGAAGAGATGATGACGATGGTGAAGCTCGATCTCGCGGCGCTCGAGAAAGCGTATCGCGGTGAAACGGCGGCGTGAGAGCTTGCTCTTCCTTCTTGCGGAAAATGTGAACGGCTGACGAGTGACGCGCTGGAATACCTCTCCCGTGTGGGAGAGGGGATGTGCGGTAAAAGGCGTCGTGCTCTAACCGCTGCTATTCCCCTTCTGGTGCTCTTCGAGATAGCGCCGCAACGACTCTCCCGCGCCTTCGATATGCGCCTTCAGAAGCGTGCAGGCCGCCGTGATCTTTCCTTCCGCGCACAGCTTGAGAAGTTCCGCATGCTCCGCCGCCGCGCGCTCCATGCCTTGCGTGAGCGAGAGCTGAAGGCGCGTGTGGCGGTCGCTTTCCTGCAACAGGTTCGCGACGATGGAAAGCGAGCGCGGCTGCTTCGCGTGCTGATAGAGCACTCTATGGAATTCGGTGTTCAGCTCGCCCCAGCGGCCGATATGCATGGCCTGAAGCTCGGATGCATATTCCTGCAGGATTTCGTTCAGCCGCGTGTAATCGGCTTGCGTCAGGCGCGGGGCGGAGGCCTTGAGCAGGCGCGGCTCGAGCAGGGCGCGCAGCTCGAACAGCTCCTCGATCTCGTCCGTCGACAGCTCCGAGACGATGGCGCCCCGGTGCGGGTGAATCTTGACGAGTCCCTCCGCCTCCAGCTGCATCAGCGCCTCACGCACGGGGATGCGGCTCACCCCGAACTCGGCGGCCAGCGCATCCTGGCGAAGCTGGAAGCCCGACTTGAACTCCCCGTCCACGATCCGGCGGCGCAGTTCCTCGGCGACGGCGGAGGAGATCGTCCGGTGCTGGAGAGATTTGCGGGCAGGTTTGGCCGGGGGCATGGTCGTCGGGATCATTGGGTGCTGAACTTTATATCCCTATAGCAGGCTTGCGGGAGAATGGCTTGACTCTGCAGATTTTATACAATCTACAATAAGCGCATTCAACACCGATTCCGGGAGCTCAGGATCAATGGCGAAGAAAATCGGCTGGGAAGGCGTCTTTCCCGCAGTCACCACCCAATTCAAGCCCAATTACGAGCTTGATCTCGATGCCACCGCCAAGGTTCTGGACGGCCTGATCCGGGACGGCGTGTCCGGGCTCATCGTCTGCGGCACGGTGGGCGAGAACACCTCACTCTCCCGCTCCGAGAAGGTCGCGGTCATGGAGACCGCCAAGGCAGTGTCCAAGGGCCGCGTGCCGGTGATCGCGGGCATTGCCGAATTCACCACCCAGTTCGCCTCGGAAGTGGCCAAGGAAGCCGCGCGCGTGGGCCTCGACGGTGTGATGGTGATGCCCGCTCTCGTCTATTCCTCGAAGCCGCACGAGACCGCCGCTCACTTCCGTGGCGTCGCCAAGGCCACCGACCTGCCGGTGATGGTCTACAACAACCCGCCGATCTACAAGAACGACGTGACGCCCGACATTCTCGCCTCGCTCGCCGATTGCGAAACCATCGTCTGCTTCAAGGATTCCTCCGGCGATACGCGCCGCTTCACCGACACGCGCAACATGGTGGGCGACCGTTTCGTGCTGTTCGCCGGTCTCGACGACGTGGTGGTGGAGAGCGTGATGCTCGGCGCGGCAGGCTGGATCTCCGGCATGTCGAACGCCTTCCCGCAGGAAGGCGAGACCCTGTTCCGTCTGGCGAAGGCAGGCCGCTATCAGGAGGCGCAGGCGCTCTACGATTGGTTCATGCCGCTGCTGCATCTCGATGCGCGCCCCGATCTCGTGCAATGCATCAAGCTCTGCGAGGAGATCATGGGACGCGGCTCCGCGCTCACCCGCCCGCCGCGCCTCGCGCTGGAAGGCAAGGATCGCGCTCATGTGGAGGAGGTCATGGCCAAGGCGTTGAAGAACCGGCCGAAGCTTCCCGATGTGGGATTGAAGCCCGCCGCGTAATGCCGCTTAATGACGACGGCGGAGAGGCGCTCGCTTCTCCGCCTCTTTCGATTCACGACATTTCGTTTTGAAGAGCGAAGCCATGGCGCGCCACACTTTCTTCTGCATCGACGGTCACACCTGCGGCAATCCGGTCCGCGTGGTCGGCGGCGGCAGCATTCCCCAGCTCAAGGGGGACACGATGTTCGAGCGGCGCCAGCACTTCCTGGCGGAATACGATTGGATCCGCACCGGCCTCATGTTCGAGCCGCGCGGACACGACATGATGTCGGGCTCGATCCTCTATCCCCCGACACGCCCCGATTGCGATGTGGGCATTCTCTTCATCGAAACGTCGGGCTGCCTGCCCATGTGCGGACACGGCACCATCGGCACGGTGACGATAGCGCTTGAGAACGGCCTCATCCATCCGAAGACGCCCGGCCTCTTGCGGCTCGATACGCCCGCAGGCGTGGTCGAAGCACGCTACGAGCAGAACGGCCCGTTCATCGAGCGCGTGCGCATCACCAACATTCCCTCGTTCCTCTATGGCACAGGTTATGAAGTCGAGGTCGAAGGCCTTGGTCATCTCACCGTCGACGTGGCCTATGGCGGCAATTTCTACGCCATTGTCGAGCCGCAGAAACTCTACTCGGATCTCGCGGACATCAATCCGTCCGACGTGCTGCGCTGGAGCCCGAAGCTGCGCGAGGCGTTCAATGCGCGCTACCAGATCGCTCACCCTGAGAATCCGAGCATCAACCGCCTGACGCACGTGCTCTGGACCGGCAAGGCACAGACGCCGGAAGGCACCGCGCGCAATGCGGTGTTCTACGGCGACAAGGCCATCGACCGCTCGCCCTGCGGCACCGGCACCTCGGCGCGCATGGCGCATCTCGCCGCGCGGGGCGCGCTGAAGGAGGGCGATGCCTTTGTGCATGAGAGCATCATCGGCTCCACCTTCACGGGCCGCATCGAAGGCCGCGCGAAAGTGGGCGACCGCGATGCGATCATTCCCTCCATCGAGGGCTGGGCGCGGGTGACGGGCTTCAACACCATCTTCATCGACGACCGCGATCCCTTCGCCATGGGTTTCCAGGTGGTCGACCAGGCTCGCTGAGAGCAAACCTTCACGACAGGGTTCATGATGCGGATTGTGATTGTTGGCGCAGGGATCGTCGGTCTCAACGCCGCCCATGCTCTTCTCGACAAGGGTCATCAGGTGACCCTCGTCGATCCCGGCACCGATCATCAGCGGCCGACCGACGGCAATGCGGGCTGGATCGCGCATACGGACATCATGCCGCTGGCATCTCCCAAGGCGTGGCGCAATCTTCCCCGCTGGCTCATGGACCCGCTTGGGCCGCTGACCATCAGGCCGTCCTATCTTCCAGCGCTCGCTCCATGGCTCGCACGTTTCGTGCTGGCCTCGTCTCCGGCGCGCATCAAGTCGAGCATCAGCGCCATCCGCGCCATCAACGAGCAGTCCCTTCCGGCCTGGAAGGAGCGCCTCTCCGCCTTGGGCCTGGAAGGCCATCTTCGCGAAAAGGGCATCCTGTCGGTTTGGCGCGACCGCAACCATTTCCTGCGCGCGGAAGACATCATGGCGCGGCAGAGAAATTTCGGCATTGCGATGGAGGTTCTCGATCCGCGTGGGATTGCCGAGATCGAGCCCGCGCTCCGCAATGTGGAGGCGGGGCTTCTTTATCCTGACGGCTGCCACGTATCCGATCCCGCGAATCTCGCCTCCGATCTGCTGCGGCTTGCCGTGGAGCGCGGCGCCGTGCACGTCGCAGGCCGTGCCCTTGCCGTTCAGCCTCAGGATGACGCGGTTCACATCCACACGGATGGTGCGGTGAAGTCCGTCGTGGCGGATCGCGTTCTGATCTCCGCCGGAATTTGGTCGCGCGCGCTTGCGAAGCAGCTCGGCGACAACATTCCGCTCGATACGGAGCGCGGCTACAACGCGACCTATGCGAAGGGTGCGTTCGGCCTCAACCGCCCGATCATGTTCGAGGGCGAGGGCTTCGTTGCCTCTACCCTTGATACGGGAGACCGGGTCGGCGGCGCGGTGGAGTTCGCTGGAACGCAGGCTCCGCCCAATCACGAGCGCACCGCCGCGATGATCACGCGCTTGAAACGCTTCCTGCCGCATCTCGACGAGAGCCAACCGGCGAAGCGCTGGATGGGCTTCCGCCCGTCGATTCCGGATTCCCTGCCGGTGATCGGGCAGGCTACCTGCGACAAACGCGTGATTTATGCCTTCGGCCACGGCCATTACGGCCTGACGCAAGCGGCGATCACGGCGCGCCTCGTGTCTGAGTTGATCGAAGGCACGCCGACATTGCTCGATATGAAGCCGTTCTCGGCTCAGCGTTTTTAATTCACGGATGGTAACATTATGAGTGAAGACATTGCCCTCTCGCTGGACGAGGTCCGGCGGATCAGCATCGATGTGCTCGAAGCAGGCGGCCTTTCGCCGGAGCATGCAAAAGCCATTGCCGCCGTCGTCTATGCGGGCCAGCGAGACGAATGCCATTCCCACGGGCTATACCGGCTGCTCGGCTGCGTGCGCTCGGTGAAGGAAGGGAAGGTCGATCCGAACGCGGTGCCGGATGTGGTGGATCACGCATTGGCGGTGGTGCGCGTCAACGCCCATTACGGTTTCTCGCCCTTGGCCTTCGAGCGCGGCAGGCCGCTGCTCGTCGAGAAGGCGCGTCGCACGGGACTGGCCGCTATGGCCATCAACAATTGCTATCATTTCTCCGCTCTCTGGCCGGAGGTGGAAGCGATTGCCGCGGAAGGCCTCGTGGCGCTTGCCATGACGCCGAGCCACAGCTGGGTGGCGCCTGCGGGCGGCAAGAAGCCCGTCTTCGGCACCAACCCCATCGCCTTCGCATGGCCGCGTCCCGACGGGCCGCCCTTCGTGTTCGACTTCGCCACCAGTGCGATTGCGCGCGGCGAGATCGAGCTGCATCGGCGCGCGGGCAAGCCCATTCCCGACGGTTGGGCCATCGACGGCGAAGGCAACCCGACGAACGATGCGACGGCGGCGCTCGCGGGCGCGATGCTCACCTTCGGCGGGCACAAGGGCTCGGCGCTCTCCGCCATGATCGAGCTGATGGCGGGACCGCTCATCGGCGACATGACGAGCGCGGAATCCATGGCCTTCGACGAGGGCGTCGGCGCAGCGCCCTGTCACGGTGAGCTGATCCTCGCCTTCGATCCCAAGGTGTTTCTCGGCGCGGATGCCACGCAGCACGTGGCGCGTGCTGAAAAGATGTTCGATTCCATCGTCGGGCAAGGCGCGCGTCTCCCCTCGCAGCGCCGCTACGAGGCGCGGGAACGCAGCAAGGCGAACGGGGTGCGGATTCCCAAGGCGCTCTATGACGACCTGCAGGCTCTCCTGCCGCGTTGATGGCTTCTAGCCGAAAGGCTTCGTGGGCGATGTGGACGGCTGGGTGAACCAGCGGGGACCGCTCTCCGTCATGACGATGTGGTCCTCGAGCCTGACGCCGAAAGCATCGGGAACGAGGATCATCGGCTCGTTGGAGAAGCACATGCCCGGCTCCAGCAAGGTGCGGTTGCCGCGCACGATGTAGGGCTCCTCATGGATGTTGAGGCCAAGGCCATGCCCTGCGCGATGCGGCAGGCCGGGGACGCGGTAATCGGGCCCGAGGCCATGGGCCTCGATCACGCGGCGTGCTGCCGCGTCGAGCGCTTCGCAAGGCGCGCCGATGCGCGCCGCCTCGAACACCGCCTGCTGCGCCTCGCGCTCGATATTCCAGATGCGCGCGATCTCGCTTGAGGGTTCTTCCAGCGTGTAGGTGCGCGTGAGGTCGGAGCAGTAGCCGCCGATATGGCAGCCGGTATCGACCAGGATGAGGTCGCCCGCTTTCAGCACCTGATCTCCATCCGCACCATGGGGCAGGGAGGTGGCGACACCGAAGGAGACGATGCAGAAGGACGAGCCATCATCCGCGCCGCGCTTGCGATGCTCGGAATCGATGAGGGACACGATCTCGGACGCACGCACACCCGGTTTCATCGCCGCATGAGCAACCCGGTGCACGTCGAGCGTGAGGTCCATCGCATATTGAATGAGCGCGACCTCGGCAGCGGATTTGCGCATGCGCAGCGAGGCGATCAGAGGTGCGCCATCCAGAAGCCGCTCAGCGCCGAGCGACTGCGCGAGCCGGTGATAGAGGAAGAGCGGCAACTGGCCGTCGAGGGCAAGCGTGCCCTTTGGTCCGAGCAGCTTCGCGACAAGGGCTGTTGGCTCCTCGTCCTCCTCCCAGGTAGCGATCTCCGCATCGAGGCGCGGCAATGTTTCCACCCGCGAGCGCTCGAAACCGGGCACCACATAGACGAGGCGATCCTTCGTCACGAGAGCGCCGCAAAGGCGTTCGCTCGCATGCCAGACGAGGCCGGTGAAATACCGCAGGCTCTCCGTGGACCCGAGAAGCAGCCCGCCGATTCCGGCAGCCTCCATGCGCTCCCTCAGGCGCGCGAGGCGTTGCAGCCTCTCGGCATCGGAAATCGGGGAAACGGGGTGACGCCAGGGGGAGGATGCGGACATGGAGGAGCCTTTTGGATGAACGCGCCTTCCTGCTTCGCGCATCCTTGGCGCGAGATCAACCCTGGGGTGCGATCAGGCTCGCGCAAGCAAGCTTTGCGACAAGCAGGCTGCACCATTCTCAAGAAGCCGCTCGATGTCCCAAGCCGTCACTCCCACTCAGCGCGAGATCTTCTTCGATCCCGATTCCTTCATCGTCTCGAAAACGGATCTAAAGGGCCGGCTGACCTATACGAACAAGATCTTCTGCGACATCGCCGGCTATACGGAGAAGGAGCTGATCGGCCAGCCGCACAGCACGATCCGTCATCCGGACATGCCGCGCGCGGTCTTCAAGCTTCTGTGGGACTCGATCCAGGACGGGCGCGAGGTCTTCGCCTATGTGAAGAACATGGCGCGCAACGGCGACCATTACTGGGTCTTCGCCCATGTGACGCCCTCCTACGACAACGCCATGCAGGTCTGCGGTTTTCATTCCAACCGCCGCGTGCCGAAGCGAGACGTGGTGGAGAAGGTCATCACGCCTCTCTACGCCGATCTCATCCGCGTCGAAGCCTCCTTCCGCAATGCGAAGGAGGGCCTTGGCGCCTCCTACCAGCATCTCCTGAAAACCGCGACGGCGAGCAAGGCCAGCTATGATGAATTTGTCTTCTCTCTCTAAGGCGAGCATCGGCTTTGCCGTTGCCGCTCTTGCGGTGACGGGGCAGGCCATCGCCTCTCTCGTCAATGGTGCGATGCCGTCGCTCATCGTGCTCGTCGCCGATGCCGGGTTCATCTTCGGCGGGTTGATGCTGCTGCGCAGCTATCGCGCGCTGGCGGTTGCGACCGATATTCTCGACCGGGTCGGGCATGGCGATTTCGAGGCGAGAATCGTCGGCAGCGGGGAGGGCGGCGCTCTCGGAAAGCTGCACGGCACCATCAATGACGCCACGGACCGGATCGACGCCTATATCCGCGAGTCCTCGGCGGCCATGAACGCCATCCGCAACAATCAGTATTTCCGCCGCATCCTGCCGGATGGGCTGCATGGCTCGATGCTCAACGGCGCGATCATCATCAACGAGGCGTCGCAGGTCATCGAAGGGCGCCTTGCGGCCTTCAACCACTCGACGGCGGAGTTCGAGCAGGCGATCAACACAATCGTGCAGACGCTCTCGGAATCGTCCGCCAACATGAGTACCATGGCCTCAGTGCTGCAGGAGGGCGCGACCCTTACCGACGACCGCACGAGCCTTGTGGCCTCGACGGCGTCCGACATGGCCTCCAATGTACAGACCGTCGCCGCCGCCGTGACGCAGCTCGCCGCCTCCGCGCAGGAGATCGGAACGGAAGCCGATCATTCCGCAACGCGTGCCCGGCAGGCGGCGCAGGAAGCACAATCCACGGCGGCTCTTGTCGACAGCCTCAACAACGCGGTCGAGCGCATCAGCGCCGTCGTCGGCCTCATCACCACCATCGCCTCGCAGACCAATCTTCTGGCGCTCAACGCCACCATCGAAGCCGCACGCGCGGGCGAAGCCGGGCGCGGCTTTGCCGTGGTGGCGCAGGAGGTGAAGGCTCTGGCGACCCAGACCGCCAAGGCAACGGAAGAGATCACCAGCGAGATCGCGGAACTGCGGTCCGCCTCAGAGGCCGCCGTTTCCGCCGTGTCGGAGATTTCCACTATCGTGGCGGATATCGACCATGCCACCTCGCGCATCGCGCAGAGCATCTCCGGCCAGACCGCCGCCACCGCCGAGATCGCGCACAGCGTCGAGCAGACGTCCGTTGGAACGCAGGGCGTGACCGACAACATTCAGAGCGTAAGCCAGAACACGGCGGAGACGAAGCATCTCGCAGGCTCGGTGCTCGAGACCTCGCGGCAGGTCGCCGGTCAGGGCGATCACCTGGCCGATGTGGTCCGCAAGTTCCTAGTGTCCCTGCGCCGAGGCCCCATGGAGCGCCAGCAGAACGAAGTAGTTGCCTATAGAGGCGTCGAGCGCCGCAAGAGCGACCTGCTCAAGGCCGCTTGAAGTTCATCTGTTTGGGTTTCATCCGTGCAAGAAAAAACCCCGCCTGAAGAGGCGGGGTTTTCGTTTTTGATGACGGCTTCCAGCCTTACACGTCGAGATTTGCCACCGAGAGTGCGTTCTCCTGGATGAACTCGCGGCGGGGTTCCACCACGTCGCCCATGAGCTTCACGAACAGGTCGTCGGCGTCGGTGGTGTCCTTCACCTTCACCTGCAGCAGCGAGCGGATGTCGCGGTCGAGCGTCGTTTCCCAGAGCTGCTGCGCGGTCATCTCGCCAAGGCCTTTGTAGCGCTGCAGCTGCAGACCCTTGCGGCCGGAGGCGATCACCGCGTCGAACAGTGAGAGCGGGCCGTCGATCTGAACTTCGTCGTTCTTGCGCACGAGCTTTGCAGGCTTGGCATAGACGTCCTGCAGCGACTTGGCGCGCTCGTCGAGCTTCTTGGCTTCCTGGCTGGCGATCAGCGCCTGATCGAGAACGGTCGTCTGCGTCACGCCGCGCACGGTGCGCGAGAAGACATAGCCGCCATCGCGCACTTCACCCGTCCAGCCGCGTTCGAGTTCTTCCGAAATCGCATCGAGGCGCGTGGCGATGTAAGCGGCGGCCTTGGGGCCGCGCTCCGCATCTTCGACCACGTCGGGACGCAGCGCATCGGCAATGGCTGCCTGCTCCACGGCCTTGCGGTTGTAGCGCGTATGCAGGTTGTTCAGCACCTGGCGCACGAGGCGGGCTTCGTCGATCAGACCTTTGAGCTGATCGCCCTGGAACTCGACGCCGGTTTCGAGACGCAAGGATGCGCTCTCGATGCCTGCATCGATCAGGTAATCTTCCAGCGCGCGCTCGTCCTTGAGGTAGATCGAAGATTTGCCGCGGGTCGCCTTGTAGAGCGGCGGCTGCGCGATGTAGAGGTGCCCGCGCTCGATCAGCTCTGGCATCTGGCGGAAGAAGAACGTGAGCAGCAGCGTACGGATGTGCGAGCCGTCGACGTCCGCGTCCGTCATGATGATGATGCGGTGGTAGCGCAGCTTGTCGAGGTTGAATTCCTCGCGGCCGATGCCCGTGCCGAGCGCGGTGATCAGCGTGCCGATCTCCTGCGACGAGAGCATCTTGTCGAAGCGAGCGCGCTCGACGTTGAGGATTTTTCCGCGCAAGGGGAGAACGGCCTGGAAGGCGCGGTCGCGGCCCTGCTTGGCCGAGCCGCCGGCCGAGTCACCCTCCACGAGGATGAGTTCGCATTTCGACGGATCGCGCTCCTGGCAATCGGCGAGCTTGCCGGGCAGCGACGCGATGTCGAGCGCGCCTTTGCGGCGGGTGAGCTCGCGTGCCTTGCGGGCGGCTTCACGGGCAGCGGCTGCTTCCACCACCTTGCCGACGAGGGTGCGAGCTTCCGTCGGATGCTCTTCGAGCCAGTTGTTGAGAGCCTCGTTCATCACGTTCTCGACGACGGGGCGAACCTCGGAGGAGACGAGCTTGTCCTTCGTCTGCGACGAGAATTTCGGGTCCGGCACCTTTACGGAGACGACGGCGGTCAGGCCTTCGCGGCAATCGTCGCCGGTCAGCGAAACCTTTTCCTTCTTCGTGAGGCCGGAGGATTCCGCATAGCCGTTCACTTGGCGGGTGAGCGCCGCGCGGAAGCCCGCGAGGTGCGTGCCGCCGTCGCGCTGCGGGATGTTGTTGGTGAAGCAGAGCACGTTCTCGTGGTACGAGTCGTTCCACCAGAGCGCCACTTCCACGCCGATGCTGTCCTTCTCGGAGCGGATCATGATCGGCTGCTGGATCAAAGGCGACTTGGCGCGGTCGAGATAGCGCACGAAGGCTTCGACGCCGCCCTCGTACATCAGCTCCTCGCGCTTATGTTCCGCATGGCGCTTGTCGGTGAGAATGATGCGCACGCCCGAATTCAGGAACGCGAGCTCGCGCAGGCGGTGCTCGAGGGTGGAGTAATCGTACTCCACCATGGTGAAGGTTTCCGTGGAGGCCAGGAAGGTCACTTCCGTGCCCTGGCGACCGTTGGCGTCGCCGACAACAGCCAGCGGAGCCACGGAATCGCCATGGTGGAACTCGATGAAGTGTTCCTTGCCATTGCGGAAGATGCGCAGCTTGAGCCAGCTGGACAGCGCGTTCACGACGGACACGCCCACGCCATGCAGGCCGCCCGAGACCTTGTAGGAGTTCTGGTCGAACTTACCGCCTGCGTGCAGCTGGGTCATGATGACCTCGGCGGCCGAGATGCCTTCACCGGAGTGGATATCGGTGGGGATGCCGCGCCCGTTATCGGTAACGGTGACGGAGCCGTCGGCATTGAGCGTGACCGTGACTTCGGTGGCGTGACCGGCAAGGGCCTCGTCGATGGCGTTGTCCACCACCTCGTAGACCATGTGGTGCAGGCCCGAGCCGTCATCGGTATCGCCGATATACATGCCCGGCCGCTTGCGGACCGCATCAAGGCCCTTGAGCACCTTGATCGAGTCGGCGCCGTAGGCATCGGCATTCGCGTTGATAGCAGGTTCGGCCATTTGGGATCCTTGCAAGGCGCAGCGGAAGGGGCAGGCGCGCGCCAGGGTTTTGATTCGTCAGATCAGATATTTAGTGACGATTGGTTGAGATTTCACCCCCGCGCGCCTACGCGCGCGTGAGAAAGGGGGGCAAAATCCACGGAAAAGTGCCGATTCGGGGCCTTCAGGGGGCGGTTCTTTGCCTCAGGATCCTCGGGCCCGGCTAAGGGGCGCTGTCGGGCATCCTTTTATAGGCCGAGTGGGCAGGAACCTTTGCTCAAGCTCCCGGGTTGCGAACAGAACACTGCAACCTTGGAGAGTAACATGCGAGCGATCAATATCATCACCCTCATTCTGCTGATTATCGGCGGAATCAATTGGGGCCTTATGGGCCTGGCTCAGTTCGACCTCGTCGCCACCCTGTTCGGCGGTCCGGACTCGGCGCTTTCGCGCATCGTCTACGTTCTCGTCGGCCTGTCGGCGCTCTGGCAGCTGGTTCCGCTGTTCCAGGACCTCTCCGGCGGCGAGGGCCGTCTCGACCGGTACTGAGCGAAGGCGCGTCAGGCGGCTCCTCAGCGGGCCGCCACGGCCGCCGCGGCGCCCGCCATGACCGTTCCGGTGGTGCGGTTGAGGATGCGGATCGCCTTAGGGCTGGTGAAGAGACTCCGCGCACGGGCGGCGAGCACGATATAGCCGCCGAATACCACCGCCAGCACGGCCAAGGTCGCCACAGCCAGTTCCAGATAGCCCAGCACCGTGATCTTCGTCAGATCGAGGAAGGTGGGCAGCAGGGCCAGGTAGAACACGATCGTCTTGGGATTGCCCAAGGTCAGCGCCAGCCCACCCAGCAGCAGCTTCAACGGATGCTCTGTCTTCTCCTCCGCCGCAACGTCCCGTGCTTCGACGGGCGTCGTCCAGAGCTTGTAGGCGATGTAGAGCAGATAGGCCGCGCCTGCGTATTTCACGACCAGGAAGACCTCGTGGAAAGCCTGCGCCAGGGCAGCAAGGCCCAACACCGCGAAGGTGAGCCACACCACGTCGCCGAGGGCGATGCCGATGCTGAAGGGGATCGCTTCTCCTGGGCCGCGCCCCAGCACCCGCGCCACGATGGCCGCAATCCCCGGCCCCGGCGAGGCGGCGGCGATGAAGAGGGCGGACGAGAACAGGATGAGGCCTGCGGGTTCCATGGCGATGACCTGCAAAGAACTGATGTTACGGCTCCCTTATAGGCCGGAGCAGCGTCTCAGACCATCAACGAGTTTTGATGTGTTCGATCACACCGGCTGAAACCTGCGGCACAGTGGTTCAGCATTTCTATGACAAGGAAAAAATCGCCAGGAAGAGCGCGAGCCCTGCATAGACCGCGCTTATGACCATGCTCGCCAGGATTGCATGCTCCAGTGCCTTGGACACATAGAGCCAACCAAGGAAGAGGCTCACGGCGACGCCGATCCCTTCATAAAACAGGATCGGCCATGAGACAGGGCTGCCCAGGATCAACGATACGAGGGCCATCAACAATGGAGGGATCAGAAGGGCAGCCCAGGTCAGTGAGGCGGGACCGCGGCTCTCCGCCGTGGAGCCGCCCAGCCACAAGATCAATGTCACCAGTCCGAACCGCAAGATCAGCTCGCACGTGATCGCATAAAATGTGAGGCCGAGCACGGAATCGGACCAGAAGGTTCGGGATGGATCCAGGCGATCTGCGTATTTCGCGATCTCCCCATATGCTTCGGGAAAGAGCCACCATGTCAGCAGGGAAAGCTCAATCAGGCACACGCCGACGATGCAGGCGAGATCGATTGTGCGCAGCCAATGCTGCGGTTCGGACGTTTGCGGTTCATTCCGCACGCGGCGCAGGATCAGGGAAACGGCGCCCACACGCTCCGCAAGCGCGACACCGATGGCGACCGCTGCGGCAAGGGTTATGAGAAGAACAAGTCCTGTGCCTATCCCCGACGATGCGTGCTGCGGATTGGTTGGAAACAGAAAGACAGGAATCGCTCCCAGAAGGCCTAGGCCGAGGAGAGTGAGAAAAGGCCTGCTAAACACCGAGATAAACCCAGAGCGGCTGCAAGGTCAGGATCAAAGCCGGGAACCATGCGAGGGCTAGAAGGCCATGCTCCAGGGTGCGCGTCACATAGAGCCACGCACATGTGACCGTTGCGATGCACCAGGCCAAACTTTCAGCCATCACGGCAAGATCGAGCGGATAATCGAGATAGAGGGACACAAGAGCGACCAATCCCAGGCCGAGGCCTTCCAGGACGGCAATCGCCACCGCCAAAGCGAAAGTTCTCCGTGCCGTTCCGAAGATCTTGAGGCAGATCCAGGCAAGGATGCTCAGCAACCCGACCCAGCAGAAAATCGCGGCGATGAAGAACTCTGCAACCAGTTCGACGCCATCCGTCATGGTCAAGTCGCGCCATTGATACTCCGCTGTAAATGAGACAGGCGACAGGAACCGAATGGTTGCCGAGACGAGGACTGCCAAGAGGCAGGCCGAAAAGCCGATGAAAGCGGTGCTTGCCCATTTTCCTGCGATGTGCGGGACGTTGCCACGCACGCTATCGAGAACATGACTGCGAAGGCCGGCTTTCGGCGCTGCAATCACTCCTGCTGCAATCACGAGAAAAGAGGGGGCGAGGAGAGCCGCAAGGACGGCGGCTACAATTGAAGCCTCGATCTCGCCGCTCCCGAACGTTTCATCCAGAACGACAAGGCATATCAGCGATGCCGCGAATGCGGCGCAGGCGATCAGGATGGCAAGAGCAGTACGCAAGGAAACGGCCTCGTTGAGACGGGCAGCATCCTTATTGGGTTCAAGCGGCCAGCAAACTCCATGAACGGAGAGGTTGCTGTTCAGGAGACCGGCTCGATCACACCGGGCGACACCTGCAGCACATCCGCCCGGCCTTCGAGTTCGGCAAAGAGGCTCGGATCGGCGCCCGTCATCCAGACTTGTCCGCCGAGCGATTCCAGTGCCGCGAACAGGCCTGCGCGGCGGCGCGGGTCGAGATGGGCGGCGACCTCGTCGAGGAGCACGAAAGGCGCGATGCCGCTCATGCTGGCAACGAGCTGCGCATGAGCGAGAACGAGGCCGATGAGAAGCGCCTTCTGCTCGCCCGTGGAGGCGGTGTTGGCGGGAATATCCTTCGGCCCGTGGCGCACGAGAAGGTCGGAAGCTTGTGGTCCGACGAGCGTGCGTCCCGCCGCGCGGTCGCGGGCGCGGTGATCGCGCAAGATCGCGCGGTAGCGGTCCTCCGCATCGACGGCGGGAAGGGTGGCGACGAGCGTATCGAGTTCGCCTTCCAGGCCCATCGTGGCGAAGGGGAAGGGTGAGTCTTCCGCACGCGTTTCGAGGATGAGAGCCGCGAGGCGTTCAACCGTTTCACGGCGCGCGGCGGCGACCGCGATGGCAAGCTCCGCCACCTCGCGCTCAAGCGCGTCGAGCCAGAGGCGGTCGTCGGGATTTTCCTCCAGCACGCGGTTGCGCGAACGCAGCGCGCGCTCCAGCGCATTCACCCGCGTGCCGTGCTCCGCATCGACCGCGAGAACGAGACGGTCGAGAAAGCGGCGGCGGTCACCGGCAGGGCCGCGGAACAGGGCATCGAGATCGGGGGTCAGCCACACGACGCGCAGGAATTCCGCGAAGGCCGTCGGCGAGGATGCGGTTGCGCCGTCGATGCGGCAGACGCGCGAGGCCCTGCCGTTCTCCGTCACCGGCTCAAGGCCGGTGCCGAGGCGATGCTCGCCGAAGGGCGCATCGAGGGTGAGCGAGATGGCGAAGGAGCCGGGGCCACTCTGGCGCGCCATGTCGCCGAGCTCCGCACGGCGCAGGCCCCGTCCCGGCATGAAGAGGGAGATTGCCTCCAGCACATTGGTCTTGCCAGCGCCGTTCTCGCCCACGAGCGCCACGAGCGGGCGTGACACGGGGAGATCCAGGCTCGCATAGGTGCGAAAGTCCTGAAGGATTAGACGGGCGATTCGGGAAGCGGCGACGGGGGCGGAGGACATGCGCTCCCTTCATTCAGGAGCGGACGCGAAAGATCAAGCGTTGGCAGTGTCGCCAGGCTTATTCCGTCATCCCGGACGGCGTAGCCGATCCGGGATCGTCCTCAGAATAAGGCACCATTCTCGTCTTGCGATCCCGGGTTCTGCTGCGCAGCCCCGGGATGACGTTGGTTGGTACTTCTTACACACGCATCGGCATCAGGACGTAGAGCGCAGGCGCACCCTCGCGGTCCTGGATGACAGTGGGCGAGCCGGGATCGGCGAGCTTGAACAGGGCCGTGTCGCCGTCGAGCTGGGACGTGATGTCGAGGAGATAGCGGGCGTTGAAGCCGATATCGATGGGCGCGTTGTCGTAATCGACTTCGATCTCTTCCGTAGCACTGCCCGAATCCGGGTTGTTGACGGTGAGCGTCAGGCGGCCGTCGGCCAGCGCGAGCTTCACCGCGCGGCCACGCTCCGAGGAGATGGTGGAGACGCGGTCCACGGCCTTGGCGAAATCACCGCGCTCGACCACGAGCACCTTGTCGTTGCCGGCGGGGATGACGCGCTGGTAATCCGGGAAGGTGCCGTCGATGAGCTTGGAGGTCAGCACCACGCCATCGAAAGTCAGGCGCACCTTGGCGGGCGACAATTCGACGGTGATGTTCTCCGAACCGTCCTCGACGAGCTTGACGATCTCGGCCACGGCTTTGCGCGGAATGATCACGCCGGGCATGCCCTCGGAGCCGTTGGGAGCGGGAAGCTCCACGCGGGCGAGGCGGTGGCCGTCGGTGGCAACCGCGCGGATGACGAGCGATCCGCCGGCATCGATGGTGTGAAGATAGATGCCGTTGAGATAATAGCGCGTCTCTTCCGTCGAGATCGCGAACTGCGTCTTCTCGATCAGTTTCTTGAGATCGGCGGCGGCCAGCGTGAAGCTGTGCGGCAGGTCGCCGGCGGCGAGATCCGGGAAATCGCTTTCCGGCAGGGCCTGCAGCATGAAGCGCGAGCGGCCCGAGCGGATCTGCATCTGGCCCAGATCGGCGGTCATCTCCAGCGAGACCTGCGCGCCGTCGGGCAGCTTCCGCACGATGTCGTAGATCATGTAGGCCGGAACCGTGGTGGAACCTGCCTCCGTGATCTCGGCGGGGATCGTCTCCGTCACCTCGATGTCGAGGTCGGTCGCGCGCAGGCGCAAGGCTCCGTCCTCGGCGCGCAGAAGCACGTTCGACAGGATCGGAATGGTGTTGCGGCGCTCGACGACGCGGTGCACGTGCCCCAACGCCTTCAGAAGAGCGGCGCGCTCAACAGTAACTCTCATAACGCGACACCTATTGTCGGTGAAATTCTTGTTCTCACGGAAACCTTTGGCCTGTCACTGACGCGACAAGCGAGGCGGCAAGATTGGCGTTTGTTGCCGGAGAAAGCAAGCCATGCGGCCTGCTAGCTCCTGAACATGCCTCTCACCACCTGGATAAGGGGATTATTCCTGCAGCATCCGCTTGAGGAGCTCGACCTCGTCGGACAGCGCATGATCCTCGCCCAGAGCCTTCTCGATCTTGCGCACCGCATGGAGCACGGTGGTGTGATCGCGCCCGCCGAAGCGGCGGCCGATCTCCGGCAGGGAGCGTAAGGTGAGCACCTTGGACAGGTACATGGCGATCTGGCGCGGGCGTACCACGGCGGCGGTGCGGCGCTCGGAGAGGATGTCCGAACGGGAGACGTTGTAGCGCGAGGCCACCAGCTTCTGGATGTCCTCGATCTTCACGCGCTTGGGCTCGCGGTTGCGCACCAGGTCGCGGATCGCGGTCTCGGCGGTCTCGAGCGTGATGGCGGAGCCGGTCAGCGTGGCATGGGCCAGCAAACGGTTCACCGCGCCTTCGAGATCGCGGCCATTCGCCGTGATCGAGCGGGCCACGTAGGAGATCACGTTCGGCCCCACCTCGAAGGTCGGGTGAATGGTCTTCAGGGCCTCGATGCGGGTGGAGAGGATCGAGGTGCGCAGCGCCTCGTCCAGCGCCGTCACCTCGACCACGAGGCCGCCGGCGAGACGCGAGCGCACGCGCTCGTCGAGGTTTTCGAGATCGGCCGGAGGACGGTCGGCAGCGATCACGATCTGGCGGCCCGCATCGATGAGGGCGTTGAGCGTGTGGCCGAATTCCTGCTGGATCTGCTTGCCCTGGATGAACTGCACGTCGTCGATGATGAGCAGGTCGATGCCACGCAGGCGCTCCTTGAAGGCAAGCGAAGTCTGGGCTTTGAGCGAGGCCACGAAGCCGTACATGAAACGGTCGGCGGTGAGATAGATGACGCGGCGGCCTTGCGCGCGCATCTCATGGCCGATGGCGTGAAGAAGGTGCGTCTTGCCGAGGCCCACGCCCGCATGGAGATAAAGCGGGTTGTAGATCACCTGGCCGTTCGGGGCGTGCGCCACGCGGTCGGCGGCGGCATGCGCTAGCGCGTTGGAACGGCCGACGATGAAGCTCTCGAAGGTCAGGCGCGGATCGAGCGGCGCGCCGCCGAGGTCGGAATTCTCGCTGCGCTCCTCAGCCGGGAGCGCCATGGACGGCATCTTCGGCTCGCTGATCTGGGTCGTCGCGGGCATGGGGGCCGCGTTCGGGCGGGGCGCTTCGTTGGGACGGCGCTGGGGGGAAGCCTCGCGGCCAAGACTGTTGCGCACGCCGATCGACACGCGCTCCACATCCTTGGTCTCGGAACGGTAAACCGACAGAACCCGGTCGGCGTAATGGGATTCGATCCAGCTTTTCAGGAAGCGGGTCGGCACCGTCAGATAGGCGCAGCCATCCACCACCGTGTCCACCTCCAGGCGTCCGAACCAGCTGGCGAAGATGTCCTCGCCCAGCTCGGCCCGCAGGCGGCGCTTCACCCGCGCCCACACATCCGCTGCCGTTTGTTCGCCGGAAGCCTCCATGCCGCTTTCGTTGGCGGCGGCAAAGGCTCGGTGGTCCTCGCTGCGATACATCAAATTCCCTCCACGAGGTTCCGCCGGAAATGGCCGGAAACCCCCACGCATGACCCGTCATGAACAAGAAAAGCAGACCTGCTTCACAGGTTGTTCAAGACGTGGCGCCCCCAATTGTACAGAAGATTATCAAACCGTTTTTAAGGTGAGACGATCCGAAAACGTCGCCTCTTTTGCATCCCATCAAGCTCTATCAAGTCTACCCCTAGGTAAGGGGCGCGCTTTCGCTTGCTTCTTGTTAGGCTGAAACAAAGCTCGAACCCCGTTTTTTTGTTGTATGGCTTGTGACTTGAGTGGATGACTTAACGGCAAACCGTTGAAGTAAGTTGACCATATACAGGCGGGGGAGGGGTGCGCAACATGGTCGAGTCAACAGGCGCCCCGCCCAAATCCCCAAAAGGGGTCCACAGACCCGTCCACAGGTTTCAGGCTGCGACGATAAAGTCCTGACTCTTCAACTGATTCACAGTGTCGCCAGCGCCGGTTTCAGCGCGCGAAAAAAGCTTTTCTCGCAACCTTGATTCAGGATCGATTCGGCGTGAATCGGAGTGTGATTCCGAAGCTTCGCGAACCTTTGCCTGCTAAACGCTTGAAAGAGCTTGGCATTTTATGTGCGTTTTGAATCTCTGTTGCGGCCCATTCCACCCCGTCTTTGCACCTTAAAGTCAAGCTGTTGTGTGGATAAAAAGGCAGCAAAGATTCCTTACAAAATGAAGGATTTCCCCTTGTTTTGGAGAGGGGGTGAGCAAGGTACTAGAGCCGCCTATCGAAAGGCCGCTTCAGCCCCCATCTCCATCGCCTATGGATCGCTCGATGGCAGGGAAGAGAAGAAGGTCTTCAGTTCGCACTGGCGGCTTTTTCCGGGCGGGTTTGCAACCCGGCCCTGCGCGATAAAGCGCGCGATGCGAGGCATCTCTCTCACGAAGGGTGGAGGTTGGCAGGTTCCGGCTCCGGAACTCACCTCCTGCCACGGGAAGCCGATGGCTTCGGGCAACAAAAAACCCGGCCGCAAAGCCGGGTTTGATGATCTTGTAGTGCCTGGAGGCAGATTAAGCGCTCAGAGCCTTGATGCGGCTGGTGAGGCGCGAAACCTTGCGGGAAGCGGTGTTCTTGTGAACGATGCCCTTCTGGGCAGCGCGCATCATCTCGGGCTCGGCGGCGCGGAGGGCGGCCAGAGCCTCGTTCTGGTTGCCGGAGGCGATAGCCTCCTCGACCTTGCGCACGAAGGTCCGCATGCGGCTGCGACGCGACTTGTTGACTGCGGTGCGCGTCGCAATCTTGCGGGTCATCTTCTTGGCGGAAACGGTATTGGCCATGGCCAAAGCCTCGTTCTTTTAAATCCCGACGCGACGAAGCGGCTAGAGCCCTGTCAGCAATCGGATGATGAATGGAAACCGAAGAGCCCGCGGGACGCGCGGGCTCGTGTGAGGCGGCTTATAGACGTGATCCTTCAGATCGTCAACGAGAGTCAGCCTTTGCGCGTCAAAAAAGCGCCGCGAGGCTTTTTTCGACGCTTGAGGAGAGCAGCTGGCGCCAGGGATTGGCGGGGTCCAGGAGGAGCCTGAGGGCCATCGCGGCCGAGACCAGGACCAGGAGCGGACGGATAAGCTTGACCCCCAGCCGCATGGCAAGCCGCGAGCCTACCTGAGCACCGAGGAACGAGGCTCCCGCCATAACGAGGCCCAGGGGCCAGAGTACGGCCCCGGTTGCCGCATAGAGCAGGAGGGAGCCGAGGTTGCTCGCGAGATTCAGGAGCTTGGTATGGGCGGTCGCCCGCAGCACCCCGTAGCCGAGCAGGCTCACGAAGGCGAGCATATAGAAGGAGCCGGCGCCCGGCCCGAAGATGCCGTCATAGAAACCGACCGCGACGGGCGCGGTGAGCCCGAAGGTCAGGGTGGTCATGCGGGCATGAGCGTCCTGATCTTTAAGCTTTCGCGACAGGGCGAAATAGACGGCAATCGCGATCAGCAGCACCGGGATCAGGGTCTGGAGCACGGTGGGCGGCAGAAAGCGCGCACAGAGCGCGCCCACGATGCCGCTGGCGAAGGCAATGGCGGCAAAGCCCCAGGCCTTGCGCCATTCGATCAGCTCCCGGCGCCCGAAGGTATAGGTGGCGGAAGCCGCAGCAAATGCGCCCTGGACCTTGTTGGTGGCGATCGCCTCCGCAGGACCGAGGCCCGCAAGCAGGAGAGCCGGCACGGTGAGCAGCCCGCCGCCTCCGGCGATGGAATCCACGAACCCTGCGAAAAAAGAGATCGCGGCGAGCGCCGCGATCATGTCGAAACCGATATCGGGCAATTTACTGGTCTTTGAACTCCGCCGCGCGCTTCTCCACGAAGGCGGCCATGCCTTCCTTCTGGTCGGCGGTGGCGAACATGGCGTGGAACACGCGCCGCTCGAAGCGGATGCCCTCGGAGAGGGAGATCTCGTCGGCGCGGTTGATGGTTTCCTTGGTCATCATGGCGATCGGCAGCGACATGGAGGCGATGGTGTCCGCCGTCTTCATGGCTTCCGCCATGAGATCGGCGAGCGGCACCACGCGGGCGGCAAGGCCCGAACGCTCAGCCTCCTCCGCGCCCATCATGCGGCCCGTGAGGCACATCTCCATGGCCTTGGCCTTGCCGATGAGGCGGGTGAGGCGCTGGGTGCCGCCCATGCCGGGCATGACGCCGAGCTTGATCTCGGGCTGGCCGAACTTGGCATTGTCTGCGGCGATGATGAAATCGCACATCATGGCGAATTCGCAGCCGCCGCCCAGCGCAAAGCCCGCCACCGCCGCGATCATGGGCTTGCGCCGTCCCGCCACCTTCTCCCAGCCGGAAAACTGGTTGTCGAGGTAGATCTGCGGATAGGCGAGCGAGGCCATTTCCTTGATGTCGGCGCCGGCGGCGAAGGCCTTCTCGGAGCCGGTGATCACGATGCAGCCGATCTTCGGGTCGGCCTCGAAGCCGTCGAGGGCGAGGTTCACCTCGTTCAGAAGCTGCGAATTGAGAGCGTTGAGAGCCTGGGGCCGGTTGAGGGTGATGAGCCCCACCTTGCCGCGCGTTTCAATGAGGATCGTTTCATAGGCCATGGCGCCACCTCCGCTGTTCTCTTCCCTGGGTTACGGGAGGCGGCGGGGCTCGGCAAGATCAAAGTGCCTACGCCTATCGTCATCCCGGGGCTGCGTGAGCAGAACCCGGGATCGCATGACGAGAATGGCGCTTTATTCTGCACACGATCCCGGATCGGCTACGCCGTCCGGGATGACGCTTTTCGGTCAGATCACTCCACCACCTTGCGATAAAGGTGCCAGGTAGCGTGTCCCAGGATCGGCAGCACGACGGCGAGGCCGATGAAGAGCGGGATGAAGCCGATGGCGAGCATGGCGGCGACGATGAAGGCCCACACGATCATCGGGCCGGGATTGGCGGCGACCGCCCGGAAGGAGGTGAGGATCGCGGGGATCGCGCCCACGTCCCGGTCGACCAGGAGCGGGAAGGAGATCACGCTCAGGGCGAACACGACGGCGCTGAAGACGAAGCCCAGTGCATTGCCCATGATGATGAGAGCCCAGCCATGCTGCGTGGTGAACACCTCATGGAGGAAGCCGCCCAAGGAGGTGGGCGCGTGCCAGCCGAACAGGGATTGATAGAGCGTCTGAGCCGTGAGGAGCCAGGCGATGAAGATCACCATCAGCAGGACGCCGAGCGCCGCGATGGAGCTTAAGGAATGCGAGCGGAAGACGTTGGCGACGCTGCTGACGGACACGTCCTGCCCGCGCTCGCGCTCGCGGCTGATCTCGTAGAGGCCCACGGCCGCGAGCGGGCCGATGAGCGCGAAGCCCGACATGAGCGGGAAGAGGATCGGCAGCATGTTGTAGCCGAAGGCGAGGCCTGCAAAGAACACGCCGAGGACCGGGTACATCAGGCAGATGAAGAAGATATGCGTCGGAGCAGCCCAGAAATCCGCCGCGCCCTGCCTCAAGGCATCGGTAAGATCGTGCATGCCGATCCGGCGGATGGTGAGATGCTCCGAAACCGGGTCTCTTTGAATGTGAGAGAAGGCATCGAGTCTGGCCATGGCGGTCCCTCCTGAACCTCGAGTTCAAGCGGTCGCGAGCCTGTCATGCGAGAGGATGCCGACGGGAAGGTCGCAACCTGCATAAGGAAAGACTTGTCGCCCTTTCAGGTTTTTTCGAGGAGGTCCAAGAAAATAGCCGGATCACTTTATCGAGCACGTGCCCGTTTCTGGCAGATTGGGCAATAGAAGGTGGAGCGACCGGATTGCACGAGCCGCGAGACCGTTCCGGTGCATTGGGGCGTCACGCAGGCCTCCCCCTCCCGGTCGTAGACGCGGAAGGAATGCTGGAAATAGCCGAGCGAGCCGTCGACCTGCGCATGGTCGCGCAAGGTCGAACCGCCCGCCGTGACGGCCTCCGACAGCACGTCCCGGATCACGTCCGCGAGCTGATGCGCCTTCTCCGTTGGCTTGCCCGCCTTGGTGACGAGCGATCCCGCCGCGGCCTCCGGGTGCAGGCCGGTGCGGAACAGGGCCTCGCACACATAGATGTTGCCGAGGCCCGCGATCAGGCGCTGGTCGAGGAGGGCGGCCTTCAACGGCGTACGCTTGCCCGAAAACAGGGCGGCGATGGTCTCGCCCGATAGTTCGTTGCCTAGGGGCTCGATGCCCATGTCTGCGAAATGCCTGCAGGTCTCGATCTCCGAGCGGGACACCAGATCCATGAAGCCGAAGCGGCGGGCGTCGTTATAGGTGACGCTCGCTCCGTTGGAGAGCTGGAAGACCACGTGGTCATGGGCACCCAGGCCCCCGTGCTCGTGGTGAAACTCCCCCGGCATCCGGGTCTCGCCTCCCTTGGTCACCAGGAAACGCCCGGACATGCCGAGATGCATGATCAGCACCTCGCCGGAGGAGAGATCGGCGAGCAGATACTTGGCCCGGCGGCCCAGAGCCCTAACCTCCTGGCCTTCCAGGCGCTCCGTGAACCTCTCGGGGAACGGGAAGCGCAGGTCGGGGCGGCGCTGCATCACCTTGGTGAAGCGGGCTCCCACCATGGCGGGCTCCAGGCCCCGGCGCACGGTTTCGACTTCGGGCAGTTCAGGCATCAACCATCTCTTTGGTTCTTGAGCTTCCTTACATAGCCATCAGCCCCCGCTTCCGCTATGGATCGCGGTCAAGATGCGACATGAGGGTGATAGAGTATGACCGACGAGAACACCCATTTCGGGTTTCAGTCCGTGCCCCTGGGCGAGAAGCAGGACCGCGTGAACGAGGTCTTCCGCTCCGTGGCGAGCCGCTACGACCTCATGAACGACCTCATGTCCGCAGGCCTCCACCGGCTCTGGAAGGGCGATTTCGTCTCCACCCTACGCCCCCCAAAGGACCGGCCTTTCCGCCATCTGGACGTGGCCGGCGGCACGGGCGACATCGCCTTCCGCATTCTCGAAGCGGGCGGGCCGCAGACGAAGGTGACCGTGCTCGACATCAACGGCGAGATGCTGAAGGTCGGCGCCGAGCGCGCGGGCGACCGCTACGGCGACCGCATCGATTTCGTCGAGGCCAATGCGGAAGAGCTGCCGCTCGAATCCAGCACCTATGACGCCTACACCATCGCTTTCGGCATCCGCAACGTGCCGCGCATCGATGCGGCGTTGCGCGAGGCGCACCGGGTGCTGAAGCCCGGCGGGCGTTTCCTCTGCCTCGAATTCTCGAAGGTGGACGTGCCGCTTATCGACAAGATCTACGACGCTTATTCCTTCAACGTCATTCCGCGCATGGGCCAGATGGTGACGGGCGATGCGGAGTCCTATCAGTATCTCGTGGAGTCGATCCGCAAGTTCCCGCCGCCCGCTGCGTTCGCGCGCATGATCGAGGAGGCAGGCTTCAAGCGTGTCACCTATCGTCCGCTCTCCGCGGGCGTGGTCGCCATTCACTCGGGCTGGAAAATCTAAGCGTGATCGGCAGCATCGTCCATCTCGCGCGAAACCTGCGCGCCGGTTTCATCCTCGCCCGCGAAGGCGCATTGGGTCTCTTCGATCCGAGCGCCCTGCCGCCGTCGGCACGCCTGGGCTTGCGCATCGCGCGCGTCATCGAGCGGCGACAGAGTGAGGACGGCGCGGCGCGTCTCTCGAAGGCGCTCACGCGGCTTGGTCCTTCTTACGTGAAGTTCGGCCAATTTCTCGCAACCCGCCCCGACATCGTCGGCGCTGCGGCTGCACGCGATCTGGAGCGCCTTCAGGACCGGATGCCTCCGTTCCCGCGCGCGCAGGCGGTGGCCACCATCGAGGCGGCGTTGGGCCGTCCCATTGACGATCTCTTCATCGAATTCAGCGAGCCGCTGGCGGCAGCCTCCATCGCGCAGGTGCACAAGGCACGCATCCGCACGCCCGAAGGCGAAGAGACGGTTGCCGTCAAAGTGGTGCGCCCCGGCGTGCGCGAGGGCTTTGCCCGCGATCTTCAGGCCATGCGCGCCGCAGCCCGCCTGTTCGAGCGCATGGTGCCCGATGCGCGGCGTCTCAAAGCCCTGGAAGTGGTGGAAACGCTCGCGCGTTCCGTCGCCGTCGAGATGGACCTGCGCCTTGAGGCGGCAGCCGTCTCCGAGCTTGCCGAGAACACCAAGGACGACCCCGATTTTCGCGTGCCGAAACCGGAATGGGATCTGACCGCCCGCGACGTGCTTACCACCACCTGGATCGACGGCATTCGCCTCAACGATATCGAGGCCATCGAGCGCGCGGGCTTCGACCGAGCGGCGCTGGGGCGCACGGTGATCCAGTCCTTCCTGCGCCACGCGATCCGCGACGGCTATTTCCACGCGGACATGCATCCCGGCAACCTGTTCATCGATGCGGAAGGCCGCCTCGTTGCGGTCGATTTCGGCATCATGGGCCGTCTCGGCATGAAGGAGCGGCGTTTTCTCGCCGAGATCCTTCTCGGCTTCATCCGCCGCGATTACCTGCGCGTGGCGCAGGTGCATTTCGAGGCGGGGTATGTTCCGCCGCATCACTCGGTGGAAGATTTCGCGCAGGCCATCCGCGCCATCGGCGAGCCGATCCACGACCGCCGCGCGGACGAGATCTCCATGGCGAAGCTGCTCACGCTGCTCTTCGAGATCACATCGCTCTTCGACATGGCGACGCGCACCGAACTCGTGATGCTGCAGAAGACCATGGTCGTCGTGGAGGGCGTGGCCCGCAATCTCGATCCGAAGCTCGACATGTGGACCACCTCCGACCCGGTGGTACGAGAATGGATCGAGCGCAATCTCGGACCCCTCGGCCGCGTCGAGCAGGCGGGCCGTGGCTTGTGGACTCTTGCCGGCGTGATCGGCGACCTGCCGGAACTGGCCCTTCGCGCCGAGCGGGTGCTTAACCAGATGGAAGAGGTGACGGCGCGAGGCGTTTCCCTCAACCAGGAGAGCGTCGCCGCCATTGGCCGTGCCGAGGCGCGGGGCAACCGCTGGGGCGTGGCGGCCTTGTGGATTATCGCCGTCTCGCTGATGATCATGCTGGTGAGAGGTTTTGCATGACGGCGCTTTCCGGCAAACGCATCCTCCTCGTCATCGGCGGCGGGATCGCGGCCTATAAATCCCTCGACCTGATCCGGCGCCTGCGCGAGCGCGGCGCGTCCGTGCGCTGCGTTCTCACCAACGGCGCGCAGCAATTCATCACGCCGCTTGCTGCGTCCGCTCTCACGGGTCAACGCGCCCATACCGATCTCTTCGACCGTGAGGACGAGGCGGATATCGGCCATATCAAGCTCGCGCGAGACGCCGATCTCGTGGTCGTGGCACCCGCTACCGCCAACCTCATGGCGAAGATGGCAGGCGGCCATGCGGACGATCTCGCCTCCACGGTGCTTCTTGCCACCATGCTCCCTATCCTGATCGCGCCCGCCATGAACGTGCGCATGTGGCTGCATCCGGCAACGCAGCGCAATCTGAAGGCGCTTCAGGCCGACGGTGTTCACACCATCGGCCCCAATGACGGCGCGATGGCGGAAGCCGAGTTCGGCCCTGGCCGCATGGCGGAGCCGCTGGAGATCGCAGCCGAGGTCGAGCGCCTGCTCGCGCCGTCCGGTGTATTGGCCGGCAAGCATGTGATCGTGACGTCGGGCCCGACGCACGAGCCCATCGATCCGGTGCGTTACATCGCCAACCGTTCCTCCGGCAAGCAGGGCCATGCCATCGCGAAAGCGGCTGCCGCGGCAGGCGCGCGCGTGACGCTGATCTCCGGCCCCGTCGATCTGCCCGATCCGAAGGGCGTCGCGGTTGTGCGGGTTGAAAGCGCGCGCGAGATGCTGGAGGCCGTGCAAGGCGCGTTGCCCGCCGATATCGGCATCTTCGCCGCCGCCGTCGCCGATTGGCGGGTAGTCAATGCGGGCGAGCAGAAGATCAAGAAGAAGGACGGCGCGTTGCCGAACCTGTCTCTCACCGAGAACCCCGACATTCTCGCGACCGTGTCTCAGCTCACGAAGAATCGACCGGCGCTCATGGTTGGCTTTGCCGCCGAGACGGAGAACGTGATCGAGCACGCGAAGCAGAAGCTCGCGAAGAAGGGTTGCGATCTCATCGTCGCCAACGACGTGTCGCCTGCGACCGGCGTGATGGGCGGCGAGAGCAATACGGTGCATCTCGTGACGAAATCGGGTGTCGAGACCTGGCCGACGCTCTCGAAATCGGAAGTGGCCGAAAAGCTGATCGCGCATGTGGGCGCTTTGATCGGAGGCGTGAAACCATGAGCCACTTGCTGCGCGTTCAGCGCTTGTCCCACGGCGCGGATCTGCCGTTGCCGCGCTATGAAACGGCGGGCGCTGCGGGCATGGATCTGATTGCCGCCAATCCGGGGGATACGCCGGTTGTGTTGGCGCCCATGGAGCGCAAGCTCGTTCCGACCGGCCTTATCATCCAGCTGGAGCAGGGTTACGAGGCCCAGGTGCGGCCTCGCTCCGGCTTGGCCTTCAAGAATGGCGTGACGGTGCTCAATGCGCCGGGCACCATCGATGCGGATTATCGCGGCGAGGTGCAGGTGCTGCTCGTCAATCTCGGAGCGGAGCCTTTCACCATCACGCGCGGCATGCGCATCGCGCAGATGATCGTCGCGCCCGTGACCACGGTCGAGCTTGTAGAGGTCGGTGCCGTCAACGATACGTCGCGCGCGGCAGGCGGGTTCGGATCGACGGGGATGAGCTGAGGGCACGCGATGAATTTTCTCTCTCGCCGTTCGCTTCTCGCCATTTCCGCCGTCACGGATATTGCCCTTCACGCACGCCCCATGCCGGTCTCGGCGAAGGCGCTCGCCGCCCGGCACAATCTTCCCCCGCGCTATCTCGAGCCCGTGCTGCAGGCACTGGTGCGGCAGGGTATTCTCAAGGGCGTACGCGGCCCGCGCGGCGGCTATGAATTGGCCCGCGAGCGGCGGCGCATCACGGCAGGCGACATCGTGCGCATCGCCATGGCAGCGCAGGACGACGAGACGAACGCGCCTGTGCCGGAATCGCGCCTTGCCGAGGCGGTGGTCGCTCCTTTGGTCGCGAAGGGTACAGAGGCCTTTCTGGCCGAGCTCGACAAGGTGACGGTGGAGGATTTGTGCAATCGGGCTCAGGACGAAGCCGTCATGGGATCGACCAAACCTGTCGATTTCACGATTTAAATTTGTAAATTTTATCAATTATCGACAGTCGTTGCGAAAAGGATTAAGGTCCTTCCATTCTCATGGAGGATCTTATGGCTGACACCCTCAAAGCCTCGGGCACCAAGCCCGGCCGCGGCCGTATCTACGGCTCGATTACGGAAACCATCGGCAACACCCCGCTCGTGCGCCTCAACCGGCTGCCGAAGGAACTCGGGATCGAGGCGGAGATCCTCCTCAAGCTTGAATTCTTCAACCCGATCTCCAGCGTAAAGGACCGCATCGGCGTCAACATGGTCGATGCCATGGAAGCGGCGGGCCAGATCAAGCCCGGCACCACGCTGATCGAGCCCACCTCCGGCAACACGGGCATTGCGCTCGCCTTCGTGGCCGCCGCACGGGGCTATCGCCTGATCCTTGTCATGCCCGAGACCATGTCTCTCGAGCGCCGCAAGATGCTGGCCTTCCTCGGCGCGGAACTCGAGCTGACTCCCGGCCCCCAAGGCATGAAGGGTGCGATTGCCCGCGCTGAAGAACTGCTGAAGGAAATTCCGAATTCTGTCATTCCGCAGCAGTTCCAGAACCCGGCCAACCCCGAGATCCACCGCAAGACGACGGCTGAGGAAATCTGGAACGACACCGACGGTCATTTCGATGCTTTCGTGGCGGGCGTCGGCACCGGCGGCACGATCACGGGCGTGGCGCAGGTCATCAAGCCGCGTCTGCCGAACATGAAGGTCTTCGCCGTGGAGCCGGAGGATTCTCCGGTGCTCTCCGGCGGTCAGCCCGGCCCGCACAAGATCCAGGGCATCGGCGCAGGCTTCGTGCCGGACGTGCTCGACCGCTCGCAGATCGACGGTATCGTGACCATCGGCAACCAGACCGCGTTCGACACGGCGCGCAAGCTCGCGAAGCTCGAAGGCATTCCGGGCGGCATCTCCACGGGCGCGAACGTGGCAGCAGCGCTTGAGATCGCTTCTCGTCCCGAGTTCAAGGGCAAGCGCATCGTCACCGTCGCGCCGTCCTTCGCCGAGCGTTATCTCTCGACGGCCCTTTTCGAAGGGCTCTGAGAGTCTTTAAGATCGATGTTGCAAGGGCGGCTTTCGAGCCGCCCTTTTTGTTTGAAGGCCTCGAAGCTTGGCAAGAACTTACCCGACATCGTCGGGTTCTCCTGAGACACATATTCGATGATGTTTCAGGAGTTCATCATGGCTGAGCGCAAAGCGCCGCATTCATTGAAAGAGCAATCCGCGGATCAGATCCGCAACGAGCAGCGCGGAGGAGTTGACAGCCCCGTCGACCCGAACCGCGACGGCGGGCCCGAAGGTAACGCCACCTTGCGCAAGGTGTGGGATGAGGCGGGAGGCGAGGCTTACGCCTATCGGCAATCGATGGGCGGTGCCGGCAACCGTGACGAAGACCATTCCGAACTGACTGCCGCCGAGACGCCAGAGACGACGAAACACCTGAGCGATGCCAGTCTCTCGCCGAAGGACAAGGACGCGACGCAAGAAGCCATCGAGCGCGCCACCGCCGTCAACGGCAAGGACAAAGGCTAGGAGAGCATCATGGGCAATGCAGGCTACGGCAATCACACCGACGATACGAAGCGCTCCGATCCCAAGAAATCCGATCCCAAGAAACCGGCGAACGACAAGCCTGCGCCTTCCGGCATGCATCCGGCTGGCCCGCATGCGGATCCCAAACTGACGAACCCCGATTCCACGCCCGGTGCGGGCACGCTTCCCGACAACAAGCAGGGCGGCGACGCGGATTCATCCAGCGGCTGAGCCGCATCGATGACAGGATATAAAAGGAAACGCGATGAAGTCTTCCGGTAAGAAATCCAATCAGGCGACCGACAAGGACATCGACGCGCCGCGTCTGACTGCGCAGGGCCGTGAAAATCCGAACGCTTCGGGTCAAGACTCCACCAATCCGATGGGTGAAGGCGCGAAGAAGGGGCAGAGCAGCAAGGCTGAAGGTTGATTCAAGCGTCATCCCGGACGAAGCGCAGCGAAGATCCGGGATCGTTTCAGGATAAAGCGCTATTCTTGCCTTGCGATCCCGGGTTCTGCTCCGCAGCCCCGGGATGACGACGTTTGAAGGAAAGCGCAGTCTCCATCACACGCCACCATCACGTCCATACAACCGAAAACCCTCACGCTCGCAAAGGCGCTCGTAATAGCGCTCGATCTCCGGCAGGTTGGGCCGCTCCAGCGGAATGCTCTTCCAGCGATGAATCGACAGGCCAATGACGATATCGGCGCAGGTGAATTGCGCACCGGCGATGTAAGCGCCCGTACGCGTCAGCTCCTGCGCGACGATGCCAACGGCAGAGCAGAACCTGTTCCAGGATTCCGCGATCTGCTTCTCGTCCTGAAAGTTCGGGTGCTTGCGTACGAGTCCCATGAATGCGTAGCGCCAGGTGTTGTTGAAGTCTGAGACCTGCCAGTCCATCCACTTCTCGACCTGCGCGCGCTCGGCGGGCGTGTCGGGCAATAAATCATGACGGCCTTCGCGGGCCGCGAGATAGCGAACGATGCTGTTCGATTCCCAGAAGATCTGGCCCGCGTCTTCCAGCACCGGGATCATGCCGACGGGATTGAGCTTTTGAAACTCGGGGTCGGTGACGGGACGGGTCTCGCCACCCCAATCGATGCGCTCGAAGGGCAGGCCGAGTTCCGTGCAGGTCCAGAGAACCTTGCGAACGTTGATGGATTTCGGCTGGCCGTAGATCTTCAGCATGGTGAATTTCCATATGAAAAAGGCCGCCCAGTGGGCGGCCTTTTGATCGGGTTAAGCGCTCAGCGCTTCCTTCTGCTTGTCGGCGCGCTTGCGGTCGTTCGGGTCGAGGATCGCCTTGCGGATGCGGATGGACTTCGGCGTCACTTCCACGAGCTCGTCGTCCTCGATCCATGCGAGCGAGCGCTCGAGGGTCATGCGGATCGGCGGCGTCAGGCGCACCGCTTCGTCCTTCGAGGTCGTGCGGATGTTGGTAAGCTTCTTGCCCTTCAGCACGTTCACCTCGAGATCGTTCTCGCGGTTGTGCTCGCCGATGATCATGCCCTGATAGACCTTCCAGCCGGGCTCGATCATCATCGGGCCGCGATCTTCCAGGTTCCACAGCGCGTAAGCGACAGCCTCGCCTGCGTCGTTGGAGATCAGCACGCCGTTGCGGCGGCCGGCGATCTCGCCCTTGTAGGGCTGATAGGCGTGGAACAGGCGGTTCATGATCGCCGTGCCGCGCGTGTCGGTGAGAAGCTCGCTCTGGTAGCCGATGAGGCCACGGGTCGGAGCGTAGAACACGAGGCGCTGACGGTTGCCGCCCGACGGCTTCATCTCGACCATCTCGGCGCGGCGCTCGGACATCTTCTGCACGACAACGCCGGAATGCTCCTCGTCCACGTCGATCACCACTTCCTCGATGGGCTCGAGGAGGTTGCCGGCCTCGTCCTTCTCGAAGACGACGCGGGGACGCGACACGGCAAGCTCGAAGCCCTCGCGGCGCATGGTCTCGATGAGGATCGCGAGCTGCAATTCGCCACGGCCCGAGACGAAGAACGAATCCTTGTCGGAGGCTTCTTCGATCTTCAGGGTCACGTTGCCTTCCGCTTCCTTGAACAGGCGGTCGCGGATCATGCGGCTCGTCACCTTGTCGCCCTCGGTGCCCGCGAGCGGGCTGTCATTGACGATGAAGGACATGGTCACGGTCGGCGGATCGATGGGCTGGGCCTGGATCGGAATGTCGTTTTCCGGCGCGCAGAAGGTATCGGCCACCGAGCCCTTCACGAGGCCCGCGATGGAGACGATGTCGCCTGCCTCGCCCACGTCGATGGGCTGGCGCTCGAGGCCACGGAAGGCGAGGATCTTGGACACGCGGCCGGTCTCGACCACGTTGCCCTCACGGTCGAGCACCTTGATCGACTGGTTCGGCTTTACCGTACCGGATGCGATACGGCCCGTGACGATGCGACCCAGGAAGGGATTGGATTCGAGCAGGGTGCCGAGCATGCGGAACGGGCCTTCCTCGACCTTGGCCGGGGGCACGTGCTCGAGCACGAGGTCGAACAGGGGGCCGAGGCCCTGGTCCTGCGGGCCTTCCGGCGACTTGGCCATCCAGCCGTTGCGGCCCGAACCGTAGAGGATCGGGAAGTCGAGCTGCTCGTCGGTGGCGTCAAGCGCCGCGAAGAGGTCGAACACCTCGTTGATGACTTCCACATGGCGGCCATCGGGACGGTCGATCTTGTTGATGGCAACGATGGGCTTGAGGCCGATCTTGAGAGCCTTGGACACCACGAACTTGGTCTGGGGCATCGGGCCTTCGGCAGCATCCACGAGAACGATGGCGCCGTCCACCATGCTGAGAATGCGCTCCACCTCGCCGCCGAAATCGGCGTGGCCGGGGGTGTCCACGATGTTGATGCGGGTGTCCTTCCAGACCACCGAGGTGGCCTTGGCGAGGATGGTGATGCCGCGCTCCTTCTCGAGGTCGTTCGAGTCCATGGCGCGCTCTTCCACGCGCTGGTTCTCGCGGAAGCTGCCGGATTGCTGGAGAAGCTTGTCGACGAGGGTGGTCTTGCCGTGGTCGACGTGAGCGATGATGGCGATGTTGCGAAGTTTCATAGGGGTCTTTCAAGTCAAAGCGGCCCGGCACGCGGCGGATGTCCCCGCGCCCCTGGCTCGTACCGGGCGATAAATCTGATGCGCTGCAATATAATGATTAAGGTGCGGCGGCAATAGGGCGTCTTGACGCCTTTCTAGGCAGGCCTGTCAAAGAGCGCGGGCGAAGGCATGCGGGAACGGCCTTGCGAGCTTGTGGCTCCGAGGTTTGGGGTCGAGGGAGGCGCGAGGAGGCGTCCGGCTCGATTGTGGAGTGTGTGAAGAACCCGACGGCTCCTCGCGCACGGTTCTTTTAGGCGTACACCGTGTCTTTCAACGATGGGCCTCCCGCCGACAGGCTTGCGAGGCCTGACACAGGACCGCTCCCGGCTCCGACAATCACGACGCCTCGCGAGCGCGCCCCTCTCTGAGCCGGGACACCCACAGCTATAGCCAAGGTTAGGACCAAAGTCAAGAACAAAAGCGGAACATTGATCGGAGGGCGTCATCCCGGACGGCAAAGCCGAGCCGGGATCGTCAGCAGGATAAGGCACGGGAAACCTCTCCCGAGCGGGAGAGGTCGACGCGCGTCAGCGCGGCGGGTGAGGGCATGCCTTCTCCGGCAAGGGCGCTCCCTCACCCCTGCCCCTCTCCCACCCGGGAGAGGGGATCTGCGCCATTCTCGTCACACGATCCCGGGTTCCGCTGCGCGGCCCCGGGATGACGCCACTCGTTTGCCGTCATAGCCGCCCATCGGATCACTGCGCCTTCTCGTAGCGCTCCACGCTCAGCTTCTCGATTTCCGGAAATGGCTCGAAGCTGGTTTCGGAGCAGGAACCATGGATCCGGGAACGGACGCGAATATTGCGCTGTCCTTTGCTGTCCGTCACCTCCACTTCACCGAAGGCTGTCTGGTGAATCGGGTAGAGGGGGTTTTCGATGAATCCCGTCACGCAATAATAGGTGTAGGGCTCTCCCGAGAAGGTGCGCTTCTCGGAGGGAGCGCTGATCCGGGCATCGATGATCTTGGCTTTGAAAACGGACATCGACCCGAAGGCCCCGGTCTGCAGCAGCTGCTTGGCAATCAGGGTGCGGATATTTTCAGGCTTCAAATCCGCCGCGGTCGGGCGAAGCGCCGGAGCGGTGACGCAGCCGCTGAGTGTGCCGCAAATGGCGAGAGCGAACAGGCGAGGGAGAGACAGGCGGCAAGGCAACGGCGGCATCCTCGATTAGGAATTTTCGCCAGCGATATAACTTTGTATCGCCTTGCGCAATGAGCCGTCACACCCGCTCAAGCCGCCGACGTGGCTCCGGCGGCAAGGTGACGGCAATCGCATCGCCCGCGCGCACCTCACCGCTTGCCAGAACGATCCCCATCACGCCGGCCTTGCGAACAATCTGCCCCTCGCTGTCGCGGTCGAGCACGGCCTTCATGAGACCCTTCCGGAAACGGTCGATCTGGACGCAAGGATTGCGCAAGCCCGTCAGCGCAACCACGGCAAATGAGCCGATGTGCAATATCGTGCCCGCCGGGAGTGACAGCAGGTTGATGCCGCGCGTGGTGACGTTCTCGCCCAGTTCTCCGGCAGCGACGGAGAAGCCTTTTTCTGCCAGTTCGTCGAAGAGTTCGGCGTGAATGAGATGAACCTGGCGCAAGTTCGGTTGCGTGGGATCGACCTTCACGCGGGAGCGGTGCTTCACCGTCTCGCCCGCATGCGCATCGCCCTCGATGCCGAGCCCGGCAATGAGCCGGATGCTCTCCCTGTTCGCTTTCGAAAAGGAATGCGTCGCGCTGCGGCTGACGGCAAGGACGGATGCGTTCATGCTTGCTTTCTCGTCAGATGGTCTGCCGGAATTCGACTGCGTTCAAGCTGGATCCCTCATTTTCCATTCCGCGTAATCCTCCTCGAATTCCTTCGCGGTGACGGAATATCCCTCATAGTAATATTTCGCGCCGCAGCGCCCGAACGGTCCTTCGATGACCTCGAATTTCGCCGGATCGGCGCCACGAACGACCGTGCCATAGGCATAAACGCGATCCTTGTCGCGGGCGTAGCAGATGCCGAGTTGCTCGAAACTGGCGGCATCCATCTTCATCACCTCGTTGAAACGATAGATGTGCATCTTGTCGCGCGCCCAGACCCCCGCCGTGTGTGCCCCGGTGCTGTCGCGATAGCCCTCCAGCACGCGAAAGGTCTCGGGGTCAGCCTTACTCAGCTTGGTGCCTCGACAGAAGATGGTGTTCTTATCGCGTGCATAAATCTTGCTGAGCACGACGAAGTTCGCTGCATCGGCTTTGATGGGAACATCCTTCGTCCGCGTCTTGTCGTTGCCAGTTTCGCGCCAGCACGGCTGGCCCTCGACGATCACATGTCCCCATGTGATCTCGGGCGCGACGTCAGGGCGAGGATCGGGCTCTTCCGCATGTGGTTTGTTCCACCACCGCTCAGGGTTCGGATCATGCCGGCGGAGCGCGTTGCGTGCCGCCTCGTGGTGCGCAATCGTCAGGAACCTTTCGCGATCCTTGGCCGAACTCCGCGAGTTCCGCCAGTAAAGGCCTGTGACATCGGCTGCGACGTATTGATTGTCGCTCAGGACGACGAAGGTTGCCGGATCGGAATCCTGCAGTTCTATTTCCTCGAAATAAGCCGCGCGCTTGTCGCAGCTGTAGGATACCGGAACCTCCGGGCCGAGGACTGTTGCAGGCCGCCATGTTGCGGGATCAGCGCCCTTGATCGGCACGCCCGTGTAGTAGACGCGTTTATTGTCCCTCGCGATGCAGCGTGAGGCGATGACGATTTCGAAGCTCGCGACATCCGCGCCCTGGAGCAATGTGCCGTTGAAGGCGATGCGCTTGCCGTCGCAGGCGTAAGCGCCGCCGAGAAGACGCGTCGTGTCCGGATTAAGACGCGCGACCTTCACCAGCTCCCAGGTCTTTGCCCGCAAATTCATGCGCAGCGCCCAAACCGCTGTATTGTCGACAGCGTAGCGAGGGCGCAGCCAAGGATCGTCGCTTTCCGAGTAGCCGATCCACTTGAAACTCGCCGGATCGGCGCCCGCGACCGGCTCGTCATACATATAGATCGCTTCTTTATCGCGCCCGACATTCTTGTCGATAGCCTCGAACGCATCGAGATCGCGGATGGTGAGGGGCCACAGCTTATCGCCCATTCCACGAAGAACGATCCCTTCCGGCGTGCGGAAATAATGGCTGGTCTCTCCGTCTATCGTGAGAATGGGCTGCATGATGTTCTCTTTGCTGAACTCGACAGGCACTTACGGTAGCGCACACGCCTTCAACGCTGCAACATTGCGCAACTAGATGAGAGGGGGCGGGAGTTTCTGAAACGAAAATGGCCGGGACGAGCCCGGCCATTCCGCAATCGTTTTTGATGAACCTTAGAGACCCAGCTTCTTCTTACGTTGAGCCAGCGTGCGCAGGCGCAGGGCGTTGAGCTTGATGAAGCCTGCGGCGTCGCGGTGGTCGTAGGCGACGGCGCCTTCCTCGAAGGTCACGAGGTCCTGGTCGTAGAGCGTGTAGGGGCTCTGGCGGCCGATGATGTGGACGCCGCCCTTGTAGAGCTTCAGCGTCACTTCGCCGGTCACGAATTCCTGGGACTTGTCGATCATCGCCTGCAGCATCTCGCGCTCCGGCGAGAACCAGAAGCCGTTATAGATGAGCTCTGCATATTTCGGCATCAGCTCGTCCTTCAGATGCGCGGCACCACGGTCGAGGGTGATCGACTCGATGCCGCGATGGGCGAGATGAAGGATCGTGCCGCCGGGCGTCTCGTACATGCCGCGGCTCTTCATGCCGACGAAGCGGTTCTCGACGAGGTCGAGGCGGCCGATGCCGTTGATCTTGCCCAGCTCGTTGAGCTTCGCGAGCAGATCGGCGGGGCCCATCTTCTTGCCGTCGATGGCGACGGGGTCGCCCTTGAGGAACTCGATCTTGATCACGGTCGGCTTGTCGGGAGCAGATTCGGGGTCGTTGGTGCGCGAATAGACGTAATCCGGCACGTCGAGCGCGGGATCTTCCAGCACCTTACCCTCGGAGGAGGCGTGCAGGAGGTTGGCGTCGACGGAGAACGGAGCCTCGCCGCGCTTGTCCTTGGCGATCGGGATCTGATGCTGCTCGGCGAAGGCAATGAGCTGCTCGCGGGAGCGCAGGTCCCATTCGCGCCAGGGGGCGATCACGGTGACGTCGGGCTTGAGGGCGTAGTAGCCCAGCTCGAAGCGCACCTGGTCGTTGCCCTTGCCAGTCGCGCCGTGAGAGACGGCGTCGGCGCCGACCTTCTCGGCGATCTCGATCTGCTTCTTGGCGATCAGCGGGCGGGCGATGGAGGTGCCGAGCAGATACAGGCCCTCGTATTGCGCGTTGGCGCGGAACATCGGGAACACGTAATCGCGCACGAACTCGTCGCGCAGGTCCTCGATGAAGATGTTCTCCGGCTTGATGCCGAGCAGTTCCGCCTTCTTGCGGGCAGGCTCCAGCTCCTCGCCCTGGCCGAGGTCGGCGGTAAAGGTCACCACCTCGCAGCCATAGGTGGTCTGCAGCCACTTGAGGATGATGGAGGTGTCGAGGCCGCCGGAATAGGCGAGCACGACCTTGTTCACGCGCTTCTCAGCCATGGTCGATGTTCCAATGATAGGGTGCTCGCGAATTAGCGGGGAAGCCCTTCGAGTGCAACGGCAAAAGCTTAAAGCGCGCGATATGCTCGCCAGGCATCCCTGCCCATCCAAAGGGATGCCTGTCCAAGGGCGGGGGGATGCTTTAGCTCCCTTGTCAGCAGGAGAGGTTCATGCAGCGTCGCCCGATTTTCGAGTTCTGGTACGAATTCGCGTCCACCTATTCCTATCTTGCCGCCATGCGCATCGAGCGGCTGGCGGAGGAGGTGGGCGTGGAGGTCGTGTGGCGGCCGTTCCTGCTGGGCCCCATCTTCCAGGCGCAGGGCTTGGATAACTCGCCTTTCAACGTCTACCCCGACAAGGGCCGCTACATGTGGCGCGACATGGAGCGTGAGGCCGTGCGCGTCGGGCTGCCGTTCTACCGGCCAAAGAGCTTTCCCCAGAACAGCCTGCTGGCCGCCCGCATCGCCGCCCTCGGCACGGAGACCGGCTGGACACCGATTTTCACCAAGGCCGTCTACATGGCCGAGTTCGGCGAAGGACGGGATATTTCCGATCGGGAGATTCTTGTCGGCATCCTCGACGGCCTCGGGCTCGACCCTGAAGGCATCATCGCCGAGGCTCAGTCCGACGCCAACAAGATGCGCCTGCGCCGGATGAGCGAGGAGGCCCAATCCCGTGGCGTCTTCGGAGCGCCCACCTTCTTCGCCGAGGACGGGGAGATGTTCTGGGGCAACGACCGGCTGGAGCAGGCGCTCGAATGGGCCGTCACGCAGGCCCGACGCTCGGAGATTCCTCTCTGAGAGGCGCTGCCTTCTTTTCCGTGAATGCGGATATGTCGATAAATTTGCAATAAAATCAAGATCTTATGCCTCGCCGGGCATTGGCTGAGGCACCCTGTTTAGGTCAGGGTATTTGACCAAACGTCATGCGGGGCGTATGCCCCAGGCATCATAAAGCCGCAGCGGAACGCCAACGCTGCCGCATCCCTCCAAAATCGAAAGCCTTTCAGGCCATGCGCTCTCCCGGCGCGGGGAATGCATGCATTATTGGAAAGTCCTGTTTCATGCTGATGCAGAATAGCCTTGCGGATCGCAGGCAGCGGTTGAAATCGATCATCGGCGGCTCCGCCGGCAACATGGTCGAATGGTACGACTGGTACGTCTATTCCGCCTTCACTCTCTATTTCGCCCCGATCTTCTTCCCCAAGGGCGACCAGACCGCCCAGCTCCTGAACGCGGCGGCCGTTTTCGCGGTGGGCTTCCTCATGCGCCCCATCGGCGCGTGGATCATGGGCATCTACGCGGATCGCAAGGGCCGCAAGGCTGGCCTCACTCTTTCCGTTACGCTCATGTGTACGGGCTCGCTGATGATCGCGGTGACGCCCGGCTATGACAGCATCGGCGTGTTTGCTCCCGTCATCCTGGTTTTCGCGCGCCTGATTCAGGGCATCAGCGTCGGCGGCGAATACGGCGCCAGCGCCACCTATTTGAGCGAGATGGCCGGCAAGAGCCGTCGCGGATTCTTCTCCAGCTTCCAGTACGTCACGCTCATCTCCGGTCAGCTTCTGGCGCTCGGAGTCCTGCTGATCCTACAGCAGGCGATGCCCGAGCAGGATCTGGAAAGCTGGGGCTGGCGCATTCCGTTCTTCATCGGCGGCGTGCTCGCGGTTCTGGTGTTCTATCTCCGCCGCGGCCTCTCGGAGACGCAGTCCTACAAGAACGCGCAAGGGGCCCAGAACAAGGACGGGAAGGCTCCGCGCTCCAGCGGTCTCGCACTGTTCACCAAATATCCGCGCGAGGCTTTTACCGTCATTGCGCTCACCGCAGGCGGCACGCTCGCCTTCTATGCCTACACCACCTACCTGCAGAAGTTCCTGGTCAACACGTCGGGCTTCAGCCGCGAATCCGCCAGCCAGATCACAGCTGCGGCGCTGTTCGTGTTCATGGCGATCCAGCCTTTGGCGGGCGCGCTGTCCGACCGCATCGGCCGCAAGCCCCTGATGGTGGGCTTCGGCGTGCTCGGCGTGCTGTTCACCTACCTGATCTTCTCGACGCTCGCCGGCACCACCAACCCCTACACCGCCTTCGCGCTGGTGCTGGGCGCGCTGGTGATCGTCACCGGCTACACCTCCATCAACGCGGTGGTGAAGGCGGAGATGTTTCCGGCCCATATCCGCGCGCTCGGCGTGGCATTGCCCTATGCCATCGCCAACACGGTGTTCGGCGGAACGGCGGAATACGTGGCGCTCTGGTTCAAGCAGGCCGGCCACGAATACGGCTTCTTCATCTACGTGACGATCATGATCGCCCTGTCCCTCATCGTGTACCTGCGCATGAAGGACACCCGCACGCACAGCCTCATTCACGAGGACTAAAAGTCCCCATTCAAGTTGTGTCCCGCGTCGCACCCTCGCTGCTCCGGCAGCGGGGGTGTTTTATTTCCGCTGACCGTTCCTTCTTGGCATTACGCAGAAGCGGTCGCTTCGTGGGCGAGGGGATGAGCGCCGGATGGATCCTCACCGAAGCGATTGGGGCCTATCGTGCCGCGCCGGAAGAAAAGCTCGATCAGGAACCAGAGATTCGCGATGAGCAGGGCAAGAGCAAGAAGGAGGAACACAGTCGGATGGGTTCTTTCCAACTGCTCTGCAAAATAGCCGCCCAAGTTGATTCCGAAGGATGCAATGAGCCACCAGCCCGAGCGGTTTCGATCATGATAGCGCCGGATGACCATGGCGTAATTGGCGATCACGATGATCAAGATCAGGCCAGCGGTGGCATAGCCTGCAAATCTGAAACCCTGCGAGGCCAGAAAAATACCGGCGACCATAAGGAAGAGGCCGATGTAGCTGATCTGCAACCATCGCCTCAGGAAGTCCTTTCGGCTTGTGCGACCGGCAATTGAGAACTGAGACAGGATGAAATCACGCACAGGGATATTCCAGGAGACGGGTAGGCGCATGAAACTTTATATCAACCGAAAGGTGGGTGCCGCAATGGCTTTGTCGCACACAATCCCGGCCGCTGAAAAAGGCTGGAGATGCGAGCCGGAGGTAAATCCTTGAAAGCCTTGTGATCCAAGGCCATTTGGGATAAAGGAACGCCCATCCGACAGATATTGACGGTCTTACCCGATGCAGGATGTCTCATCCGCATCGTGTCAGCGTTCCGCTAAGGTCTTGACGATAATAACGTTTCCATCCGCCGGTGATGCACCGGCCCGCTTTCGAGCGGTATGCCTTGGACATGGCCCTGGAGGGGCGTCCCTGGCAGCGGCGGCTGGGAACGGCCCGTTCACACGAGCCGCCGGTGTCGCCCCTTAAACGAGGGCCATTCAGGAGAACCTATGTCTGCAGCTTTCCAGCAGCCGAGCCGTGAAGATTTCGCCGCTCTGCTCGAAGAATCCTTCCTCACGAACGAGATCAGCGAAGGCTCGGTTGTGAAGGGTAAGGTGGTCGCCATCGAGAAGGATGTCGCGGTCATCGATATCGGCGCCAAGACCGAAGGTCGCGTCGCTCTGAAAGAATTCACCGGCCCCAATCGCGAGCGTGAACTGAACGTCGGCGATGAGGTCGAAGTTTATGTCGAGCGCATCGAGAATGCGCTGGGCGAAGCCGTCATCTCGCGCGACAAGGCTCGCCGCGAAGAGTCGTGGGTGAAGCTCGAGAAGGCCTTCGAGGCCCAGGAGCGCGTCAACGGCACCATCTTCAACCAGGTGAAGGGCGGCTACACCGTCGACCTCGACGGCGCCGTGGCGTTCCTGCCCCGCTCCCAGGTCGATATCCGCCCCGTGCGCGACGTCACCCCGCTCATGGGCGTGGCTCAGCCGTTCCAGATCCTCAAGATGGACCGCCGCCGCGGCAACATCGTCGTGTCGCGCCGCACGGTTCTCGAAGAGAGCCGCGCCGAGCAGCGCTCCGAGCTCGTGGCCAACCTCGAAGAGGGTCAGGTCATCGACGGCGTGGTCAAGAACATCACCGAGTACGGTGCGTTCGTTGATCTCGGCGGCATCGACGGCCTGCTGCACGTCACCGACATGGCATGGCGCCGCGTGAACCACCCGTCCGAGGTCGTAACCATCGGCCAGACGGTGAAGGTGAAGATCATCAAGATCAACCACGAGACGCACCGCATCTCGCTCGGCATCAAGCAGCTGCTCGCCGATCCGTGGGAGGGCATCGCCGCCCGCTACCCGGTCGACGCCAAGCTGAAGGGCCGCGTCACGAACATCACCGATTACGGTGCGTTCGTCGAGCTGGAGCCGGGCATTGAAGGCCTGATCCACGTCTCCGAGATGTCCTGGACGAAGAAGAACGTTCACCCCGGCAAGATCATCTCCACTTCGCAGGAAGTTGAGGTCGTGATCCTCGAGGTCGATCAGGTGAAGCGCCGCATCTCGCTGGGTCTGAAGCAGACGCTGCAGAATCCGTGGGAAGCCTTCGCCGAGAAGCACCCTGTCGGCTCCGAAGTCGAGGGCGAAGTGAAGAACAAGACCGAGTTCGGTCTCTTCATCGGTCTCGAGAACGACGTCGACGGCATGGTCCACCTCTCGGATCTCGACTGGAACCGTCCGGGCGAGCAGGTCATCGACGAGTTCAAGAAGGGCGACATGGTTCGCGCTCAGGTTCTCGACGTCGACGTGGAGAAGGAGCGCATCTCGCTCGGCATCAAGCAGATGGCTGGCGACCCCTTCGCCGAAGCTGGCGAGTTCAAGAAGGGCCAGATCGTCACCTGCGAGGTTCTCGAGGTGAAGGACGGCGGCCTGGAGGTGAAGATCGTCGATACCGACCTCACCACCTTCATCAAGCGTTCCGAGCTTGCTCGCGATCGCGGCGACCAGCGTCCGGAGCGTTTCGCTGCCGGTGAGAAGCTCGACGCCCGCGTCACGCAGTTCGACCGCAAGGCCCGCCGCGTCACCGTCTCCATCAAGGCCCTTGAGGTCGCTGAGGAGAAGGAAGCCATGGCTCAGTACGGCTCGGCCGACTCGGGAGCGTCGCTCGGCGACATCCTGGGCGCCGCCCTCAACAAGGCCGGCAAGAAGTAATCGGGCTCTGATTTTTCAGACCTGATGGATCCCCGGGCTCCGGCCCGGGGATTTTTTTGTCCGGGTGTGGGCATTCGAAAAATTCAAAGGCTTCTGCTGATGAGTGTCACCCGCCCATCTTTCTTCGAGAGGCACACGTAAGGGTGTCCTCCACCTTTCCGCGGCAGTCGATCCTTAGCCGATACCCCAGGCGGAAAGAGAGCACGATCAACGCACCATTCCTCATTGCGGCTATCGAACGTCGCTTCATAAGGCTCAGGATATTCCACGGCCCCCGCGCCGTAGCGCTCTTTGAGGATCGCCATTCCGACAGTGTAAGCGGTGGTGGCATCGGGCAGGATGTCGCTCACGTCCGAGCATGAAGTCGGCGCTCCCCGTCGCTCCGGAGCGATCTGACAGGCCACGTTGAGCTTGGTGGCGCTCGTCGTATTGGCGTCTTGCGCCCATCCGGCTTCAGGAATGAGCAGAAGGCCGAGCCAAAGGGCGGTTGCGTAAAATTTCATGGCAAGCTCCGAGGGCGACGATCCAATATAACACGATGCACTCGAGGGCGAACAAACGCGATAACGATATGAGCGTGCGGCTTTTTTATTGGTCGCCTCCCTTGCCGCCCTATCTGCCTTCGCAATAGGGTGCAGCCTCTCCATCAGTGAACCGAGTTAAGAGACGAACCGATGTCCATCGATGCCGAAGCCATTGCCGACCGCCGCCGTTTGCGCCGCAAGCTGTCATTCTGGCGCATCGCCGGGTTCTCAGGGCTGATCGCCGCCGTTGCCGCCATCGGCTATGCCACTGCCGACCGCATGGGCTATGGCGGCGTGCAGCACCAGATCGCCCGCATCTCCATCGACGGGGTGATCACCGGCAATCAGCGCCTCGCGGATCTCATGCAGCGAGTGGGTGATTCCAGTCTCGTCTCGGGCGTCGTGATCTCCATCAACAGCCCCGGCGGCACCACGACGGGTTCCGAAGAGCTCTACCGCAACATCCGCCGCCTCGCGGAGAAGAAGCCGGTGGTGACCTTCGTCGACGGCACGGCGGCGTCCGGCGGCTACATCACGGCGATTGCCTCCGATTATATCGTCGCCCGCGAGACTTCGCTCGTCGGCTCCATCGGCGTGCTGTTCCAGTATCCCGATCTGTCAGGCCTTCTCGGCAATGTCGGCGTGAAGATGGAGGCGATCAAATCGGCGCCGCTCAAGGCGGAGCCCAATCCCTTCACGCCGACCTCGCCGGAGGCGCGCGCCGCGACGCAACTGGTGGTCAACGATACCTATGACTGGTTCAAGGCCCTCGTGCGCGAGCGTCGCCGTCTCAACGAAGGCGAATTGACCTCGGTCTCGACGGGCCAGGTTTTCAGTGGCCGCCAGGGCGTGCCCATGAAGCTCGTGGACAAGCTCGGCGGCGAGCGCGATGCGGTGGCCTGGCTGGAGGCTGAGAAGGGCGTTTCCAAGGATCTGCCGATTCGCGACTGGAAGCCGCGCTCCGACCGGGACATTTCCATTTTCGCCATGGCGGCGACGGCTGTCGACCTGCTCGGTTTCGAGAGCGCGGCCGAAGCCTTGCGCCGCACCGAGGCTCACGCAGAGGCAGCACGGCTTGACGGTCTGCTGGTCGTCTGGCAACCTTCCGAAAAATAAAGCATCGTCAAAGATATAGCTTTCCATGATCAAATCAGAACTGGTGCTCAAAATCGCTGAGCAGAACCCGCATTTGTATCAGCGCGACGTGGAGAAGATCGTCAACGCGATCCTCGACACCATCGCCGATGCCCTGGCTCGGGGAGACCGGGTGGAGCTGCGCGGCTTCGGAGCCTTCTCCGTGAAGAAGCGCGATGCCCGCACGGGACGCAACCCGCGCACGGGTGCATCCGTTTCGATCTCCGAGAAGGTCGTGCCCGTGTTCAAGACGGGCAAGGAAATGCGTCAGCGGCTCAACGCTCCCGCCTCCAAGGTGATGAAGGCGGCGGCTGCCCAATAATTTTTGAGAGGTGCTCGTGATTCGCTTTTTGAAGGCGCTCATTCTACTGCCGATTGCGGTTCTGGTGGTCCTGCTGGCGGTGGCAAACCGCGCTCCGGTGACCCTGTCGCTTGATCCGTTCTCGCAGGATGCGCCTGAATTCGCGACGCAAGTGCCGCTCTTCGCCGTGATCTTCGCCGCCGTCGCCGTGGGCGTCATTATCGGCGGCACGGCGAGCTGGCTCGCGCAAGGCAAGACCCGCAAGGCCCGCCGCCGCTATCGCCGCGAGGCGGACCAGCTGCGCAGCGAGACCGAGCGCCTGCGCAGCCAGAACACCGCCAACGTGCCGGCCACCCTGCCGTCCCCGCAATCGTCGGGCTTCTAGCCCGTCCAGGTTTTCCTGTTTCCCATGCGCGTCATATCCTCCGCCGAGATCGATCGGGCTCTCACCTTTCCTGCTCTGGTCGATGCTCTGGCCGAGGCCTTTCGCAGCGACATGGTCACGCCGGTCCGGCACCATCATGAAATCGAGCGCAGTGGTTCTCACGGAACGCTGCTGCTGATGCCCGCATGGACGGGGCCCGCCACGAAGGACGGCTTCGTCGGCGTGAAGGTGGTCTCGGTGTTTCCGGAGAACGGAGCCAGGAATCTCCCGAGCGTCATGGGCTCGTACCTGCTCATGAACGGCGAGACGGGACAGCCCGTCGCCGTGCTCGACGGCACGCGCCTCACCGTGTGGCGCACGGCTGCGGCCTCCGCGCTCGCGGCGCGCCATCTCGTCCGTGAGGATGCCAGCCGCATGGTAATGGTGGGCTCGGGCGCGCTCGCGCCGTTCCTCATTCGCGCCCATATGAGCCAGAGGCCGATCCGTGAAATCCACTTGTGGAATCATCGGCCGGAGAAGGCTGAAAGTCTGGCGGCCGAGCTTCGCGGCGAGGGACTGCCCGTGACAGCCGTCACGGATCTCGAAGCGGCGGTGCGCGAGGCCGATCTCGTCTCCTGCGCCACGCTGTCCACCGCGCCCATCGTGAAGGGCGCATGGCTGAAGGAGGGCGCACATCTCGATCTCGTGGGCGCGTTCAACCTGAAGATGCGCGAGGCCGATGACGAGGCGCTTCGCCGCGCCCAGGTCTATGTGGACACCGACGCCGCCAAGACCGAGGGCGGAGACGTGGCCGTATCGATCCAGAAGGGTGCGATCTCGGAGGGCCACGTGCGCGGCACGCTGTTCGACCTCTGCCGCAACCCGCCTCAGCGGAACGACAAGGCGATCACCGTGTTCAAATCGGTGGGCACGGCGCTGGAGGATTTGGCTGCGGCAATGCTGGTATGGCGTTTGCAGGCCAATCCGTCGTAAAATGCAACAATGAACAACCTGATTAAGATCTGCGGGCTCTCGACCCCCGAAACCCTGGAGGCTGCGCTGGATGCCGGCGCGGACATGGTGGGATTCGTGCGTTATCCGAAGAGCCCCCGCCACGTGACCCTCGATCTCGGCCATCGCCTGTCGCTGCAGGCGAAGGGCCGTGCGCTTCGCGTCGTGCTGCTGGTCGATCCCGGCGACGAGGAGATCGCCCAGGCCGTCGAGGCCATCAACCCTGACCTGATCCAGCTGCATGGACATGAGAGCCCGGAGCGCGTCGCGGAGATCCGCTCTATGGTCAAACGTCCGGTCATGAAGGCCGTCGGCATTGCCGAGAAGAGCGATCTAGAGGCTCTCGCGCCTTATGCCGAGGGCTCCGAGCACATTCTGCTCGACGCCAAGCCGCCGCGCACAGCGGATGCCTTACCCGGCGGCAACGGCGTGTCCTTCGACTGGAAGCTCCTGAACGGGCTTGACCCGGCTCTTCCCATCATGTTGTCAGGAGGCCTCAACCCCGACAACGTGGCGGAGGCTATCAGGCTCACCCACCCGAAGGCCGTCGACGTATCGTCGGGAGTTGAAAGCTCGCCGGGTCTGAAGGACGCAGCCAAGATCAAGGCCTTCGTTCAGGCAGCCCGAACGGCATTCGCCGCGCAGCATTAGAGAAAAAGACGCATTTCCTTTCGGAAAACCGGCAACCACTTTTCCGGGAAATGCTCAAACTTAGGACAGCCCGTGTCAGCTCAAGCTCAGCCCAATTCCTTCCGCAACGGTCCCGACGAGCGCGGGCATTTCGGCCAGTTCGGCGGACGCTTCGTCGCCGAGACGCTGATGCCGAACATCCTGGAGCTGCAGAAGGCCTACGAGGAAGCCAAGAACGATCCGGCCTTCCATGCCGACATGGCGTATTTCTCGACGCATTATATCGGCCGTCCGAGCCCGCTCTATTACGCGGAGCGCATGACCGAGCATCTCGGCGGCGCGAAGATCTACTTCAAGCGCGAAGAGCTGAACCACACCGGCGCGCACAAGGTGAACAACGTGCTGGGCCAGATCCTTCTCGCCCGCCGCATGGGCAAGAAGCGCATCATCGCCGAAACGGGTGCCGGCCAGCACGGCGTTGCGACAGCCACCCTCTGCGCGCGCTTCGGGTTGGAGTGCATCGTCTATATGGGCGCGGTGGACGTGGAGCGGCAGAAGCCGAACGTGTTCCGCATGAACATGCTGGGCGCCAAGGTGGTGCCGGTACAGTCCGGCACGAAGACGCTCAAAGACGCCATGAACGAGGCCCTGCGCGATTGGGTCACCAACGTTGCCGACACTTTCTACTGCATCGGTACGGTGGCGGGCCCGCATCCCTATCCCGCCATGGTGCGCGATTTCCAATGCGTCATCGGTGACGAAACCCGCGTGCAGATGATGGAGGCGGAAGGCCGCCTGCCGGATTCGCTCGTCGCCTGCATCGGCGGCGGCTCCAATGCGATTGGCCTGTTCCATCCGTTCCTCGACGACAAGAGCGTCGAGATCTATGGCGTGGAGGCCGCGGGCCACGGCCTGTCGGGCCTGCATGCGGCCTCGCTCACGGGCGGACGTCCCGGCGTGCTGCACGGCAATCGCACCTACCTGCTGATGAACGAGGACGGGCAGATCGCGGACGCGCATTCGATCTCGGCGGGTCTCGATTATCCCGGCATCGGTCCCGAGCACGCTTGGCTGCACGAAATGGGCCGCGTCACTTACATTTCCGCCACCGATGACGAGGCGCTGGAGGCTTTCCAGGTCTGCTCGCGGCTGGAGGGCATCCTGCCCGCGCTGGAGCCCAGCCATGCTCTCGCCAAGGTCATCGAGATCGCGCCCAAGAAGCCGAAGGATCACCTGATGGTGGTCAACATCTCAGGCCGCGGCGACAAGGATCTGTTCCAGATCGCGGAGCATCTGGGGAACAAGATCGCCTGAGATCCCCGTGTCATCCCCGGCGGTCCGTAGGACCGGGAAGGGGATCCATAGCGCAGCGTTCGTGGGTGGATTCCCTTCCCCTCCGCTACGCTCCGGCCGGGAATGACACACGTGTCATTCTCATCGTCCCATGCTAAACACCCCGCCCATGACCCAGCGCATCGAAGCCCGTTTTGAACAATGCCGTGCGGAAGGCCGCGCCGCTCTCGTCACCTATGTGATGGCGGGAGACCCGGACCCGGAGACCTCGCTCGCGATCCTCAAAAGCCTGCCGAAAGCGGGCGCGGATATCGTGGAATTCGGCCTGCCCTTCACCGATCCCATGGCCGACGGCCCGGCGATCCAGGCGGCGGGCCTGCGCGCGCTGAAGGTCGGCCAGGATACGGTCAAGACCCTCGACCTCATCCGCCGCTTCCGCGCGGAAGATCAGGACACGCCTGTGATCCTGATGGGCTATTTCAACCCGATCTTCGTCTACGGCGTCGACCGCTTCCTCGCTGACGCTAAGGAAGCCGGTGTCGACGGCCTCATCGTGGTGGATCTTCCGCCTGAAGAGGACGACGAGCTGTGTCTTCCGGCGCTCAAGGCGGGCCTTGCCTTCATCCGCCTCGCCACCCCGACCACGGACGATCGGCGCCTTCCGGCGGTGCTCGCCAATACGGCAGGGTTCGTTTATTACGTTTCCATCACCGGCATCACCGGCGCTGCGACCCCCGATTTCGGCAAGGTCGCCTCGGCGGTGGAGCGCATCAAGCATCACACGCCTCTGCCCGTCGTGGTGGGCTTCGGCGTGAAGAGCGGCGCTCATGCGGCGGCGGTGGCCAAAGGCGCCGACGGCGTGGTGGTGGGCTCGGCCCTCATCGACGCGCTGAAAGGTACGCTCGATGCGGAAGGCCGCGCCACCTCGCGCTCGGTCGAGGCCGTCACCACATTGGTGAAGGAATTGAGCGAAGGCGTGCGCTCGGTATCGAAGCGCGCGGCTGCTTGAAGTTGAATTCGAAAGCGCCGTGACCTGCCTGGCAGGCGCGGCGAGAGGATAAAGCGATGAACTGGATTTCCGAAGTCGTCCGTCCGAAGATCAAGACGCTCTTCAAGCGCGAGACGCCGGACAATCTCTGGATCAAGTGCCCGGATACGGGACAGGTCGTGTTCCACAAGGACGTGGAAGCGAACCAGTGGGTGATCCCCGGCTCCAACCATCACTGGCGCATCTCGGCGACGCAGCGCTTGGGCCTGATGTTCGACGGCGGCACGTGGCTCGATGTGGCGCTGCCCGAAGTGGCGCCCGATCCGCTCAAGTTCAAGGACAGCAAACGCTATATCGACCGCCTGAAGGATGCCCGCACCCAGACGGGCCTGCAGGATGCCTTCAAGATCGGCTATGGCCGCGTCGAAGAGCTACCGATGACGATTGCCGTGCAGGATCTCGGCTTCATCACCGGCTCGCTGGGAACGGCGGCAGGTGAGGCCTTCATCAAGGGCGCGGAAACCGCCATCGAGAAGAAGACGCCTTACGTGGTCTTCACCGCATCCGGCGGCGCGCGCATGCAGGAGGGCATTCTCTCGCTCATGCAGATGCCGCGCACGACCATCGCTATCCGCCGCCTGCGCGACGCGAAGCTGCCCTATATCGTCGTGTTGACGAACCCCACCACCGGCGGCGTCACCGCATCTTACGCGATGCTGGGCGACGTGCATCTCGCCGAGCCCGGCGCGCTCATCGGCTTTGCTGGCCCGCGCGTGATCGAGCAGACCATCCGCGAGAAGCTGCCCGATGGCTTCCAGCGCTCCGAATACCTGAAGGAGCACGGCATGGTGGACATGGTGGTGCACCGCCATGAGTTGAAATCGACCATTGCCCGCCTGTCGCGCCTGTTCACGAAGGCGCCCGCGGTCGCTGCGTAAGTATTTTCTTGTCGCATGATCTTGTCGAAAAACCGGTATCCACTTTTTCGGATCATGCTGGGAGCAGGGCGATGGAATCCTCCGATGCGCTGATCGCGCGCTTTCTCGCCCTGCACCCGAAGACCATCGATCTGTCGCTCGGGCGCATTCAGCGGCTGCTGACGCAGCTCGGAAATCCCGAGCGCCGCCTGCCGCCCGTGATCCATGTTGCGGGCACCAACGGCAAGGGCTCCACAATCGCCTTCATGCGGGCGATCCTGGAAAGCGCGGGGCTTGCCGTTCACGTCTATACCTCGCCGCATCTCGTGCGCTTTCATGAGCGCATCCGCCTCGGCAAGTTCGGCGGCGGGCAGTATGTAACGGAAGACCGTCTCGTCGAAGCCTTCCGCCGCTGTGAGGCGGTGAATAATGCTGAGCCGATCACCGTGTTCGAGATCACGACTGCCGCCGCGATTCTTCTCTTCGCGGAAGAGCCCGCCGACGTGCTGCTGCTCGAAGTGGGATTGGGCGGACGTTTCGACGCGACCAACGTCATCGACAAGCCGGCCGCCGCCGTCGTCACGCCCATCGGCCACGATCACGCGGAATATCTCGGCACAACCTTGCAGGCGATTGCGAAGGAGAAGGCGGGCATCTTCAAGCGCGGATGCCCGGCGATCATCGCGCCGCAGGATTATGTGGAAGCGGATCAGACGCTCGTCAGCGAGGCCGAGCGCATCGGCGCGTCGCCGATCCACGTGGGCCAGCAGGATTTCTCCGTGCATGAGGAAGGCGGCCGCCTCGTCTATCAAGATGAGAAGGGCCTGCTCGATCTGCCGCGCCCGAAGCTCATCGGACGGCATCAGTTCACGAATGCAGGCACCGCGATTGCGGCCCTGCGCGCGGCAGGGTTCGAGAAATTCGAGACATCGGCCTTCGAAGCCGGGCTCAGCCGCGCCGAATGGCCCGGCCGCTTGCAGCGTCTCTCGAAGGGACGGTTGCCGGAGATCGCACCTCCCGGCTGCGAGCTGTGGCTCGATGGCGGGCACAATGCCGATGGCGGCCGCGTGCTCGCCGCCGCCATGGCCGACCAGAGCGAGCGCAGCGACACGCCGCTCGTGCTGATCGCCGGCATGCTCGGCACCAAGGATGCTCAAGCCTTCTTCAAGAACTTTTCCGGCCTCGCGCGCGAGGTGATCGCGGTGCCGATTTCCGGCCAGATCGCCGCGCGCCCTGCGGAAGAGGTGGCGGCGATTGCAGGAAGCGTGGGGCTGACGACAACTGTTGCAGCAAGCGTCGAATCCGCACTCGCTTCGCTGCATAAATACGTTTGGGATCGCCCGCCCCGTGTCCTGATCTGCGGATCGCTCTATCTGGCAGGTGAGGTATTGGCAGCCAACGGAACGCTGCCTGAATAAGGACAGCGGCCATGGCCACCAAAATCTTCGTCAACCTGCCGGTGAAAGATCTTCAGCGGTCGGTGCGCTTCTTCAAGGCGATGGGTTTTGGTCTCAATCCGGACTTCACCGATGAGAGCACCGCCTGCATGGCAATCTCCGACGACATCTTCGCCATGCTGCTCACGGAAGCGAAGTTCAAGGAAACCGCACGCAGGCCCAGCGCGAATACTGATGCAATGACCGGGATGTCGATGTCGCTTTCGGTCGAAAGCAGGGCGCGCGTGAACCGTCTGGTCGACAGAGCCTTGGGGCAAGGCGCGCACGAAGTGCGGGAGCCCGAGGATCACGGCTTCATGTTCGGGCGCAGCTTCAGCGATCTCGACGGGCATGTCTGGGAGATCATCTACATGGCACCGGATGCAGCCAAGGGCCGATAACCCATTTGCGCATTTGCCATTCGCGTAGCGGAGGCAGACCCTCTCCGGCTTCTGGAGTTAATCCGGCCCCATCAGGAGGCGCCGGCACGTCCGGCGAAGCACGCATGCCGCAATTCGTGATCGAGCGAAACATGCCAGGTCTAGGCAGCAAGACTGCCGAGGAGCTGAAGGGCGCATCGCAGACTTCATGCAATGTCCTGCACGATCTCGGGCCCGACATCCAATGGGTCCACAGCTACGTCACGGACGACAAGATGTACTGCGTCTATCGTGCGCCGGATGAGGACATCATCCGTGAGCATGCCAAGCGCGGGGGATTCCCGGCGGATCGCATTTCGCGCGTCCGCACCACGATCGATCCCACAACGGCCGAATAACGGAACAGCAAAAAGGGGCCTTTCGGCCCCTTTTCATGTCTTCAGCTTTTGACGTCTGTCAGGCCGAAGCCTGGATCCACTTGGTCAGGTCGCCCTTGGGGGCGGCGCCGATCTTCTGGGCCACGACCTGGCCGCCCTTGAACATCATGAGGGCCGGGATCGAGCGGATGCCGAACTGCGAGGCGATCTGCGGATTCTCGTCCACATTGACCTTCGCGATCTTCACCTTGCCGTCCATCTCGTTGGAAATCTCTTCCAGAGCCGGGCCGATCATGCGGCAGGGGCCGCACCATTCGGCCCAGAAATCGACCACGACGGGCTCGGAGGATTGCAGGACGTCCTGCGCGAAGCTTGCGTCGGTCACCTTAACGGTCGCCATCACATCACCTTTGAACTTTTGATACAGCGACTCACCCGAGCCGCTCGACGATAGGGTCAAGGTAAGAACGGCGGTTTGGGGAATCAAGCAAGGGCTATTTTCCCTCACGCCGCTTTGATGAGGGTAAGAGCCTGCTCCAGCTCCGGTTCCATCAGCTCGTGGATCACAGGCCCCGCCGTCCAGACCAGGAAGGTGCGGATGCGCTTGTCCGGATAGATCTCGGACAGCAGCATCCGGTAGAGCGCCAACTGTGCGACATAGGATGGGGGTGGAGGCTGGCCGGGCCTCGGGGCACGGGCGGTGGTCTTGAAATCCGCCACCAGCACCTCGCTGCCGAGCACGGCGAGGCGGTCGATCTGGCCCGAAACCAGGAGTTCTCCCTGAGCCGTCAGCACCTTGCCCGCAATCGGGGCCTCTGCGCGGGAGCCGGGGCCGAACAGGGCTTTGAGCGCCTCGTGCCCCAGAACGTCGAGAGCGTTGGCGATCACCGATTCGCGAATCTCTGCGGGAAGGCGCGGCGCGCGGGCCCGCACATAGGCGCGCGCCATGCTCTCCCGGTGTTCCGCATCCAAGGCGGGCAGGCGTTCCAGCAGGGCGTGCACCAAGGTGCCGCGAAGCCGTGCGTCGGGCGCATAGGGGCCATCGCCGGGACGGGTCATGCGCTCGGCGGCGCCGAGCGCACTCGACGGACGGATCGGGGGCAAGGGCTCCGGCTCGGGCCGGGCGGGTAGGGTGAGCCAAGCCGGAACCTCGAAGGGCTCAAGCGGCGCGACATCCGATTCGGCGGCAAGCGTGCGTGCGAGCGGCGAGCCCTCGCGCCAAAGCTCGATGGGGCCGTAAGGCGCTTCCGACCGCTCCAGGCCGTTCGCCTTTTCGACGAGGCCGTGGCGGATCATCTCGCACCAGGCCTCCTGCGGCGATTCCTTGCCGCTGGTCCTGTAGGGCGCAATCACCAGCCGGTCCTTGGCGCGAGTCATCGCCACATAGAGAAGGCGGTTGTGCTCTTCATAGCCCTTGGCGTGCAGGAGATCGCGCGCCTCTTCCATGACGCTGCAATCGGCGCTCTTGCCCGGGGACCAGACGGGGATCGTGCGGCCTGTCTTGGTCTTGAGCTGCAAGAGCGGCGGATCGCGGCCCAGCACCTCGCAGCCGTCGATGAGAATGACGACGGGCGCTTCGAGACCTTTCGCGCCGTGCACCGTCATCACGCGCACTTCGTTGTTTACCGAGTCGAGATCGCGCTTGATGGTGTGCGATGCGGATTCGAAACGATTGAGGAAGACGGTGAGAGAAGGCGTCTCCGTCATCTCCGATTGATGCGCGAAGCACAAGAACGCGTCGATGGCATCACCCGCTTCGCTGCCCAGACGCGCGACAAGCTGCGAACGCCCGCCACGCGGTCCGAGCAAGGTGGCGAAGAAGCCGAAGGGCCCGTGCTGTGCGGCGAGCTCGCGCCAGGCCTGAAGGGCCTCGCAGCCGCGCTGCGACTTCGCATCGCCTGCTTCCGCGTGTCGTGTCAGCGCGGCATGCAGCGACTCGTCGTCGGCGCGGTCGGTTGCGATGCGGATGAGGTCGTCGTCGTTAAGGCCGACGAGGGGTGATTTCAGTGCGGTTGCAAGGGTCAGGTCATCATCCGGCAGCAGCGCCGCGCGTCCCGCCGCCACGAGATCGAGCACGGCGATGTGCTCGCCGATATTGAGCCGATCCGCGCCTGCGACCGGCACGCCCGCTTCCTTCAGCGCGCGGATCACGGCCTCGAAGGCAGCACCGCGCTTGCGCACGAGAACGAGCACGTCTCCGGCGGTCCAGGTGCGTCCGTGCTCGTCGCCCTTGGTGGTCCAGCATTTCACGGCCTGCGCGATGCGCCGCGCGACGACGACAGGCGGCGATTGCTGCTCCGGCTCGTCGACGGGAAGCACCCAGGCCTCGGGCTCCTCCTCGTCGGCGGGCGTCTCTGTCGGCCACATTTCCACGAGCCCCGGCGCATGCGGGCGCGCGCTCTCATGCACGGTGCCGATGGCTTTGTCTTCGAAAGAGAGGCCCTTGAAGTTCTTCTCCACCGCGAAGGTCGCATCCACCGCCGAGAGCACGGCTTTGGCGGAGCGGAAGGACATGGTGAGCGACACGTCCTCGAACAGAAGCTCGGCTTCGCGCACCTTCTTCGACCAGTCGCGGCGGGTGGATTCGAATTCCTGCGGCGCTGCGCCCTGGAAGCCGTAGATCGATTGCTTGGGATCGCCCACGGCAAAAAGCGTGCGGATGCGCTTCCCGCCTGCGCCTTCACCAGAGGTGAAGTCCTCGGTGATCTTGCGTAGGATCTCCCATTGCTGCGGGTTCGTGTCCTGCGCCTCATCGATCAGCACGTGATCGATGCCGCGGTCGAGCTTGTAGAGAACCCAGGCCGTGTCGCCGCGTGAGAGAAGCGCAAGCGTCTTGTCGATGAGGTCCTGGAAGTCGAGCGCGCCGAGACGCATCTTCGCCTGCTCGACACGGTCGTGAATCTCGGCGGCCAGCAGGAACAGCGCTTGCGTGCGCTCGACCGCGCGTGCAGCCTTGCGCTTGTCCATGAGACGCCAGATGCGGCCTTGTTCGTCGAGCAGCCGCTCCTTCAACGAAGGATCGACGGACTTGGTGACGAGGCGCGATTCTGCGCGCGGCAAGCCATCGGATTCCTTCAGGAAGACCGACAGGTAGTGCTTGAGCTTCTCGGAGGGTTCAGAGGCATTCGCAGCGGCGATGAAGGCTTCTGCTCGCTCCTGATCGGTGGCCTTGCCCGTCATCAGGTCCTGCGCGATGGCAGGCCAGCTTTCCGGTTTGAAACCGCCTTCCAGCATCGCCTGTTCGATGCTCTCGAGCGTCTCATCAGGGTTCAGCCCAAGCTCCTGGATCAGGCGCGCGATGCCGGTGGTATCGTGCAAAAAGTCCTTGCAACGCAGCGCCGCGTTGAGAGCGGAGGTGAGCGCATCGCCCACCGCATCGACACTGATGATGTCGAGCGCATCCTTCAGCTGCGGGAAATTGCCGTTGGAGGCATCGGCGAGCACGTTCTTCACGGCCTGCGCCAGCATCTCGTCGGTCTGGCTCTCGTCCAACACCGCGAAGCGCGCGGGCACGTTGGCCTCGAAGGGCACGAGGTGCAGCAGGCGCTCGCAGAAGGCGTGGATGGTGTCGATCTTCAAGCCGCCCGGCGTTTCCACGGCGCGCGCGAAAAGCGTGCGGGCGAGCTTCACCTGCTGGCGCGTGGGCTTGCGGCCTTCGAGTTCGGTGAGTTCGGCAACGAGGCTGTCCTCGTCCATCGTCACCCATTTTCCCAGGCGCTCGAACACGCGGATCGCCATGTTGGCGGCGGCAGCCTTGGTGAAGGTGAGGCAGAGAATGCGTCCCGGCAGCGAACCCGCCAGCAGCAGGCGCACCACGCGGTCGGTGAGCACCTTCGTCTTGCCTGCGCCCGCATTGGCGGACACCCAGGCCGACGCGCTCGGGTTCGCGGCGCGGCGCTGCGCGTCCTTGGTGTAATCGGGAATGACGAGATCGTTGCTCATTCGCCGCCCTCGACCCCGCCCGCGCTCGCCAGCGACCATTCCTTCACCCGCGCCAAGTGATCGTATTCGGAGAAGCGCCGCGCATATTTCGGGAAGGGCCGCGACACGTAGGCTGCTTCGCCCTTCACGAAACGCGCGATCATGCCCTCGAAGCGGCGGCGATGCTCTTCCACGATCTCGGGCACCGAGCGCTCCTCGTTGCGTCCCGGCTCGATTGTGCGCGGCTTGATCGGCTCGCGTCCGCCCGTGGTGTGAACATAGACGAGTTCCGGCGTCTCCTTCGCCATCGGCAGGCCCTTGAACGCACCTTTCATCAGCATCACCGCTTCAAGGGTCAGCTGCGGCGAGAAGCCCGCATAGACCTCGCGCACGCCGGGCGGCTGACCGGTCTTGAAGTCGATGATGGAGAAGCCGCCGTCACGGCGATACTCGATGCGGTCGGCGCGGGCGCGCAGATTGAAGATCGAGCCGTCGGGCATCGGGATCGAAAGCCTGCCGGAACGCTCGGCATAAACCTCCGCGATGCTGGGGCGGCGTTCCCGCTCCCAATCGAGGAAGGCGATGGCGAGCCGCTCGAAACGCGGCCACCATTCGGCATAGAGTTCGGGATAGGCTTCCCGGATTTCGCCGAAAGCTTCCTCTCCGAGCCCAAGCAGGATTTCGTCCGCGTGCGCCGGAATCTCTCTCGGAAAACGCTCTGCGAACTGGCCGACCACATCGTGAATGATCGTGCCGCGATTGGCGGCGCTCGGCGCAACCGCAATCGCCTCCAGCGCATCGAGCTTCAGCACGTGGCGCGCGAAGATCGAATAGGGATCGCGCACCAGCGTCTCGACTTCCGTGACACTGAGCGAGCGCGGGAAGAGCGCAGGATCGGGCTTCGGGCGCGGGCGCGGCAAGGGCGGCGCGGGCTCCGGCGTATCGAGTGTGCGCGCAAGGCGGCGATAAGTCTCGCCCGCCTTCACCATCCGCTCCCACACATCCTTGCCGGTGAAAGCCTTGAGGCGTTGCAGGAAGCGCGAGGGCACCATAGGCGAGCCGTCGCGCTTGTGCGCGCGGGTGATCACCACATCATGCGTGCCGAGGGCCTGCACGAAATCGTGCGCCGTCTGACCGATGCGCCGCTCCGGCGGCATCAGGCCGACGCGGGCGCGCATGGGGCGGTTGAGGAACGCGTCCGTCACCGTGCGCGGCGGCCATGTGCCCTCGTCCAACCCGCCGAGCACGACACGATCCACGGAGAGAAGGCGCGCTTCGAGAAGGCCGAGAATCTTCAGGCGGCGATGGGTGGAGCGCGGCGAGGGGCTTAAACTACGCTGCTTGGCGAGCGCCGTGAAGAAAGCGGGATAATCGACGAAGCGGCCGAGAAGCGGATGGCCTTCCTCCTCGCGGATGTCGGAATTCTCGAGATCGTCGAAAAGGGCGGCGAGCGGTTCGAGGGTGGGCTCGCTCTCGCCTTCGTCGTCTTCCGGTGCCGCACAGAGCAAATCGAAAGCGCGCCGGTGATGCTCCACCAAGGCCATCAGATCGATGCGCTCCTCGCCATGCGCGGCAGGCGTGAAGGTCTGGAACGCAAGATCGAGCCGCCGCAGCAATTCGTCGGCGAGGTCCCAATCCGCTTCCGAAAGGCGCGCGCGGGGACGCGGCGTGCGATGGTCTTTCTCCGCGCGGCGCGTGGCGAGGGCTGCGCGCATGCCCGCAATGCCGGGAGCAGGCGCGGGACCGCGCAGCACGCCGATTTCGAGAATGCTTGCCGCCTGTTCGACGGTGGCGCGCGGAAAGCCCAGACGCACCAGCGGATGCGCAAGCAGCGAGAGCAGGCGCACGGGGCTCAAATCGTCGGCAGCGGCCTCCGCCGTCAATCGTGCGAGGCGGCCTGCGGGCGTGTCGGCAAGCGGTATGCCCGCAGAGTCTTCGACACCCAATCCCCAGCGCGCGAGTTCCGCTGTCACGCGCGCGGCCAAGGCGCGGTCGGGTGTCACGAGCGCTGCTGTCTTGTCGGGATGCTGCAGCGTCTCGCGCAGGGCGATGGCGATGGAGAATGCTTCCTCGCGCTCGTCCATGGCCTCGATGATGGTCAGGCCCTCGCAGCCCTTGCCGCTCATCGCGAGGCGCTCTTCCGACGAGATCAGAGCCCAGCGGTCCGTGGTGTCGGCGGGGCGCAGGGTTTCCGAGAGCAGGTGATTGCGCGCACGCGCCTGTTCCGACGGTTCGCCGAGGATGGCGACCTCGGAGCGCTTGATGCGCAGGTTCTTGTCGATCAGACGGCGGAGCGAGGCCTGCGGGTGGCTGTGCACCGGGTCGCTCTCGTCATCGCCTCCTGCACCGATAGTCGACCAGCTTTCCTCGTCGAGATCCGTATCGAGGCCGGGCAGCACGATGGCGCCGCGCGGCAGGCGCGCGATGGTCGCCATGAGATGAGCGGTCGCCGGCACCGAGCCGGTGGAGCCCGCAACGATCATGGGATGGCTCGGGCGCTCGCGGGTGAGACGACGCGCTTCCGCCTCGATCAAGGCTGTGCGCCGCTGCGCCGGATCGCTGGCGGCGCGCTCGGCCAGAATTTTCGGCCAGTTCTCGCTCGCGATCTGCACGAAATGGCGCGTGATCTCGAAATACTTCGAGTAATCGGCATCCACCGCCAGTTCGAGCGCGTGCCAATCGATGCCCTCCGTGGTGAAGGCATCCATCAGCGTTTCGAGATCGCCTGCGAGGTTCACTGCATCCGCAGGAGAGGCTGGCACCATGAAGGGCACTTCGGGGCCGAGCTGCAACAATGCGCGGTCCACTTCCGCCGACCAGCGCTGCACGAGGCGCGTGAGGATGAGACGGCGCTCCAGCGGCGGAATGGGCGGCTTGAGGCTGGCGGTCTCCGCAAACGGCGTGCCTTCGAGACCCGTCAGCTCGAACTCGGCTTCATCCGTTTCGCCAAGTGGCACGATGCGCGGCAGGAGTTGCGCGCGGCCTGCACCGCGCTCGGCCAGAAGCGCGATCAGCGCGCGGGTGGCGCGGCGGGTCGGGACATAGATGGTGATGTCGGCTAACGCCGCGGGATCGTCTTCGAGCGGGCCGACAAGGCGTCCGTCAAGCAGCGCGTCCACCAGGGTCGGCAGGAAGGCGCAACCCGGAGGAATGGAAAAGACGCGCGGCGTGCTCGACAAGACAAAACCTCATCGCTTGCTGGCGGCAAGGCACTTTTCTGCCTCTCCGATCGTGTGAGGCTCTCCAACATGCAGCCATTGGCCTTCCAGAGGCAAGCCGTAGAGGCGGCCATTGGCGATGGCGCGGTTGTAGAAGGCATTGGCCGAGAAGGCGCCGTCAGACGATCCCGTCACCATCTCAGGCTTCACGATCGCCACGCCCGCATAGACGAAATCCGAACTCGGGTCCTCGCCGCGACGGCGTAAAGCTCCATCCGCATCGCGGTGAAAATCGCCTTTTCCTTCGTAGCCAACACTTGTGGATAACGGGGCGACGAGCATCAGGATGTCCATGCGTTCCGCATCCCAGGCCCCCACGAGGCGCTTGAGATTCGGAGTCTCGCCTTCAATCCACATGGAATCGGAATTGAAGGTGATGAAGGGATCCTGTCCTAACAACGGCAAAGCTTTCTTCACGCCGCCGCCGGTTTCGAGCAGCTCCGCGCGCTCGTCGGACACCACGATCTCCGGAGCAGTACGCGTGCGCAGATGCGCTTCCAGCATGTCCGCGAAATGGTGCACATTCACAACCACCGTGCCAATGCCGGCCTCATGCAGCTTATCGAGCGCGAAATCGATGAGGCTTTGCCCGGCGACTTTCACGAGGGGCTTCGGCATGGTGGCCGTGATCGGCAGCATGCGCGTGCCGAGGCCCGCTGCGAGAACGATGGCCGTGTGAGGCTTGCGCTGGGAAAACTGGGACACTGAAATGACTCAAGACGATGGCGGCGTGTCATCCTCGAGCGGGATGAGACGCGGCAGGTAATTTTCATACCAGACCTTGAGCTTCGCCAAGGCGGGATGCGCGAGATTGCGGGTGAGATAAGCCTCGATGCGCGGCAGGTGCTTGAGGTAATGTGGCTTGCCGTCGCGACGGTCGAGGCGCGCGAAAATGCCGAGGATCTTGGTGGCGCGCTGCGCCGCCATGATCGCATAGGCACGGGCAAAGCCAGCAACATCGAAGGCGGGATCGGCGGCTTTACGCTCACGGGCGTAAAGGCCGATGAGTTTCAGTTCGAGTTCGGCAGGCACGGTCACGCGCGCATCCTGCAGAAGCGATGCGACGTCGTAAGCAGGCGAGCCGAGGGTCGCATCCTGGAAGTCGATGAGGCCCACACGCTGCAGGCCCTCACGCTCGCCCATCCAGATCAGGTTGGGCGAATGATAGTCGCGCAATGTCCATGTCACCGGGCCTGCGAGAATTTCGCCCAGCGCTTCCGTCCAGAGATTGACGAATTCCGCGCGCGCGGAGCCCGAGAGCTGCGTGCCGATGATGTGCGGTACATACCAATCGGCGAGCAGCTCCACCTCGATGAGCATGGCTTCGAGATCGTAGGGCGGAATCTCGTGCTCGACGCCGTCTGCCACCGGCAGCACCTGCGGCAGCTCGGTGCTGTGCAGCTTCACGAGAAGGCGCGTAGCTTCCGCATAGCGTTCGGGAATCGGGCCGTTCTCGTCGACCACGGGATCGGCGCCGAGATCCTCGATCAGCAGAAGGCCCGCGTCGAGATCCTCGCCGTAGATGTAAGGCGCGCTGAATCCCAAGGCGCGCAGGCCCTTGTCCATGGCGACGAAGGCATGAACGGTTTCCGCGAGCTTCGCGATGGTCGTGTAGGGCTTGCCGCGCCGCACGGGCGGGCCGACGGGCCGGGGCGGCGAGATCATGAGCAGCGCGGTCTCGCCGTTCATCTTGATCAGCCGCTCATAGGAACGGATTACGGAGGCATCGCTCGACATCGGCAGGCGCACGGCCTCCGACCAGCCGCAGCGATCCACCAGATTGCGAAAGGCCTTGATGCGCTGCAGGCGCGAGGCGAAGGCGCCGGTGCCGGTGAGCATGGCAATGCGGCCCTGGCCTCCGGGCGCGAAATCGAGGCGGATGTCGAGATGGTCGGGGTTCAGCGCATCCTCGGCGCGCTCGGGCCATTCCACGAGCGCGATGGCGCTTTCCGTCATCTCCTCCCAGCCCAGCTCCACAAGCTCGTAGCCGCCGGAGAGGCGATAGAAGTCGGCATGAACGATAGGGCAGAGCGGCCCGTCATAGACCTGCATGAGCGTGAAGGTGGGGCTCGGCACCTCCAGCTCCGGCTCGTTCGCGAGCGTGCGCACGAGGGCGCGGGCGAAGGTGGTCTTGCCGGCTCCTAAGCCGCCCGAGAGGGTCACGAGATCGCCGGCCTTCAGCTCCTCAGCGAGCTTGCGCGCGAAATCTTCCGTGGACTCGTGGTCGGGAAGCGACACGATCCATGCGGCTTGGGAGACATCCAACTCGGACATGCGGGCTAATCCATTCACCATCGGTCATCCTACTCGGCAGCTATAGGAGTTAGCGCAGATGAGCCGGTACGGCCATTGGAAGGAAATTCCTGCCGGTCACTGGGGAAGATGCAGGTGACAATGGTGCCCTCGCCCGGCATGGAATTGAGCTCGATGCGCCCACCGTGAAGCTCCACGAAGGAGCGGACGATGGACAGGCCCAGTCCCACGCCCCGGTGGCGGGTGCCGAGTGTATGGCTCTCGAAACGCTCGAAGATGCGCGCCTTGATCTCCGGCGGAATGCCGCGTCCCTGGTCCTTCACGTCAAAGATCACCTCGCCGCCGCGCTTGCGCGCCGCCACCGTGATGGTCTGGCCGGGCGAGGAGAAGCCCACCGCGTTGGAGAGCAGGTTGAACAGGATCTGCCGCACGCGCTTGCCGTCAGCAACGAAGGTGCCGATGTCGTCCGGCGTGTCGATGACGAGATGGAGCGAGGATTCCGCGAGCCTGTCCTCCAGCCCGCGCATGGCGGCTTCGATGGTGGAGCGGATATCCACGATCTCCGGCATCAGCTCCAGCGAGCCGGTATCGATGGAGGCGAGATCCAGAATGTCGTTGAGGATCGCGAGCAGCGCCGCCGAGGAGCGCATGATGTGATCCGCATAATCGCGCTGGCGCGGATTGAGCGCGCCCACCGTCTCGTCGCCGAGAAGCTGCGTGAAGCCGATGATGTTGGTGAGCGGCGAGCGCAGCTCGTAGGACACGTGATGCACGAACTCGTCACGCAGGCGCGAGGCGCGCTCCAGCGCGTCGTTGCGCTCGGTGAGGGCACGCTCCACGTTCACGCTCGCGGTCACATCGGTGAAGCTGAGAAGCGTCGCGCCATCGGGCAGGGGCTGCGCGGTGCAATCGAGTGCCGAACCGTCGGGACGTTCGATGCGGCAGGAATGGCCCATGCGCATGTCGGCAAGACCGAGCACGGCGCCGCGAATATCGATCCACGGCTCGTCCTGCGGCGCGAGCAGACGGCATATCTTGATGATCGCATCCGCATGCGGATGCTGCTCCAGCACGTCGGCGGGCAGGTTCCACATGTCGGCGAAGGCGCGGTTGTGCAGCTTGAGGCGTCCGTCCGAGCCGAACACGGCCACGCCTTCTTTCAGCGTGTTGAGCGTCTCGTCCTGCACCTGCGTCAGCGAGTTGACCTGCGAGGCGAGCTCGAAGCGCTCGCTCACGTCGTCGAAGAGATAGGTCACGCCGCCTTGCGGATTGGGGTTGATCACCACGCGCAAGGTGCGCCGGTCCGGCAGGTGCCACCAGGTTTCCTGCTGCTCGACGGAGCGGTAGCCGGTGAGGAAATCCGCCTTCCATGCGCGGAAATCCGCCTGCTCCGGCAATTTGCGCGCGGCGCGCAGACGGTCGAGCACTTCACTGTCCGTCGGACGCGAGGAGAGGAAGGCAGCATCGAGATTCCAGAGCTGCTGATAGGCGGCATTGCTGAAGATCAGGTTTTGCGCGGCATCGAAGATCGCAACCGCGGTCGGCAATTGATCGAGAGTGCGCACATGCGCATCCATCTGGCGCTGCAGATCGGCGCGCACGGCCTCCAGCTCGGATACGTCCACCGCGATGCCGGCGCTGCCGCCGGATGTGGGACGCTCGATCACATCGAGCACGGCGCGCTGGCCGGCAACCACGGCGGTCACGCGCGCGGCATAGGTTGCGCCATTCCTGCGCTTGCGGCTCGCATCCTCGCGTGCGCGTTCGCTCAGAAGTTCAACGGAACGTGCAATCGCATCGTCGAGGTTCGGTGCCTCGACGGCGCGCAGATAAGCTTGGTTCGCCCAAAGAAGCTTGCCGTCGTCATCTCGAATCCAAAGCGGATAGGCGACATCGTCGAGCAGCATGGTCATGGAGCGCAGATCGCTGCGTGCGGTGGCGAGTTCAGCGCGGGTTTTCAGAAGATCCGCACGGTCGCCGGTGACATCGCGCAGGCGCAAGATCGCGCGGCCGCCGATGGTGCGGCCTTCCACGTCGATGAAACGGTTGAACAGCGTTTGAGCAACCTGGCGGAAGGCTTCGCCGCGCTGCTTCAATTGTTCGAGCGAGGCTTCAACAGCGGCGGTATCGCCCGGCTGCATCCATGTGCCGAAGGCCAGCGCGCGCTGCGCGGGCGCGCCTTCGCCGATGATGGACGGATCGCCCTGGAATCGCGGCTCGCTGTCCCGGCCCTGCCAGCTCACCAGCAATTGCCGCTCGGAACCCATGAGCAAAGCCGCGAGATCGTCTGAGCCGCGAAGGGCTGCAAGCTCCTTGCGCAAGGCTCGCTCCGCGCGCCCGGAGCGGCGGCGCTCGATCATCAGCAGGAGAGAGGTGATGGTGGTGAGAGACACAAGCCCCATGAAGAGGCCGAAGGCGGCGGCGCTGTGCAGGTTGAAGCTGTAGAGATAGTCAAGCACGTCGGAGGTTTGCTTCAGCAGGTCGGTAGGTACGTCGGCAGCGAGCGCCGCCTGGGACGTTCCGGACAGCAGCGTCAGGCTCAAGGGCACGCGAATGAGGCCTGCGAGGGTGCTGGCCTTGTCCGGGTCGCCGTTCTTGAGCTCGCTTTGCCCGGCCATGCCGTGCGGTCCTCCTGGTGTGATCAGGCCAATATGTTCACGCCTCTGGTGCTGTGTCTGCTCAGAGGAGATACCGCCTACGCATGAACGGAACTGCCGGCATGGTTTGTGAAGAAACCACGGTATTGCCGGTCGAATCGCGCCCACTTTAGACTACCCCTGACTCCGCCAGGAAGAGGGTTAACACCGGCTTAATCTTCCTTTGGAGAAGCTGTGCGCAATTGGTGGAAACCTATTGCATTTTCGACACATGCATGACGTTGCGGAATGTTCTCGATTCGGGGCCTGAGACCATGAAAAAAGCCCGGCATTGCGCCGGGCTTTTCTGAAATCTTCCGCAATGGAAGCGAAGATCAGTAGCGGTAGTGGTCCGGCTTGAAGGGACCCTTCTCCGACACGCCGATATAAGAAGCCTGATCGGGGCGCAGCTTGGTGAGCTTCACGCCGATCTTCTCCAGGTGCAGCGAGGCGACCTTCTCGTCGAGGTGCTTCGGCAGGGTGTAGACCGTCTTCTCGTACTTGCCGGCGTTGTTCCAGAGCTCGATCTGGGCGAGCGTCTGGTTGGCGAAGGAAGCCGACATCACGAAGGACGGGTGACCCATGGCGTTGCCGAGGTTCACGAGGCGGCCTTCCGAGAGCAGGATGATGCGGTGGCCGTCGGGGAAGGTGATCTCGTCCACCTGCGGCTTCACGTTGTCCCACTTCAGGTTCTTGAGGCCAGCAACCTGGATCTCGTTGTCGAAGTGACCGATGTTGCAGACGATGGCGCGGTCCTTCATCGCACGCATGTGCTCGATGGTGATCACGTCCTTGTTGCCGGTGGCGGTGACGAAGATGTCGGCGCGGGGAGCAGCGTCCTCCATCGTCGTGACCTCATAGCCTTCCATGGCGGCCTGAAGCGCGCAGATCGGATCGACTTCCGACACCAGCACGCGGCAGCCGGCCTGGCGGAGCGAAGCGGCCGAGCCCTTGCCCACGTCGCCGAAGCCCGCGACCATGGCGACCTTGCCGGCCATCATCACGTCCGTGCCGCGGCGGATGCCGTCGACGAGCGACTCGCGGCAGCCGTAGAGGTTGTCGAACTTCGACTTCGTGACCGAGTCGTTCACGTTGATCGCCGGGAAGAGCAGCTTGCCTTCCTTGGCCATGATGTAGAGGCGGTGGACGCCCGTGGTGGTCTCTTCCGAGACGCCCTTGATGGACTTGGCGAGCTCGGCGAACCAGCCCTTCGGCTTTTCCTTCAGCAGGCGCTTGATGAGCGCGAAGAGAACTTCCTCTTCCTCGGCGCCCGGCTTCTCGAGGAAGGCCACGTCGCCCTGCTCGGCGCGCAGGCCGAGGTGGACGAGCATGGTGGCGTCGCCGCCGTCGTCGAGGATCATGTTCGGGACGCCGCCGCCATGCCAGTCGAACAGCTTCGCGGTGTAGTCCCAGTACTCGGTGAGCGTCTCGCCCTTATAGGCGAAGACCGGGATGCCGGCGGCCGCGATAGCGGCAGCGGCGTGGTCCTGGGTGGAATAGATGTTGCAGGAGACCCAGCGGATGTCGGCGCCGAGAGCCTTCAGGGTCTCGATCAGCACCGCGGTCTGGATGGTCATGTGGAGCGAGCCGGCGATGCGGGCGCCCTTCAGGGGCTGCTTCGGGCCGTATTCCTCGCGAATGGCCATGAGGCCCGGCATCTCGGTCTCGGCGATCGAGATTTCCTTGCGGCCGAAATCGGCGAGGCCGATGTCCTTAACGATATAATCCTGAGCCATGCTGGCCTCCGTCTTTACCCTTGGGGATTGAATTGGCGCTGTCTCTACCAGAGAGCGGCGCGAGAGGCAATCAAGATATAAAGATGTCTTTATATGTTTTTCGGAGGAGCGACGGATCGGTTCTTCCCCGTCATGGTCGGGACAAGCCCGGCCATCCACGCCCTAAGGAAGCGCAAAGGCGTAAGGGCGTGGATCCCCGGAACAAGTCCGGGGATGATAGAGGGGTAAGGCGCTGAAGCGAAAAAACCTTACTCGTCCTCGCCGAACCGGTTGGCGAGCAGGTCGTCGATGGCCTGGAGGCAATCCTGGGCATCCGGGCCCTTGGCGGTAACGGTGATGCTGGTGCCCTGGGCCGCGGCTAGCGTCAGCAGACCCATGATCGAGCGGCCGCCCACGGTCTCGCCGCATCGGGTCACGGTGACATCGGAATTGAAGCGTTCGACCGTCTGCACGAACTTGGCCGAGGCGCGGGCATGAAGGCCGCGCTTGTTGATGATGGGAAGCTCCCTGGCCTCAGCCCCCTCGGGAATAGGAGCGGGGGGACAATCCTGGTCGAGGGACCGATCCATGGTTCTTATTTTCCAGACAGGACGCGCGAGGCGATGTTGATATATTTCCGCCCGGCTTCCTGGGCGTGCGAGACCGCGTCGCCCAAGGCCTCCTCGTCGCGGACGGAAGCCAGCTTGATGAGCATGGGGAGGTTGATGCCGGCGACCACCTCGACGGAGCCGCCGTTCATGCAGGAAAGCGCCAGATTCGAGGGCGTACCCCCGAACATATCGGTCAAAACCACGACGCCGTGGCCCGAATTGACCCGGCACACGGCGGCCATGATGTCCTTACGCCGTGTTTCCATGTCGTCGTCAGGGCCGATCGTGATCGTCTCGAGCTGCTCTTGAGGGCCCACGACATGCTCCAGCGCGGCTTTGAATTCCGTCGCGAGCTGCCCGTGGGTGACGAGCACCATTCCAATCATAATGTTCCAGGTCCGAACGCTCCGAGAGCGGAGCCGCTATTTTGTGCACCGCGAAGCCTAGCGCAAGTGCGTTGAGAGGAAAAGTTCATCACAGTGTCACGACCGTGTCGCAAACACCACTCAGGCGGCCCAGCGCGATGCTTGCAAAACTTGCCCCCGCACGCATGCGGATGCGAGGGACCATGACGCCGCATAGAACAATGTTGCCGTCTTCGGGTTCCGGTAGGCGAGGCGGATCTTCGCTCAGGTCGATCACGAGGCGGATGACGGCGGATTCTTCGTAAGGTTGACGGACGATGCCTAAGCCATGGATCTCGAGATGCCCGGCCAGGGGCTCGACCGGGCTTCCCAGAAGGCGTCCGTGCTCAGCCCTGAGGCAGGTTCTGTCGTCGCTGACGAGGCAGCCGAACCGGCCCGCCTGGATCGTGTGGAGCACCATCTCGCGGGCGAGCGTCGACTTGCCGGAGCCCGCGCGTCCCCGGATCAGGACGCCTGCCTCGCCGATAACGACGCAGGAGGCATGGCAGGAAGCTTGGATGGTCTCCGGCTTGCTCAAGGGGTTTTCGCTCCCTGAGCTTTTTTCGCCTGTTCCTTCCTGCCCTTCGGGCTCTCCGCCGTGGGCAGGCGGATGATGAAGCGGGCGCCCAGGCGCGTCGGCTCGCCGTCTTCATCCGGCGGGCCGGGACGATTCTCGGCGCGGATCGTGCCGCGATGGGCCTCGATGATCTGGCGGGAGATGGAGAGCCCGAGGCCAGAGTTCTGGCCGAAGCCCTGCTCTGGCCGGTCTGTGTAGAAGCGCTCGAAGATGCGGTCGAGGGCGTCGGGCTCGATGCCGGGGCCGCTGTCCTCCACCAGGATCTCCACATCCGCTTTACGCCGCCGCAGCGTCACGCGAACGGCAGCATCGGGCGGCGAGAAGGAGCGGGCATTGTCGATGAGATTGTTGAACACCTGACCCAAGCGGCTGTCGTGCCCGAGCACGAGGAAGGCATCGCGGCCGCGCGCGTGTTTCTCAAGGTTGAGTTCGATATGCGGATCGTGCTCCTGCCGGCGCTCGTTGGCGACCGACACTACGGCTTCGAGCAGACGCGCCATGTCCACCGGTTCCGCATCGGCGCGGGCCAATTCCGCATCGAGACGCGAGGCGTCGGAGATGTCGCTGATGAGACGGTCGAGACGCCTCACGTCGTGCTGAATGATAGACATGAGCCGGGCGCGGGAATCGTCGCTGCGGGCCAGCGGCATCGTTTCCACGGCGCTGCGCAGGGAGGTGAGCGGGTTCTTCAACTCGTGCGCCACATCCGCCGCGAAACTCTCGATGGCGTCGATGCGGTTGTAGAGCGCCTTCGTCATGTCGCGCAGCGCGCCCGAGAGGTGGCCGATCTCATCGGAGCGGTTGGTGAAGTCCGGAATTTCCTGGCGTGATTTCGTGCCCCAGCGAACACGCTCCGCCGCTTCCGCGAGACGGCGCACGGGACCGGCGATTGCGCCTGCCAGAAACAGCGACAGCACGATCATCACGAGGGCGGCGATGAGGAAGACCTGCAGCAATGCGAAGCGTTCCGAGGCGATGATGGCGTCGATGTCGCCTTCCTGCGTCGAGAGCAGCAACACGCCCTGCACCGTGCGGAACCGCTGGATCGGCACCGCCACGGACACGATGGTCTCGCCGCGCGTGTTCACGCGCACCACGCTCGATTGCTGGCCTGAGAAGGCCTGCTGAACTTCCGTGAGGGATCTGCCGTTGGCGGGGCCCGCCTCTTCGAGCACGGGACGCTTCGTGCGCCTGAACATCTTGCGCACACTGTTCCAAATACGCTCGATGAAGCTTGCGGTGTCTTCCACGTTGGCGACCGGCGGAAGGTCCATGCGCAGGATATCGCCGCGGGAATAGAAGCTGCGGGAATCGAGCAGAAGCAGACCGTCGCGGTCGAAGATGCGCGCGCGGGTCTGGGTCGGCGTCACGAGGCGGCGCAGCAGAGGCGCGACGCGCTCCGGATTGATGGAGAATTCGAGCGACGAGAGACTCTCGTCGTTGAGGCGCTCGGTCTCGCCCGCCTGCATCTGCAGGAGCTGGTCCGGATCGAGGGTGATGGTGTTGGTCTCCACCGTCGCGGAGCTGGCGATGGCGCCGGCAATGATCTCGCCCTGCGTCAGCAGACTCTGCACCCGCGCCTCGATGAGGCCTTCGCGGAACTGGTTGAGATAGAGAAAGCCGACGAGCAGGGCCATGAGGCCCGCCAGGTTGAGCATGACGATCCGGCGCGTCAGGCTCGACGAGGCACGCTGGGACAGCATGCGGCCGAAGTTCTTCAGCCGGGCCAGGAAACCGCGAGGCTCGGGCGGATCGTCGGTTGCCTCGGCGTGGATGAAATCAGCCTTCATGCCGCTCATTCAGGCACGATCCGAAAGATGCTTCCGGAGCGTGACCGTCTTTCCTGGTTGTCCTTTGCCTTCGACAGGCAGTCTCACGGCATCAGGCTTCCTTGAAGCGATAGCCGACGCCGTAAAGGGTCTCGATCATTTCGAAACTCTGGTCAACGGATTTGAACTTCTTGCGCAGGCGCTTGATGTGGCTGTCGATGGTGCGGTCGTCCACATAGACCTGGTCGTCATAGGCCGCATCCATGAGGGCGTTGCGGCTCTTCACCACGCCGGGACGGGTGGCGAGCGCCTGCAGGATCAGGAACTCGGTGACGGTGAGCGTGACCGGCTCGCCCTTCCAGGTGCAGGCGTGGCGCTCCGGGTCCATCTTGAGCTGGCCGCGCTCCAGGGCCTTCGGATCGGCTTCCTTGGGGGCGCTCTGGTCCTTGGGCGCGAAGCGGCGCAAAACCGCCTTCACGCGCTCGACCAGCAGGCGCTGGGAGAAGGGTTTCCGGATGAAGTCGTCCGCACCCATCTTGAGGCCGAACAGCTCGTCGATCTCCTCATCCTTGGAGGTCAGAAAGATCACGGGCAGGTCGGATTTCTGGCGAAGCCGGCGCAGAAGCTCCATGCCGTCCATGCGGGGCATCTTGATGTCGAAGATGGCAAGATCCGGCGGCGCATGCTTCAGGCCGTCGAGGGCAGAGGCCCCGTCGGTATAGGTCTGGATGCGGTAGCCCTCCGCCTCGAGAGCGATCGAGACGGAAGTCAGGATATTGCGATCGTCATCGACAAGGGCGATCGTGGGCATGAACTCTTCCCTGGCTGACACGGACGAGGCCCGCGTGACATGTCGTTCGATAACGCAATCGGCCTCAAATCGTGCCCAACTGCGCCTTACTGATGGCATAAATATGGTTGCCCCCAGCCCATCTCCAGGGCGGGGCCTCCCGATAGTGGTGTCTAAGAGGTGTAGGTTCAACCGGGGATGAACGGATTGAGAACCGTTTTATGCCGCATTCGGGGTCATCCGCCCGGAACCTGAAAGCATTGCGCGGGAACGTTACAATCCGTCAATCCTCCCAAAGAATTGCGGCAAATGCGGGAAATCGGCCCCAACCGGCGCGTTTAGACCTAGCGTCGCAAAAAATAGAATGCCATGGAATGCCTCGGTTGACGGCAAGGGCCGCTGACCTAAACATGCTTAGTTCGGGCGGTTTCGCGGGACTATGACCGCCGCCGCCTGAAGGTAATCACATAAGGCCATCGGAGAGCGGCGCATCCGGCCGCTCGGCGATCGGCGACCAGGAGAAGTCTTCCGTGGATAACATCGGCGTCTTCAACAGCGCTCAAGGCGCGGAGGCTATCGGCTTCCGCAATCTCAAGAAAGTCTACTGGAACTTTGAGGCCCCCGCACTCTACGAGCAATCCCTGCAAAGAGCCGAGACCAAGCTCGTGAAGGGCGGCGCTCTCCTGGCTGAGACCGGCGTGCATACGGGCCGTTCGCCCAAGGACAAGTTCGTGGTCCGCGACGAGGCCACCGAGAGCACCGTCTGGTGGGACAATAACGGCTCCATCACCCCCGGCCATTTCGACACCCTGCTGCAGGATTTCCTGGCTCATGCCGAGGGCAAGGAGCTGTTCGCGCAGGATCTCTATGGCGGCGCGGACCCGGCTTACCGGGTCAAGGCGCGCGTGTTCACGGAATTCGCCTGGCATTCGCTCTTCATCCGCAACCTGCTCATCCGCCCCGAGGCAGGCGAGCTGAAGGATTACGTACCGGGGCTGACCATCATCGACCTGCCGTCCTTCAAGGCGGACCCGGCCCGTCACGGCTGCCGCTCCGAGACGGTGATCGCCTGCGACTTCACCCGCAAGATCGTGCTTATCGGCGGCACCTCCTATGCGGGCGAGATGAAGAAGTCGGTCTTCACCTATCTCAACTACGTTCTGCCCGCGCAAAAAGTCATGCCCATGCATTGCTCCGCCAATGTGGGCCATGACGGCGATGTCGCCGTGTTCTTCGGCCTCTCCGGCACCGGCAAGACGACGCTTTCCGCCGATCCGAACCGCGTCCTGCTCGGCGACGACGAGCATGGCTGGGGCCCGAACGGCGTGTTCAACTTCGAAGGCGGCTGCTACGCCAAGACCATTCGCCTGTCGCGTGAAGCGGAGCCGGAAATCTTCTCCACCACCGAGCGCTTCGGCACGGTGCTGGAGAACGTGGTGATCGACCCGATCACCCGCATTCCGAACTTCGACGATGCGTCGCGCACGGAGAACACGCGCTGCGCCTATCCGCTCGACTTCATCCCGAATGCGAGCGCCACGGGCCGCGCGGGCATTCCGAAGAACATCGTGATGCTCACCTGCGATGCCTTCGGTGTCCTGCCTCCCATCGCCAAGCTCACGCCGGCCGAGGCCATGTATCACTTCCTCTCCGGCTACACCGCCAAGGTGGCTGGCACGGAAAAGGGCGTGAAGGATCCGGAGGCGACGTTCTCCACCTGCTTCGGCGCGCCCTTCATGCCGCGTCACCCTTCGGAATACGGCAACCTGCTGCGCGATCTCATCGCCAAGCATCACGTGGATTGCTGGCTCGTCAACACGGGCTGGACCGGCGGCAAATACGGCGTCGGCCGCCGCATGCCGATCCGCGTCACGCGCCGCCTGCTCACCGCTGCCCTCGACGGCTCGCTGAACCGCGCCGATTTCCGCCGCGATCCTTACTTCGGTTTCGCGGTGCCGACCTCGGTGCCCGGCGTCGAGCCGCACATCCTGTATCCCGTGAAAACCTGGCAGAACAAGGCGGAGTTCGCCGAGACCGCCAAGCGCCTGATCGACATGTTCAATCAGAACTTCAAGCGCTTCGAGAACCACGTCGATTCCGACGTGCGCTCGGCAGCACCGCAAATGTCGATTGCGGCTTAAAAACTGCGATTGTTAAGTTATAGAAACGGCGGCTTTCGGGCCGCCGTTTTCGTTTCAAGAGAGTTCTCATGGATGTTCTCGTCATCGGTGCCGGGGTTGTCGGATTGGCGATAGCTCGCGCTGTTGCCATGCAAGGCCATGGTGTGATCGTGGCCGAGAAAACCGGCGGCATCGGCAACGGCGTGTCCTCGCGCAACAGCGAGGTGATCCATGCAGGCATGTATTATCCGGAAGGCTCGCTTCGCGCGCGCCACTGCGTGAACGGACGGCGCATGCTTTACGCCTTCTGCGACAGCCATGGTGTGCCGTACAGAAAATGCGGCAAGCTGATCGTTGCGACGAACGATCTCGAGCAGGCGAAGATCGAGGGCATCTACCAGCAGGGCATCGCGAACGGCGTCGAAGGCCTGTCTTTCCTGAGCGCGGAAGAAGCGAAAGCACTCGAGCCGAACCTCTCCTGCACCGGAGCCGTGCTGTCGCGTGAGACGGGCATCATCGACTCACATGCGCTGATGCTGGCGCTCCAGGGTGATCTCGAAGCGGCTGGCGGCATGATCGCGTTTCACGCGCCTGTCGAGCGGATCGCGCAAAATGGAACGCGATGGAACGTGCATGTGGGCGGGCCTGAGCCCACGGAGATCGCCGTCGATGCGGTGGTCAATGCAGCGGGCCTCGGCGCACAAGGAATTGCCAGCGCCACGGAAGGTTACGCGCCGGAGCGGGTGCCGCCGCTCGTGCTCGCCAAGGGCAATTACTTCGGCTGCCTCGGCAAGCCCGCCTTCTCGCGCCTGATCTATCCCGCACCCGTCGATGGCGGCCTGGGCACGCACGTGACGCTCGACCTTGCAGGCCGCATGCGCTTCGGGCCGGATGTGGAATGGGTCGAGCGTGAGGTTTACGAAGTCGAGCCGTCACGCGCGGAGAGCTTTTACGCCTCCATCCGCCGCTATTGGCCCGGCCTGCCGGATGGCGCATTGGTGCCGGATTATTCAGGCATCCGCCCAAAGCTCACGGGCCCCGGCGAGAAGGCGGCGGATTTCATGATCGACGGACCGGCGGAGCATGGGCTTGCCGGTCTCGTGCATCTCTTCGGCATCGAGAGCCCAGGGCTTACCTCGTGCCTCTCGATTGCGGAGGATGTGGCGGAGCGGTTGGACGCTTGATGTCAAACGTCATCCCGGGGCTGCGCAGCAGAACCCGGGATCGCGTGGCGAGAAGGACGCTGCATTCTGAGAGCGATCCCGGATCGGCTTACGCCGTCCGGGATGACGTTTGTGCTTACGCCCTGAAGAACAGCAGCGTCGTGACGAGGAAGATCGGCAGCAGGATGCCGCCGGACCAGAGGAGATAGCCGAAGAAGCTCGGCATCTTCACGCCGCCCTCGCGGGCGATTGCATAGACCATGAAGTTGGGTGCGTTGCCGATGTACGAATTCGCGCCCATGAACACCGAACCGGCCGAGATGGCTGCGAGCGTCATCGCGCCGGTGGTCATGAGAGCCTGTGCGTTGCCGCCGGCGAGCTCGAAGAACACCAGATAGGTCGGTGCGTTGTCGAGGAACGACGACAGGCCGCCCGTGAGCCAGAAATAAGCGGCGTTGTTGGCTGTGCCGTCCGGGTTCGTCACCAGGGCCACGAGAGGCGCGAAGGCCCCGTTCGCGCCTGCCTTCAACATGGCGAGCACGGGGATGATCGCGATGAAGATGCCCGCGAACAGCTTCGCCACTTCCTTGATCGGCCCCCAAGAGAAGCCGTTCTCTGCGCGGTTCGCTTTCGGCGTGAGCATGAGGGAAACCACCGTCACCGCGATCATGATGACATCGCGCAGCGCATTGGCGATTTCGACCTCCGAGCCCAGCACGGTCACGCGTCCGAGATTCACCGTCGCGCTCATGAGGATCGCGGCGATGATGACGAGGATGAGCAGAAAGTTGATGCCGCCCGTCACGCGCACCGGATTGTCGGGCGTCGGGTCCGGTTTCACGTGTCCTTCTTTACGGTAGATCACCGCGTCGACCACGAAGAACAGCGCGAGCAGAATGCCGCTCACGAACAGCGTCTCGGGGAAGAGATGCGTGGTGGTCCAGAAGAAGTCGACGCCGCGCAGGAAGCCGAGGAAGAGCGGCGGGTCGCCCAAGGGCGTCAGCGAGCCGCCGATATTCGACACGAGAAAAATGAAGAACACGATGACGTGGACGTTGTGCTTGCGGTCGTCATTGGCGCGCAGCACCGGGCGGATCATCACCATGGATGCGCCGGTGGTGCCGATGAAGCTCGCAAGCACGGTGCCGATGGCAAGCAGAATCGTGTTCGTGCCGGGAGAGCCATGCAGGTTGCCGCGCACCAGGATTCCGCCCGCCACCGTGAACAGGGCGAGCAACAGCAGGATGAAGGGGATGTATTCGAGAAGGGCGGTATGAGCGAGAGCCTGAACCGCCGTGGAGGGGCTCAGGATCACGGCCATGGGCACGAGCACGAGCAGGCCCCAGACAGCTGCTATCTTGCCCTGGTGATGCTCCCAGAAATGGGGAGCCAGCAGCGGGAAGAGGGCGATGGAGAGAAGGATGCCCGCGAAAGGCAGGGCCCAGAGGAGGCTCAATGCCGCGCCGTCGAGTTCGGCCGCGAAGGCTACCTGCGGCAGCAGGGTCAGGGCGGCGGCAAGCGCCACGCTCGAGATGCGAAGCATGATCTGGTTTCCCCCTTGGCCGGGTCTCCGGCGTGTCTGTGATGTTATGGACACGGTTTAAGGGAAGGTTTTTCTCCTCGCAATGGCAGGAGCGTTAACCGGCTATTCACCTTGAACGAAAGAAGATACAACAAGATTACAAAATATTGCTGCGCCTGGGGTTGTGAGCCGATGTGCCGCTTTCTTGCCTACCGGGGAGAGCCGATCTTCCTTGACGAACTGGTCTGCGCCCCCGCGCATTCGCTGGTCCACCAGTCGCTTCATGCGGTGGAAGCGAAGACCGAGACCAACGGCGACGGCTTCGGCATCGGTTGGTACGGCGAGCGGAGCGAGCCCGGCATCTACCGCGAGGTGCGCCCCGCCTGGTCCGACGAGAATCTCAGAAGCCTCTGCGAGCAGGTGCGCTCCGGCCTCTTCTTCGCCCATGTGCGCGCCTCCACCGGTACCTCGACGACGCGGGCGAACTGCCATCCCTTCTCCCACGGCCGCTATCTCTTCATGCATAACGGCCAGATCGGCGGCTATCACCGCATCAAGCGCAAGCTTGAGGCCATGATCCCCGACGAGCTTTACGACCGCCGTCAGGGCACCACGGATTCGGAGGCGATCTTCCTCGTGGCGCTCGCCAACGGATTGGCCGACGAGCCGGTGAGCGCGATGGCGCGGACCCTCAAGCAGATTCGTGGCCTGATGGAAGAGGCCGCCATCGACGAGGCCTTGCGCTTCACAGCCGCCTTTACCGACGGCGAGAATCTCTGGGCCTATCGCTGGGCCTGCGATGCCAAGCCGCCGACGCTTTATTTCCGCGAGGAAAAAGGCAACCTGCTCGTGGTCTCCGAGCCCATCGACGACAAGACGCGCGGCTGGCGCGAGGTGCCGAAGGGCTGCAGCCTCGTGGCGCGGGCGGGCCAGCCGGTGGCCGTGCACTGCCTCAACGAAGCCATGGCTCAGCTCGCGGCCTGATCGAACTCATCATTCGAAGAGTTTAAATAATTCTGCCGATGCGCTCTTCTGCTGGCCTTCCAGCTGGTCGCGCTTTTTGCGGGCTCGGTCGACCCAATCCGTCACCACGGCATGATCAAGGAAGAAATCGTCGAGCCTTCCTTCCTGATACGCCTTCAGAAACGCGGCGAGAGACGCAAGCTCGATCCGACGATCCCTCGGCGAATACCAGACGCCAAGCCGCTCCTCCGAATGTTCTTCTGCAAGGAAGTAATGGGCCGGCGCAAAATCGGGATGTTCCTTTACAAGGGCCTTGAGTCTCGCATCCCGTTCCACGGCGTCGAATTGAAGAGCATGCAAGAGGGCAGTGGCGCGGGTGGGCGCATCCTCATGCAGTTCGGCATAGACCTGACGCGCCATGGCAGGGCCCTCATGCTCGCGCACGAGAGCCGCATAGCGCAGGTGAGGATCGATAAACTCCAGACCCATGCGGGCGAAATTGTAATAGGCTCGATGAGCCCCGGAGATTTCGCCCTTCGCCTCGAAGAGCAGAGCTTTGTAATAAAGACCCGGCGCGGATTTGGAATCCTCGATCAATCCGCCTTTCTGCGAAATTTTGGAAAAGGTTTCCGCTGGATTAGTCGACAGCACAAGGCCCTGTGCGACCTGTTGAGCAGGAGAGGGATTGGCCACGGAGGCGATCTGCGGCTCGGCAGGCAAGGCAAGGTGTCTGCCGATCAGGCCTGCTCCGGCCAGCAGGATCGCCGCGAGGCATGCGCCTCCGAACCAAAGAGCCGCCTTTCGATTCATGCCCGGTATCGGACGCGCCGCTTCCGCCTCGATCTCCGTTCCCGGCCATGCGATGGCGAAGGTATGGATCGGGGCGGGAATATTCTTCACGGCCCGCTCACCGAGATCGATGAAGGGCACGGAAACCTCGCCCGCAACCACCTCATGCACGGCTTGCGAGACGCAAACCCCGCCGGGCTTCGCCAGATTTTCGAGGCGGGCGGCGAGATTGACGGCCATGCCGAGGAGGTCGCCGTTGCGCTCGGTGACCTCGCCCATGGATATGCCGATGCGGAGCTGCAGCCAGCGCTGGGGCGGATGGGACAGATTGCGCGCCCTGATCGCTTCCTGGATGTCGATGGCGGCACGCACGGCCTTCAAAGGGGTTTCGAACTCGCACATGATCGAGTCGCCGGCCGTGTTGAAGATTTTTCCGCCATGCCGGGCAATAAAGGTCTCGCAGGCCCGGTGATAGGCTGTCAGCCTCCGGAGCGTGCCCTCTTCATCTTCAGCGACCAGCCGTGAGAAGCTCACGACGTCGCTGGCCAGGATTGTCGCCGTTCTGCGTCTCATCCGTGACCCTGCTTCCCGAAAGGACTTTCAGCGAGCCCTCGCTCTAAACCGGCGGTTTCGAGCTTATGGAAACTGACCCAGGGTCAATATGTTATACAGTTTCCGATTAAATCAAGGTCTACGAAACCTATTTGAAGAAAAGAAAGGGCTTGGACAGCCCTTTTCTTCAGAGTCAAGCTGAGCCCGGGAAGCTGGGCGTCAGTTCACGGAACCGTTGCCGCCCGAGAGCAGCGGCAAGAGTGCGTCTTTGAGCGCTTTCATCTGCAATTGGGTTTCCGCCTGCGCCTGAGGGCCGTCCGCATCCGGATTGAGGAGTGCGCGCAGGCGGGCATTCTCCAGGGCGAGGCGATCATTCTCGGCCATGAGGATCGCCACCTTTTCCTCCGCGACGCGCAGGCGGGCCTGCGCTTCGTTGCGCTCCTGCTCCCGTAACTGCACCCGGTCGCGCCAGAGGCGGCTCGCAACGGTTTCCGTTCCTTCCATCATCGTCGGCTCCTGGTGTGATGTTCTGTCAGAGCTTTCCATCGCGCAGGCTCTCTTAAGGGATTGTTGCCGAGAAAGGTTAACCATCCAGCTCCGGATAGTGCCGGAAGATGCCTTCCTCGTTGAAGGGGATGCGGCGCGGACTCTCGAGATAGGCCTTGATCCGGGGACGCTCGGCGACGGCGTCATGCTGGGCTGAAACCTTCGGCGCTTCCTTCAGCGCGCGCTTCGCGGCTTTCGGAAAGGCATAGAGCAGGCCTTCCACCACCTGGAACAAGGAGAGATCCACATAAGTGAGCGAGCTCCCGACGAGATGCCCGCTGCCCGATGGATTGCGCGTGATGATCGTCTCGAACCAGTCGAGAAATTTCGGGATGCGCTCCTTGCGGTATTCGGCGGAGCGCTTGAGCGCTTCTTCCTTCTGGTCCTCGTAGTAGAGACCGACACCGATGGGATGATGCGTGTCGTGAGCCTCGGCGACGAAGTCGGCAATGGTGAGTTGGATCTGGTGTGTCCAAAGACCTCCTGCCGGGTCTTTCGGTGCAAGGTTATGCCGCGCTCCGATAAAAAGAAGGATCGCCGCCGTCTGGCCGATGATCGTCTCACCTACCTTCAGGAAGGGTGGCGCGAAAGGCGGATGCTCCGCATGGTCCATCATCCGCATCATTACGGCGATGCCTTCCGACTCCCGCCCCACGTCGATGTAATCGGCTCCCGCTTCCTCCAGCGCCAGCCGCACGAACTCGCCGCGTCCTTGGATGGTGGGCCAGTAATAGAGTTCGTACGACATGGAAGGCTCCGGATATCTGCATCACCACGAGGAAGGATGGTGCTGCCATGCCCGATGTCAAAGGCTGTCTTCAGCCATTCTCTTCAGGGCCTCTCCTTCGAGGCGCAAATGCCGGTGGTGAAGATCGCGCATGCCGATGGCCTCGTAGAAGCGGATGGCGGGTCGCCCTTCCTCGACAAAGAGTTCGATGCGGATCCAGCCGCGCTCACGCGCGATCTTCGCGACGCCAGCCATGAGCGCCTGTGCAGCGCCTGAGCGGCGCTCTTCCGGCTGCACGTAAAGAGCATGGACGATGCCCATGGGCTTGCCGCGCCATCCGGCATAGCCGCGAAAGAACGAGATGAAACCGACAGGTTTGTCGCCGCGCTCGGCGATCAAAGCTTCGAAGAGCGGATCGGCGCCGAAGCCGTTCGTCTTGATGTCATCTGCCGAGACCCAAGGCGCTTGGCCTGGCAGATGATCCTCGATCAGGCCTGCGGTGAGGCGGAAGATCGTTTCCGCATCATCAGCCACGGCTTTCCGCACATGAAGCGCCGAACTCTTCATCGAGCACCTTTGGCCTAATGCGCCTCGTCCCAGTTCTGCGCGGCGCGGGCTTCAACGGCTAGCGGGACTTTCAGGGTCACGGCCGGGAAGGGCGCTTCCGTCATCACACGCGAGATCACGGGAAGCGTTGCCTCCACTTCGTCGTCGGGCGCTTCGAATACCAGTTCGTCGTGCACCTGCAGCAGCATGCGCGCGGAGAGGCGCTCGGCCTTGAGGGCATCCTCCATGCGGATCATGGCGCGGCGGATGATGTCGGCGGCGGTGCCTTGGATCGGCGCGTTGATGGCCTGACGCTCCACGCCCGCACGTTCGGATGGGTTCGGCGACTTGATCTGCGGGTAGTGGCACACGCGCCCGAAGAGCGTGGTCACATAGCCCTTCTCCTTACAGAACTTTTTCGTCTCGTCCATGTAGTTGCGGATGCCTGGGAACTGCTCGAAGTACTGCTTGATGAAGGCTGAGGCTTCCGAGTTGCCGATGCCGAGGCGCGTGGCGAGGCCGAAGGCCGAGATGCCGTAGATGATGCCGAAATTAATGGTCTTCGCCTGACGGCGCAGATCGGATGTCATCTGGTCGAGCGGCACGCCGAACATGGCGGAGGCGGTGGCCGCATGAATGTCGATGCCATTCGCGAACGCTTCCTGAAGCTGCGGAATGTCGGCGATATGCGCAAGCAGGCGCAGCTCGATCTGGCTGTAATCCGCCGAGATGATCTTGTGTCCTTCGGGCGCAACGAAAGCCTTTCGGATCTTGCGGCCCGCCTCGGTGCGGATCGGAATGTTCTGCAGGTTCGGATCGGATGAGGAGAGGCGGCCCGTCGTCGTAGCCGCAAGTGAGAAGGAGGTGTGCACCCGCTTCGTCTCGGGATGCATGTGATCCTGCAGCGTATCCGTATAGGTGGATTTCAGCTTCGCGAGCTGGCGCCATTCGAGGATTTTCGCGGGCAGTTCGTGACCAGCTTGAGCCAATTCATCGAGCAGTGTCGCGGGCGTCGCCCATTGGCCGGAAGGCGTCTTCTTCGCGCCGGGCAGGCCCATCTTGCCGAAAAGAATATCGCCGATCTGCTTCGGTGAGCCGAGGGCGAATTTCTCGCCCGCCATCTCGTGGATCTCGTCTTCGAGGCGCGCGAGCGTCTGCGCGAAATCGCCCGACAGGCGGCTCAAGATCTGCCGGTCCACGAGAATGCCGCGCATCTCCATGCGCGCGATCACGTCGACGAGCGAACGCTCCAGCGTCTCGTAGACAGTGGCGCGATGTTCGGAGACGAGACGGGGTTTCAGAACCTGCCAGAGACGCAGCGTAACATCCGCATCTTCGGCGGCATAAGCGGTCGCCTTGGAGATTTCGACCTTGTCGAAGGTCACCTTGTTCCGGCCCGTACCGGCGACCTCGGAGAAGCTGATGGGCGCGTGTCCAAGATGACGGCGCGACAGCTCGTCCATGCCGTGCGAGCCTTTGCCCGCATCGAGCACGTAGGAGATCAGCATCGTGTCGTCGATGGGGCGCAGATCGATGTTGTGGCGCTTGAACACGATCCAGTCGTATTTCAGGTTCTGTCCGATCTTCAGCACCGATGCGTCCTCCAGCATCGGGCGGACCGCATCGAGCGCGTCGGTGACCGGGATCTGTCCCTTCACGAGACCGCCGCCGAAGAGATCGGATTCGTCGCGGTGCTGCAGCGGCACATAGCAGGCCTTACCCGGTGCGAGCGCCAGCGAGAAACCGACCATGTCCGCACGGTTCGCGTCGAGATCGCTCGTTTCCGTATCGACGGCGACATAGCCCTGTGCAGTGGCCTGCGCGACCCATTCCTTCAGGCGCGCGAGATCCGTGATCGTCTCGTAGGACGACGTGTCGATGGGAACGGATGAGGCTTCCGTCGCGCGCTTGCCCGCAAGCTGCGACGGCGTGCCGATACCCTCGATGGGTTTGCGTGCGGCGCCCGTTTCCGGCAGGTCCATGCCTGCGAAAGGATCGACATCGCCGGAAGCCGCTTCGCCTTTCTCGAACAGCGGCGGCTCGGTATTCGCTCCGCCAAATCCGCCGCTGCGCTCCCACTTGATCGCCTCGCCGCCCGGCATCAGGCGCGGATCGGGCTCGATGGCGGCGGGGTCGGCATCGTAGATTTCCGCGATGCGGCGCGTGAGCGTGCTGAACTCCATGGCTTTCAGGAAGCCGACGAGAGTCTTGGCATCGGGCTCCGGCATGCGCAGATCGTCGAGCGGCACGGGCACCGGCGCTTCGCAATCGAGCGTCACGAGCTTCTTGGAAAGGCGTGCGGCTTCCGCGTTGTTGATCAGCGTCTCGCGCCGCTTGGGCTGCTTGATCTCGTTCGCGCGCTCCAGAAGCGTTTCGAGATCGCCATATTCCTTGATCAGCTGCGCGGCAGTCTTGAGGCCGATGCCGGGCACACCCGGCACGTTGTCCGACGTGTCGCCCATGAGCGCGAGAACGTCGCCGATCTTCTCCGGCGGAATGCCCTCCCATTTCTCGATGACGGCGGCTTCATCGAGGTTGCGCTCGGGGCGGTAGCCCGGCTTGCCCTTGGAGCCGGATTCGAAATCGTAGAAGCACACTTTCGGCCCGACGAGCTGCATCAGATCCTTGTCGGAGGAGATGATGAGCACATCCGCGCCACGCGCCTTCGCCTGCTGCGTATAGGTGGCGATGAGATCGTCCGCCTCGTAGCGCTGCAACTCCACGGGCTCCAGGCCGAAGGCGCGGATCGCCTCGCGCATCAGCGGCATTTGCACCTTCAGGTCTTCCGGCGCGTCGGGGCGGTGGCCCTTGTAATCCTCGTAGAGCTCCTTGCGGAACGAGCCCTCGGACTTGTCGAGCACGATAGCGAGATGCGTGGGCTTCAGGCCCGCCGCGCCGTCACGCATGAACTGCAGCAGCTTGGTGACGAACAGGCGCACGGCCCCCGTCGGCATGCCGTCCGAGCTGCGGGTATTGTACTTCTGGTCCTGGTTCATGGACTGGAAGTAGGCCCGGAAGATGAAGGAGGAGCCGTCGACGAGGAAGATGTGGTCGCCGGCTTGGACGGGACGGGAGGAAGCCATGGGTCTCGGACGTTGAGAGAATTCGACCCGCTACAGATAGTGTTTTCAGGGGCCGATGGCTACGTCCGCGGCTTCGTTATGCAGCCTTGAGGCGTGCCAAATCGAGGTCGAGTTCCCTCAGCGCCTGCATCACCACGCCCTCGGTGAGAAGATCGAGGGAGGATTCCACCACGTGGATGGCGGCAAGCGCCCTGAGTTCCGGAATGGTCTGCGATTCGAGGGCGGCCTCGAAGGAGGGGCGCAAAAGGCCCATGGCCCGGGTACCGGGGCCGCAGATCACGATATGGTCCGGCTCCAGCGTCTGGATCAGGATCGCCACCGCATCGCCCAGCACCTCGCCGGCTTCCTGGAACAGGTTGAGGAGGGCGGGATCCCCCGCGCGGGCCTGCTCCACGATGGTGCCCATGGCCTCCTCGCCCGGCAGCAGCAGGGTGGGGGCGGGGCGGTGGTCGATGAGCTGCGCGTCCCGGTGCAGGGCGTAATCGGCGAGATAAGCCTCGATGCAGCCGCGCCCGCCGCAGCGGCATTGCGGGCCGCTCCGGCGCAGGCGCACATGGCCGAACTCGCTGCCGCCGAAGCGCGCGCCGCGATACAGCTCGCCTTGGATGAGAAAGCCCATGCCAACGCCGTCGCCCACCATCAGGCAGGCGGTGCGGCCTGAGCGGAAATCGGGATTGAGCTGGGCGATGGCAAACGCCATGGCGCTGGCGTCGTTCTCGATCAGCACTGGCTTGCCGAGCCGCTCATTCAGGCCCGCCGCCAAGGGGAGATCGCGGGTGCCGAGCACCGGGCTCCAGGCCACGACGCCGTCCCGCGTATCCACATAGCCCTGGCAGGCGAGGCCGATGGCCTTCACATCCGTTGCGCCGGTTTCCTTGGCGAAGGCGGTGATGGTCTCGGCCAGGACATCCATCAGCTCCTCGGCCCCGAGATTGCGCAGCGGCTTCTCGATATGGCGGCTCGCCCGGTTGCGGCCTGCGCTGTCCACCAGGCGAAGCTCGATGCGGTTGAAGCCGGTCCATACGCCGATGACGCAGCCCAGCGAATCCGCAAAGAACAGGCGCGTCTTGGGGCGGCCCCGGATCAGGCCCGTGCCTTGATCCGCCGCCTCGTCCGCCATCAGGATTCCCTCGTCCAGGAAACTCGCCGTCAGCTCAGAGACGCTCGCCGGGCTCATGCCGAGATGCTGGCCGATTTCCACCCGCGCCATGGGGCCTTCCCGGCGCAAAGCGTCCAGAAGACGCCGCCGGGCGGTTTCGCGGGGGGAGAGGGGAGGTGTGGTCATGGCATTTATTTATTCACGCAACGAATAAATCATCGTGGGATAAAAAGGCTATCCGACCAAATAATGAGATCGCAGCCGCTTGAACGCTAGGTTGAGTAGGATAATTATTTCCCCGCTCGAAATATAACGCATGGCAGCGTGAGCCAACGTTCGTCAACCCGCCAAGGGGAGACAGCCTGCCATGAGCACAGGGCCTTGCAGGGAATTCCGGGCCCAGGAGGAAATCTATGTCGTTCAAGAAGCACGCTCTCATCAGCCTTGCCGCCTTGGCTCTCTCCACCTCCGCCGCCCTCGCGCAGGCCAAGGGTCCGGTGGTCGGCGTGAGCTGGTCGAACTTCCAGGAAGAGCGCTGGAAGACGGACGAGGCCGCCATCAAGGCTGCGGTCGAGAAGGCCGGCGGCACCTATGTGTCGGCCGACGCCCAGTCTTCGCCCGCCAAGCAGCTCACCGATATCGAAAGCCTGATCTCCCGCGGCGCCAAGGCGCTGATCATTCTGGCGCAGGATGCGGACGCCGTTCGCCCGGCCGTCGAGAAGGCGGTCGCCGAAGGCATCGCGGTGGTGGGCTATGACCGCCTCATCGAAATTCCGCAGGCCTTCTATCTCACCTTCGACAACGTCGAGGTGGGTCGTCTCCAGGCCCGTGAAGTGCTGAAGCTGAAGCCCGAGGGCAATTATGCCTTCATCAAGGGATCGGGCGCCGATCCGAACGCCAACTTCCTGTTCCAGGGCTCGATGGAAGTGCTGAAAGCCGCCATCGATTCCGGCAAGATCAAGAATGTCGGCGAGGCCTACACGGATGGCTGGCTGCCCGCCAACGCGCAGCGGAACATGGAGCAGTTCCTCACCAAGAACAACAACAAGATCGACGCCGTGATCGCCGCCAATGACGGCACCGCAGGCGGCGCGATCGCAGCGCTGAGCGCACAGGGTCTCGCAGGCACCGTGCCGGTCTCCGGCCAGGACGCCGACAAGGCCGCTCTGAACCGCGTCGCTCTCGGCACGCAGACCGTGACCGTGTTCAAGGACGCCCGCGAACTCGGCCGCAACGCCGCTGAAATCGCGGTGCAGCTCGCCAGCGGCAAGAAGCTCGCCGACATCCAGGGCGCGAAGCCGTGGAACCTCGGCCCGAAGAAGCAGAACATGACCGCTCTCTTCCTCACCCCCGTCGCGATCACGAAGGACAACCTCGACGTGGTCATCAAGGCAGGCTGGGCTTCCAAGGAAGTCGTCTGCCAGGGCGTGAAGGCAGGCTCGGTGAAGGCCTGCAACTAAGCAGACTTTTGCAAAATACGCCGCCTCCGTGTCATCCCCGGCCGGAGGCGGCAAAGCCGCTGGAGGGGAAGGGGATCCATATGCGCGCTGGCCTGTGGATCCCCTTCCCTCGCTTCGCTCGCCGGGGATGACACTTCATTGATGAATTGCGTGACACCATGAACGCACCTGTTGCCACAACCGCGCCGCCTCCCAGCACCACATCCGGCTCGCTTCTGTCGAAGCTCGAGATCGATGTGCGCATGCTCGGCATGCTGGCTGCCCTCGCCGTGATCTGGCTTGGCTTCGATCTTCTCTCCGGCGGCGTTTTTCTCACGCCGCGCAATCTCTGGAATCTCTCGGTGCAGACCGCCTCCGTCGCGATCATGGCGACGGGCATGGTGCTCGTCATCGTCACGCGCAACATCGACCTGTCGGTCGGCGCGATCCTCGGCGTCACCGGCATGATCATCGGCGTCGCGCAGGTGCAGTGGCTGCCCGCCTATCTCGGCCTCGAGCATTGGCTCACCGCGCCGCTCGCGGTGCTGCTTGCGATTGCTGTCGGCGGCGCCATCGGCCTCTTCCAGGGCTGGCTCATCGCCTATCTCGGGATTCCCTCCTTCATCGTCACGCTCGGCGGCCTGCTCGTGTGGCGCGGCGCGGCCTGGTGGGTCACGACGGGACAGACCGTCGCGCCGATGGATACGCGCTTCAAGGCTTTCGGCGGCGGTGTCGAAGGCGCGCTCGGCGCGACCGCCACATGGGTGATCGCGGCCATTGCCTGCGGCCTCATCATCATCGGGCTCGGGCTCTCCCGCCGCCGTCGATTGAGCTTCGGCTTCCCCGTGCGTCCCGGCTGGGCGGATGCAGTGATCGCTCTCATCACCTGCGGTGCAGTGCTGGGAGCGGCTGCCATCGCCAATTCCTATCCGATGCCCATGGGCACGGCCCGCGCCTGGGCCGAGGCTCGCGGCATCACCTGGCCCGAAGGTGGCCTGTTCATCTCGCAGGGCGTCGCGCTGCCGGTGCTGATCGCCGTGATCGTCGGTCTCGTGATGACGTTCATCGCCACACGCCGCCGCTTCGGACGCTACGTGTTTGCCATCGGCGGCAATCCGGAGGCGGCGGAACTGTCGGGCATCAATACCCGCTGGGCGCTGATGAAGGTGTTCGGGCTCATGGGCCTGCTCTGCGGTATCTCCGCGTGCATCTCTACTGCGCGCCTGAACGCCGCCACCAATGCAGCGGGCACGCTCGATGAGCTTTACGTGATCGCATCCGCCGTCATCGGCGGCACGTCGCTTGCGGGCGGCATCGGCACGATTGCCGGTGCAATGCTCGGTGCGCTCGTCATGCAGTCGCTGCAATCGGGCATGGTGCTGCTCGGCGTCGATACGCCCTTGCAGAACATCGTCGTCGGTGCAGTGCTCGTGCTGGCGGTATGGGTCGATAGCCTCTATCGCCGTCGCATCAAGTAAGAGAGGACGCGTATCATGCAAAACAATGGAACCGCGCCTCTCGTCGAAATGCGCAACATCTCCATCGCCTTCGGCGGCATCAAGGCCGTGGACGACGTGTCCATCGACCTGCGACCCGGCGAGGTGGTGGGTCTGCTCGGCCATAACGGCGCCGGCAAGTCGACGCTGATCAAGATTCTCTCCGGCGCCTACAAGCCGGATGCGGGTGAGATCTACGTCAACGGCCAGCACGCCGACATCTCCACGCCGCGCGATGCCAAGAAGTTCGGCATCGAGACGATCTATCAGACGCTGGCGCTCGCCGATAACATCGATGCGGCGGGCAACATCTTCCTCGGGCGCGAGGTTCTGACGCCCTACGGCACGCTCGACGACGCCACGATGGAATCCGAGACCCGCAAGGTCATGGCGCGGCTCAACCCGCATTTCCGGCGCTTCAAGGAGCCGGTGAAAGCACTCTCCGGCGGCCAGCGGCAATCGGTGGCAATCGCGCGTGCGATCTACTTCAACGCGCGCGTGCTGATCATGGATGAGCCTACAGCGGCACTCGGCCCCGCCGAGACGCAGCAGGTAGCGGATCTCGTGCTGCAGCTGAAGAAGGAAGGCATCGGCATCTTCCTCATCAGTCACGACATCCACGACGTGTTCGGCCTCGCCGACCGCGTCAGCGTGATGAAGAACGGCAAGCTCGTGGGCTCCGCCAACGTTCAGGACGTGACGCAGGACGAAGTGCTCGGCATGATCATCCTCGGCAAGTGTCCCGCAGGCGCAACGCCGGGACCAGGCGCAAGTTAAGAAGTGCAGTCATCCCGGGGCTGCGCAGCAGAACCCGGGATCGCATGACGAGACTAGCGCTCTATTCTGCGCACGATCCCGGATCTGCGCTTCGCTTCGTCCGGGATGACGCTGTGAATTAAGCCCTAGACCCTGCAACAACTGGAGCGGAAGCCGAGGCTTCCGCTTCTTCTTTTTTGCGCACCGTCTCCAGCGTATCCCGCCGCACGATCAGGCAGAGGATTGCGAGCGGGATGCCGAGAGCCGCCGTGCCGGTAAAGAGCAGCGGATAGCCGTAAGCATCCACCACCGCGCCGGATGCGCCGCCGATCAGCTTGCCAGGCAGTGCATAGAGCGAGCTGAGAAGCGCGTATTGGGTCGCCGCAAATCCGGGTGAGGTGAGGCCGGACATGTAGGCGATGAGGGCAGCGCCCGCGAAGCCTTGCGCGAAATTGTCGATGCTGATGGTGAGCGTCAGGCCCGTCAGCGTGGCATTGTCTGCGGCAAGCCAGGAGAACATCACGTTCGATCCGGCGGCGAGGCTTGCGCCGATCAGAAGCGTCCACCACAGGCCGAGGCGCGTGAGCGCGAAGCCGCCGCTGAAAGCACCGACGATGCCGATCCACACGCCGTAGAGCTTCGAGATATTGGCGATGTCGGCCTTCGAGAAACCGAGGTCGATATAGAGCGGGTTCGCCATGATGCCCGCCATGAAATCCGGCAGGCGATAGCAGGCGACGAGCGCCAGGATCGGCACCAGCATCATGCCTTTGCGCTGGAAGAGATCGGCGAGTGGTTCGACGATGGCTTGAGCGAACGGGACGTTCTTGCGGGCCTGGAATTCATCGATGCGCGGCGCGAGCAGGGTGCCGACAAGGCCCACGATCATGAGCGCCGCCATCGCCAGATAGGCGCTGGGCCAGTTCACGAGTTCCGCGATGTAGAGCGCACCCGCGCCCGCGCAGAGAAGCGCCAAACGGTAGCCGAGCTGGAGGCTTGCCGCCATCATGCCCTGCCGCTCGGTGGGTGCCGCATCGATGCGCCAGCCGTCGATCGCCACATCCTGCGTGGCCGAGAAGAAGGCGATCAGCACGGCGGAGACGATGGTGAGCGGCATACTGACCAGCGGCCCCGTGACGGCCATGCCGATGAGGCCCGCGATCACGCCGAGCTGCGCCAGCGCCATCCACCCGCGCCGCCGTCCGAGAAGGCGGGCGAGCACCGGCACGTCATAGCGGTCGACGATGGGCGCCCAGAGAAATTTGAAGGAATAGGCAAGGCCCACCCAACTCATCAGGCCGATGAGCGTGAGCGAGATGCCGGCTTCACGAAGCCACGTGGAGAGGGTGCTGAACACCAGCAGGAAGGGCAGGCCCGAGGAGAAGCCCAAAGGCAGCATGAGCGCGATGCGCCCGTCGGTCAGGACATCGCGGAAGGTGAGGCGGCGTTTGGCTTGGACCATGAAAGGCTCGATTGATGATTCAGCTTAAGCCCCTGAGGGCCGAGCGTGAAGCTGGCACCCGAGCCCTTGCGGAGATGTTAACGCGCCGTCGCGAGCTGCGTTGCCCCTGCCGCCGGGGCTTGGGCCACAGGCTGCTCCACCAGGGTCTCGATGGCATCGGCCACATGATCGGCGAGGCAATCGTAGCCCTTGTCGCTCATGTGAAAACCATCGGCCGAGAGCATGGAGCGCAGCTCCTCCGCGGACCGGTTGTTCCAATCCTGCATCATGGCGTAACGCGAGAAGACGGAAACCTTCCGCTCCTGCCCGAGGGTGCTCACCGCCTGGACGAAGCGTTCGTAGCGGCTCGTATCCTTGATGGTCGGGAAATATTGCTGGTCGAGGAGGATCAGGCTCGTCCCAGAGGACTTCACGGCCGAGATGCCGCGCTCCAGGAGCGCACGGAAGGCGCCTTCATCGACGCCCTTGACGGCGTCGTTCGTGCCGACCTGCCAGATCACGAGGTCGAAGCTCTGGTCCTTGAGGGCAGCCTCAAGCCGTTCGATGGTTTCGACAGCCGTCTCGCCGCCCTTGCCGGCATTGACGACGGTGACGCCGTCTTTCCAGCTCTCGCTCAACTCGTCTTCGAGCTGGGCCGGATAAGCGTGATCGGGCGACGAGGCGCCAGCGCCCTCCGTCGAGGATGATCCGATGGCGAGAATGCGGATGGGTTCATGGCGCGCGACCTTCCGGGTCAGGGAAGGCACGGTGTCGTTGACCGTGAAAACATTGCGCTTCGTCGCGCAGGCCATGTTGTCGGAAGACGCCGTGGCCGGCACGTTGAATAAAGCCAAGCTTAGGAAGAAAGCCGCCCCGGTGATGGCGACAATTCGAGCCCCTTTGCCTGCTCTTTTCTGCGGGCAGGCACCTTTTGTTTGTTCCATTCGAGATATCGCGCCAGTGCAAGAAGACTAATGATACCAAGAATGGTGAATACCATGCCGATCAATTGCGGACTAGCGGAGGATTTAACGGCCGCCAGCGTCATGATGACCTGCCCTGCAGCACTCAGGAGCGAGCCAACGGCAAAGATTGTGAGCGCATTCTGCCCCAGTCGGATCAGGTCAGGCCCGATACGCGTGGTCTTCAGCGCATCGCCAATTTTGTACTGCGCCAACACATAGGCGAGCGCCAGGAAGTGCAGGATGCGGGCAAGGCCCAGATCGTGCTTGGTAAGGTCGAGCTTCGCTGCAGCGACTTCAGGAAGCCACGGCCACAGACCGAGACCGGCTGAAGTGACAAGGGCCGAGAACACGAGGAAAATGACAGCGCCGACGGAAAGGCCGCGCTTGTAGGGAACCGGCCGCTCCAGCATCAGAAGCCCCGTCAGGATTCCGAGCGTGAACAGGAATTGCCAGGCAAACGGATTGAAGAACCAGGTTCCCGGCTCGGGCCAGCTGTGCAGGGTCAGCACGCCCATGCGGGCTAGTGCATAGACGCCGCCGGACACCAGGAGAGCGACGCCCGCATGAATTCGCGCCAGGATGAGCGCGACGGGCGCCCAGAGCATGAGAGCGATATAGAGCGGGAGAATGTTGAAATAGCCGAGCTGGTGTCCGAGCAGGATGATGCCCGTGATGCCCTTGGCCGTATCGCCGAACACAGCATTGCGCCCGTGTTCTTCGATGAGCCCGATCTCCTCGCTCAGTTCATAGCCGATGGAGAAAAGAACGATGGCGCCCGCCGTCAGGGCGAGGTGAATCCGATAGAGTTCGAAGGCGCGCTTCAGGCAACGCTTCACCACGCCGAACAGATCGCCCTGCGGAAGTTTCGGGCCATAGACGAGCGCAACCGACAGCCCCGATATGAAGATGAACGCCTCTGTCGAGTCTGAGAACCCGAAATTGCGCGGCGTGATGTGCTCGATGAGATTGCCTGGAATGTGATTGACGAAGATGATCACGAGGACGAGACCTCGCCAAAAATCGATCGTCGTATTCCGCTCCAAGGCTGCCATCGACCTGCTCTTCTATTCCTAACGGTATATGAAACGCCAAGGCGGCGACGGGGTTGCCTCGGCGCAATGCAAGGCAGGATGCAGTCGAATGCATCGATGAAGAATTCAGGCTATCACCGGGTGGTGAGGGGATCGAATTACAAAAAATTCATGTTCGCCGAAGCGTGACAGTTCGAGTCAATTTCTGCTTTCTCAAGCTCTTCGAAGAGCTTGGTCAGGAAGACTTCCAATGCCTGCTCGGGCGGGCAATCTTTTTCTGTCAGAACGCGAAGCCCCCATTGCTCGAGAACGGTCTGCTCCACGCGATTCGGACGTAACATGAAAACATATGAAGGTGGCCTGTCGCGCTCGTAGCCGGATCCGCTCCATGTTCTCCAGAGCCGATGCATGAGGAAGCGGATGTTGAGATCCGTCATGCTGTAGCCGATGAACAGAATGGTTTTGCCGAGCGCGTCAGAGCGGAACTTGATGTCGAGGGGCGACTCGAAGGACAGACGGTCGAAGTAGTCCGTCTCGGTGATCACGATGGAATCGTCATCGTCGAAATCGCCATGGTATTTCACGATCTGCGGCACGCCCTCCTGGACACGGGCGATGTCCTTGGCGTTGACGATCTTCACGTAATCCTTGTTCTGGAGGTCGAAGGCGGTTTCCAGGTTGCGGTCGAAATTCGTCGTGTAGATGATGGGAAAATCGAGCTTGCAGATAAGCTCGTGAACTTTCGAGGCTTTGAGCTTGTCTTCCGGAATGGTCCAGTTCCTGTCCATCCAGCTGCGCAAGGCTCCGATGCTGCCCTGCTTGATGCGATAGAACTCCGCGAGCGTCAGGTGGTTCAGCTCGATCTCCTTCAAGTCGGCCAGCTCGACATGGAGTTCCTGCGCCACATGCTCGATCAAGGTATTCCAGGAAGGCAGCCCCACGGTCATCGAGACACCGGCCCCGGCAAACAGGATCGCTTGCCGCTTCCTGATGGCCCCGACCAGATCGTCCAGCACTTCACAACGCTCCTGACAACGTCACTCGCCGTCCATAACGCTTGAGCAGGGCTATCGGGCTCAAAAATCACGAATAACTTGAGCCATGGAACTTGAGCGTTGCGGATATTGTCTTGAGAATGAAGGCTTCAGGCAGGGAGGGCCCGACGTGACAGCCTATCGGATCAAGCAGATCGAGACCGTTTATGAGGGATGGAAAAGGCTTCTGAAGCTTACAGTCCAGATGCCGGATGGGCGGACCATGTTCCGCGAGGTCCTCGACAGCGGCGAAGCTGCCGCCGTGCTGCCCTACGATCTGGAGCGGCGCAAGGTCATTCTCGTCCGGCAGTTCCGCGCGCCTGTCATGCATGTCGAAGGCCATCCGGATTTTCTCGAAGCAATAGCAGGGCTGCTCGACGAGGATGAGCCCGAGACGTGTGCTCGGCGCGAGAGCTTGGAGGAGGCAGGCCTGCGCATCGAGCGCCTGGAGCCGTTAGGCCATTTCTGGTCCGCGCCCGGCATGACGACGGAGCGCCTGCATCTGTTCCTCGCGCCCTATACGCAAGCCAGTCGTGTTGGCGAGGGCGGAGGGCTTGCCGACGAGCACGAGGACATCGAGGTGCTGGAGGTGAGCTTTCGCGAATTGGCGAAGCACCTCACCTCCAACAGAATTGCCGACATGAAGACGGCTATCCTCGTGCAGGCGCTGCAGTTGAAATATCCGCAGGCCTTCGAGGATTAGCGCAGGCGCTCGGCGTGCCAGCGCAGATGATCTTCTATGAAGGTTGCGATGAAGAAATACGAGTGATCGTAACCTTCCTGCCGACGCAGGGTGAGAGGCTGGCCTGCCTTGGCGCAGGCGTCTTCCAGCAGCTGCGGCTTCAGCTGGCTTTCAAGGAAGCTGTCTGACGTTCCCTGATCGACAAGGATGTCGGGCGCGCGTGCACCGCTCTCGATGAGCGCGCAGGAATCGTATTCGCGCCACGTGGATCGGTCTGAGCCGATGTAGTTCGACAGCGCCTTCTCACCCCATGGGCAGTTCATGGGAGAAGCGATGGGCGCGAAGGCCGAGACGGCCTTGAAACGCTCCGGATTGCGCAAGGCGATGGTGAGTGCGCCGTGTCCACCCATGGAATGGCCGGTGATACCCTGACGGTTCATGTCGGCAGGCAGGTTCTGTGCAATCAGCGCCGGCAGCTCGCGCTCGATATAGGAGCGCATGCGATAATTCCTCGCCCATGGCTCCTGCGTGGCGTCTACATAGAAACCCGCGCCAAGTCCGAAGTCATAGGCTCCTTCGGAATCGTCCGGCACGCCTTCGCCACGCGGGCTCGTGTCCGGCGCGATGAGAATGAGGCCGAGTTCCGAAGCCATGCGCTGCGCGCCCGCTTTGACGGTGAAGTTCTCCTCCGTGCAGGTCAGTCCTGAGAGAAACCACACCACCGGCACCTTGCCCTTGGCCGCTTGCGGCGGAACATAAGCCGCAAGCCGCATGGGCGTGCCGGTTTCCTGCGAGTTGTGGCGATAGACGAATTGCGTGCCGCCGAAGCAGCGCGATTGCGAGACGGTCTCGAAACTCATATGCGCCTCCGCTCAATAGACGATGACGGACCGGATGGACTTGCCCTCGTGCATGAGATCGAACGCGGTGTTGATCTCCTCCAGCGGCATGGTGTGCGTGATCAGATCGTCGATGTTGATCTTGCCCTCCATGTACCAGTCCACGATCTTCGGCACGTCCGTGCGTCCGCGCGCGCCGCCAAACGCCGTGCCCTTCCACACCCGCCCCGTCACCAGCTGGAACGGCCGCGTCGCAATCTCCTTGCCCGCTTCCGCCACCCCGATGATGATGCTCTCGCCCCAGCCGCGATGGCAGCACTCCAAGGCCTGGCGCATCACCTCCGTGTTGCCGGTGGCATCGAACGAAAAGTCCGCTCCGCCCCCGGTCAGGTCGACGATTGCCTGCACCACCTTGTCGGAGCCGACCTCCTTCGGGTTGATGAAGTCGGTCATGCCGAACTTCCTCGCCATCTCCGCCTTGGCCGGGTTGAGGTCGACGCCGATGATCTTGTCGGCGCCGACCATGCGCGCGCCCTGGATCACGTTGAGCCCGATGCCGCCCAAGCCAAACACCACCACATTGGCGCCCGGCCACACCTTGGCGGTATAGATCACCGCGCCGATGCCGGTGGTGACCCCGCAGCCGATGTAGCAGATCTTGTCGAAGGGCGCGTCCTCACGCACCTTGGCGAGCGCGATCTCGGGCAGCACGGTGAAGTTGGCAAAGGTCGAGCAGCCCATATAGTGAAACACGGTCTCGCCGTCGCAGCGGAAGCGGCTCGTGCCGTCGGGCATCACGCCCTGGCCCTGGGTGGCGCGGATGGCGGTGCACAGGTTGGTGCGGCGCGACAGGCAGGATTTGCAGTTGCGGCACTCAGGCGTGTAGAGCGGGATGACGTGATCGCCCACTTTGAGGGTGGTGACGCCGGGGCCGACCTCGCGCACGATGCCGGCGCCCTCATGGCCGAGGATGGCCGGGAACTTGCCCTCGGAATCGAGGCCGGAGAGGGTGTAGGCGTCGGTGTGGCAGACGCCGGTGGCCATGATTTCGACGAGCACCTCGCCGGCTTTCGGGCCGTCCAGGCGGATGGTTTCGATGGAAAGCGGCTTGCCCGCCTCCCACGCAACAGCAGCGCGCGTCTCCATGGTCTCTCTCCTCATGCGATTCGGTGCGGGAGTATGTGAACCGGTCTCACGCTAGGTCAATGGAAGTCAGTCTCCTTATCCGGGCTTTCCATAAGAGCCTTCCGATCATATGTGTCGTCTCGACAATCGAAGGATCTGCCTGTGCCCAATGTTCGCGCCGCCATCATTCCCGTCACGCCGTTCCAGCAGAACTGCACGTTACTCTGGTGCGAGAAAACCAAGAAAGCGGCTGTCATCGATCCCGGCGGCGACATCGAGCGCATTCGTGATGCGATTGCGCAAAGCGGCGTGAGCGTGGAGAAGATCATTCTCACCCATGGCCATATCGACCATGCCGCAGGCGCGGCAGACCTGCGCGATGAGCTTGGCGTGAAGATCGAAGGCCCGCATCAGGCGGACGATTTCATGCTTCAGCGCTTGGCCGATCAGGGACAGGCCTATGGTATCCCTGCGCGACCCGTCACGCCGGATCGCTGGCTTGATGAAGGCGACACGGTGACCGTCGGCGAGTTGACGCTCGATGTTCTGCACTGCCCAGGCCATTCGCCGGGCAGCGTCGTGCTGGTCTCGAAAGACGAGCGTTTCGCCATTGTTGGCGACGTGATTTTCCAGGGCTCCGTCGGCCGCGTCGATCTTCCGGGAGGCGACGGCAAGGCGCTCATCAGCTCGATCAAGGACAAGCTGCTGCCGCTCGGCGACGACATCGCCTTCATCTGCGGCCACGGCCCCATGAGCACCTTCGGTCAGGAGCGCCAGACGAATCCGTTCCTGCAAGGCGAGGGGCTCCTCTGAAAATAGCAGCGACCCGGGATTGCTCCCGAGCCGCTTCGCTTTGCCCCTACGGCTTTTGATTTTTTATTCCGCTGCCTGGATCATCACGGCGCCCTTCAGGCCCATGCGATCTGCCACGCCGAGACCGTAAGCCTTGTCGGCGAGATAGAAGTGCACGATCTGGCGCTTCACGATCTCTTCCGGCACGCCCTGCATCGCTGCCGCGATGTTGTCCATGAGCCGGTTCTGCTCGTCCGGGGTCATGAGGCGGAAGAGGTTGCCGGGCTGCGTGTAGTCATCGTTGCCGGCGCGGTGGTCGTAGCGATCCGCATTGCCCGAGATCTTCAGCGGCGGCTCCGCAGCGCGCTGCGTCTGCACCGGACCGTTGAACGAGTTCGGCTCATAATACGCATCGCCGCGATTGGGCGTATCGAACAGCATCGAGCCATCCGCATGGTAGTGATGCACCGGACAGCGCGGACGGTTGACGGGAAGCGCCTCGTAATGCGTGCCGACGCGGTAGCGGTGCGCGTCCGCATAGGCGAAGATGCGGCCTTGCAGCATCTTGTCGGGTGAGAAGCAGATGCCCGGCACGATGTTCGACGGCGAGAACGAGGATTGCTCCACTTCCGCGAAGTAGTGAGCGGCATTGCGGTTCAGTTCGAGAACACCAACCTCGATCAGCGGATATTCCGCATGCGGCCACACCTTGGTCACGTCGAACGGGTTATAGGAGGTCTTCTCCGCATCCGTCTCCGGCATAATCTGCACGCAGAACTTCCAGCGCGGAAAATCGCCGCCTTCGATGGCTTCATACAGATCGCGCTGGGCGCTCTCGCGGTCCTTGGCGATGACGGCATTGCCCTCTTCATTCGTCCAGGTCTTGATGCCTTGCATGGACTTGAAGTGGAACTTCACCCAGAAGCGCTCACCGGCCTCGTTGATGAACGAATAGGTGTGCGAGCCGAAGCCGTGCATGAAGCGGTAGCCCTGCGGCAGGCCGCGATCCGAGAACAGGATCGTCACCTGATGCAGGCTCTCGGGGCTGAGCGACCAGAAATCCCACATGGCGGTGGGCGAGCGCAGGTTCGTCGCGGGGTGGCGCTTCTGCGTGCGGATGAAATCGGGGAATTTTACGGGATCGCGGACGAAAAACACCGGCGTGTTGTTGCCGACGATGTCCCAGTTGCCTTCCTCTGTGTAGACCTTCAGAGCGAAACCGCGCACGTCGCGCTCGGCATCGGCCGCACCGCGCTCGCCGGCGACCGTCGAGAAGCGCAGGAACACTTCCGTCTTCTTGCCGATTTCGGAGAAGACCTTCGCTTTGGAATACTTGCTGATGTCGTTGGTGATGGTCAGCGTGCCGTAAGCAGCCGAGCCCTTGGCATGCACCACGCGCTCCGGAATGCGCTCGCGGTTCTGGTGCGCCAGCTTCTCGATCAGCTGGTAATCCTGAAGCAGCAGCGGGCCGCGCTCGCCGGCCGAGAGGCTGTTCTGATTGTCGGCGATCGGCGCACCGGCGGTGGTCGTCAGCGTCGTCTTGGTCATGGTCGTCCCCATTGAATCGGGCGCACCATGACCGGGAGGGGAGATCAGGTCCAATTGTATTGATTACAAAATGCGATCAGATATTCTTATCGACGCCATGGTGACAATCAGACAGCTACGTTATTTCGAGGCGCTTTCTCGCACGCGCCATTTCGGCATGGCCGCCGATCAATGCGCGGTGACGCAGCCTGCCTTGTCCATGCAGATCAAGGAATTCGAGCGGGAGCTTGGCATCGAGCTGGTGGAGCGGCGCGGCAACAGTGTCGTGCTCACCCTGGCGGGGCAGGAGATCGCCGGGCGGGCGGAAGCGATCCTCACCCAAGTGCGGGAGTTGTCGGAACTGGCTCGTCAGCACCATGGCGTGCTCTCCGGACCCGTGCGCCTTGGCATCATTCCATCCGTGGCGCCTTATCTTCTGCCCGCGATCCTCTCAGAAGCGAACCGGCTTTATCCCGACCTCGAGCTGCAGATTCGCGAGACTCAGACGGATCCGTTGCTGGACGAACTTCTTCGCGGCGAACTCGATGCGGTGCTGGTTGCGCTGCCTGTACAGAACCCGCAGCTGGAAGCAGCGCCTCTCTTCGAGGACCGTTTTCTCGTAGCCGTGCAGGCTCAAGCCGCCGATCAATGGGCCTCGAAGGATCTGCTCGAATGGATCGGGCAGGAGCGGCTGCTGCTTCTGGAAGAAGGGCATTGCCTGCGCGATCAGGCGCTGCACTATTGTCAGGTCGCCAATACGCAGGCGCGCAAGGCGCTCGCCGCCGCTTCGCTCACCACCATCATGCAGATGGTGGCCGCGGGCCACGGTATCACGCTTCTGCCGGAGCTGTGCGCGGCGACAGAAGTGGACCGCAATCGCGTTGCGCTCATACCGTTCCCGGAGAACCCGCCCATGCGCACGCTCGGTCTCGCCTGGCGGAAAACATCGGGGCGCAAGCAAGACTTTTCGGCCCTCGCCGATCTGATCAGAGACCTTCGGCAGAAGGAACAAGGCCGAGGGAACCTCGGTCATGCAGAGAGGGCGCCGGGCACGTGATCCACTCCGAATAGGTCAGCTTCGGGTATGGAGGGACGGCTGTCAGCCATTCCCGCTTATGATATGTTGCGAGCTCTCTTCAGGAGCACAGGATAAAAGTCGGGGAGGTTTTCATGACGCTCCAGCTTGGCGATGTCGCACCGGATTTCGAAGCCGAAACGACCGAAGGCCATATCCGCTTCCATGATTGGATCGGCAATTCGTGGTGCGTGCTATTCTCACATCCGAAGGACTTCACACCCGTCTGCACGACGGAACTCGGCTACATGGCCCGCATCAAGCCCGAGTTCGACAAGCGCAACGTGAAGATCATCGGGCTGAGCGTCGATCCCGTCGACAATCACGCCAGATGGGCTGCCGACATTGAGGAAACTCAAGGCCATGCGCCTAATTATCCGATGATCGGCGATTCCGACCTGCACATTTCAAAGCTCTATGGCATGCTCCCTGCGAGCACCGGCGGTACCTCGGAAGGACGCACGCCTGCCGACAACCAGACGGTACGCAACGTCTTCGTCATCGGTCCCGACAAGAAGATCAAGTTGATCCTCGTCTACCCCATGACCACGGGCCGCAACTTCGATGAAGTGATCCGCGTCATCGACTCGCTTCAGCTGACAGCGAACCACAGAGTTTCGACTCCGGTGAACTGGCAACAGGGTGAGGATGTCATCATCGCTGGGTCCGTGTCGGACGATGAGGCCAAGAAACTCTACCCCGGTGGCTGGAAGGCTCCGAAGCCCTATATGCGCATCGTCCCTCAGCCCGGTTCCCGGTGATCGTTCGGGGATTGTCTCAGAGGAGCGCTAAGAGATGAGCATAGAGGCCCCTCCGCACTCCGGTGCCGGGACGCGGACAGCAGCGCCGCATGTTGCGGCGTTCTTCGAGCGCCGCACCTTCAGCATTCAATATGTGGTGTCCGACCCAGGCACAGGCGAATGCGCCGTTATCGACCCTGTTCTCGACTACGACGAAAAGTCGGGGTCGATCGCCACCCATTCGGCGGATGAGATTCTTCAGTACATCTCCGAGAAAAATCTGACGCCCGCATGGATCCTGGACACGCATCCGCATGCGGATCACCTGTCCGCCATGGATTACTTGAGGCGAAAGACAGGTGCGCGAACCGGGATCGGCGAGAAGGTCGTCGGCGTTCAAAAACTCTGGAAGGACATCTACAACCTGCCCGACAGTTTTCCGACTGACGGTTCGCAATGGGATCGCCTTTTCGCGGACGGGGAAAGGTTTCGGATCGGCGGATTGGATGCGACGGTCCTGTTCTCGCCCGGACACACGCTTGCTTCGATCACCTATGTCGTGGGAGACGCGGCCTTCGTGCACGACACGCTGCTGATGCCGGATTACGGCACCGCCCGCTGCGACTTTCCCGGCGGCGATGCCTCACAGTTGTGGCATACCATGCAGCGCATTCTCGCCCTGCCGGACGACACGCGCCTTTTCATGGGGCATGACTACATGCCGGGCGGTCGCGCGCCTGCCTGGGAGAGCACGGTGGCCGAACAGCGGGCGCGGAACGTTCATCTCGTGCAGGCTCCGAGCGAGGAGCGCTTCGTGGAATTCCGCAAGGCCCGAGACGCGACACTTCCGATGCCGAAGCTCATCCTGCACGCGCTTCAGGTGAACATCGCGGCCGGTCGCCTGCCCGAGCCCGAGGGAAATGGCCGTCGTTACCTGAAGATCCCCCTTGACGCTCTCTCGGGAGTGCGGTGGGACTAGAGCCCGCTACAAGGCATGCAGGAGGGGAGACAAGCGATGATCCATCAAGGGATCGTGGATGCGATCGGCAACACGCCGTTGATCAAACTCCATCGCGCATCCGAGATGACGGGATGTACGATCCTGGGCAAGGCCGAGTTCATGAATCCTGGGCAGTCCGTAAAGGATCGCGCCGCGCTCTTCATCATCCAGGATGCGGTCCGGCGCGGGGAGCTTCGTCCGGGCGGCGTCATCGTCGAGGGGACCGCCGGCAATACGGGCATCGGCCTTGCGCTCGTGGGCAATGCGCTGGGCTATCGCACGGTGATCGTGATCCCCGAGACGCAGACGCAAGAAAAGAAGGATATGCTGCGGCTTGCGGGCGCCGAACTCATCGAGGTGCCCGCCGTGCCTTACGCCAATCCCAACAACTACGTGAAGGTGTCCGGCCGTCTTGCGGAGCGCCTTGCTGCGTCCGAGCCGAACGGAGCGATCTGGGCCAACCAGTTCGACAATGTCGCCAACCGGCAGGGGCATGTGGAAACGACAGGCCCCGAGATCTGGCAGCAGACGGATGGCAATGTCGACGGCTTCATCTGCGCGGTGGGAACCGGCGGCACGCTCGCCGGTGTAGGCGAAGCGTTGAAGCAAAAAAATCCGAAAGTCGTGATCGGTCTTGCCGACCCCATGGGTGCTGCGCTCTACAATTATTATACGGCAGGTGAGTTGAAGGCGACGGGCTCATCCATCACGGAAGGGATAGGCCAGGGCCGCATCACGAAAAATCTGGAAGGCGCGCCTATCGATATGGCGTTCCAAATTCCCGATGAGGAGGCATTGCCGGTCATTTTCGAGCTGCTTGAACATGAAGGCCTGTGCCTCGGCGGCTCGTCGGGCATCAATGTTGCGGGCGCGATCCGTCTCGCCCGTCATCTCGGTCCTGGGCACACCATCGTTACCGTGCTTTGCGATTACGGCACACGCTACCAGTCGAAGCTCTTCAATCCGAACTTCCTGCGCGAGAAGAATCTGCCGGTGCCTGAATGGCTGGAGCGTAAGACCACAATTGATGCGGGCCTTGTGTAACAATCCCTAATAAGGACGCCCGCCTGATAGCGACATGAGGCGGGCGTCAGACGGTTCCGAGAGGTCTCAGGCCGCGGACGGGGTGGTGTTGCTGTCCGTCGCTTCGCTCTCTTCAGGCCGCTGCGTGTGCGTGCGTGAGAGATTGACCGGCGGACGCGGAGGCTGGGCAGAGTTGGTTTTCGCGACCGCGTTGAAGTTTTGAAGATCGGCCTGAATGCTGTCGAGAAGGTCGATCATCCACATCTCGCTCGCATCGATCTTGTCCCGCAGGGCGGATTTCGCGATGTCGACCTTCGCGGAAATTTCCATCGGGTTACGGGATTGCAACGTGCTGAAATCCTGCTCCACGGTGGTGAGCTCCACCAGAAGCTCATCGCGAAGAGCCCGCTGATCCTCGCTGGTGATCAGAGGCGAGTTCAGCATGCCGCGTAAGGCGGCCCAGCGCAGTCCGAGAGCACTCACCGATTGCGTGCTGCTGAGTTCTGCAAGTTTCTGATTTTCTGCCACGGGATCATCCTTTGAAAGCACTTGGATTAGAACCGTGACAGAAAGCGGGATGGTTGTGGCGTGAATCGGGCAGACGCACAAGAAATGCGCCTGCTCCTCGCGAAAAGATTATGCGCGGGCAGGCATGAAGAAAATAAGTGTTAGAGCTGCGCCGACTGCAATCACCAGCCACCGAATAACGTTAATGGGCAAGCGGCGTCCGAAGACGACGCCGATGTAACCGCCGGCAATCGACGCAAAGCCGACGATGATTGTCTCGGGCCAGCTGACAATGCCCTTTGCAACGAACACCACGACGGCCACAAGCTGGATCACCGTGGAGCAAAGATGCTTTGCCGAGTTGATCAAATGAAAATCATCGCCCTCGGTGATCGCGAGCGCCGCGAGCATGACGATGCCCATGCCGGCGCCGAAGAAACCGCCATAAATTGCGACGCAGAGCTGGAAAGCGAGCCCGACAACCCAAGCTCTCGTCGAAGGATGCGGCCCCTCGCTTTTCCCGATGCGCCGCGCGAGGCCCACGATGCGCGGGCTTGCAGCGAATAGAACGGTGGCGAACAGGATGAGCCACGGAACGATCTTGCTGAACGAAGCCTCGTTCGTAATGGTGAGGATATAGGCGCCGCCGAGGCCGCCGATCAGGCTTACGACGCCGAGTGCCGCGAAGCGTCGTGCGTTGGCGGCGAGTTCGCGCCGATAGGCCCAGGCGCTCGACAGATTGGCGGGCGTCACCGCCACCGCGCTCGTGGCATTGGCTACCACCGGAGGTAATCCCGCCGCGACGAGAGCCGAGAAGGTGAAGAAAGTGCCGCCGCCTGCAATGGCATTGACGAGACCTGCGGCAAGGCCTGAAGCCGCGAGAAGCGCTGCAGTGGTGAGTTCCATGATCCGTTCTGTTCGATGAGAAGAGGCAGACAGAGTGAAGGTGCGGGATAGCACGAAGATGTCTGACAAGCCCATTGGGCGAACGTCTAGCCGGTCAAAGTTGGCAAAAAAGGAAGATTTGCCTCTAAAAACCCGTGGTTTCCTGTGGATCGCAGCTTTGGCGTCCATTGCCCTCGAGGCGGCAAGGGCGGATGTTAGAACACATGTCGAACATCATCCCTCTCGCCCCGCGCCTGAAACAGGCCAGGTCCACCGCCACGGAGGCGGAGGAGCGGGCGACTCTGGCTGCGGATCTCATCGATCTGATCGAGCGGGTACGGGAGATGACCGAGCACGTTGCAGCCCTGACCGGCCCTTCCCTGCAGATTCAGCAGACGGCCCAGCAACTCCTCGATGCCGGCACCTCCCTCGAGCGCGCCGTCGAGTCCCTGACGGAGAATGGCGAATGGGTGCCGTTCTAACGGCCTCTTCGACACCAGCTTAACAATTCTCTCTTCGTCTCATTTCAGTGCTTCCATGCGCTCGGAGGCTTGGCTCATTCCGAGCGCTTGGGCCTGCGCATAATATTCCCGTGCCTTGCCCACATCGCCGCGAATGCCGCGTGCGCCGAGCTTGGAGAGAATATGAGGATCAAACGTCTCTGCGAGCAAGAAAGCCGCTCGCGCATGGCCGTTCGACAAGGCGTGTTCGAGAAGCAGGCGCGCTCCACTCACATCGCCTTTCTGAAACAGCTCTTCCGCGCGTGCCACCAGCCGGTCATCTGGTCTGATCTGGCTCGCCTTAGGCTCAGGCAAAGATTCTTTAGCTGCCGGAGGCGCGGCGGGAGCGATGCGAGCCGTCGAAAGGGGGCGGGCGGCCTCAGGCAATTGTGTGATTGCCACTGTTGCAGGGCTCTTGGCGGGCAGCGCGGATGTGACGGATCCCGGCGCCGGTTCCTCCTTTACGGGAACGACGGAAGGTGAGGGTGCGCGACCGTCTCCCTGCCCGAGGGATGTGAAAGTCTCCGCTTTGATCCTTGCAGATCCGGGCGTTGGCGAAGCCACGTTCGGATCCTGCGTCCCCTGAAGCGAGCGTAGCTCCTGCGCCGTGTCTGCAAGCCTCTGGGCGAAGTCATCGCCTCGCACTTGCGCCTGAGAGAGAATGTCCTCCAGTTCCGCGATCCGGATGGCGGATTCTCCTTCCTGTTCTTTCAAGGCTTGCAGGTTGCGCATTTCCTCTCGCGCATCGGCGAGCTGGCGCTCGATGGTGTCACCGCGCTCACGTTCGCGCTGCAGCAGCGTTTCCAGTTTGGAAACCTCCTGCGTCTTCGCTATTGCGCCCGTTACTCCTGCGGTCTGGAGTGCGCGATAATCGGTCTGCAGATTGGCGAGCTGCTGCATGATGGCTTCACGCTGTTGCCTCTCCTGCTGCAGATCGTGCTGCAATCCCGAAACCTTGATGTTGGCGCCGGAGGACTCCGTTTCCAGGCGCACTGTGAGGGCATTGTATTGCTTCGTGAGATCGGAGAGCGTCCGTGTGATCGCCGCGCTGTGGGATTGCTCCCGGTCGAGCGCTTCCTGCAGATCGGCCAGGTTGTCTTCACTGGACTGGGCGGGAGCGATGCATGCCGATGGAGAGCCGGGCGAGTTCTGTGCGGCCTGAAGGCCAAGGCCTTGCAGGGAAGACAGAAGATCAGGATCACGAATGCGGTCGATGAGCGCGATGGCAAGCGTGCCTGCCTCGATGGCTGCGTTGAGTGTGGTTTCCGCCTCCTTCAGGTCGCCTCGCTGCATGGCGGAGAGAAGCTGCACCGCAAGCCGCTCCCGGTCGGGAGAGGTGACGAGGAAGGGAAGCATGGCCGATAGATCGCTGGTGTTCCCCCTCCAGGTTGCCGCATCCTCATCGATTGTTGCCTCGGGATATTGACCCGGAGCGTTCTCGGCGAGAGCGGGGCCTGCGAGAGAGAGACTGATCAAAGCGATCGTGAGGATTTCGGTGGCGGAATGCGAAAGCCGGAGATGATCCCGCTTGTTCATGTCGGACCTCCTAGGGCGGTCGCCGAAGGCTCGATGATGAGCCCTCGGCTTCGGTCCTGATTGTTGTGTGTTGTTGTCTTAATCCTGTCGGGTGACTCTGCGGGGCGCTCTCTGGCGGTCGTTGCGCCAGGCGAGGAAATCCCTGAAGAGGGCCTCGCGCTGTTCCGGCGACACGGTGATGCCCCGGCTTTGCATGAAGCTCTCGAAACTCTGCACCTCGGCGGAGGGCTTGCTGGCGGTTGCCGCGCGATCCAGCCAATCCTGCGCGGCCCTGATGCGTTCCCAGCCGGGAACGGTCGCTGCGAGATTGACCTCCTTCCATTTCGGGTGGCGGCCCGGCTGGAGGAATTCATCGAAGCGGGAGAAGAAAGCGTCCACGAACCGCTTCACACGATTGTAGCGATCCGAGTTCTCGGGCCAGTTGTACACGACGAGAAGGCTGCCGACCGCCAGGGTCTCCACGGGTTTGTCGGAGGCGACGAGCTGCGGATAATCCTTGTTCTCGAAGCGCGCCGGGAAATAGGATTCGGCAATCTCGCCCTCGAACGGAATCGAGAGAAGATGGAAGCGACCGTCGGTCTGGAATTCCGCGATGGCGCGGACCGGGCGCCCGGCGACGTAAAGAGCGGCCTGGATCTCGCCCGACTTCAGCTTCGCGTAAGACGAGGCCTGATCGAAAGTCGTGAGCTCCGGCTTGATCCCGAGCTTGTTGAAAATGAGCTGCGCGGTGAGGTTGGTGCCGCTTCCCACCTTGTCGATATTCACCTTCTTGCCTTCGAGCTGCCGGATATCCGTAATGTCGTTGCTCGCGATGATGTGGACTTCCTCGTTGTAGAGGCGCGTGATGAAGCGCAAGCGCTGCACGGCGTCATCCTGAAGGTTCTCAGCCTGCAATTGCTCTCGCGCGTCCATCTGCACGATGCCGATGTCCACGCCGCGCAGGAACATGATGTCCTTGAGGTTCTGGAGCGATCCGCGCCCGATCATCGGAAGGATGCGCAGGTCGTTGTTGTCGAGAACATTCGCGAGATCGGCTGCGATGCGGATATAGGTGCCGTCGGCTCCGCCCGAGATTACGCCGAGCGTGCCTTTATTGGCCCGGCTGGCGCTGGTGCTCTGCCCCTGCAAGGGAGCCGGAGTCTGGGCCGAGGCATAAACCATGCCGGAGAGAAGGCCTGCAGCGAAGACGGCAATCCGCATGACCTGCCGGGCTGAAGGAACACGTCTTGAGAGAAAACCCTTAACTCGACCCGCCATACCTCGTCCTCCCTGGACTGGCCGATTGGCCGTTTGTTGTTCAATCGTTTTGCTTGGCGAATCCGCGATATGAAAATAATCACGATAGTTTCGGAAGGCGCAACGAAGGAACGGTTATGGTAGGTCCATTGCAAATAGGGTCAATTCAGTTTTGCTGGCGGATTAATACTCAAGAAGTGCTAGGGGATAATCACAAAGTAATAGATATTATCTTTATTTTCCTTGGAACAGCTGAAATTCTTATCAAATCGCCTGCCACGCTCTCTTGGGAAAGTGGAAATTTACGGGGTTTCCCTGAAAAATTGTTAGCGAGAGCGGGGGCTCCTTAACGGTCCATTAACCATAAGCGTTCGAAATCAGGGGGTATTAAAGGAATTTGAACTCCCGTGACCATCGCCGTTCGCCCCCGTCCCGCTCTTCGCTTCCGTGGCAGGTCCTTTTTGGCCCTGGTGCTTGCGCCTGAAGTGCCCTTGAGGGACTGGCTCGAGGATCTCGACGCGGTATCGGAGCGTTCGCCCGGATTTTTCTCCGGCCGCCCGATCATTGCCGATGTCTCCAACCTCAAGCCCTCCAAATCCGAGCTGAAGTTTCTTCTGGCCGCCTTCAAGATGCGCAACATCCGCATCGTCGGCCTCGAAGGCGCCGCGCCTGAAAATGTCGAGCCCGACATGCCGCCGCAGATTACCGGGGGCAAGCCTGCGGGCGAGATCGACATCCATGAAGGGAGCGAGAACGCGGCTGCGGCCGCAACCCCGGCTGCGCATTCTCCCGCCGACGACAAGACGCTGATGATCGAGGGCTCCGTGCGCTCGGGTCAGTCGATCCTGCATCCGGAGGGCGATGTGACGGTTCTCGGCTCCGTCGCCTCGGGCGCGGAGATCGTGGCCGGCGGCTCCATTCACGTTTACGGCGCGCTGCGCGGTCGTGCGATTGCCGGCTGCACGGGCAATTCCCGCGCCCGCATCTTCTGCAGAAAGTTCGAGGCAGAATTGATCGCCATCGACGGTCTCTACAAGACCGCCGACGATCTCGGTTCAAAGTTCCACGGTCAACCCATCCAGGTGAATCTGGATGGCGATTCGATCATCCTGCAAACCCTGGATTGATAGAGAGAAAGAGAGACGACAATGGCCAAAGTCTTGGTCGTAACATCCGGCAAAGGTGGCGTTGGAAAGACAACGTCCTCGGCAGCTCTGGGCGCGGCGCTGGCGCATGGCGGCGATAAGGTCGTCGTCATCGACTTCGATGTCGGCCTGCGCAATCTCGATCTCGTCATGGGCGCCGAGCGCCGCGTGGTGTTCGATCTCATCAACGTAGTGCAGGGCGACGCCAAGCTCTCGCAGGCTCTCATCCGCGACAAGCGCATTGAGAACCTGTCGCTGCTTCCCGCCTCGCAGACTCGCGATAAGGACGCGCTGACGGAAGAGGGCGTGGCCCGCGTTCTCAACGAACTGCGCGAGAAGTTCGATTGGATCATCTGCGACAGCCCCGCCGGCATCGAGCGCGGCGCGACCATGGCCATGCGCCATGCGGATGTGGCTGTCGTGGTCACCAATCCGGAAGTCTCCTCGGTCCGCGATTCCGACCGCATCATCGGCCTCCTCGACTCGAAGACCGAGAAGGCGGAAAAAGGCGACCGCATCGAGAAGCACCTGCTGCTCACCCGCTACGATCCCGCCCGCGCCGAGCGCGGCGAGATGCTGAAAGTGGACGACGTGCTGGAAATCCTCTCCATTCCGCTCATCGGCATCATCCCCGAGAGCGAAGAGGTTCTGAAGGCGTCGAACATGGGCTCGCCGGTCACCCTCAACAATCCGGCAAGTGCACCGGGCCGCGCCTATTTCGACGCGGCGCGCCGCCTCAAGGGCGAAACGCTCGAGATGACGATCCCGAGCGACAAGAAGGGCCTGCTCGGCAAATTGTTCGGACGGAGGGCCGCATGAGCCTGATGAGCTTCTTCAACCGCCGCACGTCGGCGCCTGTAGCGCGCGAGCGCCTGCAGATCCTCTTGGCTCACGAGCGCGGCGTCGTGGGCGGACAGCCCGACCTCGTGGCGAAGCTGCGCGAGGAAATCCTTGCCGTCGTCCGCCGCCACGTCATGGTCGAGCACGACAACGTTCAGGTGAAGATGAACCGCGACTCGGACATCTCCACCCTCGAGATCGAAGTCGAGATTCCGGCACCCGTCGGCGCGCGCTGATCGGTATCGTGAAAAGCATTCAAACGGCCCCTGCATTGCGGGGGCCGTTTTTCGTTCAGGGCTGCTTGTTCCACACGCCGAGCTTTGCCTCGCGCGCCTGGTCGGCGGCGGCCTTCAGTTCAGGCGTTGCTTCCGCATTCGGTTGTCCGCCGCCGTTGAACAGGATGACCCGTGACAGATCCTGCTCGCCAACCCGGCAGCGATAGGTGTCGTTGCCGCCGGTAGGTTCGCAGGTAACTTCGCGGCCCTGAAGATAATTCGTCAAATCTTCCGGCTTGCCAGCCCCGGGTGCCCATTCCACGCCGAAGAGACGTACCACCTCCCCATTCAAGGAAAGGGTGGCGGTGTCGATCACATCCGGCACGCCGCGCAAGGTTTGCCTGCTGGATGCGCGCGCTGTCTCGGGCCGCGCATTCGCAACCTCTGCAGCGCCAAGAGCCCCGGTCTCCGAGGGGCCCGCGAGACCGGCTTGCGTGGTGTCATCGGGACGAAGCGCGAAGAAGGCGCCCACGCCCAGCAGCACCAGGAAGGCTGCCGCGACGCTCAAGGCGAAGCCAGGGCGGCGGGATACGGGCTTGTCCTGAATATTGTCGAAGAAGGCCTGCGCCCGTTCCTTGGATTCGGCGATGGAGTTTCGAACGCCTGCCATCGTGCCGGACTCTGCCAAAGCCTCCGGCAATTTCAGCTTTCCGGACAGGTTTTGAGTCCAGCCATGGAAGCGAACCTTACCCCTGCGCCAATGGGCGAGCGCATGCGTGCCGAGTGATGGCGCGAGTTTTCTGTTCGGTTCCGGTGTGGTGGAGGAAGCAAGGTCCAGCCAATCACGGCTCTGCTTTTTCTCGACAGGTGCCGGTTCAACCGTCTCGACAGCCTGTTCTTGCTTGTGATGGGCCTTGAAAAGAAATGGATGATCCCTGCGCAATTCGGCGATCAGATCCTGCAAGGTCAACGGAACCGTCTGTCCGTTCCGCTCCATCACTCTGGGCTCGCCATGGGAGTTGATGACGGTGAGCTTCAGCTCTCCGTCGACGCGGGAGGGACGTAAGGACGACTCGATGATGAGCTCCAAAGCCCGACGCGCATCGTCGGTGGGATTGAGCTTCTCGATCTCGGCATGGATGAGATCGCGCATCTGCTCCCGCATCTGAACGGCATTGCCGATCGGGGTGTCGCCAAGACTTCTGGATATATCGTGACGCGAGGCGGCATCACTCATTCGATGAACCCTCCGAAGTAAGAATGCGCTTACGTGTTTGCTGAATCAACGTGCTGTGCTCAGCCACGATCAGCGGCTTCTCTCCAATGAATTCCACAATGAGCTGGAGCGCACCCGATCCTTGCGAGAGGCGGCGGCGCTTCGGATTGGCGGCGGTGTAATCGAAAACCGCATGCACGGTGCAGACCGTTCCGGCAGGATTGCATGTCGTGCCGATGGATTCTTTGCGAGGACGATATTCGCGCTCGGGCCAGCGCTGTGTGAAGCGCTTCTTTTCCTTATACAGGCGATCCAGGCTTACGGTGCTGCCGTGGAAGAGAACGCGCGGCGCATAAAGCTCGGCCGTGGCATCGAGCGCGATATCGTTGCGCGCGGACCACGACGCCAGATAATCGATGGCGAAATTCTTGGCGGCGTCTGGCCGCGATGCGCGATGTTCGGCAGATTGCTGCGGCTGCGGCTGCGGCTGCGGCTGCGGCTGCGGCTGCGCTTGTTGCGCGGGCGCCGGCGCGGGCTGCCGCGCTTCCGGAACCGGTTCGGCGGGGAGAGGCTGCGGAGATAGCGGAGGCGGCGCGGGTTGTGCCGCAGCTCCATTCTCTGGTGGCGGATCGACCCATGGCCGTGCTCCTTGAGCAAAGGCCATGGGGCCGCCGGCCCACAGAAGCGCGGCGATGGAAAGTGTCGATGTCAGCAACCGGCCCGTCTGCATATGCTCTTTCCGAACAGCCTTCTGAATTCAAAAAGGTGACCGGGGAAAAGCGGACGGGGCCGTTTGGAGTTCCATCGAACGCGTGACGGGAAAGAGTCCGATCAGAGTTCCGCGACGGTGACGGAACCCACGCCCGTAATGCCGATGGCTTGCGCGGAGGCGCGGGAGAGATCGATCACGCGGCCATGCGCGTAAGGACCGCGATCGTTGATGCGCACGACCACCGACTTGCCGGTTTTCTTATTCACGACACGGACCTTGGTACCGAAGGGCAGGGTGCGGTGCGCAGCAGTCAGCTCATTCGTGTTGAAGGTCTCGCCGCTCGCAGTCCGGCGCCCGTGGAAGCCAGGGCCGTACCAGGAAGCGCGGCCGCTCTGGATGACCTTTCCGGCATCATCCTTCGGCTGGGCTTGCGCCATGGAGGCGGGAAGAAAAGCGAGGGCCGATAGAAAAAGGCTTGCGACTTTGAGCGTTGTCTTGCGTTGATCCACAATGCATTCCCTTGTTGTTATACGTGGATGCGCAAAATGGAAGCTAATGAGGCAACAATGAGACCTCTATCATGATTCATCTTGGCTCAGTAATATCAGATATACTGAACAGTAATTCATGTTCATCGCAAAACATTGTAACGATCAGTTCATATTAGCCTGAAGCTTGATGAGGAAACGTTGTCGTTAAAGCGAAGCTTGGCCTTATAGAAACAAGATCCATTCATCGGGAGCATGGTGCCGGTGTGGTCTTTGCACTTCTCATTCCGATGAAACGAACCTTTAGTGGGACGATCATTGCCTCCAGGCTCGCAGCATCCGCCTGCGGGCCTCTTTTTTGAGTCGTTCATGACCGTTGTTTCCAAACCCTCCGAGAGCGAGGCGTTGTCGCAAGTCGTCGACCAGCCCTTGCGTGCGCCCACGGCCTATTCGCCGGTGCGGGGCATTCTGCTGCTCGTGGCCTCGACGGTTTTCTTTTCCGTTTGCGATGTTTCGACCAAGTACCTGGCGGCCACGCTGCCTGCGTCAGAAATCGCGTGGATCCGTTATGCGATCTTTTCCTGTCTGGTCGTGCCTGTCGTTCTGCTGATGGGCGGCACATCGCTGTTTCGCGCGAAGCGTCCCGGCCTTCAGGTGCTGCGAAGCTTAGGCATGATCGGATCGACCCTGTTCTTCACGCAGGGGCTGCGTTACCTGCCAGTTGCTGAATCAACGGCGATCTATTTCGTCTCGCCGATCCTGATCATGGCCCTGTCGATTGTCTTCCTCGGAGAATCGGTGGGGTGGCGGCGCTGGGTCGCGTCACTGGTGGGCCTCGTGGGTGTGCTGGTCGTCATCCGCCCTGGGACTGATGCCTTTCAGGCGACCGCGCTTCTCCCGCTAATGGGCGCTACGAGCTGGGCCGCTGGTGCCGTCGTGACGCGCAAGATGAGCGGCGTCGATCATCCGCTGACGACGGTGGCCTATTCCGCCATCGTCGGCTGCCTTATCTTAAGCGTGACGCTTCCCTTCAATTGGGTGGCGCCCTCCGCCGGCGAATGGGGCGCTGCCTTTCTGATGGGCTTGGCTTTCACCATCGGGCAATGGCTTGTCGTGCTGGCCTATCGCCACGGCAATGCATCCGTGATCGCGCCGTTCTCTTATGTGCAGCTGATCTGGGCGGGAGCGCTCGGCTATCTGGTCTTCGCGGCGCTGCCGGATGGCTGGACCATCGTCGGCGCCTGCATCATCGCAGCGAGCGGCCTCTATACCGCCTATCGGGAACGTGTACGCATGCGGCAGAGGCGTGGGGAAGCCTGAAGGCTCAGGCCCCCGAATGCACGACGCGCAGGCGCGGACGCGCGGCGCGGCTGTAGAACGTAAGCTCGACGCAATCGTCAGTGGCTTCACCCTCGACCAGGCGGTAGCCGAACTGGTCCGCCACGGCGCGGATCTGGCCCAGATTGGCCTTGGAGATGCGGCGGCTGAATTCCGAGACGTCCTGGCTCATGAGCGCCGCCAATACGCCGACCTCGACCCCCTGGGCGAAATCGGTGCTGCGCGCCGGAAAACGAAGCCGCAACCCCTCGGCAAGGTGGATGTGATGCATGTGATCCCGTTCACTTCACGACGTTTCGACAGGGTTATCGCCCAGAACATCCTACCGCTTGTTTAAAGCCGGGCGCTTCCAAGCCCCTCTGTGGATAGCGCCGACAAGATCGGCTCGGATCCGAAAGCCGTTCTCGGCATTTATTCTCGCAGAGCCTTTGCGGTTGGCCGCGCGGCCGGAGGACGTTTGAGATGAAGTTTCAATTGATGGGTGTTGCAATCGTGGCCGGCCTTCTGGCCCAGGAGACGGCTCACGCGGCGGATCTGGGGCATGTCACCGTGACCCGGACCACGCGCGTGAGCCGCATGACTCCCATCGTGACCGAGCGCGCCATTGCCCGCCTCGCTGATCAGGATCTCGGTTATTCCGTTCTGCACGAGCCCATCGGCGGGGTGCCGCAGCGCGGCTATCGGGTGCATGTGACCTGCACCATCACGGAGACCTTCCGGCAGACCTATTGCCCGACGCCGGCCTATGTGGCCACGTGCCCCGACGCCCGGATCATCTGCCAATAAACGCATATTATTTCTGCGAGGAGGATGGCCTTCAAAGAAACTTTATCAAGTTCAGAAAAAGTCGTTTCAGGAAAAAGCTATGGTTCGTCCGCTCGCATGAGAGGATAAAGGTCAATTAAATCCATTCTCAGCCTTGTATTCGCCCTAATAGGGCACTAGATAATTCTCATCGACATTTGGCCGGACAATCGGGCCGTTACGCCTTGGCATGCCAGGCGCACGTTCAGACAGCCTTCCCAAACATCGACTAACCCGAGCAAGGGCGTGCTTCCGCACGCTCGTCAAGCTCACGTGCACTGACGCATAACTCAAGGATATTCCCATGATTTCGGGTACCGTAAAATTCTACAACGACCAAAAGGGCTTCGGCTTCATTCAGCCGGACAACGGCGACAAGGACGTGTTCGTCCACGCCACCGCCCTCGAGCGCGCCGGCATCCGTGGCCTTCGCGAAGGCGAGAAGGTCACCTTCGACACGGCTGAGGACCGCCGCTCCGGCAAGATCGCTGTCAACAACATCCAGACGGCCTAAGATCTCTGATCATCACCAAGCGGCGCGTATATCGCGCCGCTTGGCAAAGCCGCCCTTCGGGAGCGGCTTTTTTATTTTCAGCAAAAGGATTTTCTCCATGGCCAAGGAAGAGCTGATCACATTCGAAGGCGAGGTTATCGAGATCCTGCCGGATGCCCGCTATCGCGTGAAGCTGGAGAGCGGACACGAGATCGTCGCCTACACCGCCGGCAAGATGAAGAAGAACCGCATCAAGACGCTGGCGGGCGACCGCGTGACCGTCGAGATGTCTCCTTACGATCTCGACAAGGGCCGGCTCATCTTCCGTCACAAGGACAGCGGATCGGGAGCGCCCCGTCCGGCAGGTGCCCGTCGCCCGCAATTCCGCCGCCGCTGAGTGGCGCAGGGCTTGAATTCATCAGCCCGGGAGAGGTCCACGATGCATGAAAAGACTTGGACGTTCGAGGCCGGCGACTTGGTGCCGGAATGGCTGATGCGCCAGACCAACTGCATTCTGCGCTTTGGCCGCGACGCCGTTGTCGTCGAGAGCAGCAGCGAGTTTCAGATCTATCCCGCCACCGCCATGGACGCCGAGGATGCCATGGTGCTGGCGGAAATCCTCGATCAGGAGATCGATGCCGAGGTCGAGCACACCCTGCCGATTAAGGCTCACACTCTTCCCCGGCCGATGTCCCTCAACTGATCGAGACACAGGAGATTCACATGAGTCACAAATTTTCACTGGGCCAGCTGGTTCACTCTGCCGGAACACGCTTCGCCGATCGGACGGACGGCGTGTACGAGATCGTCCGTCTCATGCCAGAGGCAACCAATGGAGAGTTAGGCTACAGGATCCGGCACACCACGAGCGGCGCCCAACGGGCCGTCGGAGAATCCGAGATCCGAGCCGTTGCTGCAAAGCCAGGGCCGCTTTCGGTCAATTAAGACAATGCTCGGAAAAGAGGCTTTGAAGTAGATCCGGGCTTCCAGGTTTACGTTCCGGGCCTCGGCATAATAAGAACACGGCTCCTTCAGCGTGGATCGAGCAGCCTTGCCAGACATCACATCGACCGGAATCTATGGGACGCCCCCAGTTGAGCTGGCTGAGGCGCCTCCGGGCAGCCGACAATTCTCTCCTCTGATTCCCGGCTCAGGAAAGCTGGAGGATCAGGTGGACGCGTCCTTGACGGAGATGGTTGTGCTGGCTCCGCCCGGCACGGTGGAGCGGCGCTACACCATCGCGCTGGCGCTGAAGGCACTCGCGCCCGGCGGCAGGCTGACCGTCCTCGCGCCCAAGGACAAGGGCGGCTCGCGGCTCGCCAAGGAACTCAAAGGGTTCGGCTGCGAGATCAGCGAAACCTCCCGCCGTCATCACCGCATCTGCACCTGCGAGAGACCTGCTCAGCTCAGCGGTCTCGATGAGGCCCTGGCCGAGGGCGCGCCGCGCTTCGACGACGCACTAGGGGCGTGGACCCAACCCGGTGTGTTCAGCTGGAATCGTCTCGACCCGGGCAGCGCCCTCCTTGAACAGAACCTGCCTGCCTTCAGCGGCAAGGGCGCCGATTTCGGCTGCGGCACCGGAACTCTCGCGCGCACGATCCTGAAAGGTCCGAACGTCACGCATCTGCTCATGCTCGATATCGATCGCCGCGCCACCGAGATGGCGGAGCGTAACATCGAGGATACACGCGCGGAGATCCGCTGGGCGGATGTGCGCTCAGGCCTACATGCGAGTGGGCTCGACTTCGTGGTGATGAATCCGCCGTTCCATGACGGTGGCGCCGAGGATCAGGGCTTGGGTCAGAGCTTCATCCGCAAGGCTGCGGAAGCCTTGCGTCCGGGCGGCGTGCTCTGGCTCGTCGCCAACAGGCACCTGCCTTACGAGGGTGTGCTGAAGCCGTTGTTCAAGCGCGTCACGCCGAAGATGGAAGCGGCCGGCTACAAGATCTACGAGGCCCAGAAATGAGCAAGACGCCCACTCTCCGCCTCGACAGGCTGCTCGCCAATCTGGGCTATGGCTCGCGCCGCGAGGTGCAGCAGCTCGTCTATGCAGGCCTCGTCACCCTCGACGGCGAAACCATCGAGGATGCGGATGATCGCATCGCCGTCACACGCGATCTCTCGGAGCGCATGCTCGTGCGCGGCAAGCCGCTCGATCCGCCGCCGGGTTTGGCGCTGATGTTGCACAAGCCGCTCGGCGTGACATGCTCGCACAAGGAGGCAGGCCCGCTGGTTTATAGCCTTTTGCCCGAGCGCTGGCGCCGTCGCGACCCCGCGATCTCCACCATCGGCCGCCTCGACAAGGAAACCTCCGGTCTCCTGCTCATGACAGATGACGGCAATCTGCTGCACCGGGTGATCTCGCCCCGCGCGAACATCTCCAAGCGCTACCAGGTGACTCTCGATCGCCCCTTGCGCGGCGACGAGGCCGAGATCTTCGCTGCTGGGGGGCTTATGCTGGAAGGCGAGGAGAAGCCGCTCCTGCCTGCGAAGTTAGAAGTCTTGTCAGAGACAAGCGCCTATCTCACGCTGACCGAAGGGCGCTATCACCAGGTGCGCCGCATGTTCGCCGCCGTGGGAAACCATGTCACTGTCCTTCACCGCGACAAGATCGGGGATCTCGCCCTGCCGGCAGATCTGGAGCCCGGCCAGTACAGGCTTCTCACCGAAGCCGACCTCGCCCTGATCCTGCCGCCCGCCAAGAACGCTTGAACCTGGCGTCCGCGATCCCCGGTCAGAGGTTGTCTTGAGAGCCCTGATCGGGTAGGGAAGAGGTCAGGCCCAAGGCCTCACGCACCCGTAGCTCAGCTGGATAGAGCGTTGCCCTCCGAAGGCAAAGGTCACACGTTCGAATCGTGTCGGGTGCGCCATTCTCCCCCCTTTTTCGCTCTCGCTTCGGCCCCCTCTCGCAAGGACAGCTTCCTTGTAGAGATTCAACTGTTGCGCCTCGACACGCTGATTTTTCGTGTCGGACGATAGGGGGAGCATGCCTTTTCAACCGCTGCGGGTTTAGCTTCCTTTTCGTAAAGGCGATTATGCAAGATTACTTTGAAATAATGCCACGCTAGGTTGTTGAAATGCGCGTTACCATATTACTTATATAGTGTCGGCTCGCTCGGTGCCTTCGTTCCGCGAAGGCTCCTGAGACTTGGTGGAAAATCAAGGGAGTCGAGCTGACAGGTTTGTCCTGTCTCATGTTGAGAAGCGGGACGAAACGATGGGGGATTCATGAATCCGGTTGAGCAGCGTCGCGCCAGTCCGCGTACGCGCACTCTCCTTGAGGGGCTGATTGTTTACAACAATCGCCTTTCCCGTATGGAATGTACGGTACGGGATCTTTCGGAAACCGGTGCCTGTCTCGTGTTCTCTCAGCCGGTGAAGGTGCCCCGGGAATTCGAGTTGCAGATCCCGAAGCGGAAGCTTACCCGGCGTGCCCAGATCATGTGGTATGACGGGCGGCACCACGGCGTCATGTTTCTCGATGCCGACGAGGGACTTGTCGCGACGAACAAGACTGTACCCCTGGTTCCTGCCAGTGAAGGCGCGAGCGTACCTGAGATCCTGGACGAAGCCCGCCTGCGGATCGCGCAGGTGCTCGGCGTCTCCGCCGATGTGATTCAGCTGAAGGTCGAGATCGACAAGTAAAGACGGCTGTTAGGCCGTCTTCAGCATCCACTCGTGATCCGGATCGTTGTGGAACTTCCAGATCCGCTTCGGGCCCGCCATGACGTTCAAGTAATACAGCTCGTAGCCATGCGGCGCGCCGACGGGATGATAGCCTTTCGGCACCAGCACCACATCGCCGTTGCTGGCAGCCAGCGTCTCGTCGAGCGAACGGTCATCCGTGTAGACCCGCTGCAGCGCGAAGCCCGTCGGCGGATTGAGACGGTGGTAATAGGTCTCTTCCAGCAGCGACTCGTTCGGCAGCATGTCCCGGTCGTGCTTGTGGGGCGGATAGCTCGACCAATGGCCCGAAGGCGTAATGACTTCCACCACCAGCAGGCTTTCCGCCGTCTCCGTCTCCGGCAGGATGTTGCGCACGTGGCGCGTGTTGGTGCCCTTGCCGCGCGTTTCTTGTCCGACCTGATCAGGACGGATCACGCGCGCCGGAAGCTTGCCTTCTCCCGGTGCAGTGCAGACCGCGATTTCGCAATCCGTTTCGGCCTTCAACGACCATTCGGATTTGGCCGGTGCGTAAAGCGACCACGGATCAGGCTCGAACGGCGAGGAGCGCCCACCGATCGTGCCGAAATCCTGACCGGCCGCGCCCACATGCGCGCGGCCTGAAAGCATCACGATGCAAGCTTCCCGGTCTCCGGTCTGCTGTTTCAAGCTCTGCCCGCTTTTGAGCTGGTAGACCTCGAAACCCACATAGGTCCAGCCGGCGGATTCCGGCGTGATGGCGTGGATGCGCCCGGTTGAATCGGGCTTCGACGGTTTGACGAGAAGCTTGGACATCGTGTGTATTCCTTACCGCATTTTCCGGAGAAGTGATGATCGGTTCTCCGGAAAGAAAATGCGTCAGCAAAAAACTACCGCAGGCCGGCTTCCTTCAGGAAGCGGGTGAGATTGGCATAGCCCATCTTGGCATAGGTGAGCGGATGGGCCTTCTTCGGGTCCTGCTCCGCTTCGATGACCACCCAGCCGCTATAGCCCGGCAGTTCCTTGAACACGGAGACGAAATCCACCATGCCGTCGCCCGGCACCGTGTAAACGCCTTCGATGACGGAATCGAGGAAGCTCCAGCCTTCAGCCTTCGACTTCTCCATCACGCTCTTGCGCACGTCCTTCGTGTGAACGTGACTGATGCGGCTGCGATAGCGGCGCGCAAGTGCTGCCGGGTCTGCGCCGCCCCAGGTGGCATGGCCCGTGTCGAGAAGCAGATGAACCGCATCGCCCGTGGAGCGCATGAAGGCGTCGATGTCGGCTTCCGATTCCACGATGGTGCCCATGTGGTGATGGTACACAACACGCACGCCTTCCTGCAGCGTGCGCTCGGCCACCTGCGTGAGGCGACGGCCGAACTCGGCCCAATCGCCGTCCTTCATCACAGGACGCTGCGAGAGCGGCTTCGAGCGATCGCCGTGAATGGCGTTCGAGGTCTCGGCGAACACGAGCACGTTCGAGCCCATGGCCTTCAGGAGATCGAGATGCGGGCGCAGCGCCTTCATCTCGGCATCGGCGTCGCGCTTGAGAAGCTCGGCGGAATACCAGCCGGAGACGCAGGCCACGTTGAAGGGTGCGAGAGCCTTCTTCAGCGCTTCCGGCTCGCGCGGGAACTTGTTGCCGAGTTCCATGCCTTCGAAGCCGGCTTCCTTGGCCTCGGCCAGGCACACCTCCAGCGGCGTCTCGCCGCCGAGTTCCGGCATGTCGTCGTTGGACCAGCCGATGGGGTTCGCCCCGATGCGGATCGTCATGGCTCTTATTCCTTCTGTTTCAATCAGTCGCCCACGCGCTGCGCGCCGAGGGCATTTTCGTAATTCTTGCGGGCGGTCTTCACCTGTTCGCGCACGGAGACTTCCGGCACCGCCACATCCCACCAATGGCCGCCCTCGTTAGTGGAGATGAGCGGGTCGGTGTCGATGACGATGACAGTGCTGCGCTCCGCGCTGCGCGCCTTCTTCAGCGCGTCCTCGAGCTCCGCGATGCTCTTCACCTTCAGCGATTGCGCGCCGAGGCTTGCGGCATGTGCGGCAAAGTCGATGTCCGGCAGTGTGACGTGGTTCGTGTGCTGCAGCAGGTTGTTGAAGCTCTCGCCGCCGGTGGCGCGCTGCAGGCGATTGATGCAGCCATAGCCGCGATTATCGAGCAGAACGACAGTGAGTTTCTGGCCGAGCATGACGGAGGTGGCGAGTTCCGAATTCATCATCAGGTAGGAGCCGTCGCCCACCATCACGATCACCTCGCGCTTGGGATCGGCCATCTTCACGCCGAGGCCGCCCGCAATCTCGTAACCCATGCAAGAATAGCCGTATTCCATGTGGTAGCCGAGCGCTGCGCTCGCCTTCCAATGCTTGTGCAACTCGCCCGGCAGGCCGCCGGCCGCGCAGACCACCACGTCGGTGGGCGACGAGGTGCGTTGCACCGCGCCGATCACCTGCGCATCGGAGGGAAGCTCCGCATTGGTCGGATCCGTGAAGCGGGCGGAGGAATCGAACCAGCGCGCCTTTTCCTCGCGTCCCTTCGACACCCAAGCTTCCGGCGCCTTCCAGCTGCCGAGCGCTCTGCTCAGCTCTTCGAGGCCCACGCGCGCATCGGTAACGAGCGGCAGCGCATTGTGCTTCGTGGCATCGAAGGGCTGCACGTTGAGGCCGACGATCTTGCGGTTCGGATTCTTGAACAGCGCCCAGGAGCCGGTGGTGAAATCCTGAAGGCGCGTACCGACCGCGATCACCACATCGGCATCCTCGGCAAGCGCATTCGCGGCACCCGTGCCGGTCACGCCGACAGCGCCGAGATTAGACTGATGGTCGTGGGGCAAGCTCGACTTGCCGGCCTGCGTCTCGCCGACGAAGAGGCCGTGCTTCTGCGCGAAATCTGCCAACACCTTCTCGGCGCCAGAGAAGAGCACGCCGCCGCCTGCCACGATGAAAGGTTTCTTGGCATTGCGGATGAGGTTGGCGGCCTCAGCAAGTTCAGCTTCATCGGGACGAATGCGGCGCGGCGTCCAGACCTTCTCCGCAAAGAAGCTCTCGGGATAATCGTGAGCTTCGGCCTGCGTGTCCTGGCAAAGCGCCAGTGTCACAGGTCCGCAATCGGCGGGATCGGTAAGCACAGCCATGGCGCGCTGGAGCGCGGGAATGATCTGCTCGGGCCGCGAGATGCGATCGAAATAGCGGGAGACAGGCTTGAAGCAGTCGTTCGCCGACACCGTGCCATCGGAAAAATTCTCGATCTGCTGCAGCACCGGATCGGGCCTGCGGTTGGCAAACACGTCGCCGGGCAGAAGCAGCACGGGAATGCGGTTCACATGCGCCACGGCTGCTGCCGTCACCATGTTTGTCGCACCTGGGCCGATGGATGTGGTGCAGGCCATCATGCGGCGGCGGCGCGAGGCTTTCGCGAAGGCAACCGCGGCATGCGCCATGCCCTGCTCGTTATGGGCGCGGAAGGTGGGAAGCTGATCGCGCACGCCGTGCAGCGCCTCGCCCATGCCTGCCACGTTGCCGTGGCCGAAGATGGCCCACACGCCGCCGAAGAGCGGCAGGATCTGTCCGTCGATCTCCGTCTTCTGCGCGGTGAGGAACCGGGCGATGGCTTGCGCCATAGTGAGGCGGATCGTGCTCATGGGCGTTTCTCTCAAAATGCGCCGAATGCGATGTCGGCAGCGTTCTCAGGTTTTGTCGGTCATGAAAAGAGGGCGAAGCCGATGATCGGCTCCGCCCTTCGTCTTAGGCAGCCTTGGCCTGGCCGGATACGCGCTGCCAGCAATCGACAAGGCGCTGGAAACGGCCCGCCATGTCGGCGATGGCGGCTTCATCCGACATCTCGCCCTTCAGCCAGCGGCGAGCGGCATCGCTGAAGATCGTACGCCCGACCGCGAAGCCCTTTACTTGCGGCTCGCTGGCGGCGGCTGCGAAGGCCATTTCCAGCTCGTCCTCCGGTGCCTCGAGGCCGAGCAGAACGATGCCGCGGCAATAGGGATCGTTCTTCGTGATCACCTTGCCGATGGCATTCCAGGCCGCCTTGTCCTGCTGCGGCTCAAGCTTCCACCAATCGGGCTTGATTCCGAGATCATAGAGATGCTGCAAGATGCCTGCGACCGTATCGGTCTTCAGCGGCCCATGCTTGCCCGCGATGATCTCGACCAGCAATTCGCGGCCGATGCGGCGCGCGGCGTCGTGGATGCGCATAAGTTCACGCTCCTGGCGCGCCTTCAGCTCCGGCGGATCGTCCGGATGGTAGAAGCAGAGGCACTTGATGGTGTGGCCCACGGGCCATTCGACCAATTGCGCACCGATGCTGCCCTGTCCCTCGAAATCGAGCGGACGCGAACCCGGCAGTTCAACGGGGCGACCGATCCAGAACGGATGGTCGGCTGCGCGGAACAGAGCCTCGCGGCCATAGGTGCCGTCGATCAACATGCCGAAGCCTTCGCGGCCGTTCGCCACTTTGGCGGCGGCTTTCACGGCGAGCACTTTGAAGTCGGGAATGCGCTCGATGGGGGCGCCCACTTCCTTCGCCATCACCTCGAGCTGCATGCGGTGATCGATGGCGAGCGCCATGAGCGTGTCGGAAGCAGGGCGGCGCGTGGTCGACCAATGGATGTGGTTGATGTCCTCGTCGAAGCGCAGCGCCTTGTGACGGCTACCTTCTTTCAGGAAGTGCTGCAGCTCGGGGAAGGTCGGAATTTCCGGCGAGCAGAGCAGGCGAGAGACGGCAAACGCGCCGCTTGCATTGGCATAGGCGCAGCAGGTCTCAAGCTTCTCGTCTTTCAGCCATCCGCGCAGGAAGCCGGAGAGGAAGGCATCGCCCGCGCCTAACACATTGTAGACTTCCACCGGGAAGCCGGGCCCCTTCACGCCGTCGTCGAGCGACGCCGGAATGTCGCCGGGGAACACCACGCAGCCCATGGGGCCGCGCTTGCACACGATGGTGGCTTTCGAGATCGAGCGGATGGTGCGGATGGCTTGAAGCGTATCCTCCGAGCCGCCTGCGATATGCAGTTCTTCTTCCGTGCCGACGATGAGATCGCAATCGGCCAGAATCGGCTTCAGGTGCTCGGTCACTGCATCCGAGCGCACATAGCGCGACTCGCCCGCGCCGTGCCCGAGAAGGCCCCAAAGGTTAGGGCGGTAATCCACGTCGAGCACGACCTTGCGCCCGTTCGCCTTGGCGATACGGATCGCCTTCTTCTGCGCAGCGGCGGTGCTTTCGCGGGAGAAATGCGTTCCAGTGACGACGATGGCGGCAGAGGATGCCACGAAGCTCTCGTCGATGTCGTCTTCAGTCAGCGCCATGTCGGCGCAGTTGTCGCGGTAGAAGATCAGCGGGAAAGAATCCTCATCCCTGACGCCCAGGATCACGAGCGCGGTGAGGCGCTGCTTGTCGGTGACGATGCCTTTCGTCGAGACGCCTTCGCACTCCATCTGTTCGCGGATGAAGCGGCCCATGGCCTCGTCGCCGACGCGGGTGATGAGGCCAGACTTTAGCCCAAGCCGGGCCGTGCCGATGGCAATATTGGCCGGGCAGCCGCCGACGGCCTTCGAGAAGGAGGCCATGTCCTCCAGCCGGCCACCGACCTGCTGACCATAGAGATCGACCGAGGCGCGGCCAATGGTGATCACATCCAGGGCTGGCTTCATGCTATTCCTCCCGCTGCCGGTCTTACGTGACCGTGTCAGGGCTCCGTTCTGGCCCTTGCAGTTATAGAACGTTTATTCTATTAGCATCTTATCCTGGAATATCAATTCCAATTTTGCCGGTAGCCGGCAAACAACACCGGGGGAAACATGATCAGGATCGCCGTTCTGGGCGCCGGCCGCATCGGCCGCATTCATGGGCGCAACGCCGCCAGCCATCCCGACGCCCGCCTCGTGGCGGTCGCCGATCCGCATGCTCCCTCCGCGCAGGAGCTGGCAGCGGCTACAGGGGCCGAGGTTGCCTCCCTGGAGGAGATCGTCGAGCGCTCCGATGTGGACGCCATTCTCGTCTGCACGCCGACCACGACCCATGCCGATTTGATCGAGCGCGGCGCGAAGGCGGGCAAGGCCGTGTTCTGCGAGAAGCCGGTCGATCTGTCGAGCGAGCGTATTGTGAGCTGCCTCAATGTGGTCGAGAAGGCCGGCACGCCGCTGATGATCGGCTTCAACCGCCGCTTCGATCCGAATTTCGCTTCGCTCCGCAAGCGTCTCGCCGATGGCGAGGTGGGTGACGTCGAACTCGTGACGATCCTCTCCCGCGATCCCGGCCCGCCGCCGGTGAGCTACATCAAGACCTCGGGCGGCCTGTTCCGTGACATGATGATCCACGATCTCGACATGGCGCGCTTCCTGCTGCTCGGCGACGAGCCGGTGGAAGTGCATGCGGTCGGCTCCGCCCTCGTGGACAAAGCCATCGGCGAAGCGGGCGACGTCGATACCGCCGCCGTTCTTCTGAAGACCGCGAAGGGCAAGATCGTGCAGATCTCGTGCTCGCGCCGCGCCACCTATGGCTACGATCAGCGCATCGAGGTGCATGGCTCGAAGGGCATGATCCGCGCGGGCAACATTCACCGCACCACGGTGGAAGTGGCGAATGCGTCGGGCGTTACCGCCGATCCGGTGCAGGACTTCTTCCTGGAGCGCTATGCCGACGCCTATCGTGACGAGCTCACCACGTTCCTCAACGCGATCCGCGACGGCAAGCCGTGCAACCCGACCGGCCGCGACGGCCTGATGGCGCAGCGTTTGGCGGATGCGGCAACGGAATCTGCGCAGAGCGGAAAGCCGGTGAAGGTCTAACCATACGCGTCATCCCGGGGCTGCGCAGCAGAAACCGGGATCGCAAGACGAGAATAGCGCCTTATCTTGCACACGATCCCGGATCGGCTCCGCCGTCCGGGATGACGTGCTTTGTCAGCCCTCCGCCCGCTTCTCCGCCGTGCCGACGGCAAGCGCCATCGCAAGCGCGAAGGACGCCGACAATGAGCGGAACGCACCAAAGTCCGCCTCTGCGACTTCGATCCATACATCGGCGCTCGTCACGAGCGGACTGAAGGCGGAATCCGTGATGGCCACTATGGGGATGTTGCGCCGTGCGGCGACTGCGGCAAGATCCGCCGTGACTGGCGCATAAGGCGTGAAGCTGATGGCGAGAACCGCGTCGCGCTCGGAAGCCGTGGCGAGCTGTTCTGGCCCGAGCTGGGCAATGTGGTCGATCAGAATCGCGCGCACCCCGAGTTTGCCGAAGGCATAGGCGCAATAGGCGGCGATGGGGAACACGCGGCGCGCGCCGAGAAGATAGATGGTATCGGCCTTTGCCAAGGTTTCGATAGCGCGGGAGAGTTCCTCAGGCCGCACGGATTCGCGCATCTTCTCGAGAGAAAAGACTGCTGCATTGGCGAAGCCTTCGAGCAGGGAGGCCGCATGAACATGGTCGCCTTCGAGATCGCGCAGCCCCTTCAACCGTTCGCGGTAATCCGGAAAACGCTCGCGCAGGCGATCGCGGAAGATCTGCTGCAGATGAGAGAAGCCGTCATAGCCGAGGCTTTTGGCGAAGCGGACCAGGGTCGAGGGCTGCACGCCCGCATGCTCGGCAATGCCGGCCACCGTACCGAAGGCCACTTCTTCGGGGTGCTCCATGGCGAAAGCTGCCAGCTGCTTGAGCCTTTTCGGCATCGCCTCGCGGCGGCTGAGCAGCAGCGCTCGCAAGCCCTCGTAATCGTCTGGCACTTCTTTGGCAGCTTCTGTCACTTCGATGCTTCTCTCGGTCTCCATGTCCTCTACCTTGATCCTAAGGTCGGACCTTGACACTGATCTGTAAAAAATGGAATGAATATTCCACTCTATAAACAAAAAGGTTCTGGCGTTCTATCTTTTGAATGACCGGATCGACAGAGGAAGCGCCATCAACGGCCGGTGATTCGGCCTGAAAACAACATTGCTTCCTTCTGCTCTCAAGTGGGGGCTTCGGGCCTAGCGCCCTGCGCGTCGACATCCGATGCGTAGCGCCAAAGAACCCATTTGGGAGGAAGCACATGAAGTCTTATCTGACCGGTCTCGTTGCCGCAGCGGCCCTGACCATAGCTGCCGCCGCACCCGCCGCAGCCCAGCAAAACAACCGCATCATCGTCGTCACCCACGGCCAAGCCAACGATCCCTTCTGGTCCGTGGTGAAGAACGGCGTGGCGGAAGCGGGCAAGGACATGAATGTCCAGGTCGATTACCGCGCGCCCGAGACCTTCGATATGGTGGCCATGAGCCAGCTCATCGATGCCGCTGTGAACCAGAAGCCCGCAGGCCTCGTGGTGTCGATCCCTGACGCCTCGGCGCTCACCGCGTCGATCCAGAAGGCGGTTGCCGCCGGTATCCCTGTGATCTCCATGAATTCCGGCTCCGACGTGTCGAAGAAGCTCGGCGCGATGCTCCATGTGGGTCAGGACGAGGTCGAGGCCGGACGCATCGCCGGCGCGAAGCTGAAAGAGATGGGCGGCAAGACCGGCATTTGCGTCAACCAGGAGGTCGGCAACGTCTCGCTCGATCTGCGCTGCAAGGGCTTCTCGGAAGGTTTCGGCGGCAAGGTGACGGTGCTGCCGGTCACGAACGACCCGACCGATATCCGCGCCAAGGTGAAGGCGGCGCTCGCGTCTGACAGCTCCATCGACACGATTCTCGCGCTCGGCGCGGGCACGGCGGGCGAGCCCAGCGTTGCGGCGGTGAAGGATGCCGGCAAGACCGGCGCCGTTCGCGTCGCGACCTTCGATATGTCCGCAGGCTTCCTGAAGTCGGTTGCTGCGGGCGAGGCGGTGTTCGCCATTGACCAGCAGCAATATCTGCAGGGCTATCTGCCCGTGACGTTCCTCGCGCTCAACGCGAAATACGGCTTGATGCCGGGAGGCAATGTTCCGTCCGGCCCGAACCTGATCACGAAGGAAAAGGCCAGTCAGGTGATCGATCTGTCCGCGAAGGGCATTCGCTAAGCCTCATGAAGCCTGCGGTCCATTCCGACCGCAGGCTTCTTCTTTCATGCGATTGTTTCAGGGGAGGCTTTCATGGTGCACACCACCCAGCCGACCGCCGATTTGTCTCCGGCGCCCGCCATCAAGAAAATTCAGGACGAGCGCCTCAAAGAGGTTTCGCTTCTGACGAAAATCATGCGCCGCCCCGAGCTCGGCGCACTGGCAGGCCTGGTCCTGGTCACGATCTTCTTCCTCTCTACCGCCGATTCCTCCATGTTCACGCTTGCCGGTGTGATGAACATTCTCTCGCCCGCATCGCAGCTCGGCATTCTCGCCATTGCCGCCGCTTTGCTGATGATCGGCGGCGAGTTCGATCTGTCCATCGGCTCCATGGTGGCGTTCACGGGCCTCGTCTTCGGCTCCTTCATCACGCTCACCGGCTGGCCTTTGTTGCTGGCGATTGCCGCGACCTTCGTGGTGGCGGCCATTCTCGGTGGTCTGAACGGTCAGATCGTCATCCGCACGAGGCTGCCGTCCTTCATCGTCACGCTCGCCTTCCTCTTCATCCTGCGCGGCCTCTCGTTGGTGGGTCTCAAGTGGGCGACCGGTGGCTCCACGCAGATGCGCGGCATCGGTGTGCAATCGGGCGAGGATTGGGTGCGTGAGATCTTTTCCGGCACCGCCTTGGAAGGCCTGTTCTCCTGGTTGGCCGCCAACAATCTCATCGCGAAATTCCCCAATGGCACGCCGACCGTCACGGGCGTTCCGGTTTCCATTCTTTGGTTCATCGGCCTCGCGCTCGTCGCCACGTGGCTGCTGCTGCGCACCCGTGCGGGCAACTGGATCTTCGCCTCCGGCGGTGACGCCAATGCCGCGCGCAATTCCGGCGTGCCGGTGGACCGAGTGAAAACCAGTCTCTTCATGCTCACCGCCTGCGCCGCTGCGCTGGTTGCCATTCTCACAGTACTCGATGCGGGTTCAACGGACGCACGGCGCGGCTTCCAGAAGGAGTTCGAGGCGATCATCGCAGCCGTCATCGGCGGTTGCCTGCTGACCGGCGGCTACGGCTCGGCCATCGGCGCGTTCTTCGGCGCGATCATCTTCGGCATGGTGTCGATTGGGCTTACCTATACCCGCTTCGATTCCGACTGGTTCCAGGTTTTCCTCGGCGCCATGCTGCTGCTCGCCGTTCTCTTCAACAACTTCATCCGCCGCAAAGTCACGGGAGAGCGCTGATGGCTAAGGAAGCTCCGCTCATCGAGATCCGCAATCTCGTCAAGCATTTCGGATCGGTCATCGCACTTTCCGGTGTGTCGCTCTCCGTTCATCGCGGCGAGGTCATGTGCCTGCTCGGCGACAACGGTGCCGGAAAATCCACCCTCATCAAGACGTTGGCGGGCGTGCACAAGCCGACCTCCGGCGAGTTCATGGTGGAGGGAGAGCCCGTTGCCTTCACCAGCCCGCGCGATGCGTTGGATGCGGGCATCGCCACGGTCTATCAGGACCTCGCGATGATCCCGCTCATGTCGGTCACGCGCAATTTCTTCATGGGCCGCGAGCCGGTGAAGGGGTTCTGGCCCTTCCGCAATGTCGATTTTGACCATTGCGACGAGGTTACCCGTGAAGAGATGCACAAGATCGGCATCGATGTGCGCGATCCGCATCAGGCGGTCGGTACATTGTCAGGCGGTGAGCGCCAATGCGTGGCGATTGCCCGCGCGGTCTATTTCGGCGCGAAGGTGCTGATCCTCGACGAGCCGACCTCGGCGCTTGGCGTGGCGCAAACCTCCATGGTGCTGAAATACATTCATCAGGTGCGCCAAAAGGGCCTCGGCGTCATCTTCATTACCCACAATGTGCGCCATGCCTATGCGGTGGGCGACCGATTCACAGTGCTCAATCGTGGCAAGACGCTCGGCACCTATGCCAAGTCTGCAATTCAGATTGAGGAACTTCAGAACCTCATGGCAGGCGGCAAGGAATTGCAGGCAGTGTCGGAGGAATTGGGCGGGATGGTATAGAGATAATATAACAGATATATCGGTTGTCTTCATAAGAGGGCCAACCGATGCTTGGACGACGCATTCTCCGCTTCTTCGAGGCGGCTTCTATGTCTTGGTGGATAGCGGCTGGAAGCGCTACTGCTTTCTACACGACCAGCCTAATGCGGGTGCAGCGAGGCGAAGAATTTAGCGGATGCGTTCTTTCGAGCGACTGGTTCGACTACGTGGATTGTGGGTCTAGTTGGGGCGGGGAAATTCTTGAGAATCTACTGAGCCTAGCTCTCTATTGGACAAAGGAAATCGAGGTTATTGTTTTTCTTTCCTCCGTGCCAATCCTAATGCCCGTTGGATTTCTTTGGGTGGCGTCAGTTGTCCTGGGTTTAAGTGGATTAGTCCGTCTGGCATCCAAAGCTGCTGGTCGCTTGCAAGGATAGAAACCCAACCCGACTCGTGCGCGAGAATGACTTCATACTTTTCGAAAACCACGATCATCCAGATTAGGGGAGCAATAGTATGAAAAGTCTCGCCATCGGCCTTATCGGCACCGGCTATATGGGCAAATGCCATGCGCTCGCCTGGAACGCGGTGGCGTCCGTGTTCGGCGATGTGCCTCGTCCGCGCCTCGCCATGCTCGCAGAGGCTTCGCAGGATCTTGCCGAGCGAAAAGCGCGTGAGCTTGGTTTCGAGCGCGCCACCGGCGATTGGCGAAAGCTTGTGAACGATCCTGAGATCGATGTGGTGTCGATCACCACGCCCAACGCCTTCCATCCCGAGATGGCGATTGCGGCCTTGGAGGCTGGCAAGCATGTTTGGTGCGAGAAGCCGATGGCGACCAAGCTCGCGGATGCGGAGCGCATGCTGGCGGCGGCACAGGCTTCCGGCAAGGTGGCGGCACTTGGCTACAATTACATCCAAAATCCGGCGATGCGCCTGATCAGGCGTCTGCTCGACAAGGGACAAATCGGGGATGTCAGCCATGTCCGCATCGAGATGGACGAGGACTTCATGGCCGATCCGGAGGAGCTCTTCTACTGGAAAAGCGAAGCCTCTTCCGGTCATGGAGCGCTCGACGATTTCGGCGTTCATGCCTTGAGCCTCACCTCCGTTCTGTTCGGCGACGTGAGCCGGGTCTGCTGCCATATGGCGAAACCTTACAAGGATCGTCCCGTCAAAAGCGGCGGGCGGCGCCCAGTCGAAACCTACGATATCGCCTCGGTCCTGATCGAGCTGAAGAACGGCGCGTCGGGCCTCGTCGCGCTCAACCGTTCCGCCTGGGGCCGCAAGGGCCGCATCTTCGTGCAGATCTTCGGCTCGAAAGGCACCATCGTCTTCGATCAGGAACGCATGAACGAGGTGCAGGTTTATGCAGCGGACGGCGCGCGTGAGACTCAAGGTTTCCGCACCATCCTCATCGGTCCGCAGCATCCGCCCTACGACAAGTTCATCCCCGCACCCGGCCACGGCCTTGGCTTCAACGATTTGAAAGTGATCGAGTGCCGTGAGCTGATGCGCCGCATCGCGGGAGAGGCGGCGCATCTCATCACCTTCGAGGACGGCATACGCATTGAGCGCATTGTCGATGCCATGGCGAAGAGCGCGCATGAGGGGCGGTGGATGGAGATGTGACCAACTGGCGTCATCCCGGGGCTGCGCAGCAGAACCCGGGATCGCGTGACGAGAATAGCGACTTATCCTGGAAACGATCCCGGATCTTCGCTACGCTTCGTCCGGGATGACTGCATGTGCCTGCTCTGTTAAGCCGCATGCGCCTTCAGGACATCCAAAAAAGCATCCGCATAGCGGTCGAGCTTGGCCTGGCCGACGCCGTGGACTTCGCCGAAGGCGCGGACGGTTGTCGGGCGCTTGGCGGCCATGTCGATCAGGCTGCGGTCCGAGAAGATGACGTAGGCCGGCACGCCTTCTTCCTTCGCCAACTTTGTGCGCAGGGCCTTGAGATCGAGAAGCAGCGGATCGTCCGAGGGCACGACGGATTCCGCCTCGATGCGCGAGCGACGACGCCTGCGGTCGGCGGGCTTCATGAGAACGTCGGAGCGAAGCTCGATCCGCTCTTGTCCTTTCAGCACGGCAATACCGGCATCGGTGAGCGTCCAGCGGCCGTATTCGGCGAGTTCCAGGCTGACCAAGCCCGCAGCGTATATCTGGCGCAGAAGAGAGCGCCACTCGTTCTTGGATCGGTCCTTGCCGACGCCGAAGGTTTTAAGCTTGTCGTGACCGAAGCGGAGGATGGCGTCCGTCTCGTCGCCCACGAGGATACTGATGAGATGTTCCGTGCCGAAACGTTCGCCGGTACGCACGATGGCCGAGAGAAGCTTCTGCGCCTCGATGGTGCCGTCGAAGGACATGACGCCGTCGATGCACAGATCGCAATTGCCGCAAGGTTCCGTGCTCTCGCCGAAATAGGACAGCAGGGTCTGGCGGCGGCAGCGCGGCGCTTCGCACAAGGCCAGAAGCGCGTTGAAGCGCTGGCGCTCCACGCGCTTCTGCTCGTCGGAGGCCTCGCTCTGCTCGATCTGCATGCGGCGCAGGCGCATGTCGTCGAGGCCATAGAGTGTGAGCGTGTCGGCGGGCGCGCCGTCGCGGCCCGCGCGGCCGATCTCCTGGTAATAGGCTTCGATGGATTTCGGCAAGGCGGCATGCGCGACGAAGCGCACGTCCGGCTTGTCGATGCCCATGCCGAAGGCGACGGTCGCCACCATCACCACGCCGTCTTCCTGCAGGAAGATGTCCTGGTTCTTGGCGCGCTCTCCTTGAGGCATGCCCGCATGATAGGGCATGGCGCGGTAGCCTGCCTGGCTCAACGAATCCGCGAGCTTTTCGGTGGCGTCGCGGGACGAGCAATAGACGATGCCGCTCTCATGCCGGTGCTTGTCGAGGAAGGAGAAGAGCTGGCGCCGCGAATGCTCCTTGGCCTGCATGGCGAGCCGCAGGTTCGGGCGGTCGAATCCATGGATGAAGAGGCGCGGCTCCTCCTCGAACAGGCGGTGCATGATGTCGCCGCGCGTCGCCACATCGGCGGTGGCGGTGAGCGCGATGGTCTGCACGTTGCCGAGTCTACGGCGCACTTCGCCGAGCATGGCGTATTCGGGACGGAAATCGTGGCCCCATTGCGAGACGCAATGCGCCTCGTCGATGGCGAGCAGGTTCACGCCGGAGCGCCCGAGCCATTCGGTAGTGCCGGTATTCGCGAGCCGCTCGGGCGAGGCGTAGAGAATACGCATGCGCCCGTCGCGAACCGCATCGACCACGCGGCGGTTCTCGTCCTGGTCGTTCGCCGAATTGAGGCTGCCCGCCTCGACGCCGAAATGGCGGAGCGCCGCCACCTGATCGCGCATGAGGGCGATCAGCGGCGAGACCACGACGGTCAGGCCCTCGCGGACGAGGGTCGGCAGCTGGTAGCAGAGCGACTTGCCGGCGCCGGTGGGCATGACGGCGAGCACGTCTTCGCCCGCCAACACGGCGCGCACGATCTCCTCCTGTCCTTCGCGGAAGGAGGGGAAGCCGAACACATCGTGGAGAATCTTGGCGGGGTCGATCACGTTGGGGGTGTGGCCGATCACGGATTCGAGGTCAATGCGGCATCGGGAATCTGAAGGAAGGAAAGCACGCCTCTCGCCGCAGCACAGCCGGTGGCGAAGGTGGCCTGGAGCAGGTAGCCGCCGGTCGGGGCCTCCCAATCCAGCATCTCGCCCGCGGCGAATACCCCTGGCAGCTTCGTGAGCATGAGATTGCCGTTGAGAGCTGCAAAGGGAATGCCGCCCGCCGTGGAGATGGCCCGTTCCAGGGGCTTGGTACCCGTCAGCGTCAGTTGCGCGGCCTTGATGAGCCGGGCCAGAGGTTCGGCCTCCATGGGCAGCTGAGGGGCTGATTCGCGCAACAGGGCGATGCCGAGGGGGTTCAGGCCCGCCGCCTTGCGCAGGAAGGTGGAGGCGGATTGGCCTTTGCGGGGAGCGCTCAGGCGCTTGGTGAGCGCCTCCTGAGACAGATCAGGCCGCAGATCCAGATGGAGGGTGGCGCTGCCCTGGCGCTCGATGGCGTTGCGGAGCTTGCCCGAGAGCGCATAGACGGCGCCGCCTTCGATCCCGTCCGCGGTCACGATGGCCTCGCCCTTCACGGTCGCGCCCTCGAAGGTGAGCGCGATGCGCTTCAAGGGCTCGCCCTCGAACCGGCTGCGCATCACCTCCGACCAGGGGAGGGTGAAGCCCATATTGGCCGGGCGTAAGGGGGCGACAGCAATCCCTTTCGCGCCGAGAATCGATGTCCACGAACCGTCCGAGCCCAGCCTCGGCCAACTCGCGCCGCCGAGCGCCAGGATCGTGACATCGGGCTTGGTTGTGACAGGCTGGCCGGTCGCATCGGTGAAGGCCAAGGCGCCGTCCGCGTCCCAGCCCTGCCAGGTGTGGCGCAGGGCGAAGCGGACACCGATGCTTTCCAGCCGGGCAAGCCAGGCGCGCAGGAGGGGGGAGGCCTTGAAGGCTTTCGGGAACACCCGCCCGCTCGATCCCACGAAGGTTTCCTGCCCCAGACCCTCGCACCACGCCCGCAGATCCTCCGGACGAAAGGCCTCGATCAGAGGCGTCAGGATCGGCTGGGCTTGCGAATAGCGCGTGAGGAACCGCCCGAGATCCTCCGAATGAGTAAGGTTCAGGCCGCCCCGTCCCGCCATCAGGAACTTGCGTCCCACCGAGGGCATGCGCTCGTAGACGGTCACGCCAAGGCCCTCACGCGCAAGGGTTTCCGCCGCAAAGAGACCGGCTGGACCGCCGCCGATGATAGCGGCCTGACGTGTGGGGGAGGTGAGGGGCATGCGCTCAGCTGACGCGGGACAAGGGCAAGAAGGTGGTATGGACCCTCACGCTTCGCCATGGCATTCAACGCATCGAGTCGTGGCTTGCACATGACCACCAACGGACTTTTTTGCAAGGGGAGCGGTGCTTGAACACTGCCCCCGAAGCATTTTTCGGCGAAGTGGATTCCGGTTCGCCGAAAAATGCGGAAACTCAAGAAGGGGAGCTGGTTCCACGAATGTGGAAGCGGCTCAAAGGGGAATATCGATGCGTGTATTGTCGTTCTGCGCCCTGATCGCGCTGGCGCTTGCGGGTTGCGCCAGCGATGCGTCGCTTATGGGGAGAGACACCGTTCTCGCCAGCTCCACCAGGGATGCGGGCGAGGCCGCCCGGCTCATCTCCGCTTACCGCGTCTCCAAGGGCCTGAGCCCGGTGATCGTGGATTCGAAGCTCAACGAGGCCGCCGAGCATCAGGCGCGCGTGGTGGCGGCGGCCGGCCGTCTCAGCCACGGCAACTTCGCCAGCCGCATGGATCAGTTCGGCATCATCGGCTATTCCGCCGAGAACCTTTCGGCCGGTGCGGATAACGTCGATGGCACCATCGAGCGGTGGAAGCGGTCTTCCGGCCACAACGTCAACCTGCTGATGCCCGAGGCCCGCAAGATCGGCTTTGCCCGGGCGGACGCCGACAATCGCTACGGACGGTACTGGGCTCTCGTGCTGGGCCAGTAAGCCAGCTCCGTCCGCGCCGAGGCGGCGGGCACAAAGCGGGGCGGTCGCGCGTTAGGAACATGGTTTCCTCTTTCGCGCGCCCTCCATGACCCATCAGCAAATGCTCTCCTTCGCCGTCGTCGCCGGGATGATGGCGCTCTTCGTCTGGGGACGCTTCCGGTACGATCTCGTTGCCGCATTGGCGCTGCTGGCCGCTGTGGTGGTCGGCATCGTGCCTGCCGACAAGGCCTTCTCGGGCTTCAGCGACGACATCGTCATCATCGTTGCGAGCGCGCTTCTGGTCAGTGCGGCGGTCGCGAAGTCCGGCGTGCTGGAGGCGGCACTGAACCGGGCCGCACCCTATTTGCGCACCGAGCAATCCCAGGTGATCGTGCTGGTCGCCGTCGTGACGGTCCTTTCCGCCTTCGTGAAGAATATCGGCGCGCTCGCAATGATGATCCCGGTCGCGTTCCAGATCGCGCGGCGCAGCGGGACATTGCCCTCCCGCTTTCTCATGCCGATGGCCTTCGGCTCACTGTTGGGCGGCATCGTGACGCTTGTGGGCACCTCGCCCAACATCATCGTGTCGCGGGTGAGAGGCGAGTTGCTGGGCGAGCCTTTCGGCATGTTCGACTTCACGCCCGTTGGCATCGGGATCGCCTTGGCGGGTGTCGCGTTCCTCGCCTTCGGTTATCGCCTTCTGCCCAAAGACCGCAAGGGCGCGGCGACCTTGGACGAGGCGCTCGACATCAAGGACTACGTCACGGAGGCGCGCGTCATCCCTGAATCCGATGTGGTGGGGCAGACCGTGGCGGATCTGCGCAATCTCTCCAACGGTGAGGTGAAGGTGGCCGCCATCATCCGCAACGAGACGCGCAGCTCCAGCCCGTTGCCGGATGTGACGATCCGCGAGAACGATCTACTGATGCTGGAAGGCGAGCCCGATGCCCTGGAAAGCACAGTTGCGCGGGCCGGTCTCAAACTCAGCCGCGAGCACCACCTGCCGGAAACGGAAGAAGCAACGGATGAGATCGGCGTGATCGAGGCCATCGTCGGACCCAGCTCCTCCCTGACCGGATACTCGGCGGAGCGTATCGGCCTCTACGAGCAGTTCGGCGTCAACCTGATCGCGGTCAGCCGCAGCGGCGAGCGCTTCAAGGAGCGCCTGCGCACCATCACCCTACGCCCCGGTGACGTGATCGTGCTGCAGGGCAATCTGAAAAAGCTTCCCGATACCCTTCGGCATCTCGGCTGCCTTCCCCTCGCGGAGCGCGAGATACGCCTCGGCAATGCGCGACGAAGCCTTTTGCCGATTGCGATTCTCGGCATCACGATGGTGCTGGTCGCCTTCAACGTGCTGCCTGTCTCCATCGCGTTCTTCGGTGCGGGCGTGCTGCTGGTTCTGTTCGGTTCGCTCACCCTGCGCGAGGCCTATGAGACCATCGAATGGCCGATCATCGTCATGCTCGGCGCGCTCATTCCGGTCAGTGAATCCATTCGCACCACGGGCGGAACGGATCTGATCGCGGGCTGGTTGTCGGCGGCGGCGCAGATGCTGCCTCCCACCGGCGCGCTCGTGCTTATCATGGCGGCGGCAATGGCGGTGACGCCGTTCCTCAACAATGCGGCGACTGTGCTGGTGATGGCGCCGATTGCGGCGAGCTTCGCAACCCAGCTCGGGTTCAGGCCCGATGCGTTCCTGATGGCGGTGGCGATTGGCGCGGCCTGCGACTTCCTCACGCCCATCGGGCATCAGTGCAACACGCTAGTGATGGGCCCCGGCGGTTATCGCTTCGGCGATTACTGGCGGCTCGGCCTGCCGCTCTCGATCATCGTGATCGTCGTGGGAACGCCGCTGATCATGTTGTTCTGGCCTCTCCAGTAAGGAAAGGGATCAGCGCAGGATCGCGGTCAGGAGAAGCGTGGTTCCAGCAGCGGAAGAGACGAGGGCGACGATCATGGACCAGCAATGCAGCCGGTCCCGCTGCGCCTGATTGAGAAGCGGACGAATGCGCGAATCCGAACGGCCGAAGATGAAGCTGGTATTGCGGTCGGGCCCGTGAACATGCGGCATGATGCAAAAGCTCGACCGGGCCTGGCTGCGCGAGCCGACGGTATAGGACGGGTGGTGAGAGCTTTGCGGGGTCATGCCGGAGGCTTCCAGGAGCGTGGATGACCCCAATCTCGCCTCAAGGCATGAACGAGCGGTAAAGGTCCGGAACAACCCACAATCTTCGTAAACCAATCCTTTCCGCAACAATTCCCGAAGGTCGAGCGCGAGGATAAGGACCGCTTATGATCCCCATCACAGGAATCGTGTCGCGGAGGCGCGCTTCCCATGGCATGAAGAGGCCCAATTGTTCGGGATTCTTCTCATGATTCAGGCGCCCATTCAAAAAACCATCTCGGCATCCGATTGGGCGCTGCTCGGCCTTCTCTCCGTCATCTGGGGCGGCTCCTTCCTGTTCGTCGGCGTAGCCGTCAAGGAATTGCCGCCGCTCATCATCGTGGCGCTGCGGGTGTCGTTGGCGGCGCTTGCGTTGCAGGTGGTGTTGCGCGTCATGGGTTTGAGCTTGCCGCGCGAACGTCAGGCCTGGGCCACTTTCTTCGGCATGGGCATTCTCAACAACGTCATTCCCTTCAGCCTGATCGTCTGGGGGCAGAGCCATATCGCAAGCGGGCTTGCTTCGATCCTCAATGCCACCACGCCGCTCTTCACCGTGATCGTGGCGCATTACTTCACGAGCGATGAGAAGCTGACGGGCTCGCGGTTCGGCGGTGTCATCGTCGGCTTCATCGGCGTGGCGGTGATGATCGGCTCCGCCGCGCTGACCTCGCTGAACGCCAATGTGCTGGCGCAGCTCGCCATTCTGGGAGCGGCCTTGTCTTATGGCTTCTCGGGTGTGTTCGGACGCCGCTTCAAGACTCTCGGCATTCCGCCTCTGGTGGCTGCAACCGGGCAGGTCACGGCATCGAGCTGCATGCTTCTGCCCGTCAGCCTGATCGTCGACAGGCCATGGACGCTTACGATGCCGAGCCTTGCCACGGTTCTGTCGCTTCTTGCGCTGGCGCTCGTCTCGACGGCGTTCGCCTATCTCATCTTCTTCCGCTTGCTCGCGCGAGCAGGGGCGACGAACGCGGGGCTGGTCACGTTTCTCATTCCGGTCAGCGCCGTTTTCTTCGGCGTGCTGCTTCTTGGTGAGACGCTGGAGCTGCGGCACATGGCCGGCATGGCGCTGATCGCGGCAGGGCTGATGCTAATCGACGGGAGACCTGCCTCGGCGTTCGGCCGATTCTTCAGCGAGAAGCGCCCAGTGGTCCACGGAAGTGATTGAACATCATGTCCGGCGCGCTGGTGTTGTGACGTGAAGGGACGAGCCGTCCCATCCACGCGTCCGTCGCCGTGGCGTCGCGAAAATTCATGATCATCTCCTCGCGCCAGGAGTGGGCTTTCTGTTCGCGAACGGCGATGCGCGCCACATCCGCGTTGAACTCAGTCACATACATCGAGCGCAGCGTCGCGAAGGGCGTGCCTGAGATCGCCTCGTCGAAGCTCACATCGAGCGTCATGCGCTCCTCGTTCAGATTGGTGATCTGAACATGGGCCTTGCCGCCTTTGGCGAGCGTGAGAGCGAAGGTCATGGTCTTCGGATCGAAAGCCACATCCTTCAGGTTCGCGACGGGGCGCTGGTCGAACTCGATAGGGCCGACGATGAAGGACGAGCCATAGGCGGTCCATCCGAGATGCTGCGGCGGCAGCGGCTTGATGCGCCAGTAGCCGTCGCCCGGATACATGGCGATCACCTCTTCCGCCTTGCCGTTGTGCTTCTTCAGAAGCTGCATCAAGTGAATATTGCGCGTGATCTTGTCGCCGATGGTGACCGTGGTTTCAGTGGGACGCCAGAACTCGCTGAAGGACAGGCCCATGATCTTGACCTGATCATCCTCGAAGAGCGTGTGCATCGTGGGATGCGGCTTCGTGGACGTGGCCTCGGAAATGTCCTCGCAGGCCGTCCAGTCCGGCTCCCAGCGATCCTGGCGGAGGGTGCCCATATAGGCCGGGTGCACCGCCTCGATCCGGAAGTTCCTCACCTCAGGTGAGGCGAAGTTGATCGCCACGTTGTCCTTCTCCGCGCAGAGCACCGGCTCGCTCGTGTTCGTCACATGAACGGCCAGACCGTCGAGGGTGGCGGCCTGCGCCGCGTAGGCGAAGCCGAGGACGCCAAGAGCGAGAAGCCGGGGGAGGAGGGAGGTGCGGACCATCGAAACGCCTCGAAGAAACTGCCTAAAGCCAAGTCAGCGGCACAGATAGCCCGGCTCCGCCATCCCGTCGAGCGGGCTTGTTGATAGGGCATGGCTGGCATCCTATCTGTGGGATTAGAGTTCGACCGAGCCCTGTGATAAGGTGCCCTTCATGAGCAGCTTGGCTGTCAGTGGCCTGTTGGCCCTCACTTTCCGCCACGAAAAGGGCCTCCCTAGAGTTCATCGATGATGCGCCTCGCCTTAAGCCTGTCCGATAACCCTGCCACGACCGCGGTCGAGCGGGCGATCATGGAGTTTCGCAGCGCCCGTCCCGTCGTGATCGACGGGGCGAACGGCAGCGCGCTCGTGGTTGGCGTGGAAGACCTCGACAAGGCCCGGTGCACCGAGATCGAAGCCGTGGCGGCAGGCCATGCCCATCTAGTTCTTCCGGCTGCCCGCCTGCGCCGTCTCGGGCTCGAGCGGGATATTCCCGGAAGCGTGGCCTTGCCCGTGGTGGAGCGGGAGCGGATCGAGACACTCGCCCTCAAGCTCGACGGGCGCATCGATGCGCCGGTAAGGCCCATCGAGGCTCTCGACGAGGAAGCGCTGGAGCTTGCGCGGCTGTCTCTCGTTCTGCCCGCCGTGATCGTGGTGCCGCTTTCATCCGGTATCGAGGTCGATGCATCCCTAGTGCGCGTCTCGGGCGATGCGATCCGTGATTATCGTCGCAGCCAAGCAGCCGATCTTTCCCTCGTCAGCCGCGCCCCGGTGCCGCTGGAACATGCGCCGACGAGCGAGTTCGTGGTGTTTCGCGGCGGCGAGGGCCTGCGCGATCAGGTGGCGATCATCGTCGGCAAGCCGGATCTCGCGAAGCCCGTCACCGTGCGGCTCCATTCCGCCTGCCTGACGGGCGATCTCTTCGGCAGCCTGAAATGCGATTGCGGCGACCAGCTGCGCGAAACCGTGCGCTTCATGGCGCAAAACGAGGGCGGCATCCTGCTCTATCTCGATCAGGAAGGGCGCGGGAACGGCATCGCCAACAAGATCCGCGCCTACAAGCTCCAGTCGCAAGGCTACGACACCTACGAGGCCGATGAGATGCTGGGCTTCGAAGCGGATCAGCGCCGGTTCGACTTTGCTGCCGTGATGCTGAAAAAACTCGGCGTCAGTGCCGTTCGCCTCATGACCAACAATCCGGAAAAGATCCACGCTCTCTCTGAATCGGGTCTTGAGGTGATCTCCGATCACCGCGTGCTGGGCCGCCCGACGGCGGAGAACGTGAGCTATCTCGCGGCCAAGCGGGATCGCGCCGGGCATTACATCGACCTGGAAGGCCTGCTCGCCTGCTCCAACAAGGATTGAGCTGAATACCGGCGCTCAGCGCGCCGGCATTCCGGTTTCGATGATCTTTGCCCAGAGCGACACGCCGTAAGGGGCGGCGGCATCGTTGAAGTCGTAGGCCGGGTGATGCACGCCCGCCGAGTCGCCGTTGCCGACGAAGATGTAGGCGCCTGGGCGCTTCTCCAGCATGTAGGAGAAATCCTCCGCGCCCATTTCCGGTGGGAAATTCGTCTGCACGGCGCTCTCGCCTGCGAGATCCTTCGCAACCGATGCGACGAAGTCGACTTTCTCCGCATTATTCACCGTCACCGGATAGCCGCGGTTATATTCGATGGTCGCCGTCGCGCCGAAAGCCGCGCAGGTGCTCTCAATGATAGTGCGGATGCGCGCCTCCGCGAGATCGCGAACACTGGGCGAAAGCGTGCGCACGGTGCCGAGCAGGGTCGCCGTCTGCGGAATGACGTTGAACGTATCGCCCGCCTTGACGGTGCAGACGGAGACGACCACCGATTCCAGCGGATCGATGCTGCGCGAGGAAACGCTCTGCAGAGCGGTGATCACATGCGCCGTCGTGACGATGGGGTCGATGCAGTTGTGCGGATAGGCGGCGTGCCCGCCCTTGCCCTCGATGGTGATCGTGAAGCGGTCCGCCGCCGCCATGACGGGGCCTGGACGCATGGCGAAATGGCCGATCGGAACGCCCGGCCAATTGTGCATGCCGTAGACCTCCTGGATGCCGAAGCGCTCCATGAGCCCGTCCTTCACCATGGCGTCGCCGCCACCGCCGCCTTCTTCCGCAGGCTGGAAGATCACGACCGCCGTGCCGTCGAAATTGCGCGTCTCGGCAAGGTATTTCGCTGCGCCCAAGAGCATCGCCGTGTGGCCGTCATGGCCGCAGGCATGCATCTTGCCGGGCGTCTTGGACTTGTAGGGCAGGTCGGTCGCTTCCAGGATCGGCAGCGCGTCCATGTCGGCGCGCAGGCCGATCACCTTGCCGGATGAATTTGTGCGGCCCTTGATGACGCCGACCACGCCCGTGCGGCCGATGCCGGTCACCACCTCGTCGCAGCCGAATTCCTTCAGCTTCTCGGCCACGATGCCTGCGGTGCGGTGAACGTCATAGCCGAGTTCGGGATTCTCATGGAAATCCCGGCGCCAGGCGGCGATCTCGTCGGCCAGGTCGGCGACGCGGTTGATGATGGGCATGGGAAGTCCTTTCCATGAATCGATAAGCCGCCAGCCAACCAGAGGCAGGGGGCATGGGTCAATGGTTATGGAGGGAAAGCTTTTCCGATGCTTTAGCGCAGCCGGCGCAGGATGGCCTTCGGGCGCTTGGTCCGGAATTGTCCGCGCTCCACCGCCACGAAGACCAGCACGAGCACGACGAGCGCCGTGAACCACCAGACCTGAGCGGTGCCGATGCCGCAGGAGCCGAGCGCGAAGGCCGAGGCGAAGGAGGCCATGATGCCGGGCCCGAGGATGGGACGGTGCCCTCCGGCGCTCAAAGCCGCCTGCGAGAGCAGGATCGCGCCGGAGACGGCGCCCACGAGCCCGAGCTCGTACCAGATCTCGAACAGCAGGCTGAACGGCGTTTCGTTGGGCACGAGGCCGAAGATGCGCCCACGCCAGGATGTCTCCAGCCCATGGCCAGTCAGAAGGCGTGCGGGCTCCTTGAGAATGAGGCCCTGCCAGGCGTCGAGCCCCATCACGATGGAGGAGGCCGATCCGAAAATGCCGCCTGCGAGAGGCTTCAGCAGGAAGGGCAGCAAGGGCGCAAGAATCAGAAGAGCCGCCATCGTGAAGCCGATCAGGCGGGAGCCGATTCGCGGGCTCATCGCCGTCAGGGCAAAGGTCAGGCCGCCGACAACGAGGCCGATGAGCGGCAGAATATCGGCGGTGAGGAAGGCGCCGATGCCGACAGCCAGGGCAAGCGCCACGGCCTCCAGATTGCGGCCGCGGGAATGGAGCCACGTCACCGCAGGCCAGAGCAGCAGGACGAGCACGACCATGCCGCGCTCCACGCCCAGTCCATCGGGATCGAGATGGCCGCCGCCTCGGAACAGCATGGCGATGCCGATCAGGGCGGCGAGGCCGACGCCGACCGGCAGCAGATAGAGATTCGCCGAGCGCATGCGCTCCGGCAGGGCGAGATATCCCGCAACGCCCATCAGGCCCATGGCGACGATGTTCAGAAGCCGCTCGGAGGCCTGCGGCACGAAAGGCGTCCAGATCAGGGACAGGGCTGCCCAGAGCACCAGAACGAGCCCGGCAAGCCCTGCCCGCGAGGTCACGAAGCTCATCGCCTTCTGGCCGGGGTTTCTCGCGCTGCCATCGAGAAACGCTGCCAGGACGATGAGGGCCACGGCCAGGGGAGCCATCACCACGAGGGCGCGGCGGGAGAAGAGTGCGGCCAAAGGAATGGCGAACAGCAGAATCGCAAAGCCGAGGCGCCGCAGCAGGGCGGCGGCATCGGCGGAAGGATTGGCCATGGGGAGGGCGGAGCGGACCATGCGGGGCAGACAATCGTCGGTTGAGCGACCAGGAGAAGGTCAAGCTAATGCACGGATCGCGCAAAAGCTGTAGGTGCGATGCAACACATGCCAAACCTTTGGTTTAGTGCCGGCTGCATAACGACCCTGAAATGCCGCCGGACCTGTTCCCTGGCCAGGCTATATGCCGGTTCTCCCAGTCATCCCTTCTGCCCGCGCAGGAAGTTGACGATGCCGGAGAAGTCGTCGCCCTCATGCCCTGCGCCGTTGAAGAGCGCATAGAGCTGCGCGGCCTCCGCGCCCAAGGGCGTCGATGCGCCGGAGGCGAGGGCTGCTTCCTGCGCGAGCTTGAGGTCTTTGAGCATGAGAGCCGCTGCGAAGCCCGGCTTGTAGCCGTTGTTCGCAGGCGAGGTCGGCACCGGGCCCGGCACGGGGCAATAGGTGGTAAGCGACCAGCACTGGCCCGAGGATGTGGAGGCCACATCGAACAAGGCCTGATGCGAAAGCCCGAGCTTTTCGCCGAGCACGAAAGCTTCCGCGACGCCGATCATCGAGATGCCGAGGATCATGTTGTTGCAGATCTTCGCCGCCTGACCCGCGCCCGCCTCGCCGCAATGCACGACCTTCTTGCCCATCTTCGAGAGGATGGGCTCAGCCCGGTCGAACGCATTCTTGGCGCCGCCCGCCATGAAGGTGAGCGTCGCGCCCTTCGCACCGCCGACCCCGCCGGAGACCGGCGCATCGAGGCTCATCAGCTTGCGCTCCTGCGCCATGCCATGCGCCTTGCGTGCGCTGTCCACGTCGATGGTGGAGCAGTCGATGACGAGCGCGCCGTCCTTCACTGACGAGAGAAGATCGGCATAGACCGAGAGCACGTGCTTGCCTGCGGGCAGCATGGTGATCACGATTTCGGCCTCGCGCACCGCATCATGCGCGGAACCGGCAATGGTTACGCCGTCGTTGCGCGCCTGATCGCAGGAGGCGGGAGACAGATCGAACCCGGTGACGCTATGGCCCGCCTTGACGAGATTGGCGGCCATGGGGCCACCCATGTTGCCGAGGCCGATGAAGGCGATGCTGGTCATAATTATCCTCCCGTGTTGTTGTTTGGCGATGATCGCAGGAACTGGATGGCGCCGCCGCTATGGGCGGCGCGCGCTCCAAAGCGCTCCTGCGAGGCAAAAACCGTAGAACCAGAGCATGAGGGAGCCGAACACCTTGTCGAGAGATGGGTTCAGGTCCGGAAAGAACACCGCGAAATGCGAGCCGACAGCCGCCATGATCAGCATGCCGGGAACAGCCGTGAGCGCCATGGCGGAAGCAGCCTTCTGATGAGGCACGCGCAGGATGCGATGAATGAGCAGGCCCAGAACTAACCCTAAGGCCGCGCCCGCCGCGAAGTTCAACTGAAAGGGCCTGCGGCCTTCCAGAAAGAACAAATGCCCTGCGAACGAGAACAGCGCGAAGATCGCAGCCGTGAGGCCAAGGCCGAGGCCCAGCGCGCGAAGGGTCATCGGTTGCCGCGCCCCACGAGATCGCGCGCCACGATGAGGCGCATGATCTCGTTGGTGCCCTCGAGAATCTGATGCACGCGCAGATCGCGCACGATCTTCTCGACGCCGTAATCGGCGAGATAACCATAGCCGCCGTGAAGCTGCAGCGCGTCGTTCGCCACGTTGAACCCGGTATCGGTGGCCATGCGCTTGGCCATGGCGCAGAGCTTCGTCGCATCCATCGCCTTGGCGTCGAGGGCGGATGCCGCGCGCCACAGGAAGGTGCGCGCGCATTCGAGGTCGGTCGCCATGTCGGCGAGCTTGAATTGCAGCGCCTGGAAATCCGCGATGCGCTTGCCGAAGGCTTTTCTGTCGTTGGCGTAGGACAGCGCCTTGTCGAGCGCGGATTGCGCGCCGCCCAGCGAACATGCGCCGATATTCAGGCGCCCGCCGTCGAGGCCGGACATGGCGATCTTGAAGCCCATGCCTTCATCCGCGAGACGGTTCGCGACAGGCACGCGCACATCTTCAAAGATCACGGCGGCGGTGGGCTGCGCGTTCCAGCCCATCTTCTTTTCCTGCGCACCGAAGGACACGCCTTTCATGTCCTTCTCGATGATCAGCGTCGAGATGCCGGACGGTCCATCCTCACCCGTGCGCACCATCGTCACGTAAAGATCGGACGTGCCCGCGCCCGAGATGAACTGCTTCACGCCGTTGACGATGTAATGATCGCCGTCGCGCACCGCGCGGGTCTTCAGCGCTGCTGCGTCCGATCCCGAGCCCGGCTCAGTGAGGCAATAGCTGCCGATCAATTCCATGGTGCAGAGAGACGGCAGGAAACGCTGGCGCTGCTCCTCCGAGCCGTAGCGGTCGATCATCCAGGCGACCATGTTGTGAATGGAGAGGAAGGCCGAGATCGCGGGGCAGCCGGTGGCGAGCGCCTCGAAGATGAGCGCCGCGTCAAGCCGCGTCATGCCCGACCCGCCCACATCGTCGCGGGTGTAGATTCCGGCCATGCCGAGGGAGGCTGCCTCCCGCAGAACATCCACGGGAAAATGCTTTGTCTCGTCCCATTCGAGGGCATGGGGCGCGATGTTGTCCGCAGCAAAGGCAAGAGCCATGTCTCGGACGGCGATCTGGTCTTCGGTCAAGGAGAACTGTGTCATGGCCTTAGATCGTCATGAGAAGAGCGCTTCGTGCACCCCGACTTTGGATTGAGAGCCGAAGGATTCGGCTCAAAGCTTCCGGCCTACCTCGTCGATATGCTCCAGGAGATCCGCAGGGTCCTGGTAAACCCGGTAGGCGCTTGCGCGGACGAGTTCGTCCTCGCCATAGCCACCCGATAAAAGCCCTACGCCCAACGCTCCTGCGCGTCGGGCGGCCAGCATGTCCCAGATGCTGTCGCCGACCACGCAGGTGTTCTCGATGGGATGGCCGAGCGCCTCGGCGGCGGCGATGAACAGATCCGGGTCGGGCTTGGCGTATTTCACCTTGTCGCGGGTGATGACGGGAACTGTCTGCGGATCGACGCCGAGATTGCGGATGACCGGACCTGCCGTTTCCATCCGTCCGCTGGTCGCAATGGCCCAGGGCATGCCTGCGTCGGTGAGATAGGCCAGCAGCTCGCGGGCGCCCGGCAGCGGGCGGATCGATCCGGAGCGCTGGTTGTAGGCCTGCGCATGGAGCTGGCGCAGGCGCTCGATCCGCTCCGGCTCGATGGTCAGCCCCGTCTCACGCAAGAGCATGTTGGTGAACAGGCCGCCCGACATGCCGATCCGGCGATGGATGCGCCAGACGGAGAGTTCGATCCCCTCCGCCTCCAGAGCCTCATGCCAGGCCAGAACATGCTGATAGACGCTGTCGACGAGCGTGCCGTCGAGATCGAAGAGGAAAGCTGTCTGGCGTATGGGCATCGGCAAAACTCCAAAAAGGTTTCTCGTCGTCCACTCCAAACGAAGAAGGCCGGGCGATGACCCGGCCTTCTGTGTTTTACTTCATCGTCGGAATGGAGAATTCCGCGCCTTCCTTGATGCCGGACGGCCAGCGTGAGGTGACCGTCTTCGTCTTGGTGTAGAAGCGCACCGCATCCGGGCCGTGCTGGTTGAGGTCGCCGAAGCCGGAGGCCTTCCAGCCCCCGAAGGTGTAATAGGCCAGCGGCACCGGGATCGGCACGTTGATGCCGACCATGCCGACATTCACCTTGGAGGCGAAGTCGCGGGCGGCGTCGCCGTCGCGGGTGTAGATCGCGACGCCGTTGCCGTATTCGTGGTCGGACGGCAGGCGCAGCGCCTCGTCGTAGTTCTTGGCGCGGACGACCGAGAGAACGGGGCCGAAGATTTCTTCCTTGTAGATGCGCATGTCGCTGGTCACCTCGTCGAAGAGGCAGCCGCCCATGTAGAAGCCGTTCTCGTAGCCCTGCATCTTGAAGTTACGGCCATCGACCGCGAGCTTCGCGCCTTCCTTCACGCCGAGATCGACGTAGGAACGCACCTTCTCCATGTGCGCCTTCGTGACCATGGGGCCGAAATCGGCGGACGGGTCAGTGGAGGGGCCGACCTTCAGGCTTTCGACGCGCGGGATCAAACGGTCCATGAGGGCGTCGGCGGTGGCCTTGCCGACCGGCACCGCGACCGAAATCGCCATGCAGCGCTCACCCGCCGAGCCGTAGCCTGCGCCGATGAGCGCGTCTGCGGCCTGGTCGAGATCGGCGTCGGGCATGATGATCATGTGGTTCTTCGCGCCGCCGAAGCAATGCGCGCGCTTGCCGTTGGCGGTCGCGCGGGAATAGACGTATTGCGCGATTGGCGAAGAGCCGACGAAGCCCACGGCCTTGATGTCCGGATCGTCGAGGATCGCGTCCACCACGTCCTTGTCGCCGTTGACGACGTTGAGGACGCCGGCGGGCAGTCCTGCCTCGATCATCAGCTCGGCAAGGCGCATCGGCACGCCCGGATCGCGCTCCGAGGGTTTCAGGATGAAGGCGTTGCCGCACGCGATGGCGGGCGCGAACTTCCACATCGGGATCATGGCGGGGAAGTTGAACGGCGTGATGCCGGCAACGACACCCAGCGGCTGGCGGATCGAATACATGTCGATGCCGGGACCTGCGCCTTCCGTGAATTCACCCTTCAGGAGATGCGGGATGCCGCAGGCGAATTCCACCACCTCGACGCCGCGCTGAATGTCGCCCTTGGCGTCGGGAATGGTCTTGCCGTGCTCGCGGGCCAGCAGCTCGGCCAGCGAATCGGTTTCCTTGGCGATGAGTTCGAGGAACTTCATCATCACGCGGGCGCGGCGCTGCGGGTTGGTGGCGCCCCAGCCGATCTGCGCGGCCTTGGCGTTCTCGACCGCCTGGCGCAGCTCGTCCTTGGAGGCCAGCGCGACGCGGCCGATCACCTCGCCGGTCATGGGCTGGAAGAATTCGGTGGTGCGGCCCGACTTGCCCGGAACGTGCTTGCCGCCGATGAAATGTCCGACTTCGCGCATGGCGTTTCTCTCCTGATTTTAGGTGCCCTGTTCTAGCATTGTCGAAACTGCACGACTATGGGTGAAGATGAGGCTTCCGTTGTGCAAAAATCCCAATATGATAAAGCTCTAGGAATGAGTGCTTTCGATTGGGACGATCTCCGCTTTTTCCTCGCCGTGGCAAGGGCCGGCCGCCTCACGGTCGCCGCCCGCCGCCTGGAGGCGGATCATACCACGGTTTCCCGCCGCATCTCGTCTCTCGAAAAGGCGCTCCAGGCCAAGCTGTTCGAGCGCAAGCCGCAAGGATACACCCTCACGGAACAGGGCGAACGCCTGCTCGCCAAGGCCGAAAGTATGGAAAGCCAGGCGTTGGCAGTGGCAAGCGAGGTAGGTGGCTCCGATCTCGCCCTCTCAGGTACCGTGCGCGTGGGCGCGCCGGACGGGCTCGGCACGTATTTCCTGGCGGCGGAGCTCGGCGCGCTTGCCGAGCAGCATCCGGATCTCACGATCCAGCTCGTGGCCCTGCCGCGCACCTTTTCGCTCTCCAAGCGCGAGGCGGATATCGCGGTCACGGTCGAGCAGCCGACCGAGGGGCGGCTCGTCTCCCGCAAGCTCACCGATTACCGCCTTCGGATGTATGCCTCGGATGAGTACATCGCGCGGCACGGCATTCCAGCGGTGCCCGAGGATCTGGCGGGCCGGATGCTCGTGACTTATGTGGCCGACCTCATCTACAGCCCCGCTCTCGAATATTTCTCCGGCCTCGAAAAGTATGGCCCCCGGCGTTTCGAATGCGCCAGCGTGGTGGCGCAGATGGAGGCCGTGAGGGCAGGGGTCGGCATCGGCATCCTGCACGATTACGCGGCAAGGCTTTATCCCGAGCTGAAGGTGGTGCTGCCGGAGATCGCCTTCACCCGCACCTACTGGATCGTCACCCACGCGGAGGTTCGCAACCTTCACCGCATCGCCGAGGTTCATGCCTTCATGCTTGATAGGGTGAAGGCGAACCGCGGGTTGTTCATGTGATCGGATTCCGGTGTCATCCCCGGCGAGCCGTAGGCGAGGGAAGGGGATCCACCCACAAGCGCGGCGCTATGGATTCCCTTCCCCTCCGCTGCTCTTCGGCCGGGAATGACACTAAAGCGTCTTCACTCAGGCGCCTTAACCCCTTAAGTCTGGCCTCAACACAAACCCACGGAGACCGGAATGCCCTCCAAGCTCGACCAATTGCGCGCCATGACAGTGGTCGTCGCCGATACCGGCGATCTCGACGCGGTGCGCCGCCTGAAGCCTCAGGACTGCACCACCAACCCGACCCTGCTGCTCAAAGCGGTCGAGAATCCGGCCTATGGCCATATCGTCGAGGAGGCGCTGAACTGGGGTCGTAGCCAAGGCGGCTCCCGCGAGGGCGTGGTGGCCGCGATCTGCGACCGTCTGGCTGTCGCCTTCGGCGCGGAACTCGCCGGCATCGTGCCGGGCCGCGTCTCGACGGAGGTCGATGCCGATCTCTCCTTCGATACGGAAGCGACGCTCGCCAAGGCGCGCGCCATCATCAAGGCTTACGAGGATCGCGGCATCGGGCGCGACCGCATCCTGATCAAGATCGCCTCCACCTGGGAGGGCATCCGCGCGGCGGAAGTTCTTCAGAAGGAAGGCATCGACTGCAATCTCACGCTGCTTTTCTCGCAAGCCCAGGCGCAGGCCTGCGCGGAAGCAGGCGTGTTCCTCATCTCGCCGTTTGTGGGCCGCATTCTCGACTGGCACGTGAAGGCGGGCGGCGGTCCTTACACGGGCGAGACAGATCCGGGCGTGATTTCGGTGCGCAATATCTACGCGTCGTACAAGGCGCAGGGCATCAAGACCGTGGTGATGGGCGCATCCTTCCGCAACATCGGTGAGATCGAAGCGCTCGCCGGCTGCGACCGCCTCACCATCTCGCCCGCGCTTCTCGACGAGCTGGCGAACGCGCAAGGCGAGTTGCCGCGCAAGCTCTCGGCTGACAAGGTTGAGAAGATCGCGCCTCTGCCGCGCATGGACGAAAAGAGCTTCCGTTTCGCCATGAACGAAGATGCGATGGCGACCGAAAAGCTCTCCGAGGGCATCCGTTCCTTCGTGAAGGATCTGCGCAGCTTGCGTTCGCTCGTCGCGAAGCACCTTGACGAAGCGAAGGCTGCGTAACGAGAGTTTTCAGGCATCTAAGAAAAAAGGGCGGTGAAATTTCACCGCCCTTTGTTTTTGATTACTTCTTGCTCTCGCGGGCCTTGTCGCGGATCGCGGAGAGCGACATCGACGGCGTGATCGCTTCCGGGTCGAGCAGGCAGTGCAGGATCGCGGGCTTGCTGGAGGTGAGCGCGCGCTGCAACGCGGCGGGGAAATCTTCCGTGCGTTCCACGCGCTCGCCATAGCCGCCGAAGGCTTTGGCGTAGGCGGCGAAGTCCGGGTTCTTCAGCTCGGTGGCCGAGACGCGGCCCGGATATTCGCGCTCCTGGTGCATGCGGATCGTGCCGTACATGCCGTTGTCGAGCAGCACCACGAGGATCGGCAGATCGTATTGCACGGCGGTCGCGAATTCCTGACCGTTCATGAGGAAGTCGCCGTCGCCCGCGAACACCACGACAGTGCTGTCGGGCTGCACGCGCTTCGCGCCGACAGCGGCGGGAACGCCGTAGCCCATAGAGCCGGAGGTGGGGGCAAGCTGCGTGCCGAAATGCTTGAAGGGCCAGAAGCGGTGGACCCAGGTGGCGAAGTTGCCCGCGCCGTTGCAGTAGATCGTGTCGGACGGCATCACCTCGCGCAGGTGCGCCATCACTTCGCCCATCTGTAAGGAGCCGGGAACGCGGATCTGCGACGGGTTGCTCCAGTTCAGGTAATCCGCGTGCGAAGTCTTGGTGCTCTCGGCCCAGGGAAGGGATGCGGGCGGGTGCACGCCTTCCAACGCCGCGGTGAAAGCGACAGGCGAGGCGTTGATGGCGAGATGCGGAGAATAGACGCGGCCCAGCTCGCTCGGATCGGGATGGATATGCACGAGCTTTTGCTGCGGAGCCGGAATGTCGAGAAGCGTGTAGGCCTGGCTCGGCACTTCGGAGAGGCGGCCGCCCACGAGCAGCACGAGATCGGCTTCCTTGATGCGAGCGAGCAGCTTCGGATTAACCCCAAGACCGAGATCGCCGATATAGGAGGCATGATCGGCGGGGAAGAGCATCTGGCGGCGGAAGGTGCAGGCGACCGGCAGCTCGAAGCGCTCGGCGAACCGCACGAAGCGCTGCACGGCGACCTCGGACCAGCGGCTGCCGCCAAGAAGCGCAACCGGCTTCTTCGCGCCGTGCAGCAGCTTCTGCAGATCGGCCATCTGCGCGAGCGAAGGATGCGTCTCGATCACCTGATAGCGTGGAGCATCGGCGACAGCGGCCATCTCGGTGAGCACATCTTCCGGCAGCGCGATCACGACCGGGCCGGGACGGCCAGAAGTCGCGACATGGAAGGCGCGGGAAATGATTTCGGGGAAGCGCGCCGGGTCGTCCACTTCCGTCGCCCATTTGGCGAGCGGTCCGAAGGCCGCGCGGTAGTCGAGTTCCTGGAAGGCCTCGCGCTCGCGCATGCCGCGCTCGATCTGACCCACGAAGAGGATCATCGGTGTCGAATCCTGCTTCGCGATGTGAATGCCGGGCGAAGCATTCGTCGCACCCGGGCCGCGCGTGACGAAGCAGATGCCGGGGCGGCCCGTGAGCTTGCCGTAGGCCTCCGCCATCATCGCGGCGCCGCCTTCCTGGCGGCAGATCGTGACGTTGATGCTCGCATCATGGAGCGCGTCCAGAGCCGCGAGGTAACTCTCGCCCGGAACGCAGAAGATGTGATCGACTCCGTGCAGGGTCAGTTGATCGACAAGAATCTGGCCGCCGGTGCGGGAGGTCGCTGTCATGGAAGGCTCGCGATGTAAGAGAGAAAACAAGAAAAAACGGAGGGCATCTCTGCCCTCCGTGTGTCGTTTCAGACGATCAGGCGTCCACGTCGAACTTCACGCCCTGTGCGAGCGGAAGAGTGTTGCCGTAATTGATCGTGTTCGTGGCGCGGCGCATGTAGGCCTTCCAGGAATCGGAGCCGGATTCGCGTCCGCCGCCCGTTTCCTTCTCGCCGCCGAACGCGCCGCCGATCTCAGCGCCCGAAGGGCCGATATTGACGTTGGCGATGCCGCAATCCGAACCCGCCGCCGAGATGAAGGCTTCGGCCTCACGGATGTTGAGCGTGAAGATCGAGGAGGAGAGGCCTGCGCCGACCGCGTTGTGCTGCTCGATCACCTGATCGAAATCGGTGTAGCGCATCACGTAGAGGATCGGAGCGAAGGTCTCGCGCAGGACAGGGCCCGTCTGCTGCGGCATTTCCACGAGAGCGGGACGAACATAGACGCCGTCGCCGGCCACATCCGTGTAGCGGCCGCCGCCATGCACCTTGCCGCCGGCATTGCGGGATTCATCGAGTGCGCGCTCCATGCCCTCGAAAGCGGCCTTGTCGATCAGCGGGCCGACGAGCGTACCCTCGGCGCGCGGATCGCCGATCTTCACGCTGCCATAGACCTTCACGAGGCGCGGCACGAGCTGGTCGTACACGCTGTCATGCACGAAGAGGCGGCGAAGCGTGGTGCAGCGCTGGCCTGCAGTGCCCATGGCTGCGAAGGCGATGCCGCGCAAAGCGAGATCGAGATCGGCGGAGGGAGCGACGATGGCTGCGTTGTTGCCGCCGAGCTCGAGGATCGCACGGGCGAAGCGCGCGGCGAGCTTCGGGCCGACCTGACGGCCCATGGCGGTGGAGCCGGTGGCGGAGAGAACCGGCACGCGGTGATCGTCCACGAGGATCTCGCCGATCTCACGGCCGCCGAGGATCACTTCGAACAGGCCTTCCGGCACGCCGCCGAAGCGCTTGGCTGCGCGGTGAGCGATGGCGTGCGTGGCAAGCGCCGTCAGCAGGGTCTTTTCGGAGGGCTTCCACACCACCGAGTCACCGCACACGATGGCAAGAGCTGCGTTCCACGACCACACAGCCACGGGGAAGTTGAAGGCGGAGATGACGCCGCACACGCCCACCGGGTGCCAGGTTTCCATCATGCGATGGTCGGCGCGCTCGGTGGCGATGGTGAGGCCGTAAAGCTGGCGGGAAAGGCCGACGGAGAAATCGCAGATGTCGATCATCTCCTGAACCTCGCCGAGGCCCTCGGAAACGATCTTGCCGGCTTCGAGCGTTACGAGACGGCCGAGATCGTCCTTGGCGGCGCGAAGCTCCTCGCCGAGCAGGCGGATGAACTCGCCGCGCTTGGGAGCGGGGATCTTGCGCCAGGCCTTGAAGGCGGCGTCGGCGCGGGTGATGGCGGCCTTGGCCTCATCCGGCGTGGTCTCGCGCACATGAGCGATCACCTCGCCGGTGATCGGGGAGGTGGCGGGACGGCCCGTGGAGGCGAACGCGCTGTCCGGCACGCCGAGACGGGCAAGAATGGCGCGGGCTTCTTCCGCCACGCTGGCGGACGAGGTCGAAACGGAATGCGAGGCGGACATTGTCATTCTCCCATGGAAACGGGGCTTTGGGCTTCGTCAGTTGAGCCCGCCGCCTTCGCTTGTGCTTATAAAACAAGACGACGGCGGCCTTCTGGCCACCGTCTTAAAGCATGATCGGGAAATGTGGGAACTGCTTTTCCCGAATAGGGTCATGCGATTTCGGAAAGAAGCTGAACAGGTTCCTATCTGAGGTGAGACAGAAACCTGTTCCGAAACATCATGACCAAGCTGCTATGCAACGGCGTCGAGGCGGATGTTCTTCGCAGCCGGCTCGTCGCCCGCATCCAGACGCACGCCCGCATAGACGCGGCCGAAGCGGTTGGCGAGGAAGGCGTCGAGGCCGATCTCCTCCTGGCGGACGAAGCCCTTCGCTGGCAGCTTGCCCTCGACCAGCAGGTCGAGCATGGCGCAGATGCCGGCGGCGGTGGTCACCTGGATCGCGGTGCGCTGGGTGCCGCCGACCTTCTGGCCGTAGATGGAGCGGGCATAGGTCTCCTGCACGTAGCGGCCGTCACGCTCGCCGGTCACGGTCACGAACACGATGACCATGTCCTGCATGGTGGCGGGAACGGCGTTCTCCAGGATGTCCTTCAGGACCTCGCGGCGGTTGCGCAGCCCCAGATCGTTGAGGAGCACGCGCATCAGGCCGCAATGGCCCGGATAGCGGATGGTCTTGTAGTTGAGGTTGCGCACCTTGCCTTCGAGCGTCTCGCACAGGGTGCCGAGGCCGCCGGAGGTGTTGAAGGCCTCATAGCGCGTGCCGTCGAGGGAGAACTCTTCCAGCTCTTCCATGGCGGGCACTTCGCGCAGCTTGCCGTCGACCACCGCCTCGCAGCGCTCGATATACTCGTTGATGACGCCGTCCGTGCTCCAGGTGAGGTTGTAGGACAGGGCGTTCGACGGGTATTGCGGCAGCGCGCCGACGCGCAGGCGAACCGTGTCGAGCTTGTCGAAGCGGCTGGCGATGTCGTGCGCCACGATGGAGATGAAGCCGGGGGCAAGACCGCACTGGGGAATGAAGGCGGTGGTGGCGCCTTCCGAGAGCTCCTTCACCATGCGGGTGGTGGCGACGTCCTCGGTCAGGTCGAAATAGTTCACGTCGGCAAGGCGCGCGGCCTGGGCCACATGGCCGGTCAGGTGATAGGGCGCTGCGCTGAGCACGGCGTAGTGGCCCTTGAGGGCGTTCTGCAGGGCGACCGCGTCGCTGAAGTCGAGCTGGACCGTCTTGATGCCGTTCTTAGCCACAGCCTTCAGGGCCTCGGCGGACGAATCTGCCACGGTGACGGTGTAGTCGCCGGTGTCGTTGAGCATGTCGACGATGGTGGAGCCGATCTTGCCGGCGCCGATGACGAGAATGGACTTCATGATTGTGGAATCTCCCTGGGGTTGAACAAGAAAAAAGGGCAAAACCCTGCAAAGCGCCATAGACAAGCCGACGGAAAGCCGAGTAGTTTTCGGCATATCGCCGTAAAGACTGGTCAATGTGATGCTCGACGAGACCGACCGCGCCCTGATCGCCCTCCTGCGGGAGAATGCCCGCATCGGCCATGCCGAGGCCGCCCGCCGCCTGAAACTCTCCCGCACCACCGTGCAGGCGCGGGTGGAGAGCCTGGAGCGGCGTGGTGTCATCGTAGGCTACACGCTGAGGCTCGCGGAGGAGGTCAGCCGCCGCATGGTGCGCGCCCATGTCACCATCGTGGTCGCGCCGAAAGCATCTGCCGCCGTTGCCACGGCGCTGCAGCGCATGCCAGAGTTGCGCGCGCTTCATTCCGTTGCCGGTGTCTTTGATCTTCTGGCGGTGGTAGAGGCACAAGACGTTCCGACGCTCGACGCGGCCATCGACAAGATCGGCGCGCTGGAGGGCGTGGAGCGCACGCAATCCTCCATCATCCTCTCAACGAAATTCGAACGATGACCTCTTCTTCTCAGATTGCCGATGTCGTGATCGTGGGCGGCGCCGTGATGGGCTCCTCCACCGCCTATCATCTCCTCGCCGATTCCGGTTTCAAGGGACGCGTCGTCGTCATCGAGAAGGATCACACCTATCAGCTCTCCGCATCCGCGTTGTCTGCGGCGTCGATCCGCCAGCAATACTCGAGCGCGGTGAACATCCGCATCTCGCTGCATGGAATCCATTTCCTGCGCAACATCGCCGATTACCTCACCGTCGACGGCGACAAGCCGGAGCTCGGATTGAAGGAGGGTGGCTATCTCTATTGCGCGACGGAGGCGGGTGAGCAGATCCTGCGCGAGAACCAAGCGCTGCAGGCGGCGGAAGGCGCGGACATTCTTTTCCTCAAGCCGGACGAACTGAAACAGCGTTTCCCCTGGCTCAACGTGGAATATCTCGCCGCCGGCACGTGGGGCCGTTCAGGCGAAGGCTGGTTCGACGGCTGGGGCCTGCTGCAGGCATTCCGCAAGAAGGCGCGTTCGCTCGGCGCGGAATACGTGAAGGGCGAAGTTGCAGAGGTCGAGCGTGAAGGCAACCGCGTCGTTGCCGTGCGCTTGAAGGACGGCACGCGCATCGCCTGCGGCACGCTCATCAACTGCGCGGGCTCGGGCGGTCGTGCCATCGCCGAGATGGCCGGCATCAAGATTCCCGTGCAGGCGAAGCGCCGCTACGTGTTCACCTTCTCGTGCAAGGAGCCGGTGGAAAACCTGCCGCTGCTCATCGACATTTCGGGCGCTTATGTGCGTCCGGAAGGCGAGGGACATTTCATCTGCGGCGCGTCGCCGGAAGCGGATATGGATCCCGACTGGCACGACGATGATCCGGCGAGCCAGGAGATCGATTATTCCTTCTTCGAGGAATTCATCTGGCCGTCGCTCGCGACGCGCATTCCCGCTTTCGAGGCGATCAAGCCGGGCCGCGCCTGGTCGGGCCCCTACGACATGAGCCTGCTCGATCACAATGCCATCATCGGCAAGACGGACGTGATCGAGAATTTTTACTTGTGCAACGGCTTCTCGGGCCACGGTCTGCAACAGGCGCCCGCCGTCGGCCGCGCCCTCTCGGAGCTGATCGTGCACGGCGGCTACCGCACGCTCGATCTCTCCGAGCTCGGCTACGAGCGCGTGCTGGCGAACCGCCCGCTTCTTGAGCGCAACGTGATCTAACCCACTTCGACCGCAGCAATTTGTGCACTGCACCATAGCTGAGCCTGCCCGTCCCTCCCTTATTCCATATCGGGCGGGTAGGCTGAGACCTTGCCTTTCTAGCCTCATCCACGATTCGCTGCCGGCAATCCGTCGACGGGCGGCTGGATGAGCCTGGAATCCGGCTGCGGTCCTGCGGCCCATGCGCTTCTTCCCCAGGGATACCCCACCAACGAAGGGCATCTTGGCCTATTCCAATCCCCAGTTGTTAAGTCTTTTCAAGGAAAAGGGCTTCCATTTTGGAGCCGGCTATGATTGTCATGGATGTGTCATTAAAACGTCATCCGGCCTTCGTGCCGGCATGATGAACGACAAGAACGTCCCCGAGGGGGATGATACGGGAGAGACTATATTATGATGAAGAAGTCCTTCTTCGGCGCTCTGGCCCTTGGCCTCGTGTCGAGCACGTCCGTTTTCGCTCAGACGGAACTCCATTGGTGGCATGCCATGACGGGTGCCAACAACGACGTGGTTAACCGCCTCGCAGAAGAGTTCAACAACTCGCAGAAAGACTACAAGGTCGTCGTCAGCTATAAGGGCCAGTACGCCGACACCCTGAACGCTGGCATCGCCGCGTTCCGTGCGGGCAACGCTCCCCACATCCTCCAGGTCTTCGAAGTCGGCACCGCGACCATGATGGGCGCGAAGGGCGCCGTGAAGCCCGTCGCCGAGATGATGAAGGAAGCCGGCGAGAAGTTCGACCCCAAGGCTTACCTGCCCGCCATCACCGGTTACTACTCGACCGCCAAGGGCGAGATGCTCTCCTTCCCCTTCAACTCCTCCTCGATGGTCATGTGGGTCAACAAGGATGAGCTGAAGAAGGCCGGCGTTGCCGAGGTTCCGAAGACCTGGCCCCAGGTGTTCGACGCCGCCAAGAAGCTGAAGGCCGCTGGCCACAACACCTGCGGCTTCTCGAATGCCTGGGCTTCCTGGGCCAATGTCGAGCAGCTCTCCGCTTGGCACAACGTGCCGATGGCCACGAAGGCCAACGGTCTCGACGGCTTCGACACGGAGATGAAGTTCAACTCGCCGTTCCACGTGAAGCACCTGCAGAACCTCGTCGATATGCAGAAGGACAAGACCTACGACTATTCGGGCCGCGACTCGAAGTCTGAGGGCCGCTTCACCTCCGGCGAATGCGCGATCTTCCTCACCTCGTCGGGCTTCTACGGCAACGTGAAGGCCAACGCGAAGTTCGATTGGGCCAACGCTCCGATGCCGTACTATCCGGATGTGGCTGGCGCTCCGCAGAACTCCATCATCGGCGGCGCTTCGCTGTGGGTCATGGGCGGCAAGAAGGCTGACGAGTACAAGGGCATTGCCAAGTTCTTCACCTTCCTGTCCGACACGGACCGCCAGGCAAAGCTGCACCAGGAATCGGGTTACCTCCCGATCACGAAGGCAGCCTACGAGAAGACCAAGGCGTCGGGCTTCTATGAGAAGAACCCCGCTCTCCAGACGGCTCTGATCGAGCTGACCAACAAGGAGCCGACCGAGAATTCCCGCGGTCTGCGCTTCGGCAACATGGTCCAGATCCGCGACGTGATCTCGGAAGAGATCGAGGCTGCTCTCGCCGGTCAGAAGTCCGCCAAGGACGCTCTGGACGCTGGCGTGTCGCGCAGCAACCAGATCCTCCGTCAGTTCGAGCGCACCGTTCGCTAAGCCTGACTGAGTAAAGACTTTTCATCCCGGGCAGCCGACAAGCTGCCCGGGATGATCTTATAAGATAACCTTGCAGACCGGTTGATGCCGTCATCTGCCCATCACCGGACAAGCGTTAACGCGATGGAAAAACGAGCTCATTTCTCAGGGTGGACGCTGCCTCTTCTGCTGATCCTTCCGCAGATGGCGATCACCGTCATTTTCTTCTACCTGCCGGCTTCTCAGGCCATCTGGCAGTCCTTCCTGCGGGAAGACGCCTTCGGCCTCGCCTCCGAATTCGTCGGCTTCGAGAATTACACCGCTCTGTTCGAGCAGCCCGAATATTACCGGGCCATGATCACGACCGTGATCTTCTCGACGCTGGTGGCCTTCTTCTCCATGTCCATCGCGCTTCTTCTCGCCACCCAGGCCGACAAGAACATCCGCGGCGGGCACGGCTTCAAGACGCTGCTGATCTGGCCCTATGCGGTGGCTCCCGCCATCGCAGGCGTGCTGTGGATGTTCATGTTCCACCCGACGCTCGGCACGCTCGGCCGCCCGATCAACGCCATGGGCTTCAACTGGAACCCGATGCTCGACGGCACGGATGCCATGATCCTGCTCGTGCTCTCCGCCACCTGGAAGCACGTGAGCTATAACTTCCTCTTCTTCCTCGCAGGCTTGCAGGCGATCCCGAAGAGCGTGATCGAAGCCGGCGCCATCGACGGCGCGGGGCCGATGCGCCGCTTCTGGACCATCGTGTTCCCGCTGCTCTCGCCGACCACCTTCTTCCTTCTCGTCGTCACGATCGTTTACGTGTTCTTCGAGACGTTCGGCATCATCGATGCCGTGACGGGCGGCGGACCTGCCGGATCGACGACGACCCTCGTCTACAAGGTTTACGCGGACGGCCGCTCCGGCGGCGATCTCGGCCTGTCGGCCGCGCAATCGGTGGTTCTCATGGTCATCGTGATCGCGCTCACGGCCATCCAGTTCCGCTATGTCGAACGCAAGGTGCAGTACTGATGGTCGAGAATCGTCCCTTCACGCAATTCATGGCCTATCTGACGCTGGTCATCGGCGTCATCATCGTGGCCTTCCCGGTCTATCTGGCCATCATGGCGTCGACCTTCGACACCGCGACGATCATCAACGGCAACATGCCGTTGACCCCGGGCGATCAGGCAGGCGAGAACTACACCCGCGCCCTGTTCTACGGCGGCAAGCTCGCCCGCGAGCCCGTGTCCATGATGATGATGAACTCCATGATCATGGCGCTCGGCATCGCCTTCGGTAAGATCCTGATCTCGATCCTGTCGGCCTATGCGGTGGTGTACTTCAAGTTCCCGTTCCGCAAGACGGCCTTCTGGGTGATCTTCATCACGCTGATGCTGCCTGTCGAAGTGCGTATCTATCCGACCTACAAGATCGTCGCCGATCTCGGTCTGCTCGATACCTATACGGGCCTCATCATGCCGCTGATCGCCTCGGCCACCGGCACGCTGCTCTTCCGTCAGTTCTTCATGACGATCCCGGACGAGCTTCTCGAGGCTTCCAAGATCGACGGCGCTGGCGCGTTCCGCTTCTTCAAGGACACGCTGCTTCCGCTCTCCATCACGACGATCTCCGCTCTCTTCGTGATCCAGTTCATCTACGGCTGGAACCAGTATCTCTGGCCGCTGCTGATCACGACGAAGAGCTCCATGCAGACCATCGTCATCGGCATCAAGAAGATGATCACGACGACCGACGCGCTGACCGAATGGCAGATCGCCATGACGACGGCCGTGCTCGCGATGGTGCCGCCGGTTCTGGTGGTGATCTTCATGCAGCGGCTCTTCGTGAAGGGCCTCGTCGAGACGGAAAAGTAACGCGCGTTTCTCGCGCATCGCCTCTCCCGCAAGTGTGGGAGAGGCTCACAAGGATTAACGGAATTTTCAGCCAGGCGCCCTTCGTGAGGACCGGCTGACGGAAAAGGAATGAAACAATGGCAGGGGTAACGCTCGACACCGTTCGCAAGATCTATGCGGGCAATGTGGAGGCCGTGAAAGGCGTGTCGCTCGGCATCGAGGACGGCTCTTTCTGCGTGCTGGTCGGCCCGTCGGGCTGCGGCAAGTCCACTCTTCTTCGCATGATCGCCGGCCTGGAGACGATCTCCGGCGGCGACATCAAGATCGGCGACCGCGTCGTGAACCAGGTGGAACCCGCCGATCGCGACATCGCGATGGTGTTCCAGAACTACGCGCTCTATCCGCACATGAGCGTTTACGACAACATGGCCTATGGCCTGAAGAACCGTAAGACGCCGAAGGACGAGATCGACAAGCGCGTAAAGGAAGCAGCCCGCATCCTCGCCATCGAGCCCTTCCTCGAGCGTAAGCCGCGCGCTCTCTCCGGTGGCCAGCGCCAGCGCGTCGCCATGGGCCGCGCCATCGTGCGCAAGCCGCAGGTGTTCCTCTTCGACGAGCCGCTCTCCAACCTCGATGCCAAGCTGCGCGTGCAGATGCGCGTGGAGATCAAGCGCCTGCAGAAGGCTCTCGGCGTGACCTCGGTCTACGTGACGCACGATCAGGTCGAGGCCATGACGCTCTCCGACAAGCTCGTCGTGATGTCCGGCGGCCAGATCGAACAGGTCGGCACTCCGTCCGAAGTTTATCGCCGTCCCGAGACCCGCTTCGTCGCCACCTTCATCGGCTCCCCGCCGATGAACATCCTGCCCGGCAAGGTGGAAGGCCCCGGCCGCGTGTCGGTGGGTGGTCAGACCATCTCGGTCACGGACATGCGCGAAGGCCTTAGCGTCGGCTCGGCCATCGAAGTGGGCCTGCGTCCCGAGGACGTGCAGGCGGGCGGCGCTTCGGGCTCCAGCAGCATCTCCATGGACGTGGATTTCGTCGAGGAGCTTGGTGCAACCCAGCTCTTCCACGGCAAGGTCGCCGGTACGGAATTCGTGGTGCAGGCCTCCACGGGCCAGATCGCGGCGGATACCCGCAAGCTGACGCTCTCCATCGATCCGGCGAACGTCCACCTCTTCGACCCGCAGACCACGAAGCGTCTGGGCCGCGACTGAGAGTAAACGCCTTTAAGCCTCACCCTGAGGAGCGAGCTTGCTCGCGTCTCGAAGGGCGAGGCGGCTCCGGCGTACTCTGGAACCTCCTTCGAGACGGTCGCTCACGCGACCTCCTCAGGATGAGGTCAGTGTTTCAAGCCAAGCTCTTTCACGAACAGCCGCTCCGGGTTCCCTCGGAGCGGCTGTTGCGCGTTTAGGGCCGTCCCATTATCCCTTTAGGGGAAACACGAGGGATGGCGATGACGGTCAAGCTGGACGGGGCGACGCTTCAGATTGAGGATGTGGTGCGCGTGGCGCGCCCGGATGCGAAGGGCGGTTTCGCGCAAGCCGAGCTGGCCCCCGAGGCGCGGGAGCAGATCGCGGCGACGCGATCCTATATCGACCGCACCTGGATGCATGACGACGCGCCGCTCATGTATGCCTTCAACACCGGCGTCGGCCTGTTCAAGGACCAGCGCGTGCTGATCGCCGACATGGCGGCCTATCAGCAGAAGACGGTCTACGCTCACGCGACAGGTGTCGGTGAGCCTTTCGCGGAAGATGTGACGCGCGCCATGATGCTGCTGCGCGCCAATGCCTTCGCCTCGAACTATTCCGGTCCGCGCGTGGAGTTGGTCGAGCGGTTGCTCGCCTTCCTCAATGCGGGCCTGCATCCGGTCATCCCGCAGAAGGGGTCCGTTGGCGCTTCCGGCGATCTTGCGCCGCTTGCCCACATGGCCGGTGCCGTCTGCGGCTTCGAGGAAGCGCACATGGTCTATCGGGGGCGCCTGATGCCGGCGCGCGAGGCCATCCGCGAAGCAGGCTTCGATCCTGACTTCGAACTCGGCGCGAAGGATGCGTCCGCTCTCATCAACGGCTCGACCACCTCGCTTGCGCTGGCAGCTCTCGCGACAAGCGACGCGCGCCGCATCCTGAAGCATGCGGACATCGCCATGTGCCTCTCGCTCGAAGCGATGCGCGGCGAGCTCGCCGCCTTCGATCCGCGCGTGCACAAGGCGCGTCCGCATCCGGGGCAGGCGCGTGTGGCGCGCAATCTGCTTCGCATTCTCGAAGGATCGAAGCGGTGCTCGCAAGATGCGCGTAACGTCGTCTTCCCCGACGAGCCGCGCCAGCCCGGAACGCCTGCAGCGCCGCGCGTGCAAGATGTGTATTCGTTGCGCTGCACGCCGCAGGTTCACGGCCCCGCCGTCGAGGCGTTGGAATACGTGGAGCGGGTCGTCGGCACGGAGATGAACTCCGCAACCGACAACCCGCTGATCTTCGATGACGGGCAGGGCGGTTACGTCTCGATCTCCGGCGGCCATTTCCACGGGCAGTACATGGCGCAGGCCATGGATTTCCTCGCCATCGCCATGGCTGACCTCGGCTCGATCTCCGAGAGGCGCCTCGCGCGTCTCATCGATCCCACCATGTCCTATGGGCTGCCGCGCAACCTGCTCGCGGGCAAGCGCGGACTGAACACGGGCTTTGCCACCGTGCAATGCTCCATGTCGGCGCTCGTGATGGAGAATCGCGGCCTTGCGACGCCGGGCTCCGTCGATTCCATTCCCGGCAAGTCCAACGCGGAAGATCACGTGTCGAACTCCACCTGGTGCGGCCGCAAGGCGCGCACCATCGTGGAGAACGTGGAGCAGATCGTGGCGGGCGAGTTACTGATGGCGGCACAGGCCCTCACCCTCGTGGAGCCACTGGCGAAGGATTATCCGCTCGGCAAGGGTTCGCGTGCCGCCATCGAGGCGATCCGCGCTGTCATCCCGCCCGCGCTCGATGGCGATCGCTGGTATGCCAACGAGATGCGCCAGGCTCTCGACCTCGTGCGTTCCGGCGCTGTCGTCGAGGCGGTCGAGAGCGCCATCGGGTCGTTGGAATAAGAAAGGGCCCGGAATGATCCGAGCCCGCGAAATCAACGTTGCCTTTGAGTTAGCGGCAGCGGCGCACGTTGCGCACAATCACGGTGCCGTTGGGGCGATAGACACGCTCCCGCACCATCCGGCAGTTGCGGGGCCGCGTCTGCCAGGCCGGGACACCGCAGCGGCGGACGGTGCGGTAGACGACGCGTCCATTCGGCTGCACCGTGCGAACGCGCCGCGTCACGCAGGCTACGTTGTCGACGAGGGATGGCGCTTCGATCCTCTGCGGGCTGAAGCGGGCCTGGGCCTCTTGAGCGGAGCTGAAGAAGCCGGCACCGGCGACAATAGCGATGGCAGGGATGATGAAAGCTCGCATAGTCCTATCCTTCGTTATTGGGGACTGACGACAACTTCGATGTCTGGATCATGGTTCCTGAAAAAGGGATGAACCGTATGTTGCCTCGCGTTACGATCAATCGCGTTCAGGCTGAGGATGGTGTCGAGCTGGTTGCCGCCAACCTCGCCAGCATCGCGCTTCACGAACCATGGGTGTCTCCCTGCCGCGATATGGCGAGCTTCCAGGGTTACGTCGCCCGATGCGATGGCGACCGCTCTTTGGGCTTTATCGCCCGCGAGCGCGAGAGCAACAGAATCGTCGGCGTCGTCAACTTAAGCGAGATCGTGCGCGGCTTCTTCCAGAGCACGTATATGGGTTATTACGCGGTGGCCGGAATGAACGGACGCGGCCTGATGGCTGAAGCCGTCGGCCTCGTGGTCACGCATGCCTTCACGGATCTCGGGCTTCATCGCATCGAGGCGAACATCCAACCTGACAACGAGCCTTCACGCGCGCTCGTGAAGCGCCTCGGCTTCCGCCAGGAGGGCTACTCGCCGCGTTACTTGAAGATCAACGGCGAATGGCGCGATCACGAACGCTGGGCTATTCTTGCCGAGGATTGGAAGGCTTAGGCGGCTGCAAGTTTCTTCTGTAGGAAAGTGCGGCTTCCGCCCTTCGGAAAATCTTTCAGCTCACCGAAGCGCTCATAGCCCAGCTTCTCATAAAGGCCCACTGCTTCGGGATTGAGCGTATCGAGCCAGGCGGAATGGCAGCCGCGGTTGACGGCTTCTTCCTCCGCCAGGCCGATCAGGTTGCGCGCAATACCCTGTCCACGCAGACTCTCCGGCACGAAAATCAATTCGATCGTCAGCCATTCCCAACTGGTATGAGCCCATAAGCCGCCGACGATAGTCTTCGAATCGACGGCGCGGATCACCACGGCCAGATCCTCAATATGCAGATCGGGCATAAGCGTGCTGCGGTTGAAATCGGTCAGTCCATTACTGATGATCTGGCGGACGATGTTATGCGGCTTCGCCAGAGGCTCGAGATAGAAATTCACGCAACGATCCTTTTGACAGACTCTAGCAATGCGCGGGCAGCTGTGTCCGCGTCCTCGAGCGTAATCGACTCGGCCGGATTATGACTGATGCCGCCCTTGCAGCGCACGAACAGCATGGCGGAAGGGCAGAGATTGGCCATGGCCACAGCATCATGCCCCGCGCCGGATGCCAAGTGCATCGGCTCGATGCCGATGAACTTCACCGCTTCCTCCAGCTGCGCCACCAGGCCTTTGTCCATGGGTGTCGCGGGCGATTCCATAAAGGGCTCGATGGTGAAGGACACACCGCGCCGCGCCGCCGCGGCTTCGCACTCGGTCACGATGTCCTGCACCATGGCATGGCGCACGGCATCGTCTGGCGAGCGGGCGTCGAGGGTGAAATCGACACGCGCGGGAATGACGTTGATCGCGCCGGGCTGCACCTGCGCCACGCCGACCGTCGCCACCGTATCGGTGCGCGTCGAGCCTGTACGCTCCGCGATGCCGATCATCTCCGCGACAGCGGCCAACGCATCGCGGCGCATATTCATGGGCACGGTGCCCGCATGGCCTGCCTCGCCGATCACATGCGCCCGCGCACGCGTGATGCCGTTGATGGCGGAGACGATACCGACGGGAAGATCGCGCGCTTCGAGCTGCGGCCCTTGCTCGATATGCACTTCGAGATAGCCGCGATAGCGCGCGGGGTCGCGGGCGAGCGCCGCAATGCCGTTCGGATCGCCGCCGAACTGGATCAGCGCATCGCGCACCGAAACGCCGTCCGCATCCCGGCCGTCGAGCCAGTTCGCATCGTATTGGCCGGCCAGCGCATAAGACGTGGAGAGATTGGTGGGGAAGCGCACATTCTCCTCATCCCCAAAGGCAATGATTTCGATGGGGCAGGAAGGAACGATCCCTTCCGCTTTCAGCGCCTCGATGACGACGATGCCGAGCACGACACCGAGATTGCCGTCATAACGACCGGCATCCACCACGCTGTCGATATGGGAGCCGATGAGAAGGGCAGGGGCCGAAGGATCGCGGCCTTCCAGGCGACCGACGACGGAGCCGAGAGCGTCGATATAAGCATCGAGACCCGCATGGCGCATGTATTGCAGCGTCGTGTCGGCAGCGGCGCGATGAGCCGGGGAGAGATAGAGGCGCGTCAGGCGCCCAACGTCGTCCGTGTGCTGGGCAAGATCCTCGATCATTGCCATCACGCGGCGGCCGAGGGGGAGATTGGTCTGGTCGGTCATGGAGATAGAGTTTCAGGAACGGGCCTGCTTCGCAAGGGGCGAGCAGGCCCGGAACCATGAACTCTTGAATCAGGCCGCGACGCCCAGCTTCTTCTGCAGGCTGGAAGAAGACGTCGTGTATTGGAACAGCAGCTTCTTCTCAGGGTAGACGTAGCGGTGGATTTTCTGGGCTGCCAGCGCGCCCTCGTGGAAGCCTGAGAGGATGAGCTTCAGCTTGCCCGGATAGGTGTTGATGTCGCCGATGGCGAAGATGCCGGGAACGTTGGTCTCGAACTTCTCCGTATCGACGGGGATCAGGTTCTCATGAAGGTTCAGGCCCCAATCGGCGATGGGCCCGAGCTTCATGGTGAGGCCGAAGAAGGGCAGCATCACGTCGCAATCGACCGTATGCTCCGAGCCGTCGTCCTTGCGGATCACGGCACCGTGGAGAACGTGGTTGTCGCCCTTGAGGGAGGACACCTGGCCGAGATGCAGGTCCATGTCGCCGGCGGCAACGAGGGAGCGCATCTTCTCAACGGTGTGGGGTGCTGCGCGGAAGGCGTCGCGGCGGTGGAGAAGCGTGAGGCGCTTGGCGATGGGCTGCAGGCTCACGGTCCAGTCGAGGGCGGAATCGCCGCCGCCGACGATGAGGATCTTCTTGTCGCGGAACATCTCCATCTTGCGCACCGCATAGAAGACGCTCGTGCCCTCATAAGCTTCGATATTGTCGATCGGCGGCTTCTTGGGGAGGAAGGAGCCGCCACCAGCGGCGATCACTACCGCCTTGCATTCGAAGACCGTGCCGTTCTCGGAGGTTTTTACGCGGAAGCGCGGCGCCTCGGGCGTGCCGATGGATTCCAGGCTCTCCACCATCTCGTTGAAATGGAAGGTGGGGTGGAACGGATCGATCTGCGCCATCAGGTTGTCGACGAGGCCCTGGCCCGTCACCATCGGAAAGCCCGGAATGTCGTAGATCGGCTTTTCCGGATAGAGTTCGGCGCATTGGCCGCCCACTTTCGGCAGGATGTCGACGAGATGGCATTTGATGTCGAGGAGACCCAGCTCGAACACGGCGAACAGGCCCACGGGCCCGGCACCGATGATGACGACGTCCGTTTCGATATGGTCGGTCATGAACAGGCTCCTTCGAGAGACCGCTTTCGAAAAGCACGGTCTCGGGATCTTGGCAATGCGGCAGGAGAGCGGTTTTAGCCGCCCGTGGGGGCTAATGTAACCTCCAGGCCGTCGAGGTCGGGGGTCCAGATGATCTGGCAGGAGAGGCGGGAATTAGGCTTCGTCACCACCGTGTCGAGCTGGTCCTCTTCCTCGTCGGTTGGCGGATAGAGCTTGTCCAGCCATTCCCCGTCCACGAAGACGTGGCAGGTGGCGCATTCGCAGGCTCCGCCGCACAGGCCCTCGATGGGCAGGCCCCAATCCCGGATGATCTCCATCACCCGCCAGCCCTCGATGGCCTCGAGGGTATGGCGCTGGCCGGCCCGGTCGGTCACATGGATGACGCCCATGAAGCGGGAATTCCTTCGCGTGAAGTCAGGGGAACGGCGCGGGAGCCCGCGCCTTTGGGCTGCATATCGACCTTTCGGCCCGTCGCGTCAATGGTTTACCGGCCCAGTCGGGTCCCGTAAGGCTGAGCCTTTCAGACCCCCAGGGTCTCGGCCCTGAGCCGTTCATCGGCCATCAGCTCGGCCATGGAGCCCTGGAAGCGCATTTCGCCCCGCTCGATCACGATGGCCCGGTCGCTGATGCCTGCGGCAAAGGCCCAGTTCTGCTCGCAGAGCAGCACGGCCACGCCCTCGGCCTTCATGGCCTGGATGGCTTGTGCCATCATCTGCACGATCACGGGGGCGATGCCCTCGGAGGGCTCGTCGAGCAGGATCGCATCCGGATTTCCCATGAGGGTGCGCGCGATGGTGAGCATCTGCTGCTCGCCGCCGGACATCTGGTTGCCGCGCCGCCCGCGCATCTCGGCGAGGTTGGGGAAGAGCTTGAACAACCGCTCCGGCGTCCAGGGAGAGCGGGTGCCGCCCGCGGCCTTGCGGCCCGCCTCAAGATTTTCCTCGACGGTCAGGTCCGTGAAGATGCGCCGGTCCTCGGGCACGTAGCCGAGACCGAGCCGGGCGATCTTGTAGGTGGGAAGCCGTCCGAGAGAATGTCCCTTGAACGTGGCCTTCTGGGCCGTTGCGGGCACAAGGCCCATGATGGCCTTCAAGGTGGTGGTCTTGCCCGCGCCGTTGCGGCCGACCAGCGCCAGAACCTCGCCCGCATGCAGGGCGAAGCTGAGGCCGAAGAGCACCTGGGCGCGGCCGTAGGAAGCGGTGAGATTCCAAATTTCGAGAAGCGGAGGCGTGCTCATGCGGGGCTCAACCCTTTCGGCTTCTCCAGCGCGTGCTCGTCGCCGAGATAGGCGCGGCGCACGTCCTCGTTCCGGCGAACCTCCTCCGGCGAGCCCGTGGCGATGATCCGCCCGCGCACGAGCACGATCACCCGTTCCGCGTGGCCGAACACCACATCCATGTCGTGCTCGGTGAAGAGAACGCCGATGCTCTTCGCATCCGCGATCCGCGCGGTGAGATCCATGAGATCGGCCCTCTCGCGGGCCGCCATGCCGGCGGTGGGCTCGTCCATCAGCAGGAGCTTGGGTTCGCCTGCGAGCGTGATGGCCAGTTCCACGCGCTTCACGTCGCCGTAAGCGAGCGCCGCGCAGGGATGATCCGCCATGTCAGCCATGCCGACCTGCTCCAGCAGGGCCATCGCTTCATCGCGATGGCGCGTGCGCGCGGGGGCCCACAACGCGCCGTTCTCATGGTTGTGGCTGACAAGCGCCATCTGCACATTCTCGGCGACGCTCATGGAGAGGAAAGTCTGCGCCACCTGGAAGGTGCGTCCCACGCCGAGACGGAAACGCTTCTGCGGCGAGGCTGCGGTGATGTTCTGCCCGTCGAGAAGAACGACGCCCTGATCGGGGCGCAGTTGGCCGCCGACCATGTTGAACAATGTCGACTTGCCCGCGCCGTTCGGGCCGATCATGGCGAGCATCTCGCCGCGTTCGAGCAGGAAGCTCACCTCGCGCGCTGCCGCAACACCGCCGAAGGATTTGCTCAAGGACTGAACTGAGAGAAGCGTCATGCCCGCTCCTCCATCCATGCGCGAACACTGCCCACGAGACCGCGCGGGAAGATGAGCACGATGGCGATGATGCTCAAGCCCAGCAGCAATCGCCACAGCGAAGTGAGCGGCATGATCTGATCGCGCAGCACCTGCAGAACGCCTGCGCCCACGAGCGGGCCCGTGACGGTCTGGATGCCGCCGATCAGCAGCATGGTCAGCGCGTCGACGGATGTGGGAATGCCGAGCAGGGTCGGATCGACGGACCCGCGCGAGAACGCATAGAGCCCTCCCGCCAAGCCTGCCGCCGCGCCGGAAAGGGTGAAGGCGAGCCAGCGATGCAGGCGAATGGGGAGGCCGATGGCCTCCGCTCGCGCCTCGGAATCGCGCGCGGCGCGCAGCGCATAGCCGAAGGGCGCATTGATGATGCGCATCAGCAGGAGCACCGCGGTCACGACGAGCGCGAGCGTGAGGAGATAATAAGAAACCTGCCCGCTGGCCCAGGCGGAAGGCCACACGCCGACAATGCCGTTGTCGCCGCCCGTCACGTCCACCCATTGGAAGGCGACGGCATAGATGATCTGCGCCGCCGCCAGCGTCATCATGGCGAGATAGATGCCCGACAGCCGCACGACGAAAGCGCCGACGATCAAAGCGCCAATCGCTGCGAGAAGAAGTCCCGCAGGCAGCGCTGCCTCCATCGGCATTGAAAACCACTTCAGGCTCAGCGCCGCGCCGTAAGCGCCCAAACCGAAGAAGGCGGCATGGCCGAAGCTCACGACGCCGCTCACGCCGATGAGAAGCTGGAGGCTGAAGGCGAAGAGCGCGAAGATGAGAATCTCGGTTGCCACCTTCAGCATGTAGGCGTCCTCGAAGAGCGGAAGGCTCGCGAAGGCTCCGATGATTGCGAGCGCGAGCAATCCGGCATAAGGCGAGCGCTTGCTGCTTGTAATACCGATCGCATGCGATCCGCCGATCACTTCGGGGCGTCCGAAGAAACCATAAGGGCGAATGGCAAGAACGACGGCCATGAGCAGGAACACCACGACGAGCGTGCTCTTCGGAAAGATCAGGATGCCGAAGGCCTGCAATTGCCCGATGATGAGCGCCGCTAGGAATGCGCCGGGCACGCTGCCCATTCCGCCGACGACGGTGACGACGAAAGCTTCGGCGATGATCGAGAGATCCATGCCCGCATGAGCCGAGACGCGCGGGATCTGCAATGCGCCGCCCAGGCCCGCAAGGAATGCGCCGAGGAAGAGCGTGCCGGTAAACAGCATCGCCTGATTGACGCCGAGCGCCGCGATCATCTCGCGGTCCTGCGTCGCCGCGCGCACAAGCACGCCGAAGCGCGTCTTGCGCAGCAGAAGCCAGATGAGACCAAGCACGACAGGGCCCGCGGCGATCAGCACGAGTTCGTAGGAGGGAAAGCGCCGTCCGAGAATTTCAACGGGCGCACGAAGCCCCGGCGCGCGCGGTCCGAGAATGTCCTCGGGTCCGAAGATCAGGATCGTGAGATCCTGCACCACGAGCACGATTCCGAAGGTGGCGAGCAGCTGAAAGAGTTCCGGCGCGCCATAGATACGGCGCAGGAGAAGAACCTCGATCAAGATGCCTATGATGCCGACGATGAGCGCGGAGGCGAGAATGCCGGCCCAGAACGTGACAGGGCCGAATTGAAGTTCGAGCAGCCGCGGCACCAGCGTCGCGGCGATGTACGCGCCGATCATGTAGAGCGAACCGTGCGCGAAGTTCACGATCCGCGTGACGCCGAAAACGAGAGTAAGGCCGCAGGCGGCGATGAAGAGCGACGAAGCGCTGGAGAGCCCGTTGAGCGCCTGGATCGCGAGGAAGGAATAATCCACAGCTCACCCTCCCCTTGAGGGGGAGGGTCGGCCGTTAGGCCGGGGTGGGGTGGGAAGCGCGACAACGTCTGAGTCAGGCGAGCCATATAAGGCTGCATGAATGGTATCGAGAACACCGGACATGCCTTCGCTCAGCTCGGCATTCCAAAACCGAATGACGCGATAGCCTTCGCTTTCCAACCATCGTGTACGGCGTTCGTCTTTAACAGCGATATCATCCTGCGAGTGATGGCCGCCATCGAGTTCAATAACGAGACGCGCCTTCAGGCACGCGAAATCCGCAACATACGGGCCAATGGGAACCTGCCGCCGGAAGTGGCTGCCGTAGACGGGGATGTTCTTCAGGGCCCGCCATAAGGCTTGCTCCGGCTCGGTGGCATTCGAGCGAAGCTGTTTTGCTCTTTCACGTCTGAAGCGGTCGATGTTCGCCATGACTGGTTTTCTGTTGTGGTGCCACCCCACCCCGGCCTGCGCCGACCCTCCCCCTCAAGGGGAGGGTGAAGAGGCGTCAATCCTTGCGCACCGCTTTCACTTCGGCTTCCGTCGGCATGAAAGATGTGCCGTCCTGATAGGTCCAATCCGTCATGCCGCCATGGGCGCCTTTCAGCGTCAGCTTGCCGATCCACGCGCCCATGGTCGCCTGGTTGTCGATGCCGCGCATGGTGACGGGGCCGATGACGGTGTCGAACTTCGCATCCTCCAGCGCCTTGATCATCGCATCGGTATCGGCCGAACCAGCGCGCTCGATGGTGTCGCGGATCATGTAGACGACCATGTAGCCGAGAAGCGAGCCGAGGCGCGGCGTGTCGTTGAACTTCGCGCGATAAGCGTCGATGAAGGCTTTGTGCTTGGGGTCGGTGATCTCGTCCCAAGGATAGCCCGTCACGGTCCAGCCTTCCGGCACTTCGTCCTTCAAGGGCAGAAGCCATTCGGGCTCGCCTGTGAGGAGCGAGAGAACCGTCTTCTTCTCGAAGAGGCCGCGCGTGTTGCCTTCACGCACGAACTGCGTGAGATCGGGGCCGAAGAGCACGTTGAAGATGCCGTCGGGCTTCGCCTGTTCGATGGCCGAGACGGTGGCGCCTGCCTCGATCTTGCCGAGCGCCGGATATTGCTCGGCGACGATTTCGGCATCGGGGATCTGTTCTTTCAAAAGACGCTTGAAGGCTCCTGCCGCCGATTGGCCGAATTCGTAATTCGGCGCGACGATCGCCCAGCGCTTCACGCCGGAGGCCTTGGCCTGCTTCATGAGCATGCCGACCTGCATGGAATTGTTGGGGCGAATGCGGAAGGTGTAGCGGTTGCCCTGCGCCATGGTGATGGCGTCGGTGAGCGGCTCGGCGGCGATATAGACGATCTTCTTCTGGTTGGCGTAATCGGCCATGGCCACGCCCACATTCGACAGGAATGAGCCGAACAGCAGGACCGCGCCTTCGCGGGTCACCAGCTCGTCCGCCACGCGCGTGGCATCGCTGGTCGTTCCGCCGTCGTCGCGAGAGACGATCTCGAGCTTGCGGCCGAGAACCCCGCCCTTGGCGTTGATCTCGTCGAGCGCCATCTGCCAGCCGCTGCGATAGGGCACCGTGAAGGCCGCCTGCCTGGCATAGGAGTTCAGCTCGCCGAGCTTGATCGGAGCCTGCTGTGTCTGGGCGGCGGTGCTTGAGAAGGCCAGAGCCAGTCCAAGAGCGAGCCAGCGGGTCATCGAAGCCTTCGTCATGATGCGGTTCCTGTTTCAAGGATCGGCGTGGATGTAGGGCCAATTCCACCCTGAAGGAAGCCCAAACTGCCAAGGTTCACGGATTCATACCTTGCCTAGGCTGAGGAAGGAATGACACATTCTCAGCCCCCGTTCCCTCATCCTTCCGTGGTTCCATGCTCCTCGACGCCGATCCCGCCCGCGCCTTCATGCCTTATCCGGCCGTTGCCGTGCCTCATGCGGAGCGTGGTCCGCTCTCAGGCCTGACCTTTGCCGCCAAGGATCTGTTCGATGTCGCGGGCTATCCCACGAGCGCCGGATCGCCTCACATGCTGGCCATGTCCGGCATTAAGACCCGCACGGCGCCAACCGTGCAGCGGCTCCTCGATGCCGGGGCGCGGCTCATCGGCAAGACGATCACCGATGAACTCGCCTTTTCCATGAGCGGCAAGAACGCCCATTTCGGAACGCCGGTGAACGGAGGCGCGCCGGATCGCATTCCCGGCGGCTCGTCGTCCGGTTCGGCTGCCGCCGTCTCCAACGGGCTCTGCGATTTTGCCCTCGGCACCGATACGGGTGGCTCCGTGCGCGCGCCTGCCAGCCATTGCGGTCTCTTCGGCATCCGCCCGACCCATGGCCGCGTGAGCCTGGAGCTTTGCCACGATCTCGCGCCCTCCTTCGATACCTGCGGATACTTCACCCGCAACGGTGCAGCATTCGTGCGGGTAGGCGAGGTCCTGCTAGGGACGGACAGCAATCCGCTCTCACCCAAGCCCCATGTTCTTCTGGCGAAGGATGCGTTCGGCATTCTGAGTCCGGAGGTAAGGGAAGTCCTGGCGCCCGCGATCCATCAGGTCGAGGCTCTGCTCGGGTCGCCTGAGAATGTGACCGTGGCTACCGAAGGCTTCACTGCCCTCTATTGGACCATGCGCTACATCCAGAGCCGGGAGGCCTGGGGCGTCGATGGGCCGATGATCGAACGCTACCGGCCGCCCCTGGGGCCGGGCGTGGCGGACCGGTTCGCGTTCTCCCGCGAGGTCACCGATTCGCAGGTGACGGAGGCGCAGGTGATTCGCAGCGCCTTCCGGGCCCGGTTCAATGTCCTCCTGGCGCGGGACACGGTGCTCATCCTCCCCACCATGCCGGATGTGGCGCCTCTGCTCTCCGAGAGCGACGATGCCCTCAACGATTACCGCAACAATGCCTTGAACCTGCTCTGCTTGTCGGTGCTCTCCGGCCTGCCGCAGGTGTCGATCCCGCTCGCCTCCCGCCAGGGAGCACCGCTCGGATTGTCCCTCATGGGGCCCGCGGGGTCCGATATGAGCCTGGTCTCCCTCGCGCGCCGGATCGCGGATGGGGCCGTTGCGTGAATTGAACCGTGCGCGCCTCATGCCCGTTACCGGCCAATGAAGGCGCGGCAGGCAGCCTGATGAAAAAGGGGACACCATGACCAATCCAATCGTCCACCCTCAAATGCCGCATGTGGCGGTAGCAAGCGCGTGCCTGCTCGGCGAAGGTCCTGTGTGGGACGAGCGTTCGAACACCGTGTTTTGGGTCGACATCAAGAACCCTGCCGTGTGGCGCTATCATCCGGACACGAACGAGCACACGCGGATCGAGGCGCCCGAGCGCATCGGCTTCATCGCGCTCACCCCCGATCCCGATGTGGTGGTGGCGGGTTTCAAGTCCGGCCTTTCCCACTTCAACCTGAAGTCTGGCTCCGTCGATCCCATCGTCGCACCGGAGAAGGACCTGCCGGGCAACCGCATCAACGATGGTTACGTGGGGCCAGACGGCGCGATCTATTTCGGCACCATGCACGACGACGAGACCGACGAGAGCGGATCGTTCTGGCGCTGGGATGGCAAGGAACTCACACAGTTCCATTCTGGCTTCATCGTCACCAACGGTCCTGCCTTCAGCCATGACGGGCAGATTCTTTATGCGACCGACACCGTGAACGGCACGATCCATGCGTTCGATGTGAATGACGGTCAGGTGGGCGAGCGTCGTCGCTTCGTCCAGTTCGAGAAGGGCTGGGGCCATCCCGACGGCATGGCGGTGGATGCGGAAGGTTATGTGTGGGTCTGTCATTGGGGCGGCTCGCGCATCACGCGCTTCGCGCCGGACGGATCGGTGGAGCGCACCGTGCCAGTACCGACAGCGCAGGTGACGAAATGCGCTTTCGGCGGGCCGGATCTGACGACGCTCTACATCACCACTGCCGCCATCGGACACGATCCGCATGTGGACCCGATGGCAGGACATCTCTTCAAGGTCGATACGGGCGGCATTCGCGGCCTGAAGACCAACCTCTTCCAAGGGTAATGTCATGGCGATCGAGAATTTCGGCTCCGTCGAAGGACAAGACGTTTTTCAGATCACGCTCACCGGCCCCGACGGCGTCGTAATGCGCGTGCTCACTTGGGGCGCGGTGATCCGCGAACTCATCGTGCCGACAGTCAAGGGTCCGCAGGGCGTGCTGCTGGGGCTGAATTCGATTGAGGATTACGTTGCCCACTCGCCCTATTTCGGCGCCATCGTAGGACGGCACGCCAACCGCATCGGCAAGGCGCAGTTCACTCTCAACGGCGAGACCTACAAGCTCAATGCCAATGAGGGCGTGAACCAGCTCCATGGCGGTACAAAAGGTTTCGGCACGCGGATCTGGAGCATCGTCGAACACACAGAATCCGGCGTCACCTTGAGCCTCGTGTCGGAGGACGGCGACATGGGTTATCCCGGCAGGCTCGTCGCCACATGCACCTATACGCTTCTGCCTTCACGCACCCTGCGAGTAGAGCTGACGGCGACAACCGACAAAGCGACGCCGGTCAATCTGACCACGCACGGTTATTTCAACCTCGACGGCAGCGCGGACATTCTGTCTCATCGCCTGATGATCGCGGGCGACTACATTACGCCGACGCATCCCGATCTCATTCCAACCGGTGAGATCCTGCGCGTGGCGGATTCGGCCTACGATTTCACGAGCCCGCGTCCCATCGGCGCGGAGCTGATCAACGACGATACGCTCTACGACACGAATTTTGTGCTGCGCGGCCCGTATGGAGTACTCCGCCAGGCTGTGGTGCTTGAATCGCCGAAGAACGGTATGACCATGGAGCTTTGGACGACTGAGCCCGGCGTCCAGTTCTATGCCGGGCACATGATCGACATCCCTGTTTCAGGCTTGGACGGCATGAAATACGGGCGTCACGCGGGTATGTGCCTGGAGCCGCAACGGTTTCCCGACAGCCCCAATATCGCCCATTTTCCGTCGTCCATTCTCGAGCCGGGGCAGGTTTCAAGGCAGGTCAGCGAATACAGGTTCTCGGGATAGGCGGGAACCTTGCCACAAGTTGGCCGTTTTTCCTGCAAGCGTTGCGTTCCGAAAAAACACCAACACGAAGGGAATGCGCTTTATGCCCGTGCTCGATGCGAAAGCCTTGAAAGTCGATCCTCAGGGAATGGCTTTCCTGAAAAGCGTCTTGCGTCCGTATCCCACCGCTGCCGTGTCTCAGCCTCAAGAAGTAGCCCCGCCGAAGCGTCTGCCGCAGAATGTGCGGATTCACTTTCGCCTGACGAGGCCTTCGAAGCAGCTTCTAACCCATATGGCTTAAAGGCAGGCGCTTGGCGCGCCTGCCCTGCTGTCACGCCGCCAACCCGCGCTTGGCCAGAAGCGCGTCCGCCGTGGGCAAGCGACCGCGGAAAGCGGTGTAGGCTTCCACTGGGTCGCGCAGATTGCCCGCGGAATAGATGAAGCTCTTCAGCTTCTCTGCCATGTTCTTGTTGAAGGCATCGCCCGTCTCTTCGAACGCCACGAAGGCGTCTGCGTCCAGCACCTCCGACCAGAGATAGCTGTAATAGCCTGACGAATAGCCGTCGCCCGAGAACACGTGCAGGAAATGCGGCGTGCGATGGCGCATGATGATCTCACGCGGCATGCCGATCTTCTCCAGCGTCTCCTTCTCGAACGCCGAAACGTCGAGACCCGTCACATCCTTGCGGCGGTGGAGTTCAAGATCGACGAAGGCGGAGGCCAGATATTCCACCGTAGCAAAGCCCTGGTTGAAATTGCGCGCGCCCATGAGGCGTTCGAGCAACTCCTCCGGAATCGGCTCGCCCGTCCTGTAATGGGTCGCGTAGCGGCGCAGGATGTCGGGTTGCGACAGCCAATGTTCGTAAAGCTGCGACGGCAACTCCACGAAGTCCGTCGAGACGGCGGTGCCTGCAAGCAGCGGATATGTCACGTTGGAGAGAAGGCCATGGAGGCCGTGGCCGAATTCGTGGAAGAGCGTGCGCGCATCGTCGAAGCTCAGCAGGGAAGGCTCACCCGGGCTGCCTTTGGCGAAGTTCATCACGTTGACGATGATCGGGCGAATGTCGCCGGTGAGCTTTTCCTGCGAGCGGAAGGCGCTCATCCATGCTCCGCTGCGCTTCGAGGAGCGGGCGAAGTAATCGCCGATGAAAGTGCCGATGTGATGGCCGCCTGCATCCAGCACTTCCCAGGCGCGGATGTCGGGATGATATTTCGGAAAATCCTTCATCTCACGGAAGCTCAGGCCGAAAAGGCGATGCGCCGTCTCGAACGAGGCTTCGATGATCCGGTCGAGCTGGAAATACGGCTTGATCGTTGCTTCATCGAGATTGTGGCGCGCAAGACGCACCTGATCCGAATAGAAGCGCCAGTCCCAAGGCTCGATGACGATGTTGTCGCCCTGTGATTGGGCGAGCGCCTGAAGATCGTCGCGCTCTTCTTGCGCGCGGGCACGGGCGGGCGTCCAGACGTCGTTCAACAGCTTCTGCACCGCATCCGGCGTTTTCGCCATGGTGTCGGAGAGCTTGAAATCAGCGAAGGTTTCGTAGCCCAACAGCTTCGCGCGCTCGACGCGCAAGGCCGCCATCTCGGTGATGATCGCCTTGTTGTCGGTCCCGTCGTTGTTGTCGCCGCGCGAGGCCCAGGCCTTGAAGGCCTGCTCGCGCAGATCGCGGCGCTTGGAGAATTGCAGGAAGGGTTCGATGCTGGAGCGCGACAGGGTGATGACGTATTTGCCTTTCAGGCCGCGCTCTTCCGCGGCCTGCGCCGCTGCTTCGCGCAGGAAGGAGGGAAGGCCTGCAAGATCATCCCCGGATTCCAGCACAAGCTGATAGGACTTTTCGTCGGCCAGCACGTTCTGTGCGAATTGCGTGCCGAGGCTTGCAAGGCGCTCTGTGATGGCCGCAAGCCGCTTCTTCTGTTCCGCTCCGAGTTTCGCGCCCGCGCGCACGAAGATCGTATGGTAGCGGTCGAGAACACGTGCCTGCTCCGCGCTCAGCCCGAGGCTGTCGCGCTTGTCGTAGAGGGCGGCGACGCGCTTGTAGAGCGCCGCGTTCATGAAGATGCTGTTGCGGTGCTTGGCGAGGATGGGCGCCATCTCGCGCTCAGTCGCCTGGATCGCATCGTTGGTGTGCGAGCCCGCAAGGTTGAAGAACACGCCGCCCACGCGCTTCATGGCAGCGCCGCTCTTCTCAAGCGCTTCGATGGTGTTGGCGAAGGTGGGAGCCTCCGTGCTGTCGGCAATCGCCGCGATCTCCGCCTGCTGCTCGGCAAGGGCATGATCGAAGGCCGGCTTGTAATGCTCAGGAAGAACGCTCTCGAACGGCGGAAGGCCGAAAGGCGTGTTCCAGGTCACGAGAAGAGGGTTGCCTGAGAGGGTCGTGCTCGATGCCATTGCCAGCATGCTCCACTGAACGTTTTCGTTATGCCGTTGTAGCGGCCTCAGCCGCCCATCGGAAGAGGTGCGGCGTCAGCTCCGACCAGATAGCGGCGCAGGAAGGCGAGGGCGGTCTGGGTGGCGTCCTTTTCCGCCGCGCCGCGAAAGCCGTGGCCCTGGCCCGGATAGACTTTTACCTCATGCGGCACGTTCTGCTGGCGCAGCAACGCTTCCACCGCATAGGCGTTCGCCACCGGCACGATAGGATCGACTGAACCGTGCAGCACCAGGGTGGGTGGCAGGCGCGCGGCGGTTGCAATCGCGCCCTGGGGCAGGGGGCCGAAATAGTTCACGAGGGTCTTCACGCGCGGATCCGTCGAGGAGACGGCAAGACCCAGAGCCGCACCCAGCGAAATGCCGATGATGCCGATGCGGCCCGCATCCGCGCCGGGATAGTCGGCGGCGAAGCTCAACGCGTCCTGCACCGTGTTCATCCAGGGCATGAAGTTCTGGAACAGGGTGGCGAAGGAAGCCCGTTTCTCGCCCGTCCGGTCGAGATAATGGACGAGGTGCACCTGATAGCCTGCTGCGGCGACTTCCTGCGCGCCTTTGCGATATTGCGCGTTATAGCTCAACCCGTCGGCCCCATGCAGCATGAGCAACGCGGGGCGTTGCGTGGCCCCGGCGGTCTGAAAGGTCTCGACGGCAATGGTCCTGCCGCCGCTCGTGAAGCGATTGCGCTTTTCCTGAACCGGCATGGATGGGGCTTGATCCTCTTGGGCATGAAGAAGGAAGGGGAGGCGGCGAGTGCCGCGCCGGCCAAGAAGGCTGCGTCTCGTGAGCGACATGGGTTAAATTCTTGGGCGAAATTCTTGGGAAACCTTGGAAAGAGGCCAGAGGGTATCCTTGAGATGGGAACCGTTGGCCACGGTCCCAGATGGCAAAAGGTCTCAAGTTTGCTTTGTGCCCAACGGCCAAGGATCGTTTTTGCGGTTCCGAACGTTGTTTGCTACCGGCGAGATGTTCTCGCGGCGCAGCAGAGATTCGAAGCCGATGCCCTCACCGCCGACCCCAGCGACGCCCCCGGAAACGGAGATCCAGCCTCCCGGCGTCCCAGGCCTGTCCGGCCTGATGACCCTGGCCGTGGGCGTCGTCGTCCTGGCGGGGCTCTATGTAGGCCGGGAGGTCTTCCTGCCCGTCGTCCTCTCCGTCCTGCTCGCCTTCGTGCTCGCTCCCTTCGTCGACGTGATGCGCAGGTATCTGGGGCGGGTTCCCTCGGTCATCATTGCGGTGCTCGTGGCCGTGGGGATCATCGTGTCCCTCGGCGGGCTCATCGGGTTCCAGCTGGCGGGCCTGGCCTCCGACTTCCCTCGCTACCAGACCACCATCGAGAGCAAGGTCGGCTCCCTGCGCGAAGGCGCGCTAGGCAAATTACCGGGTCTCATGCGGGATTTCGGACGCCGGTTCGACAAGGCCGTAGCTGAGAAGCCGGAAGAGGAAGCCGCATCCCAGGCTCCCAGCGCGGCAGCACCGCCCGCACCGGAGGAGCCGAAGCCTCTGCCCGTCGAAGTCCATGAGCCGGCTCCGTCGCCGACCCAGGTGGCGCGCGATATCCTGCTCCCGTTGCTCAAGCCCCTGGCGACCATGGGCATCGTCTTCGTGGTGCTCGTCTTCATCCTCATGCAGCGGGAGGATCTGCGGGACCGCATGATCCGCCTGTTCGGCTCCAGCGACCTGCATCGCACCACCGTGGCCATGGACGACGCGGCGCGGCGCTTGAGCCGCTACTTCCTGATACAACTCGCGCTGAATGCGAGCTTCGGCGTGGTGGCGGGCCTCGGCCTCTGGGCCATCGGCGTGCCGAGCCCGGCCCTGTGGGGCGTTTTCGCGGCGCTCATGCGCTTCGTGCCTTATATTGGCTCCTTCCTCGCGGCAGCTCCCCCCATTCTGCTTGCCGCCGCCGTCGATCCCGGTTGGTCCATGGCGCTCATGGCGGCTGCTCTGTTCGTCATCGGCGAGCCGCTGATGGGGCATGTGGTCGAGCCCGTCGTCTATGGCCAGAGCACAGGCCTGTCTCCCTTCGCTGTCGTGATTTCGGCGATCTTCTGGACATGGATCTGGGGTCCTGTCGGACTGCTTATCGCAACGCCGCTCACTCTTTGCCTCGTCGTGCTCGGGCGCCATGTAGAGCGACTCGAATTTCTCGATGTGCTGCTCGGCGACAGGCCCGCTTTGACGCCAGCGGAAAATCTCTATCAGCGCATGCTCGCCGGCGATCCGGACGAGGCGCTGGACTCGGCGGAAGTTCTATTAAAGGAGCGCTCTCTCACTTCCTATTACGATGAGGTTGCGCTCAAAGGCCTGCAGCTTGCGGCAAACGATGCCACGCGCGGCGTGCTCACCCATCGCCAGCTCGATCAGGTGCGCGATGTGATCAAGGCGCTCGTGCAGGATCTCGGCTCGCATGACGATGTGGAGCCCAAGCCTCATGAGACGCAGGACGAACCGGTTGCGTCGCCGCAAAGCGAGAAGCCGGAAATCAAGGAGCCTGCCGTGATCGGCGAGATGCCGCACGAGGACAAGATCGCCGAGGCGTGGAAGACGGAAGGCGCCGTCATGTGCATCGCAGGCCGCGGTCCGCTGGATGAGGCCGCCTCCGAGATGCTGGCGCAGCTGTTGAACAAGCATGGCCTCGGAAGTAGCCTCGTGCGCCATGAAGCGGTTTCGCGCTCAGCGATCTTCAATCTCGACATGAGCGGCGTGCAGATGATCTGCATCAGCTATCTGGAAATCAGCGGCACGCCGGCGCATCTGCGCTATTTGCTGCGCCGCCTCAGAAAGCAGGCTCCGAAGGCTCCCATTCTCGTCGGGCTTTGGCCTGCGGAGGATGCCGTTCTCAAGAGCGAGGCGATGCGCTCGACCCTAGGCGCGGATTACTACGTCTCGTCGATGCGCGATGCAGTGGTGCGATGCCTGAAGGTCGCCACGGGCGAAGAGGAGTTGCCGCAGACCGTTACGACGAAGCAGGCTGCGAACGAGGCGGATGCGGGAAAGCGTCTGCCGCTGCCGGCGTAAAGGTTTCGTTTCATCATCCTAAACTCTCATCCTGAGGAGGCGCGTCAGCGCCGTCTCGAAGGATGTGCCAGAACGCACTGGATCCTCCTTCGAGACGCAGTCTACGACTTCTCCTCAGGATGAGGTGGGAGGATCTGAAAATGAAAAATGGCCGGGACAAGCCCGGCCATGACATTAAGCAAATCTGGTGGACGATCCCGGGTTCTGCTGCGCAGCCCCGGGATGACTGCTTAAAAATTCTCAGGCAACCTTCTTCCGCGCCAGACGCGCCTTGATGCTCGCGGGATCCGCATTCGGCGTCGCCGCGAAGAGCGTCTTGGTGTAGTCGTGCTTCGGATCGGAGAACACCGCGTCGCGGGTGCCGTATTCCACCGCCTCGCCGAAATACATCACCATCACCTCATCGGCGATGTAGCGCACCACCGACAGGTCGTGGCTGATGAAGACATAAGTGAGGTTGAACTCGTCCTGCAGGTCGGCCAGCAGGTTCAGCACCTGTGCCTGAACCGACAAGTCGAGTGCGGAAACCGGCTCGTCGAGAACGAGCAGGCTCGGATTGAGCATCAGAGCACGCGCAATCGCGATGCGCTGGCGCTGACCGCCGGAGAACATGTGCGGATAGCGGTTGTAATGCTCTTCGCCGAGACCGACCTTCTTCAGCATGGCCATGGCGCGGTCACGGCGCTCGTCGGCCGGCACGCCGCCTTGGATCACCAGCGGCGCACCCAGAACATCGCCGATCTTCTGGCGCGGATTGAGCGAGCCGTAAGGATTCTGGAATACGATCTGCACTTCGCGGCGCAGATCCTTCGTCAGGTCACCTTTGGTGATGTCGACCTTCTTCCCTTGAATGAAGAGATCGCCGGACGTCGCAGGGTCGATCAGCGTGAGAATGCGCGCAAGCGTGGACTTGCCGCAGCCGCTCTCGCCGACGATGGCAAGGGTCTTGCCCCTCTCGACCGTGAAGCTCACGCCCTTGACGGCGTGGACGACGCCGCCCTTGGAGAAGAGGGTTCCGGGCAGTTGGTAGTCCCGGACGATGTTTTTGGCTTCGAGAACAACACTCATGATACGGCCGCTCCGGCGATCTCGCTTCCGTCCTTGAAATAATCGGCGATGGTGGGCAGGCGGTCGCCCGTCGCGTTGTCGGGCAATGCGGAGAGAAGGGCCTTGGTGTAGTTGCTGCGCGGGTTCTCGAACAGCGACAACACGTCGGATTCTTCCATCTTGCGACCCTTGTACTGCACCACGACACGGTCGGCGGTCTCAGCGACCACGCCCATGTTGTGGGTGATCATGATCATGCCCATCCCGTGCTCGGCCTGCAGCTTCACGAGAAGGTCGAGGATCTGCTTCTGGATCGTCACGTCGAGCGCCGTGGTCGGCTCGTCGGCGATCAGGAGCTTCGGGTTGCAGGCGATGGCCATGGCGATCATCACGCGCTGGCACTGGCCGCCCGACATCTGGTGCGGGAACGAGTCCAGGCGCTCGGCGGGATTGGGGATGCCGACCGCGGTCAGAAGCTCGATGGCGCGTGCGCGCCGTGCCTTGCGCCCAAGGCCGAGATGGAAGCGCAACACTTCCTCGATCTGGAAACCGACGGTGTAGCATGGGTTGAGGCTTGCCACCGGCTCCTGGAAGATCATCGCGATGTCCTTGCCGACGATCTTGCGACGCTCGCCATCCGACAGTTTCAGAAGATCGCGGCCGTTGAAGGTCATCTTGTCCGCGGTGACTTTCGCTGTCCAGGGCAGGAGGCCCATCACGGCGAGCATCGACACGGACTTGCCGGAGCCGGATTCGCCGACGATGGCTAGAACTTCGCGCTCGTGCACTTTCAGCGATACGCCGTCGACCGCTCGGAACATCCCGGAGGTTGTCTGAAACTCGACGACGAGATTCTCGATTTCAAGAAGCGCCATGATCAGGACCTCTTCAGCTTGGGATCGAGCGCGTCGCGAAGGCCGTCGCCCAGAAGGTTGAAGGCCAGCACCGTGATGAGGATCGCGAGACCGGGGAAGGTCACGACCCACCAGGCACGGAGCACGAACTCACGCGCGTCGGCCAGCATGGTGCCCCATTCCGGCGACGGCGGCTGCGCGCCGAGGCCGAGGAAGCCGAGCGCGGCGGCGTCGAGGATCGCAGTCGAGATGCCGAGCGAGGCCTGCACGATAAGAGGTGCAGTGCAGTTCGGCAGCACTTCCTTGAACATCAGGCGCAACGGTCCGGCGCCGCTCACGCGGGCCGCCATGACGTAATCCTTCGAGACCTCGGTGATGACGGCCGCGCGTGCAAGGCGCACGTAATGCGGCAGGATCACCAACGCCACGGCCATCATCGAGTTCATGAGGCCGGGGCCCAAGATCGCCACGATCACGATGGCGAGCAGGAGGCTCGGCAGGGTGAGGATGATGTCCATAAGGCGCATGATCGCGATCTCTGTCACGCCGCGCACATAGCCGGCGATGAGACCGAGGATCGTGCCGACAACGATCGAGACCGCCACGACGATGATACCGATCAGCAGCGAGAGGCGCGCGCCGTAGATGAGGCGCGAAAGCATGTCGCGACCGATCGGGTCCGTGCCGAGCGGATAGGCGATCGAGCCGCCTTCCTGCCAGAACGGCGGCTTCAGGGCGATCGTTGTGTCCGTGATATAGGGAGAGTGAGGTGCAATCACATCCGCGAGGAGAGCGAGCAACACCACGATCACGATCACGACAAGGCCGGCAACGGCCCCGTGATTGGCGCTGAAATAGCCCCAGAATTCGCGGAAAGGATGGGGAGGGGTGGCCGTCGGTGCAGCGACGGCCGGAGCTTCCATGGTTTCAGTGGTCATCGCGTATGCCTAATGCGCGGATTGATGAGGCCATAGGTGAGATCGACAAGCAGATTCACGCTCATGACAATGGCGCCGACAAGCAGGAGGCCTCCCTGGAGAACAGGGTAATCGCGGCGGAAAATCGCCTCGATCAGCCATTTGCCGATGCCGGGCCAGGAGAAGATCGTCTCGGTCAGAATGGCGCCGGTGAAGAGCACGCCGATCTGAAGGCCGATCACGGTCACGACCGGGATCATGGCGTTGCGCAGTGCATGCAGGGCGATCACGCGGAAGCGTGAAAGACCCTTGGCCTTCGCCGTGCGGATATAGTCCTCGCCCAGAACCTCGAGCATGGCCGAGCGCGTCATGCGGGCAATGACCGCAAGCGGCACAGTGCCAAGCACGATGGTCGGCAGAATCAGATGTTCAACGGTCGAGAGGAACGCGCCCTCGTCTTCCGACATGAGCGAGTCGATCAGCAGGAAGCCCGTGACCGGTTCGATATAATAAAGAACGTCGATGCGGCCTGAGACCGGCGTCAAGCCGAGCTGAACGGAGAACAGCAGGATCAGGATGAGGCCCCACCAGAAGATGGGCATGGAATATCCTGTCAGGGATAGACCCATCACACCGTGATCGAAGATCGAATTTCGCCGGACCGCCGCCAGAATGCCGGCCGGAATTCCGAATATCAGGGCAAACAGGATGGCGCAGACGCCCAGTTCGACCGTTGCCGGAAACAGGGTTTGGAATTCGGTCAGGACGGATTCACGCGTAACGACCGACTTGCCAAGGTCGCCGTGCAGGACGCGGTTGATATAGATTCCATACTGAACCAGCAAAGGCTGATCCAGGCCGAATTCTTTTTTCAATTGCTCGTGGCGTGCGGGATCGATGCCGCGCTCACCAGCCATGGTTTCGATCGGGTCGCCGGGGACGAGCCGGATCAGGAAGAAGGCCACCAGGGTGATTCCGATAAAGGTCGGAATGAGGAGGCTCAGACGGGTCAGGATGAAGCGGATCATGTCTTATAAAACGGAAAAAGGCGGAGCAGCCAGAAAGCTGCTCCGCCGGAGGCCAATGGAAAAGCCTTACTTACCCTTAATGTCAACACCGTAGAAGGTGTGGCGACCGAAGGGCGAGAGCTTGAAGTCGACGACTTCCTTGCGGACCGGCTTCAGCTGCACGGCGTGAGCCACCGTGAACCAAGGAGCCTGCTCCTTGAAGATCACCTGGGCCTGCTCGTAGAGCTTCGTGCGCTCAGCCTGGTTCGTCACGACCTTCGCCTTGGTGACGAGATCGTCGAAGGGCTTGTAGCAGAACTTCGCGACGTTCGAGCCGGAAGCGGTCTGTGCCGAGGCGCAGCCGAGCAGGGTGTGCAGGAAGTTGTCCGGATCGCCGTTGTCGCCGGTCCAGCCGAGCTGCACCATCTGGTGTTCGCCAGCCTGGGCGCGCTTGCGATACTCGCCCCACTCGTAGGACTTGATCTCAGCCTTCACGCCGATCTTGGCGAGGTCGGCCTGCATCAGCTCGGCCATGCGCTTGCCGTTCGGGTTGTACGGGCGCTGGACGGGCAGGGACCACAGGTCGGTCTCAAGGCCGTTCGCGTAGCCAGCCTCGGCAAGAAGCTTCTTGGCGGCTTCCGGGTTGTACTCATCGTCCTTGATGGACTTGTTGTACGACCACTGGGCGGGCGGGATCGGGTTGGTGGCCGGAACGCCCGAGTCGAGGTAGATCGCCTGGACGAGAGCCTTCTTGTTGATCGCCATGTTGAGCGCCTTGCGGACGCGCACGTCGTCGAAGGGCTTCTTCGTGGTGTTGTAGGCCAGGTAGCCGATGTTCAGGCCGGGCTGGTCCATGAGGGTGACGTTCGGGTCCTTCTTGATGGCCTCGAGGTCAGCCGGGTTCGGATACGGCATCACGTGGCACTCGCCCTTCTGGAGCTTCGCCCAGCGGACGGAAGCGTCAGGGGTGATGGCGAACACGAGATCGTCGATCTTTGCCTTGCCGCCCCAGTAATCAGGGAAGGCCTTGAAGCGGACGATGGCGTCCTTCTGGTAGTTAACCAGCGTGAACGGGCCCGAGCCGATCGGATCCTGGTCGATCTTCTCAGGGGAGCCGGCCTTCAGCATGGCGTCGGCATATTCCTTCGACTGCACGCCAGCCCATTGCATGGCGAGGTTCGACAGGAACGGAGCTTCAGGCTGGTTGAGCGTGATCTTGACGGTGTAGTCGTCAACCTTCTCGACCGACTTCAGCAGCTTGGGCATGCCCATGTCGGTGAAGTAGGAGTGGTTCGGGCTCGTGACCTTGAAGTAAGGATTCTCTTCCTTCCACTGACGCTCGAACATGAACACGATGTCGTCGGCGCTCACGTTGCGGGTCGGCTTGAAGTTCTTGTTGGAGTGGAACTTCGCGTTCTTGCGGAGGTGGAAGGTGTAGACCGTGCCGTCAGCAGAGATGTCCCACTTCTCGGCGAGGCCGGGGACGACCTTCGTGCCGCCGCGCTCGAAGTCGACGATGTTGTCGTAGATGTGCTCGTTCACGTCGAACGAGGTGCCGGTCGTGTTGATGCCGGGATAGAAGTTCTCCGGGCTGCCCTCGGAGCAGTACACGAGGGTTTTGGCTGCCAGCGGGGCGGCTGCCAGGAAAGCCGGAACGCAGATAGCTGCGAAAAGGGCTGATTTCTTCATTATCTAGGTCCTCTGAGACGGCCTACATGGCCGTTCTGTGACGAAGTTAAGGTGCGAAGCCCCAATAAAGTCAATCTGTCACGACGGCCTTGGCTAATTTTTAGAAGAAATTTACCATTTCATGCCGCTTCGCGCAGTTTTTTTCAAAAACCGGACCGTTTCAATTTTCCGAGATTCCAAGGTGTTTGACGAGGATTTCGCCACATTCCATCCACAGCCGGCGCAAACCGGGATGGTTTCAGGCCGGAATGCAGCTTCGGTAAGGTTAAGACCAACTTCCGCAGGTCTGATTCATGACCGGAAGGGTCGTCCAAGCGAATGCGTTACTGACGGTTGGGGATGCTCGCTTCCAGGACGGCATTCAGGCCGACGCTGGCTTCTTCGGAATAGCCCGTGCGCTGGACGGCTCGGAAAACTTTCTCAGCGTCCTTGTGGCGACCGAGCTTGAAGTAGGACCAGCCGCGGATCAGCATGAGATCGTTCTGCTCCGGCACGATCCGCGCCCGCTCGCTCAAGGCCAGGATCGTTTCCACGTAGCGCCCGTCGCGATAGGCGGCGAGCGCCCGTTGCGCGAGAATGGAGGCGCCGAGCTCCACCCGGCGCTGGCCGGTCTGCGGGGCTTGGGCCGCAGCGACGGCGGCCTCAGAGGTCAGATTCTTGCGCAGATAGGCGAGGGACTTGCCATAGGCAGCCTCCTCGCGCGTGCGGGCACTGCCGCGCCGGATGGCCTGATCGAAGGCGTTCACGGCCTCCATGGGGCGGTTCGCTTCCATCAGGCACCAGCCGAGAGTTAGCGCCGCGTCGGGAGCCATGCCATCGGCGCTGCGGGTCATGATGCAGTTGCGGCGTCCGCTCGTGCTGCCGGTTGCAGTGGTTGTACGGACCCTCGGCTCCACCTCGACGGCGGTGCTGCGCTCGACCACCACGCGCGGTGTCTCGGCCTGGACGGGAGCGGGCTGCGTCGTCTGAGCCTGGGGGACGCGCGGTTGGCCTGGGCGGACAGGGGTGGTGCCGTCAGCAAGATCCGCGATGCGCTCGGAGCGGTTGCGCCATTGTGCGACGATGGCATTGAAGCCGGCCTTGTCGTTCAGGCGCTGCGTGGACAGGGCAAGGCCATAGGCCGAAGGCTCGTCCTCGGCCCGCCAGTTCAGGGCTTGGCGGAACCAATCCCGCGCGGTTGCGAACTGACTGGTGTTGTAGGAGTACCAGCCCAGAGCCTGGGCCCCGTCCGGAAAGCGCTGGCTCGTGACGACGGGCACGATGCGCGACACCACGCGGGGCTCGAGACGTGGCGGCGGGTCCTGGGTCAGCAGGGCGGTCGCCACGTCGAGATAGACCTTCATGTTTTCCGGCGCCTTGTCGCGCCAGTCATAGGCGAAGGCTTCCGCTTCCGCGATGCGCTCCAGCGCGCGTAAGGACATGGCATATCCTTCAGCGGCCTTGTTCCCGCCATTGCGGTCGAGAGCGGTCTTGAACAATTCAAGCGCCCGCGCGGGATTGCCATGGTGATAATTGTACCAGGCCAGAACCAGCACGGGGCCGGGCTCGTTCGAATTGCGGATCAGCCGTTCGACGACGGCGAGGTCTTCCGCCGAAGCGGTCGTCTTGTCGTCGTTCGAGGCGCGCTCCACGCGGCGGCGGGCCAATTCCTCGCGGATCGAGTCGAAATTGTCGGGCGCCTCGCCCGTCTTCCGCTCGAACTGGAGCAGATCTGCCACCTGCGTTTCGGGAAGAACGGTCAGCGCCTTCTGCAAGGTTGCGAGGCGCTCGCCGGGATTGCCGCAATTGGTGAGGAGATAGGTATAGACGTCTCGTGCGCGATTGGCCTGATCGGTCTTGGCGAAGGCCTCGGCGACGCGCCAGAGCACGTCCACGTTCACGCAGGTCAGAAGATTCGGGTTTTCCGTCGCAACGGTGAGAACCGTGCGCCACTGGCTGGAATCGGATGCGTTGGTCAGGCGGCGGCGCGCCTCGACGGAGTTGAGCGCCGTCGTCAACTCCTCCGGCGGCTTCCAGTTCGGGTCCGTGGACTGGCGCTCGGCGATGGCCGCGCGCACCTCCGCGATGCGGTCCTCCTTATAGAGGTTCCACAGGCGCTCGATGATCGGATCGACGGCCACGGCAGGGCCGGACGACAGCTGAGACAGGTCGCTCGGCGGCGTCCAGTTGGGATAGAGCGCGCGCAGGCGGGCGATCTCGGCGTTCACGCGGCGGGTGTCGCCCTGAGATGCGAAATAGCGAAGGGCCGATTCGTCCACCTGCGGCTGATTGGGAGAGGCAGGCGTGCCGGGAGCAGGGGAGGGCGCAGGAGAAGGCTGTGTCCCGCCGGGTCCAACTTGTTGCGCGATTGCCGCGAAGCCCAGTACCAGGACCGCAATCGTTATGGCGCTGCTAGCTAGACGCATTGCGGATGTTTTTCACCGAGCCAGGACTTCGTCATCAGATACAGGGTCGACGGATAATAGAGCTGCGGCTCGAACGTCTTCAGCGTGTCCGGAACGGGTGTTCCATCCAATACGCAGGCCAGCGCGGCCGAGAGGATGGCATAGCCTTGATCGTTGAGACGCTCCCGGACATTTCCGGTCACGACATTGACGACGGCAACCCCTTCATTCTCGGCGGACCAGCGTACTTTAAGCGCTCGCAACCACTCCAAATCGGTCATTCCTGCCCTGAGAAGGTAAAGCGGTATCCTTAAGGAGTTGTAACCAAATTCCGGAGGGAAGCCGTCGGCAGGCTTGGTCTGCATTCTGCTCTGGATGGAGAGCCAGTCCGCGGGGAGGCGAACCCGGCCGGACGTTGCCTGCTGGAGCAGCGTGACTCCCTCCCGCCAGACGCGGGTCCATTCGTATTCCGGCGCGAGATTCGCCAGCACCGGAAAGGCCTCGAACACCCAATAGGAGAGATTGATCACCGGGCCGTCCGGACGCTCTCCCGCATTGAAGCCCTCCGCCCCGGGCAGAAGAAAGACGTTTCCTCCGCTGCGGCCGAAAGTATGCTTGCCGATAGCCGCCGCGAGCTTCTGTGCGGCGGTCGTATAGCGTGGCTCGTTCCAGGCCGTGCCCGCCTTCGCCAGTGCATAGGCGATGAGGATGTCGCCATCGGTCGCGTTGTTGCGATCGGAAACCCGGGGCTTGGCCTCGGGATCCCATTTCCAGGACACGAGACCGTCGTCGCGGATCAGGAGTTCGGTGAAGGTGAATGTCCAGATTTTCTCGAAGCCGGCGCGGTCGTTGGCGGCAAGCGCCAGAAGAAGGCCGTAGCCCTGCCCTTCACTGTGGCTGATATTGCCGTTGGCATTGTCGACGACGCGGCCGCTATCCTCGATGAACTTGGAGCGGTAGGCCTCCCACTCGGCGGTCGGCAGGGTGCCGACAACGTTCAACGGCTGCACACTCACGTTCTGGGCTGATGACATCGAAGAGGCGATCGAGAGCACTCCCGCGAGAAGGCAGGACAGAAGCAGGCCCCGTTTCGCGAAGCCCCTCATGAAGGCCGTCCCAGGCGTTTCAGGAGCAGATATGTTCCGCTTCCCAGGAAAAGGCAGAACACCACCATGAGCAGGGCATATTGAAGGATGTTGGCGGACATCCAGTTCGCCGCGACAAGGCGCAGGTTCCACAGCGAGAAGGGCTGTGTCTGGACGAATTCGTAATCCTGAATCGGTTCGACCTGCAGCCTGAATTCGCGCGGGTCGAGCGCGACGGCGCGGCCTGAAACTTTCGACCACAGAAGAGGATCCGCGAGGCGGGCCATCTCCTCCGCCAGCGCCTCTTCGGAACGCGCCGTCACAAGTGTCCAGACGCCTGCTTCCGGAGCCCGGTTTTGCGCGATGAGAAGGGTCGAGCGCTGCGGCGGCTCATAAGGGTTGTCCCGACGCTGATTCAGTGAGAGGGACGAAACTGACAGGCTGAAGGTCTGTTCCATCCAGTCCTGAATGGAGCCGAAGGTCTGCTGCAGAACGCCCTGCCTGCGGAACGATTCCGACCAGCGCTTGCGCACCTCGTCGGTAGATGCCGTGCCGTTGCGGTCTACGGAGTTCTGCTGCACGTTCATGCTGAATTCCGTGCTGGCGAGCTTCTGAGACGATGCCTCGGACTGGAGCGGCGTTGCGGGCCAGACCATGCGCAGATGTTCCGAGACGCGCACGCGATTCAGGAGGCCCGCGGGGATCTGGTCGACGGCGCCGATGAAGAGAACGGATTCATCGTCCGCGGAGACCGCACTGGCGAACTGTGTGCGCATCGGCCGACCGGCGCTGCGCGCCATGCGCGCCAGAAACGTGCCAGCGGCTGATACGTTCAGCGTGTCGGGGCGGGCGAGAACCACGGTCGTCGGCACATCCTCATTGGGGAAATGGCCCGCGCTCAGAACGCCGAGATCGGGCTGGCGTCCCATGCGTCCGAATTCCGGAAACTCGAGGCTGCTGGTGTCGAACAGAACGAAGCGGTTCGTTTCCGAGAGCGTCTCGCCAGGCACGCAGCGGTCATCCGCATCGGTCAGGAGGCCGATTTCCACCGAGACCGTGTTGAGGCCGGACTTGAAGTTCTTCAGGGGCAAGCGGATGGTGTGGCGCTTGACGACGTCGCCCTGCGCCGTGATCACGAGCTGCGTGCCGATCTTGTCATTGACGAAGATATTCACGTGGCTGCCCGGCTTGACCGCCGTGGTATAGGCCACGTCGAGATAGACCAGCGCTTCGCCGTATTCCGTCGCATAGAAATCCGGCGGAAGATTCAGCATGAACCGGCTTCGCAGGCGACGGCCCGAGAATTCCTGCGTCGCGATGCCGAGATCCGCGAAGCGGAAGGAGTGGCGGCCGAAAGCCGTGTTCACATCCGGCCAGTGCCAGGACGCCGTATCGACGATGCCGCTCTCCGCATTCGCGGAATTCGTGACCTGCGCGCCGATGAGGGCGATGGCGGAGTCCAGATCGTTCCAGCCGGGGCCGGACACGACGAGCGTGGAGCCGGTGGAGCCCGCCTCCTGCATCATCATGGTCAGGGGTTGGGACATGGCCGCATCCGGCAGGCCCGGAACCAGCCCGCGCAATTCGCCGGCAGGTCCCATCACCACCTTGATCGTGCCGATGGGTGACGGCCCCGGATCGGATTCCACCACCTGGATCACGGGACGGGCATAGCGTCCGCGCAAGGCGATCAGCTGCACGAGGCGCAGCAGGCGTTCACGGATTTCGGGACGGTAGACCTTAGGCGCGACGACGCGGATCGTCGTGACGCCTTTCGCATCGACGCCGATGGCGGGAAGGTCTTCGAGGCTGCGCAGGGTCTTTGTGGCGCCCTCGGCGAAGATGAGCTTCGTGGAAGCCGAATCCACATCGGTCCAGAGCTCATAAGTCGCGTTGATGGTGCAATCCGTACGATGGCGCTGGAAGGCTTCCATGCGAATGAAGTTCGATCCCGCACGCAGCAACCCTGGGCGGACCGAGGCAGTCACGCTCTTAATGGTCTCGGAGGACTGGATCGGCGTGTCGACCACGGTTTCGCCGTTGATCACGATCCTGAGGCGCGAGGCTTCGGGCATCACAACGACGGCATTCTTGTAGCCGACGGCGATGGATGTACCGCTCGACGCTTCGTCCTGCGTCAGGTGGAACGTCCAGGATTGCGCGTCCGTCTCGCCATCGAGGCGCATGGTCTCGAACGGCAAGATCGGACGCTCGATGCGCGTTGCGCCAGGGCGCGTCGGTGACGCGGCAATGGTGGGCCTGGGAGCGGGACGCGGCGCGGAATTCGGCGCTACCTGAAAAGGCGCTGCGCCATTCATCGGTGCAGCGGGCGCGCTTTGCGGAGCCGTCGATTGCGGTGTGGGCGAGGAGCCGCGCATGTCGAAGCTTGCGGCAGGCGGAGCATCGGGCTGCGGCGTCTGAGGCTGCACGGGCGGACGCGGATCGGCTGATGGCGCGCCGGGCGTCGTGCCCATGTTGAATGGAGCGGGTTGCGCCGCTGCCATCCGTGCTCCCAGCAGTTCGAAAGCGATGAGGAAGGGGATCAGAAGGGAGCGCACGACAGCCTCTATTTGACGGCCGGTGTGACGGACGGAACCGGCGGCTTGGACATGCCGATCCGCTGCAGGCCGAAGAGATAGGAAAGGCCTCGTCCCGTCTGGTAGAGGGAGACCATGAAGAACCAGAGTGTGCCGCGCAGCACGCCGATATCCTGGTGGCGGCGCTTCTGGAACGCGCTCCATTGATCGGCATTGGCGAAGACGAGATCGGCCACGAGCCTGTGGTGTTCCGGCTTGTCGATCAGGAAGCGGCAGCCCAGCAGCAGGCCCTGGTCGTCCATGCCGACCTTGCGGACCTCGATCGGCATCTTTTGTGTCGGCAGGTTGGCGTAGGGCATGAACTCGAGGGTGCCTAGCGCGCCCTTCTTGAGATTGGGCTCATTGGAGGGCGCCACATGCAGGCGTGCGCCGCCGACAGAGATGTCGCGCACCGTCGCCTCGATGGTCTCATCTCCGAACAGGAAGCGGCAGGGACGGTCCATGTGCACGCGATGGCTCATGCGCCGCGACGCGCGCTCGGAAACAACGCCCAGCGCGCATCCCGCGATGATGAGATTGAGAAGATTCCAGGCGCCCGTCACCAGCGTCAGGTCCGCCTTGTAAGGTTCCAGCCACACGCGCACGCCCGTGGCGGCGACGCCCAGGAGCAGGATGCCGAAAATGATGAAGTAGGGCATGCCGAGTTCGGAGACGCGGCTTTGATCCATGGTCTCCGTTTTGGCGGTCACCTTGAAGGTGGGCTTCCTCGGATTGGCGATCACGGACAGAACGGCGGGAAGCAGATAGATCGTCTGGATGTATTCGTAGAGATCCGAAATCCACGGCCAGCGGTAACGGCCGTAGAGATAGTTCTGCATCATGAAGTTCACCATCATGTAGGTGAACGTATAAGCCAGGAACTCGCCGCCCGACGCGGTGAAGATCTCGAGCGAGAAGAACAGATAGCAGAGCGGCGAGAGCAGGAACGCGAAGCGCGAGAACGGGAAGAGCCAGAACAGGGTGCTCGACATGTAGGCCAGGCGCTGCGTGAACTTCAGTCCGCGCTTCAGAGGCGGGAAGCGGAAACGCAGGATCTGCATCATGCCTTGCGCCCAGCGCGAGCGCTGGCCGATGAAGCTCGCGAAGCTCTCCGGCTGCAGGCCCGCGATCAGCGGTTTGTCGACATACACGCTGCTCCAGCCGCGGGAGTGCAATTCGAGTGCGGTCTCGCAATCTTCCGTGATGCTCAGGCCGCTGAATCCGTTCGTCTCTTGCAGGGCCTCGCGCCGGAGAACGGCGGCCGAGCCACAGAAGAAGGCCGCGTCCCACTTGTCGAGGCCGCGCTGGATGACGCCGTAGAACATCTCGTTTTCCGATGGCATCGTCTGGAAGGTGCCGAGATTGCGCTCCAGCGGATCGGGATTGATGAAGAAGTGCGGTGTCTGGACGAGGAACAGGTTCTTGTCCGTGCTGAAGAAGCCGACCGTTTCCTCCAGGAAGCTGCGCGTCGGCGCGTGGTCCGCATCGAACACGGCCACGAGATCCCCGGTCGAATGCTCAAGCCCGTTGTTGAGATTGCCCGCTTTGGCGTGAAGGTTGCGCGCGCGGGTGAGATATTTCACGTCGAGATCGGCGCAGAGGGCCTGCAGCTCGGCGCGGCGGGCACGGGCGGCCTCTGCCGCATGCGCGTTGGACGAATTGCACTTCTCGTCCGTTCCGCCGTCATCGAGCAGCCAGACGGTGAACTTGCCCTCCGGATAGCTCATGGCCTTGGCCGCTGCGAGGGTGGTGGCCAGAAGGCTCGTCTCCTCGTTGTAGCTCGGCACGAACACGTCGACGGTCGGCAGGTTGTGCGGATCGATTTGCGGCGACTTGCGCGAAGGCAAGGGGCTCGACACCACGAAGAGGCTCAAGAAGAGCATCATCACGCTGTACATCTCGGCGATGTACAAAAGGATTGCCGGGATGAAGTTGGCGACTTCCGTAATCGGGGGGATGGTGCTGGTGGTGCGCCAGAAGACGTAGCGCAGGACGATAGCCGTGCCGAGGGAAAGGGCGATGACCCGCCAGATCCCTTGCGCGCGGAAGAACTTCAGCACGATCATGCAGGCCACGACCACGAGGCCGGCCACCAAGTGTGTCTGAAGACTGATGGGAAGGGCGACCAGCAGGACGATGAGCATCGCCGCCACCGCCCATAAGGCTAAGAGTGCACCCCTACGCATCGGCGAAAGTTCTCAGTCAAGGTTGTTATAGGTTAAACCTCACGCATAAGCTAAGAGCTTCTGAAGGTCTATCGGCAGAGATACAATATTGTTCCTATCTGTTTGGGATTTTTTGTCACGCTAGTAAATATTCTTTGATGTAACGTTATCCAATTCAGGAAACAGAACTTCAACTTTACTGCGAAGGTGGCGGTGGAACGACCGGGTAACCGGTTTCCGGGGAGGCGGTGGGGGCTTGTGTCGTCGGAGCGGCCGGCTGGGAGGGAGCAACCGTGTCCTTGTCTATGAGGCGGGAGGCCGGTTCGGTCCTCGTCCGGGCGCGCCGCTCGCGAACCACGGTCGTGGTTGCCGGAGCATCGTTGATGCCGAGCGGATAAATCGGGGCATCGATCTCGCCGAGATGAGCGGGCACGCGGGGCGGCGCTCCATAGGGGTTCCAGGAACCGGACATGTAATAGGCCGAGATGGTGAAGTTATACATGGTGCGCAGCAGCTGCTGCTGGGTCGCGGCCGCATCGCACAGGCGCAGGCGGATGGTGATCACCCCGCCCGGCACGAAGACGGCCGGCTCATTGGGCTCGATCCGCTGCCAGGCATAAAGGCAGACATCGCCGCTGGCGGAGCGGCCCGTGGCGAAGCCGAAGGGGCCGTACTTGTTCTGCACGAAGACCAGGGATGTCTGCATCTCGATGCCGGGCAGACGCTCCTCCATCTCCTCCTGGACCCGCTCCTGCATCATGGCCGCAGACGGAACGCTCAGGACGTCGTCGATCTGGGATTGCGGCGCCACGCCCCCGGTGGCGAGGGTCACGTAGAACGCGTTCTGGCCGGGGGTCAGGGAGGCCGTCGAGAGGGCGATCTCCTGCGAGACCCCGTTCTGGTACTTGCGCTCCAGGACCGCCACGACGGAGGGGCCGCCGGGAGGCGGGACGATGATCGCCCGGGTGGCCGGAACCTCGTTCATGAGCGTGGCAAAGCCCAGCTCGGACTTCGTCGTGCAGGCCGTTGCCAGAAGAGGTGCCGCCAGAAGCGCTGCCTTCAGGGCCTTGCCGAGTCGCCCCCGCGATTCGGCAGGCCTCTCGAGCGCCGGGGCGCCGAGGTCTGTCCGATCATGGGGCAAGGAAAACAGCATGGGCAGGGTCATCTCCGGCAGCGGCCAGTCGCTGGGATGAAGCTGTCCCCGAAGGGCTGTCGCATCCCATGAATCTTTAACCAGACATGGACAAACATCGTTAACGAAGAGTAAGCAGCGGCCCCGGCCGGGGATTATTGTCCCTTCAAACTTGAAGGCCTGCGCTTGACGGGCGGCCTGCGGAGCATAAAAGCAGGGCTCGCGTCCTCCGCCGAGCGGCCCTGACCGCCGACCCAGGATCGCCTTTCAGACGTTTCTCGCCCGACATGCCGTGCCGGACGTTTTCTCAATCCCATCTCGCATGAGTGGGGTCACGAAAGCCTTTTCCTATGAAATCCGCCTTTCTGCGCAACGCGCTCGTCCTCGGAATGCTGTCCGCCATCGGACCGTTCGCCATCGACATGTACCTGCCGGCTTTCCCGGCGATTGCCCGCGAGTTCCAGGTGGATGTGGGCGCGGTGCAGATGAGCCTGATGAGCTTCTTCCTGGCGGTCGCCATCTGCCAGCTCGCCTATGGGCCGCTTTCGGACCGGTTCGGGCGCAAGCCGCCGCTCTATTTCGGCTTGGCTCTCTTTACCTTAAGCAGCATCGGCTGCAGCTTCGCGCCCAATGTGGAGACGCTCATCGCGTTCCGCTTCATGCAGGGTGTCGGCTCCTGCGCGGCCATGGTGATTCCCCGGGCGATCATTCGCGATCTGCATACGGGCCACGAGGCCGCCCGCCTGATGGCGACCACGATGCTGGTGTTCAGCGTCTCGCCCATTCTTGCGCCGCTTGCTGGCAGCACGCTCACCGAGTTCTTCAGCTGGCGCTTCATCTTCTGGGCCATCGCCGCCATCGGCCTCGGAGGCATGGCCGTGCTGCTGTTCCTCTTGCCCGAAACACGGCCCGAGGGCGTAGGGCAGCGGGGAATCCTGCAGGCCTTCACCACTTACAGAAACCTCCTGAAGGATCGTCGCTTTCTCGGTGTCACCTTCACCGGCGGCTTCAGCCAGGCGAGCTTCTTTGCCTATCTTGCCGGCTCATCCGTGATCTTCATCGAGCATTACGGCCTCTCGCCGTCGCATTACAGCATGATCTTCGCGTCGAACGCGATCGCCTTCATCGGCAGCGCGCAGTTCAACAGCGTGTTCATGCGCCGCTTCGGCGCGGAGAAGCTCGTGCGCACGGCGATCTCCGGTTTCGTGGCGCTGGTGAGCCTGTTGTTCATTCTGACACTCGCCGGAATCGACAACGCCTATGTCCTCTGGGGCCTTCTGTTCCTCTCCTTCGGCTGCCTCGGCTTCGTCATTCCCTCGACGGCTGTGCTGGCCTTGGAAGAGCATGGCCCGATCGCAGGCACGGCATCCGCGCTCATGGGCACGCTGCAGCTCAGCACGGGCGCGGTCATGATCGCGCTCACCAGCCTGCTCTACAACGGGACGTCCCTGTCGATGGTGGGCTGCATCATGTTCTGCGGCTGGGTGGCCTTTGCGTTGAGCATGCGCACCTTGAAGCCGCGGCGCGTTTATCCCTGATTGGATTCGGCGAGGATCCAATCGCGGAACGAGCGCACCAGCGGCGCTTCCGACTTGTGCTCGGGATAGACGAGGTAATAGGCGCCGACGCTCAGGATGCTTTGCGGGAAGAGGATTTCCAGGCGTCCTGAGGCCAGCTCGTCCGCGATCAGGAAATGCGGAATAAGCCCCACGCCGAGGTCGGCGGCTGCCGCCTGCGCCACCATGGCGAATTGCTCGAAGCGCGGGCCGCGCATGGGATTGCCCGCATCCACATTCACGGTCGCGAACCATTCCGCCCAGGCAGTCGGGCGCGTGCTCTGCTGGAGCAGAGTGGCGCGGGCAAGATCGCCCGGCGCACTGATCTTTTCGCGTTCGCGATAGGTAGGGCTACAGACCGGCACGGCCTCTTCCCGGCGCAGCAATTCGCAGATCGCGCCGGGCCAGTGCGGCTCGCCGAAATGGATCGCGGCGTCGAAGGGCTCGGCGGCGAAGTCGAAGGGCACGAGGCGCACGCCGAAATTCACCGTCGCATCCGGGTGCTTCGCCATGAAATGCGGAATGCGCGGAATGAGCCAGCGGGTGCCGAAGGTCGGAAGCGTCGCGAGATTCAGGACGCCGCTCGTGCCCGAGAGCGCAATCGCCTGATGGGTGGCATCCGACAGTTCGCTTAAGGTGCCGCGCACCTGCGAGGCATAGAGGCGGCCCACATCGGTCAGCACCACGCGCTGGCGGGAACGGCTGAAGAGCGAGACGCCGAGCGAATCCTCCAGCTGCTGAATCTGCCGCGAGACGGCGCTCTGGGTCAGGTTCAGCTCCTCGGCGGCGCGGGAGACGCTGCCATGCCTGGCCGTGGCCTCGAAGGCGAGAAGATTGCCGATATTGGGCAGAAAGCCGCGACGGAGCACCAGTTCATTCCGTTTTCGAATAACCTGCTGCGAAGATGTCGCTTTACTTCTCCTCTGTCCAGCGCGATTTTTCCGGCAAAATCCAACAGGTTTACCCGGCGCTCCAGAATGATCCTGTACGCCGTACTCAAGAGGAATACTCATCATGGCCGGTGCAAAGCACGAACTTGCGAAGCTCAAGTGGGAAGATCCGCTCCTCCTCGACGATCTGCTCACCGATGACGAGCGCATGATCCGCGACACGGCCCGCGCCTATGCCCAGGACAAGCTCCTGCCGCGCGTGATCGACGCCTATCGCGAGGAGCGCACGGACCGCGAGATTTTCAACGAGATGGGCGAGCTCGGTCTCCTCGGCGTGACCCTGCCGGAAGATTACGGCTGCGCCGGTGCCTCTTACGTCGCCTACGGCCTCGTGGCCCGCGAGGTCGAGCGCGTCGATTCCGGCTACCGCTCCATGATGAGCGTGCAGTCGTCGCTCGTCATGTATCCGATCTATGCCTATGGCTCCGAGGAGCAGCGTAAGAAGTACCTTCCGAAGCTCGCCTCGGGTGAGTTCGTGGGCTGCTTCGGCCTCACCGAGCCGGACGCGGGCTCCGATCCCGCCGGCATGAAGACCCGCGCGCAGAAGATCGACGGCGGCTATCGCCTCACCGGCACGAAGATGTGGATCTCGAACTCCCCCATCGCCGACGTGTTCGTGGTGTGGGCGAAGTCGGAGGCCCATGACAACGAGATCCGCGGCTTCGTGCTGGATAAGGGCATGAAGGGCCTCTCCGCCCCGAAGATCGGCGGCAAGCTTTCGCTTCGCGCTTCCATCACCGGCGAGATCGTCATGGACGGTGTCGAGGTTGGCGAGGATGCGCTGCTCCCGAACGTGTCGGGACTGAAAGGTCCGTTCGGCTGCCTCAACCGCGCGCGCTACGGCATCTCCTGGGGTGCGTTGGGTGCGGCGGAAGATTGCTGGCATCGCGCGCGCCAGTACACGCTCGACCGCAAGCAGTTCGACAGGCCGCTTGCGGCGACCCAGCTCGTGCAGAAGAAGCTTGCCGACATGATGACCGAGATCACGCTCGGCCTTCACGCTTCGCTCCGCGTCGGCCGTCTGTTCGATGAAGGCCGCATGGCACCTGAGATGATCTCCCTCGTGAAGCGCAACAATTGCGGCAAGGCGCTTGAGATCGCACGCATCGCCCGCGACATGCACGGCGGCAACGGCATCCAGGAAGAATACCACGTGATGCGCCACGCGCAGAACCTGGAGACGGTCAACACCTACGAGGGCACGCACGATGTGCACGCTCTCATCCTGGGCCGCGCGCAGACAGGACTGCAGGCGTTCTTCTAAGCTTATGATTTGAGCCACCCGAGCCTTTTCCTTACGAGGGGAGGGCTTGGAGGCGATCCCGTCGTTCTTCGTGAAAGGAAATGGTGAGTCACATGCCTCTTCGGATCACTCTCGCAGGAGCAACGGGTTGGGTCGGCAAGGCGCTGGTGGCGGCGATTGCTGCCTCCGATGATCTGGAACTCGCAGGCGCGGTCAGCCGCAGCGCTGCGGGCCAGGATGCGGGCGAGGCCGCAGGCCTTCCCCGTCTTGGCGTCGCGATCAGCGCAACGCTCGAAGAGGCCTTGAAGGCACCATCCGACGTGGTGATCGACTACACCAAGCCTAACGCGGTCAAGGCGCATGCGCTGACCGCTTTGGCGCATGGCCGCCACGTGGTCGTCGGCACGTCGGGGCTCTCGGCGGAAGAATACGCGGAGATCGATGCTGTCGCGCAAAAGGCCGGACGCGGTGTTCTCGCTGCCGGTAATTTCTCGATCACCGCAACGCTGCTACGCCGCTTCGCTCTTGAAGCTGCACGCTTCGTGCCGGATGTGGAAGTCATCGATTACGCGTCCGCGAAAAAGCCCGACACGCCCTCTGGCACCGCACGCGAGCTTGCGGAACTCCTGAGCGATGTTCGTCAGCCTGCCACCTCGAAAGCTGTCGATGAACTCACCGGAATTCGCGAAACGCGTGGCGGTGGTCTCGGCGCGAAGGAGCCTGTGCAGGTTCACTCGCTGCGCATGCCGTCCTTCGTCCTCTCATGCGAAGCCGTGTTCGGTGCCGACAACGAGCGCCTCGTGATCCGTCACGATGCCGGATCGTCCGCAGCCCCTTATGTGACCGGCACGCTGCTCGCCGCACGCCGAGTCTCGTCGTTCACCGGCCTGAAACGCGGCCTCGATGCCGTGATGGATTGACGGAATGAGGCCGCTTGCGCTCATTGTCTTCATGACATTGGTTCAACTCTCATGGCATAGTGCCTGTGCTGAAGAGGTTGCTCCTTCGCAGCGTGGGGCGGCTCAAACTGAGGCGACGCCTTTCACAATGGCGTACACCTCAATCAAGGCTGTCTGCTGGCCAGATGTGCCCGCTTGTGGGACTGCCGAGCATATCTTCTGTGACATCGAGACATTCGGCATCCCCGAAATTATCAACGGGCGACAGGTGCTCGTTTCGAAGTCCCGCACAACTCAGCAGTGCATGCTTAGAAAAGAGCTATCTCGGTTTGAGAACAGCATGCATGACTCAGTCATCTACAAACGGGGTATTAGGCCTTGACTGCACAACACAATCGCCCTCTCGCAGGCCTCAAAGTCCTCGAACTCGCCCGCATTCTTGCCGGTCCCTGGGTCGGTCAGCTACTCGCCGATCTCGGCGCCGATGTGGTGAAGGTCGAGCGTCCCGGTGCGGGTGACGACACGCGCGGTTGGGGGCCTCCCTTCGTCGAGGCTGCAGATGGCGGCGATCTGTCGGCGGCTTACTTTCACTCGTGCAATCGTGGCAAGCGTTCCATCGCGGTCGATTTCGAAAGCGCTGAGGGGCAGGAGCTTGTGCGCAAGCTCGCCTCCCATGCGGATGTGGTGATCGAGAACTTCAAGGTCGGGGGCTTAAAGAAATACGGCCTCGATTACGAGAGCCTCAAGAAGGTCAATCCACGCCTCGTCTATTGCTCCATCACTGGCTTCGGCCAGAACGGGCCTTATGCGGCGCGTGCCGGTTATGATTTCATGATCCAGGGCCTTGGCGGCATCATGGATCTGACGGGAGATCCCGAAGGCGAGCCGCAGAAGATCGGCGTGGCTTATGTCGATATTTTCACCGGCGTTTATTCCGTGGTCGGCATTCTTGCCGCCTTGCGCCAGCGCGACCAGACGGGTGAGGGCGCGCATCTCGACATGGCGCTCCTCGATGTGCAGACGAGCGTGCTCGCCAACCAGGCGATGAACTATCTTGCTTCCGCCAAGTCGCCGCGCCGCATGGGCAATGCGCATCCCAACATCGTGCCCTATCAGGTGTTTCCGGTGGCCGACGGTCACGTGATCGTGGCGGTGGGCAATGACGGGCAGTTCTCCCGTTTCGTCGCCGTGCTCGGTCAGCCGGAGCTGGCGCAGGACGAGCGCTTCGCCACCAATGCGGGCCGCGTGCGGAATCGCGCTGAGCTCGTGCCGGTTCTCACCAAGCTCACGCTTCAGACGACGCGCGATGGTTTGTTGGCGGCGCTTGAGAAGCAAGGCGTGCCGGCAGGACCCATCAACACGGTCGAGGATGTGTTCGCCGATCCGCAGGTGATCGCGCGCGGCATGAAGATCGATCTTCCCTCGCCCATTGCAAAGGGCGGCGCGATTCCCTCCGTGCGCTCGCCCATCGTCATGAACGGCGAGCCCATGGCGGCGAGGCGCCCGTCGCCGCGTCTCGGCGAGCATACGGATGAGGTGCTAAGCGATCCGTCTTGGATGGCTTAGGAAGCCTCGGACGCAAAGTGGGTGCCGGTTTTGCGTGGAAAGAGGCTTAAAGAACTAACGCCTTAAGACGCAATGCCCTTCGTGAGCAGGCGGTTGATCGCCTGCACGATCCGCTCACGATCTTGATCGGAGAAGGGGCTTAGATTGTGCATCTCGAGGTTGCTCAAGCCCTCGACGGCCAGCCAGCCGAGAAGCGCGGAATCGAGATCTTCCGATCCGGATTTGATGCGTTCCAATGTTTCGGCAATCACGGCGCGGACAGGGTCGAGCAGGCGCGGATTCTCCGCCGTCGCCACCATCAGCCCGGTCGCGATTTCCTGCATCTTGCCGCCGCAGCACATATCGAGAACGGTTGTGGCGACGAGGCGCGCTTCCAGATTCGGGCCGGGGGTGATCTGAGCGCGCAGATCCTCCTTGGAGGCCGAAACCTGGTCGATCATGCGCTGGATCATGGCCTGAAGCAGCGCATCCTTGCTGGGGAAGTTGTAGAGAAGACCGCCCTTGCTGAGGCCCGCCCGTTCGGCCACCGCGTCCAGCGTCAGACGCCCTGCGCCGATCTCGGCAACGAGTTCGGCCGCCGCGTCGAGGATCTTCTCGCGGGAACTCTTACGGCCTCGGGCATTTTCTAACATTGGCAACTCTTGCAACTAAACCGTCCAGTCGGTATATAAATGGTGCCGCGGCATTGGCGTCAAGAGCAAGTTGAGCTATTGCCGCACCTCCACCTTTAATGTCTGTAGCCCGCCCGGCGGGCCTGTAACTTCTGGAAGAAGCCCATGAAACGGCGCCTCGTAGTCGGTCTCGTCTTTACTCTTGCGATTTTGCTCTGTGCCGGGCTGATTTGGTTCAACTTCTTCCGGGACAAGATGATCACCCAGTTCTTCGCGAACATGCAGCAACCCCCGCAGGTGATCTCTGCCGCCAAGGTTGAGGCGAAGACTTGGACGCCCAGCATCAGCGCCATCGGTACGGCCAAGGCTGCCAACGGCGTCGAGCTGGCCTTCGAGACGCCTGGCATCGTCAAGGAGATCAAGTTCAAGGCGAACCAGAAGATCCAGAAGGGCGATGTGCTCGTTCAGCTCGACGATACGGTCGAACGCGCGGACATTCAGGACGTTCAGGCCAATGTGAAGACGGCGGAAAGCGCTTACGAGCGTGCCAGGACCCTGTCGACTCGTGGCTATGGCACGGAAGCCAATCTCGATCAGGCAAGCGCTCTGCTCGCTGCGGCGCGCTCGCGCCTCGCGCGCCTGGAGGCCACCATCGAGCAGAAAGCCCTGAAGGCTCCGTTCTCTGGCGTCATCGGCATTCCGCGCGTTGATGTGGGTCAGTACCTGCAGCCCGGTTCGGTGATCGCGAGCTTCCAGGATCTCGATTCCATGAAGGTCGATTTCACCGTGCCCGAGCAGATGGCCGATCAGGTCAAGCTCGACCAGGAAGTCCGCTTGGGGGTGAGCGAAACCGATCTGCCCTTCAAGGGCCGCGTGATCGGTAAGGATCCGCGCGTCGATCCCAAGACCCGCCTCGTCTCCGTGCAGGCTCTCATCGAGGACAACAAGAGCCGGGCCATCCTGCCGGGACAGTTCCTGCATGTGGAAGTGGTTCTGCCGGAACAGCCTAACGTCATCACCGTGCCGCAGACGGCCGTCATCACCAGCTTGTACGGCGACTACGTCTACACGATCGATCAGGAAGAGCGGGCCGGCAATCAGGTTCAGGTCGCCAAGCAGGTCTTCGTGAAGACCGGCCGCCGCCGCGGCGGCGTGCTCGAAGTCCTGTCGGGCATCCAGCCGGGTCAGCAGGTCGTGGCTTCGGGCCAGAACAAGCTGCAGTCCGGCGCGACCGTCAAGATTGATAACACCATTGATGTGACAAAGCTCGACGCGACCAAGCTCGCAAACGGGCAGTAGGCAAAAACGCCATGAGTTTCACAGAGCTTTTCATTCGCCGCCCCGTCCTGTCGATGGTGGTGAGCCTTCTGATCCTGCTGCTTGGCGCGCAGGGACTGATGAACCTGCAGGTGCGTCAGTACCCCGAGGTCAAGGAGACCACGATCACGGTCACCACGGCCTATGTGGGTGCCAGCGCCGACCTGATTCAGGGCTTCATCAGCACCCCCATCGCCAAATCCGTCTCGAGCGCGGAAGGCGTGGACTACGTGACCACGCAGAGCCGTCAGGGCGTCAGCACGGTGTCCGTGCGCATGCGCCTGAACACGGACCCGAACGCCGCGCTCACCGAGGTGACCGCCAAGGTGCAGCAGATCCGCGCGCAGCTTCCGCAGGAGGCTGAAGACCCGGTGATCATGAAGGGCACAGGCCAGAGCTTCGCGCTGATGTACATCACCTTCGGCTCGACGGAGATGAACTCGGAGCAGGTCTCGGAATTCCTGACCCGCGTCGTGCAGCCGCGTTTCGCGACGCTTGAGGGTGTCGGCAACGCCGAGATTCTCGGCGGTCGCGACTTCGCCATGCGCGTCTGGATCGATCCCGTGCGCCTTGCCGCTCGCGGCGTGACGGCGGGCGACGTGGTGCAGGCGATCAACTCCAATAACTTCCTTGCCGCTCCCGGCAAGACGAAGAACGAATACGTCGCCTACACCCTCGACATGCAGACCACCCTGCAGACGCCTGACACCTTCGGCGCGCTGCCGATCCGGTCCGCGGGCGATCAGGTCGTTCGCTTGCGCGACGTAGCGGATGTGGAACTCGGCCCCAAGAGCACGGACACCATCGTCAGCTTCAACGGCAGCGAAGGCACCTTCATCGGCATCGTGCCGACGCCTTCGGCCAACCCGCTCACGGTGGCCGAGGAAGTGACGAAGGCCATCGACACGATCCGACCGACCCTGCCCAAGGGCATGACGGTGGAGATCGTCTACGACGCTTCAAACTTCATCTCGGCGTCCATCGGTGAGGTGTTCAAAACCATTGCCGAGGCAGCTCTCATCGTCGTGGTGGTGATCCTGCTGTTCCTGGGCTCCTTCCGCTCGGTGCTGATCCCGGTCGTCACGATTCCGCTCTCGCTGATAGGCGTGTGCTTCTTCCTTTACGCACTGGGCTATTCGATCAACCTGCTCACGCTGCTCGCCATGGTGCTTGCCATCGGTCTCGTGGTGGATGACGCCATCGTGGTGCTGGAGAACATTCACCGGCATATCGAGGAAGGATTGAAGCCCGTCGACGCGGCCATCGTGGGCATGAAGGAAATCTTCCTTCCCATCGTCTCGATGACCATCACTCTTGCTGCCGTGTATGCTCCCATCGGCTTCACGCAAGGTCTGACGGGTTCGCTCTTCCGCGAGTTCGCCTTCACGCTGGCGGGCGCGGTGATCATCTCCGGTATCGTCGCCGTGACGCTCTCGCCGATGATGTCCTCGAAGCTCCTGAAGTCGCATGGCTCGCAGAGCCGCTTCGCCTCCTTCGTGGACCGCACCTTCACGAAGCTCGAGAACTGGTATGCGCGCCGTCTCAAGGGCTCGCTCGATTATCGCGCGGTGACGCTCGTGATCGTCGCGGTTCTGCTGGGCACCACGGCCTTCCTGTTCATGAAGACCAATTCCGAGCTTGCACCGGAAGAGGATCAGGGCGCCTATCTCGGCATCGTCAACGTGCCGAAATATGCGACGGCCGAGTATACCCAGGCTTTCTCCAAGCAGTTCACGAACGCGGCGGAAAAGATCCCTGAGATCGAAGACAGCTTCATGATCATCGGTATCGATGGCGGCGGCGGCGGCTTCTTCGGCTTCAAGCTCAAGGAGTGGAGCGAACGCGAGAAGAAGGGCGAGGCCACCAAGCAGGACATCCAGAATCTCCTGAATCAGAATGCCGGCGTCCAGGCTTTCGCTTTCGCGCCTCCTTCGCTGCCCGGTGGTGGTGACGGCCTGCCGATCCAGTACGTCCTACGCACGATCGGCGATCCGGCGCAGGCCTACGAGGTCGCAGAGCAGATCCGCGCACGGGCCATGAAGTCCGGCAAGTTCATCGTGGTGCAGAACTCGATCTCCTACGAGACGCCGCGTGCGCGCATCATCATCGACCGCGACCGTGCAGCGGCGCTGGGTGTGCAGGTCTCCGAGATCGGCAACACGCTGGGTGCGCTCGTGGGCGGCGCGTCGATCTCGAAATTCGACCGCGACAACCGCAGCTATGACGTGGTGAGCCAGGTGCGCCAGCAGGACCGCCTGAATCCGGAGCGTCTGGCCGAGTACTACGTGCGCGCTTCCGACGGCTCCATGGTGCCGCTCTCCGCGCTCGTCAGCATCAAGACGGATGCGGCGCCTGCGGTGATCGAACAGTTCAACCAGCTGAACTCGGCCACCGTCAGCGCTCTTCCACTGCCTGGCGTGACGACCTCGGAAGGCTTGGCAACGCTGCGCTCCATCGCGCAGGAGGTCATGCCCCAGGGCTTCTATGTGGATTACGCCGGTCAGTCGCGTCTCGAGGTGCAGGAGGGAAGCTCCATCTTCCTTGCCTTCGGCCTCGCCATCATCGTGATCTATCTGGTGCTGGCGGCGCAGTTCGAGAGCTTCCGCGATCCGTTCATCATCATGATGTCGGTTCCGCTCTCCATGTTCGGCGCGATGATCTTCCTGAATGTCGGGCTGGCGACGCTCAACATCTATACGCAGGTGGGCCTGATCACCCTCGTGGGCCTGATCACTAAGCACGGCATCCTGATGGTGGAGTTCGCGAACGACCTGAAGGAGAAGAACGGCGTCAACAGGCGCGAGGCGATCGAGGAAGCCGCCCGCGTCCGTCTGCGTCCGATTCTCATGACCACGGCCGCCATGGTGCTCGGCGTCGCTCCCCTGCTCTATGCGAGCGGCGCAGGTGCGGCGGCCCGTTTCTCCATGGGTCTCGTGATCGCGGCGGGCATGTCCATCGGCACGATCTTCACGCTCTTCGTGGTGCCGATGTTCTACACCTTCATCTCCAAAGAGACTGTGCGCCGCGAGCAGAAGGATGAGGAACGCGCTCACCATCGGGCACTTGCCGCAGAGTAAAAACAAAAGGCCGGGCAGCGATGCCCGGCCTTTTTCATCTTCCCCAAAGGAGAGGCGGAGGCGCTGGGCGCCTCCGCCTTTTTCCTGGTCCTCTTATAATTTTTAGGCCTGGCGGGTCAGTTCGCCTTCGACTTCCATGAAGGGCGAAACCGACTTGAACCCGGCCTGCTCGGCAGCCTTGCGGACCGCTTCGGCCACTTCCGTGGAATGGACCTCGATGGTCTCGCCGGTCTTCGAATCCACGAACATGATCTTCATGGCGTTCACTTCCGGCTGGCCGTGGGACACCACGTAGGAGTTCTGCGTGGCGAGACGGTGAACCAGGCCGGCATCGCGCAGGAAGTCGAGAGCGCGATAGATCGTGACCGGAGCCAGACGCTTCTTGTCGCTGCTGAGACGATCGACAAGATCGTAGGCGCCGACAGGACCGCCGCTCTGAACCAGCTCACGGTAAACGCGCTCCCGGATGGGGGTCAGGCGAAGGTTGTTCTGACGGCAGAGGTCGTCTGCACGGCGGAGGAGGTTGTCTTCTTCTTCTTTCCTGAGGGCTCTTGTGCTCATGGTCCACGCTCCTGTTATTTCAAAACCTACATATTCATATAGGGGAAGTGCCGCCTGAACAATGTGTTATCGTTGCAATAAGCATTTGCAATTACGCATATTACGTTACGGTAGTTGGCGAATAGGCAGAGTGCTTCCCTAAAATCAGCTCTTGTGCATCGTAGTAACGTTTAGGGAGAGGATAGGTTCCAAGTTATAACATCACTTGGAGCAGGTCTCGCAGAGACCGCGTATCTCAACGGTAACCTTCTTGGAACAGAAGGAATTTTCGTCGCTCCACTGGGTCAGGCGCTCATTGATATTCGGATCGCTGAATTCAGTGACGAGGCCGCAATTCTCACAGATGGCGAAAGCCGCCATCTCGTGGTGATGGGGGTGCTTGCAGGCCACATAGGCATTGAGGCTCTCGAGCCGGTGGGCCAGCCCCTTTTCGATGAGCTTGTCGAGGGAGCGGTAGACCGTGGGCGGCGTGACGGCGCCCTTGGCGCGCATCTTGTCCAGCACCTCATAGGCCGAGAGGGGATTCTGAGCAGCCGTCAGGATCCGGTGAACGCGCTTCTGCGTGTCGTTCAACTCCTCAAGGGCATGGTGATGATGGTGTGCGGCCATGACGGGTCGGGTTTCCAATGAAGGCTGGATCGAGCCCTATACGTCATGATTGTACGGATGATTTCAAGACATCGGACATGGCTCTGTGCTGATCGGGCACATCGAAAGCCGAATATCCCCCGCTGTCCCGTTCAAATGACGGGACAGCGGATCGTAAGAATGGCCGTTACACGTCCACCCAGGCGGCCTTTCCTTGCGAGGACTGCACAGCCGCATCGATGAAGCGCACGCCGCGCACGCCGTGTTCAACAGTCGGGACCTGCAGCGAGAAGGGGTTGGGCTCGCGGCCTTCGATTCGCGCGGCGATCTGCTCCGCAATGTCCGCATAGAGCTGGGCGAACCCTTCGAGATATCCTTCAGGATGCCCGCCGGGAATGCGGGAGGCCGCCCGCGATACGTCGTTGGCGCCATAACCGTTGCGGCGGATGATCCGGGGCGGCTCTCCGAGCGGAGAGAACAGCAGGGCGTTCGGGTTCTCCTGGTGCCATTCGAGCCCGGCCTTGTCGCCATAGATGCGAATGCGCAAACCGTTCTCGAGGCCCGAAGCCACTTGGCTGCACCAGAGCATGCCCTTCGCGCCGGACGCGAAGCGCAGCATCATATGCGCATTGTCGTCGAGCCTGCGGCCCTGCACGAACGTGTGCAGTTCGGCGGAGAGGGACGCGACCTCGTCCCCGACGATGAACTCGGCGAGGTTGAAGGCGTGGGTGCCGATATCGCCGACGGCCCCCGCAGGGCCCGAGCGGGAAGGGTCGGTGCGCCATTCCGCCTGCTTGCTGCCGGTCTCCTCGACGCGCGTGGCGAGCCAATCCTGCGCATATTCCACCTGCACGACGCGGATCGCGCCGAGCTCGCCTTCCGCCACCATGGCGCGCGCCTGCCGCACCAGCGGATAGCCGGTGTAATTGTGCGTGACGGCGAAGATCAGGCCCGACTCTTTCGCGAGCTGTGCCAGCCTGTCGGCTTCCGGCCGTGTCGTGGTGAGCGGCTTGTCGCAAATCACATGAATGCCCGCTTTCAGGAACGCTTCGGCGGCGGCGGCATGAGCGTGGTTGGGCGTAACGATGGAAACCGCATCGATGCCGTCTTCCCGCTCCGCCTCGCGCTGCGCCATCTCCTGGAGGCTGCCGTAGTTGCGGTCGGCGGGCAGGAGGAGATCCTCGCCCGAAAGCCGCGCCCGCTCCGGTTCGGACGAGAGCGCACCCGCCACCAGCTCCCAGCGGTCGTCTATACGGGCGGCGATGCGATGCACGGCACCGATGAAAGCGCCGCGTCCGCCGCCGACCATGCCGAGGCGGAGGCGGCGGTTCAGTTTCTGGTCGCGTGATCCTGCAATGGTCATGGCGTTCCCTCACTCAAGAGCCGATGCCGAGCAGACGGCGGTTGGCTGCTTCATCCGTTCCGCCTGCTGCGAAATCGTCGAAGGCCTTTTCCGTAACGCGGATGATGTGCGCCTTGATGAACTCCGCGCCTTCCCGCGCACCATCCTCCGGATGCTTCAGGGCGCATTCCCATTCCAGCACGGCCCAGGAATCGTAGTCGTATTGCGCGAGCTTGGAGAAGATGGCGTTGAAATCCACCTGTCCGTCGCCGAGCGAGCGGAAGCGGCCCGCGCGGTTGATCCAGCTCTCGTAGCCGCCGTAAACGCCGACGCGGCCCGATGGATTGAACTCCGCGTCCTTCGCGTGGAATGCCTTGATGCGCTCGTGATAGAGGTCGATGAAGGCGATGTAGTCGAGCTGCTGCAGAAGGAAGTGGCTCGGGTCGTAATTGATGCAGGCACGCTTGTGTCCGCCGACCGCATCCACGAAGCGCTCGAAGGTGGCGCCGTCATGGATGTCCTCGCCGGGATGGATTTCGTAGCAGACATCGCAATCCGCATCCTCGTAGGCATCGAGGATCGGCTTCCAGCGCCGTCCGAGTTCCTCGAATGCGGTCTCGATTAGGCCTGCCGGACGCTGCGGCCAGGGATAGACGAAGGGCCAGGCGAGCGCGCCGGAAAAAGTGACGCTGGTCTTCAGGCCCAAACGCTTGGAGGCTTTTGCCGCCATTATCATCTGATCGACGGCCCAGGCCTGACGCGCTTTCGGATTGCCGCGCACTTCGGGAGCGGCAAAGCCGTCGAAGGCTTCATCGAAAGCCGGATGCACGGCGACCAACTGTCCTTGAAGATGCGTGGAGAGTTCCGTGATCTCCAAACCGTGAGAGCGGACGATGCCTTGGATCTCATCGCAATAGGCGCCTGACTCGGCTGCTTTCTTCAATTCGATCAGGCGCGCGTCCCAGGTGGGAATCTGAACGCCCTTGTAGCCGAGGGAAGCTGCCCAGCGGCAGATCGAATCGAGTGAGTTGAACGGCGCTTCGTCGCCTGCGAATTGAGCGAGGAAGAGGCCGGGACCCTTCATGGTCTTCATGGATGAACTCCCGAGATGCGGCTGCAGAAAGAAGGCAAGGGGAAGCCGCTCGCATTCGCAGGCGGCTTGCCGTTGCCTCGCCCCTCGGTGAGGAGGGGCGAGGGCTCGCAGCCGATTAGAACGGCGAGTTGGGGAAGTAGTGGTTCTTCGCGTTGTCCTTCGTGATCAACTCGGCGTTGAGCACGTAGGTGCCGCGCATGGGCGCATTGGTGTAGAACTGCGCCGCGGTGACGCCCATGGCCGTGGAGATCATCGACGGCGGATAGGATACGTCTGCGGGGATCATCTTGTCGCCGTCCATGACCTTCTTGATCATGTCCTTCATGCCTGCACCGCCGAGCACGAACTTGATGTCCTCGCGCTTGGCCTGGCGGATCGCTTCCATGATGCCGAGCGCCATGTCGTCGTCGGAGGCCCACACGGCGTCGATCTTCGGATGCTTGGACAGGAAGTCCTGCATCACCTTGAAGGCGTCGTCACGGTTCCAGTTGGCGTATTGCTTGTCGATCACCTTCACGCCGGAGCCTTCGAGGGCCTTCTCGAAATTGGACACGCGCTCCTCGTCGATCACGGTCGGAATGCCGCGGAAGACGACGACGTTGCCCTGCTTCAGGTTGTCGACGAAATACTTGCCCGCCACGCGTCCGAATTCGGGGTTGTTGCCCGCAACGTAGATGTCCTGGATCGAAGGATCCTTCAGGCCGCGATCTACGATGGTGACGAAGGTACCGCGCTTCTTGATCTCGCGCATGGGGTTCGTCAGCTCGTCCGAGTTGAACGGCAGAACCACGAGAGCGTCCACTTTCTGCGAGGTGAGGTCGTCGAGGGCGTTCGCCTGCGCTGCACCGTCCGGCGAGGTCTTCACGATCACCTTGAGGCCGGGATAGCCCTTCTCGAGGGCCTTGGCGGTTTCCTGCGCGTGATAGACGACGCCGCCGGTCCAGCCGTGGGTGGCGGCCGGAATCGAGACGCCGATCGTCACATTCTTCTGCTGGGCCATCGCACCGGTGGCGACGCCCGTCATCAGGCCCGCCGCGAGAGCGATCTTCAGTGCTGTAGCTTTCATCCGTTCCTCCCTAGAGGGTTGTTTTGAGCCCATGAGTTCTTGCCGGTGGGCTTAGTTCCGGCTTCATCGCCCGCGGTGGACTGACCGCTGCAAGAGCATGGCGATAATGATGATGGCGCCCTGAACCGCTCCCACGAGAAACTCGGAGACGAAATTCGACAGCACCATGATATTGGCGACGAGTTCCAGGATGATGGCGCCGACCACCGTGCCCCAGATGCGGCCGACGCCGCCCTTGAGCGCAGTGCCGCCGATGACCACGGCGGTGATGGCCTGGAGCTCCCAGAGCAAGCCGGTGGTGGGCGTGGCCGAACCGAGACGCGGCACGTAAACCAGCACCGCGATGCCGACGCAGATGCCCTGGATGATGTAGGTGAGGGTGCGCACGCGCCAGATCGGCACGCCGGAATAACGCGCCACGTCCTCGTTGGAACCGAGCGCCACCACATGACGGCCGAAGGATGTGCGGTAGAGGATCAGCGCGCCGATGGCGGCAACCACGATGAACGCGATGATCGGCACCGGAATGCCGAAGACGCTGCCGAAATAAACCGGGCGATAAAGCTCGCGCAGCTCGAAATTGCGCATGGTGATGGTGCCGCCCGCTGCCAGCCAGATGACGAGCGAACGGTAGATGCCCATGGTGCCGAGCGTCACGATGAAGGGTTCTATTCGCCCGAAGGTGACGATAAGCCCGTTGGCCAGCCCGCAGGCCGCGCTGAGCGCGATGGCGGCCAGCATGCCGAGGGCCAGCGTTCCCATGTCCCCGCCGCCGAGATTGTTCAGGGTCAGGATCATCACGCCTGCGGTGAGCGCCGCCATGGAGCCGACCGAGAGATCGAGCCCGCCGCCTGCGATCACGAAGGTGGCACCGACCGCGATGATGGCGATGAAAGCCGAGCGCGTGACGACGTTGAGAATGTTCGACGCGGTCAAGAAGTCGGGATTGATGAGCGCGCCCGCAATCGCGAGCGCAATGAGCGCGATGAAGGGCGAGAGCGCCCGCATGTCGAGTTTGAACTTGCGCTTCTCGGCGCCGGTGCGAAGCACGGTTTCGGTCATGCGTGGCCCGCGGCGATTTCCGCCGCCCTTTCTTCATGAACGCCAGTGGCGAGGTAAACGATGGAATCTTCGGACAAATCGGCTTGGGGCACTTCGCCCGCGATGCGCCCGTTGCGCATCACCACGACCCGGTGGCAGAGGCCGATCAGCTCCTGCATCTCGGACGAGATGACGACGACCGAGAGACCGTTTTCCGCAAGCCCGGCGATGAACCGGTAGATCTGCTCCTTGGTGCCGATATCGACGCCGCGCGTGGGCTCATCGATGATGATGACGCGCGGGTTGAGAAGCATCATCTTGGCGAGCAGCAGCTTCTGCTGGTTGCCGCCGGAAAGCTGCCCCGCCAGGAGGTCGCGGGCCCGGGTGCGGATGTCGAAATCCTTGATCGCGCCATCGAGCGCCTTCTCCTCCGCGCCTACATCGATGAACGAGCCGCGGGTGAACTTGTCGAGGGCGGCAAGAGAGAGATTGACGCGAAGGTTCTGCTGCAAGAGCAGGCCTTTGCCCTTGCGGTCTTCCGAGAGATAGACGATGCCCGCCGCCATGGCCTCGCGTGCATCGCGGAAATGAACGCTTTCGCCTCTGAGAGAGATCTTGCCCTGGCTTGGGCGCAAGCCGACGATGCCCTCGAACAGTTCCGTGCGGCCGGCGCCGATCAGGCCGCCGAAGCCCAGGATCTCGCCGCGCTTCAAGGTGAAGGACGCATGCTCCACATAGCCGGGCACCACCATGTCGCTGACCGAGAGAATGACCTGGTCGGAGGCGGTGGCAGGCTTGTCGGGATAGAGTTTCGACATGTCGCGCCCGACCATGAGGCGCGCCATTTCGAGCGGCTCCAGACCTTCGATGTCGCGCGTCACGATATGGCGGCCGTCGCGCAGGACCGTGACACGGTCGGCAACCGCCTTCACCTCATTGAGGCGGTGGGAGATGTAGAGCACCGCCACACCGTGCTCGCGCAGCTTGCGGATGATGGTGAACAGGCTTTCCGCCTCGATGGGCGTGAGAACGGCGGTGGGCTCGTCGAAGGCGACGAGCTTGTGCGGTACGAGAAGTGCGCGGGCGATCTGCACGAGCTGCCGGTCGGCGATGGAGAGGCGGTGTACCGCGATATCCGGATCGATATGCGTGCCGAGCTCTGCCAAGATGCCGCGCGTGCGCTCGCGCATAGCCCTGTCGTCCACGAAGCCGAAGCGCTTGATCTCGCGGCCAAGAAACAGGTTCTGTGCGACCGTCAGATCCGGCGCGAGCAGGATTTCCTGATGCACGAGAACGATGCCATGGGCTTCGGCGTCAACGGGGCCGGAAAAGGTGATCGGCTGGCCCTGCAAATGCAGCTGGCCCTTGGTCGGCGCGATATGGCCTGAGAGAATGCGCATGAGGGTCGACTTGCCCGCGCCGTTCTCGCCGATGATGGCGTGAACCTCGCCGGGCCTCAGGTCGAGCGAAATGCCGCTCAAGACCTCGTTCGGTCCGAAGGATTTGGAAATGTTCTCTGCGCGAAGAACGGAATCCATGCGCGGCTCCGAGTAGACACAACATTAAGCGACACCGTTCGCTGCCGCGGTCGCGGCAGCGTTGGTTCAAAGCGATCAGGGGGTGGCGGTCAGCAGGATAAAGCGCGTGCTGGCATTCATTTTCCTCCGGCCTTTTGGGGCGCCCTCTGGTGGGGCGTCTTTTATCGAACTAGGAGCATTCCATTGATTGGCAATGCCACCATGTAAACGATTACATGGGCACTTTACCGCAACGGCACGTTCTGTCAAACAGGACCAAGGTAGGGGAGGATCATGGACGAAAGTGGGTCTTCAGGCAGGCTGGAGCAGGATTATGCTTCCGGTCATCGCGCGGTGCGCATTCACGATGTGGCGAGGCTTGCGGAAGTTTCGACCGCCACGGTGAGCCGCGCGCTGGCAACCCCTGAGCGCGTCTCGCCGGAAGCGCGCGCCCGGGTGCTGGAGGCCATCGCCAAGACGGGCTATGTGCCCAATCCCGCAGCGCGTTCCCTCCGCTCCCAGAAAACCTACATGGTGCTCGTCGTCCTGCCGGACCTGTCGAACACGTTCTTCTCCAAGATCCTGCGCGGGATCGAGGAGCGATTGTTCGAGGCAGGCTACGGCATGATCATCAGTGATCTCGACGGCTCGCCCGAGAAGGAGGCGCATTTTGCAGCCTTTATCGCCGCAGGGCGCGTCGATGGCGCGATTCTTCTCAACGGGCACCTGTTCGGCCAGATCCGTGACGGGGAGGGGCCGCCCGACAAGGCCGGCATTCCGCTCGTGGCACTCTGCGAGGCCATTCCCTCAGCTGACATTCCCCAGATCGAAATCGACAACCGGTCGGCTGCCAGTCGCATGACACAACATCTCGCATCATTGGGGCACCGCAGCATCGCTTATGTCAGCGGGCCGGAGAGCAACATTCTCGAGCGCGAGCGCTTCCTGGGATATCAGGACGGCCTCAGGGCGGCAGGCCTGCCTTTCGATCCGGAATTGGTGCTTCCAGGCGACTACACCATCGAGGCCGGCGTGGCGGCAGGGGAAAACCTCGTCGCCCGCTCGACACGGCCATCCGCCGTTTTCTGCACCAGCGATGAAATGGCCATCGGCCTCATGCGCACGCTGTTGTCAGCAGGCCTGAGGGTTCCTGACGATATTTCGGTGGCGGGTTTCGACGATATCGAATTCGCGGCCGTTGCCGAGCCTGCGCTGACCACGATCCATCAGCCGCGTCGGGAATTGGGGCAGGCGGCAGCCTCCGTCCTCATCGATCTCCTGCAGGGACGATCTTCGCCCAAGCACATCCGTCTAGAGACGGAGCTCGTGTTCCGCGACAGCGTCGCTGCGCCTCAGAACATGGAGAAGGCGCCCGCGAAGACCACGAGGACAAGGGCGATGAAGCCCACATAGGCATAAAGCGCCTTGCGAGAGTTCTGGTGGGCGTAGCTGTCCTTGTCGTTGTCGTTCTTCCAGCGATCCACACTCTCCTGGCGGCGCGCGAGGTCGACTTGCTCAGGACTCGGCGAAGTGCCGGCGGCCTCGTCATCCGTGCCGAGAGGTGACAATCCAGGGTCGAGGACCGGGTTCTTGTCGCCCGTACGCCCACTATCGATGTCACCTTTCAGCTGCGCCGAGGTCGAGCCTGCCGTCATAGGCGGCGCGGCCACCGGCATGATGGTGTACGTGCGCGGAATATCTCTATCGTTCGGTTTATCTGAGCGGGTCGCCATTAAACTCTCCCGGGGTCCTTCGGGTGGAAAACCGCCGGGAATGCACGAGGTTCCTGGAAGGAGCCTCCGCACCTCAACCCATTCTTCGGACAAGAAAAAAGGCCGCTGTCACCAGCGGCCCGAAGTTTAGGGAGGAAACGCCCAAGAAGGGCAGCAACACTGCGACGCCAATCGCCGTGCTGCACTGCAATAAGTAAGGATTGCCCAATAAAACCGCAAGATTAAAAGGTCAGCATAACTGCCCAATTTTTCGCCTCTTTAAAAGGCAGGCCCAGCAAGGCGAAATGAGCAGATTTTGGGATAAGCTGATGAAAATTGATGCAACATTGCTACGGGAGCCGCCATGCCGAAGCTGAACGCAATCCTCGAAACCGCTCTTTATGTAGACGACTTGGCCCGCGCTAAGACCTTCTATGAAAGCGATCTTGGTCTGCCGCTTCTCATGGAAAACAAGCGCATGTGCGCCTTCGATGTGGGTGGTCGAAGCGTCCTCCTGCTTTTCCTGCGTGGAGCTTCCGCCGAGGACATGGCAATGCCGAGCGGCACTATCCCGGGCCATGATGGGCATGGACCGCTTCACATGTGTTTTGCCATCGAGCCTGATGAGCTTGCCGCTTGGGAAGAGAGACTGCGTGAGCGCGATATTCCAGTTGCGAGCCGAGTGACGTGGTCGCGCGGCGGCACGAGCATCTATTTTCACGATCCCGACGGACACGTGATGGAACTGGCAACGCCCGGTCTATGGGCGACCTATTGATCGCCCATAGGAACGAGCACGTCAGGTGATGACGCTCGGCTCGTTGCGGCCTGTGCGCTTAGCGATTTCGGCAATGGCGTTTGCGGCTTCTGTGACCGGCGCCAGCACGTCCGCGGTCGGCAGGTTGTGCCGGTCGGCATTCGGCTCAAAGCGCTCGAGATAGACGCGCAATGTCGCGCCCGATGTACCGGTGCCCGACAGGCGGAAGACGGCGCGGGCATCTTCCTTGAACAGGATGCGGATGCCTTGCTTCGGCGTCACCGACTTATCGACCGGGTCCGTGTAGGCGAAGTCGTCGCATTCCTGCACGGTCAGCCCGCCGAAGCGCTGACCGGGAAGGGTGGGAAGTTTCGCGCGAAGGCTGTCCATCAGCTCGTTCGCAGGCGCAGTCTCGAGTTCTTCGTAGTCGTGGCGCGTATAATAATCGCGCCCGTAAGCGGCCCAGTGCTCGCGCACGATCTGATCGGCAGGCTTCTTCGTGACGGCGAGAATGTTGAGCCACAGCAGCACGGCCCAAAGACCGTCCTTCTCGCGGATGTGGTTGGAGCCCGTGCCCGCGCTCTCCTCGCCGCAGAGGGTGATGAGGCCTGCATCGAGCAGGTTGGCGAAGAACTTCCAGCCGGTCGGTGTCTCGAAGAAATTGATGCCGAGCTTTTTCGCCACGCGGTCAGCAGCTCTACTCGTGGGCATGGAGCGTGCGACGCCTGACAGGCCCTTCGCATAGCCGGGTGCGAGATGTGCATGGTTTGTGAGGATCGCGAGACTGTCGCTCGGCGTCACGAAGAGCCCGCGCGCCACGATCATGTTGCGGTCGCCGTCACCATCTGATGCCGCGCCGAAATCGGGAGCGTCCGGGCCCATCATCAGCTCCATGAGGTCATGGGCATGAACGGGGTTCGGGTCGGGATGATGACCGCCGAAATCGGGCATCGGCTCGCCGTTCACGACGGTGCCTGCCGGTGCGCCGAGGCGGCCTTCCAGGATAGCCTTGGCATAGGGGCCGGTAATCGCGCTCAGCGCATCGAAGCGCATGCGGAAGCCTGAGCGGAAGAGTTCGGAGACGGCGTTGAAATCGATGAGCCGTTCCATCAGCTCCACGTAATCGGCCACAGGGTCGATCACCTGGACGACGGTGTCGCCGATCCTGCTCTCGCCGATGCGCGTGAGATCGACGTCTGCGCCTTCAATGATGGCGTATTCGGTGATGGCGCTCGCGCGCTTGAACACGGCTTCCGTGAAGGATTCAGGCGCGGGTCCGCCGTGGGACATGTTGAACTTGATACCGAAATCGCCATCCGGCCCACCGGGGTTGTGGCTCGCCGAGAGCACGAGTCCGCCGATGGCCTTGTGCTTGCGGATGACGCAGGAGGCTGCCGGCGTCGACAAGAGGCCCTTCTGCCCCACGAGAATGCGACTGAAGCCATGGGCGGCCGCCATCTTGAGCGCGATCTGCACCACGGCCTCATTATAGAAGCGCCCATCGCCGCCGATCACCAGGGTCGAGCCTTTGGCGCCTTCCACATTGTCGAAGATCGCCTGGATAAAGTTCTCCACGTAGCGCGGCTGCTGGAAGACCTTCACCTTCTTGCGCAAGCCCGAAGTGCCGGGGCGCTGATCGGAGAATGGGGTGGTCTGAACGCGGGTGATCGCCATCGGTGCTTGCCACTTCCTTGTAACGGCTTTGGGCGTGAATCTCGTGCGGCCCTGAAAATGGGTCAGGAGAGCCAATTTAGGGTCTGGGGCACGAGATGCCACTGCCGAGATGAAGGTAAGATGAAGATCCTATCTCGGGAGTGGAGCGCCTTTCTTTCCCGAAGGGTATGGTTAAGAGCGGCCTCGTCAGCCCCTGACAATTTGCCCGTCCGAGGACCCTCGTCCCCGGGCGCAACCCATGCCATAAGGCCGCCGCAACTGCTTTAGGCCTTGGAATTATGATTCGCGTCGAGAACGTCAGCAAACAGAACAGCCACCGCATCCTCTTCATCGAGGCTGCCGCCACTCTTCAGAAGGGCGAGAAGGTCGGCCTCGTGGGTCCGAACGGCGCGGGCAAGACGACGCTTTTCCGCATGATCACCAAGGAGGAGCAGCCCGACGAGGGCCAGGTCTCCATCGATCGCGGCGTGACCATCGGCTATTTCAGCCAGGATGTGGGTGAGATGGAAGGCCGCAGCGCTGCTGCCGAGGTGATGAACGGTGCGGGGCCCGTGAGCGAAGTGGCAGCCGAGCTGAAGCAGCTCGAAGCCGCCATGGCGGACCCGGACCAGGCCGCGAATTTCGACGAGATCATCGCCCGCTACGGCGAGGTGCAGGCGCGCTATGAGGAACTCGACGGCTATTCGCTTGAAGGCCGCGCGCGTGAGGTGCTGGCGGGTCTGGGCTTTTCCCAGGAGATGATGGACGGCGATGTGGGCGGCCTCTCCGGTGGCTGGAAAATGCGCGTGGCGCTCGGGCGCATTCTGCTGATGCGTCCTGATGCGATGCTCCTCGACGAACCAAGCAACCACCTCGACCTTGAGAGCCTGATCTGGTTGGAGGAGTTCCTCAAGGGGTATGAGGGCGCGCTGCTCATGACCTCGCACGACCGCGCCTTCATGAACCGCATCGTGAACAAGATCATCGAGATCGACGGCGGTTCACTCACCACCTATTCCGGCGATTACGAGTTCTACGAGCAGCAGCGCGCGCTGAATGAGAAACAGCAGCAGGCGCAGTTCGAGCGCCAGCAGGCGATGCTCGCGAAGGAAATCAAGTTCATCGAGCGCTTCAAGGCCCGCGCCTCGCATGCCGCGCAGGTGCAGAGCCGCGTGAAGAAGCTGGATAAGATCGAGCGTGTGGAACCGCCGAAGCGACGCCAGTCGGTCTCCTTCGACTTTCTGCCTGCGCCGCGCTCCGGCGACGATGTGATCAGCTTAAAGAATGTGCACAAGAGCTACGGCACGCGCAGCATCTATGAGGGGCTGGACTTCTCCGTAAGCCGTAAGGAGCGCTGGTGCGTGATGGGCGTGAACGGCGCGGGCAAGTCCACGCTGCTGAAGCTGGTCGCGGGCACTACCGAGCCCAACCAGGGCACAGTCACCATCGGCGCCAGCGTGAAGATGGGCTATTTCGCGCAGCACGCCATGGAGGTTCTCGAAGGCGACCGCACGGTGTTCGAGTTCCTGGAGGATTCGTTCCCGCAGGCCGGGCAGGGCTCGCTGCGCACCCTTGCCGGATGCTTCGGCTTCTCAGGCGACGATGCGGAAAAGAAATGCCGCGTGCTCTCGGGCGGCGAGAAGGCGCGCCTTGTGATGGCGAAGATGCTTTACGATCCGCCGAACCTGCTGGTGCTCGACGAGCCGACGAACCATCTCGACATGGCTACAAAGGAAATGCTAATCGACGCCTTGTCGAAATATGAAGGCACCATGCTCTTCGTCTCGCACGATCGCCACTTCCTGGCAGCGCTCTCCAACCGCGTACTGGAGCTGACGCCCGAGGGGATCCATCAATATGGCGGCGGCTACACCGAATACGTGGCGCGTACGGGCCAGGAGGCTCCGGGGCTACGGCACTGAATTTCCGCACGAGCTGAAAGAACAGAAAAGGGCACGGGCGAGAATGTCGCCCGTGCCCTTCATCATTCTTGGCTTTCGCTTAGTGGTCTTTCGCCTGCGTCATCCGGTCGACATAGGCGATGCCGATGGCCGATAGGATGAAGACGGAATGAATCACCGTCTGCAGGATGATGCCGGCTTCGGTATAGGTGCTTTTCGCCGTGCCGACATAGCCCGCCTCGATGAACGTGCGCAGCAGATGGATCGACGAAATGCCGATGATCGCCATGGCGAGCTTCACCTTGAGCACGCCGGCATTCACATGGCTCAGCCATTCCGGCTGGTCCGGATGCCCATGCAGGTGCAGGCGCGACACGAAGGTTTCGTAGCCACCCACGATGACCATGACGAGCAGATTGGAAATCATCACCACGTCGATGAGGCCCAGCACCACCAGCATGATCTGCATCTCGCTGAAGTCGGCCGCATGAAGGACGAGGTGCACCAGCTCCTTGAGGAACAGGAAAACGTACACGCACTGGGCGACGATCAGGCCGAGATACAGGGGCAGCTGAAGCCAGCGCGAGCTGAAGATGAGAGAAGGCAGGGGCTTGAGAGCAGCCGGCCGGGAGGGCTTGTCGTGAATATGGTCCATCGGTCTTCTGTGATTTTTTGGAGAAGGAAGAGGGGAAGGCGAGGTACGGTGTCAGGCCCGGACATATGATGGCAAAAGCCAAGATACAAGATTGCCCATGCGCCAGCCGAGAAGCTTACCTCCGAGTCCTTACTTCAATTCAGGCGTAATAGATCGAAATCCGCCGCCCCTGAACCTCCTGGATCTTCACATCCATGTCATAAACCTCCCGGATCACCTCGCTCGTCATGATGTCTTCGGGAGCGCCATGGCGGATGACAGCTCCATCGCGCATGGCGACGATGTAATCCGAGTAGCAGGAGGCGAAGTTGATGTCGTGGAGCACGAGCATGATGGTCTTGTCCAATGCATCGGCCGCTTCCCGTAAGAGCTTCATCATGCCGACCGCATGCTTCATATCGAGATTGTTCAGCGGCTCGTCGAAGAGCACGTAATCGGTGTCCTGGCAAAGCACCATGGCCACATAGGCGCGCTGGCGTTGTCCGCCCGACAATTCGTCGAGGAAGCGGTCTGCCAGGGCTTCGAGACCGAGAAAACTGATAGCGCGGGCGGCCTGTGCGCGATCCTCGAGGGTGAGGCGGCCCTTAGAATAGGGATAGCGCCCGAACTCAACGAGATCACGGACCGTCAGCCGCGAGCCGACCCGGTTGTCCTGCCTGAGGATAGACAGACGCTTCGCCAGAACATCGGATGGCGTGCTGGTGATGTCGAGCCCATCTACCGTGACCGTACCAGCGCTCATGGGTACGAGACGGCTGATCATCGACAGAAGCGTGGATTTGCCCGCTCCGTTCGGACCGATGATGGACGTGATGCCCTTGCGCGGAATCCGTAGCGATACATCGCGCACGACGAAGGTATCGCCATAGCTTTTGCGGACATTGGAAATCTCGATCATCGGGCAACTCCTCTGATCAGCAAGGCAAGGAAGACGATCCCGCCCACGAACTCGACGACGATGCTCAGGGCGGTGTCGAAGGCGAAGACGCGCTCGAGAATGAGCTGGCCGCCGATGAGGCAGATGATGGCAAGCAAGATCGCGACAGGCAGCACGAAGCGGTGCTTGTGCGTGCCGGCGATCTCGTAGGCGAGATTGGCAACGAGCAACCCGAAGAAGGTGACTGGTCCAACCAGGGCTGTGGAGGCCGCTACGAGAACAGCCACCATCATGAGGATGAGGGTGACCGCGCGGTTGTGATTGATGCCGAGATTAACGGCGGTCTCTCGGCTCAGAGCCAGCACGTCATAAACATGCATGAGGCGCCATCCGAAGATCGAGACGATCAGGATCGTCGCCGTGGAAATGGCGAGAAGGTTGCTATCAACGGTATTGAAGTTCGCGAACAGTCGATCCTGCAGCAGGACGAATTCGTTGGGGTCGATGATGCGCTGCATGAAGCTCGACAGGCTGCGGAACAGAACGCCGAAGACGATGCCTACGAGAACGAGGAGATGAAGACTGCGGCTGCTGCCGGAGAAGAGCCAGCGATAAAGCACACTCGAGAACAGCACCATGGCCGTCACGTTGAAGGCGAACATCAGGCGCGTGTCCAGCGCGGTCAGTTCGGCCGATCCGATGGTGAAGACTAGGCTCGTCTGGATCAGGATGAAGAGCTGATCGAAGCCCATGATCGAGGGCGTCAGGATCCGGTTATGGCTCACCGTCTGAAACAGCACGGTCGAGACGGCGACGGCATAGGCGACCAGGACCATGGTCAGGACCTTCGTGCCGCGGAAAGCCAGGATGAAATCCCATTGCCCCCTGGCATTCAGGGTCATGAACAACGCGATCACACCCACTGCAAGTGCAGTCAGGATCAGAAGCGCGCGGATCGGCTGCCTGTTCTCACGCAAGACGTTCGCGTCCTTTGACCAGGAGGAACAGGAACAGGGCGCTGCCGGCGATCCCCATGATCGTGCCGATGGGGATCTCATAAGGATAATACACGACGCGCCCGATGATGTCGCACGTCAGAACGAGGCCTGCGCCCAGCACCGCGATCCAGGGCAGGGAGCGGCGCATGTTGTCTCCCATTATCAGGCTGACGACGTTCGGCACGATCAAGCCGAGAAATGGCAGCATGCCAACGGTGACGACGATGGTGGCGGTCACCATGGATACGATGATGAGGCCGAGCGATACGACGCTGCGATAGCGCAGGCCGAGATTGGTGGCGAAGTCCTGCCCCATGCCGGCAAGGGTCAGCCTGTCGGCGGCGAGATAGGCCAGGAAGGTCAGCGCGAACGCAACCCAGAGCAGTTCGTAGCGTCCCCGCAGGACGCCAGAGAAATCGCCCGTCGTCCAGGCGTTGAGGGATTGCAGAAGGTCGAAGCGATAGGCGAAGAACGTGGTAATGGCCCCGATGATGCCGCCCAGCATGATGCCGACGAGCGGCACGGTCAGCACGGAGCGCAGGGGCACGAGCCTGAGGATGCGCAGGAACAGGGTGGTTCCGGCCAATGCGAAGCCTGCCGCGACCAGCATTTTCACGATGACCGGAGCATCCGGGACAAACAAAGTCACGGCAAGCAGGCCGAGGCTGGCGGATTCCACCGTGCCGGCGGTGGAAGGCTCCACGAAGCGGTTCTGGGTGAGAGCCTGCATGATCGTGCCCGCGACTGCCATGGCCGTGCCGGACAGAATGAGGGCCAAAGTTCGGGGAATACGGGAGATCAGCAGGATCTGCGCCGCATGCTGCCCGTCCTGCGGCCACAGAAGCGCCGTCAGCGACAGATCGCCGGCACCGATCAGAAGGCTGATCGACGCCAGAATGACGATGACGGATGCGGCGAGGAGGAGTTTCACAGTGGGCCGGGAGCGCTCGTGCCGAGCACCTCCAATTCAAGGGGTTTTACATGACAAAGCGGATCACCCAGGGGGCGATCCGCGCTCAATGCCCTGAAGGGCAGGTCCGTTCAAGCCTTATTTCTTGGCGAAGGCCTTCGAGATCTGGTCGAGGCTGGCCTGAATGGCCGTCAATCCGCCGCCGATCAGGTACCAGTTGACCGGGTCGAGATAGACGATCTGGTTGTTTTTCCAGGCCGTGGTTTGCGCGACGAGATCGTTGTCCAGCACCTTCTTGGCTGCGCCCTCGGCCCGGCCCGTGGCCATGTCGCGGTCGATCACGAAGAGCCAGTCGGGATTGGTCTTGAGGATGAACTCGGCGCTCACGGCCTGGCCATGATTGGTGGTGGCAAGCCCCTCGACGGCCGGCACGACACCGAATTCGCCGTGCAGCAGCCCGAAGCGCGAGCCTGGACCATAGGCGCTCATCTTGCCGCCGGTGGTGAGCACGAGAAGGCCTTTGCCGGCTTTCGCGGCTTCCTGACGAAGAGCAGCCATGGATCGTTCGAGCGTGGCGAGCTGCGAATCCGCTTCCGCCTGCTTGTCGAAGATCTTGGCGAGGGTCTGAACGTTGCGCTTGACGCTACCGACGTAATCCTTGGGGTCGACGGTCATGTCGATGGTGGGAGCGATCTTAGCCAAGGCGTCGTACTTGGCGCTGGAGCGGCCGCCGATAATGATCAGGTCGGGCCTGGCGGCATTGACGGCTTCAAAATCCGGCTCGAAGAGCGTGCCGACCTTCTCGTACTGATCGGAGCCGTATTTCGCGAGATACTCGGGAAAACGTGCGGTGGGTACGCCGGAGACCTCGACGCCGAGCACATTCAAAGTGTCGAGCGAGGCAAGGTCGAAGGCCAGAACCTTCTTCGGCTTTGCAGGGACCGTCGTCTCACCTTTCGCGTGCTGGATCTTGAGATCCTGAGCGCTGACATTCCCTGTCAATGCGCCGAGCGACAGGGCGCCTGCGAGAATGGCGGCAAAGGTGCGGGGCAATTGGGAAGAGAAGTTCATCATGTATTGCTCTCCAGAAAATGGTTTCGGTTGTCGCTGCACGATGCGTCAGTCGTCGAGACAATCGTGGCCGCCTGTCAGCTGGATCAGAAGGTGGCGGACATGCTCACCCAGAGACGCCGGCCCTCGACCACAGTGTTGTAGTCGGTAGGCTCTATCTCCTTGTCGAAGACGTTGTAGACGGCGGCATTCAGGGTCAGTTGTTCCGTGAAGTCGTAGGACAGGCCGACATCCATCGTGGCATAGGCGTCGTATTTGCGGCCCGCCATGCCATTGATGAGCACCGGGGTGCCATTGGTGCCGATGCGCGCGCCGCCCACGATTTCGGAGCCGTGGTAGTTGAGCGCAGCCCATGTCTCCAGGCCGGTCACGGGCGTGATCCAATCCACGCGGGCATTCGCGGCATGACTCGGCGTGCGGGCAAGAGGGAAGCCCGCATAGTTGCCGGTCTTCTGCTCGGAATCCGTGTAGGTATAGTTGCCGCGAACCGAGATCGCGTCCGTCGCACGCCACGTGGCAGCCAACTCGACGCCCTGGATGATCGCATCGTCGATGTTGTAATTGTACCAGAGGCGATAATTCGGATCTTCCGACCACCGCACGGGATTGCCGGCATCGTCCAGCACCAGCGCATTGGTGATCTTGTCCCTGAAGTCCGTGTGGAAATAGGTCGCGCTGGCAGTGAAGCCTGTGAGGCTGTCCCATAGGGCGCCGATTTCGTAGCTCGTGCTGGTTTCGGCCTGCAGGTCCGGATCGGCAATGATCACGCCGCAGGTCCCATTCGGGCCGTATGAGCAGCCCGCGCCGCCGGTGGTGTAGGCGTAGCCCGGCGCGATCTGGCGGATTTCAGGGGCGCGGAAGCCCGTGGACACACCACCCTTCACGGTGAGGTTGTCGGTCGCATGCCACACCGCATAACTGCGCGGGCTGTAATGGGCGCCATAGACCTCGTGGTGGTCCATGCGCAGGCCGTTCGTGATCGAGAAGGTGTCCGTCAGGCGCCACTCGTCTTCGGCAAAGAGAGCCCATTGGTTGATGCTGAACGTCTCGTCGCGGCCGGTGCGGTAGCCGGGGTTCTGATCCGTCAGGGTGGCGTTGTTCCACTGGCCGCCAGTCACAAGCGTATGGGTACCGAACAACTCGAAGGGCGTCGTGAACTTGCCGTCGACGATTGTATTGCGGATCTCCGGCGAGCGGGGATTCTTGTCGAAGACGGAGGTGCGTGGATTTTCCGTGTAGTTCCGCCGGTCAGCCCACTCCTGCAGGATGGAGAAATTCAAGGTCGTCGGTCCCCAGCGGCCTTCATGCGTCAGCGACCAGTATTTCCGGTCGTTATAGTTGTAGGTGTCGTTGGCGGCCCCTTCGAGTGTTCCCCACTTCGAAGCATCGCGGCGAATGCGCGTGAAGCCGCTTTCAAGCATCAGATCATGATTCTCGTTGGGCGAGAACGTCAGACGTCCGCCGACATTGCCTTCGCGCGCGCCGGTAATGCCGCTCAGGATCTGGTCCTCTTCGCGGGCGAAGCCGCGTCCCCACATCTGCAAGCCGAGCATCCGGTGAATCAACGGGCCGCTCGTATAGAAAGAGCCTTGAGCAGAGTTTCCGAAATAATCGTGCTGCTGGAGTGTGCCGTCTGCCATGACGGTGCCCGACCACTTGTCGGAGACTTTGCGAGTGATGATATTGATCACGCCGCCCATGGCGTCGGAGCCATAAAGAGACGACATCGGGCCGCGCACGACTTCGATGCGATCAATGGCCGAGACCGGCGGAATGAAGCTCTGCTCGAAGCCTGAATTGCCGTTGGTGCGAGCATCGCGCGTGCTCTGGCGCTTTCCGTCGACGAGGATCAACGTGTAAGTGCCGGGAAGGCCACGGATGTAGATGTCCTTCTCGTTGGCGATCCCGGTCACCGTGACGCCTTGAACCTCCCTCAAGGCATCCGCCAGATCGCGGAAGGAGCCCTTTTCGAGTTCCTCACGGGTGATGACGGAGATGCTCGCCGGAGCATCCTTGACGCTTTGCTCGAAGCCCGAGGCCGTGACGACGATTTGATCCAGCGTGATCACATCTTCGTTAGCAGAGGCCGCAACATGGGCTGCATTCTGCGCGAAAGCTTCCGTAGAAACGAAAGAGAGAGAAGCTGACAAACTGGTGCAGGCAAGAAGCATGAGCATCCGGCTTGCTCTGTTATTTTCTGCCAGTCCGTTGCCGGTAATCTTCCGATCCGAAGCTCCAAATCCCATCGCTTGCCCCAACCCTGTTAGAAAAATCATTGATGGGAGGAGCTACTAGGTTGTGTGGAAGAAGAGGGTCAACGGCTATGTTTGAGAGTCGTTCTGAGTTCAGAAAAACGCAATTTGTAAAAGCTCTAAACTCACCTTTTGCGGGTTGAAAGGCATGACGGAATAAGGATAGGCAAAAGACATCGACTAAACCTGACCAATAGTCCGCTGTTTGCGGCTTAGCCTTTGAAACAGAGTTATTTTGGATTCCGATCCGCACGCACCTGGTTTGAAACTTGGACGTCTCCGGCTCCTCCTGGCGCTGGACGCTTTGCTCGTGGAAGGCAGCGTCAACCGCGCCGCCGAGCGACTGGGAATGAGCGCGCCTGCGATGAGCAGGCTGCTCGGGCAGGTGCGTGAGATCTACGACGATCCGCTCTTCGTACGCTCATCCCGACGTCTGATCCCGACACCGTTCGCGGAAGCCATGCGCCAGAGATTGCGCGCTCTGGCCGCGGAGGCCGAGGCGTTGTGCCAACCGCAGGAAAAGACTCCGAATGATGCTCTCACCGATTTTGAGGCCTGGACGGCCGCGCCCGTCATCGAAGCGGCGCCTTTGACGTCGCGACGCAGTGTGCTGATCGAAGGGGAGCCCTCTCCAGAAGCTATCGCACGCAAGCTCGTATCTCTGGGAAAGGTCGAGGATACGCGCAAAAGGCTTGCCAGGCACATTGCGACGATGGGAGCGGGGATCGGCCACAGTCGTCCTCTCACACTCAATGAGGCGGAGGATGCATTCTCCATCGTGCTCGATGGCGAAGCAGATCCCATCCAGATCGGTGCGCTTCTCTCCATCATGAATTTCAGGGGAGAGACGGCTGCGGAACTCGCCGGCTTCGTTCGCGCGGCACGTGTCCATATAGGCGCTGCAAATCCGGAAACATCGCGCATCGATCTGGATTGGCCGGCCTATATCTCTCCGAAATCCCGCAGAATGCCCTGGTTTCTGCAGGCGGCTTTGCTCCTGTCTCAGGCAGGCCACAAAATCCTTCTCCACGGCATGGACGGCGGCAGCGGTACGAAAGGCAAGCTTGTTACGGCAGCAAGCGCCATCGGCATTTCGGTTTGCTCAAACACGGCAACAGCCGCAGACGCCATCGCCGAGCATGGGATCGCCTATCTTCCCCTGGCCGCGATGTCGTCCCAGCTCCATCGCCTGCATATGCTTTATGGGTTGCTCGAGACGCGCTCGCCCGTCAATTCGTTGATGCCGCTTCTCAACCCTCTCGGTGCGCCGTCGATCATGATGGGCGTCGTGCGTCCGGCCTATCGCGAGCTGCATTGCGATACGGGGGCGCTTCTCGGCAGCCGCAATCTTACCGTTCTGGGCGCAAGTCGTGATTCTGCCGAGGCAACGCCTTTCCGCTCAAGTACGCTTCTTCGTCTCGTCGCCGGAAAAGTGGATCATCTGTTCATCCCCGCTGTTCCGGAACCGCCGGCCTATCCAGCGACGGGCATGGCAAGCCTCGAATATTGGCGCGCCGTCTGGACAGGAGCCATACATGACGAGCGCGCCGCCGCCATAATCACAGCCACCGCAGCGGCAGCGCTTCTCACCTTGAGTGGCGGCGATGCGGATCGTTTCGTAGAGTGCCAAAGAGCGGCAAGGAAGCTTTGGGAGGGACGCAATGGTAATGCTCTGCCGCGAAGACGTCGTTCATACGGATGAGGTTTCCCGATGAGATCGGTTCTTCTGTCTTGGCAGTTCTGGGCGCTTCTCTCGGCATCTTTCGCGGCCCTGACCGCTGTCTTCGCGAAAGTCGGGATCGAGAACGTCAATTCGGATTCTGCAACCTTCATTCGAACCTGCGTGATCCTGTGCGCTCTTGGTGCAATCCTCGTCGCTACGGGGCAATGGCAGCCGCTCGAGTCGATCTCAGGCCGAAGCTATGTTTTCCTTGTGCTCTCAGGTCTTGCGACCGGAGCGTCGTGGATCTGTTACTTCCGCGCTCTCAAGCTTGGTGATGCCGCGCGTGTCGCGCCCATTGACAAGTTGAGCGTTGTCCTCGTTGCGCTCTTCGGAGTTACTTTCCTCGGGGAACGCTTGTCGCTGTCCAACTGGCTTGGTGTCGGCTTCATCGCTGCCGGCGCGGTGTTCGTGGCCTATCGAGGCTGATCGATGCTTCGCCGGTGGCGAGGAGGCGATTCGTCCACGAAGCACCTATGATACAAGTGCATGACGATTCAGAGATATTCTAAGGCAAGAGCAGATACGGCCATGGTTTGAACAAGTTTTGGTCTACGTTGGCTCAGGCGCCCGTGAACCGGAACGTTGGAGGAAATACCGTGGCTCTGCTGCACAGAGGAAGAGGCTGGACGTTAGATCGCGCGGCTGTCCCTGTTCTGACACTCATGACTGTCGTGGGATGGGGTGCGTTCGGCTATGCGGCCTTCACGTCAGCAGACATTGAAGAAGAGCTGCAGAAGCAGGCTGCAGCCCTGAGCGATTTCCAGACACAGTATATGACGCAGCAGAAGATGGCCGAGAAGACGGTGAAGGAGAATGCCAGCCTCCGGGAACGGCTCACGGCATCCAGGGCAGAAATCCAAAGTCTCTCGGTGAGGAACAAGGAAATCGATGCTGAGCTTGCGAGTGCGAGAAATCGGGCGGCTGCAGCTTTGCAAAATGGATTGCCCCATGGCATCGGCAGTTCGCCGGAACTGATGGCCATCAAGCCGCGCCCGACAAAACAGGATGTGATTGCTGCTCAAGAGGCGCTGACGCAGCTCCGTTTCGGAAATCTCAAGCCGAATGGCGTGATCGACGCGTCGACGCGTCAGGCGGTCGAAGAGTTCCAGCGCACTGTTGGGCTGCCCGTCACGGGTGAGCTTCAGGCTCAAACGCTGCTTGCCTTGGTCCGGTCCGCCAAGGTCATGGCGGCGCAAGGCGAGAAAGCTGCGGGATCTCTTTGAATGATGCCCAGAATCTTCGGACTATAAACCGTTTTCTCACGATCTGTTGAAGATGGCGCAAGCTCCTATAAGTTCTATTGAAATCGGCTTGGCGTTAGACATTGTCTCTCGATCCGAGGGAATGTTTACATTCAGGTAACCTCGCCTTGGAAGTTTGCGGGCCCCGCAATTTCCAAAGTGAGTATCCTGTAGATGAAGTTTCTGAGCACTGTCTTTGCATTCCTTGTCTTCTCGAGCACCTGCGCTTTCGCGCAAAATCCCCATCTGCTTGGAGCAAACGAACGCTGGAGTGCTTGGAAGGCCAGGGAGGGAAATGCTGCTGTCTGCTATGCATTTTCCGATGCCGCTTCGAAGAAGCCGGAAAACCTTGATCACGGGCGGGTCACCCTGTTCGTCCGTCAGCTCGGCAGCGGAAAAGTTCGTACGGAAGCCAGCCTGCAGACCGGTTATGCATTTGCGCCGGTTGCAATTCGTATTTCAATCGACGGACAAGAATTCACCATGATCCCTCGCGGCAATTATGCATGGCTTCGTCGTACGGAACGTGAGGCCGAATTCGTGCGCGCTTTGGAGAAGGGACGTGTAGCGGTCGTCGAGGCAACATCGAGGCGCGGCAACAAAACTACTTATGCTTTTCCGCTCAAGGGCTTTACGGCAATGATCCGAAAAGCCCGTCGGGAATGCCGTTAGAAGTACCGCACTGCTCGGGATCAGCGAGCTTCAGGCGGGAAGATGACCTTCCAATCGCGCTTCATGTCGACGACGGTCCACCGATCTAGTGCTGCTGCATCGAGTGCCTTGCCGAGGCGACCGACCTTGGATTCGCGGTCATAGGCGTATTCGCGTTCCGCATCGGTGTGATGGACCAGAACGCCGAGACGCCGCCCGCCGCTCTCCGTCGTCCATTGCAACATTTCAAGGTCGCCATCGGAATTGCCGAAAGCAGCGACGGGACGCAGGCCGATATGCTGATTGATGCCGACCGGCTTGCCAGGGCCATCATCAACGAAGTTGACTTTCGGCAGCCGAAATAGCGTCGGCTTGCCATCACGGCGCTCGAAGCTCGTGACGATGCTGGACCCTACGATCTGCTCGGAAGGAATGCCGTACCTTTCCGGCGCGAAGGCTCGCATGAACTCGATGCCGCCACCCGAGACGATGAATGTCTTGAAACCGTTGGCGCGCATGTAGGCCAGGACTTCGAGCATCGGCTGGTAAACGAGTGTGTCGTAGCGGCGGCCGAAGCGGGGATGCTTGGCGGTTGCCAGCCACTCCATGGCAATCTGCTTGAAATCGGCTGGCGTCATGCCCGCATGTGTTGCGGCGACGATCTCGACGGCGCCATGCTCGCCCGCGGCCGCCACCGCCGCCATATCGCCTTCGAGAACGCTTTTGAAGGGCTGCTTGTCCTTCCATTCCGGATGCTGTGGCGCCAGCACCTTGACACGGTCCAGCGCGAAGGCGAACTGGACATAGATCGGTTGTTCGATCCAAAGCGTGCCGTCATTGTCGAATGTGGCGATCCGCTCCGGTTGCGGGATGAAGTCCTGCGAACCCTCCCGTGTCACATCGGTGACGAACGCGATGATCGCCTGCTTGGCCGGGCCATCGGTCCATGATGGCAGCGGATCGGTCTGCGCGACGGCAATCGAAAGCCATGCCGAAACCAGAGACAGAGCCCAGAAGCCGGCGAAGTGAAGCTTCAGCCAACCCATTTTGGTCATGTTGCTCTCCACACCTTATTCATCATGTCCTGAGGAGTTCTATGGATCGACGCGCTTTGGTTGCTTGGCGATCGTGACCTTCTCCTCTGGACGCTCGCTACATGTGACGAGGTTCATCCCGGCACAGGCTTTTCCTTTTTGTGGATCGGTGGGCACATGGTCTGAGGGTGCCCACCGACGTCGGCTGATCGATCATATGGCGTTGTTTCGGATCGTATCACTGGCTTGGATGCGTCGATGCATTCTTGAGCTGTTCCATGACCTGATCCAAGTTGTAGCTTGCCGGATCCTGAAGCGGTGGAAACTCCCTGTAGGATTCCAGCTCCCTCAGCCATAGTGCCTGCCCGATCGGCAGCAGATTCCAGTCGTATACCCAGGCCGTGGCCGGCGCGGCGAGCGCGCCCGCCATCCAGAAATTCGCCTTCTTCCACTCACCCATTGCCGTCTCGAATGGATCGCGCTTCAGGTTGACCATGCCAGCTGCGAACTGGGTCTGGACGCCCGGGACGTTGAAGCCCAACGCGGTTTCGGGAGCGATCGCGAAATACATTTTCCAGTTCTTGTATCGCACCGCCGACGGATGGCTGCTGGCATAGTAGAAGAACGTGTCGCGAGCGGACTTGTCCGAACGGCCGCTCAGGTATTCGGTCTGATCGACGCCATCGAGCTTGGTTTTGACGATGCCTGGATAGGTGCCGGCCATGATGCGCTTATTCAGCTCATCGCCCTTGTCGCCGCCGGCGATGTTGACAAGCGTGGGGAGCCAGTCAAGCGATGCGAAGATACCGTCCTTGACCGTGCCGGGCCTGATGACGCCAGGCCAGCGGATGAGCGCCGGAGCGCGCATGCCGCCTTCCCAGGTGGTCATCTTTGATCCCTTGAACGGGGTGGTGCCGCCATCCGGGAAGGTAAACGTCTCGGCTCCGTTATCGGTCGTGAAGACGATGATGGTGTTGTCGAGCTGTCCCAACTCTTCGAGCTTCTTCAGTACGTAGCCGATGTTGTCATCCATCTGCTTCATGCCGGCTTCGTTGACGCCCCAATCCTTGCCGCCGGGCTCGCCCACCATCGCCAAGTACTTGTCCGACAGCACGGTTGTGATGTGCATGCGCGCAGGGTTGTACCAGACGAAGAATGGCTTGTTGGTTTTCTTCGGGTCGTTGCGGTCGAGAAAATCGATGACCTTGGCCGAGATCTCCTCGTCGACCGTCTTCGAGCGTTCGAGTGTCAGCGGGCCCTCGTCTCGGCACATTTGATTGCCGGATGTGCCATCGGACGACCTGCACGAGATGACTGGTCTCGGCGGCGTCAGGCACGGGGTCGTCCTCGGATCCACCGCTGCGGGATCCTGGGCGAGCCCGGGGATCGTCGTGTTGCGGCAGGCAGGCGCCACTGTCTGCTGGGTTGGCGTCTTGTTGATGTCCGGGAAGCTCACGCCCTGCATGGCGTCGAGATGGTAGAGATAGCCCCAAAATTCTTGGAACCCATGAGCCGTCGGCAACGAGTCAGTGTGGTCGCCGAGATGGTTCTTGCCGAACTCGCCGGTGTTGTATCCAAGATCGAGCAAAAACTTAGCCAGCGTCGGCGTGCCAGGCCGCAGATAGGAGGGGCTGCCGGGCAGTTGCGGTGGAATCATGCCGGTACGCAGTGGATTCATGCCGGTGAAGAAGGCATTGCGGCCCGCCGTGCAGCTCTGCTCGGCGTAATACGTCATGAACTTCGCACCTTCCCGCCCAATCCGATCGATATTGGGTGTCTCACCCACCATCAGTCCCTGGTGGTAGATGCCCGGCTGCATCCAGCCGATATCATCACCCATGATGAACAGGATGTTCGGCTTCTGCTGCGGGGCCTGCGCGACGGCCGGCGCGGCCATAGCCGTAGAGATCAGTGCCGTCGCTCCGATCAGGGCGGATTTGGCTCGCATGTGCCGAAGGCGAAAACGTCCGCCAGGAGCTTGTGAAGACGCACGATCACTGTTCATGGGATCTTCCTCTCTGATGGTGCAGCAAAACCCGACATCGTTCATCAATGTGTCTAGCAGCTGCGGGTGATGCGCCGCCCGTCGGCAGCGCTAACAGTATGTCGATGCACAAAGAGACGAGCTTCCTTGGCAGCGTTACGCGCAGCTCCTGTCTTCGGTTGGCGTGGACGTAGGGTGAGCCTCTTGTCCATCGCGCGGGTTTTCGGGAATGCAGCAGGCTTGGCGGCATCGGCCCGATGCATGAGCGAGGAGAGGTCGGATGCGCACTCTCAGGCATTGCCGATCACATCGCAGAGGCCGTGGGCGAAAAGCGGTCCGTCATGGCAGACCACTCAAGCCCGGCAGAGCGGGTGCTCCGCAATGTGTTGCGGGAGTTCCAGGCCATTCCCGGATGCAACGGCTCCCATGGCGGTGAGATCGATGAATTTCTGGTCCGATCAGCGTCATGACGACAAGCCTTTCGCTTCGGCGGGCCTTTTCACGCACAACTTGGTCTGCTGAAGAATCACTATAAGCGAGGCTTGGAAGTCTGCTTGACTGAGAAAGACATTGGGTTGACAGATTGCGACTGCCGGACCGCCATGGACGTTTGGAAACATTCACTAGGAAACCGCAGCGAAGGTCGTGTCCTCGAGAGAGTTACGATCAAGAATGGCTCTTGGCACTTTCCGGGCTAGATCGAATGTCTGCATATGGTCACAGACTTGCTATCTGACCCCGAAACGATATCCCATATGTGAGAGATGTGGTCAGCGCACTCTGACGGGCGGCACCATACCTACGAGAATAACTGGGGGGCGAAAGTCTCTTGCTCAACCGTCTAGTAGCCGGTCAGCTCGTCGGCCTTCGGGGGATGCGGCACCGGTTTTCCTAAAATCCTCGACATGATTGTCTTGAGAGTTTCAGCATCGTTGTCGAATCCGCCATGAGAGCAAGACGCTGTCTTACCGCCGCTGCCAGTCGAGTAAGCGATTTCAAGTTTCGAGTGTGAAGGCATCTCCCGCGCATAAGCCTGCATTCCGACAATCGGCGTGTTCGGCATCTGCTCATAGGCGCGAGAAACGAGATAGAGCAGGGAGCGGCCGTAGGACGGCAGCAGGGGGACATTGGCGGAGACGGTATCGTCCTGTTCCAGTTGATCGGTCAGGTTATACAGGTAGATCCGGTCCTGCAGCTTCATTGCCCCTTTGCCGGTTAAATACGGCTCGTAATGATCCTTGAAGAAAGCGACCGTGCAGGCAGGCGCCATCAGGTGGATTGATCCCAACTCGATCTTGCTCAGGTTGAACCGTCCCAGAGAGGAGAGCAGGTAGCCGAGCATGTTTGCGCCGGCACTATGCCCGACAAGATGAAGCTTGGGGCGCCGGCGGGCCTTGTCGAGACCCGAGAGCAGCGGCGACAATCCCTTGAACCCGCCATCATACTCCGATCCCCGGTTGAAGGACATCAGAGCATCCTGCTTCATGTTTCTCCAGGCATATGAGCCTGTCTGCTTTCCGATGCCGGCCTCGAAGAACCAGTCGGACAGCGCGCCTCCGATGCGGCCGACGGCCGGCGACCGGGACAGCTGCCCGAACACCTCGTCGATGAAGCCTGCGTCCCACATCAGATGGAAATTGTAGAGGCGGTTCCGGCCATAGATGTTGTTCCGCTTCCATGTCGCAATGCGCTGAGCCTCGGCCCCGAGCGGGTTCAGGCCGCCATGGGCATAGATGATGAGGTGTTCGTAGCCGAGATCGTCGTTCGCGTCGGCCTTGGTCAGACGCTCGACGGTCTCCTGCATCTCCGTCTCCGTCGGTGAGCCGTACTTGCCCGATGTGACGAGAAGCCCGTCATCGATATTGATGAAGTGGCCGATGATGTCGCCTCGTGTCGGATCGTTGTAGCCGAAAAGACCCGTTGTGCTCGTGGGCGTTGCCCCTGGGGCGGCTCCGAATGCGGCCGGCGCGCGGACACCGATCTGCAGCACCCATGCATCCATGATCGTGTTCGCCCAGTCCGCATAGGTCCACTTCGCAATGCCGTTCACGCCCCAGTCCGGTCCCCAGGAGTTCAGGACCCAGAAGCCTGTGTCGTCATATCCCACGATGGCAAAGGCGTGGCCGCCGACGGGATCGCCGCCGGGCTCGATGAGATCGTCCTTGGGTTTCTCCCAGTGCGAATGGATCTGCGCCGATGCGTAGATCACGCCGATCTCATTGAGCGCCGCGTGATAGTCGCTGATATCCGGCTGGAGCCGGAAATAGGCACCGAGCCGCGTTTCTCGCGCTTCCTTCGCCATAATGTAGGTGAGCGCCCAGTCCTGGATGCCAGGTTCGTCCGGCGCGGTGGCATCGGTGCAGACTCCGTTCTGGTAAAAGCCCTTGATCGCTCCGCGCAGGCTCGACCCTTCATAGGCTGTGCCATCCCACTCATCATTGCGCTTGGCCATCTCGTAGAGCATGCGCGAACTCACAGGCTCTGGCCGGTCGGAGCCGATCTCCCGGCACCGCAGAAAGTCGATCACGTGCGCCAGGGCAAAGCCTGTGCAGCTGGAATCCTTGCCTTGATCCCGCACAGGAAAGGCAATCCGCGGATAGATGCCAGGATGGAGGGATCTCAAGTGGGGAAGATAGAGACGATCCCGGATGTCGGGCATGTCGGGGAGGATATCGAGCACGCGCGGGCCGAGTTTCTTGCTCACTCCGGCGAACTCGCGGTTGCCGACGCGGATCCCCGTCGGGACCGATGTCGATGTGCTTGCATCGGCAGGAAGGCTGTCGGGTATCGCCGCGGAAGCGGATTGAGGGGCGTTGCTAATCGTGTTCGGCCGGGAGGAGGCATCCGACCGGCTGGTCTTGCGCTGTCCCTTGCCGGGGTTCGATTGGGCTCGTGCTCGTGCCATCACGTCACCGCGGAAGCCAACCCCCGCAGCATCATCTCACGCGCAAGCGTAACCGTCGACTCGGGAAACTCGTTTTCCCGGTGCTGGGTTAAAATGGGCTCTCGCCCCTCGCAAAGGCTTGTGGCTTACAATGCTTATTTGGGGAAGAGTTGGTGGAGCGGGAGCAGCTAAAGACCTGTTAGTCAGCACTCGTGGTGTTGATCTCGATGACATTGCGGTCAGGGTCGAGAATATAGATCTGCGGATATCCAACACGCATCGAAGTCCTGATGCTCAGTGGATCATCAGGGTCAGCATCCTCGCGATAACCTTTGGCTCTGAGTGCTTCTAGAGCCTGTGTGTAGCTGGTGACCCGAATGGCGAAGTGGATGTCGTTGGCATCCATCCCTTTCCTGCTCCGAAATGTGGCCTGCGCATCACCAACAACCAGATGCAATTCCTGGTGATCGCCGATCCGGAACCAGGCCCCCGCCACAGGCAAGGCAGGCCGCGGAATTTCCGTCAAGCCGAGGACCTCCTGGTAGAAGCGACGGGAGCGCTCCAAGTCAGCGCATGGGAGAGCCACATGGTGGAGGCCGTCTATCTCCATGACCCTCTCCTAGCTGGGCGCCCTCAGATCATATCAAGCGAGTGCTGGAGCGTGTCCTCGCCACTATGACGAGGCTTAGAGCGCCTCTGCAACTCGCCTTGGGAGGTATGTTGCGCCGTATTCAACCGAGAAACCTATGGTGACTCCTTGAGCGAAGGGCCGCTCCTGGCGCATTGCAGACTTTACTCGGAGTTCAGGTCTCAAGCTCAGTGGTCATTGGTCAAATCGACCGCATACGCACTTGCCTGTCGCCCACAACCGGACTGACCGGCTTTTAGGCGGAGCAAAGTGGCAAAGCTGAAGTCGGAAAAGCCCTCTCCGGTGCCCAAAGAACGCCTGCTGGAGAATGACGTTCGCGGAAGTGGCACGGGAAATCTGACGCTTGGAGGCAGTATTCTGTAGCAAAAATTCTTTGATTCCAGAGGCTTAAATAATGGCGGTGGAGACAGTCATCTGCGAACCTGTCTCCAGTCAACGTTCCCTGTTTTCAACGAAAATACTGGGAAACTAACCTCATCAGATTGCAGTCAGAGTGTCTTCTGGCCAGAATTGTGAAGAAGCACACGCGGCTTAGACGCATTCTCACTGTAAGACAGAACAGGGAATATCCTTGGTCAAACTGGGAGTTCCGGTGAATGGAAAAGGGTAGCCGATTTTGACGCAAAGATCCTGGCTTCGAGCCCTCCGCTGGATATCATTCCTGGACACGCTCAGCTTGAAATCTTCGTCATCCCATTGCGGCATCGCAAACAAGACAATTGCTGGAATATGGCCCTCTAACGCGCTTGGCTGATCTGTGTATGTTTCCGGCATTGGACATAAGCGGACCTTAGCCTTGAGCGTTTTGAAGACCCTGTGAGCGGCTTGGCATGGATCTGACCGGCATCCATTCGCCCCGTTCATGAAGGTTCACAGATGACTGGCGCCTGGACCTGAAAGTGGGGCTTCCCGCTTTTGTTTTCAGGGTCGTCCCCAATAGTGAGACCGAAACTTACTTATGCTCGCTCATTGCCCTGGAGCAAGGAGTGCAGCCCGGAGGCGGATTATACTGTCGGTACATGTTCCAATCGAGAGGATCCGTCCATGGGATCAAGAGTGCCCAAGAGGCCGATGCCGCGTGCGCGGTCATGGCCGAAAAGCCGATGGGTGGAGCAGCAGGCCAGCCTGTTCGGCCGGATGATGGAAAGGGTGAGAGCTGATCCCGGCGCGACAGCCCGGGAGGGGTTCGAGGGCGGCTTCGCGGCCGCGTGCCGTCGATGCCTGGCCTGCCCGAACGCGACTGACTGCCATCGCTGGCTTGAGAGCGGGGGAGCCGATGCCCCGCCGGCCTTCTGCGCGAATGCCGCCTTCCTCAACCATGTGCGGGCATCGGGCGCGGCTTGAGTCGCCGGCAAGCCGCGGCACTGCTGCAGGAGTCTGTGTTGCAGGATGGCGTCACCTCCAGGGCCCTCATGCTGCGGGCTCCATGAGTGCGAAGGCGTAACGATATCGTTGGCAGTCAGCTATGCAGCTCCCATGGGCTACTGAACTGGGATCAACGGCTTATGACGCTGGTGATGCCCTCGAGCAGGGCACCATCTTCCAAGGGCTTCTCAAGCACCAGCCGAAAGCCCGCCCGCATGGCAAGCTCGCGCAGGTGCGGGGGAGCGGATGTGGTGATCAGGATCGCGGGGAGCGCAACATGACGCTCCCGCAGCCTGTCCATGAGAGCGATGCCATCCATCCCGGGCATTGTGAGGTCGACGACAAGGCAGCCGCTCGGAGGCAGCGCTCCGTCCGCGAGGAGTTGGGTGCCATCCCCGTAGAGGCGCACCTCGAAGCCCTCCTGTTCCAGGGCGAACTTCAGCGATTGCCGGACGGCATCGTCATCATCGACGACAAGGACCGGTCCCATGGGCGTGGGCATGGTGAAGCCTGATGTTGTGATGATGGCAATTTTACGCGATCCGCGCCATGCAACAGTTGATCTGCATCAAGCATCCATTGTCGTCCGTCTCAGGATTTTCCCGTAGGCGTGCAAGGATGCTGGAGCGCGGTAGGCTGCTCCTCGTGCAGGCATCCTTTCAGACCCGCCGATGCTTGCATCCCGACCTGCCGGCCAGCGCGCGTGATCGCGCTCTCGATTTCTGCGCTCTTTGGGCCAAAGGCATCAGACTGTTTGAGTTGACCTCTGGAACGGAAGCGATCTGGAATCCGTTGGGTGTCATTGGGAAAGGATGAGCGGATCGTGCCTCGCTTCGTTGATAAGCCGTTCGAGTGGGTGACGATACTCGCTGTGGCTTCGGGGGCCGCCGTGCTGGTGCCGAGTCTCGCGGCACTCGGCATGACGCTGGTGGCCTTGATCCTCCACCTTGCCTAACAGAGGCTACATAGTTTCAATTAGTCCTGGCCTGATCACTCTCGTCTGGATTGCGGTGGCACCGATCGCGCTCCGGCAATGCGGGAAGCATTACCTTTCCTGACGGGCCTGACCTTTGTCTCCCGGATCTTCTTCGAGAAGGACCCGTTCCGCTGCCCCATCCAGATCGTCGTATTGACCATTCCGCAGCGACCAGAGGAACGCGGCCAATCCGGCACTCGCCATGCCCAGCCCAATGAGGATCAACCACCACATTGACCCCATCAGTTCCTCCTCACAGCATCGTTCGGGATGGATGGGAGCCTCAGGGCGTTGGCGACCACGATGATCGAGGACAGCGACATGGCGACGGCCGCGATGAGGGGCGTCACGTAGCCTAGCACCGCCACGGGCACCGCCAGGGCATTGTAGCCGACCGCGAGGGCGAAGTTCTGGAAGATCAGCGTCCTGGACCGGCGCGCGATCCTAAAGGTAGCGCCGACAGCGGAGAGGCTTTCGTTCAGGAACACGAAGTCCGCCGCGTTGCGGCCGATATCCGCCGCCGTGGCGGGCGCCATGGAGACATGGGCGGCGGCGAGGGCAGGCGCATCGTTCAGCCCATCGCCGACCATCAGGATCTTTCTGTTCGCTTGGTCGTGCAACGCGACCCGGGCGACCTTCTCTCCCGGGAGCAGGCCGAATGAGACTGCGTGGATGCCGAGCTTCGATGCCAGGCCTTCGACCACGGCCTTCCGGTCGCCGGAGACGATCTCTACCGACAACCCCTGACGCACCAGATCGATCACGGTCTCCTGCGCATCGGGACGGACGCTGTCTTCCAGGACGAATGCCGCGAGTAACTCTCCGTTCCTCGCCAGATAGGACATGGATGCGGCGAGACCGTTGTCGGGATGTCTTTCTTCGAGCGCCCATTCCGGCCGGCCGAGCCGATACCTGTCACCGCCCCGGACAGCCTCGAGTCCCAGGCCGGGTATCTCCTCGATGTGATCGAACGCCATGATCCGGCTCGTCCCACGCGCGGCGGCATCCGCGATCGCCCTTGCTGCCGGATGGCGGGAACCGATGGTCATCCCGAGCGCGATTCCCATGGCTGACGGCGGGATCTCCTCCGCATTGGCGAGGGAGGGGCGGCCAAGCGTCAGAGTGCCGGTCTTGTCGAAGGCCACGCCGTCGATCTCGGCCATGCGTTCGAGGGCCGAGCCGTCCTTGACCATGATGCCCCGTTCGAATAGGCGGCGCGCGGCCACGACCTGCACGATGGGAACGGCCAGGCCCAAGGCGCAGGGACAGGTGATGATCAGCACCGCGATGGCGATGGTAACGGATACATGCCAATCCCCGGTAAGATAGAGCCAGCTCAGGAAGGACAGCAGGGCCATCGTGTGAACGAGGGGCGAGTAGAGCGCGGCGGCGCGGTCGGCCAGCCGCCGGTAGCGGGCACGGCCGCCCTCGGCCGCCTCCATCATCCTGACCATCTCCATCAGGAAGGAGTCTTCTGCTCCTGCCGTCGCCCTGACCGTCAGCGGCCCGGTGAGGTTCATCACTCCCGCCCGCACTGTTTCACCGGGGGCAATTCGCCGAAGGGCAGACTCGCCTGAGACCAGCGAGCAGTCCAATTCTGACATTCCATGCTCGACCACGCCGTCGACCGGAACACGCTCGCCTGCAGCGACGAGCACCGTTGCCCCGGGTTCGATCTCCGATACGGGGACGTAGAGCGGTCGGTCACTCCGGATGACTATGGCACCACGTGGGGCAAGCCTCGCAAGGCCGGCTACGGCGGAACGTGCCCGCTCACGCATCACGTGATCGAGCGTGCGACCGATGAGCAAGAAGAATAGCAGTGACGTCGCCGCGTCGAAGTAGGCGTGCGGCGCGTTGTGGAGCGTGTCATAAATGCTGAGGGCGAAGGCGAGCGATACGCCGATGGAGATCGGCACGTCCATATTGGTGCGGCCATGGCGCAACGCCGACCAGGCCGAGGCATAGAAAACGCGGCCGGAATAGACGAGGGCCGGGAGGGCGAGCAGCGCGGAGATGAGGTGAAATCCCTGCCGCGAGGTGGCGTCGGCCCCCGACCAGACCGACATCGACAGCATCATGATATTCATCGCGCAGAAGCCCGCCAACGCGAGCGCCTTGACGAGGCGTGCAAGCTCCGGATCCCTCGCGTCCTGATCCATCGTGAACAGGTGGGATTCGTAGCCGATGACGCGCAGGGCGCCGATCATGTCGGGCGGAGTTCCGTCCGCGGTGCGCCACGAGACTGCGACGCGCTTGGTGGACAGGTTGACCCGCGCCCTCTCGACGCCGGGCAGCCGCGCCAGCGTCCGCTCTACCGCTGCGATGCAGGTGGCGCACCTGACGCCCGGCACCGAAAGGTCCGTCTGATACGTACCGTCGCCGAGATCGCGGCTGGCGAGCCGGATTTCGTCCGCCAAGGTGTCGAGCTGGGTTGGCTCTCCGAGGGCGACCTGTACGTCGACGGGCGCGCAACAGCTCATGGCCGTTCTCCGCCGGGTATTGCGCGTTGCGGATGCATCAGCGCATCGCCCGATAGGCATGCCATGTGGCATGACCCAGCAGCGGGAAGATGAGAATGAAACCGAGGAAGCCGGTCACGGCACTGGCGGTGAACAAGGCGAGCACGATGGCACCCCATGCGATCATCGGCATGAGATTGTTCCACACCATTGCCATGCTCGTGCCCATGGCCGTCAGCGCGTCCGTTCGCGTATCGAGCAGCATGGGAATCGAGAACACGCTGATTGCGAACGCGAATGCTGCGAACAGCCCGCCGATCGCGATGCCGACGAGCAGCATGGCCCAGCCCGTCGGCGTCGTCAGCAACATGCCGACGACCCCATCGAAGCCCGGGAACGGCCGGACGCCGAAGAACAGGGCATAGATCAGGACAGCAGCCCGCATCCACAGCAGCATCAGCAGGCAGAGCAGAAGCCCGGTGAAGAAGATCTGCGCCCCGGCCCTCGGCTGGACGAGCGCCATGGTGCGCAGCGTCGGATGCCCGCCAGCCTCCAGGACGCGGCTCTTCTCATAGAGGCCCATGGCCAGTACGGGCGCGACGATCATGTATCCGGCAATGGCGGGAAACAGGATGTAGTCACGACCCGATGCGATCAACGTCCAAACGAGGATGGCAGTGATGGCGAAGACCGCGACCCCATAGGCGATGCTGAGGCCCGGCTGGGCCAGAAGGTCGTGCCAGCCCGCCTTCAGCCAGTCGAGCGCCGCGTGCGCCGGCAAGTGACGCTGCCGCGCGGGGTTGCGCGTTTCCGCGATCGTGGAAACCTCGCTCAGCAGACCGTAGGATTTATCCTCTTCGCTCATATGTCTTCCCCGAAATCGTGCATCGGTCGATCTCTCTCAGCAGGCTGGTTTCGCAGCCCGGAACGCGCCCGCCTTGGACCCGACCTCCTTCAGGTGGGCGACACATTCGGGTTGGGATTCCACCGCAACATAGACGAGATGGACATTGGCGGCTGCCACGACGAGGAGTACAGCCGCTGCCAGGCTCCACGCCAGAACGGGCCATCTGGACCGCTTTGTCACGGCAACGTTCGTCATGGCTTCTCGACTCCCAGCGAATTGACGTACAAGGACAGGATCTTGATCTCTGCCGGGGTCAGGCGCTCGTCCCATGTCGGCATGTGTCCCTGCCGACCGCCGTGGATCGTGTTGATCAGGGTCTGAAGGTCGCCGCCATAGACCCAGAACTGATCGGTCAGGTTGGGAGCTCCGACCTCCCGGTTGCCCTTGCCATCCTCGCCGTGGCAGGCCGCGCAGGTCGTGAGGAAGACCTCTCGCCCAGCCTGGATCTGAGCAACATTCTGCGGTGTGGACGCTGCCGGATTGGACAGGGATTGGACGTAGGTCGCTACGTTCGTGACCTGGGTCCGGTCGAGCATCGCATCTCGCCCGAAGGCCGGCATCTGTGCGACGCGTGTGTTCTGATGGCGCGAGTTGATGCCAAGCCGCAGGGTCTCGGCGATCTTCTCCGGACCGCCGCCCCAGAGCCAGTCGTCGTCCGTTAGGTCGGGATAGTTGGCGCGGCCTTTCCCGTCTGCCCCGTGGCATGCGGCGCAGTTGTCGCCGAAGAGCTGGTGACCCGTTGACCGGACGACCTTCATCAGGTCCTCGTTGGCCTGGATTTCCTCGAACGTGCCCGTCTCGATGGCCTTCATCCAGGCCGCGCGCTGGGCTTGGGCCGCGACCAGATCCTGCTCTACGATCTTGCGCTGATCGGTGTTCAGGATTCCTCTGGTATGGGTCGTGATCAGCGGCCAGGTCGGCATCAGGATCCACCAGACCAGCGCCCACAGGTGCGTGACGACGATGAAGATCAGCACGCCGAGCGGTACCGCCGTGTCGAGCTCCTTGATGCCGTTCCATTCGTGCCCGGTGGTCTTTTGACCGCTGACGGGATCGCGTTCCTCTACTGCCATGGCCGGTCGTCCTCATCGAGAATGTTCCGTTTGGCGTCGTCGAACCGTTTCCGGTTCGACGGCCAGAATGCGTAAATGACGACGCAGACGCTAAACGCGATCAGATAGAACAGCCCCCAACTCTTGGCGAAACCGACGAGAGTGTCATGGTCGATGTCCATCAGCCGTCCTCTCTGTCGTCAGTTGGTGGGATTGGGCGCCTGTTCCGGCGCGGCCGTGTTGGAATAAGCGGCATTGGTGAGCTGTCCGAGCACTTGCAGATAGGCGACCAGCGCGTCCATTTCGGTGAGCTGCGTGACCACGCCGTCAAAGGCGCTGACCTGCGTCTTCTCGCCATAGCGCTGGGTTACCCCCGCAGCGAACGGACTGTCAGGCGCGGCCTGACCGAAGGCGTCGGCGGCGGCGTTGGCGATCATCTCGCTGGTGTATGGGACGCCGAGCGCTTGTTGCGCTTGAAGATGTCGCCCGAGGTCCGCGGTCTCGAGCGCAGTCCGGGCGAGCCAACGATAGGCCGGCATGTTGGATTCCGGCACCACGTCGCGCGGATTGGTGAGGTGCGCGACATGCCAGAAGTCGGAATACTTGCCGCCGATGCGGGCGAGGTCGGGACCGGTGCGCTTCGAGCCCCACAGCATCGGGCGGTCGTACTTGGACTCCACGGCCAGCGAATACGGGCCGTAACGCTCGACCTCGTCGCGCAGCGTGCGGATCATCTGGCTGTGGCAGGCGTAGCAGCCCTCGCGGACGTAGATGTTGCGGCCCGCCAGCTCCAGCGGGGTGTAAAGGCGCATGTCCGGCGCCTCCTCGACGGTCTCGTCAATGGTGAAGAGCGGTGCGATTTCGACGATGCCGCCGACGCTGGCGGCGGCGATGATCGCAATCACGAAGCCGATGGCGGTGCGTTCGATCTTGCGGTGAAACAGTTCGGCCATGATGTCACTCCGCCGGAGTCGCTGCGGTGCCGGGGGCTAGCCCCGTATCCGGTGCATCCGTCTGTCTCTCGGCGGCAACGGGAACGGCGCGTACCGTCATCCAGATGTTGAAGGCAGCGATCATGGCGCCGAGCAGAAAGAGCAGGCCGCCGAACGCGCGCGCGATGTAGTACGGGTACATGGCGACGAGCGAGTCGAGGAACGAATAGGCGAGTGTGCCTTCCTGCGTGTAGGTGCGCCACATCAGGCCCTGGAGGATGCCTGAGTTCCACATCGCGAAGACGTAGATGAGCGTCCCCGCGACCGCGAGCCAGAAATGCACCTCGACCAGGGCTGGCGAATACATGCGTTCGCGTTTCCAGAGCGAAGGAACCAAGGTGTAGATCGAGCCGAAGGTGATGAACGCGACCCAACCGAGCGCTCCCGCATGGACGTGACCGATGGTCCAGTCGGTGTAGTGGGAGAGCGCATTGACAGGCCGGATCGCCAGGAACGAGCCCTCGAAGGTCGACAGGCCATAGAAGACCGCCGCCACCATGATGAAGCGCAGGGTCGCGTCGTCACGGACCTTCTGCCACGCGCCGTTAAGAGTCAGCAGCGCATTGCCGGCCGAGGCCCAGGAAGGCACGAGCAACATGACCGAGAACGTCATGCCGAGGTTCTGCACCCAGTGCGGCAGCGCCGTATAATGGAGGTGGTGGGAACCCGCCCACATGTAGAAGAACGTGATGCCCCAGAAGCTGAGTATGGATAGCCGGTAGGAGAAGATCGGGCGCTGCGCACGGACAGGCAGATAGTAGTACAGCATGCCCAGGAATCCGGCGGTGAGGAAGAACGCTACTGCGTTGTGGCCGTACCACCACTGCACCATGGCGTCCTGCACGCCGGCCCAGACCGTGTAGCTCTTCGCGTGCCCGAACGAGACTGGGATGGCGAGGTTGTTGACGATATGGAGGATGGCCACCACGACGATGAACGCCATGAAGTACCAGTTGGCGACATAGATGTGCGGCTCCTTGCGTCGAGCGAGTGTGCGCAGGTAGAGCACGAAGAAGGTAACCCACACCACGACGAGCCACAGGTCGGCGTACCATTCCGGCTCCGCGTATTCCTTCGACTGCGTCACGCCCATGAGGTAGCCGGTCACGGCGAGGATGCAGAACAGGTTGTAGCCGAGAAGCACGAACCATGGGCTGATCTGGCCCGCCAAGCGGGCGCGGGAAGTGCGCTGCACGACGTGAAAGGAGGTGGCGATCAGGGCGTTGCCGCCGAAGCCGAAGATCACCCCAGTGGTGTGGGTCGGCCTCAGGCGTCCGAAGCTCGACCAGCCAGCGTCGAAGGCGAGGTCCGGCCAGGCCAACTGGGCTGCGGTCCACACTCCCATGAACATGCCGAAGACGGCCCAGGCCAGCGTCAGGGCAATGCCTGCCTTGATCGGATCATCATAGTAGTGCGAGAGGCGATCCTGGGTCGGTTGCGGTTCGTAGAACGAGCGCATGACGAGGGCACCGATCCCTCCGGCGAAGAGCATGACGATGACACCGTGCACACCGAGCGGATCGGAGCCGCCGGCTGCTGCCATGGCCAGGCCGGCAACGAAGATGCAAACAAGAATGACCAGGGCGTTCTGGCGCTCGCCTGAGGTTAGCTGCTGAACCATGTCGATCCCTCTCCATGGACATGACGGGTTCAAGCTAGGAACCCCGAACCCGATTGCTTAAGCTTCACTAACTGGAAGCTGTCGGCGCGACGTCAACTACCTGCCATGCAACGGCAATGCGGCATCGGATTCCACTGCATCGTTGGCTGGCGACGGGACCGGGTTGGTGTCATTCGCTTCACCATGTCAGGCCGCCTCGGACCGGGAGTTCGCCTGCATGAGGAGCATGGACCGCCACTGACATCGTCCCAATTCAGGGAAATCCCGTAGGTAGCCGGTAGAATCGGGCCAATCATGATCGTCGCTGAAGGGACTCCTGTTTGCGCGTATTTGCGGATCTCATGACGGAAGGGCGATGGCCTCCCCCGTCTCCGTCGTCAGGCGGGCCTGCCCCTCTCCGAGTTGCCGGAGTGTCCGGGCGATTGCCGTGATCGGCATGAGGCTGAAGGCCGTCGAGAGGGCGTCCGCCGTCATCGCACTCGGCATGACGGTGGTCACGCTGCGATACAGGTGGGCCGAGGCACCCGTGCGCGGATCGAGCAGGTGATTGAAGTGTCCGGCCACGTCGAAATGGAATCCATAGGTCCCGGAGGTGGCGACGGCTTGATCGACCACGTTCAATGTCTCGCCAACGCGGTCCGGATTATCCGGATCGGCGATGCCGACGCGCCACGGATCGCCGGAAGGATGCGAACCCACGGCTCGCGGCTCACCCATGTCGACGAGGCTGCTCGCGATCCCGCCTTCGTGCAGGATACTGACGATCCGGTCGGTGACGTATCCTTGAGCGATGCCGTTCAGCGTCAGGCCCATGCCACGTCGGGATAGGGCGATCCGATTGGCGTCGAACGTCACCTTGTCGAAGCCTACACGCTCCAACGCTTCGCGCAGCGCGGATTCGGGCGGGCCATCTGAATTCGCATCGGGTCTGGAGAAATGATCTCGGTAGAGGGTCCACAGCGCCTGCACCGTCGGATCGAAGGCGCCTCCGGTCAGCTCCCAGCAGCGGCGACACTCGGTCAGCACAGTGACCAGATCCGCAGGCGGGGCGATGAGGATGCCTTGGCGGTTCAGCGCCGCCAGAGCGGTGTCAGCCCGATAGAGACTGAACACCGCCTCAAGGCGCCGGACCTCGGCAAGCGAGCGCTCGACCAGGCGTTCGGCGACGGCACGGTCGTGATGGTGGACTTGCAGGCTCGCTACCGCCCCCATCGCCTGGCCGCGCCACGTCACGAGATGGGCCTCAGTCCTTGGCGCGCGTCCGAACGGCACGACGCCGAGGCCGACCGCTGCCGCAGTGACTCCTATGAAACGTCGGCGGGAGAGACGAGGGAACATGGTTTCTTTCCTAATGAGCGTGACCGTCCTTCGTGACCGGGGCGGCATGGCCCTGATGCTGATCCGCTAAGTTGGGCGCCTGTCCGGCGGAACCCGTCACTTCTGCGGTGCCGCCCAGGACATAGTCTTCCGGCACGTCTGCGAAGGCCACAACGCGTCCGCCGTTCTCGGCAGCGAACTTTTCCGCAGCAGACTTGTCGGAGAACGGGACCGCCTCGTCGCCGCCCATGCCGCCCTGCATCCGGCTGCCGATCACGAACGAGGCCCGTTTCGCATCGACCCAGTTGTTGACGCCGGGCTTGTCCCAGTTCGGAGCCTTCGCCATGTCGGAGACGTAGATCGCACGGATGTCTCTCGGCTCCTCCGGCAACAGCGTGAACGAGATCGCGTCCCGCGCCGACGAGAACCAGACCGGCTCCTTGCGGCTTGCCAGAATGATCTGCCCCTTCGGACCGGTATGCTCGAGCACGTTCATGCCGCAGTAATGGCCGATGGCCGAGTCCGTCATCTCCTGTGGCGGCGGCGGAGCCTCGGCGGTTTTCTCGGCGTTGCAGCCCGCCAGCGCGAGAGCGCCCGCGAAGGCCGCGAAGAGGATGGTCTTTCTCATAGTTCTCTCCTGGAGAAGGCAAGCGCCGCGAGGCCGAGCGGCAGGAGGGCCCAGGCGGCCAGCGCCGCGAGCAGGACGGACGGACCCAAAGTCGTGGTCTGCGCGACTCCGGCCATGCCGGAGAATGCGCTGACATTGTCGGAGCCGGTCAGGTTGAACAGGCGGTAGGCATCGGTCGGGTTGAGCAACAGCAGGGCATTCAGCAATCCTCCCGAGAGGACCTGTCCCTGATCGACCACGAGCAGCCCGAGCAGGGCCATGTCGTAGATCAGCACGAATACGAGCCAGATGCCGATGGCGATGCCGGCGGCGGTTCCGCGCTCGCGCACGAGCGCGCTGACGAGATAGCCCACTGCAATGAACGCAGCCCCGAGCAGGATTGAAGAACCGATCATCGATGAGAATGCCATCCAGCTCTCTCCATCGATGATTTCACCGGTTGCGATCAGCGCTCCCGCCGCAGCCCCGTAACCCAGCAGCGTCGCGAAGGCCAGGATCGACAGGTGGCCCACGAACTTGCCGAGCAGCACCTGCCAGCGCGCCACCGGGTAGCTCAGGAGCAGCAGCATGGTGCCGCGTTCCATCTCGCCGACAATGGCGTCGTGCGAAATCAGCAGCGCAATCAACGGCAGCAGGAAGATCGTGAGGCTGGACAGACTGACGATCACCACGTCGAGCGCGCGTGCGCCTACATTGCCGGTCGGAGCACTGCCGAGAAAGGTGAGCGAGAGGGCAAGCGCTGCCAGCAAGAGCGTTGTGGCGAGAACCCAGCGGTTGCGCAGACCCTCCTGGATCTCCTTGCGCGCGACGATCAGGATGTTTCTCATCGCGCGGTCTCCTGCGACAGAAGGAAGTGGGCGTAGAGCTCATCGAGCGTTGGCGGCATGACGTCGAGATCCTCGACTGGCGCACCTTCGTCGGTGGCGCGCCGCAGCACCTCGATCTTGCGCTCGGGTGCGGCATCGATTTCGACCATATGGCCGTTGACCTGACGCCACCCGTCGACCGGACCAAGCCAGTTCGGCACGTTGGCCAGCCCTGCATCGGTCACCTTGAGTCGGATACGGGTCGGCAGGCGCGCGATGCGGCGCAGCTCGTCGAGCGTTCCGTCCGCGACCTTGATGCCGTGGTTCATGATGATGACCCGTCCAGCACGTTCCTCCAGCTCAGTCAGGGCGTGCGAGGACAGCAGCAGCGTCGCGCCGCGCCCGCGCAGCTCCTCGACGATCTCGTAGAAGCTCAGTCGCAGGGCAGGGTCGAGGCCGGTGGTAGGCTCGTCGAGCAAAAGGACCCTCGGCTCGCCCAGCAACGCCTGCGCGAGCCCGAGACGCTGGCGCATGCCTTTGGAGTAGGTTCCGACCCGTCTGTCCGCAGCAGGGGTGAGGCCGACGCGATCGAGAAGCGTTGCAACAGACTTCGCCGGCTCGCGCTTGAGACGGGCGTAGAATGCCAGGGTCTCGTAGCCCGTGAGTGACGCGTTGAAGGAGACGTTCTCCGGCAGATAGCCGAGCCGCCGGCGGGCGGCGAATTCGCCCGCAGCCGGATCTTCGCCCAGCACCTTGATGTGGCCGCTGGTCGGGCGGATCAGACCCAGCATCAGCTTCATCAGAGTCGTCTTGCCGGCGCCGTTGTGGCCCACAAGCGCTACCGTCTCGCCTTCGGGCAGCATGAACGAGACGTCACGCACCGCCTCGACCTTGCCGAAGCGCTTGACGATGTTCCTGATCTCAACGGTTCCGGTCATGGTCTTGCTCCTTCGGCGGGCTTAGGGCGTGCGGGCGGGGCCATGAGGGGATGCATGAGAGGATGACTGTCGACCACGCCGCCCGGCAGCAGTGCCGGGAACTGCGCCTGCGCCCATCGGATCACCTGCACGGCCGGGCTGTTCATCAGCACCTTGGCCTGCGGCGCGGTCCAGAGAACGCGGTCGACGAGATCGTTCGGACGGTAGGCGCCGTCCCCCAGGCCGTCGCCGTCGAGATCGAAGGCCGGGTTGTCGCTCCAGTAGTTGCCGCGCCCGTCCTTGGACCAGTCGAGATAGCGAGTGCCGACGTATTTCACTTGGTTCTGGTTCCTGATGAAGGCGTTGCCCGCGATCTCGTTGCCTTCGGAGCCGGCAGTGAAGTGGATGCCGATCTCGCAGCCTTCGAACCAGTTTTCGCGGAAGCGGTTTTTGTTTGTGTTGTAGATGAACACGCATTTTTCCGGGCCAATGCGGTCGCCCGTCGCGAATGTCTGCTTGGGCTCGGCTTCTTCGGGTAGGCCGTGCTCGCTCGTCTCGTTGCCTCCAAGGCCCGATCTGGTCCAGCGCTCGGCGGCCTGGATGCGCCCCACGACGGCATTGCCGGAAATCTGCGAGCCGTTGGCGAAGTTGAACAGGAAGCCGCGGTCGCGGTCGCCGTCCGACACGTTGCCGCGGATCGTCAGCCGGTGCGAGTACATGATCGCGTAGCCGACGGTGTTGTTGGTCGACACGTTGTCCGTGACCTCGCCGTCGTTGGTGTACATGTAGTGGACGGCGAAGCGCAGGTCCTGGAAGCGGTTGCCGGAGAACACGTTCTTGCGGCTGGCAATCGAGAAGATCCCGTCGCGCCCATACCGGAAACTGTTGTCGAGGACCTTGGCGCCCGGTGCATCCCAGACAGAGACGCCGTTGCCGGCCTCGTTCATGCGGCCTGTTCTGATTCCGATGATCTCGTTCCGGCGCACGACCGCATCGGGTGAGCCGTGGATATAGATTCCGTAGAGATTACCCTCGACCCGGTTGTTCTCGACGATGGCACCCGCAGCGCTCTTTTCGATGAAGATGCCGGAATCCATCTTCTCCAGGTCGCGGCCCGAGCCGCGCACGGTCAACCCGCGCACGATGGCTCCAGGTGCCGAAATGGTCACGACACTCCCCTTGCCCGATCCGATCAGGACCGCGCCGGGCTCGCCTTCCACGATCAGCTTGCGGGTGATCCGGATGGGACCGTGATGTTCGCCGGTCTTGAACACCACAGTGTCTCCGTCCACCGCCAGGTCGATGATGTCCTGAGAGATGTCTCCAAGACCGATCGAGACACGCTCCGCCCTGGAAGGTGTGACGAGGCCGGCGGCGAGTGCCGCCGCCAGCCCGAGACGCACGATGGTGCAAGCGCCCGCCATGGCGTCAGACCGCCTGCGGCTCGACGAGCATGCGGCCCTGCATCTCCATGTGCATGGCGTGGCAGAACCAGGTGCAGTAGTACCAGTACACGCCCGGCTTCGAAGCCGTGAAGGTGACGGATGCCGTTGCCTGCGGTGCCACCTCCATGTTGACGCCGTAATTGACGATGCAGAACCCGTGCGTCAGGTCTTCCACATCGTCGATGTTGGTGACGTAAACCGTGACCTCGTCGTTCTGCTTGACCTGGAAACTCTCCAAGCCGAACGCGGGCGCAGCCGAGGTCATGTAGACCCGCACCTTGCTGCCGTCGCGGATCACCTTGGAATCCGTCATCAGATCGACGCCGTCGGTCTTGGCCTGCTGCACTGCGTCGGCGAAGAACGGGTCATCGCGCTTCCACACATGCAGCGGGTTGATCTTCGAGCGATGCACGATGGTGGCGTCGTGCGGCTCGGCAAAGCTCGGGCCGTCATGCACGATCACCATCTGGTCGCCGGAGATGTCGATGAGCTGATCGTTTTCGGGCTTGAGCGGGCCGACGTTGAGGAATCGGTCCTTCGAGAACTTGTTCAGCGAGATCAGCCATTTGCCGTCCGCATCCTTGGTCTGGCCCATGGAGGTGTGATTGTGGCCCGGCTGGTAGTGGACGTCGAGTTTCTGTAGGACCGGGTTGACCTTCTCGCCCTTGAACGCCCGTATCGCGAGGTCGATGTTCCACTTGCACACCTGGCTGTCGAGGAACAGCGTCGTGTAGGCGTTGCCCTTGCCGTCGTAGGCGGTGTGTAGCGGGCCGAGGCCGATTTCCGGCTCGGCGACGACCGTATCCCGCGGCTGGATCTTGTCGTCGAACAGGTCGTCGAACTTGCGCACGTCGAAGACCGTGACGGTCGGCGAGAGCTTGCCGTTGGCGACGACATGGATGCCGTCCGGCGCGGTGTTGATGCCGTGCGGGCTGTTGCCGACCGGGACGTAGCGGGTGTAGGGCGAGCCCTTCTTGCCGTCGAGGACGGGGACACCGTTGATCATCTCGGCCTTACCGGCCTTCACCGCCTCCTCAATGCGTTTGAGGTTGAAGATGACGACCCAGTCCTGCTCCTTGGCCATCATCTCGGCCAGCGTGACGCCTTCCTCGGAGTTGTAGCAGGTCGAGAAGCAATACTTGCCCTGGTAGTCGGCATCGACGTTGTCGAGGTTGCCATCGACCTTGATCTGCCAGGCGACCTTCATGGTCTCGCCATCGACAGCGGTGAACATCGACGTGTATTGCTTCGGGTCGTCAAGAATCTTGCCGTCGTTCGGGATCGGCACCCGGTCCTCGCCATTGCAGAACACGTAGCCGGTCTTTGGATACTTCTGGACGCGCAAGCCGTGCACGGTGGATTGGTTCGGCAACTGGATGATCTTGTCGCACTTCATCACGTCGAGGCGGATGCGGCAGACGCGGGTGTTGGACTTGTCGTTGGCGAACAGGTATCGCCCGTCATAGGTGCCGTCGGTGAACGACGGATGCGGATGGTGGAGATCGCCGTTCATGTAGATGCCGCCGCGATCCTTCAGGAACTCGCGGTTCTGCGGCGTGAGACCTTCGGTCAGGATCTTGAGACTCTCGTTCGTCTGGCCCCAGCCGGTGGCGCTGTCGCGGTTGAACACCGGGATACGCATCAACTCGCGCATCGACGGCAGGCCGATGATGCGGACCTCGCCGGTCTGGCCGCTGGAGAAGAACACGTAGTATTCGTCAAGCTCGCCCGGCTTGACCTCGTACTTGTTCGCGATGGCGGGGCGTGCCGCAGGCGCGGCCGGACGCGTCTGCGCCTCGGCGGATGTGATCACGCCCGTATCCTTCAAGGAAACGCCGCCCGCGACACCGGCGGCTCCTGCCGCAGCTGCGGCTGCGGTCGTCGCGATTACCTGACGGCGGCTGAGACCGTTCGTTTTCTCTTCCCGTGACACGTGTGCCTCCTTCTCGCTTATGAAGCGGTGGTGGGGACGTCGGCCTTACCCGGCGCGTCCGTGGGTGTTCCGATCATCTTGCCCTTATGGGTGATGATCGGTTTAGCAGGGCCCTGGCCGCCGTCTTTGCTCTGGCGCATGGACGGGGACGAAAGTGCCTCGCGCTTCTCGCGCTTGAGCCGCACCTGGATCATGTGCGGGCAGCGCTGATCGTCGTGGTATAGCTCCTGGCAATGCATGCAGTAGATGCACTCGTTGACGTTGATCTGTCCCTCGGGATGGATCGACTGCACCGGGCATTCCTTGGCGCAGCGCTGGCACGGCGAGCCGCATTCGGGCCAGCGCCTGAGCCACTCGAAAGTGCGGATCTTGCCTGGGATCGCGAGCGCAGCACCGAGGGGGCAGAGATAGCGGCAGAAGAAACGCTCGATGAATAGCCCGACCGACAGCAGCGCGAGCGCGTAGATGACGAACGGCCAGTCGCGGACGAACTTCAGGATGATGGATGTCTTGAACGGCTCGACCTCGGCGAAGGTCTCGGCCAGCGCGACGTCGTAAAGCGAGAGTCCGAACAGGCCGAGAAAGATCACGTACTTGATCGGCCACAGACGCTCATGCAGGCCCCAGGGCACCGTGATCTGCGGCACCTTGAGCCACCGGGCGACAGTATTGGTGAGCTCCTGGAGTGCACCGAACGGACAGAGCCACCCGCAGAAGGGACCACGGCCCCAGAACAGCAGCCCTGCAGCGACCGCGGCCCACAGAATGAAAATCAGCGGCGCCGCGAGGAAGAACTCCCAATTGAAGTCGGTGATGAGCGAGTTGGTGAAAGTAAGGACGTTGACGACAGAGAGTTGGGCGTTGGCATACCAGCCGAGCCAGACCAACGTGAAGGTGAGGTAAGCGCCCCGGACCCAGATGTAAACCGCGGGGCGACGCACCAAAGCGTCCTGGAAGAAGAAGATCGCAGTGAGGACGAACAGAGCAAACGCTGTGATGCCGATGGAGACGGTGTTGGTCTTCCAGATCTTGAGCCAGAGCGGCTCCTCGATCTCCCCCGCCGCGAGTGCGTTCGCGTCGCTGAGAGACGATGCTGCAGGAGCCGGTGCCGATATCGACGGAGCAGGCTGGACTTGCGCCTGGGCGGGATCCTGCGGGGCCGTTGCACGGGCAGGGGGCTGCTCGACCCGCAGATACTGGTCCGGCAGGATGTATTCGAGATCGAATGTCAGGAAGGCCTTGTCGCGTGCGCCGACATTGCGCTGCACAAGCAGCTGCAATTGCCACGGCTCGGTGAGGTCGAGCCTGAAATCCTCCGGCACGACGAACAGGGCGATCTCGCGCAAGGCCGGCGCACCGGCCGCGGCGAGGTCGCCGAGGCGGGTGTGGTTGCGGTCGCGGAAGCGCGTGCCCTGCCCCTCCTGAAGGAGTTCGATGCGGTCGAAGATGCCGCCGCGGACATAGCCGGAGCCTTTGAACGAGTAGGCGCCTTCGCCTGCCACGACAACGGCCTGCTGGTCCGGCTTGAGCCGCGCCTTGAGCTGCTCGTAGGCCACATCCCCAAGCAGGCTGCGCCCGATGGCAGGAACGCTCACGGGGGCGACGTAGAGATCGATGAAGGTGTCGTTTGGATCGGCGGTCTCGGGGTTGTTCGCCGCTTCCCGATTGCCCGCCTGCGCGAAGCGGTCATTGACCTCGCCGACGGTGAGGGACAGGCGCCGGACCGAGCCGTCACCGAGCAGGCTCTGCCAGTCGCGGATCTCGCTCTTCGACAGATCGACGCTCTTTACGGCGGCTGGCGCCGTGGCGGTGGCAGGAGTGCCTTGTGCGGCGCCGAGGCGGCCGCTGCGGATCAGGCGCACGGCCGAGCGCACGACGCTGTCGCCCATGACAAGCACCGTCACGGTTGCGCCGCTGACGATGTCGACCTGAGGCGGCCGCTCGGCTCCGGTTGCGACCGGCTTCATGTCTTTGCCGACGAGCGTATTCACCGCGTCGACGATGCGCCGCTCCGGGATGCCGACGAGAACGATTGGCTCCTTATGATCGACGAGCTTGATCGCCGTGATGACGCCGTTCGGATCGATGCCGACCAGGAGGTTGATCGGTTTGCCTGAATAGCCGGTGGCGTTCGTGACATCAGTGTTCAGATAGACGTAACCGAGCAGGCGGTCGCCCTGATGGATAGGGACGAGCGGCGGATCACCCTGAGGTGCTCCGAAGCGGTCGGCCCCAGGAAAAAAGTCTGCGGGCTGCGCCTTCGTGAGGAATTCCTGCACGCGGCCTGCCGCCATGCCGGGCCCCGTCCAGAGAAGGAGGATCACGAACCCAAGCAGAGCCGCAATCCAAAGACGCTTGAAATCGGTATTCGCGAGATGTCGGTCGGGGTTAAGCGAGTGCGCTTTTGCCAACAGGGGACCGTCCAGGATAGCGTTCGTGCTTCTGAACAGAAAAACTTCAGCGGCCTTGAATCGGATCGGTTCCGATGGAAAGCTGCGATCTTTCCGGGGCCGTTGAAATCGATCTCGCATGGCCCACAACCATCATGCTTCGTATGGTCAGGTGAACATTGATCTGCGTCAAACTCATCGCAGGAAAGATGACCTGTCAATGTTTCAGAATTGCCAGGAGAGGACCATGTCGCTGTTGAAGCGGGAGCCCGCCGATTCCGTGAAATCCCTCGACGAACTGTTCGCGATAGCGGCGGCCATGGAGCGGGAGGCGGCAACCCGCTATGCCGAGATCGCCGCGCGCATGCGGCAGGAGGGCGATCCGGCACTGGCGGAGGTGTTCGAGCGCCTCTCCGCCGACGAACAAGGCCACCTCGACATTGTCATGCATTGGTCGCAGAGGAGGAAGGGGCATGCGCCCGATCCGGCGTCGATCCGCTGGGAGATGCCGGAAACGTTCGACGACGAGGGAGTGGCGACGGCCCATCCCCGGCTGCTGAGCGCCTATCGCGCGCTCTCGATGGCAGTGCGCAACGAGGAGCGCGCCTTCGCCTTCTGGAGCTACGTCGCAGCCCATGCGCAAGCCCCCGAGATCCGGCAGGCGGCTGAGGCCATGGCGCATGAGGAACTCGGTCACGTCGCCATCCTCAGGCGGGAGCGGCGGAGCGCCTTTCATGCCGAGCGGTGGCAGCCGGATGCCCAAGGGTCCGATGGAATGACTGATCTCGCTGCTCTCGAACGCCGGCTTGCCGACCTGCTTGAGATCCTCGCGGGCAGGGCGCCGCCGCAGGACCGCGGTCGCCTTGCCGGGCTCGCGGAGGAAGCGCGGCGGCATGCCGGCGAGCCCGATCCGGCAGCAGTCTCCGTGGCCGTTCCCGGCCAGGGGATTTCGGACGACCCGGTTGCGCTCGCGGAGCTGCTCGCGGACCGCTACCTCGAAGCGGGTGACGGCTTGAAGGACGATGTGTCCCTGGCGCGGGTCCAGGAACTGGCCGGACAGGCCATCGCCCGTCTGGCCTGGTTGCGATCGGACCTGCCGGAGGTGCACGACGAACGGGCGGGGATTCCGGACTGAAGTCGGGGCCGGATGGCGATGGTGCTCTCGAGCCTCGCCTGCTCGAAGTCGTCGATCAGGATTACGATCATTGCCTGCCGTGATCCGTGACGAGGGCAGGTGATGAGCATGCCGAGGGATCGGCAACATGACAGCGGCTTGGTTGCGCGAGGACAAGGAGCGACGTGGGAATTCGGCCTAGGCTTCATGCTCGATCCCAGCCTTGGAGGTCCCCATGACCATCGAATGCACCCGGCCTGTCGACGACGTCATGCGGCGATGGCCCGCGACGATCCGCGTGTTCCTGAACCGTCAGATGCACTGCGTCGGATGCCCGATCGCCTGCTTCCATACCATCGAGGACGCCTGTCGCGAACACGGCGTCGATCCCGATGCGTTTCTGGCCGAGATCAGGATGGCTGCCCGTTCACATGGCACCGCCTACCCGTGCCAAACCTGACTGGGCCCGCTCAGCTTGGCGAGCCTTCGGCGAGCAGCAGCAGTTTGTGCGGCTCGCGGATCATGATCTTCTGGCGTCCGCCTGCGATGAGCCCCTGGCTTTCCCAGGCGCTCAGGACGCGGCTCACGGTAAACAGCGTGGCACCGGTCATCTCGGCGACGTCCTGACGCGTGATCGGGAAATCGATCTGCACCCCCGCCTCGACCTTGCGCCCGGCCTGTTGCGCAAGCCGGAGCAAGGCATGGGCGATGCGGCGCTCGACCTGCTCAGTCGACATCTCGACCACGCGCGTGTGGGCATCCTGGAGTCGGCTGCCCACGGTCTGGAGGGTGTTGACCGCAAGGGCGGGATGGGTCGCCACGAGGCGGGGCCATGCGGCAGAGGGCCAGACCAGGGCAATGCTGTCCACCACCGCCGTCGCAGTTGCCGGATAAGTCTTGCGGCCGATGGCGATGGCGACGCCGAACACCTCGCCCGGCGTGACGAAGCGGACCACCACCTGTTGTCCGTCCGGGGTGAGCTTGAACACCCGCAGGTGCCCGTGCAGCAGGATGAAGAAGGAGTGGGCCTCCTCGTCCTGCTGGAACACGTTCGTTCCTTTGGGATAGCGCACCGACTGCGCCTCCTGGAGCAACTCGTCGATCTGTTCCGGCACAAGACCGGCAAACATCGGAAGGTCCGCCACCAGGGATCGATCAACGTTGGGCATCCACCTGCCTTTACCGAAGCGGCCGCGGACGTGGCATCTGCGGACCTGCCGTCATACGGGAACAACCGCCAAACGTTCCGTTCCGTTCGAATGGAACGGCTCCTGATTGGCAACGGGTGGTGTTCCACATCGTTCGCCGCTGCGTAAACGAAGCCCCGGCCAAGCGACGATTATCGCGCAAAAGGCGCCAACTCATTGCGCAAGATCAATCACGTCAATCTCCGCAAGGCGTATCACCAACCCAGGGGTTCTGGACAGGGCCCTTCGGTTTCGCAAGGCAACAGGAGACTATCATGCGGAAGGTCATCGTGCTCGGCGCCATCGCGGCAGCCCTCGGCTTCGCAGGTGCCGCCAGCGCGGCCGAGGTCGAGGTGAAGATGCTCAACAAGGGCACCGAAGGTGTGATGGTGTTCGAGCCCGCGCTGGTGAAGGTCAATCCGGGCGACACTGTGAAGTTCATTGCCGTAGACAAGGGCCACAACGTCGAGAGCATCGAGACGATGCTCCCCGAAGGCGGCAAGGCCTTCGTCGGCAAGGTCAACGAGGAATTGACAATCACCTTCGACAAGGCTGGCGTGTACGGCTACAAGTGCAAGCCGCATTACGGCATGGGCATGGTCGGCATGGTCGTCGTCGGCGAGCCGGCGAATACGGACCAAGCCAAGGCCGCCACCCATCCCGGCAAGGCCAAGCAGACGTTCGCTACCCTGTTCGACAAGCTCGCGGCAACCCAGACCGCGGCCAAGTAACGCTCTCATCGAGGTTCATGCGCCGCCGCGGCATGTCCGTCGCGGCAGCGCCAAGGTCGTTGCGGAGACCGGGGCAATGATCCCCGTCGCCGTCGACCGCATGAGCCTGAAAAGGAGGTCGACGATGGCTCCAATTCCACGCCTGCGGGACTACAAGGGACCCGCGCTTCTTTCTTACGGCTTCCGACCGTTCTTTTTGTTCGGCTCACTCTATGCCGGTTTGGCCATCCTCGCGTGGCTGCCGATATTCTACGGCGAGCTGGAGCTGTCGACGGGCTTCGCGCCTCGCGACTGGCATGTTCACGAGATGCTCTACGGCTATCTCCCAGCCGTGATCACGGGTTTCCTGTTGACCGCAGTTCCGAATTGGACCGGTCGCATGCCGCTCCAAGGCCGGCCACTGCTCGTCCTCGTTCTTGTCTGGATAGCCGGCCGCTTCGCCGTGACGAGTTCGGCCTGGATCGGTTGGGGAGCCGCGGCCGTCATCGACAACGCATTCCTGCTGCTCGTCGCGGTCTCCTTGGCTCGGGAGATCGTCAGCGGGAGGAACTGGCGCAACCTCAAGGTCCTGATCGCGCTCGGCGTCCTGATGGCAGGCAACATCGTCTTTCACGTCGAGGCCCATGTTACGGGCGCCGCCGATTACGGCATCCGCTTCGGAATCGCCGCCACCATGATGCTGATCATGCTGATCGGCGGCCGCATCATCCCGAGCTTCACTCGCAACTGGCTCGCGCGCGAGAATCCCGGTCGCCTGCCAACCTCGTTCGGCGCTTTCGACGTGGTCTCCATGATTGCTGCGGGCGCCGCGCTCCTGGCCTGGATCGTTGGCCCGGACTGGCGCGTCACCGGCGTGGCATTGATCGCCGCGGGCATGCTTCAGGCGGTTCGGCTGGCGCGATGGGCGGGCGAGCGCACGTGGCGTGACCGTCTCGTTCTGATCCTGCACGTTGCCTACGCCTTCGTGCCTTTAGGCTTTGTCCTGGTGGGTCTTGCTGCCTTGGGAGTGCTGCCGCCCGGCGCGGGCATCCATGCCTGGACTGGCGGCGCCATGGGCATCATGACCCTGGCGGTGATGTCGCGTGCGAGCCTCGGACATACGGGTAGGGCGCTCATCGCAACGGCATCCATGCAGGGATTCTACCTGTTGCTTGTCGCGGCTGCGCTCGCCCGGATTTGCGCCGCGATTCATCCGGCCTGGAGCGGCACGCTGCTGCATGTGGCGGGCTGTGCGTGGGCAGGGGCGTTCGTCGGCTTCGCGCTGGCCCACTGGAAGGTGTTCACCCTCCCACGCGTGACGGCGTGAAACGGCGAAAACATAGCCTCCGATCTCGCTGCCGTGCGGTCTTACATCGATGCTGCCCGTGCTCCCTGATCTTGAGATCCAGGAAGCCAAGGTCGAATGGAAGCAGGCCTGGCGCATCATTGCCTCGCGCTACCCTCCCATTGATCTGTTCGAGCGCATCTCATCGAATCCCGCTGTGTGGGATGCGCTTATCGAGCTTGAGATGCTGACCAACCTTCGTGTCCGGGATGAAGCGGGCTTGATTCATCTAGTGCCACCAGAGCGGCGGATCAGCGGTCCCAATGCCTCATGGGTGATAGCGTCGTTCACGCATGTAAATCCAAAGGGCTCGAGGTTCGCGGATGGCAGCTTTGGGGTCTACTACGCGGGTGACCAGCTTGAGACCGCAATTGCTGAGACAGTCCACCATTTTGCAAGCTTTGCGCGTGATGCGAATGATCCGCCGCGGCGTGAGGACATGCGCGTGCTTGTGGGAGCGGTCTCAAATCGCTTTCATGAGGTTGAAACGCTTCAAGTCAATCAGCGCGATGCTGTTCTGGATCCAGGGTCATATACAGCCAGTTAGGAGCTGGCTCGCACCTTACGAGAGGCTGGCAGCAACGGGCTGCTATATCCCAATGTGCGTCATACAGCTGGCCACTGCATTGCAGCGTTCTGGCCGGATGTCGTTGGGGTGCCCAAGCAGGAACGTCACCTGCAGTACGAGTGGAAAGGTCAGGCCATGACGCGCTACTTCGACTATAGCCTGAGCGAGTGGATGCCGATGCCAGGAGCAGTCTGATCACAGCACTGGCAGAGGGGGAGCCTTAGCTTCGTGCTCGTGATATGCAAGAGAGCGAAACTCGCCTTCCACACTGCATCCTCGTAGTGACGGGCACCGTTGTATCGATTGTGCCGCTTCCTGAGGTGTTTAAGATCTCAGCTTTGATCGCATCGATCATTCGTGGTATCTCGATTGGAAGGTAACTCGCTCCCACCGAATAGGCGCTTCGTCTGGTCGTGAAGTGAAGGCGTGTGCATCCGCTCCGAATGCTGAACCGCGTGATATATCCGCGAAGGCCGCACAACAACTTGCCGCCACGTTCTGCAGCATGCGGCTCAACCTCGAGCGCGCGGCATGTGATCGCTTGCTTGGACTGGACAGATGCAGCTGGCAGGACTACAGGCGCTTCACGTAGGGATCACAAGGTCTAGCAAAGATAGCGTGAGCCAATCGGTGCAGCACCTACCGCATTCTTGCTGGGCAAATGTTTTCGATTTGAAAGAGATAACGATGCTTATTGAAGAGCGTATCTACACTATCGCGGCAGGTAAGCTGCCAACCTATCTCGCGTTATACACGAACGGCCCGCTCGACTTGCAAACGCGAATCCTAGGCAATCTACTTGGTTATTTTACCAGCGAAATTGGTCCACTCAGCACGCTTGTTCATCTTTGGGGTTACACCTCGTTCGAGGACCGCATTTCGCGTCGGGAGGCTCTGGCGGCAGAGCCTGAGTGGCAAAACTACCTCTCGGCCGTCACGCCTATGATTGTGAGGATGGAGAATCGATTACTCGTTCCAACTGCCTTCTCGCCAATCCAATAAGGGCTAGCGTGCAAAACACATCATGACGCGAGGATGAGGTGGAACGCGATTGTAATTGGCGCAGGTAGAAGCTCCTGCACGTCTACGTTCGGCAGAGATACTGCCGAACGCTAAAAGATCGAAAGTCAGCGATGTGCAGCTCTTTATGCGAGTGCGACGTCGGAGTTGCCATACAAATCCGTTTCGACAACGCGATTGCGAAGTTCTCCAAGGCCTGTCCCGCGAACGATGACTTCGTCGCCGTTCTTTAGGAACACCTGAGGATCGCGTGCCATCCCGATCCCGCTGGGTGTCCCGGTCAGGATGATATCTCCAGGATAGAGTGTCATTCCGAAGGACAATTCAGCGATCAGCTGACCAACATTGAAAGCCATCTGTTTCGCATAGGCATCCTGCCGCTTCTCGCCGTTGACAAAGGTCTCAAGCCTCACAGAGGGGAGGTCGATCTCGTCTGCGGTGACAAGAAATGGCCCGAGCGGCGTGCTGCGATCGATGCTCTTGCCCTTGAACCATTGGCCTCCGTGTCGGCGTTGAAGATCGCGCTGCGACACGTCGTTGGCCAAGGTGTAGCCGAAAATATGATCGGCCGCACGGTCCGACGGAATGCTGCGACCTTCCTTGCCGATGACGATAGCGATTTCACCCTCGTAATCCCACTTCTGCGAGATGCGGAGATCGAAGGCGATATCCTCCCGAGCGCCGATCAAAGCGTTCGGAGCTTTGTTGAAGAATGTGGGAGCGGTTGGACGTTCGACCTCCTGCCCGTCGCGTTTGCCGATGCCTTCTTCAAAGTGGTCCCAATAGTTCCACCCGGTGCACAACACATCCCGGCGGAACCGCCGGATCGGCGGCAGGAAATGAGCGCTCTCAATCGGTAAAGTTTCATCGGAAGCGGCTTCCAGCTCAGACAATATGCCGAGCCCCAGATTGATGAGGTCGATCATGTCGCCGCTTGATGCGGGGAGAAGGGCAACCTGGTCACCGCGGACAATCCCGATCCGCTCCATGTCCCCGACTTTAACGCACGCAAGTTTCATCGTCGTATCCTGATTGTTAAGTCATTGCGGAATCGCCGGAAAGATCTCTTCCGGCCACTGCGATCTAGTCGAGCAGGCCCGTTTCTTCCGATACACGGCGGTATGCGGCGCCGGCGGTGAAGCCTCCATCGATCGTGAAATCCTCGCCTGTGATGAAGCTGGCTTCTTCGCTGACCAGAAATGCCACCAGCCGTGCGACTTCCTCATCGGCGGCAGCGCGTTTCATGGGCGTCATCGCAATCATGGGTGCAAGATGGGGCGACTCGCTGTTTAGCTTGGTTAAAACAAGACCGGGGCAAACTGAATTCACGCGAATGCCACGGCCGGCGAATTCCATGGCCGCGGCCTTGGTCAGTCCTCGCAATCCCCATTTGCTGGCCGTATAGGCCGGGTCATAATGGGCTGAGAACGCCGAGTTGGACGATATATTGACGATTGCGCCACCCCTGCTGCGCGCCATCTCGGCGCTCACGCAGCGAACCCCAAGGAAGGCGCCAGTCAGGTTGATATCGACAAGGCGGCGCCATTGATCGGGAGAAGTTTGGGCGATCGATTTGCGGTTGATGATGCCGGCATTGTTCACGAGTATATCGATCGCACCTCGCCAGTTCACTACGCTCTCGACAAGAGTCGTCCATTCATCCTCTCGGCTGACATCCAGCTTGAAGAAGCGAACATTCAGTCCTGCATCGGTCAATGCTTTCGTGGCTTCCCGGCCTTCATCTTCGAGGACATCGCAGAGAGCAACGTTTGCACCGCGCTGCGCGAGGAGGCGGGCCTCAGCAAGGCCTTGACCACGGCTTGCGCCAGTGACGATTGCCACCTTGCCTTCCAGAGTAGCCGGCATCGCCGAGGTTGCATTCGGAATATTCGCCATTAGTAAGTCGCCCTTCCGCCGGAGAGATCGTAGACTGCTCCAGTCGAGAATGAGCAGCCATCGGAGGCGAGCCATGCGGCGAGTTCGGCTACCTCCCGAGGTGTACCTGCACGTCCCATTGGGATCTTGGCCAGATTGGTGGCAACCATCTCAGAGGACATTTGCTGCAGTAGATTTGTTTCGATGAGCGCAGGCGCGATGCTGTGGACGCGAATGTGAGTGTTCGCCAATTCCTTTCCCAGCGCCTTTGAAAAGGCGATGACGCCCGCTTTCGCTGTAGAATAGGCGGCCATGCCCGGATTGCCGTCTTTCCCGGCAATGGATGCGATGTTGATGATCCGGCCGCTACGTGCGGGGTTCATCAGCTGCAAGGCTGCATGCGAGCAGTAGAAAACGCTCGTGAGATTGACGGCGAGTGTTGCTTGCCATTCGGCTGCGGTGTAGTCGGCGACGTTTTTTGTCGGCCCGGTGACGCCCGCAGCATTGACCAGAAGATCGAGGCCCCCGAGATCGCCTGCCGCATCCGCCATGGCCTGATTGACGGCATCCGCATTCGTGACGTCGACCGCCCGGAACGTGAGATCTCCCCGAAGCTGTGAGGGCCTCTGCCTGTCCCAAACCTGCACCTTGGCGCCGGATTCCAGGAAGATATCTGCGATCGCGCTGCCAATCTGTCCGCAGCCTCCCGTGATAATGGCTAGGCGGTTCTGCAAGCTGTAGCTGTTCTTCCCGATTGTCATCTCTGTTCCCAGCTTCTTGTCCGCTTGGTCCCAACCATAAGACCATCCTCATAAACGTCAAATAATTATCATATTATGCGACTTTGGTATTGCTTCAAAAGGCGTGCGGGTTGGTAAACCGGCGCGCTTAAATGGCTGAGTTTCCTAAAATACTGCGGGAAAATTGTATCTAGACGGAAGCCTTATCGAGAGGGAAAGTCAGCCTGACTCTGATAGTGATCTATTGACTTGTCTCATAATGCGAGAATTATTTTGCCCATCGAGGACATTAACTCGGGAGGAGATAACGATGAAGAAGTCTACGTTGCTGAATGCAGCTCTCTTGGGCTCCGCCATGGCACTTGGTCTTGCGGGCGGTGCATCGGCTCAGACTATCAAGTTTAGCTACCCTGTGGCGAAGACAAGCACGATGGGTCAGACGATCGACCATTTCGGTGGCCTGATCGAAAAGAGCACCAATGGCGCTCTCAAAGTCCGTGGCTTCTCCGATGCCCAGCTCGGCAACGAAATCCAATCCGCATCCTCAGCGCAGGGCGGGATCGTGGAGATGGCGGTGACGACCACCGCCGCGCTTGCGAGCACGGTCAAGGACTTCGATCTTTTCCAGCTTCCGTTCCAATTCCCGACTTACCAGGAACTCGATACTGTTCTGCGCGGAAAGACCGCCCGAACAATGCTCGACAAGCTGTCGGCCTCCAATCTGATTGGCCTGTGCTATTGGGATTACGGCTTCCGTAATGTCACGAACAACAAGCGTCCGATCGAGAAGCTGGAGGATATGAATGGTCTCCGGATCCGAACCATTCAGAATGCCGTCTATCTCGATGTTCTGAAGGCGCTCGGCATGAATCCCACGCCGCTGCCGTTCCCCGAGACCTTTACCGCCATTGAAACCGGGGCAATCGACGGCAACGAGGTTGCAAACGACGTCACGCGTGCAACCTCATTCTATGAAGTTCAGAAATACCTGACGGAAACGCGCCACTTCCCGACATCAAGCGTGGTTCTCGTCAGCAAGCGATTCTGGGACAAGCTCGATACGCAGAAACAAGACGCTATGCGTGCGGCTTGCGATGAAGCCGCAATCTTCAACCGTAAGGCTATTGAAGCCTCTGACGTCGATACCCGCAAGTTCCTGGCCGACAAGGGCATGCAGATCAACAAGATCTCCGACGAAAACATGCAGAAAGTGCGTGAGGCTGTAAAGCCTGTCATCGAGCGCGTTACAGCAGGCCTCGATCAGGAGGTCGTGAAGAGCTTTAATGCCGAGCGCGAAGCTGCCAAAGCGAAGAGCCAGTAACGTGTAGATTACGGCTGTGCTCGCACTGGCGAGCGCAGCCGCTCCACTTAATCCTTGTGTTTGCCGGCGATGGTGCAGCCGCTTTTCCGTAGGCGCGCCTGTCGGCCAGTGGAACGATTCATTCCTGCGCACGGTGGATGAATCCAATAGAAAAGAAAGTGAGCCGTGATGCTGCTGAAAGAGAAGGTTGCGATCGTGACCGGCGCCGGAAACACCCAAGGCATAGGCTTTGCCGCAGCTCGAATGTTTGCGCGCAACGGCGCATCCGTGATCCTCGTTGATCTCGATAAGGACGGAGTCGAAGCTGCTGCACGCGAGATCGGAATTGATGCTCTCGGGATCGCGGCGGATGTCAGATCCCAAGAGACATCCAAGCCTGTGTATGCCGCCGCCATGGAGAGGTATGGCAGGGTCGATATTCTGCTGAACAATGCCGGGATTACTCAGCCGCGTAAAACCGTCGATATCACCCGCGATGAATACGACGCCATCATGGACGTAAACCTGCGCGGCACTCTGATTATGTCGCAGCAGGCACTCCGTGTGATGAAGACCGGAAGCTCGATCATCTGCATCGCGTCTATCGCTGCACAGCGCGGGGGCGGCCTTATGGGAGGTCCCCATTACGCGGCCTCCAAGGGCGGTGTCCTGGGCCTGGTTAAGGCGATGGCACGGGATGTCGGCCCCGCCGGAATTCGCGTCAATGCGATCAATCCTGGTGTCATCATGTCTCAGATGACCAAGGATTTCTATGACGATGACCTGACTGCGAAAGTGCTTCCGACGGTGCCGCTTGGGCGTTTTGGCACGCCTGATGATGTCGCGGGAGCCTGCCTGTTCCTGGCGTCGGATCAATCCGCCTATATCACGGGATCTTCGATCGACGTGAACGGCGGAATGCACATGAACTGATGCGAAGCCGTCCGGCTGCAAATTGCTGAGCGACCCTAACGAGGAGAAATGAAGTGAATGCCAAAGTTGTGCCAGTCGTAACCCGTGCTGGTGAGCTCGATTTCAATACCGGTCAATCCGGGGATTGCGTTCGCCGTTCCGGTGTGAGCCCGCAACACACACCTGCGACGAAGATTTGGTTCGGACAGGTCACTAATGAGCCCGGCTTCCGTTCGCCTCCTCATCACCATGGAGAGGCAGAAACCGGGGGCTACGTTCTCAAGGGACATGGGCGTATCTATTTCGGAGAAGACTACAAGGAATACGTCGACATGAAGGACGGCGATTTCGTGTTCGTGCCCCCGAACATGCCGCATGTCGAGGCGAACATGAGCGTAACGGAGCCGCTGACTTGGCTGACCTGCCGTACGCCGGACAATATCGTCGTGAATCTCCCAGATGTTCCCGACGGCGAGCTGGAAGGCTATCGGAGGCCGTAGGCTCAAACGGGCAATCCCGGCTCGCTCGCCACATCAGCGTGGTTGATGCAGTTCAAAAAGTATTCATGATATTGGTCAGGAGGACGGAAGAAGATGTTGACGAAGGCGATTGACGCTTATTTCGCCCTCTTGAAGGGAATCGTCGTCTTATGCCTCATGGGCATGGTGGTTCTTGTATTCGGCAACGTGCTCATGAGGTACATCTTCAATTCGGGGATTACCGTCTCGGAAGAGTTCGCACGCTGGCTATTCGTCTGGCTGACGTTCATCGGCGCAATCATTGTGCTGCGTGACCACGGCCATCTCGGACTGGATTTCGTTGTCAATAGCCTTCCCAGGCCGCTGCGCCGCATCTGCTTGGTCGTCGGCCATTTGCTGATGATCCTCGCAACTTGGCTCATCATCGACGGCAGCTGGACCCAGGCTTCCGTTAATTTCCACACCTATGCCCCAGCGACAGGTCTCTCGATGGGCTTGTTCTTCGGTGTCGGCCTGATATTCGGTATCTCTACAATGTTCATCCTGGTCTGGCGGCTATTTTTGATCGCGACAGGCCAGATGGATCGAATGATCGTGATTGACGAGGAAACAGCTGCCGTAACGCAAGGCCTGGAGAAATAATAATGACGCTGCTTGTCTTCCTCGGTGCCTTGCTCGGCAGCATGTTCATTGGTCTGCCCATCGCCTACGCCCTGCTTATGACGGGTGTTGCCCTGATGTGGCAGTTGGATTTCTTTGATTCTCAAATCGTTGCCCAGAATCTTCTGAACGGCGCGGATAGCTTTCCGCTTATGGCTGTGCCTTTCTTCATGCTCGCGGGCGAATTGATGAATGCAGGCGGCCTTTCACGGCGCATAGTCAATTTGGCACTAGCCGCCGTTGGGCATATCAAAGGCGGCCTGGGATATGTTGGCGTTTTGGCCGCCTGTATCCTCGCAAGCTTGTCCGGCTCCGCCGCAGCCGATGCAGCCGCCCTTTCTGCGATCCTCGTTCCCATGATGGTCAAGGCAGGCCACGACAAAGGACGTTCTGCCGGTCTGATTGCAGCATCCGGCATCACGGCTTTGATCATTCCGCCTTCCATCGGCTTCATTCTGATTGGCGTGGTCGGGAATATGTCGATCACGAAACTCTTCATCGCTGGTATTGCTCCCGGCATTCTGATGGGAGCGGTTCTTGCAACCACATGGTACTTCGTCTCCCGCCATGAGAACATCGCCACGCCTGCTCGCGTGCCAGTCGAAGTGGTGTTGGGTAAAGTTCGGGAGGGAATATGGGCTCTTCTTCTGCCTGTCATCATCCTCGTGGGCTTGCGCTTCGGAGTATTCACGCCCACGGAAGCAGGGGTCGTTGCAGCCGTTTATGCTCTATTCGTCGCATTGTTCGTCTATCGGGAGCTAAAAGTTAAAGACCTCTTCGAGGTGTTCCTTGCGGCTGGAAAAACGACCGCCATGGTCATGTTCCTGGTTGCTGCTGCCCTCGTGTCCAGCTGGATGATTACCATTGCCGGGCTTCCTGATCAGATCACGGACCTTGTCGCCCCATTTGCGAACAACCCGACCCTGCTCATGTTCATCGTGGTCGGCCTTGTGCTTGTCGTCGGCTGCGCCATGGACATGGTTCCGATCATTCTTATTCTTATCCCGGTCCTTCTGCCCGCCGTCAGGGACGCCGGCATCGATCCCATCTATTTCGGTGTTGTCTTCATGCTCGCCTGCGCAATCGGGCTGCTGACTCCACCTGTCGGTGCGGTTCTCAACGTTGTCGCTGCCGTCTCAAAGGTTAGCCTGCCCCAGGTTATTCGTGGCGTCGGACCATTCATTCTGGCTCAGATTACAATCCTCATCCTGTTCGTCCTCTTTCCAGGGATCATCACCGTCCCTGCGACTTGGCTGGGCGGTCAATAGACTGAGATAAGACAATGACAAGTCTCGACAAAATGCTCGAAATTATGAACTATTTTGACGAAGACAACTTGTCGATTGACGTGTCTCGAGCCGCGGAGCTGACCGGAACATCGAGGGCGACTGCTTATCGCTACATTCAATCGCTGTCTAAAAGCGGCCTGCTGATGCCTGCGGCAGGCGGAAACTACGTTCTCGGATCGCGGATCATCGAATTGGAGATGGTGATCCGTGAGAGCGATCCGCTCCTGAAGGCCGCTGGTCGGTTGATCCGCCGCAATGCAGAGGATCTCGGTCTCAATATCATGCTTTGCAGCTATTACGGCGACAAAGTTCTCTGCGCTGATTTTGCGTGGCCTGATCGCAGCATAGGCGAGATCTACAAGCGCGGCCGCGCAATGCCGATCTTTCGCGGTGCGATGGCGAAGGTCATCCTGGCGCACTTGTCACCGTCGCAGCTCAAGAACGTCTATCGGTGGAATGAAGATCAGATCCGTGAGAGCGGTCTGGCAATGAATTGGGACGAGTTCCGCAAGGCAATGAACGCAATGCGGAGCGATGGATATGCTGTCACCTATTCAGAGGTCTTCGATGATCTGGTCGGTATCGCAGCCCCTGTTCGAGATACTGAAAAGCGTATCTTAGGGAGCGTTGTCTTTGTTCTTGCACAGGCGCGCTTCAACAGGTTCGATAGTTCGGAGTTGATTACTGAGATCAGACGAATCTCAGCAGAGATCGAGGAAGGGATTGCTCGATTGACGCGGAGCCATGATGACACTTCGGTTTATGCTGTACGGCTCAAGCGTCCAGCTGCGACAGAGGCCTGACCCACAATCATCCACGTTCCTGAAGCAGGGATTGGCCCCCGGCGCTGCTTGCAGCGGCCGACAACCCGAACATAACCGACCAGCTTCTCAAGGGCGTGCAGCTTGGTGACTGCAGCTACGAAAGCCATCTCGAAGGCTCAGGGCTTGGGCTTACCCATTCATGGGCGCCTGTGCTTACGGTAACGACAGACAGGTTATGCAGCCTTTATGAACGACCGCAATTGGCCCATGTTTCGGTATTGGGCAGAATGCTGTCATTGGTCCAATCATCACCCCCACACCTGCTCATCATGCCAGAACCGGACTGGGTAGTTTTGGGGCGGAGAAACGAGGCAAGGCTGGAGTCCTGAAGGCCTCATTTTGCTCCGAATAAGGGCGCTTCAGAGAATAGTTAACCGGGGAGTATCTAAAGGATACCGAGACTTGCGAATATTGGCCTGAAGGGAAAATGCCTGAAATATCAAGGCCTTAGATAATGGCGGAGAGGGGGAGATTCGAACTCCCGATACGGTTGCCCGTATGCCGCATTTCGAGTGCGGTGCATTCAACCACTCTGCCACCTCTCCGGGTCGCGAAGGCCTAAGGCCCGCTGGTTGAGGCGGGGTGGATATCATGGGCTTGGCGGCTCTTCAAGCACCCTCGGGCATGTTTTTGCGGGGTTTTTGATTGACAAAGCTTAAGGCAGCCCGTAGGTAAGCCTCCTCTATGAGCGGGGACAAGTGCCTGCTCGTATCCATGCGGCTGTGCAAACGGCCGTGAACCGAAGCCGGAAACTGCCAAAAAGCCAAGCCTGCGGGAGCTTTCTCGTAGAGATTTGGGTTTGAACACGAGGATCAAGATGTTCGCAGTGATCAAGACCGGCGGCAAGCAGTATCGCGTTGCCGCCAACGACGTCATCACCGTCGCCACGCTCGCAGGCGAGCCGGGCACCGCCGTTACCTTCGACCAGGTTCTCATGGTCACCAACGACGGCACGACCCAGGTTGGCGCCCCCCTCATCGAGGGCGTGACCGTGGCAGGCGAAGTGGTGGAGCACACCCGCGGCGAGAAGGTCATCTCCTTCAAGAAGCGCCGTCGCCAGAATTCGCGCCGCAAGCGCGGGCATCGCCAGGATTACACCGTCGTGCGGATCACCGAGATCCTCGCCGGTGGCGCGAAGCCCAAGAAGGCTGCGGCCAAGAAGACCACCAAGGCTGCGGCTGACGAAGCTGCGCCGGCCAGCGCTGAATAAGCGTCGGCAACTGACACAGAACACGGGAGTACACACCCATGGCTCATAAAAAAGCAGGCGGCTCTTCTCGCAACGGCCGTGACTCCGCAGGCCGTCGTCTCGGCGTCAAGCGGTTCGGTGATCAAGAAGTGATCGCCGGCAACATCATTATTCGTCAGCGCGGCACGAAATGGCATGCCGGCGCTAACGTCGGCATGGGCAAAGACCACACGCTCTTTGCCACGGCCAATGGCCGAGTCCGATTCCTTACGCGTCAAGGCCGAGCGTTCGTATCGGTCGTACCGGCCCAAGAGGCAGCAGAATAAACGGCGAGAGCAAAACGAAGGAGCTCCCGCCGGCATCACACCGACCCGGCGGATCAAAAGCTCCAAGTTAGGCCCAAAAAGCCAAGCTCAGCTCAGATCCAAAACCGACAGGGGAGGTGGGATGTCCACCTCCCCTTCGTGTTTTCCGGGCCAAGGGGGCCCAATTTCGGATCGGAGCAAGACCATGTTTCCCGACCTCACCCGTGACGATGTTTTCCGTCTCGAGACGCGCCGCCTGTGGCTGCGCTGGCCTCGCCTTGCGGATGCCCAGGCCGTCGTACGCCTTGCCGGTGAGAAAGCTGTCGCGGACATGACGGCCCGAATTCCGCATCCATACTCACCGGACCAAGCCGAGAGGTTCATCTTCCAGGCGCGGCGGGACAATGCGAATGGCGAGAGCCTGCAGCTGGCGATCACCCCGAAAGGCAAGCCGAACTGCCTCATCGGTATGGTCGGGATCAGCCCGGACCCTGAGACGGGCAAGCCCAATCTCGGCTATTGGCTCGGCACCCCATCCTGGGGCCATGGCTATGCCACGGAAGCGGCCCGCGCCTTGATCGATGCCTTCTTCGCTTATGGAGATGGGGATGAGATCACGACCTGCGCCCGGGTGATCAACCCTGCCTCGCGGCGGGTGCTGGAGAAGTGCGGTTTTGCCTATCAGGGCGCCGGGCTCTCGGAGCTGCCCGCCCGGTGCGGCCTCTATCCGGTCGACCATTTCCGCCTCGACCGGCGGACCTGGGAGAGCTTGAAGGCCTGGGGCCATACCGGCTTCATCCCCGAGGCCGCCTCCGTCGAGGTCGAGATCGACCGCTCCATCTCGCTCGCGAGCTGAGCGGAGTCCGTTAATCCTGAGGCGCTCCCGTAAAACCATTCGGGGGCGCTTCTCTTTTGTACGCGTTGCTCCTGGGGATGTTGTCCCGTAAAGGATACGGGTTATGAAATTTCTCGACCAAGCCAAGATCTATATTCGTTCCGGTAATGGCGGCGGTGGCGCCGTATCGTTCCGCCGTGAAAAGTTCATCGAGTTCGGCGGGCCGGACGGCGGCGATGGCGGCCGTGGCGGCGACGTGTGGGCCGAATGCGTGGAGGGGCTCAACACCCTCATCGACTACCGCTATCAGCAGCATTTCAAGGCCAAGACCGGCGGTCACGGCATGGGCAAGAACCGCGCCGGCGCCAAGGGCGCCGACATGGTGCTCAAAGTCCCCGCCGGCACCGAGATCCTTGAGGAAGACGGTGAGACCGTCATCGCCGACATGACCCATGTGGGCCAGAAGGTGTTGCTTGCCAAAGGCGGCAACGGCGGCTTCGGCAATGCCTATTTCACCACTTCCACCAACCGCGCGCCGCGCCGGGCCAATCCTGGCCAGGAAGGCGTGGAGATGACGATCATCCTGCGCCTGAAGCTGATCGCCGATGCGGGCCTCGTCGGATTGCCCAATGCGGGCAAGTCCACGTTCCTTGCCACCGTTACTGCGGCTAGACCTAAGATCGCCGACTATCCTTTCACCACGCTTCACCCGGGTCTAGGCGTCGTGCGCGCCTATAGCCGTGAATTCGTACTCGCCGATATTCCGGGACTCATCGAGGGCGCATCGGAAGGTATCGGCCTTGGCGACCGTTTCTTGAGCCACGTGGAGCGTTGCCGCGTGCTGCTGCATCTTGTCGAAGGCACGAGCGAGGATGCGGGCGAGGCCTATAAGGTCGTGCGCCACGAGATCGAGGCCTATGGTCATGGCCTTGCGGACAAGCCCGAGGTGGTGGCGCTCTCGAAAGCCGATGCGCTCGACGAGGACACCCTGAAGGAACAGCTGAAAAAGCTGAAGAAGGCCTGCAAGCGCACGCCTCTCGTGATCTCTTCCGCATCGGGGCAGGGCGTACAGGAAGCCCTGCAATCCCTGCTCACGGTCATCGACGAAGCGAAGGCCGAGGAAGGGGCTGCGGAGGTTCAGGAAGAGTGGCGTCCGTGAGCCCACAACTCAGCCAGTTCCGCCGCGTCGTTCTGAAAGTCGGCTCCGCGCTTCTCGTGGATCGCGCGCGCGGTCGCTTGAACCACGCATGGCTTGCGGCGCTTGCTGAAGATATTGCGGATCTCCACGCGAAGGGTGCCGATGTTCTCGTCGTGTCGTCGGGCGCGATTGCCATGGGGCGCACTGTTCTTGGGCTTCCCTCCGGCCCTCTGAAGCTGGAAGAGAGTCAGGCCGCTGCAGCTGTCGGGCAGATTGCGCTCGCGCGCACATGGTCGGAGGTGCTCGCGCATCATGGCATCACGACCGGCCAGATTCTCGTCACGCTCTCCGACACGGAGGAGCGGCGGCGTTATCTCAATGCGCGCGCGACCACGCTGAAGCTCCTCGACATGCGCGCCGTTCCCGTGGTCAACGAGAACGACACGGTAGCGACCTCCGAGATTCGCTACGGCGACAACGACCGCCTGGCCGCACGCGTCGCCACCATGATCGGCGCGGATCTGTTGGTGCTGTTCTCCGACATCGACGGATTGTACACCGCGCCACCCGCATCCGATCCGAGTGCCGAGCATATTCCCGTGGTCGAGCGCATCACGCCCGCCATCGAGGCGATGGCCGGAGGTGCCGCTTCCGAACTTTCGCGTGGCGGCATGCGCACGAAGATCGAAGCGGGCAAGATCGCGACCGCCAGCGGTACGCATATGATCATCGCCGATGGGCGCGCAAAGAACCCGCTGAAGCGCGTCGCCGATGGCGGACGCTGCACGTGGTTCCTCACCCCGTCCAATCCTGCGACTGCGCGCAAGACATGGATCGCAGGCGCGCTCGAGCCGCGCGGCACGCTCATTGTCGATGAAGGCGCAGCGCGCGCGCTGCAAGGCGGTGCAAGCTTGCTGCCCGTCGGCGTGCGGCGCATCGAGGGCACGTTCCATCGCGGCGATGCGGTGACCATCCGCGACGAGAGCCGCGTTCTCGGGCGTGGTCTCGTGGCCTACGATGCTGAGGAAGCTGCCCGCATCATCGGCCGTCCGAGCCGAGAGATCGAGGCAATCCTCGGTTATGCAGGACGTGCCGAGATGGTGCATCGCGATGACATGGCGCTCGATACCGGAACAACGCATTCCTGAGATACGGACCGATCATGGAAGCTCTCAAGCTGGTCGATAGCGGCAACATAACGGAGCTGATGGCACGCATGGGGCGAGACGCCCGACAAGCGGCGCGCCGGATTGCATTGGCTTCGCCGGAGCAGAAAAACGCCGCCTTGCGCGCGATGGCAACCAGCATCCGCGCGCGCGCATCAGACATTCTCGCCGCAAATGCCGAGGATCTCGCTGAGGCCAAGGCCAAGGGGCAGACGGCGGCTTTCATTGACCGTCTTGTGCTCAATCCGCAGCGCCTCGAAGCCATCGCTGAAGCGGTGGAGAGCGTTGCCGATCTGCCCGATCCAGTCGGGCGCGTGCTGGCGCAGTTCGATCGTCCCAACGGCTTGAAGATCGAACGCGTGGCGACGCCGCTCGGCGTGATCGGCGTGATCTTCGAGAGCCGCCCGAATGTGACGGCGGATGCAGGCGCGCTCTGCCTCAAGGCGGGCAACGCCGCCATCCTGCGCACGGGTTCCGACAGCTTCCGCACTTCTGTGGTGATTGCGGAAGCGATGGGCGAGGGGCTGGAGAAGGCGGGTTTGCCGGCGGATGCCATCCGCCTCGTGCCGACGCGCGACCGCGCGGCGGTGGGCGCGATGCTGTCGGGACTGAACGGCAATATAGACGTCATCGTGCCGCGCGGCGGCAAAAGCCTCGTGGCGCGCGTACAGGATGAAGCGCGGGTGCCGGTCTTCGCGCATCTCGAAGGGCTCAATCATGTCTATGTGCATGAAAAGGCCGATCTGGAGATGGCGAAAAAGATCGTGCTGAATGCCAAGATGCGCCGCACCGGCGTCTGCGGCTCGGCGGAGACGCTGCTGGTGGACAGCACCTGCGCTGAGACGCATCTGAAGCCACTGGTCGCGATGCTGCTCGATGCCGATTGCGCGGTGCGCGGCGATACAGCGACGCAAGCCGTCGATCCTCGTGTGACGCCTGCGACGGAAGAAGATTGGCGCACGGAATATCTCGACGCGATCATCTCTGTGCGCGTCGTGGATGGCCTGGATGAGGCCATCGCGCATATCGAAACTCATGGCTCGCATCACACCGATTCCATCGTGACGGATGATGCAGCGGCAGCGGAGCGCTTCTTCCGCGAGGTCGATTCCGCCATCGTGCTGCACAACGCCTCGACGCAATTCGCCGATGGCGGCGAGTTCGGCTTCGGCGCCGAGATCGGCATCGCGACAGGCCGCATGCATGCGCGCGGCCCTGTAGGCGTGGAGCAGCTGACATCGTTCAAGTACCGTATCCACGGTTCGGGCCAGACACGTCCGTGAGCTCACCGCCCTCCCGTTTCCGCATTATGCCTTCGGGTCTTACGCGTCTGCCGATGGCCACACCGGGTATGCGCATCGGGCTCTATGGCGGCTCGTTCAATCCGGCCCATGCGGGGCATCGCCATGTGAGCCTCATGGCGCTCAAACGATTGGGGCTTGATCGGATCTGGTGGATCGTCACACCCGGCAATCCCCTCAAGGATACGGGCGAACTCGCTTCCACCGAGATGCGCATGGCACAGGCGAAGGAGATCGCCGACGATCCACGCATCGATGTGACCGCCTTCGAGGCCGAGATCGGCGCTCGCTACACCATCGATACGCTCTCCTATCTCAAGCGCCGTTTCCCGGGCGTGGATTTCGTGTGGGTGATGGGGGCGGATAATCTCGCAGGTTTCCATCGCTGGCGCGGCTGGCGGCGGATCGCCCGGCAGATGCCCATCGCCATCATCGACCGGCCGGGCTGGACCCTGAAAGCCATGGGCTCGCGGGCGGCGATTGCCCTGTCGAAATGGCGCGTCGACGAGGGCAGGGCCCCGGCCTTGGCGAGGTTGAAGCCTCCCGCCTGGGTGTTCCTGCACGGACCGCGGTCGCACCTGTCCTCCACCCTCCTGCGGCAAAGGGCGAGAACTTCTCCTTCCGGAGGACGTTGAAAAAGTGGGGCGTTCGATCTTATGTTAAGGATCGGCGCTTACCATTTGAGCGCTGTTTAGAAAGGGCTTGAACCTGAACCGACTGAACTCTGTCGAAGCGGATACCAATACGCTTCCCCCTCTCTCCGGAGCGGCTGCTCCGCAGGATGAGGATATCCGGGCCGTCGCCCTGGCATCTCTCGAGGATATGAAGGCCGAGAACACGGTCGAGATCGACCTGGCCGGCAAAACCTCGCTTGCAGACACCATGATCGTCACATCGGGCCGCTCCAACCGTCACGTGGGCGCTCTTGCCGACCGTCTTGTCAAAGACCTGAAGGACAAGGGCTTCGGCACGCCGCGCGTGGAAGGCCTGCCTGCCTGCGATTGGGTGCTGATCGATGCCGGCGACATTCTCGTTCACATTTTCCGTCCCGAGGTCCGTGGCTTCTACAACCTCGAGAAGATGTGGGGCGCCGACCGTCCTCAGGATCGCGCTGCGAGCTAGAGCATCGGACCCAAAAGCGGAAGGCACTTTTGGGATTAATCTGATGCTAACTCCTTATGAGTGCATCGTTCTCTGACGATGCATGGGAAAGGCTTGAAACGTTGCGACTGAGCTTGCTGGCCGTGGGCCGTCTCAAAAGCGGCCCCGAACGGGAGCTGGTCGAACGATATCGGCAGCGTGTGGACGGCATGGGCCGGGCCATGGGTCTGGCAGGGCTCGATATTGTCGAGCTGCCGGAGAGCCGGGCGCGGCGGGATGATGATCGCCGAGCGGAAGAGGCGACCGCGATTCTCGAGAAGGCCGGGTCCTCCGTGCTGATCGTCTTCGACGAGCGCGGCAAGAGCCCCTCCAGCGAAGCCTTCGCCGAGCGGATCAGGCAATGGCGCGATGAGGGCCGCCCCGGTGTGGCCTGCGTCATCGGTGGGCCAGACGGGCTCGATCCCAAGATCCGCCAGCGCGCTGAACTGGTGGTTTCTTTCGGTGCGCTCACTATGCCGCACCAGATCGTACGGGCGCTCGTGGCCGAGCAGCTTTATAGGGCGCTGACAATCATTGCCGGACACCCTTATCATCGCGTCGGGCACGATGATTCCTAATGCATGAATCGCTTTAAATTTCTCTCCTCCAGCAAGGCTTTAGGCCTTGCCGCATGGCTGGCCACGTCCGTTCTGGGTTCCGCATGGGCCCAGACTGTGCCCGCGCCTGCGGGCGGGACGGCCCAGGCCGCGCCGGAAAATGCGGATGATAAGCAGAAGCGCCAGAATGATCTCAAGGTCCTGGAAGACGCGATGAACGCGAGCGCCGAGGCCCAGAAGCGTCTCGAAACCGAGATCGAAGAGATCAAGACGGACCGGGCCAAGCTCAATGCAACCCTGATCGAAACCGCCTCCCGTGTCCGAAACACGGAGGACCGGATTCGTGGCTTGGAGCAACGCCTGCAGACCTTGGCCGCCTCCGAAGCCGCGATCCGCCGCTCCCTGGAGAGCCGCCGAGGCATCATCGTCGAGGTCTTCGCGTCCCTCCAGCGAATGGGCCGTCGCCCACCGCCCGCCGTGCTGGTGCGGCCCGAGGACATGCTCGAAGCGGTGAGGGCCTCTATCATCCTAGGCGCGGTACTGCCCGAGCTTCGCGCCGAGGCCGAGATTCTGGCGTCCGACCTTGCCGAGCTTGTGCGGCTCAAGGAGGCGATTGCCACCGACCGCTCCACCCTCAACACCGAGCTTGCCGCCCTGAACGGCGAACAGCAGCGCCTCACCGCCCTTATGGGTGTCCGTCAGGGCCGGATGGCCGAGGTCGAGCGCAGCATCGGGGCGGAACGGGAGAAGACGGCGGAGCTGGCCCGCCAAGCCGGCACTCTCAAAGAGTTGATCGACCGCATGGAGGCGGAGGTCGCGGGCGCCCAGAAGGCCGCCGAAGAGGCCCGCAAAGCTGCGGAAGCCCAGGAGCGGGAGGCCAAGGAGCGCTTTGCCCAGGCCGCCTTCCGGGACCCGGCGCGTCTTGCCCCAAAAATTCCATTCTCCGAGGCCAAGGGCCTGCTTCCGCGGCCTGTGAGCGGCGACGTTGCCCTGGATTTCGGGGCGACCGACAGCTACGGCGGAACGACGCGCGGCATTTCTATCACGACCCGTCCCAAAGCGTCCGTAGTATCACCGGCGGATGGCTGGGTTGCCTTCGCGGGGCCCTTCCGGTCCTATGGTCGACTCTTGATCATCAACGCGGGCGGGGGATATTATGTTCTTCTGGCCGGTATGGACCAAATCAACGTCGATGTCGGGCAATTCGTGCTCGCCGGCGAGCCAGTCGCAAGCATGGGGGACTCTCCTCTCATGAGTTTGACCGGCTCTGCCATAGAAAAGAACAATCCCGTCCTCTATGTTGAGTTCAGGAAAGACGGCGGTTCGATCGACCCAGGTCCCTGGTGGGCGAAATCGCAAAGCGAAAAGGTTCGCGGATAATGCGCAAACTCTCCCTATTGATTCTCGGTGTGGCTATCGGTGCGGGTAGCGCGACCATGGTGTCGCAGACGGCTCTGCTCTCCTCGGGCGCAGTAGCTGCTTCCGCCGATACATACCGGCAGCTGAGCCTTTTCGGAGACGTCTTCGAAAAAGTTCGTACGGATTATGTTGAAAGGCCTGATGAGTCGAAGCTCGTCGAATCGGCCATCAACGGCATGTTGACCTCGCTCGATCCGCATTCGAGCTACATGGATCCCAAGAGCTTCCGCGACATGCAGGTCCAGACCCGCGGCGAGTTCGGCGGTCTCGGCATCGAGGTGACGATGGAAGACGGTCTCGTGAAGGTGGTGACCCCCATCGACGAGACGCCAGCCTCTCGTGCTGGTATTCTGGCGAACGACATCATCACGCAGATCGACAACGACCCGGTTCAGGGCCTCAACCTGAACCAGGCCGTCGATAAGATGCGCGGCCCGGTCAATTCCTCGGTGACGTTGAAGATTCAGCGCAAGGAAGCCAAGGACCCAATCGAGGTGAAACTCACCCGCGAAACCATCAAGGTCCGCCCGGTACGCGCCCGCGTCGAGGGTGACATCGGTGTGCTGCGCGTCACGCAGTTCAACGAGCAGACCTACGAGAACCTGCGCACGGGCATCGATAAGCTTACCAGCGATATCGGCGCCGATAAGGTTGCGGGCTTCGTGATCGACCTGCGCAACAACCCGGGTGGCCTGCTCGATCAGGCGATCATGGTGTCGGACGCCTTCCTTGACCGCGGCGAGATCGTCTCGACCCGCAGCCGCAATGCCGAGGATACGCAGCGCTTCACCGCCAAGACGGGCGACCTCGCCAAGGGCAAGCCTCTCGTGGTGCTCGTGAATGGCGGCTCTGCCTCCGCATCCGAGATCGTGGCCGGCGCCCTGCAGGACCACAAGCGTGCGACGGTGCTCGGCACCCGTTCGTTCGGCAAGGGCTCGGTGCAGACCATCATCCCGCTCGGCGGCAACGGCGCGGTGCGCCTCACCACGGCGCGCTACTACACTCCATCGGGCCGCTCGATCCAAGCCAAGGGCATCGATCCGGATATCGAGGTGTTGCAGGACATCCCCGACGAGCTGAAGGGCAAGGACGAGACCAAGGGCGAGGCCGGTCTGCGCGGCCACCTGAGCAACGGCGGCGAGAAGGAAGAGCGCGGCGGTTCCTCCGCCTATATTCCGCCGGATGCGACCAAGGACAAGCAGTTGCTCGCCGCCTACGACCTGCTCCATGGCGTGCGCAAGGGTGCGGCCAATACCACGACGCCGAATTAAAACGGCGATCCGTTGCGAAACAACAAGCCTGGCGGTCCGGCGACCGCCAGGCTTTTTCATTCAGGCTTTGACAACCGCACGGAACGGCTTGTGCCGGACTGCTTGAAACGGCACTCTTGAATCGTGACCGATGGAACCATCGACAATGACCGGCGATACTTAAAATGATCGGTAGGCGAGGGGGCAGGTAAGGGAGTGAAATTCTGATGAGAAACGCCAAGAGCCCGCAGGGCAGGAAGGAACTGCCCTATCGCTCCTGCGTCGGCGTCATGCTTCTCAACAAGCAAGGCCAGGTTTTCATCGGACGGCGGCATTCCGAAGCCGACAAGGTCTCAGACGGTTACGCATGGCAGATGCCTCAGGGCGGGATCGACCCGGGGGAGGATCCCTATCGGGCGGCTCTGCGCGAGCTCTACGAGGAAACCAGCGTCCGTTCCGTGAGCCTGCTCGCGGAAGCTCCCGATTGGTATTCCTACGATCTGCCTTCCATGGTGGCCGGACGCGCATGGCGTGGGCGTTATCGTGGGCAGACGCAGAGATGGTTTGCATTCCGCTTCGAAGGCAGCGAGAGCGAGATCAACATTACCCAGCCTGGCGGCGGACATCACAAGCCCGAATTCGACGAGTGGCGCTGGGAGGACATGCATCGCCTGCCGGAGCTGATCATCCCTTTCAAGCGCGGCGTCTATGAGAATGTCGTTGCGGCCTTCAGCCATTTGGTGCTGCAGGAAGCCGACGAGAAAACCCAAGCCTGATCCTGGCATATTTTAAGACGTCCTAAGATCAGTGGCGAATACCTATGTGGGTTCCGCACCTTCGCTGATGCGTCTGCCTCTCGGCTTCGCAAGTATCCACACGTATCGGTCGCGCTCTTTTCGTCAGCAGCATCGTAGATTGCAAGACGACTGCCGAATGCGGGCATGAAGAGGGCTTGGGCGGAGGAACACTCTTCAACACTTCCCGTTGGTACGATCACGAAAGAGGCAGGAGGTCTGCCTTTTGTGAATTGGAGGATTCTCTCTATGCGTGTGGCTTTGTTGACGACCGTTGCTGCAGCTGCTTTTTCCCTCAGCGTAGCAGCCATTGCTCAAACGAGCAGCGGCTCCGGCACCACGGGTGGAGCTTCGGGTGGTGCAGCCGGCAGCGTTTCCGGCGGAGCGTCCGGCGGTGCTTCGGGCGCCATGCCTGGTACGACATCAGGTGGCGTGCCCAAGGTAAATCCCGACGCCGCATCGGGTGGAGCTTCATCCGCTACGACAGGTAGCACATCCAGCGGGATGCAGAGCGGTACGACGGGCAGTAAGACCGGTAATACCTCGGGCGGTGCCGCCGCAGGAGCGGCCACATCCGGTGCAACGACCGGAACTTCCAGCACGACCGGCCATGCCCCTAACACGACCGGCAGCACAGCAAGCTCCACGAGCATCAATGTGACCGGCGAGCAGCGCACGGAAATCACGCGTGCCTTCCGGAGCGTGGACGCGCGACCCATCAATAACGTGAACTTCACGGTGAGCGTCGGCGCGGTCGTTCCGCAGACCGTCGTCACCGAGCTGCATGCATGCCCAAGCGAGGTTGTGCGTATTCTCGCCGGCCTGCCGGAATGCCGCTATGTGATCATCCGCGATCAGGTCGTGATTGTGGAACCGAAGACCCGCAAGATCGTCACGGTCATTGAGCATCGCGGCTGAGGCTCGCAGCAAACCGATGCGATGACGCCCGTGGCGAGAAACGTGTCACGGGCGTCATTCCTGGAAAAGCGACAACAGGCTCAAGCTGCGTAATGGAACTCGCTCTTGCGTTCCCGAGGTTCGTCGCGTGGCAGCAACGCGATCGCTGCGCGAGCATAAATGCGAAATTCCTCTTTCAGGATTTCAGGCTCGGCATCCCATAAAAACGCATCTTCCTCGGCTTCATAGAGTGCGCGAGCAACGTATTCGACTTCTTGGTCCATGATATATGCCCCTTGATCTCAAGGTGATTGCTTCTTGCGGCCATCCTTGAAACGCAGTTTTACAAATGACTTCGGCGAAAAGGCTTGGCCGTTCAACAGAAGTCATTTGCGCCAAAGGTTCCCGATTTGGCAAAGGTGCAAAAGGGGTAGCTCAATAGTTCCAAACTCTCTGGGCCGCAGCAGGGCTGGCGTCAGTTTACTAAAGCTTGGGAGGGCGGGTGAACTCTTTCAGAATGCCTGACTGCATTAACTTCTTGCCAAAGTATTTCGCGCCTGCCGGCGTTATATGGGTGTGATCGAAAAAGATTGGTTGTCCCTCAGATAGAACAGCGCATTTATCCTTAGAAGGACAAAGGAGCGCCATCAGGTCTATGAAACGATCCTTGGATATGAGCTTCAGAGTCGCGTTGATGTTCTGAGCGTCCTCATTCCGTTCGTTCGAGGCATAAGCTTCCAATCCGGCGAGCCGTCCATGAGCGTTTGCTATCTGCACGCTGCTTCGGCGAAGGTCTTTGCGACCCGCGATATAGACCGGAGCTTTGGTGCTTTGCTCAAGTCGAGCCAGTACGTCGGGAATATAGGGGAGATTGTAGTCATACCAGTGACTTGCGATGATGACGGCATCTGCCCGTTCAAGGAGCTTGGACGTGAGAAAAGTATTGTTCTCCTTGATGCACCGCGTAATGAGGCGCGGATCTGAAGCGGTGCGGAAGTTGCCGTCGTACCAATATTTGTCGGCGTCCTCGCCTGCAGGATCGACGATGCCGCATGAAGAGACGATGCGGATATACCTGATCTCTACGAAAGCTTCATAGCCGCCACTGATGAGCATGTTGATCAAGTCGGCCGCTTGAGAATCTCCGGCGACGACGACTTTTATCTTTTGTGTCGTGAAGCGTCTCCCTCTAAGGGCATACGGAGCCGCCCAAGTGTGCCGGCGCATTTCTTCGGGAGAGAAATTGTTGATCTCCCTCAGTTCTGTCGGCAGGCGCCACACCCAGCCGCTCTGCGCCCAGCTCATTGTCGCTATCAGCAAAAGTGGCGCTGCGTATGCGCAGAGCGAAAGAGGGAATGGAGGAAGCTTCGCAGGTTCATTCGCTCCTCGTGCTTCCCTGAAAGGCTGCTCGACAAAACGGTATAGAATCAATGCAGCAGCAAACGAGGCAAGGATCATGAAAACGGAGTGCGTCCATTCTGTCTCAAGCAGAAAATACTTGGTAAAGACAACGATGGGCCAATGGACCAGATAGAGTGAGTAGCTGATGAGCCCGATACCGACCATGACGCGGTTGGCGACGACAGCAGCTGGCCGGGCTGTTCTGCCTGCATGGATTGCCATCGCCGTTCCGAGGGCTGGGACCAGCGCAGCGGTGCCTGGGAAAACCGTTTTCTCGTCGAAACTCAGGATGGCATAGATGATCAACCCGAGGCCGAAGAGATAGGCCGCATCGTTCAGCAAGGGAGCTTTGGGCCGATATCTCTCGGCCCAGACAACCAAAGCGCCAAGCGCGAATTCATAAATGCGGAAGGGCGAGAGAAAGAAAGTCGCAACTGGATTGGTGTCTAGTCCCGACAAGGCATCGACGAAGCTGCCTATGCCCAAGGCGCCTATGACAAGTGGCAGGATCCAGGCACGCTTTCTCGCCAGAAAGACAATTATGGCAGGCCAGACGAGGTAGAACTGCTCCTCGACACTCAAAGACCATGTATGAAGGAGAGGCTTGAGGGTGGCGCCGGCATCGAAGTATCCACTCTGCAGCCAAAAATAAATGTTCGATAAAGATAGGATCGCGTAAATAGTAGAAGCTGACAGATTCATGAAATCTTCAGACGAGAAGATAAAGAACCCTGCCACATAGCTGATAGCTATCGTTGTCAGCAAAGCCGGAAATAAGCGCCAGATGCGGCGAACATAGAAGCGCTTGAATGAAAAAGTGCCATTTTCGGCATCGATCTTGATGATCTTCGTAATCAGATAGCCGCTGATGACGAAGAAGACGTCAACGCCAACGAAGCCGCCTGAAAATTGAGTAAATTCAACATGAAAGAATAATACGGCTAAGACAGAAATCGCCCGTAAGCCGTCAATATCTGCTCTGTAACCGAGCCGCAAAGTATGCTCCCCCGACGCAATTCGCCGGGTTGTTATCACATTTCATAAAAGCTGGGCAAATTACCGAATTGTCATCTTCGACGGCGTCGCGCTGAGCTTGACGCTTTCGCGCTACCTTAAGGCAGCTTGGACTTTCCCCTGAAGGGGCGGTCTGTATTTTTGCTGTGCAGGAATCATCGCTAAAAAGCGGTATGGTGCCCCTGGCCGGGATCGAACCAGCACTCCTTGCGGAACTCGATTTTGAGTCGAGCGCGTCTACCAATTCCGCCACAGGGGCAAGGAACTGCGAAGTAGCATGAGGGTGTGAGCAGGGTCAATCAGTCAGATGTGAAGCTGCGCCGCAAGGCTTGCCTCTCGCCAATGGGCCTCCATTGTGCTCAAAGGGCGCACGTAGTCCTGTTTCACGTCATACCTGCCGGGATCCGATGCTCAGACGCCTTTATGACTGGACCCTTTCTCTCGCCTCGAAGCCTTCCGCTCCCTATGCCCTGGCTATCGTGTCCTTCTCGGAAAGCTCGTTCTTCCCGGTGCCGCCGGATGTGATGCTCGTGCCGATGATGCTGGCGCGGCCGGACAAGGCCTGGTCCTACGCCCTGATCTGCACGATCGCATCGGTCATCGGCGGTATCTTCGGCTACGTGATCGGTCTGGCGCTCTACGATTCCATCGGAGCCTGGCTCTTCCAGCTCTATGGCCTCACGGAGGGGGCGGAGACGTTCCGCCATGCCTATGCCGAGTATGGCCACTGGGTCATCCTGTTGAAGGGGCTGACACCCATCCCCTATAAGCTCGTGACTATCACCTCCGGCTTCGCGGGCTATCACATCGGCTGGTTCATCCTGCTCTCGGTTATCACCCGCGGCGCGCGCTTCTTCCTCGTGGCGCTGCTGATGAGCCGGTTCGGACCCCGCATCAAGACCATCATCGACAACAATTTCAATCTGGTCGCCGGCGGAGCTATCATCGCCATCGTCGGCGGCTTCGTGGCCTTCAAGTATATGTTTTAAGGAATGGCGATGCGCTTCCGCCTCTCCATGCGCCAAGTCGCCTTCGCCGTCGCGCTCGGCGCGGCGGCGACCGTCGGCGGCGCGCTCGTGTTCGAGCATGTGTTCGGCTACGTGCCCTGCAAGCTGTGCCTGATCCAGCGCAATCCCTACTACATCGCCATTCCGCTCGGGATCGTGGCAGCCTTCCTGCCGCCGCGCTGGACGCGGGTAAGCCTGTGGCTTCTCGCGCTCGTCTTTCTCGTGAGCGCGGGGCTCGGCGCCTATCATTCCGGTGTTGAATGGGGCTTCTTCGCGGGGCCAAGCGATTGCGGAGGCGGCTCGGGAGCGGGCGCCGGCAATGTGGGCGATTTCCTCAATCAGCTGCAGACGACCCGCGTGGTGAGTTGCACAGAGGCGGCGTGGCGCTTTCTGGGATTGTCGCTCGCGGGATGGAATGTGCTGATCTCGCTTGGCCTAGCAGCTTTCGCGGCCATGGGCGCGGCAGGCAAGGGCTTTGGAAAGTGACGATGCCGCGCGGCCGTGTGAACGGCTTGCAGGGCGCTGGCGACATTTCTATCCGGCCCTTCGCCTGGGCCGTGAAGCTGCTTCGACATTCCCTCCGTTTCGGAGTGCTCATCGCCGCGCTGCTCGGCGTGGGCGCAAACGCAGTCGCCCAGCAGAACGGTGATGTGGGCCAGAGAGCGGCTGCAGGCCATTCTTATCAGTCGATCTTCAGACCCGAAGGCATCTATGCCAAAATCCCTGAGCGGGATGACCAAGGCCGCGATCAACGCGCGATGTTCAGGGCCTGGAACCCGGATCCGGTAGGAAACCACGAGGCTAATCTCCGGGCCCTCCATCCGTTGCTTGCCCGCGTGGTGCAAAAGGCCCAGGCCGATAACCCAGGTTTGGCCTTCGTGATAGGCTCGGGCCTGCGCGATGGCAGCCTGCAGCGCAAGGCAGTCGCCTGGGGATGGTCGAGAACCAACGGGGGGCCACACGTGCTCGGTCTCGCGGTCGACTTGTGGCCGCTCGACGCGCAGGGCCATGTTGTCTTTGATCCGTCAGCACACAACCGAATTGCCGCCGCAATGAAGCGGGCTGCCAGAGAGCTCGGAGTGCCGATTCTCTGGGGTGGACATTTCCAGAGTTTCAAAGATGCGGACCGCTCGCATTTCGAGCTCAGGCGTCCATAACGGAAAGCCATCATTATCGCCCGCATTCGCGAGCGGATTGCGTATCATGACACGCCTTCATGGCACGCGCGCAATAGATGCCGAGAAGCCTTAAGGCTCCAGCTCGCTGTCCCAGTAGAGATAGTCCATCCAGCTTTCATGCAGGTAGTTCGGCGGGAAGAGCCGCCCGTTCGAGTGCAGATCGTGGATGGTGGGGGCGAAGGGATGCTGGCGAGGGAACATCTCCACTTCGCGGGGCATCTTGTCACCTTTTCTGAGATTGCATGGCGCGCAGGCGGCGACGACGTTTTCCCAGGTGGTCTGGCCGCCCTTGGAACGGGGAACGACGTGGTCGAAGGTAAGGTCCTCGCGGGTGCCGCAATATTGGCAGCTGAAACGGTCGCGCAGGAAGACGTTGAAGCGGGTAAAGGCTGGATGCCGCGAGGGCTGAACGTAGGTCTTGAGAGAGATGACCGAGGGCAGGCGGACTTCGAAGCTCGGACTTCGCACGACTTTGTCGTACTCGGAAACGATGTTCACCCGGTCCAGGAACACCGCCTTGATCGCATCCTGCCAACACCAGATGGACAAGGGGTAGTAACTCAAGGGCCGGTAATCGGCATTGAGCACCAGAGCCGGACAGGCCTCCGGCCTTACAACAGGTTGGACGTGTATCGTCACATCGCCTCCTCTCAAAGAAGAGTAGCCCCGTCTGAGTAGACTATAGGCATTGTGACGCTGTTGTGAAGTTCGCCGATAAAGGCGTTTGTGACGCACCACACAGGAAATGCGTCTAAGGATGGCGTTTCTTATGCGAGGAAGCAGGTGAACATGGCCCTTCTGCAGCACATTTTCGGGTCAGTCGAGACAGCCATTGCCGCTTACGGGGTCTTTGCCCTCTTCCTTATTCTCTACTTCGAGTCCTTCGGGGTGCCGCTCCCCGGTGAAAGCGCCCTGATCACCGTTTCGCTGCTGGCAGCCCACAGCGATCATTCCATTGGCCAAATCATTCTGGCTGCGTGGCTGGGCGCCGTGCTGGGAGACAGCACCGGCTATCTCATCGGGCATATCGGCGGGCGGCGTGTGCTGCTGTGGCTGGCGCCGCGCATCGGGCTGACGCCGGAACGCTTGGGAAAGGTGGAGAAAATCGCCCGGGAGAAAGGCTTCTACATGGTCATGACGGCGCGCTTCGTCGTGGGCTTGCGCCAGCTCAACGGCATTCTGGCAGGCACGGTCGCGATGCCGTGGCCGCGTTTCGTCCTGGCAAATGCCCTGGGAGCGCTGCTCTGGACATGCTTCTGGGGACTCGGCGCCTATTTCTTCGCGGACCTATTTCGCCGCTTCTTATAGGTTTAGCGGGTCGGGACAGGGTGCTCGCCGCGATAATCGTAAAAGCCGCGCTTGGTCTTGCGACCGAGCCAGCCGGCCTCGACGTATTTCACCAGAAGCGGGCAGGGGCGGTACTTGGAATCGGCCAGACCCTCGTAGAGCACCTGCATGATCGACAGGCAGGTATCGAGGCCGATGAAGTCGGCGAGCTGCAGCGGGCCCATCGGATGGTTCGCGCCGAGGCGCATGGCCGTGTCGATGGCTTCCACCGAGCCCACGCCCTCATAGAGCGTATAGATCGCCTCGTTGATCATCGGCAGCAGGATGCGGTTGACGATGAAGGCCGGGAAGTCCTCCGAGACGGTAGAGGTCTTGCCGAGCTTGGCGATGAATTCCTTGGAGGATTCGTAAGTCGGGTCGTCGGTGGCGATGCCGCGGATCAGCTCCACGAGCTGCATCACCGGTACCGGATTCATGAAGTGGATACCGATGAACTTTTCCGGGCGGTCGGTGGCGGCGGCCAGACGCGTGATGGAGATCGAGGACGTGTTCGTCGCGATCATCGTCTCGGGACGCAGCGAGGCACAAAGGTTGGTGAAGATCTTGCGCTTCACCTCCTCGTTCTCGGTGGCGGCCTCGATCACGATGTCGCAGACGGAGAGATCGTCGTAGCCTCGGGCCGGCTTGATGCGCTCAAGCGCCGCCTGACGGTCGGCATCCGTGATCGCGCCCTTGGCGACCTGACGGGCCATGTTGCCGTTGATGGTGGCCAAGCCCGCGTTGATGCGGTCCTCCGAGAGATCGTGGAGCCGGACGGTGAAGCCCGCGAGCGAACAGACATGAGCGATGCCGCTGCCCATTTGTCCCGCGCCGATCACGCCAACCGTCTTGATCTCAATGCCCATCTGACTTCGCCTGCATCCATGCTTTGAGCATCCGGGCGAGCGTTCCCGCCCGGATGCAATGTTCGAAACCTATTCCTGGACCGATTAACCGGCTTTGGTCAACTCATCCTTGAGTTCAGGAAGGATTGCGAAGAGGTCGCCGACGAGGCCGTAATCGGCGACCTGGAAGATCGGGGCCTCCTCGTCCTTGTTGATCGCCACGATCACCTTGGAATCCTTCATCCCCGCCAGATGCTGGATCGCGCCTGAGATGCCCACCGCAATGTAGAGATCCGGCGCCACCACCTTGCCGGTCTGGCCCACCTGCCAGTCGTTCGGCGCATAGCCCGCATCCACTGCCGCGCGCGAGGCTCCCATCGCCGCCCCGAGCTTGTCGGCAATCGGCTCGATATACTGCTTGAAGTTCTCCGCAGACCCCAGCGAGCGCCCGCCCGAGATGATGATCCTGGCCGAGGTCAGCTCCGGACGGTCGCTTTTGGCGATCTCCTCGCCCTTGAAGCTCGACAGCTGCGGATCGCTGGCCGCGTTCACGCTCTCGACCGCGGCCGAGCCGCCCTCACCGGCGGCCGGGAAGGCGGCGGTGCGTACCGTGATCACCTTCTTGGCGTCGGTCGCCTGCACCGTCTGGATGGCGTTGCCGGCATAGATCGGACGCTCGAAGGTGTCGGGCGAGACCACCTTGGTGATGTCGGAGACCTGCATCACATCGAGGAGCGCTGCCACCCGCGGCATGATGTTCTTGCCGTTCGAGGTCGAGGGCGCGATCAGCGCGTCATAGGCGCCTGCCAGCGACACGATGAGCGCGGCGACGGGCTCGGCCAGCATGTGCTCGTAGGCGGCATTGTCGGCCAGCAGCACCTTCTCCACGCCCTCGAGCTTGGCGGCGGCATCGGCTGCGGCCTTGGCGTTGGAACCCACCACCAGCACGTGCACGGGAGCACCCAGCGCCTTGGCGGCGGAAAGGGCCTTGTGGGTAGCGTCCTTCAGGTGAGCGTTGTCGTGCTCGGCAATCAGCAATGTGGTCATTGTTCTTGATCCTTCTTAGAGCACGCCGGCTTCGGTCTTGAGCTTCGAGACGAGTTCGGCCACCGAACCCACCTTCACGCCCGCCTTGCGGCCGCCCGGCTCGGTGGTCTTGAGCACTTTCAAGCGCGGAGCGACATCGACGCCGAGGGTCTCCGGCGAAGTCTCGTCGAGAGGCTTCTTCTTGGCCTTCATGATATTGGGCAGGCTCGCATAGCGCGGCTCGTTGAGGCGCAGGTCCGTGGTGACGATGGCCGGCAGCTTCAGGCCCACCGTCTGCAGGCCGCCATCGACCTCGCGGGTCACGTCGACCGAGCCTTCGCCCACATTCACCTTGAAGGCAAACGTGCCCTGCGGCCAGCCGAGGAGGGCCGCCAGCATCTGTCCGGTCTGGTTGGAATCGTCATCGATGGCCTGCTTGCCCATGATCACCAGATCGGGCTTCTCCTGCTCGATCACGCCTTTCAGGATCTTGGCGACGGCCAGCGGCTCGACGGTGGCATCGGTCTTGACCAGGATGCCGCGGTCGGCGCCCATGGCGAGCGCGGTGCGGATGGTCTCGCCGGCCTGAGCGGGGCCGATGGAAACGGCAACGATCTCGGTGGCCTTGCCCTGTTCCTTCAGGCGCACGGCCTCCTCGACGGCGATCTCGTCGAAGGGGTTCATCGACATCTTGACGTTGGCAAGCTCGACCCCGGACCCATCGCCCTTCACGCGGATCTTGACGTTGTAATCAACGACCCGCTTCACACACACCAGAAGCTTCATTCGTCTGTCCTCATTGAAGATCAGGCCCGGATATGGCTCATCGTAAGCTCTCCGGACAGATAGGAAAAAGGCTGAGCGGGACCGTAGCTTTAAGGTCCCATTTGTCAACGCGATGACTGCAATTCCTGCGCTGCTGCGCGGGCGAGAACCGGATCGTAGCGATGACGCATGATGGGGATGAGAATAGCGCCCGCGATGAACCCGCCAAGATGGGCAAACCATCCCACCCCATCGTCCGCGCCGAAGAAGGCCGAGACGAACTGCACGGCAAACCAGAAGCCGATGGCCCAATAGGCTGGCAGGCGCAGAGGAATTCCCCCGAGGAACAAGGCCCAGATCCGCACACGCGGATAAAGGATCACATAGGCCGCCACCACGCCCGAGACGCCGCCCGAAGCGCCGATGAGCGGACGCTCAAGCGCCGGCAGGATGAAGCTCTCCGGCATGCTTGCGCCTGCCATGGAGAAGGATGCTACGGCATGCACGAGGCTCGCGGTGATTCCGCAGATCAGGAAGAACGCTAGAAAGCGCAGGTGCCCCATCGCGTCTTCCACATTGTCGCCGAACACCCACAGAAACAGCATGTTGCCGATGAGGTGAAACCACGATCCGTGCAGGAAGATATTGGTGACGAGCGTCATCCACACCGGCACGAAGGGATAGCCTTCGGGCAGTGTCTCGTAGCCGAACAGCACGGCGGGGATGAGGCCGAGGCCGCCGACCATCTCATCGGCGGATAGCGGCCCATAGACATAGAAAAGATGGATGAGAACGCAGGCCACGATCAGCGACCGCGCCACGACCGGCGTTTTCATGTGCTGGAGCGGAACGCCGTCGTGAAGCGGGAGAAACATGATCCCTCTAGCGGTTCTGGCCGGGAACCCAGAGAACGTCCAGGTTTCCATTGTCATTTACGTGGCGTGAGGCCACGAACAGGAAATCCGAGAGACGATTGAGATATTTCGCGACTTCTTCGGAGACCTTCTCATCGGGCTCCTGCATCAGCTCCACCACATTGCGCTCGGCCCGGCGGCAGGTCGTGCGGGCGAGATGCAAGGCGGCGGCGGCTGGCGTGCCACCGGGCAGGACGAAGGAGCGCAGGGGCTGGAGGTCCGCGTTCAGCTCGTCGATCTCCCGTTCGAGACGATCGACCTGACCTTGCGTAATCCGGAGTGGCTCATAGGGGAGCGGCTTGCCCGTCTCCACGGTCGCGAGATCGGCGCCGAGATCGAACAGGTCGTTCTGGATGCGGCCGAGCATCGAATCGATCGGCAGATCCTTCGTGTGCAGGCGAGCCATGCCGATGCAGGCATTGGTCTCGTCCACGGTGCCGAAGGCCTCGATGCGCAGGTCATGCTTGAGGCGGCGTCCGCCGGCGGCGAGCGCCGTCGTGCCCTTGTCCCCGGTGCGGGTGTAGATTCGATTGAGAACGACCATGAAAGGCCCAGGTTTTAAGGGTTTCGTTTAGAACGAATACCCAACCCGAGCGCCGACATTCGTCAAGCCCCGATTTTCGGAGCAAGCGCCGGCATTGGAGAGATGCTCGATGGTGGCCATCACGCTCCAGTTGGCGGACAGGCGCACGCCCACGGAGCCGGATTCGCGGAAGAGGGGCGAGCAGCCCAGGGATTGGCGATTCGCGAAGGGATCGGTGACCTTGTCCTCGCCGTTATGGATGGCGCCGCCGAGGCTGCCTTCCACGAACAAGCTCGGGGTGATGTCGAACGTCCAAGTCAGGCCCGCATAGGCGAAGCTCGTCCGGTCGTCGAAGTTCAGGCTGCCGCCGATATGGGGGCGGGGGATGAAGTAGCTCGTGAACAGGTCAGACGCGGTGAAAGGCTTCGCGAAGAGAATTTCGCCGGTGAGATTGGCAGAGCCGTCCTCACCCTCGGGGCCCCAGGGGTCCTGGGCGGAGAAACCGCCGCGGAATTCGGAGAGAAGGCTCGGCTGGCTCGAGCCCTGAGCGGAAGGCTTCCTCGCATCGGCGGCGTAAAGGCTGGTCGATCCTGCAAACAGGACCAGAAGGCTCAAGCCTAAGGCTTTGCTGACGCGCATTAGAAGGAGATCCACCGCTTATTGATTTTGAAGCCATCAGGCTACGCCCGTATGGCTAATGATCTCTTAATACAAACCGTGGCGAAAAAGTGTCAAGACCAAGAAGGCTAAGCCGCTCTCCACCAGATTACGCCCATGATGACGATGATGGCGAGAAACTGGAGAAGGACACGCAGCCTCATGAGGTGCTGCGACCGGCTCGCGCTGCCGCCGCGCAGCATATTGACCAAGCCGAGGAGCAGGACGAAGGCAACCGCCAAAACCGCAATGGGGACAATGATATCGGCAAAACTGGACATCGTGATTCCATGAATGGGTCCGGAGCCGGCAATCCGGAATCCGGTGGAGGAAAGGGGCCTCGCGTTCCTGAAGCCGTCCCCTCTTAACCCTAAACCTAGTTTCTGCGAAGCAGGCGCTCGAAGTATTCGAGTTCTTCCTGCGAGCGCATCGGATCGCCGAGCTTGCGCCGCAATTCCTCCAGGATGCGCTGGGCCCGTTGAGTTGGACTGCAGCCGGAGCAAAGCATATCACCGATATTGTCCTGATAGCCGGGCTTGCGGGCTTCACGCCCTAAAGGATCTTGGTTTGATCTGTTGACCTGTCCGTTGGCGCCCTGCGGCTCGCCTTGGCCGGGCTGGTCGCCCGCCTGCTGGTTGCCGTCTTGGCCCTGCTGCATCTGCTGGGCCATGCCCTGCATGCCGCGTCGCAGGTTTTCGAGCGCGCGTCCCTGGGCATCGACGGCCGGGCCATCCTGCCCCTGGCCAATCGCGCCCTCGGCCTCGCGCATGTCCTGCTCGGCTTCGCCAAAGCCTTGCTCGCCTTGCATGCCCATGCCTTCCATGCGGCGTTGCAATTCCTGCAATCGTTCGCGCAGAGCCTGCTGTCTTTGGCGAAGGCCTAACGGGTCCTGCTGATCCGAACTGCCGTACTGGCTTTCCTGATCGCCTCCGTCGCCTTGATCTCCCTGCTGGCCTTGCTGTCCCTGCTGGCGCTGGCCCTGTTGGCGCCGGCCTTGCCGCTGACCGTTGTTGCGGTCACCCTGCTGCATGCGCCTGTTCTGACCCTCGCGGAAGGTTTCATCGCGCAGGTTCTGCTGTTCGCGCGTCATGTCCTCGAGATCGCGCATGGCCTGGCCCATCTCGCGTCCGAGCGGATCGCTCATGCGGCTGTTGGGCTGGGCCATTTGAAGGTTCTCGAGGATATTGCGCAACTGATCGAGGAGACGCTGGGCCTCCGCCATGTCGCCGCGGCGCATGGCCTCTTCCATCTGCTGCAGCATCCGGTTGAGATCATTCTGCGTGATCATCCGGTCCGGCATACGCTGGTTCTGGTTGTCGGCCTGCCGGTTCTGCTGCATGCGCTGAGCGAACTCGCGGAGGAACTTGTCCATCGCTTGCCGCAGCTCGTTCGTCAGACGCCTGATCTCGTCCTCCGTCGCGCCGCGCTCCATGGCCTCCTTGAGGCGCTCCTGGGCGGCACGCAGCTCACGCTCCGCGTCGGAGAGATTCCCGTCCTCGATCTGCAGCGCCATGCTCCAGAGCCAGTCCGCGATTTCAGTCAGAGCCTCGTCGTTCCGGGCGCCGCGCAAGCGCTCGGCGGCCATGCGCAGGCCCATGAACACGCCCCATTGCGGCGTGAATTCCGCCGGCTCGATGAGAAGGGCGTCGAGGGCGATCTGCACGCGCTTGCGGTCGTCGGGGGCGAGCACGAGATTGCGCCGCTGCTCAACCAGGGCCTTGGCGAGCGGATTGGTAAAAGGACGCTGCGGCAAAGTGAAGGTGATGGTTTCGCTGGTCGCCTCCTGACCTGCTTCGTCCTTGGCCTTGAGTTTGATTGTCACCGGGGCCCCTGCCCAGGGATGGTTGGTCAGATCGACGGGAGAACGCGTATCGGGCGCATTCTGCTCGTGGCTCGGCAGGCTGAGCGTGAGAGAGGGGGCGGGCACGAGAGAGCGGCCCTTGCTGCCGTCTGCCTTCTCGACCTGGCCTTCGAGCGAGGTGATGCCGTAATCGTCTTTGCCCTTGTAGATGAGGGTGAAGGTGCCGCGCTCGTTGACCTCGGGCGGCCCGGTGAAGGCGATCTCCGGAATGCGGTCGGGGATGGCTTCGATCTTGAGGATGGCGCTATGGGCAAACCCCGTGCTGATGGTCAGTTCGGTGCTGCCGTCGAGGGTATAGCGTTCCTCGCGCAGATCCGCGCGCTGGGTGCTCTTAGGCGGCAGGGCGGTCAGGCCCTTGCCCGCCTCAATCTCCGCCTTGCCGTCGCCCGCGACGCGAATGACGATGGTGGAGCGGATCGGCGCCCGCAATGATTGGCCCTTCGCGAGATCGATCATCAGCGGGGGCATGCGGGTATAAAGCGGCGGATCGATCCACCCGTCGATGCGGAAGGACGGCGCCGAGGCCGTGGCCTCACGCCAGTCGAAGGCCGCCTTGAGACGCAAGCCGATCTCCGGGCCGGCCACGAAGGCGCTGGTCACGAGCGCGAGAATGCCTGCGGCCCGCAGCGCATAGCGGTCGCGCCGGGGCATGTCGGGCTGGGGTACGGCGACCCGCATCCGTCCGACAGCCTCCTCCGCTTTTTTTCGGTGAAGCAGCCAGAGCGCCCGCGTTCCGGGATCGCTGGAACCCAGCGCCAGGCTGTCGTCGAGCACCCGCGCGGGGCCGTGGGTGAGGCCGGTATCCCGGTCGAGTCGGTCGAGGGCGCGCGTGCGGCTCGGCATGCGCAGGCGCAGCAAGGGCCAGAGGGAGAGGAGAAAGGCAGCCGCGAAGAGGCCAAGCCCGGTCATGCGCCAGAAGCGCGTGAGATCGAGCCAGAGGCCGAACCAGGATAGCGTGAGAAAAATGAGGGCGATGGAGAGCGGCAGCCACAGGCGGGGCCAGGCATCCTCCCACCAGAGGGACCAGCGCGCATGAGTGATCAGGCGCCCGAACCTCTTGCTCAGGTTGCTTTGCGCAGGCGACGGGTTCGGGCCTTCGCTCATGCAATCAGTCTCCGCAGCACGGTTCTGTGCTAAAGCCCCCTTCGAGAAGCTAGCACGCCAGCCCCGGATGACCAGCCGTCAAATGGGCACAAAGCGCCGCAAGGGAGGATTATCACGGGTGCCGCGTTCACATCCTTGTCAGGACAACAGCTAAGCGCGACACCTGTTCGCGGAAGATGCGTCAGGCAAGCCAGCCCGGAATTTTATCCAGCCCGATGAGGTCCTCGTAAGCGGGGCGCGGGCGCACCACGGCGCTCTCGGAACCGCGCACCAGAACCTCGGGCACGAGGAGGCGGGTGTTGTAGGTGTTGGCTTGAACCGCGCCATAGGCGCCCGCCGTCATGACGGCGATGAGATCGCCCGGCTTCACCGCAGGCATGTCGCGAGAGAGGGCAAGATAATCGCCCGTCTCGCAGACGGGCCCGACCACATCGGCGACGATGTGCGGCGTGCTCGGTGAGGGCTCAGCCACCGGCTTGATGTTGTGAAACGCCTCGTAGAGCGTCGGGCGGATGAGATCGTTCATCGCCGCGTCGACGATCACGAAGGTGCGGCCCGCGCCTTCCTTCACGTAGATGACCTTGGCGATGAGAACGCCCGCATTGCCCGCGATCAAACGGCCCATCTCGAAGACGAGCTTGAGGCCAAGCGATTTCGTGTGCTGCTTGATGATCTGCGCATAGGCCTGCGGATCGGGCGGAGGCGCGTTGTCGTCGCGATAGGGCACGCCGAGACCGCCGCCGAGATCGATGTGATGAAGCTTGTGCCCGTCAGCCATCAGGTCACGGGCGAGCTCGACGAGAAGCGCGGTGGCGTTGTCGAAGGGCGACAGATCCGTGATCTGGCTGCCGATATGCATATCGACGCCGGTGATCTCAATGCCTTTCAATTGCGCTGCGCGCGCATAAACCTCGCGGGCACGCGAGATCGGAATGCCGAACTTGTTCTCGGATTTGCCGGTCGAAATCTTCTGGTGCGTCTTCGCATCCACGTCGGGATTGATGCGGATCGAGATCGGCGCGCGCATGCCTTTCGACAACGCGACTTCGGACAGCGCTTCCAGTTCCGGCTCGGACTCCACGTTGAAGCAGAGAATGCCGCTGTCGAGAGCAAACGCCATTTCCGACTTCGTCTTGCCGACGCCGGAGAACACAATACGCTCGCCCGGCGTGCCTGCGGCCAGCGCGCGGCGCAATTCGCCTTCCGAGACGATGTCCATGCCCGCGCCGAGATTCGCCAGCGTCTTGAGCACCGCTTGGTTCGAGTTCGCCTTCATGGCGTAGCAGACGAGGGCGTCGGTATCCGCGAAGGCTTCGGAGAAGACGCGGTAATGCCGCTCGAGCGTCGCCGAGGAATAGCAATAGAACGGGGTTCCGACCTCGTCCGCGAGACGGCGCAGGCTGACGTCCTCAGCGTGGAGGACGCCGTCGCGATAGGCGAAATGGTGCATCGGGCGGCCTTACAGCAGCGGATCGAGAATAAAGGGCTTGTTGGGAACGGTATAGCCGCGACGAGGTGTCGAGCGCGGCGTGCCGACCGGCGAGGGCAGGGTGGCCTGATCGGCGGTGCTCTGCTGCTGCGCCTGGGGAGCGGACCCATCCGGCGGCGGCTCCAGCGCGCCACGGCGGCCGCAGGCCGAGAGGCCGAGAACGATGAGGCCGGCCACCAGGGCCGCACGGGAGAAAGAAACGCAGGTCGACATCAGAAGCTCCGAAACGTGGCCGCACCATAACGGGAAGCGACAGGAGATGCGAGAGGCAAGGTGAGGCTGTCAGGGGCCTTTCAGCCTCCACGGCATCGTGATGGCGGATTTGCGTCGCAAGGGCTTGAGGCTTGGCCGAAAAAGAGCCACATCGGGCCCATGTCGAACGCATCGGAAACACCGAAATCCCGCAACCGGTTCTGGCCAATTGGCCTCGCCGCTCTTTTCCTGATCGGCGCAGGCGCCGCTTGGTACGGCTTTTCCCATGTCGGGAGCACCGTCCCCCAGGCGGCGAGCGAGTGCCGTGCCTCGACCGCCGTCGCGGAGCGCCTCGATCCATTGGCGAAGGGCGAGCTTGCCGCGCTTGGCGTGAGCAAAGCCCCCAAGCCCGCTCCGGTGATCGCCTTCGCGGGTTCCGAAGGTCAACCGATGAGCCTTGCCGATTTCAAGGGCAAGACGATCCTCGTAAATCTCTGGGCGACCTGGTGCGTGCCCTGCCGCGAGGAAATGCCCGCCCTCGACAAGCTTCAGGCGGAGTTCGGCGGCTCCGATTTTGAGGTGGTGGCGATCAACGTGGATACCCGCAATCCCGACAAGCCGAAGGCGTGGTTGCAGGAGAACGGCATCAGGAACCTCGCCTATCATGCCGATCCGGGAGGCAAGTTGCTTCAGGTCCTGCAGAAGTCCGGTCACGTGGTCGGATTGCCGACGACATTCATGGTGGATGCATCGGGCTGCGAGATCGCGCTGTTGAAAGGCCCCGCCGAATGGGCCTCGCCGGATGCGATGGCTTTCGTCAGGACGGCGCTGGGGCGGACTTAAACCCGGAAGCTTCCGTCCCCGTCGGGCTGGCCCAGCTCGCCGGAGAAGGCGGGTTTCGAGAGACGCCAGGGGCGGTCCATGGCCTTTCGCGCTTCGCCTTTCTGAAGCAGGCGCGGCGTGCCGTCTGCCAGAACTTCCTCGATCACGAGAAAGCCGAAGGCCTGCAGGATCAGGCAAGCGGTCTTAGTGGCAACGTCATCGGCCCCCACGGCCAGGGAGCCTGCAGCGTAGACCCGCTCCAGGATGGTCTTGGGATGATGCCTTACCCCCGCACGCGGCTTGAAGGCGACGACATTCGTCTCCGGCTCGAACATGGATTTTGCCCCCGTCTCGAACCGCCGCGTTGTGTTGTTATGCCGGCGGTTCTTGGAAAGAACGTGGACCGATTATGCCGGAAACTGAGCCATTTGAGGAATGCGACATAAGACGCTCCCCATTCGGGCGGAGCGTGGCTGTTTCAGGCAATAAAAAAGCGGGGCTTCGAGCCCCGCCTTTGTGGTCATCTGCCAGTGCCGATCAGGCGCTCTGCTGAACCTGGATGCCCTTGTCGGCGAAGAGCTGTTGCAGCTCGCCGGCCTGGAACATCTCGCGGGTGATGTCGCAGCCGCCGATGAACTCGCCCTTCACGTAGAGCTGAGGAATGGTCGGCCAGTTGGAATAATCCTTGATGCCCTGGCGGACGGCGTCGTTCTCCAGGACGTTCACGCCCTTATAGTCGACGCCGAGATAGTTGAGGATCTGGACCACTTGCCCTGAGAACCCGCACATGGGGAATTGCGGCGTGCCCTTCATGAACAGCACGACGTCGTTGGACTTCACTTCGTTGTCGATGATCTGGTTGGCGTCAGCCATGGAATTCTCCTTGCGTCCCAGCGGTCAAGGCGCCGGGGTCGTCTCTCAATTGTCGGGTGCCAGCGTCGTCAATGCAAGGGCGTGGAGCACGCCACCCATGCGGCCTTGCAGCGCTGCATAGACCATCTGGTGCTGCTGGACCCGGGATTTGCCCCTGAAGGCGGAAGACGTGACGGTGGCGGCATAATGGTCGCCGTCGCCCGCCAGATCCTTGATCTCCACGACCGCGTCGGGGAGGGCGGCCTTGATCATGCTCTCGATATCGCGTGCATCCATGGGCATGGATCAAACTCCTTACGACTTGCCGGTCATGTATTCGGGTAGCCATGCCTCGTGAGCCGTTTTCAGCTGCTTCACGGATATGACCTGGGTGCCCGGCAGAATCAACGAATCGCCACCGGTGACGCCCAGCGTCACGGCGGGAATACCGAGAGCGCCGGCTTCATAGAGAATGTCGGCAGCAACGTCCTCATCGACGGCGATGAGATAACGCGCCTGATCCTCGCCGAAGAGGAAGGCGTGAAGCGGCATGTTGTCAGGCGCCGCAGTGATCGTCGCGCCGACATTGCCCGCCATCGCCATTTCAGCAAGGGACAGGGCGATGCCGCCATCGGAGCAATCGTGCACCGTCTTCACCTGACCGGAGCGGATGAGCTGGCGGATGAAGTCACCGTTGCGCTTCTCGGTGGCGAGATCGACCGGCGGCGGAGCGCCTTCCTCACGGCCGCAAACGTCGCGCAGGTAAATCGACTGGCCGAGCCAGCCTTGCGTTGCGCCGACGAGAATGATCGCCTCGCCCTTGTTCTTGAAGGCGACGGATGCGTTCACCGTCACGTCGTCGAGTACGCCCACGCCGCCAATGGCGGGAGTGGGCAGAATGCCCTGGCCGTTGGTCTCATTGTAGAGCGAGACGTTGCCGGACACGACGGGGAATTCGAGCACCTTGCAGGCCTCGCCGATGCCTTTCAGGCAGCCGACGAACTGGCCCATAGATTCAGGACGCTCGGGGCTTGCGAAGTTCAGGTTGTCGGTGATCGCGAGCGGCAGGCCGCCGACCGCCGTGATATTGCGCCAAGCTTCCGCCACCGCCTGCTTGCCGCCCTCGAACGGATCGGCCTCGCAATAGCGCGGCGTCACGTCGGTGGTGAGCGCAAGGCCCTTCGGCCCGTCCTCGACGCGCACGATGGCGGCATCGCCGCCGGGTGTCTGCACCGTGTTGCCGAGGATGAGGTGGTCATACTGCTCCCACACCCAGCGCTTGGAGCACTGGTCCGGCGAGCCGACGAGTTTGAGCAGCGCTTCGGCTTCCGACATCGGCGCCTTCACGCTTGCAGCATCGATCACGGGACGCTTCGGGCTTTCGACCCACGGGCGATCATAGAGCGGAGCTTCGTCGCCGAGTTCCTTGATCGGCAGATCGGCCTTCACCTCGCCCTGATGCTTGATGACGAAGCGCAGCGTGTCAGTGGTCTTGCCGATCACGGCGAAGTCCAGGCCCCATTTGTGGAAGATGGCTTCGGCCTCTTTTTCCATGCCGGGCTTGAGCACCATGAGCATGCGCTCCTGGCTCTCGGACAGCATCATCTCGTAAGCGGTCATGCCTTCTTCGCGGCACGGCACCTTGTCGAGATCGAGTTCGACGCCGAGATTGCCCTTCGCGCCCATCTCCACAGCGGAGCTGGTGAGACCGGCAGCGCCCATGTCCTGAATCGCGATCACCGCGCCGGACTTCATGAGTTCGAGGCAGGCTTCGAGCAGGAGCTTCTCGGCGAAGGGATCGCCGACCTGCACGGTGGGACGCTTTTCTTCCGACGCATCGTCGAATTCGGCGGACGCCATCGTCGCGCCGTGAATGCCGTCGCGTCCGGTCTTGGAGCCGAGATAGACGATCGGATTTCCGACGCCGGTGGCCTTCGCGTACCAAATCTCATCCGTGCGGGCGAGGCCGACAGCCATCGCGTTGACGAGGATGTTGCCGTTGTAGCGCTTGTCGAAACCAACAGAGCCGCCGACGGTGGGCACGCCGAACGAATTGCCGTAGCCGCCGATGCCCGCGACCACGCCCGAAACGAGGTGCGGAGTCTTCGGATGATCCGGCTCGCCGAAGCGCAGGAAGTTCAGCGCCGCAATCGGACGCGCGCCCATGGTGAACACGTCACGCAAAATGCCGCCCACGCCCGTCGCCGCGCCCTGATAGGGCTCGATGAAGGACGGATGGTTGTGGCTTTCCATCTTGAAGATGCAGGCGAGGCCATCGCCGATATCGATCACGCCCGCGTTCTCGCCGGGGCCCTGGATGACCCACGGCGCTTTCGTCGGCAGGCCGCGCAGATGGATGCGCGAGGATTTGTACGAGCAATGCTCGTTCCACATGGCGGAGACGATGCCGAGCTCGGTGATGGTCGGCGTGCGGCCGATCAGCTTCACGAAACGCTCGTATTCGTCAGGCTTCAGTCCGTGCTCCTTGACCAGCTCCGGGGTGATGGCGACGTCGTTGCGGATCATCATTATCTCGTGAGTTGGAAATTAGGCTGCGCGGGAGAAAGAAGACACGAGGCTCTCGAAGAGGCCGCGCCCATCGGTGCCGCCCACGAGGTCTTCGATCAGGTTTTCCGGATGAGGCATCATGCCGAGCACGTTGAGCTTGTCGGAATAGATGCCGGCAATCGAATTCATCGAGCCGTTGCGGTTGGAATCGGGCGTCACATGGCCGTTCGCATCCGAGTAGCGGAAGGCGACGAGGCCTTCGCCTTCGAGACGCTTCAGCGTTTCCGCATCCGCCGTGTAATTGCCCTCGCCATGCGCCACGCAGACGTCGATGGCCTGACCCTTGGCGTAGTTCTTCGTGAAGGCGGTGTCGTTGCGCTCAACCTTCAGGAACTGGCGATGGCAGATGAACTTGAGGTTCGCGTTGCGCATCAGAATGCCGGGCAGAAGGCCAGCTTCGCAGAGGATCTGGAAGCCGTTGCAGACGCCGAGCACGAGGCCGCCGCGCGCTGCATGGGCGCGGACTGCATCCATCACGGTGGCGCGTCCGGCAATCGCGCCGCAGCGGAGATAATCGCCATAAGAAAAGCCGCCCGGCAGGACCACGAGGTCCGTGCCCTTGGGCAGCTCGGTTTCGGCATGCCAGACCTTCTGGGCGTCGGAGCCCGCCAGCTTGAGAGCCCGCACCATATCGCCTTCGCGATTGGAGCCGGGGAAGACGATGACAGCGGATTTCATGTCGGCCTCAAACGATCTCGACGCGGTAATTTTCGATGACGGTGTTCGCGAGCAGCTTCTCGCAGGCTGCCTTGAGCGAGGCTTCGGCTTTGGCCTTGTCGCCCGTCTCCAGCTCGATATCGAACACCTTGCCCTGGCGGACGCCGGCAATGCCATCCACGCCAAGGGACTTCAGGGCCCCTTCGATGGCCTTGCCTTGGGGGTCGAGAACGCCGTTCTTCAGGGTGACGGTGACGCGAGCTTTCATGGGAGGCCTCGAGGTTTTGAGATTTGCCCCACGCCATAAAGCTAATGCCCTCAAGAAACAACGCCTTTGGCGTCTAATTCACGGGCAGTGGTACAGGGTATCCCCTTTAACCTTCCATGCCTTGCTGGAACAGATACCCGCTCTTATGAAGGATCTGTGTATGATACCTTGTTTCAGGAAGCCAAATTGCAGGACCTCGTGCCGATCCCCTTCCTAAGAGCCAAGCCCTGCGCTTTCATCGCCTTGTCCCTGATGCTGATCGCTTCCAATGCGTTCGGGGCCGAGAGCGTCTGTTTCGGCGGAACGGCAAAAGGACGGCTGGAAAACGGCGTCGCCCTGCCGCAATCGGGGCCGAATTTCACCGCCTATAGCCGCTTCGCATCCACCCTCGACCGGACCTACGTCCACTCCAAGGTGGCCGATGTCGTCGGCGAGGCTTACGCGGCTTTGGCCAAGGCTCAGAAGGATCTGGTTTTTGTCTATGGCGAGAGTGGCCACGAGAAAGGCGGCCCTTTTCCGCCTCATCGCACCCACCAGAATGGGCTCTCGGTGGATTTCATGGTCCCCGTTCGGAACAAGGCCGGAAGATCGGTCGCCCTGCCGACCCATCCCTTGAACCGGTACGGATACGATCTCGAATTCGACCGCCGGGGGCGAATGAAGGATTATCGGATCGATTTCGAGGCCATGGCCCTGCATCTCGAAGCTCTCGACCGCTCCGCGAAGAAGCGTGGCATCGGGATCGAGCGCGTGATCTTCGATCCCGCCTATCTCCCCTTGCTCTTTGCGACGTCAAGAGGGGTCTACCTTCAGTCAGAGATGACCTTCATGCGCCGGCAGGCCTGGGTTCGGCACGACGAGCATTACCATGTGGACTTTGCTCTGCCCTGCAAGCCTCTGCGATAACCAGTCGAAGGCTTAGCGGAACTCGCGCTCGGCCGCTTCTTGAACGCTCTGCCGCACGAGTTCGGACGAGACACCGATGGCCAGAACCACATCCAGGCCCTCCCCGGAGCGGCGTCCCATGGCTGCGCCGTAAGCCGGAGGCTTGCCGCCGTCCTTGGGGCTCAAGGTGATGGCAAAGCCCGGATAAGGCGCGCCTTTAAAACGCTCGACGGCAATGTCGGTCTTCACCGGCTTTTTCCGGTCCACGGGGGAGCGCAGCGCCCGGGCGAGGCGCTCGGGGTCCTTGAGCAGGGCTTCCGTCACTTGCGCGTCCTTACCATTCAGGCGGATGACGCCGACGGCGAGGCCGGGATTGCAAGCAGGCGGGGCGCAGAAGGAGAGGGCAATGGGCTCCGCCCGATCCTCGGCGAGCCATTTGCGCAAGGGCAGAGCGTCCCAGGAGGCGTCGGTCTGCAGGCCTGCGACGGTGCGGGGAATGTAGTCGCAGGCAGTCAGGCTGAGGGCGACACCTAAGCCCAACAACAATGCCCGGCACGAAGCCGGGCATCTGATCTTATGCAGGAAGGACGAGGCACTCACTGCACGAGGCGGGGACCGCCGGTGACGATGTTCTCGTTCTCGGAGAGGATGCCGAGACGGCGGGCGACCTCCGTATAGGCCTCCACCAGCCCGCCCATGTCCTGGCGGAAGCGGTCCTTGTCGAGCTTGTCCTTGGACTTGATGTCCCAGAGACGGCACGAATCCGGGGAAATCTCGTCGGCGACGACGATGCGCATCAGCTCGCCTTCCCAGAGACGGCCCGTCTCGAGCTTGAAGTCCACGAGGCGGATGCCGACGCCGAGGAAGAGGCCGGACAGGAAGTCGTTGACGCGGATGGCGAGCGCCATGATGTCGTCGATCTCCTGGGGCGAGGCCCAGCCGAAGGCGGTGATGTGCTCTTCCGAGACGATCGGATCGCCGAGTTCATCGTTCTTGTAATAGAATTCGATGATCGAGCGGGGCAGCTGCGTGCCTTCCTCAAGGCCGAGCCTCTTGGCGAGCGAGCCTGCCGCCACGTTTCGCACCACGACCTCGAGGGGGATGATCTCCACCTCACGAATCAGCTGCTCGCGCATGTTCAGGCGGCGGATGAAGTGGGTCGGGATGCCGATATCGTTCAGGTTCTGGAAAACGTATTCCGAGATCCGGTTGTTCAGCACACCCTTGCCGTCGATCACTTCGTGCTTCTTGGCATTGAAGGCTGTGGCATCATCCTTGAAGTGCTGGATGAGCGTTCCGGGTTCGGGGCCCTCATAGAGGACCTTCGCCTTGCCCTCATAGACGCGACGGCGACGATTCATAGGCGTGTACCGTGGTTTGAGAAAATCCATAATGCCGTGGGCTCCTGGCTAGACATGGTGCTGTTCCGCGGCTGGCGTTAAGCGCGGCTTTAGACCGGCGCTCCGCTTCAGGGCAACCTATCCGATCAAGGAGACGAGCACAACGCGCAGAGGAGGAAACGGGCCTTTTTGGCCCCTCAGGCACCCTCTTCTAGATGGGGAGCGTCTGGCGCTGGCGCGAGTGCGCCCTTATATCGCATGAAGGCTCAAGCTTAAGGAGAACGACGCAATGACCGGATTCGATGACCGTAGAGACGCCTACGAGAAGCAGTTCGCCCATGACGAGGAGCTGCGCTTCAAGGCCACGGCGCGTCGCAATAAGCTGTTCGGTCTCTGGGTCGCCGACCGCCTGGGAAAGACCAGCGATGAGGCTGAGGCCTACGCCAAGAGCGTCGTTCTTGCCGACTTTGAGGAAGCTGGGGATGCGGACATCCTGCGCAAGGTCGGGAAAGATCTCGACGGCGCTGGCAAGCCGACCGGGGAGGCGGAGCTCAAGGCAAAGCTCGTCGAGCTGACCGAGCGTGCCATTCAGGAGATTAAGGGGGGCCGGTAGCGGCCCTTTTCCTTTTTCATTGATCCATTTCTGCCAAACAGCAGCAAGAACTGCAGAAAAGAGTGCCATGCTGATCAACCCATCCTTCCCCGACCTTCTGAAAGGGGGCACGCCTCTGCTCACCGCTTGGTGCGGGCTTCCGGACCCTTCCGTCCCGGCCTTGCTGGCCCGGGAGGAGTTCGACGCGGTGGCGATGGACATGCAGCACGGCTCCATGGACTTCGCCGCCGCGCTGAGGGCTGTTCCCCTGATCGCGGCGGCGGGAAAGCCAGCCCTGGTTCGCATTCCCGTCGGTGAGTTCGCCATGGCTTCCCGCTTTCTCGATGCCGGCGTCTCGGGCGTGATCGCGCCCATGATCAACACCATCGAGGATGCCAGGCGCTTTGCCTCCTTCATGAAGTTTCCGTCCGTGGGCCAGCGCAGCTGGGGCGCCTATGGAGCGCTTGCCCTGTCGGGCTTGGAGCCTGCGGAATACTTACGCCGCGCCAACGATCTGACCGTGTCCTTCGCCATGGTGGAAACCCGGGAGGCGCTCGCCATCATCGACGAGATTCTCGAGGTGCCGGGCATCGACGGTGTCTTCGCCGGCCCGGCCGATCTCTCCATCGCGCTCTTAGGCGGCAAGGGTGTGGACCCGGCCAGCGCCGAGGTCGAAAAAGCGCTCGATCATGTGCTCGCCCGGGTTCGGGCAGCAGGCAAGATCGCCGCCATCTTCGCGCCCTCCGGTGCCCGGGCAGGGGACCTCGCCCGCAAAGGCTTCAACATGGTCTGCATCGGCAGCGACATGAGCATGCTGCGGGCCGGAGCCCAAGCGTCGCTTGCAGCTGCGCAGCAGGGCTGAAGCATCGAACGCAAAAGTGGGAACCGGTTTTGCGTGAAAAGATGCGCTCTTTAAGCCTCAGGTAACGGGGCTGCCTTCCCGCGCCTTGGCCACGCGGTAATAGGCCCAGAGCACCTTGGCGGCGACGCCCCGCCAAGGCCGCCAACGCTCCGCCAGAACAGTGAGCGCCTTCGCGTCGGGCCGCTCCTCCAGGGCATAGGCGATCCGGGCCGCCTCCTGTACGGCGAGATCGCCGCCTGGAAACGCATCCGGATGGCCGAGGCAGAACAGCAGGTAGATGTCGGCTGTCCACGGGCCGATCCCCTTCACCCGCGTGAGAAGGTTGTGCGCCTCGTCGGCGGGAAGTTCATGCAGCTGGTCGAGGGGTAGCCGTCCCTCCACGATCTCGGTGGCGGTGGCACGAATGGTTCTCACCTTCATGGCCGAGAGGCCCGCCGCCCGCAGCTCGTCGTCGGAGAGGCTCAGGAACCGTTCTGGGGTAGGCGGCTCAAGGATCGCTCTTACCCGCCCCCAGATCGCGGCGGCGCTTGCGGTCGACACCTGCTGGCCGGTGATGATCCAGGCGAGCCCCTCGAAACCTGGCGGGCGCTTGCGCAATTGCGGGACGATGCCCTCCGCCGAAAGCCGCGCCATCACGGGGTCAAGCTTGGCGAGCGCCTTCAGGCCCCTCTTGAGAACCGCGTCCGTTTCGAGGAGGGTGGCCATCCATTCATTCCCGTTCTTCAAAGGCCGTCCGTGACGAAGCCCGTATTCCGATTTGCCCCAAGCCCCAACGGACGGCTTCATCTCGGCCATGCCTATTCGGCCCTGCTCAACGATACGCTCGCCCGCCGGCTCAACGGCCGCTTTCTTTTGCGCATCGAGGATATCGATATCACACGCTGCCGTCCTGAATACGAGAGCGCGATTGATGAGGATCTTCGCTGGCTTGGTCTGGAATGGGAAAAGCCTGTGCGGAGGCAGTCGGAGTATTTCGCGGATTATCGAAAGACTTTCCAGGCATTGAAGGGCAAGGGGCTTGCTTATCCCTGCTTCTGCTCGCGGAAAGAAATTGCGCAGAAGATCGAGGCCGTCGAGGCGGAAAGCGGCAAGGAATGGCCGCGCGATCCCGATGGGGCGCCACTCTATCCGGGCATCTGCAGAAAGCTCTCAGACGATGAGGCCGCAAGAAGGATCGAGGCGGGCGAGCCGCATGCATGGCGCATCGATATGCAGGCTGCGCGCCAGCTCCTTCCCGGCCCGCACACTTTCACACGCTTCACGCTCGATGGTGATGAGGAGATCGCCGAAGCCGATCCCTGGCGCTGGGGCGATGCGGTGATCGTGCGCAAGGATGTGCCGACGAGCTATCATCTCTCCGTCGTGCTGGATGATGCCTTGCAAGGTGTCACTCATGTGGTGCGCGGTCAGGATCTGGAAGCTGCTACCGATCTGCACGTGCTCCTGCAGAAGCTGCTCGAGCTTCCGACGCCGCGCTATCATCATCACGGCCTGATCCTCGATCCCGGCGGCGACAAGCTCGCGAAAAGCCGGAAATCGGAAGCACTCCATGAATTGCGGGAGCAAGGCGTGACGCCTGCCGAGATCAGGCAGCGCCTCGGCTTTCAGCCGACGCCCAGCACATAGAGCCACACCAGCGTAGTGCCCAAGGCCAAAGCCGTGGAGAGCGTCACCGCGCTCGATGCCAGGGCAACGCCCTCATTATATCGCTCGGCAAACAGATAAGCATTGATGCCGGAAGGGCACGAGGCGAAGAGCACCGCAACCCCCGCCCAGACGGGTGGCATCTCGAACACGTAAGTGGCGAGCAGCAGCACCACGAGCGGATGCACCACGAGCTTGAGCACGGAAATCAGTGTCGGCAGCTTCCACCCCATCTTCATGCCGTAGCGCCGAAGCGCGATGCCCATGGAAATCAGGGCGCAAGGCACGGCCGCGCTCGCGATCAGATCCACGATCTGCCAGAGGGGTGCGGGAATGGCATGAGCGATTGGACGGAGAGCGGAGCCCGCCAGGATGCCGATCACGATAGGATGGGTCGCCAACCGGCGAAGAATGATGAGAGGCGAGGCCTGGCGTCCTTCCGCCAGCACCGTGGCAAGCGTCATGGTCACAGGCAGGTGCACCGCGAGCAGCAGGAAGAGCGGAACCGCGCCCTCGTCGCCATAGGCCTTGAGGATCATCGGCACGCCGACGAAGACGGTGTTGGCCTGGCCTGCCGAGAATCCGGCAACGACGCTCGAGACACCTTTGATCCCGAAGAAATGCCGGCCGATCGTGGTAGCCAGAACCCACACCACGGCGACGCCCACGAAATAGGAGATCCAATAGCCCCAGGGCTGCACCGCCGGGATCTCCGCCTTCACGAGCGTGCGGAAGATCAGGCAGGGAACGGAGAGACTGAAGACGAATTCCGAGAGGCCTTCTCCCATGCGCTCGGAGACGAAGCCCGTGCGGCGCGCGAGATATCCGATCCCGATCAGGCCGAAGACCGGGAAGACGATCAGAAACAGGTCGAGCATGACTTAGCGAAGGTCTGCGCGCTGGGAGAGGCTTGCCGTTGGGCCGGCCTGGCCCATGAGGCCGTCCACCTGCTCGCGCTGGCGCTTGAACTCGGCGAGGCTGCGGCCGTCGAGCTCGCGGCCCTGCGGAAGGCGGATCTTCAGCGGATCGACGAAGCTGCCGTTGATCAGCACTTCGTAGTGAAGGTGAGGGCCTGTCGAGAGGCCGGTGCTGCCGAGATAGCCGATCACCTGACCCTGACGGACGCGAGCGCCGGGAGCCATGCTCTTGGCAAAGCCCGTCATGTGCGAATAGGTCGTCACATAGCCGTTGGCGTGCTGGATCTCGATATGGCGTCCGTAACCTGACTTCCAGTCGGCAAAGCGGATGGTGCCGTTGCCTGCGGCCATGATCGGCGTTCCGACCTTGTTCGACCAGTCGATACCCGTATGCGGACGCGAATAGCCGAGGATCGGGTGGAAGCGGGAGCCGAAGCCCGAGCGCAGAACGCCGTCCGAGATCGGCTTGCGGAGCAGAAACTTCTTCAAGGAGCGTCCGGTCTCGTCGAAATAGTCGATGGCTCCGTCGTCGCCCTGGAACCGGTAGACGCGGCGCGCTTCTCCGCCCACGGTCAGGGAGGCGTAGAGAATTTCCGGCGTACCATTGCCGCTGTCGTCGTCGGAGCCGAAGAACAGTTCGAAGCTGTCGCCCTGGGCAACGCGGCGCTGGAAATCGACGTCGTAGCCGAAGATGCGGACCAGCTCCTCCACGGTCTCGGGCGGCAAGTCGTTTTTGAGGGCTGTTTCGTAAAGGCTCTCGTAGAGCCTGACACGACCATTGCTTTCCTCGCCCTCTTCTTCCTCCCCGTCCTGCCCGTCCGCGACGGTGGCGTGGTCCAAGGGTTCGTCAGGGGGCGTCACGGAGACGAAAGCACCCCGATCGTTCGTTGCGGCGATGCCCTCGATACCCTTCTCGCCGAAGGCGATGACACGGACGATCTGCCGGGGATCGCCCAGGCGCGGTCCGGGAGCGATGAGGATGCGAAGGCGCTGGCCTTCAGGCATATTCGCAATCTTCATCCGCACTGACAGGGCGTTGGTGATGGCTGCGATCTGCTCCGGGGTCGCGCCATAGCTGCGCAGAACCGTCTCCAGGGTCTCGCCCTTCTTGAACACCACGTCGCGCTCCTCGATCAGGGGCGCGATGGCCTTCTGCTCGATCTTCGGCAGGTCTGTGACGTTCTCGGGCATGACCCGGACTTCGATGGTGCTGAAAGGCGTATCCACGACACGGGCATAGCCCAGGGCTTCACCGAGGCCGTCTGGCTGGCGCAGGGTACGTGACAGCATCTGCTGGGCGGGGATCGCAACGGCGGCGCGCCGCCCGGTCTCGTTGGTGACGCGGCGCTCCTCTTCGAGCATGGCCATCACGTCGTTGTCCGTGAGGGACGGCGCGCTCGCCTCGATGACCATGGCGGCCAGGTCCCGGCGCAGAACCGAGACGTCCGCATCGGTGATTTCGGGGACCTGGTCGATCTTCTCCTGAGTGTCCTCCGCGAAGAGGCGCATGGGGTTGAAGGCGGGAATGTCGGAGGCGTAGGTACCGGCCGAGAGGGACAGGTTCGTCGCGATCTTGACGAACTGGCGAACCTTGATGGCCTCGCGGTCGCCGTTGCGGATCGTCATGGGCGCCTTGAAGCTCTGCTTCGCCGAGGCCGTCAGCTCCGTCATGTTCAGACGGTTGCTCTTGCGTGCTACGTTCGTGGCCCGCTCCCCATCCTGCTCGGACCGGGGATAGGCGATCACGGCGGCGCGCTCGGGAGCCTGGACGGAGGTGGTGGCGCCCTCGATGGAGACATGAATGGAGGCGCCGATGAGGACGGCGCCCGTCACGCCCGTCAGAACGCTGGCGCCAAGCCATCGCAGATTGATTTCGCGCTTGTCGATTTCGGGAGCGGCCGCGCCGCTGGCGGTGAGGGCCGGTTCATGACCGAGCTCGACTCCGGACGCCAAGCTTAAGGCTTCCCGGCGGGAAGCCTTAGACAGGCCGTCATTTGGAGGAACATGGCTCATGATGGACAATATCGTAATCGAGTAGCTTCATGCATAAAGGCTGAGGGCGCTCTAGCACAAGAGAAGGCATAGGCACAGGCTTAACAAGGGAGGGCCCGCCGATGCATATCCTTATAAGAGAGGCGCTGCGGAAACGACGCTTCAACCGTCACTGTGTCCGGAGTGAGGCAAGGCGTGGCTAAACATGTGAGAAGCGCGGCGGTTCGAGAAAGCGTCAAAAAACTTTCACAAGCGTGTTGACAGTCCCGAGAGGCCGGGCCTATAACCCGCCCATCGACGCCGCCGCTGATTGCGGACGGCGCCAAAACCTCCTCAGAAGCGGGCTCAGCAGCCTGACGCAAGTCGGGAAGCGAAGCATGTTCTGGTGAGGGTCTTCTCCGGTTTTCGAGTTTCTCGAAAATATGGAGTTGACAAAGAAAACGAATGATCCTAAATCAGGTTCATCGCGGCGCTGCCGAAAAGGCGGTTCCGAGGTTTCCCTGACAGGCTGGCGGCTCAAGCCGGGTAAAACCGGAGTGAGGCGCTGTTGTCTTCGGAAACTGCATCTTCGGATGTTGCTCTTTGACAAGTGAAGAAAGAAGGAGAAGCGTAGGCGGCGGTGTCCTTGCGCCGGTTCTTTGAACCGGAATGATAAGACAACGACCCGTTCTATGCTTTGGTGAGTACACCGCTTCA
>NZ_JAKRNJ010000004.1 GCF_022346925.1 Microvirga sp. ACRRW
GCTCCCCACCCCCGCCGGGAGCCGTCCCCACCTGCGCCGAGGCCGGAATTCTGGGGGCCTTGGCCGGCGTGATGGGCAGCCTGATGGCGATGGAGGTCATGCGGGAAATCGTGGGCTTCGGCGAGAGCCTCGTAGGGAGGCTCCTCATGGTCGATGCACGGGGGATGCGATTCGACACGGTTCGATATGGGTGGGACGAGGGGAACCCACTCAACGGCAGAAAGGCCTCGGGCACAGCCTAAGCCGCGCCCGAGACATAACCTTTATCCGCGCAGCACCGCGCCGGTCTTCTTCGACACTTCCGCGATGATCTTGGCCGTCACGGCCTCGATCTCCACGTCGGTGAGCGTCTTTTCCGTCGGCTGGAGCGTGACGGCGATGGCCACGGACTTCTTGTCCGGGTCGATGCCAGTGCCCTCGTAGACGTCGAACACATCGACGCCCACGATCAGCGCGCGCTCCGCTCCTTGGGCCGCCTTCACGATGTCGCCCGCCGCCACATCGCGGCCGACCACGAAGGCGAAGTCGCGGGTGAGCGGCTGGAAATCGGGCAGCGAGAGCTTCGGCTTCATCTTGGTGGGCTTCGCCTTGGGCGGCGGAAGCGCATCGAGATTGAGTTCGAAGGCAACGAGCGGCCCCTTCAGGTCGAGCGCCTTCAGGATCTTCGGGTGAACCTCACCGAACGCGCCGACGATATTCTTCGGGCCGAATTGCAGCGTGCCCGAACGGCCAGGATGGAACCAGGCCGGACCGCCCGCGACGATCTGAAGACCGCCTGCGGGAATACCAAGAGCAGCCAGCAGCGCCAGAACGTCGGCCTTGGCGTCGAACGCATCGACGCTTTCCGCTCCGCCATTCCAGTGGCGGCCGACGCCCTCGGCGCGCGCCGTACCGCGACGCACGGAGGCGGCCTTGATCGACTGGCCTTCCGGCTCGTCGGACGCGAAGGTCTGGCCGACTTCGAAGAGCGCAACATCACCGAAACCCCGATCCGCGTTGCGCTGGGCTGCCTTCAACAGACCCGGCAGAAGCGATGGGCGCATGTCGGAGAGTTCCGCCGCAATCGGGTTGGCGAGCGCAAGACGCGCATCGCCGCCACCGAACAGCTCCGCTTCGTCTTTCGAAATGAAGGACCAGGTGACGGCTTCCACCAAACCGCGCATGGCGAGAGAGCGGCGCGCGACGCGCGTGCGCTTCTGGATCAGCGTGAGGATCGGTTTTGCGACCGTCGCTTCGAGACGCGGCAGCGGCTGCGGCTCGATGCGGTCGACACCGGCGATGCGGATGACCTCTTCCACGAGATCGGCCTTGCCTTCGATGTCGGGACGCCAGGACGGCGGCACGACGTTCACGCGCTCGCCCGAGCCCTGAACCTTGAAGCCGAGCTTCTTCAGAATCTCTTCGGATTCAGCAGGTTTCACATCGAGGCCCGACAGGCGCGGCACTTCCGAATACGGGAACTCGATCACACGCGTCGTATCCGGCACCTTGCCCGCCACGACAGCCTCGCTCGGCTCACCGCCGCAGAAATCGATCACCATCTTCGTCGCGAGATCCAGGCCCGGCACCGTGAAGGCCGGATCGATGCCGCGCTCGAAGCGATAGCGCGCATCGGTAATGATGCCGTGCTTGCGGCCCGTCTGCGCGATGTTGAGCGGATCCCACAAAGCGGATTCGATCAGCACATCCGTCGTGCCTTCGTCCGAACCGGAATGCTCGCCGCCCATAATGCCGGCAATCGACTCGACGCCGTTCTCATCGGCGATCACCACCGTTCCCGCATCGAGCTTGTAGGTGCGGCCATCGAGCGCCAGCACTTCCTCGCCATCCTTCGCGCGGCGGACGGTGAGATTGCCCTTCACCTTCTTGGCGTCGAACACGTGCAGCGGACGACCACGGTCGAAGGTGATGTAGTTGGTGATGTCGACGAGCGCGTTGATCGGGCGAAGACCGATGGAGAGCAGACGGCGCTGCATCCATTCCGGCGAGGGGCCGTTCTTCACGCCGCGCACGAGACGCAGCGCGAAGGTCGGGCAGAGCTTCGCGTCATCGCCCGAGAAATCGAGCGTCACGGAAACCGGGCACGCGCCCTTGCCTTGAATGGCAGGAACGTCGCCACCTTTGAGCGTGCCGAGACCGGCTGCGGCGAGATCGCGCGCGATGCCGAAGATCGACGTGCAATCGGGACGGTTCGGCGTGAGGTTGATCTCGATCACCGGATCGTCGAGGCCTGCATAAGCAGCGTAGGCAACGCCAATAGGCGCATCAGCGGGAAGCTCAATGATGCCGTCGTGATCGTCGGAGATTTCAAGCTCAGCCGCCGAGCACAGCATGCCCGCGCTCTCCACGCCGCGAATGGTGCCGACACCGAGCGTGATGTTCTTGCCGGGCACGTAGGTGCCGGGAGGCGCGAACACGCTCTTCATGCCGGTGCGTGCATTAGGTGCGCCACAGACGACCTGGATCGGCGAGCCACTGCCGGTATCGACCATGCACACGCGCAGGCGATCCGCGTTCGGATGCTGCTCGGCGGAGATCACATAGGCGTTGATGTAAGCGCCAAGCGTCTTCGCCTTGTCCTCGACGCCTTCGACCTCGAGGCCGATGCGCGTGAGCGTTTCAACGATCTCATCGAGAGATGCATTGGTCTCAAGATGATCCTTGAGCCAGGAGAGAGTGAATTTCATTGGTGCTCTCCTTTACGAAGTCAGGCCGCTGACGAGGGACGGAATGTCGAGCGGGCGGAAGCCGTAATGGTTCAGCCAGCGTACATCGGCCTCGAAGAACGGACGCAGATCCGGCATGCCGTATTTCAGCATGGCGATGCGGTCGATGCCCATGCCCCAGGCGAAGCCCTGGTACTCGTCGGGATCGAGTCCGCAATTGCGCAGCACGTTCGGATGCACCATTCCGCAGCCGAGAATTTCGAGCCAGTCGGTGCCTTCGCCGAAGCGGATTTCGCCGCCCTTACGCGAGCACTGAATGTCCACTTCAGCCGACGGTTCGGTGAAGGGGAAGAACGACGGGCGGAAGCGCATCTTCACCTGATCGACTTCGAAGAACGCCTTGCAGAACTCTTCGAGAATCCACTTCATGTGCGCGATGTTGGCCTGCTTGTCGATGACGAGGCCTTCCACCTGGTGGAACATCGGCGTGTGCGTCTGGTCCGAGTCGTGGCGATAGGTACGGCCCGGAATGATCACGCGGATCGGCGGCTTTTGCGACTTCATCGTGCGGATCTGCACCGGCGAGGTGTGCGTGCGCAGCACCTTGCGCTCGCCCTTCTCGTCGGGGGCGAGGAAGAACGTGTCGTGCATCTCGCGCGCCGGATGTCCGACGGGGAAGTTCAGAGCCGTGAAGTTGAGATAATCCGTCTCGATATCCGGACCCTCGGCCACGGAGAAGCCCATATCGGCGAAAATCGCCGTCAGTTCCTCGATCACCTGGCTGATGGGGTGGATGCGCCCGCGCGCTTCCGGCGCTTCCTGCGGGAGCAGCGTCACGTCGATGCGCTCGGCGGCAAGGCGCGCTCCGAGAGCGGCCTCGGCGAGCGTTTCCTTCTTCACCGTGAGGGCGCTCTGAACCTTGTCGCGCAGGCCGTTGATGAGGGGCCCGCGTTCCTTGCGCTCCTCCGGCGTCATCGCGCCGAGGGTCTTCAAGAGTTCGGAGACGGAGCCCTTCTTGCCGAGCGCGGACAGGCGCACAGCTTCGAGAGCCGCTTCGTCGCCGGCGGCTTCGACCTGAGAAAGCAGGTCAGTTTCGAGTTGATTGAGATCGGTCATCGGTCCCTAGCCAGATGCTAAGCGCTTTCAGGGGCGCAGCGCGGGAACCGTGAAGATAGCCGAGCCGCGTGGTCGCAACCGACAGCGTTTCAGCCGTCAGCGCGGATGGTCTCGGAAAAGGCGGGTAAAGGCGGTGCGGCTGAACGAGCCAGCCGCACCGAAAGCTAGTCTATCCGACTTAGGCGGCCTGCTGAGGCAGGGCAGCCTTGGCAGCTTCCACGTAAGCAGCGAAAGCCGCCGGCTCGTGGATGGCCATTTCGGACAGGACCTTGCGATCGACCTCGATCCCAGCCTTGCCGAGACCGTCGATAAATCGGGAATAGGTCATGTCATGCAGGCGGACGGCAGCGTTGAGACGCTGGATCCAAAGAGCGCGGAAGGTGCGCTTCTTGTTGCGACGATCGCGCGTCGCATACTGCATGCTCTTCTCGACCGCCTGCTTGGCGATGCGGATGGTGTTCTTGCGGCGGCCGTAGAAGCCTTTGGCTGCCTTAAAAACCTTCTTGTGCTTGGCGTGGGCGGTAACGCCCCGTTTGACGCGTGCCATGGGAAAACTCCTTCAAAATCCGGGATGGTGGGGAAGACCGCCTTAGCCGTTGGGCAGGAAGTACTTCTTCACGTTGTAGGCGTCGCCCTCGAACATGGTCGTGGTGCCGCGCAGGTTGCGGATCTGCTTCTTGGTCCGCTTGATCATCCCGTGGCGCTTGCCGGCCTGGGCGTAAACGACCTTGCCGGTGCCAGTGATCTTGAAGCGCTTCTTAGCGCCCGATTTCGTCTTCAGCTTGGGCATTTTGCTCTCCTTTGGTCAGGCCTCGAGAGCGGGAAACCCGCCCTTTCAGCCCATATTGCTACTGTGAGCAACACAAACCGCCACGGCAGCCCTAACAGCCGGGCGGTTCGATGAAGGGCGGCTTATGGCAGAAGCCGCCTTAAAAAGCAATGGCCGCCGGGATGCCGGCGGCCATGAATTTCACTTGGTGGCAGAGTCCCTTAGCGAGGGGCCAGCACCATGACGACCTGGCGGCCCTCGAAGTTCGGCTCCATCTCGACCTTGGCGATATCGCCAACATCGGCCTTGACCCGGTCGAGAACCTTCAGGCCGAGGGATTGGTGCGCCATTTCGCGGCCACGGAAGCGCAGGGTGATCTTCACCTTGTTGCCTTCCTCGAAGAAGCTCTTCATGGCCTTCATCTTCACGTCGTAATCGTGATCGTCGATGCCCGGGCGCAGCTTGATTTCCTTGACCTCGACGGTCTTCTGCTTCTTGCGCGCCTCAGCGGCCTTCTTCTGTTCCAGGAAGCGGAATTTGCCGTAATCGAGGATCTTGCAGACCGGAGGGGTCGCGTTCGGCGAGATTTCCACCAGGTCGAGGCCAGCGTCCTCGGCGAGGCGCATGGCATCGAAGAAGGGCATTACGCCCTTGTTCTGTCCGGTATCATCGATCAGCTGAACTTCGCGGACGCCGCGAATGTCTCGGTTTGCGCGCGGTCCGTCCTTTTGCGGCACCGGCATAGGTCTCATTGGTCGGCGAATGGCTCGTATCTCCTGTTTAAGGGCTCAGTCGAGGCGGGAGACTTTCCAGAAGCCTCTGCAGCATGCTCAACCTTGCCGAGAATAATTCGACATTTCGCGCAAAATGGCGCGAAGTCAACTCGTTCTGTGGGCTGACCAGCTATCCAGAAGGGCAGAATACACATTGAGCGTGCTCGAAATCATGCGGTCGAGCGAGAACTGGCGCTCCACGTGGGCTCTCGCCCGGGTGCTCAAGGCGATTCTGGCACTGGCGCCGAGGCTCAGGGCGGCTCCTACAGCTTCGGCCAGGGCCTCGGCATCGCCCGCGGGCACGCGCCAGCCCGTCCGCTCCTGTTGCGGCACGGTCGGCGGGGCCAGAACCGTCTCGGGCACGGCACCGAGATCGGACACCACCACCGGTGTTCCCATGGCCTGGGCCTCCACCGCCGAGCGGCCGAAGGCCTCCGGCTCCGTCGAGGGCACCGTGACGACTGCCGCTGCCAGGAAGGCGGCAGGCATGTCGATGCAATGGCCGACCCGGCGCACGACGCCTTTCAGGCCCTTGGCCTCGATCAGGCTGTCGAGCTCCTTCACATAGGAATCCCGGCCCTGCGGATCGCCTGCCAGGATATAGGCGACGTCGGCCATGCCGGCATCCCGGAGCTTGGCCGCGGCCTCGATCAGCACTTTCTGGCCCTTCCAGCCCGTCAGGCGAGCGGCAAGCAGCACCACGCGCTCGTGGGGCGCCACGCCCCAGGCCTTGCGCAGAGCCTCGATTCGCTCGGGCGCCACGGCGGCGGGCGCGAATTTGAGGAAATCCGTGCCCCGGTAGATCACTCCGATCCGGTCTGCGGATTGGGGATAATGAGAGCGGATCAGATTGGCGGTGTATTGCGAGTTGGCGATGACCACGTCGCCCCGAGCCATGACCGAGTTGTAGAGAACCTTCACCGAGGAGCGGCCGGAATAGCTGCCGTGATAGGTGGTCACGAAGGGAATGTTGAGGCTGCGGGCCGCGCCCATGGCCACCCAGGCCGGAGCCCGGGAGCGGGCATGGATCAAGGACACCCTCTCCTTGTGGCAGATCCTGGCGAGCCTGCGCACGTTGAGAAACATGGAAACCGGGTTCTTCGTGGCCGCCGGAAAGGGAATCCAGATGCCGCCTTTGGCCTGGAGCTCGCCCACGAGCCGCCCGCCCTCGGTGGCGACCAGAGCCCGCGCACCCGCGTTCACCAGCCCCTCGGCGATGTCGACCGCGGTACGCTCCGCCCCTCCGGCCTCAAGCTCCGGAATGATCTGCAGGATGGTCCGGCCTGCGAGCGGATGAGAATGGGATGACGGGAAAGATGCTCCTCCGCCGGGTCGCGCTGAAAAACTCACCGATGTAAGAGCCTTCTCAAAAGGAAGATGACAGAATCGCTTAAACCCTTGCTTCAAAGCAGTTGAGGACAGGTTAACCATGCAGCAAAGCGTCACACTCGGCTCAGGAGCGGACGAGCGCCGGATCGCCGTGATCCACCGGGAGGGCAAGGGCCCGCCTGTGGTGTGGATCGGCGGATTCAAATCCGACATGCGAGCCACCAAGGCCACCGCCATCGATTCCTGGGCCGAGGCTCACGGCCGCGCCTTCCTCCGCTTCGACTACAGCGGACACGGCGAATCGGGTGGCGATTTCGAACAGGGCACCATCTCTCGCTGGCTGGAAGAGGCCCTTGCCGTCATGGAGCACTTCCTGAAGGAGCGGCCCATTCTGGTCGGCTCCTCCATGGGCGGCTGGATCTCGCTTCTCGCCGCGCGGCACCTGATGGACAAGCATCCTGCCCTCGCCCCAGTCGGCATCGTGCTCATCGCACCAGCCACCGACATGACGGAAAGGCTGATGTGGGCGCGCTTTCCGGAAGACCTCCGGCGGACGGTGGAAGAGACCGGGGTCTATTACCGCCCGTCCGCCTATTCGGAGGATCCCTACCCGATCACCAAGAAGCTTATCGAGGATGGACGCCGGCATCTCCTCCTCGGAAAGCCGATCCAGACCGGCTGCCCGGTCCACATCCTTCAGGGCATGGAAGACCCGGACGTGCCGTGGAACCACGCGCTCGAACTGGTGGAGCACCTGCCGGGAGACAGCGTGTCGCTCACCCTCATCAAGGACGGCGATCATCGTCTTTCACGGGACGAGGATCTGGAGCGGCTGATCGGGGCGATTGCAGCCATTGCCTGAATTTTACCTGAAGCAGCGAAAGAAAAAAGCCAGGCGAACTGGAACTGTTCGCCTGGCCTCAAGAGCAGCGGTGATTGTCAGGCTGAAGCCTGTTTAGCCGGTGCTGATCGCCTGGATGGCATGCTGATAAACGCCACCCAAGCTATTCATAAGGCAACAACCTGAAGCCTTTATATCAGCAGAAAATCGCTCGACATGAGTGAGAGTGGTAGAGTGTCGGTCGTGATTTTTGCGAAAATCGTGGCTCCGAATTCCCTGCCAGAACCGTCCGGATCATAAGCAAGTTCTCCCGTTGCGCGGTTATAGATCAGCCTGTGATCGGCTGTCACCGACCCAGGGCTATTGCAAATCTGGCTCTCAAGAACATGTCCCGAGCTATCGGCCTTCAAGAACTTGAAGGCCGAACCGGACAGGTGAAACATGTCTTCGTTCTGGATGAACTCGACCATGTCATAGGATAGCACATTATCGTCGGATGGATCGATCTCGAAGACATAGACATCTGCCCCTTCGCCACCGTCGAGGGTATTCATGTACATGCCGCCGCAGAGAGTGTCATTACCCCTGCCGCCCATAAGGATATCGGATCCTTCGCCGCCGAAGAAGATATTGTCGGAATCGCCTCCAAAAAACCTGTCTCTGCCATCTCCGCCGAAGACCTTGATCCCCGAAGTCATGGCAGTCTCGGTCTCCCGATAAATATCGTTCCCATCCCCAAGATCCACATCATACTTGATATCGCTTCCCGACGTTCGCGTCGAAATGATCCGACCTTCGTTGGTAAATGTCTCGTCGCCGGAGCCGAACTTGATCGCTCCTTTGATCACGCCGCGGTTCGCGACAAACCCTTCAGACGGTAGCCCTTCATCTTCAGGCACTGGCGGCTTGGCAGTGTTAGGCTGATAGATCGCATACTGGTTATCGCCGGCATCGATCAGCCCGGTGTTCGTGATGAAGATCTCTTTGGCGTGACTCTTGAACAGGATGACAGCGAGATCCTTCGTCGAAGACGAGAGACCGAGGTAGCCCTCATTGCTCACGATCACCGCGTTGCCAGCGATCTCAATGGCGCTCTTGGCTCCGACCGCAGAAGCTCCCTCCTTGATCGTGATCTCATTATTGTCGCCCCACATATCGATGGCTGTCGATTTTAGGCTTTCGGCACTCCCAAAAAGAGAAATCTCGTTGAAGATGCCATCCACGGCGATGGCGCTATCGCTCTTCGACGTTACAGATCCGACTTCGACGATATTGTAATTCTTCTCGATGATGAGCGCATCGCCCGTATCGCTCGAGAGCGTCCCCCGAAGATTGACGCCATTATGGCTTCCGTTGATCCGGACAGCTGTTTCCAAGCCGGAGATGCTTCCTCTTTCTCCATTCGCCAGGCGGCCTCCATCGCCCTCGAAGTACAAGCCGATTTGGCCGCGGATCTTGCCCGTGTTCTCGAACACTCCCTCATACCCCTTCATCCAGACGCCCGTGGCTTTGACGGCGATGTTGCCATCGTTGCGCACGCGGTTTCCGAGGCCATCTGCTACGACGCCCCTCCCTGCGGTAGTGATTGGGCCCTCGATAGTGGGAACAGGCTCTTCGGGGATCTCGATGGTATCTCCGGACGAGATTTCACCATGCGCGCCGATCACTAGATCGTTCCCGTCGCCGGCAATGACGATGACATCGCTGTTGGCCGACGAGATCTTGCCGTCGAGGTTCAGAATATTGCGGTGGCCTAGGATGCCGAGCGCCGTCTTGTCACCATGAAGGGACGATCCCTCCGCGCTCGTCACGACGGCATCGCTGCCTTCCAGAAGAAGGCCGACATGGCCTTTGATCGATCCCAGGTTCTCGACCCGCGCCTCGTCGCCCTTGATCCACACGCCGATGCCCGAAGCGGCAATCGCGCCCTCGTTCCGAAGCCTGCTTTCCACGCCTTCCATCACGATGGCCGAGACCGGGCCGGCAGCTTCGTCATCGAAGCCCGGTTCTTCGTCCGAGGTGCCATCCGCAACCCCGGCCGAGACGGTTCCGAGCGAGCCGATCACGACTTCATTGATATTGCCCGTGACGACGATGGCGTCGCCTGCCTCGCTGAAGATACCGCCTTTGAGATTGAGCTTGTTCTGATGACCCGTGGCCTGGATCGCGGTTTCGTCCGCGCGAATGTACGAGTTGGTCACGCTGCCGATCACGGCAGCGCTGCCTTCAAGCGCGATGCCGATCCTGCTGTCGATCAGACCGGCATGCTCCAATTCAGCAAACGTGCCCTTCAGCAGAATGGCCGTGCCGTCGGATGTGATATGGGTGCTCCGCAAGAAGTTGTCGTCACCCTCCATCACGATGGCAGGCGCGTCGGCATTGCCTCCGAAGACCTGGGTGAACGGCGAGAGCAGCACCTCGTTGCTGTTACCCCTAACGACAATCGCCGAGCCAGCACCGCTCTGGATGTTGCCGTACATCGACGTGAAGGAATTGTCGTAGCCGACAATGCGGACGGCATTGCTCGCGCCCGACATGTCGCCGATATTCGAAAGGGTCGCGTTACTGCCGATGACCTCGAGCGCCACATCGGAACCGATGATCTTGCCGGTGCCGAAGAAATTTGCCTGGTCGCCATGGATCCTGACGGCTCCGCGAGTAACATCGGCGCCGTTCTGGATGTTGGCCCTGTTGCCAGCGACCAAGATTGCATCGGACGAGGCTGTGATCCGAGAACTACCGATGCTTTTGAATACGACATCGTCGCCCATGAAGCGCACGCCCGTATGGCCGGTGATCGATCCGTAATTCTCGATCAGCGTCCCATCGCCATCGGCCAGAATGCCGGTATTGCCTTCGATCGTTCCGTTGTTCTTGATGACGGCCAGATCGCCCTCGGCCAGAATGCCGGTATTGCCTTCGATACCCCAGTTGTTGATGACACGGTTTGACTGCCCCTTCATCCAGACAGCCTTGTCAACCGCCGAGATCGTTCCGCTGTTCGCCACGGAGTTCGAATCGCCCGTGACGTTCAAAGCGATCCCACTCGAGACATTGCTGGATGTGCCAACCGTAATCCTGTTGGAGCTGCCCACAATAAAAGCCGCTTCGGTGGCGGCATTGATCTCGCCCAGGAACTCGAGATGATTGCCCACGCCCGCCATGGAGACGGCGCGATCGGCCGCATCGATCTTCCACAGGGACAGATAGTTGTTGAGCCCATCGACAATGAAAGCCGTGCCGCCGGTCGATTCCGACTCATGCGAGTGGACCCGGTTGTTGCTGCCGTTAAGGCTCACAAGCGTCCTTGTGCCGCTGATCTTGCCGAGGAATTGCTCGAAATGACCGTAATCGCCTACAATATCGACAGCAATTCCCCTGCTGACGATGTCGCCGGTGTTGTGAACATTGAACTCGTTGCCGTGGATCAGGATCGCCGTGTCGCGAGACTCGATGTTGCCGGTGGAAATGAACGAATTCTGATTGCCCTTGAGCTCGATGCCACGCTTGGCGATGATCGCGCCGTTCAGCGACAGATAGTTGCCGTCGCCAGAGACCGACACGCCCTTGTTGCCGGCGATCACCTTGTGGAGATGCACCTCGTTGTTGCTGCCGTTGAGCAGAAGGCCGTCGCCGACGCCATCCGTGTCGGCCGATCCGTCGCGGCTGTCCCAATCCGTGATCAGGCGGCCTCTCTCTCCAAAATCGGCCTTGTTGTTTGAGCCCGTCAGCTTCATGGCGACCTCGTCGCCGTGAATGAGCCCTCTTAACCCAAGATCGCCCTGGCTGACGACCGAGCCATTGTCACCGGATAGGTCCAGCCCGATGCCGTCTATGCCGGAGATCAGGCGCTCGTTGGTGACGGTAAAGCTGTTGCCGTCGATGGACAGGCCGTTGCCGTTCTTGCCGAGGATGTCGCCCCTGTTGGTGACCGTGTTGCCGGATCCCTTCAGAACGATGCCATTATCGCCTTCCACGCTCGCATTGACGATGATGTGATTGTTTTTAGTGATCGTGCGCGGGTTTGACATGATGCCGGCATCGACGCCCGCCAGGCCACGCAGGAAGACATTGACGGTCACGACATTGTTGCTGCCGAGGGTCACAAAAGGCCCAAAGTAGGAATTGAAAAAATGGATCTCGTCGCCGGCATATTTGTAATTGAAGGTCAGCGTGTCTCCGCTACGCAGCGTGTAAAGCGACGTTGCATCCTTGTGCGGTTTAAGCGGATCTGCCTCGTAAATGTAGTTCTCTGCCATTTTGATGCTCCCTAGCCAGAAGGTCGCATCGTTAGGAGGTTACAATGATATTGGTACTCTCCAGAACGAGAGGAGTGCCTGTCTTGTGCGCGAGCACATTCCACACATCCTTCACCTGAAGAGGCATTGACTGCGTTCTTTCAATCTCCGGTCGCGCCTTGCCCGTAGGTAAGATACGCTGGCATCCGCAGGCAGCAACTCGCAGATCAAGCTGTCGTATGGCGTTGACGATGCAGCGCGGCACACATTCTTGCAGCGCCAGTTTTTGAGCGATGGCGGCTCGTCACCGCATGTCGAGGCAAGCAGCAACAAGTTGGCTGCTTTTCAACAAGTGGATTTTAAGAAGACGTTGCAGCGAAGCAGGACCAAACGCTTGCACTTGGTCTCTCCGGGAGACCAACTGATCACTCTCTGTGTGAGAGCGCGCTGTATCAGGAACCAGGCACGGGCAGTCGAGCGCTGCGGCGAGGCGGAGCGCTCGACGAATTGCAAAGAAGAGCCTTAATGCAGGCTCACCGTCGTCAGGTCATGCGCCCAGGCATTGGCGACAGCCGTTTCATGGCTGTCGGTCAGCATGATGGGCTCGCCGCTGGCGGAAAGAAGGGCGTAGAGGTTCATTCCGGGCTGCAGCTTGGGAGCCTGCGGAAAGAGCCGCGCGACATCGTCGGAACGCAGCGGTTTCACATAGGCCATCTCGCCGAGGCCGAGGGTCGCCAGCTCGGCTACATCCAGAGGCCCGCCGGCATGAGTGTTGGTATTATGGTTCATGGCCATCTCCTTGACGCGAATGCTGCCGTCAAACCTTGTCCGTGGCGATGATGTTGATCTTGCGGATGATCCGCTCCGGCTCGGGCCGGATCAGGTCGATCGACAACAGGCCATTGGACAGGTCGGCGCCCTGAACCTCCATGCCGTCGACGAGGAGGAAAGCGCGCTGGAACTGACGGGCGGCAATGCCGCGATGAAGGAAGTGCCTGGTCTTGTCGTCGGACTGACGCCCCCGGATGACGAGTTGGTTCTCTTCCAGGGTCACCTCAAGCTGATCCTGGGTAAATCCAGCGACAGCAAGCGTGATGCGTAGACGCTCGGGAGCGTGCTCGGTACGGGGCAAGCGCTCGATATTGTAGGGCGGATAACCGTCTCCTCCTGCTTTCGCGACCCGGTCGAGCGCCTGCTCGATCTCGTCGAAGCCTAACAGAAACGGATGCCCAAAGGGCGACTGACGCGACATGTTCGAAGCCCAAGGTTAGAGGCACTTCGGTTGAATGTGGGCCCTCTCATGAGGCACCCACGCAGCCTTGTTACAAAGCCGCTTCCCGCAATATGGATATGGTTCCTGAGCGGATCAAGCCCCCTGCCGGGCCGCTCCGGCAGGGATGCCGATCAGAGTAAACGGGCCGGTTCTCAGGCCTGACCGCGCCACCAGGCGACCTGCTCCGCCACACGAACCGGCGAGGTGCCGCCGAAGCTCGTGCGGGAACGGACGGAATTCTCAACGCCCAGCACGTCGAAGATACCCTTGTGGATCTTGGGCTCGACGCCCTGCATGACCTCCAGCGGCAATTCTTCAAGAGTGCAGCCGCGCTTCTCCGCCTCGGAGACGATGCGGCCCGTCACATGGTGGGCATCGCGGAAGGGAATGCCGAGGTCGCGCACGAGCCAATCCGCGAGATCGGTGGCTGTCGAGAAGCCGGCTCCGGCCACTGCCGCCATGCGCTCCGGCACGGGCTCCAGATCCTCGATCATGCCGGTCATGGCGGCGAGCACGATCTCGATGCTGTCGGCGGCGTCGAAGACCTGCTCCTTGTCCTCCTGCATATCCTTGGAATAGGTGAGCGGCAGGCCCTTCATCATGGCGAGCACGGCCATGAGCGAGCCGAAGATGCGGCCCGACTTGCCACGCACCAGCTCCGCCGCGTCAGGGTTGCGCTTCTGCGGCATCATGCTGGAGCCGGTGGTCCAACGGTCGGGGAGCTTCACGAAGCCGAAGGGCGCAGACATCCAGATGATGATTTCTTCCGCGAGCCGAGACAGGTGCACGGCGCAGATTGAGGCCGCCGACATGAACTCCAGCAGGCTGTCGCGATCCGACACAGAATCGAGCGAGTTGCGCGTTGGGCCGTCGAAGCCCAGGGCCTTCGCGGTCATATGCCGGTCGATGGGGAAGGACGTGCCGGCAAGCGCTCCCGCGCCGAGCGGGCATTCGTTGAGGCGCTTGCGGGAATCGCGGATGCGGCTGCGGTCGCGGCCGAACATTTCCACATACGCCATCAGATGGTGCCCGAAGGTCACCGGCTGCGCGCTCTGAAGATGCGTGAAGCCGGGCATCACGGTCGCCACGTTCTTTTCCGCCTTCGCGAGCAGCGCCTTGATGAGATTGGTCAGCTGTTCGTCGGTGCGGTCATGGGCATCGCGCATCCAGAGACGGATGTCGACGGCAACCTGATCATTGCGGCTTCGGGCTGTGTGGAGGCGCGCCGCGGGATCGCCAACGATCTCACGGAGCCTGCTCTCCACATTCATGTGAATGTCTTCGAGGGCCTTGGAATAGGTGAAGTTTCCTGTCTCGATTTCCCCTAGGACACGCTGCAAGCCCTGATGGATCGCATCCCGGTCGCTCTCCGCGATGATGCCCTGCTTGGCGAGCATCGCGCTGTGGGCGATGGAGCCCTGGATGTCCTGGGCATAGAGGCGCTTGTCGAAGTCGATGGAGGCATTGATCGCTTCCATGAGCGCGCTCGGCGAGGACGAGAACCGCCCGCCCCACATGGTGTTGGCACCGGACTTCTTGGCTTCTTCGGACACTGTGTTTCACCCGGATTGAAAGGTCAGCAAGCCTTTGCCACAGGTCCATTCCCAAGGCAAAGCGCAGCAGGGTTGCACCTGCATTAATCACATTGTCGAATGTTTGCCAGTTTAAAACCAGTTGCTAGACTCGACAGAGCCAGTGTGATTTGCATTCATACGGTTGGCTTAAACAAGGCGCATCCAGCGCCACAAGGGAACTGGCCTATGAAGACACTACCGAAACTTCTCCTATCGGCAGCCATGGTTGCCACGATGGCGACCTCTTTTTCCGCCGTTCAGGCCGCAACGCCGCCGGACACGCTCGTCCAGGCCTGGCAGATGGACGACATCATCTCCCTCGATCCCGCCGAAATTTTCGAGATGAGCGCGTCCGAGATCAACGGCAACACCTATGAGCGCCTGGTAGCCTACGACATCAAGGACGTTTCGAAGATCTACGGTCAGGCCGCCGAGTCCTGGACGGTTTCGCCGGACGGCAAGACCTATACCTTCAAGCTGAAGCCGAACCGCAAGTTCGCCTCCGGCAACCCGATCACCGCCGAGGACGTGGTCTACTCGCTGCAGCGCGCCGTCATTCTCGACAAGTCGCCCGCCTTCATCCTGGGCCAGTTCGGCCTCGACAAGAACAACGCCAAGGACAAGATCAAGCAGACCGGCCCGCTCGAACTGACGTTCGAAGTCGACAAGGCCTATGCCCCGACGCTCGTTCTCTACGCTCTCGGCAACTCGGTCGCCTCCATCGTCGACAAGAAGCTGGTCTCGCAGAACGAGAAGGACGGCGATTACGGTTATAACTGGCTGAAGACCAAGTATGCCGGTTCGGGCCCGTACATCATGCGCGACTGGAAGGCGAACGAGGTTCTCGTTCTCGAGCGCAACCCGAACTACGAGAAGAAGACCCCTCTCGCCCGCGTGATCTATCGCCACATCAAGGAAACCGCGAACCAGCGTCTTCTGCTCGAGAAGGGCGATATCGACGTGGCCCGCAACCTGAATCCGGAAGAGATCACCGCCGTCTCGAAGAATGCGGACATCCAGGTTCAGAGCGCTCCGAAGGGCACGGTCTACTATCTCGGCCTGAACCAGAAGAACCCGAACCTGGGCAAGCCCGAAGTCCGTCAGGCTCTGAAGTACCTCGTGGATTATCAGGCGATCGCCGACACGATCATGAAGTACAAGGGCGACGTTCACCAGAACTTCCTGCCCAAGGGCTTCCTCGGCGCCGAGACCAACAACCCCTACAAGCTCGATGTCGCCAAGGCGAAGGAACTGCTTGCCAAGGCCGGCCTGAAGGACGGCTTCTCGGTGACCATGGACACCCGCTCCACGCCTGAAATCATGGGCGTCGCACAGGCCATGCAGAGCACCTTCGCGCAGGCCGGCGTGAAGCTCGAAATCCTGCCGATGGACTCCAAGCAGGCCCTGACCAAGTACCGCGCCCGCCAGCACGATATCTATATCGGCAACTGGGGCTCGGATTATCAGGACCCGAACTCCAACGCGGACACTTTCGCTGCCAACGACGACAACTCGGACGGCGCTAAGGCAAAGCCGCTCGCATGGCGCAATGCCTGGGATCCGGGCCCGCTGACCGCCAAGACCCGCGCTGCCGTGATGGAGCGTGACGGCGAGAAGCGCGCGCAGATGTACAAGGAGCTGCAGAAGTCGGTTCTCGACGACGGCCCGTTCGTGATCTTCCTGCAGCAGACGGAAGTCGCGGCCGTGCGCAAGAACGTGGGCAACTTCGTCCTCGGTCCGTCCTTCAGCGACAACGACATCTCGCAGGCAAAGAAGAACTAACCCTGCAATGGCATCATCGATCGCGAACGGAAGCGGAGGGCACGAAGCCCTCCGCTTCTACCTTACAAAGACCGCTCAATTCATCCTCGTGCTGGCGACGACCCTGCTTGGGCTTGTTGCCGTCACCTTCTTCATCGGCCGCGTGGTTCCCATCGATCCGGTGCTCGCCATTGTCGGCGACAGGGCTCCGCCGCAGGTTTATGCCCGCGTGCGTCAGGAGCTCGGCCTCGACCTGCCGCTCATTCAGCAATTCTGGCTCTACCTGAAGAAAGCCGTCGTCGGCGATTTCGGCAATTCGGTTCTCACCACCAACCCGGTGATGACGGACATCAGGAACGCCTTCCCGGCAACCTTCGAGCTGGCGACCCTGGGCACGCTCATCGGCACGCTCATCGGCATCCCGCTCGGCGTTCTCGCCGCGGTGAAGCGCGGCAGCCTGCTCGATCAGGTCGTTCGTTTCATCGGCCTTGCCGGCTATTCCATTCCGATCTTCTGGCTCGGCCTCATGAGCCTGCTGCTGTTCTACGCCAAGCTCGGCTGGGTTCCGGGGCCCGGGCGCATCGATGTGGCCTACGCGTATCTCTACACGCCGGTCACGAATATCGTGCTGCTCGACACGGCCATGCAGGGCCAGTGGGATGCGTTCTGGGATGCGGCCTCGCACATCATCCTGCCCGCGTGCCTGCTTGGCTATTTCTCTCTCGCCTATATCAGCCGCATGACCCGCTCCTTCATGCTCAACGAGCTGGCGCAGGAATACGTGATCGCGGCGCGCGTGAAAGGCCTGTCGGAAATGCGCGTGATCTGGAAGCATGCGCTGCGCAATGCCGCCGTGCCTCTGGTGACCGTGATCGCCCTGTCCTATGCGAACCTTCTCGAAGGCTCCGTGCTGACCGAGACCGTGTTCGCATGGCCGGGCCTCGGCCAGTACATCACTAATTCCCTGCAGAACGCGGACATGAATGCGGTGCTGGGTGGAACGCTGGTGATCGGCACGGTCTTCGTGCTGCTCAACCTCGTGTCCGACCTGCTCTATCGTCTGCTCGATCCGAGGACCCGCTGATGGCTGGCTCCCCCGCACTCTCCCAACATACCGGCCTTCGGGCGTGGCTTCTCTCGCCCGAACCCGGCTCCCGCTGGCAGGCGCGGCTTGGCCGCGTCTATCTCGGCTGGCGCTCCTTCACCAAAAATCCGCTCGCCGTTCTCGGCCTCGGAATCGTTCTGGCGCTCATTCTCGTAGCGATCTTTGCCGATTTCATCGCGCCCTATTCGCCCATCGCAGGCGGCGATCTGCGCACGCAGCGTCTTCTGCCGCCGAGCGAGACCTATTGGCTCGGCACGGACGATCAGGCGCGGGACATCTTCTCACGCATCGTCTACGGCTCGCGCATCACGCTCTTCGTGGTCGTGCTGGTGTCGATCATCGCGACCCCCATCGGGCTTCTGGTCGGCACCATCTCCGGCTATCTCGGCGGCTGGGTGGATACGGTGCTCATGCGCATCACTGACATCTTCCTCGCCTTTCCGCGCCTCGTGCTCGCTCTCGCCTTCGTGGCGGCTTTGGGCCCGGGCATCGAGAATGCCGTCATCGCCATCGCGATTACCTCGTGGCCTCCCTATGCACGCATCGCCCGCGCCGAAACGCTGATGATCCGCAACAGCGATTTCATCGCAGCCGTGAAGCTGCAGGGCGCCTCGACGCCGCGCATCATCTTCGGCCATGTGGTGCCGCTCTGCCTCTCCTCCGTCATCGTACGCGTGACGCTCGACATGGCGGGCATTATCCTCACCGCAGCAGGCCTCGGCTTCCTCGGCCTCGGCGCGCAGCCGCCGTCGCCCGAATGGGGCGCCATGGTGGCGACGGGGCGCAACTACCTCATCGATCAATGGTGGGTCGCCGCCATGCCCGGCATCGCCATCTTCGTGGTGAGCCTTGGCTTCAACCTGCTGGGTGACGGCCTGCGTGACGTTCTCGATCCGAAGGCAGCCAAATGACCAAGCCGCTTCTCGAAGTCGAAGACCTCCGCGTCCGCTTTCACCTGCGCACGGGCACCGTCGAGGCGGTGCGCGGCGTGTCCTTCCAGCTCGGCCGCGAGCGGCTCGGCATCGTCGGCGAATCCGGTTCGGGCAAGTCGCAGACGGGCCGCGCCATCCTCGGCCTCACGCCGCCTCCCGGCGAGGTGACGGCCAAGCACTTGGCCTTCGACGGCATCGACCTGCAGACCGCCTCCAAGCGCACGCTGCGCCAATTGCGCGGCGGACGCATCAGCATGGTGATGCAGGACCCGAAGTACTCGCTGAATCCGGTCATGACCATCGGCGAGCAGATCATCGAGGCCTATCAGGCGCACAAGAAGGCCAGCCGCGCGGAAGCGCGCGACAAGGCCCTCGCCATGCTCGAAGCCGTGAAGATGCGCGATCCGCAGCGCGTGTTCTCGCTCTATCCGCACGAGGTTTCGGGCGGCATGGGCCAGCGTGCGATGATCGCCATGATGCTTGTGACCGATCCCGACATGCTCATCGCCGACGAGCCGACCTCGGCCCTCGACGTGACGGTGTCGATGGAAGTGCTGCGCATTCTCGACGAGCTCGTCTCTGAGCGCGGCATGAGCCTCATTTTCATCTCGCACGACCTGAAGCTCGTCTCCTCCTTCTGCGACCGCGTGCTCGTGATGTATGCGGGCCGCGTGGTGGAGGAGCTGGAGGCGAGGAACCTGCGCGAGGCGAAGCATCCCTACACGCAGGGTCTCATGCGGTGCCTGCCGACGCTGAAAGACGACGTGCGCCCACTTCCCACCCTGAACCGCGATCCTTCCTGGGCGCTTTAGATCATGATCGATATTCAGAATCTCAGTGTCGTCTACGGCATGGGCCGTCTCAGGGTCGACGCCGTCAAGAATGTGAGCTTCACCGTGAAGCAGGGTGAGGCTTACGGCCTCGTCGGCGAATCCGGCTCGGGCAAGTCGACGGTGCTACGCGCCATCTGCGGCCTCGCGCCGATCAGCGGGGGGCATGTGTTCCTGGACGGCAAGGAAGTCACCACGCCGCGTAGCAAAGACTTCTACCGCACGGCGCAGATGGTCTTCCAGGATCCCTACGCCTCGCTGCATCCGCGCCACACAGTGGACCGCACGCTCTCCGAGCCGCTCGCGATCCATGGCGTGAAGGATGCGGAATCGCGCATCCTTCAGGCGCTGAAGGAAGTGGGCCTCGGCCCCTCCTTCCGCTTCCGCTATCCGCACCAGCTTTCGGGCGGCCAGCGCCAGCGCATCGCCATTGCCCGCGCACTGATCCTGCGTCCGAAAGTGTTGCTGCTCGATGAGCCGACCTCGGCGCTCGACGCTTCCGTGCAGGCGGAAATCCTGAACCTGCTGGACGATCTGCGCCGCGAGATGGGGCTGACCTATATTCTGGTGAGCCACGATCTTGCCGTGGTGGCGCATCTCTGCGAGCGCCTGCTCGTCATGCGTCATGGCGAGGCGGTGGAGGAAACGCCGTCGGAGGCCCTGCGCTCCGGACGGGCGATGAACGAGTATACTCAATCCCTGATTCAAGCGAGCCAGGGCTTTACCCGCAATTCTTCTCCAGCGGCGGCTTAAGGCTGCCGCTAACATTCCTGCTCTATCGAATTGGCTGAACAATCATGTCGCACTCTTCTCCAATGCCTGTTTTCGACGGTCACAATGACGTTCTCCTGCGCCTCATGCGCGGCAAGATCCAACCGGAAAAGGCCTTTCTCGAAGGCGACAATATCGGCCACCTCGATTGGCCGCGCATGAAGCAGGGCGGCATGTTCGGCGGTTTCTTCGCCGTCTACGTGCCCTCGGAAGAAATGGGCGTCGACGTCGATTCCCTCATGGCCCGCGCGGAGTACGACGTGCCGCTGCCGCCCGTGCTGGATATTGCTCCGAGCCAGAGGGTGACGGTGCACATGTCCTCGCTCCTCATCCGCATCGAGCGCGCCTCGAACGGTGAGGTGAAGATCTGCCGCTCGGCCTCCGACATCCGTCACTGCCTGGACAACGGCAAGCTCGCCGCGATCCTCCACATCGAAGGCGCTGAGGGCATCGACCCCGATTTTCACATGCTGGACGTTCTCTATGAGAGCGGCCTACGCTCCATCGGCCCGGTCTGGAGCCGCCCCAACATCTTCGGACACGGCGTGCCCTTCCGCTATCCCTCGACGCCGGATACGGGCCCCGGCCTCACGGAACTCGGGTTTGAGCTGGTGAAGGCGTGCAACCGTCTCAAGATCATGATCGATCTCTCGCACCTGAACGAGAAGGGCTTCTGGGACGTCGCCAAGCTTACGGATTCGCCCCTCGTCGCGACCCATTCGAACGCCTATGAGGTGTGCCCGCATTCGCGGAACCTGACGGACAAGCAGCTCGCCGCCATTCGCGAGAGCCGCGGCATGGTGGGCGTGAACTTCGCCACCTCCTTCATCCGCCCCGACGGCATGCGCAGTGACGACACGTCATTGGAGGATATGCTCCGCCACATGGATCACCTCATCGAGCATGTAGGCGTGGACGGCGTAGGCTTCGGCTCCGATTTCGACGGCGCCACCATCCCCGCCGAGATCGGCGACGCGCGCGGCCTGCCCCGCCTCGTAGATGCCATGCGCAAGCACGGCTATGACGAAGCGACCCTGCGCAAGCTGTGCTACGAGAACTGGATCGACGTTCTGGAGCGCACCTGGGGGCGGTGAGGATTTAGGTGGTGTATGAGCAATGTAACCTCGCTCCTGAGCCACCACCCTCTGGTTGGCCGCTGGCGCTCTGAAGAGGATGATGGGCGCTCAGAATACATCGTCTCCGCAGCCCCTAGCGGGTTGAGCGTAAAAGGCTGCGACTTCATTGACGGTGAAGAGTTTCTGATCTCGGACGTCAAATGGACCGAGAGCAGTGTCGAGTTCAAAACGCATATGCCCTCGACAGGGCGTAAAGGGCATATCGTTTTGACATATGTACAGTCGCTTCAAACCGTCACGATGACTTACACGTTTACGGATACGTGCGTGGCCTATAAGGCCGACGAGCGCTAAACTCTCACTCAGATTTTCCGCGCTCGTTATCGCTCCGCCTTCGACGTCAGCGCGAAGACACTCGCGATCCCGCCCACACCCAGCATCAGCAGCAGGCTCACCGCATTGATGGCCGGTGACGCGCCTTCGCGCATCTGACCGTACATGGTGATCGGCAGCGGCGAATCGGAGCCTACGAGCATCAAGGTCGTGTTGAAATTCTCGAACGACATCAGCAGCGCCACGAGACCCGCGCCGATGAGCGCGGGGCTCAGGAACGGCAGCGTGACCGTGCGCAGCACGCGGATGCGGCTGGCACCGAGATCGAAGGCTGCTTCTTCCAGCGACCGGTCGAACTTGCGCAGGCGCGCGGCAATGATGAGCGTGGAGATCGTGAGAATGAACGAGAGCTGGCCCAGCACCACGAGCGGCAGGCCGGGGCGCAGAAAATCGAGATCGGTCTGAAGCCACTCTTCCAAGCCGTTCGCCACGCGAGAGAAGAAGGCGAGGACCGAGATGCCGAGCACCACGCCGGGAATGACGAGGGGCCAAAGCATCATCATCGACAGGAACGTCTTGCCGGGAAACTCGGCACGCTCCAGCACCCACGCATTCACCGTGCCGATGAGCACGGCGAGCAGCGCCACCGGGATCGCCACCTTGAAGCTGTTGGCGATGGTGTCGAGCCAGATCGCGTCTACCAGCACGCCGGGTTTGGCCCCAGCCGTGCCCGCGCCGATGAACCATTCCAGCGTGAAGCCGCGCCACGGCGGCGACGGAAACGGGCTTGCGTTGAAAGCGAAGATCGCCACGACGAGGAGCGGCGCGAACAGGAAGATGTAGAACGCCGCGATGTAGAGCTTCCAAGAGAGAGACGGACGGTTCATGGCATCATGCCTGCTTCAAGGTGGTGCCGAGGCTCTGGCCGGTGAGGCGAAGCCCTGCCCAGACGATGGCGGAGGACAGCAGGAGAAGGAGCATGCCGAAGGCAGCCCCCTGCGGCCAGTTGAAGCGCGTGATGAACTGCGCGTAGATCTGCTCCGTGAACCAGAGGCCGTTCTTACCGCCGAGCAACACCGGCGTCGCGAAGTTACCGACGGTGAGCATGAACACGATGATCGAGCCTGCGACGATGCCGGGCATCGCATGGGGAATGACGATGCGGCGCAGAACCGTCCAGCGGCTGCCGCCAAGATCGTATCCGGCCTCGACGACCGAAGGCTCCAGGCTCTCCAGTGCGTTGGCGAGCGGAACGATCATGAAGAGCAGACCGCCATAGACGAGGCCGAGAATCACCGCTCCGTCATTGTAGAGTAATTCCACCGGCTGATCTGCGAGGCCGATGGCGCGGAGCGCATAGGAGATGATGCCGGTCTCGCGCAGCAGGATCATCCAGCCGAGCGTGCGCACGAGCTCAGACACCCAGAACGGCAAGAGGCAGAGCAGCAGCAGCATCGCCTTCAGGCGGCCTTGCGCCACGCGGGCGATGTAGAGCGCGATGGGAAAGGCGAGCACGAGGGTGAGCGCGGTTACGATGATCGACATGATCGCCGTGCGCGCGAAGGTGCGCCAATAAAGCGGCTCGGTGAAGAATTCGAGGTAGTTGCCGAAGCCGAAGGCATAGACGCGCGGCGCCACTCGCTCGCTGAAGGAGAGAACGAGGATCTCCACATGCGGCAACACGATGAGAAGGCCCAGCCACAAAACGGCCGGAGCCAGGAGCAGAAAGAGCGTGAGGCTCTGGGCCGGTTTCTTGCTCATGCGGCAAACACCTTCATGGCATCCGCCGTCCAGCCCACATGGATCGGTGCGCCAACCTGGATGCCGGCAAGCGGACCGGCCTGGGGCAGCACCGCGCGGACAGGCTGATCGAACCCGGAAGCGTCGATCAGCAGGCTTGAATTGGCACCATCGAACAGAACCGCCGAGACGCGGCCCTCGAAGCGGTTGGGCAAGCTGCTCAGGGCGGAAGAATCCTGCGCCAATGCAACGGCCTCGGGGCGCACAAAAGCAAGCGAGGCTTTGTCCGCGACCCTGCCCTGCCCCTGCACCACCGTGCCGGAGGGCAGACGCACGGAAACCGCGCCATTGGAAGCAGAAGCCGCTTCGCCCTGCCACTTGTTCGTCTCGCCGACGAAGCTCGCAACGAACGGCGTTGCGGGATTGTGATAGAGCTCGCGGGGGCTTCCCACCTGCTCGAATTTGCCCTGGTTCATCACCGCGATCCGGTCGGACATCACCAGCGCTTCCGACTGGTCATGCGTGATATAGGCGAAGGTCGTGTTGAACGTGCCCTGCAGCTGCTTCAGCTCGATCTTCATGTGCTCGCGCAGCTTGAGATCGAGCGCGCCGAGCGGTTCATCGAGAAGCACGAGCGTCGGCTCGAGCACGAGACAGCGCGCGATCGCGACGCGCTGGCGCTGACCGCCGGAGAGCGCCGTCACGCGGCGTTCGCCGAAGCCTTTGAGCCCCACGCGCTCCAGCATGCGGTTGGCGCGCTCCTCAGCCTCCGCACGCGAGACGCCACGGCAGGTGAGTCCATAGGCGACGTTCTCGCCCACGCTCATCATCGGGAAGAGCGCGAGGCTTTGGAAAACCATGTTCACGGGGCGCTTGTTGGCGGGAACCCCGATCATCGATTGACCGCGAATGCGGATGTCGCCGGATGTCGGATGCTCGAAACCCGCGATCATGCGCATGAGCGTGGTCTTGCCGCAGCCGGAGGGGCCGAGGATGGAAAAGAACTCGCCGGGAGCGACGCTGAAGCTCACATCGTTGACGGCCGCATGAGAGCCGAAACGCTTGATGACGTTGACGAGATCGAGATCGGAAGAATGTGCCATGGACGTGCGCCAGAAAAGGTCATCCCCCGGGCAAGCCGGGGGATGATATTGAATCGAAGTGGAGAGTTACGAGCCGGCCTTCAGGCGGTCGAGAACCTTGCCCTCGATCTCTTCGAGGCCAGCCGGCACGGCCGGATACCACTTGATGTTGTCGATGGCGGCTTTCGGGAAGCTCTCAGCGAACTGATCCTTCAGCTTGCCCTGCATGAGCTTGTCGGCGCCGTTGGAAGCCGTGAAATTGCCGGCGGCAGCGGCCACCTTCGCGGCGATCTCAGGACGCATGTTGAAATTGATCCACTTGTAGGCGGCGTCGTCATTGCGGCCCTTGGCGGGGATGGCGAAGGTGTCGACCCAGCCCAGCGCGCCCGACTTCGGTGCGATGAACTTCACGTCGGCGTTTTCCGCATTGAGCTTCCAGCCGCCCGTATCCCACGCCATCGCGGCGGCGATTTCACCGGAACGCACGGCGTTAAGCAGCTGGTCCGAGCCTTCCCAGAAGAACTTCACGTTCTTCTTGCACTCGGCGAGCTTGGCGCCGACCTTGTCCATCAGCGCGGCATAAGCCTTCGCGTCACCGTAAGCGGCGAAGGGGTCCATGCCGTTGGCGAAAGCGAACGCGATCAGCGCGGGGCGCTTGGCGCGGAAGCTGGTCTTGCCGGCGAGCGACGGATCGCAGAGATCGTTGTAATCGGCGACCTTGGGGGCAGTCTTCGTGTTCACGACGAGACCGTCCGTGCCCCAGATGTGGGGAACGCCGTAGACCTTGCCGTCGACGGTGGTGTTCTTCTTGGTCGCTTCCAGCATGGAGCCGATGAAGAGATCTGACTTGAGCTTGGAGAGATCGAGGGGCTTGTAGATGCCGAATTCCGTCTGCGGGCCGGCGATGCGGTCCTGGCTCGGCTGAACGATGTCGAAGCCCGCGCCTTGGGTGGCACGCAGCTTGGAGATCATCTCCTCGTTGTTGGAGGTCGTGACCTCCACATCGATGCCGGTTTCCTTCTTGAATTGCTCGATCACGTCTGCCGGTGCGTAACCCGACCAGGTCAGGAGCCGCAGCTTCTCGGCGGCCTGGGCCGAACCGGCGATCATCAGAGCGGCGAAAGCCGTAGCCAGCTTCATGCCAGCGCGTTTGGTCAACATTTTCATCCTCCATGTGGACGGGCTATTACCCTGTTCCCCAGTTGCAAAGTTATATGACAGTGCAACGACACGCTAGAGGGGTGTAGAGCCGGCTCACAAAGCCCTTCCGAGATGACAGGGCCATGCCCCATGGTTATGGATAAGCTCTGCCTTCTGGAGACTTTCCGCCATGCGCACCTTCTATCCCGAAATCGAACCCTACGATCATGGCATGCTCGATGTCGGCGATGGGCACAGGGTCTATTGGGAGCTGTGCGGCAATCCCAACGGCAAGCCCGTGGTATTCCTTCATGGCGGTCCCGGCGGCGGCTGCACGCCAGCGCAGAGACGGCTTTTCGATCCGAAGAAGTACAAGATCCTGCTCTTCGATCAGCGCGGCTGCGGGCGCTCCACGCCCTACGCCAGCCTGGATAACAACACCACCTGGCACCTCGTGGCCGATATGGAGCGCTTGCGCGCAATGATCGGTGTGGACAAGTGGATGGTGTTCGGCGGCTCTTGGGGCTCGACCCTTGCTCTCGCCTACGCGGAAAAACACCCGGAGCGCGTGACCGAGTTGATCGTGCGGGGTATCTTCACCCTGCGCCGCGCGGAACTGCTCTGGTATTATCAGGAGGGCGCATCCTGGCTCTTCCCGGACAAGTGGGAACGCTACCTTGCTCCGATCCCACCGGAGGAACGCGGCGACATGATGGCTGCCTACCGCAAGCGCCTGACGCATCCCGATCCCGCTATTCAGGCACAGGCCGCACAAGCCTGGAGCCTCTGGGAAGGTGAGACGATCACGCTTCTCCATAATCAGGGATTCAGCGACCAGTTCGGCGATCCCCATTATGCGATCGCATTCGCGCGCATCGAGAACCATTACTTCGTCCATGACGGATGGTTCGAAGAGGGGCAGCTGATCCGCGATGCCTATAAGCTGAAGGGCATTCCCGGCGTGATCATCCAAGGACGTTACGACGTCGCCACGCCGCCGAAAACCGCCTGGGACCTGCACAAAGCCTGGCCCGAGGCGCAATTCATCATGGTGCCGGATGCAGGCCATGCGGTGACAGAACCCGGTATCCTGCACCATCTCATCGAGGCGACGGATTCTTTCGCGAACCAGTAAGCCTCATCCCGGATCGGCGCTGCGCTTCGTCCGGGATGATGTTGATCGGCTTACTTCGACGTCCAGCCGCCATCCATCGACAGGTTCGTGCCGGTCATCTGGCTGGCCGCGTCAGAGCAGAGGAACACGGCGAGCGCCGCCACCTGATCGACGGTCACGAATTGCTTGGTGGGCTGCGCCTCCAGCAGCACGTCATTGATGACCTGCTCCTTGGTGAGGCCGCGCGCCTTCATGGTGTCGGGGATCTGGTTCTCGACAAGCGGCGTCCAGACATAGCCGGGGCTGATGCAGTTCACCGTGACGCCATGGGTCGCCACCTCCAACGCCACGGTCTTGGTGAGACCCGCGATGCCGTGCTTGGCGGCCACATAGGCCGACTTGAAGGGCGATGCCACGAGGGAATGGGCAGAGGCGGTGTTGATGATGCGGCCCCATTTGCGGGCCTTCATGCCGGGCACGGAAGCGCGGATGGCGTGGAAGGCGGAGGTGAGATTGATCGCGATGATCTGATCCCATTTCTCGACCGGAAATTCCTCGACCGGCGAGACGAACTGGATGCCTGCATTGTTGACGAGAATATCGACGCTGCCCAAGGTCTTCTCGGCCTGATGGATCATGTCGGCGATCTCATCGGCCTTGAGCATGTTCGCCGGCGAATAAACCGCCTTCACGCCGAAATCGCTCTCAATGGCCGCGCGGGTCTTCTCGATCTCGGCCGCGTCACCCAGGCCATTGATGACCACGTTTGCGCCTTCCTTGGCGAGCGCCCGGGCGATGGCGAGGCCAATACCGCTGGTGGAGCCGGTGATGACGGCATTCTTGGATTTCAAAGTCATGATCTACTCCGCATGGGCCGCTATGGGCCCCAGGGGCCCTCAAGATGGGCTTTGACATAGCACGAAGGGGGAAGCGGAGTTGAGCCTATCAAAAAGGAGAATGTCGGGTCTGCCGCCAGCGGCCACCCTCACCTGCTCTCGATGCATGGCCTAAGGTCAACTCTTGCCATTGTCGCCCCCTTGCCAATGTGAGACAGAACGGGGGCAACGACTGAATGGGTGAATGGTGCAGACACCACGCTTCCTTCCCTGCGGAGACAGCGCATTGACCGTCGAGTTCGGGAGCACGATCAGCCCCGATCTGAACGGCAAGGTGCTGGCGCTCGATGCCCTGCTGCGGGATGACCCGCCTGCGGGCCTTATCGAGACGGTTCCAACCTACCGTTCCCTTACCCTGCAATTCGACCCGACCGTGCTGGATTACGACGCATTGATCCGCCGCCTCGAAGAAGCCGCGCGTGATCTCCAGCCGCAGGATGCGACCGGCACACGCTGGCGCGTGCCCGTAGTCTATGGCGGAGAATACGGAATCGATCTGGAGGATGTGGCGCAGCACCACAACCTGACACCCTCGCAGCTCATCGAGATCCATGCGAGCGCCGTCTACAGAATTTACATGATCGGCTTCCTGCCGGGCTTTGCCTATCTCGGCGGGCTCGATCAGCGCATCGCCACATCGCGGCGCACGCAGCCGCGTCTCAAGGTTCCCAGCGGCTCGATCATGATCGGCGGCGAGCAGGCCGGCATCGTGCCGATGGAGATGCCGAGCGGGTGGCATCTTCTGGGACGCACGCCAGTCTTAAGCTATTCGCCGGAGCGCGATCCCGCCTTTCTGTTCGCCGCCGGAGACGAGATCGTGTTCGAGCCCATCGACGCCGCGCGCTGGAATGACCTCGAACAAGCAGCGCTCGCGGGCGAGCCTGTCGCGCAGCGGGTGAACCCATGACGAGACTTGTTGTGCAGAGCTGCGGTCCGATGACGAGCCTGCAGGATTGGGGCCGCATCGGTTATCAGGGCTTCGGCGTTTCGCCTTCCGGCGCGATGGATCGCCGCTGCCTTGCCATGGCGAATGCGCTCGTCGGCAATGCACCGGACACAGCCGCCATCGAATTCATGAATCTCGGCGGCACATTCACTTGCGACGGTAGTGAGTTGCATGTGGCTCTGGTCGGTGCGGGCTGCACGGCCAGCATCAACGATGCGCAGGTTGAGCCCAACACGACCCTGGTGCTGCAGGAAGGCGATGTGCTGAAGGTCGGCCATGCGCGCGAAGGCACCTTCGCCTATCTCGCTGTCGCAGGCGGGTTCCAGATCGAGCCGCAATTGGGCAGCCTGTCCTTCCATCCGCGCTCACGCCTCGGCGGCTTGAACGGCGCGCCGCTGAAGGCGGGCGACCGCCTGCCCTGCAAGCCGGATGCGCAACAAGCCGCACCGATGCATCTGCCGCTCGATCCTCTCGAGGAAAGCGGCCCGATCCGCGTGATCATGGGCCCGCAGGACGATTACTTTACCGAAGGTGCCATCAGCACATTCCTGAACAGCGAGTTCACCATCAGTCCGCAGGCCGACCGCATGGGCTTTCAGCTCAATGGTTCTCAGCTCGAACACGCGAAGGGCTTCAACATTGTCTCGGACGGCATTGTCGACGGCCACATCCAAGTGCCCGGCAGCGGCCTTCCCATCGTTCTCATGCGCGATCGGCAGACGGCGGGCGGCTATCCGAAGATCGCGACGATCATCAGCGCCGACCTCGCACGCTTCGCGCAGATGCGACCCGGATCAGCGGTGCGATTTCGCGCCGTCTCGCGCGAGGAAGCGGTGACGGCGGCGCGTCAGATAAAGGATTGGATCGCCACACTTCCATCCGCGCTCGTGCCGCTGCGCTTCGATCTCACGACGGAGCATCTTCTGAGCACGAACCTGATCGGCGGCATGGTGGATGCGCTGTCGCCGAAAGCCTCCGATCATTCAGCCTAGAAAAATTCGGGGCGCTGAATTCAGCGCCCCGTTTCTTACTTCGTCTTCACACCGCTCTCATCCGAGCGGTCCGGCGCGCCCAATGCCTTCGCCTCGCGGCGGCGCTCGTGCAACACGTATTCGGTATAGCCGTTGGGCTGCTCGACACCTTTGAAGATGAGGTCGCAGGCTGCCTGGAAGGCGGGGCCGTTGAAGTCGGGAGCCATAGGCTTGTAGAGCGGATCGCCCGCATTCTGCCGGTCCACCACTTCCGCCATGCGGCGCAGGGTCTGCATGACCTGCTCCTGAGTGGCGATGCCGTGGCGTAGCCAGTTGGCGAGATGCTGACTGGAAATGCGCAGCGTCGCGCGATCTTCCATCAAGCCGACATCGTGAATGTCCGGCACCTTCGAGCACCCGACGCCCTGATCGATCCAGCGCACCACATAGCCGAGGATGCTCTGACAATTGTTGTCGAGTTCCTGCTGCACCGCATCCGGCGCCCAGTTGGATTGCGACACCGGAATGGTGAGGATGTCCGAGAGCTTCGCGCGCGGGCGCGATTTCAACTCAGCCTGACGCGCAGGCACGCTCACCTGATGATAGTGCAGCGCATGGAGCGTCGCAGCCGTCGGCGACGGCACCCAGGCGGTGTTGGCGCCTGCCTGCGGATGGCCGATCTTCTGCGCCATCATGTCCGCCATCTTGTCGGGCGCGGCCCACATGCCCTTGCCGATCTGCGCATGGCCCGGCAAGCCGCAGACTAAGCCCACATCGACGTTGTTGTCCTCATAAGCCTTGATCCACGCCATCGACTTCATGTCGTTCTTGCGGATCATCGGGCCTGCTTCCATCGACGTATGAATCTCGTCGCCCGTGCGGTCGAGGAAGCCGGTGTTGATGAAAACGATGCGCTCGGCAGCCGCCTTGATGCAGGCCTTGAGGTTGACCGTCGTGCGGCGCTCCTCGTCCATGATACCCATCTTGAGCGTATTGCGCTGAAGCCCAAGCATGTCCTCTACGGCGGCAAAAAGATCACTGGCGAAGGCCACTTCGTCCGGCCCATGCATCTTGGGCTTCACGATGTAAACGGAACCCGCGCGGCTGTTGCGAAGTGTGCCCTTGCTCTTCAGATCGTGGATCGCGATCAGCGACGTGACAGCCGCATCGAGAATGGTCTCGGGAATCTCCTTGCCGGCCTCGTCCAGCACCGCATCCGTGAACATGTGGTGTCCCACGTTGCGCACCAGCATGAGGCTGCGGCCATGGAGGCGAACTTCACCGCCATTCGGTGCGGTATAGACACGATCGGGATTGAGCTTGCGCTCGATGGTGCGTCCGCCCTTCTCGAAACTCTCGACAAGGTCGCCCTTCATCAGGCCGAGCCAGGTGCGGTAAACCTCGACCTTGTCGTCGGCATCCACCGCAGCGACCGAGTCCTCCAGGTCCATGATGGTGGATACCGCCGATTCGATCACGAGATCGGCCACGCCCGCCGGATCGTCGGCACCGATGGAGCTCGAACGATCAATCTTGATCTCGATATGCAGGTTGTTGTGACGCAGCAGGATCGCGGAGGGATTTTCCGCATCGCCCTGGAAACCTGCGAGTTGCGCGGCATCCCTCAAGCCCGTCTCGCCGCCGTCCTGCAGCTTCACGACGAGCGCGCCACCGCGAACGGCATAACCTGCCGCATCCCTGTGGCTGCCCTTGGCGAGAGGCGCCGCCTGGTCGAGCAGCTCGCGGGCACGGGCCACCACCTTGGCGCCGCGCACCTTGTTGTAGCCGCCGGTGCGATTGGCGCCGTTCTCCTCGGAGATCGCATCCGTGCCGTAGAGAGCATCATAGAGGCTGCCCCAACGGGCATTGGCGGCGTTCAGCGCGTACCGGGCGTTGGAGACCGGCACGACGAGCTGGGGACCTGCGATGCGGGCGATTTCGTCGTCCACGTTCTGCGTGTTGACGGAAAAATCCTCGGGCTCCGGCAGCACATAGCCGATATGCCTCAGAAAATGCTCGTAATCGGCCTGATCCAGCGGACGCCCGGCCCGGGCGCGGTGGTAATCGTCGATCTGCGCCTGAATCTTGTCGCGGACGGCCAGAAGCTCACGGTCGCGCGAAGCAAAGTCCCGTACCAGCCCCGCCAGACCTTTCCAGAAGGCATCGGTCGATACGCCCGTGCCGTTGAGGGCCTCCCGCTCGATGAAGTCATGGAGGACCGATGCAACCTGGAGGCCGTTCGTCTGGGCGCGCGTCATTGTTCCCGCTTTCGTGGAGTGGACATCCTTGCCTTAGAGGTTAAGGCGCAGCGACTAAAAATGAAGATAGCCGCTCTTTCCATGAGACAAAGGAATGATGCGGCGCACAATCTGAAACAAGGCAACAAAAAAGCCGCCCGAAGGCGGCTGTTTTTGAGAGGATTTGGTGGAGCCAGGCGGGATCGAACCGCCGACCTCTTGCATGCCATGCAAGCGCTCTCCCAGCTGAGCTATGGCCCCTTGAAATCCGCGGCGTTTGGGGCGCCGCGGCGTCTCTATAGTCGGGTCTGGTCCGAGGTTCAAGCCTCTTCGTCGTCTTCCAGATCGCTATCGATCAGGTCGGAGACGTCGTCGTCGCCCTCTTCCTCGTCCTCGAGGAAGGTGTCGTCGCTGTCGTCATCGCCCACGTCGATGTCGTCATCGACCGAGATGTCCTTCTCGTTCTCGCCAGCCTCGACCTCGTCGAGGGAGACCATCTCCGGGCCGGCGGCGTCCAGCTCGGTGTCCTCGTCGTCATTTTTGACGGCGGCGCGGGCGACCGCGGGCGCAGCGGCGCGGCTCAGGGCCACAGCCTGGAAGACGGTGCCGCATTTCGGGCAGACCGCCGGGTCCCTGTTGAGATCGTAGAATTTCGCGCCGCAGCTCATGCACTGGCGCTTCAAGCCGAGTTCCGGTTTGGCCACGGGTGATGCCTTCAAGAAATGAATGGTTGGGAACGCTCCCCTAGTCATGAGGGGAGGCCTTGTCAAATAGGAAATTGCGAAGAAGCGTCCACCCCTGCCACCTAGCGCGTGACGGAGCGAGACGCTCGTGTTAGAGCCCGCCCAAAGAGAAGGCTCAAGGAATTAAGAGAATGTCCCACGCGCATGGCCCTGCCACCCCCGTCTCCAGCAGGTCTGGGAACGCCCTGAAGGGGCGTATCCGCGTTCCCGGCGACAAGTCCATTTCCCACCGTTCGATGATTTTCGGGCTTCTCTCCATCGGCGAGACCCGGGTCGAGGGCCTGCTCGAAGGCGACGACGTGCTGCGCACGGCGGAAGCCTGCCGGGCGCTCGGCGCCACCATCACCCGGGAGGCCCCGGGCCGCTGGCGGATCAAGGGCATGGGCATCGGCGGGCTCGTGGAGCCCAAGGACGTTCTCGACTTCGGCAATGCGGGCACGGGATCGCGCCTCATGATGGGCGTGGCAGGCAGCCACCCGATCACCTCGACCTTCGACGGCGACGCTTCGCTCCGCAAGCGGCCCATGCGCCGCATTCTCGACCCGCTCGTGCAGATGGGCGTCACGGTGGTAAGCGAGGCCGAGGGCGGGCGCGTGCCCCTGACCCTGCGCGGCCCCAAGGAAACGCTGCCGATCACCTACGAGACCCCAGCCGCTTCCGCCCAGATCAAGTCGGCGATCCTGCTCGCGGGCCTCAACTCCCCCGGCAAGACCACCGTGATCGAACGCGAGGCAACCCGCGACCACACGGAGCGGATGCTGCGCCATTTCGGCGCCACGGTCGATGTCGCCCCCCACGGCGAGGATGGGCGCGCCATCACCCTCCAGGGCCAGCCCGAGCTTCGCGGCACGGATATCGTGGTGCCGACCGACCCCTCCTCCGCCGCCTTCCCTCTGGTGGCGGCTCTCATCACCCCCGGCTCCGACATCGTGATCGAGGGCGTGATGATGAATCCGCTCCGCACGGGCCTCATCACCACCCTTCTGGAAATGGGCGCCTCCATCGAGCGCCTGAACGAGCGCGACGAGGGCGGCGAGACCGTGGCTGACCTGCGCGTGCGCCACAGCAAGCTCACCGGCGTCACGGTTCCCCATGGCCGGGCGCCTGCCATGATCGACGAATACCCGATCCTGGCGGTTGCAGCCTCCTTCGCCGAGGGCACCACCCGCATGCAGGGCCTCCATGAGCTGCGCGTGAAGGAATCGGACCGGCTCGCCGCCGTGGCGGCGGGCCTCGCCGAGGCTGGCGTCGAGCATGAGATCGAGGGCGACGACCTCATCGTCCATGGCTCCAAGTCTGTGCGCGGCGGCGGCAAGCCGGTGAAGACCCATCTCGACCACCGCATCGCCATGTCCTTCCTCGTGATGGGCTTTGCCAGCCAGGAGCCGATGATTGTGGACGACGGCGCCATGATCGTGACGAGTTTCCCCTCGTTCATCCCGCTCATGCGCGAACTCGGCGCCACGATTCAGGACTGAGCCGCCCATGATCATCGCCATCGATGGCCCCGCCGCGTCGGGCAAGGGAACCCTGGGCAAGCGCCTCTCGGAGCATTTCGGCTTCGCGCATCTCGACACCGGCCTGCTCTACCGGGCGGTCGCCCGCGTGATGCTCGATCGGGACCTCGACCTGAACGATCGCGACGCCGCCCATGAGGTGGCGCTCAATCTCGACGTGACCCATCTCGACGACCCGCGCCTGCGGGGAGCCCAGATGGGGGAAGCAGCCTCCGTGATTTCGGGCTACCAGCCCGTTCGCGATGCGCTCCTCGCCTTCCAGCGGCAGTTCGCCGATCAGCCCCCTGGAGCGGTGCTCGACGGACGCGATATCGGCACCGTGGTCTGCACTCACGCCGATGTGAAATTGTTCATCACGGCCGCTCCCGAGGAGCGAGCCCGCCGCCGCCACCTGGAACTCCAGAAGCGGGGCGAGCAGACGGAGTATTCCACAATTCTTGAGGATATCCGCCGCCGCGACGAACGTGACATGAACCGTGCCTCGGCTCCCCTGAAGCCGGCGGCCGACGCGGTGACCCTCGACACCACCCATCTCGACGCCGACGCGGCCTTCCAGGCAGCGCTCGATCTCGTCAAAGCAAAGACTGCCTCATCATAACGTGACCTTGCGTCAGCCTTAGAAGCTGGCACACTGAGCGAACCGGCCTATCTCCCTTCCCAAGGAGAATACGATGGTTCGCTCAGCGGTGACTCTTCTTGCGGCAGGACTAGCTTTGCTGTGGGCCGGCTTTGCTCCACCCGCATGGGCGCAGGGCGACACGGAGGTCGACCTTGCCCTGGTCATCGCCGTCGACATTTCCTTCTCCATGGACACGGACGAGCAGGCCCTTCAGCGGGAGGGCTTCGCCCAGGCCTTCCGCTCTCAACAGGTCCATGATGCCATCCGGGGCGGAATGCTCGGCAAGATCGCGGTCACCTACATGGAATGGGCGGGATCGCCGGACCAGAAAGTCATCGTCCCCTGGACGATTCTCGACAACCCTGAGAGCCTGATGGCCTTCGCGGACAAGATCGCCTCGACGCCGCTGCGCCGCGCGCAGCGCACCTCCATCTCCAGCGCCATCGATTTCAGCGTAAAGCTGCTCGAATCCAGCAACATGCAGAGCACTCGGCAGGTGATCGACGTATCGGGCGACGGGCCCAACAACCAGGGCAGAGGCATCGTGCAGGCCCGCGACGAGGCGACGGCCAAGGGCATCACCATCAACGGCCTGCCGATCATGCTACGCAAGCCCGGTTATCTCGACATCCCAGAGCTCGACGTCTATTACAAGGATTGCGTGATCGGCGGTCAGGGAGCCTTCACGGTTCCCGTCCGTGAGCGGGACCAATTCATCGAGGCCATCAAGACGAAGATCCTGCTTGAGATCGCCAACCTCATGCCCGAACAGCCTCCCCTCATCAAACGCATCCAGAACACGCCTCCCACCAATTGCCTGGCCGGCGAGATGCAGTGGCGCGACCGCTGGAACAACTGAGCCGCATTCCCATGAAGCAACTGACTTTGGCGCTCGTGGCCCACGACGCCAAGAAGAACGACATGGCCGAGTTCGTCGCCATGTTCGAAAACGACATTCGCCCTTGCACGCTGTTTGCCACGGGCACCACCGGCGGGCGCATCATGGAGCGCTGCCCGGCGCTCTCCGTCACGCGCCTGAAGAGCGGCCCGCTCGGCGGCGACCAGCAGATCGGCGCGATGATCGCGGAAGGTAAGATCGACGCACTGTTCTTTTTCGTCGATCCTCTCTCGCCGCATCCGCATGATGTGGACGTGAAGGCTCTGATGCGCCTGTCGCTGGTCTACAACATCCCGATGGCCCTGAACCGCGCAACGGCGGAACGACTGATCAAGACGTTTCGGGATTAGGTCCCGCGCGGCTTCGCGCGCCGTGTCGGCGGTGCTGTGAGGGGATCGTCCGGCCAGGGATGCTTCGGATATTGCCCGCGCATGTCGGCACGCACCGCTGCCCATGACCCACGCCAGAAGCCCGGCAGATCGCGTGTGATCTGGATGGGCCGCTGCGCGGGCGAGAGCAGATGCAGAATGAGCGGCACGCGCCCCGCCGCGATGGCGGGATGCTTGTCGAGACCGAAGAGTTCCTGCACGCGCACGGCCAGAACCGGCCCTTCCTCCGCACTATAATCGATGGGAATCTGCGAGCCTGTCGGCACCTCGATATGCGTCGGCGCCTCCGCATCGAGACGGCGTTGCAAGTTCCACGGCAGAAGACTGCGCACAGCCTCGCTTAAGGTGTCGGCGCCAATATCGTTAAGGCTCGACTTGCCCACGAGATGCGGCGCAAGCCATTCCGCTGCCGTTTCCGCCAGAGCTTCGTCCGACAGATCGGGCCATTCATCGCCTTCGGCCTTGCGCAGAAACATCACGCGCTCGCGCCACTGCGCCAGCGCCTTCGACCACGGAAGCGCATCGAGCCCCAGCGACACGAGTCCCTCGGCGAGCGCACTCGCCGCTTCCTCGGTCGCGGGCACCTTCAGCGGGCGCTCGTTGAAGACAAGCGCGCCGAGACGGCGCACGCCGCGCGCGCGCAGGGCCTTGGCCTGACGGTCGAACGCGACCTCATCTTTCTGGTCGATGTGGTCCGCAAAAGCGATCTCGATTTCCTCAAGCGCAATGGGTGCTGCCGCGAGAATACGCGCGGAGGCAGCTCCGCCTGCAATTTCCGCGATGGCAAGATAAGGCTCCTTTGCCAAGCGCTCATGCGCTTCGAGCGATGCGCCTCGGCCATTGGCCATGAGATATTCACCGGGCTTGCCGCGAGCTTTCGCGAGACGGTCGGGATAGGCGAGCGTGAGCATAGCGCCGAATGAGCACGGCTCGACTTTCGCGGAATGTCCTTGAGCCTTCGCCCAACCCTCCGCCATGCGCCGCATGTCTTCCGCGCGCCGCGAGCGATCACGGCGGAAGCGTTCGACACGCTCGGTCAAATCCACCATGTCGCCGCCAAGCCCGCGTTCCACGAGAACGGCGGCGAGATCGGCGGCATCGCGCGCCTGTCCGCTCTCACCCGCCATTAGAATCATCCGCGCGAGACGCGGCGGCAATGGCAGATCACGCAGACGCCGCCCGACTTCAGCGATGCGCCCTTCATCATCGAGCGCTTCAAGCTGCTGAAGAAGCGCTCGCGCCTCCTTCACCGCAGGTGCTGGCGGCGGATCGAGGAAAGCGAGCGTCGTAGGATCGGTTACGCCCCATGCGGCGCAATCGAGAAGCAGTGGCGCGAGATCGGCTGCGAGAATTTCAGGACGCACGAAGGGTTCAAGCGCGCCTGTCGCCGCCTCTTCCCACAGGCGATAGCAGACACCGGGCTCCGTTCGTCCCGCGCGACCCCGGCGCTGGTCGGCGGCGGCGCGGGAAACACGCACGGTCTCAAGTCGCGTGAGGCCGATATTAGGCTCATAGACCGGCACACGCGCGAGACCTGAATCGATCACCACACGCACGCCTTCAATAGTGAGCGATGTTTCGGCAATGGATGTCGCCAGAACCACCTTGCGGCGCCCTGGCTTTGCGGGGCTCACCGCCAGATCCTGTTCGCCGCGATCGAGCGCACCGTAAAGCGGCGCGATGTCGACGGCAGAATCGGTGATGCGCTCGCGCAAGATCGTCTCAACGCGGCGGATCTCACCCTGCCCCGGTAGGAACACGAGAACCGAGCCGCTCTCCGCGCGCAAGGCGCGCGTGACAGCGTCCACCGCTTGCTCCTCGATGCGCCGGTTGGGATCGCGGCCGAGATAACGCGTCTCCACGGGATAAGCTCGGCCTTCGGATTCGATGACCGGCGCATCGCCCAACAGCTTCGCGACGCGCGCCCCGTCGAGCGTGGCCGACATGACGAGCAGGCGCAGATCCTCCCGCAGGCCGCCCTGTGCATCGAGCGCGAGGGCAAGCCCGAGATCGGCATCGAGGGAACGTTCATGAAATTCGTCGAAGAGCACGGCGGCGATGCCGTCGAGGCTCGGATCGTCGAGGATCATGCGGGCGAACACGCCTTCGGTCACCACTTCGATCCGCGTCCTGCGGCTGATCTTGGAGCCGAGGCGCACGCGAAGGCCCACTGTCTCGCCCACTTGCTCGCCCAGCGTCTGCGCCATGCGCTCGGCAGCGGCTCGGGCCGCCAGACGGCGGGGCTCCAACACGATGATCTTCCCGCCCTGCACCCAGGGCTCGTCGAGCAGCACCAGCGGCACGCGCGTGGTCTTGCCCGCACCGGGCGGAGCGACGAGCACCGCATTGGCGTGCGCCTGCAGGCTCGCCGTCAGATCGGCGAGGACCGCGTCAATGGGGAGGGAGGTGTCGAAAACGCGCATGAAGCCTGATGGCTCAAGCCTGATCGAAGAGCAAGCCTTTCACTAAACCGCCTGTGTCATCCCCGGCCCCTTCGGACCACTGGGGATGACGGAATGAGCCCATTAGACCGGGAAGCCGTAGTGCCGCAGCTCGGCGGCAAGATCGACCTGCTCGTCGGGATAATGGATCGCGTGCATGCCCACATGACGCGCGCCTTCGACATTGGCCCGGGAATCGTCGATGAACACGCAATCCTCCGCCTCGAGCCCATAGCGCTCAAGGAGGAGACGATAGATGGGAGCATCGGGCTTCAGCAACTGCTCGTCGCCAGAGACGATGATGCCGTCGAAGCCGTCAAGGAACGGATAGACCTCTTTCGCCAGCACGAGTTTGGGGCCGGAAAAATTCGTGATGCAGTAGTTCGGCACATTCGCTTCACGCAGCTTCTGGAGAAGAGCGACGTTCTGCTCGAAAACGCCAGCCACGGTTTCGGGCCAGCGCTCGTGATACGCGCGGATGGCGCTTTCATGCGCGGGATGATCCTTCACGAGAAGCGCCACAGCCTCGTCCCAATCGCGGCCCCGGTCCTGCTCCAGGTTCCAGGAATTGGTGCAGACATTGCCCAAGAACCATTCCATCTCCGTCTCATCCGGGAAGATGCGGCGGTAGAGATTGCGCGGATCCCAGCGCAGCAGAACGTTGCCGATGTCGAACACGACGGTGGTCGGTTGCCGAATGCTCAAGATTTGCCCCTCTTCTTGTCTTTAGTTTTATCTCTTCAGAAACAGCTCTATCTCTTCAGGAACGCTTGGCCGCGCGTGAAACAAACATGGCCATCCTCGGGAGACGCGCCATCCAATAACGTCCTTGATGAACCAAACCTGAAACTAATCCCAATCGCCTTGCGCTCAGTCATCCGTACGCAAAGGCTGAAAGGCCCGGGGCTCTCTCGCCATGAGGTGGGTGAGAAGGCCCCTCCCACCTCATGCTGTCTGCGACCAATACTGGTTATCCACCGATATTGTAGGCGGCGAGCGCCGCCATGTTGACGATGTCGTTGTCGGTCGCGCCAAGGGAAACGATCTGCACCGGCTTGTCGAGGCCCACCACCAGCGGCCCCATCACCATTGCGCCGCCGAGCTCCTGCAGCATCTTCGTGGAGATTGAGGCTGAGTGGAAGGCGGGCATGACGAGCACGTTCGCAGGCCCTGTCAGACGGCTGAACGGGTATTGCGCCATCAGATCGCGGTTGAGCGCCACATCCGCCGCCATCTCGCCGTCGTATTCAAAATCGACGCGCATCCCATCGAGGATCTGCACGGCTTCCTGAATCTTTTCGGCGCGTTCCGCGCGCGGATGTCCGAAGGTGGAGAACGACAGCAGCGCCACGCGCGGTTCGTAACCGAGACGGCGAGCGACCCCTGCGGACTCGATGGCGATCTCGGCAAGCTCCTGCGCATTCGGCATTTCGTGAATGGCGGTGTCCGCCACCAGAACCGTATGTCCACGCGCCAAACACAGCGAGACGCCGATGACGCGATGGCCGGGCTTGGCGTCGATCACGTGCCGCACGTCGGCGAGCGCCGTCGAATAGTTGCGCGTCGCGCCTGTCACCATGGCATCCGCATCGCCGAGGGCCACCATGGAGGCCGCGAAGTGGTTGCGGTCCTGGTTGATCAGACGCTGGCAGTCACGGAAGAGATAGCCCTTGCGCTGCAGGCGCTCGTAAAGGAACTGCGCATAGGTGCTGTTGCGGGACGACAGGCGCGCGTTGTGGATCTCGATGCCTTCGCGGCCTTCGAGATCGATGCCGGCCTGCGTCGCGGTCTCGAAGATCCGCTCTTCGCGTCCAACCAAAATAGCGCGGCCCAGGCCCTGATTGACGAAGGACAGGGCGGCGCGAATGACCCGCTCCTCCTCGCCCTCCGCGAACACCACGCGCTTGGGCATTTTGCGCACGCGCTCGAAGATGCGGTTGAGCGTGCCGGCCACGGGATCGCGGCGGGCGGAGAGATGGGCCTTGTAGGCCTTCATGTCGACGATGGGACGGCGCGCAACGCCCGTCTCCATCGCGGCCTTCGCCACTGCCATCGGAATGGTGTGGATCAGGCGCGGATCGAACGGCACGGGAATGATGTAGTCACGGCCGAAGCGCGGGCGCGCGCCTTGGTATGCGGCGGCCACCTCGTCCGGCACGTCCTCGCGGGCGAGTTCCGCGAGCGCCTGAGCTGCCGCGACCTTCATCTCCATATTGATCGTGGTTGCCTGCACGTCGAGCGCGCCACGGAAGATGTAAGGGAAGCCGAGAACGTTGTTGACCTGGTTCGGATAATCCGAGCGGCCTGTGGCGATGATCACGTCGTCGCGAATACGCGCCACTTCCTCCGGCGTAATTTCGGGATCGGGATTGGCCATGGCGAAGATGATCGGGTTTTCCGCCATGGAACGGATCATCTCATCCGAGAACGCACCCTTGGCCGAGAGGCCGAACACCGCATCCGCGCCCTTCAGGGCATCGGCCAGCGTGCGCGCGTTGGTGTCCGCCGCGTGCGCCGACTTCCACTGGTTCATGCCCTCAGTGCGGCCCTTGTAGATCACGCCCTTCGTGTCGCAGAGGATCACGTTGTTGGGCGCAAAGCCCATGGCCTTCAAAAGCTCCGTGCAGGCGATGCCGGCAGCACCCGCGCCGTTCACCACGAGCTTGGTCTTCGCCATGTCGCGGTCGGTGAGGTGCAGCGCATTGATGAGGCCTGCCGCCGCGATGATCGCCGTGCCGTGCTGGTCGTCATGGAAGACGGGAATATCCATGAGTTCCCGCAGGCGCTCCTCGATGATGAAGCATTCGGGGGCCTTGATGTCTTCCAGATTGATACCGCCGAAGGAAGGGCCGAGATAGCGCACGCAATTGATGAAGGTGTCCGCATCCTCCGTATCGACCTCGAGGTCGATGGAATCCACATCCGCGAAGCGCTTGAAAAGGACCGACTTGCCTTCCATCACCGGCTTGGACGCCAGAGCGCCGAGATTGCCGAGACCCAGAATCGCCGTACCGTTCGAGATCACCGCCACCATGTTGGCGCGGGTCGTGTAGTCGAAGGCGAGAGAGGGGTTTTCCGCAATCGCCAGAACCGGCACCGCCACGCCCGGTGAATAAGCGAGCGACAGGTCCCTCTGGGTCGCCATGGGCTTGGTGGGCACCACCTCGAGCTTGCCGGGCCTGCCCTGAGCATGGAACTGCAACGCTTCCTGGTCGGTGAAGGTGGGGCGCTTGCGGCGGGTCGATGGCGTTTCGTCGGTCATGGATCTGTCTTTTTGGCCTGGAGGCGTGCTTTCGAAGGGGATGCGACCTTAAGGCCTGGGGCAATCCGCCTCAAGACTTGTGCACACCCCTCGTTCAGCGGCCATGATACGGGTGAAAGGGGAAGCAGGCTTTGCTACATAAGGCGGATGTCGTCCCAAGCCCTGTACCAAGCCTCCGAGAACCCCGAACAGACCTCCCCTGCCGGCGAAAAGCCGGCGCAGGATACCCGCGTCACGCCCATGATGGCGCAGTATGTGGAAATCAAAGCCGCCAATCCGGACAGCTTGCTGTTCTACCGGATGGGCGACTTCTACGAGCTGTTCTTCGAGGATGCGGAAATCGCGAGCCGGTCGCTCGGCATCGTGCTGACCAAGCGCGGCAAGCACCAGGGGCAGGACATCCCCATGTGCGGCGTGCCCGTGGACCGGGCGGACGATTATCTCCAGCGCCTCATCGGCTTGGGCCACCGGGTCGCCGTCTGCGAGCAGACGGAAGATCCGGCGGAGGCCAAGAAGCGTGGTTCCAAATCCGTGGTACGGCGCGATGTGGTGCGCCTTGTCACCCCCGGCACGATCACGGAAGAGCGCCTGCTGGAACCGGGCCGCGCCAATTTCCTTCTCGCCATTGCCCGCCGCCGCGTCTCCGACACGCAATGGTGCTACGGCCTTGCCGCCGTCGACATCTCCACCGGCCATTTCGTGGTGAGCGAAACGGATGCCTTGGGCTTGCCCGCAGAGATCGCCCGCTTCGAGCCGCGCGAGATTCTCGTGCCGGACGTCATCCACGATGATCCGGAACTCGTAGGCTTCTGGCGCGAGACGCGCGCCTCCATCACGCCTCTGTCCCGTGAGGGTCTCGATCCCGCTTCCGCCGAACGGCGCTTGAAGGAATATTTTGGTGTCGCGACGCTCGACTCCTTCGGCTCCTTCGGTCCCGCCGAGATCACGGCAGCGGGCAGCGTGCTCTTCTATATCGAGAAGACGCAGATCGACAGCCGCCCCGTTCTCAACCCGCCCTCCAGCGAGAATGCGGGTGCGGCCCTTGCCATCGATGCGGCGACCCGCGCCAATCTCGAGCTGACGCGCACGTTGTCCGGCGAACGCGCTGGAAGCCTACTTGCCACCATCGACTGCACCGTGACGCCGGGCGGCGCGCGCTGCCTTGCGGAACGGCTGGCAGGCCCCCTCACCGATCCCGCCATGATTCACGAGCGGCAGAATGCCGTGGAATTCCTGGTCGACAATGCGGACTTGCGCGAGCGCCTGCGGCGCATCCTCAAGCGCTCGCCGGATTTGGCGCGCGCGCTCTCGCGCCTCAGCCTCGGACGCGGCGGGCCGCGCGACCTGGCTTGCGTGCGCGACGGATTGTTCGCGGCGCGCGAGCTGGGGCTCGAACTCGCCATCGCCCCCAATCTGCCGAAGGAACTCCTCAGCAATGCGCAGCAGCTTCAGTCTCTGCGCACGGATGTGGCCGACAAGCTCGCGGCAGCGCTTGCCGACGAGCTTCCGCTACTGAAGCGCGACGGCGGCTTCATCCGCGCCGCTTACGATGCCAATCTCGACGAGCTGCGCGAATTGCAGCAAGATTCCCGCCGTTTCATCGCGGCTCTCCAAACGCGCTACGCCAACGATACCGGCTGCAGAACGCTGCGGGTGAAGCACAACCACATGATCGGCTACTTCGTCGAAGTGCCGCAGAATGTGGGCGAGGATCTGCTCAAGGAGCCGTTCAAGGATACCTTCATCCACCGCCAGACCATGGCGGGCGCCATGCGCTTTTCCACGCAGGAACTGGGCGAGCTGGAAGCGAAGATCGCATCGGCATCGGACCGCGCGCTGAAGATCGAACTCGGCCTGTTCGAAGCGATGACGCAGGAACTGCTCGACCTGTCGAGCGAAGTTGCCTCAGCCGCCGAAGCCATTGCCGTGATCGACGTGACGGCGGCGCTTGCCGATCTGACTGTTCGCCTCGATTGGACGCGACCTCTTGTCGACACGGGTCTTGCCTTCAGCATCAAGGGCGGGCGCCATCCTGTCGTCGAGGCGGCACTCAAGCGCGAAGGCACCGCCTTCATCGCCAACGATGCCGATCTGTCGGGGAAGGATGCAGGCCACATCCTGCTGATCACCGGCCCGAACATGGGCGGTAAGTCGACCTATCTGCGCCAGAACGCGCTTATCGTCGTGCTCGCGCAGATGGGCTCTTTCGTGCCCGCGAAAGAAGCGCGGATCGGAATCGTCGACCGCCTGTTCTCCCGCGTGGGCGCTGCTGATGATCTCGCGCGCGGCCGTTCGACCTTCATGGTGGAGATGGTAGAAACCGCCGCGATCCTCAATCAGGCCACCGCGCATTCCCTGGTCATTCTCGACGAGATCGGACGCGGCACCTCCACCTTCGATGGCCTGTCCATCGCCTGGGCCGCCATCGAGCATCTGCACGAGGCCAATCGCTGCCGTGCGTTGTTCGCCACGCATTTCCACGAGCTGACGGCGCTCTCGGAACGCCTGCCGCGAATCTCCAACGCGACCCTCAAGGTGACGGAATGGCACGGCGACGTGGTGTTCCTGCATGAGGTGGTGCCCGGCGCGGCCGACCGCTCCTATGGCTTGCAGGTAGCGCGTCTCGCGGGCCTGCCCTCCGCCGTGGTCGAGCGTGCAAAGACGATCCTGAGCGAGTTGGAGAAGTCGGACCGGGACCATCCCAAGCGTGCGCTCGTCGACGATCTTCCGCTTTTCGCCGCGCCCGCTCGCACGGAGCAGCCCAAGCCGGTTGCGCAGAAGGATGAGCTGCGTGAGACGCTCGACGCCCTCGATCCCGACCAGATGACGCCCCGGGAAGCGCTGGATGCGCTCTATCGCCTGAAGGCTCAGCGATAAACGGGACTGTCAGGACAGTCGAGATTTGCTGTCTTCACGGCTTTCTTCATCGAAAGGGACGAAAGTCATCCTCTCGTTCCTGTCGCCTTCCTGCTTCTGTTCAGCCGTGATGTAAGCCAAGGCCTCCTTCACGCCGCGCTCGGTATAGGGCTTGGCGATCACGCCGCGCGCGCCCGCAAAATCCTCCGGGATGCGCTTGGCATTGGCTGTCATGAACAGGACTGTCACATGATGCTGGTCGGACAGGTGACGGGCCACATCGATGCCGGTCAGGCCGTCGGCCAGATGAATATCGACGAAGGCGAGATCCGGCGAGAGCTGATTGCTGAGAGAGAGGGCCTCCTCGGAGGACGCGGCGATTCCCACTACATCGTGCCCGGCATCCTGAAGCAGGCTTTCAAGCTCCAGGGCGATCAGGAACTCATCCTCGACGATGAGGATGCGCAAAGGCGTCACTTTACTCAACCCGTGCCTCCTCGGCATCCTGCGGCATGAGGGATCCAGCCGATTTACCTGGCTTTATCAGGAGCCAAGTCAACCGTCCCTTCAGCTGTTGATTGTGAATATCGTCAAAGTGGCCGTGAATGGACCCGGCCTGCGAAACATGCCGTTGCGGCACCCCTCTTCCCGCCGGAAGGAATGACCGGGAAGAGGACCGGAGTGGCATGAGAATCCTGTTCATGTCGGAGCTTTCAAGGCATCGGCGCCTGCGTGTGCGCGAAGCATCCTCAATCCGGCTTCCCTGCTTGCCATGATTGCTTGTCTCGTCACGGAAGGATCATCCCCTTAGATAGGCTTCGGGCCCATTTTGCCGGCATAGTGTGACTCAACGTCATGAAGCCGAGAGGGTTCCCTGCTTTTTCAAAGGTTTGCACAGGCTTATTTCCCTTTTGCGAAACACTATCGCGTTTCATAAGGCCGCGCTAAAATTCCGCCTTCTTGCGGAGTTCGAACCTCATGGTCATGCGCGTTTCCACTGTTGCCTTCGAGGGAATCGAAGCGCGCGCCGTCGATGTACAGGTGCAGATCTCCTCTGGCACCGTCGCCTTCACCATCGTCGGCCTGCCCGACAAGGCCGTGGCGGAATCCCGCGAGCGGGTGCGTTCTGCCCTGATCGCCTCGGGCCTCGCCCTTCCGGCCAAGCGCATCACCGTCAACCTGGCGCCTGCCGATCTGCCGAAGGAAGGCAGCCATTACGACCTTCCCATCGCGCTCGGCGTCATGGCCGCCATCGATGCCATTCCGGGCGATGCCCTCAACGGCTTCACGGTGCTGGGTGAGCTGGCGCTCGACGGCTCGATTACCTCGGTCGCCGGTGTTCTGCCCGCCGCCATGGCGGCCGTGGAGCGGCAGCACGGGCTGATCTGCCCCGAGGCCTGCGGCTCAGAGGCGGCCTGGGCCAGCAGCGAACTCGACATCCTCGCCCCCCGCTCCCTGATTCAGCTCGCCAACCACTTCAAGGGCACGCAGGTGATGAGCAGGCCGGAGCCGGCCATCATGCCCTCCTCCAACGCCCTGCCTGACCTTCGGGACATCAAGGGGCAGGAAAGCGCCAAGCGGACACTCGAGATCGCAGCCGCGGGCGGGCACAACCTCATCATGAGCGGCCCTCCCGGTGCCGGCAAATCCATGCTGGCCCAGCGCCTGCCCTCGATCCTGCCGCCGCTCTCGCCCCGCGAGCTCCTGGAAGTTTCCATGATCCAGTCGGTAGCGGGCCTTCTTGCGAATGGCGCGCTCTCGAACAGGCGGCCCTTCAGGGCTCCGCACCACTCGGCTTCCATGGCGGCTCTCGTGGGCGGCGGCCTCAATGCGCGTCCTGGCGAAGCCTCGCTCGCTCATCACGGCGTCCTTTTCCTCGACGAGTTGCCGGAATTCCAGCCGCAGGTGCTCGATTCGCTTCGCCAGCCCCTGGAAACGGGAGAGATCCTGATCGCCCGCGCGAATCACCGGGTGACCTATCCGTCGCGCTTCCAGCTCATCGCGGCCATGAACCCCTGCCGTTGCGGACAGGGCACCGAACCCGGCTATGTCTGCCGCCGCCAACCGAACGAGCGCTGCATCGCGCAATATCAGGCACGTCTTTCCGGTCCTCTCCTCGACCGCATCGATCTCGCCATCGAAGTGCCCGCCGTGACGGCCGCCGACCTCATCCTGCCGCCTCCGGAAGAAGGCTCGGCTCAGGTGGCCGCCCGCGTGGCGGCTGCGCGCAATCTGCAGGAAAAGCGCTATGCCTTGCTTGCGGAACGCGGCATCACGACGAATGCCGCCTGCCCGCCCGCACTTCTGGAAGAAGTGGCTCAGCCCGATTCGGACGGATTGTCGCTCATCCGCGATGCCGCCAATGCCATGCGCCTATCCGCGCGCGGCTTCCATCGTGTGCTGAAAGTTGGCCGAACGCTGGCCGATCTCGATGGAGAAGAGCGCGTGCGGCGCATTCATGTGGCCGAAGCGTTGTCCTATCGAGCCCATACGGACCGCCGCTCGGCAGCGTGAAACCCGCCCAAAAACGTGAGCCGGCTCTCCTTGTCGAATCCTACGTCAGTTGCGATATATTTTGTCACAAAACAGTTTGAAATAACGGCTATGTCAGAGCGTAAGACCGGCACATTCTCCAACGATCCGGTCCGAGAGAGTTCGATGACTTCTTCCTCGCTGAACGGAACAACCTCGTCCGTGAAACCTGCGCTGCTGCCTGCCTTGAAGGGATTCGGCAAGATAGTGGGGCGGACCGTGCGCAATTACGGCACGCTCGATCCTGTGCTCGGCCGTATCGGTCCCCTGGAAGTGCGCCTTGCGACGACGACGCAAGAGATCAGGCGCGCACAGAAGCTGCGCTTCAAGGTTTTCTACGAGGAAATGTCCGCCGTGCCTCAGGGGGCTTCCGTCCTCTCGCGGCGCGACGTGGATGAGTACGACCGGATCTGCGATCATCTCCTCGTGCTCGATCATGCGGCGAAGAGCGGCCGCCTTCGCAGCAAGCCGAAGGTGGTGGGCACATATCGCCTGCTGCGCCAGGATGTGGCGGAGCGTCACCAAGGTTTCTATACGAGAGGCGAATACGACATCGCTTCCCTCTTGAACGCGCATTCCAATCTGCGCTTTCTGGAACTCGGCCGTTCCTGCGTGCTCGAACCTTATCGGAACAAGCGCACCGTCGAATTGCTCTGGCACGGCATCTGGACCTATGTGCTTCACTACAAGATCGACGTGATGCTCGGCTGCGCAAGCCTTGAAGGCACGAACCCGCAGGATAACGCCCTGCCCCTGAGCTTCCTGCATCATTACGCCGCCGCTCCCGCCGAGTGGCAGGCGCGCGCCCTGCCCGACCGCTTCACCCGCATGGACGTTCTGCCGAAAGATGAGGTCGATCCCAAAGCCGCGCTGCATGCCCTGCCGCCGCTGATCAAAGGCTATCTGCGTCTTGGCGCAACCTTCGGCACAGGCGCGGTGATCGATAAGCAATTCGGAACGACGGATGTGCTCGTCATCCTGCCCGTGTCAGCAATCAACCCGCGCTACATCGATCACTTCGGTCCGGCCGCGAACCGTCACGCGGCCTGAGCGAACTCACCCGCTACGTAGAGCGCCTGCAAGCCTTCGCGATAGGTCGGATAAGCCAGGCGCACGCCAAGCTCTTCCTTGATCAGACGATTCGATACGCGCTTGTTTTCCGCATAGAAGCTGCGCGCGACCGGACTCATCTCCGCAGCCTCGAAAGCGATTTCCGGCGGCGGCTCGACGGAAGCGAGCCATGACGCGAAAGTCACCACATCCTGCGGCGGGGCAGGCTCGTCATCCGTCACATTATAGATCGCGCCCGCACGCGGCTTTCGCAGGGATGCGGCGAGCGTCGCCGCGATATCCTCCACATGGATGCGGTTGAAGACCTGGCCCGGCTTCACGATGCGCCGCGCGGTGCCTTGCGCGAGATTGGCGAGGGCATTCCGGCCTGGGCCGTAGATACCCGTCAGGCGGAAAATCTGCACGGCCTTCCCTGTCTGTCGCCCGAGATCGAGCCATACCTGCTCAGCCGCATAGCGCTGCACCGATGACCGGCTCTGCGGCGTCGCGGGCGTTGCCTCATCAACCCACATGCCGGCGTGGTCGCCATAGACTCCAGTGGTGGAAAGATAGCCGATCCATGAAGCCTTGGATGATGCGATCTTATTCGAGAATCGTTTCAGAATAGGATCACCCTCGGCATCCGGCGGAACAGAGACGAGGATGGCGTCCGCACGGCGAAGATCATCGGTCAAATCCGTGTCATCCTGTGACAACGCATGAGCGGAAATACCATCCTGCTTGAGGCGCTGCGCCTTGTCATGCTCACGCACTGTACCGGCCACATGCGTCCATGAGTTCGAGCGGATGAAGGCATGGGCGGAATAGCCGAGGCCGAACACGAAGAGCTTCACGCGGCCACTCCCTCTCTCGTCGAGAGCACGCGATTCCACTCCTTCCTCACGCCTTCATCGCTTTCGTGATCAAAACGTGCGCCGCCGAGAGGGGCGACAGCCTCGCGCGGCAGCAGCCGGCCGACGGCCCAAACCGCCATGGCACGAACGAGCGGTGATTCATCATCGAGAAGGCGCACGGCTTCATCCGCCAGGGCATCATCGCCAGAATTGCCGATGGCGATGAGTACGTTGCGGATGAACCGGTCGCGCCCTGTGCGCTTGATCGGCGTGCCGGAAAAGCGCGTGCGAAACGTCGGATCGTCGAGCCGCGCCAGCTCCGCCAGCGGCAAGGCCGCAAGATCCTCGCGCTGCATGAGCTTCACCTCGCGGCTCGCCTGCGCGAACTTGTTCCAGGGGCAGACGGCCAGGCAATCGTCGCAGCCGAAGATGCGGTTGCCGATGCCGGTGCGCAAGTCTTCCGGAATATGCCCTTTGTGCTCGATCGTGAGATACGAAATGCAGCGCCGCGCATCGAGCTGAAACGGCGCGGGAAAGGCATTGGTCGGGCAGACATCGAGACAGCGGCGGCACGAGCCGCAATGGTTTTGCTCAGACTCGTCGACGGGCAGCTCCGCCGTCGTGAAGATGGCGCCGAGAAACAGCCAGTTGCCGAACTCACGCGACACGATGACCGTGTGCTTGCCCTGGAATCCGAGGCCCGCCGCCTCAGCCAGCGGCTTCTCCATGACGGGCGCGGTATCGACAAACACCTTTACGTCGGAAGAAGCCTTGGCCGCCAGGAAACCTGCAATCTCCTTCAGCTTGCCCTTGATCACGTCGTGATAGTCGCGATTGCGGGCATAGATGGAGATGGAGCCGCGATCTTTCTGCGAGAGTGTCGCGAGCGGATCGCTCGTGGGACCGTAATTCACGCCGAGCAGGATGATGCTGCGCACCTCGGGCCAGAGCGTGCGCGGATCGGCGCGGCGCTCAGCTGTGTCAACCATCCAATACATGGAGGCGTGATGGCCTGCTTCGAGCCATGCCTTCAGGCGCTCCGGTGCAAGCGGAATGGAATCCGGTGACGCGATGCGGATTGTGTCGAATCCGATCTCCTTGGCGCGCTCAACGAAGGCACGCTTGAGAGCCTCTCCGCTCAAAAGTCCAGATTGTCGTAATGGTCCGCCGGGGCCATGCCCGGCACCCGGTCCGCCAGGAGCGCGCGAAACGACGGCCGGGATTTCACCCGGGCGTACCAAAGCTTCGCTGTTTCGTCCTCGTCCCATGGCACGTCGCCGAGATAATCCACCACCGAGAGATGGGCAGCCGCCGCCAGATCCGCATAGGTCATCTGGTCGCCGGCCAGCCAATTCCGCTTGGAAATCAGAAAACCGATATATTTCAGGTGGTATCGCACATTGGTGCGCGCAGCGCGAATCGCACTCATGTCCGGCGGCCCGCCGCCGAGATCGGATGGCATGAACCGCTTGTAGATCTTTTCCGTGGCGAGGTAGTCCGTGACCTCCTCGTGGAATTTGCCCAGGAACCAGTCGAGCAGGCGGCGCACCTCGACCCGCTGGGTCAGTTCCTGAGGCAGAAGCCTGCGGTCCCTCAATTCCTCCCCACGAACATCGTCCAGATAATCCGCAATTCCCCGCGCCCCCGCAACGGCCAAGCCATTATCGTCGACCAGGAGCGGTAGGTTACCCGCCGGGTTCAGTTCCAGGAACGGCATGCGCCGATCCCACGGCTTCTCCTCGGCGACATCCGGCTCAAGGCCAGTCTCCGCCAGAATAAGACGTGCGAACCGCGAATGCGGGCAGAAGGGATAAGAATGCAGGGTGGCCATGGACTATGTGAGACGCGAAACAGGCGGCGAGAATAAGGCCGCGCTTTGTTAACGGGCGGTAAGGAATTTTGGTGAATCTCATGCTTCAGAGCATCGGACCCAAAAGTGGAAGGCACTTTTGGGATCTATTCGATGCTCAGTTTATGAAGTAGCGCATCGTTTAGGGCGGAAAACCGGGTCCACTTTTCCACACGATGCGCTAAACGCATGAACACTGCTTCGCAGTTGCAATGCTTTCTTGACACGTCCGGGGACGCCCCTGCATCTGGCGCCTATCTAAGGATTTTCAACGATGGACAATATCATCGAGGCGCTCTTCCTGGGCCTCATCGAGGGACTGACCGAATTCCTGCCGGTCTCCTCCACCGGACATCTGCTTCTCGTGGGACATTTCCTAGGCTTTGAATCCACGGGCAAGACCTTCGAGGTGCTGGTCCAGCTCGGCGCGATCCTCGCGATCCTCTCGGTCTATTTCAACAAGCTCTGGACCATCGCGAAAGCCCTTCCCTACGATCCGGATGCGCGGCGCTTCGTGATCGGCGTGGTGATCGCCTTCCTGCCGGCGGCCCTCATCGGCGCCGTGCTGCACGGCTTCATCAAGGACGTGCTGTTCAACCCGTGGATCGTCTGCATGACCCTGATCGCGGGCGGCTTCGTGCTGCTCATGGTCGACCGGATGCCCCTGACGGCGACACAGGACGACGCAACGCGTTTTCCCCTGCCCATGTATCTGAAGATCGGCCTGCTCCAGTGCCTCGCCATGGTTCCCGGCGTCTCCCGCTCGGGCGCGACCATTGTCGGCGCCATGCTGATGGGCGCCTCGAAGCGCGCGGCGGCGGAGTTCTCTTTCTTCCTCGCCATGCCGACCATGGCGGGCGCCTTCACTTACGATCTCCTGAAGAACTACAAGTTCCTGTCGGCGAACGACGCCATCACCATCGTCGTCGGCTTCATCGCCGCTTTCATCGCCGCCGTCGTGGTGGTGAAGAAGCTGCTCGACTACGTCTCCCGTCACGGCTTTACACCGTTTGCCTATTGGCGGATCATCGTCGGTGCTCTGGGCCTTGCGGCCCTCATCGCTTTCGGGTGAATCATGCTGGGGCGCACCGAGTTCTTCGCCGTTGCGCTGGCCGCGATCATCGCTCTCATGATCGTGGCCTTCGCCGTTGTCGCGGGCGCATCGACGCCTGCGCGCTCTCAGGGAGAAACTGCGGGTGAGCCGGCCTGCTCGGAATGGACGGACGGCTGCATCGTCTGCGCCCGTACCCCGCAAGGATTAGCCTGCTCGACGCCTGGCATCGCATGCGTGCGAAAAGCACCGCGTTGCTTGAAGCCCTAAGGGATCGTTTTGTCCGGATAACGGCAGAGATCGTTGACAGGGCAGCGCCAGCATTCTGGCCTGCGCGCCTTGCAGATGTAGCGTCCGTGCAGGATCAGCCAGTGATGCGCGTGGAGCAGATATTCCTTCGGGATCAGCTTCTCCAGCGGCGCTTGCGTTTCCAGCGGCGTCTTCGTGTTCACGAGCGGCAAGCGGTTTGCGACACGGAAGATATGCGTATCGACCGCGATGCGCGGATCGCCGAAGGCGATGTTCACCACGACGCTCGCGGTCTTGCGCCCGACGCCGGGTAATGTTTCCAGGATCTCGACGGAATTGGGCACCTTGCCGCCGAACTCATCCACGAGGCGCTTGGCTGCGGCGATCACGTTCTTCGCCTTCGTGTTGAAGAAGTTCAGCGTCCTGATGTGTTCCTTCAGTCCATCCTCTCCGAGCTTCAGCATTTTCTGCGGCGTGTCGGCGATGCGAAAGAGGTCCTTCGTCGCCTTGTTGACGCCCACGTCCGTCGACTGCGCCGACAATGCTACCGCCACGAGCAGCGTGTAAGGATTGGTGTAATCCAATTCGCCCTTGGGTTCCGGATTCGCCTCGTGGAGACGGCGGAAAATCTCGATCATCGTCGCCTTGTCGACGGGTTTGGGCACGCGCAGGCGAACCGCAGCCTTCACGGCCTTCGCCGGAATGGCAGCCTTTGATTTCGGTGACGATTTGCGGCGGGAGGCAGACTTCAGATCGGACATGCTTGCGTTATATCTGGACCATGGCAGGCAGCAAGGCGACATTTGACGATGGGGCCGACCGGTTCGAGAAGCCGGTGTTCTCGGCCGTCATCCGTCCGCACCGGTCGCTGAGCCCGCAGGGCTTCAGGATCGTGATGGCGCTGGTCTGCCTCACCTCCATCGTCGCGAGCCTCCCCTTCGTCATCATGGGATTCTGGCCCGTCGCCGGTTTCTTCGGCCTCGATTTCCTCGGCCTCTACATCGCATTCCGCATCAGCTACCGGCAGGCCCAGGCCTTCGAGCTTCTGGAATTGACGCCGATCCGCCTGCTCTTTCGCAAAGTGAGCGAGCGGGGCGATATGCGCGAATGGCAGTTCAACCCGCTCTGGACCCGTCTGGACCGGGAAGTCGACGAGGAATACGGCCTGCAGAAACTCGCGCTCGCCTCCCGCAACGAACGCGTGGTGATCGCCCGCGATCTCTCGCCGGAGGAGCGAGAGACCTTCGCCGAAGCGTTCAGCCGAGCATTGTCGGATGTGAAGCGCGGCTATTGAGCCGGGTGGAAATGGATTGCCCATCCAAGTGTCTCGCCGCCGTCTCGGTGACGAATATCGCTCAGATGACGGGCATGAAGCCGTTGTCGAATAGAACAATGTTTCATACGATGCCTGACAATCGACCTTGAGTGAAAGGGCATCTCATGAGCCGCCTCTCAACATTGCTGCTTGCCTCAGTGGTATTCAGTCTATCGAGCCCTGCCGCCGAGGCGCAGGATCAGCGGAGAGTTCTGATCGAGATATTCCAGCAGCAAGTCAGATCCTGTTACATCCTTCCGGAGAAAGAGCGCGGCGCCGAATCCGTTGTCGTCGAGCTGCGCCTGGAGCCGAACGGAGCTTTGACTCGCCAACCTGAGGTCATCCACGGCCTGCCCGATTCTCTGATGGCTCGGGCGGCCCTGCGCGCTATCGACAAATGTGCTCCGTTCAAGGTCCCCAAGGAATTTGCTTCCCTCTACCGGGACTGGAGAACCTTACGAATTCGGTTCGACGCGCAGTAAGATCCAAGGATCAACATCACAGAAATCGGGTGTCGCCTCCTCCTGAGACCGCCTAGAGTGCCCACAAGAGGAAAACGCCATGCTCGATACCTTGCGCGACATCACCATCGAACCCAGCGAAATCACGCTGCCGGATGAGCCCCATGCGGATTATGAGCGGGTGCGCCGGATCATTGCGTTCATCTCGGAGCGCTGGCGCGAGCAGCCCTCGCTGGAGGCCATTGCCGACCATGTGGGATTGTCCACCACCCATGTGCACCATCTCTTCCGGCGCTGGTCGGGGCTGAGCCCAAAAGCCTTCCTGCAGGCGATCACTCTCGACAATGCCAAGGCGCTGCTGACCGATTCCGCCAGCGTGCTCGACGTCACCTACGAACTCGGTCTCTCGGGTCCGGCCCGGCTGCACGATCTCTTCGTGACCCACGAGGCCATGACGCCGGGCGATTACAAAGTCGGCGGAGCGGGCCTCACCATGCGCTACGGTTTCCACCCTTCCCCCTTCGGCGAGGCGATCCTCGTCGCGACGGAACGGGGTCTCGCGGGCCTCGGCTTCGTGGATGACGGCGACCGGCAGGCAACCCTTGCCGACATGACCCGCCGCTGGCCGAAAGCCCATTACGTGGAGGATGCCGCCGCCACGGCCCCACTCGCCCGGCGCATCTTCAACCCGTCGCAATGGCAGGCGGAGCAGCCCCTGCGAGTCGTGCTCATCGGCACCGATTTCGAGGTGCGGGTATGGCAGACCCTGCTGCGCATTCCCCGCGACAAGGCCACCACCTATTCCGACATCGCCCGCCATATCGGGAAGCCCGCCGCCTGCCGGGCCGTGGGCGCGGCTGTGGGCAAGAACCCGGTTTCCTTCGTGGTCCCTTGCCACCGGGTGCTCGGCCGCTCCGGCGCGCTCACCGGCTACCATTGGGGCCTCACCCGCAAGCAGGCGATCTTGGGCTGGGAAGCGGGAAGAGGTTTGAGCAACAGCGAGGCTTAGGCTCAAAAAATAAGGCATTCCAGTATCTTACCCCTATTGCAGCCGTGCAACAGGGATAAACTCTCGTGTCCTGAAGCCAACTAGCCTTCAGGATCGTCTTGCAGCGTTTGAAACCCCTTCTTATATCAGCGCCATCAGGGTCGCCTCGGTTCGATGCGGGCCTGTTTTAGTCAATCAACATGTAAGCCATGGGCCGGGCCGCTTCGGGGCTCGGCGGTCTGCTTGAAAGTGAGGGATCCCGCCATGGGTAAGGTCATCGGTATCGACCTCGGCACTACCAATTCCTGCGTCGCTGTCATGGAAGGCACGACGCCCAAAGTTATCGAAAACTCGGAAGGCACCCGGACGACTCCGTCCATCGTGGCCTTCACGGACGAAGGCGAGCGCCTCGTCGGCCAGCCGGCCAAGCGCCAGGCGGTCACGAATCCGTCGCGCACGTTCTTCGCCATCAAGCGCCTGATCGGGCGCACCTTCGAAGACCCCATGACCAAGAAGGACATGGGTCTCGTTCCGTATCACATCGTGAAGGGCGGAAATAACGACGCCTGGGTCGAGGCCGACGGCAAGACCTATTCGCCGTCGCAGATCTCCGCATTCACGCTTCAGAAGATGAAGGAAACCGCGGAGGCCCATCTCGGCCAGCCGGTGACGCAGGCTGTCATCACGGTTCCCGCCTACTTCAACGACGCCCAGCGTCAGGCCACCAAGGACGCGGGCAAGATCGCCGGCCTTGAGGTCCTGCGCATCATCAACGAGCCGACTGCGGCCGCCCTGGCCTATGGCCTGGACAAGAAGCAGACCGGCATGATCGCGGTCTATGACCTCGGCGGCGGCACCTTCGACGTGTCCGTGCTCGAGATCGGCGACGGCGTGTTCGAGGTGAAGTCCACCAACGGCGACACCTTCCTCGGCGGTGAAGACTTCGACATGCGTCTCGTCGAATACCTCGCGGCCGAGTTCAAGAAGGAGCAGGGCATCGACCTGACCAAGGACAAGCTCGCCCTTCAGCGCCTGAAGGAAGCTGCCGAGAAGGCGAAGATCGAGCTGTCCTCGGCCTCGCAGACCGAAATCAACCTGCCCTACATCACGGCAGATGCCTCCGGTCCGAAGCACCTCGCCCTCAAGCTCTCGCGCGCCAAGTTCGAGCAGCTCGTGGACGACCTCGTGCAGAAGACCATCGAGCCCTGCCGCAAGGCCCTCAAGGACGCCGGCATCAACCCCGGCGACATCGACGAGGTTGTCTTGGTCGGCGGCATGACCCGCATGCCGAAGATCCAGGAAGTGGTGAAGCAGTTCTTCGGTAAGGAGCCCCACAAGGGCGTGAACCCGGATGAGGTGGTGGCCATCGGTGCCGCGATCCAGGCGGGCGTGCTCCAGGGTGACGTGAAGGACGTTCTGCTTCTCGACGTGACCCCGCTCTCCCTCGGCATCGAGACGCTCGGCGGCGTGTTCACCCGCCTGATCGAGCGCAACACCACGATCCCGACGAAGAAGAGCCAGGTCTTCTCGACCGCGGAAGACAACCAGAACGCGGTGACCATCCGCGTCTTCCAGGGCGAGCGCGAAATGGCGGCGGACAACAAGCTGCTCGGCCAGTTCGACCTCATGGGCATTCCGCCGGCTCCGCGCGGCGTGCCGCAGATCGAGGTGACTTTCGACATCGACGCGAACGGCATCGTGAACGTCACGGCGAAGGACAAAGCCACGGCTAAGGAGCACCAGATCCGCATCCAGGCTTCCGGCGGTCTGTCGGATGCCGACATCGAGAAGATGGTGAAGGACGCCGAGGCTCACGCCGAGGAAGACAAGAAGCGCCGCGAACTCGTCGAGGCGAAGAACCAAGGCGAGAGCCTTGTTCACGCCACGGAGAAGTCGCTCACCGAGTACGGCGACAAGGTCTCCGAGTCCGACAAGCAGGGCATCACGACTGCCATCGACGCGCTCAAGCAGGCGCTTGCCGGCGAGGATCCGGAAGTCATCAAGGCCCGCACCACGGACCTGATGCAGGCTTCTATGAAACTCGGCGAAGCCATGTACGCAGCTCAAGCCAATGCAGGCGAAGGCGGCGAGCAGGGTGAAGGCGAAGAGCCTAAGAAGGACGACGTCATCGACGCCGACTTCCAGGAAGTCGACGACGAAGACAAGAAGAAGCGCGCCTAAAAACGATGCGTGCGTTCTGACGAGTTCGGCACCCGGTTTCATGGCCGGGTGCCGTTTTCGTGAAATGGTTTGAAACAACAATGACCGATCAACCGACCAATCAACATGATGCATTCAAGCGCCAGGGTCTGGTCGGCAGCATGACGGAGCGAGTTGTCGCTCCGAGGGGCGCCTGAAATGTCCAAGCGCGATTACTACGAGGTTCTCGGCGTCGCGAAGACCGCGTCTGAGGCGGAGATGAAGTCCGCTTTCCGCAAGCTCGCGATGCAATATCATCCGGACCGCAACCCGGGCGACCACGAGGCGGAAGTCAAGTTCAAGGAACTCAACGAGGCCTATCAGACCCTCTCCGATGGCCAGAAGCGCGCGGCCTATGACCGCTACGGCCATGCGGCCTTCGCCAATGGCGGCGGCGCGGGCGGGGGCGGCTTCAACGGCGATTTCTCCGACTTCATGTCGGACATCTTCGAGAATTTCTTCGGCGATGCGGGCGGACGAGGCCGTGGCCGGAACACGACCGGTCGCGAGCGCGGCGCGGACATGCGCTACAATCTCGAGATCACCCTCGACGAGGCCTTCCACGGCAAGACCGCCGAGCTGAAGATTCCCACCTCCATCACCTGCGAAGCCTGCTCGGGCTCCGGCGCGAAGCCGGGCTCCAAGCCCAAGACCTGCCCCACCTGCGCGGGCGCAGGCCGCGTGCGGGCGACACAGGGCTTCTTCTCCATCGAGCGCACCTGCCCGAACTGCCATGGGCGCGGCGAGGTAATCGACGACCCCTGCGGCTCCTGCGGCGGCGCGGGCCGCGTGACGCGCGAGCGCACGCTCTCAGTCAACATTCCGGCGGGCGTAGAGGATGGCACGCGCATCCGCTTGGCCGGCGAAGGCGAAGCAGGCCTGCGCGGCGGGCCTGCGGGCGATCTCTACATCTTCCTCTCGCTGAAACCCCATCCGTTCTTCCAGCGCGACGGCGCAGACCTGTTCTGCCGCGTGCCGATCTCCCTGGTGACGGCGGCCATCGGCGGCGAGTTCAATGTGCCGACACTCAGCGGCTCCGAGGCGCTCGTGAAGGTTCCCGAAGGCACTCAGACCGGCAAGCAATTCCGCCTGAAGGGCAAGGGCATGCCGGTGCTGCGCTCCCGCGACGTGGGCGACCTCTACATCCAGGTTGTTGTGGAAACCCCACAGAAGCTCACCAAGCGCCAGCGCGAGCTGCTGGAAGAGTTCGACAAGGAATGCTCGAAGGAAAATCACCCGGAAAGCTCGGGCTTTTTCTCGCGTTTCCGGGAGTTTCTCGATGGTTTCAGCGGATCAACTTAGCTTGACGGTCGTTTCCTTTGAGCTTTAAACAGCCTTTGTAATCCGCCCGCTTGAGGGGTCTTCCCAGTGCTTCAGTCGTTCCAACGGCCTACGACCCGGAAAATCCCTATCAAGAAAGATCGCTTTCAGGACGAGGCGCGGTTTCTCCGTTCCTGGCTGGAACGTCCCTTGGCCATCGGCGCGATCACCCCTTCCGGCAAGGCCCTGGCGCGGACCATGGCGTCCTACGTCGATCCCCGCATCCCGGGACCCGTCATCGAGCTGGGCCCCGGCACCGGCCCGGTGACCGACGCGCTGATCCGGCGCGGGGTGGAGCAGGAGCGGCTGATCCTCGTCGAGTTCAACCCCGAATTCTGCCAGCTGCTGAAGCGCCGTTTTCCGAAGGCGACGATCATTCAGGGCGATGCCTACGACCTGCATGAAACCCTGTCCGGCATCCTGAAGGAGCCCGCGGCCGCCACCGTGTCGAGCCTGCCGCTCTTCACCAAGCCCATGGACCAGCGCCTGGACCTGCTGGAGGCGGCTCAGACGCTGATGCAGCCGAACGCGCCCTTCATCCAGTTCACCTATGCCGTCGTGCCGCCAATTCCGTCACGCTCGGAAGATTACAGAACCAGAGCGTCCAACCGCATCTGGCGCAACCTCCCCCCTGCCCGCGTCTGGGTTTACAACAAGGCCGATCATCCATGAGCAACGGTTTGTCTCTCATCCCGAATCCCGCTTCAGGGGGAGACATCCGTGACAGGCTCATCATCGGTCTCGACGTTCCAAGCGTCGAGGAAGCGCGCTCCATCGTATCGCGCATCGGCGATGCGGGCACCTTCTACAAGATTGGCTATCAGCTGGGTTACGCAGGCGGCCTCGAATTCGCGCGCGAGCTGATCGGCCAGGGCAAAAAGGTCTTTCTCGATCTCAAGCTCCACGACATCGGCAACACGGTGGAAGAAGGCGTGCGCTCGATTGCGCGCATGGGCATGACCTTCCTCACCGTGCACGCCTATCCGCAGACCATGCGCGCCGCCGTTGCGGGCAAAGCAGGATCGGACCTCAAGATCCTCGCCGTCACCGTGCTCACCTCCTATGACGACAGCGATCTCATCGATGCAGGCTATGCGCCCATCGCTGCGGCGGACCTCGTCGCCAAGCGCGCAGAGCAGGCCCGCGACATCGGCATCGACGGCATCGTCTGCGCCGCCACGGAAGCGCAACGCGTGCGCGGCATCGTCGGGCGCAACCGCCTCATCGTGACGCCCGGCATTCGCCCCGCGGGCACGGATGCGGGCGATCAGAAGCGCGTCGTCACACCTGCTGAAGGCATTCGCCTCGGTGCCAATCACCTGGTCGTCGGCCGCCCCATCGTGAAAGCTGCCGACCCGCGCGCCGTTGCGGAGGCCATCGTCAGCGAAATCGCTGCGGCCTGATCTCTTCCCTCCGGAGCATCCCGATGCGCATCATGCGATTGGCGCTGCTGTGCGCCCTTCTCTTCGTCAGCGGTCAGGCTTTTGCCGATACCTGCACGCTCGTCATGGAATTCGACACGGGCCGCGTCCTGAAGCAAGAGGGCGATTGCGATCGCCGCAACAGCCCTGCCTCCACCTTCAAGATACCCTTGAGCGTCATGGGTTTCGATGCGGGCATCCTCAAAGGCGAAGATGAACCGGCTTGGCGCTACAAGCCCGAATACAAGAGCTGGAACGAGGCGTGGAAGAAAACCACGACGCCGCGTTCGTGGCTGAAGGATTCCGTTCTTTGGTACTCCATCGTCCTGACCGGTGAACTGGGACCGAAGCGCTTCGCGGGCTATGTCGACGCATTCGACTACGGCAATCGCGACGCCAGCGGCGACAAGGGCAGGAACAACGGCCTCTCCCGCGCATGGCTGAGCGCCTCGTCGCTGCAGATTTCCCCCGTCGAGCAGATCGACTTCCTGCGCAGGTTCCTCAACCGCGAGCTGCCGGTCTCGACGAAGGCCTTCGACATGACGGTTGCGATCATGCCGCTCTTCCTCCTGCCCGACGGCTGGACGGTCTACGGCAAGACCGGCACCGGATTTCAGCCGTTGCCGAACGGCGCCTTCGACCGCACGCGGCAATTCGGCTGGTTCGTGGGATGGGCGCAGAAAGGCGAGCGCAAGGTTCTGTTCGCCCGCCTGATCCGCGATGAGCGCAAGGAAAACTCCATAGCGAGCTTTCGCGCACGCGATGCCTTGCTCGCCGAGCTTCCCGCCCTGCTCAAACCATGATCTGCCCATGAGTGTCGCCGGCCCTTGACGGCGCGGCTTCACTGGCGTTCGCTGCACCCCCCATCAAAGAGGAGCCCTCCATGCCCAAAGGCTACGTCATCGCCCGCGTTACCGTCACCAATCCGGAGGCCTATGCCGAATACGCCAAGGGCGCGACGGCTGCGATCAAGCAGTACGGCGGACGGCCATTAGTGCGCGGCGGTGCTTATGAGGCGCTGGAGGGTGAGGCCCGCGCCCGCAACGTGGTGATCGAGTTCGACTCGGTCGAGCAGGCGCGCACCTATTACAACTCGCCCGAATATCAGGCGGCCAAGGCCAAGCGCGACGGCGCCTGCGTGGCAGAATTCGTTCTCGTGGAAGGAGCGGAATAATGGCGAAGGCATATTGGATCGGCCGGGTCGATGTCTCGAACCCGGATGCCTACCAGAACTACGTGAAGGCCAATGCGGTGCCGTTCGCCAAGTTCGGCGCGAAGTTCCTAGTGCGCGGCGGCAGCTATCGCGTGGCGGAAGGCGAAGCGCGCGCCCGCAACGTGGTGATCGAGTTCCCCTCCTACGAAGCAGCCCAGGCCTGCTGGGATTCGCCTGAATACCAGGCGGCCAAAGCCCAGCGCGACGGCCATGCGGTGGCCGACATCATCATCATCGAGGGCTATGAGGGCCCGCAGCCGGGTTAAAACCCTTCGCTTCTCAGCAGGGCACAAGGCCGCTATATGCCTTGAGCAGGCAAACAGGAGATCGAGCATGAGCGAAATGCGACTTGTCATGGTCGGGGCGGCCGGACGCATGGGGCGCATGCTCATCAAGGCCGTAGCGGAAAGTGGCGGCTGCCGCCTCGTGGGCGCCATCGAGCGCGAAGGTTCGACCGCGCTCGGGCAGGATGCGGGCTCTCTCGCGGGCCTTCCCCCGCTCGGCGTGAGCGTGACGGACGATCCCCTGCCGATCTTCGCCAAGGCCGACGGCGTTCTCGACTTCACCTCTCCTGCCGGAACAGTCGCCTTCGCAGCTCTCGCCGCCCAGGCCCGCATCGTGCACGTGATCGGCACCACCGGCTTGGCGGAAGAGGATTTCACCAAGCTCGAAGCGGCGGCGCGCCATGCCCGCATCGTGCAGTCCGGCAACATGTCGCTCGGCGTGAACCTGCTCGCGGGCCTCGTACGCAAGGTAGCTGCAACGCTGGGCGAGGACTTCGACATCGAGGTTCTCGAAATGCACCACCGCATGAAGGTGGACGCGCCCTCCGGCACCGCCTTGCTGCTCGGCGAGGCGGCGGCGGAAGGCCGCAAGATTTCCCTGAAAGACCGCTCCGTGCGCAGCCGCGATGGGCATACCGGCGCACGCGTTCCCGGCGATATCGGTTTCGCGACCCTGCGCGGCGGCTCTGTCGTCGGCGAGCATTCGGTGATCTTCGCCGGCCAGGGCGAGCGCCTCGAACTCGGGCATCGCGCCGAGGATCGCGGCATCTTCGCACGCGGCGCGGTGAGAGCCGCGCTCTGGGGCTTCGACAAGAAGCCTGGCTATTACACCATGGCCGACGTGCTCGGCCTCAACGACCTCTAAACAACCTTTACGACTACGGAGACGCTAAAGACATGGATCGCCTTCTTGTGCTTGCCCGCCACGGTCAGAGCGAATGGAACCTGAAAAACCTGTTCACCGGCTGGAAGGACCCAGGGCTCACCGATCTCGGCATCGAGGAGGCGCGCGCCGCCGGCCGCCGCCTGAAAGAGATGGGCGTGCAGTTCGACGTGGCCTACACCTCGGACCTCTCGCGCGCTCAGCGCACCTGCAAGCTGATCCTGGAAGAGATCGGCCAGCCCAATCTCAAGACCATCGCGGATCAAGCTCTCAACGAGCGCGATTACGGCGATCTCTCCGGCCTCAACAAGGATGACGCCCGCGCCCGCTGGGGCGAGGACCAAGTGCATGTGTGGCGCCGCTCCTACGACGTGCCCCCTCCCGGCGGCGAGAGCCTGAAGGACACGGTGGCCCGCGTGCTGCCCTATTACATCCGCGAGATTCTGCCCCGCGTGATGCGCGGCGAGCGCGTGCTGGTGGCAGCCCACGGCAATTCGCTGCGCGCCCTTGTGATGGTGCTCGACGGCCTGACCTCCGAGACGATCCCGGGCCTCGAGCTCGCGACCGGCATCCCGCTGGTCTATCACCTCAACGACGATACCACCGTCGCCAGTAAGAAGGTGCTGGAGGGATAAGACCTTCTCTCTTCGAGGTGCGCATCATGGCCGGGCTCGTCCCGGCCATTTTCTTTTGGACCACTCTCTGTCCTCATCCTGAGGAGCAGACGTAGTCTGCGTCTCGAAGGAGTGTCCGGAGAACACTGGAACCTCCTTCGAGACGGCGCTGCGCGCCTCCTCAGGATGAGGACAGAGCGCTCCAGAAGAGAAATCATCGGCGGGCCGATGATGACATTCGACGACAGCAGGTGTCAGATAGGGCTATGTCCGCCATCACTCTCGCACCCGGCCTCACCTATTATCCGGATTATCTGGACCGTCAGGCCCAGGAACAGCTTCTGCAGTCCCTGCGCGAGATCACGCGGACCGCGCCTCTCTTCACCCCACGCATGCCGCGCACGGGAAAACCCTTCTCGGTGCGCATGACGAATTGCGGGCGGCTCGGCTGGGTGTCCGACCTCGACGGCTATCGCTATCAGCCGACCCATCCCGAGACGGGCGAGCCTTGGCCGGCGATTCCGAGCCAAGCGCTGCAAGCCTGGAATGAATTGAGCGGCTATCCGCATCCGCCCGATGCCTGCCTGGTCAACTACTACGATCTTGAGGCCCGCATGGGCCTGCACCAGGACAAGGACGAGGAGGAATTCGAGGCGCCGGTCGTTTCCCTGTCCTTGGGCGATACCGCCTTGTTCCGCTATGGCGGGCTGGAGCGGAAGGACCCGACCCGCTCCATCCGGCTGAAATCCGGCGACGCCATCGTGTTCGGCGGCCCGGCCCGCCTGATTTATCACGGAATCGACCGGCTGATCCCCCATAGCTCGGACCTGCTGTCGCATGCCGGGCGCCTCAATCTCACCTTGCGCAAGGTAGAGAAGCCGCTTTAGCCTTTAAAGAATTCATCGAGGAGCCATCCATGAAAGCTCTGTCCGCTGCTGCCTTCGGCTTCATCCTGTCCATCCAGGCCGCTCTTGCCGCCGAGCCCGTCTTTCCGCCTGCCTCGCGCATCGGCTTGGTGCCGCCGCAGGAGATGAGCCTGTCCAAGCGCTTCAGCGGCTTCGAGAATGAGGAACGCGCCGCAGTGATTACCTTCGCGGAGATGCCGGCCGAGGCCTATAACCAGCTCTCCTCCGGTCTCACCAAGGATGTGCTCAAGAAGCAGGGGCTGGAGGTGAAATCCCGTGAGAATGTGAAGCTCGGCTCCAGATCCGGCATTCTCGTGAGTGGCGCGATGACGAAGCCCGAGGCCGGGCGCAAATGGCTTCTTCTGATCAAGGACGAGAAAGTGACCGGCCTCGTGGTGGCGCAGGTATTCGGCGGTCAGGACGGCTACAGCGACGCTCAGATCCGCGATGCCTTGACGAGCGTGACCGTGCGCCAGGACGTCTCCCTGGAAGAGCAGCTCTCCGCCCTGCCCTTCCAGGTCGGAGAGAAGGCCGGTTTCAGGCCGGTGCGCGTGATGGCCGGCAATTCCGTGCTGTACACGGATGGGCCGAAGGATACGATCAAGGGCATGGAGCAGCCGGTGATGATCCTGGCAGCCTCCCTCCAGCCTGCGCCGCCTCCCGGCGAGCAGCGCAAGCAATTCGCGCAGGCAGCCCTCTATGCCAACCGGGTGCTCAAGGAGATTCGGATCGAGCGCTCGGAATCCTTCCGCCTGAAGGGACAGGATTGGCACGAGATCGTGGCCAAGGCGGTGGAAGCCGAGTCGGGTCAGCCCATCGTGGTGATGCAGTCCATCCGCTTTGACGGCAACCGCTTCGTCCGGATGGTCGGCTTGACGCGGGAAGAACAGCGGGACCAGAATCTCCCGCGCTTCCGAGCCATCGCAGACGGCATCGAGACGCCTTTTTAACCGGGCTAGTCGCGGCTCGGAAAGGCCGGAAGCGACCAGCCGCGCAGAATGGCGAGCGCCCTCAGGCCAAAGGCAGCGGCAAAGCCCACTGCTGCGCTCAGGAAAACCGGAGTGCCGATCACCTGCAGCGTCACGCTGACGGCCGCCCCCAAGGCTGCCGCCGTGACATAGATTTCCTGGCGCAGGACGAGCGGGGTGATCCCTGCGAAAATATCCCGGATGATGCCGCCGAAAGTGGCCGTGACGGTGCCGAGCGCGATGGCCGACAGGGCGGGAACGCCCGCAGCCAGGGCCTTTGCCGTGCCGGTCACGGCGAAAAGAGCCATCCCTAAGGCATCGGCCCAGACAAGTACGCGGCCACCACGCCGTCCGGCTTCGAGGGCAGCCACCCGTTTGGGGCCGAGGGCGAAGACGAGTTCGGCCACGATCACGCAGACGAGAACGTCTCTGGGATCTCCGACCCAGAAAACGGGCCGGATACCGATGAGCAGATCCCGTACGGTTCCTCCGCCCACGCCCGTGAGCGTGGCGAGGAGGGCGAAGCCGAACGGGTCCATGCCCTTGCGGGCCGCCATCAGTGCGCCCGTGAGCGCGAAGACGGCGACGCCGATGGCCTCGAAGGGGATGTATTGGTAGAAGTCCACTTCGAAGGTAGAGGCTTAGGAAGCGGAAGACGGATTGTCGGCAGCTTCGCCCGAGCCATTGGCGGGAGCCTTGGGGCCGCCCTTGGAGACGCCGACGAGGGCCGGGCGCAGCACCCGCTCGCCAATGACGAAACCGGACTGGACCACCTGCACCACCGTTCCGTTCGGCACGTCAGGGTTCGGCACCTCGAACATGGCCTGATGCACGTTCGGATCGAACTTCTGGCCCTGCGGATCGAGCTGCTTCACGCCGTGGCGCTCGAGAGTCTTGAGGAGGTCGCGCTCGGTGAGGTCGATGCCGTCGATAAGGCCCTTGAAGGCACCCTCGGCGGCGGCCTTAGCCTCCTCCGGCACGCTCTCGATGGCGCGGCGCACGTTATCGGCCACGTTCAGCATGTCGCGGGCGAAATTGGCGACCGCATAGGTGCGGGCGTCGGCCACCTCGCGCTCGGTGCGGCGGCGGAGATTCTCCATGTCGGCCATGAGACGCAAGAGCTTGTCCTTCAGATCGGCCTTCTCGGCTTCGAGAACGGCCACCGGATCGGCCTGAGTCTCAGCGGCAGCCTGGGTATCGGCGCCGTTTGCGGCCTCGGCCTGGGGATTGCTGTTCTGGTTTTCCGTATCGTTCGGGTTCATATCGATCCACTGAGATGGAGAATGAAAGGGTCAGGGGCACATATCAGGTCGAAACGCTCACAAATCAAGCGCTTCGCCGCTGTGACTGTTCAGCTTCGTCGGTCTTGAACACATCGAGCAGGGTCCGCCTGATCGTGGCCTGGCGGCCCGCATGGGTCACCTTGGTGCCCGTCAGGTCCGTCACATAGAACACGTCCACCGCCTTTTCGCCGAAAGTCACGATGTGGGCAGAGGCGATGTTGAGGTTGAGCTTCCCCAAAGCCGTGGTGAGATCGTAGAGCAGGCCCGGCCGGTCGAGGCCGGAGATCTCGATGACGGTCTGACGGCTCGAGAGGGAATTGTCGATATTGACCTCGGTTGGCACATGGAATGCCTTCGAGGACGATTTCGACGGCTTCTTGCTCTCCACGAGATCCGCGATCTTCACCTCGCCTTTCAGCGCCCGCTCGATGGCCTTGGCGACACGTTCCGCGCGGCGCAGCTCATCCTCGTCCCTGTCGAAAGCGCGTGAGAGCACGATAGTGTCGAGCGCCATGCCGTCCGTCGTCGTGAAGATCTGCGCGTCCACGATGTTGCCGCCCGCCGCCGCGCAGGCACCGGTGACGATGGCGAGCAGGCGCGGATGATCGGGCGAGAGGACGGTGAATTCGGTCACGCCTCTGAAGTGATCCGTCTCGTAGGATGTCGTCACCGTGCGGCCCGCCTTGTCGGCATCGTGCACGAAATGCGCCTGCTTCACGCGGCGCTCTTCGTCCGTCTTGAGCCAATAGGCGGGCGTGTGGCGGGTCGCATATTCTTCGAACTCTTTGTCCGACCAATCGGGCAGCGCCCTGCGCAGCTCATCTTGAGCGAAGCGCACGCGATCCGAGCGCGCCACATCGGCCGCGCCGCCGCCGAGCAGCATTTCTGTTTCGTAATAGAGCGTGCGCAGCAGCTGACCTTTCCAGCCGGTCCACGTACCTGGGCCAACGGCCCTGATGTCGGCGACGGTAAGCACGAGAAGAAGCTTCAGGCGCTCCATGGTCTGCACCACATCCGCGAAGCTCTTGATGGTCGCAGGGTCCGACAGGTCGCGGCTCTGCGCCGTGTTGGACATGAGGAGATGGTGCTCGACGAGCCAGGCCACCGTATCCGTCTCGGCATCGGTGAGCCCGAAACGTGGCCCAAGCTTGCGGGCGATCCTGGCGCCTGCGGTTGAATGATCTTCCGGGCGGCCCTTGGCGATGTCGTGCAGGAGCACGGCGACATAAAGAGCGCGCCGGTTCTGGATCGTAGGAAATATCTGGTTGGCGAGCGGATGCTCGTTGCCGAGCTGTCCGGCCTCGACCTCCGTCAGCACGCCGATGGAGCGGATGAGATGCTCATCCACCGTGTAGTGGTGATACATGTTGAACTGCATCATCGCGACGATGCGCCCGAAATCGGGAATGAAGCGCCCGATCACGCCCGCCTCGTTCATGCGCCGCAGCACCACCTCAGGAGCGTTCTTCGAGGTGATGATGTCGAGGAAGAGCCGGTTCGCCTCCGCATCGACGCGCAGGTTCTGCCCGATGAGTTTGAGAGAGCGCGTGGACAAGCGCGTCGCATCGGGATGAATCGCGAGATTGTGCCGGTCTGCCAGCCAGAAAAGGCGAATGAGATTGACGGGATCGTTCGCGAAGGCCTCTTCGCTCTTCACGTTGATGCGGTTGTTGTCGATGATGAAATCATCGCCCGCGATGGCCCCGCCGCGACGTCGGCGAAAGCGGCCGAGCACGCGATCCAGCATCGGCCGCTTCTTCGTCTGGCGCGCTTCGAGCTCCGCGCAGACGATTGCGGTGAGATCGCCCACATCCTTAGCGATGAGAAAGTAGGCCTTCATGAAGCGCTCGACCGCCGACAGGCCGCCGCGCGGCACGAAGCCAATGCGTTCGGCGATGACGCGCTGCAGGTCGAAAGTCAGACGTTCCTCCGCGCGCCCCGTCGCGAAGTGCATGTGGCATCGCACGCGCCACAGGAATTCATCGCAGCGCTGAAAGAGCTTGAACTCCTCCGGCGTAAAGAGGCCCGCCTTCACCAGCTCCTTCGGCTTCTTCACCTGATAAACGTATTTGCCGATCCAGAAGAGCGTGTTGAGATCGCGAAGCCCGCCCTTGCCGTCCTTCACATTCGGCTCGACAAGATAGCGCGACGCACCCGCCTTCACCACCCGCGCATCGCGCTCCTTCAACTTCGCATCCACGAATTCAGTGGGCGAGATTGCAACGATTTCCCTGTCGAAGCGCTGCACGAGATCGTCGAAGAGCGCGCGGTCGCCGAAGAGGAAGCGCGCTTCGAGAAGCGAGGTGCGGATCGTCATGTCCGCAGCAGCCTCGCGCATGCAATCCTCCACCGAGCGGGTGGCATGGCCGACCTTCAGCTTGAGATCCCACAGCACATAGAGCATCGCCTCGACGACGCTCTCGCTCCAGGCGGTCTGCTTGTAGGGAAGAAGGAAAAGCAGATCGACGTCCGATCCGGGCGCGAGCGTCCCGCGTCCGTAGCCGCCCGTCGCTACCACGGCGATGCGCTCGCCCAAGGAGGGGTTCTCAGCCGGATAGAGATGTTTCACCACCGCGTCGTGCACCAAGCGCACGAGGTCATCCATGTGGGTGGAGAGGTATCTGGCGCAGACGAGGCCGTCCTGCGTATCCAGAAGCTGCTGCTCCGCCTTGGCTCTTCCTTCCTCCAGGTAGAGTTTGAGAGCCGGCACGAGCTTTGCCCGCAACTCCCCCGCATCGCGGATCGGCTTAGCACCTAAGGCCTTCAGGATCGTATCGGGATTTTCAAGCGGCATGGAACAACCATTATCGGATACGGGTTCTGGCTTATCACTCCCGTTCCATCCCCCCAAGGGTGGACTGGACTTATCCGTTAAGACGGATAGAGTGTTCTTTATAAGAAATATCGTTTGACATAAGAAACGAAACGTTTCATAAGAAGAACACGCGCCGATTTGAGCTAGCAGCTTGCGGGCGCGAAACAAGTGCAGCTAAAGCGTTGGGCGCCTAAAGACCTCAGGTCCAAGCTCCCATGCGCCAAACATGGGAACGACGAAAATGAGCCTGACCCGCCGCCTCCTCCTTGCAGCTTCCGCTATTACCGGTCTGACCGTGCTCGCCACCGGCGGCGCCATTGCGCAGCCGAAGGAGATCAAGATCGACTTCGCCACCTACAATCCGGTGAGCCTCGTCCTGAAGGACAAGGGCTTTCTGGAAAAGGAACTGGAGAAGGACGGCATTTCCGTTCGCTGGGTGCAGTCGCTCGGCTCCAACAAGGCGCTTGAGTTCCTCAACGCCGGCTCGCTCGATTTCGGCTCGACGGCGGGTGCTGCGGCCCTGATCGCCAAGATCAACGGCAACCCGATCAAGTCGATCTATGTCTATTCCCGCCCTGAATGGACGGCGCTCGTCACCCGCAAGGACACGGGCATCGCAAAGGTCGAGGATTTGAAGGGCAAGCGTGTCGCCGTGACCCGCGGCACCGATCCGCACATCTTCCTCGTGCGCGCCCTGCAGGAGGCTAAGCTCACCGAGAAGGACGTGAAGCTCGTCCTGCTCCAGCATCCCGACGGACGCACCGCTCTCGAGCGTGGCGACGTGGATGCCTGGGCTGGTCTCGATCCGCTGATGGCGGCAGCCGAAGTGGAAAGCGGAGCGCAGCTCTTCTATCGCAACGCGGCCGCCAACACCTGGGGCGTGCTGAACGTGTCCGAGACTTTCGCCAAGGACAATCCGGCGCTCGTGGGCCGCGTGCTGAAGGCCTATGAAGCGGCCCGCAAATACGCGCTCGCCAATCCCGCCGAGCTGAAGAAGTCTCTTGCAACCTACACCAAGCTGCCGGAAGCGGTGATCGATCGTCAGCTGGAGCGCACCGAACTCACCCACTCCACCATCGGTCAGCCGCAGGCCGACACGATCCTCGCCGCGGGCATCGCCCTGCAGCAGGCCGGAGTGGTGCCCGCCGATACCAACGTGAAGGCGACCGTCGACGCTCTGATCGACCGCCAGTTCGCTACCGCATCGGCACAATGACTTCACCACGGGAGAGCGCCGTGTCAGGCGAAATCGTAACTTCCGCCTGGTCCTCCCAACAGGGTGCCGCCGCTCTCGCGGCCCCATCCCTTGCCGAGAAGCGACGCGTCTTCGATTGGCGCATCCTTCTCGGCTTTTTATTGCCTATCGCGATCGCTCTTCTCTGGGAGGCCGCTGTCCGTTTCGGTCTTGCGCAAGGCCGCCTCGTTCCACCTCCGAGCCGCATCATCGCAACGCTTTCCGCGCTCGCAGAAACTGGCGAATTGTGGACCCATGTGTGGACGACGCTCTGGCGTGTTCTCACAGGCTTCATTCTCGGCGCCGTCGCTGGCATCGTCCTCGGCGCGCTCTCCGGCTCCAGCGAAACCATTCGCCGCCTGCTCGATCCGACCCTGCAGGCACTGCGCGCCATTCCATCCATCGCGTGGGTGCCGCTGTTCATTCTCTGGCTCGGCATTTTCGAAGCCTCGAAAGTCGCGCTCATTGCAGTCGGCGTGTTCTTCCCGGTCTATCTCGGCATCGCGAGCGCGATCCTGTCCGTCGACCGCAAGCTCGTCGAGGTCGGCCATGTGTTCCGCCTCTCGCGCCTCAAGCTCGCCAGACGCATCCTGCTTCCCGCCGTTCTGCCCGAAGCCGTGATCGCGCTGCGTTCCGGCCTCGGCCTCGGCTTCATGTTCGTGGTGGCCGCGGAATTCATGGGCGCGTCCGAGGGCCTCGGCTATCTGCTCGTCGACGGTCAACAGATGGGCAAGCCCGATCAGATCCTGGCCGCCATCATCGCCTTCGCCCTGCTCGGCAAGCTCGCAGACAGCCTGCTCATTCTTTCCACCCGCCCGCTCGTGCGCTGGCAGGATATTGTGCGGGATCGCCTCTGATGCTCGAACTCGAACACCTCTCCAAGGTCTACGCCGACGGCACGCGCGCCCTGTCCGACATCAATCTCTTCGTGCGCGAAGGCGAGATCGTCTCGCTGATCGGTGGATCGGGCTGCGGCAAGACCACACTTCTGCGCCTCATCGCCGGCCTCGACCGCGCGAGCACGGGCGCTATCAAGCTCGATGACGAAGTGCTCTCCGGCCCGCATCCTTCCGTCGGAATCGTGTTCCAGGAGCCGCGCCTTCTGCCGTGGCTGTCGGTTTTCGAGAACATCGCCTTCGGCCTCGATCATATCAGCGCCGGTGAGCGCAAAGCGCGCGTCGAACATGCACTCGAGAAGATCGGCTTGTCGGAGCATTCCAAGCGCTGGCCGCGCGATCTTTCCGGCGGGCAGCAACAGCGCGTGGCGATTGCGCGTGCCTTCGTGACTAACCCGAAAGTGCTGCTTCTCGACGAGCCCTTCTCAGCACTCGACGCCTTCACCCGCGCGAGCCTGCACGAGCATCTGCTCTCCTTATGGGAGGAGACGCGGCCCACCGTCGTTCTCGTCACGCACGACGTGCAGGAAGCGGTGACGCTTGCTGACCGCGCCATCGTCATGCAACCGAAGCCGGGACGCATCTTCGATGAACTGCCGCTCACGCTCTCGCGTCCGCGCGACAAGACTGACCTTCCCTTCGAGACATCCGTGCGCCGCGTCTTGACGGCGCTCGATCATTCCCTCAAGCCATCACATCAGCAGCCGCAGCGCGAACGCGACCGTCAGGCAGCTGCGTTGTGGTGGTAGCACAAGGACAATCATCATGGACTCGACCGAACTGCGCGCCCTTCAGGCGCCGCTGAAGGATCAATATCGCAGCGATCCAAATTCCGCCGTCATTACCCTGAAGGCGCAAGGCACGCTCGATGACCAGCACATCGCCTGCAAGGTCGAGACCGGCCGCGCGCTCGCGGTAGCGGGCCTGCACCCGGCCACCGGCGGCTCGGGCGCTGAACTGTGCTCGGGCGACATGTTGCTCGAAGCCCTCGTCGCCTGCGCGGGCGTGACTCTGAAGGCCGTTGCCACCGCACTCGAGATCGACCTGCGCCACGGCGCCGTGAAGGCTGAGGGCGATCTCGACTTCCGCGGAACGCTCGGCGTCGACAAGACGGCACCCGTGGGCTTCCGGGACATCCGCCTCTCCTTCGAGATCGACACGGACGCGCCGCAGGAGAAGATCGATCAACTTCTCAAGCTGACAGAGCGCTATTGTGTGGTGTTCCAGACGCTCAACAACAAGCCTAACTTGAGCGCGGTGCTGACGCGCAAGTAAGGTCCGGCGATCAGTTATGCGCCATCAGGGCCCGAGGCGCGGTGTCGATTACGGCAGCCGTGCCGCCCTGAATTTGCTGCACCGTCAAAGCGCGGTCGTTGGTGCCGTTCGGGTTGAAGCGGAACACCCCGTCGGCTCCGGCAAAGCCTGCGCCGTTCGTGAGCACGCTGTCATTGAATGCCTGCGGTCCCTGCATGCGGGCGAGTGCCGCAGCGAGCGTCACCGCATCGTAGGAAAGCGTCGCGAGACGCACTGGATTGTTGTTGAAGCGCGCGCGGTAGCGGGCCGCAAAATCCATGAATCCGCGCTTGTCGGGAGCCGCAAACCAGCCACCCTGAAGAGCGGGCAGCCCGAATACGCGCGCCTCGTCCCACACGCCAGTGCCGAGCGGCTGCACCCTCTGCGCATTGAAGCGAATTGTTTGCAACGCCTGAGCGACGGTGGGCAGACCGTCCCCGTTGTCGGGAATGAACAGCGCATCCACTTGGGGCGCAGGACCGCCGATGACTTGCGCGAGGCGTTGCACCGCGCCCTGCGGCTGTCCGGCGGGATAACGCTCGATGGCAACGACGCGCATGCCGTTCTCCACGGCGGCTTCGCGCAATTGCGTTTCCGCCACGCGCCCATAGGCCGTGTCGGGAATAAGCGCCGCGATGGAACGGCGGTTCTGAGAGGCGGCATAGGCGATGATGCGGTCGACTTCCGCCTGCACCATGAAGCTCAGGAGATAGACACCCTGCGTGGCAGATGCGCGGTCGGAGGAAAAGCCGATGAGTGGTTTGCCCGCTTGGCGCGCCACCTGCCCCGCCGCCTGAACGGAGCCTGCGAAGAGCGGGCCGATGATGAGCTGCGCACCCTCACTGAGAGCCTGACTTGCCGCAGCCTGCGCGCCTTCCGGCGTTCCGCGATCATCCTTCACGAGAATGGAGAGATCGGAGCCCTGAAATTCACTGAGCGCGAGATCGGCGGCATTGCGCATGCTCTGCGCAACCATCGCGCCCTGAGACGAACCGGACAGCGGCAGCAGCAGCGCTACCTTCACGTGGCCATTGCCGATGGTCGCGCCACCCAGCGGAGCAGAGACCGGTCCTGCAAGGGGAGAACCCAAAACTTCTCCGGCGGGCATGCCCTCGGAGGCCATCTCGGGATTGTCGATGGGCTGGGAAGCAACGGCCCTCTGCGCAGGCTTGCTCTTGCGAGCCTGCCGCGTCGGGCCCGATCCCATGCACCCGGAAAGCGCAAGCGCCCCCGCCATCAAAACAGCCAGGGCGGCACGGCCTTTAAAACCCTGCTTGATCGCCCCGAAGAACCACGCCATCTCCACCCCCCATATGGGAAACAGCACCATGGAGCCAATCTTGGCCTTAAAAGGTAAACATTGTTTCCAAGATCGGCGGGACAGCGCGGGAAGGCTGCTTCCGCCAGGTGGGGCGTTCGTGCGAAAGTAGGCGGCAATGACACAGAGAATCGACAACCGGACCAGGCGGCGCGAGCCGGGTGAGCGCACCGCCACCTTCACCGCCTTCGGCCTCGCCGCCGAGGCCAAGCCCCTGACGCCGGGGCTCTACGTAGTGGCGACCCCGATCGGCAACCTGCAGGACGTGTCCTTCCGGGCGCTGAACGTGCTGGCCGCCGCCGACGCGATCCTCGCCGAGGATACGCGGGTGACGAAGACGCTGCTCGCCCATTACGGCATTACCACGCCCCTCGTTGCCTATCACGAGCATTCCAACGATGCCGTGCGCGAGCGCATGGTGCATCGCGTCCGCGAGGGCCAGGCGCTTGCACTCGTGTCGGATGCGGGCACGCCGCTCGTGTCCGATCCCGGCTACAAGCTCGTGCAGGCCGCCATCGAGGAGGGTTTGTCGGTCACGCCCATTCCCGGCCCCTCCGCCGTGCTCACCGCGCTTGTCGCCTCGGGCCTGCCGACCGACCGCTTCTTCTTCGAGGGTTTCCTGCCGCCGAAAAGCGCGGCGCGCCGGACGCGGCTTGCGGAGATCGCGTCCATTCCCGGCACGCTGATGCTGTTCGAAGGCCCGCATCGCCTGCCTGAAATGCTCGCCGATGCCGCCGATGTGTTGGGCGAACGGCAGGCCGTGGTGGCGCGCGAACTGACGAAGATGTTCGAGACGATCCGGCGCGGCACCCTGCCCGAGCTCGCCGCGCAATTCGCCGAGGAAGGGCCGCCGAAAGGCGAGATCGTGGTGCTGATCGGCGAAGCGACAAAAGAGATGCATGCGGCGGAAGCCGACGCCGCCCTCGACGGCAAGCTCGAAGCCGCGCTCAAAAACAATTCCATCAAGGATGCGGCGGCGATTGTTGCCGCCGATCTCGGCCTGCCGAAGCGCGAGGTCTATGCCCGCGCGCTCGAACTCGCGAAACGGGATGCATGAGAACTGCCGTTGAGCGAAGGAAGGCGACGTTTCTGCGCGGCCATCGTGCCGAGTGGATCGCGCTGCTGTTCCTTGTCGCGAAAGGCTACCGCCCGCTTGCGCGGCGCTATGCGGCCGCAGGCGGTGAGATCGATCTCATCATGACGCGTGGCGACACCATCGCCTTCGTCGAGGTGAAGGCGCGCGGGATAATGGACGATGCGCTTGCCGCCATCAGCGCCACCAAACGTCAGCGCTTTTCCCGCGCCGCGCGGGCGTGGCTGTCGCGCTATCCGCATGCGCAGAGCAAGACATGGCGCGCGGATGCGGTGTTCATCGCACCAAAGCGCTGGCCGCAGCACATCGTATCGGCGTTCGAACTAGAAATAACCTAAGGGCCTTTCAATGACTGCCAACTATACGCTCTACGCTGTCGATAGCGCTTGGCTTGCAGAGAACCCAAACGCCACGTTCGAGACCGTCCCCGACGATGCGCTCAACGATTCTATCGATCTCGAGCAGGCATTCCTGGAAAGAATCTTCGAAGGCCGTTCGGATGCCTTGCGCTATCTCGCCAATGGCGAGTTCGGGCCGGCTGGAGGGCTGGCGGAATGGGACGGGTCGGATTGCTACATGGGCTTTGTCTCAGCCAAAAAAGCAGCAGAGATTTCACGTATTCTCTCTGAGACCTCGCCCGAGCAGTTGCTTCAAACGGCAGCCTGGATTGCTGAGGATGACCGGGAAGAGATTTCCGAAGGTCTAAATGCCTTTTACTCCGACCTGAAACAATTCATCGAAGGCGCCGTTTCAGAGGGCAATGGCTTGGCCTGTCTCTTTGTCGAGTGAGCCGCATCTTTCTTAAGCGGCGATCTTCCTCGGATCGCGCACCGCATCGCGGATGAAGCGCGCCATTTCCTGCACGATGTGATTGCCGCCGCCTTTCGGCAAGTAGAGATTGACCATGAAGGGCGGGAGCAACGGCAAGCCCGTGTCGGGTCCCAGCACCTCCAGCGCATGCGGCACGGTGGATGCCATCCAGGCCATCACGGCGGTGTCGGCGGCAATGGTCGCAACTTGAGCCGATGTATTGGTGGAATCGAACACCGAGCGCCATTCAATGCCGGCTTTCTGCAACGCCTCTCGAATGGGCGCGCGAAATGCGCAATCGGAACAGCCGATGGAAACAGGGAGCGGGCGTTTCCACCCCGCCTCGCCGCCACGCGCGCCGACCCAGACGAGGCGATCCATCACGAGGTTCTCGCCATCCGCATCGCAGGCAAGTTCGGTGGCCATCACGACGTCGATCTTTCCCGCAGCCAGCTTCGCGCGCAGCTCCGCACTCGATCCACTGTTGAGTGAAATCTGCACGCGCGGATAGCTGCGGGCGAAGTCCTTCAGGAAGGCTGGCAGATAAGTGGTAATGATGTCGCTCGGAATGCCGAGGCGGATCTCACCCTCGAATTCCGGCGTCGTCATCTCGGTCCAGATCTCGTCGTTCATGGCGAGCAAGCGCTTGGCGCGCCCGAACAGGCGCTCGCCTGCATTCGTCAGGGTCATCCCCCGCCTGTCCCGGGTGATCAGCTCCTCGCCGAGCATCTCCTCGAGCCGCTTGATCTGCTGGCTGACAGCGGCCTGGGTGAGGTTGAGGACGCCTGCGGCTGCGGTCATGCCACCCGTATCCACCACGGCCACGAAGGCCCTCAGAAGGCTGACGTCGAGATTGCGGGGCATGGGGCATCTCCATAATCAACCATTATTCTCGACATAATGAACATTCGTTTTACTTATGCAAGGGGTAATCCCATAATCTCCTCATCAACTCAAGGAGAGCGCCATGTCAGCCCTTTCAAACACCTGCACCGAGACCTATGAGACCTCCCCGGCCCGGTCTTCCGCCTTCAGGAACCTCGTCTCGGCCGTCATGCGGGAGATCCGCCTCCGTCGCGCCATGCGGGAAGTGGCGGCTTTGGATGATGCCGCGCTTCACGACATTGGCCTCGGGTCCGGTGGCATCGAGGACGCGGTTCGCCACGGACGGTGCTAAGCATCGGACCCAACAGTGGACTTGCACCGTTGAGACACATCCGATGCTCAAGCCTATAGAGGGCGCATCGTTTAAGCAGCACAACGGGCCGTACCATACGCTAAGGCGCGAACACCGTCACGGCGGAGGGCCTGATGGAGAAATGCGCGGGCGTCTGGGTCACGATTTCGCCATCCGCGTTGACGGGTCTCGGACGCCTCGTGCGGATGTCGAATTCCTGCGCGCGGATCGCCCGTACCTCGCTCCAGGCGCCGTGCTCACCATATCGGAAAGAGCGTGCCATGAAGGCCAGTTTCCAGGCGCGCTCGAATTCCAGGCTGTAGAGATCGAGATGCTGGTCGTCGATGGCTGCATCCTTCTCTACCGCATTGCCGCCGCCATAGAAGCGTCCGTTGCCCACCGCGATCTGCAAGGTTTTCACGCGCGCGGTCTCTGTTTCGCTCATGATCGTCGCGCGGAAAGGCTTGGCATGCGCCAAGACGTTCATGGCCACCAGCGCATAACCAAGACGCCCGAAGCGGCGCTTGATGTCGCGCGTCAGCTTCTGCGCCAGTTCGGCCGAAAGACCGATGCTCGCGACGTTGAAGAAAGGCTGGCCGTTCACGACACCCAGATCGATCTTGCGGGTGTGGCCATCGGCAATGATTTGCGCGGCACCATCGAGATCGAACGGCACGCCCAGGGTCCTGGCCAGATCGTTCGCCGTGCCCAAAGGCAGGATTCCGAGCGGCAACCCGGCCTCGATCACGCCGAAGGCTGCGGCGTTCAGCGTTCCATCGCCACCACCGACAACGGCGCAATCCACCTCGTGCTTATATTTCACGATCAGAGGCGACAGATCCTCCCGGCGCCCGCATTCCACTTGAACGGGCTCGATTGCATGGGACTCGAGGGCCTCGATGGCTGCCTTCGCTTGGGCTTCGCCGCTTCGGCTCTTGGTATTGATGATGAGGAGGGCGCGGCGTGACATGGCCTATCAGATGTGGAAGCTTGGGCTTATCTGCAAGGGCTGACCTCCGAAGCGAGGCTATTCGATAACACCCTTGCCTCTTTTTCGTTCATTCCGACTACGTAAGAGTTGCCTTCCTCAAGAAACAGTCCAATAAACCCGCTTCCCAAGGAGGCTGAAGCATGACCCTCACCGTCGCGATCCAGATGGATCACATCAACAGCATCAAGATCGCAGGCGATACGGGCTTTGCGCTGTTGCTCGAGGCACAACGGAGAGGCCATCAGATCCTCCACTACACTCCTGACCGCCTGTCGCTTCGCGACGGCAAGGTGATCGCGGCAGCCGAGCCTACCGAATTGCGTGACGAGGAGGGCAACCACTTCACGCTTGGCTCTCAGGAGCGCGTCGATCTCTCGAATGTCGACGTTGTGCTGATGCGCCAGGACCCGCCCTTCGATCTCGCCTACATCACAGCCACGCATTTCCTAGAGCGCATCCACCCAAAGACCCTCGTGGTGAACGATCCGATGCATGTGCGCAATGCGCCGGAGAAGATCTTCGTCACGCAGTTCCCGCATCTCATGCCGCCGACACTGATCTCACGCGACAAGGCGGAAATCGAGGAGTTCCGCCGCGAGCATGGCGATGTGGTGATGAAGCCGCTCTACGGCCATGGCGGCGCGAGCGTGTTCAAGGTCGGTCGCGAGGATCCGAATTTCGGCTCGCTCTACGATCTCTTCGCCAACCTGTTCCGCGAGCCCTGGGTGATCCAGCGTTTCCTGCCGAAGATCACGGAAGGTGACAAGCGCATCATCCTCATCGACGGTGAAGCCGCAGGCGCGATCAACCGCGTACCGGCGCCGAACGACATCCGCTCCAACATGGTGCGCGGAGGCGCCGCAAAGCCGACTGATCTCTCGCCGCGCGAGCGCGAAATCTGCGAGACCATCGGCCCCGATCTCAAGCGCATGGGCCTCATTCTTGTGGGCATCGACGTGATCGACGGCAACCTCACCGAGATCAACGTGACGGCGCCGACAGGCATCCGCGCCATCAAGCGCCTCGGCGGGCCGGACCTTGCGGTGACGGTGTGGGATGCGATCGAGAGCAAGGTGAAGCGGAATTGACAGGCGTCATCCCGGACGGAGCATAGCGAAGATCCGGGATCGTTTTTAGAATAGGGCGCCATTCTCCTCACGCGATCCCGGGTTCTGCTACGCATCCCCGGGATGACGGCAGGCCTTTAAGCCGCCAGTTCCGCGATGACCGCGTTGAGAACCGGGAAGCCCTTTTCTGTCACCGCAAGTCGTGAACCGTCGATACGAACGAGCCCTTCTTCCCGCATGATGCGCAGGCCGCGTTCGTTCAACGGCTTTCCAGTGAAGGCCTCAAATCGGCGCGGATCGATGCCTTCCTTCAGGCGCAGCCCCATGAGGAGGAACTCGTCACCCTCGGCCTCGGAGGTGAGCACCTCCTCCTCGATCACGCCGTGACCTTCGCGCTCCACATGCTCGAGCCACGTCTCGGGATGTTTTTCCGTCGATGTCGCAAGCCGCGCATTGCCTGTCACCAAGCGTCCATGCGCGCCAGGGCCGATGCCTGCATATTCGCCGTAGCGCCAATAAAGCAAGTTGTGCCGCGATTCCGCGCCGGGCCGCGCATGGTTCGAAATCTCGTAAGCGGGCAGCCCATGCTTCTCGCAGGTTTCCTGCGTGATGTCGTAGAGCGCACGGCCCGTCTCCTCGTCCGGCACGGTGATCTTGCCTGCATCATACAGGCGCTGGAACCAGGTGCCGGGCTCGATGGTGAGCTGGTAGAGCGAAAGATGCTCCACCGCATAGCCGATGGCCTGTTTCAACTCGGCGGCCCATGCCTCGGGCGTGTGGCCGGGACGCGCATAGATGAGGTCGTAGGAATAGCGGTCGAAAATGGACGCAGCGATCTTCACAGCGGCGAGCGCTTCCTCCACTGAATGCATGCGGCCCAACTGGCGCAAATCCGGATCATTCAACGCCTGCACGCCGAGGGACACGCGGTTGATGCCGGCAGCACGGTAGCCGCGAAAGCGCTCGGCCTCCACGCTGGTGGGATTAGCCTCAAGCGTGACCTCGGCATTGGCGTCGATGCCCCACGCGCCGCCGATGGCGTCGAGGATCGCGCCCACCGTTTCCGGCTTCATGAGCGAGGGCGTGCCGCCGCCGAAGAAGATGCTGGTGACCGTGCGCCCTGGAATGCGCGCCGCCGTGTGTGCGATCTCGCGTTTGAAAGCCGCAAGGAACCGCTCCTGATCCACCGGCTGGTGGCGGACATGGCTGTTGAAGTCGCAATAGGGGCATTTGGAGGCACAAAAGGGCCAATGGACGTAAACGCCAAAGCCCACATCGCGCGTCGGATGATCGATCATGGGGCGTATATGGCAGGTCTTCGGGGAAAGGTCACGGTCAGCCCTTGCCGCAGCGAATCATTTTTGTCTGAACCTCTCCCTGCATGGGTTGTTCACCTCTCATGAGGTCTGCGCCCTAGCCTCTCCCGAGGCGGGGACTTAAGATCGCTAAGAGCAGAGTTCAAAGGACCCATCATGCGGCATTGGCGCGGCCCGTTCGACCGGCAGGGCTATCACCACGGCAATCTGAAGGAGGCGCTGATAGAAGCGGCGCAGCGCTTCATTGCCGAGCGTGGCCTTGGCGGTTTTACCCTGGCCGATGCCGCCAAGCTCGTGGGCGTGACGCCCGCAGCCCTCTACCGCCATTTCCGAGGCCGGGAAGCCTTGGTGGCGGAAGTGGCGTTCCGGGGCTTCGACGAGCTCGCCAAGCGGCTCGGCAAGGCCCTGCAGAGCGACGGCACGCCCCGGGAGCGTTTCACCCGCATGGGCGAGGCCTATCTCGCCTTCGCGGAGCAGGAGCCGGGCTTCTATGCCGCCATGTTCTCAGCCAAGCCAACCGCTGAAGGCGAGAATTGCGGCCCCTGGGGCAAGGGCTCTTCCGACAAGGCTGCGGCTGCTCCTGAGCGCGCCAATACCGCCTTCGATTACCTGGTAGAGGCGCTCATGAAGACCTATCCCGAGGGCTTCCAGAACGTGGACGTGCGCTTCATCGCCCTGGAGGTCTGGGCCCTCTCCCACGGCATTGCCACCCTGGACGCCGCAGGGCAGCTTCCCAAGGGTCCGGGCCTGCCGGACAAGTACGAGCTTTTGCGCGCCGGTGTTTTGGCCCTCGTCCATGGCGCCCTGAAGGACAGGCCGGAAGCCAAGGTCCAATAACCCTCCCCTGCTCGGCTTGGGCGTACTCAGCGACCAACAGGCATCTCCAAGGCAGGCCTCTTCCAAAAAAACCGACCTTCCTTCCCTTGAAAGAGCCAAAATCGATCCGCATGTTAATGTTGTTAGCATTAACATAGCGAGACCCAACGATGCCTGACTCTGCTTCAACCGCCTGGAATCAGGGCCCTCATGCGGGACCTTGGAACAATGGCGCTCACCGTCGCTGCGGGCGCTCCCCCCGACGCGGTCTGGAGATCGCCGTCATCATCCTGGGCTTCATCTTTGCCTGGCCGCTCGCGCTGGCCTACCTGGTGTGGAAAATGTGTGGATATCCGAAATACGATGAGGCGAAAGCCTTCTTCCGCGACACCGTCGGCCGCGCCTCCGAGGACATCTTCGGCGCGCGCCGCTCCAACGGCTTCGGCTATGCCGGCTCCGGCAACGCGGCCTTCGACGATTACCGCCGCAGCGAACTTGAGCGCCTCGAGGAAGAGCGCCGCAAGCTCGACGAGGAAGCCCGCGAGTTCCGCAACTTCGTGGAAGAGCTGAAGCGCGCCAAGGACCGGGAGGAGTTCGACGCCTTCATGGCCAAGCGTCGCGGCAACGGCCCGACGAACGCTTAAGCTTGAAAACAAAAGAAGCGCCCTTCCGGGCGCTTCTGCTTTTAAGTTGCTCCTCGCGTCATGGCCGGGCTTGTTCCGGCCATCTCGGCGCTGAAAGGCGATGCATCTCAATCCATCGAGGTCACCGGTACGAGGCCGGTGATGACGCGTCAGGCTTGCGAAGCGCTACGCCTTCTTCAAACACCCCGCCGCGAGCTTCACGAAAGCACGTGCGCGATGCGAGAGGCCTTCCGGCTGCGGCTTCGACCAGTCGATGCCGTGCTTTTCATCCGACGACAGTTCACCGAAGGTCTGCGTGAAACCGTCCGGCTGGAACATGGGATCGTAGCCGAACCCCTTCTCGCCGCGCGGCGGCCAAACGGCCTCTCCGAACACGCGCCCCTCGAACAACTCCTCATGCCCGTCGGGCCAGGCGATGACGAGGGCGGAAACGAAATGCGCCCGATTGTCGGTCGCTTCGCGCTTCTGCATTTCGCGATGCACGCGCTCCATGGCGGCGTAAAAATCCTTGTTCGGACCGGCCCAATCCGCCGTGAACAATCCCGGCGCTCCATCGAGCGCATGAACGCACAGGCCGGAATCGTCGGAGAGCGCAGGCAGACCTGTTGCCTTTGCTGCCGCATGCGCCTTGATGGCGGCGTTTTCGGCGAACATGTGCCCCGTCTCGTCGGGCACCGGCAGGCCCAGTTCGCCTGCCGACACGGCTTCGATGCCGAACGGCGCAAGCAGTTCCTGCATTTCGCGCAGCTTGCCCGCATTATGCGTGGCGATGACGACTTTGCCGGCGAGAGGACGGCGCTGCATCAGGCAACCGCCTTCTTCTGCAAATCGACCAGTTGCGCAACACCCGCCTTAGCGAGGCGCAGCAGGCTCAGGAATTCCTCTTCGGAGAAGGGCTTTCCTTCCGCCGTGCCCTGCACTTCCACGATGCCGCCGGAGCCTGTGATGACGAAGTTCGCATCCGTCTCGGCGGCTGAATCCTCCGCGTAATCAAGATCGAGGACCGGCGTGCCCTGATAGATGCCGCAGGAGATGGCGGCGACCGGCTCGCGCAGCGGATTGATGGAAATGATCGAGCGGTTCTGCATCCAGGTGAAGCACTCGTGCAGGGCAACCCATGCGCCCGTGATCGAGGCGGTGCGGGTGCCGCCGTCGGCCTGGATCACGTCGCAATCGAGCACGATCTGCCGTTCACCGATGGCAGGCAGGTTCACGACGGCGCGAAGCGAGCGGCCGATGAGGCGCTGGATCTCCTGGGTGCGGCCCGAAGGCTTGCCGGAATTGACCTCGCGCCTTGTGCGCTCATGGGTGGCGCGGGGCAGCATGGAATATTCCGCCGTCACCCAGCCCTTGCCTGTGCCGCGCAGCCACGGCGGACCTTTTTCCTCGAGCGAGGCCGTGCACAGCACCTTGGTATTGCCGAAGGAGACGAGGCAGGAGCCTTCCGCGTAGCGCGCGACGCTCCGCTCCAGGGTCACGGGACGCAGTTCGTCGGGGGCGCGGTTGGAAGGACGCATGATCGAAATCTCCATGAGGCTTGTCAGGAGGCCTGTTTGAGGCCACGAAGCCCTTTAGGCAAGCTCAAGCCTTGCCTAAAGCACCTTTCATCCGCACATAATGCTGACTTGCAGGGTGGAATTGTGAAAGCGTAGAACCCTTCCATGCACGCAACCGGCTCCTTCTCGAATCTGTCGGACGCCCGCGCCATCGCGGAGCTGAACGACCGTTCACGCGAAATCTTCCGCCAGATCGTCGAGAGTTATCTCGTGACCGGCGAGCCCGTGGGCTCGCGCCATCTCTCGCGGCTCCTGCCGATGACGCTCTCCCCGGCCTCGATCCGCAACGTCATGGCGGATCTGGAGGCGGCGGGGCTGATCTTCGCGCCCCATACCAGCGCCGGACGTCTGCCGACGGAAATCGGCCTGCGTTTCTTCGTGGATGCCATGTTGGAGATCGGCGACGTGACCGCCGACGAGCGGACGCGGATCGAAGCGCAGATGCGGGCCGCAGCCAGCGGACACACCATGGAAACGGCGCTTGCCGAGGCCTCGGCGCTGCTGTCGGGCGTCTCGCGCGGCGCTGGCGTGGTGGTGACGTCGAAATCCAATGCGCGCCTCAAGCATATCGAGTTCGTGCGCCTCGATCCCGCCCGCTCGCTCGTGGTGCTGGTCTCGGAGGACGGCTCCGTGGAGAACCGGCTTCTCGACCTGCCCCTGGGCCTGCCCGCAGGCGCGCTGATCGAGGCCGGAAACTTTCTCAACGCTCGCATCCAGGGCAAGACCCTCGGCGATCTCAAGCAGGAGATCGAGACGCGACGCGGCGAGATGGAGCGAGAGCTCGACACGCTCACCGCCAAGCTCGTGGAAGCGGGACTCGCCACCACGGTCGGCCCGGCGGACTCGCGCCAGCTCATCGTGCGCGGACAGGCGAACCTGCTCGACGATCTGAAGGCGGCGGACGACCTGGAGCGCATTCGCCTGCTCTTCTCCGATCTCGAAACACAGACAGACGTGATCGACCTGCTCAGCCGCGCGGAAGGCGGCGAAGGCGTTCGCATCTTCATCGGGTCGGAGAACAAACTGTTTTCGCTCTCCGGCTCCTCGATGATCGCAGCCCCCTTCAGGGACGGCAGCCAGAAGATCGTCGGCGTACTCGGCGTCATCGGCCCGACGCGGCTGAACTACGCCCGCATCGTGCCGATGGTGGATTACACGGCGAAGGTGATTTCGCGCATCCTCGAACAGGGACGCTGACGAGACGCCTCAAGGCCGTTTCTTCAGATCTCGCGAGAAGATGGCCGCAATTCTATCCGCCAATTGCGCATGAATCGCCGCGCGCGGCCGCGCTCCGCCATCCTCGCACAAGGGATCTTCATCGCCCTCCGCCTTCAGAAGCTCCGGCCCCTCAGGCTTGCATTCGCCCAGGAAGGAAAAATGGGAAGCGTCGGGGACCGCATCATATCCACCTCCTGGAATGCTTCGCGCGAGCTTCGATCCTTCGACGGCAGGGATGATCCAGCCCGGGCGCCCGAGATTGATGATGTGGGTTGGAACGGCAATCGCGGCCAGACTCTCCGGTCGGTAGGCCTGCGCCATCGCTGGATCCACTGCGATCACGCTCTTGATGCGCTCGTCCAGGTTGGAACGGTTGAAGCGCTCCTTGTCCAGCGCGCGGAAATTCACGCCGCCCCGAACGAACCAGGCGCATTCGGGGCCTGCGGCATTTCCTTCGCAATAGCTCGCATAAGTTTCGGCGTCGGCCCGCGCCCCTGCAAGCGCAAGCGCCGTATGTCCGCCCAGTGAAAACCCAACCACGCCGATCCTGTCCGGGTCGATGCGGACGCCGAACGTCGCATCAGTCATTATCGCTGTGAGTACGGCGGACATATCGGCGGGGCGATTCCAGATCCTGATAGTCGAAGCCTGCGCTGCATCGCCGGATGTACTGCCTGGATGGTTCGGCGCCGCGACGACGAAACCCTGCCCGGCCAGATGCGATGCAAGCCAACTGAGATTCGGCGCATTGCCGCCGGATCCGTGAGAAAGCAGCACAAGCGGGAGGCGGCCTTCCGTAGGAGATGCATTTCTCATCGCGGCGACACCTCGGAAGAGGAGGTTATCTCCGACGAGGGTAATTTGGCCGCCTTCGCCTGCCGGATACCATACGGAAACGGAGAGATCCGATCCGCGCTCCGGCGCCAGGACGGAGAGCGTGCGGAAGCCGACGGTCTCGGTAGCCTCGGCGTTTGGAACGGCGCCGAAAAACGCCAGGGCAAATAGAGAAAGAGCAGGTTTCATGATTGGCCTTCAGATCGATCCGCCCATCGCGGATCGCCTGAACCTGCGTATTGCGGCCTTAGCTTTCGACCTCGATCGTGATCGAGGTCGTCCGAAATCGCGTTTTAGGCCATAAGAGGTTCAGAAAAGGCCCTCCTAATGCTGTCTCTCCCCCTGCCCTTCGTCGTCGCCCTTCTGCTCCTCATCCTCCTGGGCCAGATGCTGCGACACCCATTGGAAACGCGCGCCAGTCGCCTGTTCCTGGCTCTTCTGAGCGCCTATGCGGTGCAGTCGCTCATCGTCGGGCTGCGATGGGGCTATGGCTGGACCTGGATCCTGCCATTGCAATCGGTACTCGCGGCCCTGCTCGCCCCCCTGGCTTGGCTGTGCTTCCGCGCGCTCGTCCACGAAGACCTGAACCGTAAAGTTGCGATCTGGCTTCATGGGCTTCCCGTCGCCTGCGTGCTCCTTCTCGTGGCTCTATGGCCGGAAGGGATCGACCTTGTGCTCATCGCCACCTTTCTCGGCTATGGGCTGGCCCTTGCGCGGCTGGCCCGGAAGGGGCCGGATGCGCTCAGCCGTGCATCCTTCGAGGGAGCCGTTTCCACATCGAGCGCATTGTGGGCGACGGCGGTGATGCTTCTGCTTTCCGCCATGCTCGAAGTTATCGTGGCATTGGACCTCACCTGGAGCGGAGGCGCCTACGCAGCTATGGCCGTGGGGATCGGCAATGTGGTTGCCCTCCTGGTTCTCGGCCTGGCCGCCGCCATTGCGGGCGGTAGCCAATCCGGCACGGATACGCCATCCGCTGCGGAGGATGATTCCATCGCGGAGCCCGCGGATGAAGATGTGATGATCGTTGCCAAGCTGGATCGGATGATGCGCGAGAAGCGTCCGTTCGAGGATCTGGATCTCAGCCTGGAACGTCTCGCCCGCAAGACCTTGATCCCGGCTCGCCGCATCTCAAGTGCAATCAATCGTGTGACAGGCAAGAACGTCTCGCAATACATCAACGATCATCGGATTGCTGAAGCTTGCCGGCTTCTGACCGAAACGGATGAGCCCATCACGACGATCATGTTCAAGGCCGGATTTCAGACGAAGTCGAACTTCAATCGTGAATTCCGCCGGGTCACGGAAATGTCTCCTAGGGCATGGAGAACGACCATCCATCGCAAGGATGAAATCGGCGCAGCAGCTTGGCGACAAGGCGTAGCCGATCTCACGCATTCTTGAACAGGCAGACTAAACCTTGCTTGGCCGTTGACGCAGGCTTGAAGAAGCGCGCTCGCAAGCCTTTGCGGATCAGGCAACCACTCGATCACCTTTCTTCGCAATCTCACGTTACTTCGTAAAGGGAAACCATCCTGCCGTTAGGCGTTAAACCTCCGGCCCATGGAAAGCGGCTCATATTCCCATCAACCTAGGAGGTTTCCGTGAAGACACTTTCGATGATTGCCGGCACCGGTCTTCTGATGCTTGGCGCTTTCGGCGCCGCGCAAGCACAGGTCAGCGGCACGCCGAACTCTCCCTTCCCGAATGCTGCTCCGCATGAAATCCGCACGGTGAACGGCATCCCGTGCCGCACCGTTCTGGATCGTGAGAGCGGCGCACGCATTCCGGTACAATGCGCGGTCCCGACCGGCATGGTCGGCATGGACCCCGGCTCCACCGGCAGCATTCTCGTGAGTCCGCCAGCTGGCGGCGCCATCTCCGGCACACCGGGTTCCGCCTTCCCGAATGCCGCTCCGCATGAAATCCGCGTCATCAATGGCGTTCCCTGCCGCACCGTGCTCGTGCAGGGCACGAACGAGCGCGTTCCTGTTGAGTGCGCCCGTTAAATTCTCAACATACCTTCCAGTGACAAGCCCAGGCTCCATCAGCCTGGGCTTGTCGCTTTTGGCGACAGCCTTGAAGAACAGCCTCATTTGCCGGTCCCTGCTGACGGGCAGGCAGTGTCGCGCTTCGCTAGAGCAGGTGTTTACTCGTTGCCCCACGGCAGAAGCCTGCTATGAGGGGGCATGACACGTACAGATCTCCCGACTTGGCCGCGAATGACGCCGCCGTAGCGCTCCCGCTGATAGCGCTTGCGAACCTCAGCAATTCCTTCAATCCGCCTTCGACACTATTTCCGCCGCATGCCATTGCGGCTGCGCAGCCTTTGACAGGGCTCTCGAGATTTCCCCATGATCCAGCTTTCCCGCCTCAAGGCCGAATGGTTCCCGAACGTTCGTGCTGATCTTCTCGCCGGCACGGTGGTCGCCCTCGCGCTCATCCCCGAGGCCATCGCGTTCTCGATCATCGCCGGCGTCGACCCACAGGTCGGCCTCTACGCCTCGTTCTGCATCGCGGTCATTACTGCCATCGCGGGCGGACGCCCCGGCATGATTTCCGCCGCGACCGGCGCCATGGCGCTCGTCATGGGTTCGCTCGTGAAGGATCACGGGTTGCAGTATCTGCTTGCCGCCACGCTTCTCACCGGCGCGCTCCAAATCGCAGCAGGCTTTTTGCGCCTCGGCGACCTCATGCGCTTTGTCTCCCGTTCCGTGGTGATAGGCTTCGTGAATGCGCTCGCCATCCTGATCTTCATGGCGCAACTGCCGGAGTTCAACAATGCGCCGCCGCTCATGTACGGCATGGTCGCGGTGGGGCTTGCCATCATTTATCTGCTGCCACTGGTTACGAAGGCAGTACCATCGGCCCTGGTCACCATCGTGCTGCTCACGGCAGTTTCCATCTACTTCGGCTTCGATCTGCGCACCGTGGGCGATATGGGCCAGTTGCCGAGCGACTTGCCGGCTTTCGCGTTCCCCAACGTTCCGTTGAACCTTGAGACGATCAAGATCATCCTGCCCTATTCGCTGACGCTCGCCATGGTGGGCCTGCTCGAATCCCTCATGACTGCCGCCATCGTGGACGAGATGACGGACACGGACAGCTCGAAGAACCGGGAATGTACGGGCCAGGGCCTCGCCAATATCGTGGCAGGCCTGTTCGGCGGCATGGCGGGCTGCGCCATGATCGGCCAGTCAGTGATCAACGTTTCCTCCGGCGGACGGGGACGGCTCTCCACCTTCTGGGCCGGCTCCTTCCTGCTCTTCCTCATCCTCGTGCTGGACGATTGGGTGCGTCAGATCCCCATGGCAGCCCTCGTCGCGGTCATGATCATGGTCTCGATCAACACCTTTCAATGGGGCTCGATCCTGGCCATGCGCCTCCACCCGAAAAGCTCCAGCATCGTCATGCTGGCCACCGTCGCAGTCGTGGTGTTCACGCACGACCTCGCCAAGGGCGTGCTGGTGGGCGTGATCCTGAGCGGTATCTTCTTTGCCCGGAAGGTCGCCAAGTTCTTCGGCGTCACCTCCGTGCGTGAGGGCGGCACTCGCACCTACCGTGTGAACGGCGAGATCTTCTTTGCCACGGCCGAGGCCTTCCACAGCGCCTTCGACTTCCGTGAGGAAGGCCTGGAGAAGATCGTTATCGACGTCCATGCCTCTCATTTCTGGGATATCACGGGTATCAACGCCCTCGACCGGGTTGTGCTGAAATTCCGCCACCACGATATTCCGGTGGAGATCGTGGGCCTCAATGAGGCCAGCGCCACCCTGGTCGACAAGCTCGGAACCCACAACAAGGAGGGGGCCAAGCTGGCTTCGGGGCACTAAAGAGCCGCAAAAGGCCGGAAACGGCCACGCGACACCGCCTTCCCTTGGCATTATGGGGCCGGGCTGCTATTGCCCGGCCAACAGGGTTTCATGCCCGCCCGAGTTTTATGATGACCGCACGCACGTTCGACAACATCCGCAACTTCTCCATCGTGGCTCATATCGACCACGGCAAGTCGACCCTGGCCGACCGCCTGATCCAGACCACGGGGGCGCTCACCGCCCGTGAGATGACGGAGCAGGTGCTCGACAACATGGATATCGAGCGCGAGCGCGGCATCACCATCAAGGCGCAGACCGTGCGCCTGGAATACAAGGCACAGGACGGCAAGACCTATATCCTGAACCTCATGGACACCCCCGGCCACGTGGACTTCGCCTACGAGGTCTCGCGTTCGCTCGCGGCCTGCGAGGGCTCGCTGCTGGTGGTGGACGCCTCTCAGGGCGTGGAAGCCCAGACGCTTGCCAACGTCTATCAGGCCATCGACGCCAACCACGAGATCGTGCCCGTTCTCAACAAGATCGACCTGCCCGCCGCCGATCCGGACCGGATCAAGGAGCAGATCGAAGAGGTGATCGGCATCGACGCGTCCGAAGCCGTGCCGGTCTCGGCCAAGAGCGGCCTCAACATCGAGGGCGTGCTGGAAGCCATCGTCACCAAGCTGCCGCCGCCGAAGGGCGACCCGGATGCGCCCTTGAAGGCTCTGCTCGTCGATTCCTGGTACGACGCCTATCTCGGCGTGGTTGTGCTGGTGCGCATCATCGACGGCACCATGAAGAAGGGCCAGACCATCAAGATGATGGGAACGAACGCGTCCTACTCGCTTGATCGCGTCGGCGTGTTCAATCCGAAGATGACCGAGCTGTCCGTCCTCGGCCCGGGCGAGGTCGGCTTCTTTACCGCCTCGATCAAGGAAGTGGCCGATACCCGCGTCGGCGACACCATTACCGACGACCGCAAGCCCACGGCGCAGGCGCTTCCGGGCTTCAAGCCTGTGCAGCCGGTTGTGTTCTGCGGTCTCTTCCCCGTGGACGCCGCCGAGTTCGAGAACCTGCGCGCGGCCATGGGCAAGCTTCGCCTCAACGACGCCAGCTTCTCCTACGAGATGGAAACGTCGGCCGCGCTCGGCTTCGGCTTCCGCTGCGGCTTCCTCGGCCTCTTGCATCTCGAGATCATTCAGGAGCGCCTAGAGCGCGAGTTCAACCTCGACCTCATCTCCACCGCGCCGTCCGTGGTCTATCACCTGAAGCTGCGCGACGGCTCGACCATCGAGCTGCACAACCCGGCCGACATGCCGGACGTGATGAAGATCGAGACTATCGAGGAGCCGTGGATCCGCGCCACGATCCTCACTCCCGACGATTATCTCGGCTCCGTGCTCAAGCTCTGCCAGGAGCGGCGCGGCGTGCAGATCGACCTGAACTATGTCGGCAAGCGCGCCATGGTGGTCTACGACCTGCCGCTGAACGAGGTGGTGTTCGACTTCTACGACCGCCTGAAATCGATCTCGAAGGGCTACGCCTCCTTCGACTACCACATCTCCGATTATCGCGAGGGCGACCTCGTGAAGATGTCGGTGCTGGTCAATGCGGAGCCTGTCGACGCGCTCTCCATGCTGGTCCACCGCGACCGCGCCGAGGGCCGCGGCCGCGCCATGTGCGAAAAGCTGAAAGAGCTGATCCCGCCGCACATGTTCCAGATTCCGGTTCAGGCCGCCATCGGCGGCAAGATCATCGCCCGCGAAACCATCCGCGCACTCCGCAAGGACGTGACCGCCAAGTGCTACGGCGGCGACGCCTCGCGTAAGCGCAAGCTGCTCGACAAGCAGAAGGAAGGCAAGAAGCGCATGCGCCAGTTCGGCAAGGTCGACATCCCGCAGGAAGCCTTCATCGCCGCGCTGAAGATGGATACCTGATCGCCTGGACGCTCACCTCTGTTCTTTGAGAAAGGCTCGACGCGCGAAACTCCGAAGGGGTGAGCCCGAAGCTCGCTCTGAAGGCCGCCGTGAAATGGCTATGGCTGGAGAAGCCTAGGTCCAACGCGAGATCGGTGATCGAATCCCGGTGAGGAAGTTCGATCAGGGCTCGGCTTAGTCTCAACTGCATCAGGTAGCGGTAAAGAGGCATCCCTTCCGACCGGGTGAAGGATTGCGTCAGGTAAACGCCGCTGACGCCAAGCTCTCGGGCGAGATCATCAAGGCGCACGGCCTCGCAGCAGCGTGCATTCAGGATCTGCTTAGTCTGGTTGACGATGCGGGCTGGAGGCGGCAAAGCCCGATCCATGCTGTTCGCGAGCACATCCTGCAGTACGGCGATAGCCAGTTCATCTCCTTCCAAACCCTCGCCGCCTCCATCCGCGGCAAGGTTCAAAATTCTGTGTGTCAGAAGGCGGGCTTTGATGCCGAGCGGTTGCGATGTGCTCTGAAAGGCAACATGGCGTCCGACAGGTGCGCCTCGGCACATCTCCTCCAGAACTTGAACATTCGGCGTGACGATGAGGCTTGCATGCCCCGTTCCGGCGATCGGATGAGTTTCCCGGAAATCCTCGCCTGCCCTGACGAACAGAACGCGGTTCACATCCATCAGCGTCGACAAGCGGCCGGTCGCCCAGGTGAAGGCACCGTAATAGGGCACTACGACCTGATAATCCGACGAATGCCCGAGCGCGACGGGATTGAGAAACGACAGCGCACTGTCTTCCACCAATGCAGCGCCTCCCGAGACGAGGCGGCTGCGCCGATCCTTCACGTCTCGCGAACTGGCGAGGGGGATTTTCGGGTTCCGCGTCAACACGAGCTAGGCGCTCTCACTTCACAAAGACCGTTCTGCATTGACATGCTGTTACAACCTCAAATTTCAAGGATGCCGAAGCTGGCGCCCTGGCGCCGCTGTAAGGCCGACGCCAGAACGAGGGTTAATTCTGAATGCCCTCAGGCAAAGGAAGCGAGGCTTGCGCGAAGGCATAACGCCAACCGGCAGGCGTGCGCACATAGGTGTCACTGAACCAAAGACGCCGCTCAAAGGGTCCGCTTTTGCCGGAGCCCTTGATCCAGAGCCTGGCCGTCACGACGGCGGTGTCGCCCCAGACTCTCACGGTCTGGGTGCCTTCGTCCTCATCCTGATGCTCATAGACGAAGTGCTCTTCACGCGCTTCCGCAAGCACTTCCTCGCGGCTCACAACCGTGCCGTCGCCGAGAACGAGAACGAAATCTGCGTGAAGAATACGATCAATCTCCTCCGCATCATTGCGCTTCACGGCAGCCTGGAAGGCAAGGTCGAGAACCGCGACTTCCCTCCGGTCGGCCCTGACCTGTCGCTCGATCAGCAACGAGGCATCGGTTTCCATAGCTCCTTGAATCATGTCGTCTCTCCATCCTGACAATCCTAGCTTGTCGCAAGCTCAGGATGGGCCGCTATCGAGATATAAAGGTCTGCAGAACCTTTCTTCGATTCAACGTCATCGACATCGCTTCAAGAGGAGCAAGGCCCTACTGGGAAGCAGGGCCCTCCAAGCTCCGTCAGGCCGCAACCTTCACCGGGATCTTGAGGTAACGCACCCCATTTGCATCCGCCGGCGGCAGGTGTCCGGCGCGGATGTTGACCTGGATAGAGGGCAGAAGGAGCGTGGGCGCGGAGAGTTTGGCATCGCGCGCTTCGCGCATGGCGACGAAGTCATCCTCGCTCACGCCGTCCTTCAGGTGCACGTTGCCGCGCTCCTCGGCGACCGTTGTCTCCCAGGCATAATGATCGCGACCCGGCGCTTTGTAATCGTGGCACATGAAGAGCCGCGTCTCGGGCGGAAGGGTGAGCAGCTTCTGGATCGAGCGGTAGAGCGTGCGAGCATCGCCGCCGGGGAAGTCCGCGCGCGCCGTGCCGTAATCCGGCATGAACAGCGTGTCGCCGACGAAAATCGCATCCGCGATCTTGTAGGCGACGTCGGCGGGCGTGTGGCCCGGAACATGGAAGACATCCACGTCCATTTCGCCGATTGTGAAGCGCTCGCCGTCCTTGAATAGGCTATCGAATTCCGTGCCGTCGCCGGACACGTCCTGCGCATCGAAGACGGGGCGGAAGATCTTCTGCACATCGCGAATATGCTCGCCGATGCCCACCTTCGCGCCGGTCTTCAGCTTGATGTAGGGGGCGGAGGAAAGGTGATCGGCATGGGCATGGGTTTCGAGCACCCACTCGATGGCATAGCCCTCCTGCCGGGCGGCCTCCAGGATGGCATCCGCCGATGCCATGTTCGCCTTGCCGGACTTATGGTCGTAGTCCAGCACCGGATCGACGATGGCGGCCTTCTTGGTCGCCGGGTCCGCCACCAGATAGCTCACGGTGTTGGTGGGCTCGTCGAAGAACGCTTTGATGATGGGCTTGAGGGGGAAAGTCATGATCCGAACTCCTGTCGAGTAATCGTTCTTGACAAATATATTAGATATATCTAATTTAGCAATATCTAAATTAAAGGATGCGCCATGCCACTCCCTCAGCTCGACATCGCAGCCTTCGAGGCGAATGCCCTTGAGGTCGCGAATATCCTGCGTGCGCTCGGCAACGAGCGGCGCCTGATGATCCTGTGCAAGCTGGTGGAGTGCGGCGAAGCAACGGCAGGTGCCTTGGTCGATGCTTCGGGTTTGAGCCAGTCAGCTCTTTCTCAGCACCTCGCCAAGATGCGGGACGAAGGCATCCTTGCCTTCCGGCGGGAGAGCCAGACGCTCTGGTATCGAATCGCCGATCCCCGGATCGAGCAGCTCATGGCCGAGCTTCACCGTCTCTATTGCCGGCAGGGCAAGCGGCGCTGATCCCATCAAGGAGAAACTATCATGTCCCTTCCCAACATTTCACCCCAAAACGCCAAGGAGCTTATCGCTCAGGGTGCCGTCCTGATCGACGTGCGCGAGGCCGATGAACATGCGCGCGAGCGCATTCCAGGCGCTCGGCACGAGGCGCTGTCGCAGTTGAACGGTCCGCTCCCCATGAATGCAAACGCCGTGATCTTCCATTGCCGATCCGGCAATCGTACTGCCACCCATGCCGGCAAGCTAGCGGCTGCAGCCACTTGCGACGCCTATGTGCTCGAAGGCGGAATCGAGGCTTGGAAGAAAGCCGGATTGCCAGTTGCGCACGACAAGCGCCAGCCCATCGAAATGCAGCGGCAGGTGCAGATCACGGCGGGTTCGCTCGTCGCGCTCGGGGTCATTCTCGGAACCTTCGTCCACCCAGGTTTCTATGCGCTCTCGGGCTTCGTCGGCGCGGGTCTCGTCTTTGCCGGCGTCAGCGGAACCTGCGCGATGGCGCGCCTGCTGCAACTCGCGCCTTGGAACCGCAGAGCTCTTGCATAAAGGGAAACGGCCATGACGATGCTGCTCGCCAATATCGCCTCCATCGGATCGGGAGCCCTGGTCGGCCTCGTGCTCGGCCTCGTGGGCGGCGGCGGCTCGATCATCGCCGTGCCGCTTCTAGTCTATGCGGTCGGCATCGCATCGCCGCATGTGGCCATCGGAACCGGCGCGCTCGCCGTCTCGGCCAGCGCTTTCGGAAACATGATCGCGCATTGGCGCGCTGGAAACGTCAAATGGCGCTGTGCCCTGGTCTTCGCGTCGGCGGGCGTTGTCGGCGCATTGGCAGGATCAACCGTCGCCAAGGCCATCGACGGCCAGAAACTCCTTGCGTTGTTCGGCCTCCTGATGATCATCGTCGGGTTCCTGATGCTGCGCCGGAAAAGCGGATCGGGCGATCCATCCGTTCGCCTGACACGAACTAACGCGCGCATGATGCTGCCCGCCCTTCTCGGCTCGGGATTCGCGGTCGGCCTTCTCTCCGGTTTCTTCGGCATCGGCGGCGGTTTTCTGATCGTGCCCGGGTTGATGCTCTCAACCGGAATGCCGCTCAGCTTTGCGATCGGCAGCTCCCTCGTCGCAGTCACGGCTTTCGGCGCAGCCACCGCTACCAGCTATGCTTTCTCCGGGCTCGTCGACTGGGCCGTCGCCACGCTCTTCATCGGCGGCGGAATACTGGGCGGCATGGGTGGCCTTGTTCTGGGCCGTCTGTTGTCCAATCGCAAACAGGCACTCGGCACGGTCTTCGCCGTCTTCGTCATAGCGGTGGGAGGGTACATAATCCTGCGTGGAATGACCTCCCTGGCCAGTGCGGCCACGCTCAACTGACCGCTGGGCCGAAGGGGCTTCTGAAATAGTGGAACCTCGCTCTCCGCTCCGAGTTCAACCTACGCACAGGGCTCTGCTCCCATCGGTGGCTTACGGCACGGCATTCACTTGATGCCGCGGCTTGGCACGTCATGAACGGACCGGGCTCTCAAGACATGGAACGACTTCGCCTTCAGGAGACCCTATGCCTACCTCCATGCGCTCCGTGCTGCCGACCCTGCTCGCGCTGCTTCTCGGCTATGCCCTCATCCAGATCGGCAATACCTTGCAGGGTACATTGCTCAGCGTGCGGGGCAATCTGGAGCAGTTTTCCCCCGCGCAGATCGGCGCCGTCGGATCGGCGTTCTGGGCAGGCATCGTCATCGGTTCGCTCTGGGCAGGACGCGTCATCACGCAGGTCGGGCACACGCGCACCTTCGCGGCTCTTGCGGCGGTGGCGGCAAGCACCGCGCTGCTTCACATCCTTGTGGTCAATCCTCAGGTGTGGATCGCAGCCCGTGCGCTGACGGGCTTTTGTTTCGCGGGCCTCTTCATCGTGGTGGAAAGCTGGCTCAACGCCTCCGTCACAGCTCAGACACGCGGGCAGATCCTCAGCCTTTACGGCATGACAGGCCTCATCGCGGGCATCAGTGGACAGATGCTTCTGCCTACTGGCGATCCCGGCAGCTTCCAGCTCTTTTGCTTCGTTGCCATTCTCATCTGCCTCTCGCTGGTGCCAACGGCCCTTTCACGCGCCGTTGCTCCCGCCCACGCGGTGAGCGACACCAAGATCAACATTATGCAGCTCTACCGCCAATCGCCGTTCGGCGTGGTGGCGGCCGTGCTCTGCGGCATCACCACGAGTTCGTTCTTTGCACTCGGCCCTCTTTGGGCACAGGAACGCGGATTGAACACGGCGCAGATCGCGATCTTCATGGCCTGCGGTACGCTGGGCGGTTTTCTGACCACATGGCCGCTCGGCTGGCTGTCTGACCGCATGGACAGACGCCATGTGATCATCGGTACATCGGGCATGGCGGCCGCCATCCTGCTGGTAATCATCCACTTCGTCCCGATGGACGGGCCGGCCTGGCTGGTCTTCATCTATGTCGCGATCTTCGGCGGCAGCGTGATTCCCACCTACAGCATCGTTACCGCGCATGTGAACGATATGGTCCGGCCCGGAGAGTTCGTGGCAGCAGCTGGCGGCCTGCTGATCCTGCAAGGTGCGGGCTCGGTGATCGGCCCGGTGATCTCCGGCTTTGCGATGACGGAGTTCGGACGCCTGGGCCTTCTCTACATTGTCATACTGGCGCAGGCGCTCATGGCGATCTGGGGCGCCTATCGCAGCCTCCAACGCGCAGCCCCGCCAACGGAGGAGAAGGAGAATTTCGTGGTCGAACCGACGGTTCCTGTCGGCACACGGCTAGAAGCCCCTTAAGCTGTTGCCGCGCGCCGACCGCTTGAATCAACCACAAGCTCGCCGTCTTCCTTACGAAACTCGCCCAGTTGCGGCGGCAGAATATCGAGCACGGCCTCAGATGGGCGGCAGAGCCGCACTCCGAGAGGCGTAACCACGATGGGTCTGTTGATGAGGATTGGGTGAGCGATCATCGCGTCGAGCAATTCGTCATCGCTCAGCGAAAGATCGTCGAGTTCGAGTTCGTGGTAGGGTGTTCCTTTCTCGCGGATCACGTCGCGAACGCTCATCCCCATGCGCTCGATCAGCTGGCGCAGCAGCAGACGCGTCGGCGGCGTCTTTAGATATTCGATGACATGCGGCTCAACGCCTGCGTTGCGGATGAGGCCAAGCGTATTACGCGAGGTTCCGCATTGCGGATTGTGATAGATGATCACGTCCATGGCCTGCTTTATCCCTCTTGCCGTTCATGAGGACATAGCGCTCCATGAGCGCAGATAGCAAGCGACACGTAGCTTCACGCTCAGCAATCGGAGTCGCGCTGGACCCGCAGACCGGCCAACATCGATTGCAGAAGCGCCTCGTAACGCTCCCGCTCCTCGACTTGCGTTACGGAGAGTTCAAGCACCCAATCGCTCGACATGGGCACAATCAGCGTCTCAATGGTCATGCCATGGCTGTTGGCCGGCAAGTAGGCATCGAACCAAGTCGCCGACCAGCGGATCGCTCCGGTGGAGACGGAGGCCAGCGATACGGATTGCGCGGGACGTCCGAGGAGGTTCTCATAATCTTGCTGCAGTAGGGCTGCGTCGCGGCTGGCAAGATCGGGCTGCGGCATGCCGCGCAATTCATGAGCGGATCGCAAGCCGACCTCCAATTCGGCTTGGGAGAAAGCAGCCTTCAGATGGATGCCGGCCTCACCTGTTTGAGCACGCCATTCCTGCGGCAGGGACAGAGCGAAGCACACTCCCGAGGCGACACGCCCCGCCACGCGAGTATTCCCGGATTGCGGATCGAAACGGGCTTCGACGGCGTCCTGCCAAGAACCAAAGTGACTGTTGGATTGGCCGAGCGGGACATTGGCGGCTTGCGACGTCGAAAGGGTGCAGAAAGCTGCGGCAAACACGGTGGAGCACGACAGCACTTTAAGGGCTTGGAACATCGCACTCCCCAAGGCGATCAATGAGGCCTTCCTATGGCAACGCTCGAATCCTCAGCGGGTTGCACGTCGCGGCGCGGTCTTGAGTTGCAGCGTGCCGGCCCTAACTCGTCAGCAGCTCAACGATTTCAGGAGAGAACACATGAAAGCCGTGATGCGCGCTTCATTCATTGCAACCCTCCTGCTTGCCGCAGGGTCCGCTTCGGCAGCCACATGCCGTGATCCGGCGGGTTTCGAGAAGTGGCTCGGCGACATATCGCAGGAGGCCATTGCGCAGGGCATCTCACCACGCGCCGTGCAGCAGGGTTTGGCGGGTGTCACCTTCGATCAGAGCGTTATCCGGCGTGATCGCGGCCAGGGCGTGTTCAAACAGAGCTTCGAGCAATTTGCCGGACGCATGGTCTCCCCTGCCCGCCTCAAAGGCGGCGCCAACATGCTCAAACGTCACGCGGCCACTCTCTCGCGTATTGAGCAGCGCTTCGGCGTGCCGGCCCCGGTGCTCGTCGCGATCTGGGGGCTGGAGACCGATTTCGGCGCGGTGAAGGGCAACTTGCCTGTCATCCGCTCGGTCGCAACGCTCGCCTATGATTGCCGCCGCTCGGAGTTCTTCGAGGCGCATCTCTTCGATGCCCTGCGCATCGTCGATCACGGCGACCTGACACCCGGCGAAATGCGCGGCGCCTGGGCTGGCGAAATGGGGCAAACCCAGTTCATGCCATCGAGCTACGTGAAATACGCCGTGGACTTCGACGGCGACGGACGCGCCGATCTGCTCCACAGCCCTGCCGACGTGCTGGCATCGACCGCGAACTACCTCAAGGGCCACGGCTGGTCGCGCGGCGGAAGCTGGGAGCCGGGCACGGCGAATTTCGAAGCCATCCGCGGCTGGAACAAGTCACAGGTCTATGCGCGCACAATCGCGTTCTACGCCACCAAGCTCGCCGGCGGCGACACATCGTCCTTCGCGAGCCAATGACACCATGCAAAAAGGGCGGCACCGAGGCCGCCCTTTTCAATGCATCCTTCGCGTTCGATCAGCCGCGAGCGCGGGCGCGGATCATGAAGCTGTCGTAGGCGTATTCAGCCACCTGGAACCAGAGATATTCCTCGCCGCGGAACGCCTTGTAGCTGTCGTAGATTTTCTTGAAGTCAGGGTTCTTGGACGAGATGTCGTCATAGATCTCGTTGGCGGCCTTGTAGGCGGCTTCCATGATCTCCTGCGAGAAGGGACGCAGCTGCGCACCGTTGCCGATCAGACTGCGCAGGCCCGCCGGATTCTTGGCGTCGTACTTGGCCTGCGTATCCACATTCACATAGCCCGCTGCCGCCTGGATGGCCGCCTGATAAGGCTTCGGCAGCTCGTTCCACTTCTGCAGGTTGATGAACATATGGATCGCCGGGCCACCTTCCCAGAAGCCCGGATAGTAGTAGTACGGCGCGACCTTGTTCAGACCGAGCTTGTTGTCGTCGTAAGGCGCCACCCACTCGGCGGCGTCGATGGTGCCGCGCTCGAGGGACGGATAGAGATCGCCGCCCGCGATCTGCTGCGGAATGACGCCGAGCTTCGCAACGATCTGACCGGCGAGACCCGCGATGCGCATCTTGAGACCCTTCAGGTCGTCAACCGTCTTGATCTCTTTGCGGAACCAGCCGCCCATCTGCGCGCCCGTGTTTCCGGCGGGAAGCGCGTAGATGTTGTGCTTGGCATAGAACTCGTTGAGCAGCTCGTTGCCGCCGCCGTGATAGAGCCAGGCATTGGTCTGACGTGAGTTCATACCGAAGGGCAGATTGGTGCCGATGGCGAAGGTCGGATCCTTACCGACATAATAGTAGGAGCAGGTGTGGCCCATCTCGACGGTGCCCGCTGCAATCGCATCAGCCGCCTGCGGCGTGCCGACGATCTCGCCCGGTGCGAAGGGCTGGATCAGAAACTTGCCGTCGGTAGCCTCCGACACGAGCTTCGCGAAAGTCTCGCCACCGCCATAGAGCGTATCGAGGGACTTCGGGAAGGCGGAGGTCAAACGCCAGCGGATCTCGGGATTCGATTGGGCGATAGCGGGCTTGGCGATGGTTCCTGCTGCTGCACCCAGGGCGGCAGCCTTGAGGAAGGCGCGGCGTTTCATGGCGTTTCTCTCACGAACGAAGGTTTCAACGCGCTCGTGAGACACAAAGTTTCAACTAGACGCATCGAAACGCAAAAAGAGGAACGCCTCTCATAAGGAACTTTGCCGTTTGAGGCAGAGCCCCGGAAGCAGGCGAAGCATGCGTCGGGTGCATGCTTCGCCTTATCCAGTGCCTATCGCCGGAGTTCAGAAGATGAGCTGGCCTGCGCTCCAGGCCAGAAGAATGAGGAGGATGAAGGCGAGGAGGAAAAGGCCGAATAGGATCTTGGCGATCGTCTTGGCGCCGGAAGCAACGCCCGTGAAGCCCAAGGCTCCCGCGACCAACGACACCACGAGAAAGATCAGCGCCCATTTCAGCATGTACAAGCCTCGTCGAGTACGGTTCAGCTTGACGTATAAGTGCCGAGCTTAAGCTGAGGTTCCCCTCACATGACGACGGTGACCTTGTCGGCGGCGCGGGTCAGACCCGTATAGAGCCAGCGGCTGCGGTGCTCGCGGAAGGCATAAGACTCGTCGAAGAGCACGAGGTCGTCCCATTGCGAGCCCTGGGCTTTGTGCACGGTCAGCGCATAGCCGTAAGTGAACTCGTCGGATTCGCGCCGCAGGGCAAAGGCGACTTCTTCTTCCGTGCCCAAGAAGAAAGTCTTGTGGACCGCGACCTCCACGGATCTGCGGCGCGCATCGTCGTCGGGCACCACATCCATGCGGAGGAAGTCATTGCGGATGCCGCGCAGCGCCTGGATGCTCCAGGTCCCGCCGTTGAGCAGGCCCTTGGTCTTGTCGTTGCGCAGGCACACGAGCTTCTCGCCGGCCGCCGGCATCGGGTCGCGGTAGCCGTTCAATTCGCGCAGGCGCGTGTTGTAGAGACGGCGCGTCTTGTTCAATCCGACGAGCACCTGATCGGCCGCCATCACGGTGGCGGCATCGATCTCGCGGCGGCGGATGATGCGGCTCTCGCCATAGGTCCCGACTTCGAGCCTGCCGCCTTCCCGCACCATCAGGGAGAGATGGACGATCGGGTTGTCCCTGGCCTGCCGGTGCACCTCGGTCAGCATCACGTCGGGTTCGGCCTCCGTGAAGAAGCCGCCGCCTTTCACGGGCGGTAATTGCGCGGGATCGCCGAGCACGAGAACCGGCTTGCCGAAGGACAGGAGATCGCGTCCGAGTTCCTCGTCCACCATGGAGCATTCGTCGATCACGATGAGGTCGGATTTGGCGGCCTGGCTCTGCCGGTTGATGACGAATTGCGGACCGTTCTCATCCCCCTCCCGCGACCGGTAGATCATGGAATGGATGGTGGATGCATCCGAGCATCCCTTGTTGCGCAACACGAGCGCCGCCTTGCCGGTATAGGCGCCGAAAGCCACCTCGCCGTCGACGCCTTCGGCGATGTGACGCGCAAGCGTCGTCTTGCCGGTGCCGGCATAACCGAAGAGACGAAAGACGGGACGATCCCCGCGCCGAAGCCAATCGGCCACGGCCTTCAGAGCGGCGTCCTGCTGCGGCGACCAGGTCATGATGCTTTCGCCTCGCGGTTCAGGCTGTAGAGCAGGCCGACGACGATGCAGGCGCTGCCGATGAAGACATAAGGATCGAGCGACTCACCATAGAACTGCCAGCCGACGATGGCGATCAGCGGGATGCGCATGAAGTCGAGCGGCACGACCATGGTGGCGTCTCCGCGACGATAGGCGTTGGTCAGGCAATAATGCGCGAGCAGACCGCCAGCGCAGATGCCGATGAACGGCAGGACATGCTGCGGCTCGATGGCGAGCCAGAACGCTCGGCTGACACCGGCGAGGTTCATCGGCAGCTGCAGCAGGTTCATGAAAAAGAGGATCGAGAAGGTGCTCTCGGTCTTGGTCAGGCTCTTCGTCATGATGGCGACGAGAGCAAAGGCGAAGGCCACGCCCAACATTAGGAAACTGGCTGGCTGCAAGGTTTCCAGGCCGGGGCGAAGAATGATGAGAACCCCTGCGAAACCCAGCACGACGGCGACGAAACGCCCCCATGTCATCCGCTCCTGAAGCAGCGGAATCGCAAGCAGCGCGACCCATGCGGGCGTCGTGAACTCAAGCGCGAAAACGGTGGCGAGCGGCAGCAGCGTGAGGCCGAAGGCCCAGCCATCCGTGCCTGCGAAATGCAGAACGTTGCGGGTCAGATGCAGCGTGAAACGCCGCGGCTTCAAACCGGGTCGCAGCTCAGGCTTGATCCCCGCCAGGGCAAGCAGGATCGCAACGCCGGCAAGATTGCGCACCGCCAGCATTTCAAACACCGAGAAGGTGGGCGCGAGCGCGCGCACGGCGACGGCGGTCGCCGAGAAGGCAAGGAGCGCGCCGCTCATCCAGGCGACGACGGCGAGGAGATTGCGATGAGGCAAGATGGACCACGGGGAAATGTTCGATCCCCTCGCTTAACCCGCATCGTGCACCGCGTGAAGAGTCGAGCGAGAGGCAGGTTGCCGCGCATCCATCGGATATGAGCAGATGGAGTCGATTCAGACTCCGCTCTCGGCTAACTCTTGTCGCTACGTCAGGGCGCACGTGAAGTGATTCTTGAGTCACTCGACATGTCGATGTGCATCTTGAGCACCTCCGAGCCGCATTTTTTCGCGTTGAGCGCGAAAAAAAATTTCACCCCTCGAAAGCGGCCTCGACGGCATCTTCAAAACCACATCCAACCCTCTCTTCAAGAAGGGGTTTTCAGCGCGCGCCTCAGAGTCGAAACTGAATGCCGACCAACATCAGCCTTCCCGTAAGTCATTGATGAAAAATGGCTTTCAAGTAGCGCTGAAATTTACTCAGATAGATCCGAAGTGATGCTGAAGAGTCCGAAGAAGAGACTCTGCGAGTCGCATCAGACGCCTTCTATCGAGCACTGAAAGTGCAAGTTCAGGCGCCTCTTCCGCTGAAAGTATCCACAGAAAAAGTGCGAGTTCTACTTTCTACACTTTCCGTTAATCGGAACCCGCTTGGTATAACGACGTTGCCTTCCAAGCGTGACGGTTGCACGCGAAGGCCCTTGAAGGAGGCGGCTATGCCGACAGATACCAAGAACCCGCTGACAGCACTGTTCACGGGTGACACCGGTGCGACCCGCACCAAGAAGACCGGAGCCAAGAAGAAGAGCTCCAAGACCAGCGCGAAGAAGGCCAGCACTTCCTCGGCTCGCAAGAGCACGAAGAAGGCCGGCACGAAGACCGCTGCCAAGAAGACCACTGCCAAGAAGACCGCTGCCAAGAAGACCACGGCTAAGAAGGCTGTGAAGTCGGCTGCGAAGAAGACCACGGCTCGCAAGACCGCTGCCAAGAAGACCACCGCCAAGTCGGCTGTGAAGTCCTCGGCCAAGAAGTCTGCCGCCAAGAAGACCACGGCTCGTAAGACCGCTGCGAAGAAGACCACGGCTCGCAAGACCGCTGCCAAGTCGGCAGCAAAGTCGACCGCCCGTAAGTCGACAGCTCGCAAGTCCACGGCTCGTACGTCGACGGCCCGCAAGGCCACGGCTCGCAAGACCTCCGCTCGCAGCGCAAGCCGCGGTGCAGTGAAGGCTTCGGCCCGCAAGACGGCTGCCAAGAAGACCACGACGAAGCGCGCTGCTGCCGCTTCCAGCCGCACTTCGGCTACGAAGAAGTCCGGCAAGGTCGCAAAGCGTTCGACGGCTCGCAAGAGCCCCTCGAAGGCTCGCAAGCGCTAAGCCAAGCATGCCCCATGCGCCGGGAGAGGTTCACTCTCTGACCGGCGCATGGGCATAAAAAATCGCCCGGTGAAAACCGGGCGATTTTCTTTTTGGGCATGGCCCTGAAATCAGGGGCACTAAGATCAGCGGCCGGTGCTCATAGGATCGCTGTCGCCCCAATAGGGGGTGGCGTTGTAGTAGCGGTGGACATGCTCCTCCCACTCGCGATCATATGAGGCATCATGCCCTTCGGCCGTGCGGCGGGGCGCGCCACGGAGCTGATCTTCCGACAGGTTGAGCTCATAGGCATCAAGCTCGACATTGTACTTCAGGACACTCCAGGGAAGCGTGTAGTATTCCTCGCCCAGGCCCATGAAGCCGCCGAAGCTCATGACCGCATAAGCGACCTTGCCGGACCGTTTCTCGATCATCACGCGCTCAATGGTTCCGATCTTCTCGCCGTCCGAACGGCGGACCGGCGTTCCTTCCACCTTGTCGCTGGCAATCAGGCTGTGGGTCTCACGCACATCGGTGCTCTGTACACTCGTCTCCATTCTTTCACTCCCTTCACCTTCAAGGTCTAAGGCAACGCTGGGCTCCAGAAGCCGTTCCGGCCAAGGCATTGCGCCTTTTGAAGCCAGCAAAGGACTTGCGGCCCTTCCCTCCAGCCTGCGGCATCAAGCGCTGCCATAGGAACCCGGCTGTTCACCGTCACGTTGACCCTCGTTTTTGACCTCAGCCTTTCTTTTGATCCCAAGACAACGAAGGAGATCGCCATGCCTGTTCGCCAGAAGCCGGTCGAAGAGCAGATCGTCGTCATCACGGGCGCATCCAGCGGCATCGGCCTCGCGACAGCGCATATGTTCGCGTCACGCGGAGCCAAGGGCCTTGTTCTGGCCGCCCGCAACGAGGACGCCCTGCGCAAGGTCGCCGACGAGCTCAGCAGGGGCGGCACCCGTGCCATCGCGATCGCGGCGGATGTGAGCAAGCGCGAGGATCTGGAGCGGATCGCCCGGACCGCCATCGACACCTTCGGCGGCTTCGACACATGGGTGAACGACGCTGCGGTCGCCCTCTACGGAAGCCTCGACAAGATCCCCCTGGAGGATCAGCGTCAGCTCTTCGAGGTGAATTACTGGGGGGTGGTCAACGGCTCGCTCATTGCGGCGGAGCATCTGCGCCATCGGGGCGGCACCATCATCAATGTGGGCAGCGTTCTGTCAGAGCGCACCATGATCCTGCAGACGCAATACTCAGCCTCCAAGCATGCGGTGAAGGGCTTCACGGACGGCCTGCGCATGGAGCTGGAGGAACAGGGCGCACCCGTCTCGGTGACGCTGATCAAGCCCTCCTCCATCGACACGCCTTACGTCGAGCATGCCCGCAATTACCTCGACAAGGAAACCGCCGTTCCGCCGCCGTCCTACGACCCGCACCTGGTCGCCAGGGCAATCGTGTTCGCCGCCGAGCATCACCGGCGCGAACTCACCATCGGCTTCGGCGGATGGGTGATCGGCGCCATGGGCAAGGTCGCGCCGCGCATGCTGGACAAGGCGATGGAATGGACGGGCTACGGCTCGCAGACGACCGATCATCCGGAGCGCAAGCAGATGCGCGACAATCTCTATCGCGCCCGCGAGGATGGGGACATGTACTCGTCGCTGCCGGGCGAGCCGCGCAAGACGAGCCTGCTGCTCGAAGCGCAGCTCCATCCCTTCGCGACGGCTGCCGTCCTAGCTGGCATCGGCGCTGCGGTGGCAAGCCTGCTGCTGGCCCCCTTCGCCTCCAACATGCGTGGGCCGCGCCGCCCGAAACGGCCGATGCCGCGCTATCAGCCCGCCATGCGCCGCACCGGCAACGGGCACGACAAGCGCGTCATGGGCCCGGGCCACATGAGCCAGCGCGGCAAGAACGAAGGCCGTCCACAGCCGCGTCACTGATGCTTGCGAGGGCCGGATGCGGTCCGCATCCGGCCCTCCAGGCGACAAGATGACAGCATGCGGGCCGTTCCGAACTTCGCGCACACAGGCTAGCCTTCCTACATGAAGCCGATTCGCTCTCTCATCCTTATCGCGGCTCTCGCCATCTGCGGGCCTGCCATCGCGCAGGACAAAGGATCGCTGAACCCAAAGCCCCTGCCGCCTTTGGCGAACCCCGGCGATCCGAAGCTTGCCGCGAAAGAGCTCTTCGGCCGCAGCACCGCGCCGGCTTCGCTGCGCGCGCGTTCCATCGGCGGCTATGCACGCGGCTGCGTGGCCGGCGCGACGGCGATCCCCATCGACGGAGACAACTGGCAGGTAATGCGCCTGTCACGCAATCGCAACTGGGGGCACCCGCAGCTGATCGCGCTGCTGCAGCGGCTTTCCGCTCGCATGCCGGACGTCAACGGATGGCCCGGCCTGCTCATCGGCGACATCTCGCAGCCGCGCGGCGGGCCGATGATTACTGGTCATGCCTCGCACCAGATCGGCCTCGATGCGGATGTATGGCTGACGCCCATGCCCGGCCGCCGCCTGTCGCGGCTCGAGCGCGAGGAGATGTCCGCCGTCAACATGGTGCGCAGCGATTGGCTCGATGTGGATCCTGGCACTTGGACGCCGCAGCATATGGCCCTCATTCGCGCCGCCGCATCCGAAAAAGGCGTTGCACGCATCTTTGTTAATCCAGCGATCAAGAAGGCGCTCTGCCGCGATGCCGGGCAGGACCGGGGATGGTTGAGCAAGGTGCGTCCCACATGGGGTCACAACTACCATTTCCATATCCGCCTCGCCTGCCCCGCAGGAGACTCGTCCTGCAGCGATCAGGATCCGCCTCCAGGCGGCGATGGATGCGGCGCGGAGCTCGCGCATTGGTTTACACCGGAGATGCTGCACCCGAAGCCCGGCAAGCCGCGCCCGCCTCTGACCCTGGCGCAGTTGCCGGAGGAATGCCGACGCGTTCTCGTGTCTGAGTGATGCAGACGGCTTCCGCCGCCTGCACTCTGCCCTACTCGGCTGCGATGCCGGTGCCGATCTGGCAGGCCACGCCCGTGCCGCCAAGCCCGCAATAGCCATTCGGATTCTTCGCCAAGTATTGCTGGTGATAATCTTCAGCGAAATAGAACGGGCCTGCGTCCAGGATCTCAGTGGTGATGGGGTCTAAACCTCGCTCCGCGAGAGCCTGGGCATAAGCTGCCTTCGAAGCCTCCGCTGCTTTACGCTGGGCCTCGTTGAACACGTAGATCCCGGAGCGGTACTGCGTGCCGACATCGTTGCCCTGGCGCATGCCCTGAGTGGGATCGTGGTTCTCCCAGAAGGTCTTTAACAGAGCCTCGTAGGACGTCTTCCTGGGGTCGTAGACGACGAGCACGACCTCGTTGTGCCCCGTCATCCCAGAACACACCTCTTCATAGGTCGGATTGGGCGTGATGCCGGCGGAATAACCCGCAGCCGTCACCCATACGCCATCGCCCATCTGCCAGAACTTGCGCTCGGCGCCCCAGAAGCAGCCGAGCCCAAACAGCGCCTTCTCCATGCCGTCCGGATAGGGTGGCTTGAGGGGGTGGCCATTGACGAAGTGGGTTTCTGCCGTGGGAAGCGCCGTTGCGCGGCCAGGCAAAGCCTGATCGGGGGTGGGAATGGTGAGCGGTTTGCGGAAGCTGAACATGGAGGCCTCTCTCGTGACCTGCCTTATGTAGGCATTCCACGGCACCGGCAGGAGGGACAGCCTCTCACCTTGCCGTGAAAGCCTTTAGAGCTGCTTCCACTTCACCGAAGAATGCTCTAGCGCCCGGCGAGATAGCCGATTGGCTCAAGAGGCTTCTGGCCAGCCCACAGCAGAAGCGCGCCGAGGATGAAGCCTGTGATGGAAGCCGGGAGAAGGAGCAGCTGGCTCACGAAGGGATCCCACAGCCAGGGATAGACACGCGCGGCAACCAGTCTCTCGAAGCCCATCGGGCCACCCTGAACCAAGGTGCCGGCAGCGTCGGAGATCGAAACGAACGAAACCGCATGATTGACGATGGAGCGCGTTCCATCGATCACAAGACCGATGAAGCCGGCCGCAACCAGCAGAAGCCCCAAACTACGCGCCAGGAATTTCAAGGGAGATACCTCTCTAAACAGAGAGGGAGTATCTAGTGCGTTTTGGGACTGCCGCAAAGTCACCCTCCTCAAACTTTCCTCAGTTCGGACTTGCCTTTTGCACCTTTTTAGAGCTACAGGAGCGCTCCGCAGAGATGCGGGGGATCTCATCTAGTTCGCGCGAAGCCGCGAACAAGGTTGCAAAGCCGAAGATTCCTGCTGGAGGGGTGGCCGAGTGGTTGAAGGCGCACGCCTGGAAAGTGTGTATACGGGAAACCGTATCGCGGGTTCGAATCCCGCTCCCTCCGCCATTAACTAAGCTTCCTCTATCGCTAAGCTTTCTGCTTCCAGGAACCTTCCCCTAAGTGTCCGAACTTTTGTGCCAATTTCAGCACAACCATTCTCTGACGAGTTCTCTCTTGCGACCAATCAGCGGCCTTCTGCCTCCAACTGTGCCCCCGTTCTCCGCCTGAAAACCAACCAGTCCGGTTGTGGCGTAGCACGCAATATCAGTCGCGATCGAGTAGCCAATGCTAGTGGTCAACCCGAGCGCGAAATTTTGGCCAAGGTTCGGTCGGCGATAGATGCGATCGAAGAGAGCCAACCGCTAGCATGACGTTTCCTCTATCGCTCTCGGAGAGGAGAGCACCGCGATCCGCCGCTTTGAGCGTTGTGCCGCTTCCTTGGCACATTTCTCGACATGCTTGGTCCGGTTGATGACTTGTAGATTGCCTGCTCCCCAGAAGGTCAGCAGCTCCGGCCAAGGCGTCGCACGATGTTGGGACCAAACAGCGAAGAGTGGAATGCGATGGAGGTGCACAAAGCGGTCATCCGAATCTTTGATAAGGCCTTCGTTATTGATGATGTGCAGCAACAACTGCACCTGCTCCCAGGAACTCATGGAGTGGACATGTTCGGGAGAGAGGAGGTGGTTTTTGCAAGTCGGTCGAGATTTGCAACATAGCGCCCTTTGGAGCACGTGAGGGCCGTAATCTCTCGAATATCTGCGGCTTGCGAACGCGGCGCCTGCTCAACAAGCAGGCTTCCTAGAGATGCATTGAATGCCGTCGGGCACATGATCTGCCGGGCATGGGATGCAAACCCCTTAAGGATTGTTAGGTCCGTCGCAAGATCTCGATCAGCGAGAAAGTGCCAGTGAACATCATTCTGAAAGGTTACAGCAGCTTGTGTTGCAGCTTGCCGGAAGCGAACCTGATTTACTTCTCAAGAAGCCGATCCAACATTCATACTGACCTAGTGAATGAACTGAAGTGGCGAAGATGAATCACGACTTCATGCTCGGGCTTTTACTCATCGAAAAATCCCTACTGCCCTCGAATGGAATCTTCGCCACAGGCGCCTAAGCAAGGGCGAACTCAACGATGCCGACAAGGTCATACCGTGAGAGAGCGGGAGAACCTTATGACGATGTTGGGAGACCATCAGAGACGATGCGGTAGGGCCATAGTTGCTCCAGCTACGGTCGAGATCACCGCGCCTCTAGAAAGCGCAACCTCAAGTAGTCTTAGATAGTTCCTATCCCCCTAGAGCCGCCGCGTTTCTCGCGTGGACCCGGCCTTCATCATTCCTGGATGATCCAGGAACGGCTCTCTTACTTAACTGACGACCGTCCGGGAATAGATAGACGGCCCGCCTAATCATTTTATGGAGCCCTCGCCCGCGGACTAAAGGATAATGAATGATCGCTTCCGCTTGTAATTGGTTTTTTATATGCATAATGTACCAATTAATGACGAGGCATTCCGAGATGCGCCTCCTGAACTTATGAATGGAAGCAATATTGAAGCGAGCATATAGAACGGGCGCTACTCCTTTCTGGGTCTGCCAAGCGGATCCCCGGTTCTCCTATTGCCTTTACGTACCTGAAGGCGCACGTCCGAGTCGCCCGCTGCCGCTGATTGTGGTGGTGCACGGCTCCTATCGGGTTCCTGAAGCCTACCGCGACCGTTTTGCGAAATTTGCCGAGGACAATGGCTGCGTGGTTCTTTGCCCGCTCTTTCCTTGCGGCATTGTCGAGCCAGAGGACACGGAGAGCTATAAATTCGTTTATTCCGACCATGTGCCTGCCTATGGCGGACGCGGTGTACGCTACGATCAGGTCCTCCTGTCGATGGTTAGCGAAGCATCGGAAAGGTTCGGTTGCGATGGCCGTCGCTTCCACCTCGCCGGGTATTCCGGCGGTGGTCAGTTCGCGAACAGATTCTTTTATGGTCACCCCGACAGACTTCTCAGCGTCTCGATTGGAGCCCCTGGGAACGTAACGCTGCTTGATCCATCAAAGGGCTGGTTCGTCGGTATCGGTGGAATGGAAGCGTTCCTTGGCAAAGCCCCTGATCTTGCCGCTATGCGTCAGGTCGCTGTCCATATGGTGGTCGGTGAACAGGATCTCGATCCTTCCGAAGTCGTGTCCCGCCCCGGCTCTCCCCACAATATCCCCGGCATCAACGACACGGGCTCCGATCGGGTGACGCGTCTGCGCGCACTTGAGGCCAACCTTCGCGGTGCCGGGCTCAACGTCCGTTTCGATCTTGTCCCCGAGGTTGCTCATAACGGCTTCGCAGTGCTGCCGGCCGTCTTCGAATTCTTGGCGCCCCTACTGGCGCAACACGCCCATCCGACAGCAGGCGCCTTCGCATGACTCAGATCAGATGCATCACGATTCAAGGGACTCCCATCGAAAGGGGACTCTCCTATGGCCACCAGGCCGAGGATCTGATCGGGAAAGCGGTCGCGCATTACCAACGCGATTTTGCCGTGAAAGGAGTTATTTGGAGCGAGGCTCTGAATATCGCCAAGAGGTTCATCGACATTGTCCAGAACTACGACCCTGATCTAGCGACGGAACTCGAGGGAATTGCCCGCGGGAGCGGACAATCTGCGGAAGCGATCATGCTTCTCAATGCTAGAACCGAGGTTCTGTTTTGGCATGAGAAGGAGCGCGGCAAAGCTCAATCGGGCACGGCGGAAGAATGTTCGTCGGCTGTCGCTCTTCCTGCCGCCACCCGCGATGGTGTGCTCATCCATGCCCAGAATTGGGATTGGATGCCTGGTGTCGCCGATCACACGCTCGCGATGCGCGTGAGAGGGCAGAACAATCCTGATGCTCTTCACTTTGTGGAGGCCGGGCAGTTGGCGCGTCACGGCTTCAATGGCGCCGGCATCACCGTCACCGCCATGGGGCTCCACTCCGACAAGGATTATGGCCGGCTTGGCGTGCCAAGCCCGTTCATTCGCCGCAAGGTTCTGGAAAGCCAAACGCTGGCAGAAGCAATCGGCCGCGTTCTGCAGGGTGGCACATCATTCTCGCATGCCCTCATCCTCAGCCACGGATCGGGCGAGGCCCTGTGTCTTGAGACAACGCCTGACGATGCATTCTGGATCGAGCCAGAGGATGGCATCCTTGTTCACACGAACCATTTCAAAGCGCCCGCCGCACTCGTAAAGGTGCGCGAAGCCAATCTGGTTCGGTGCCCCGACTCGCTGACCCGGGATATGCGTCTCCGTGGATCACTGCATGCCGCCTGCGGTCGCATCACCGTCGATGATGTGAAGGCGGCATTCGCTGACGATTGGGGCCATCCATACGGAGTGCTGCGCCATCCTGCGCCACGCCCAGGAGGCCTTACGTCCGCGACAGTCTACACACTGATTATGACCCCACAGAAGGGCAAGGCTTGGGTTGCACTCAAGCCATACGAAAACGGGAGTTTCGTAGAACTAGATCTGTACGCTGCGTAAATCCTAATAAAAAAGAGGGAAGTAGGATGAAAAGATCATTGTTGAGCTGCCTCGCCGTATCGGCGGGCATAACGCTTGCGTCGCCAGCCGTCGCGGAAACGAGCCTGAGGGTTTCCGTCAACAGCGATATCCGATCGACACAGTTCGGAGTGAACCGAGACGGCACGACGGACACCGTCCTTCATCACGTCATCGAAGGATTAGTCGCTTATCGGGACGATCTTTCGGTTGGCCCGCTCCTGGCCAAGAGCTGGGAGGTTTCACCGGATGGAACAGCCTATACTTTCACGCTTCGGGACGGAGCGCTCTTCCACAACGGGCAACCTGTAACGGCCTCCGACGTCAAGTGGTCTTGGGAGCGGCTCCTCAACCCCGAAACCAAGTTTGTCTGCCGCAACTGGTTCGACGGCACGGGCGGCACCGGCATCAAGATCACTTCCATCGAGACGCTCGATGACAAGCGCGTTCGCTTCACGTTGCAGGAGCCCAATGCGCTGTTCCTGTCGCGCATGGCGCATATGGTCTGCCTGTCCGGCATCATTCACAAGGATACGGTCGGTGCAGACGGATCCTGGAACAATCCCATCGGCACGGGGCCGTTCACGATCAAGGAATGGCGCAAGAACCAGTTCATCGAACTGGCGAAGTTCGACCGGTATGTCCCCCTAAAAGAAAAGGCGGACGGCTACGCGGGCAATCGCGAGCCCAGGGTTGATCGTATCCGCTTCCTCGTGATTGCCGACCCCGCGGCGGCCAAGGCGGCCTTGCTCGCAGGCGACATCGATGTGCTGACCAATCTCGATCTGGACGCGGTCGAGGAGGTGAAGAATGCGAAAGGCATCCGCGTCGGCCTCAACATTACGCCCGGCTGGGAAGTGATGCTGATGCAGGATCAGGATCCTCTGCTGAAGGACAAGCGCATCCGCCAGGCCATCGCCCATGCCATCAATCGCGATGAAATCGTCCTGGCCGCGACGGCAGGGCTCGGCAAGCCGAACCCCTCGGCCGTCGCTGAGAAAAGCTCCTTCTTCGGAAAAGATTTTCAGCAGGGGCTTTCCTACTCGCCCGATAAGGCTCGCCAACTCCTGAAGGAGGCCGGCTATAAAGGCGAGACGATCAAGCTTACCAGCAATGCCCAGTATCCGTTCGACAACAAGTCGGCGATTGCAATTCAGAGCATGCTCCAGCGTGTCGGGATCAATGTGGAACTTGAGGTTCTCGACTGGGCGACCCAGTTCAAGAACTACAATGAAGGCCGCACGCAGCTAATGGTGATGGGCTTCTCTGCGCGACCTGATCCGACGCTGATGTATGACGTGTTCATGGGCGACCGGAACAAGCGCAAGAATGTCTACTATGCCGACGAGAAGGCGCTCGAAGCTCTGGCGCAATCCTCGACAACGGCAGATCCTGAGAAAAGGCGACAGATTTTTGCGCAGATCCACCAGCGCATGATCGACGACAGCTCTGTTATGGGCCTGTTCAACTTCGTCGAAGCTGACGCCTTCCGCCCGGAACGGGTGAAGGGCTTTGAGGTCTGGTCTCTCGGCAAGTCCCGTTTCTGGGGCGTCGAAGTCGCGAAGTAAGCGAACTCGCATCGCACGGTGACGGCATCCCGTCACCGTGCGAACCAGTTCATAGGGCGGCCTGCGCCTCCCAAAATCATTTTGATCGATCAAGGCAAAGCGATGTTGTCCTATTCTCTGCGTCGGCTGGCTCTTGCCCTCCCTACGCTCCTCTTAGCGGGTATTCTGGTCTTCGCTCTGATGCGGCTCGTTCCGGGCGATCCTGCTCTCATGTTCGTCGGCGATGTCGACGATCCCGAAGCGGTGATCAGAAAGCGAGCCGAGCTCGGACTTGACCGCTCGCTGATCGAACAGTTCCTCCTGTGGTCCGGCAGTATCCTCAGCGGCGATCTGGGAACTTCTGTCAAAACAGGCAGCCCGGTTGCCACTGAAATCGCCGAGAGCTTTCCTGTGACGGCACAGATCGTTCTGATCGCCACTTTCCTGTCGTCGATCATCGCCATTCCTCTCGGCATGATTGCGGCCTGGAAGCAGAACTCAAGTCTCGACGTCGGAATTGTCGGTTTCACGACCTTCTGCCTCTCGATTCCGAGCTTCTGGATGGCTGTGATCCTGCTCACCATGTTCGGCGTGAATCTGGGCTGGTTACCGACCGTAGGCTATGTCTCCATGACGGAGAACCTGCTAGAAGGCGCGCTCTACTTGATCATGCCGGTCACGGCGCTGCTGTTCACGGAACTCGCGACACTGACACGCATGTCCAGGGCGAGCACGATCGATGTGCTGCGCCTGGACTACATCACGCACGCACGCGCCAAGGGATTGGGGGAGCGTACGGTTCTCTGGAAACACGCCTTCCCGAATGCATTCGCCCCGACTCTGACCGTGCTCGGTCTTCTCCTCGGGCATCTCCTCGGTGGCGTCGTAGTTCTTGAAACCATGTTCAGCTTGCCCGGAATGGGGCGGCTGATGATCGGGGCCATCTTCGCCCGTGACTATCCCGTGGTGCAGGGCGTGCTTCTCTTTATCGTCATGCTCTACGTCGTCATCAATCTCGCCGTTGATCTGCTCTATCCGGCCTTCGACCCGAGAGTTAAGCTATGATCTTCCAACGTTTTTTCCGTAAGCGCATCAACGCCAAGATCGGCGCGCTTCTCTTGTCCTTTTTCATTATCGCGGCACTGATCGGGACAATCGCAACACCTTACGATCCGGTCCTGATGGATATCCGCGCCCGCCTCAAGCCACCAAGCAGCGAGCATTGGTTCGGAACGGATCAATTCGGACGTGACATCCTCTCCCGCCTCCTTGTCGGCGCGCGTGAAAGCCTGACGATCAGCTTCATGTCCGTGCTGTGCGCCCTTGGGCTCGGCGTGACTATCGGGGCTGCTTCGGGTTACCGCGGCGGTTCTTTCGACAGGGGGACGATGGCAGTCCTCGATGCGGTCATGGCCTTCCCTGGCCTCCTTCTTGCACTCGGCATCATCGCAGTGGCGGGACCGGGAAAATGGGGCGTGGTAACCGCTCTCGGCCTTGCCTATACCCCTGGCATTACGCGCGTCGTCCGCTCGACTGTGCTTTCGCTGCGTGAGCGTGAGTTCATCGACGCCTCTCGAGCCCTCGGCAACAGCGATACTTTCACGCTTCTGCGGCATGTAGTGCCCAATTGCATGACGCCGGTAATCGTCATGGGTACGTCGCTCTTCGCGACGGCGCTTCTTTCCGAGAGCGCGCTGGCCTTCCTTGGTCTTGGTGTTCCGCCACCCAATCCCACCTGGGGAGGAATGCTGGCGGAGTCGAAGCAATTCGCTTCCACCGCAATTTGGATCGCCATCTTCCCCGGCGTTGCGATCTCTCTGACCCTTCTTGGCACAAACCTTTTCGGTGATGCGCTCCGCGACCACCTCGATCCAAGGATGAACGGACAATGATGCCGATGAGCTTGAGAGTCGCGAGACCGGACCCGGCCGAGAAAGCCCGTCCCATTATCGGCGTTGATGCCTTGTCCATCAGCTTGCGGAATCGGTTCGGCGAAACCCGTTCGATCGTGAACGCGGTCGATGTCTCGGTTCATTCGGGCGAGATCCGCGCAATCGTTGGAGAATCCGGATCGGGCAAGACCATGCTGGCCCGTTCGCTGGTGAAACTCCTACCGCCGGGAATGGAGATCACAGACGGCCGCATTGAATTTGCAGGAAGCGATCTAACCGCGGCGAACGAGACGACGATGCGCTCGATTCGCGGCCGGGGCATCGGCTTCGTATTCCAGGAACCGATGCTTTCTCTCAACCCCGCCCTCCGGATCGGAGACCAGATGGCAGAGGGACTGCGTCTGCACCTGAACCTCTCTAAAGAAGAGATCCGGGAACGATCCCTGGCCATGCTGCATCGTGTGCGCCTGAAGGATCCGGAGGCAGCGCTCGAAGCTTACCCGCACGAATTCTCTGGGGGCATGCGCCAGCGGATCATGCTTGCCTCGGTTCTGATGCTGGAGCCGAAGCTGCTCATCGCCGATGAGCCGACGACGGCGCTCGATGCCGTCATCCAGCGCGACGTTCTCGACATCATGGTTGAGTTGACACGCGATCTGGGGACGGCCCTCCTCCTGATCACGCACGATCTGGGACTCGTTGGGCAATATGCCAACACGGTTTCCGTCATGCGCAAGGGTGAGGTGGTTGAGCAGGGACATGTTTCCGACGTCATCAGCCGCCCTCGCGAGGAATATACCCGAAACCTACTGACAGCCTGCCCGAAACGGCGCCCTCGATCGATCCGGGAACAAAGCACACCTGTCTTGGAGATCGATAAGGTCACGCTGCTCTATGCTGGTAAGAAGCGTTGGCCTTTTTCGGCATCAACCGGAGTCCGCGCGGTTTCCGACGTCTCATTCGACGTTCGGCCCGGTGAGACGGTCTCGGTGGTGGGTGAGTCTGGCTCAGGCAAAACGAGCCTGGGACGCGTCATCCTTGGTCTGCGTGCAGCGACGGAGGGACAGGTTCGGTTCAGGGGCAAACCCGTCGACCCGAACGACCGTGTCTCGATGCGACAGATGCGTCGCTCTCTTCAGGTGGTATTTCAGGATCCTGGATCGAGCCTGGATCCGCGGATGCGCGTGAAGGACCTCGTCGCCGAAGGCCTCAGGCATGTTGAGGGGCTCGACGCAAAGGAAAAGCTCGCGCGCGTCCTGACAAGCGTCGCCGATGTCGGGCTTGACGAAAATTTTCTCAATCGTTTTCCCCATGAGCTTTCAGGCGGTCAGCGGCAACGGGTCGCCATTGCACGAGCGATCGTGATGAGACCGGAGTTGATCGTGCTCGACGAGCCGGTCTCGGCTCTCGACGTGACGATCCAGGCACAGGTTCTCGATCTGCTCGACGAACTCCAGCGCAGGTACGGGTTCGCCTACCTGTTCGTGTCCCATGACCTTGGCGTGGTCGAGCAGGTTTCGGATCGTGTCGTCGTGATGTATCGCGGCCGGATCGTCGAGATGGGATCGCGCGATCAACTGTTCGATCATCCCCAGCATCCTTACACCCGCCGTCTTCTCGCCGCATCGGCCGAGATTCAGCAGCAGACGGATGGATCCTTCACGATCCGCCGCCGTTCGCCGCAAGAAGCCGCTCCACCTCCGGGGCAAAGTTTCTATGACGGCGCCGGTTCATACGATCTCATGCCCGCAACCGACGGGCATCTTGTTGCAGTGACACGAAACGAGGCTTGAAAGACATGAAGGTTGCACTCATCCAAATGAACGCCGGCCAGGACCGGATCGCCAATATCGCAAAGACTGCTCAACTCATCGAACGTGCCTGCGAAGAGGAACGCCCGGACCTCGTTGTTCTGCCAGAATGCTTCACCTTCTACGGCGGCGACGCGCAAAAGCAGGTCGCTGCCGCGGAGCCGTGCCCCGGTGGCGAAGCCTATGCAATGATGCAGGGGCTTGCCGCAAAATACCGTACGTTTATCCATGGCGGCTCCGTGAGTGAGCGCGAAGGAGATCGGGTGCGCAATACCACGCTCGTGTTCGACCGATCGGGTCGGGAAGTAGCGCGCTATCGCAAGATCCACATGTTCGCTATCACAACCCCGGATGGCGTTTCTTATGACGAGGGTAAGATCTACGAGGCCGGCACCGATATTGTGACCTACGATCTCGACGGCGTGACGGTCGGATGCACGATATGCTACGATCTGCGCTTTCCGGAACTCTTCCGCGCGCTCGTCGATGCCGGCGCGCAGGTCATTGCGGTTCCTGCGGCGTTTACCCTGCAGACCGGCAAGGAACATTGGGAGCCCCTGCTGCGCGCACGCGCCATCGAAACCCAATGCTACATCTTGGCACCGGGGCAGGAAGGACCCTATGAGGAGGATGGCTTGACCCTGGCGAACTACGGCCACTCGATGATCGTGGAGCCTTGGGGAACCGTCACGGCCCGACTGGGAATCGGCGAAGGTATCGTTGCCGCGCGTCTCGACATGGAGGCCGTCGCCGCTTCACGCCGTCGCATTCCGCTGGCACAGCATCGGCGCGTCCCCTTCCAAACAAGGCTGTCATGACACATTGCAGCACGCGCTTTCATCGTAAGGTCAACGATACGCTGGACCCGCATCGCATCCAGCGGGCCGTCGATCGCGTCTTTCCCGAAGACGCGATGACTTTCGCGATCCGTACGCTGACATCCTGGACCGGCTATGCTGAGACGCCTTTGATCGACCTCCCCGATATCAGCCGGAGGTTGGGAATCGCACGCATAGGCTACAAGGACGAGGCTAGCCGGTTTGGCTTGGGCAGCTTCAAGGCTCTAGGCGGCGCCTATGCGGTTTCCCGCGTGCTAGAGAGAGATAATCTGGGAACGGAGAGCGATCCCCAGAATTTCACGGTGATCAGCGCAACAGCTGGCAATCATGGTCGCTCCGTAGCCTGGGGCGCGCAACGCGTAGGCTGTCGGTGCATCATTCTTGTCCACCCGGGTGTCAGTCTGGACAGGCGCGATGCGATCGCGGCTTATGGAGCGGAAATCCGGGAAGTGCCTGGCACCTATGACGACAGCGTAGATGAAGCCTTCCGACTCGCGGCAGAGAACGGATGGACCGTCGTCTCCGATACCAGTCGCCAGGGCTACGAGGATATCCCGTCGCTCGTAATGCACGGCTACGGCGTCATGATCGAGGAAGCCATCACGCAGTGGGGAGACGAGCCTCCGACACATGTCTTCGTTCAGGTGGGCGTAGGCGGCCTCGCCGCTGCTGTGCTTCAAGGTTTGTGGCGGCGCTGGGCAAATACGGGCGTGCGGTTCGTTTGCGTCGAGCCTGCGGCAGCCGACTGCTTCTTCCAGAGCGTCGAGCAGGGTAGCTCGGTCAAGATCGAGGGGGAGCTTGCGACGATGATGGTTTGCCTTGCCTGTGGTGAGATGTCTTCGCGGGCATGGGAGGTCTTGTCTGCCGGCGCTACCGACGCTATCCGCATCGACGACATGGCAGCCGCCCAGGCAATGAGACTGCTGGCAGGAGACGGCGTGGAGCGCACGCCAGTCATCGCAGGCGAATCCGGTGCGGCAGGCCTAGCGGCTCTTGTCGTTGCGGCAGGCCACCCAGAACTCGCATCGGGACTTGGATTGACCCCTGATAGTCGTGTGCTGTTGTCCGGCAGCGAAGGCGCTCTCGACCCGTCACTCTTCAGAACCATCGTCGGATGGGATCCTGATTTGGCGACGGCTTGATTGCGCACTAGAAGGTAGCCATGTCACGTCCGACTCAAAAAGAGCTTTCCCAGGAATTGTTGCGACTGATCGGCACTCCGGAGTTGCCGATCGGATCTCATCATAGTGAGCGCAGTCTGGCAGCGCGTTTCGGCGTATCCCGCACCCCGCTCCGCTCGGCCCTCCAAGACTTGGCCGAGACGGGCAACGTCATGCTGGACGGTCGCCGGGGCTGGGCCATCATGTCACGCGGCATGGAAGGTCGCGACGGGCCCGCGCGAGATCCAGAGGCGGATCTGGGCTTTCGCCTTTGCCGCGACCGCTTCCTGGGAATGTTGCCGCAAGCCATTTCCGAAACAGAATTGATTAAGCGCTACGACACGACGCGCGGAGAGCTTCAACGCGCCCTTGCGGGCCTCGTACGGGATGGGATGATCGAGCGAAGCCGAGGTTATGGCTGGCGCTTCCTGCCCATGCTTGACGACCAGCGGTCGCGCATCGCCTCTTACGACCTGCGGATTGCGATAGAACCGGCGGCGATCCTTGCCGAGACCTTCTCCATCGACCGGGAGCGCCTGGCCGATCTGCGTGAGCGCCATGATAATCTCCTCGCAGGCGGATTGGCATCGGCATCTGCACGGGTTCTGTTCGAGGCCAATGCCGACTTTCACCTGATGCTGGTGGAGATGTCAGGAAACGAGTTCTTCGTCGAGGCCATCGGACGTCAGAACCAGCTGCGCAGAATCGTGGAGTACTCGACACAAGTGGATCGGGAGAGAATGCGCCAGTCATGCCTCGAGCATCTGGCCATCATCGACGCTCTCGAAGCGGGTGACCGCAACTGGGCGGCAACATTGATGGAGCGGCATCTCAAGGCCGCAAAGACGCTTCTTCAGCCATAATTTCAATTCGAGACAAGGCACGACCCTAATGACAAACAACCCGAAAACGCTTCGCAAGGATCTCGGCTGCTGGCTGGCGACACCTGACATCGTCTTCATTGAGATCGCGGCCCAGGTTGGATACGGGACTCTCGTGCTCGATGTTGAGCATGGAACTCTCGACCTGAAGGACCTCGATCGCCTGATCCCCTTCGCGCGAGCGCTTGGGATGGATGTTCTCGTCAAAGTAGAGGGTCCGCACGCTGAGCCGATCCAGCAGGCTCTCGACTTCGGGGCCAATGGCGTGGTCATTCCTCACATCGCCGGGGTCGAGCATGCCCGTATGATTTGCGCAGCCGCGAAATATCCCCTGCTCGGCACGCGCAGCTATGCCGGAGCGCGGACCGTGCGATATGGAGCGCCGACGGACAGCTACTTCGCGGATGACAACCTGGCGACAAAATGCTTCCCGATGATCGAGACGGCGGAAGCCCTCGCGGATGTCGAGGCCATTCTCTCACTCCCGTCAGTGGACGGCGTTTTCGTGGGCCCGTCGGACCTGTCCCTGACGAGTGGGCGAGGTCGGTATCGGTTCACCGATGAGGATCGCAAGGATATTGCCCATATTGCGCGGAGCTGCCGGAGCGCCGGAAAGCCTTGGCTCATGCCGGCTTGGAGCCTTTCGGAGCAGGCTTTTGCAACCGAATATGGCGCATCCGTGCAGGTTGTCATGGAGCAGCAATCGGCAATGTATTCCGGCTTGGTTGCAGGCTTTCAACAGGCTGTGAACCCAGGCGCCTCCAAAACGTAAGGCAGATGACGTCGCCGATATCTTCGGCTGCAATGAGCTAGAGATCGCAACTGCTCGACCGGGCCCTCAAACGGTCGAGCGGGCTAATCTGACCGCATGCATGTCAGCGCGTTGAAAACCAGACGATGGTTAGTGTATTTTCCCAAGTGAGTACAAAAGCGATTTTCGAATGGTAGAGACCGCCCGACGCCCGACGAAGCTGCAGCTTGACTTGGCCAAGCGAATTGCTGCCCTCGCGTGTGAACGTGAATGGCCCATTGGTCATCATCTACGGGAATCGGCCATTGCTGAGGAATTCGGCGTCTCTAGAACCCCGGTTAGAGTGGCGTTACAATTGCTCGCTGATCGCGGCGTCGTCGATTCACGCCCCAATCAAGGCTTCTTCTTGAAGAAGCAGCTCGAACAGGAGGCTACCCTCAAACTGCCTGGAGCACGCGATGACGAGATTCGCGACGCATTGTTGCGTGATCATGCGAGCGGTAAGTTACCCCAGAACCTGATCGAAACCGACTTGCTGCGGCTTTACAATGTCAGGCGAAGCGCATTGACCCGTATTCTCCGCAGCATTGCCGAAGAGGGCCTCATCAAGAGACGGCCCGGCCATGGCTGGAGTTTCGTGCCTTCCCTAGGCTCGCAGGAAGCGCGCTATGAAAGCTACCGCTTTCGAATGATGGTCGAAGCCATGGCGCTCATCGAACCTGGCTTCCGGTTGATACCGGAGAAGATCTCGCAATGCCGTGCGGATCATGCGGCCTTTCTGTCCGAGGTCGAAAGAGGTGCATCCCCTCACCGCTTCTTCGAGATCAATTCGCAGTTCCATCTCGTGCTGGCGCTATGCTCGCATAATCGTTTCGTAGTCCAAGCTGTCGAGGCCCAGAATGCGCTGCGTCGACTGAGCGAATATGCCGAATATGCGGATCTCGACCGGGATACGTTGCGGCGCTCATGCCAAGAGCACTTGCAGATACTGGATTTACTCGAGCGCGGCGAAAATCAGCTCGCGGCCGAACTGATGCGCCAACACCTGGCGCGCAATATCGACGCCTGAACGGCACCCTCCCACAGCAAGGAATATTTGTTGCCAGACCGATGAGGAAAGGCAGCTTTTTCTTGACAAAGTTTTTTTTCCAACAAAAATACGATCATAAGAAATACACAGGAACCCTCTCCATGTCCTCTTCCCTCTCGACCGTGACGAACAAGCCAGATGCTTTCTGGATGCCTTTCACTGCCAATCGCCGGTTCAAGGACAACCCGCGTCTGTTCACTGGGGCAGAGGGAAACTACTATCTGACCAGCGACGGCACGCGTATCCTGGACGGAATGGCAGGCCTCTGGTGTGTGAACGCGGGACATGGCCATCCCCGGATTCAGGAGGCGATCAAAGCTCAGGCGGACGGGCTGGATTTCGTGTCGAGTTTCAATATGGGCCATCCGCTAGCCTTCCAGCTGGCCGCGAGGATTACAGAGATCCTGCCCGCAGGATTGGATCACGTTTTCTTCACGAATTCTGGTTCGGAATCCGTCGATACCGCGCTGAAGATCGCGCTCGCCTATCATCGTCAGCGTGGCGAGGCCACCCGCACCAAGCTCGTTGGCCGGGCACGCGGCTATCACGGCATGGGCTTTGGCGGATTGTCAGTCTCGGGCATCAGCCGTCACCGCCGTGATTTCGGCCCGCTGATGGGCGGCACCATGCATCTGCCGCATACTCTCAACATTGAGCAGAACGCCTTCTCGCGCGGGCAGCCGGCTTGGGGCGCGCATCTGGCCGATGAGCTGGAGCGGTTGGTGCAGATCCATGACGCCTCTACCATCGCTGCGGTGATCGTCGAGCCGGTGGCGGGCTCGACCGGCGTTCTGCCGCCGCCGCAGGGCTATCTGCAGCGGCTGCGCGAAATCTGCACCCGGCACGGTATTCTTCTGATCTTCGACGAGGTGATCTCAGGCTTCGGAAGAATGGGCGCCTCCTGCGCGGCTGAGGCCTTCGGCGTGTTGCCCGACATGATCACAACCGCCAAAGGATTGACCAACGGCGCCGTGCCGATGGGTGCTACGATCGTCAGCCCGCAGATCTACAATGCCTTCATGGATGGGCCTGATACTGGAATCGAGCTGTTCCATGGCTACACCTATTCGGCCCATCCCTTGGCCTGCGCTGCAGGTCTTGCGACCTTGGCCGTCTATGAAGAAGAAGGTTTGTTCCAGCGCGCGGCGGAAATCGCCAAGCACTGGGAAGAGGCTGCGCATTCGTTGAAGGGCGCTCCGCACGTCATCGACGTGCGCAATTACGGTCTTGTCGCTGCGGTGGAATTCTCGCCCCGTCCGGGTGCGGCCGGGGTGCGGGCCAGCGAATGCGCCGAGCTTTGCTATCAGCAAGGCGTTCTCGTTCGTCCAGGAGCCGATCTGATCGTTCTCTCGCCGCCGCTGACGATCGAGAAGACAGAGATCGATCGCATCTTCGACTCAATCCGTAAGTCTCTGGACAAGGTAGCCTGATCATGAGCGTGACGTATCCAGAACTCAGCCTGCATATCGGTGGGAAGAGGCTGAAAGGCTCCGGTGCGCGGATCGACGTCATCGATCCGGCGACCGAAAAGGTGATCGGACAGGTATCGGGTGCCTCGGCAGCCGATCTCGACCGAGCGCTGGCTGCCGCCGAGAAAGGCTTCGGCCTTTGGCGCGCCGTTGCAGTGCATCAGCGTTGCGCCATTCTGCGCCGCGCTGCGGCGTTGCTGCGGGAGAGAGTAGAGAGCCTGGCTGCAGTGCTGGTGCTTGAACAAGGCAAAAGCCTTTCCGAGGCACGCGGCGAGATCAATGCCTCGGCAGAAGTGTTCGAATGGTTTGCTGAAGAGGGACGCCGTGCCTATGGCAGGATCATCCCCGACCGCACGTCGACCGGGCGGATGCTGGTCGTGCGAGAGCCCGTCGGCCCCGTCGCTGCCTTCACGCCCTGGAACTTTCCCGCGCTGACGCCGGCACGCAAGATTGCCGGTGCTCTTGCTGCGGGCTGCTCGATCATCATCAAACCTTCCGAGGAAACCCCAGCGACCTGCCTTGCACTTATAGAGGCATGTGTAGAAGCGGGCGTTCCCGAAGGTGCGGTGAACATGGTGCTGGGCGAACCTGCGACCGTCTCAGCCCATCTGATCCCCTCGCAGGTGATCCGCAAGATATCCTTTACCGGCTCGACTCTCGGAGGCCGCGCCGTCGCGGCGCTTGCGGCGCGGGCGCCTAAGCGGGCGACACTGGAACTCGGCGGGCATGCTCCGGTCATCGTTTGCGCCGATGTCGATGTCGAAGCGGTCGCGCGCCTCAGCGCCAAGCGCAAATTCCGCAACGCGGGGCAAGTCTGCGTTTCTCCGACGCGCTTCTATGTCCATGCCGATATTATTGAGCCTTTTGCTGCGGAGTTTGCCCGAACCGCAAAAGAGATCACTCTAGGCCATGGATTGGAATCGGGCACGGTGATGGGACCGCTGGCCAATGCACGCAGGCTGTCGGCGATCACAGAGCTCGTTGCGGATGCGCAGGCTAAGGGAGCGCGGTTGCTTTGCGGCGGCAAGGCTGTTGATGGCCCAGGGTATTTCTACCCGCCAACCGTTTTGAGTCATGTGCCTGAATGCGCCGCAATCATGACCCAGGAGCCGTTCGGTCCGGTTGCGCCAATCACGCCCTTCACCGATCTTGATGAGGTGATCGTTCGCGCGAACGCATTGGAGGTCGGACTGTCTGCTTTTGGTTTCAGCCGAGACGCTGCCACCGTCAACAAGCTTGGCTCCGCGCTGGAAGCGGGCATGGTCGGGATCAACCGCTTTGAGATTTCGCAAGCCGAGACGCCCTTCGGTGGAATCAAGGAAAGCGGCGACGGCCGCGAAGGTGGGATCGAAGGGTTGGAGGCCTATCTGACCACCAAGACGATCAGTCAGGCGTGAGGAGCGGGACATGGCGCGCAGGGGACACGGCAAGAAGCTTTCCTATTATCAGCAGGGCATGACGGCAATTTTCGCCTCGCAGAAAGATCAGCGCTTCAGTTACGGCTGTTACGTGCCTGAAAGCTATGATGAGGATGGAACGAACGACTATCCGTTGACGGTTTTGGTGCATGGCAGCACCCGCAACGTCGACATGCTTCGTCACCAGTTCCGCGAGTTCGCCGAGACGCATCAGACCATCGTTCTGGCCCCGTTGTTCCCCTGCGGGATCGTGATCCCGGGCGACATGCACAACTACAAGCGCATCCTTTTCGAGGGCATCCGCTACGATCTGATCCTGCTGTCAATGGTCGAAGAGATCTCCGCGCTTTATCGAATCCGCGGCGACAAGTTTCTGCTGCACGGATTTTCCGGCGGCGGGCAATTCGCGCACCGCTTTTTCTACCTTCACCCAGAACGGCTTGCTGGCGTGTCAATCGGCGCACCAGGGAGCGTAACGCTCCTGGACGACAATAAGCCCTGGTGGGTGGGTACCGGTGGAATGGAGGAAATGTTCGGCCACGCACCGAACATCGACGCCATGCGCCGCGTGCCGGTGCAGATGGTGATCGGCGGTGACGACATTGAGACTTGGGATATCATTGTCGCTGAAAATTCGAGCAGCTGGATGGAAGGCATAAACGACAGTGGTGCGAACCGCATCGAGCGGTTGCGTCGGCTGGAGAGCAACTTCCTGACACACGGCATTGCCGTGCGCTTCGATGTCGTGCCCGGCGTGATGCATGTAGGCTCTCAGATGCACCCGGCCGTCCAAGCCTTCTTTTCCAGTCTTCTGTCGGGATCCAGAAACGGCTGATCATTAGCCTCTCATTCTGTTGCCAACGAAGCGTTTGGTGGAATGCCCCATTCCTTCGGGATTTTCCCGAGATGGAAGCATTTCGTCGACCTCACTAGTTAGGCCGCGGCTACCACCATTAATGCATCCGTTCTTGAGGGGCACAAATCATGCGTATTCTCGTTCTCGGCAGCGGCGTCGTCGGCGTCACGTCGGCCTATTATCTCGCCAAGCAAGGTCATGAGGTCACGGTGGTGGACCGGCAACCTGCCGCCGGCATGGAGACGAGCTTTGCCAACGCAGGACAGATCTCGCCGGGCTACTCCGCTCCATGGGCCGCACCAGGAATTCCGATCAAGGCCATGAAATGGCTGATGATGAAGCATCGCCCGCTGGTGCTCTGGCCGCGTCCCGAGATGCGCCTTTGGGGATGGCTTGCTCATATGCTGGCCAACTGCACCGAGGATGCTTATCGGCGCAACAAGAGCCGAATGGTCGCTCTCGCCGAGTACAGCCGGGATTGCCTGCGCGAGCTGCGACAGGAGACGGGTATCACCTACGACCACCGGGAGAAGGGACTCCTTCAACTCTTCCGCACACAAAAGCAACTTGATGGGATCGGCGAAGACACGACCGTTCTCGATGCCTATGGCGTTCCCTACGAGATCCTGGATCCAGCCGGATGCGTGAGCGTGGAACCGGCTCTGAATCTCGTCCAGAGCAAGGTGGCAGGCGGCTTGCGTCTTCTCGGTGACGAGACCGGGGACGCCTACCTGTTCACGCAGCGACTGGCCGTGATCGCTGAGCGGATGGGAGTGCGATTCCGCTATGGAACAACCATCCAGAAGCTGCTCATCGAAGGCGAGCGGATCTCCGGCGTGCTGGTGAACGGTGGAGAGGTCCTCAGGGCCGATACCTATGTGGCGGCCATGGGCAGCTACACTCCCCAACTGCTCAAGCCACTGGGGATCCATCTGCCGGTCTATCCGGTAAAGGGCTATTCCCTGACGATGCCCATCGTGAACCCCGATGCGGCACCCGTCTCGACGGTGATGGACGAGACCTACAAGGTCGGAATCACGCGCCTGGGCGACCGTATCCGCATCGGCGGCACAGCAGAGCTGGCCGGCTTCAGCCAGCGCCTCAGGACGCCGCGGAGAGCGACGCTGGAGCACTCCGTCACCGACCTGTTCCCGCAAGGTGGCGACGTCAGGCAGGCCAGTTTTTGGACGGGCCTAAGGCCGATGACGCCGGACGGTACGCCAGTGGTGGGCTCAACGCGTTACGGGAACCTCTATACGAATACTGGTCACGGCACATTAGGATGGACAATGGCCTGCGGCTCCGGCCGCCTGCTCGCCGACCTGATCTCCGGCAGGGCTCCAGAGATTTCTCACTCGGATCTCACAGGCGACAGATATCGGAAAGAGTGGCGCTTCCATCCTGCATAACGTGCGAGGGGCTCAACCTCAGAACCCTGCTCCACCCATCTGACTTCCCTGTTTAGCTAAACTCTTTCCCTGTTATCTTGCATAGCTTTGACAAGCCAAGATACTAATCTTGTTATGCAATTCCAAAGCAATGCTTGGTAGAGTCTGAGCCAAATGAACGAACTTCCCAGTATTTTGGCTGAGAACAGGGAACGCGACTGGAGACAGGTTCGCAGGTGACTACCTCCACCGCCATTATCTAATCCATCGCGAACGATCAGTTTCAGATTTCGCGCCAAGCCCGCGAGCGCACGAAATGCCGGCGTGTTCGCAGGGCAGAGGCACAACCGCCACGCGTTGTTCGGCCGGGTTGCACCTTTAGAACAAGCCTGTCCCTGACACCGATCAGCTGCGAGTAGCCCCCGAGTTTAGGGCTTGGAATATCTGACATCGGGAAGTCGTCCAAATCTGTGAAATGATGTGCGCGGCGCTGCTCCTTGCCATCTTCACAGGAGATGCAGCATTGGCAGCTCTCACCCACGCAGCCGATGTCCACTATGTCACCGAGCTTGAGCTTGGTTATTTCACTGCCGACCGGGCGCACGTATTCAACGATATTCGTGGCCAGATACGCAGAGGTAAGCGGTGCTGCTCCATTTCGCGTGGACCTAAAGTATCGTGCGTATAAGCGGCCCAGGTTTTGCGCGTGAACAATGCTCTTGTTCAGAGAGAGAGCATGGGATGGAGACGCTCAAGTCCCCTTGCACGTGTGCCGTCTCAAGGATCCGAACGGCGGTGTCCGATCCCTTGTGGAAAGGCGAATATCTCACGACGAGACGTACCTCATTCGGGTAGCCCGCCATGATCTGCTTCACGATGGGATAGAAAGCGCGGCATGCTCGCAGGGCGGATCGAAATGACGCTCGCTGATAGCTGCGACATTCCGTGCAAGCAACAAGGCAGGCAAATCCTGGAACGAACCGGGGTGCGACTTGTTAACTCTCGTTTAACTTTCGCCTTGAGATTGCCCAATCCGCCATGTCAGGTTTGATGAACAAATCCTTAACGACATCGCGGTGGGGGCAATGCGGCATCCTTTCTTCGGGCTTCTGAACGTTCGGCCTTTTTCCAAGGTCGTCGGCTGTTTCAGCCTTGCCGTTCTCGCACTCGCTGCAAGCCCCAGCGTTCAGGCCCAAACCGTCGCTGCCCTTCCCGGTCTCTCGAATCCTGTCGCCCAAGTCGGCGTCGCCAAGCCGATCATGGGTTGGGTTCGCTTCTGCGAGCAGAATCCAGCCGAGTGCAGTGTCGATACTTCCGAGCCCGCCAGCATCCAACTGACCGCGAAAGACTGGCAAACGCTCCAGCGCGTCAACCGTCAGGTGAACGCCGGCGTCAAAGCCAAGACGGATAAAGACCATTGGGGCGTCGAGGATCGCTGGGATTTCGCCGAGGACGGCTACGGCGATTGCGAGGATTACCAGCTCCTGAAACGCAGGAAGCTGGTCGAGGCGGGCTTTCCCCGTCGCGCCTTGCGGATGACCGTCGTGATCGACGAGGAAGGCGCAGGCCACGCGGTCATGATGGTGCGCACCAACCGCGGCGACTTCATTCTCGACAACAAGAGAAACATCATTCTGCCCTGGCACAAGACAGGCTACACTTACATCAAGCGTGAAGGCGACGATGGTGCTACATGGGCCTCCCTCGGCGGTCAGGTGTCGCCGACCATGACGGCGAACCAGTAAGCGTCGGCACGAACGGCGCGCCATGCGTTCCCGCTAGAAGATGAGCCAGCGCGGCACCGTGCTGCGATATCGACCATAGTCCGCGCCGTGCATACGCAGCAGATGTTCTTCCTCCATGCGGATCTGCACTGAGAATGCGATCCAGGCCGTAGCGAGGAGTGCCGCCGTGACAGCCGTTGGAGCTGTGAGGAACGCACCGAGGATGACCGCCATCATGCCGAGGAATGTCGGGTTTCGCGACCATGCGAACAGGCCCGTCGTGACGAGCCCGGTCTGTTCCGCGTCGAGACCGATACGCCATGCAAGACCCATCCGCACTTGAGCGGCGACGATCACGATGCTGCCCGCTGCCATGATGATCAACCCACCCCAGCCGACGGCGGGTTGGACCAAGACTGAAATTTCACCCACCATTCTGTCGGCCTCGGGCCATGCCATCCGCACGAGAAGGAAGATAAACAGGATCGCGCCGCCGACACGATAAACCCGTCCCACGAAATCGTGGGCACTGTCGCTTGCGCCGAACTTGTTCGGCGAATGTGCGAGATGCTTCTCGACCCGGCGTGTCAGCAGCGCGAAGATCACACCAAGAGTAACGAGCTGCAAAACGGGAAGAATGGCGGGTGGCATCATGCTGCCTCAGAGCGTCGCCACGCTCCGATGGCGAAGCTGCCGGCCACGAGCCAAAGCGCGCCGAACGTGATGGCGATATCGGCTCCGTTGAAGGCGGGCCAGTGGTATCCGGCCGCATGAAGGTCGATGAAATCCGTCACCATACCGTCCTTGACGCGATCAATCAGATTGCCGAGCGCGCCGGCCAGAATGAGCGCAAGTGCCGCACTCTCACTCCGGCTCCGTGTCGTGAGGCTCCACACCGCCACGCCAATGGAGATGATTGCGCTCACGCCGATCAACACGAATACGCCCCATGTCTCGTCAGCCGGCAAGAGACCGAAGCTAATGCCTCGGTTGAAGCCGAGCCTTAAGTTGGCGAACGGTAGGATGTCATAAACCTCGCCCGGCACCAAGAATGACCGGGCAAGAGCTTTGGTGGCCTGATCGAGCAGCACGACGGGCAGCGTTACGGCAAGGAGACGGCGGATCCTTCTCACCAATGTCATCACGTCCGCCCGCCTGCTGCGAGCAGGCGCATGGCATTGGCCGTGACCAGCACTGTGGCACCCGTATCGGCCAGGATCGCGGGCCAGAGGCCCGTGATGCCGAGAATGGTCGTGACCAGGAATACGGCCTTGAGACCGAGCGCGATGGTGATGTTCTGGCGGATATTGGCCATGGTATCGCGCGACAGGCGGATCATGCGGGCGATGTCGAGCACGCGTCCGTGCAGCACGGCGGCATCGGCAGTCTCAAGCGCCACGTCCGTACCGCCGCCCATGGCAATGCCGATATCGGCTGCGGCAAGCGCAGGCGCATCGTTGATGCCGTCGCCCACCTTGGCGACCTTCTCGCCCTTGGCCTGAAGTTCGCGCACGATCTTTTGCTTGTCTTGTGGCAACAGCTCGGCATGCGGCTCAATGCCGAGCCCGGCAGCGATGGCGGCGGCCGTGCGGCTGTTGTCGCCGGTCAGCATCACGGCGCCAACACCTGCCTGCTTCAGCGCGTCGAGACCTTCCTTGGCATCGTCGCGCGGCTCGTCGCGCATGGCGATCAAGCCGGCGACCTGATCGCCTGCCAGCAGCACGGAAACCGTCTTGCCTTCGTCGTTCAACGCGGTGATGCGCGCCGTCTGTTCCGCGGTCAGCGCCACCCAATCAGCAACAGCCTTGGGCGAGCCGAGAAAGAGCGCCACACCACCGACTCGGCCTCTCACGCCTTTGCCACCGACTGCGCCTGCATCCGCAGCAGGCGGGACAGGAACATTCGCTTCCGCAGCCTTGGCCAGGATGGCGGCGGCAAGCGGATGGCTCGATCCGGTCTCGAGTGCGGCTGCCAGCGACAGCACCTCGCGCTCGGAGCGTGCAACCGAAATCACGTCCGTCACCTTCGGCTTGCCCTCAGTGAGCGTCCCGGTCTTGTCGAGGGCCGCTACCGTAATCTTGCCGAGGTTCTCCAGCACAGCACCGCCCTTCATCAGCAGGCCACGCCGCGCACCCGCCGACAGGCCGGCGGCAATGGCGGCAGGCGTCGAGATGACGAGCGCGCAGGGGCAACCGATCAACAGGATCGCCAGACCCTTGTAGATCCATTCACCCCAGAGTTCGCCCAGAAGCAGCGGCGGCACGATGGCGGTCAGCGCGCCGACGACGAGGACGGCAGGCGTGTAATAGCGCGAAAAGCGGTCGATGAAGCGCTCGGTCGGCGCCTTGCTCTCCTGCGCTTCCTCGACGAGGCGCACGATGCGCGCGATGGTGTTGTCCTGCGCCGCCGCCGTGACGCGTATGCGCAGCGCTCCGTCGGCGTTGATCGTGCCGGCGAAGACGGTGTCCTCCGGTTCCTTGCGCTTGGGCGTGCTCTCGCCCGTCACTGGAGCCTCGTCGATAGCGCTCTCACCCTCGACGATAACACCATCGGCGGGAATGCGATCACCGGGCCGCACGAGGATAATGGAGCCCACCGTGAGGCTCTCGGCCTGGACCTCCTCGGTCTTGCCGTCCCGCTCAAGCAAAGCGGTTTTGGGCACCAGCTTGGTCAGGTTCTGGATGCTGGCCCGCGCACGGCCTGCGGCGACACCTTCCAGAAGCTCGCCGACGAGGAACAGGAAGACGACCGCTGCCGCCTCCTCGGTCGCGCCGATGATCACCGCGCCGACAGCGGCAATCGTCATCAGCATCTCGATGGAGAACGGCGTGCCGAAGCGCGCCGCCACAATGGCGCGTCGGGCAATCGGCACGAGGCCCACGCCCATGGCGGCGATGAAGGCCCAGCGCTCCGTTTCGGGCGCGATCTGCCCAATGACATAGGCTGCGACCAAAGCCAGGCCGCAGGAAACCGTGAGAATCCCGCGCGAACTCTTCCACCAGGGGCCTTCGCTCGGACCATGATCGTGCAGATGGCCATGCAGGCTGGCGGTCGCCTCGTCTTCGTGAGCGTGCTCGCCATGATCATGCTGGTGCGCCCCAAGTTGGGAAGCCGATGCATCCGCCGGTCCTTGGCCTGTCACCTTGAAACCGAGCGTACCGATCTGCTTGGCAAGCGCGGTCGTGATCACCGTGTCGTCATGAGCGACGGTTACCGTTCCGGCCGAAACCGAAACGTTCACCTCCGCCACCCCCGGCACACGCCGCAGGGCATTGTCGATCTTGGTCGCGCACGAGGCGCAATCCATGCCGGACACCCGGTAGCGGGTGCGCTGTCCCTTTGAAAGCTCGGCTGTGGGTTGATCCTCGGAGCCACTGGGCAGATCGCAAGCGCTACGCATCGCAAAACCTCTTCACATCGATTCGCGCAGACCTTACATGCTCTAGCGGCTAGAGGTTCAAGAGGTTTTTGCGATGGAACTCGCGATTGGCGAACTGTCCCGGCAAACGGGGGTGAAGGTACCCACCATCCGCTACTATGAGCAGATCGGCCTTCTGGCCGCGCCGACTCGGACAGAAGGGCAACAGCGGCGGTATGGGTCGAGCGATGTCCGCCGGCTCAATTTCATCCGCCATGCCAGGGAACTGGGCTTCGAAGTCGAGGCGATCCGGCAGTTGCTCAACCTGACCGGCGATCCAGGTCGGGCCTGCGGCGAAGTTCACGAAATCACCAAAGCACACCTCGACGAGGTCAACGACAAGATTGCCCGCCTCACGGCACTACGCGACGAACTTGAGACCATGGTCGCCTGCGATCATCGTAGGATCTCGGAGTGCCGGATCATCGAAGTGCTGGCCGACCACGAGAAGTGTCAACACCATCAGCACTAAGTCCATAAACAGCGGCCAGTTACCCCAGACATATGGGCTTGAGTTTTCAAATCACACGCCCTCTTCCGCGTTCGAGGATTCTCCGCTTGCGCAGATATGATCCCTGTTATTCGAGCTTGGATTCTAATACCGATGCCATAGACCGTTTCATCACAGATTGATTATTACATCCCGGCTCGTGCTAGGATTTTCTCGAATTCTTTTACTGGAAGCAAAGAGCCACCCGTCGTCCACACGATGCAGGCCGAGGGAAGCTGAGCCCCCTGCGCTTTCAGTCCTCTGAGATAGGAAGCGACAGACGCAAACCCGGAAGCAGCGGAAGGCTCCAGCTTCATTCCTGCTTCTTCGAACAAAGTTTTAACCCAGAAGAACAAGCTGTCGTCGGAGACAGTCGCTACCGCATGGACCAGAGGCTGCATGGCGCGGGCAACCAACATGGAAGCCTGAGGAACGGCAAGTCCGTCAGCGGCGGTTTTATTGTCAAGGCCGAAATCGTAGACGCTGACCGAGCGCTCGATCCCTGAGGCGAGTTGCACGAGCATGCAGGGAGAGGCGACAGGTTCGACGAAGACACATTGAACAGCATCGCCGAAAATCGCCTTGAGCCCGAATGCCACCCCACCCGGTGCTCCTCCCACGCCGCAGGGGAGAAAAACGGCGAATGGGCTCCTCTCTGAGACCTCGATGCCTGCATTCTTGATCTGAGAGGCGAGATCGAGCGCTGCGGCCGAGTAGCCGAAGAACAGGAGGCGTGAGTTCTCATCGTCGATGAAATGGCAGAAGCCACGCTTCGAAGCAGAGTGACGCGCTCCGGCCACGGCTACCGAATAATCGGCCTCGTGCTCAACGACTTGAACACCGATCCTGCGCAGTCGCTCTTTCTTCCATTCCTTTGCATCGCTCGACATATGCACTTCGACATTGAAGCCGAGAGCACGGCCGATCATGCCGACGCTGAAACCGAGATTTCCGGTGCTCCCGACCAAGAGCGTGTGCTGTGCGAACAGCGATCTTGCCGCTTCGTCCGCCAGAATACTGTAGCCGATTCCGGGGCCAACGATCCTCTCCCGAAGCGCCAGCTCTTCCGCATAGACGAGCACCTCATAGACGCCGCCACGCGCCTTGATGGTCCCTGTCAGGGGCAGAGCATGATCTGCCTTCACAAGCACGGTCTGCGGCAAGTTCTCCGTGACGCGCATGGACAACTCGGACGATAAGGGCAGCAGAGGCGAGTCGATGCGCCCCTCGACTTCGCCGACATCCGGAAAGAGCCGAGACAGCAAGGGAGCGAAGCGGCGCCAGCGATCGGCGGCTTCCATGACCTCGGAGACTTGAAGCTCGTTTCCTTCGAGAGCCCGTAATGCCGGGAGCAAGTGGGGATTGAACCAAACCGTAGGCTCGCTGACGCGAACCTGGTCCGGAACCTCTCCACCATGAAATTCCTTCACGTTCTGATACCGAGAATGGGGCATGCTTTTCATCAAGTTTCGATTGTCGTCATTCACGAATTGGCAATTTTGCCGGAACGAGCAAATCCGTGCTCCCGAGATGAGGGACGCGCGGCATATTCGTTATTGCGGGCCATGACGTGGCATGCCGCGAAATGCCCGGAGCGAAATTCCTGAACTTGCGGAGCCTCGCGCCGGCATCGGTCTTCAGCAAGAGCACATCTTGGATGGAAAGCGCAGCCCGAGGGGGGCGCGATAGGGCTCGGAACCTCACCACGCAGGGGCTCGATGATCCGTCGCTTTCTCGGATCAGGCAGAGGTACGGCTGCTAGCAGCGCCTGCGTATACGGGTGGATCGGGGAACGGAAGATATCCGCCGTTTCTCCGATCTCGACGATGCGCCCGAGATACATGACGGCGACGCGGTGGCTGATCTGCTGCACGACCGCGAGATCGTGAGCGATAAACAAGTAGGACAGTCCGTATTCCTGCTGCAGATGATCTAGCAGGTTGACGATCTGAGCCTGCACTGAAACATCGAGAGCGGAGAGCGGTTCATCACCGACGATGAGAGACGGTTCGACGGCCAACGCGCGAGCGATGCCGAGGCGCTGCCGTTGCCCACCAGAAAATTCATGCGGATAGCGGTGAAGATGCGTGCGGCTTAACCCGACTTTTTCGAGAAGTGCAATGATCCTGTTCTCCCGGTCGGCTCCATGGACTATGTCGAAATTTCCGAGTGGCTCGCCGATAATCTGACCCGCTGTCATGCGCGGATTCAAGGAAGCATAAGGGTCCTGAAACACCATCTGGATTTTGCGCCGGTAGGGCTTGAGCTCTCGCCGAGAAAGAGAGGCAATGTCGATGCCATCGACGCGGATCGAGCCAGAGCTGGGCCTCACCAGCCGCATGATCGAGCGGCCGACGGTGGTCTTCCCGCAGCCGCTTTCGCCAACAAGCGCAAGTGTTTCACCGCGCCGAACATGAAAGGACACGCCGTTGACCGCATGCACATGCTGCCTGGCCTTGAACAGACTTTTCTTGACGGGGTAGCGCACGATCAGGTCGTCGACCTGCAGGAGCGGCGGCGATGACAAGGCTTCAGACAATGGCCTGCTCCTTTTCCTGTTTTGATGTCGCATCAATCACAGCCCAGCATGCCACCTTATGGGTTGGGCTGACAGTCTCGAGCACAGGAACCGACTGACGGCATTCGTCGCGTGCCAACGTGCATCTCGGCGCAAAGGTGCATCCCGACGGCCGGCCCCCTACAGGCGGAACCGATCCCGGAATACCCTCCAGCTTCTGCCGCTCGTCATCGATGGAAAGCTTCGGAATGGAAGCGAGCAAGCCACGCGTATAAGGATGGCGCGGATTTTCGAAAAGCTCGTAGACGGAGGCATCCTCCACGACACGTCCGGCATACATGACGACGACGCGGTCGGCTGTTTGAGCAACGACAGCCAAGTCATGTGTGATCAGCAAGATAGCCGTTCCGACGCGATGCTTGAGGTCCGCCATCAGCTTCAGGATCTGTGCCTGGATGGTCACGTCAAGAGCGGTTGTCGGCTCGTCGGCTACGAGAATTTTTGGTCCGCATGCGAGCGCCATGGCGATCATCGCACGCTGCCGCATGCCGCCGGAAAGCTGATGCGGATATTCACTCGCGCGCCGCTCGGGCTCGGGAATCTCGACCAGCCGTAGCAGCTCGACCGCACGCTCCCAGGCAGCTGAGCGATTGAGCCGCTTATGCAACATCAATGGCTCGACAATCTGGTGACCAATCGTCAGAACCGGGTTCAGGGCCGTCATCGGCTCCTGGAAGATCATGGCGATGTCATTGCCGCGAATCCCTCGCATCTCGTCTTCGGTCAATGTCAGGATATCGCGGCCGCTCAAGCGGATCGATCCACCGGTGATCCGAGCAGGCGGGCTCGGCGCGAGGCGCAGGAGAGAGAGGGCGCCGATTGTCTTGCCACATCCGCTTTCTCCGACGATGGCGAGGGTTTCTCCCGATTTCAGCGTGTAGGAGAGCCCGTCCAGGACGGGAGCGATGCCGTCAATGGTTTCGAACTGGACCTGAAGGTCACTGACTTCGAGCACCGTTTCCGGCAAGGCCGGCGTGAGAACTGACGGGTTCATGAGCGCCCCTTCATCTGGCGGGCGAGGCGCGGATCGAGAAGATCTCGCAGACCGTCACCGAGAAGATTGACGGAAAGCACGGTGAGTCCGAGCAGGAGGCCGGGATAGAGGAGGATCCAAAAGGCCAGACGAATGTAGTTACGGGCTTCCGCGATGAGGTTGCCCCAGCTTGGAATTTCCGGCGGCGTGCCTGCCCCCAGAAAGCTCAAGTAAGCCTCAACGATGATGGCGGAGGCGCAAATGAAGGTTGCCTGCACGGTGAGCGGAGCCGCCGTGTTCGGCAGAATGTGACGGATCAGGATACGCCAAACCGGCGTTCCCGTGACGATAGCAGCATCCACATAAGGTTGCTCCCTGATCATGAGAACGATGGATCTGACGAGGCGCGCCGTTCGTGGCACTTCCGGGATCACGATGGCCACAATGACCGTCGCGAGGCTCGCTTTCGAGAGTGTCGTCATGGCGATTGCGAGGAGAATGCCCGGGATCGACATCAACCCGGTCATGATGAGCATCAGAACATTGTCCACGGCGCGGAAATAGCCACTTACCAAGCCGATTGCGAGCCCGACGAGAGTAGCGGCAATGGCTACGCTGAAGCCGACCATCAACGATGCACGCCCGCCATAGAGAGTCCGGGTAAATACGTCTCGGCCGAGGGCGTCGGTGCCGAGGAAGTGTTCGCTCGATGGCGGCTTCAGACGGTTCAGGGGATTCATCTGCAACGGGTCGTGCGATGTCAGCACGGGCGCGAACACGGTCAGGACAAGGATGATGGAAAAGAGCGCCGCGCCAAAGGCGATACGAGGATGACGCTGCAGCCAACGGCCAATCCTCTTTCGGGACGATGCCGCCCCTGATGGAACTGCTTCGGCGGGATCGCTTGAGATCAGAATTTTTGTGCTGCTCATCTTAATCGTTCCGCCCAAGCTTCATGAAGATGCATCCACCACGTTCAATATTTGATCCGCGGATCGACCAGACGATATGTGAGATCGATGAGAAGATTGATGATCACGTATACGAATGAGAAAAAGAGAATGACTCCCTGAATGATGGGATAGTCGCGTCTCAGGATTGCGTCGACGGTCAGGCGCCCGATTCCGGGAATGGCAAAGACGCTCTCGACGACCACAACACCGCTGATGAGCAGAATGAGGCCGATGCCGATGGTCGTGATGATGGGCACGGCGGCGTTCTTCAAAGCATGAAGAAACAGAACTTTGCCCGTGCCGAGTCCCTTGGCGCGAGCTGTACGGATGTAGTCCTGATGCAATACCTCCAGCATGGCGGATCGGCTCATGCGGGCAAGAAGAGAAGCATAGACCATACCGAGGCTGATCGCCGGCAAGATCATGTGGGAGAGAAAGGGCCCGATGCCGTCCGAAATGCTGCGAAAACCCTGAACGGGCAGAAGGCGCCACTGGACTGAGAAATTGTAGATAAGAATATAGCCGGTGATGAAGATCGGCATCGAGAAGAACAGGATCGCAAGGAACATCAATGTCCAATCGACCCAGGTACCTTCCTTCCAGGCCGCGATGACGCCTGTCGGCACTGCGATGACGATTGCAATCGATAATGTGAGGAGAGCGAGCGAGACGGTCGGCTCGAGGCGTTGCACGATCAATTCCGTAACGGGCTTACCTGAATAGATCGAATGGCCGAGATCCCCGCTAAGAATATTGAGAAGCCAGGTTACGAATTGCTTCAGCAGCGGCTGGTCGAGACCGAGGGTCGTGCGGATTCGTTCGATCTCGGCGGCTGTCGCCTGCTCACCCGCAATGATCGTTGCAGGATCTCCCGGCGTCAGGTGCAGCAGAAGAAAGACGATCGTTGCCACGACTGCCATGACAGGAACAGCCGACAGAGTACGGGTGACGACATAGCCAAGCATGGAAGATTCCTGACTCTCTGGACAACGGGGAGAGCTTCTGCCCTCCCCGTCGCGCGCGACTTACTCTTTGGCGATGGAGATGCCGTAGAACACACCGATGCCGGACGGTTGAACGCCCTTGAGCTCATTGCGGTAGGCGGCAAGAACAGGCATCTGGCCGTAGGGCACATAAGGCAGGACCTTATATGCAACCTCGTTCAGCTTATCGGCCAAGCGCTTCTGATCGTCGCGCGTGCCGGCCGACTGGAACTGATCGATCAGGCCCTGCAGTTCCTTATCGCAGGGCCAGCCCGCTGCCGTTCCCACCTCGCAGGAAGATTGCAGATAGGTATGGGTCAGCGGCGAGCCGAAACCGCTCGTAAAGCCGGTCGTCAGGAAAAGGCTCCAACCTCCCTCCTCAGTAGGCCCCTTGTTGGTGCGGCGGGACGTCAAGGTTCCCCAGTCCATGGCTTGAGCTTCGACATTGAGTCCGGCCGAACGAAGTGCCTGAACCAATGCCTCGGTGGGATTGCTCAAAACCGGAACGTCGGTGGGCTGCAAGACGACTATCTTCTCGCCTTTGTACCCTGCGCTTGCAAAAAGCTCCTTGGCTTCCGCCACGTTCTGCTTCTTGAAGGCCTCAGCACCGCGTTCTGTCGAAAGAGGGGTGCCGCAGCCGAGGAACGAGTAGCATGCAGTGAAATAGTTCTGCGGAACGCCTCCTGCCGCGCCGAGCACCGCTTGATCGACCAGCTTCGCGAGGCCGAGGCGAGCTTTGGGATCGTTGAAAGGCTTCTGCACGTGGTTGGGACGGATCATGCCGCTTTGCCCGAGCGGATCGATTCGAAGCACCGTCAGATCGGGCTCCTTCTCGAGCATGGGAACGAGATCCATCAGCGGATTGTCGAGATAATGGATCTCTCCGTTCTGAAGGGCTGCGATGGCGGTGTTTGGATCGGAAATCGTGATCCACTCGACTTTGTCGACCTTCGGAACCTTCGCGCCTGCAAGACCATCCTGCGGGTCGGAGCGCGGCACATAATTCGGGTTCTTGCGGAATACGACTTTGTTGCCCGGCCGCCATTCCTCATCGACAAAGATGAAAGGACCTGACCCGACGACCTTTCCCTTAGCCTGCGAAGGCGCGGTTTCAGCAAAGGCTTTCTGATAGATGAAGGGTGTATAGGCTGAGGTCTTAGCGAAGGCGTCGAGAACGAGGGGGAATGGCTTACTGAGGACGAGCTTGAACGTCTTCTGATCGACCGGCTCGAAGCTGGTCGCCGCACCCATGAGAGCCTTGCCCAGCGAGTCGACCTTGGCCCAGCGCTTGATCGAGGCAACCGCATCATCGGCAGTCACAGGAGTTCCATCATGCCATTTGAGACCGTCGCGCAAGGTGAAGGTCCAGGTGAGGCCATCGGCGCTTTTCTCATACCGATCGACCATCTGCGGCTTGGGCTCGCCCTTGCTGTCAATACCAAAGAGCGTGTCATAGACCATGAAGCCGAAATTGCTCGTGATGGTCGATGCCGTGAAGGTGGGATCGGTGATGGCAAGGTCGGTGAACATCACCGCCTTCAGGGTCGCTTCATCCGCGGCCAGGCTTGGCCCTGCGATGCCAAGCCCAAACCCTATCGTGGCGGCGGCGAGTGCCCGCCGAGAAAAGCCGAAATCCAATCGCATGCTCATGTGGTCCCTCTGATGTTTTTTCTGCTTCGTCCTTTGTTGAAGGCCCGACTCTTGCGCGGTCGGGTTGGATCGCCCGTTTCTTTTTTTGATTAGCCCCAGTGGCCCCTACGGTCTTCAGCTCTTATAATCGGGCTCTTCGCGGTCGAGCACGCGGCGCCATGCATCGAGATGCATCCGCGAGTCGAGGTAATCGCCGAAAGACCCTGGCCAGTTCAGCTGCATGTCATCGGCCTGCTGCAGAAGCGGTTGTCCCGTCTGCATGGCGAGCATCTGGTACATGCAGGTCCGCTCGGCCATGTAGAGTTCATCGAAGGCATCGCTGATCCGGGGACCAACAATCGTGACGCCGTGCCCGGCCATGATGAGGATGCTCTTGTTTCCAAGAGCTTCGGCGATGCGCTGTCCTTCGGCCGGACCGAAATGGATGCCATGATGGCCATCGTCATACGCAGTGCGTCCATTCAGGAAGAGATTGTTCTGATGCGCCAAGGCAAAGCGCCCGCCCTTGATCAGGGAAAAGGCAGTAAGATAGGGCGGATGAACATGCAGAACGCACGCCGCTTGTGGATGCAGCTTGTGGACTTCCGCGTGAATATTGAAAGCGATCCGCCGCACCTCTCCCTTGCCACGCACCTTATTTCCCGCCAGATCGCAGACGATCAGGTCGCTCGCACGAATCTCCCGATAAAGCATGCCGCGCGGATTGATGAGGAACTGATTCGTTCCAGGCAGCATCATGCTGTGATGATTGCCAATCTGCTCATTCCAGTTATTGCGCGCGAAGATACGGAATGTCGCCGCCAGATCGCAGCGCAGTTCCCATTCCTCGGCTTCGCTTAGCGGCTCTGCGGGTTGGGAGATCGAAGACAAAGAATTCACGATGATGTCTCCTCAAGAGAAGATGCTGCGGTTTCGGGACGCCCTTCCGGCACGCCGGGATGCGTATTGCAGACTACGACGATAACCCACGCATCCTCGTCCCCGACCGAAACATATGCGTGGCCCATGGTGCTATCGAGATAGGCGGACGCGCCTTGAGGCATCAGGAAGGGCTCATAGAATTCCGTGTGAACTTCCACGACACCCGAAATCACGTAGACAAATTCTTCGCTCTGGTGGCGAACCAGGGGACCGAACTCCTCGATGCTGCGCGCCTTGATGCGTGAGAGCGCAGGCGTCATCAGCTTCGATCGCAGATCTGCACAAAGATAGTGGTCGATGTAATTGTCGCTCTCGAAAGCCCGGCCTTCGCCTGGCATCGTCAGGCTGCGTCGCCCTGTCGGGCGTCCGGAAAGAAACGACGGCGTGGCATCGCGTGCCTGATGAGAGAAGAGCTCGGCAACATCGACATCGAGACCATCGGCAAGGGTCATCAGCTTATCGTAGCTCAAGGTAAGCTGGTCGTTTTCCACCTTGGACAGCGTAGAGACAGGCACCCCGGAGCGCTCGCTCACCTGTTGCAGGGTCCAGCCGCGCTGCTGGCGAAGGTAGCGCAGGATTTCACTCAGTTTGGGTTTCTGCTCAGACACTGAGAACTCCTTCTTGCCGAGACATGCTGACATCAAATCTATTCTCCAACAAGAAAAAAGTTGCCAGTCAGAAAAAAGATGTCAGATTGGCAAATACGGGAGCGAGGACGGCACATATGAAAATCTTCGTTGCGACCCTAGGAACCGAGACCAATTCGTTCTCGCCCCTTCCCACGGGCCTGCGAGCCTTTGAGGAGACAGCTCTGCTTCGTGGGGATGTGAGAAGCGAGCCTGAGACCTTTATCAACATCGCGAACAAAACATGGCTGGCCCTCGCCGAGGCCGATGGCCACGAAGTCGTCCAAAGCCTGATCGCTTTTGCACAGCCGGGCGGGCGGACGGTCCGCAACGTCTATGAGGCGCTGCGTGACGAGATCTTGCGTGACCTAAAGGCTGCCGGGCAGGTTGACCTCGTTCTGCTGTTCCTCCATGGGGCGATGATGGCGGATGGCTACGATGATTGCGAAAGCGACATTCTGGAGCGTGTCCGCGAGGTGGCAGGTCACGAGGCAGTAATCGGCGCCGAGATCGATCTGCATTGCCATCTGTCTGAGCGGCCGCTCGCGTTCGCCGACGCCATCGTTCTGTTCAAGGAATATCCGCATACGGATGTGGCCGAGCGGGCCAGGGAGCTTTACCGGATCTGTCGCGACACGAAACGCGGTCTCGTCCGTCCAACCATGGCGCTTCATGATTGCCGGATGATCGGTTTCTGGCGGACGAGCCAGCCGCATGTCAGACAGCTCGTCGAGCGCATGGTCGAGATGGAACGGCAGCCGGGCGTGCTGTCCGTCTCCTTCGCTCACGGCTTTCCTTATGGCGACACGGACCGGATCGGCGCAAAGACGCTGGCGGTCACGGATGGCGACCCGATCCTCGCGCGCAACCTTGCGCAGGAACTCGGTCGGGCCGTCTGGAACATGCGCAACCGTATTGGAGAGGAATACTGCAGCATCGACGATGCACTCGACCGCGCACAGGCTGGCACAGAGGGCCCCTATGTGCTTGCCGATACCGCGGACAATGCAGGTGGCGGCGCCCCCAGCGACAGCACCTTCGTCCTGCAACGTATCCTCGACCGCGGGATCACCGATGTGGCGGCTGGTTGCTACTGGGATATCGGGGCCGTTAGGATCTGCATGGAAGCCGGCCCAGGATCCGTGCTCGATCTCCGGTTCGGAGGCAAGTGCAGTCCCATGTCTGGAGATCCCATTGATTTGCGGGTTACCGTCAAGGCTTGCATTCCCAGCCTTTGGCAGACGGGATTGGATGGGCTGCGTGCGCATGTGGGACAAGCCGTGCGCGTCGAGGCTGAGGGCGGTATCGACATTGTGCTCAACACTGTCCGAACACAAGTTTATGGCCCGGATGTGTTCACCCAGCTCGGGATCGATATCCTCGCGAAAAAGATCGTTCTATTGAAATCGACCCAGCACTTTTATGCGGCTTTCGCGCCTATCGCGAAGGAGGTGCTTTATCTCGACGCTGAGGGTACGCTGGTGCGCGATGTGCGGAAGCTGCCGTATCAGCATATAACACGGCCCCTCTGGCCTCTCGTGGAGAATCCGTTCTCTGATCAGCACGACACTGAGAGAACGACAGCCGCCTGAAATCCGCTTCCCTTTGACACTTTCTATCTTGAAGAACGGCAAGGACCGATCATGAAGCCACAACCTGACAGCCTTCGCACCAAGCGCCTCGTTCTGCGCCGCTGGCGCGATGGCGATATGGATGCGTTTCGCGCGATCAACACCGATCCGGAAGTCGCACGCTACTTTCCGACATGTCCGACACCGGAAGAAAGCGATGATCTCGTTCGCAGATTGACCGCTTTTACGCAGAGCGCGGGCATTGGCCCATGGGCAGTGGAGGTTCCGGGTGAAGCAGCATTTATCGGCTTCATCGGATGCTGGCCCACGAGGCCGCAATTACACTTCGCACCGGCCATCGAAATTGGATGGCGCATCGACAAACGATTCTGGGGCCGGGGCTACGCGCCGGAAGGGGCACAGGCCGCGATTCAAGATGCGTTCGAGCGTCTGGATGTGCCTGAGGTCGTGGCTTACACGACAGTCGCCAACGAAGCCTCACGGCGAGTGATGGAAAAGGTCGGCATGACGCGGGATCCTGCGGATGATTTCGATCACTTTCTCTTCCCTCAAAGCCACCCTTTGGTTCGCCATGTGGTGTATCGCATCGGCAATCCGTTATCTCTACAATAGATAGATTCTCTCTCTCACAGCCTTCAGTGATCTCCGCTCTTCAACAAGAAGCATCTCTGTCAGACACACCCTCGCGCCCAATCAGAGGCTTACCAACTCCAACTGTGCTTATATTCTCCGCATAGTCCTCATTGCGGGCAGACTTGTCGACCGATGCTGAATCCTTACAGGCCCGAGGATCTTGATTTGAATCAATGCGGCGTATGAATGAGCCAATCATCATTTGGCCAGGCTCGCTGAACCCGTTCTCGGCTGTCTTGTCGGACCGCCGCACATTCTAACAGCATTTCGTCCCATTTTCGCGTATTATGAGAGGCAAGCGAGCTTTTCACGAGCCGACCAATGGCGGAGGGCTCCATGACCATCAGTGATGAGCGTTTGCTTTTTTCAAGTGAGCGGAGCGGATATCGGATCTACGAGCCGGACATCCTTCCGCGACTTCAGTCACTGCTCGCGACCTTGGCCGATCTGGATGTTGTCCATGCGAGCAATGTTTCGACGATTGAAGGCCGGCAGACGGACATTGCCAGCAAGCAGCGAGTGATCGCCGATCTCCGGCAATCCCATCGCGAGCGGTGTTTGCCCTACATCCTGGAAATTGAAGCACTAAGGGCGCGGATGGATGCCGCGTTTGGCTGAGGCGGTGCCATGAAGGCCATGGTCCTCCATAACGTGCGTACGCCTTTGATCTTTGAGCGACGCCCCCTGCCAATGCCTGGCGCAGGCGAGATGAGGGTTGCCGTGGAAGCCTGCGCCGTATGCCGGACCGACCTCCACGTTGTCGACGGAGATCTGCCGCATCCCAGGCTTCCCGTCATCCCGGGCCATGAGATCGTGGGGCGGGTGGACGCACTCGGATCAGGTGTCCGCGGCCGAGAGCTCGGCGAGCGCGTGGGCATCCCCTGGCTCGGCCATACATGCGGGCGCTGCCCGTATTGCGTTTCGGGACGCGAGAACCTCTGCGATGAGCCGTTGTTTACCGGCTACACTCGTGATGGCGGCTTTGCCTCGCACGTGATCGCCGACGCGGCCTATTGTTTCAGCATGCCGGATGACGGCGATCCTGTTTCACTGGCTCCTCTGCTCTGCGCAGGAGTGATCGGCTGGCGCTCGCTGGTGGCTGCGGGCTCCGGCATGAGAATCGGTATCTATGGCTTCGGTGCTGCGGCTCACATCATCGCGCAAGTCTGCATCCGGCAGGGACGGCTCATCTTCGCGTTCACTCGGCCGGGCGATGGTGCGGCTCAGGAATTCGCCCGCTCCCTTGGAGCCGTCTGGGCAGGAGGCTCGGACGAGACACCGCCTAAGCGCCTCGACGCGGCGATCATCTTCGCGCCCGTGGGCGACCTCGTTCCTGTCGCCTTACGGGCCGTACGCAAGGGCGGCCGTGTCGTCTGCGGAGGCATCCATATGAGCGACATTCCGGGCTTTCCATATCAGCTTCTCTGGGAGGAGCGGCAGATCGTCTCCGTCGCCAACCTAACCCGTCAGGATGCTTTTGATTTCCTGGCCATTGTTCCTGAGGCCCAGATCAGAACTCAGACGAAGCACTATCCATTGGAGGCCGCCAACGAAGCCTTGGATGACCTTCGATCAGGTCGGCTCCAGGGAGCTGCGGTCCTGGTCCCCTAAGGCAAGGCAGGAACAGAAGTTGTTGCATTGAGAAACCGAACTCAGCGGGAGGAAATCATGCTCGAAAACATTCACAGCATCCTGATTGGGATCACGGAGGAAGGCGATGCGGAGGAACATTCGTCTGCCCTGACCTACGGGCTCTCACTCGCCAGGCAGGCGAGCGCCCATGTCACCGTCCAGGCGGCCTCGCTGAAACTGACTGTGACGCATGCCTTTATCAGCGCCTTTGCCGAAGGCCTCGTGGCAGCCGAGAACCACCGGCTGGATGTGCTGGCCCGTTCAGTAGCCGACTCGTCCCAACGCGCCGCAGCGGCATCCGGCCTGGCATGCACCGTGCAGGCCCCGCATCTTGCCTATCCTGAACTTATCAAGAGCTTTGCATCTCTTGCGCGCACCCATGATTTCACGATCCTGGACTCGGAACCGATTTCCCTCGCTATCGATCGGGGATTGATCGAGGCCGTGCTCATGGGCAGTGGCCGGCCTCTCATCGTCGTGCCACAGGGTCGAGAGACTTTTGTCGGAAACAGGATCGTCATAGCATGGGATGGCAGCGCCAAGGCGGCGCGTGCCCTCAATGATGCCCTGCCGTTCCTGCGGGCGGCCGACCAGGTCGAGCTGGTCAGCGTCTCGGGCGAGAAAGATCTGGCTCACACCGTGCCCGGCGCGGAGATTGCGCCGCATCTCAGTCGCCATGGCGTGACGGTCACTACCCTGGCCTTGCCGGCCATAGATGGCGATGTCGCAGAAACCTTGCGCAACCACGCCCACCTGACACGTGCCAACATGATCGTGATGGGAGCCTATGTCCATTCGCGCCTGCGCGAAAGAATACTCGGCGGCACGACCCAATCCCTCCTCAAGAACGCGCCGGTGCCTCTGTTTCTCTCCTATTGAACAGGAGAAGCAAACTGGCCGAAAAGCACTCTGCTGCAGGCACTAATTGCGGGCACGATCTCTCAGGGCATTCTTGATGCGGCGGATGATGACGCCTTTCGCTTTCCTGTCAGCTGCCGCCGCAATGGCATCGTTGATGTCGATCAGCAGTTCAGCGTACTCGTTGTGCCAGTCGCGGTGTCCGGCGCTCGCGGGCCGCACGCGCTCCTCAGGACGTTCAACCCGGGTCGCTGCATCGCCCGCCAGATCATAGATGTCGTCGATCTCTGGAATGATTGCGGTGGGTGCTCGGTCAAGATCTGCAAGGGACGCTTGCAGCGCCTTGAGCGGCGCATCCTCCCCATGGACCAGAAAGATTCCGCGCCGGACCGGAAGGCGCTTCGCAAGCCAGGCCTTTAACTCCGGTCCGTCCGCATGTCCTGAATAGAGGTCGAGCGTCCGCATACGGGCACGGACCTTCACCTCTTCACCTTGGATCCGAACCTTCGACGCGCCATCCTGAAGGATCCGACCAAGCGTTCCCTGGGCCTGAAAGCCGACGAAGAGAACGGTGGCCTCGTCCCGCCAGAGCCATGCCTTCAGGTGATGCCGGATGCGGCCCGCCTCGCACATGCCGCTGGCCGCGATGATGATGTGGAAGCTGTGTATGCGGTCGATCGCCTTGCTCTGTTCAACCGTCTCCGTGAAGCGGACCCACCGGGACTCGAGCGCTTGGACGAGATCGGATCCGTTTCTGAGTTCTCCGGCATGCTGCCTGAAGATCGCACTGGCCCTCGAGGCAAGTGGGGAGTCGATGAAGATGGGGATGTCGGGCAGTTCGCCTGCTTCCATCAGCTCCATGAGATCGACGAGAAGTTCCTGTGTCCTCTCGACCGCAAATGATGGAATGAGCAACGCCCCACTCGGATGCATCGCCGTGCGGACCTCGTCGCGCAGCATCCGGCGGCGGCGCTCGATGGTCGTACCGGCCCGGTCCGTATCGCCATAGGTCGCCTCAAGGAGGGCATAATCAAGATCGCGGGGTCCATCCGGGTCCGGTTGCAGGAGCTTGTGGTCGGGTCCGATATCGCCCGAAAACAGAAGGCGCGTCGTCTTCTCATCGGCACCATGCTTCACCTCCATCTCAATGGAGGCCGAGCCCAAAAGATGACCTGCATTCCAGTATCTGGCGCGGAAGCCCGGAGCGACATCCTGCCATTGGCCATAAGCAACGCGCCGGAATTGTTTGAGGGAGGCGACGGCATCCTCTTGCGTGTAGATGGGAGAGACCGTCTCCAGACCCCGACGGCTGTTGCGTCGGTTGAGCTGATTGACTTCCATCTCCTGGATGTAGCCGGAGTCCGGGAGCATGATGGACGCAAGATCGGCCGTCCCGGTCGTCGCGTAGATCGGGCCGTCAAAGCCTGCCTTCACGAGCTTCGGCACGAGCCCGGAATGGTCGATATGAGCATGAGTAAGACACAGAGCATCGGCCCCTGCGGCGCGAAACGGAAAGTGCTGGTAATTAAGTTCCCTCTCCTCCTTCGATCCCTGAAACATGCCGCAATCGATCAGAACGCGGGCTGCTTCCGTTTCGAGCATGAAGCAGGAACCCGTCACGGTTCGGGCGGCGCCGTAAAAGGAGAGACGAAGCGACACGAGGACCTCCTGGTTACACAGAAGCTGAGGCTGCAAAAGAATCGCACCTTCGTACATTGTCGTCGAGCCGCCAGGTTTGATTCATGCCAAACCCATGGAACAGACGACCATAACCTCACAGGCCACGTCATCCAACGGCATCTGCCTCATCACGGGCAAGACCTACTCTCCGAAAGAGTTGATCCTCATCGATCGGTTGCATCCGTCCCTAGCGCACAGAATCCGGCAGGAGGCGAAGGACAGGCTGCACTGTTTCAACGACTGTCAGATCGACCTCAAAGCGGAGCTCGAGCTTCGGCGCCCTCAGGAGAAGATCGACCATGTGACCTCGCGACAATGGAAGAGGCTCGCGGGAATCCAGGAGCTGCGAATCAGGATGTTTCCGATCCCCACAAGGCCCGCAGGGCATTCAGGATCACGGCGACATCGATGGCTTCCTGGATGAGCGCGCCCTGCACCGGCGTCAGGTATCCCAAACCCGCGGCGATCATTCCAAGTATCGAGAGGCCAATTCCGACATAAACACTCTGAAGCGCAATGCGCCTGGAGCGACGCGCCATCAGAATGGCGCCGGGGATCCTGTCGAGGCGATCGACCAGAAGGACCACGTCGGCCGCTTCGGCCGAGGCGGCGGCACCTCTCGCACCCATGGCGACACCGAGATCAGCGGCCGCGAGGGCCGGTGCGTCGTTGACGCCGTCGCCTATCATCATGACGGGGCCGCGCCGTTTCTCGGCCTGAACGATGGCGATCTTCCTGTCTGGCGTGAGGTCGGCATGCACCGCGTCGAAATGCAGGCCGACGGTCACGGCTTGCGCCACCTCACGGCGGTCTCCCGTTGCCAGGATGACCCGGGCAATCCCCAGCCGACGGAGACTTTCGATCACATGAGCGGCTTCCGTTCGCAATGGGTCTGCTAAGATCAGCAGCCCGGCCGGCTCGTCATCGACTGCTATGGCGACCATGACGGACCCTGCGGGATGCTGGCCAGCGGCGCCTGCTTCCATGCGCGGCACATGTCGGGAGACGAACCGGATTCCACCTACGACGACGCGTTGATTATCGACGTAACCTTCCAGGCCTTCGCCCGGGGTCTCCTCGACCTTGATTGGGAGCAGGAGATCTATCCCTCTGTCCTGCGCCTCCGAGACGAGCGCGCGCGCAATGACATGCTTCGATGCTTGATCGAGGGATGCCGCAAGTTGGAGCAGCCTGTCGGACGACAACCCGGCCATGGGGAGGATTTCGACGATCCGGGCTTGCCCATGAGTGAGCGTTCCGGTCTTGTCGATGACCAGCGTCTTCACATGCGAAAGCGTCTCCAAGGCCCTCCCGCCCTTCACCAGCACACCGGCTTTCGCGGCACGCGACATCCCGGCAACAATGGCCACGGGAACGGCCAGGATGAGCGGGCACGGGGTTGCGATGACGAGCACCGCCAGCGCTCGGATTGGGTCGCCGCTCCACAGCCATGCGCCACCGGCGAGGACAATCGTCAGCGCCAGGAATGCTAAAGCGAAACGATCCGCGAGCCGTGCCAAAGGCGCTTTGGAGCGCTGGGCAACTTCGATCAGACGAACGATGCCTGCATAAGTGCTCTCGACCGCTCGGTGCGTCGCCAAGAGATCGAAGGCATCACCGACATTTGTGACGCCGCTCATGACAGGCTCGCCCGCTCTTTTACGGGCGGGGACCGCCTCGCCCGTCAGCGCCGACTGATCCAGGACGGCGACTCCCTTGGCAACAAGCCCGTCGACGGGAACCACATCGCCTTGGCGGATGAGCAAGCGGTCCTGTGGGGCGATGAGGTCGAGTGTGACCTCCTCGAGCCGACTTCCCCGATGGCGGATGGCCATCCGCGGCACGCGGGTCAGGAGCGCAGTCATCTCGCGTTTGGCGCGGCGCTCGGCAAAGCTTTCGAGATACTGCCCGCCTGCGTACATCAGAGCCACGACCACCGCGGCGAGATGCTCTCCAAACACGAGCGCACCGGTCATGGAGAGGGCGGCAACGATGTCCAACCCGACATCTCCGTGCCGCAGGCTGCCGATGATCTCGATGATCAGGACGCCAAGAATCGGAAGAGTCGCTGCAGCCCATATCACCCCGGGCCAGTGATCGTCGCCCGCAACATGCAACCCAAAACCGAGGACCAATCCCATGGCCGGTACGATGACCAACACGGGACGGGAAAGCCGGAGCAGACGATAGGCTGACAGGGAGGGGTTCTCGTTACCGGGCATCATTGGATCCATTCGCAGTGCCCGCTTCAATCCAGCCTGTCCGTGACTGTAGCCACTTCCGCGCGCCGGGAAAGGTCGCGCTTTCAAAGGGCGCCCATGAGCCGCCGCATGCGCTCCTTTCCACCCGGGCAGAGTGTCGTCCGGATGGTGTGATCGCTCAGACCCGCCAGGAAGCCGTCGAGCGGCCCAACATCTGGGATAGACTTTTCGTCGAGGACGATGCGTCCAGGCTCGACAAAGACGGCGACTTTCATCTTAGGCATGACCATCCCTCCCAAGGCTGATCCAGCCCAATTCTATCACGGTAAAGCGATGCGTCCGACACACCCGACCGTCCGCCGGGATTCCGCCACTGGAGCTTCATCGGCGGAGCGCCTGGACGATCCGACATCGACACAGCGCGAGTGAGAATGGTGCCGCACGCACACCCGTGTGGTCCGGTCCGGCCGGCCCGCAACGAGAATGCACTTGGAGACAGATCGCAGGTGACTGGTTCCACCGTCATGCCCTGACAAGCATCCCTTGAATTACACTGGCGCTGTCGAGAGACATGACGGGGCAGCGGAACCGCCTGTCCGAGACTGATGCCATCGAAGGCTTCAGTCAGGATATCGCGCCAATCACGAGCGCCGATGCGAGGATCGCAATGGCATCCTCAATCAGAGCGGCAGGGCGATCCTTTCCGAACCGCTTGGCAAGTCGGGCACGAATGGCCGCGCCTCCCAGTGTCCCGATGACAGCCCCAAGCGCTCCGGCAACAAGGCCTGCGATCGGAATACCACCGGCTGTACCGATGGCTGCACCCGACACAGAACCCGTGACGATCCGTGCGCCGAACTGAACCGGCACCTTGCGGCTGGGTGTGGAGGGGAGCTGATCGGCAACGAGTTCAGCCAGCGCGAACAGAGTCAGGATCCATGGAGTGAAGCGATAGCCTAGAAACGCCAGCCAGCTTCCATTGAGATCAAGGAAACCGAGGGCTGTCGCCCAACTCACAGCCGCCGGAGCCATCATGGTACGCGAACCCGCGACCATACCGATCAGAATGCTCAAAAGAAGAAATCCCACACTCCGCCTCCCCAGCGAGATCTGCCATTGCGTCACGACGCTCTCTCTCGGTTCAGAAAACCGACAGGCAGCCTGTCCATTTCCAGACCGCCGGACGATCCGATCATACCGAGATGTCCATCTCAACAGTTTCATCTTATGGGAACGGAGCTCAGCCGAAAGTCCTCCATCCGGATAATCTGCCTCAGATCTGGTCCTTGGGACCGCCACGCAGGTATCGTTAAGGCCCAAGGCACGGCGAGAATCTCTTCATAACCGCCTAAAAACGCCGGTCGTCGTTACGAAGGATCGCCCAGGGTTTCTGTCATGAATTCCGGCTCAAGAGTAAAAAGCTCCTGTGGACGCTTCACGCCTCGCAAGGCATAGCGTCCAACCGATACGAAATTCTCCTGATCCTTCTCTGAAGCTGCCGAATAAAATGCAGAGGAGACCAGAATATCTCTTTCGACCGAGCGGCACAGGGCGGCAATCCGGCTGGCTTCATTCACCGCGGGGCCAACGACGGTAAAGTCCAATCGATCCTGGCTTCCGATATTGCCGTAGAAGACCTCGCCGATATGAAGAGCGAGATAAGCATCGGTCACAGGCAGGTCGGCTGCTGCCCGTTCCTTGTTGAGCGAATGGATGCCGGCACGCATCCGCCTCTCAGCCTCAAGTGCGCATCGACAGGCCTGTGCCGCATTCTCCGCTGTAAAGATCGCGAGGGTGCCGTCCCCGATCAGCTTCAGCACGTCGCCGCCCGCATCATGGATCGACGACACGATTGTTTCTGCATAATCATTGAGAAAAGGAATGATCTGCTCTGGCTCCGCGGTTTCAGTGACGCTGGTGAAACCGCGCAGATCACTGAACCATAGGACCGCCTGAATTCTATCCGTGACTCCACGGGCGATCCTGCCGCTCAGAACCCTGCGGCCCGCGTCCCTTCCGAGATAAGTCGTTACAAGGGTTTCGGTAATGCGCACGAGAGAAGCGCATTTCATGGCAAGCGCGAGAGGCGCCGCGAGATCGCGCAGAATAGTTATTTCCTCATCTGCAAAGCCTGAGACCGCATCGGTCGTCCATGACGAATAGAAACAATCGACCTCGCCGATCGTGCCCTCGGCTGCAAAGCGATGCGCGAGAGCCAGGTAATCGGTCTGCCCTTCTTCGCGCAGTTCGTCCAGGATAACGAAATCGGCTGGATGACGTGGACCGATCCGGCGCCGGAGTAGATCGTCTCCCGTATGGAAGAGGTGATAATATGTACTGCGGCGCCAGCTTTCGGCAGCCTCGCCCTCATTCGTGCGGCCATACTCGACGACGGGCTCGATATCCGCTTGATCCTTTCGCCAGCGAAAGGCGCGACCCTCATAAATGGGATGCAGAGTGTCGATGATCATGTTCACGCGATTGATCGGCAAACCCGCCTCGAGCATCCTGCGGCAGAACCCGTGAAGGATGTCCGCCTCCGTCATGCCATTCAGCCCTGCCTCGGTCACCCATCGCGTCAGATTTGCCAGCTGTTCCGTATCCACGAAGATTCTCCGTTTCCGGCTCGATCAAAAGCCGACGCGCCTATTCAGCAAGAGAGGCCTTCGCCTCCGTCGCGCCCGGTTTACCTTGAGCGCGTAATTTGGACAGGCGCAGCACCAGGAGCCGCAAGGTGACATAGAACACAGGCGTGAGGAATAGCCCGAACAGCGTCACACCGATCATTCCGAAGAACACCGCTGTTCCAAGCGCCTGCCGCATCTCGGCGCCTGGCCCGGTTGCGATCACGAGCGGCAGCACGCCAAGGATGAAGGCAAAGGCCGTCATCAGGATAGGTCGCAGCCTCAATCGACATGCCTCGATAACTGCCTCCGCCGGGGTCTTTCCCTCGAACTCCGCCTGTCTCGCGAATTCCACGATGAGGATGGCGTTCTTAGCAGCCAATCCGACGAGGACCACAAGGCCGATCTGCGTCAGGATATTGTTGTCCTGCCCTCGCAGCATCACGCCGACCAGCGCGGAGAGGACGCTCATTGGAACGATGAGGATGATGGCAAGTGGCAAGGACCAGCTTTCATACTGAGCCGCAAGCACGAGAAACACGAAGAGTACCGAGAGAGCGAAGATGAATATCGCCGTATTGCCGGTCTGCCGTTCCTGGAAGGCAAGCTCCGTCCACTCGAACCCCATGCTGGGCGAAAGGTTCTGTCGAACCATTTCCTCCATGATGTTGAGCGCATCGCCCGAGGAGACACCCGGAGCCGCATTGCCCTGCAACGCGACCGAAGTGAACATGTTGTAGCGCTGAATCAGATCGGGGCCCGACACCTCACGCATCTCGACAAGAGTGCCCAAGGGAACGAGAGCTCCTGCGGACGAGCGGACGCGCAGCCGATTAATGTCTTCCTGGTCGATCCTGAATCGTTGGTCGGCCTGGGCGCGGACTTGATAGACACGGCCGAACGCGTTGAAGTCATTCACGTAGGCCGTTCCGAGATTGATCCGCAGCGTTTCGAAAATACTGGGAATCGGCACATTCAGAAGGCCCGCCTTCTGGCGGTCGATTTCCAGATAGACCTGAGGTGAGTTGGCCGAGAACGTCGTGAAGACGCCGACAAGGTTCGGGTTCTGGCGAGCCTGCCCCATGAGCTGATAGGCAACTGCGAGAATCCCGCGAACATTATCACCGGTTCTGTTCTGGAGCTGGACCTTGAAGCCTCCCGAATTCCCGAGCCCTCGCACGGGTGGCGGAGGAATGGCGATGATGAAAGCCTCTTCAATCTGCTGCAAGCGAGAGAAGAGATCGCTAATGATCTTGGTCCCTGAATCTCCGGATTCGATCCGCTCGGGAAACGGCTTGAACGGGGCGAAGATGGCGGCAGCATTGGTTGCATTGGTAAAGGTCGCACCGGAGAACCCCGCGAAGGCCACCGCATGCTGGACGCCCGGTGTTTCCTGAATGATCCTCGATGCCCTTTCCACGACGGCATTGGTGCGAGACAATGCGGAGCCATCCGGCAACTGAACGACCACGATGGCATAACCTTGATCCAGTGCCGGAATGAATCCGCGCGGCACATGATTGGCGATCCACACGGTGCCGGCCAGCAACCCCGCATAAATGGGAAGCACGATCAGCTTGTGACGCACGACCGATCCGACCGCCCTGGCATATCCCTGGGAGGTCGCGTCGAAGGCACGGTTGAATCCCCCCGTCAAAGCCTTCCCGGATCGAACAAGCGGATTCCTCGGAGGCTCATGACTGTGCGGCTTCAGAAGCCACGCGGCAAGGGCTGGAGACAGGGTCAGGGAGTTGAAAGCCGAGATCACCGTCGAGACGGCGATGGTCAACGCGAACTGACGGTAGAATTGACCCGAGATTCCGGGAATGAAGGCAGTCGGCACGAACACAGCCACCAGAACCAGCGCAATGGCGACAAGAGCGGTTCCGACCTCGTCCATGGTCGTATGGGCCGCATCCCTTGGCGAGAGGCCGAGGGCGATGTTGCGCTCCACATTCTCGACCACGACGATGGCGTCGTCGACCACGATGCCGATTGCGAGCACCATGCCGAACAGAGTCAGAGTGTTCAGGGAGAACCCAAGAGCAGCCATGGCCGCGAATGTCCCGACCAATGATACGGGAATCGCAACGATGGGGATGAGGGCCGTGCGCCAACTCTGCAGAAAGACGATCACGACGAGAACGACGAGAGCTGTTGCCTCGAACAGGGTTTTATAGACTTCATCGACGCTGGCCGCGATGAACTCAGTCGGATTGTAGATGATCTGGTATGCGATTCCAGGAGGGAACCCGGCCTTCAGCTGTTCCATGGTCCGAAGGATCTGGTCCGAGGCGGCAAGCGCGTTCGTGCCGGGACGCTGAAAGATACCGAGCGCGACGGCAGGCTTTCCGTCGAGGTAGGAATTCGTCACGTACTCCTGAGCACCGAGCTCGATGCGGGCGACATCCTGCAGCCGCACCAAGCGCCCGTCAGGAGTGGCCTGCACGATGATCGGACGAAACTGGCGCGGATCCTCGAACCGTCCCTGCGTTGTGACGGTTAGCTGGAACGCAGCGTCCGTCGGTGTCGGCTCCTGCCCCAGCGCCCCGCCCGAGACCTGCACGTTCTGCTCCTGAATGGCGCGAACCACGTCGCTGGATGTAAGCCCATAAGCCGCGAGCTTTTCGGGATCGAGCCAAATCCTGAGGGAATATAGTCGCTCGCCGAAGATGATGATATCGCCTACGCCGTCAAGACGCAGGAGAATGTCGCGGACATAATTGCGGGCATAGTTCGAGATGTAGAGCTGGTCGTAGGAATTATCCGGCGAGAGCATGTGCACGACCATCATCAGGTCGGGAGAGCTCTTGAGCGTGGTCACTCCAAGGCGCCGCACTTCTTCCGGCAGGCGTGGCGTGGCGATGGCGACCCGGTTCTGGACAAGCACCTGGGCGTTGTCGAGATCGGTCCCGAGCTTGAAGGTGATCGTCAAAGCCATGGAGCCGTCGCCGGTGGAATAGGAGGACATGTAGAGCATGTCCTCGACACCGTTGATCTGCTGCTCCAGCGGCGTAGCGACGGTGGCGGCGACCGTTTGAGCATCCGCTCCTGGATAGCTGGCTCTGACAACGACTGTCGGCGGCGTGATATCCGGATATTGCGCAACCGGCAGAACGGCGTAGGCGATTCCGCCGACGATAAGGAAGAGAACCGACAGGACGGTTGCGAAAATGGGCCGGTCGACGAAAAAATGTGCGAAGCGCATGGATTTTTCCCATCGCGTGAGATCAGATGCCGTTTCTCTCTCGTGTCGGAGGGAGCGTCGTCATCTGCGGGGTAATGGGCGCTCCAGGCCGCACTCGCACGAGGCCGTTCACGACGATTGTCTCATTGCCTGTCAGACCATCTCGAATGACCCTGTAGCCGTCGATTCTGGGGCCGATGCGGACAGGCTTGAGATTGACGATATTGTTGTCGCCAACAACATAAACCACGCGCCGATCCTGATCGCTGCCGATCGCCTCATCCGGCAGAAGAATACCCTTGTACGGATCCGAAGCGCCGACTGTGACGCGGCCGAACAGGCCAGGTGTCAGAAAATGGTCCTTGTTCTCGAAGATCGCACGGGAGCGCATCGTGCCGCTGGCGGCATCCAGCCGGTTATCGACGAAGTCGAGCTGCCCTTTCCGCTGTCCTAGGCGCTCGTCCGTCAGAGTCAGCAGAACTTCGTTGTATTCTCCCTGGGCCGTCGTCCTCGTCCCTCCTTGGGTTTGGCGCGACAAGGCCAGGAAGGAACGTTCGTCGACGTCGAAGTAGAAGTGGATAGGATCCAGCGAGAGAACATTCGTCAGCACCGTCTCGTTTGCATTGACGAGATTACCCTCAGAGACGAGCTTGCGGGAGATTTTTCCAGACAGGGGAGATTTGATCTCGGTGAACTCCAGATCGAGCCGAGCCTGCCGCAGGGCCGCCTGTGCCCGATCGAGTTCCGCCTTTCCGGTCAGGAACGATTGCCGTCTCTGGTCATAGAGCTGGTCGGTGATGTTGCCGGTGCGGCGCAATTGCTCGGCCCGTTCGAGATCGCTCTGCGCGAACTCCATGCGGACCTGGGAGGAGGTCACCGCGGCCTGTGCCTGCTCGAGGGCGTTTCGATAAGGGCGCTGATCGATGGTGAAGAGGAGGTCTCCGGCCTTGACGTTGGTCCCGTCCTGAAAATGCACCTTATCGAGATAGCCTGAGACGCGCGAACGTATGTCGACCTGATCGATGGCTTCGAAGCGGCCGATGAAATCGGTTTGTTCGATGATGTCCTTGACCACAGGTTTCGCGACGGTCACGGGCGGCGCTTGCGCCAGCCCCCCTTGAGCGAGAGCCGTGCCGTTAGCGAGAAGCCAGCCATGAATGACGCCACAAACGAGGATAGACCGCAGACGACGCATGCGAACCTCCTGATCGGCATTATCGATCCAGCATTACAAGCCCATTATTGCTATTGGCCCTCTGCGGCGGCTGATATCCGCTCAGCTCGCACATCCATATTATGCAGCATTATGACGGCGGAGAGGCAATGGAACTCTCGAGTGCATCCATGGCGCGACAATGGTACGGCGTTCCATTCTGGATGGATCGCCCTCTTCCCGCCGATCGGAACGCTCTAAGCTGAATGCGTTGGCGCAGCCCTGCCCGCTCAGAACCGGATATTGAGGCCGATGCGGCTGATCCAGCCGTTGTTCTTGAAGCGATACACCGCCTCGTCGCCCTCTCGCGCCAACGTCAGGCTCTCGTCGGCCATGCTGTAGTACAACGCCTCGGTCTTGAGCGATACGTTCTGCGTCAGGGTATGCTCCGTTCCGGCCCCGATCACAAAGCCCAACGTCCAATCCTCTTGGCGCGCCTCCGGCCCAAGGCCCGTCGGCGCGACCGTGATCCGTCCCTGCCGCTCGATCTGTGCATAGGCCAGGCCGCCCGTGACGTAGACCAACGACTGCTGGAACACCGGCAGCAGGCTCGGCAGCGCAACGCCTGCCCTCCCCTTGACCGTCCCGAACAGGTTCATCTGCGAACCCAGATCCGTGCGCAGCGTGATGGCGCCGTTGGTCGTCTCGAAAGTGCGCGTGCGCGCGAGGTTCATGGCGGTCAGATCCGCCTCCACGCCCACCACGAGACTGCCTGTCTGCCACAGATACCCGATCTGGGCGCCGCCCCCGAGGCTGGAATCGCTCAAACCCGCGCGAATGGGGATCAAAGCGGACGCAACCCCCGACAGGCCAGCGCGCTCGGCCTCACTGTCGTCGCGAACCCAGGCGCCATGGACACCCGCATAAAACCCGCTCCAGCTGAATGCGGGAGCAGTTGCCGGCACCGCAATGGCGGCGCGGCTCGGCAGGTCGGCAGCGCTGGCCAAGCTGGTCAGGGCCACCAGCGCCGAGGCGGACAGAAGAAGTATCTTCATGCAAATCTCCAAAAATCAGGCAAGCGTCAACGCAAGGCCGGCCAGAGGCCGGTTACAGCAGCACGTCGGAGCTGGCGAAGAAGCCGACGATCCGGATCTCAAAGTTGGCTTTCCCGTCACCATCGACGTCGCCCATCAGAATTCCGTTCGTGTATTGCAACTCCCCTGCCCGGCCGGTGAAGCCCGCCGACAGGAAGCCGGTGGCTTCGTGCGGAGCCAGGAAGGGAACCTCGGCGCCAACCCAAATGAAGGACTGATTGCCCTTCTGGGTCATGTCCGCATCGATCTTGCGCAGATCGATGCGATCTATTCCGGATTGGAAGTCGTAGATGACGTCGCGCTGAGAGCCGACCCGGCTTTCCTGGATGGAATGGAAAGCAAACGTATCCGAACCGGCACCGCCCCACAGCTTGTCGCGGCCCAGGCCACCGACAATCCAGTCATTGCCGGCTTCCCCGCGCAGCACGTCATTGCCCGCGCCGCCATAGAGCCGATCGTTCCCGGCGCCGCCCCACAGGAAGTCTGTGCCGGAGCCTCCGTCCAGATAGTCGTTGCCTGCCCCGCCATAGACACGATCGCTGCCCGCACCGCCGGTCAGGCGATCCGCGCCGGCTCCACCTTCCAAAGTGTCATGGCCATTGCCGCCGTCGAGCCTGTCGTTGCCTGATCCGCCGAGCAAGCGATCGTGACCGTTGCCGCCCCAGAGGCGATCATTGCCGATGCCGCCGGAAACGGTGTCGTTGCCATCGTCGCCGTAGAGATGGTCGTTGCCGCCGAGCGAGCCGACATAGTCGTTGCCGCCGCCGCCATGGATAGTGTCGTCGTCAGCGCCCAGCACGATGTGCTGGCTGGCGCTGTCGGCAAAGACCGTCTGGCTGCCGGCTCCGCCCGTAATTGTCGCGGAGCCAACGATGGCAGCGAAGTCCACATTATTGAGCAGGAGGTGCGCCGCCCCGCCGGAGCTGCTCGTATCGATGATCAGCGCCGTCACGACACCGCTACTGGAATCGCCCGTGATCCCCAGGGGCTGCGTGGGGCTTGTCCCGGAGAGAATGCTGGGCGTGATCGTTTGCACAAGCATCGGAACGTCGGGAGCCAAACCGCCAAGGAAATCGGAGCCTCCGCCCGTGATCTGGTCTTGATCAACCGAGTCGGTCGCGGTGCGGGACTGAATCTCGCGGATGAGATCTGCGAGCGAGTCGCCTGTCGACCTGGGAGCGGACGGACCGGAGACCTGCAGGCCGAACCCGACCGGCACCTGCGCCGTAAGGACATTGCGTCCTCCGGACGTCACAAGTGGGATGTCGGCGACGCTAGCGCCGCCATCCGTGTTGGCGCGGTCTGAGGTCACCACTGGAATGGTGAGGATGCGGCCTGAGCTGCCATCCGGATAAATAATGGTCTCGGTTGTGACCTCTACCCCATCGATGAGTTCGCCATAACCGGAAACCTGCACGCTCACCGTCTTCACTGTGCCGTCGATGGCTTTAACCGTGAAGGTCTCAGTCTTGACTTCGCCGGAGCGCAAAGCCTTGGTCGCAGCGGCACCGCTGTCGAGCACATAGGTCCAGATGCCGTGAACGGCATCGAAGGAGAACGTGCCGTAGGTGCCCCGGACATCGCTTTGAGCTCTGAATCCGGCCTCACCCGTATCGAGGTCCGCGACTACCAATACGCCGGTCGCCATCTGGGTGCCATTCTCGGCCACCGCACCCCAATCCGTTCCCGTGAACGTAGCGACATCGTTGACGGCGGCGACATTCAGATTGACCGTCGTGGTATGACTCAGCGCGTGGCCGCCGCCCGTGTTGCCGCCATCGTTGATCGAAACGGTCAGAACCTGCGCCCCGGTGTCGTCGGCAGCAGGCGTGTAGATGACGTGGCTGGCGGCAATGAACGCATTGATGTTCGCAATCGTGCCAATCAGAGTGAGCGCAGTATTTGTCCCGCCGACAACTACGCCCCCACTGCTCATTGCCATCAAGGTTCCGGCTTGCACGCTGAGTGTCACTGTCACTGAGGCAGAGCCTGCATCAACGTCCGTGAAGCTGATGCCCGTCAGAGCAGTCGCCGTATCCTCGACAACCGGAATGCTTCCGACAACTGTCGCAACGGGTGCATCATTAATGCTGGCAACAGCGATGGAAACTGTCGCAGTCTGAGACGAGAAGGCCGTCGTACCGCCGTTTGTCGTGGTATCTGCCTTGGAAAGTACGTTGTTGGACGAGGCTGCTCCACTGGTCCGGTCCCAAGCACGGAAGGTGAAGACGGGTGTTTCGCCGTTATTCCCATCCGCCACGTAACGCACCTGTGTGGCGGATGTCAGCAGCAATGCGGAAGAGTTTGAAACGGCACCGAAGCTGGTCCACGAAAGTCCGTCGGTAGAATACTCCCATGTGCCATTGCCGGACGCGCCCGTGACAGCAACCCCCGATAAAGCACCAGCATCGACATCGCCATAGCCCGCGCCAGCTAAGATGCTAGATACCGTCACGCCGATGGACGCTGCATCCTCGTTCATGCCTGGCAGGCCGTAATCTGCGCCCGAGATAATCGTGGGAGCATCATTGACACCTGAAACCGTCAGATTGACAGTCTTTGTGTCCGTCTTGGGCCCTCCCATGCCATTGTTGCCCAGATCGTTGATCGTGACGGTCAGAACACGCACGCCATTTTCGTTCGCAACAGGCGTGTAGGTGACATTGCCAGCAGCAATGAAGGCGTTGATGTCGGCAATCGTGCCAGTCAACGTTCGAGCTATACTGGTTCCGCCAACCGTGACGCCTGCAGCGGCGGACGCAGCGATCATGCCAGCCGGCACGCTGAGCGTCACCGTCACGTTACCCGATCCGGCATCGGTGTCCGAGAAGCTGATGCCCGCCAGAGTAGTCGTCATATCCTCCGTCACCTGGATGCCGGCGGATGGTACAGTGACAACGGGAGCAGCATTGGCAGCTACGATGGTCAGTGAGAAGGTCTTGGTATCGGTCAAGCTGCCGCCTGCGCCCGCATTGCCGCCGTCGTTGATCGACGCGGTCAGCACCCGCGTGCCAAGATCGTTCAGAGCCGGGGTGTAGGTGATATTGCTCGCCGCGATGAAGGCATTGATGTTGGCAATCGTGCCCGTCAGGGTCAGGGCCAAGGAGGTGCCGCCGATGACCACCCCCGCACCGCTCGCTGCCGTGAGCGTGCCTGCCGGCACGCTGAACGTCACCGTTACATTACCTGATCCGGCATCGGTGTCGGAGAAGCTTATCCCCGTCAAAGCCGTGGCTGTGTTCTCCTGCATCGGGACTGCGTCGGACGGCACAGTGACAACGGGAGCATCGTTCACAGAAGCGATATTCAGGTTGACCCATTTGGTGTCCACCCGCTGCCCGCCCGTGCCCGTGTTGCCGCCATCGTTGATCGAAACGGTCAGCACTCGCGTGCCGGTGTCATTGGCAGCAGAGGTATAAATGACCTTACCGGCGGCAATGAAGGCGTTGATGTCGGCAATCGTGCCCCTCAGCAGCAACTCCGCCGGAGTTCCGTAAACCGCCACGCCGGCGCCACCGACAGCCGACAGCGCGCCGACCGGCACCATGAGAGTGACCAGGACCGCGCCAGAACCGGCGTCGACGTCGGAGAAGCTCATACCCGTCAGGGCAATCGGCGCATCCTCCGTAAGTGCAATGTTGTTGGATGCTACGGTGACGACTGGAGTATCATTGACCGGCGTCACCGTGACCGAGATGCTGCCGTCAGCTGGGCCTGCGTTGGCGGCATCCCTGATGCGGGTCGTGATCGTGAAGTTCTGGTCGTTGTTGGCCGACGGCGTCAACTGAACGGCGGCCAGAGCCTGATTCACATTGACAACCGAACCGGTGACCGACCACACGCCGGTTGTAGCGTCATAGACCGATGTTGCGGCGCCGTAGGTCCCAACGGAAAGCGTTCCTGCGGCAGGATTGCTCAGCGTCAGGGTGGCCGTGATGATTTCGCCCTGTCCATCCGGATCGGTCACGACGATGCCGTCGAGGTTGATTGCACCCCCTCCCTCGGTCACGGACTTGCTCTGCGTCAAGTTCGTGGCGCTCGGCTTATCGTTCCCGGGCGTGATCGTGATGGCAGAGGTCGTCCGTCCGGTTGCGCCTTCCGCGTCCGTCACCGAGATGGTGATGGTGCGCGTTACCGTGCTGGGTGCGTCGCTGCCATTGCTGTAGAGCATGGCCCGCAACACGTCCTGATAAACGGCTGCGGACGCGGTACCCGAGATGGTGTATGTTCTCGTCGTCTCGTTATAGCTGCCCGTCAGGCCGAAAGACGACAGCTGATGGCCCATGTTCAAGGCAGGGCTGTACAGAATGGCTTCATCGGAGCCGTCAGGAGTGGCAGACAGCACAAGGGTCATGCCGGTGATGGTGTCATCATCCGTTATGGTTGCAGTGCTGCTCGTAATGCTGACGGCGGCGCTGGGACCATTGCTGCCCTCAGTGAAGTGAGCCAGATTTGCTGCCCCCGCTACAGCGCCGTTGGCATCCACCACAGGGATCGGGTTGGGGGGTGGTGCGGCTTTAATGTCTCCGATAGTCATCTCGAACATGTCGAGGCCATCGGTTCTCATGAGACCATCCCTAGAGAAGATCTTTACGGTGAAGGATGTGATGTCGTTGAACAGTTCCTCATCGACGTCGATCGTCTCCTTTTGTGCGGAGGCCGTGGCGGTGTGGAACCAGGCGGTCGAAATGATGCCGGAAGATGAGGACGAGGTAATCTGGATCGCATATGATCCGTAAAGAGGGCCGACAACGAAGCTGTCGAGATCGAACGTGAGGACATCAATGCCGTCCGCCGTCCAGGTGATGGTGCCGAATACCTCCGGCTGCCCCTCGTAAGTCCCCGAGTGGTAGCCATCGATATAAATGGAGTTTCCATTCGGATTGGAGTTATCACTGGAGCCGGTGATGGAAGAGTCAGACGTGATCGTGAACCCATCAATAGTGTTGGTGCCACTGTTGTTCAGATAGTAGGTCGCACCGAATTTATGGGTGATCGGGTTGATCATGACGTGCTTCTCTTCATGAAGGATATGGGTCGGCTGGAGCGCCTGCCGGGCGCTCGATGGATATTCGGATTTTTAGGAGGTGCCTGCCGAACACCATGACGATTGGCAGATTCAGCGGCAGGGCGGCAGCTTTCCGAAGGCCTTCCCATGGCGGGAGCACGGAAGAGCAATGCTCCGATTGTCACCCAGCTCAGTGCCGCTTGAATGGACGAAGCCGCTCGCACGAGATTCCGACCGGGACGCCGCCCTGATCTGACTATGGTGCCGGAGCTATGATCTCAGCGATCTTGTCGAGCAAGAAACAGGGAACTCCGCCCCAGAAGATACTCGCCGTCATGGCTGCCCCCATTTGTGCCGCTCCTGACACCTTCAATGGACACGTGAGGCTTATGCTCAGTGCGGTCAGAGCTTTGGAGGGCATGGTCAGCATGCGCATTACGTAACGTCAAGGCATGTCGTCCCATCTGCCAGGACACCCTTCCTTGAGTTAGCTGAAAGCAACCGACATCCCAGAAGCGGGATTAACCTTGAAATTCATAGCCATAAGCCTCGTCGGCAAGCCAATTTAGTCTTGAGGACTGGCTGTGCCCAAGGCAATTCCAGGACAGGATGTCGCAATTTTGCCACGATTTCGAATGGGCTCGCCTGCATTTGCGGCAACTTCATAACTAGCTCTTCGGTCGGCAAGACATGTCATTTTTAGCTTAAGGGTTCGCTGTCAGGCCGTTCGTCACATGCAACCCGCATTGCTATAGGCATCAGGAATCTATCCACCCCCCAAGACTCTGAAGCGATGCAGAGAATCAAATAATACCCAACATTTATAGCGGCTTAGACATGTCACGAGGCGGTTTGTGCGGCTCCTTACCCGCTCTCCATTGCAAGCCGTACTATGCGGTCATTTGTCATATATAAAACATGAAATGCAAAATATTTGCATTTAATATATTTATTATGCAATATTGGACTATGACCCATGAAGCGGATGATACGTGCGCCCAGCCGGTTGATGCCATCACTATCGATGGATTGCTGTATCTGATCGCCGATCTTCCTAAGGCTGCCGGAGCCAGCCTTGAGCGGTTGCCGCATATCCTGCGGGTCATGCTCGAAAACGTCCTACGCAATGCGGAGGACGATGCTCCCAGAGCCAAAGCCGCGATTCTGAACTGGTTGAACAGGGGCAGTAGCGAGGAAGAAATCCCCTTCCTGCCCGGCCGCGTTCTGATGCATGACACCACCTGCGGGCCGGCTCTGGTCGATATTGCCGGAATGCGCGCGTCGCTTGCGGAAGCGGGGCACGATCCGAGCTTGCTCAATCCCGTCCTGCCCGTCGATGTCTCGACGGATCACTCCCTGGGGGTCGACGTCTTCGGCACGCGCGACGCGCTTTTGCGAAACATGGAGCGCGAGTTCGAGCGCAACTCTGAGCGCTACCGCTTCATGAAATGGGCCACGCGCACGCTGAATGGCGTCCGCGTTCACCCGCCCGGCACCGGCATCATGCACACGCTCAATCTCGAGCGCTTGGCAACTATCGTGACAACTGCTGAGCACGATGGCGTGTCGTGGGCCGTGCCCGATACGTTGATTGGCACAGACAGCCACACGCCGATGATCAACGGCATCGGCGTGCTCGGCTGGGGCGTCGGAGGTCTTGAGGCGGAGAGCGTTTTCTTCGGCATGCCCGTGATGATCCGCGTTCCGGACATTATCGGCGTGCGCCTGACAGGTCGCTTGAAGCAGGGCGTGCTCGCGACCGATCTTGCTTTGACGATCACGGAGCGTCTGAGGCGCATTGATCTGGCAGATCGCTTCGTTGAGTTCTATGGCGAGGGAGTTTCGACGCTCTCCGCAGGCGACCGCGCCGTCATCGCCAACATGACCCCGGAATTCGGTGCCAATTCCGGCTTCTTTCCCATCGACGATCAGACTTTGCGCTACTTGCGCGAAACGGGCCGCTCTGTGGAGCACGTCCGCCTCGTCGAGCAATATGCCAAGCGGCAGGGCCTCTGGTTCGACCCGGAAGCATCGCCGCGTTTTACAGACACGATTGAAATCAATCTCGATGAAGTCGAGGTCAGCCTCGCAGGACCGCGCCGCCCGCAGGATCGCATTCCAGCAGGTGCAACAATCGAAGCGCTCGCATCTATGCTTACGGACCGTCCGGCTAGCCCTGGAGAGCCTGCTCATGGCGCGGTCGCCATCGCGGCGATTACGAGCTGCACCAATACGTCAGACCCAAGATTGCTGATCGCCGCAGGCCTCGTTGCCCGCAAGGCGCGCAGCTTCGGTCTCAGGCCACCTGCATGGGTGAAGACATCGCTGGCGCCGGGATCGCCGACCGCCGAGCGTTACTTAAGCCGCGCTGGATTGCTGGACGATCTGGAAGCGGTGGGCTTCGGCATCGTCGGCTATGGCTGCACCACCTGCATCGGCAATTCAGGTCCGCTTCCCGCCGTCATCGAGCAGGCGATGCATGAGCGCGGCATCGTTCCCGTCGCCGTTCTCTCCGGCAACCGCAACTTTCCAGGCCGCGTTCATCCGCAACTGGAGGCAGGCTTCCTCGCCTCGCCTCCGCTCGTCGTTGCCTTCGCGCTCGCGGGCGATGTGAATCGCAATATCCTCGTCGATCCGATCGGCCGCGCAGCTTCGGGCGAAGAGATCACGCTCGCGGATCTCTGGCCGAGCGGCGATGAGATCGATGCTGCACTTGGACTGGCGATAAATGCCGGTGATTACGAGACTGCTTACGCGAAGGCGGAGGCGAGCGAGACATGGCGCGCGCTGGACGCGCCCGCCACCACTCTCTTCCCCTGGGATGAGGACTCGACCTATATCCGCCGTCCGCCATTCGCGGGGTTCGGCAAGGGCACGCTTCTTGGTTCCTACGCGGCGCATCCGCTGCTCGTGCTCGGCGACGACATCACCACCGATCATATCTCGCCAGCCGGACAAATTCCGCAAACGGGCGAGACAGCGGAACATCTCGTCGAACGCGGCGACAATCGCCGCGATCTGAATGTCTTTGCGTCCCGGCGCGGCAATTGGGAGGCGATGGTTCGCGGTCTCTTCACCAACAAGTCGGTGCGCAATCTGCTCGACCCGCAGATCGCTCCGGGCTTCACGATTCATGTGGGATCGGGTGAACACTTGCCGCTGTTCCGCGCCGCAGAGCGTTACGCGCAGGAAGGCGCCTCCGTCGTCATCGTGGCGGGCGAGCGCTATGGCATGGGCTCATCCCGAGATTGGGCCGCCAAGGGCGTGGCGCTTCTCGGCGCACGTGCGGTGCTGGCTTCGAGCTTCGAGCGCATCCATCGCTCGAACCTGATCGGCATGGGCATTCTGCCCCTGCGACTTCCCGGAGATCGCCATCCCGACACACTGCAGCTGCGTCCCGGCGATCAGATCTTCATCGAAGCCGATCCCCATCGAATCAGCCCACGGTGTCCGGTCTCCGTCACGATCCATCGTGCATCGGGCGCAACCGAGACATTCGCCGCTACCGCCGCCATCGAAACGGGCCTTGAGGTCGAGATCCTGATGAGCGGCGGCATCATTCCCCTCATCCTGCAACGCGTCACCAACGCGGAGGCCACAAGCCGCGAGACGTTTGCACTGGAATTCACCGGAAACGGTGAAAGCACACGGCGGGAGTCCTCGCCGGGCAACAGGCGCTGAAGCGGCAACGTCCGCTTCGCGTTCACCATCTCACGCAACCTTAAAGGGAGGAAATCGTGAGCCACCTTACCAAGACAATCCGCGGCGTTGCCGTTGCCGCTCTGACGCTCGTCGCCTCTTCGGCTTTCGCGCAGCAGGAACTCAAGATCATGGCCCCGGCAGGCCCTGGCGGCGGCTGGGATTCGGCGGCCCGCTCCATTCAGCAAGTGCTCACGCAAACCGGTCTCGCGAAGAGCGTGCAGGTGACCAATGTCACGGGCGCCGGCGGCACCGTCGGCCTCGCGCAATTCGTCAATCAGGCAAAGGGTGATCCGAACCAACTCATGGTCAACGGCATCACCATGGTGGGCGCAATCCTCACCAACAAGTCGCCGGTCACCCTGGATCAGGCGACGCCCATTGCGCGTCTCACCGGCGATCCGCTCGTGATCGTGGTTCCTGCCAACTCACCCATCAAATCGGTGAAGGAACTGGCCGACGCCGTGAAGGCTGACCCGGCAAAAGTCACCTGGGCCGGTGGCTCCGCAGGCGGCGCCGACCATATCCTCGCAGCCCTCTTCGCGAAAGCCGCCGGCTCCGATCCGGCGAAGGTCAACTACATCGCATTCTCCGGTGGGGGAGAGGCGCTTGCAGCCATGCTCGGCGGTCGCGTGACGGCGGGCATTTCCGGTTACGGCGAGTTCGAAAGCCAGATCAAGGCCGGAAAGCTCCGTGCGCTCGCGATCTCATCCGGCAAGCGTCTGGCGAATGCGGATGTTCCCACCCTCAAAGAGCAAGGCATGGATGTCGAAGTGGTGAACTGGCGCGCCATCATGGCGCCCCCCGGCATCACGGCTGACCAGAAAAAGGCGATCACCGACATCATGGACAAGCTGGTCAAGTCCAAGGAATGGGCCGAGATCCTGAAGCAGCGGGGTTGGGAAGACTTCTATCTCGCCGGCGACCCCTTCACCGCCTTCCTCAAGGAAGAGCAGGTCCGCGTCGGGGACGTGCTGCGATCGGTCGGCCTCGTGAAGTCCTGATGGCATTCGGCTGGGAGGTTGGCGGCGATCTCCCAGCCGGTTCCTGCGAAATTCAAACTGCGTGCTATACCTGACGGGAATCGCATCGATAACGAGTGCGTTTCCTAGGGAGAGGTCAGGTTTTCGATGAGTGTCCCTGTCAGCGAACGTGCATCCGGCAGCAAACGGGAAATGACCGAAGGGCTTGCTGCGCAGATCCTGGAACATATTCGCGGATCGAGATTAGATGTCGGAGCACACATCACGGCTCAGGAACTGGCCGAACGCTTCAGCGTCTCCCGCTTCCCTGTTGGCCAGGCCCTGCAATTGCTCGCCACCAAAGGCGTCCTGACCCATGAACGCAACCGCGGCTACTTCGTGGCGGAAGCCAAGGATGCATCACCGGCGGCCCTCGGCCTCGTTGCGAGAGACGACACCTCGGAAATCTATTTCAGAATCGCCGAGGATCATCTTCACGACCGCCTGCCCGATCCTGCCTCCGAAGCCTATCTCAAGGAGGCCTATGGGGTCACCAAGGCCCAATTGAACGCCGTCCTGAGCCGCATCGCCCAGGAAGGCTGGGCCGAGCGCCGCCAGGGCTATGGCTGGTCCTTCTCGCCCATGCTCACTACACCGGAAAGTCTGGAGCAAACCTATCGCGTCCGGTTAGCTCTCGAACCCGCCGCGCTGCTGGAACCAACCTACCACCTCGATCTCGAGACAGCCGCGCGATGCCGCGAGGCGGAACTACGTCTTCTGGCAGGAGCCATCGAAACGGACAGCGCAGATGCGCTTCACGAGCGCGGCGTGCGGTTCCACGAGGCCATCATCGGTGCATCCGGCAACCCGTTCTTCCTTGAAGCTGTTCGACGCATCAACCGCGTTCGCCGCTTGTTGTCATACCGCTCGATGATCGACCGCAAGCGCTATCGCCAGCAATGCGAAGAGCATCTCCAGATTCTGGACCTGTTGGAACGCGGGAAGAACGAGAAGGCTTCGCAGGCACTGCGCAGTCACCTGGAGCACACGATCGAGAATCTTCAGGAGATCAGGCCGATCCTAGAGCGGTGAGGCTGTAGTGCTTCTATGGTGGAACGCCCGTTACAGAGCGTTCTTGCCTATGCCAATCCAAGCAGCCAGATCAGGCTCAGGCTGATGAAAACCAGCACGAGAAGAGAAAGTGTGACTGCGAGCGTCACACGTCCGCCGACGCGCCCGAGCACCTTCAGATCGACACCCAAGCCCAGAGCCGCCATGGAGATGACGGTCAACATGGTGGCCGTCGGAAGAATCGCATGCAGGATGGTTTCTGGAATAACGCCAAAGGACCGCAGCGCTGCCAGGCCTAAGAAGCCGACGATGAACCAGGGCACGAGCTTCTTCAGGGAAAAGCTCGCCTTGGAGGCAGACGATTCACGCCCGGCCAGAATCGACAACACGATGACGACGGGGCCGAGCATCAGCACACGCACGAGCTTGACGAGGGTGCCGATTTGCGTGCTGACGAGGCCTAAAGGCACCGTCGCCGCCAAAACCTGCGGCACCGCATAAACTGTAAGCCCTGCAAGTACACCATATTGAGTGAGCGAGAGATCGAGCAACGGCACCAGGAGCGGCAGGGTGAGCACGACGATCACGCCGAGAATGGCTGTGAATGCGATGGAGGACGCCACATCCTCGGGTTTCGCACCGATCACGGGTGCGACCGCAGCAATGGCTGAGTTACCGCAGATCGAGTTGCCGCAGGCAACAAGGATCGCCATGCGTTTCGGCAGACCCAGCAATCGACAAAGGCCGTAGCTTGCACCGATTGTGACGGCCACGACGACGGCAATGCCGACGATCAGACCGAGGCCTGCCTGCATCACGGACTGGAAGCTGATGGAAGCGCCCAAAAGCACGACAGCAATCTCGAGAAGGGTTTTGGCGGAAAATCCGATGCCCGGCACCCAGCGGGGGCTAGGTGTCCATGCCGTCCGCACAATCGTCCCAAGCAGGATGGCAATGACCAGGGCCTCTAGCCAGGGGCGCCCAGTCCAATGCTCCTCCATCGTCTGGAGTCCCATGGCGATGCCTGAGATCGCCGTGCAGAGGACTAATCCGGGAAGAACGCGGGTCCAGTTATTCATCGACACTTCACGCATCTTACGCCACGGGCCAGAGGTGGGTTGCTGCGAACAGCACCAGAGCAAACTGGGGCTTAGCCGAAGCAAAAGGAATGATAACCCAAGGAAGCTGCCGGGGTATCGGCTTCTCTTGCGGATGCCCGATACCAGATGTGTCTTGCTGGCTCAATGATCTGTGCGCCGCAATCCTGCCTCACATGCCTAGGCGCAGGCGGGGAGAATGAAGGCAGCGATCCCATGCCACAGGATTACGACGAGCGAGAAGCCGTTGATGAGAATTGCGACATGGCCCATGAAGCTATCCGTCATGGTAGCCGACTGCTTCGCGTTCTGCCGATGCTCCTTGGCAGACCATATGGTTGTGATGGCTGTCGCGGCGAATGTGACGAGCGTCGCTGATAGAATTGTTGCAGGGATAACCTCAAAACCGAAAATCCTCGCATCCGCCCATCCGCGTCCGCACAGGGTCGATGTCACCCCATAAATGACGGTGAATTGAACGGCCCAGGCGATGAGGCCGGCCAGCATCAGGAGAACCTGCCCCGTCCGCCCTCCGATCATCAGATCCCTCCCGTCAGGCGCGGGAAGCCGTGGACGACGAGGACAGCGGCGAGGCCCTGCCCTATCGTGTAGTACCAGAACAGCATGGTGTTATCGAAGGTCGTCCGGCGCACGCTGTCGAGCCGTCCCGCCAGCCAGCGGGCGATGGTGTAGATGGCCATGATGAATGTCGTCAGGACGAAGAAGATCTGCAGGGATATGATGGCGTAGACCGCCGCGCCGTAGGCGTGGGCCGATGGACTCAACTCCGTTTGCCACTGGGCCCAGAGATCGATGGAGATAGCGCCGCACAGGAACAGAAGCGCCGCACCGATCAGAGCCGGGACTGAGCGCGGGCTTCGCCGGTCATCACCACGCAGTTGCCGGCTGGCGACTGCGATCAGGATAGCGCTGATGCCATAGAGGAGCGCCGAAAGAACCGGCCAGATCCAATCGGGGATTCGGACATCCTGCGGTGGCCAGGCATTTGGGTTCACGAGCCAGAGAAACAGATAGGAGAAGATCAGACAGGTGAAAACCATTCCCGAGACGACCATGAGAACGATCATTGCCCACCAGGAATGGCTCGTCGGTCCCGTAACATAGACAGGCACCACGATGCCGCCGCCGATATCCGCGGGCGGACGAACCGGACCTGGATCCGTTTCCCAGAGCCACCAGATCACGCAGCCCACGGCGATCACGCCGCAGACAGCCGATGTGAGAACGAACTTCACCGTCAGGAGCAGAAAGAAGGCAGCGGTGAACACGGCAGCCAAGACCGGTTGCCAGCCTGGCCCTGGGATTTGCAGGATATATTGCGGTCGCGCATCGAACGGGCTCGTCACCAATGCCTCACGACCGCCGGTGGCCGTTCCGGGAAGGTAATAGCGGCCGTCCTCTACGTCCTTCGGCAAACTCGGCTGGTCCCACAGAGGATCGCGACTGGCGACGGAAGGGATGCTTCGCGTCGCGTAATTGCCGTTCGGGAGCCATTCCAGAGTACCGGCGTTCCAGACGTTGCCGGCATTGTCCTCAGATGCGAAACGGAATTTGCGGGCAAAGTCGAAGATAAAGATCGCGACACCGGCGGCTATCATAAAGGCGCCGACGGTGGAGATGAAATTGAGAGCATCCCACCCCATTCCAACCGGATAGGTATAGACCCGGCGCGGCATGCCAATGAGGCCGGTGATGTGCATTGGCAGGAAGGTCACATTCACGCCGAGGAACATGAGACCGAAGACCCAGCGCCCCAGTCGCTCCGACAGAGCCCTCTTGCTGGCCACCGGAACCCAATAATAAAAGGCGGCGAACAGCGGAAAGACCATGCCGCCGATCAGCACGTAATGCAGATGCGCGACGACGAAGTAGCTGTCATGCGCCTGCCAGTCGAAGGGAGCCATCGCCACCATCACGCCGGTAAGCCCGCCAAGCGTGAAGATGAAGAGAAACCCGATCACGAAAAGCGACGGCGTCGTCAGCTTCATGCGGCCGGAGGCGATGGTGGCGATCCAGGCGAATACCTGAATGCCGCTTGGCACCGCAACGGCCGTGCTGGCAGCCGAGAAAAAACTCAAGGACATCTTCGGCAGGCCGGTTGCAAACATGTGGTGCACCCACAGGCCGAAGGAGAGGAATCCCGTGGCGAGGAGGGCCAGTACGATTAGGCGGTAGCCGACGATCGGGGTCTGGGCCATTGTCGGCACGATCATCGAGACCATGCCAGTGGCGGGAAGAAAGATGATGTAGACCTCCGGATGGCCGAAAAACCAGAACAGGTGCTGCCACAGCAGAGGATCGCCGCCCCTTTCCGCGATGAAGAACGGCCAGTCGAAAGCACGCTCCATCTCGAGCAGCAGCGTCGCGAGAATGACCGCAGGAAAGCCGATGACGATCATGACTGCGAAGACGAGCATTGCCCATGAATAAATAGGCAATTTGTCGAGGCTCATGCCGACCGCGCGGGTCTTCATCACGCCGACTATGATTTCGATGGCCCCTGCAATGGCCGAAATCTCAATGAAACCGATGCCGAGCAACCACCAATCCGCGTTGTCGGCGGGTGAATATTTGGTGCCGGTGAGCGGTGGATACATGAACCACCCGCCATTGGGCGCGAGGCCGAAGAAGATCGTTCCGAAGAACACGAGCCCACCGACGAAATACGCCCAAAAGGCATAAGCCGAGAGGCGCGGAAACGGCAGGTCGCGCGCGGCCTGCATGTTCGGCAACAGATAAACGCTGGCCGCCTCCACGGCCGGAACAGCGAAGAGAAACATCATCACCGTGCCATGCATGGTGAAGAGCTGATTGTAGAGATCGTGTCCGACGAAATCGCTCTCCGGCAGCGCAAGCTGCGTGCGCATGATCAGCGAAAGAATACCTGCCAGAATGAAGAACAGGAAGGCTGTGCCGACATACCACAGGCCCACATATGTGTTGTTGACGGCCGTGATGAAGCTCAAGCCTTGCGGGGCCTTCCATGCCTTTTTCAGCGCCTCGAATTCCCCCTGCGGACGCGGCAGCGGATTGGGAAATTCGGGCTCGCCGCGCTCGAAGGATCGCGGGTTCTCGGGTGCGTTCATTTCAGGCTTTCCATGTACCCGGCTAGGGCGCGAAGATCCTCTCCGCTCAAGGAACCGTAAGAGGGCATCCGCGCACCCGGCTTGATATGCTGCGTGTTGGCGATCCAGCCTGCCAGCGTGCCGACATTGTTCGGGAATTGACCTGCGCCGATGGTTCTGCGGCTTCCCACATGGGTCAGGTCTGGACCGAACTGTCCATTGGCGCCGGTCCCGCGCACCGTATGGCAGGAACCGCATCCACCGGCGCGGAACAAGTCCCGGCCACGTGCAAGCAACGGAAACTCAGGCTCCCGCGCGAGCTTTTCCTGCTCTGCCCGCCACGCATCGAAAGCCGCAGGCTCCAGTGCGATCACATCGAACGCCATGCGGGCATGTTGGTCGCCGCAGAATTCTGCACAGACACCGCGATAGACCCCAGGCCTCTCCGCTGTGAAATTGAGGCGATTGATGCGACCCGGGATCATGTCGATCTTGCCTCCGAAATTCGGGATCCAGAAGCTATGAATCACATCGGCGCTCGCGACCGACACGGCGATGGAGCGGCCAATTGGAACAACGATTTCATTCGCTGTCGAGACCTCCGGCTGCTCGCCATCCGCCGGATAGCGGACTCTCCACCAATATTGCTCCCCGACCACCTCGATGGGGAGCGCACCCGCTTGTGGAACATCGGTGTCACGCATGACGACGAGCCCATAAGGCAGAAGTGCGGACAACGTCACAATCGGAAAGACAAGTCCGCCGTAAAGGATCGTCTGGCGGCCGCCGAGCCATCTGCGTCGGTCGTGCGGAGCAAAGATCGCGTAGAGCAGGAGCGTCGTAACCACCAGGAAGATAAGGGTGCCGCCCACCGTCATGATGATCGTGAGCCAGTAAATCCTAGATGCGTCGCCTCCGGCCGGGTCGAGGGCCGATTGCATCCCACTGCATCCTATGAGGGGAAGCACGCACAAAAGGGCTGTCGCGCCCTTCGCAGAGGTGCGCAACTGTCCATGAAGGCTATTCCGTCTCGCTTCAAGGTCCATTCGCCCTCAATGGGTCTTTATGCGTTGAACGACAAAGCTTGGCCGTGAAGCTTGGTTCCCTTGAAACATCCAGCTTTGGGTTCACGAAAACGTTCTTGGCTTATCATTGCCGCCTACCCGCTCGGTTCATGATGTAAGTTCAAGGTTATGTGGGGCGATCCGGACGCTCGGGAACGGAAATGGAGCCTGCCGGTTGCTTCATCGAAGCTCCGCGAAGCAAAATTTCATGATCAAGCGCCCCCTCACCCGTTTGCTGATTCTTCCGGCCCTCATAGGGCTGGCGGCCTGCAGCGATCAGCAGGAGCAAGCTGCCATTGTGCAAATTGCCGACGGGGAGCCTGAGCAGGGACGTGCCTTCATCCAGTCCTATGGTTGCGGCGCCTGCCACACGATCGACGGCATCCGTGGCGCGCGAGGCAAAGTCGGGCCGCCGCTCGAAGACTATGCGCAGCAGCACCTCCTCGCTGGCTTTATGCCGAACACGCCGCGTAATCTGATTGCCTGGCTGATGGATCCGGTTTCGCTGAAGCCCCAAACCGGAATGCCATCGCAAGGCGTGACGGAGACGGAGGCTCGACACATCGCTGCCTATCTCTACTCATTGGGCAGCGATGGGGTGCAGGTTTACCCGAACGGTCCTCCTCTCCCGCTTCGCGGCTCCGGCGAGAGAGCAGTCGAGGTTCCTGGTTCAACGATACTGCCTTCTGAGACGGACTCACGCACGCGCCGCATCGTTCCGAAGCACAATGCAGGCCCAGGTTTCGATAACTAGCTTTCTGTTTTTTTAAGCGATGCGATCAGGGCTCAGCCGCTGCCTCCTCGGCATAACTCGGGCGCCTTTTCATCACCAGGATGAAGCCTGCAATCCAGAGACAGATCATGCCGACAATGAGGCCGATACCCAGCCAAGAGAAAGTCACCATTGGCTGCAGAATCCAGAGCGTATGGATGCCATGATACAGAAGCACGAGAGCGCTTCCCCCAATCATCGCAGCCCGGCTGACGCCGGACGGAACCAGAACCACGATGGCACCCAGAATCAACAGAGAGGAAACGGTGAGAAGCCTCAAATCCCAAGGATCGGAGCGCCTCAAGTACCATTCTGCTCCCTGCGGCAGATTGGCGAGCCAGACGATGATGAACTGCGCGAACCACGTCCAGACAGTCAGAAGCGCCAGTGTCAGCAACGCGCGCTCGAGACTGGCCATCCGCCGTGGCGAAGCCGGGTCTGGTTTCAGAAAATTCACGAGGATGGCACCGGCCAGTGCGGCAAGGACCTGAGCGAGACCAAAGGCAAATCCGAACAAGCTCGACCACCAATGCGGCTCGCGCGACAGCACCCAATCGTAAGCTGCGAAACTCATGATGGGCGTCAGCAGGCCGAGCCCGACAGCGCTTGCCCGGCGCACATGCCGGGTGCGGATCAGCCAAAATGCCATGCCGAAGCAGACCAGCAGGTAGAGCGCGCTCCTCATCAGGAAAAAGCCTGGGCTTAAGAATAGGGCTCGTGCTGGCGGCAAGCCGCTCCTTTCACTGACCCAGGGGAAGAGTTGCTCGATCCCAATAGCAACTGGAATGCCCAGAATGAGGACCAAAGGAATCATCAACGCTGCCGCTTCGACCTCCGCTCGGATCGGAGCGAACCAATGCTCATTCATGAGGTGGCCGAGCATCAGAACAACGAGGCTGCCCATCGAGATTCCGGCAAGCCCAACGAAAGCGACGTAGAGAGCCTCCGTGACATTCATGGAGATACCGCTCCCTGGCGTATCGGTGCGCCACTCTCCGCTTGAAGCTTCTTGATATAATGAGCGATGGCCCAGCGCTCCTCTGGCAGGAGGCGATCTGCATAAGAGAACATCCGCCCCTTGCCTTGAGTGATCACCGTGACGATCTGCTCGGGAGAGAGAGTTCTCACGCGCTCCTCATGATAGGAGGGTGGAGGCAAAAACCCTCGCGAGACCACCGTTCCATCTCCTCGGCCGCTCAAGCCATGGCATGGCGAGCAGAAGGCGCGGAAGCGATCTTCGCCTTTCACAAGAAGAGCTGGGGTCACCTGCGGACCCGGCGGCGCGAGCGCCGCGTTCTGCGCAGCGGTTCCCTTCACAATGACACCTGGAGGAACGGGAACAAATGGCCGCTGGACGGTGCGGGTCGAGGCAACGGCATCCCGCTGCTCCGTGCCGGAATCGCAGGCCGCCAGCAACACGAAACAGATAATAGCAACAGCTAGTCGCATGCCGGCACCTCCCGCACCGACGTCGGCAGCTGCGCTTCGAGAAAGCACCGGACCCCATCGGGCTCGAAGAGCGGGTCGCTGCCTAGGATGCAGAGAAAAAACCGGTCTTCCGAAGCGCGCTTGAAGTCGTGCACCGAAAAGACCGGGTGATGCAGACGCGGCAACCGAAGGATGAGAAGCAGGCCGAGTAAGGTTGCAGTTCCCGCCCAGAGAATGGCAACGATCAACGTGGAGGGAATGAAAGTGGGCCACGAATTGAGCGGCCGCCCTCCGACATTCAGCGGGTAATCAATAGCGTTCATCCAATATTGCGCACCATATTGCAGACCTGCGCCGATCAGCCCGGCAACAAGCGCGATCCAGGGAATGGCAGTTGTGCGTGTGCCCATCTCCCGAGCAAGGTCTGTGAGAGGAAATGGGCTAAATGCATCGATCTGCGTGAAACCTGCGCGCTTTGCCCTTCTGACGGCATCCGCCAAGGCATCCGGTGTCTCGAACTCAGCTATGATACCGTAGATGTCCTGCGTCATGCAGACTTCTCCAGATGCTCATCATGCCGGATTTCGAACATCGAGACCACGGGCAAGAACCGCACGAAGAGGAGCAAAAGAGCGACGAACAATCCGAGAGACCCTAAGAACAGCGCGACCTCAGGAAGCGTCGGGCTATAAGATCGCCCGATCGACGGCAGGTGATCCGTCTCAAGGCCTGCGACGATAATCGAGAACCGGTCGAACCATATGGCGATGCCGATGGAAAATCCGACAAAGACACCGGCGACGGTGCTTTGACGCGCGGCTTTGAACCAGAGCAGTTGTGGAAAGAGAACGCCGTAGGCAATAGCTGTCCAGTAAAGGCCGGCATAATCTCCGATCATGCGGTTGAAAGTCGCCTCTTGTGCCAAGCTATCCGCCAGAAGTGCGGAGATGATCTCATCCAGATAAAGATAACCCGACACGAGGGCGCTCGTGAGGACGAATTTGCCGAGAAGATCGATGTCTACCTCATCGATGTAACGTCCAAGCTGCAGCCCCCAGCGTAGGAGCACGGCGACGAGGAGAACAATAGATAGTCCCTGCGATAGCCCCGTAGCTACGAAGTGGAGCGGCTGGCGTGTTTCGTGCCAGTCGGGCACCAGCGTAACGGCAAACTCGAAAGCCACTGTGCTCTGCATAATGAGGATCAGGGGCAGCACGAGGATGGCGACAAGACGATAGGCGCGCTGGTGATAAGCCCAATGACGCACTGACCCGCGCCAGCCGAGCGCGAAGATTCCGTAGATCTTTTGCACCGTCTTATGCCGCGCGCGATCCCGCAAGGTCGCGAGATCGGGAATGAGGCCTACATACCAAAGCAGGCTTGTAACGATGACATGGGTGCTGATTGCCCAGAAATCCCACGTCAATGTGCTGCGGAATTGCGGCCATACCTCGAAAGTCGCGGGGTATGGAAACGTCCAATAAAACAGCCATGGACGCCCGAGGTGAAAGATTGGAAAAATGCCCGCGCAGAGAACGGCGAAGAACGCAACACCTTCGGCAAAGCGGTTGACCGCCGTCCGCAGATCGTGCCGACGCAGAACGAGAATAGCGGCGAACAGACTCGCACCATTGGCAATGCCGATCCACCAGGCATAGTTGATCAGGTCGAAACCCCAGACGAAGGGAATATTCACGCCCCAGATGCCGACGCCCAGGAGCGCGACTGAAACCAGCGCATAAACGAGCAAAAGAACGAGAGCGCCGGAGATGGCCAGCGCAATCCACCAAACCAAGCCGAAACGGCGGAAGAGCGCGACATCAGCAACCCGGCTCGTGCTGGACTGTGCATTGCTGCTCATCGGCTATCCTTTTTCCGCGGGCGCTTCGACGCGGGCGAGATACGTAGTTCGCGGCTTTGTGTTCAGATGACCGAGAAGGGCATAATTACGTGGATCTTTTTTGAGCTTGCTCACGGCGCTCTCGGGATCATTGATGTCGCCGAAAACGATGGCCTGTGTCGGACAGGCTTGTTGGCAAGCCGTCACGATCTCCCCATCGCGCACGCGCCTATCTTCGATCCGGGCATCGGCACGGGCCGCGCCGATGCGTTGAACGCAATAGGTGCATTTCTCCATCACACCGCGATCCCGGACCGTGACCTGCGGGTTCATGGCGTCGGGCGAAGCGGTGTAATCCGTCCCCTGATAGTCCAGGAAGTTGAAGCGCCGCACTTTGTAAGGGCAATTGTTCGAGCAGGTTCTCGTGCCGATGCAACGATTGTAAACCATGTCGTTGAGACCCTCGGAGGAATGCACCGTCGCATTCACGGGGCACACCACCTCGCAAGGCGCCTTCTCACACTGCATGCATGGCATGGGCTGAAAGTAGGTTCTTGGAGCGTCAGGTTCCCCGCTATAATACCGATCTACGCGCAGCCAATGCATTTCACGCCCCTTCGCCACCTCCTCAGGGCCAACGACGGCAACGTTGTTTTCGGCTTGGCAGGCGATGACGCAGGCATTGCAGCCGATACAAGCGTCAAGATCGATTGCCATGCCCCAGGCATGCTCTTCGTAGGTCCAGTCCGGATGCAAAGATGGCAGCTTTTTCGCTTCCGAAAGAGCTGCCTGATCAGGCGCCACGACGCGCACGATGTCGCGCCCTTGAAGCGAGTGATGCTGCTGCGTGGAAATGACCCGCCCTCGCTCGCTGGCGGCCCTGATCTCGCCGGTGGCGATCCAAGGCTGATGCGACGGACGGATTGCGTAGGCATTGAAGCCAATGTCGTTTCCGATGCGTCCCGCCTGCCGACGTCCGTAGCCGAGTGTGAGGGTCACAGCTCCAGGCGCATGCCCGGGCATAACCCAAACGGGAGCGCGCACGACACGGCCTTCGACGGTCAGATCAAGAGTTTCGCCTGAGGACAAGCCGAATATATCTGCGGTCTCGGCTGCTATCAGAGCCGCATTGCCCCAGACCTGTTTCGTCAAAGGCTTCGGCAGTTCCTGCAACCAGCCATTGTTGGCGTATGAACCGTCCCACATCGACGGATCTGGCGCGAAGATCACGTCGACTCCGCCAAGCGGAATTGGAGCGGTAGGGCTGGGCCGCCAATCGAATCGTATTGATACATCGACGGCAGGAGATGCGGACCCCTCGATCACACCATCTTCAAGCGAGTGCGCCCAGCGTGCTTCGAATTCATCTCCCCAGGCTTCCCGCCAAGTCCCTTGAACCAGGCCACGGCCATCAACATTTTGCCCTGCCACAAGGCCGAGAAATTCCTCGGCACTCAGGGTCGACTTCAACGGCATCGTCGCAGGCTGTCTTAATCCCACCGTTCCATCGAAGGCCCGCAGATCTCCCCAGCTCTCCAAGGGATGGGCTTCGGGAATATGCCAGCGGCAAGCTGAGGCCGTCTCATCACGATGCTGTCCGAGATGAAGCGACAGAGGAACCTGCCGAATGAGCGCGGCGAGATCGATATCGGCTGGCGCCGCATATACCGGATTACCGCCGAGAACGATCAGGTGGGACACTTGATCGTTCTCTATGGATTGCGCCAGATCTTGAAGCGTTCGCACGCCATCTATCCTGGGGCGCACAGGCTCTATCGCACGGATCGTCGTACCAAAAGCGCCGAGCTTTGCATTGATCGCAAGCGCGAGAGCATGCACACGGGCCGACATTCCTCGTCCCGCGACGACAAGACCGCGAGATCCAGCGCTGCGCAGATCTTCCGCCATCCGAGAAGCGGAGGGATGCACTTCGGATGGCGGCGTCTCTCCTACTTCGAGAAATGATGCAAGTGTTTGCACGAACGCATCGAACTCTCGAGGTCGAAGGATTATGCGCTCGTCTGCGCGCGCTCCGATAAGGCTCGGTCGGGCCTCTGCCGAGAAAAGACGGGGAAGCGCTTTGTCCTTCATACGCCGCCGCTTCTGGTAGTCGGCAGCATACCGTAGATGCCCTGCCTCTTCTGAGAACAGGTCGCTCCCGAGCGTCACGATGACATCCGCCTGCGTCAGGTCGTACACGAAGTCTAGATCCTGGCCAAACACGTCCATGGCGACGCCTCGCCTGCTGTCATCGTCGAGCGGCGAGAACTCATGCCATTGTGAATGGGGAAAGACCTGCCTCACTAGCGATATAAGCCTGTGAAGTGTTGGGGATGAGGTTGGCGGCATCAGGACATGCAGCCCTCGCCCTTCACCCACGACGAGTTCGTTCCGCACGGGACGAATAAAGGCCGTGAATTCCTCCCAAGTTTTTGGAAGCCCTCCCTGCAACGGAGTGTCGGATCTATCAGGATCGTAGAGTGACAGGATCTCCGCCTGAGCGAATATGTCTGCTGCTCCAAGGCTCGCCGGGTGAAGCGGATTCCCTTCGATCTTGACGGGCCGACCTTCCTGCACCTTTACGAGAACGCCTCTTCCAAGGCCGTCCAAGGGAAGGGATGTCGCAACAGTAAGCGGAACACCCGGCGTGTAGCCCGGCATGTTCCGGCTTTGTGATAATAGCGGCGCATTCTTGCTCGCATTCTTGTCGCTGCAAGCAGCCAATCCTCCAAGAGCAAGCGAGGCACTCATCAGTTTCAGAAGCGTCCGGCGGTCGACGGAAGAGGCTTGGACAACATCCGGGAACTCGGCTTCCACATACCTGCGCACCTCCGGCAGATCCGCCAGTTCCTCAAGGCTTCGCCAGAGCCTCGGTCCGTCCTCCGTTGCGAGCCGGGCTCTTAAGGCATCGAGATCGAATGGCGCTTTCTCACCCATCGCTTCTACCGGTGGCACGTGTTGCAGCTGGTGAGACGCCGGGAAGCCTCTCGGTAAAACTCGCGAATATCATCCGGCATGTCCTTGCCGTGCGCCTCATAACCCATGGTGAACACAGCTTCTTGCGGCCGAAGATTCGGAGCAGGATTGCGATGGCAGTCCAGGCACCATCCCATGGAAAGAGTTTGCGTCTTCACGGTCTTTGGCATCTGATCAACACGGCCGTGGCAAGTCTCGCACGCTACCCCTTTGGTGACGTGTATGGCGTGATTGAAGTAAGCGTAGTCCGGCAGGCGGTGCACAGAGGTCCATTCGATCGGCTGTCCGAGCGTGAAGCTGGAGCGGACGGGATCGAGAACGCTCGCCCCTACCCATACTTGCGAATGGCAGGTCATGCAGGTCTGAGCGGACGGCATGCCGGCATCGGCAGCGCGTTCAACGGTAGAATGGCAATAGCGGCAATCGATCTTCAAGGATCCGCTATGAAGATCATGCCGGAATGGGACAGGTTGGGGCGCCGGCTTTCCAACGTTCCAGGTGCTGTCCAAGCGAGCCCAGACATAGGCCAGCGCGCTCGCAGCAATCACTGTTGCGCCAGAAAGCACAATGACCACCCGGAACAGAGTGGTCGCGCCCGGTGTGAAAAGCTGCGCCATTGCCTGCGTCGCGCACCCATCGTTGCGTCAGGTTTTCTGCCTGATCGAAGCTTCGCTGTTGACACAATCGGTTCAGCGCAGCTTCGTTCCCTCACGGTCGCGTTAGGTCGACACGAAGGGGCCTGTGGGCAGCAGGCGCAGGCTTACTCTGCCCACCGTTCCTCGAAGGCTTTGCGAATTAGATGCTAGGGTCGCGCTTTTGCCTATGCCCCTATAAAATCCTCGCGCATTGGCGCGAAGGCATCCAGACGAGTCCCAGCTTCGATGGCAATGGCTCCATAAATCGCGTTCGAGGGAACCAGGAAGCTGTCGCCGTTCCTCAAGCGCTCGGTTCGGCCCACATTGGAATGTCGCGAGCGCCATCCTCCACTGCGGCAGAACCTCACCGAGGCCCGGCATACCTGCCGCGCGCCGAGGCCCCGCGAAAGCTTCAAGCGAAGCGCTTGGCACCAGCCACGCAAAGGACGACAAGCCCTGTCGCTGCGATCATCGTCCACGCGACAGGCTCCTGCAGCAGGAGCCCTGCCAGAGCAAGACCGAAGAAAGGTTGGAGCAGTTGCAACTGCCCCACGCCCGCAATGCCTCCGAGCGCAAGGCCGCGATACCAGAAGACGAACCCGATCAGCATGCTGAAGATCGAAACATAGGCGAGCCCGATCCAGGCAGGACCACCGATCACGCTCCAAACTTGCGGCATGGTCTGCACCGCAATCACGGCCATCATCGGAAGCGAGAGAAGCAGGGCCCATGAGATGACCTGCCAGCCCCCAAGCCGCCGCGACAAAGCGGCTCCCTCGGCATAGCCGAGGCCGCACAGAACAATTGCTGCCACCATCAGCAGATCGCCCGTGAGGGAACCTGCGTCGCTGTTGAACAGGGCAAAGCTGGCGACCGTTGCGGCACCAAAGCCTGAGAACAGCCAGAAGACAGGTTTCGGCCTCTCCCCGCCGCGCAAGACGCCAAAGATGGCGGTCGCGAGCGGAAGAAGGCCGATGAAAACTATGGAACGCGCCGCGGTGATGTGCTGGAGCGCGAGCGCCGTCAGCAGTGGAAAACCAACAACGACACCGAGCGCGACGACAAGCAGCGAGCCGAGGTCTCCGCGCTGAGGTTTGGCCTGCCGCAGGACGGCAAGAAAAGCTGCCCCAAGCAGCGCAGCGATCACCGCACGGGCAGATGTCAGGAACAGGGGAGAGAAATCGCCAACGGCAATTCGGGTCGCCGGGAGCGACCCGCTGAAAATGATGACGCCCAGAAGGCCGCTGCCCCACGCATCCGTCGTCCGATCCATGTCGCCTCTCTTTCTCAGGAGCGACTCTAGGATGTCACCGCTGGCCGCGACAGCGACAATACAGTACAATTTCACCAAACTGTATTGATATGAGCAGTAATACAATCAGTGGAGCTTCCATGAAGGACGAAGGGCAAACCCGAACCGGCGAAGTGATGGCAGCGATCCGCGCGAAGGTCTCCAACGGCGCACTCGCCTCCGGTGACCGGCTTCCCTCCATCAGGAGCTTTGCCGCGACTATGGGCGTATCGCCATCGACGGTTGTCGAGGCCTATGATCGCCTTGCCGCTGAGGGCCTCATCCGCGCCCGGCGCGGCTCAGGCTTCTACGTCGCAGGCAATACCCTGCCGGCACTGACACTGGCGAAAGCAGAACCGCGCCGCGACCGCGCCATCGATCCATTCTGGGTTTCGCGGCAGTCACTCGATGCTGACCCTACGGCGTCAAAGCCCGGTTGCGGCTGGTTACCTGCGGATTGGATGCCGCACACCGCGCTTCGCCGCGCCATGCGGAGCCTTGCACGCGCTGATGATGCGGCGCTTGTCGATTATGGGAGTACGCGCGGCTCCCCGCGCCTGCGCCGATTACTGCTCGGCCGGTTTGCGGAAGAAGGCCTTGAGGCCTCCACCGACCAGATCATGCTCACCGGTTCGGGCACGCAAGCCATCGACCTGATCTGCCGCTTTCTGTTGAAGCCCGGCGATACGGTGGTGGTGGACGACCCGTGCTATTTTAACTTTCAGGCTCTGCTTCGAGCGCATCAAGTCAAAATCGTTGGCGTGCCGTATACCCCTTCCGGCCCTGATATTGCTGCTTTCGAAGCCATCCTGGATACAGAGAACCCGCGCCTCTACATCACCAACTCCGCGCTCCACAATCCTACCGGGTCTACCCTCTCACCGCAGACGGCTTATAGGCTGCTGAGTGCAGCTTCCGCTCGCGACGTGATCATTGTCGAAGACGACATCTTCGCGGATTTCGAACCGGATCCTTCACCGCGTCTTGCCGTACTCGACGGTCTCAATCGCGTCATTCGGATCGGAAGTTTTTCGAAGACGCTGTCTGCTTCGATCCGCTGCGGCTACATCGCCGCTCGGGCGGATTGGATCGAAGGCCTAGTCGATCTACAGGTTGCCACCTGTTTTGGTGGACCCAGCCCCGTTGCAACCGAGCTGGTCGCCCATGTCCTGGCGGGGGGCAGCTATCGCAAACATATGGACGAGTTGCGTCAGCGCCTTACACGGGCGAGACAAGAGACGGCTATCAGGCTGCAGAATCTTGGCATCAAGCCTTGGGTCACACCGCGTGGTGGTTTTTACCTCTGGTGCCGTCTGCCCGACAACCAGGACGCTGCGGCGCTTGCCCGTCTGGCTTTGGAGGATAATGTCGTGCTCGCTCCAGGCAATGTGTTCAGCGTCTCACAGACTGCGACGTCCTTCATTCGCTTTAATGTCGCGCAGTCGAGCGATCCGAAAACCATGTCTATTCTCGATCAGATAATGAGAATGCAAGAAAAACGGGAAAGTGGCGACGATTAGCTCGGGGCGCTTCATGCCCCCTGAGGCAGGCGTACTCGGCTGAGATAGGCAGGATCAGACATTGTGGCTCGTGCCGGTGGCAGATAAAGCGTTGTTGTCGCGGTAATGCTTGAGGTCAGAAGTTGCTCCAACATGATCGGGCGGATCACAGGTTCGCACCCAGGCACCGAGGGAGCCTCGTAAAGATAGACCGGATGTGTCCGCGGATAGAAGAGCTGCAACTTCTCGAGCAAGAGCGGCATTGCGGAAATGTCGTAGGCATAACGGCGAAAAGTCAGATCACCTACAAGCCCTGCCTGCCAGAGAATGAGTTGAGCGGAATTGTCGACAGAGCGTGAGTTGAGAAGGAAATCAGTGGCTTCGTAAGACTGGCATCCATTTGACGAAGGATCGATGCCGAGATCGGCGAAGAGACAATCCTCTGCGGAGATTCCAGGCAGCATTCTAGCGCGATACCCTTCCGCCCGAGCCCGCCGAATGGACTCATGCGAGGAATAGGCATAGACGCCAGGATGTCCATAGAAAGCAGCGACAGTGCGTTCTCCCGCGCGAACGCTCGTGAGGATACGATCGACCATCTCCTGGTAAGTCTGCATTCGCGGCTTGCCTTCACCGTAGAGGTCATAAAGCGTCTCGGCCCCATCGGGGCAAAGGCGGCGGATCACCTCCTCAGCGACTGGATCGGCAACGATGTAGAAGAGCCGATCCGCACATTGCATGCAGGCAATCGTCTCAACGGTCAGTTGGCCGGTTGTCCGGATTCCCGTTCCAACGACAACAAGGTGATCGTCGTACACGTTGCCTCTCTTGTTTTGTGCAGACCATGCGCTTGATCGATAGTTAGCCTTGTACCGTTCTGAGCGTTGGTCTACCGCCACCAAAACGGAAACATAACTAACGGGAAAACGAATTGTGGCGTCACCGCACCAGGCGCCACCTGGGGCGACATCGCCATCTGAGAAGTCACAGCCCCTGGCGCCACCTGCTGTCCGAAGGCAAATTGCGGGACCATTGCTCCTGGAGGAGCCTGCTGCCATAGCGCGATTTGCGGAGCGACGGCACCAGCAGGTGTCTGCTGCCAAAATGCAATCTGTGGCGTGACCGCCCCTGCAGGCACTTGCTGCCACGGAGCAACTTGAGGTGAGAATGCCCCCGGAGGAGGTTGTTGCCATGGGGAAACCTGCGGCGCGATAGCCCCTGCGGGTATCTGCTGCCATGGAGCAACCTGCGGCATCACGGCTCCAGCAGGCATTTGCTGCCACACGCCAAATTGAGGCGCGACAGCTCCCGCGGGCATCTGCTGCCATACTCCGAACTGAGGTGCCACGGCGCCTGCGGGCATTTGCTGGTGTGTTCCGAACTGCGTCACCTCAGCGCCGGGCGGGGACATCGTGCGCATGTGATCGGCATACATTTTGCGAAGTTGCTCAAGCCCGGCAACTACAACGATCTGCGGCGTTGCCGCAGCGCCAGGGTCATAACCAGCCAGTCGCGCCTGAATGGCAGCAAGGTTGCCGCTCTGCAGGAGCTTGCGATCCTCATCCGAAAGCTCGGCCCGCTCCATTGCGGCATCCGCATCGGCAATGAAGTTGGCGAGACTCTTAGGGTCTGTTGCCAAATCCGCCAGAAATTCACGCAGCTCTGTTGCCATGGCACTCTCCGTGGAACGCCAGTGCAAACTGTACCGTGGCGGCGGGAGAGTGACTAGTTTGGATCGCTCCTCATGGAGGCTGGCAGCGATGGAAATTTCGAGGCATTCCCAAGCACCTCATGCGCTGAGCGTGAGATAGAACCCATCTTTGGAGATAAACCAGATGCTCTCGTAAAAATTCAGCGGCCTGCTTGAACCAAAGCTGGAACCGCGCGACGGAACTACCTCGCTGGAACAGGGGGATTACGAAATTCCGCCGATCAGATCTCGCGCCTCCAGGAGATCTGGCATAGTAAACCCCTTGGTAAAACTCGCATAGATCGGATGGAGCAGACTTCTGCTCTCATCTCCCTTTCCTCGCATCACCCATAACTGAGCAAGGGAAACAGCCGAACGCAGCTCGAAGGCCGTGGTCCCTTGTTGGCGCGCAATGTCAATTGCAGCATGTAGGATGCCTTCCACCTCGACCACATCAGCACCATTGGACAATTTCCTGAGAGCTTCGACGCGCATGGCCTCCGCCTCCCAGATCGCCTCGCCGCTTTGCTCTATCATGAGGCGCGCCTCATGAACCGTCTCAAGAGCCATCTCTGGCTCTCCCACTACGGAGAGATAAAGCAGGAGGATCGGGATGAAGCATCGCCATCCTGCTTGCTGAAGCCCAACCATGCTCTTACGAGCAAGTCTTTCGCCCTTCACGCTATCTCCCTTCATGGCACTCAGAACACCGGCCAACATGTTTCCGAACAGGATATAATCGGGAATTTCATGCTGGACGCTGATCTCGATCGTCTCGCGGACAAGCGCCTCGGCGGCATCGGGATTTCTGGCGAGCATCTGAAGCAACGCGCCGTTACCCAGTGCCTGGGCGAGAGAGAAAGGCTGCTTTGCGGCCCGAGCGATTTCAATTGCCTTCTCTGAGGTGCGAATAGCGCTCTCCGGGTGCCCGCTCAACCACTCTGCGATGGCAAGGTGAAATCGGATCAGGGAAGCCATTTCATGACCTGTCAGCCGGATATGCGTCTCACGGTCATTGTCATTGTAGAACGCGAGAGCCTTTTGCAAACAAGTACGGGCGTCATCCGGCCCACCCCTGAAGAGACGCGCGGCGCCATCGATTGTCCATCGAATGCACAGCAATACCCGATCATCCATGCCGTCAGTGGCGGTGCGAACGCGATCAACCACCTGGGCGGCATCGGACCATCGTGCGGCCACGTAATAGGCTCCGAACAGACCGCGAAGTGCGTGGATCAGATTCACGCGGTCTCCCAGACTTTCGCAAAGCTCGCAAGCCCGTAAAAAAACATGCTCCGACTCGGGAACGCTGTATCCTCTGGCGGCGCGTACCGCGACTCCTTTGATGAGCTGCACGTCAAGCTCGGCTCGCATTCGCTCAGACGTTGCCGGCAAGGTGTGAAGCTGCATGATAGCCTTGTCGCAATGGGAGATCGCCTCACTATTGGCAAACCGCTGGATCGTCCAATCGGCCGCCTTTCGCCAATAGTCAGCAGCCTGTTGCGCAAGCCCGGCCCCGGCATAATGATGCGCCAGAAGCTCAGGCTGTACATCCCTGATTTCCGGCCTCTGAGTCTCAAGAGCAGCCGCAATCCTTGCATGGATCTGACGACGCCTGCTCCTCAGAAGACTTTCGTAGGCCGTATCCCGCACCAGAGCATGCTTGAAGCTGTAAACCTCGGCGGCTTGAGATCCGCTGTGTTGAACTAAACCGGATGTGACGAGCTGCTCTACCATTTTCAGCAGCTCTTTTTCAGGGCGGTCTGATACGGCTGCGATCATCGAATAGGAAAAGTCGCGGCCTATGGCAGCCCCGATCTGTGCAATTTCCTTTGCAGTTCCGAGGCGATCCAGGCGCGCGAGAAGCGAGTCGTGCAGCGTTGCCGGGATGACAAGGGGAAGCAGAGGACCTGCCAGTGTATAGCTGGATCCCGCATCGATCAGAAGTCCAGACTCGATCACCTCTTTGGTCAGCTCTTCTATAAAAAGGGGGACACCGTCCGTTCTTTCTAGGATCTCATCGAGTAATTTATCCGGCAGATGCTTCCCTTCTGCGATCTGCTCGACAACGATGCTGCCATGTCCTCTTTCAAGCCCATTGAGAGACAGCACCGTGACATGCCCGCGACCGTCCCAGGGAGAAACGAATTCAGGCCGCGCGGTAATGACCAGCATCACGTTTAAATGTTCAATGCGCTCGATCACGAGCCCCAGAAGTTCAAGCGTTGTCGGGTCGAACCACTGCACATCCTCGCATATGAAAAGAACCGGCTGTCCGGCGGAAAGTCCTTCAAGCTGATCGACAGCGATCTCCAGAGTGAGTTGCTTCTGGCGCTGTGGCGTCAGGTCAGGAAGAGAATATCGTGAAGCTGCGGGAATGCCGAGGACGGTCGCCATCAGCGGAACGGCCAGATCGAGCTCTGTTGTGTTACGTGCGATCAGGGCCTGAAGCTTGTCGAGCTTCACCATAGGCGGGTCGTCGCGTTCCAGTCCGGCCGCGTGCTCGAAGTGCTGTATCACGGGGTGAAGCGGCGTGGATGTGTGATAAGGCGAGCCTTGCAGGCGAGGCGCGACATAGGTCTCGCTTTTCAGCCGCTCGCGCAACTCGATCACGAGGCGAGACTTGCCCATTCCTGGCGGCCCCGACAAAATGATCACTTGACCTGCACCGCCCTTCGCCTGATCCCAGCAACGCAAAAGCAATGAGAGTTCTTCCTCGCGCCCGACCAGAGGCGTATAGCCGACGGGATGCTTAGCCTCGAAGCGATCTATGGTCTGGATCTCGCGCTTGACCCGCCATACTGTCAGCGCATTCGCAAAACCTTTGAGACTCTGCGGGCCCAGCCCCTCCAGCTCGAACAGCCCATTCACGAGCCGGCGTGTCGTCGGACTGATGAGGACGGCACCTGGCTCGGCGATGGACTGAAGCCTCGCGGCAAGGTTTGGCGTCTCTCCAATCACAGTGTCGGCAGCTTCTCGCCCGGCCAGATCCCCTATGACCACCGGGCCTGTCGCGATGCCGATGCGAGCCTGCAATCGCGTGTTTCCGGGAGGGCTTAGCTGCATGATCGCATCAATTAATGCAAGGCCCGTCGAGACCGCCCGCTCGGCATCGTCTTCATGGGCTTGAGGCCAACCGAAATAGATAAGGACGCCATCACCAAGGAACCTTGCAACATAAGCTTCGTACCGGGCCGCTACCTCCGTGCAGGCACTCTGATACGCGCTGATGACCTCACGCAGATCCTCGGGGTCGAGCCGAGCTGACAACTCGGTCGATCCCACCAGATCGCAGAAAAGCACGGTCAGCTGACGCCGTTCGGCGACGCCCGTGGAGGCATTCGGAACCTCATCAGACCGTTGTGATATTGCCCGATCCTCTTGCGCTCGAAGAGCCGCGATCGAGTGCAGCAGTTTCTTCCTATGCCCGAGTGCCGAGATGCCCAAATCTTTGAGGTCGGCCTCCGTAAGACTGAACAGGACTTCGCCCTCGACGGCATTCGCAGCGAACACCTCGGCGTATTGTTCAAGCCCCTGTTCGACGAGCCACCTTGCTACGTCAATCACGGTACGTTCCGTCTGCAATCGCCTTATAGAATAAGGCAAACTAGCATATTTCAAATGTCAATTATACTCTTGAGCCGGCGGCTTGTTTCTCATGTCATTGTCAGCACGGCACGGACTGAAGCAGCTCAAGCAGACAGCTTGACCGGAGGGCTCATTGACCAACTCAGCCGTTAGGTTTAGTTTTGATATAAGTTGATGGATGAGCTTCATATTCCCATCACCATGAAGATCATCCTGCAGGACTAAGCGTTTCGCGACCTTGGGTCGTGCCCACTGAAGAATCTCTTCGCTTTCATGGGATATTCTTCAGAGGTGAAATTATTGCCTTCTGTTTCATGCCGGCAGCCTCTCTGGGCAAGGGCGAACAAAGATGGCCGTAGCGCTGATACTGGTTCTGATCGCGGTAGGCTCGGTGGCATTCCATCTTTGGAGCCCGTGGTGGTGGACGCCCATTGCCTCGAACTGGAGCTACATCGACTCCACACTCGTCATGACGTTCTGGATCACCGGGGCGGTCTTCGTCGCGGTCGTGCTCTTCATGGCCTATTGCATCTTTCGCTTTCGCCATCGGCAGGGCCAGCGGGCGCATTACGAGCCGGAAAGCAAGCGCCTGGAATTATGGCTGACCGTGATCACCGGCGTTGGCGTCGCAGCCATGCTGACCCCCGGCCTGTTTGTCTGGAGAGCTTTTATCACCGTTCCCGAAGACGCAACCGACATCGAGGTTCTGGGGCAGCAATGGCAATGGAGCTTCCGATTGCCTGGCCCGGACGGCAAGCTGGGGACTTCGGACATTCGACTCATTAGTCCCGAGAATCCTCTGGGCATAAGCCGGGATGACCCGAGCGGGCAGGACGATGTGATCGTTGAAGGCGGCGAGCTCCGCCTGCCGATCGGCAAGCCCGTGAAGGCGCTCCTGCGTTCCGTCGACGTCATTCATAATTTCTATGTGCCGGAGATGCGGGCCAAGATGGATCTCGTTCCAGGCCAGATCTCCTACATCTGGTTCACGCCCACCAGGACCGGAACCTTCGAGATTCTGTGCGCGGAACTCTGCGGACTCGGCCATCCCCAGATGCGTGGGACAGTCATCGTTCAGGAGCAGAAAGACTATCAGGCATGGCTTCAGGAGCAGATGTCGCGCAGTTTTGCGCGTCTTATGCCCCAAGCCCAATAAGCAGACCGCCGACGGCGTATGAGAAGGGGCAATTGTAACGTCCAGAGAGGGCTCTGATGACTGATGTTCCCCTCGACCCAATCGGAGCGGCGCATGCGCCTGTCATCGACGATGTCGAGCTCTACCATCCGCATAGCTGGGTAACGAAGTATGTCTTCAGTCAGGATGCGAAGATCATCGCTATCCAATATTCCTTTGTCGCTTTGAGCGTCGGCCTGATCGCCCTCGTCCTGTCATGGCTGATGCGCCTGCAGCTCGGCTTCCCGGGTGTGTTCTCGTTCATAGACGCCAATGCCTATTACCAGTTCATCACCATGCACGGGATGATGATGGTGGTGTATGTTCTGACGGCTCTCTTTCTCGGTGGTTTCGGCAATTACCTTATCCCTTTGATGGTCGGCGCACGCGATATGGTGTTTCCTTATGTCAACATGCTGAGCTTCTGGATCTATCTACTTGCCGTTCTCATCCTCGTTGCGAGTTTCTTTGCGCCGGGCGGCCCCACGGGCGCCGGCTGGACGTTGTATCCGCCACAAGCGATTACATCCGGCACGCCGGGAGGACAGGATTGGGGCATCATCCTGATGCTCGTCTCACTGATGGTTTTCATCATCGGCTTTACCATGGGCGGCCTGAACTATGTGGTGACGGTTCTCCAGGGGCGGGCGCGCGGCATGACGTTGATGCGGATGCCCTTGACGGTATGGGGCATCTTCACCGCAAGTTTCATGGCGCTTTTGGCTTTCCCTGCGCTGTTCGTCGGCGCCGTGATGATGCTGTTCGATCGGGCTCTCGGCACCAGCTTTTTCATGCCTGCCATCGTCGAGATGGGACAACCCTTGGATCGGAACGGCGGAAGCCCCCTCCTCTTCCAGCACCTTTTCTGGTTCTTTGGTCACCCGGAGGTATACATCGTCGCCCTGCCCGCATTCGGCATCGTCTCCGATCTCATCAGCACCCATGCGCGGCGCAACATCTTCGGCTACCGCATGATGGTCTGGGCGCTTCTCGCCATCGGCGCCCTCAGCTTCGTGGTCTGGGCGCACCATATGTATGTGAGCGGCATGAATCCATATTTCGGATTCTTCTTCGCCACGACCACACTCATCATCGCCATTCCGACGGCGATCAAGGTCTACAATTGGGTTCTCACCCTCTGGCGCGGTGACATTCACCTTAATGTCCCGATGCTTTTTGCGCTCGCGTTCATCGTCACCTTCGTGAACGGAGGCCTCACGGGCCTCTTCCTCGGCAACGTCGTCGTGGACGTCCCACTCTCAGATACGATGTTCGTCGTTGCGCATTTCCACATGGTCATGGGTGTCGCACCCATCCTCGTGATCTTCGGCGCAATCTATCACTGGTATCCGAAAGTGACGGGGCGGATGCTGAACGACACACTCGGGAAACTCCATTTTTGGATCACGTTCCTCGGGGCTTACGCGATTTTCTTTCCCATGCATTATCTCGGCCTCATGGGCGTCCCGCGCCGTTACTACGAGATCGGGGACATGGCCTTCGTTCCGCCGTCTGCTCATACACTGAATGCCTTTATCACCATCGTGGCGCTGATTGTCGGCGCAACGCAGCTGGCCTTCGTCTTCAATCTGTTCTGGAGCCTGCGTCACGGGAGACCCGCCGGAGGCAATCCATGGCGCGCCACCACGCTGGAATGGCAGACACCCGAGACACCACCACCGCACGGCAACTGGGGCAAGAACGTGCCGACGGTCTATCGGTGGGCCTACGATTACAGCGTTCCAGGCGCAGCGGAAGACTTCATTCCTCAAAATCAACCGAATGCTCAAGCAGCATCAGGGTCTGCCCATGGGTAGCATTCTCATTTTCCTGAGCGCATTGCTCATCATCGGTGCTTGGTGGCTTTCAAAGCAAGGCCTCATGTCGAAGCCCTGGCTTGAACAGGGCGTTGCGACTAACTGGCCACCGGCAGAAAACACGTCACCGGCGACGGCAAGAATGGGACTTCGTGTCTTTCTTGCTGTGGTCGGCTCCCTCTTTGCCCTTTTCATCAGCGCCTATGCCATCCGCATGCAGCTGCCGGATTGGCGCAGTCTGCCGTTGCCCAGAATTCTATGGCTGAACACAGGGATGCTGATCTTGGGCAGCCTCGCGTTGCAAGGGGCACGAAAGTCCGCTCGTCTGGGAAAGGAAGACGAGTTGAAGTTCGGCCTACTCGCAGCGACCGTGGCAACGTTGGCCTTCCTTTCAGGGCAACTTCTAGCATGGCGACAACTCACAGCGGAGGGGTACCTCCTGGCATCGAACTCAGCCAATGCATTCTTTTATGTGCTGACCGGAATTCATGGCCTGCATATCCTCGGCGGATTGGCAGCTCTTGGCCGAACGACAGCAAGAGCATGGCAAGGTACCGGATTGGAGCGACTGCAGCTGAGCGTCGATCTCTGTGCCATCTATTGGCACTTCCTGCTCTTCATCTGGTTCGTTCTTTTGAGCGTGCTGACGGGCTGGGCGGAAAACGTGATCGACATATGTCGGCAATTGCTGAGTTGAGGAGGATGGGTATGACGGAACAGGCTTTTTCCAATGTCGAGCCAGCCCGTTCTGAGGCTCCCGGGTTGCGCAGCATCGCTGCCGACTTCTCCTCCGACAGAACCGCCTTCAGGAATGTGTCGTGGGGCAAGGCGATGATGTGGATCTTCCTGCTCAGCGACACTTTCGTGTTCAGCAGTTTCCTGATCGCCTACATGACCGCCAGAATGTCCACGACGGTACCGTGGCCCAACTCCAGCGAAGTCTTCGCTCTGACTATCGGAGGCGTGACGCTGCCGCTGATCCTGATTGCCATCATGACCTTCGTTCTGATCAGCAGCAGCGGAACGATGGCCATGGCGGTGAACTTAGCCTATCGCCGCGACCGCCGGAAAACCGCTGCTCTGATGCTCGTGACAGCGCTCCTCGGCGCTACTTTCGTCGGCATGCAGGCTTTCGAGTGGACCAAGCTGATACATGAAGGCGTGCGACCTTGGGCCAATCCCTGGGGGGCAGCCCAGTTCGGCTCCACGTTCTTCATGATCACCGGCTTTCACGGCACTCACGTGACCTTCGGCGTCATCTTCCTGCTCATTGTCGCGCGCAAAGTCTGGCGCGGGGACTTCGATCATGAGCGGCGCGGCTTCTTCACCAGTCGAAGAGGAAACTACGAAGCTGTCGAGATCATGGGGCTTTATTGGCACTTCGTCGATCTGGTGTGGGTCTTCATCTTTGCCTTCTTCTATCTATGGTGAGTGTCATGGCACAGACAGCGACGCAGTCATCCACCCATGAACAGGGACAGCATCCCATCAAACTCTACCTCGTTGTCTGGGCGTGGCTGTTCATCTTGAGCACCGGCTCCTATCTGGTGGACTATTTCCAGCTTCAAGGCGGCCTCAGGTACTCCCTCATCCTCCTGTTCATGATGCTGAAGGCGGGCCTCATCGTCGCCGTCTTCATGCATATGGCCTGGGAGCGCTTGTCTCTGATCTATGCCATTCTCGTCCCCATGAGCGCCCTTCTGGTATTTGTCGCCATCATGGTTTTCGAGGCGGATCATACCCTTCTGTCGCGTCTCTCGTTCTTCGCGCCTGGAGGTTGAATTCCGAACCATCTGTTATCGATGATCCCGAAGACGGAGAGACCTTCATGGGTTCGAGCATTGTCCTCATCTGGATCGGCGCATTGCTCATCCTTTGCGGCGTGGTCTATGGGGCAGCTCTCGCTCTTTGGGGAGGCCGACTCAGCGATGCGAGACGCGACAGGCCGATGCGGGCGGGAGATAGCCTGGAGCCGAGGCAAAGCCCGAAATCATTCAGCATCAGGACGCATTGGCCCGCCTTGGCCATGATCCTGCTCGGGAGCATTCTCATCTTTACGGAAACCGCTTTCTGATATGCCGCTCAGAGCCCCGGCGGCACATCAACAGAGGCGAGCCGCGTCTGGGAGGCCAAGCGGATCGGCGCATTGACGGCTCCATAACCTTTATACTCGCGTCGTTCCACGATCTCGAAGAAAAATCCGCCTTCCATGGTTCTCGTATAGACCTGAAAAAACTCGCCCGCACCTTCCCTGTCATAGAGAATGTTGCCAGACCGCAGCCGCTCGACATCATCAGCGGAAAGATCCGTCCTGACCTCGAGGTCGTCGTAGTAGTTCTCCGGGATTGGCAGAAGCTCTACGCCGTTCTCTTTCAGCCGCGCAACCGTTGCGAAGATGTCGGAGGTTGCAAGGGCGATATGCTGCACCCCTGATCCGAACAGCTCATTCAAAAACCGTGACGACAGCGTGCGCTGGCTTTGCGAGGCGTTGAGGATCAGGCGCAGAGAGCCGTCCTTGGTTTCCATTGCCTGGCTCTGCACCACCCCGCCGGGATCGATCACGGTCTGAACGGGTGTTTTCTGCACATCCAGGAGCGAGGTGTAAAACAGAAGCCAGGTCAGCATTTCCTCGTAATGCATGGATTGGGAGATGTGATCGACAACGGTCAGCCCTGCTTCCTGTCCTTGATCCAGCTCGAGGGCCTCGAAATCGATATCCCACAAACGGTCGAGACCATTCATGCGATCCACAAAATACAGCAGGCTCCCACCGAGCCCACGGACCGCCGGAATATTCATTTCACCAGGCCCGACCGGTTGCTGAAACGGCTGGTCGAGCAGGGTAACGGCTCTGTTCACGGTCGCGGATGCATCAGTGGTGCGAAGCGCCAAGGCACACACAGAGGTTCCATGCGTAATATTGAAGGAATGGGCGAAGCCTTCTTTGTCGGCGTTCACCACAATGTTGATGTCTCCCTGCTGCCAGCGTGTCACGGCTTTGGAGCGATGATTGCCGGCCTTGCGGAAGCCGAGGCCTCTCAAAGTCTTTTCGAACCCCACGGCATTGCGTTCATCGACGGCGAACTCGATGAATTCGACACCCGAGCAGACGGCCTTGGATGGAATGTCCGGCAGATCGGCAATGGGTGATCCCGTACGCCGGCGCAATTCATCCAGCATGCCGATGAGAGAGCGATGCCCATCGATGGCGACGCTGCGTGCGGAACCTGCCCTGAAGCGGTCGTTGAAAATTTCCAGAGACAAGAGCCCGTCAAACCCGGTCGCATGCAGGGCGAGCATGAAATCGTCGACCGGGAGATCGCCCTGTCCCGGAAAGCAGCGATAGTGCCGACTCCAGGACAGGTAATCCATGTCGAGCCTCGGCGCGTCCGCCATCTGCACCAGGAAGATTTTTTCGGGAGGGATGGAGCGGATTGCCGACAGGTCGGTTCCTCGCGCGAGAATATGAAAAGAGTCGAGCACCAGACCGACGGACGGATGGTTGGCCCGGCGCACCACCTCCCAGGAATCCCGATAGTCGTGAATGTGCCGTCCCCATGAGAGGGCCTCGAAGGCAACCCTCATGCCTCGCTTCGCGGCACGCTCGCCGAGTTCATAAAAGTCGGCAGCAGCCCGTTCGATGCCGCCGAGAGAATCCGGCGAAACGTTGCTGCAGATCATCAGGAGATCGCAACCCAGTTCCTCCATGACGTCGAATTTGCGCTCGGCACGGGCGAAGACCTTGGAGCGCTGGGGCTCGGGCATACCCTCAAAATCGCGAAACGGCTGGAAGGTAATGGTCTTGAGCCCGAGATCCTCGATCATGCGCCTGGCATCGGCCGGTGTTCCATTGAAGGAGAGAAGATCATTCTCGAAAATCTCCACTCCCTTGAATTGAGCGGCTGCGATAGCCTCGATCTTCTCGGTGAGAGTTCCGCTCAAACAAACGGTGGCGATGGCGGTGCGCATGCTCTTGAATCCAGTTCCCTCGAAGTTTCAGGAGAGCGTCGGCCTGTCGGCTCGCTCTTTCTTTTTCATGTGATCGTTCCAGTAGCGAGCGCATGCTCGACGCCACCTGCGACGTGCCGACTGAGGACCTCACACGCCCGTGCAGAATCTCGCTGCAACGCACACTCCAGAAGAAGCTTATGCTCCTCGGAGGCTATGTCTCCGCGATAGCTCAAGGCGATCATCTGGTAGCGAAGGTATTTGTCAAAGACGGCCGCATGAGTGTCGATCAGCATTCTCGACCCGCAGGCAGAGATCAGGGCCTGATGGAACTGCCAATCATACTGCTTCCATTCCTCGGTATGGCTGCGATCTCCTTTGGCCATGCGCTCTTCCATGCGGGCCAGCCGATGATGCGCGGCAACGACACGCCCTTCCCACTCCATGTCACCGGCGCGGAAGGACTGCTCCATGGCGCGGCATTCCAGCAATTGCCGAAGAGCTGCAATCTCCCGCAGATTCGCGATAGAGACAGGCGTAACCTCGAAGCCTTTCTGTCCCTCTGCAACGACAAGCCTTTCGGATGAAAGACGATTGAGGATCTCGCGAAGCGTGCTGACGCTTGCTCCGTAATCGGATTTCAACTGCTCGAGCTTCAGCTTTCTGCCGGGCGCCAAGCGACCGAAGACAATGTCCGCCCGGATCTTGCGATAAGCGCTTTCTCCGATGCCTTGAAGCTGTGCATTGATGGGCATATCGTTCATCGCAACGCCCCACTGCCCAAGGTGTAGGCCACGCATCCGTTCACGTGGCGGCCAAGAATTTCGCAGGCGCGCGCGGCATCTCGCGTCAGGGCGCAATCCAAGAGGAGCCGATGCTCTTCGGCGGCAATTTCTCCGCGAAAGACGACTGCAACCATCTGATAGCGGAGATACTGATCGAAGACGCCGACATAGAGATCGAGAAGGGTCTGTGAACCACAGGCCTCGATCAGCGTCTGATGGAACTCCCGATCATATCGTTTCCAGAGTTCCACATCTTCTGTCTCGCCCGACAGCATCCGACGCTCCATGGCGGCAAGCTTGTAATGGGCAGCGACGACCCGGCTCTCCCATTCCAGATCACCGGCTGCAAAGGAGAGGGGCAACGCGTAGCTCTCAAGAAGCAGCCGCATCGCCGCCACATCTTGCAATCCTTCGGGTGAGACTGGAGTGACGCGGAAACCTCTTTGCTCCTCGGCAATCACCAGTCCTTCGGATGAAAGACGGCTTAGAATTTCCCGGACGGTGCTGACGCTCGCACCATATTCCTTCGCCAGACGGTCAAGGCGGAGCTTGCCGCCCGGCTCAAGGCGGCCGAACACGATATCGGCCCGGATGTGGGCATAGGCCCGATCCGCAATGGACGTCGCCAATAGTTCCATGCTCATGCCGCCACGCTTGCGAACACTTCCAAAGCCTCCCTTTGTATCTTCCTGCCCCTGCAAGATAGGACCAAACTCAAAATATCAGATGATTTTAATAAAACCCATTGATTTTGCAATTATCCGAGCAGATAATTTGGAAAAGACGCAGAAAAATGCGCGCAGACATCAGGAGAGGAACACATGTCACTTGGTATCAACCGCCGCTTATTGATGGCCGCAGGCGCGGCCGTGCTGGCCTGTAGCATCGCTGGTCCCGTCATGGCCCAGTCGCCCCAGAACCTGCGCTTCTCAGCAGTGTTTTCGGAGCAGGACATCCGCGCTCAGATGATGAAGCGCTTCGGGGAAGAGGTTACAGGCCAAGGCTTTACCCTTCAGCCTTACTATGGCGGCACTCTGTTCAAGCAGGGCACCGAACTTGTCGCCATGCAGCGCGGCAACCTGGAAATGGGCAATATCGCGCCACAGGACATCTCCAATCAGATTCCGGCCTGGTCTATCGTGACATCCGCCTATCTCTTTCGCGATGCCGAGCACATGAAGAAGGTCTTTGCCAGCGATGTCGGCCAGCAGCTCAAGAAAATGGCCTCCGATCAATTGGGCATTCACATTCTCGGGCCGACCTATTTTGGAGCCCGGCATGTCGGCCTGAAACCGAACAAGAAGATCAACACCCCTGCGGATCTCGCCGGCGTCAAGCTGCGCATGCCCGGCGGCGATGCCTGGCAGTTCCTCGGACAATCGCTTGGCGCGAACCCCACGCCCATGGCCTATGCCGAGGTCTATACGGGCCTCCAGACGGGCGCCATCGACGGGCAGGACAACCCTCTCCCCAACGTGGAGAACATGAAGTTCTATGAGGTGATGTCACAGATCGCCCTGACGTCGCATCTGGTCGGCTTCGATGTTCTGGCTGTGTCGAACAAGGTCTGGAATGCCATGTCCCCCGAGAAGCAGGCCGCTTTCCAGGCTGCTGCTGACAAGGCGATCGAGTGGAGCACGCAGGAGCACCTGAAGAAGGAGGCCGAGCTTGCCACTTTCTTCAAGAGCAAGGGCCTTGAGATCTACACTCCCGACCAGAAAGCCTTCCGCGACTATGCGCAGAAGAAATATCTGGCCTCCGACCTCGCCAAGAGCTGGCAGCCGGGCATGCTGGACAAGATCAACGCCATGTAACCAAGCCATGAGCCGCCGGAGAACCGCACTCCGGCGGCTTCTTTGCTCAAGTCAAACCGATGCAGGGCGGATCGGCGCACCTGCAAGGGAGCCCTTGCCATGCCTGCCTCTATACGAGTCATCGGCCAATGGTTTGCGCGTCGCGCCGAGAACGTGATCGCCGCAATGCTGGCTGCCATGTTTTTGGCCTTCATTCTTCAGATCGTGTTTCGCTATGTCTTCGGCCTGCCCATCGGCTGGACCCATGAGGTGAGCGTCATCCTTTGGGTTTGGCTCGTGTTATGGGGCGCGGCCTTCGTTCTGAGCGAACGCGAAGAGATCCGCTTCGACATCATTTACGGCGCGGTCGGCCCGGGCGCACGCCGGATCATGTGCATCATCACGGCCGCCGTGTTGATCGCGCTCTACGCCATCTCGTTCCCAGCCGTTCTCGATTACGTCAGCTTCATGAAGGTCGAGAAGACCGCCTATCTGAAGATCCGGTTCGATTACCTGTTCTCGATCTACATTTTCTTCGTGATCGCCACAATCATTCGCTACATCTGGCTCGCTTGGCAGGCGATGCGCGGTGTTGCGCCGGATGAGTTCGACCCCACCAAAGCGAGTTCCGGCGTATGAACCTTGCCAGCCCCTTCTCGCTCGCGCTTGTCGCAATCACCGCTCTTGCTTTCCTCGGGCTGCCCATCGGCCATTCGATGATCGCCGGATCGATCCTCTATCTTCTCCTCGCAGGACAGGATATGGGCACCGCCGCCGAGCAACTCTTGAACGGAATGTACTCGAACTACGTCATTCTCTCCGTTCCGCTCTTTATCCTCGCCGCCGAGTTCATGAACATCGGCAGCATGACCGACAGGCTCATGACGTTCTGCAACGCTCTCGTCGGGCGTTTCCGCGGCGGACTTGCGCATGTCAACATCCTGCAGAGCATCATCTTCGCCGGCATGTCCGGCTCCGCCATCGCGGATGCCGCCGGTACCGGCCGCATGATGCAGGTGATGATGACCCGCGACGGACGTTATCCGCCGAGCTATGCCGCGGCGCTGACGGCAGTATCCTCGGTGATTGGGCCGATCATTCCACCTTCCATTCCCATGGTGCTCTATGCGCTGGTTTCCGATGCCTCCATCGGTTTCCTGTTTCTCGGCGGCGTCATTCCAGGATTGCTGATGGCATTGAGCCAGATGGTCATCGTGGCCATCACCGCCAAGCGCAAAAACTTTCCGGTCGAGAAACCAATCCCTTTGCGCAAAATCCCACGGATCACGTGGGAGGCCTTCCCCTCGCTGATGATGCCCGTCGTTCTTCTCGGCGGCATCTATAGCGGCGTCATGACGCCGACCGAAGCCGCCGCCGTCGCGGCAGCCTACGCCCTGATCATCTCAGCCGGCCTCTATCGCAGCGTGAGCTGGCGCGACTTCTACAAGTCGCTTGCCGTTAGCGCCAGGACAACGTCCTCGATTGGCATGCTGATTGCAGGCTCCCTCGTGTTCAACTACGTCATTACGGTCGAGAACATTCCGGAAGGTGTGAAATCGCTTCTGTCAGCCTGGGACCTGTCGCCCATCGGCTTCTTGATCCTCGTCAACGTCTTGCTTCTTCTTCTGGGCTGCGTGCTCGAGGGAACGGCGATCCTTCTCATTGTCGTGCCGGTTTTCATTCCAACGGCTCAGGCGCTCGGCATCGACCTTGTTCATTTCGGCGTCGTTGTGGTCGTCAACATCATGATTGGGTTGATCACGCCGCCTTACGGGCTGCTCCTGTTCATCATGGCAAACATATCGGGCGAGCCGCTGCGCGACATCGTCCGCGATACGCTGCCGTTCCTCTTTGCGATGATCGTTGCCCTCGCCATCCTGACCTTCGTTCCAGAAACCGTCCTCTGGCTGCCCAGGATGTTCGGGTATCAGGGATGACCACCTCATCTTCAGAGATGCATATTGATGAGCAAACCCATCTATATCCTCAACGGCCCGAACCTGAATCGCCTCGGAACTCGGGAACCTGAGATCTACGGGCGCACGACCTTGGCAGAGGTCGAAGCCATGTGCCGAGAGGCTGCGGCAGGCCTCACAATCGTTTTCCGGCAATCCAACCGCGAATACGAGATCATCGATTGGGTACACGAAGCCATTGATGAGGGCAGCGGGATCATCATCAACCCTGCGGCATTCACCTTCACCTCCATGGCGATCATGGATGCATTGAAGATGTTTCCCGGACCAATCATCGAACTGCACATCTCCAATATTCACAAGCGCGAGCCGATCTACCACAAATCCTATGTCTCTCCGATTGCAACAGCCGTCATCGCGGGCCTTGGCACGGATGGCTATCGGACCGCAGTCAAGGCTATGCTCACAATGACCGCAACTCTGCCCGCTGGCACCTGAATCCCATGGCGATAGAGTCATCACCGGTCGACGGAGATCGAACTCAGGATCCATCAGATTGGCCATCCGTCTTGGTTGGACTGGTCGGATCTGGCATCCAGGCATCGCGTACGCCGCGGCTTCACGAGCGCGAAGGTGCACGACAGGGATTGCGCTATGTCTACAAGTTGATCGACTTGGAAGCTCTGGATCTCGATGCGAGTGCTCTTGCCGATATTCTGACAGCGGCGCAGCACCTCGGCTTCGCCGGCCTCAACATCACTCATCCCTGCAAGCAGGCCGTGATCCCGCTTCTCGATGAGCTTTCGCCAGATGCTGCTGCGCTTGGAGCAGTAAATACTGTCGTCCTAAAGGAAGGCAAGCGCGTCGGCCACAACACCGATTGGTGGGGATTTGCGGAGAGCTTCAGGCGCGAACTTCCCGACGTCCGAAAGGATCGTGTGGTCCAGTTCGGCGCAGGCGGTGGCGGAGCGGCAGTCGCCCATGCCCTGTTGGCGTCAGGCGTCGGCGAAGTCACGATCATCGACACTCATGAAGAGCGCGCCCATCAGCTCGCAGAATCCTTAAGAGAGCGGTTCGCTTCTGCGCAGGTATCCGCAAGTGCGCACTGCATCTCCCCCCTGGAAAGTGCCGATGGCATAGTGAATACAACGCCGCTTGGCATGGCGAAGTATCCTGGCATGGCCTTGCCGCCGGAATTGCTGCGGCCTGATTTGTGGGTCGCCGACATCGTCTATTTTCCCCTGGAAACGGAACTGTTGCGTGAGGCCCGTGCCTGCGGCTGCCGTACCATGTCCGGCGGCGGCATGGCGGTCTTTCAAGCGGTCGGCGCATTTCGTCTCTTCACGGGTCTCGAGCCGGACGCTGAGCGTATGCTCGCCCACTTCGAAGAGATGTAAGGCCTCCCATTCAACGCCATCGGCAGCGCCTCTGCCCCGTTGCAGCGAACCGGGACTTGGATCATCGGTCAGCATAATTTTACGGCCCAGCTTCACCCATGAGGAAGAATGCCGGGGAACCGGCAACTCCATAAGGAGGTTTAAGCATATGCCAAGCCTGTCCGGCTGGCGCGTGGTAAAAGAGGTTCCGTCGCCGATGGCAAACAATCCGGCAGTTCAGCAATCTGGTTCGCCCCGATCTCCATCAGCGCTCGCAACAATGGCGGCAGTCGTGGCAGGCTGGGCGCTGATCCGCCTTGTCGCCGGAGGGGAACGCCAGCGCGTTGCCGTTCCAGGGCATACCTCAAACAGACGGGCCCCTCAAACTGGTCCGCAACGAGACACGGGATTTACCGAGAAGGAGCATGCCGATCCTCATGCCGCGGCACAAGAAAGAGGGCGTGGACGCGAGGCGGAAACGCCTACGCAGATTCCGGCCAAAGGCTGGAAGGATATTCTTTGGCGCACTTATGAGGAGTTCGGCAAGGACCGGATCACATCGGTCGCAGCGGGTGTAACCTATTATGCCCTTCTCGCGGTCTTTCCTGCCATCGCCGCGCTGGTTTCGATTTATGGCCTCTTTGCTGATCCTGCCTCGATTCAGGATCATCTCAACGCCATGTCTGGTATTATGCCCGGTGGCGCGATGGAAATTATTGGCGATCAGGTTAAACGCATCGCATCCAAGGGAGGAGGAGCATTGGGCTTTGGCTTTATCTTTGGCCTTGCCATCTCTCTCTGGAGCGCCAATGCCGGTATGAAGGCCGTATTCGACGCCTTGAACATCGTCAATGACGAGGAGGAAAAGCGCAGCTTCATTCGGCTGAATATGACCTCTCTTACCTTCACCCTCTGCGCCATTCTGTTCATCCTCGTTGCGCTTGCGGGTATTGTCGTTCTGCCGATCGTTCTAAACTTCGTCGGCCTTGGAGAAGGCACAGAGTGGCTGGTCTCGCTCATGCGCTGGCCCATTCTCCTCATCGGAGTGACACTTGGACTGTCCTTGATCTATCGTTTCGGACCGAGCCGGGACAAAGCCGAATGGCGCTGGGTGACTCCGGGAGGCATTGTCGCGGCCGTGTTGTGGATTGCCGTCTCGATGCTCTTCTCTTGGTACGTCTCGAGCTTCGGCAGCTACAATGAAACTTACGGCTCTCTCGGCGCCGTCATCGGCTTCATGACTTGGATCTGGCTTTCAAGCATCATCATTCTGCTCGGCGCCGAGATCAATGCCGAGATGGAGCACCAAACGGTCCATGACACCACGGAAGGCGCTCACCAGCCCATGGGTGTACGTGGTGCAAAGATGGCCGATACTGTGGGCGTGGCGAAGACTTGATACACCCCTTCATCAAAGATGATGTTTGTAACGTGGTCAACGCGAAGTCCTTTAAGCGGCCTCAGATTATTCTGCGGCCTGAGACTCCGCGACATAGCGCATGCGTGCAGCGCTGTCCGGCTCGACATCATTAGCAGCGCACCAACGGGCAAACGCTGAAGGCTCGATCAGGACCCGCTCAATTTCCAGACCTGCCTGCATCCCGACGCTCTCGTTATTTTCTGCCGCAGCAAGCCATTGCTCATAGGACGGAGCAAGATTATGGCGGTCGATCATCATGCTACGGATGTCAGGATAGTCTTCTCGCCTATACCACGGCAGAGCGATTTTTCGCTTCGTCTCCGACACACACATTCTTCCAAAGATAGTGACATCGAGCCCTTGCGCTGCTCGAAGGGCTCGATGTCATCCTGTATTTCAGCTCAAAAGGTAGAGAACCGCAGGGACTGCTGCCAGAAGGCTCGCGGAAGTAAACAGTACAAGACGATGATCAGGATTGGCAATACGACGCACCTTGCGAGCTGTGACCCCCGCTTCCATGCTCCAGCCGTTCATGCAGGAACAGAGAAGCCGATGGGCTGAACGTTCGGAAAGATCGAAATATTCCATGGCGTCGCCCAACTTGTCGCCTTTCAAACCGTCTGCACGCAGAACCGGGTCTTCAAAGGCGACAGTGATGGGAGACTCGTCCGACCTTAGCTCGGGCCTTTTCTCTTCCGGAGTGAACTCGATCTCGCCCAGCGAGCGCAATCGCCGTTTCGGCTGGCGCTCCAACAATTCCGCCCAACGATCAAGACGCTCACGCCGGGACAGGAAACCTTGCTTGAACTCAACTACCTCAGCAACGCCACGCAGTGTCTCTACAGGCTTATGTTCCATCGGTATTCTCCGCAATGGGAGCCGGCCCTGAAGCCAAGGCCGAGCCCTGGGAAGGTGATGATGGAACGAGTCATAGGCTTTTTTACGTCAACGAGGATCAAAAGAGGGTCTCGTGAGGGTGAGCGACATGCTCGTGGAAGATGGCCCCGGTCGCAGCTTCTACCTCTTTCAGCACAACGTCATAACCCCAAAGGTTGGCGACCATCTGCAGGACACGCTGTGCGTCATCCTTGTGCAGAAGCGTGCGGTTGAGAACCTGATGATGGAGGATAAGGCGCCGGTCACCGGCAAGGTCCACATCCACCACCTGAATGTCCGGATCGCTCCAGCCCACGTCATAATGGCGTGAGAGTGCACGACGCAAGCGGCGATAACCCCGCTCATCATGAATGGCCTCAATGAGCAGTTCCGGACGGTCCGGATCGTCCATCAAGTGGAACATGCGCCATTGCCGCATGAGATTCGGGCTCAAGAATTGGGAGATGAAACTCTCATCGCGATAATTTGCCCATATATCGCGCAGAACTCCCATGGCATCGTCGCAACCTGCGATATCCGGGAACCACTCACGATCCTCTGCCGCCGGCTGCGTGCAGATACGTTCGATATCCTGCATCATTCCGAAGCCGAGAGCGTAAGGATTGATGCCGCCGAAATGCGGATCGTCATATTCCGGTTGGCGAGTGACATTGGTGTGGGATTGCAGGAATTCCAGAAATGCGCCGTCGCTGATCTGCCGCGTCTCATGAAGCCGGGTCATGATGCGGTAATGGCAATAGGTCGCGCACCCCTCGTTCATCACCTTTGTCTGGCGCTGAGGATAAAAATACTGGGCGATCTGGCGGACGATACGCAGGATCTCACGCTGCCAAGGCTGGAGACGCGGAGCGGATTTTTCGAGAAAATAGAGGATGTTCTCCTGCGGCAACTCCAGAAGAGCGCGTCGTCGATCATCACTCAAAGCCGACTTGGGAGCGTTGCCCTTGGAAGGAACGGTGCGCCACAGGTCGTTGAAGGTCTGCTCCCGGTGGATCTGCCGTTCACGCTCACGACGCTCCTCTGAGCGCAGGTCCGGCCGCTTCTTGCGGGGATAGCGATGGACGCCATGAGACATGAGAGCGTGGGCAGCATCGAGAATCTTCTCTACCGCATTTTGCCCGTGACGCTCCTCGCAACGAGCAATGTAGCTCTTGGCAAACTCCAAGTAATCGAGGATGCCGTCCGCATCCGTCCATTCCTTGAAAAGATAGTTGTTCTTGAAGAAATGGTTATGGCCAAAGGCTGCATGCGCGATCACCAACGTCTGCATCGTCGCCGTGTTCTCCTCCATGATGTAGGAGATGCAAGGATTCGAATTAATGACGATTTCATAAGCCAGGCCCATGAGACCTTGCCTGTAACCCGCCTCATGAGTGGCGAAGTGCTTACCGAACGACCAATGCTTGTAGAACAGAGGCATGCCGATAGAGGCATAGGCATCCAACATCTGCTCAGCCGTAATCACTTCAATCTGATTGGGATAGACATCGAGCCCCAATTCGCCGAGGGCGATCTTCTCAATCGCATCATAGACTCGCTGGATCGCACCAAAATCCCAATCTGCGCCATGAAACAGGAGAGTATCTTCCTTGGTCCGGCTCATGGCGCCTTTGCCTCGACAGCATCGCGGCGTCTGAACAGCTCGCGGAAGACGGGGTAGATTTCTCGGCGATGATTGACCTTGCGCATGGCGATGTTGGAGCCTTCATCCTGCAACGCCTCGTAAGTTTGCCACAGAGCCGTCTTGTGATTGATGAACCCTGCCTGCATCCGATCATGATCGCTACCGACTTCGAGATAAGCATAGTACTGGCAGGCCGGCAGGATCACATCTCTCAACAAAGTAGCACTGGTGGCGCCGTCATTGGGCGAGTTATCGCCATCGGAAGCCTGCGCGGCATAAATGTTCCAGCTCTCGGGCGGATACCGCTCCGTCACAATCCGCTCCATTTCGCGCAAGGCCGATGAGACGACGGTGCCGCCCGTCTCTGGAGAGTGAAAGAACGTCTCTTCATCCACTTCCTTTGCCTCATGGGTGTGACGAATGAAGACGATCTCCACATGCTTGTAGCGCCGGGTCAGGAAAATATAGAGCAGCATGTAGAAGCGCTTAGCGAGGTCCTTCATGTGCTCCGTCATGGATCCGGACACATCCATGAGACAGAACATGACTGCCTGAGCCACAGGCCGCGAGATCGGTTCGAAGCGGCGGTATCGCAGGTCGAACGGGTCGATATAAGGAAAGCGCCTAGCCCGTTGCTGCAGCTTCTCCAGCCTCTCCCGCAGCTCCATGAGCTTGTCGCTCTCGCCTTCCTTTTCGAGAAGCGCGATCTCCTCTTCCAGCTCCAGCAACTCGCTGGACTTCGGTCGTCTCATGGCGATCCGTCGCGACAGCGCATTTCGCATGGAGCGCAGCAAGGCGAGATTGACGGGCGATCCGGTCACGGAATAGCCGGCTCGCCGCATCCCTTGTACCTCGACCGTTGCAAGGCGGCGCTTGGCGAGGTCGGGGAGTTCCAGATCCTCAAGGAAAAGCTCAAGGAACTCCTCCCGGCTCAAAGCAAAGCGGAAATCATCCTCACCCTCGCCGCTGTTGCCGGCAGAGGAGCCTCCACCGCCTCCGCCTGGCGGACGATCAACCGTGTCTCCCTCAACGAAACGCTTGTTTCCCGGAAGAATGTGATCGTTGACTCCGCCCTCGCCTGAGCGGCGGAAGCTTGGCTCCCGCACACCATCGGCTGGAATCGAGACCTCCCCTCCTCTTTCGAGATCGGTGATGTCGCGTTCTCCAGCCGTCTGTCGCACGGCTCGCTGAATCTGCGCTTTAGCACGACGAAGAAAGCGTTGGCGGTTGGCAAGGCTCTTGCCACCAGGGTTGAGGCGTCTGTCGATGATGTACATAGGAACGCCTGCTCCGCCTCCGTTTTCTGTCAGCCCGCCTGCTTCACACGCATGTACCATTCCACCAAGCGTCGCACTTGCCGCTCGGTATAACCTCGCTCCATCATCCGCTGCACGAACTCGCCGTGCTTTTTCTCGGTCTCGCTGTCCTTCTTCGAACCAAAGCTGATAACGGGGAGCAATTCTTCAACCTGCGAGAACATGCGGCGCTCGATGACGTCGCGTATTTTCTCATAGCTCGTCCAGGAAGGATTGCGTCCGTTGTTGCCGGCCCGGGCTCGCAAAGAGAATTTCACCACTTCGTTACGGAAGTCTTTCGGATTCGCGATGCCTGCCGGCTTCTCAATCTTCGTGAGCTCCTGATTCAACAGCTCCCTATTGAGCAGCTGGCCGGTATCCGGATCCTTGAAGTCCTGATCTTCGATCCAGGCATCCGCATAGGATACATAGCGGTCGAAGAGATTCTGGCCGTAATCGTGATAGGATTCGAGATAGGCTTTCTGGATTTCATGACCGATGAAGTCGGCATATCGAGGCGCGAGTTCACCCTTTATGAATTCAAGGTAGCGTCTTTCCACGTCCTGCTGCAACTGTTCACGCCGGAGCGATTGTTCAAGCACATACATGAGGTGAACGGGGTCAGCCGCAACCTCGATGGTGTCATGGTTGAACGTGGCCGCAAGAACCTTGAAGGCAAAGCGGGTCGAGATCCCGTCCATGCCCTCGTCGACGCCGGCTGCATCCTTGTACTCCTGCAGGCTGCGCGCGCGAGGGTCGACCTCGCGGAGGCTCTCGCCGTCATAGACCCGCATCTTCGAATAGAAGTTCGAGTTCTCGTGAGGGCGCAAGCGCGACAGAACAGAGAAGCGCGCCAGCATCTCCAGCGTGGCGGGAGCGCATGGGGCCGCTGCAAGTTCCGAACCACGGATCAGCTTCTCGTAAATCTTCTGCTCTTCCGTGACTCGCAGGCAGTAGGGGACCTTGATCACATAAATGCGATCAATGAATGCCTCGTTGTTCTTATTCGCCTTGAAGCTCTGCCACTCGGCTTCGTTGGAATGCGCTAGGATAATGCCGGTAAAGGGGATGGAGCCGATATTCTCCGTACCGACATAGTTTCCTTCCTGCGTCGCCGTCAGGAGAGGATGAAGCATCTTGATTGGCGCTTTGAACATCTCGACGAATTCGAGAATGCCCTGGTTGGCCCGGTTGAGACCACCAGAATAACTGTAAGCGTCAGGGTCGGCCTGGGAAAGGGTCTCGAGCTTGCGGATATCGACCTTGCCGACCAGGGAAGAAATATCCTGGTTGTTCTCGTCGCCAGGCTCCGTCTTGGCGATTGCGATTTGCCGCAACCGGGACGGATTGATCTTCACCACGCGGAACTTGGAAATATCGCCGTGGAACTCGTCGAGCCGCTTGATGGCCCAGGGGCTGAGAAGGTTGGTCAGGCGGCGGCTCGGAATTCCGTATCTTTCCTCCAATACGGGTCCCATTTGCTCCGGATCGAACAGACCCAAAGGGCTTTCGAAAACGGGACTGATCTCGTCTCCCGCCTTGAGCACATAAATGGGATGAACTTCCATGAGTGCCTTGAGACGCTCGGCAAGAGAGGATTTGCCACCGCCGACCGGGCCGAGAAGGTAGAGGATTTGCTTGCGCTCCTCCAAGCCCTGCGCCGCATGGCGGAAGAAGCTCACGATCATCTCGATCGTTTCTTCCATACCGTAGAATTCGGAGAAGGCCGGATAGACGCGGATCGTGCGGTTCATGAAGATGCGTCCGAAGCGCGCATCCTTCGACGTATCGACAAGTTCCGGCTCGCCGATTGCCGCCAGGATGCGCTCTGGAGCGCTGGCATACATCATGGGATTATCGCGGCACCCTTCCAGGTATTCCGCAAGAGTCAGTTCCGTCTCTCGGCGATTCTCATAGGACTTCAGGAAACTCGAGAACAGGTCGTCGGAATGATGCATGGCGCCACCGCAATCAGATCCCTCTCGGAGATAACGATTCTGCACCGCTAAGGTTGCCCAGACCATGCGGTGCGAAGATGCGTCAGAACGTGCCTATGGCAGCTTCCCCTCTTCCCCAGCGCGACTTGTGCGATGCGGTGGGACGCCCGGATCTGAAGGAGCATCCATGTCGATCGCGAGCCGTCTTTCCTACCTAGCCTCACGGATTGCTGCTGGCACGACAAGTTAAAATTTCTTTCGAGCATTCAACTCCGATGTGCTGCTTTGCCGCCACTTCAAATCCATGCCCACTTCGCAACACGTCGTAGCCCTCTCTTGATGAGGTAGTTCGTCAGGCAGCGAAAACTAGGAGGAGGGCTAAATTTTGATGATATACTGTTATATTATCCGGATGGCCTTATTCCTTCATTTAAAGCTCTCCGTTTGCGGCTGACGCATTGACGCCGGGCATGTCTAACCTATCGTCTGCTCCAGCGGAAAGTTGGCAGACGCCGGCTTCATCCCTGCAGGAGAATCCCGTGACCAAAGCATTCGGCTATGCCGCCCAGGACCCGACCACTCCGCTTGCTCCGTTCAGTTTCGAACGTCGTGAACCGCGCGAGCGTGATGTTCAGATCGAGATTCTCTATTGTGGGGTCTGCCACTCCGATCTTCATACCGTCCGCGGCGAATGGGGCGGCACGCTTTATCCTAGCCTTCCCGGTCACGAAATCGTGGGCAGGGTCACGCAGGTTGGAAGCGGCGTCCAAAAATTCAAAGCCGGCGATCTCGTCGGTGTCGGTTGCATGGTGGATTCCTGCCGGACCTGCAACAGCTGCCGGGAAGGGCTGGAGCAGTATTGTGAGGTTGGGTTCACAGGCACCTATAACGGCCCGGAACAGGGTACCGGCGCGAACACCTATGGCGGCTATTCCGACAGCATCGTGGTCGATGAGAGCTTCGTCCTGCGCATTCCCGGCAATCTTGACCCTGCCGCCGCAGCTCCGCTGCTGTGCGCGGGCATCACGACCTATTCCCCCTTACGCCGGTGGCGCGTTCAGCCAGGCCAGAAGGTCGGCGTCGTCGGCCTGGGTGGTCTTGGCCATATGGCCGTCAAGCTCGCCCGCGCCATGGGCGCCCATGTTGTGCTGTTCACCACCTCGCCCAACAAGCGGGAAGATGCTCTGGCCCTTGGGGCGCACGAGGTGGTGGTCTCAAAGGACCCGGAAGCCATGGCGGCCCACCGCAACAGCTTCAACTTCATTCTTGATACCGTGGCTGCTCCGCACGACCTCGATTCCTATCTCGTGCTCCTCGCTCGCGACGGCATCATGGTGTTGGTCGGCGCGCCGGCCGAGCCGCATCCGGCTACGACCGTATTTAACCTCATCATGAAGCGGCGCCAGCTTGCCGGCTCCCTGATTGGCGGCATCGCCGAGACGCAGGAAATGCTCGATTTCTGCGCTGAGCATGGAATTACCTCTGAGATCGAGATGATCCCGATCCAGAAGATCAACGAAGCCTATGAGAGGATGCTCAAGAGCGATGTCAAATATCGCTTCGTGATCGACATGGCCTCGCTGAAACAGGACGCGGCCGCATAGCGGCCTCGGATGAAAGCCAAGGCACCCAACGCACATCCGCCTAACATGGCGGCAAGAAACGGCGCAGGTATGGTTTCCGAAACTGGGAGACTTCTCAAGGCTGCGCTTCAGGGATGGTGGAATGATCGCGCCATGAGCCTTGGCGCATCGATCGCGTTCTTCACCGTCTTCTCCCTGGCACCCATGCTGCTCGCAGCCATTGCCGTCGCGGGCCTCGCCTTCGGGAGGGACGCGGCGCAGGGAGCCATTGTTGCCGAACTCGGCGGCTTGATCGGCACAAAGGAAGCGTCCACCCTGCAAGACATGATTGCCAGCGCCAGCAATGTGGGATCGGGCATCGTCGGCACGACAATCGGCATCGTTACTTTCCTGCTTCTTGTCACAGGCGCAGTCATCGAGCTTCAGGACAACCTGAACATCATCTGGAAAGCGAAGCCGCCGGAGAGTTCCGGCATCATCAATTTCCTTCGAACTCGGCTGATCGGCTTCACCCTGGTCTTAGGGATCGGCTTCCTGCTCCTCGTCTCGCTGATCATCGATGCGGGTCTCTCCGCCGTCAGCGACTATATCGAACCCAGCTTTTCCGGTGCGACCGTGATCCTGCGTTTCCTCAATAGTCTGGTTGCCTTCGTGATCGCCGTTCTGCTGTTCGCCATGATCTTCAAGCTTCTGCCGAATGTAGATATTACGTGGAGCGATGTCTGGACCGGCTCTCTGGTGACCGCCCTCCTCTTCACGCTCGGCAAATTCATGATCGGGTACTATCTCGGCAAGAGCGCCATTGCCTCAACCTATGGCGCAGCGGCATCCGTTATCACGATCCTGCTTTGGATCTATTATTCATCCTTGATCCTGCTGTTCGGCGCGGAGTTCACGAAAGCCTATGCCGAGAGCCGTGGAAGCCAGAGAAGCGCGAAAGCCCACAGCCCATAAGGAACGAGCCGGCTGAGCCGGCTCGCCTTCATCCTAAGCTGTACTTTTATTCTGCTTTATTCCGCGGCCTGACGGGTTGCGGGTGTCGTCGGCACATTGCGCATTCCGCCCAGAACCTCCTCAGCTGAGGCTTTGTAGTTCTTCACGGAACTCGTCCACTGGCCCCAGACGGTCGGGTCGATCTTGTCGCCATTCTTGCCGAGATTCTGCAGGCGGCGCTTCTCATCGTCCGTCAGAATTTGCTTGGACAGCGGCGGCAGGTTTCGTACCTCATCCGCCGTGATGCCGATCATCTCGCCGACCCGTTTCCCGTAGTCGTCGTGGACCATGAACAAGTGCCAGACCATGCGCTCCTGAACGTCGCGCTCGCACTGCCCCAACAGCGTACCCAAATTCTGAACGAGATCGTCTCGCTCCCAATCCATCATGGTGCAATAGCGCCCACGCGCATGAATATAGTCGTTGCGGCGCTCGATGACGCTACGGGTCAGACGTCCACGGATTTCAGGCGGGTTGTTCGGCTCCTCATGAGGCGACTCGTGCAATCCGTCATGCATCGAGGGCTCGTAATTCACGTGCGGATTCTGCCCCGGCGCGAGATCGCGCCGGTACGACATCTGCCCGCCGTTCAGGTTTGTTGCAACCTTGGCATTCTTCGCCTGGTTCACGGGCAGTTGGAGATAATTGGTGCCGACGCGATAGCGCTGGGTATCCGAGTAGGAGAAAGTTCTACCGACCAGCATCTTGTCATCCGAGAAGTCGAGACCATCCACCAGCACGCCCGTGCCCATGGCGATCTGCTCATTCTCGTTGAAATGATCCTGAACGTTGCGGTTCAGCGTCATCACGCCAATATGGCGTAGCGGAAAATCCTTCTCCGGCCAGATCTTGGTGTCATCAAGCGGATCCCAATCGAGTTCCGGATGATCGTGGTCCTCCATGATCTGGACGTACAGATCCCATTGCGGGTACTCACCCCGCTCGATGGCCTCGAAGAGGTCCTTGGACGCGGAGCCGAGATCCTGCCCCTGCACCTTGGCGGCTTCCTCGGCTGTCAGGCTAGCCAGGCCACACCGCGGGTGAAAATGATATTTCACCAGCACCGTATCGCCTTGAGCGTTGACCATCTTGTAGGTGTTGACGCCGAATCCTTCCATGTGCCGGTAGCTTGCCGGGATGCCGCGCGGGCTGAACAGATGAGTCAGCATATGCATCGATTCCGGCGTCTGACTCATAAAGTCGAAGATGCGGTTCGGCTCCTGGCGGAACGTGACCGGGTCAGGCTTGAGGGAATGAATCACATCCGGAAACTTGATGGCGTCGCGGATGAAGAAAACGGCCAAGTTGTTGCCGACGAGATCCCAGTTACCGTCTTCCGTGTAGAATTTCACGGCAAATCCGCGCGGATCGCGCGCCACTTCCGAGGAATCGCGCCCGCCGATCACGGTCGAGAAGCGGATGGCGAGCGGCGTTTTCTTGCCGGCGGCTTGGAACAGCTTGGCGCGGGTATATTTGGCGGCAGGCTCGTCGCCGATCTTGCCGGTCGCTTCGAACTCGCCGAAGCATGCAAAGCCGCGCGCATGAACCACCCGCTCGGGAATCCGCTCGCGGTCGAAATGGGTGATTTTTTCGAGAAACTGATAGTTCTCCAATGTCGCCGGGCCGCGCGCACCGACCGTACGCTGCGATTGATTATTGGCGATAGGGTGGCCCTGCCGGTTCGTCAGAACCTGATCCGAAGCTTCGGATGCCGGCGACTTACCGGATTTTGAATCTTTGGAGTTGTTAGCCATCTGGTGCTCCCTTTCCGATGCGAACGATCCCTGACTCCGAGCCGACACTCAGCGCCACAGCTGGTTCGCAGCTTCATGCGAAAGGATACCTGATGCAGGAGATTGGAAAGGAAATAGGGAGAGCGATGCGCAACAACCTCTCTATCAATCGAAAATACGTTCGCCTTGCTCGTCGATGATCTGCCTGCCTTTGACGATGGCAAATGCTGCTGCATCATCCTTGCTCGCATGCGTCTCAGCGCGCACGAAATGATGCTCTTTGACGCCAGTCTCGAAATCCTTTTCGATGGTGCCGGCCGTCTGATACTGCCCCTTGGAAGGATAAGGGTTCGGACGGATGCGGAAGCCCTTATACTCGATGGCCTCCGCAGCGGTTTTCCCGCTATCGCCACGCTCTCCCTGCCCTGTGAGGCGGGTCCAAAGATTGCCGAGAAACGACACCATGGCGCACCTGAATAAAGTTATGATTCGCTGAAGCCCAGCATATCCCTGGTCCCGCTCGTAGGGTCAACCCTGTTGCGTTTGATCACAAGTCTCTGATCTTCAGCAGAAAACCCGACGGCATGTCTTGACGTCCCCGCGCTTCCCGTAAACCCTGACAGTCTTGATCATGCGCAGGGGCCTCCCATGAAGCATCCTCTGTTCGTCCTCTCTTTGTCCGGCGCATTGCTGACCGGTGGCATCGCATATGCTCACCATGGCTGGGGCAGCTACGACCCCTCCAAGCAGATCTCCATCAGCAGCGCTATTCAGAAGTCCGACTGGCAAAATCCTCACGTGATGATCGCCGTCATGTATGACAACAAGAGCTGGGAGGCGGTTCTGGCACCCCCTTTCCGCATGAGCGCGCGCGGGCTTGAACCCGACATGCTCAAGCCCGGCACGCAGGTTACCGTTGAGGGCTACCCGTCTACCCGCGTCGGGAACGAGATGAGAGCGGAACGCATCATCGTCGGCGGCAAGTCTTTCGAGTTGCGTTGAGGCCATGTATCTCGACATGCTCGCCGCTTTGGAAGCATCCTGGCTGGGGCATGTCGGCCGCCATTCAGCGTGGCTCTATACCACCGCCAATCTTCTTCATGTGCTCGGAGCGGCCTTCGTCGTCGGCGGCATCGCGGTCTTCGATCTGAAGGTTCTGGCCGAGCACGGAAAGAACGCGCAGCAAGTGAGCCGCTATGCCATTCCGCTTGCGGCCACAGGGCTGGCGCTGCAAATTCCAACAGGAATTCTTTTGCTCGCAGTCGAAGCACGGGCACTCGGCATCAATCCGGCCTTTTATGCGAAGTTGGTTTTCATCGCCGTTGGGCTCATCAACGTCGTCCTGTTTCATGCCCGCTTCAATGGTGCGCTGCGTGCGGGCAGGCTGCCTCCCGAAGCAAGGGCTTATGCTTTTGTGTCCTTGATCGCCTGGATCGCTGCCCTCTTGGCTGGACGAATGATCGCCTATCTGTAGGCTTCTACTCTTCTCACGGCACAGGCAGTTCTGACAGGATGTGGCATGCGCGTCTGGCTAGCGCCTCTCTGCGGTTTCTTGGCTGTCTGCGGAACTTCTTGGGCTGCCCCCGGCGGTTCCAGCGAGACGGTTGAGCAGGCGCTGTGCCGTCTCATTGAAGGGGCGGCTGAACAGCGGAATATTCCGCGCGATTTTCTCACGAAGCTCATCTGGCAGGAAAGCTCCTTTCGTCCAGGCGCGGTCAGCCCGGCGGGCGCACAGGGCGTAGCGCAGTTCATGCCTGGAACCGCGCAGGAGCGCGGACTTGCCGACCCGTTCGACCCGGAGCAGGCCATTCCGAAAGCAGCCGAGCTGATCGCCGATCTGTCCGTGCGCTTCGGCAATCTGGGCCTTGCCGCAGCAGCCTATAACGGTGGCCCGGCGCGCGTGTCGTCATGGCTGGAGGGGCGCGGGAGCTTGCCGTTTGAGACGCGGAACTATGTCGCTGTGATTACAGGGCGAGAGGTCGAGGAATGGGCAGACGAATTGAAAAAGTCCGCGGATCAACCGAAGCAAGATGAAGCAAAGGCTAAACCGGACAGCTGCCATCAGATCGTGGCAAGCCTGCGGCATCCAGGAGGGGGCGATGTGATCGAAGCTCCATTCGCGCCTTGGGGCGTCCAATTGTCCGGCAATTTCTCAAAGGCCCAGGCCCTCTCCTCGTACAGACGAGCCAGCATGGCCTATGCATCCGTATTGAAGGATTTGCACCCCATGATTATCGGAACGAGACTGCGCTATCGCGGGACACGAACCTTCTATCGGGTCCGAGCACCTGCGGACACCCGTCAAGATGCAGAAGTGCTCTGCCGCAAGATCCGCTCCTTCGGCGGAAGCTGCATCGTTCTGCCGAGTTGATCGAAAAAGGCCCGGATCGCTCAATCCGGGCCTCTCATCTCTTATCGCCGCTGCGGTCTGAGGGAACGTGCGAGTTCCCGGATCACGTTGTCCTCGATGCTGAGATTGAGATCATTGTTCTCGTCCTCGGCAATCTCGACATCCGTCGATACTGGCGGCGTCGGCTGTGACGACGGGCGGGTCTGCGCAGCAGATTTTGTTCTCTCATTTTTTGCCACCGGCGCGGCACCGCTTTGGACGAGTTCGGCATCGGCACCGCCTCTCGTCTGCTGCGGCGCATAGGCTCGTCCGGTGCTGTAACGGTTCTCGAGCGTGTCGAGGAGACTGTTGAGCGCTGCGTTCGTGAGCGGAACCTCCGGCACCTGCGGCGGGCCGTTAAGCGCAATCGCGCGGTTCTGATAGCCGGAATCCGATGTCACATCGGCGCCGAACCAGGAGAGAGGGCGAAAGTCCCGGGCCTCTTCCTCACTCTCGAAGGATACTGAAACCATGTCGAGTGGGCCTGGGGTGACGAAGCGCGCGAGCTGCACATCGCGCGTGCCGACTGTCAGGTGGGTCAGCAGATAATCGATCTTTCCCGGCGTCACATCGAGCAGCGCTTCCGCATGAGCGCGCGGCACTTCGGTCCTCTCCTCAACCGGCCCATTAGGGCCTCCATGCAAAAGAACGAGGCTGCCCTTGTCTCCGTCAACAATGACGAAGGAGCTCCGGTCGGCTTGGTTCGGAAAATGACCTTCGGCGATGCGGTTGCCGCCTCTTTCCTTCCTGATCAAACGCGCAAGAGACGAGGCAATAAGATAACGTCTGTAAGCAACCATTTTGAGCTCTCTGATACAATGCGCGAAAATTCTTGCTGCCCTTAGAACTCAGGACGTCAATATTCAACAGAATGAAGTTTCAACTCATACCGAGCATGCTGAACAAGCATATCTCGACATGGAACGACATTCCGGCTTGACGCTAACAAAACCTCTTCAGGGCAACCACTTTGTGGTCACTTATGATGGCTTTCGGAAGGCAAACTTCAATGGAATACCCAGGAAGCTTTCTGGGATTTTCAAACGGGGTTAATTCGTTGGGCGGGTGATCGCCAAAATGCATGGAATGGGAGTTGATGTCGGTTGAGGCGCACACATTGCACATGTGCGCCTCATCAATCTTAGCGAGCTTTCAATAAGCCGCGCCCGGCAAGATTTTTCATGAATGCACCAAGACCGAAGGTCCATGGCTCGCAATCCGAGCTCGGTTTCATGCGGTTCACGAGCTTTCCGAGTTTTGGCGCAGCGATCGTGACAATATCGCCAGTCTTGTGGGTAAATCCCATACCGGCTTCGTCTCGATCCTTCGTCGGCGCGAACATGGTACCGAGGAACAAGGCAAACCCATCTGGGTACTGATGGTGCGGGCCGAGCGTCTGCGCAACTAGGTCTTCGGGATCGCGGCTGATCTTGGTGATCGATGAGGAGCCTTCGAGGCTAAAACCGTCTTCACCCTCCACAGTCAATGTAACGGTAGTGCTGCGAACATCATCCAGCGAAAAGCTCTCGTCGAAGAAGCGCACGAACGGGCCCAATGCGCAGGAGGCATTGTTATCCTTGGCCTTTGAGAGCAGGAGCGCGGAACGGCCTTCGAAATCGCGCAAGTTCACATCGTTGCCGAGGCTCGCTCCCACGATCCTGCCATCAGCGGTTACGATGATCACCACCTCCGGCTCGGGGTTGTTCCAGGTGGATTTGGGGTGAAGGCCCGCATCCATGAAAGCACCAACAGCCGATAAGGTCGGCGCCTTGGTGAAAACCTCCGCGTCTGGTCCGATGCCGACCTCAAGATACTGGCTCCATGCCCCCTGTGCGACGAGCACATTCTTCAAAGCCATGGCCTCCGACGATCCCGGCTTCAAGCGGCTGAGATCGTCACCGACGAGACGCAGGACTTCCGCACGGATGGCGGCGGCAGCGCTTGCATCACCACGTGCCCGCTCCTCGATGACACGCTCCAGCATGGACACGGCGAATGTGACGCCTGCCGCCTTGACCACCTGCAGATCGATGGGTGCAAGAAGCCAGGGCCTGGAAGGATCGCGATTGTCGGACGGCGTGTTGGCCACCAACTCATCGAGCGCGGCAACTCTTTCGCCACGCGCCGCCTTCAATGCCTGTGCCGGGTTCTCCGTTGCGGATAATTCGCTCATGGTGGCGTAGGCAGCGGAGATATCGAATACGCCTTCTTCTCGGATGGCCACCACACAAGGCCCGATGCTTGGGCGCCAGATGCGTCCGGCGAGGGCTCCTCCATAGCCGTCAGCAGGCAGGATCTCGGCAGCATTCAGTGAGGACAGGCGTTTCACGGGCAAGCACTCCCTTTAGGCTCATAAAGGGCCTCTCGCCCTTCTTGGGCGTCAATATAGCGAGCTTGGCGCTGGAGCCCAGCAGCAAAAAGGCGAACGTCATTCAGCATGACAGATGACCGGAACAAAGGCCGTTTGTGCTCCGTTCCGAACCGGAGCCTTTTCATCCTGGAGGAAGCCCAGACATGTCCGACACGCCCAATCCAACACCGCCGCAGCCTGACGTGCCGAACCCGGCACCCCAGCCCGTTCACCCAGACCCCGGCCCTGCCGGCCTTCCGGAGCCCGGTGAACCCTTGGGCGTTCCACCGGCAACGCCTAGCGAAGCCCCCAGCCCGAGCGAGCCTTCCGGTATTCCTCCATCCGGTCCCCAAGAAATCCCGACTGGACCATTAGGCTCTTAACCGCGGCAGCGAGATATGCTTTCTGCAGGCCATGACACAGGAGCCCCTGCCCATGGACAACGGAAAGCCCTCTAACGCGGCCCACCTCGCCGCCCCCTCCTACCGCTTGGCCGCCATGGACCAGGACTTCCTGCTCGGCGATTCCATGCGGGGCGTCCGTTTTCAGCTGGAATATGCCAAGGCTGAGGAGAAACTCCGACTCTGGGGCGTGCGGTCCACCATCGTCGTGTTCGGAAGCGCTCGCGTTCGCGAGAACGGCCCGGGGCGTCATGCCTTCTGGTATGAAGAAGCGCGTTCTTTCGGGGCCATTGCCTCGAAACACGGCGGCGCCTTGACCGCCACGAGCGGCCTTCGGGACAACGTGATTGCCACCGGTGGAGGACCGGGCATCATGGAAGCCGCCAATCGCGGAGCTTTCGACGTGGGCGCGCCGTCCATCGGCTTCAACATCACTCTGCCGCACGAGCAGGAACCCAATTCCTACTCGACACCCGATCTCACCTTCCGCTTTCACTACTTCGCCATGCGCAAGATGCATCTGGCGATGCGCGCCAATGCGCTCGTGGTCTTCCCGGGCGGGTTCGGCACTCTGGACGAGTTGTTCGAAATGCTGACTCTTCGCCAGACCGGCAAAGCCCCGCCGCTGCCGATCATCCTGTTCGACAAGGAATATTGGCAATCCGTGATCAAGTTCGATGCGCTGCTCGAACATGGTATGGTCAGCGAGCACGACCGCAAGCTCGTTCACTTCGCGGAAACGGCGGAGGAAACCTGGGCCACGCTTGTCGAGAATGGACTTGTCGTGCCTGCCGAGTGAATTGACAATGGAAAGCCCTTCATATGTAATATGCCGCATGGGGATCGCGATCTCCCCACGAGGCGACATGCCCAAGCATCGCATCCGCTCTAGCTTCTTACGGATGCATCATGTCGTCATTCAACACCATCTCCATTGAGAAACTTGCCCGGCTCATTGGCACTCCCAAGTGCCCCATTCTCATTGACGTCTCCACGGAGGAGGACTTCGCCGCCAATCCGTGCATCGTGCCAGGCACCATACGGCGCCCGTATGAAACAGCGTCAGACTGGGCGTCTGAATTCACCGGCCGGTCCGTCATCACAATTTGTCAAAAGGGCCTCAAGCTCAGTCAGGGCGCGGCAGCCTGGCTTCGGCATGCAGGAGCCGCCGCAGACGCTCTTGAAGGTGGTATTCTCGCTTGGTCGCAGGCAGGATTACCTCTTATTCCAAAAGCAAAGTTGCCGCCGCGCGATTCACAAGGCCGTACTCTTTGGGTGACACGCTCGCGCCCCAAGATAGATCGCATTGCCTGTCCCTGGTTGATCCGTCGCTTTGTCGATCCTAGTGCCGTGTTCCTGTTCGTTTCTCCATCGGAAGTCAAAGCCGTTAGTGAGCGCTTCAATGCAACACCCTTCGATATTGAAGGTGAGGACGTATTCTGGAGTCACCGTGGAGAGCTCTGTACCTTTGACGTGATGATCGAGGAACTCGGCCTGAAAACCGAACCTCTACAGCGACTTGCCACGATTGTTAGAGGTGCCGATACGGCACGCCTTGACCTCGCTCCTGAGGCACCAGGCTTACTTGCCGTATCGCTTGGTCTTTCACGCATGTTTGCTGACGACCTCGCTCAACTTGAGGCAGGTCTCTTGTTGTATGATGCTTTCTATCGTTGGTGCCGAGATGCAACGGAGGAGACGCATAACTGGCCTTCTCAAAAAGCAGGACCTTGAGATGAGCACGATGCTGGAAAGCCCCGATACAATTCGGAGAGAGCGTCATCACGGTGTCTCCTTGAGAGAAGCGTTCTTCGTATGGCTCCGTGTTGCCGCCCTGAGCTTCGGCGGCCCCGCGGGTCAGATTGCGGTGATGCACCGCATTCTCGTCGAGGAGAAACGCTGGATCTCCGAAGAGCGCTTTCTGCATGCTTTGAACTATTGCATGCTCCTGCCCGGACCTGAGGCGCAGCAGCTTGCAACCTATATCGGGTGGCTCTTGCACCGCACCATGGGCGGCCTCATGGCTGGCGGATTATTTATCCTGCCCGGCATCGTCGCGATCATGGGGCTCAGTTGGATCTATGCGCTCTACGGCAACATCGGCTTCGTCGCGGCTCTGTTCTTCGGATTGAAAGCAGCCGTTCTTGCCATCGTTCTGGAAGCCGTGGTCCGCATAGGTCGGCGCGCATTGAAGAATGCGGTGATGACCGGCATTGCGGCGGCCGCTTTCGTGGCGATCTTCTTTCTCGGGATTCCGTTTCCAGCCATCATCTTCGCAGCAGCTTTCATTGGCTTTATTGGCGCAAGAGCTGGCATGCCTCAGTTCGCCATGGCGGGCAGCGACTCCAAGGCCAGCGAGCAATCCGGCGACCTGCTTGGAAACGAACTACCCTCGCATGCCCATCCCAGGCGCGGGCGAAGCCTGCGTGTCGCATGCGTATGGCTGGTTCTGTGGCTTACGCCTGTTCTTGCGCTTGTGATCACGCTCGGTGCAGGCAACGTATTCTCGCAGATCGCGCTGTTCTTCTCCAAGATGGCCATGGTCACGTTCGGCGGCGCTTATGCGGTGCTGGCTTATGTGGCGCAGCAGGCGGTCGAGACCTACGGCTGGCTGAAGCCTGGCGAGATGCTGGATGGGCTCGGCATGGCCGAGACCACTCCTGGACCACTGATCATGGTGCTGCAATTCGTGGGCTTCATGGCGGCGTTCCGCGATCCGGGCATGCTTCACCCTCTTGCTGCCGGAACGTTGGGCGGCCTCCTCGCCACCTGGGTGACCTTCGCTCCATGCTTCCTGTGGATCTTTCTCGGCGCGCCTTATATCGAAGTGCTGCGCGGCAACAGGGCATTGAGCGGCGCGCTCTCTGCCATCACGGCAGCCGTTGTCGGCGTTATCCTCAATCTGGCGATCTGGTTCAGCATCCACACGATCTTTCGTGAGGTTCATGCGGTCACCTGGGGGCCGGTCAACGTGAGCGCTCCGGTCTGGGGAAGCGTCAATCTCTGGGCGCTTCTTCTGTCAGCGGCAGCTATCGTCGCGATGTTCCGATTCAAGCTCGGTATGCTGGCTACACTGACCGCGACATCCGCAGCGGGAATTGTCCTGTACGCCAGTGGAATGCTCTCCTGATCGAGAGGCTCGGAAAGGAGAGAGGCAAAGGCTTGCCTCTCTCCTTTATTTTCAGGTCACCGAAGAAATCTGCCCGCCGTCGACGCGAAGGATAGAGCCCGTCATGAACGAAGCTTTCTCGCTGGCGAGAAACACGGCGGCGGCGGCGAATTCCTCGATCTCGCCATAGCGGCCAGCCGGAATGCCGGCGCGCGCAGCCGCTGCCACATCTTCGACGGAGCGTCCTGTGCGCTCGGCATTGGCGGCATCGAGCTGCTTCAACCGATCCGTCGCGATGCGGCCCGGCGCGATGGCGTTCACGGTCACGCCGGAGGATGCCACTTCGCTGGCAAGCGTCTTGCCCCAGCCGACAAGCGCGGGGCGGATCGCGTTCGATATGGCGAGATTCGGAATCGGCTGGATCACGCCCGAGGAGATCACGGATATGATGCGGCCGAACTTGCGCTCAATCATGCCGGGCAGAAGCTGGTCCGCAATGCGCACCAAATTGACGAACATGGCATCGAAGGACTGACGCCATTGATCGGACGCTACGCCTTGGGCCTTGCCGGGCGGCGGGCCGCCGCTGTTGAGCACGAGAATGTCGACCCCGCCGAACGCCGCCGTCACATCCTTGGCGAGCGCGTCGACCTGATCCACCTTGCCGGTATCGCAGATGAAGGGCAGCACATTGCGGCCGATCCTGTCGGCGGCAGCCTTCGAGCCTTCCATGGTGCGGCTTGCAATGGCGACGCGTGCGCCCTCTTCCGCGAGCCCCTGCGCGATCCCGAAGCCCAGTCCCTTGCTCGCGCCGAGAACCAGCGCACGCTTTCCTTCCAATCCTGTCTTCATCCTGTCAGGCTCCTTTATTCCGAACGCTCGATGCGTTGCATCAGCCAGTCGATATCCGAGATGGTTTCCGGGCTCAGCTTAGGCCCGGGCTTGCGCAGCGTGTCATGAGCAATGATGCCGCGCTTCTTCAGCACGTATTTGCGAACGGCCAATCCCACGCCCGGCTGCGTCTCATAGCGCACCAGCGGCAGGTGGCGATCGAACAGATCATGCGCTTCCTTGCGCTTGCCCTGATTGATGAGATTGACGACACCCACCAGCATCTCAGGATAGGCATAGCCCGTCATCGCACCGTCGGCCCCGCGCTCCATCTCGAACGGAAGGAACAGGCCCCCATTGCCGCAGAGAATGGAAACGCGGCGCACCTCGCCCTTGTCGCTCGCACGACGCAGGGTCGTGATCTTGTCGAGACCTGGCCAATCCTCGTGCTTAAGCATGACGCAGGATGGATTCTGCTCGATGATGCGCATGATCACCTTGGGTGTCATGACCACATTCGTCGTGAGCGGATAATCCTGGATGACGAAAGGTACATCCGTTCCGATAGCCTCGACCGCATCGGCATAATAGGTGACGATTTGATCGTCTGTCTTGAGCGTCGAGGGCGGTGCGATCATCACACCTGCCGCACCTGCATCCATCGCCTTTGCGGAGAGCGCCGACATGGCGGCAAAGCCTGCAGCCGAGACGCCCACGATCACCGGAACGCGCCCTGCCACCGCCTTCATGACCTGGCGAACGAAAGCCTGCGACTCGTCGGCTGTCAGCTTAGGTGCCTCGCCCATGATACCGAGGATCGTCAATCCCGTTGCACCGGCTTTGAGATAGGCCTCGACCATCCGGTCTGTGGAGGCCATATCGAGCCGCCCGTCACTCTCGAAAGGCGTGGGGCAGATGACATAGACGCCGGCGGCAGAACTCGTGAGCAAGGCTTCCTCCCTGTCTGGATATAAGGCCCTTTCCTTACACGCCCTCAGGGGGCTTCTCCAAGGGCAATCCGGCATGGGAGCTTGGCAGGCATTTAGCTCCATGCGATAGATGTGAAATGTTGTTTCGAGACCTCAACCTCTCTCAGCGTAGCTCTGCCAAGCTCTGGCCTTTCACCGCACGGTTCATCGCCGCCGAAGAAGGACTTGCTCGCTCCGTCGAGACCAAGGGCCCGTGGGTTTCTGGTCTCTATGAGTTTCTGCGCTTTGGCATCAAGCAGGGGTGGGCATGCCTGTTCGGCGGCCTCATGGTCGCGCTCTTGATCGCCACCAAGCTCTGGTATCCGGCAAGTGCTTCCCTTGAGCGCTACGATTTCCTGTTTATCGCAGCCATCCTGATTCAGGGGGGCCTGATCGTCACGCGCCTGGAAACCCTGGAAGAAGCAAAAGTGATCCTGCTCTTCCATGTGGTCGGCACTCTCATGGAGATCTTCAAGACTTCCGTCGGCTCATGGGCCTATCCTGAGGCCAGCCTGTTCCGGATCGGAGGAGCGCCGCTGTTTGCGGGCTTCATGTATGCGGCCGTGGGCAGTTATCTCGCCCGCGTATGGCGGCTCTTCGATTTCCGCTTCACACACCACCCGCCCGTTTGGGCCGCGATTCTCCTATCGGTCGGCATCTACGTCAATTTCTTCACGCACCATTACACCACGGATTTCCGTCTCGTGCTGTTTTGCTTCACCGCACTACTGTTCGGACGCACGAATGTTTATTTCAAAGTGTGGCGCGTTCATCGCCGGATGCCTCTGCTCCTCGGCTTCCTGCTCGTGTCGCTGTTCATCTGGTTCGCGGAGAATATCGGCACCATCACGGGGGCATGGCTTTATCCGCATCAGCTGAAGGGATGGTCGATGGTGCCCTTCACCAAACTCGGCGCATGGTTCCTTTTGATGATCATTTCCTATGTGATGATCGCAGCCCTCAACCGGCCGCAACCCTTCACGATTGAGAAGAAAGCGCAGCCTGCCTCACAGCCAGAGCCCGCGCGCGTCTGAAAACCTTGTCTCCCGCAGCAGCCAGAAAAATCCCGGCTGCGTAGGCGACGATGTTCCAGACTGAGAAGATTCGTCCGAGAAGCAGTTGACCCGCGAGAGTTCGACGGAACGCATCGAGCTCAGGTGTTTGATAAAAGCGGAAGAATTCGGACAGGATCGCCAGGATCAACGCAATCAAGATAATTGTGCGAACACGGCTGAATGGGATGCAGAACGCAACCATCGCATAGACCATCGCGCCCCAGATTGTAGATCCGCCATATTTGACGGCGAAGTAAGGCAAACCAAGCGGCACCAGTCGCCATATACTGCCAGTCATGATAGCGGCAAGAGCGGCAGCGCCATAAAACAGGCGTTCCTTCAAGCTCTCAACGATTTTCAGTCGGCGGATCATTCGTCATGCCGGGCTTTTGAAACAACGTCATGGTTAAAGCATGATCGCCCGGCATGACCAATGGGTTGGAGCTTTCAGTCAACAGATAGGATCCACTTACTTGTGACCGCCTTTCTTGCCGCCGCCATCCTGCTTGTTGACAGTGGCCCAGGCGCGCCGCTCGGCTTCTTTCTCGGAAACGCCACGGTTCTCGTAACCTTCCTCGATATGCTCGGCCTTGCGCTTTTGTTTGTCGGTATAAGACGACTTGTCACCGCGAGCCATGCTTCTCTCCTTGGTTTATAACCGCAAGCGTTTCCGGCTCATCAAGAGCCGGAAACGCTCCGCCGTTTCAACCAGAAGCCTGACGGGAGGGTTCCGGGGTGCGCCCGTCAGCCGCTGTTGCGCAGGCCCGCCGCGATGCCGTTGATGGAGAGATGGATGCCCTGCACCACCTGCTCGTCCGCATCGCCCGAACGGTGACGCTTCAAAAGCTCGATCTGCAAATGGTTCAGCGGATCGAGATAGGGGAAACGGTTGCGGATGGAGCGCGCGAGAAGTGGATTTTTGTCGAGCAGCGTCTCCTGCTTCATGATTGAAAGCAGGATCTTGATGGTATCCTCCCACTCGTGCCGCACGCGGGGGAAGATCGCTTCGCGCAAGGCTTCATCCTCCACCAGCTTGGAATAGCGCGATGCGATGGCGATGTTGCTCTTGGCGAGCACCATGTCCATGTTCGACAACAAAGCCTGGAAGAACGGCCACTCGCGATACATTTCCTGCAACAGCGCAAGTCCGTTGTCCGGGCGCCTTTCCAGAAACGCCCTGACGGCGGAGCCGAAACCATACCAGCCTGGTAGCATGAGGCGGCATTGAGCCCAACCGAACACCCATGGGATCGCACGCAGGTCCTCAATGCGGCGCGAATTCGTGCGCGAGGCCGGGCGGCTGCCGATGTTGAGATTGGCGATCTCGCCGATCACCGTCGATTCCCAGAAATAACGCTCGAAGCCTTCGGTCTCGTAGACGAGGGCGCGATAGGCCTGGTAGGCGCTCTCTGAGAGCTCCTCCATTGCTTTGAGATACTCATCTCGCGGCGCGGATTGTTCCGAATGCAGAAGGGACGCTTCCAAGGTGGCCGCTGCCAGGATTTCGAGATTGCGCCGCCCCAGATCCGGATTCGAATACTTGCCTGCGATGACCTCACCCTGCTCGGTGATGCGGATCGCGCCCTGCACGGCCCCCTCAGGCTGCGCGAGAATGGCCTGATAGCTCGGCCCGCCGCCACGACCGACGGAGCCGCCGCGACCATGGAAAAGGCGAAGCGCAACGCCATGGTGCTTGAACACGTCGACGAGCTCAGTCTCCGCCTTGTAGAGTTCCCAGCCGGAGGTGAGATAGCCGCCATCCTTGTTGCTGTCGGAATAGCCGAGCATCACCTCCTGCGCTTGTCCACGACTGCGCAAGAGGCGCATGTAGTCGGATTGCGTGAAGAGATCGTCCATGACGCGGCTGCAGTTGCGCAGATCGGCGATGGTCTCGAAAAGCGGGATGATGTTGACCGCCATTTCGCCTTCGCGCGGCCGCAGGAGTCCTGCTTCCTTCAGGAGTAGAGCAACCTCGAGAATATCGGAAGGATCACTTGCCTTGGAGATCACGTAATTCGGCACTGCCGCCTGCCCGTAGCGCCCATGCGCTGCGGCCGCCTCATGCACAATGGCAAGTTCCTTCGCCGTCTCCTCGGAATATTCCAGGTAAGGTGAGGTTAAAAGGCGCGGCGTCCTGAGTTCTTCCAGCAGAAGCTCGACGCGCCGCTCTTCGGAAAGCGTCTCGTAAGCCGTGCCTGGAGCAGCCTTCTCGAACAATTCCGCCACCACACGCTCATGCACGTCGGAATTCTGGCGCAGATCGAGGCTCGCGAGATGGAAGCCGAATACATCGACCGCACGGCGCAGGCGGCGCAGGCGCCCACGTGCGAGAGCAGCCGAGCCGTTGGTGACGAGAGAGCGATGCAGAATGGAAAGGTCGCCCAGGAGTTCCTCGACGCTGGCATAGGCCGGCGCCTCGCCCACGGCATGGCGAGCCACATCGTCGTGGCCGAAGCTCGCGGCTGTCGCTGCGAGGCGCGCATACATGCCTGTGATAGCGCGGCGGTAAGGCTCGCTCTGCCGGTGCGGAGAAGCATCGGGCGACGCCTTCGCCAATTCATGAACCTGCTCGGACGCATTCACATAGCGTTCGTCGAGAGAAAGCTCGCCGCCCAGGCAATGCAGCTCTTCCAGATAGAAGCCGAGCGCATGCCTGCTTTGCAGAAGCAACGCCTGCCTGAGCGCATCCGCCGTCACGAACGGATTGCCGTCGCGGTCTCCGCCGATCCAGCTTCCCATGCGCAGGAAAGAGGGAATTTCCACGCTCTGCCAGACCGGATCCGTGGCTGCGAGTTGATCCTCCAGAGAGGCATAGACGCGGGGCAATTCCTTGAAGAAGGTGTAGTCGTAATAGGACAGGCCGTTCACGACCTCGTCGATCACCTTCAGGCGGTTGCGGCGCAGGATGCTCGTCTGCCACAGGGTGAGAATGGCGCGGCGGATGGCCTCCTCCGAGGCTGCCCCCTCTTCCGGCGTCAGCTGATGACGATCACGCTGCGCCAGAACTTGAGAGATTTCCATCTCGCGGTCGATCGTGCTCTTGCGGCGCACTTCGGTCGGATGCGCCGTCAGCACCGGAGACACCAGGGCGGAGGCGAAGAAGGCCTGCAGCGCCTCTTGGCTGATGCCCGCCTCGTGTGCGAGCTTCAAGGCCCGCGCAAGCGTGCCTTCACGGGGTTCGGGTGCCGTCATCGCGTGCGCGCCCGCCATGGCATGGGCGCGGGATCGCCGCACATGGTGCTGGTCTTCCGCGATATTCGCCAGATGCGAGAAGTAGCTATAAGCGCGGATGATCTGATTGCTGCGCCCACGGGAAAGGCTGTTCAGGATCGTCTCAAGTTCCTTGCGGGCCGCCGCGTCCTCATCCCGGTGAAACCGGATCGAGGTTTGGCGGATGCGCTCTACGATCTCGAAAACCGCCTCACCTTCCTGTTCCCTAATCGTATCGCCAAGAAGCCGGCCCAATAGACGGATGTCGTCACGGAGCGGGAAGTCCTTTTCCGGCGTGATGTCTGGGTTGATAAGGGACATGGAGGGCTCCCGGTTCAGGCTTTATGCTGCACCGCGAAATAAAGCCCCTCCCTCCCCCGATCACAAGGATAATTTTATTTCCCAACAACCCTACTGCCCTAGACGGCCCAGCGTTCGGGATCCTCGGTCTGGCCGATCAGCGCCAGACCATAGGCAATGGACTCGAATTGATCGGCCGATGTCAGCTTTTCCTCACCGAAACGCTCCACAAAGAGGTTTCGGATGGCGGGAACGAAGGATGTGCCGCCCGTCAGGAAGACTTTGTCGATCTCTGTGGACGGCACCCTGGATTTGACCAGCGCCTCATCGACTGTCGCCGCGATGCGGCGCACATCCTCCGCAATCCAGTCTTCGAAATCAGCGCGCTTGATAAGCGCCTTGATGTCGACGCTCTCGCCTTTAAACCGGAATTCCGTCTCCTCCTGGCTCGACAGCGCCACTTTGGCAGAGGATACCGCGCGATAGAGCGCAAAGCCCAGATCGTATTCGATGATGTCGATGAACTTTTCCAAGGGCTCCGGCTCGAGCGCCACTTTGGCAAGCTCACGGAGCTCCTTCAGATCGCCGCTGCTCTTCATCATGGCGAGCTGGTTCCAGCGCGCGAAATTGGCGTAATAATGATTGGGAATCGACAGGGTCTTGCCCATGGAGCGGTATGAGCCGCCCTTGCCGAGCCGGGGCGAAACGACCTGATCGACGATACGGTAGTCGAAGGCATCTCCCGCAATGCCGATGCCCGAATGCCCCAACGGTTCTGCGCGGAGAACGCCGCTCTTGCGCGAAAAGCGCATGACGGAAAAGTCGCTGGTGCCGCCGCCGAAATCCGCCACCAGCACCGTGGAATCACGGTTGAGCTGGCGCGCATAGAAGAAGGCCGCACCGACAGGCTCATAGACGTAGCGGGCGTGATCGGCACCAAGCGCTCCGAACGCTGCGCGATAACGCTGCATGGCCAGATCTTCGTCCGGGTTGTACCCGGCAAATTGCACCGGCCTTCCGATCACGACATTGGGAACGCCCCAATTGAGCTGCGATCCGCCATGACGCACAAGGGTGCGCAGGAAGGAGCTCAGAAGATCCTCGAAGCGATAGCGATCGCGGAAGATGCGGGTCTCCTGAAATGTCGCGCTCGCGGCGAAGGTCTTGAAGGACTGGATGAAACGGTGAGGATCCAGGCCTTCGAGAAACTGCTCGATGGCCCATGGTCCGCCTTCGACCTGCGTACGCAGGCCATTGCCATGGCGCTCATCCCAGAAGCAGAGGGCCGTCACGTAGACCTTCAGCTTTTCGCCACCATGGTCAAAGGTCAGCGCCTCCACATTGCCGTGCGAATCGGCAACCGCCACCACCGTATTGCTGGTTCCGAAATCGATACCGATAGAAAGATCATTGGAAACTGACATGGCGGACCCGGCAAGGAGCGGTTCAAGGGCCGCACGGTCTATACGTCTAAGCCCCGAGAGCCAAGCGGTTTTTCAGGAAGCACCCCCTTCATCCTTCCCAAGGGGCAGTGCGACCCTGGGGCTGGGGATAGGGCGTTGACCCGGAGGGCTCCCACCCCGTAGAAGCCGCACCTTACCTTAATATCGGAGAGGTTCATGCTATCCATCGGTCAGCGCATCGCGAGCGAACTGAATGTGCAGGAATGGCAGGTCAAGGCAGCCGTCGATCTGCTCGATGGTGGTTCGACCGTGCCCTTCATCGCGCGCTACCGCAAGGAAGTCACCGGGACTCTTGACGACTCGCAACTCCGCACCCTGGAGGAGCGCCTGCGCTACTTGCGTGAAATGGAGGATCGCCGCAAAACGATCCTCGACAGCATCCGCGAGCAGGGCAAGCTCACCGATGAGCTGGCGCTCCAGATCAACACGGCCGATACCAAGGCGCGCCTCGAAGATCTTTACCTCCCCTACAAGCCCAAGCGCCGCACCAAGGCGCAGATCGCCAAGGAAGCGGGCCTTGAGCCGCTCGCAGACCTCATCCTCACCGAGCCGCAGCGCGATCCGAAAGCGGAAGCCGCTGCTTTCGTGAATACGGAAAAGGAAGTCGCAACACCTGAAGCAGCTCTTGAAGGCGCGCGCGCCATTCTCGTGGAGCGCTTTGCGGAAAACGCGGAATTGCTGGGTGCCCTGCGCGAGATCTACTGGGAGCGCGGCAGCGTTACTTCGAAAGTGCGCGACGGCAAGCAGACGGATGGCGCGAAATTCGCCGATTACTTCGACTTCGCCGAGCCTCTCACCAAGCTCCCCTCCCACCGCATTCTCGCGCTCTTCCGCGGCGAGAAGGAGGAGGTCCTCGATCTGCGCATGGAAGAGGACAAGGATGCGGTGGAGCCCGGTTATGTGAGCCGCTATGAGGGCCGCACAGCCCTTGCTTTCGGTATCACCGACCAAGGCCGTCCCGGCGACAAGTGGCTTCTGGAAACGGTGCGCTGGGCATGGCGCACGAAGCTGCGCTTCTCCATCGAACTCGACATGAAGATGAAGCTCTGGCAGCTCGCCGAGGATGAAGCGGTCAAGGTTTTTGCAGGCAACCTGCGCGATCTTCTGCTCGCGGCGCCCGCCGGCACGCGCCCGACGCTCGGCCTCGATCCGGGCTATCGCACGGGCGTGAAGGTGGCCGTGGTTGACGCCACTGGCAAGGTGGTCGCGACGGACACGATCTATCCCCATGAGCCGAAGCGCCAATGGGATGAATCCTTGGCGACGATCGCGCGTCTGTGCCGCGTTCACAAGGTTGAGCTCATCGCCATCGGCAACGGCACCGCCTCTCGCGAGACCGACAAGCTCGCAGGCGAATTGGTGACGAAGCATCCAGACTTGAAGCTCACCAAGATCATGGTGTCGGAGGCAGGCGCGTCCGTTTACTCCGCCTCCGCCTACGCAAGTCAGGAATTGCCGGACCTCGATGTGTCCTTGCGTGGAGCGGTTTCCATCGCGCGGCGCCTGCAGGATCCGCTGGCGGAGCTCGTCAAGATCGATCCTAAATCCATCGGCGTCGGCCAGTACCAGCACGATCTCGCGGAGTACAAGCTCTCGCGCTCGCTCGATGCCGTGGTGGAAGACTGCGTGAACGCGGTCGGCGTCGATCTCAACACAGCCTCCGCGCCGCTTCTGTCGCGCGTGTCGGGTCTTGGCGAGTGGGTGGCGAAGAACATCGTCGAGCACCGAAACGCCAAAGGCCCGTTCAAGACGCGTAAAGCACTCGGCGACGTGCCGGGCCTTGGACCGAAAACCTTCGAGCAGGCAGCAGGCTTCCTGCGCATCCCGAACGGCGATGACCCGCTCGATACCTCGGGTGTTCACCCGGAAGCCTATCCGGTCGTACGCCGCATCATTGAAGCGACGAAGAGCGACATCAAGGTTCTCATCGGCAATGGCGGCGTGCTGAAGAAGCTCAACCCGCAGAACTTTACGGATGAGAAATTCGGCGTGCCGACTGTGAAGGACATTCTGTCCGAGCTGGAAAAGCCGGGCCGCGATCCGCGCCCCGAGTTCAAGACAGCGACCTTCATGGAAGGCGTTGAGAAGATCAGCGATCTTAAACCCGGCATGATGTTGGAAGGCGTAGTGACGAACGTGGCCGCTTTCGGCGCCTTCGTCGACATCGGCGTGCATCAGGACGGTCTCGTGCACATCTCAGCGCTCTCCGAGACTTTCGTGAAGGACCCGCGCGATGTGGTGAAGCCCGGCGACATCGTGAAGGTGAAGGTGCTGGAAGTCGACATTCCGCGCAAACGCATTTCGCTGACCATGCGCATGAGCGATCCCGCAGAGAAGCGTCCGGCCGGTCGTTCGGACGAAAACCGCGGCGCGCTCCAGAAGCATCGTTCTCAGAATGAGAAGCGATCTTCCGCTCCCACAGCCTCGAATGACTCAGGCGGAGCCATGGCGGAGGCTCTGCGCCGGGCAGGGTTGGCGAAAGACAAGAACGCGCGGCGCTGACGCGCTATCGCAAGGCCAGTAATCGCTCAAGCTCGCGTGAGAGCATCACGCGAGCTTTTCGTTGGCGCGGTAATAATCGACGGTCTCCGCTTCAGGCAGTGGGAAGCTCACCGTGCAGACGAGGCCGGTCGGGCGATAATCGAGATCCACCGTGCCTCCAAGCTCGCGGCTCAAGCCGCGCTCGATGAGGCGGGATCCGAAACCTTTATGAGTTGGAGCTTGCGTCAGCGGCCCACCATGCTCGGACCATTTGAGCACGAGACGCGGCGCATCCTCGACGCGGATCAGTGTCCACTCAATGAGCACCTCGCCAGTCTCGGACGAGAATGCTCCATACTTTGCGGCATTGGTTGAAAGCTCGTGGAGGGCCATGGCGAGCGGCAGGGCAATTCTCGGCGGAAGCTGAATCGGCTCACCGGAAACCTTAAAGCGCTCGATATTGTCTCTGGCGTAAGGAGCCATCGCTTCCTGAACGATGTCTTGAAGATTCGCGCCTTCCCAGTTCTCGCGCGTCAGAACGTCATGCGTCTTGGAAAGCGCGAACAAACGCGCCTCGAAGGCCGCGCGTCCGGCATTGGGATCACCGATCCTGAAGCTGTGAGCCGCAACGGACTGCACGGTCGCCAACGTATTCTTGACCCGGTGGTTGAGCTCGTTGATCAGCAGGCGCTGACGCGCGTCCGAGCGGGCTCGCTCAACGGCGGCCCATGTACGTTCGGCGACATCCCGGCAAAGCTCGATCTCGCTTTCGGTCCATAGCCGTTTGGTCGTGTTGTGAACGTAGAGCGCCGCGCTCAGGCGCCCTTCCTTCACCAGGGAGACGACGATGGTTCCGAGATTCTGGAGCGCGATGAAAACATCCGTATTGTCCCGGAGACGGGGATCGGACAGCGCATCGTTGATCACCAGAGTCCGCCCGGCCCGCATCTCGTCGCAGACGAACGGTCCGAAGGGCGTGAGAGGATGGCGGCCCACCATGTAGGGCATACCCTCCACACGCCAATCGACAAGCGTCGTCAGCATCATCGTGTCGTGCTCGATCTCGCCATAGCCGAGGCGAGTCACGCCCAGATGCTTGCCGAGAGCCTCGGACACCGTCATCAGGATATCGTCTGGACGGACGAGATCGCGGATCTGGTCGCTGAGGTTGAGGATGAAACGCTCACGGACTTCGTTTTCCTTGCTCGGCGTGATGTCGAGATTGACGATCACCGTCCGCAAGGGCTTGCCCATCTTGCCCGCCAGGGACTGGCCGCGCATCTGAAGCCATCGCACCGAGCCGTCGCTCCTCACGATCCGGTACTCCGTCGTTAAGGGCTCCAAGGTGCGCGGCAGTTGCTTGACCTGCCACTCCAGCCGCTCGCGGTCGTCGGGATGGAGAATTCCGATCCAAGCCTTGAAGGGATTGGTCCCGCTCTCATCGGGGTTGAGCCCGGTGAGCAGGAACATCTGCTTTGACCAACTGATCTCACCGGTCGAGTGATCCCAGTCCCAAATGCCGAAGCCCGCGACCTCCTGGGCGATCTGAAGGCGCTCTTCCCCTTCTTGCAGAATTTTCAGGACATTCTCGCGCTCTGCCTCGCGGAGGCTGAGTTTGCTGGCCATGTCATTGAAGGCCGAGCTCAGGTAGCCGATCGGCGTGTTCGGATTCTCGACCTCAACCCGCGTCTGTAGGTTGCCGTGCCGCCATTGATCCACGGCCTGGTAGAAAGACTTGAGGGGACGGCGCACGGAGGCGCGCCCGGCCAGCCAAGCACAGCCGGCCGTGAGGCCGAGTGCAGCTACGGCCGCGAGCACTCGCCAATCCATTATTGGCAGTTCAGCCATCCCTTGAACCTGTCATATCCCCGAAGCCCATGATGGCCTTTGATGCATCAAGCATGCCGCCCAAGCCGATGCTAGCTTTGGGCGCCATGTCCTGCCGGTACGGATTGTCGCACCAACTTGTAAATGAAATCTCATCGCGCCGCTCTCCATCACGCCGCGATCTTGAACCGGGAGAGGGCGAAAGCGGAGACGTCGATCCCGGTTTTCCCGTCGAGCACCCATTGGGCCGCCACCTCGCCAATGGCCGCCGAGTGCTTGAAGCCGTGCCCCGAGCACGGAGACACAACGAGGATGCGATCGCTCTCAGGATGACGGTCGATCAGGAAGTTGGAATCCGAGGTCATCGTATAAAGGCAGGTCGCGGCTCGCAGGGCCTGGCGGCGAAGCCCCTGGACCCGTCCGGAGAGATGCTCCGCACGCATGGCATCGGATTCGGCAGGAGTAACAGCCCGCTCGATCTCATCGGGATGGACGAACGCATCGTATTGCTCGCCTGCGGTCTTGATAGCGTTGGTGCCGCTCAAGGAGGGAAAACCATAGAAGAAATCGTTGGGGCTCGGCCCGTGTGACCAGATGAAGACGGGACTCTTCGACCAATGTTCCGCGTAATCCGGATCAACCTCGAACCAATGCATGACCTGGCGACTGGGAGTTAAAAGCCGCTTGAACGGTTCTCCAAGAAGCGATGGCGCCCAGGCTCCCGCGGAGACGATGACCTGCCCGGCTAAGAGTTCTCCACGATCCGTGATGATTCGAACGCCATTCCCATCGGGGGAGACGGAGAGCACCCGTGTTCCAAGTTCCGCAGCAGCGCCCAAGGCACGGGCGCGCTCGAGCTGGACACCGACACAGCGCTCCGGATTGAGATAGCCGCCGCCCGGCTCGAAATAACCGATCTCATCCTCGCGCGGCGTGAATTGCGGGTAGCGTCGGCGGATCTCCGCCGCATCCAGCATATCATGCGGAATGCCGTAGGCTTTTGCCGCCTGTTTCGTGCGATCCAGAAAGGCCGCGCGAACGACACCGTTGGAAACGGAATTGACCGCTTCCACGATCAGGCACCCGTTCCGGGTCAGAAGCCGCTCGCCGGTCTCAGCCTCAAGCTCCTCCCAAATCTCGTTCGAGCGCAGCGCAAGCGGCACATAAACCGCGCCTTCGCCGATCGCTTGGCGGGTAATGCGGGTCTCGCCGTGGGTCGAACCCTGGTCGTGCGGCGGCGAGAAACGGTCGATCCCGACGGCCTTCACCCCTCGTTTCGCGAGCTGGTAGAGCGCGGCGGCACCCATGGCTCCGAGGCCGATCACGGCAACATCATAAGATCGAGCAACACTCATTCGCGAAACACCCACAACTTTTCCTATTCCAAACAGAATCTTAGCTCTGCCGCAAGGGTAGTGCAGCAGGATGCTGGGATGCTTTTGCCGCTTCCCTTGTGTTGCAAGGGGATCTGCTCTAGAACCGCCTTGTCTCACGGGGAGCCTCTTTCGGGGCTGAGAGGCGGCAAGGCCGCCGACCCGTCGAACCTGATCCGGGTCATGCCGGCGGAGGGAATGAGCATGCGATATCGCAGAGAAAACTGCGCCCCGTGCGAGTTATGCCGCCAACCCGGCTTGCATCATGCATGGGAGCAACCTTGATGTTACGCCGATCTTTTCTCACCCTAGCCTCGTTCTTCCTGGCGACGAGCGCCGCATTCGCACAGGGCAAGCCTGTGCTCACGGTCTACACTTACGGCTCGTTTGCCGGGAAATACGGCCCCGGAAAAACCGTCGAGGAGCGCTTTGAAGCAACCTGTGGCTGTGATCTCAACTGGGTCACCGCAGAAGATGCGGGCAGCCTCGTCGGGCGCCTGCGCCTCGAAGGGACCGACACGAAGGCCGATGTGATTGTGGGCCTCGACATGAACCTCGCGGCCGAAGCCAAGGCGCTCAACGCCTTCGCGCCGCATGGCGTGGCCGTGAAGGACCTGTCGCTTCCGATTGCCTGGAACGACGACACGTTCGTTCCCTTCGATTGGGGGTACTATGCCTTTGTCTATGACGCCAACAAGCTGCCCAACCCGCCAAAGAGCCTGAAGGAGCTCATCGAGAATCCCAACGGTCCGAAGGTGGTTCTGCAGGATCCGCGCACCAGCGCGCCCGGCCTTGGCCTGCTGCTATGGATGCAGAAGGTCTATGGCGACAAGGCGGGCGAGGCCTGGACGCAGCTGAAGCCGCGCATCGTCACCTTCACCAAGGGATGGTCGGAGGCCTATGGCCTGTTCATGAAGGGTGAAGCGGACATGGTGATGTCCTACACCACGTCCCCGGCCTATCACATCGCGGCCGAAAAGAAGGACAACTACAAGGCGGCCGCGTTCTCGGAAGGACACTACCTGCACGTTGAACTTGCCGGCATGACACGCACCACGAAGCAGCCCGAGCTTGCGAAGAAGTTCATGGCTTTCGTGCTCAGCGAGCCTTTCCAGTCAGCCATGCCCGAAGGCAACTGGATGATGCCCGCCAAGGTGCCCGCATCGGGCCTGCCCGCATCGTTCAAGGATCTGGTGCAGCCTCAGAAGGCGTTGCTGTTCACGCCCGAGGAAGTGCAGCAGAACCGTCGCGCCTTCACCGACACCTGGCTCAACGCCGCTTCGCGCTAACCGACAGCGATGACGATGAAGCTGCCCCATCCCGGAAGCCTCGTGGCCTTCGCCATCGTGGCTCTGGTTGCGGGCGGCTTCATCGCGCTCGCAACAATCGGTGGAGAGAAGCCGGCGCTTCTCTCCATCGGCCCCTATCTGTGGCGGGTTCTGGCCTTCTCACTCATTCAGGCTGCCCTTTCCACAATCCTTTCCCTGTCACTCGGCGTTGCGTTGGCCCTCGCACTCGCTCGACGCCGCTTTCCGGGACGCGACCTGGTGCTGGCGCTGCTCGGCACCACGATGGTGATTCCCACCATCGTTGCGGTCTTCGCGGTCTTCGCCGTCTACGGGCGCAGCGGATGGATCACGCAAGCCCTGTCGTTTCTCGGATGGAAAGAGAGTTTCAGCATCTTCGGATATCCGGGCATCCTGATCGCCCATGTCTTCCTCAACGCGCCATACGTCACACGCATTCTTCTCGATTCCTTGAGCCTCGTCCCGTCGGAGCAATGGCGACTCGCATCCGCCTTCGGCTTCAAGCCCTCACATATCTTCCGCCATCTCGACTGGCCTGTGCTGCGCGCAGAACTGCCGGGGCTTGCCGGACTCGTGTTCCTTCTGTGCTTCAAGAGTTTCGCCATCGTGCTGGCGCTGGGTGGAGGGCCCAGCCGGTCAACGCTGGAAGTCGCCATTTACGAAGCGCTCAAGATCGATCTCGATTTCGGTCGCGCGGCCTGGCTTGCGCTGATCCAGCTTGCCATCTGCCTGACGCTGACAGGCGTTCTCAACTGGGCTCTGACGAGGCCGCCGACGACGCACACCATCCGCGGCCTGATCCAGCGTCCCGATGCGAAAAACAAGAACCTCAAAATTCTTGATGCTGTCGTTCTCGCGGCAGGAACGCTCTTCATCGCTCCCCTGGCCCTCAGCATGCTGACCGGGTTGAGCCACATGCTGGATGTCATCGACATCGATCTTCTGCGCGCCTTCGTCACGAGCGTGACGATTGCAATCATCGCTGCAACCATCGCCTGCTTTCTCGCGCTGGCCCTTGCTTCCTCGGCCCGTCGATGGCGTGTCGCTCTGCGCTCGCCCCGCATGGCAGCGTTTTACGATTTTCTCCCCAATACCCTGCTCGCCGTACCCCCCTTTGCGCTGACGGCTGGCCTGTTCCTCATCGTGCGTCGCTTCACCGATCCTTCAGCGGCAGGTCTCATTCTTCTGCCTTTGATCAACGGCCTTGCCGCCGTTCCTTTCGCCTATCGTTCACTCGCCCCTCGCCTTCTGACGGCGGAAGAACGATATGGCCGCGTTGCCGCGTCGCTTGGCATCACGGGCGTGAACAAGCTCACGATCATGGATTGGCCGCTGATCAAGCGTCCCTTCGGTGCGGCCTTTGCCTTGGCCATGGCACTCTCGTTCGGCGATTTCGGCATCATCGCCCTGTTCGGTGGACAGGAACTCATCACCCTTCCCTATCTTCTCTTCGAGAGGCTCGGCGCATACCGGCTCGATGAAGCTTCGGCCATCGGCCTTCTCATCGTGCTTGTCGCTTTTCTCCTCGCTAATGCTTCGGGTCGCTTGTCTCATGCTGGTGATTGAAAACTGCCGCCTCACATGGCCGGATTTTACCGCCGACTATTCCCTGACGGTGAACAAAGGCGCGCTCTGCGCCGTCATCGGCCCATCGGGCGGCGGAAAAACCACGCTGCTGCACATGATCGCAGGCTTCGAGAAGCCCGAGAGCGGAACGCTTACCTTCGAGGGGACGAACCTCCTGCCTCTCGAACCGGCCAAGCGTCCCGTCGCCATCGTCTTTCAGGATCACAATCTCTTCCCACACCTGACGGCGGCGCAGAACGTGGCTTTGGGACTTCGCCCATCGTTGCGCCTTTCCGACAATGAGCGGCTTCTCACTGAAGAGATGCTGGATGCCGTCGGCCTGAAAGGTCTCGATGCACGCAAGCCTGGGGAGATGTCGGGCGGCCAGCGCCAACGCGTGGCGCTGGCGCGCGCGCTCGTCTCGGGCCGGCCTTTGATCCTTCTCGACGAGCCTTTCAGCAGTCTCGACCCAGGCCTGCGGCGCGACATGGTTCAACTCGTGGGCGAGTTGCGCAGAAAGCGTCCCGTCACGATCCTCATGACGATCCACACACCCGAGGATGTGGCCGATCTCGCGGACCAGATGGCGTTCGTGGCCGATGGCAGGGTGGTCGCCTCAGATTCCCCCTCCACCATCCTCGGAGGCTCCCTTGCGGCCAGGATCGCCGCTGCAGTCTCCAATACCTGAGCCTTGACCTCATAACTGGTATTGCCTCCCGCTAAGTGTCGGCAGAACGGATCTTTTCGCGCTCCCAGACCGCTCCTGAGCCCTCAGGTTCCGCACCCCATGGTCGAAACGTCTGGGTATGATGACCCTGCGCTACTTTCCGAACTGGATATTAAGTGGCATTATACCGGTCTGGTCCTCCGCTATCCTGAGAACTGCTTTCCCATGAGCCATTCCCTTTTCCTTGGCATCGACGGCGGCGGCACGAAATGCCGGGCGCGGCTGCGCGATGCGGAAGGGAAGCTGCTGGGAGAGGGCTCAGGCGGTCCTTCGAACATTCGCCTCGATCCCGATCTGGTCTGGACCTCCATCCTGACCGCCTGCCGCGAAGCGCTCCACCAGGCGGGGCTTCAGGAAAGCGATCTCAAAGCCATTCCTGCGGGCATGGGGGCAGCCGGCGCTGGTCAGACGAGCGCCGTCGAACGGCTCTTGTCCCGCCCGCATCCCTTCGCCTCCTTTGCCATCGACACGGACGCCCACACCGCCTGGCTCGGCGCCTTCAACGGCGGAGACGGCGCCATCCTGATTCTAGGCACGGGCTCCTGCGGCTATGGCGGCACTGGCGGGCAATGCCGTTATGTGGGCGGCTGGGGCTTCGAGATTTCCGATGAAGGCAGCGGAGCGGCCCTGGGCCGCGATCTCCTGCGTCGATGCGTCTGGGCGCATGACGGACGAATTCCTTCGACGCCGCTCTCCGAGGCGCTGCTCGGCGAGTTCGACAACAGTCTCGAGATGCTTGTCGACTGGGTCGGCAATGCGCGCCCGGGCGACTATGCCCGCTATGCGCCGATGGTATTCGACCATGCCGGCCGCCGCGATCCGCTGGCCATCGCGCTGATCGAAGAATCAGCCGCAGGCGCAACGCGCATCGCCGAGCGTCTTCTGGAACTCGGCGCGCCTGCCTTGTGTCTGTTCGGTGGTTTGGCGGAGCCCCTGCGCCCGTGGATGCCGCCGTCGATTCAACAGGTCATCGTGCAGCCTCAGGCGGATGCCTTGGACGGGGCCATTCTTCTGGGGCGCAACGCCGCGCGGAGGCAGCCATGAACGATCATGCCACAGCAGCCTTCGCCCTTCCGCTGGATGAGGCCAATCCCACGCCGCTCTACCTGCAGCTTCAGCAATCCATCGAAGATGCCGTCCGCAAGGGTTCGCTGAAAGCGGATGATGCGCTCCCCGGTGAGCGCGATCTCGCCAAGCAGCTCGGCATTTCACGCGTCACCGTGCGCAAGGCGATCACGGGCCTCGTCAAGAAAGGCGTGCTCGTCCAGCGCTGGGGGTCGGGCACCTTCATCGCGCCGCAAATGCGCCTGGAGCAACCGCTCTCACGCCTGTCGAGCTTCACCGACGACATGTCCGCGCGCGGCCTGCAATCCTCTGCCGTTCTCCTGAGCCGCTCCACCGGGCAAGCCTCTCCCGATGAATTGATGGCGCTCGGCCTGTCTCCCGGCGAGACGGTGAGCCGCGTCAATCGCCTGCGCATGGCCAACGACATTCCCATGGCCATCGAGCACGCGGTTCTTCCTTCGCGCTTCCTGCCCGACCCAGCTCTTGTGAAACAATCGCTCTATTCGGCATTGCACGAGCAGGGTTGCATGCCCACTCGCGCCTTGCAGAGGCTGCACGCGGTTCTGCTGAATGAGGAACAGGCGTCCCTGCTCCACGTTCAGCCTCAGAGCCCTGCCCTTTACATCGAGCGACGCTCGTTCACGGCAACGGGCGAAGTCGTTGAGTTCACCTCGTCCTATTACCGGGGCGATGCCTATGATTTCGTGGCTGAGCTGACCATCAGCCAGCCCGAGCGGATCCATCATGATGACGCCTGACAACACTTCTTCCACCATGACCGCCATGCTGAGCGAGGCCCGCGAGGCGCCGCAGGTTGTGGCGCGCCTGCTCGACAGCAATGCAGCCCTGTGCCGCGATCTAGGTGAGCGCCTGCGCGCATCGCCGCCGCCCTTCGCGGTCACCTGCGCGCGCGGCAGCTCGGACAACGCAGCCACCTTCGTTAAATACCTGCTTGAGATTCATTCTGGCCTCGTGACGGCCTCCGTCGGCCCATCCGTGACCTCGGTCTACGAAGCCCGTCCGCGCATGCGCGACGCGCTCTTCCTGGCCGTGTCGCAATCGGGCCGCAGCCCCGACATTCTCAATCTTGCTCAAGCCGGACGCGATGATGGCGCGCTGACGGTCGCGCTCGTCAACGACACCACCTCGCCGCTGGCCTCCACCTGCGAGGTTGTGCTGCCGCTGCACGCGGGCCCCGAGAAGAGCGTCGCCGCGACGAAATCCTTCATCGCGGCACTGGCCGCGGGCTTTCAGCTCGTCGCGCATTGGTCGCAGGACAAGGAGCTTCTCGCCGCTCTCGATACCCTGCCGGACGTCCTCGCGAAGGCGGCCGACACCGACTGGTCGGCGGCGCTTTCCGAACTCTCGCAGGCCAATAACCTCTTCGTCGTCGGACGCGGTGTCGGCTTCGCGGTTGCACAGGAAGCCGCCCTCAAGCTGAAGGAAACCTCCGGCGTGCATGCGGAAGCCATGAGCGCCGCCGAGTTGATGCACGGTCCCTGGACTCTGGCGGGCGATCACTTCCCGATCCTTGTCTTGAGCCAGCGCGACGAGACCCTGAGCGGCGTGAACGATCTCGTCACGAAGCTCAAAGAGCAGGGCGTGCCTGTCGTCGTGGCCGGCGCGGCCGAGGGACCTGCGACGGTGATGCTGCCCTCCGTCGACAACGTGCACCCTTATCTTGCTCCGATTGCCATGATCCAGAGCTTCTACCCTCTCGTGAATGCCATTGCCCTGACGCGCGGCCGCAACCCGGACAATCCTCCGCGCCTGCGCAAGGTGACGGAGACGGTCTGATGACTTTCGCGCTCACAGGTGCCCGCATCTTCGACGGCACGAACATGCTGGAAGGCCGGGCTGTCGTGGTTCAGGACGGCACCATTCTCGCCGTTCCTCATGAGCGCGACCTCGGCGCAGGCATCAAGCGGCGAGCGGTGACAGGGCTGTTGGCTCCCGGCTTCATCGACGTTCAGGTGAATGGTGGCGGCGGCATCATGTTCAATGATGTGCGCAGCGCCGAGGGGCTCAGGCTCATCGCCGCCGCGCATCGTAAATATGGAACGACTGGCCTGCTGCCGACCTTCATCACCGATACGCGCGAGAAGATGGCGGAGGCCGTCGAGGCCATGCGCGGCGCGCTTGCGTCGCACGTTCCCGGCGTGCTCGGCATTCATGTCGAAGGTCCGTTCATCAACCCTAAACGCAAGGGCGTTCACAACGCCGCCTTCATGCGCGCCATGGAAGAGGAGGATTTCGACATCCTCTCCTCTTTAAAGGAAGGCCGCACGCTCGTGACACTCGCGCCCGAGTGCAACAGCATGGAATTCATCGCGCGGCTGTCCGCCGCAGGTGTCCTCGTTTGCGCCGGACATACAGCGAGCGATTACGACACGGTGATGGAAGCGATTCGTCACGGTCTTCGCGGCTTCACGCACCTCTACAATGCCATGCCGCCGCTTGCCGGGCGCGAGCCGGGCCCCGTGGGCGCTGCACTTAACAATCGCGACACCTGGTGCGGCATCATCGTCGATGGATATCACGTGAGCGATGCCGCCCTGCGCCTTGCCGTCGCAGCCAAGGGCACCGAGCGGATGATGCTGGTCACCGACGCCATGGCGGTGACCGGTACGAGCATGAAGACATTCGACCTTCATGGCCGCACGATCTACCGCAAAGACGGAAAGCTTTCGACGGAAGACGGAACGCTTGCAGGTTCCGATCTCGATATGGCCACGGCCGTGCGCAACAGCGTAGAGCGCTTGGGCCTTGCCCTGCCCGACGTGCTACGCATGGCCTCTTTTGTGCCTGCCGCTTTCCTGAGACTCGATCACGAACTCGGACGCATCGCTCCGGGCTACCGCGCCGATTTCGTTCTGCTCGATGAGGGCCTGCACGTGCAGGATACCTGGATCGGCGGCGAGGGGCTGCTCTAAACGACTTTGCTTTTCTCGTAGAAGATGAAGCTGCGTTTGCACCCCGCGAATTCCCGTTCGTATTCGCGGGTCACGCGCCAGCCGTGGCGCTCATAGAAGCGCCGTGCGCCGTGATTGTCGCGGAAACATTCCAGACTTTTTGCGCCGCGCGCTTCCGCCTCTGCGAGAAGCCGCGCGCCGCCGCCCTGCCCGCTCGCGTCCGGATCCATGAACAGCATGTCGATATGGCCGTCGGTTATCAGCAGGAAGCCCGTGAGCGTTTCGCCCGAGCGTGCGACCAGCATGCGCTCCCAGGCAAAGGCAAACCGCGCCATGAAGAAGGCGATGTCGTGATCGTCGATCACCTCCGCTTCCAGAATGTTCGCAAAGGCCAGAGCATAGGATCTCTGCGCGATCCCCGCCATGAAAGGAATGTCGTCCGGTTCTGCCGGTCTGACGATCAAGACTGCCCCCTCAAGCGCGGATCGAGCGTATCGCGCAGGGCATCGCCCAAGAGGTTGAAGCCGAACGATAGGAAGAGAATCGCGAACCCGGCGAAGATAGCGCTCCAGGGCGAGAGCATGAGGAAGTTGCGGCCCTCTGAGAGCATCAGTCCTAGCGAAGGCGTTGGCGGCTGCGTGCCGAGGCCGAGGAAGGAGAGCGAGGCCTCCACCAGGATGGCGGCGGACAGCAAGAGGCTCGTCTGCACGAGAATGACGGAGGCAAGGTTCGGCAGAATATGCAGGAAGATGATGCGTGCATCGGACGCGCCGATGGCCTTGGCGCCGGCCACGAACTCGCTCTCGCAGAGAACGAGCGCCGGACCGCGCAAGAGCCTCGCGAAGATTGGCGTATAGACCACCGCGATGGCGGCTGCCGCGCTAAAGGTATGCGGGCCGAGAACGGCGATGATGCCGATGGCGAGCAGCATGACGGGGAAGGCGAACAGCACATCCATGACGCGCATGATGATCCGGTCGAGCCAGCCGCGATAATAGGCGGCCATCAGACCGAGCGTTCCACCCGCAAGCAACGCGATGCCGACGGCGAGCACGCAGGCGATGAAAGATGTGCGGTAGCCGTAGAGAATGCGCGTGAGCACATCGCGCCCCAACTGGTCGGTGCCGAGCCAGTTGAGCGCGGTCGGCCCTCTCAGGCGGCGCGCGACGCTTTGTGCCATCGGGTCATAGGGCGCGAACAAGGGAGCGCCGATAGCGAGGACGACCTGGATCACCACCAGCAGCACGGCAAATGTGAGGAGCTTGTTCTTGGCCAAAAACTTCACGGCTCAAGCCCTCACGCGCGGATCGACGAGAATGTAGAGGAAGTCGACGAGGAAATTCACGATGACGAAACCTGCCGTCACCACCAGGATCGTCGCCTGGATGAGCGGATAATTGCGCTCGGCAATCGCGCCGAGAATCAGGCGGCCGAGACCCGGAATGGCGAAGACCTGCTCGACGACAATGGCGCCGCCCAGCAGATAGCCCGTCATGATGCCGACGCTTGTCAGAAACGGAATGAGCGCGTTGCGCAGAGCATGCTTGTAAACCACGCTCCGTTCCGGCAGGCCCTTCGCGCGGGCCGTGCGAACATAGTCCTGCCCCAGCGCATCGAGCATGGCGGACCGCACGAGACGCGAGAGATTGGCAAGAATCGGAAGAGCGAGCGCGATGGACGGCAGCAGCATGCGCTGCAGATTGCCGAGAGGATCATCAAAGAATGGCACATAGCCCAGCGAAGCGAAGCTCGGCGCCCATGAAGACAGCAGCAGGATCATGACGATGCCGAGCCAGAACGAGGGGATCGTGAGGCCTGCAATCGCTCCGACGCGCATGGCCACGTCGGCGGCTCCGCCGCGTGTTTGCGCCATCAGGCAGCCGACGGGAACCGCCAGAACGGCGCCGATGACGAGAGCAAGAACGGTCAGTTCGAGCGTCGGCCAGAGGTGAATGAGAATCTCAGTAGCGACAGGACGCCCCGTCCAGAGAGAGGTTCCGAAATCGCCGCGCAGCGCGGACCCGGCCCAAATCAGATATTGCTCGACGATGGGCCGGTCGAGGCCTACACGACGATTGAGCTCGGCCATGCGTTCCGGCGTGATCTCGGTATTGGCCCCGAGCATGATCGCCACCGCATCGCCGGGGATCATCCGGATCATCAGGAACACGATGATCGAGACGCCGAAGAGCACGACGACGAGATCGATCAGCCGCGCGATCAGAACGCGATTCATGAAAACCCAGCTCTCCTGAAATAGAAAAGCACCGGCGCAGGCAATTCGCGCCGGTGCGAGAGTCGAACTTAGTAGGATGCGCCGCGCAGCATCATCAGCGAGCGGTTCGGCATGACGTCATAGCCCTTCAGCTTGTCGTTCATGGCCGAGAACAGCGTGCCATAGGTCAGGTGCGCGACCGGACCCGAGCAGGCGAGCTTCTTCTGCACCTGATCGTAGGCCTTCTTGCGCTCGGCCTGATCCGAGAGAGTGCGCGCCTTGTCGAGCAGGCCGTCGATCTCCGCGTCCGAATACTTGAACACGTTGGTCGATCCGCCCGTGCGGAACGTGCGGTAGAAGTACTCGTCCGGATCGGGCTGGCCCGCATTGATGGAAGCGAACATGTCGAAGTTGCTGTTGCGCCAATCCTGAATGAACTGGCCCTGCTCCTGGTTGACCAGCTCGACCTTGAAGCCTGCCTTGTTCAGCTGCTCCTGCACTACCTGCGCCACATCCTTGATATCCTGACGCGGCAGCACCTTCATGGAAACGGCAACCGGTGTCGCAACGCCTGCTTCCTTCAACAGTGCCTGAGCCTTCGAGGGATCGTGCGCGTAGCAGGAGAACTCCTTCACATCGAGCGCCCAAGATTTGAGCGCCGGAGAGAGAGGACCGCCGGGAACGCCCGCGCCGAAGAGCGCCGCATCCACGATCTCCTTGCGGTTGATCGCGTAATTCACGGCCTCGCGCACCTTCGGATTGTCGAAGGGCGGCTTCGATACGTTCAGGCCGATCAGCGTGTAGGCGAGATCCATGGTCTCGGCGAGCTTCACGCTCGGCTTGCCCTTGAGCTGAAGAGCCGTTGCCGCGTCGATGTTAGGCAGGAGCGCATATTGGCCGTTGGTCAGGCCCACCTGACGCGTGGCCGATTCAGGCACGATGTTGAACTTGAGCCCCGAGAGCTTGGGCAGCCCCTTCTCCCAATAGGCATCGTTCTTGGAGAGCAGGATATAGCCGTTGGGCTGCCATTCCTGGAACTTGAACGGACCAGTGCCGACAGGCGTCTTCTGCAACGCGTCCTTGTTGGCTTCAAAAGAGCGCGGCACGATGGCGATGGTGGCGAGCGACGAAAGAAGCGCTGCGGACGGCTCCTTCAGCTTCAGCTCGACGGTCTGCGCGTCAACGGCGTTGGCGCTCTCGACTGCCGAGAGACGGCTGGCGAGGGGCGAAGCGATATCTTTGCTCAAAAGGCGCTTCACGGAAGCGACCACATCGGCAGCCTCCATGGCCGAGCCGTCATGGAATTTCACGCCGGAACGCAGCTTGAAGGTATAGGTCTTGCCGTCAGGCGAAACGGTCCAGGATTCGGCCAAACTCGGAACGGTCTTCAAATCCTTGTCGATGGCGGTAAGACCCTCGTAGATGTTGCCGTTCACCACCATGAAGCTCGGAAAGGCGGTGATGAGGTGGGGGTCGAGGCCGGTCGGGCTATTATCCGCGCCGATCTCCAGAACCTGAGCCGAAGCGGTGGCCATCGCAGCCACCATGAAACCCGCGCTGAGTGTGCTGCGCAGTGCTGACCTGAACATGCGTCTTGTCCTCCCTTGGAAGCCGCCAGGAATTTATAGAGCAGGACGCATGGCCTGTCATGGTCCAATCTCATACCACTCTGGACCGTCTCAGTTCCTGTGCTATGGTCCGGTAACCAGCCTGTTCCCGGAGGAAACGATGCCCCAGCGCCCGCCCATCAAAGCCATCGGCGTGATCAGCGGAACATCCATGGACGGCATCGACGTCTCCATGGTCGAGACGGATGGGGAAGCCTTCGTGAAGCCGGGCCCGGGACGCACTTTCTCCTACCCCGCCGGCCTGCGAAAGACGCTGCAGGAGCTGATTGCCGAACCCGCGCGCGCCCAGAGCGAGCCGCTGGAGGATCTGGAGCAGGCGGTCACCCAGGCCCATATCGGCGCCATTCGCCGCTTCATGGAAGAGGAAGGCATCTCCACAAAGGATGTGAGCCTGATCGGTTTCCATGGGCAGACCGTCTATCACCGTCCGGAAACCCGCTTCACGCGGCAGCTCGGTCTCGGCGCCACGGTCGCGCAGGACCTCGGCATCGACACGGTGTACCGCTTCCGCCACGCCGACGTGGCCTCGGGCGGCGAAGGCGCGCCCTTCGTTCCGCTTTATCATCGCGCGCTTGCGAGCAAGCTCCCGCAGCCGATCATGATCCTCAATCTCGGCGGCGTCGGAAACGTCACCTATATCGACGGCGAGACGGTGATCGCCTTCGACACGGGGCCGGCAAGCGCCCTGCTCGACGATTTTCTTCTGCGCCGCCGCGGCCTGAGCTTCGACGAAAACGGCAGGCTCGCCGCATCCGGCAGGGTAGATGAGAAACTCGTGGCGGAGTTCATGAACAATCCCTTCTTCGACCGCCCCGCTCCCAAGTCGCTCGACCGGCAGGATTTCCACGCTCGCGCCAAGAGCGTGGAGGCGCTCTCGGATGAGAATGGCGCAGCGACGCTCGCGGCCTTCACCATCGAATCCGTTATTGCCGCTCTTCGCCATGTCCCGCACGCGCCGCAGCGTTGGCTCGTGACCGGCGGCGGGCGCCTCAACGCACATTTCATGCGCCGTCTGCACGAACGCCTCGGCGTTCCCGTCGATCCCGTGGAATCGGTTGGCTGGAACGGCGATTTCCTCGAAGCGCAAGCCTTCGGCTATCTCGCCGTCCGCTCGACGCTCGGGCTTCCTTTAAGCCTTCCCACCACGACGGGCGTGCCCCATCCAATGCCCGGCGGCGAACTGAATCGCGTCGCTTGAACGATGCCTCTCGCGGATTTCATCGATCGGGCATTTGCCCCTGCTACAGCATCCATTGAGCGCGGCGACATTCCCGGCGCCGTCCTCGGCATCGTCACGGCAAGCGGAGAGCGTGCTGTATGCTGGAAAGGCTTGGCGCAGATCGAGCCACGTGAGGAAAACCTCTCACGTGAAACATGGTTCGACCTCGCCTCGCTTACCAAAGTGATCTTCACCACGACCGCTATCCTGAAGCTCGTGGAGGAAGGCCGCATCGCCCTCGACGATCCGCTGGTCAAAGTCATTCCCGATCTGCGCCAATACGACATGAACGCCGCCGAGCGGCGTCTCACGTTCCGGCAATGCCTGGCGCATCAGACGCATCTGCCCGCCGTCGAGCCGCTCTATACCTACGGCCAGGACCCGGACACCTTGCGCGCCTTCATTCTCCAGCGCGTGTGGCAAAGCGGGCCGCCGGTTTATTCCGACATCAACTTCATGCTGCTCGGCATCGCCATCGAGCGCATCACCGGAAAGCCGCTGATCGACCAGCCGCTTCCCGACACTTTCTCGTTCCGGCCGGATCCAAATCTCTGCGCCGCCACCGAGCGCTGCACATGGCGCGACCGCGTGATCCGCGGCGAAGTGCATGACGAGAATGCCTTCGCGCTCGGCGGCGCATCCGGCCATGCCGGATTGTTCGGCACCATCGATGCCGTGCTGAACTTCGCCCAAGGGATTCTCGACGGCTCAGTTCTTTCCCCCCAATCGCTCGATGCCATCCGTACCCGCGTGTCGGAGAAACGTACCCTAGGCTGGGAAGGCGCCTATTCCGGCTGGCACGGAGGCGATGCCTGCTCTCCCACCAGCATCGGTCATACAGGCTTTACCGGCACCGGCCTCTGGCTCGACTTCGAGCGCGGCCTTGCCTGGTCCCTCTTGACCAACCGGGTGCATCCTTCCCGGCACAAAGACAGCGGAATCTTAAATCTCCGGCGCGCAACGGGCGAGCGCGCGATCGCGTTGTTCGACGATCGGACGGGCTTTTAAGGATGTCCGCAAAAATCTGGTGACCTGAGCCGCGAGAGGCTCGGCGCCGATTGCTGGGGCTGCCAACTGGTCCTATAGTGGTCTGAAAGAAAGTTGGTAGAATGGCGACAGAACATTTCAGCTCCCGCTTCCAGGATCTCGACACGTGGCCAAGCCTCGACGTGCTGTCGGCCTTCTATGAAGGACAGCTCTCGGCCGTGGCCGCCGTCAGGTCGTCGCTTCCCGGAATCGCTGCGGCGGCGGAAGAAGCGGTCCAGCGTCTTCGCCGGGGCGGACGCCTCGTCTATGTGGGCGCCGGCACCTCTGGGCGCATCGGCGTACAGGACGGAACCGAGCTGCCCCCCACCTTCAACTGGCCCGACGACAAGCTCGTCTATCTCATCGCCGGTGGTGATCGCGCCATCATGAAGGCGGTCGAGAATGCGGAAGATTCGGTCGAGGAAGGCATCGCCGGCATTCGCAACAACAATATCGGACCGAACGACGTCGTGATCGGCGTTGCCGCGAGCGGACGCACGCCGTTCACCATCGCGGCCCTGAAGGAGGCAGCCTCCCGCGGCGCGCAGACCATCGGCATTTCCAACAATGCGGATGCGCCGATTCTGGATGCCTGCTCTCATCCCATCCTGGCCGATACCGGCGAAGAGGTGATTGCCGGCTCGACCCGCATGAAGGCGGGCACGGCGCAGAAGATCATCCTGAACCTGCTCTCCTCGCTCATCATGGTGCGCATGGGCCGCGTGTATCGCGGACTCATGGTGAACATGCGCGCGACCAACGCGAAGCTGCGCCGCCGCAGCGAGATCATGGTGATGCAGATCACCGATTGCGACGAGGCGACCGCGGCGAGTGCGATCCGCGAGGCGAACGGCGACCTGAAGACCGCCGTTCTCATCGCCATGGGCTCCGATCCGCAGGAGGCGCAAGCAGCGCTTTCGCGAAACGATGGCAATTTGCGCAAAGCCCTGGCAGAGTTTGCGCAGAAGAAATAAGACGTCGCGATATTCCAGCGACAGAAGGGGCTGACAGAGCGTCATGGCATTGGGGCTTGGCATCGACGCAGGCGGAACGGCGACGCGATGGCGCTTGGCTGACGAGCAGGGGCGTTGCATCGCGCAAGGCAACGCCGAACCGCTCACCGGCCATCTCTTTTCCACTGCGGCCGAAGAGCGGGCGCGCCAGATCATTCTCGACATGGCGCAGGAAATCATGCGTCAGGGCAAGCCGCTCGGCATCATCGCCGGCATCACCGGGCTGACCCGCGACACGCCTTCCGAAGTGAAGATGCGCTCCCTCTTCGCGGAAATCTTCGAGCTTCCGCAGGATAAGGTCTTCGTCGCCGAGGACATGTGGATCGCCTACCTGTCGTATTTCGCGTTGGGCGAAGGCATCCTCGTCTATAGCGGCACGGGGTCCATCGGCTATTACCTCTCCGAGACCAAGGACGTGATCCGCGTCGGCGGGCGCGGCAACCTGATCGACGATGGAGGATCCGGTTTCTGGATCGCCCGCGAGGCCCTGAAGACGGTCCTGCGCAAGGAAGAGGAAAGCCCCGGCGAAGGCTGGGCCACGCCCCTTGGCCGATCTCTTGAGAAGGCACTCGGCGGCACGGATTGGAACCTCGTGCGCTCCTATGTCTATGGCGGAGACAGGGGCAAGATCGGCTCGCTGGCCAGGGCCGTCGGCGAGGCGGCTCAGGCGGACGACAAAACGGCCCTGCGGATCCTGCGGGAAGCGGGCGAGGAGCTGGCCCGGCTCGCCAACAGCCTCACCAAGCGCATCGGGCCTCGGCCCGTGGCCCTGGCGGGCGGCAGCTCGCGCCTTCATCCCATCGTGGCCGAGGCTTTCCGGCACGATCTGATCGTCCCGGTCGAATTCGTTACCACCGATATCGACGCGGCGCTGACCGCCGCAAGGCTCGCCGCCACGTTGAACAAGCCTTGAGCCTACCCGCAAGGCTTGCCTATTGGCCCTTCCTCGTCCAAGAATTCTGTCTCCATTTTCGACCGAGACTGTTGTTGAAGCCATGCAAGCACTCTTCGTAGGCCAGACCTATATCGACGTCACCTTCCTCGCGGACGAACTCCCGACCGGCGACGACAAGACCGTCGCCCGGGATTACGCCATTTCCTTTGGCGGCAATGCGGTGACGGCCGCTTTTGCCTGCGCCAAGCTCGGCATCGCTCCCGACCTGCTGACCTCGATTGCGGACGATTGGCTGGGCCGCATGTTCATCGACATGGCCGCGAAATACGGCATCTCGGTGCATCACCGAAAGGTGAAGGAATCCTCGCTGTCCTTCATCATGCCGCGCGGCGGCAAGCGCGCGATCGTGCGCTGCCGCGACGACCATTACCTGCATCCGGTGCCGCCGCTGAATCTTCAAAGCTGCCGCGCGCTGCATCTCGACGGCCACCAGGCCGATGCGGCGATGCATTACGCCAAGGCCTGCCGCGAAGCCGGCATTCTCACCTCGCTCGATGGCGGCGGCTTGCGCTCAAACACGCATGAGCTGCTCGAGTTCATCGATGTCGCCATCGTCGCCGAGCGTCTGTGCGAGCAGATGAATATGACGCCGGGCGAGATGCTGACCTATCTCAAGGGCCGCGGCTGCAAGATCGGCGGCGTGACCTTGGGCGAGCGCGGAATGGTCTGGTACGACGAGAAAGGCACCGAGGGCATCCTTCCCTCGCTCGATGTGCCGTCCGATGCAGTGGTGGACACCAACGGCGCCGGCGACATTTTCCACGGTGCCTATGTCTATTCGGCCATGGCGCATCCCGAAATGTCCTGGCGGGAGCATTTCATCTTCGCCCGCTCGGCTTCCGCCCATGCGATCCAACATCTCGGCAACGAGGCCAGCCTGCCGACACTCACCGATATCGTGGAGGTCCAGGCACGCTTCGCGGAGCGCAAGCAGGCCGCGTGAGCCTCTCAGGTTTGCTCGCCTGCGAGATCGACCCTGCGCACAATATCGATGGCATCGAGGAATGCCTCGTCGTGGCTGACGACCAGCAGCGCGCCGTCATAGGCGCGCAGACCAGCCTCGACGGCCTCAATGGAGGCGATGTCGAGATGGTTCGTCGGCTCGTCGAGGATCAGGAATGCGGGCGGCTGCGATCCGCCCAGTACGCAGGCGAGGCCCGCGCGCAGCAATTGCCCGCCGCTTAACGTAGAGACGCGCTGCAAAGCCGCGTCCGCGCGGAACATGAAGCGGGCGAGCGCGGCACGACAGGCATTCTCATCCACGTCTGGATTGATGCGGCGAAAATTGTCGCGGATCGAGCCGGACGCGTCGAGCAGGCTCACGCGCTGATCGAAAAATGCGAAGTCGCTCAAGACCTTCACACTTCCGCTCCAGGGCTGCAATTTTCCCGTGACGAGCGCGAGCAAAGTCGTCTTGCCGGAACCGTTTGGCCCGACAATGGAGATACGTTCAGGCCCAATGATGGAGAAGGAGAAGTCGCGCAGGATCGGTTGTTCCGGTTCATAGCCCACGCTTGCATTCTCGATCACGAGAACCGTCTTTCCCGATGGCAGATCCGTCGGCGGCAGCTTGACGGAGAACGTCTGCAAAATCTCGATCCGCTCGCGGGCGGAGGCAGCAGCTTCAAGAGCCTGCGCGCGACGACGCTCGGTGAGACGAGCGTTCTTCGCACTCGTTTCCTCGCTGAGGTTTTTCAGGCCGTTCATGAGAATGCGCGGCATGTCGCCTTTGGCTCGCTTTCGTTTGGCCACGCCATCCTTACGCGCCTTTCTCTCTGAGGTTTCCTGAGCTTTCCGGTCGATCTCAGCGACGCGCTTCTCGGCATCCGCCAGATCGCGTCTGGTTGCAGCGAGCTCCAGCGCCTTGCTTTCGCGATAATGGCTCCAATTGCCGCCATAGCGCGTGGCACTGATGCTCGTCAGCTCCACAATGGCATCCATGGTTTCGAGCAATTCGCGGTCATGACTGACGATGATGGCACCACCGCGCCACTCGGCCAGAAGCTTGATGACGGCCGCGCGACCAGCCCTATCGAGATTGTTGGTGGGCTCGTCCAGGAGCAGGAAATCGGGTTCGGCGAACACAAGCGCGGCGAGAGCGGCCCGTGTACTCTGTCCGCCCGAGAGGCTCGCGAGCGGCATATCCGGCTGCGCATCGAGGCCGACCTGGGCGAGCGCGGCGGCCATGCGGGCTTCGAGCATCCAATCGGCATTGGCGAGTTCGTCCGCCGTCGCTTCGCCGCTTTCGGCACGCCGCAGAACAGCCAGCGCATCGGCGGCGCCGAAGAGGGACGCGATGGTCCTAGCCGGATCGACTTGAACGATCTGGCGCAGCATGCCCAAACTGCCCTTAACGGAGACCGTGCCGGAATGCGGGCGCATCTCGCCGGAGACGAGCTTCAGCAGGGTGGTTTTGCCGACACCGTTGCGGCCGACGAGCCCGGTGCGTTCCGGACCGAAGTTCAGATCAAGGCGGGAAAGAAGCGGCTGGCCGTCAGGCAAGGACCACGAGAGGCGAGACAGGATGATGGAAGCAGGCATGGATACGGATTTCCCCAATGGCAAAGCGGGTTGGCATTGCTGTCGGGTTGAAATCCATTGCGGCACATCCTGTCAGAATCGACGCTCTCTCATCGGCGGCGTCCAGCCGGAGATATACAGACCCCGGTGATCCATCGCAAGATTAAGGCCCGGACGCCTGAACCTGCACGGCAGGCGAACCTGTGCCGACTATCTTCTTGCCTTGAAGCTTAAGCATTTGTAACGTTGTGTATCTTATAAAACGAAAGCTCCCGCAGCATCCGCTGGAGTCGGCTCGAGTCACATAAGGGGGGTTGGCCGTCGTGAGTCCTTCTCAGCCCTGGGCATATGGACTTGACGAGATCCGGCTGCGCGACAGCGTCGAAAAGTTCGGGCATGAGGCGCTGGCCGATATTCTCGAGAACATCCCCCTGGCCGTTGTCGTCACCTTCGGCCACCCACCACGCATTGCCTTCGCCAACAAGCTGTTCCGGTCGGCATTCGGTGCACCGCAGGCAGACTTCACGGGCCAGACGCCCTCCGATGTCATGGGGGGGCTTTACACCCCTACCCTTCAGTCCCTGCGCTACCGCGCCTATACGACGGGCGAGCCGCAGGAGTTGAGAGACATTCCGTTGATGCTCGTCCCCGGTCAGGTTTCCTACTGGGATCTGAAGCTCTTGCCCATCCGCAATGCCGACCATCAGATCGAAGGGGTTCTGTCTCTTGCGGCCAATGTCACGGAGCGCGCCAAGGCGCGCAATGCCGCTGATGATCAGGCTCATGAAGCGGATCTCTTCCACGAGCGCCTGACCCTGGCAATCGAAGCCGCCGAGATGGGCATGTGGGATTGGACCGCCGCGACGGGCAAGATCTATTGGTCGGACCGCTACCGGGATATCTTCGGCATCAGCGCCGACCAGCCGCTCACACACGAGTTCTGGCTATCTGTCATCCATCCTGAGGATCGTGACTGGGTCAGGAAGAAAGTCGATGCCCTGAACGATCCTGCCTCAGGCGGCAGGCTTCAGATGGATTACCGGATCATCCATCCCGATGGCGGCATCCGCTGGATCAGTTGCCGCGGTCGCATGCTCTACACGTCGGAGGGTGGCACGACGAAGCCTCTACGCCTTCTCGGCACGATGCTCGACAACACGGAGCGGCGCAGGAACGAGGAAGCCCGTCAGCTTCTGGCGAAAGAGCTTGATCATCGCGTCAAGAACCTGTTCGCGATGGCGAATGCCATGGTGACGATGACCGCACGAACAGCGACCTCGACGCAGGACATGGCCGATGCTCTTCATGGGCGCCTGAATGCCTTGGCCAAGGCTCATGAGTTGATCCGCCCCGCCGTTTCGGAAGACAGCCCCATCGAGGGCGAAACTTCCGTGTGCGAGATCGTCAAAACCATTCTCGCGCCGCACCGGGATTTCGGGATGCCCGCACGCATCGTAATCGACTGCGCACCGATTGCCGTTGGCGCGAAGGCCGCAACCAGCCTCACCCTCGTCCTGCACGAGCTGGCGACCAATGCCTCGAAATACGGCTCACTCTCCGTAGCCCATGGCCATCTCACAATCAGCTGCTGGCAGGATGGAGAGACGATGTCGCTCGTCTGGCAGGAAACGGATGGGCCGCGCATCGAAGGCAAGCCGACGACGAGAGGGTTCGGCTCGCAGCTTGCCCGCAAGAGCGTGACCGATCAGCTGGGCGGCACGATCAGACCCGATTGGCGCCCTGAAGGGCTGCGCGTCGAGTTGCAGATTCCGTTGAGCCAGTTGTCGCCCTGAGCCTGAACAAGAAAAAGGCGGCTGTTTAAGCCGCCTTCTTCTGGTAATCCTTCACATCCGAGAACTGGATCGATTTGTAACGGTCCATCTCGTATTGCAGGTTGAAGGTGTTCGCCGCCATGAACACGGGCGCCTCGTCGAGGTCGCGCGCCATGGACGACAGGTGGCTCTCGATGAATTTGTCGAGCTCGCGCGGATCGTCCGCCGTGATCCAGCGGCAGATCGAAAAGCGCGTCGGCTCGTAATCGATGGGCAGGCCGTATTCGGCAGCCAGCCGCTCTTTCAGCACGTCGAGCTGCAGCGCGCCCACGACGCCGACGATGGCGCCGGAACCGTCCTGCGGGATGAAGAGCTGCACGACGCCCTCTTCCGCCATCTGCTGCAGCGCCTCGCGCAGCTTCTTCGCTTTCATCGCGTCCTGCAGCTTGATGCGGCGCAGGATCTCTGGCGCGAAACTCGGTACGCCGCGGAACACGAGATCCTCGCCCTCGGTCAGCGTATCGCCGATGCGCAGAGTGCCGTGGTTGGGAATGCCCACCACGTCGCCCGCCCAGGCTTCGTCCGCGATCGCGCGGTCCTGCGCGAAGAAGAATTGCGGCGTGTTGAGGCTCATGGGCTTGCCCGTGCGCACGAGCTTCGCCTTCATACCGCGCTGGAGCTTGCCGGAACAGATGCGCATGAAAGCGATGCGGTCGCGGTGGTTCGGATCCATGTTGGCCTGGATCTTGAACACGAAGCCGGTCATGCGGCTCTCGCCCGCTTCCACGAGGCGCTTGTCCGCCTCCTGCCCGCGCGGCGGCGGCGCATATTCACCGAGCGCGTCGATGAGATCGCGCACGCCGAAATTGCGTAAGGCGCTGCCGAAGAACACCGGCGTCAGATGACCTTCGCGGAAGGACGCAAGATCGAACGGCTTGCAGGCTTCCTGCGCCAGCATCACCTCTTCCTGCCAGGCGTCCACTTCATGGGCCGGCAGAAGATTCAGAAGCTTCGGATCATCGGGTCCGGAAACCGCCATCAGCTCGTCGTCCGTGTCGATGCGGCGAACGGCATTGCGTCGCAGGTCGAAGGTACCCGCGAAGCTCTTGCCCTGGCTGATCGGCCAGGTGACGGGCGCGGTATCGAGCGCCAGGGTCTTCTCGATCTCGTCGAGCAGGTCGAAGGGGCTGCGCGCCTCGCGGTCCATCTTGTTGATGAAGGTCACGATGGGGATGTCGCGCATGCGGCACACTTCGAAGAGCTTGCGCGTGCGCGCCTCGATGCCCTTCGCGGCGTCGATCACCATGATCGCCGAGTCGACGGCGGTCAGCGTGCGGTAGGTGTCCTCCGAGAAGTCCTCGTGGCCCGGCGTGTCGAGCAGGTTGAAGACGCAGCCGCCATACTCGAAGGTCATCACGGAGGTCACGACCGAGATGCCGCGCTCCTTCTCGATGCCCATCCAGTCGGACCGGGTGGAGACACGGTTCTTCTTGGCCTTCACCTCGCCGGCGAGCTGGATCGCGCCTCCGAACAGCAGGAGCTTTTCGGTGAGCGTGGTCTTACCCGCGTCGGGGTGGGAGATGATCGCAAAGGTTCGGCGGCGGCCCACGGGGGCCGGAAGATCGGGCATGGCTCTAAATTCTTGAATACTCGGTGGGGGACAGAACGCCGCAGCTTCCTGCCCTTTCGTGGACTTCTTCTGACCCCATATGGGGGTTTCCCGTCAACAACGAAAGGAGGTGATCCAGTGTCTCATTGTCATACCCTACGGTCCCCGGTTGCCGTGACCTGGATCTTGGCCTCTGCCGAGATTGGTGCGTAACGCACATTATGGAGCGGCTCTTAGGGGCCGTGGACCCGACAATGGAAAGGCCGCCTCAAGGGCGGCCTTTCTTTTTACTTTTATCGCGTTCCTTCAGCAGGGCCCGCTTAAAGCATCAGATTGATCTCGGCTTAGAGGTAAAAGTCGCCCGTCTGGAATTTGATGTTCCCCGCGACGAAAATTTCAAAGTCGGCTTTCCCGTCACCATTGACATCACCCAGAAGGGTTTTGCCGGGGCGGCCATTGAAATCATCTGTTTCATACCGCAACTGGCCAGCCTTGGTGAAAGCTTTCGTTCCGATGAATGTGAAGGCTTGGTTGCCTGCCTTTTGAGTATTGGCGTCGATTGCCTTCAGGTCGATCTTGTCCTTCTGAGATCGCGAGAAGTCCATGATCCTGTTCACATATATATCCAGATCCTGGACGTCCGGTTTGATACCTTTGATCGACTTGTATACGAACCTGTCAGCCCCTTTACCGCCGTAGAGCTCGTCTGCTCCACCGCCGTCAATCAGGGTGTCATTGCCTCCATAGCCGTGCATCTGGCTAGAACCTGAACTGCCGGTGATGACATCGTTGCCGGACAGAATTTTGCTAAAGAGCGCCTTGTCGTCCTTTGTGTCCGACCAGGTCTTAGCTGCGGCCACCAGAGAGGCTGCTGACATCTTCAGGCCACTGGCGCTTCCAAAATGTGAAAGATTCGATGTCGAGGACCAACTGGTGATGGTCCCTTTGGTTGGCAGACCGTCGGCGCCATAGGCGAAGTCGGATCCTTTTACCACCACACGAGTCTGGGCCATGTCATTGTATTGAAGGACGAAGCCTTTTGAACTCTTGTTTATCGTTGTCGTAGACGCATTGATCTCGTCCGAGAAGAGGCCCAGCAGATTATATCCAACCGGGCCAAATTTGATCTTTGCCATGGTTCCCCCCAGCTCACCAATAAGAGGGACAAGCCTATTTGAACGATACTGAGTTTCAATTAGGCTGCATGGCCTAGAGCCCTGCTTGGGAGCAGGACAAAATCCAAAAACGGTAGGCTGATCTGGAACGAAAAGGCCGCCTCTTGAGGGCGGCCTCTCTTTTTGGCTTTAAGCCCCCAGCAGCTTGCCGGTCCGCTTGGCTGTCTTGCCGGCCACTTTGCCCAGGCGCGTGCCCTGGGTTACGAAGCGCAGCGCGATGCGGGCGAAGAGCACGCCGTCGGTCGGGGATGTCGCCTGCGCCACCGTCCCGCTATGCGGGTCCACGATCTCGGCGATCACATCGCCCGCCTTCACCCGGTCGCCGATCTCAGCCTGGAACACCACGATGCCGGTGGCGGGCGATGGGACCGGCTCGGAGGCCGCGAGCGGCGTCGGCTGGCAGAGAGGTTCGGGGATCGAGGGGGCTTCGCCCGCGATGACGCCGCGCAGGGTCATGTAGGCGATGAGCGCCGCCGCGTCGCGTGTGCCGAGTTCGTGGCTCACATCCCGCTCGCCACGGAATTCCAGGGTCGTGGAGTGGCAGCCGAAGGGAATCGGATGATCCTTGAAGCGCTCCGCCAGCTCGCCCCAGGGGCGGCTGAGCGCCTCATCGAACGGATCGTCGCCGGATTCATCCGCCAGCAGGTAAGCCTGCGCGCGAATGAGCGCGGAGAGCGGCGCGAATTCATCCGCCGAGCGCGTATGCGTGTAGAGATGCTCCACGGCCTCGGAGTCGCAATGCAGATCGAGCACGATGTCGGATTCGATGGCGAGCGTCAGCAGCGCCTTCTTCAGCACGTCGGCGGGATTGTTCGTCTCCCACGCGTCGAGCTCGGCACGAAGCGCCTCGCGGACGAGGCGCAGATTCACTTCAGCATCGCTCGTGAGCTTCCCTTCGATGCGCTCGGCCACCTTGGGCACGAGATAGGGATAGCCGCGATTGAAGTTGATGCCGTCGGAGAGATTGAAGCGTCCGATATGGCTTCCGAGAACGCGCTGCGCCAGACCGATGGGATTGGCGGACGGCACGAGAATGATCTCGCCCTTGATCTTGCCCTCCGCTTCCAGCGCCACCAGCCTCTCGCGCAGGTGATGCGCCGCGATCATGCCGGGAATTTCATCCGCATGAAGCGAAGCCTGCACATAGACGCGCGGACGCGCGCCTGTCTGCCCGAAGCGATGAACGGTGAGCGAGAGGCTTGCACCGGGAGCAAGCGGAGAGAGGGCGATCTGTTCTGTTTTCATGATGGGCGAGTGCTGCTGTCAGCCTTGAGCGGGTATATTGAACCGTGCTCAAGGCGGGGAAGCAGGCCTTCAGGCGGCCCATCCTTGTGACTTGAACACGAAGTGCTCAGGATTGGTAACGAGTGCGGCGAGCCCCTGCAAGGCCGGCTCCGCATTGACGATCACGAAAGCCGGCACCTTGCGCGCCCAGGCATCGTGCGGTGCCTTGGCGTCGAACGCCTCGCGGAAGCCGCCGCTCTGGATGATGTCCACCATGCGCGGCGCGATGCCGCCTGCGATGAATACGCCGTCGGAGGCCTCGAAAGTCAGCGCCATGTCGCCTGCGTAACGTCCAAGCCAGCGGGCGAAGAAATCAAGCGCGGCCTGCGCCATCTCATCACCCTCGCGGGCGGCATTCAGCACGTCGTTCGGCTTGGCATAGGGGCAGTCCACGCATCGATGCGCGGCAACGGCCTTCGCGATCCGGAACAGGCCCGGACCGGACAGAAGCACCTCGGCCGAGATGCGTCCGCCGACCCGCTCCAGATGCGGCCAGAGGGCGGCCTCCTCCTCCGTCGAGGGACCGAACTCTATATGGCCCGCCTCTGTGGCCACGATGGCGAGGCGATCCTCCACCGGCACGAGTGCCCCCACCCCAAGGCCGGTTCCAGGGCCCAGGACCACGCGTGCGCCGGCTTCCGCCCGCCCGCTGCCGATGGGGGCGAGATCCCCCTTCTCCTCGCTCAGCACCGTCACGGAAGCCGCAACGGGCGTGTAGTCGTTGACCAGGGTCACGCGCTCGAGATTCAGCGCCTTGCCGATGGCCTCGGCGTCGATCACCCAATGGGCGTTGGTGAGGCGGATGGCAGGCGCGTCCACGCGGGTTGCCACCGCGATCATGGCCGAGCGGGGCGCTGCCCCCGCATAGCCCTGGAGGGCGATTCGGATGGCGCCGACAGGATCGGGCGTGTCCGCCGTCAGGGTGCGGGGTAAAAGCTGAACGGGCTCTCCGGGGCCGGGCAAGACAGCGAAACGCGCATTCGTGCCGCCGATATCCCCAAGCAGAACAGGAAATGCAAACATCGAGAGAGCCTATCGTTCTTCATTGAAGTTCTGGCGGCGGTCGCCGTCAGAACGCATCCTCCCAGCTCCGGCTCAAGCGAACGGCGGAGTTGATGAGACCCACCATGGAGTAGGTCTGGGGGAAATTGCCCCACAATTCGCCGGTCGTGAAGTCGGCATCCTCGGAAAAGAGCCCGAAGGAATTGCGTAAACCCAGGATGCGCTCGAACAATTCTCTCGCCTCTTCCTTACGCCCGATGGCGTTCAAGGCATCCACGTACCAGAAGCCGCAGATCATGAAAGCCGTGTGCATAAGGCCAAAATCATCTTCCACATCATAACGCATCAGAAGGTCCCCGCGCCGCAGGGCCTTGCCCGCGGCATCCACCGTGGCGATGAAGCGCGGATCGTCCGGCTTCACGAAGTTGAGTTCGTGAAGCAGCAGCAAAGTTGCATCCAGATCCTCGCCGCCGAAGGACGAGACGAAGGTGCCCTTCTGGGGATTGTAGGCTTTCTCGTCGATGATGCGGTGCATCCGGTCCGCATTCTCGCGCCAGAAGGCCGCCCTATCCTCACGCTCCATGGCCACGGCGATCTTGGCGAGGCGGTCGCAGGCCGCCCAGCACATCACGCTCGGAAACGTGTGCACGGCCGCCTTGGTGCGCAGCTCCCAAGGCCCCGCATCGGGCTGGTCGAACACCTCGATGGCCCGATGTCCCAGCTTCTCCAGATGCGCGAACAGGGCCCGGTTGCCGACGGGCCGGATCATGCGCTTGTCGAGGAAGGCGTGCACCGAGGCCAGGACGATGCTGCCATAGGCATCGTTCTGAACTTGCGTATAGGCGGCATTGCCCACGCGCACGGGCCCCATACCGCGATAGCCCGCAAGCGCCGTCGCTTCGCGCTCTTCCAGATCAGGCGAGCGCGTGATGCTGAAGAGCGGTGGCATGTCCTTCTGGTTGGGAATGGCGTCCATGTCGTCGACGATGTTGGTGATGTAGGTGAGGTATTCCTCCATCGTCTTGGTCGTGCCGAGACGGTTGAGCGCCTGGATCACGAAATAGGCGTCCCGCAGCCAGCAATAGCGGTAATCCCAGTTGCGCTGCGTGTGCGGCGCTTCCGGAACGGATGTGGTCAGCGCCGCGACGATGGCGCCCGTCTCCTCGAAGTTGCAGAGTTTGAGCGTGATCGCCGCGCGGATCACCGCCTCCTGCCAGTCGAACGGAATGGAGAGCGAACGCACCCAATCGTGCCAGAAGCTGATCGTGCTGTCCAAGAACTCGCGCGCCGTGGTGTCGGCCTCGGAACGAAGCGGCTCGTCTTCTCCGAAGAAGAATGATAGCGGCCGCTCCACCACGAAGGGGCGCTCTTCATGCACATAGGACACAGACGCATCGGTCGTCAGGCGCAAGGAAGAATGCGGCCCGACGAAGCGCAAGTGGTTGCTGCCGCGCGTGGTATCCGGCTTTATGCTTCCCCACTCGTAATGCGGGCGCAGCCTCACGCGGATGCGCGGGCGTCCCTTGATCGGCGTGACGCGGCGGATCAACAGCGGCGGGCGGAAGGTTCGGTCGAAATGCTTGAAGCGCGGCGCGAAATCCGTGATCTCGAGAATGTTGCCGAAAGAATCCGTTAAGCGTGAGACGAGCACGGCCGTATTCTGGATATAGCTCTGCTCACAGCTGACCATGCCGACCATGTCGATGGCGAAAACGCCCTTTTGCTCCGCATCCGTCTGCCCATCGGGGCTATCGAGCAGCGCGGAAAAAACCGGGTCGCCATCGAAGCGGGGAAAGCAGCTCCAGACAATATGCGCCCGGCGATCCACCAAGGCCGAGATCATGCAATTGCCGATGACGGCAAGATCCAAAGAACTCATCGATCAATCATCCACGTTGAAAGGAAGAGAACCGCTAGATGCCCATGTGGACAGGCAATGTCGCAAATCGGCAGGCGTTCCCAGGCGAACCTTGGCGATTGTCTCACCCGCGCCGATGCGAATGGACAGACCGCCTCTGGCATTCACCGTCTTGAATCCGTTCTCGTCGGTCAAGTCGTCGCCGACGAAAACAGGCCTGCGGCCTTTGTACGGCGCCGCATGAAGAAAGCTTTCGATCACCTTGCCCTTACCGGCGGCGGAAGGAAGAATTTCCGCCACAGCTTTGCCGTGTTGCAGGCGATACTCGCTGCCGAGTGCCTCAACCGCGGCATGAGCGGTTGCCAATGCGAAGTCCTTCTCCTGAGGCGCGAGGCGCCAGTGAACAGCCACGGAGCAGCCCTTGTCCTCGATGAGAACACCGGCTTTGTCGGCCACCACATCCTTCAAGCGCCCGACCATCCGGCGCAGCTGAGGGTGCTCGTCCGGATCGCATAAATGAAGATCGCCCGCGACGCGCTGCTCCAGTCCATGCAGCCCGGCCATGTCGAAACTATACGGCTTCAGATGCTGGTCCAGAAACGAAACGGGCCTGCCGCTGACGATCGCAAGCGCTCCGCCCAGCCTTTCTTGAAGACGTCGGAGAGTTTTGGGCAGCGCAGGCTCCACCACAACCGCCTCGGGACGATCCACGATGTCCACGAGCGTTCCATCGAAATCGAGGAAGAGCGCGTAAGCCTCTTCCGATTCCATCTCCTGAACGGGGGCGTCATGCATTGGCGGCTGCCCGCTTCTTTCCTGCTGCGATCAACCGCCGGATCCTCTGCCGCTTGCGCAGGCGCGAGGCGGCGAGCAGCATCTGCCCGGCCCAGCGATAGACGTTGCGCTCCTTCACCTGATCGCGCATGAGCCGCATGCGTTCGCGCTGTTCCGCCTGAGGCATGATGAGCGCGCGGTTGATGGCCTGACCCATGGCGTGTGCGTTGTAGGGATTGACGATCAATGCCTCCGACAATTCACGCGACGCGCCGGCGAAAGCGGAGAGAATAAGAACACCCTGCTCGTCGTCGCGCGCGGCGACGAATTCCTTGGCCACGAGGTTCATGCCGTCGTGCAGGCTCGACACGATGCAGAGATCGGCGGCCCTGAACAGCTCGAACACCTCATCGGGTTCGTGATGGCGGATGAGCAGCTTGATGGGCTCGTACCCCTCGCTGCCATGCCTTTCATTGATCTCGCGCGCCAGGGCTTCGGCCTCCTCCTGCAGCTGCCGGTAATTCGCAAGCTTACTGCGCGTCGGAGCCGCCACCTGGATGAAGGAGAAGTTGCCTTTCCAGTCGGGGTTCTCAGTCAGCAGCGCATCGATGGCCTGCATGCGGTCGAGGATGCCCTTCGTGTAATCGAACCGCTCGATGCCGACACCGATCCGCATGTCGAGGGGAAGCCCGAGACGCTCGCGAACGGCGCGGCGGCATTCCTCCACGGGCTTCTGGCCTTCCAAGGCGGTCGGCGGCCATTCGATGGAGATGGGATAGGGACGGATCTGCGTGTCCTCGCCGCCGAACGTGATCGAATCCGTCTCGCGGTTGATGCGGCTTTCCACGTAAGAATCCACGGCATCGATGAAGTTGTTGCAATGGGCCTGCGTGTGGAATCCGAGGATCGATGAGCCGAGCAGGCCGTCGATGATCTCCTCTCGCCATGGGCATATGCCGAAGGTTTCCGCGTTCGGCCATGGGATGTGCCAGAAGGTGATGATCGTGGCTTGTGGAAGGCGATTGCGGATCATGCGCGGCAGGAGCGCGAAGTGATAATCCTGCACGAGAATGATCGGGTCCTCGCGCTTGGCCTCGGCGACGATGGCATCGGCGAATTTCTCGTTCACCGCACGATAATATTGCCAATCCTGCTCGCGGAAGACCGGGCGCACGAAGGCGATGTGGCAGAGCGGCCAGAGACCTTCATTCGCGGCACCATAATAATAACCGTCCTGCTCCTCATCCGTCAGCCAGACACGGCGCAGGGTATAGGATGGATTGGCCGGCGGCACAGGCACGCGGTCGCTGGCGTCGACAGTATCCCTGTCCGCCGTGCCGCTGCCATGCGCTACCCATGTGCCGCCGCAGGCGCGCACCACCGGCTCCAGCGCCGAGACGAGACCGCTTGCCGGAATCTGAAGGGAGATGCCGCCGTCCTGCGCACGGTTGTGAATATAGGGCTCGCGGTTCGAAACCACGATCACCTCGGAGCCGGACAACTCGTTCGCAAGCGCCGCGCGGAGGGTATCGGGGCTCCAGTCGGTATGGGCCGCATCGATGGTCCGGCGCGAAGATTCGAGTTCCTGCAGAACGTCGCGGATTTCCTGGCCCAGCGGAATGATGTTTTCCTGCTCGGGCGTCCCTGCCGCTCCGGCGCGCGCATTCTCGAGAGCCTGACGGATGGAAGCGAGCCATCTGCGCATGATCAACGCCGCGATCATGGCCGCAAGAGCTGCCGCGCCGAAAGCGACGCCGGCGAGAGCCAGGAAGAGATAGTTTCGCGCCTCTCCGCCGCGTCGATCCGTATAGCTGAGATCGTGCAGCACCACGAGGTGCCCTTCCCGTCCCGACACGGTCAACGGAAAGGTGCTCACCAGGATGCGCTGTCCGTCATGGGTAATGTTGGAGAAACTTTGCGTATCGGATCTCGCCGCCTGCTCGCAGGAGAAGGATTGCGGCATGCTGCGGGTCGGAGAGCGCAGCGTATCGCCCTCGCAATAGCCGATCGCCAGAACCCGCTCCCCGGAGGCGATGCGCTCGAAGAGGCCCGTCAGCCGTCCGGCATCGTTACGGGTCAACAGGTTGCTGACCTGGTCACGGGCGGAATTGAAGACCAGCTGGGAGCGTAATTCCACATCCCGCCGGGCCCATTCCTCCAGAAACGATGTAGCAAACGGAAGAACGGCCAGAATGACGATGGCCGCGACAAGCAACGCAATACCGCCGAAGCGAAAGATAATTCTCAAACCTCTTTGTCCTCAGGATGTTCAAGATTTTTCGAAGGGCCGAAGCCTAAGCATCGGAAAAAGTTCGATGTTTCGGCTCCCTCCCAGCGCCGCCCCAAAGGGCGCCCGCTCCTGTTATGGGTTTCTCTCCGGAACTTTCCAGGTTTGAGGACCGAGCCCATGCGGGAACCCGGGCAATAAAAAACCGCAGCCGGCCTTTCGGGCCGGCTGCGGTGCGCGAAATCGCTGTGTTGAGGAACTTAGTGCTCGCGGAAGGCGCGGGCGATCTGATCCTTCATGGGCTTGAAGAAGTACTCGAGCGGGGTGCGCTCGTTGACTTCGACGAAGACCTCGGCCTGCATGCCTGCGATGAGATGGAGGCCTTCAAGGCGCTTGATCTCATCGGCCGGCAGCTCCACGCGGATCGTATAGAAGGTCGCGCCCGTCTGCTGATCGCGAGAGACGTCGGCCGAGATGCGGCTGACCTTGCCGTGCAGGTCGGGCATGTTGCGTGCGTTCGAAGCATGCACCTTGACGGTCGCTTTTTGCCCCATCTTCACCTGGTCGATCTCGTTGGGGAGAACCCTGGCCTCGAGCTCGAGCTTGTCATTCGTGGGAACGATGAGCATGACGGGCTCGGCCGGGGAAATCACGCCGCCGATGGTATGAACGTTCAGCTGATGAACATAGCCGTCGCTGGGCGCACGGATGTCGATGCGCTTCAGCTGATCCTCGGCCGCCACTTTCCGCTCAGTGTACTCCGCGATCTTGCTCTGAATGTCGCGCAGTTCCTGCATCGCTTCCGCACGCATCTGCTCGTCGATCTGAATGATCTGGAACGAGGTTTCCGCAATGCGGCTCTCGGCCTGGGCAACTGCTGCGATAAGCTGTCCACGCTGACCTTCGATGCTTGCGGCATCGCGCTCCAGGGCATTCAGGCGAGGAAGCTGCACCAGGTTCTTCTGGTAGAGTTCGCGGACGCCTTTCAGCTCTTCGGCGATGAGCTCGGCCTCGCGGACCTTCGCCTCCTGCTGCGCCTTGAGGCCGGTGATTTCGTCCTGCGACTGCGCGATGCGCTTCCTAAGCTGATCCTTCTGAGCATCTCTTGCAGCGCGGCGCGCCACGAAAAGAGTATGCTCGGACGAGACGATCTTCTGAACGGCGGGATCGTTGGACCGAGCGGCGAACTCAGGCGCCGCCTTGATTTCGCTCGCGCTGTCGCGCTCCGCTTCGAGGCGAGCCTGGCGGCCGATGAACTCATCGAGCTGTTTAGACACCACCTGTAGGTTGGCGCGCGTCAAGGTTTCGTCCAGGCGAACCAGAAGATCGCCCGCATTCACGCGGTCGCCGTCCTTCACCTTCAGTTCGCCGACGATGCCGCCGGTGGAGTGCTGGATCTTCTTGACGCTCGAGTCGACCACGAACTGGCCGCCCGCCACGACGGCACCCGACAGGGTCGAGGTGGCCGCCCAGAGGCCGATCGTACCGGCGAACAGGGCGATCATCGACAGGCCCGCGACGCTCGACTGGCGCAGAACCTTCTCGTGCATCGAAGGCTTCTGAGGCTGCTGCATAATCATCATTTAACCAACCTCCCGCAGGCTTCCGCTCTGCGCCTGTGCCGTCTGGACTGGCTGCACGCGCACCGTAGGTGCCTGCTGCGGAGCCGGATTCGTGTTGCGTTTCATCACACCCTGCAGAACCTCGTCCCGCGGGCCCACGGCCTTGATGCGGCCTTCTTCCATGATGGCGACCTGATCGACCTGTCCGAGAGCGGCGGGGCGATGCGTGATGACGACCACGATGGAGCCACGCTGCCTCATGGCGAGGATGGCCTGGTTCAGCGCCTCGTCACCGGCGCCGTCGAGGCTGGCGTTCGGCTCGTCGAGAACGATGAGGAACGGGTTGCCGTAGAGGGCGCGGGCGAGAGCCAAGCGCTGGCGCTGGCCGCCCGACAGGGAGGCGCCGCTTTCGCCGATCTTCGTGTCGTAACCGTCCGGCAGGTTGAGGATCAGTTCGTGAGCGCCGGCCGTCTTGGCGGCGGCGATCACGTCTTCCGGATTGGCGTTCGGCTGGAAGCGGGAGATGTTCTCGGCCACCGTTCCTTCGAACAGCTCAACGTCCTGCGGCAGGTAGCCGACATGGCGTCCGAGGGAGTCCGGCTCCCACTGGTCGAGCGCCGCGCCGTCGAGACGGATCTCGCCGCGCATGGTCGGCCAAACGCCGACGAGGGCGCGGGCGAGGGTCGACTTGCCCGATGCGCTGGGGCCGATGAGGCCCAGGCCCTGACCAGCCTGAAGACGCAGGGAGGCGGACTGGACGATCGGGAACTGAGCGCCCGGAGCCGAGACGTACACTTCCTCCACGGACACGACCTGCTTCGGCGCGGGCAGCGGCATGCGCATGCCCTGAGCGGGAACGAGGGACATGATGTGCTGGAGGCGGCGATAGGCCTGACGGGAGGCGGTGAAGCCCTTCCAGTGAGCGACCGCGATTTCGATGGGCGCGAGAGCGCGGGACATCAGGATCGAGCCTGCGATCATGAGACCGCCCGACATCTGACCTTCGATCACCAGCAGAGCGCCGAGGCCGAGGATGCCCGACTGCAGCACCATGCGGAAGACCTTGGCGAAAGCGCTGATGCCGGCGGAGGATTCGCTGCTCGCAAGGCCGTCGTTGACGTGCTTGACATGCACCTCGTCATAACGCTTGCCGAGGAAGCTCAGCATGCCGAGCGCGCGAATGGCTTCGGCATTGCGGCGGCTGGTCTCGGCCAGGGCCTGACGCTCGGCGCCGCTCTTCGTCACCTGATAGGAAGGCTCCTTGCTCTTGGCGTCCGTGTAGATCGTCAGGAAGATGATGCAGACGCCGCCGACCACGGAGAAGATGCCGACCCAGGGATGGATCATGAAGCAGCCGATGAGGAAGATCGGCATGAAGGGCATGTCGAAGAGAGCCGTCGGGCCGAGGCTCGACAGGAAGCCGCGGATCGTATCCACGTCGCGGATGGGCTGCATGCTCTCGGACTGCTTGGCGCCCTTGAGCGGCATGGTGGCGACCAGGTCGAAGACGCGCGGCGCGAGAATTTCGTCGAAGCGGGCACCGATGCGGGCAAGCATTTTGCCGCGCAGCATGTCGAGACCGCCCGAAAGAGCATAGGCCGCCAGGATGATGAGGGAGAGGCCGATCAAGGTCGGAATGCTCCGGCTCGACAGCACGCGGTCATAGACCTGGAGCATGTAGATCGAACCGGATAGCGCCAGGACGTTCACGACGGCCGAGAAAATGGCCACGTTCGTAAAAGAAGGTAAACAAGATTTCAGAGCGTCTTGGACCTCTGTGCTCTCTTCCCGATTTCTCGATGACTGCTTCATTTTTTCTTTCCATCGATGGGTCGCTTGCGCGGCACACACCATTCAGTTGCAGTGCCATCATGCACGGTTATATCCTAGCATGATGTTCGCTATCTTGCGACAGCTCGGATGTCGGGCTTTGGATCGCCAAGAGCATTTTATCGGGACCGGGCTGGAATGCCTGGCTTTTTCCTTAGCTCTTAAGGATATCGAGATGCCCCCAAAGTCGCGCCTTCCGTTACGCCACCCTGTTTGTAACCCTATTTCATGTACCTATGTCAACTAAAAGTGTTGTCAAATTTTGGGCATGTTATTCTTCCTATCTATTCAGATAGGTAACGTAACGGCGCCCCGATCAATACGTAACTCTTTGGTAAACATTCATAGTTAACCAGAAGTGACCCAGAAATGAGGTCGCAATATGGACAGGCTTAACCACCCTCATCTTACCTTGGCGGCATCTTCCCCGGCGTGCGAATCAGCACCAAGCGATGTCCGCATCGACCCGGCCGCGAATGCGGCCCTCGCGGAAGCGGTCAGGAGCGCCCGCCAGGACGCGAACTCCAAAAACCCTTTCAAACCCTCGAAAGCTGAGGCCCAGACAGCAACCTCGAACGGTCGTCTGAAGGGCGCTCTCACTCACGCAGCAACGGCCCTGTTGTTTCTCGGGGCCGGATGGTTTGTATCCTCCGTGAGCCCTCCAGGCGCCCACGAGGCGATCCGCCGCATGGAGGCCGAGACCGCCCTCAGCCGCGACACTCTCGTCAAGCTCACGGATGAAATGACGGCGCTGAAAAGTGCTGTCACGGACCGTGCGGTTGCGCACACGGGCTCCATCGCGCCTTCCGAACAAGCCCGGCTTGCCGAGACAATCGATCGCCTAAAGGCGACGATTCAGGATCCAGATAAGAAGCTCACGGCTATCGAGGAGCGTCTTACTCGCATGGAAGGCCAGATTATGGCAGGCCTGAACAACCTCGCCGCCCCCAAGGCCGCTGCGACCGCTTCCGCGACCGAGCAGGAGAGCGCGCCGGCAGCGAAAGCGGTGAAGGCCGAGCCCGTCGATGGCTGGGTTCTGCGCGAGGTTTATAACGGCTCGGCCCTCGTCGAGAGCCGCAACCGTGGCCTTTACGAGGTCATGCCCGGCAACATGATTCCGGGTGTCGGCCGCGTGGAGGCTATCGAGCGGCGCGGCGCGCGCTGGGTGGTGGTCACCGACAAGGGCTTCATCGGTGCGTACCGCTGATGGTCACACCGCATCGAATGGATCCCAAAAGTGGATTCCACTTTTGGGTCCGATGCCCTAGCGCGGAATGATGAGCTTCAACCCATAAACCAGCGCGGCGAAGACTACGAGGCTCGCGACATAGAGCGCCACGAACCAGAGCAGGCGCTTGCCGCGCCTCTCTGGTGGGCGATGCTTGTTCGCCTGCATCAGTGATACCCGTATCCGCCGCCCTGGATTTCCTCGGCGACCTTTCCACGAAACACGTAATAGGCATAAGCGGTGTAGGCGAAGGTGATCGGCAGGACGATGGCAAATCCCACGAGCGCGAAGAGCTGAGAATTCACCGTGTTCGCCGTGTCCCAGATCGTCAGGCTCGGCGGCACCAGATAGGGAAAGAGACTGACGCCGAGGCCAAGATAGCCGAGCAGGAACATGCTGATGGCCAGGAAGAACGGCCGCACGTGCCGTCCCTCCTCCAGGTCCCGGAAAAGACGGTACGCCACATAGGCCGTGATCAACGGAATCGGCGCAAGGAAGGCGATGTTGGGCCATGAGAACCAGCGCGCCTCGATCTGCCTTCCGAGGAAAGGCACCCACGCGGAGACGAGCGCCATGGCGATGATGGTCGCGATCAGAAAGCGAACCGCCAGACGCCGCGCCCAGATCTCCAGTTCGCCCGTGGTCTTCATCACGCACCAGGTCGCGCCGAGAAGCCCGTAGCCGCAGACGAGACTGATGCCAGTGAGCACGCTGAACGGCGTGAGGAAATCGAAGGTGCCGCCCGTGAACTGACGCCCATCCGTGGAGAAACCCTGCACGAAGGCGCCGAGCACCATGCCCTGGAAGAAGGTTGCCAGCAGCGAACCGAAGAAGAAGGCGTTGTCCCACAAGAATTTCGAGCGCTCCGACTTGAACCGGAACTCGAAAGCGACCCCGCGGAAAATGAGCGCGATCAGCATGAGCGTGATGGGCACGTAGAGCGCAGGCATCATCACCGCATAGGCGATGTGGAAAACGGCGAAGAGACCGCCGCCGCCAAGCACGAGCCAGGTTTCGTTGCCGTCCCAGATGGGTGCTACCGAAAACATCATCCGGTCACGCCAGTTGTCGCTTTTCGCGGCCTTGAAGAGAATGCCGACGCCGAGATCGAAGCCGTCGACGATCACGTACATGGCGACCGCGACCGCGATCAGGCCGGCCCAGATCAGCGGCAGCCAGAAAGCGAGGCCTTCATATTCCATTCCGAAACCGAACATGCCTCTCGCCTCCTATCTCACGGGCAACCGTTGTCCCGGCCCGCCTTCCAGTCCCTCATCGGGCACGGAGAGCGGGCGCTTGGCTTTCTTGCGGAGATCATCCTCGTCCGGCATCTGCTCGACCGGATCGGGGCCGCGCCGCAGGAGCTTGGCGAGATAGTACGAGCCGAAGCCGAACACGAAAGCATAGACCACGATGAAGGTGATGAGCGATGCGCCGACCGCGCCTGCCGTGACCGGCGACACCGCATCGGCCGTGCGCAGATGGCCGTAGACCACATAAGGCTGACGGCCGATTTCCGCGGTAAACCAGCCGAACAACACCGCGCCGAAACCCGAAGGCGTCATGACCATGGTGGCGGTGAGAAAAGCCCGGTTGGTGAATAGCGTGCCCCTGTAGCGCAGATAGAGGCTCCACAGGCCGATGCCGAGCATGGCGAAGCCGAGACCGACCATGATGCGGAACGAGAAGAAGACCGGCCAGACCGGCGGACGCTCATTGGGCGGCACATCCTTGAGGCCCGGCACGACACCGTCGAACGCATGGGTCAAAACCCAACTGCCGATCTTCGGAATCGCGATCTCGAAACGGTTGGTCTCGTTGACCTCGTCGGGCAAGGCAAAGAGGCGAAGCGGCATGTTGTCCATGCGCTCCCAGTTGCCTTCGATCGCGGCGAGTTTCGTCGGCTGATATTTCAACACGCCGAGACCATGCAGGTCGCCGATGACGATCTGCACCGGCACGAAGATCGCCGCGAACCAGAGCGCCATCGAGAGGGAGCGGCGCGAGGCGGCGAGCTTCGCCTCCGGCGCATCGTGCGGATGGCGCAGCAGCATCCAAGCCGACATGCCGGCCACCGCGAAGGATGTCGTGATGTAGCAGCCCAGCACCATATGCGCATAGCGCAACGGGAAAGACGGATTGAAGACGATCTCGAACCAATCGACCGGCACCATCTTGCCGTTCTCGATGGCGAATCCGACCGGCGTCTGCATCCAGGAATTCACGGAGAGAATCCAGAAGGCGGAAATCAGCGTGCCCAAGGCCACCATGCAGGTGGCCAGGAAATGCAGCCGGTTGCCGACGCGCTCCCAGCCGAAAAGCATGATGCCGAGGAAGGAGGCCTCGAGGAAGAACGCGGTGAGCACCTCATAGGCCATCAATGGCCCCACCACGTTTCCGGCGACTTCCGAAAACCGCGACCAGTTGGTGCCGAACTGGTAGCTCATGACGATGCCCGACACGACGCCGAGGCCGAAGGAGACCGCGAAAACCTTCACCCAGAAGCGGAAGAGGTTGCGGTAGAGCGGATTGCCGGTGCGGAGCCAGTTGAATTCGAGGGCAGCGAGCCAGCTCGCAAGGCCGATGGTGAAGGCCGGGAAGATGATGTGAAAGGCTATCGTGAACGCAAACTGGATGCGCGACAGCATCAGGGCGTCAAGTTCCATACCGCTCCCCCCTTCACCATACCCTCGTGCTTTTAGGGCGCTTTCGGCATGCTGACCAGAGGGCCGGCTCTCCTTGGAGAGGCCCAGGCGAACTTCCTTACACAGTTGTAGGGTCCAAAGCCCTTCACTTCCGGCAGGAGAAGGGCGGAAAGGCGCTCGCCGTTCCCGCATTCATGGCTGCGACGACCATCATGTTGGCGAGATCGAACTCTTCCGTGGAGCGAGGGCACACATCGCCTTGCGCGATGCAACCGGAGGCGAGGAAGACCTCGTGGCGGGATATGAATTCCTGGCTGATGCCCGTCGTGCCGCGCCGCTTGAGCGCTTCGTCCCAAGCCTTCTTGTAGCGCTCGCACTTCACCTCGACCCAGCTCTTCTCGGGCTGGCCCTGCGCCATGCCGGAAGACACATCGCTTCCAAGAACGGCAATGGCGGAAAGCACGATGAGGGAAAGCAGGCGCATGAGATCCTCGGCGGTAGCCGGGGGATGGAGCACAGGCGCGAGAGCTTGGTCAAGACATCTCAGACGCGCATCTCAGGCTGCGCCTTCTGCCTGCGCGACGAGGCCTTTTTCTTCGCAGGCTTTGCCTGCTCCTGCTTCCTGACCTCGCGGGAGAGACGTTCCTGCAAGAGCGTGAGTACCGCCGCCTCTTCGGGCCTCAAGGAGGCCAAGTCTTCTCGCAGCTCGGTCTCGACCTGGTTCTTGATTTCCAGAAGCAGATCGCCTTCGAGATAGCAGGAGAACACCTCCGGATGCACATAGCATTTACGGCAGATGGTGGGCGTATTACCAAGCCTTGACGACACCTCCTCAATGGCCGCGCGAATGTTCTTCTTCGCTTTCGCCTCGCTGTCGAACTGCTCGAATTCGGACAGCGCCAAGGTCGCCAGCACCGTGCCCGCCCAGGTACGGAAATCCTTGGCCGTGATGTCGCGCCCGGTGATCTCCTTCAGATAAGCGTTCACATCCGACGAGGTGATCGATTGCCGCTCACCGTCCTCGTCGAGATATTGAAACAGGTCCTGCCCCGGCAGATCCTGGCAGGCCTTCACGATCTTGGCGACGCGGCGGTCCTTCACCTGAAGCTTCCAGGTCTTGCCGCTCTTGCCCTTGAACTGGAAGCGCAACTCGGCGCCTTCCACTTTCACATGCGGGTCGCGCAAGGTCGTGAGGCCATAGCTCTTGTTCTGCTTCGCATAATCCTCGTTGCCGACGCGGATCAGCGTGTTCTCCAGAAGATGCACCACCGTCGCCAGAACCTTCTCGCGCGGCAAGCCGCGCAGACTCATGTGCTCGTTGATGATCTTGCGGATATCCGGAAGGCCGCGGGCGAATTCGAGCATGCGCTCATATTTCGTGCTCTCCCGGACCTCACGGAAAGCGGGATGATAACGATATTGCTTGCGCCCTTTCGCATCGCGCCCCGTCGCCTGGATATGGCCGTTGGCCTTCGCGCAGATCCACACATCGGTATAGGCGGGCGGAATGGCGAGCGAGCGGATGCGCTCCAGCGTCGCCTTGTCGTCGACCTTCTTCCCGTCGGGCTTGGCATAGGTGAAGCCCTTGCCGGATTTCTTGCGCCTGATCCCCGGCTCCTCGTCGGAGACATAGGTGAGCCCCGCCGTCTCGGCGGCGTCGCGCGGATCGACGATAGTGTCGTTGGAGAGATTGGGATCGAGCAGCATGTGGCGCCTTGCTTTGAAGCAGAACATCAACCGGACTGCGCCACCCCCGGTTCCCTGCGTGAGCCTGCGGCAGGCTTGCCGGCTCGGGCCTCAGTTCGGGCTTCATGCCGGTCGTTGCGGATCTTCAAGGCGAGAATGGTGCCGCTCAGGCACAAGCTCAGCAGGTTGAAGACGATGAGCGGAACCGCGCCGATGAGGAAGCCGTAAGCCGACCACAGCACAAAGGCCGTGACCGTCACGAGGTACATCTTCTTCGAGATCGCCGCCGTATCGCGCTCCCGCCAGGCTTTCAGCACCTGCGGCACGAAGCTCGCCGTGGACAAAATGCCCGCCACCGTCGCCAGGATCGTTGGCAACCACTCACTCATTCACGCCTCCTCTCCAGGCGGAGTGCAACGGCGGGAGAAAAGGGTGGTTCCCTCGAAGGGTAGACCCCGCTAGATACAGCGGCGCTGTTTCACCAAAGGCTTCCCTTGTCGTCCGATCTCACCTTTCCAGGCCGCAAGCTCGTCTTCGTCGTCACCGAGGACTGGTTCTTCGTCTCTCATTTTCTCCCCATGGCCCGAGCCGCGCGCGAGCTTGGGCTCGACGTGGCGGTGGTCACGCGCGTGCAAGCCCATCGCGAGGCCATCGAGGCGACAGGCGCGCGGGTGATCCCGCTGCAGGTCGAGCGGCGCAGCATCAATCCGATGACGGCGGGCTACGCGGCGGGCCAGCTCGCCGCGATCCTTAAAGGCGAGAAGGCCGACATCGTCCATTGCATCGCGCTCAAGAGCATTCTGGTCGGAGGCTTCGCCGCCACGCTCGCCGGCATCGACCGCAGGGTTTATGCGCTCACAGGCCTTGGCTTCCTGGGCGCCCGGACCGATAGCGTCGCGCGCCTCTCGAAGCGCGCCGTGCGGCTGCTGGTGCGGGGCCTGCAAACCGGCAGGACACGCTATCTCTTCGAGAACACGGACGACCCGAAGCTCCTCGGCCTTGATCCCGAAGCCGCAAACGTCACCATCGTCGGCGGTGCGGGCATCGATCCTAAGGCGCTCAAACCCGCTCCCCTCCCCGCGCAGCCGCCGCTGAAGGTCGCCATCGTTGCCCGCATGCTCTGGTCGAAGGGCATCGATCTCGCCGTTGAAGCCGTGCGCATGGCCCGGGCGAAGGGTGCCGCCATCGAGCTGTCCCTCTACGGCGCGCCCGATCCCTCGAATCCGAAGGCCATTCCGGAAGACACCCTGAAGGGCTGGGCCTCCGAGCCCGGCATCTCCTGGCACGGCGCGACCAGGGACATTGCAGCGGTCTGGCGCGATCATCATGTCGCCTGCCTGCCTTCCCGGGGCGGCGAGGGCCTGCCGCGCACGCTTCTGGAAGCGGCGGCATGCGGACGCGCCATCGTCACTGCCGACGTTCCCGGCTGCCGCACCCTCGTGCGCGACGGCGTGGAAGGTCTCCTCGTGCCCCCGAACGATGCGGCTGCACTTGGCGATGCACTTCTGTCTCTCGCCAACGAGCACGAGCGCGTGGCCCGCATGGGCGAGGCGGCTCGCGCCCGGGTTCTCGACGGCTTCACCGAACGCGACGTGATGAACGACGTCAAACGGCTTTACGCTTCCATGCTGACCTCATGATCGCCGATCCTGCCGCCTTCATCCGCGCCGAGACGCGGCTTCTGCCGGTGCCGCACACACCGGAGCTCGTCCTGCACGTGGCCGACGAGGCGACGGAGCTTTGGCAGCGCACGGAAGAGGAGCTCGGCGAGATCGGCCTACCCCCGCCTTTCTGGGCCTTCGCCTGGGCCGGCGGCCAGGCGCTCGCCCGCTACATCCTCGACCATCCCGAGACCGTGCGCGGACGGCGCGTGCTCGATTTCGCATCGGGTTCCGGCCTCGTGGCCATCGCCGCCATGAAGGCGGGTGCAGCCGAGGTCGCCGCCTGTGACATCGACGGCTTCGCCACCGCCGCAATCCGGCTGAACGCCGAGGCGAATGGGGTCAGTATCACTCCCGTACAGGAGGACCTGATCGGACAGGACCAGGGATGGGAGACGGTTCTCGCTGGGGACATCTGCTACGAGCAGGATCTGGCGGCGCGGGTCACGGACTGGCTGTTCACCCTGAGCCAACGGGGCGCCACCGTCCTTATCGGCGATCCGGGCCGCAGCTACCTTCCGAAGGAGCGGCTCGAAAGGCTTGAAATCTATGAGGTTCCGGTGACGCGGACGCTTGAGGATGCCGAGATCAAGAAAACCAGTGTGTGGGAATTTCGGCATAGAGAATCGGACGTTACGTCACCCTAATTTGCATCCATGCAAGATTTTTGTGACCTTATTGCCAGAATACCCCTTTAAATATGTAGCGTTGTAACCTATCTTTTGTGAGAGGGTGGTCTTTGACACCACCTGCCCGTCCAAAGTTTTCTGCCCAAGTTTCGTTTCAAATAAGCCAGAGCCAACCCCGTGACCCAGCCCTCAGCCGCTCACCAGCCGGTCGACCGCCCGCAGGCGACCCAGAAATCAGCCAGGATCGCGACCAGCCTCGCCCATGCGGAAAGCCTGTGCCGGGCCAACCGGGCGCGCCTGACCCCCATCCGCCGCCGCGTTCTCGAAGCTCTCCACAACGCCAACAAGCCCTTGGGCGCTTACGATCTTGCCGATGTCCTGGCGCCTCAAGGCCGCCGCATGGCTCCGATCACGGTCTATCGCGCCCTGGATTTCCTGATCGAGCAGGGCCTCGCCCACAGGCTCGCCAGCCTGAACGCCTATACCCCCAGCAGCCAGACCTCAGACAGCCACGGCTCGTCCGCCTTTCTCATCTGCGAGGGCTGCGGCGATGTGAAGGAGGTCACCATGCCGGAACTCTCCGACGCCCTGTCACAGCTTCACAAGAATCACGCCTTCGCGCCGCATACCAAGGCTCTGGAGCTCACCGGCCGCTGCATTCACTGCTGAACGCGGGCCATTCCTGACGGTCAGTTGACCAGGCCACGCTTGACGGGACGGGGTTTTAGCATCAGCTAAACGGCGACGGCCTTGCCTTCGGCCGCCGTGGATTGCAGCATGTCTCTTATGTCCTCCTCCAATGTCGTCCCCTTCGAGCGCCCTGCGGGCCCCGCTCCCCGCCACCGTACGGTGGGCGTTCGGGTCGGCTCCGTCATGGTCGGCGGCGGCGCGCCCATCGTGGTCCAATCGATGACCAACACGGACACGGCGGATGTGGATGCCACCGTCGCCCAGGTCGCGGCCCTCGCCCGAGCCGGCTCGGAACTTGTGCGCATCACGGTGGATCGCGACGAGGCGGCCGCGGCGGTGCCGAAGATTCGCGAGCGGCTCGACCGGCTCGGCGTCACGGTGCCGCTAGTCGGCGACTTTCACTATATCGGCCACCAATTGCTCGCCGATCATCCGGCCTGCGCTGAAGCGCTCGATAAGTACCGCATCAATCCCGGCAATGTCGGCTTCAAGGAAAAGAAGGACCGGCAGTTCGGCGCCATCGTCGAACTGGCGATCAAGCACGACAAGGCCGTGCGCATCGGTGCGAACTGGGGCTCCCTCGACCAGGAGCTTCTCACCCACCTGATGAACGAGAACGCCGCTTCCGCGAAGCCACGCGACATGCGCTGGGTGACGCGCGAAGCCATGATCCAATCCGCTCTCCTCTCCGCCGCCCGCGCGGAAGAGATCGGTCTGGGCAAAGACCGCATCATTCTCTCGGCCAAGGTCTCTGCGGTGCAGGATTTGATCGCCGTCTATCAGGAACTCGCGCGCCGTTCCGATTACGCCATCCATCTCGGCCTCACGGAAGCGGGGATGGGGACGAAGGGCATCGTGGCCTCCTCGGCTGCTATCGGCATCCTCCTGCAGGAGGGCATCGGCGATACGATCCGCTATTCCCTCACCCCCGAGCCGGGCGGAGATCGCACGCTCGAGGTGAAGACGGCGCAGGAACTGCTCCAGACCATGGGCTTCCGCACCTTCGTGCCGCTGGTGGCCGCCTGCCCCGGCTGCGGACGCACCACCTCTTCCGTGTTCCAGGAACTGGCGCGGGACATCCAGAACTGGATCTCCACCTCCATGCCGGAGTGGAAACGCACCTATCCCGGCGTCGAGAACCTGAACGTGGCCGTGATGGGCTGCATCGTGAACGGACCGGGCGAGTCGAAGCACGCCAATATCGGCATCTCGCTGCCCGGAACCGGCGAGCAGCCGGCAGCCCCCGTCTTCATCGACGGCAAGAAGGCCCTGACCCTGCGCGGCCCGACGCTCGCCCAGGATTTCCAGGCCCTCGTGCTCGACTACATCCGCAAGACCTATGGTCAGCGGGAGCGCGACGCCGCCGAATGAGGCATATGGAACTCTGAAAGAAATTCCGTTTTAAGCTCAAGTGCGATGTGCTAGAGAGCGCCCCGCGCCGGCAGCAGTGACGGCCACTGCACTCATAGGACAAAGGCTTTCCTTTCGTCGTTATTGCAGAGTGACTTGGAACAAGGGCCGTCTGCGGGCACATCCGCAAAGAAAACACCCATGGCAGAACAGAACGCCGTCGCTACCGGGCACGCGGATTCCGCGGCTCCGGAAGCAACTATTCCCGGAAGCCACCACAAGGCGAGCTTCTGGACCCTGACCCTTGGCGCCATCGGCGTCGTCTATGGCGACATCGGCACCAGCCCGCTCTATGCCATGCGTGAGACGGTTGCGGCTGCAACCGGCGGTCATCACGGTGTCCCCGTCGAGCTGACCCGTGAGTTGGTGATCAGCATCCTGTCGCTGTTGCTCTGGGCCTTGATCCTGACGGTCAGCGTGAAATACGTGGTCCTGCTGCTGCGCGCCGACAACAAGGGCGAAGGCGGCTCGCTGACCCTGGTCGCCCTGACTCAGCTCGCGCTGGGTCGTCGGAGCCTGCCGGTTCTGATGATGGGCATGGCGGGAGCAGCCCTTTTCTACGGCGACGCCGCGATCACACCCGCGATTTCCGTGCTCTCGGCCCTGGAAGGCCTGAAGCTCGTCGCCCCCTCTTTCGAGGCTTACATCCTGCCGGGAGCGCTCGCGATTCTCATCGCCCTCTTCGCCGTGCAGGCGCACGGCACCGGCAAGGTCGCGGCCCTGTTCGGCCCGCTCACACTCCTATGGTTCATCACCATGGCGGGTTTAGGCGTTCTCCACATCGCCGACGATTGGGAAGTGCTGCGCGCCTTCAATCCCTATTACGGCGTGCGTTTCCTCGTCACTCATCCCGGAACGGCCTTTGCGATCCTTGGCAGCGTGTGTCTTGCCGTAACGGGGGCCGAAGCGCTTTACGCCGATCTCGGCCATTTCGGCCGCAGGCCGATCCGCATGGCTTGGGGCACCGTGGTCTTTCCCGCGCTGGCGCTGAACTATCTCGGCCAGGGCGCTCTCGTTCTGTCGAATCCCGAATCCATCGCCAATCCGTTCTTCCTGCTGGCACCGCCGTGGCTGCTGCTTCCGCTCGTGATTCTCGCGACGCTTGCTACCATCGTGGCGAGCCAGGCGGTGATCACGGGCGCGTTCTCCCTGACCCGGCAGGCGATTCAGCTCGGCCTTCTTCCGCGCCTGGAGGTCCGCTTCACGTCGGAAACCCATCAAGGTCAGATCTATCTGCCGCGCGTGAACTGGCTGCTTCTCGCTGCCGTCGTGGCGCTGGTGGTTCTGTTCGGATCGTCGAGCAATCTTGCCAGTGCTTATGGCATCGCCGTGTTCGGCACGATGGTCGTCACGACGCTGCTCGCCTGCGTCGTGATCAGCCGCAGCTGGGGCTGGGGTCCGGTGAAGACCGGGCTCGTGATGATCCCGCTGTTGCTCATCGACCTCACCTTCCTGTCCTCGAACCTCGTGAAGCTTTTGGACGGCGGTTATGTGCCGCTGCTCATTGCCGGCACCTTCTTCGTGGTCATGTGGACCTGGGTGAAGGGAACACGCATCCTCTTCGAGAAGACCCGCAAGATCGACGTGCCGCTGCTCGAACTGGTGAGCATGCTCGAGAAGAGCCCGCCGCATCGCGTGAAGGGCACTGCCGTGTTTCTCACGAGCGACCCCGACACCGCGCCCGCAGCACTGCTGCACAACCTGAAACACAACAAGGTGCTGCACGAGAAGAACGTGATCCTCACCGTGCGCAGCGAGGACATTCCGCGCGTCGACGACGAGGACCGTGTCGCCATCGAGCATGTGGGCGACTCGTTCTGGCGCATCCGCCTGAGCTACGGCTACATGGAAACGCCCAACATTCCGCGCGGCCTCGCGATCCTGCGCAAGCAGGGCTTCAAGTTCGACATCATGGCGACGTCGTTCTTCCTCTCGCGCCGCTCGATCCGCCCCGCAAGCCAATCGGGCATGCCGCTCTGGCAGGACAAGCTGTTCATCGGCCTCGCCAAGTCGGCGAGCGATGCCACTGACTTCTTCCAGATCCCCACCGGACGCGTGGTGGAAGTCGGTACGCAGGTTACAGTCTAAAAAACCCGTCAGGCAGCCGCACGGTTCGGCTGCCTGCAATCGCATCAAGTCGCTTCCGGAATCCGCATCTCCTTGACCGAAAGCAGGATTGCGCCTAACCGACGCGCATTCCGTCAAGGATCAGTTCCGTGAGCACCGCCCCGTCCAAAGCCGCCTCTCCCTTCGCCCTCAGCCGCAGCGAGGCCGTGCTGGTGTTCGTCACCATGATCTGGGGCGCGACCTTTCTCATCGTCCAGCTTGCCTTGAGCGTCAGCGGACCGCTGTTCTTCGTAGGATTGCGCTTCGGCACAGCGGCCCTGATGATGGCGCTCATAGCAGTGCCCGTGCTGCGCGGATTGACATGGCTCGAGATCAAGGCGGGCGTGCTGATCGGCATCGCGATCTTCTTCGGCTACACGCTCCAGACTTACGGCCTGCAATATATCCCCAGCAGCAAATCGGCCTTCATCACGGCGCTCTATGTGCCCATCGTACCGCTGCTGCAATGGTTCGTGCTGAAGCGACCGCCGAGCGTGATGGCCTGGACGGGAATCGTCTTCGCCTTCATCGGCCTCGCGCTGCTCGCAGGCCCTGAGGGAACCTCCATAGGCCTCGGCATTGGAGAATTGCTCACGCTGCTCTGCGCCATCGCCATCTCCGCCGAGATCATTCTCATCGGCGGCTTCGCAGGCAAGGTCGACGCGCGCCGCGTCACCGTGGTGCAGCTCGCCACGACATCCGTTCTCGCGTTTGGTTTCATGGCGCCGCTCGGCGAGTCTCTGCCCGAGCCGTCATGGCTACTCATCTTCAGCGCGGTTGGTCTCGGCCTCGCGAGCGCGGGCATTCAGCTCGCGATGAACTGGGCGCAGAAAACCGTCTCGCCCACGCGCGCCACGGTGATCTATGCGGGCGAGCCGGTCTGGGCGGGAATCGTCGGACGCCTCTACGGCGAGATCCTGCCCGCGGCAGCATTGATCGGCGCAGGCCTGATCGTCGCCGGCGTGATTGTCAGCGAGATGAAGCTGCCGCGCTGGTTCAAGCGTAAAGCGGCGAGCGCCTAAACCTCGCGCTCGACAACGAACCGCACGGCCTCTCGCAAAGTCTGTGCCCTGTCGCCGAACTGATCAAGCGCAGCATCCGCCTTCTCGACGAGGAGGCCGCATTCGCGCTTCGCACCTTCGAGCCCGAGCAGATCGACCAGCGTCGCCTTGCCCTTTTCCTGATCCTTGCCGGTGCGCTTGCCGAGCGCCTCGGCGGATGCTTCACGGTCGAGAATGTCGTCGGCGACCTGGAATGCGGCACCGAGCGCGCGTCCGTATTCGATGAGGCTGCGACGCGCATTCGCATCGGCCCTTCCGAGGATCGCGCCCGCTTCCACCGAGAAGGTGAGGATTGCGCCCGTCTTCATCATCTGAAGCTGGCGCACCTCCGCTTCGCCCATCGTGACCGCGCCGTAGCGGCCTTCGGCGGAAAGATCGAGCAACTGCCCGCCCACCATGCCGCCGAGTCCCGAGGCGCGGGCAAGGCCCAGCACCAGATCGGAGCGCACGGCCGCATCCGCATCGGTCTGTGGATCGGCGAGCACCTCGAAGGCCAGCGTCTGGAGCGCATCGCCCACGAGGATGGCGGTCGCCTCGTCATAGGCCTTGTGCACGGTCGGGCGGCCCCGGCGCATGTCGTCGTCGTCCATGGAGGGCAGATCGTCATGCACCAGGGAGTAGCAGTGCAGAAGCTCGATGGCCGAACCCGCCCGCAAGGCACCCTGCCCCTCCGCGCCAAAGAGGCGCGCCGCCTCGATGGTGAGGAATGGGCGCAGGCGCTTGCCGCCTGCGAGCACGGCATGTCGCATGGCCTCCATCAACCGGACGGGCCGGGCAATCTCGCCGTGGCGGGCATTGTCTGCTAGCAAAGCTTCGAGATTGGCTTCGACAAGCCTTGCGGCCTCATTGAGCCGCGCGCTGAAAGTGCTGGTGGATGACGACATGGTGAGCCCGAATTCGGAAGGAGCAGCCGCTCCCTCCGAGGAGAACAGCGGCGGACGAACGGGCCGGAGATGGACGCTGCGCCGGGAACGGTCGCGGGAGCCGATGACGCCTGCCCGTTTCCTCCGCCGCATTGTCCAGTTCGGCCTCGGCCTCATCCTCTTATGGGTCGGAGCGGTCCTTTGGCTAGGTCTTTTGTACTGGGTCGTGCCGCCCGTCTCCACCCTCATGCTCGGGCGCTGGCTGACCCTGCAGAGCGTGGAGCGGACCTATGTGCCCCTCGACGGGATCTCGCCCCATCTGCCGCTTGCGGTTATGACCTCCGAGGACAGCCGCTTCTGCGAGCATGGCGGGGTGGATTGGCTGGCTCTCCAGGAAGTGATCGAGGATGCCGACGAGGACGGCCCCTCGCGCGGGGCCTCGACCATTCCCATGCAGGTGGCCAAGAACCTGTTTCTGACCCCGAGCCGCTCCTATATCCGCAAGGGTCTGGAGATCCCGGTAGCTCTCTATCTCGATCTGATCTGGTCCAAACGGCAGATGATGGAGGTCTACCTCAACATCGCCGAATGGGGTGAAGGGGTCTTCGGGGCCGAGGCCGCAGCCCAGAAATATTTCCGCAAATCCGCCAAGGACCTGACCCGCCGGGAGGCCGCCCTGCTCGCCCGGGCCTTGCCCAATCCGCTCAGGCGCAACCCGGGGCGGCCCACCGCGAGGCTGAACGCCCTGGCAGGGCAGCTCCAGGCCCGGATGTCGAGCGCCGCGCCCTATAGTGAGTGCTTGCGGCCTTAAATCCGCAGGAAAGGGCTAGATATTTCCTGAAAGACCTTGTATGAGGCGCAACCTCATCAAGTTTGAGATGTGAGCGTTCCCCGGTTGAGCGGGCGCTCCGCTGTTTTGACCGGAGACGAGAAATGGCCGTTCCTAAGAGAAAAACGTCGCCCTCGCGGCGTGGCATGCGTCGCTCCGCCGATGCCTTGAAGGCCCCGACCTACATCGAGGACAAGGATTCCGGCGAGCTTCGCCGTCCTCACCACATCGACCTGAAGTCCGGCATGTACCGTGGCCGTCAGGTTCTGAAGGTGAAGGCTGACGCGTAATCCTACGCGGCATGCAAGTTTAAAAAAACCGGCGCATTGCGCCGGTTTTTTTATGCCCGTAATCCCCGTTAATCCCCAAAGCCACTGATTTTCTTTTCGATTTTACCCTTCGTTAAGCCTGAAGCCCGATCCTTGAGCCTCGATTTTTAACGGGCCGGAGCGTTCTTCCGCCCGCTGTGTATTGCGTTCTCAAAGGTGGGTGTGATGGCGACGAAGCGGCCGGGCCGGGCGGGGATTTTCCAAGGAACATCCCGGACGCCGCGCAAGCGCCACAGTGCGCTGGCCTTCCCCGCCTCCCATTCCGGTGCCGCCTATTCCTGGGACATTTTGTCGGATGCCCTGACCTGGAGCCCCAATGCGGCGGCCCTTCTCGGTCTGAACGCCCGGGACCTGCCGCGCACGGGCAAGGCCTTCGCTCAGCTCGTAGAGCCGGGAAGCGGCGCCGACCGCGAGGAGGCGATTGCCGTTGAGACCTCTTCCCATGGCAGCTTCGAGACCCGCTATGCCCTGCGCCTCGGGCCCGATCAGGTGCTCATGGTGGAAGATGCCGGACGCTGGCAGGCGGATGCCCAAGGCCGCCCCGCCTTCGTGCGCGGGCTCCTGAAGGCCGACGTGCGACTGGCCATCCAGGCTCTGCCCACCCGGATTCAGGCCCGTTCCGGCCTGCTGCACCAGATCCAGAACGGGATCAACGAGGCTCTTCGCGTCTCCCAGACCTGCACCCTGATCGTCGGGTCGCTTGATGGGGACGATGCGGATGCCCTCGACATCATCGCCCGCAAGCTCAGGCCCATGATGCGGCGGCACGACCATTTCGGCGCCTTGAGCCCGAGCCGCTTCACCCTGACGCTGACCGGCTGCCCCGCCTCGGATGCTTCCAGCGCCATGACGCGGGCGGCGGGCCTCCTGAAGGATTGCTCAGGCCACCTGACGCTCAGTGCCGCCTGCGCTCCGGATCATACCTTCAAGGCCACCAAGCTGCTGCGCTTTGCCGAGCTGGCCCTTGAGGCTGCCCTCGCGGGCAATGAAGCCTTCAAGCTCTACGATGCTCGGCCGGCCTCCCGGTCGTCGAGGGCCGAGAAAGCTCCCTTCGACGTGGTGTCCGCGCTCAACGATCGGAGCCTGACCCTGGCCTGCCGGCCCGTAGTGGACGCTTTGGGCCGCAGCCCTGTGCTGATGCAGGCCATCGCCGCCCTGCCCGGCCCGGATGGGCGCATGATACCCCTGGGCTCCGTGCCCGCTCTGGACGATGCCAATCTGAGCCTGCTCGTGGATGGGCGGATGCTGGAACTGGCGGCCGATTATCTTGTCGGCCATCCTCATGAGCGCCTCGCTCTTCCGGTCGCACCCGCGACCCTGAAGGATGCGGAATGGCTGCCGATGCTCGCCGCTCATCTGGGTGCACGGCCCGGCATCGAATCGCGCCTCGTGATCGAGGTGCCGGAAATCGCCCTGGCCAAGGATCCGTCCCTCGTCGGACGGCTCCACGCCATGAAGGCCATCGGCATCGGCCTGTCCCTGTCCGGCTTCGGCCTCGGGCATGTCCCTTCGGCTAGCTTACGCCACCTGCCCTTCGACATGCTGAAGATCGACGGCGTGTTCATCCAGCCGCTTAACCGCTCGACGGAGGATCGCCTTTTCGTGCGCGCTCTCGTGGATCGGGCGCAGAATCTCGGCATCGCGACGGCCGCCGAGTGGGTGCACGACGAGGCGACCGCGCGGATGCTGGCCGATTGGGGCGTGGATTACCTGGAAGGGTCCCTGTTCGGAGAACCGGCAGCGGTTCAGGAGCCTGCAAGCCTCAAGCAGGTGCTGAAGAAGGCCAGGGCCTAAAAACCTACTTGTTCGCCAGCTTGTCGAGCTTCGCCTGCATGTCGGCCATCTGACGCTTGAGGGCGTCCAGATCGCCCGCCTCTTCCGTCTGAGACGGTGCCTTCGGCGCAGAAGCGCCAGGCGCACCGCCCTGCGGGAACGGCGAGAACATGCGCATGGCTTCCGTGAAGAAGCTCATGTTCTTGCGCACCTGCTCCTCCATGGCCTGAAAGGCACCGGAACCAAACGCAGTGGTCATCTGGTCCCGGAGCTTCTGCTGCTCCTGGGACAGGTTGTTCATGGAGAACTCGAGATAGCTCGGAACAAGAGCCTGCATGCTGTCGCCGTAGAAGCGGATGAGCTGACGCAGCACGGTGACGGGCAGAAGGTTCTGCCCTTCCTTGTTCTCCTGCTCGAAGATGATCTGGGTCAGAACGCTGCGGGTGATGTCCTCGCCCGACTTCGCGTCATAGACCACGAAATCGTCGCCCTGGCGGACCATGCCGGCCAGGTCTTCCAGCGTCACATAGGTCGAAGTGCCGGTGTGATAGAGGCGGCGGTTGGCATATTTCTTGATGATCGTCGGCTGTTTTTCCGTCGCCATTTCGCCCGATACGCTCCTGAAAAACCAATGACCTTCGGATCCCGGCGGGATGTCTGCGGCCTCCCATGATTATAAGCCTTATGCCCCACGAGCAAAGCGCCAAAAGTCTAAGGGATGCATGCCTGACTTGCTCTATCCTGTCCTTGACATCGCACGGACTGGGGCTTTGATCGCACCAGCACTATCTTTTGAACAGCGAGATACAGGAGGCAGGAATGGCCCAGGACAGCATCGTCATCGTCGGCGCCGCACGCACGCCGGTCGGCTCCTTCAACGGAGCCTTCGCCAATACCCCAGCCCATGAGCTGGGCGCCATCGCCATCAAGGCTGCGCTCGAGCGCGCCAAGGTGAGCGGCGAAGAGGTGGACGAGGTGATCCTCGGTCAGATCCTCACCGCCGCTCAAGGCCAGAACCCGGCCCGTCAGGCCGCCATGGCCGCAGGCATTCCGCAGGAAAAGACCGCCTGGGGTCTCAACCAGCTCTGCGGCTCGGGCCTTCGCACCGTCGCCATCGGCATGCAGCAGATCGCCAACGGCGATGCCAGCATCATCGTGGCGGGCGGCCAGGAATCCATGTCGCTCGCGCCGCACGCGGCCCACATGCGCGGCGGCACCAAGATGGGCGATTTCAAGCTCGCCGACACCATGCTGAAGGACGGCCTCATGGACGCCTTCAACGGCTACCATATGGGCAACACCGCCGAGAACGTGGCACAGCGCTGGCAGCTCACCCGCGAGGAGCAGGACCAGTTCGCCACCGCCTCCCAGAACAAGGCCGAGGCCGCGCAGAAGGAAGGCCGCTTCAAGGACGAGATCACGCCCGTCACCATCTCGACCCGCAAGGGCGACATCGTGGTGGACCAGGACGAGTACATCCGCGCTGGCACGACAATCGACTCGCTCGGCAAGCTGAAGCCCGCCTTCTCGAAGGAAGGCACGGTGACCGCAGGCAATGCCTCCGGCATCAATGACGGCGCGGCAGCAGTGGTGCTCATGACCGAGTCGGAAGCCAAGAAGCGCGGTCTCACGCCGCTTGCGCGCATCGCCTCCTGGGCGACCGCCGGCGTCGACCCCGCCATCATGGGCACGGGCCCGATCCCGGCCTCCCGCAAGGCGCTGGAAAAGGCCGGCTGGAAGGTCTCCGACCTCGATCTCGTGGAAGCCAACGAGGCCTTCGCGGCCCAGGCGCTCGCGGTGAACAAGGACATGGGCTGGGATCCGTCCATCGTGAACGTGAACGGCGGCGCCATCGCCATCGGCCACCCGATCGGTGCATCGGGCGCTCGCGTTCTCGTGACCCTGCTGCATGAAATGGGCCGCCGCAACGCGAAGAAGGGCCTCGCCACCCTCTGCATCGGCGGCGGCATGGGCGTCGCCATGTGCTTGGAGCGTTGAGAAGCCTGGAGCGTTAAGCGTTTAAAGCGCAACGTTGCACCGAGATTGAAAGACAGACGGCTTGCGCTTTCGAGGGAGCGCAAGCCGTTTTCGTTAGATCGAAAGGCTTAAAGAAAATAACGGGCCTACACCCTTCCCGCCTCTGCCACATGTAATAAGCTGGGACAGGAAGCTGCCGGGCATAACGGCGCTCCGCCTCACGAATGGATCCACCAGAGATCCGCTTAGGAAACGCTTGAGGGAAGGAAACAGCATGGCGCGCGTCGCATTGGTCACCGGAGGCACTCGCGGCATCGGTGCCGCAATCTCCTCGGCATTGAAGCAGGCAGGCTATAAGGTTGCTGCGAATTACGCGGGCAATGACGAAGCGGCGAACCAGTTCAAGTCCGAGACGGGCATTCCCGTCTTCAAGTTCGACGTGTCCGATCCGGGCGCTTGCGAGGCCGGCATTCGTGCGGTGGAGGCCGAACTCGGACCTGTCGACATTCTGGTGAACAATGCGGGCATCACCCGCGACGGCATGTTCCACAAGATGACCTTCGATCAGTGGTCCGCCGTCATCCGCACCAATCTCGATTCCATGTTCAGCTGCACGCGCCCCGTGATCGAGGGCATGCGCGAACGCGGCTTCGGGCGCATCATCATCATCTCCTCCATCAATGGCCAGAAGGGCCAGATGGGGCAGGCGAACTACTCAGCCGCGAAAGCGGGCGTAGTCGGCTTCGCCAAGGCGCTCGCGCTCGAGAACGCGAACAAGGGCGTCACCGTCAACGTGATCGCGCCCGGCTACATCGCCACAGAGATGGTGAAGGCCGTGCCGGAAGAGGTGCTGAAATCCAAGATCCTGCCGCTCATCCCCGTGGGCCGGCTCGGCGAGGCGGAGGAGATCGCGCGTGGGGTGCTGTTCCTCGCCGGCGACGAGGCTGGTTTCGTCACCGGCTCGACCTTGAGCCTCAATGGCGGTCAGTACATGGCTTAAAAGCGTCATCCCGGATCTTTGCTTCGCCTCAAGCGGGATGACGTGCTAGGTGGCGGTCATCATGACGACTCGCACCGCCACCACCATCGGCCTCTCCGCCATCCTGCTCTGGTCCATGCTCGCCCTGTTCACGGCGGCCACGGGCACGATCCCTCCGTTTCAGCTCAACGCCATGTGCTTTCTCATCGGCGGGCTCGTGGGCGTGATGAGCTGGGTCGCGCGACCGGAAGGGATCAAGGCTCTGAAGCAGAAGCCGATCGTCTGGGCGTTGGGCTTGGGCGGCCTGTTCGGCTATCACGCGCTCTATTTCGCGGCTTTGCGCTGGGCCCCACCTGCGGAATCGGGCCTCATCAATTATCTCTGGCCGCTTCTGATCGTGCTGTTCTCCTCGCTTCTGCCCGGCGAGCATCTGCGGCGTGCGCATCTCGTCGGCGCGCTTCTCGGCTTTGCGGGTGTGGTCCTGCTGATCGCGGGACGCGGCGGATTCGATGCGCGCTCGGAATATCTGCCCGGCTACCTTTGCGCCTTCGTCGCCGCGTTCGTGTGGGGCGGCTATTCCGTGCTCTCGCGGCGCTTCGGGCAGGTGCCGACCGATGCGGTGGCGGGGTTCTGCCTTGCCACATCGGCCTTGAGCTGGGTCTGCCATTTCGCATTCGAAACCACCGTTTGGCCGGAGAACACGACGCAATGGCTCGCGGTTCTCGCCCTTGGCCTCGGCCCTGTCGGTGCTGCGTTCTATGTGTGGGATATCGGCATGAAGCGTGGCGACATCCGTTTCCTCGGCGTCGCATCCTACGCGACGCCCGTTCTCTCGACGCTGCTGCTCGTTTTCGCAGGTTATGCGGAGCCGACGCTGATCCTCGCGCTCTCCTGCGGACTCATCGTCGCCGGTGCGCTGGTAGCGACGTTGACGCCCAAAGCATTTTCCGGCGAAGTGGATCCGGTTCGCCGCAAGTAAATGCGGTAAAGCAGCTCTTAACTGGAGCGTCCGGGCATGACGCGATGGGTGTAGCGATAGGCTATCTCGAAGCCGAGAGCCTTGTAGAGCGAATGCGCCACTTCGTTTTCCTCGCGCACCTGAAGATAGGCGCTGTGCGCGCCCTGCTGGCAGCCCCAGGCCATGAGGCTTGAGACGACGCGGCGGCCGAGGCCGATGCCGCGCAGATCGGGCGCAACGACGATATCGTAGAGTCCGACATAACCGCGCTCCACCACGCCGAGGCCCCAGGCGACCGGCTTCTCATCAAGACTGAGCGTGGCGAATGCCGCCTTCTGATGGATGCGGGAGACGATCTTCATCAGCGTCTCGTCATCGGCTTTGTCACCACCATACGAAGAAGCCGCCTCGCGCACCCAGCGCTTCGACACCTGCGGCTGGAGATCGACTTCCGGATCGATCTCGCAATCACCCATTTTGATCGGCGCCACGAGCACATGCGTGGGCTCGACCTCCTTGAAGCCGCGCAGCTTCAAGCGCTCGTCTACATCCCCTGCCTGCAACCCGTTCAGGCGGAAGGTGGGGCGCACATTCGCCTCCACGAAGCGGGCAACCATGTAATCGATCAGTTCTTCATCGAGATTGGCATGCGGCAGAAGGGGCGTCGCGGAATTGGCGCGCTTGGAATAGCCGTTGGCGAGACGCAGGATCCAGCCGTCGTAAGCCTGATAGTCGAAGGACGGCCAGGCATTCATGAGCCTGCTTTCGAGCCCGATGATGAGGCTGTGATCGTTCATGGGACGTGCCGCTCCTGCGATGCCGCATTACTGATTAGAACGTGTTCTTCCATTCCCTCAACGATTGGAAGACCTCGACCACCGCCGCGCCTTCCTTATGAACGGATTTCGCAAGCGCAGGCTCCCCCGCGCGCAGGAAAGGATTGGTGGCCTTCTCCTGCCCGATAGTCGACGGCACCAGGAAACGGCCCTCAGCCTTCGCCTGCTCGGCTTGCTTAGCGCGCGCCTTCAGCGCGGCATTGTCGGGATCGGCCGCGAGCGCAAAGCGTGCATTGGAGAGCGTGTAATCGTGCCCGCAATACACTTGCGTGTTGTCGGGCAATGCCGCGAGGCGCCGCAGCGTCTTCCAGAAATCGGCATATGTGCCTTCGAACATGCGTCCGCAGCCGAGCGTGAACAGCGTATCGCCTGCGAAGAGCACGTCGTCCTGCTCGAACCAATACGAAACATGATCCGCGCAATGACCCGGCGTCTCGAACACGCGTGCTTCAAGCGTTCCTATCAGCACGCCATCGCCTTCACGCACCCACAGATCGGCGGAGGGCACCGCCTCGCGCGCCTTCGCGGGCGCCACCACGCGGCAGCCGGTACGCTTCTTCAAGGCTTCGACGGCCTGCACGTGATCGCTGTGGCGATGGGTGACGAGAATGTCGGTGAGGGTCCAGCCCGTCTCAGCGAGGGCTGCGAGAATCGGCCCCTCTTCGGGCGCGTCGATGGCGGCGCAGGCGCCGGTATTGGGATCGCGGATCAGAACACCGATATTATCCTGCAGGCAGAGAAAGGCGTGAATCTGTGCTGACATCGTTGACCCCTGTCTTGATGCGCTCTGAGCTATCATGGAACACTTGAGCGACGAAACCAGATCCCGCAGCAGCGCCATGCGTTGTCCGCCGGGATCGCATGCACCATTGACGAGGCCATGAGCATCGACATCACCGACCTGCGCAGCTTCTACGCGAGCCACCTCGGGGCCGTGACGCGCCGCTATGTGGGCCGGGCCATCGACAGGTTCTGGGGGCCGCTGACGGGCCTGCGCGTGCTGGGCCTCGGCTACGCTCCCCCCTATCTCTCTGGCGCAAGGAGCAAAGCCGAGCGGACCATCGCCTTCATGCCCGCAAGCCAGGGCGTGGTGAATTGGCCGAGCACCGGAGCCTCCGCCTCGGCGCTCGTCGATCCGCTCACGATGCCCCTGCCGGAAGCCTCCATCGACCGGGTGCTCGTGGTCCATGCCCTGGAAACCGTGGAAAGTCCGAGCGAGCTTTTGCACGAGATCTGGCGCATCCTGACGCCTGGCGGGCGCATCATCATGGTGGCCCCCAACCGGCGCGGCCTCTGGGCGCGCATGGACACCACCCCCTTCGGCTACGGCCAGCCCTATAGCCGCTCGCAGCTCAAAAGCCTTATGCGGCAGACCTGGTTCTCGCCCGAGGGCTGGGCGGAAACCCTTTACGTTCCGCCGCTGACCAGCCGCCTGGTGCTGAGCACCGCAGCCGCCTGGGAGCGCCTGGGCTCCGGCTTTTCCCTGCCCTTCGCGGGCCTTCACATCGTCGAGGCCACCAAGCAGCTTTACCGCCCCGGCACCGTCATGGCGGTGCGCCGCTCGCGCCGTACGGTGCCGGTTTTCGTACCGGCACCGGCGACGAGAATCGGTGATATTCCTTGATTTCGCCTGGATTTAGGGGAGTAAAGCGGGCCTCAACTTGACTTGGGGCGACTGAATCGCCAGTGTCCGCCCCACTCCGGCGGGGCTATCTCCTCACGCCGACTTTCATTTTCAATAGAGTCTGATGCGCAGTTATCTCGATTTCGAAAAGCCCGTCGCCGAGCTTGAGGCGAAGGTCGAAGAGCTCCGGGCCTTGGGTGAGAACGGCAATGCCGTGTCCATCTCCGACGATGTCTCGCGCCTGGAAACCAAGGCCGCGGACGCCCTGAAGGACCTCTATTCCAAGCTCACCCCCTGGCAGAAGACCCTGGTCGCGCGCCATCCGCAGCGACCTCACTTCGTCGATTACTGCGAGGGCCTGATTACCGAGTTCACGCCGCTTGCCGGCGACCGCAAGTTCTCCGAGGACGAGGCCATTCTCGCCGGCTTCGGCCGCTTCCGGGGCCAGCCCGTCTGCGTGCTGGGCCAGGAGAAGGGCCACAACACGGAAACCCGCATCCGGCACAATTTCGGCATGGCCCGCCCCGAAGGCTACCGTAAGGCCGTGCGCCTGATGGAGACGGCGGATCGCTTCGGCCTGCCGGTCATCTCCTTCGTGGACACCGCCGGCGCCTATCCCGGCATCGAGGCGGAAGAGCGCGGCCAGGCCGAGGCCATCGCCCGCTCCACCGAGGCGCAGCTGGGCCTTGGTGTGCCGAATGTCTCCCTCGTCATCGGCGAAGGCGGCTCGGGCGGCGCGATTGCCATCGCCACCGCCAATAAGGTGCTGATGATGGAGCACGCCATCTACAGCGTGATCTCGCCGGAAGGCGCAGCCTCGATCCTCTGGCGCGACGCAGCCCGCGCACAGGACGCCGCCACCAACATGAAGATCACGGCCCAGGATCTCCTGCGGCTCGGCATCATCGACGGCATCGTAACCGAGCCCGTGGGCGGCGCCCATCGGGATCCGAAGGCCGCCATCCAGGCCGCCGGAAATGCCATCGAGGAAGCCCTGCACGACCTGAGCAACATGGGCCCCGCGGAAATTCGGGATCATCGGGCCGAGAAGTTCCTGAACATCGGCCGCAAGCTCTAAGAAGCACCAAGAATCCAAGCCAGGGCTGCTCTTCGACGAGAGCGGCCCTGAAGCTTTCCGGGCCCAACACCCTCTAAAGAGATGCTCTTTCGGGAGGAGGAGCCCGATAATCCATTCCCCGTCACAGGACAGTTTTACCTTCTGTTAACCACCACAACATTACGGCCCCGCTTGCAGTAAGGGCCAGTTAAGGCTAACGATTTAAGGGTTAAGGGGAACTGTCAGGCATAATGCCGGCAGATCAAAAATTGCGGGGTCCCCCATGTTGAAGCGTATTGCTATGGCCGCGAGCCTGACGCTCGCGCTCGCTGCCTGCCAGGACGGCAACCTGTCCCAAGGCTCCACGCGCCACCTGCAGCCGATTCCGCCGGCCGCCATGGCCCTCATGTCCGCCAAGGGCATGAGCAAGAACGATCCCATCCTGATCCGGGCCTACAAGAAGGAATCGGAGCTGGAGGTCTGGAAGCGCGGCTCCAACGGCAAGTACGCCCTGCTCAAGACCTATCCCATCTGCCGCTGGTCGGGCCAGCTCGGCCCCAAGACCCGTGAAGGCGACCGCCAGGTGCCGGAAGGCTTCTACACGGTCACCCCGGCGCAGATGAACCCGAACTCGAATTTCTATCTCTCGTTCGATACCGGCTATCCGAACGCCTTCGACCGTTCGCTGGGCCGTAACGGCGGCGACATCATGGTCCACGGCTCGTGCTCCTCGCGCGGCTGCTTCGCCATGACGGACCAGAACGTCGCCGAGATCTATTCCATCGCCCGCGAGGCGTTCGCCAGCGGCCAGCGCGCCTTCCAGTTCCAGTCCTATCCGTTCCGGATGACGGCCCAGAACCTGGCCAAACACCGGCTCGATAAGAACATCGCCTTCTGGAAGAATCTGAAGGAAGGCTCCGACACCTTCGAGGTGACGAAGGAAGAGGTGCCTGTCGCTGTCGCAGGCGGCCGCTATCAGTTCAACGGCGATTCCACCGTGGTGGCCGCCGTGACGCAGAAGCAGCGCGAGGACGAGCAGGAAGTCGCCGAACTCGTCGCCAAGGGCACGAAGCCGGTCAAGCTCGTCTATCATGACGGCGACACGCACGAGTCCTTCCGCACGGCCCTCGCCAATGCCTCCGGCGTGACGGACAGCAAGCTCGGTTACGTGAGCCGCACCGAGGGTCTCTCCTCCGGCCCGCAGCAGATCGCGCTCGACGACAGCGGCCGCGAGCAGGTCGAGACCCCGGCGGCAGCCCTCGCCTTCGCTTCCATGAAGGAAGTGCCGGCCGAGGCTTCCGAGCCCAAGGTTGTCGCTTCGGCCAAGCCGGTTGCGACAACGCCTGCCGCATCGGCTTCCGACGAGACGCCCTTCTACAAGAAGATGTTCAGCAACGTGACGGACCTCTTCAGCAGTTCGTCCTCGCAGCCTGCGGCAGAGACGGCCCAGACCGAGCCGACCATCGCTCCCGCAGCGATCACGCCTGCCATCCGTCCCCCGGTCAAGCCGCAGAAGCGCGCCGAGACCCCGACGGGCCTGAAGGTGGCTCAGGTCAGGAACTGACCTCAACACATTTATCGACACGCAAAAGCCCGCCTCATCGGCGGGCTTTTCGTTTGAGAGTGAAGTGAACCGGAAACGTCCGTTTCGGCGGTCCCCTTTCCGACATCCTCAAGGCGCGAGCGTATTGGAAACGGATCGGCCGAACTCCTCGACCTGTCCGCCGAACGATTGCCGCGTCTGTGGATCGACGACGGCAACGGGCGCGGATACGGCCAGACCGGCGGCGGTTCCGATAGCGGTCGCCGCACCGGCCGTCACGCTGATGATGCGGTCTCCCAATCCGACCCGGGAATCCGTGACCGTCTGGCCTTCGGCCAGTCGTTTCCCGATGAGCTGGACGACCTCCGGGCTCTCCGCGAACTTGCCGTGATTGAGAGGGTCTCCGGCCTTCAGCTTGGTGAGGTCGAGCACCGTCACCTGAGCCTGTTCAAGCTGCGTCCGATAGGGTTCCTGATCGGGGTTGATGGCTCCCAGGCGGGCTGTGCTGCCCCAGACGCGCCGGGAGACGGCAAGAGCTCGGTCGTCCTGCGACACGAACAAGGTGAAAGCCGGGCGATTGGCACGCGGCCCCATGTCGACGATCGCTTCGCGCGCGAGATCCACATCCACATCGGGCGCTGCGAGAAGGACGTTCTTGACCTTCGGCGTGACCCGGCCATCGCGGATCGCCATCTGTCGCAAAGTTTCGAGAGCAAGAGAATTGCCCATGGAATGCGCCAGGATCGAGATTTCGCCGACCTGAGGATCGGACGAGATCGCCTTCAACAGACTTTCCAGCGCATTGCGGGAATAAGCCGTGCTCTCGCGATCATACCCATAGGCCAGAATGCTACCGCGCGAGGGCCATGTGAACAGGATCGGCACTACGGGCGCATGAGAATCGTGCACGATCTGAGCGAAACGGAAAACCGCATCCTCGAAGCGGTTGTTGAATCCGTGAATGAAAACCATCACCTGCCGCTTGCGAGACGAGCGCAAGGTTCGCCGGAACCAGGAAAGCGCCTGGGCGCGGTCGATGACATCGGCCTTGAGTGTCACGAATTCCGTGGCCGGATTGCCAGGTATCTGTCGCGGCCACTGCACTTCACCGATCTGCCGCACTCCCTCAGGCGGGATCGAGACGGTGATATTCGCAAAGGCAAGGGCAGGACTTCTCTCCCCGGAGAACAGCTCTGCCGGGTCCGTCCGCTTGCGCGTCGTCGCAACCAGCATGTCCACGCGGCTCGCATTGGGAACGGACTCGCTCACGGGCGCCATGACGCCCTTGAGCCCGGCGCAGGCACCCAGAGGCAGGACGGCACACAGGCACAGTGCGCCAGAGAGCGACGCCCTGGAAAGCTTACGGGCTCTTGAACGGACATGAGCTGATGGCACGCAAAACCCCTTGTCTTTTGCGGACATTCTATCCCTACCGGAAGGCCGCGCTTGACCGGCAAGGACGTTGTCTTGACAGTTTGAGCCAGCGGGATCGCAATGAAAAGGTCATTCCTCCGGCGCGTTTCACGCCCAAAACCTTGAGGCGGGGCAATTCACCTTTCCGCGCGCAAGCGGAACCGCAGCCTGCACGATGCAGTTAGCCACTCTGTCATCCTCCCGCGAGACGCCAGCAGAGCCCCCGTCAGAAGAAACCCCGCCAGAAGAGACAACATCCATTGCCCCTTTCCAACGCGCAGGACTACCCGATCTGGATCAATGCCGGGATCTTTCTCGCTGCGGCCGTGATGGTCTGGATCGCGGGCACGCGCCTGACGCACGCGCTGGATGCCATCACCGTCAAGACGGGCTGGGGTCAGGCCTTCGTCGGCATGCTGCTTCTCGGCGGCATCACATCGCTGCCCGAGATCGCCAACACGATTACATCCTCCGTCACCGGCAACCCCGCATTGGCCGTCAACAACCTGCTCGGCAGCGCCGCCATCAACGTCCTTCTGCTTGCCGTCGCCGATGCCTTCATCGGCCGTGACGCCGTGACCTCCGCCGTTGCACGACCTTCCACGCTGATGATGGCGACCCTCTGCATTCTGGTGCTCATCACGGTCGCCGTGGCGATCACCGTGACGGATGTCTCCGTCATGGGTATCGGCATTTGGTCCATCGTGATCTGCGCCCTCAGCATCGGCTTCTTCGCGCTCTCCGTCGGCTACAACGAGCGCGCGCCCTGGACCGTGAAGGATGTCGAGGATGAACTCGAGGAAGAAGGTGAGGAAGCTTCCGACAAAAGGTCCATGCGCTCGCTCGTGATCACGAGCGCGGTCACCGGTGCCATCATCTTCGTTGCAGGTTTCGCCCTGGCCCAAACGGGCGACGCTCTCGCTGAGCAGACGGGCATCGGCACGGGCATGGTGGGCTTTGCCCTCATCGGGCTCTCGACTTCCATGCCGGAGCTGAGTTCGATCATCGCGGCGCTTCGGCTTAAGCGCTACGAGATGGCGTTCGGCCAAGTGCTGGGCACCAATTTCGTCAACCTGTCGCTGATCCTGTTGGGCGACGCCGTGTTCACCGGCGGCCCGCTGATCAACGAGCTCTCCCGCTTCGAAACCGTCTCCGCGCTTCTCGGCGCGATACTGACCGGTGTCTTCCTGATCGGCCTTTTGGAGCGACGTAACCCGACCGTGATGAAGATGGGCTGGGACTCGCTTGCCGTCATGGTGCTCTTCGCAGGCGGCCTTGTCGTGCTCTACGCGGTGGAATGAGAGAAAGCCGATCACATCGTTTAATAAACGTCTGAAGATGCGATCTCCTACTCGCCATGAAAAAGCCCGGCACGATGGCCGGGCTTTTTCAATTCAATATGAAGTGCGTGCACTTCAGGCCACGAACTGGCCGTGGCAATGCTTGAACTTCTTGCCCGATCCGCAGGGGCAGGGCTCGTTGCGGCTGACCCGGCCCCAGGTGGAGGCGTCGTTCGGATCGCGCTGGGCACCCGTGTCCGGATTGACGGAAGCGGCGGCAAAGCCCTGAGCAGACCCTTGTGCCAGGTCGAACTCGTTCTCGCCGGTGGCGGGATCGAGATGCTGCGGGAACATGGGCGGCAGCGATGCGGCTTCAGGCTGCTGGAACACGACCTGGATGCGCATGAGCTGTCCCGTCACCTGCTCGCGCAAGTGGCCGACAAGCGTGTTGAACAGCTCGAAGGCTTCCGACTTGTATTCGTTCAGCGGATCGCGCTGCGCGAGACCGCGCCAGCCGATGACCTGACGCAGGTGATCGAGGGTGACGAGGTGCTCGCGCCAGAGATGATCGAGGCTCTGGAGCAGAACCTGCTTCTCGACATAGTTCATCACTTCCGACGAGTTCGCCTCCACGCGCTGCGCGTAAGCCTCGTCTGCGGCCTTGGTGATGCGCTCACGAATCTCGTCGTCGGCGATGCCTTCTTCCTTCGCCCATTCCTCGACCGGCAGATCAAGGTTGAGGAAGTTGAGGACATTCTGCTTCAGGCCCGCCACATCCCACTGCTCCGCATAAGCATTCTCGGGGATGGCGCGGGCGACGACGTCTTCGATCACGCCGTGGCGCATGTCGTCGATGGTCTCGCGCACGCTCTCTTCCGCCATGAACTCCTTGCGCTGCTCGAACACGACCTTGCGCTGGTCGTTCATGACGTTGTCGTACTTCAGGATGTTCTTGCGGATGTCGAAGTTGCGCGCCTCGACCTTCGCCTGCGCACGCTCGATGGCCTTGTTGATCCACGGATGGATGATGGCCTCGCCTTCCTTCAACCCGAGCTTCTGCAGCATTCCGTCCATGCGGTCGGAGCCGAAGATGCGCATCAGGTCGTCCTGAAGCGACAGATAGAACTTGGAACGGCCCGGATCGCCCTGACGGCCCGAGCGGCCGCGCAACTGGTTGTCGATGCGCCGGGACTCGTGACGCTCGGTGCCGAGCACGTAGAGACCACCGGCCGAAAGCGCGCGCTCCTTGAACGCGGCGACCTCATCGAGAATTTGCTTCTCTTTGGCAGCGCGCTCTTCGCCCTCGACGCCCACAAGCTCGCGCTCGATACGCATCTTGGCGTTACCGCCGAGCTGAATGTCGGTGCCGCGGCCCGCCATGTTGGTGGCAATGGTGATCGCGCCCGGCACGCCGGCCTGAGCGACGATGAACGCTTCCTGCTCGTGGAAGCGGGCGTTCAGCACCGCGAAGTGCTTCGTGCCGCGACCGGCGCGCGCGTCCTTGTAGAGCGGCTCCAGAGCCTGCGGATCTTCGAAGTCGATGAGCTTGTAGCCTTCCTTGACGAGAAGGTCGGCGAGTTGCTCCGACTTCTCGATCGAGGTGGTGCCGACAAGGATCGGCTGGCCCTTGGCGGAAGCCGCCTCGATGTCGCGGATGACCGCCTTGTAGCGCTCTTCGACCGTGCGATAGACCTCATCGTCATCGTCGATACGCGACACGGGACGGTTCGTCGGAATCTCGACCACCTCGAGATTGTAGATCTCGAGGAATTCGTCGGCTTCGGTCGCCGCCGTACCGGTCATGCCGCCGAGCTTGTCGTACAAGCGGAAGTAGTTCTGGAAGGTGATAGAGGCGAGCGTCTGGTTCTCGGGCTGAACCTGCACGCGCTCCTTGGCTTCCAACGCCTGATGCAGGCCTTCCGAGTAACGGCGGCCCTGCATCATGCGGCCGGTGAACTCGTCGATGATCACCACTTCGCCGTTGCGGACGATGTAGTCCTTGTCGCGCTGGAACAGGGTGTGCGCGCGCAGCGCCTGGTTCATGTGGTGAACGAGAGTGGCGTTCTGCGCATCGTAGAGATCGCCTTCCGTGAGCAGGCCTACCTCGCGCAAGAGCTGCTCGATCTTCTCGGTGCCGTCCTCGGTGAGCGCTACGGAGCGCTGCTTCTCGTCGAGCTCGTAATCGCTCTTGTCGAGGCGCGGGAGCACCTTGTCGATGGCGTTGTAAAGCTCGGAACGGTCGTCGAGCGGGCCGGAGATGATGAGCGGCGTGCGCGCCTCGTCCACGAGGATCGAGTCCACCTCGTCCACGATAGCGAAGTTGTGGCCGCGCTGGACCATCTGCGCCATCTCGTACTTCATGTTGTCGCGCAGGTAGTCGAAGCCGTATTCGTTGTTGGTGCCGTAGGTGATGTCGGCGGCATAGGCCTGGGCGCGCTCGGCATCGTCGAGGCCATGCACGATCACGCCGACGCTCATGCCGAGGAAGCGGTAGATCTGGCCCATCCACTCGGAGTCGCGCTTGGCGAGGTAGTCGTTCACCGTGACCACATGGACGCCCTTGCCGGACAGCGCGTTCAGGTAAACCGGCAGCGTCGCGACCAGGGTCTTGCCTTCACCGGTGCGCATTTCGGCAATCGAGCCCTCGTGAAGCACCATGCCGCCGATGAGCTGCACGTCGAAATGGCGCTGACCGAGGGTGCGCTTGGCGGCTTCGCGGACGGTGGCGAAAGCGGGGACCAGGATGTCGTCCAGGGTCTTGCCGGAAGCGAGCTGGGCCTTGAACTCTTCCGTACGGGCACGCAGCTGCTCGTCGGACAGGGCCTCCAACTCGGCCTCCATCGCGTTGATGGCCGCGACCTTGGGCCGGTAGGACTTCAGTCGGCGTTCATTGACCGAGCCAAAGATTTTCTTCGCGAGAGAACCGAACATCGAGAGCCTTCGAAAATTCCAGAATTCAGGAGATAAGGGGCGTTGAGGCCGCCTTATAGACCTAATCATGCGGGAGCGCATCTTAAAGGCTGTGCCTGAATGGCGCAGCCTTAATGTCCTCCAGCCGGCCTTAAATAAGGCCACGCCGTGCGGGATGCTGTGGCATAAATATGCCATCGCTTGCAAACGTAAACACGTTAGGCCATCTCATCGGTGCTGTCCGTGGGCTCTTTCAGCCCACCAGAGGATCATCCATGTCGTCTCTTTCGGTTCGTAAAAGCCTTCTTGCCCTTGGAACCGCCCTGCCCCTGATGGCAGGCGCCGCCCTTGCGCAGACCCCTCCCGCCTCGGCCCCCGCCACCTCTCCGGCGGCCGTGCCCGCCGTCGACCCCGCCAAGGTGGTCGCCCGGGTGAACGGCGTCGAGATCACGGAAGGGGACCTGGCTGTCGCGGCCGAGGACCCGGCCCTGCAGATGCCGAACGTGCCCGACGAGCAGAAGCGCGAGATGCTGACCGGCTACCTGATCGACCTGAAGCTCGGCGCCAAGGCTGCGGAAGCCGCCAAGGTCGGCAGCGGCGCGGACTTCGCCCGCAAGCTCGCCTATAACCGGGACAAGACCCTGCTGGACGCCTATCTCGACCAGACGGCCAAGAAAGCCGTGACGCCCGAGGCGGCCCGCAAGCTTTACGACGAGACCGTTAAGAGCATCCCCGCCGAGCAGGAAGTGCGCGCCCGCCACATCCTCGTGGAGAACGAGGAAGACGCCAAGAAGGCCGCCACCCGCGTGAAGGGCGGCGAAGACTTCGCCAAGGTGGCCGGCGAGCTTTCCAAGGACCCCGGCTCCAAGACCGACGGCGGCGACCTCGGCTTCTTCACCAAGGACCGCATGGTCGAGCCCTTTGCCGAAGCCGCCTTCAAGCTCGAACCCGGCCAGATCTCCGATCCGGTGAAGAGCCAGTTCGGCTGGCACGTGATCAAGGTCGAGGAAAAGCGCACCAAGCCTGCGCCGAGCTTCGAGGAGACCAAGGATCAGGTCGAAGCCTATCTCGGCCGCAAGGCCCAGCAGGACCTCATCACGAGCCTGCGCAAGGACGCGAAGATCGAGAAGCTCGACGATAAGGGCAACCTCGTCGAACAGAAACAGCCGTAAGATTCGCCGCGGTCAAAACTCGCAAGGGCGGCCGTGGGGCCGCCCTTATGCTATGTATAAGTTGAGCGCCCTTACGTAATAATTCGCGCTTTGGTTGTCCATTGAATGCATAATTCATGTGACAATAATATGTAACTAGCCACTGTATTTCTGACTGTCCCTCGAATTCATTTTGCAAAGCTGCAAATACTCAAATTAGGATGTGTTTATAGCGAGGCCTCCTCTCCATTCTGAGAGGATACGTATGGTTATGCGCTTTTCTACCTAGGAATGCCGTCTCATCGGACGATCCGAGATCGGCTCTGTTCTAAATTCCTAGGAGCACTTCATGACCATTTTTCAAACTCCTCCCCGCGCGCCGGGTGACTCTGGCGTCACCGTCACGGACCCCTATTACCTTTTGGCGGGCGATCAGTTGATCGTCGGTGCAGCCACGTCAGTGACGACCGAAGGCGCCACGGTACCGACTCCGGCGGTATCCATGACATCCGATGCTACCATCTGGGTCGCGCGATATTCCAACATCCGAGGCATTAAAGACACTTTGTTCGCCACGGGCGGCAACATCACCGTCAACCTGGATGAGCAAGCCTACATTTACGGCGCACAGACTGGGGTCAATTTTGCCGGAACGGGCAACACGTTCAATCTCGCCGCTCACAGCCGCATTACCTCGGGTGGAACAGGTACCGCAATCCTGAGCGGCGGCGACTCCACGTTCAACCTGGCCTCGAATGCGTTCATCGGATTCCCGAGCACCAACCGCAGCCTTCTGCACATCGCCGTCAAGATGACCGGCGGCGGCAATACGTTCAATATCGAGACCGCGGCTGCGGTGAATGGCGGCACGCATGCCATCGTCATCGAAGGCGCAAACAACGTCTTCAACAACAAGGGCCAGATCCGCTCTGAGACAAACACCGCCATTGTGCTCAACAGCACGGATGGTGGCACGAACGTCTTCACGAACGAAGGCAGCATTCTGAGAGAAGTCGATCAGGCAACGAAGGGCGGCCTGCCCCCCACACAGGACAACCTCAAGGTGATCGATAGCAAGGGCAATGCCATCGACATCATCCATAACGGCGTCACGTCCGGTGCGACCGCCACGATCAAGGGCGACGTCTACCTGCATGACGGCGATGACGTGTTCTACAACTACGCAACCGGACTTGTCATCGGCGTCAACGCGAACCGCGGCGTCGTCGACATGGGCGCTGGCGAGGACCTTGTCGAGAATGCAGGCAGAATCGACCAGCTGGTCCGCCTTGGCACGGGTAACGATCACTATGACAGCTCCACCAGCAGTCATGACGATTTCGTCGAAGGTGGCGCTGGAACGGACATCCTGATCGGCGGCTCCGGAGCCAATACCTTCGATGGCGGCGCAGATTCGGATTCGCTGTATGGCGGCGCCGGAAACGACACCCTCAACGGTGGCACCGGCAACGATTTCCTGCAGGGGGGCACTGGCGCAGATGCGTTCGTGTTCGATAACTTCTCCGGTATCGACACCATCGACGACTTCACGGTTGGCGAGGACATCATCCTGCTGGAGTATGACGTCTTCACCGGCCTGGCCTATTACGGCTCGCTTCATGCGGACAGCTTCCATATCGGAACGCAAGCCGTCGATCATAATGACCGCATTATCTACGATGCCGAAAGCGGCAAGCTGTTCTACGATGCTGACGGAAGCGGCTCCGCTGCGGCGGTGCAGTTCGCGCAGCTTTCCAAGCACCTGTCGCTGACGGCTGCGAGCTTCTCCATCATCTAAAATATCTCCGCTGAACAGACACGAGCTCCCGCAGCCTTCGCTGCGGGGGCTTTTCGTATACTGCCCTCGATCTAGTTGTTCGTCCGGCCGATCCGGTTCGGATCGATGCCACCCTCGCGGTTGGTTTGGTTCTCCACGTCGCCTTGGAAGGTCGAGCCTCCGTCGAGATCGTGTGGGTCCTCGCCGGTCATTTGGTGGAGCCTTTGGAGCGTCCGATCCCCGGATCGACATTGAGGTCGCTGCGCGGCCGTGCTTCGGGCTTCGTCTTGGGGTGCTTGCCGCTCATGAATGTCTCCGTTGTCTCCGGACCGGGTCGACGAGGGCACAAAGCGGGCGTTCCTTGCGTTTGCGCCCGCATTCCCCTCAGCTTTGACTTGACAAGAAGCTTTAAAAAACCACAGGTCGCCTTTCCTAAACGGTATTCCGCCGCCCACCTTCGAGACTTAGCAGTATGTCCAAGACCGTCTCTCCGCTCGCGCCCAAGACATTCCCGACCCTGCCCGCCGTTGAGGGCGTGCGTCTCGCGACCGCGGAGGCCGGCATCCGATACAAGAACCGGACGGACGTGCTCTATGTGACGCTGCCCAAGGAGACGACGGTGGCGGGCGTGTTCACGCGCTCGAAATGCCCGTCGGCGCCCGTCGATTGGTGCCGCAAGAATCTGGCGAAGGGCACGGCCCGCGCGCTGGTGGTGAATTCCGGCAATGCCAATGCCTTCACCGGCAAGAAGGGCGCGGAAGCGGTGAAGCTCACCGCCGAGATCGCCGCTGAGGCCGCAGGCTGCCGCGCTTCGCAGGTGTTCATCGCCTCCACCGGCGTGATCGGCGAGCCCCTCGACGCCACGAAGTTTCAAGGTGTGCTGGAAGCCTGCGAGAAGAAGGCGAAGCCCTCCGCCTGGCTCGATGCCGCCAAGGCTATCATGACAACGGATACTTTCCCGAAGGTGGCGACCCGCACCGCCACCATCGGCGGTGTCGAGGTCACCATCAACGGCATGGCCAAGGGAGCCGGCATGATCGCGCCCGACATGGCGACCATGCTCTCCTTCATCTTCACCGATGCGCCGATTGCGGCGCCTGTGCTTCAGGCGCTGTTGAAGAAGGGTGCCGACAAGAGCTTCAACTGCGTGACGGTCGACAGCGACACGTCCACCTCCGACACTTTGCTGTTCTTCGCCACCGGGGCCGCCGCTGGACGTGGCGCGCCCGCGATCTCGCTGCCGAGCGACCGCCGCCTGAAGGAGTTCCGTGCAGCCCTCGAAAGCCTGCTCTGCGATCTCGCGCAGCAGGTTGCCCGCGACGGCGAAGGCGCGCGCAAGTTCGTGACCGTGAAGGTGACGGGTGCCACGGGCGCGATCTCGGCCAAGCGCATCGCCATGGCGATTGCCAATTCTCCGCTCGTGAAGACGGCAGTGGCCGGCGAGGACGCCAATTGGGGCCGCGTCGTCATGGCCGTCGGCAAGGCGGGCGAGCCCGCCGAGCGCGACAAGCTCGCCATCTGGTTCGGCGACATTCGCGTGGCTGTGAAGGGCGCACGCGATCCGGAATACAGCGAGGCGAAGACCTCCGCCTACATGAAGGGCGACGAGATCACGATCCGCGTCGACCTCGGCCTGGGACGCGGCGAGGCCACCGCATGGACCTGCGACCTCACCAAGGCCTACGTGGAGATCAACGGCGATTACCGCAGCTGATCCGGCGATAGATTGAAGATGAAACATGACTGAGGCCAGCAAGCTGCCGGTCCGTTTCTATTCCCTGGATGCTCTGCGCGGGTTTGCGGCCTTAAGCGTCGTCGTCTGGCACTGGCAGCATTTTTTCTTTCACGGCAGCGAGCTTCCGGCCACGTTTCAGCGGTCGGAGCAGCCGTTTTATCCTTTGCTCCGTCCACTCTACGAGGCAGGCTGGTACGGAGTGGATCTCTTCTTCGTTCTGAGCGGCTTTGTCTTTTTCTGGCTTTACCGGCAACGAATCGAAGAGCGGCAGGTTAGCCGGGCCGATTTCTGGTCTCTTCGCTTTTCGCGATTATACCCTCTGCATCTTGCGACCTTTATCGCGGTGGCAATCCTGCAAGCGCTATTCTGGCGCCAGAACGGAACGTTCTTCGTCTATCAACACAATGACCTCTTTCATGCCGTGCTGAACCTGCTCTTCATCTCCAACTGGGGATTCGAGCGAGGATATTCCTTCAACGCGCCGATCTGGTCCGTGTCGGTCGAGGTCTTCCTCTATATCGTTTTCTTCATCGGCGCGCGGTTTCTATCTCTGACGCCCGCTCGCACCCTTCTGATTGCCGCCATCGGCTGTGGAGTGAGCTTCCTCGTTCCTGCGCTGGGAAGAGGCTTGACGGGCTTTTTCATGGGCGGCGCCGCGTTTTGGCTGCTCGCATGGATCCTGCGCCAATCGGCAGAGAGATTTGCATTGCGATGCGCGTTAGGCGCAACGATCCTATTGTGGGGTCTCGCGCTGTCAGGCATGCTCCTCAAGCCCGGAACCGATATGGTCGTCGCGAATGGATTGCTGTTTCCGGCAACAATTCTCACGATAGCCCTGGTGGAAATTCAAAAGCCTTCCTTCGGAAAGCGGTTCGCCTTTCTAGGGGATGCAAGTTACGCAATTTACCTCCTGCACTTTCCCCTTGAAATGCTAAGCATGACGCTGGCCATTTCTCTCGGGATAGGCTCTCAGTTGTTCCTGTCGCCCTGGGTATTCTGCACCTTTCTTATCATCCTGATTGCGCTGTCCCTCACCATCCACAAATGGTTTGAGCGCCCAGCTATGCTTTATCTTCGCATGCGCTTGCTTCAGCCGGCGAAAAGCACCGCTGGAAAGTTCGCGGGTTGAAGCGTTAGGCAACGGCGGGCTTCTCGAACCGGACAAGCACGCCGTTGCCTCACGGACAGCAGCTGATCGCCGACTTTTACGGAACGACGGTCACTTTCCGCTTGATGGCAATGTGCATCGGGCCGCCGCGATTGTCCGTTCCGATGAACGCATAGGTGAATTCATCGGGTCCTTGGTAGCCTGGCTTGGCGACGTAAATGGCGCGCAGGTTCTGGACGCCGGCTCTGCCGGACTTCGGCATCTGCGTGATCTTGACCTCGGAAATCGCCCCCTCGATTCCATCGACGCCGAAGGCGCATCCGGTTCCGGCCTTGACGGTGAGCGCACCTTCAATCGCCGCCGAATAGCCGGGGATCGAAAGGGGTGGGCCGGAGCATTCGGCCTGGGCCTGACCTGTCATGCCGGCAAAGGCGATGAAGCCAACGATGGCTGTGAACTTCGGATTGAACGTCATGGGATGCTGCCCTTTTGAAGAAACTCCTATAACTCTATAACATAATATTATTTTGCATAGCTGTTCCGCCAATTGTCATAGGCGATGAAATCTGATGAGTGTTGCGCGCCATGACCACGAACACCCCCCCTCTCAAGCTCACCCTCGTCGTTGCCGTCGCCCTGGTCGACGCGGATAACCGCATCCTTCTGGCGCAGCGCCCGGAAGGGAAGCAGCTGGCGGGATTGTGGGAATTTCCTGGCGGCAAGGTAGAGCCCGGCGAGCGGCCGGAAGAGACGCTGATCCGCGAGTTGAGGGAAGAGCTCGGCATTACGGTGAAGGAGCCGTGCCTCGCCCCGCTCACCTTCGCAAGCTACGGCTACGAGAGCTTTCACCTTCTCATGCCGCTCTACATCTGCCGCCGCTGGGAAGGCTTCGTGCAATCCATGGAAGGCCAGGCCCTGAAATGGGTGAAGCCGCAGGATCTGCGCAGCTATCCCATGCCTCCGGCGGACGAGCCGCTGATCCCCTTCCTTCTCGATCTTCTCGGCTCTTAAAAAATGTCAGCCCAGCCTGCCGGGGCACATTCCGCCCCGACGCCAGCCTTCATCCTGTCCAATCTTCTGATCTGCTCCCTGTTGTGGGGAAGCGCCTTTTTCTTCGTAAAGCTGAGCGGCAACCTGAACCCTTTCGTGCTCGCCGCCATGCGCGGCGTGATCGGTGCCACGTCGCTTGCGCTCTGGTTTGCGCTTCAAGGCAAAAGCATTCTGCCGCGGCGCCATGAGTTGCCTGTCTGGGCCTTCCTGGGCACCTTCAACGGCTGGCTGCCGAACGTGCTCGTGGCCTTTGCGCTGACGCAGCTCGGGCTTGCAACGGCTCCGGCTGCGATGATCCAGGCCTCCTCCCCTCTCATCGTCGCCGTCATCTCGCATCTGATGTTCGCGGACGAGAAGCTGACGCCGCAACGCTTCCTCGGCGTTCTCGTCGGCTTTGCGGGGATGGGCATTCTGATCGGCCCTGCGGCTTTGCCCGACAGCGGCGTCAATCCCATCGGCATCGCCGTCATGGTGCTGGTGGCCTGCAGTTACGCGGCGGCGAATGTCTATGTGCGCACGGTCAGGAATGTCGATCCGGCCCGCATGGCGCTCGGCCAGCAGATCGGTTCGGGCTCGGCCGCAACCGTGCTCGCGCTCGTCGTGGCGGGGCCAGCGGCCTTCGCGTCCGTTCCTGCGAGCCTCGCGCCGCTGCTCGCGCTCGGCGCCTTGTCGACAGCCTTGCCGATCCTGCTCTTCATGCACCTGATCCGCCGCACGGGTCCGACGCGCGCTTCGATGGTGGGCTATCTCGGTCCTGTCTGGACCATCCTGCTCGCGGTCCTGTTCCTGAACGAGAGCGTCGGCCTGCGCGAACTCCTCGGCGGCGCCGTTGTGTTGTCCGGCGTTGCGCTCGTGTCCTTCACCGGCAGGCTCAGGCGAGGCGGTTGAGCGCCTCGCGCGTCTCTGAAGGAATATCGACGGGACGCTGCGTTACCCGGTCCACATAGACATGGACGAAATGTCCCTGCGCGGCGGCAAGATCCTCGCCTTCCTTGAAGATACCGACCCCATAGCGCACCGATGAGCGGCCGAGATGCGTCACCGAGATGCCTGCTTCGAGCCGCTCGGGAAAGGCGACGCTCTCGAAATAGGTGCAGCCGGTTTCCACCACGAGGCCGATCACGGTCGCATTCGCGAATTCGAGCAATCCTTCCTCGATGAGCCAGCCATTCACGGCCGTGTCGAAATAGGAATAGTAATGCACATTGTTCACGTGCCCGTAGGCATCGTTGTCCATCCAGCGTGTGGCGATGGGGCGAAAGAGCCTGAAGGCGGAGCGGGATATTCGCGCGGGGCGTTCGGACATCGAATACCTCACCACGCCGCTTCGTAGATGGCGCGCGCGTCGTTCAACGTGAGCGAACGCGGGTTGTTCACGAGCAGGCGCGTCTGCTTCATTGCATCCTCCGCCAGCATCGGCAGCGCATCCTGCGGGATGCCGACATCGCGCAGCCGCGGCTGGAGGCCGACCTTCATGCACAAGGATGCGAGCGCCTCGACGAATGCGTCGGCGCTGGCGCGTCCTTCAAGTTCTTGGAACGCATAGGGTGCGAGTTCCGCATAAGCCTGTTCGCAGGCGCTCGCATTGAAGCGCAGCACATACGGCAGCACGAGCGCGTTGGACAGGCCGTGCGGCACGCCGAAATGACCGCCGATGGGATAGGCCAGCGCATGCACCGCCGCTACGGGAGAATTGGCGAAAGCCTGACCCGCCAGCATGGACCCGATCAGCATCGCGGCCCTGGCCTCGCCGTCCTGCCCATGATGCACGGCGCGTTCGATGTTGCGCCCGAGCAAATGCAGTGCCTCTTTCGCGAGCGCCTTCGACACCGGATTGTTGTTGGCGCTCGTCGAGGTATAGGCCTCGATGGCATGCACCATTGCGTCGATGCCCGTGGCCGCTGTGACATGTGGCGGAAGATTCAACGTCAGGTCGGGATCGAGCAGCGCGATATCGGGAATGATGAGCGGCGACACCACGCCCTTCTTCTCATGCGCACCGGTGGTGACGATGGAAATCGGCGTCACCTCCGATCCCGTTCCCGCCGTTGTCGGAACCGCGAGCAACGGCAGTCTCGGCCCCTTCGCAACGCCAACGCCGTAGATGTCAGGAAGGCTCTCGCCGCTTCGCGCCAACAATGCCACGAGCTTCGCCACATCGATGGACGAGCCGCCGCCGAAGCCGATCACGGCTCGCGCATCGAAGGCCTTGGCTTTCGCGGCCGCCGCCAGTACGACGGCTTCCGGCGGATCGGCCACCACGCCATCGAACACATCGACCGCGACGCCCGCCTCTTCCAGGGCATGAAGAGCTTTCTCGAGCAGGCCCGCCTTCACCAGCCCGGCATCGGTCACGAGCGCGATGCGAGGCCCGAGCTGTCGCGCCGCGATCTCACCGATGCGCGCGATGGCGCCGGAGCCGAAGACAAGGGACGGAGCGGTGTTGAACGTGAAGGGCTGCATGGGGCGATCCGTTTTGCCGAAGAGTGGCGCTAAGGCGCGGCCTCAGCAAGCCCCACTAAAAGCCCATTCGCTTCACGCCTTTTCTCAATCGCGGAATTCCTCGATGTCGTCGACCTTCTCCGGATAGAAGGCGATGTGTTCCTTGATGGCGGCAACCGAGGGCGCGGGCTCCTCGTAGCTCCAGGCGGCGTTCTCGCGCACGAGGCCACCGCCGCTCACCGTGAAATACGAGGCATCGCCCTTATAGGGGCAATGGCTTTTATGATCGGTGGAATCGAGCAGGTCCATGCGCACGTCCTGCCGGGGAATGTACTGCACCGGCGGAAGCGTCGCCTCCTGAAGGGTCAGCGCCTGCGTGGTCTCGGCGATGATGAAGCCGCCAAGCATGACCCGGATGCGGTGCGGGTTTTGCGTGATCGTGATCGGATGATCCGGGCCGGGTTGTTTCATGACGCAGGGCTCTCCAGCACTCCATCTCTGGAGAATGGAATTAGAGCGCCACGGGTTGCAGCCCAGGAGCAATGCTACGAAAGATCATTCCTTCTTCGGCTGGGGAGCGGGCTCGCCTTCCTTCACGCCGAGCGCATCGGCGAGCCGCATCTTGGCGGAGCCCGGCGCCAAGGGCTTCTGCTGGCTCTCATGCGGCGTCCAGCCGGAGAGCCACACGATCTCGAAGGTGGCGGGGATGCGGCCATCCGGATCGGCAAAGCGCTCAGCATAAATCTCGGCGGCGCGGATCAGCGTCGCGCGCTTGAGCGGCGTGCGGCGGCGGTCGTTGAGAGCATTGGTCAGGCCCATGGCGCGCAGGTCGCGCATGAGAGCGAAAGCATTGCCATAGCGCACGCGGACGATGTCCGAATCGGTCACCGGCAGGGCAAAGCCCGCGCGCTGAAGCAGGCCGCCGATATCGCGCAAATCCGCAAAGGGTGCCACGCGGGGGCTGACCCCGCCTTCCAGCTCGGCCTCGGCCTGGGTGATGGCCTGGCGCAGCTCGTTCAAGGTCGCGCCGCCCAGCAGCGCCCCAATGAACAGGCCGTCGGGCTTCAGGGCACGACGGATCTGAATGAGCGCGCCGGGCAGGTCGTTGACGCCGTGGAGCGCCAGAAGCGACACGGCGAGGTCGAACATCTCGCCGGAAAAGGGAAGCCGCTCCTCGTCGCCGAGCACGCTGCCCTGTTCGGGCGTGGGCGAGAGACGCACGACCTTTTCCGTCAACCCGCTGCGCAGCAAAAGATCCGCAGCGGCAGGCGTCGGTGTTCCCACATCGAGGGCGAGCGGAAAGGAGCGCAGCACCGGCGCGAGCCGCTCCTGCAGATCCTCCACGGTGCGAGCCAGCAGAAAATCGGCATAGCCGCTTTTAAGCGCGCGGGCGAGGCGCTGGCGGACGAGGGCGCGGTCGAAGACGAGAGGTGTGCTCATAAGGCGCTGGATATGGCCCCTCCGGCCACAACAACCAAGGAGTTTTTCATGGCCCTCGCAGGAGATGCACAGGCAGGTCCGATCGGCTAAGCTTGGCCCATGACCCTGGAGCCCCACCTCAACCCATCGCCCTTCAAGCCCGCGCTCTCCTTCAGTGCGCGTCTGGTGAAAGCTGCGCTGGGCCTCGTCTATCCGCCCAGCTGCATCGCCTGCCAGGGCGCGACCGGCGAGCCGCACGGGCTGTGTGCCCATTGCTGGGCTGGCATCCGATTCATCGAGCGGCCCTTTTGCGAGCGGCTCGGCACGCCGTTCCAGGTCGATCTGGGACAACCCCTGCTCTCGCCCGCCGCCATCGCCGATCCGCCGGTTTTCGGGCGCGCGCGGGCGGTGGCGGAATATGACGGCACCGCGAGCCTGCTCGTGCACCGGATGAAATACAACGACCGGCTGGAGCTGGCCCGCGCTTTGGGAACCATGATGACCCGGGCGGGGGCTGAGCTGTTGGCGGATGCGGATGTGATCGTGCCGGTGCCGCTACACCGGTGGAGGCTCTGGCGGCGGCGCTTCAACCAGGCCATGGCCTTGGCAGGCATTGTGTCCCGGGAAAGCAGTGTGCCTTGCGATCCCTCGCTCCTCCACCGCGTCAAGCACACCCGTCGTCAGGTGGGGCTCACCAAGACACAGCGGCAGGAGAACCTGCAAGGCGCCTTCCGCGTGCCCCCGGAGGCCAAGGCAAAGCTGAAAGGCAAGCGCGTGCTTCTCATCGACGACGTTCTCACTACCGGCTCGACAGCCAATGCCGCGGCAAGAGCACTTTTGCGGGGCGGGGCGGCCTCCGTGGACATTCTGGCCTTCGCGAGAGTTGTGACAGAGGCCTGATCGTTCCTATATCTAAGAACACGTTACGGAGACACATATGCCGTCCATCACGATCTACACTAAGGGCTGGTGCCCCTATTGCTCCGCCGCCAAGGAGCTGCTCGACAAGAAGGGCGCCGCCTTCACCGAGATCGACATCGAGAAGAAGCCCGAGGCGCGGGCCGAGATGATCCAGAAGGCCAACGGGCGCACCACCGTGCCGCAGATCTTCATCGACGGAAAGCATGTGGGCGGCTGCGACGACCTTTATGCTCTTGACGACAGGGGCGGACTTGAGCCTCTTCTGCAGGCCTGACGGAGAACCCTGCCCATGACCCCGACCCGCTTCACCGCCGCCTGCATCCAGATGCGCTCCGGGCGCGATGTTCTGAAGAACCGCGACGATGCGGTGGCCCTCGTGCGTGAGGCGGCCGACAAGGGCGCGCAGTTCGCGCAGACGCCGGAGATGACCTCTCTCATCTGCCGCGAGCGGGCGGAGATGTTCGAGAAGGTCGGGCCGCAGGCGAGCGATCCTGTGCTCGCCGCGTTGCGCGAAGTGGCGCGCCAGAAGAACATCATGATCCAGATCGGCTCCATTGCCGTGAAGGAGGGCGACAAGGTCGCGAACCGCGCGTTCCTCATCGACACGGACGGCGAGATCGTCACCTCCTACGACAAGATCCATCTTTACGATGTGGACCTGCCGAACGGCGAGAGCTGGCGCGAATCGGCCACCTATACGGGCGGCAACACGGCGGTGCTGGCGGAAACCCCCTGGGGCTATCTCGGCATGACCATCTGCTACGATGTGCGTTTCGCCGCGCTCTACAAGGCGCTGGCCGAGAACGGCGCGTCGTTCCTCTCGGCTCCCGCCGCCTTCACGAAGCAGACGGGCGAAGCGCATTGGAACATCCTGCACCGCGCACGCGCCATCGAGACCGGCTCGTTCATGATCTCCGCCGCTCAAGGCGGACTGCATGAGGATGGCCGCGAGACCTTTGGCCATTCGATCATCGTCGATCCGTGGGGCCGCGTGCTGGCGGAAGCAGGTACGGAACCCGGCGTGATCCTCGCCGAGATCGATCCGTCTCTTGTCACAGAGGTGCGCGGGCGCATTCCGACGCTCAAGAATGCACGGAGCTTCAAGATCGAGACCGTATCGGCTTCCGATCATCGTCAGACGGCTTCCGCCTGACGATGAAGTTTGCGTTTGTTGAAACCTTCATTCAAGGACATGATCAAATACGCCCTGGCCTGTGAGCAGGCCCACGAATTCGAGAGCTGGTTTCCCTCAAGCGAGGCGTTCGAAGAGCAGCGCAAGCGCGGCTTCGTGACGTGCCCGTTCTGCAACTCGACTGAAGTCGACAAGCAGATCATGGCGCCCTCCGTCGCGCGCACCGACAAGCTGCCTGCCGCGCAGCCGGAAGCACAGCCCATGGCCGTTCTCACCGACAAGGAACAGGAGATCCGCGCGGCTTTGCGAGCCCTGCGCGAGCAGGTTCTGAAAAACTCCGAGGATGTAGGCAAAAACTTCGTCGAGGAAGCGCGCAAGATGCATTTCGGCGAAACGGAAGAACGCTCGATCCATGGCGAAGCCGATTTCGAGGAAGCCCGCGCCCTATTGGAAGAAGGAATCGACGTGCTGCCTATCCCTGTCGTTCCGGACGACCGGAACTGAGCTGAGCCGCTTGCAGCCTGTCAGGGTGCGCCCGAGAGAGGTAACTCATCCTATCCTGTAGAAGCGCAGCTATTTTCCTATAACCTCGCAAAGATCGAGCCTCTATCGTTACGGGTGGGAACGTCGCCGAGACATCGATTGTTGGAAGCCACGCCCTCGCTCCATTCACGTCATAACGACAGGACTTCTCTTGGCGATCTTCTTCACGAGCGACACTCATTTCGGCGATGCGCGCGTGCTGCGGATCGACAAGCGCCCGTTCAAGACGGTTGCCGAGCATGACGAAGCGCTTATCGCCCATTGGAACGAGGTGGTCTCAGCGGATGACGAGGTGTGGCACCTGGGTGACTTCGCCCTCCATGTTCGCCCCGAGCGCGTCGATGAGCTGCTCTCATTGCTCAACGGCCGCAAGCATCTTGTCGCTGGCAACAACGACGGCCCGGCGACTCTCGAAGCGAAGGGTTGGGAAAGCGTGCAGGCGTACGCGGAACTCGCTCTCGAGGGCCGCGGAATCGTCATGTGCCATTACGCGTTCCGCACCTGGAAGAACATGGGCCGCGGCTGGATCGACCTGCACGGCCATTCCCATGCCAAGCTGAAGCCGCAGACCCGGCAATACGATGTGGGCGTCGACGTCTGGGATTATCGCCCCGTGACGCTGGAAACGATCCTGGCCTCCCGGTTCCGGCGCCGCACGGCCACTCCCTCCTGAAATCCGGCGCGGGCAACTGCCTTCATCCTTGAAAGCCCGGCCGCCGGATCGATCCGCCCGGCAGGGCCCCTCCCGGATTTGTTATCGTGAACGTGGCTTTGAGGGCTTCCTTTCCGAACCTTTCCGCTTATGACCGGTTGTGAGCGACAGGAGTGGGAATGGATCATTCGAAGAGCGACCTGAGGCCGACGCGGCGCATCTCGCTGATGCGCAAATTCTTCGACAGCGAAGCCTCGGGCGGCATGATCCTCATGGGCGTGACGGTGATCGCGCTCGTGCTCGCCAATTCTCCCGTGGCCCCTGCCTATTTCGGCATCCTGAAAACCTATGTTTTCGGCTTGAGCATCCTGCACTGGATCAACGATGCCTTGATGGCCGTGTTCTTCCTGCTGGTGGGGCTCGAGATCAAGCGCGAGATGCTGGACGGGCAGCTCTCCACCTGGCCGCGCCGTATCCTGCCCGGCATCGCGGCCTTAGGCGGCATGGCCGTTCCAGCCCTGGTCTATCTCGCCATCACCTGGAACCAGCCGCAGCTTCGCAACGGCTGGGCGATCCCGGCGGCCACCGACATCGCCTTCGCGCTCGGCGTGCTCGCGGTTCTCGGTTCGCGCGTGCCGACCTCGCTCAAGATCTTTCTCACGGCGCTCGCGATCCTGGACGATCTCGGCGCTATCGTCATCATCGCCCTTTTCTATACGAGCGATCTTTCGCTCGCCATGCTGGGCGCGGCCGCCCTGTGCCTGCTCGCGCTGGTGGCGTTCAACCGTCTCGGCGTCACGAGGCTCGTGCCTTATCTCATCGTCGGCGCGGTGCTGTGGTTCTTCGTGCTGAAGTCGGGCATTCACGCAACGCTCGCGGGTGTCACCCTGGCGCTCACCATTCCGCTCCACCCGGACCCGAAGAAGACCCGCGCGGAGGATTCTCCGCTACATCGGTTGGAGCATGCGCTGCACCGCCCGGTCGCCTTCGGCATCATCCCGATCTTTGGACTTGCCAATGCAGGCGTGTCGCTCTCGGGCCTGTCGTTCGATGCGTTGCTCAGCCCCCTGCCGCTCGGCATCGCGATGGGCCTTTTCATCGGCAAGCAGGTGGGTGTCTTCAGCTTCTCGTGGCTCGCCTTCAAACTCGATTGGGCCGATGTCCCGGCTGGCGCGACGCGGCTGCAATGCTACGGCGTGGCCCTGCTCTGCGGCATCGGCTTCACCATGAGCCTGTTCATCGGCGCGCTCGCCTTCCCGACCCAGCCCGAGCTGAACGACGCCACCAAGATCGGCGTGCTCATGGGCTCTGTTCTTTCAGCCCTAACAGGCTACGCGCTGCTCAGCTTCGCCCCGCGTGAAAAGCTTCAGACGCGCGACGCGAGCAGCATATAGTTGACCGAGAGGTCTTGGCTAAGGGACCAGCTGTCGCGCAGTGGGTTGTAGCCGACGCCAGTCTGGTCGTTCACGGAGAAGCCTGCCTTCCGGAGCGCGTCGGTGAGCTCGTCGGGGGTGACGAACTTGTCCCATTCGTGCGTGCCCTTCGGCAGCCAGCCGAGGATGTATTCGGCCCCGACGATGGCCGAGGCGAACGAGCGCAGGGTCCGGTTGATCGTCGCCATGACGAGGACCCCACCCGGCTTCACGGCCTTGGCGCAGGCATCCACGAAAGCCTGCACATCCGCCACGTGCTCCACCACCTCCATGGCGAGCACGATGTCGAAGGTCTCTCCTCGCGCCACGACAGCCTCGACGGTTTCATTGCGGAAATCGACGGGCACCCCTGCGCGCTCCGCATGGAGCTTGGCCACGGAGATGTTGGTGGGGGCCGGATCGAGGCCCGTCACCGTGGCGCCGAGCCGCCCCAGAGGCTCCGAGAGCACGCCGCCGCCGCAGCCCACATCGAGGATCGTCAGCCCCTCCAGCGAACGGGCGGAGCGCGGATCGCGCCCGAACCGGCGGCAGGCCTCGTCCCGGATATAGGCGAGCCGGACGGGATTGAACTTGTGCAGGACCTTCATGGGCCCGTTCGGATCCCACCAGGTCTCGGCGATCTGCTCGAAACGGGCGACCTCGGCCGGGTCGATGGTGGGGGATGCGCCCTCGGTCATGAAATCTCGATTCCCTTAAGGAAAGAAATGGTTTTGCCGCGTTGACAGCGCGCGGCCCTGCCGTCATGTATACGCGCCTTTCCGAAGTCGCGAAGGGCTAAATTTTCAACCAACCCACGGCCTTCTTCGCATGCCCCGTCTTGTCATGAAGTTCGGCGGTACATCCGTCGCCAACGTAGAGCGCATCCGCAACGTGGCGCGGCACGTCAAACGCGAGGTCGAGGCCGGGTTCGACGTGGCCGTGGTGGTCTCCGCCATGTCGGGCAAGACCAACGAACTCGTCGGCTGGGTGAAAGAGGCTTCCGCTCTTTACGATTCCAAGGAATACGATGTGGTCGTCGCCTCCGGCGAGCAGGTCACGTCCGGCCTTCTGGCGCTCGCCTTGCAGGAACTCGGCCTCAAGGCCCGCTCCTGGCAGGGCTGGCAGATCCCGATCATGACCTCGGATGCCCACGGCTCGGCCCGCATCGCCGATATCGACGGCTCCGGCATCGTCGAGAGCTTCGAGAAGAACAAGGAAGTCGCCGTCGTCTCCGGCTTCCAGGGTGTTCACCAGGAGACACGCCGCATCACCACCCTCGGCCGTGGCGGCTCGGACACCAGCGCCGTGGCGCTGGCCGCCGCCATCGGGGCCGAGCGCTGCGACATCTATACGGATGTGGACGGCGTCTACACCACCGATCCGCGCATCGTGCCCAAGGCGCAGCGCCTGGATAAGGTTTCATACGAAGAAATGCTGGAGATGGCCTCGCTCGGGGCCAAGGTGCTTCAGGTGCGCTCGGTCGAGCTCGCCATGATGCACCGGGTTCCCACCTACGTGCGCTCCAGCTTCGACGATCCCGCCGACCCCAAGCTCGGCACCCTCATCTGCGACGAGGAAGACATCATGGAACAGCAGGTTGTCACGGGCATCGCCTATTCGCGCGACGAAGCCCAGATTACGTTGCGGAATGTAGCCGATAAGCCGGGCATCGCCGCCTCGATCTTCGTGCCGTTGGCTGATGCCAACATCAACGTGGACATGATCATCCAGGTGGTCTCCGACGACACCACCACCACGGACATCACGTTTACGGTGCCTTCCGCCGAGTACGAGCGGGCCTGCGCGGTGCTGAACGCCCATAAGGAGGAGATCGAGTTCCGCGACCTCCAGGGCGCCACCGACGTGGTGAAGGTCTCGGCCATCGGGGTGGGCATGCGTAGCCATGCGGGCGTCGCCGCCAAAGCCTTCAAAGCCTTGGCCGACAAGGGAATCAACATCCGCGCGATCACAACTTCTGAGATTAAGTTCTCGGTTTTGATCGACCAGGCCTATACGGAGCTTGCCGTGCGCACGCTCCACTCGCTATACGGCCTGGACAAGGCTTGATTGACGGCGAGCCTGATTGACGCCGGGTCAGTCGGGCTGCAACACTCTTAAACAACCGCCGGTCCGCATCGCCGGCTCCGAAGGACGGGAACCTTAAAGCTCATGCCAAGCGCTCCCGGCGGTCCGCGCCTTCTGCTGCGCCGCCTCCGCGAGATTATGGCGGAGCCGGTGGGGGCCCAGGACCGCCTCGACAAGATCGTGATTCAGATCGCCGCCAACATGGTGGCGGAGGTGTGCTCCGTCTATGTGATGCGCGGCGACGGGGTCCTCGAACTGTTCGCGACCGAGGGCCTGAACCGGGAAGCCGTCCACCTCACCGTCATGCGCTCGGGCGAAGGCCTCGTCGGCCTCATCGCCTCGACCGCCGAGCCGCTAGCCCTCTCCGACGCACAAAGCCACCCCTCCTTCTCCTACAAACCGGAGACGGGCGAAGAGATCTACCACGCCTTCCTCGGCGTGCCGCTGCTGCGCGCAGGCAATACGCTCGGCGTTCTCGTCGTCCAGAACCGCACCTACCGGGTCTACACGGAAGAGGAAGTCGAGGCGCTCCAGACCACCGCCATGGTGGTGGCCGAGATGCTGGCGACCGGCGAGCTGCAGGCGCTTGCGCCCATCGATACCGGCATTGCCCTGCGCCGTCCCGTCTATCAGAAGGGCGCCGCTCTCGCCGACGGCGTCGGTCTCGGCCATGTGGTGCTGCACGAGCCGCGCGTCGTCATCAAGAACCTGATCGCCGAGAACGTCGATGGTGAGTTGCAGCGTCTGGAGAAAGCCATCGGCGAAGTGCGCGTCTCCATCGACGAGCTGATCGAGCGCGGCGACGTGGCCCATCACGGCGAGCACCGCGAGGTTCTCGAAACCTTCCGCATGTTCGCGCACGATCAAGGCTGGCTGCGCCGCATGCGCGAGGCGGTGACCTCGGGCCTGACGGCGGAAGCCGCCGTCGAGCGCGTACAATCCGACAACCGCGCGCGCATGCTGCGCCAGACCGACCCATACCTTCGCGAACGCCTGCACGATCTCGACGATCTCGCCAACCGCCTGCTCTTCCGTCTTGTCGGGCGCGACCTGGTGGCCGATCGCCATTCCTTGCCGGACAACGCCATTCTCGTGGCCCGCTCCATGGGTCCCGCGGCGCTGCTCGATTACGACCGCTCACGCCTACGCGGCCTCGTGCTGGAGGAAGGCGGTCCGACCAGCCACATCGCCATCGTCGCGCGCGCGCTCGGCATTCCTGCCGTCGGCGAAATCTCGAACGCGACGTCGCTCACCGAACCGGGCGATGCGATCATCGTCGATGGCGCCGCGGGTGAAGTGCAGATCCGTCCGAGCGCGGATGTGGAAGCAGCCTATGCCGAGAAGGCGCGGCTTCGCGCCAAGCGGCAGGAGCAGTACCTCAAGCTGCGCAACGTGCCCTCCGTCACCAAGGACGGCGTCGAGATCACGCTGCAGCTCAATGCGGGCCTTCTCGTCGACCTGCCGCATCTCGAGGAAACGGGCGCTGCCGGCGTTGGCCTGTTCCGCACCGAGCTGCAGTTCATGATCGCGGAGAAGATGCCGTCGGCCTCCGACCAGCAGGCGCTCTACAGCGCCGTGTTCGCGGAAACGGGCGACAAGCCCGTCACCTTCCGCACCCTCGATATCGGCGGCGACAAGATCCTGCCCTACATGCAGGCGGTGGAAGAAGAGAACCCCGCTCTCGGCTGGCGCGCGATCCGCATCGGCCTCGACCGTCCGGGCCTGCTGCGCGCGCAGGTCCGCGCTCTTCTGAAGGCTGCTGCCGGACGACCCCTGAAGATCATGTTCCCGATGGTGGCGACCTGCGACGAGTTCGAGCGCGCGCGGACCATCGTGGAGCGCGAGAAGACGTATCTCTCGCATCACGGTCACGATCTGCCGTCCGATCTCAAGCTCGGCGTGATGCTGGAAGTGCCCTCTCTTCTCTTCCAGCTCAAGGAGATCTGCGAGCGGGCCGATTTCGTCTCCATCGGCTCGAACGACCTGATGCAGTTCCTCTTCGCCATCGACCGCGAGAACCGGCGCGTGGCCGACCGCTTCGATCCCTTGAGCACGCCGATGCTGCGCGCCCTTAAGATGGTCGCGGAGCAGGCCAACGCCTCGAACTGCCAGGCGACCCTGTGCGGGGAGATCGGCGGCCGCCCGCTGGAGGCTATGACGCTCATGGGTCTCGGCTTCCGCTCGCTCTCCATGTCGCCGGCCTCCATTGGGCCGGTGAAAGCCATGTTGCTCGCGCTCGATATCGCCGAGCTCAAAGCCTTCCTTCACGATGAACTCGAGCATGCGGGAAGCGGCGATACGCTGCGCCCGAGGCTCGCTCAATTTGCCGAAAGCCGTGGTATTCCGGTCTGATGTCGATTGCGCCTCCACCCGACCGTCTGAACGCTATCCTTGCCCGCCATGACATCATCACGGCGACGCTCAATGCCGGCCCCGATCCGGAGACCTTCGTCGCGTTGTCGCGCGAGCTGTCCGAGCTTGACGGCGTCGTGGGTGCGATCCGCGCCTACAACGCCATGGAAGAGAATCTCCAAGGCTTGCAGACGCTGATCGACGATCCGTCGACCGATTCCGAGATGCGCAAGCTTGCCGAGGAGGAAATCCCGCAGGCGCGCGAGGATCTGGAGAAGGCCGCGCAAGACTTACGCATCATGCTGCTGCCGAAGGACGAGGCGGACGAGAAAAGCGCGATCCTCGAAATCCGCGCCGGCACCGGCGGCGACGAGGCCGCGCTCTTTGCGGGCGATCTGCTGCGCATGTACACGCGCTATGCGGATCTCAAAGGCTGGAAGGTCGAGATCGTCTCCGAAAGCGAAGGCACCGCCGGCGGCTACAAGGAAGTCGTCGCCGAGATAAAGGGGCGCGGCGTGTTCGCGCGCCTGAAATTCGAGAGCGGCGTGCATCGCGTGCAGCGCGTGCCGGACACGGAAACGCAAGGCCGCATTCACACCTCCGCCGCCACCGTCGCCGTGCTGCCGGAAGCGGAAGATGTGGACATCGTCATCAACGATGCGGACCTCAAGATCGAGACCATGCGCGCGCAAGGCGCGGGCGGCCAGCACGTGAACAAGACCGAATCCGCCATCCGCATCACGCATCTTCCGACCAACACCGTGGTGTTCGTGCAGGACGAGCGCTCGCAACACAAGAACCGCGCCCGCGCCATGGCGCTTTTGCGCTCACGCCTCTATGACGCCGAGCGCACGGCGAAGGACGCAGCGCGTGCCGCAGACCGCAAATCGCAAGTTGGTTCCGGCGATCGCTCCGAGCGCATCCGCACCTATAATTTCCCACAAGGGCGCGTAACGGATCACCGGATCAACCTCACGCTCTACAAGCTCGAGGAAGTGATTGCCGGAAATGCGCTCGACGAACTGATCGATGCGCTCATCACCGAGCATCAGGCGGCGCAGCTGGCGGATCAGGATCAGGCTGCATGATCGAGGGTTTGAGCCACATCACGCTCATCACCAGCGATCTCAACCGGATGAGCGCGATTGTCGAACAAGTCCTCGACGGCAAAGAAATCTACTCTTCAGGCAACGACACCTTTTCGCTCTCGCGCGAAAAGTTCTTCATCGTCGGCGGACAATGGATCGCGGTGATGGAAGGCGAGAGCCTGCCCACGCGCACTTATAACCACATCGCCTTCAAGATTGCGGGATCCGAGGTCGACGAGTACCGCGCGCGCATCGAGAAGCTCGGCCTGGAGATGCGCGAGTCGCGCCCGCGCGTCGAGGGCGAGGGCCATTCGCTTTATTTCTACGATCACGACAATCACCTGTTCGAGCTGCACACCGGCACGCTGGAAGAGCGGCTGGAGCGGTATCGTCGCGGTGTCGCGGCGTGAGCGCCCCCACGCGCGCTCAGGCGCTCAAGAGCCTGCGCCAGACACTCGCTGAGGCAGGTTTCGAGACGGCGGCCCTCGATGCGCGCCTGCTGCTTCTGTCGGTCTTGAAGGTTCCGGCGATGGAGCTCATCACCAACCCCGATCTTCCGCTGACACCTGATGAGTCCGAGCACCTCAGGACTCTCACTCAGCGCCGCCTCGCTCATGAGCCGGTGGCGCGGATCGTCGGCGAGCGCGAGTTCTGGGGTCTGCCTTTCGCCCTCTCGCCTGAGACGCTTGTGCCGCGTCCGGATACGGAAACCGTGGTGGAGACGGCCCTCGACCTGCTGCCGGATCGCCAGGCCCCTCTCCTCATGGCCGATTTCGGCACCGGCTCGGGCTGTATCCTGGTGGCCCTTCTCCACGAACTGCCTCAGGCCATGGGCTTGGGCGTGGATCTATCGCTTGGGGCCATCGAAACCGCCCGCCGGAACGCCTGGGCGAACGGGGTCGGCGAGCGCACCCTTTTCGCCCTCTCCCGCTGGGCGGAGGCCGTTTCGGGCCGATTCGACCTGATCGTCTCCAACCCGCCCTATATCGCCTCCCCCGTCATCCCGATCCTCGACCGGGAGGTGCGGGAGCATGACCCGCTTCTGGCCCTCGACGGCGGCCCGGACGGCCTGGAGCCCTATCGAATCCTCTTGAAGGAGGCCCAGCGTCTCCTGGTCCCCGGCGGGCTTCTGGTGGTCGAGATCGGCTACGACCAGGCGGAGGATTTAACGAGCTTGGCAGGCCAGAACGGCCTTGAAATCATCAGGATCGCGCACGATCTCTCTGACAACCCCCGATGTGTCGCCATGAGGCGACCTTGACCGTCCGAATGAGGCTTTCTTGCCTCAGGCAGGGGTAAAAGCTGAAAAATGGCTTGTTGGACCGGGAGGAACCCGCTAGATTCGATCATAGAGATCGTCCCCGGTCGCAAGAAAACGGCAGTTCCCAGGGGGAGCATGCCGGAGGACCAAACGATATCCATCGCGCAGGCAGGGGCAATTGAACAGCCGTGCGCGATCATCTGAACCCGATACTGAAGGATAGTCAGGCACCTCATGGGCGTCTTGGCTGAACAACAGGCGGTTTGCCACGCGAACGGTGGGCATTAAGCCCGTTCGGTGAATATTGGCTGCACATCGCGTGGGTTTGAAGAACCAGCGAGGCTCGTAGAGCAAAAATGAGACCAGGACAAAACAGGCGTATGCGCGGTCGTAACAACCGCAACAATGGTGGTGGTAACAAGGGTCCCAATCCCTTGACCAAGAGCTATGAGTCGAACGGCCCGGACGTAAAGATCCGCGGCACGGCTCAGCATATCGCCGAGAAATACAGCCAGCTCGCCCGCGACGCGCAGGCAAGCGGCGACCCGGTGGCAGCGGAAAACTATTTCCAGCACGCCGAGCATTATTACCGCATCATCGCCGCCGCTCAGGAGCAGCTGCGTGAGCAGTACGGCTATCAGCAGCGCTTCGACGACGAAGGCGACGAAGAGGGCTTCGGCCAGGGCGAGCGCCCGAGCTTCGAGCGTACCGGCGCCGGTGGCGAGGATGGCGACCTCGGCTCCCAGCCGCAGCCTTACGAGTCACGCGGCGAGAACGAGCGCCCTCCCCGCTTCGACCGCGGAGACCGTCAGGACCGTGGCGAGCGCCAAGAACGCGGTGATCGTGGCGACCGCCGCGAGCGCTTCCAGCGTGATCGCGGCCCGCGCCAGGACCGCCAGGACTTCCAGCGTGACGATCAGGCCGGCGAGGGCGAGCGCCCTGCCCGCTTCGAGCGTCAGGATCGCGGTGAGCGTCCTGAGCGTGGCGATCGTCAGGACCGCCCCGAGCGTGGTGAGCGCCGCGAGCGCTTCCAGCGAGACCGTCGCCCCCGCGAGGAAGCCGACACCGCCGATGCAGGTGGCCTGCCGGCTTTCCTGACGAACCCGGTGCGCTCCGCTCCTGCCGCCACCGAGGATCAGGGCGCTGCCCCGACCTTGGATTTCGGCGCCGAGGCCAATGATGAGCGTCCCCGCCGTCGCGCCCCCCGCCGCACCCGCCGCGATGTGGTCGAAGGCGGCACCGACGAGGCCGGCAGCTTCACGCCGGACGTGGAAACGCCCGCCGCCGAGTAAGGCCGCTGAGCTGGAATCAAGATGAAGGAGGGCCTTGGCCCTCCTTTTTTATGTCCTTGCGCAAAGACGCCAGAGGAATTGATGCCTGTTAAGATGTAACATATGTTAATGGCCACGCTTCTCCCTCGATTGGATACGCCATGGCCAAGCCGCGCTCGATTGCTCTCGCCTCTGCCTTGAATCGGAAGCGGGAGGCCCTGTTCGATCCGCTCGCTTTGGGCGAAGGCACTCTCCCAAGCGCGGCGGCGTCCCTGGCGGCTTCCTCGGCCATCACGGGAACGCCTGGGAAAGACAGCCTGATCGGCACCGCAGGCAATGATGTGCTCTCGGGGCTTGGCGGCAATGACTTTCTCGACGGACGCAAGGGCCGTGATCGCATGATCGGCGGCAGCGGCAACGACACTTATATCGTCGATAACGTCCGCGATCAGGTGATCGAGCGCGCCAAGGGTGGTACCGACCTGGTCAAGGCCTCCGTCAATTGGACCCTGGGCTCGCAGGTTGAGAACCTGACTCTCACTGGCAGCAAGGCGCTCAAAGGTACCGGCAACAGCCTCGCCAATGTCATCACGGGCAATAACGGCCACAACACTCTCGACGGCAAGGCCGGCGCCGACAAGCTTATCGGCGGCAAGGGCAACGACACCTACATCGTCGACAACGCCAAGGACCTCATCACCGAGAAGGCGGGCCAGGGCACCGACACGGTGCAGGCTTCGGTGAACTATACCCTGAGTTCTCATGTGGAGCACCTGATCCTCACCGGCCGTGCCCTGTTCGGCACCGGCAACACTCTCGCCAACCGGATCACCGGCAATGCGCTGGCCAACCAGCTCGACGGTGCGGCGGGCAACGACACTCTCGATGGCGGTGCCGGCGACGACGTGCTCGACGGCGGAACGGGCGTGGACAGCCTTATCGGCGGCGCAGGCAATGACACATACATTGTCGACCATATCGCCGACGCGATCGTCGAAGCCGAGGGCGGGGGAACCGACACGGTCTATGCCCGGACAAACTACACGCTGAGCGCCCATGTCGAGCATCTGGTCCTGCTCGACTTCGCCTTCTCCGGCGACGGCAACGATCTCAACAACCGGATCACCGGTACTGCCGGCAATAACACCCTCACGGGCGGGGGTGGCAATGACACTCTCGACGGCGGCGCCCTTGACGACGTCCTCATCGGAGGTTCCGGCGCCGATAGTCTCATCGGGGGCTCCGGTCACGACACATATGTTGTCGACGATGCGGGCGATGTGGTGATCGAGACCGAAGACGGTGGGATGGACAAGGTGGATGCGCTGGTGAACCACACGCTGGCTGCCCATGTCGAGAACCTGGGCCTGAGGGGCGCCGCCGTTATCGGCACCGGCAACAATCTCGATAATCGGATCGCAGGCAATTACCTTCTCGACAGCACCCTCATGGGTGGTGACGGCAACGACACTCTCGAAAGCGGTGTCGCAAACGACCTTCTTCTCGGTGGCACGGGAAGAGATCGGCTCCAAAGCGATCTTGGCAACGACACGCTCGACGGCGGCATCGGCGCCGATACTCTCGCCGGAGGCTTCGGCAATGATACATATGTTGTCGACGACGTCGGCGACATGGTGGTGGCAGAAGAAGAACACAGCGGAAACGATACGGTTCGCGCCTCAATCAACTATACGCTGAGCGCTCATATCGAGAACCTGGTTCTGTTCGATGCCGCTGTCTCCGGCACGGGCAACAATCTCGACAACGCGATCACCGGCAATGCTCTCGACAATAGCCTCAACGGCGAAGCCGGTAACGATACCCTCGATGGCGGCACCGGCAACGATAGCCTCATCGGTGGGGAGGGCAACGACGTCTACATCGTCGATAGCGCAGGCGACATCGTCGTCGAAGCTCCCGGCGGCGGAACCGACACGGTTCAGGCAAAGATCGACTACACGCTCGGCGATGACATCGAGAATCTCGTACTCCTCGGCGCGGCACTCACTGGCACCGGCAACGGTCTCGCCAACCGGATCACCGGCAACGCGGGCGACAATACGCTCATCGGCGGCGCAGGCAACGACACCCTCGAAGGCGGCGCGGGCAATGATACTTACGAGGTCGAGGATGCCGGCGACGTGGTGATCGAAGCCCCAGGCGGCGGCACGGATACGGTGCGGACGGCACTCAAGAACTACACGCTGGGCGACGGCCTCGAGAACTTGGTGCTGCTTGGAGCCGCCACCCGTGGCAACGGCAACGTCCTCGACAACGCCATCACTGGGAACGCCCAGGACAATTGGCTCACCGGCGACATGGGAGACGATACGCTCGACGGCGGCGAAGGTGACGACGTTCTCGTCGGCGCCTCCGGCAACGACGTCTACATCGTCGACAGCATATACGACACGCCCTTCGAAGACCCCGACGACGGAACCGACACGATCCAAGCAAAGATCAGCTACACGCTCGGCGATAACTTCGAGAACCTCGTTCTCTTGGGCGCGGCGCTCACCGGCACCGGTAACGCTCTCGCCAACCGGATCACCGGCAATGCGAACAACAACGCTCTAGATGGCGGCATTGGAGACGACACGCTCGACGGCGGCGAAGGCGAAGACACGCTTCTGGGCGGCATCGGAACGGATTCACTTCTTGGCGGTGGCGGCGACGACCTGCTCAATGGCGGAGTGGGCGCGGATGTTCTCGCCGGCGGCGCGGGCGACGACACATACGAGATCGACGATGCGGGCGACCTGGTGATCGAGGCCGGCGGCGGCGGAACCGATACGGTTCGCTCCTCGGTCGATTACACGCTCAGTACGGAGGTCGAGAATCTCGTGCTCCTCGGCGCGGCGCTCTCCGGCACCGGCAACGCGCTCGCCAACCGGATCACCGGCAACGCGGGCAACAACACGCTTGTCGGCGGCGCGGGCGACGACACACTCGATGGCGGAACCGGCAATGACCGGCTCGAGGGCGGCGCGGGCGACGACGTCTACCTCGTCGACGCTGCTGGCGATACGGTCATCGAAGCCCCGGACGGCGGGATCGACACGATTCACCTCTGGAACTCCTCAACCTATACGCTCGGCGAAGGCGTCGAAAATCTTGTCGCCTATAATGCGTCAAAGGTGCATGGCAACGATCTCGACAACTGGATCGAGGTTGCTCACATTGGCAGCATCACAGCCTATGGCCTCGCGGGCAACGACACCCTCATCGCCGCCAGCGGCGTGGACCATCTCGACGGCGGCGACGGCAATGACAGCCTCTATGGCGGCTCCTACTCAGACAATCTCATCGGCGGAGCGGGTGACGACACCCTCGACGGCGGCACAGGCGACGACGCTCTCGCCGGCGGCTCTGGCAACGACACCTACATCGTCGACAGCGTGAACGACATCGTTGACGAAACAGACGGCGGCGGAACCGATACGATCGTGACTTCGATCGACTACAGCCTCGCCAGCAGGCCCGACATTGAGAATCTCACCCTGATCGAAAGCGCTCGGAACGGCACCGGCAACGGTCTCAATAATGTCCTGACCGGGAATGCCGCGAGCAATCGACTCCAAGGCATGGGCGGCGCCGACACCATCTTCGGCTATGGCGGCAGCGATACCCTCTCCGGCGGCAACGGGAGCCTGTTCGATGGCGGCAGCGGCGACGACCTGCTCCTGAGCAGCGGGAGTGCCCAGCAAATGTGGGGCGGGCTCGGCCGCGACACGTTCTCCTTCTGGAACTTGGACTACCTGAGTAGCGACCCGGCGCTCAGCGCCGTCATTCACGATTTCGACTTCAAGCGAGCCGGGGGCGTCGACAACACGAGCCTGGACGTGCTCGATCTGTCCGGAATCGATGCGTTCACCACAATAGCAGGGGATCAAGCTTTCAGCATGATCGCTAGCGGCACGGCTGCCCCCATCCAGAAGAGCGCCGGTACGCTTTATTATCACACGACAAGCGGCGTTCTTTACGGTTTCGTCGGAGCCGAAGGCACTCTCGTCGCGGCCACTTTCGCGATCACAGTCGGAAAGGGCATCGTCTGGGATTCCACGTATGGCGGGAACATCATACTATAAAGACGAAGCGTTTCCGGTCGAAGCGGATCAGCCGCTTCAAGCATCGGACGTGAATTCGCGTCCACGTCCGATGCTCTAGAAAACCAAGCTCGCCTGCTCCGTCTCGAAGTGATCGCCGACCGCGATGCTGCCGCCACTCACGACCTCGGCATAGATGCCGCAATCGAAATGGCCATAGGCTTGCATGAGGCTTCTCGGGATCTGGAGATCGCGGATGCCGGTGTCGGGGTCGACATTGGTAGCAGCGCAGCGCTCGATGCGCTTCGTCACCTTCAGCCGCACCCCGGACGCGGTAGTCAGCACCTGCCCCACGAGGTCGAACTCGGCCCAGGGCTCCAGCCCGTCGATGTGGATATTGCCGCGAAAGCGCAGCGGATCGACAGGAGCACCAATGACGTTCTCGAGCTGGCGCACGCTGGCGAGATTGATGAGCGAGACATAGCCCCGCCGTGAATCGGTGAAGCGGAAACCGTCCGGCGCGGTGAGCACCTTCGGCGCTCCGCGCAGCTCTTTCGGCATGAAGCGGCGGAAGAAGGCCTCGATGGCAAGCCGCCCCTGCTCCGTCGAGAGATCGCCGCGCGCCACCTCGCGCCCGCCGTCTTCGATGAAGAGCGTCGTGATGCTGTCGACATAGCGGGTCTTCAGCCGCGCCAGGCCCTCGTTGCGCATGAGCATGAGAAACTTGATCTTGGGCTGATGCTGCGGATTTTCCGGCTCGAAGCCCGCGGGGCCGTTCTCGATGGCGAAAAGCCGGTCGCCCGGAAAGTACCCGCCCTTGCCGAGGGCGGCGGTTTCCAGGGTCTCGGGTGAGAGGCCCTTCACGGGATAGCGTTGGAGAGAGGCGATGCGGATGCTCATGCCTCCTTCGGTAAGGCATGGCTTTCCAAGAGAAAAGCCCCACCGGGAAACGGCAGGGCTCTCTCACCTGACATCTGCACTCGGATTTTTATGAAGCATCGCCCGAGCGGGCCACCTTCGAGCGCTTCAGCTGTGGCGTGAAGCCGGCCTCGCGGCCGCCCGTGCTGTCGATCTCGACCTGATGCGGATCCTGCTGCATGCCCTCATGAGCCGTCTGATGCTCGGGGATGTTCGCCTGAGGCCCGGCCTCCTGCTTCATGCGCAAAGCCTTCTCGGCATTGGCCATCAGCTCCTGACGGGCCTGTTCGGCCTTGCGCTTCTTGGGCCGGAAACGGGACAGAAAATCGGAAAATACCATGATGATTTACTCCTTTGCTCGCGAAAGCACGCCATCGCTCCGGTCGCTGCGATGGGTGGGCGGGGTTTCGACGTTCCGGCGGTTCTCCGGAATATCTCGGGACGTTTTCATGGTGCCGGTGGAATCGCCGATGTCGCCACCATCCTCGGTGCTCTTCACACCCTCTCCGTTCTGGAGCACGCGCCCGCTCTCGCTGGTATCGCCGAAGGTGCGGGGCGTGACGGAAGGCTGCTCTTCCGCGGGGCTTTCGGATACGGCCAAGCCAAGCTCGGCATTGCGCGCCAGATCGGCGCGGGCTTTCTCGGAATCAGAGCGCGGATCGCGCGGCATGGAGGCCTCCTTGAATCCATGGAAATCACTTGCTGGGTCAATGCGAGGGCCTGATCGGGGTTCCCCTTCCGCCCCCCTCTTGTCGTCCTGCCGCCATGCCCCCACCTTAAGCCTGAGCATCGTGCGGAAAAGTGGACCCGGTTTTCCGCAAGAACGATGCTCAAGTTAAGAAGAAGCATCGGATGGGCCCCAAAAGTGCAAATCCACTTTTGGGTCCGATGCTTAGACGGATGCTTCCTGATGAAGGTCCGACATCACTGGGCCAGCTTGCGCCTCGAAGAGGGCAGGACGGCTTAAGAAGGGATGACATGATGGATTTCGAAAAATACACCGAGCGCGCCCGGGGTTTCGTTCAGGCTGCGCAAAATCTGGCCATGCGGGAAGGACACCCGCAGCTCTCCCCCGGCCATGTCCTAAAAGTTCTGCTCGACGACCCCGAAGGTCTCTGCGCCAGTCTCATCGACCGCGCGGGCGGACGCTCGCGCGATGCGCACGCAGCTGTCGAGCAATGGCTCGCCAAGCAGCCGAAAGTCTCCGGTTCCGCCGCGCAGCCGCAGGCGACGCGCGACCTGATGCGCTTCTTCGACACCGCCGAGAAAGCCGCCGAAAAGGCAGGTGATTCTTACGTCACCGTCGAGCGGATGCTGCTGGCGCTGGCCGTCGAGAAGGATTCCGAGGCCGGAAAAATTCTGGCTGCTGCTGGTGTTACCGCGCAGGGTCTGAACAACGCCATCAACGCTCTGCGCAAGGGCCGCACCGCCGACAATGCGACGGCGGAGAACGCCTATGACGCGCTCAAGAAATATGCCCGCGACCTCACCGAGGCTGCCCGCGAAGGCAAGCTCGATCCGGTGATCGGCCGTGACGAGGAGATCCGCCGCACGATCCAGGTTCTCTCGCGCCGCACCAAGAACAACCCGGTGCTCATCGGGGAGCCCGGCGTCGGCAAGACCGCCATCGTCGAAGGCCTGGCCCTTCGCATCGTCAACGGCGACGTGCCCGAATCCTTGAAGGACAAGCAGCTGCTCGCCCTCGACATGGGTGCGCTGATCGCAGGCGCGAAATATCGCGGCGAGTTCGAGGAGCGCCTGAAAGCTGTCTTGAGCGAAGTGACGGCGGCGGAAGGCGGCATCATTCTCTTCATCGACGAGATGCACACGCTCGTCGGCGCAGGAAAAGCCGATGGCGCGATGGATGCCTCGAACCTGCTCAAGCCAGCGCTTGCGCGCGGCGAGCTGCACTGCGTCGGCGCGACCACTCTGGATGAATACCGCAAGCATGTGGAGAAGGACGCGGCGCTCGCCCGTCGCTTCCAGCCGGTCTTCGTCAGCGAACCCACCGTGGAAGACACGGTGTCGATCCTGCGCGGCCTGAAGGAAAAGTACGAGCAGCATCACGGCGTGCGCATCACCGACAGCGCGCTCGTTGCCGCCGCCACGCTCTCGAACCGCTACATCACCGATCGCTTCCTTCCCGACAAGGCCATCGACCTCGTCGATGAGGCCTCATCGCGCCTGCGCATGCAGGTCGATTCAAAGCCGGAAGAGCTCGACAACATCGACCGCGAGATCGTGCGTCTCAAGATCGAGCAGGAAGCCTTGAAGAAGGAGACGGATGTCGCCTCCAAGGACCGCCTCGAACGTCTCACCAAGGAACTGGCGGATCTGGAAGAGAAGTCTTCTTCGATCACCTCACGCTGGAAAGCGGAGAAGGACAAGCTCGGCGCTGCCGCCGACCTGAAGAAGAAGCTCGAAGACGCACGCAATCAGCTCGCTTCCGCGCAGCGCAACGGCGATTGGGCGAAGGCGGGCGAACTCTCCTACGGCGTCATTCCAGGCCTGGAGAAGCAGCTTGCCGATGTGGAAGAGAAAGCCGATGGCGGCGGCCTGATGGAAGAGGCGGTGACGCCCGACCACGTGGCGCAGGTCGTCTCCCGCTGGACCGGCGTGCCCGTCGACAAGATGCTGGAAGGCGAGCGCGAAAAACTGCTGCACATGGAGCAGGATCTGGCGAAGCGCGTCGTCGGACAGCGCGAAGCGGTGGAAGCCGTCTCGACCGCCGTGCGCCGCGCGCGCGCGGGCCTTCAGGACCCGAACAGGCCCATCGGCTCATTCATGTTCCTCGGCCCCACGGGCGTCGGCAAGACGGAGCTGACCAAGGCTCTCGCCGCGTTCCTCTTCGACGACGAGACCGCGCTCGTGCGCATCGACATGTCGGAATATATGGAGAAGCACTCGGTCGCCCGTCTCATCGGCGCGCCTCCCGGCTATGTGGGCTATGAAGAGGGCGGCGCCCTGACGGAAGCCGTTCGCCGCAGGCCCTATCAGGTGGTGCTGTTCGACGAAATCGAGAAAGCGCATCCGGACGTGTTCAACGTGCTGCTGCAGGTTCTCGATGACGGACGCCTCACGGACGGGCAAGGGCGCACCGTGGACTTCCGCAACACGCTCATCATCATGACCTCGAACCTAGGTTCGGAATATCTGGTGAACCAGCCCGAGGGTCAGGATACCGACGTGGTGCGCGATGAAGTCATGGGCGTGGTGCGCGCGCATTTCCGACCAGAGTTCCTCAACCGCGTGGACGAGATTATCCTGTTCCACCGGCTGAAGCGCTCGGAGATGGGCGCCATCGTCGACATCCAGCTCGCTCGTTTGCAGAAGCTGCTTACCGATCGCAAGATCACGCTGCAGCTCGACGACGGTGCACGCGAATGGCTGGCCGAGAAGGGCTACGATCCGGCTTACGGCGCGCGCCCCTTGAAGCGCGTGATTCAGAAGAACGTGCAGGATCCGCTCGCAGAGGCGATCCTCGCAGGCGAGATCAAGGACGGCGAGACCGTGCCGGTGCATGCAGGCCCCATGGGCCTGACCATCGGAGACGCGACCGTGACCAAGGCGAAAGAGCGCGCACCGGAAGGTGTGCGGTTGAACTGAAACTGCGAGGCTCGCGTGAGAACACAAGAAAGGCCGGGGTGACCCGGCCTTTCTCATGTCTGCAAATTATTCTGCGGCTGCGCGAAACTCATCTTCATCGCGAGCAGGCGGCCTATTGCCCTCGCGGAGCAGCGCATCCTTGTCGGTGCGCTCGGCTTTGTCCTCACGAAGCTCACGCTTGGAACGGCGCAGCTGCTTGGCTGTCTTCTGCAGGGCCTGACGAAACGCGGCATAGACGTCCTTGTTCTTCGCCTCGCCGCTCATCGTCTTCAACGCACCCATCTGGATGTTCACCGTACACCGGTAGTTGATTCCCTCGCGGGTCACATGCACGGAGGCGGTGCTCAGCCTTCCGAAATACTTTCCCGCCACCTGGCGGATATTGGTTCTGGCATATTCGGGAAACATATCTCCCAGATCGATATTCGAGCTTTGCACCAGGATCGCGTTTTCGGCGCCTTCGAGACTCATTCGCTCCTCCGTTGGGTGAAGGTTCGTGGGCTAACGGACCACATGCTAGATAGTTGCCGGGCCATTGCAACATAAGTTATTGCGACTCGAATTTTCGAAGACGGCGAAGCTGAGCCGTATCCTGCTCAGTATGTACTCCGCGAACCTCGACCATGCGGAGATGCTCGTTCCCTACGAATTCAAGCGCCATCGTTTTCGCGGCTCCGCTGCGTTTCTCCAATCCCGCGCCTCGAACAAAAGCCTCCTGCAAACGTTCGCCACCACGAAACTTTCAGGAGAAGTCCATGTCCTCTCGCCGTCTCATGGTTGCCGGCATTGCCGTTGCCTTCGCCCTTCCCGCCTTTGCCCAGCAGAACCAAGCACCGTCCTATCCCGTCACACCGCAAGCCGCAGAAACACAGCCCAACCAGGCCCTCGGCCAGGGCGCAGAGCAGCGTCAGCAGCGCACGCAGCAGGGCGGCGCGCCGCAGGACACGCAGACGCCCATGCGCCAGGGCCAAGCCAACAGCGTGCCCGCAGCGCAAGGCCAGCAGCAATCGCAGGCTGACCGCCAGTACATTCAGCAAGCGCTTGCGCTCAGCACGGTCTCGCTTCAGCAATCGAACTTCGCCTTGTCGAAGGCGCAGAATCCGCACCTGAAGCAATTCGCGGAATTCGAGATCGGCGAGCAGAACACCCTGACCGATGTGATGCGCTCCTTCGCAGATCCTGCGGCAACCGCATCGACGTCCGCAGGCGCTCAGGCGTCGGCCTCTACCGCCCCGGAGCTGTCGCAGGAAGATTCCGCCGCCATGGAACGCTTATCGAAAGCGCAACCCGGCCCTGCATTGGATCGCGAATATCTGGCCATGCAGATCCAAGGCCATCAGAGGTTGCTGAAGCTGCAGGAAGACTACCTGAAGAACTCCGGAAACCGCGAGATGACTAACATCGCCAAGCTCGCGCGCGGACAGATCAAGGAGCACATCGCCTTGCTTGAGACCATGCAGAAGGAACTTGGCCGCTAAAGCCGTTCCGGCCCCGCTTGCTTGAGAAGCGCGGGCCGGAACGCCTCTTTCAACAGGTCGTTGCTTTTCAAGAGTCGCGGGCAGCTTTCGAGCCCGCCTCAGAAACGAAGAAGAGGAATATCCGATGGCGCGAGACAAGCGCGGCAATCCGCCGGAACCCGATGTCGATGAGGTTATGAACGAACTGGTTCAGGAAGAAGGCGGCGATGATTTCATCGCAGGCCCGACTCAGCGCAACGATGTCGGCAACACCAAGCGCGCAGCGGCGAAAGCCTCTGGCGTGATGGGCGCGACGAAGAAGCTCGACCCCGATCTCGACATCGATCATGTGGACGATGGGCGGATCGCCAGCGGTTCCAAGGCCGGTCTCCGCTCCTTCAAGGACGTGCCGGAAGAGGAAGACGATGACGCCGGGTTCACGCTGTCCAATGAGGAGATCGCCGAAGGCGTTTCGACAACCGCGAACAAGAGCCCTGCGCCGCGTTCTGCTCAGACGGATAGCGGATCGGGGCCTTCGGGCATGAGCGGCGGCGCAGCTTCGCGCAAGCGTGTTCCGGCACCCGGCAATGCGGTCGATGTGACGAAGGGAACGCTCGTGCGCGGGCATTCCACCGCGAGCCAATCCGGTAGACGTTCGCAATCTTCAACGGGTGATGAGAAGCCCGCGAAACGTTCTGCGCGCGGCGACGAGGGACAGCACCAGCGTCCGTTGTCGAAAGGCGGAAACGAAGAGCGCTGATTCTTTCCGCATCATCTTTCTCTCACCTCGGACAGCATCATGCGTCCGAGGTGATTTTGTTACATGGATCATTTCAAAACTGCGTCTCAGCCGGAAGGCGGAGTGACAGTCTTTGCCTCGCCCTTTATGCATCGTTCAAGCCGAACGGCTCACGCGACATAAAGATACGAGGAAGCTCTCATGGATAGAAGAAAGGTTCTCAAAGGCGCAGGTCTCGCCGCTGCTGCGGGCGCTGTCGCCTCACCCGCCATCGCGCAGTCTCAACCCGAGATTCGCTGGCGCATGGCCTCGAGCTATCCCAAGAGCCTCGACACGCTCTACGGCGCGGGCGAGATGGTGGCCAAGCGCGTGGCAGCCGCCACCGACAACAAGTTCCAGCTCCAGGTCTTCGCCGCAGGCGAAATCGTAAGCGGCCTGCAGGTGCTCGACGCCACGCAGAACGGCACCGTGGAATGCGGCTATACCCTGTCGAGCTATTACATCGGCAAGGACCCCACCTTCATGTTCGACACCTCCGCGCCGTGGGGCATGAACGTGCGCCAGCACAATGGATGGATGTATTATGGCGGCGGCCTCGAGCTCGTGCGGGAATTCCTGAAGGACTACAACGTCATCTCCTTCCCCGCGGGCCAGACCGGCGCACAGATGGGCGGCTGGTTCCGCAAGGAAGTGACTTCCGTCGCCGACCTGCAGGGCCTCAAGATGCGCATCGCCGGCATGGGCGGCCAGATCATGCAGAAGCTCGGCGTGGTGCCGCAGGTTCTCGCGGCTGGCGACATCTATCCGGCGCTGGAGCGCGGCACGCTCGACGCCGTGGAGTTCTCCGGCCCCTATGACGACGAGAAGCTCGGCTTCGTGAAGGTCGCCAAGTACTATTACTATCCCGGCTTCTGGGAAGGCAGCGCGCAGCCCTCGCTCTATGTGAACATGGAGAAATGGAACTCTCTGCCTGCGAACTACAAGGCGATTCTGGAAGCGGCCTGCGCCGAGGCGAATGCCCTGTGCATGGCGAAGTACGATGCGCAGAACGCCGAGGCCGTCCGCCGTCTGGTTTCTCAGGGCGCGCAGCTGCGCGCCTTCCCGAGGGATGTGATGGAGCAGAGCTACAAGGAAGCCTACAAGCTCTACAACGAGATCGCGGCCTCCAATGCGAAGTTCAAGAAGGTCTACGACCACTGGAACGCCTTCCGCGAGAAGGAGCTGACCTGGTTTCGCATCGCCGAGCTGCCCTTCGACTATTTCGTCAACCAGCAGCAGGGCCAGCGGTAACGATTCAAGAAAGGCGGCGCGCAAGCGTCGCCTTTTTCGCGACCTTGGCGGGATCGAAGCCCGCATTGCGGCGTTGTCTCTTCAGACTGGGCTCTTTCAAGCCTCAAGGAGACAGCGCATGAAGAACGACAAGATGCACAACAAGGACAAGTCCGCCGGAAAGCCCGAGCGCAAGGACGACAGGCTGCCCGAGAACTCCAAGAAGGAACTCGACAAGAAGCTCGATGAAGGCGTGGAAGAAACCTTCCCGGCGAGCGATCCCGTTTCCGTGAAGATCACGAAGTAAGTTTTGTTTTCATAACGCGAGCCCCAGGCGCGAAGCCTGGGGTTTTTCATGGCTTAGCTACGGCTGGCGACGGCGACGCCCACGGCCGCGCAGGCCATGCCGGCCATTTGCAGCAGGCTTAACGACTCCCCGAACATCAGGAAGGCCATGATGGCCGCAACCGGCGGCACGAGATAGAGCAGCGTCGCCACTCCCACGACCGCGCCCTGACGGATCAGGAACAGCAGCAGACCGATCGCGCCGATGGACAGGCCGAGCACCGCCCAGGCCATGGCGCCGATCAGCGGCAGCGTCCATTCGAGCCGCATATCCTCCGTCAGCAGAACCATCGGCAGGGTGACGGCGGCGGCGCCGATATATTGCACGAAAGCATTCACGCGCAGATCCTGCGCGCTGCCCGCGCGCTTCTGCCAGATCGTGCCGAAGGTGATCGACAGCATGCCCAGCACGCAGATCAGGAGTGGGAAGGCCGGCACGCCGCCATCCCCGAGCTTGGGAGCGACCACGAGAACCGCGCCCAGGAAGCCCAGCCCGATTCCGGCCCAGCGGCGTCGCGAAACCGCCTCCCCCAAGAGAGGACCGGCAAGCGCGCCAGTCACCAGCGGCTGAAGGCCTGCGACCAGCGCGGAGATTCCGGCCGGCAGTCCATGCTTCACCGACCAGAACACCCCGCCGAGATAGCACCCGTGCAGCAGAGCTCCCGCGATGAGCCCATTTCCCCATTCGCGCCTCGTTCTCGGCCAGGGCGCCCTGACTACCAGGACGATCAGGCCCAGAACCGCGAGGGCCAGCAGGTACCGCACCAGCAGAAAGGTCAACGGATCGGCATAGGGCGCGACCGTCCGCGCGACGATGAACCCCGTCGCCCAGATGAGCACGAAAAGCGGCGGCGCGAGACGGGCGAGAGAGGATGAGGTCATGGCAAGGAACGGAAGAAAAACGGGAAAATAGCCAGGGGCGGTAAACGACCCTCCGCGACCTTCTGCCACTACTGGCGCTCTTCTGTCGAGCGGAAGCATGAAAGGTCTGCTTCGACAGCATGTGCGCAAGCACACTTGAGCGGCAAAGCCCGAAAAATAAGAACTTGCACAGCAAATAACGTTACGAATAGGTAAGAATATATCGTATATGACGATTCGCAGTTTCGTAACCCTGGGCTCTGATCTGGCCTCAGCTCACCTCAGGGCTTCACATCCCTCCGAATGGCAACACACACACTACAAGAGATTACAGGGGTCCTCGATGGCAATTCCCACACTTAATATCATTACGGCCAATGCTGGCGCTGAAGTCCTCGAGGGTACCGGTGGAGCCTTCGATGTTGCTTCCTATCGTAATGCACCAGGTGCCGTGACGGTCGTCATCCCAGGCTCTGGCGCGACCAATGGGAGCGTTACGAGTGCAGGCTGGGCCGCTGGCGATGAATATGGCGCTGAGATTAACGGCATCGAAGGCACGCGCTTCGACGACACCTTCTACGGCAACGGCCGCGATAACTTCTTCCTCGGCGGCGCCGGTGCGGATACGTTCTGGGGTGGCGATGGCATCGACACGATCAGCTATCAGACAGCAGCCAGCGCCATCGCGATCAATATCGGCTACTACGAAGCCGGTCTCGGCGACGCCTTGGGCGACCGTGTTTATGGTATCGAGAACGTCATCGGTTCCGACTTCAACGACTCGATCATCGGTTCGGACGTGGCCAACTTGCTCGAAGGTGGTCGGGGCAACGATACGCTCCAGGGCTCCACTGGCGCCGACACCATCGATGGCGGCGAGGGCATTGACACGGTCAGCTACGATTACTCCATCTCCTACGGCGTGACGGTCGACCTCCGCTTGACGGGGCCGCAGGGCGGCGCTCAGGAAACGAACCACGCCAAGGGCGATATCCTCATCGGCATCGAGAACATCATCGGCACGAAATGGGCCGACAATCTCACTGGCAACGACGCCGACAACGTGATCGACGGCGGCCTGCACGTCAACGGCGGCTCTGCAGTCGACGTGATGGCCGGCAAGGGCGGCAACGACATCTACTACGTCGATGACAATAACGCTGGTGCCGTTGACCTCGTCATCGAAGACGCCAATGCCGGTACGGATCTCGTCTACACCAAGGTCAGCTATACGCTGACCGCGAATGTGGAAAAACTCACTGCGATCCAGGGCCAGTATCGCGCTGCTGTCCTCACGGGCAACAATCTCAACAACACGATCCTCGGCAACGAGTTCGCCAACACCCTCAACGGCGGTGACGGCAACGACACGCTGGACGGCGCTGGTGGAGCCGACCGCATGGTCGGCGGCAAGGGCAACGACGTCTACTACGTCAACCACAAGTCCGATAAAGTGATCGAGTCCTCCGGCCAGGGCACCGACACGATCTATTCCAAGGTCAGCTACACCATCAGCAACTACGTCGAGAAGCTGATCGGCGAAGGCTCGAGCGCGATCACGCTCTCCGGCAATGGCTCGTCCAACACCATCATCGGCAACGCGGGCAAGAACACCATCAAGGGCAATGGCGGCAACGACGTCATCGATGGCGGGCTCGGCAACGACGTGCTCTACGGTGGCACCGGCAAGGACGCGTTCGTGTTCAGCACGGCTTTGCACAAGAGCAAGAACGTCGACACGATCAAGGACTTCGTGGTCAAGGACGACACGATCCGCCTGGAGAATGCGATCTTCACCAAGCTGACCAAGACGGGCAAGCTGAACAAGTCGTTCTTCAAGATCGGCGACAAGGCCAAGGACAAGAACGACTACCTTGTCTACAACAACAAGACCGGCGCGCTCTCCTACGATGCCGACGGCTCGGGCAAGAAGTACGGCTTGGTCAAGATCGCCCAGCTCGAAAAGGGCCTCAAGATGACCCACGCCGACTTCCTCGTCTTCTAAGTGACTTGCAGTCCAACGACGAAAGGCCTCCTTCGGGAGGCCTTTTTTATGGGAACGAATGGTAGCGTTGCCGTTTAAGAATGATTGGGACAAGGCTCCCGCCAAGGTTGGGACCGGGTGGTATTTGCCAAGTGGTTCTTGCCAAGTGGTTCTTGCCTTTGGTTCTTGCCTTGTCCGTCCTCTCGCCGCACCATCTCCAGCAGCCTGGAGCTCCTTTTGCTGAAACGCCTGCGCCTCACTTTCGAATTGCTCATGATCACCATGAACCGCTTCGTGCTGCACGATGCCTGGGCGATCGCGAGCCATATCGCATTGTCGGTGCTGACCTCCTTCTTCCCTTTCCTGATCCTGGTGACGGCGCTCGCGAGCGTGTTCGGCACTGGGACGCTCGCGGATGAAGTGGCCGACCTCATTCTCGAAGCGTGGCCGCAGGAGATCGCGGGGCCCATCGCCGGGGAAATCCACACCATCCTGACCGGACGGCGCAGCGACGTGCTGACATTGGGCGTGGTGCTTACCCTCTATTTCGCATCGAGCGGCGTGGAGAGTCTCAGGGTAGGCCTCAACCGCGCCTACAACGTGCGCGAGACCCGCGCGTGGTGGCTGACGCGGCTCGAATCCATTGCCTTCGTGATCGGCGGCGCCTTCGTGCTCATGGCCATGGCCCTGCTCGTGGTCCTAGGCCCCTTCATCTGGCGCGGCATCCTGCGATGGGTTCCGGCCCTGCAACCCTTCGATGCGCTTGTCGGCTTCCTGAGGATAGGCGTGGCAACCCTCATCATCGTGGCGGGCCTCATGTTCGCCCATAAGCTCGTCCCGTCGGGACGCCGTACTTTCCGCTCGGTGGTGCCAGGGGTGAGCGTCACCCTGTTCCTGTGGCTTCTCGGCGGCTTCGGTTTCAGCTGGTATCTCGATTATTATCCGGGCGCCTATGCCTCGACCTATGGCAGCCTTGCCACGGCAATGGTGGCGCTGATCTTTCTCTACACCCTAGGCGCGATTTTCCTGTTCGGCGGAGAGCTGAACGGCACCATTCTTGCCGCCAAGCAAAGAAGACTCGGTCAGGAGCCGCAGCCCAACATGGCGGATGTGATCACGCTTCCTTGAGGGGCTGGATTCAGAGCTTCGGCGAAACCCTCAACTCCAGCTTTGCCAATCCCGCAGGCCGCATATCCGGCGTCAAGTTGTATCCGACGGAGACGTTGAGGGTCGATTGGAACGCGGCGTCCGAGCCAAGAACCGTCTGGCCTAAGAATTCAGACGTAAGGCTCGAACTGAGCGCTCCGTTGGACACGTCCATGCTCACGTTGGGCGAGAAACGGAGCTTCGTTTCCCATGCGCTCAAGGGCAGATCCAACGGCACGTTCAACCTTCCGCTGAGCGACTGAAAATAATCGGTTTGCGCATTGTCGATGGAGCCCGCTGTCGAGAGGCCGATTTCAACGCCACCCAACCTCTTCACATCCTGCGACCATGACGATTCCCACATGGCTTTCGAGGACAGGAAGCGGCTTTCACCGCTGCTTCTGGTGAGTTCCGTGCCGACCATGAAATTCCAGTCCTGGAAAGGCTGCATCTTCGCACCAACCGTCCTGTCGGAATCGGAAGCCGCGAAAGTCGGCGTCTTCGATGCGGCGAGTCCGTTCGTCCATGTTTGCATGCGGTTCAGGGAATAGGCTGCTTTGGGATTGCCAGCGCGCCGCGCGGCGACATCCTCGATCCGCCAAACCTGCATATCGGCCGCGCTCCCGGCTCCATCCTCAAGCGCATAAGCCGAAGAGCAAATTTCAAAAATGCAAAGCAGAAAGACTGCAATTTTCCAATTTTTCGAGGACATGGAGCAACACAGAATTTAATCTTAAAATGAAAAGAATATGCAAAGGCGTTCGAACACGATCCTCTAACAAAGAGATGAACAAGGGTTTAGCCTGAGCGATGCTCAAATAAGCATCAAGACTGCCGGATCTTTGAACCCGATACTCACAACTCCCGCAGAACAGGCGACTTTTTTCTTGATACGCGCGCAACGGACATAAGGACGCATCCGCACAAATGAAAACGGCCGGGCTTTCACCCGGCCGTTTCAGATTGTCAGGGCTGCATGAATCAGCCGGCGATCTTGTACTTCACGAAGCCTTCCGGCGCGTCGCCCATCTTCTCGACCTTGATGCCTGCGGGCTGGTAGGCGGAAGCATTCGGGCCCGTCGTGAACGTCATGGTGACGCCCGAGGGAACGGCGAGCGACCAGGAGCCGTCGGCCTTCGGTGCGACTTCCTTCTTCTCGATGATGTAGCGCATGATCGCGTCGCGGGTGAGGTCGGGCGCCTCGAACACCATCGTCGTGCCGTCGGCGCCGGGGAAGTTGCCGCCGCCGCCCGCGCGGTAATTGTTCGTCACCACGAGGAATTGCTGATCGTCCGCCACGGGCTTGCCGTTATAGGTCAGGTCCTTGATGCGGTGCGCGTCGGCATTCACGACCTTGCCGTTGTCGTCGTAGCGCGAGGCTTGCGTCGGATCGATCTTGTACTGCACGCCTGCGATGACATCGAAGTTGTAGGCTGGGAATTTCGGGTTGATGAGCTCCTGCTCGCCGCCCTTGGCCACATCGATCTGGTTATAGATGCCCGCCGAGCGCTCCAGCCATTCGCGCACCTGCGCGCCGGTGATCTTCACCACGCGGATCGTGTTCGGATAGATGTAGATGTCCGCCATGTCCTTGATGGCGAGCGGGCCGGGCTTGATCTCGGTGAAGTAGTTCGGGCCGCCGCGTCCGCCGGCCTTGAAGGGAGCCGCCGCCGAGAGGATCGGCAGGTCCTTGAAGGCGGAGGCTTTCAGCTGATCGGCCACGTACCAGGACTGCGCCTCGGCCACGAGCTTCACGGACGCATCGTCCGCCACGAGCGAGTAATAGGAGTGGATCGGAACCGCCGTGGTGCCGACAGGCTCGCGCACATATTTCAGCGTCGCATCGTGACCGGCCTGCGCCGCTGCCATCACGGTTGCATCCGAATCCACTTTCGCGACCACCTTGCGGTCGACACGGTCGTAGATCGGACGCGCCTCGGTGCGGAAGTTCGCAACCTTCCAGGCATTGCCGTCCTTCGTCAGATCGAGATCGATGAGGCCGAGATGGCTGCCCCAGAAACCGGCCATGACGGCGGGCTTGCCGTGCAGCGTGCCGGCCTTCACGTCGACGCCGGGGATGTTGTTGAATTCCTTGCCGCCGGGGAACACGAAGTGCTGGTGGCCGGTGAGAATGACGTCGATGCCATCGACCTTCGCGAGGTGCAGCGCCGCGTTTTCTTCACCGCCCTTGCGCTCGCCGCCCGCGATGCCCGAATGGCAGAGCGCAACGACGATGTCGGCACCGGCCTTCTTCAGATCCGGCACGTGCTTGTTCGCGGCATCGACGATGTCGATGGTGGTGGCTTTGCCGTCGAGGTTGGCCTTGTCCCACTGCACGATCTGCGGCGGCACGAAGCCGATGACGCCGACCTTGATCTTCTGCTTCGCGCCCGCTTCATCGACGAATTCACGGTCGAGGATGAGCCAGGGCTTCTGCAGCGTCTCGCCATTGGCCTTGATGACGTTGGCGCAGACCAGCGGGAATTTCGCAGCGCCCAGCGCGTTCTGCAGGAAGTCGAGGCCGTAGTTGAACTCGTGATTGCCGAGCGTGCCGCAATCGTAGTTCAGCACGTTCATGGCGGCGACCATGGGGTGCACGTCGCCCTTCTTCATGCCCTGACGGTAGGCCACGAAATCGCCGAGCGGCGAGCCCTGGATCAGGTCGCCGTTATCGAAGAGCAGGCTGTTCTTGGCTTCCGAGCGCGCGCCCTTCACCAGGGTTGCGGTGCGCGCGAGGCCCACCGTGTCGTCCGCCGCATCGCGGTAGTAATCGTAAGGGAAGATGTTCACGTGGAGATCGGTGGTCTCCAGGATGCGGAGCTTCACCACCGGATTGGCCTGGCCCATGGCGAAGTGCGGCAGGGTGGAGAGAGCGGCGGCGGCCACGCCGGTTTGAAGAACGCGGCGGCGGGTGATCGACGATGTCATGGACGGCTTCCCTGTGAATGGAACGTTGTTCCTTAATCAGAAGGAAGCACATCTTTTATGACAGGATCAAGATAGCCGGCTCAAGGTATCCCTACCAATTGCACCCTCTTGTCATCCCCGGCGAGCGCCAGCGAGGGAAGGGGATCCACGACTGGGTGCAGCGCTATGGATTCCCTTCCCCTCCGCTGCGCTCCGGCCGGGAATGACACTGGAGGCTCACGACGCCCTGAGCGCCTCGTCGAGGTCGCGGTAGAGATCTTCCACGTCCTCGATGCCGGTGGAAAGCCGCAGAAGGTCCGGAGGGCAAGGCGTTCCGGGACCTTCGATGGAAGCGCGGTGCTCGATGAGGCTCTCGACGCCGCCGAGCGAGGTTGCCCTTTTCCACAGGCCGACCTTTGCGGCGGTCGCGATGGCGGCTTTTTCACCACCCGTCACCTGGATCGAGAGCATGTAGCCGAACCCGCCCTCCATCTGCCGGGCGGCGATGTCGTGGCCGGGGTGCTGTGGCAGGCCGGGATAGAGCACCCGCGCCACCTTGGGGTGCGCGGAGAAGCGCTGCGCCAGATCGAGGGCCGACTTTGCCTGCGCGGCTGTCCGCACATGGAGCGTGCGCATGCCGCGCATCAGGAGATAGGCCTCGAAGGGGCCGAGGATCGCGCCCTGCATCTTGCGGATGGAGGCGACCTTTGCCCAGAACTCATCGGCCTTCGCGCCCGCAAGCACCCCCGCCACCACGTCGGAATGGCCGTTCAGAACCTTGGTCGCCGCATGCATCACGATGTCAGCGCCCAGCGTCAGCGGACGCGTGTGAACCGGCGAGGCCGTGGTGGAATCGACCGCGAGGCGGGCGCCCGCCGCACGGGCGATCTCAGCGACAGCGGCGATATCGGTGATGGTCCAGAGCGGGTTCGACGGCGTCTCGACCCAGATGAGCTTTGTGCTGCCCGGCACGACCGCTTTGCGCAGCGCATCGAGATCGTCCGTCTCCACGAAATCGACCTGAAGCCCCCAGCGAACGGCCTCTGTCATCAGCCAGCTGCGCAGGGCCCAGTACATGACCTTCGACGCCACGATGTGATCGCCGGGGTTGAGCGCCTGGAACACGGCGGTGGCCGCAGCCATGCCGGAGGAGAAGAGCAGCGCGCCGGCTTGCGCCTCTTCCAGCATCGCCAGCACCTCTTCCGCCTCGCGGATGGTGGCGTTGTCGGGGCGGCCATAGACGTAGCCGGTGGAATAGGCGTTGTCCTCGTCGCGGATATAGGTGGTCGCCACGTGGATCGGCGGCACCACCGCTTTCGTGATCGGATCCACATGCCCCATGGCTTGAGCGGTCAGGCTGCGCTTCGACCAGGGAAGACGGGACGACGACATGGGAACCTCCGACAAGCGTGGCAGTTGCGTGATATGAAGACGCGTACCTCTTAAAGGGATTTCAGTAATGCCGACAGATCAAACCGTGACGGGCAGCCATGCAACACCGCCGCTCCTGCGGCTTCTGATCGCCGTCGTGCCGGTCGTGGCCGTCAGCTTCGCGGGCAGCCTCGTGACCCGTGCCAAGATCCCGACCTGGTATGCGGGGCTCGCCAAACCCGGCTTCAGCCCGCCGAACTGGCTCTTCGCCCCGGTCTGGACCACTCTTTATGCGATGATGGCTTATGCGCTCTGGCGCATCCTGTCGCTGCCGAGGAGCATGCCCGGACGCACGGGAGCGGTGGTTCTCTTCTTCGTGCAGCTCGCCCTGAACTCAGCCTGGTCCTTCGCCTTCTTCGGCGCGCAGAGCCCGCTCCTGGGCCTCGTCGTCATCGCCGCCCTGATCGTCGCAATCCTCGCCACGATCCTTGCTTTCTGGAAGCTCGACCGGATCGCCGCGCTGCTTCTCGCGCCGTATCTCGCCTGGGTCTGCTTCGCGACCCTGCTGAACGGCTCGATCTGGCAGCTGAACGGCTAGCTACTCCGGCTTGTCGAACAGGTCCGGGTTCGTGTCGTAGCGGTCGAGCACACCGACGAAAGGAAGCTGGCGGTAGGAATGGGCGACATCCATGCCGTAGCCGATCACGAACACGTCGGGGCAGGTGAAGCCCACGTAATCCGGATCGATGGACACGGCGCGCTTGCCGGGCTTCTCCAGAAGGACAGCCGTCTTCACGCTCTTCGCGCCGCGGGCCATCAACAGGTCCTTGGCGAAGGTCACCGTGCGGCCGGATTCGAGAATGTCGTCCACGAGCAGCACGTCGCGGCCGCGCACGTCGCTTTCCACGTCGCGCAGGATCGTCACGTTGCCGGAGGAGACAGTGCCGTCGAGATAGCTGGAGAGATGCACGAACTCCACCTGCGGCTCGAGGCCCACCCGGTGCAGGGCGCGGATGAGGTCCGCCGCGAACATGAAGCTGCCCTTGAGCACGGCGACGACGAGCAGGTTCTCCGGCTTGGAACGCGCGATCTCCTCCGCCAGCGCCTCGTTGCGCTTGGCGATGGCGTCTTCGTCGAAAAGAACCCGGATACGGTGGGCAGCGGTCATCGTCGGTCAGTCCAGAAAAAATTGTCAAAAAGGCCCGAAGGCTTCCCTCTTCACGACCATGGCGACGCGCGGAAGTCAAACGGACTTCACGATTTTCCCGGCAAATCGGGAGATCGTGACCGCTCCTGCGGCAATGTTCCCCGGCCGCTTTGCTTTCCGTCCATGCCCCGCAAGTTTATGGCTTGCTAACCATGACCGGGCGATAAGTTGAGACGAATCGCCTGTGGCCGGCATCCCGTCCGGCCACTTTGTCTTGCTTTCCAGGAGGGTTCAGGCGCGCGTGAGAGCCTATTACGACGAGGAATTCGATGAGGGCGCCGCCCCATCGGTGCATTTCGAGAATGTGGGCGTGCGCTATGGCATGGGGCCCGAGGTCCTGCGCGACCTGACCTTCTCCATCGAACCGAATTCCTTCCAGTTCCTCACCGGCCCCTCGGGCGCGGGCAAGACAACCCTGCTTCGCCTCATCCTGCTCTCGGTCAAGCCGACGCGCGGATTGATCTCGCTCTTCGGCGAGGACGTCTCCCGGATCTCGAAGAACGAACTCACCGGCCTTCGCCGCCGCATGGGCGTGGTGTTCCAGGATTTCCGCCTGCTCGACCACCTCACGACCTACGAGAACGTGGCCCTTCCCTTGCGCGTCCAGGGCAAGGACGAGGGGAGCTACCGCGCCGAGGTCGTGGAGCTTTTGCGCTGGGTGGGCTTAGGGGACCGCATGCACATGCTGCCGCCCGTGCTCTCCGGCGGCGAGAAGCAGCGCGCGGCGATTGCCCGCGCGCTCATCGTGCGGCCTGACCTGCTGCTCGCCGACGAACCCACCGGCAACGTGGACCCTTCGCTCGCCAAGCGCCTGCTGCGTCTTTTCATCGAACTCAACCGGCTCGGAACCTCGGTGGTCATCGCCACCCACGATTTCAGCCTCATGGATCAGCTCAACGTGCGCCGCCTCGTGCTCGGCGACGGGCGGCTGCATATCGACGAATGAGCCGGATGAACGCGCCCCAACCCCGCCTCAAGAGGGCCGCTCCGCAGAAGGAGCAGGGAGGAGCCAAGCGCCTTCCCGCCTCCTTGAGCCGCAACGCGCCTCTGGTGCCCGTGGACTCGGCGGGCGGTCAGGCGCTCGCCGCCGTCATCGCGATCCTGACCTTCCTGGCCGCGCTCTGCGCGGGCGGCGCGGAGCTGGTCTCCGCCAGTTCCGCCCAATGGCGCTCGGAGATCGCCCGCGAGGTTACGATCCAGATCCGCCCCAATCCGCAACGCTCCATGGAAGACGACGTGGCGCGGGCGGTGGTGCTCGCGCGCCAGACGCCGGGCGTGGAAACGGCCCAGCCCTTTACGAAGGAAGAATCCGAGCGCCTGCTGGAGCCATGGCTCGGCACGGGCCTCGACTTCAAGGACCTGCCGGTCCCGCGCCTCATCGTCATCAAGCTGAAAGAGGACGAGCGGCCCGATTTCGGACCCTTGCGCCAAAGCCTGCAGAAGGACGTTCCGGGGGCGACCCTCGACGATCACGCGCTGTGGGTCTCACGCCTGTCCACCATGGCGAACACCATCATCGGCACCGGCATCTTCCTGGTAGCCCTCGTTCTGGTCGCGGCGGGCTTGGCCGTCGTCTTCGCCACGCGCGGAGCCATGGCAGGCAACAAGGAAGTGGTGGAAGTGCTGCATTTCGTAGGCGCCAACGACGATTTCATCGCCAAGGAATTTCAACGCCGCTTCTTCAGGCTCGGCCTTCGCGGCAGCGCCTTCGGCGCAGGAGGCGCCTTGGTGCTCACCATCATCCTCGGCCTCATCACCCGCTCCTGGCGCGCCAGCCCGGCAGGAGACCAGATCGAGGCCCTCTTCGGAGCCTTCAGCATCAGCTGGACCGGCTATCTCGTCGTCATCCTCATCGCGCTCCTGGTGGCGCTGGTCACGGGTGTCGTGTCGCGGCTGACGGTGAGACGTTTTCTTAACGGAAATGGTTGATCCTTCATTGCCGGACTCGAAAGGTCTTCCCGCCTTCGGGCTCCATCCCTTGCTCGTTTTGTGAAGCAGCCCATCGCCTTACGCGGAAAAACGGAATTTCTTTCTGCATGTTGCGCAGCTTCCAGTGGATAAAGAGAGTTGCCTCTCCATTGCCGCATTCTCCCTTATCATCACCCGAGATGAGTTCGCAGACGCAGAGTTGGACGCCGAGCGCCATGGAATCCGCTGAAGCCTTGGGCTGGGGCTGGACGATGTCCGGTGCCGCGGCGCGCCCCGATAAAAGGTCCCCCATGCGGCGTATCCTGCGTATCGGTGCATGGAGCCTGGCCACCTTCTGCCTGACCGGTTTTCTCGGTTTCCTGGCCTTCGTCTACAGCCTTGATCGTTTCGAGCAGCAGCCGGAAACCCGGGCCGACGGCATCGTGGCCATGACCGGCGGCGCGCAGCGCATCGGCGACGCCATCGACCTGCTGGCCAAGGGCTATGCCAAGCGGCTCCTGATCTCCGGCGTCAACGAGAAGACCAGCCGCGACCAGATCTCGCGCCTCAATCCCGGCCAGCGCCAGCTCTTCGATTGCTGCGTGGACCTGGATTACCGGGCCCGCAACACCATCGGCAACGCCATCGAGACGCGGCGCTGGGCCGAAACGAACGGCTTCGACACCCTCATCGTCGTGACCTCGAACTACCACATGCCCCGCATGCTGGTGGAACTCGACCATGCCCTGCCGAACCGGCAGAAGATCCCCTACCCTGTCGCCGCGACCGTCGACCCGCATGCCTGGTGGCACGATCCGGCAACTGCCAAGGTACTGGCCACCGAATATCTGAAGTTCCTGGCCGTCTGGGTCCGCACCCGCTTCGAGGACGACCCGGAGGATTCCTCGATGGCCTATCTCATCAGCCGTGGCGCCCCAAGCCAGCAGGCCAGCGCTCACACGTCCTTGCACTAGAGCCCGAACTCACTAAGGTGAAATTACCCGCGGAGCCTCATGCTCCGCTTTTTCCTTTTTCACGAAGCCATGCTGTTCGTTCGCTCCCTGCTGTTCAACGTCGTCTTCTACGCCTACCTCATCCTATGGCTGATCCTGCTGATCCCGGGCATGGTGATGCCGCGCAAGGTCTTCATCAGGATGGTGCAGGCCTGGGCGCGCTCCTCCCTTTGGCTGCAGCAGATCATCGCCGGCACGAAGGTCGAGATTAGCGGGCTTGAGAAGATTCCGCCCGGCGGCGCTCTGGTGGCGGCCAAGCACCAGTCCCTGTGGGAAACCTTCGCGCTGCTGACGCTGTTCGACGATCCGACCTTCATCCTGAAGCGGGAGCTGATGTGGCTTCCCTTCTTCGGCTGGTATCTCTGGAAGGCGGGCTGCGTGCCGGTGAACCGCAAGGCCGGATCCTCAGCCCTCATGCAGATGACGGCACGCGCCAAGGAAGAGGCGCAGCACGGCCGCCAGATCATCATCTTTCCGGAAGGCACGCGCCGTCCGCCGGGAGCGCCCCCGGCCTACAAATACGGCGTGGCGCATCTTTATCAGAACCTCGGCTTTCCCTGCATTCCGGTCGGCCTGAATTCCGGCCTCTACTGGCCCCGCCGCCAGTTCATCCGCCGCCCCGGTACGATCCGCGTGGAGATTCTCGACCCCATCGCGCCCGGCCTGCCGCGAGAGGAATTCTTCAAGCTCACGCAGGAGCGGATTGAGGAATCCTCCAACAGATTGCTTGCGGAAGGACGGCGTGAGCTGGGCTTGAGCGATTCGGCCCAGACGCCCGCCGCTTCGACCACAAATATCTGATACTGCTAAGCTTTCTCGACCTTGACGGGTCGCTTCGCCGCACCTACATATAAGAACATATGGCGAACAAGCGAACCATATCCTGGAATACGGCTATGCGGGACCTCCGCAACGACCGAATGCGGAGGGCTGGCGTGCGCGAGGAAAGGTTGAGGGCAACGGCGGGGCTGCGCTCCTCTCCCGCTACCTTGAGCTCATGGCGTGGCCTGTCGGGCCGCCGCTATATCGTCGGCGTGCATCCTCTCGATCTGAACGAACTCCTCGAAATCACGGACGCCGTGATTCTGGCGGTCAGCCGCGATGCAGGCGGCACCGGCCACGTGGTCGATTCCGTGCTCGCGGGCGCGGAGCCCAGCGCGGAGACGCGGACGCGATGGCTTGAAAAGGTACAGGAGCACGGCGCCTCCGAGCTTCACATCCACCGCCTCGCCGACACGGAGGCCCGCCGTCGCGAAATCCTGGCGGACCTGCGCGAGAACGCGGATCACGCCTCCTGATCGAGCGCCTCGACGATTCGCTGCATCAGCGGGTCGACGACCCCCATGGTCAGCAGATGCTCGTGTGTGGAGCGGACGTAATCGGGATTCGCGCCTGAGATGCCCTTCCCCTGCCGCACCAGGGCCAACACCTCCTCGAAGCCGAGATTGCCCGCATATTGCTGATGCTTGCGGTCGGCCACGTAGCCGAGGGCGGTGACCGGACTGCCGTCGTCGAGCCGCAAGGACAGGTGCCGCTCGAGGTACACGCTCGTCACCTGCTCGCGCTCGCGCAGGTAATGCACCGTCGCCTCCGCCTCGTCCTTCGCGACGCGAAAGGCCACGCCGTGGCAGCGGCCGCCCCGGTCGAGGCCGAGCACGAGCCCAGGGTTCTCAGGTGTTCCACGATGGACATGGGAGAGAACGCAAAGCGCGCGGCGATAGCCGTAGAGCTGCGCATGGCGGCGCTCGACGAAAGGAAAGCCCGGCCTCCACATGAGGGAGCCGTAGCCGAAAACCCACAGATCGCCAGACCCGTCCGTCACTGCTTTCATGCCCGAACCTTGCCTGCTTCGTCTTTTAGGAAGCCGCGCTTTGACGGAAAAGCGGAGATCGCTTTTCCTATCGGGCGCTACCAGCTACGAAGCAGCAGCACAACAGGAGATCTTGCATGGTCGAGGCCGTCAGCACGGAAAACCATCGCCGTAGCCGTTTCTGGCTCTATACGCCTTTCATCCTGCTGCTTCTCGTCGCAATTGCCTGGAGCGTCGCCTGGTTCTTCATCCGCAACCGCGCGGCCGAGGCGCTCGATGCGTGGATGACAGCGGAGGCGCGCAATGGGCGGCAATGGACCTGCACGGACCGCACCATCGCGGGCTATCCGTTCCGCATCGAGATCGTCTGCAACACGCTGCAACTGAAGCAGGGCGCGGTGACCGCCTCCTTCGGACGCACGGAAGCCATCGCGCAGGTCTATCAGCCGCGCCTCGTGATCGTGGAAGCAGCCGGTCCCTTGCGCGTCACCGACGGCAAGGCGAACGTGCAGGGACAGTGGGATCTGCTGCAGGCGAGCATCCACGCTTCGCGGAGTGGGCTGCAGCGTTTGTCCGTGGCTGTGACGGCGCCGAAGTTCACGGTGACGGGTCTGGCGCCGCAGGACATCGCCACCTCGAGCCAGTATCTCGAACTACACCTGCGCCCCAATCCATCCCGCGCGTCGGAGAAGGCCTATGACGCGGCCCTGTCGATCCGGCAGGCGACCGTGCCGCTGCTTGATGCGCTCATCGGTGGCTCGGAACTCACGGATCTCAATGCGGATGTCACCGTCTCGCAGGCCACGGGCTTCCAGGGCCGTCCGATCGCGCAGGAGCTGGAACGCTGGCGCAGCGCCGGCGGCACGCTCGACATCCTGATGCTGTCCGCCACTAAAGGCCCGCGCCGCATGGAGGCGAAAGGCAAGCTCAACCTCGACGAGGAGCATCGTCCCGCAGGCCAGCTCAACGTGGCGGCCGCAGGCCTCGACGGCCTCATCGGCAATCTCACGGGCAATCGCGCCAGCGGCGCTCTTCTCGGCGCCTTGCTCGGACAAGGCCCGCGCGCGCAAGGCGGCAACAATGCGCAGCAGCAGCTCACACCGCTGCCGACGCTCACCCTCAACAATGGCTTCATCGCGATGGGACCATTCGTGATCCCGAACGTGAGGCTGCAGCCGCTTTATTGACGATGCGCAGTTGTGTCATCCCCGGCGAGCCAAAGGCGAGGGAAGGGGATCCATAGCGCAACGCTTGATCGTGGATTCCCTTCCCCTCCGCTGCGCTCCGGCCGGGAATGACACTGTAAGATCGTCGCTGCTTACTGAATGAAGCGCAGCGCTTACGCCTGATCCTTGCGGCGTCCGAAATCGGGCTCCGCCGTTTCCTGACCCGACGAGATGATGCCGCGGCGGATGGCGCGGGTGCGGGTGAAGAGATCGTGCAGCTTGTCGCCCTCGCCCCAGCGGATGGCGCGCGCAAGCAGCGCGATATCCTCGTTGAGACGGCCCAGCATTTCGAGCACGGCTTCCTTGTTGTGCAGGAAGATGTCGCGCCACATAGTGGGATCGGATGCGGCGATGCGCGTGAAGTCGCGGAAGCCGCCGGCAGAGAACTTGATCACCTCGCCTTGCGTGACGGTTTCCAGATCCGCCGCCGTGCCCACGATGTTGTAGGCGATGAGATGCGGCACGTGGCTCGTAATCGCCAGCACGAGATCATGATGCTGCGCCGCCATGATCTCCACGTTGGAGCCCATGGCCGTCCAGAAAGCGCGCACGCGTTCGATGGCACCTTCATCCTCGCCTTCCGGTGGGGTGAGAATGCACCAGCGATTGTGGAAGAGCGTGGCGAAGCCCGCATCGGGGCCTGAATGCTCCGTGCCTGCGACCGGATGCGCGGGCACGAAATGCACGCCTTCAGGCAGATGCGGCTGCACCTGCGCGATCACGGACGCTTTCACCGAACCCACATCGGACACGATGCAGCCGGGCTTCAATCCCGGCTTGATGACTTCCGCGACAGCGCCGCAGACACCGACCGGCACGCAGAGGATCACGAGATCGGCATTCGTCACGCCCGCCACGAAATCGGTCGTCGCCTCGTCGGCGATTCCCAATTCGCGCACGCGCGCCACCACCTCTTCGCTGCGATCAATGGCAACGAGGGTGCCTGCAAGATTGAGATGCTTCACCGCGCGCGCAATGGACGAGCCGATCAGGCCGAGGCCGATCAGCGCGACGCGTTTGAACAGCGGCTTGTCGAGAGGGGGACCAAGACGCTCAGGCATGGTTGCCGCCTTTCATGAAATCGCGCAGAGCCTCGACCACGAGACGGTTCGCTTCCTCGCTGCCGACCGTCAGGCGCAGCGCGTTGGGAATGCCATAAGCCTCGATGCGGCGCAGGATGAGGCCGCGGCTGGAGAGGAACGCATCCGCGTCTTTCGCGGTCTGCCCGGCTGCTTCGGGGAAATGGATCATCATGAAATTCGCGACGCTCGGCGTGACCTTCAGCCCCAGCGCCTCGATCTCCTTCGTGAGCCATGCGAGCCATTGCTCGTTGTGCGCGAAAGCCTTCGCCACATGCTCTTCGTCCTGCACCGCCGCGATGCCCGCTGCCATGGCGGGGCCGTTCATGTTAAAGGGTCCGCGCACGCGGTTCACCGCATCGGCGATGTGCGCGGGCGCGACCATCCAGCCGACGCGCATGTTCGCCAGGCCGTAGATCTTCGAGAAGGTGCGCGTCATCACCACGTTCTCTGCCGTGGCGACGAGTTCGAGACCGGCCTCGTAATCGTTGCGGCGCACGTATTCCGCGTAAGCCGCATCGAGCACCAGCACCACATGGGGCGGCAGGCCCGCATGCAGGCGCTTCACTTCGTCGAAGGGAATGTAGGTGCCGGTCGGATTGTTGGGATTGGTGAGAAAAACGATCTTCGTCTTCTCCGTCACGCGCGCCAGAATCGCATCCACATCCGCGTGAAAATCCTTTTCCGGCGCAACGACGGGCGTGCCGCCGGCAGCGAGAATCGCGATGCGATAGACGAGGAAGCCATGCTCGCTGAAGGCGCCCTCATCGCCCGGACCCACATAGGTATAGGCGAGCAGCGAGAGCAGCTCGTCGGAGCCCGCGCCGCAGATGATGCGGCTGGGGTCGAGCCCATACTTCGCGCCGATGGCCTCGCGCAGCTTCGTGGCCGAGCCATCCGGGTAAAGCTCGAGATGATCGAACGTCCGCACCGCCTCGATGGCCTTCGGCGAGGGGCCCAGCGGCGTCTCGTTCGAGGAGAGCTTATGAACCTTCACGCCTCCCGCGGCCTTGCTCTTGCCGGGCACATAGGCGTCGATCTGCATCACGCCGGGACGGGGTTCGGGACGGACGGACATTTTCAAAACTTTCTAGGCAAACGATTGCGAACAGGGCTCTAACCCAGCTTGATCTTCATTTCACGTGGAAACGTTCGGCATGGCTGCCGATCTCCGCGAGCTGGGCGAGGCTGGCGCCCGCCTCCGTCAGCTCCTGCTGAAGGCGGGAGGCTTCCACGATGCCGGGCACCGCGATCAACTCCGAGAGGCCGTTGGCATCGGCAGCACTTGCCACCACCTCACCGCCGAGCCGCGTCAGCGCCTGGTTCGCGCCCTTGTGCCAGCGCTCGAACTGGGCCGCATAGAGCACTACGTCGCGCACGGCATTATCGACGAGAGGCTTGGAGATCACGAAAACCGGCGTGCCCGCCGGATGGTCCGGCCGCTCAATGAAGGGCAACCGCGCGATGACCTTCGGCCGGTCCTTCTCTGCGAGCGTGCGCCACCACGCGCCACTGGTCGCGCCCTGGTCGAGGCGGAAGATGCCGAGATCGCCCTTGGAGGTCGCCACGGCCTCGATCACCGCCGCCGCACTGGGGTGAGTGATGTAAGGAACTGTGAAGCCGAAATGGAATCGGGCCGAGTCGCGCATGGGCGCATCGCCCCCCGACACGTCGGCATGGACCGAGTAGTTCGACTGCACATAGGTGAAGGTGCCGATGATCACCCGCCAGATGCTCTCCACCGTATCGAGCGGCAGCAGGCCCGTGTGGCGCTCGGCCAAAGCCTTCATCATCGAGGCCTCGCGGCCCGGGCGGAAGGCGGAGCTGATCCCCGTCTCGGACGCCTTCTTGGACTCGATCAGCCGGTCGATGATAGTGCCGCGCTCCATGAGCAGCCGGTGCATCGCCTCGTCGATACGGTCGATCTCCTGGCGCAGCTCGGCAAGGGACGGTGCGGGCTTTGCGGTGCTCATGGCTTCGGTCCTGAAACGTTGCGCCTTTCTTTGACCCGTTTGCATCCGCTTGTCATCCCCGGCGATGGGGAGCGAAGGAAGCGGCAACAATCTCCTTGATGAGAACAGCTTCCTCCCGGGGCCGCGCAGCGGAACCCGGGATCGCCCGACGAGAATGGCGCAGATCCCCTCTCCCGAGTGGGAGAGGGATGAAGGGTGGGGGTCGCAAAGTCCAAGCGCTGCGCTTCATCCAGTGCATGCACAGAGGCTACAGCGTCCGACTTGTCATCCCGCCCACCCGGTTGCACCACCCCCACCCCTAACCCCTCCCCGCAAGGGGGAGGGAGGAGGCGTCCTATCCTGCGTACGATCCCGGCTCGGCTTTGCCGTCCGGGATGACGAGAGGTGGACAGGGAGGAGCCGGTGCAAGGAGCGCATGTTCCGCTTTTGTTCTTGACAAGGTTCCTAACCTTGGCTATAGCTGTTGGTGTCCCGGCTCAACGAGGGGCGCGCTCGCGAGGCGTCGTGATTGTCGGAGCCGGGAGCGGTCCTGTGTCAGGTTTCGCAAACCTGTCGGCGGGAGGCCCATCGTTGAAAGACACGGTGTACGCCTAAAAGAACCGTGCGCGAGGAGCCGTCGGGTTCTTCACACACTCCACAATCGAGCCGGACGCCTCCTCGCGTCTCCCTCGACCTATCCCCTCGGAGCCAAAAGCTCGCGAGGTCATTCCCCCATGCCTTTGCCCACGCGCTCTTTGACAACAGACAACCGTGTTGCTCCCCTCGCACCAAGACCTCGCAACTCAGCCATGAACCCTCATCTTCGTTGACGGCTGGACCTGCCCGAATTACGGATTGTTCGGCAAACCGAACACGGCCGCATCATCCATGACATCGTCCCCCCTCTCCCTGGAAGCGCGAAGCCAAGCCGACGATCCGTCGAGTCTGGTCATGCGCTTCGGCGCGGACGAGCCCCTGATGATGGATTCCGGCATCGCGCTTAGCCCCTGGCAGATCGCCTACCAGACCTACGGCACGCTCAACGCCGAGAAGTCCAACGCGGTGCTGATCTGCCATGCGCTCACCGGCGACCAGCATGTGGCGAACGATAATCCGGTGACGGGCAAGCCGGGCTGGTGGCTGACCATGATCGGCCCCGGCAAGCCGGTGGACACCGACCGCTTCTTCGTGATCTGCGCCAATGTGATCGGCGGCTGCATGGGCAGCACGGGCCCGGCCTCGACCGATCCTGCGACCGGCCAGCCCTATGCCCTGAATTTTCCGGTGGTCACCATCCGCGACATGGTGCGCGCTCAAGGAGCCCTCATCGACCGCTTAGGCATCGAAACCCTGTTCTGCGTGATCGGCGGCTCCATGGGCGGCATGCAGGTGCTGCAATGGGCGGCGAGCTATTCGCATCGCGTCTTCGCGGCCCTGCCCATCGCCACCGCCGCGCGCCACTCGGCCCAGAACATCGCCTTTCACGAGGTCGGCCGCCAGGCCGTGATGGCCGATCCCGACTGGCGCGGCGGACGCTATCTGCTCGAGGGCACGCGGCCCTCGAAAGGCCTCGCGGTGGCGCGCATGGGCGCGCACATCACATACCTTTCCGAGATGGCGCTGCACCGGAAATTCGGCCGCAACTTCCAGGACCGTTCAGCGCCGACCTTCTCCTTCGACGCCGATTTCCAGATCGAGAGCTATCTGCGCTATCAGGGCATCTCCTTCGTCGAGCGGTTCGATGCCAATTCCTACCTCTACGTGACGCGGGCGATGGATTATTTCGATCTCGCGGCGGAGCATGGCGGCTCACTCGCCAAAGCCTTCAAGGGCTCGGCCACGCGCTTCTGCGTGATCTCGTTCACCTCCGACTGGCTCTTCCCCACCACCGACTCGCGCGCCATCGTGCATGCGCTCAATGCGGCGGCAGCATCGGTCGGTTTCGTGGAGGTGGAAAGCGACAAGGGGCACGACGCCTTCCTGCTCGAAGAGCCGGAAATGTTTGCGGCAGCGCGGGGCTTCATCGACGCGGCAGCACGCGTGCGGGGGATCGCATGACATCAGGTCTCACCCTGCCCGCCACGGACCTCGCTACCGGCCACCGCCTCGACTTCCTGCTCGTCGCCGACATGGTCGAGCCAGGCTCGCGCGTGCTTGACGTGGGCTGCGGCGACGGCGCGCTGCTCTCGCTCCTGCGCGACCGCAAGAACGTGGACGGGCGCGGCATCGAGATTTCCCGCGAGGGCGTGAATGCCTGCCTTGCAAAAGGCCTGCCGGTGATCCAGGGCGATGCGGATACGGATCTTTCCGATTACCCGGACGATGCCTTCGATTACGTGATCCTCTCGCAGACGATCCAAGCGACACGCCAGCCGCGCGTGGTGCTTGAAAACCTGCTGCGCATCGGCCGCCGCGCCATCGTGTCGTTCCCGAATTTCGGCCATTGGCGCGTTCGTGTCGATCTGGCGCTCAAGGGTCGGATGCCGGTAACGGAAAACCTGCCCTATTCCTGGTACGACACGCCCAACATCCATTTCTGCACCATCCGCGATTTCGTGGAGCTGTGTCGCGAAGTCGGCGCGCAGATGGAAAAAGCTGTCGCCCTCAATGCAGGCGGCAAGCCCATGCAGGTGAGCCTGCCTTGGTGGGTCTGGAACCTCGTCGGCGATCAGGGCGTGTTTCTGCTGAAGCGGAAGTAGTCAGCCTCAGTGTCATTCCCGGCCGGAGCGCAGCGAAGGGGAAGGGAATCCATAGCGCAGCGCTTGATCGTGGATCCCCTTCCCTCGCCTGCGGCTTGGCCTGAGGATGACACCACCTCCTCAAGCAGCTGTTGGATCGAGATCGGCCCATTCAGGATTGGACTGCTCGATAAGCTTTATCTTCCAAGCTCGATTCCAGCCCTTCAGCTGTTTCTCACGTGCAATGGCCTCGTGAATATCGTCATACCATTCGACATAGACGAGCCTTGTCACTCCATACCGACGCGTAAAGCCAGCTATAGCCAGAGACTTATGCTGCTCCATTCTCTGTAAGGGATTTCCGGTGACACCAATATAGAGCGTGCCATTCTTTCGACTGGCTAAGATATATACAGCGTAGCTCTTAGACATCGCGCTTGCCTGAAACTACCCCTCTCCCGACGACAGCGGGTGCAGATCGCGCACCATGCTCTTCAGACGCTCGTCCAACACGTGCGTATAGATCTGCGTCGTCGAGATGTCGGAATGGCCGAGCAACTCCTGCACCACGCGCAAGTCCGCGCCATTCTGGAGCAGGTGGCTCGCGAAGGCGTGGCGCAGCACGTGCGGGCTGATCTTGTCGGCGCGCAGGCCTGCTCCGCCCGCCACGTTTTTCAACTCGCGCGCGAAGGCCTGGCGGGTGAGATAACCGGTCTCGCTGTCGGCGGGAAACAGCCAGGGGCCTACCGCCTTTCCCTGCTCCTCCAGCAGCGCGAGATAGGCGCGCGCCGCATCCCGCGCCGCATCGGTGAGCGGCACGAGGCGCTCCTTCGCGCCTTTTCCCCGAACCACGAGGAAGCGGTCGCGGGTCTTGGCAGCGCTACGCGGAAGCGAGACGAGCTCGGAGACGCGCAGGCCCGTGGCATAGAGCAGTTCCAGCAGGCACGCCATGCGCGCGGCCCTCAGACGCTCGGCAGGTGAGGCCTTAGGGTGCGAGACGCCCTCGTGGGCCACCTGCAGCAGGCGGTCGACCTGATCGACGGACAGGACCTTGGGCAGTGCCCTGCCCCGCTTCGGCGCCGAGACGGCTGCCGTGGGGTCGGCGGGGGCATAGCCTTCCACATACAAAAATTTGTGAAACTGGCGAACGGCGGAAAGCCTGCGGGCGGCGGACGAGGCCTTCAGGCCACGCTCCTCCAGGCTTGCCATGAAGCCGCGAATGATGGCGGCGGAGGCGTTGTCGGGCTGAGCCTTTTCCTCGGTGAGAAAGCTTAGGTAATCGTCGAGGTCGCGCCGATAGGCGTCCAGCGTGTTCTTGGAAGCGCCGCGCTCGGCGGCAAGCATATCCAGGAAAAGGCTGGCCTGGCGCGCGCCGTTCATCAGGAGGAAGGGTTCCGCTGGGTGGGAACCGGCACCGTGATCTCGCGCGGATCGGGCTGGACGAGGGTCGCCAGCGCGAACATGGCGGCAAACCCTAGGCCCGCGAGAATGGCAACGACGAGGAGAAACCGGAATAAGGTGGGCAATGGACCCTCTTCTTAGCGTTCCTTCGCTACAACCATGCATGGGCCGCAAAGGCAAGTACTTACGTTAAGGTTCATTCCACATGGCCCCGATAAGCTCCCTGTGACAGAGCCTATGCCGCGTGCTAGGACAAGCTCATGAACAATATCAGCCGCTTCAATCCGCTCGATGAAGCTGGCGGGCAGACTGAAAATCGCCGGCGCGGCCACCCGATCAGCCGCCAGCTCGGCGCGCGTTCGATCGTGCTCGTCGGGCTCATGGGCGCCGGGAAGAGCACGGTGGGCCGAAGATTGGCCCAGACGCTCAAACTGCCTTTCCGCGACGCCGATCACGAGATCGAGGCGGCCGCCGGCATGACGATTCCCGACATCTTCGCCATCCATGGCGAGGAGCACTTCCGCGACGGCGAGCGCCGGGTCATCGCCCGCCTGCTCCAGGAAGGCCCCATGGTGCTGGCCACCGGCGGTGGAGCCTTCATGAACGAGGATACGCGCCGGAACATCGCCGAGCAGGGCATTTCGGTCTGGCTGAAGGCCGATCTCGACGTGCTCATGCGCCGTGTCCGCAAGCGCGACACCCGCCCCCTCCTGCGCAATCCCGACCCGGAAGGCACCATGCGACGGCTCATGGAACTCCGCTATCCGGTCTATGCCCTGGCGGACCTCACCATCGATTCGCACGAGGCGCCGCACGACCGCGTGGTGGCCGACATCATCAAGGCCGTCAGCGGCTGGTTCGCCAAGGGACAACAGGGGAACGCCGAATGAGCAGCGCATCGCCCATCACGGTTCCGGTCCCCCTGGGCGACCGGGCCTATGACATCCTTGTCGGGCGAGGCCTGATCGAGACAGCAGGCTCCCGCATCGCGGCCCTCGGCGCCCGCGCCGCCGCCATCGTGACGGACGAGCATGTAGGGCCTCTCTATGCGCACTCCCTCGCTCATGCCCTGCAGGCCAATGGCCTGCGCACGTCCATCATCACCCTGCCCCCAGGCGAGGCGACGAAGTCCTATGCCAGCCTGGAGCGCGTTTGCGACGCGGTGCTCGAGGCAAAGATCGAGCGCGGCGATCTCGTGGTCGCGCTGGGCGGCGGCGTGATCGGCGATCTCGCGGGCTTTGCCGCCGCCGTGGTGCGCCGTGGCGTGCGTTTCGTGCAGGTGCCGACCTCCCTGCTCTCGCAGGTCGATTCCTCCGTCGGCGGCAAGACCGGCATCAATTCCCGCCACGGCAAGAACCTCGTCGGCGCGTTCCATCAGCCGAGCCTCGTGCTGGCCGATACGGCCCTCCTCGATACGCTGCCTCCCCGCGAGATGCGCGCCGGCTATGCCGAGGTAGTGAAATATGGCCTCATCGACGATGCGGGCTTCTTCGCCTGGTGCGAGGAGAACTGGACCGGGATCTTCGAAGGCGGCCCGGAGCGCAACGAGGCCGTGGCGCAGAGCTGCCGCGCCAAGGCCGCCGTGGTGGTGCGCGACGAGCACGAGACCGGTGACCGTGCCCTGCTCAATCTCGGCCATACCTTCGGCCACGCGCTGGAGCGCATCACGCGATACGATTCAGCACGCCTCGTCCACGGCGAGGGCGTCGCCATCGGCCTCAACCTCGCCTTCCGCTTCTCGGCCGCCTTAGGCCTGTGCACGCTCTCCGACGCGGAGCGCATCGAGGCGCATCTGAAGGACGTTGGACTTCCCACGCGCCTGTCCCATGTACCGGGTGGGTGCGGCACGGTGGATGAGCTTCTGGACGCCATGGCACAAGACAAAAAGGTGAAGGGCGGATCGCTCACGTTCATCCTCGCGCGAGGGATCGGACAGAGCTTCATCGCGCCCGGCATCGAGGCGGAGAAAGTCCGCGCATTCCTGATGAGTGAAATCAACGCATCGTCGTCATGATCGAGGAATCTTCTACCAGTGACCTCTGGTTTGCCGCACTAGTCGTCATCTTCTGCCTTCTGCTCTCGGCCTTTTTCTCGGCGGGCGAGACGGCCTTCACGGGCGCCTCCCGCTCCCGCATGCTCATGCTGGAAAAGGGCGGCGACAAGCGGGCGCGCCTGGTGAACCGCCTCCTTGAGATCCGCGAGCGCTTCATCGGCACGGTTCTGATCGGCAACAACATCGTCAATATCGGCGTATCGGCCTTCGCCACCAGCGTGCTCGTCGCGATCTTCGGCGACGGCGGCGCGCTCTATGCCACCGCCATCATGTCGGTACTGGTGATCGTGTTCGCGGAAGTGATGCCGAAGACAGTCGCCATCTCTTCGCCCGACAGCGTCTCGCTCTTCCTCTCGCGGCCCATGTCCTGGGTCGTAGCGATCCTCGGCCCTCTAGCGATTGCCATCGAGCGCCTGGTGCGCCTGATGTTGCGCCCCTTCGGCATCAAGATCGGCGAGAACACGCCGATCCTCTCCGCATCGGAAGAAATTCGCGGCCAGGTCGATCTGCTGCACAAGGAAGGCGGCGTCGCGAAGGTTCAGCGCGACATGCTGGGCGGGCTTCTCGATCTCGAAGACCTCACCGTCTCGGAGGTCATGGTTCACCGCACGAAGATGCGCACCATCAATGCGGATCTCTCCTCCGAAGAAATCGTGCGCGAGGTTCTTTCCTCGCCCTATACGCGCATGCCGCTCTGGCGTGAGAGCCAGGAGAACATCGTCGGCGTTCTTCACGCAAAGGATCTGCTGCGCGCGCTCGATGCGGTGGGCGGCGACGCGAGCAAGCTGAAGGTGGAAGCGATTGCGCTGGAGAGCTGGTTCGTGCCGGACACCACCTCGCTGCGCGATCAGCTGAGGGCGTTCCTCGCCAAGAAGACGCACTTCGCCCTGGTGGTGGATGAGTACGGCGAGGTGATGGGCCTCGTCACCCTCGAAGACATTCTCGAAGAGATCGTTGGCGACATCAAGGACGAGCACGATCTCTCCGTGCAGGGCGTACGTCCGCAGCCGAACGGCTCGGTGAACGTGGACGGCTCTGTTCCGGTTCGCGATCTCAACCGCGCCATGGACTGGAACCTGCCCGACGAGGAGGCGACCACCATCGCGGGCCTCGTCATTCACGAGGCGCAGACGATCCCAGATACCGGACAGATCTTCACCTTCCACGGATGCCGCTTCCAGGTCCTGCGCAAGTCACGTAACCGCATCACGGCACTCAGGATCACGCCGCTTCAGCCTGCACGTCCTAAAGACAGCTAATTCAGGCTTTCAGAAAATCGATCAGCGCCCGGTTGACGATTTCAGGCTCCTCGAGATGGACGAAATGCGTGCCATTCTCGATCCATACCGCGCGGCCGTCGTCGCACAGATCAAGGCTCGCTTCCGCCAATCCCTTCTCGAGATAGAAATCCTTGTTGCCCCAGATCACCATCGTCGGCACCGCGATGCGGAGATTCTCAATATGGGGTTTGCGGCGCATGGCGCGATACCAATTGATCATTCCTGTCATAGCGCCCGGCTTGCTCCAGGTCTTCTGATAGCGGTCGAGGTCCGATTGCGAGAAGATGCCCGGCCGGCCGCTGCGGATGTAAAGCTGCCGCATGAGAGCGAAGTTCTTCATGCGAAGGACCGCTTCGGGTAGCCAGGGGATCTGATAGAAGCCCATGTAGATGTTGCGCAGGAACTGCGTCGGGCTTTTCCGCCAGTAGGGAACCAGAACCTGAGGATGGAAAGAATTGATGGCGACGAACCGCTCCACATGCTGCGGATAGCGTGATGCGATCCACCATCCCACGAGCCCTCCGAAATCATGTCCGATGAGGATGAACTTCTCTCGCCCATAGGCTTTCGCGAGCCCCACGATGTCGGCTGCGAGCGTATCGAGATCGTAGGCCTTCAGGCCGATGGGCTTCTCGCTGAGATTGTAGCCTCGCTGATCCGGCGCGACGACGCGGAAGCCTGCCGCCGTCAAAGGCCCGATCTGCCGCCGCCATCCCCACCAGAAATCCCCGAAGCCATGCAACAGTATGGCCAATGGCGCATGGGCTGGGCCAGCCTGAACATCGTGAAGCGTGATACCATTGGTAGCATGCTCGCCGGATGACATCTCCGGCAAGTTGAAAGAACTCTCTTCTAAGGAAATTGACGTCATGGGAACCCGCTTCGCGGAGACCCTATGCATTTGATACCGGACGCGCAAACGAATTAAGTGCTGCAATTCGAAAGCAACAACGAAGCAGTTATTCTATTTCAGCTTAAGTGCGCCGCTTTGCGCAGGACATGAGAATTGACAAAGATTGCTGCCTTAGGTCCCGCTTGCTTCCAAGCGCTCGACTTCATGCGGTTGCACTTTGGGAGTTTGCGGTTTCGGCTCCTCCTCGGCTGCCATGAACTGCGCGCGGGCTAGTTCGGCAAAGCGCCCGCCTTTTGCCACGAGCTCCTCGAAAGTGCCTGTCTCAATCACGCGACCCTGATCGAAGACGAGAATGCGGTTGGCATTGCGGATGGTAGCAAGGCGATGTGCGATTACGAATGTCGTTCGCCCCTTCATCACCTCATCCAAGGCCTTCTGCAGCTTCCGCTCGGTAGAAGCATCGAGCGCGCTCGTTGCCTCATCGAGAATGAGGATTGGCGGGTTTTTGAGGAGCGCTCGTGCGATGGAGAGACGCTGGCGCTCACCGCCCGAAAGCGAGCGGCCACGCTCGCCGATGACGGTGTCGAGTCCATCCGATTGTCGCGAAATGAACTCGATGGCCTGCGCGCGCTGCAAGGCTTCGATCATCTCGGCATCCGTGGCCTCGGGCTGGCCGACCTGCAAGTTCTCGCGAATGGTGCGGGCGAAAAGCATAGGCTCTTGAAAGACGACACCGATGTTGCGGCGAAGGGATGCGAGAGCAAGATCGCGTATATCGTCGCCATCGATGCGGATGCAACCCGATTGCGGATCGAAGGCGCGATGCAGGAGACCAAGCGTGGTCGACTTGCCCGAGCCCGTAGCACCCACCAGCGCCACGTTCTCGCCAGGCTGGATCGTGAAGGAAACGTCCTGCACCGCGGAGCGCTTGCCGTCGTAGGAGAAGCTCACGTTGTCGAACACGACCTCGCCTTTGAATCGCTCCACCGATTTGGCGTTCGCGCGGTCATGAACGGCGGGCGTCGTATCGAGAATCTCGAAGAATTCCTGCAGCTTCGGCGCCTGCATGAACATCTGGTTGACGAAGCTCACCGCCTGTTCCAGGCGTCCGATCAGCATCGTCGCCATGCTCATGAATGTGACGATCTGACCGATGGTGGCAAGGCCGTTGAGATGCAGCCAGGTGCCGAGAAGGAAAATAGCGGTAACCGTGATGGTGGCAGACGCGCGCGATGCGACGGAGGCCAGCGCCCACCAGGACAGAACCGGGTTCTGCGCCTGCAGCAATTGCTGGATGATGACGCGCAGGGAACGGCTCTCGGCCTCGATGCGCGTGAAGGACTGGATGACCGGCACATTGCCGAGCGCATCCGACGCGTGCTCGGCAAGGCTCGAGTGATAGCGCTCGACGGAGCCCTGCAGGGTTTCCGTCTTGCGAAGCACGATGGCGGTGAGCACCGCGAACACGCCCACGAGAACCAGGAGGAGAAGGCCGAGACGCCAGTTCAGGAAGACTGTGAGCGGCAGAAGCACTACGAGCGCGATCAGCGCCGACAGATGCTCGCGAAAGAAGCCAAGCCAGAGCCAGGACATGCCGCCCGAGCCTTCCAGCATCACTTTCAGCACGCGGCCTGAATGTGTGGAAGTGTGAAAGGCGAGTGGAAGTTCGAGCACGTGCTCGAAGTAATTGGCGACGACGGCAAGCCTGCGCCGATGAGCGAGGCGATCCGCATGAAGCGCCACCAGAGCACCCGCGCCGATGGAAAAGAGACCGAAGGCGACCCAAGCCGCGATCAGAGGCAGGAGCACCGTGAACGTGACCGGAGCCGAGCCCGGAATCTGCGCGCGCGTGAGAACGTCGATGATGCGGCCAAACAGGATCGGCTCGGCAAATGCGGAAATTGCCAGTGCAATATTCGCCAGAGCCAAAAGAGCGCCAACCCTCAGGTCCGACCCGAGTTGGCTCAGAACGCGGATGTAAAGCCTGATCAGCCGCATGGGATCACCCTGCCAGCGCGAAGCTTACGGGAAAACTCCGCTCTCGATGGAGAGTTTCGTAATCCTGTTCGCCCGAAATGCCAATGCCGAAGCGCATAAAGCCTCATACCTCGCTGGGCTTATGGTTATGCCCCTTCTTGAACCGCTTGCGAAAGCTGCCGATCCATTTCCGTCGCGGACGAGGAATATATTGGAGGCGGGGCTTGGGTAAAAGAATCGCCCCCTCCTCGGTCTTGCGGATGTGAAGCGTACGCGTGTGAAACTCCTCCAGGCCGGGCCTGTGCCCGATGGACATCACCGTTGCGCCCTTCAGCTCATCGTCGAACAGCGAGAGCATGGAGGCTTGGTTTTCCTCGTCGAGGGCAGAGGTCGCCTCGTCCATGAACACCCAGCGCGGCTTGTGCAGAATAACGCGCGCGAAAGCGACACGCTGCTGCTGGCCGAGCGACATGGTCTTATCCCAGCGCTCGTGCTTGTCGAGCATGTCCACGAATTCGTTCAAGCCGCAGCGCTCCAGCGCCGCGCGGATCTCGGCATCGTCGAACGTGTCGGGCGATGCGGGATAGCTGATTGCTGCCCGCAATGTTCCGAGGGGCAGATAGGGCCGCTGCGGCAGAAACATCATCTCGTGACCGGGCGGCAGGCGGATCCTGCCGGAGCCCCAGGGCCAGAGTTCCGAGATGGCCCGGAACAAGGTGCTCTTTCCGGCTCCGGATTCGCCCATGATCAGCACGCGCTCGCCCGGCTTGATCTCCGCCGTCGCATCTTCGATGAGAATGCTGCCGTCGCTCAAGGCGATGGACAGTCCCTCGAAGCTGAGCCAGCCTTGCGGGTGCGGCGCGATGTCGATCTTGCCGTTCTGAATCGTCACTTCTTCAAGATCGATGGCCGCCTGGCGGAACGTGGCGACGCGCAGCACGGCTGAACGCCAATCGGCGATCTTCGGGAAGTTATCCACGAAGTAGCGCAGGGCCGCCTGCACCTGATTGAAGGCACCGACCACCATCATCATGCCGCCGAAGGACAAGCGTCCGCTGAAATAGCCAGGCGCAGCAGCTAAGATCGGCACGACGATCGCAAGCCAACCGTAACCAGACGTAATCCAGGTCAGGCGGGCAAGTGCCCCCGACAAGCGCCGCGTCGACTTGAGCACCGCCTCCACGAACTCGTCGAGATTGCGCCGCTCGTCGTCCTCGCCGTTGTAAAGGGAAACACTTTCTGCGCTCTCGTTGACGCGTACGAGCGCGAAGCGCAGATCCGCCTCGCGGGCATAGCGTTGCGTGTTGAGCCGGATCAACGGGCGGCCGACGAGCCAGGTGAGACCGGAGCCGATGCCTGCATAGCCGATGGCAACCCACACCATGTAGCCGGGGATCGTGATCTCTCGTCCGTTGATCGTGAAGGTCGTGTCGCCTGAGAGAGTCCACAGAACGCCGATAAAGCTGACGAGCAGGAGGAAGGCCTGCAGCATGCCGACGCCCAGCTCCGTCGAGAGCTCGGAGAAGAGACGGCAATCCTCCTGCAGACGCTGGTCGGGCTGTTTGCTGTTCTCTCCCATGAAGCCGAGCTGATAGGCGTGGTTGGGCCTCAGCCAGAGATCGAGCAGAACTTGCGTCAGGCGCTGCCGCAGGCGGATCTTGAGCCGCTCCTGCAACCATGTCTGCGCCACGACGAAGGCAAGCAATGCGGCAACGATGACGCCGAAGACGAGAAGCTGATGAAAGAAGGTCGAGGTATCGCGCTTCTCCACTGCATCGAAGAAGGCGCCGTTCCATTGATTCAGCCGAACCTGGCCCACCATGTTGCCAATGAGCACGACGACAATGGCGATGCCCAACCGCGTCATCGGCCAGCCCTTGCCGCCCCGGTACATGTCCCGGAACAGCAGAAACAGCTCCCGCCCGATGCTGGGTGCTATTTCAGGAGCAGGCTCCGGCGGCCGATGGCCCTGCTGATGCGCGGCGGCATGGTCCGCTTCCTTCGCGAGCGTATTGTCCTGTCCGGGCCCGACATCGTGTTCGCTCCCCGTTGCGGGAGGCGGAGGCATTTGTTTACCCAACTTGGGATCGAAGTCCGGCATGGTCTTTCAAAGCACGCTCTTACAACGCCACCACTGACGCTGATGTTAAAGAGCTACGCTTCGGTTTAGGTTCCAGGCCTTTGTAAAGCTGGGAAAATTTGGCTCAAGGCTTCGCCGCGACGGCCAGAACCCAATAGACTTTGTATTTGGAATTCGGCGTATAGGCCGTGGCGATGCCGATCCGCGCCGCTTTTGGATCGAGCAGCACCCGGTTGTGCTGGGGACTTTCCCGCCAGCCGGAGAAGGCTTCCGCAAGAGTGTGATAGCCTGCCGAGAGATTGACCGCCGGAGCATTGAAGCCCGCCGTGAACAACCGGCTCTTGAACGCATCGGCGGAACTTGGCTTGTCCGCCGCCGCCATGGCATTGGCCTCGGCTTGCGCCGCCGCCTGCAGATCCGGATCGAGCGTCAGGGAGCCCAAGCCGTTGTTGCGGCGATAGGCGCCGATCATGTCGCGCGCCATGACCGCATCCACCACGGCACTGGGATTGGCCATGGAAGCATAGAAGCTCGGAATCTGGGTGCTTGCTTGACGCTGATCGGACTGGCATCCCGCCAGCACGAGCGCCCCAAGGCTTAAACAGAGAAGGCTTTTCATGCCCGCGATTTATCCTTGAGAAGGGTTAAGGTTTCCTCCTCATTCCCGTCCTTCCCGGATTCATCGGGCTTGGGCTCCTCATCTTCCTCGGGCTCGGGCGCACTCGGCGCCGGCATGCCGATGCCGGCCTTGCGGAGGCCTCGGAAGATCTCGAAATAGATGTCGCTCGACACACGGCCCGCCGCATCGATGTCGTCCACGAAGCAGATGAGATCGAAGTCGATGGTGTTCTCCGTCGCCTTTTTGAACAGGACACGCGGATTGGGTTCCGTCATGACCTCGCGGTGAGCGAGTGCCGCAGTCCTCATAATCTCCGCCACCTGATCGGGATCGGAGGCGCGGGGTACGGGAATTGTCACGAGCACGCGCCCGACGCGGTCGTTGCGGACGCGGTTGCGGACGACGCCGGAAATCAGGTTCGAGTTCGGAACGATGAGCGTCGCGCGGTCCCCGGTCTGAATTTCCGTGGACCTCACGTTGATCCGCCGCACATAGCCTTCCGCGTCGCCCACGACGACGAGATCGCCCACGCGGATCGGGCGCTCCCACAACAGGATGAGGCCTGAGATGAAGTTGTTGACGATGGATTGCAGGCCGAAACCGATACCCACCGACAGGGCACCGGCGACGATGGTCACGCGTTCCAGGCTCAGGCCCAGATAGGTGAACGCGAGAACGCCCGCCGTGATGATGCCCACATAGCCCGCCGCCGTACGGATCGAGTTGCGAAGGCCCGCATCGAGATCGGTTGCCGGCAGGAAGGTGTTGTCGAGCCAACGCTGGATGATGCGCGTGACCGTGAAACCGGCACCGAAGAGCAATGCCGCGATCAGGATCGACGACAGGGAGATCGTGAGATCGCCGACATTGAAGCCGAAGAACAGCGCCCGCAGCGAGCCCATCACATCCGTGGATTCGATTCCCCAGGGCAGCAGGACCATGAGGATGGCGATGACGATCAGCGCGAGCCGCGCAACGCCGCTCGCCAGCACGCCGATCTGCTCCAGGGAGCGGCGGCGAATGCCTGTGTTCGCCTGTAGCGTCGTCACCAGCTTGCTCTGGCCGCGCAGGGACCCGGCAATGAACTCGTCCGCCAGTGTGATGCAGAGAATAAGCATCGCGATGACCAGCGAAATCGAGATCGCCTGACCGACCACGAAAGAGGCGAGAGCTGTGTAGCCACTGATCACGCTGCCGATCACGACGGCAACGGTGAACCATCCGATGCTGCGCACCGGCCCGCCGATATCGACATCTTGCGCCACATAAGGACCAAGGCAGTTCTCGTCCTGGTTCTCGCTCGTCGCGAAGCGGCGCAGCAATTCCGCGAAGATGAGCGCCATGGCCAGCGCGAAAACGGCTCTGGTGATCACCGTGATGGGAAGAACGGCGGCAACGGCCTTGTTGAAAGTTTCGATCACCTTCTCAACGATCGCCACCGTCGCGAGCGTGACAGAGAAGCCCATGATGCGCGTGGCCGACACATCGCGCACCGGGATCAGGCGCCAGGACGTATGGCCGGGCGCGAGAATGGCATCGATGAGCGCGCGCACGAAGGCGATGAAGGCCAAGCCGCCAAGCAGCGCTTTCATGACCTCTTCCAGACGGGGCGGAACGAGATCCGCCGAGTCGAACGCAATCCAGACGATCCAACTTCCCGCGATGGCGGGCCCTGCCCCGAGCACGAGAACGCCGACGGCGGCCATCAGGCGGTTGCGCCGGGACGGATCGGCGATCGCGGGATCGCGCCGTACGAGACGGGGCGCAATGGAACGGCGGCTGACATAAAGCGCCACGGCGGCACCGATGGCGAGGCCGAGCAGCAGCAGCACGCCGAGCGTTGCGGTGCGCTGCATCTGCTCGAGAGCATCCGTCAGCACGATCCGCTGGGCTCTCAGCTCGCTCGGAATGGCCTGGATGACGCTCATCCAGAGATTGGGACTTAAGATCCCGTCTCCCCGCTCGAACAGGGCACGCGCGAAACCAGTGCGGCGCAAATCGCCGATCTGGGCGCTCAACTGTTCGGCCTGGACCAGCAAGGCACGCCCGAGGCGTTGCGTCTCGTCGAGTTCGGCAACGGCCGCCTCGCGATCCGCGCGATCCTTAGCCACATCGGCGCTTTCCTCGGGCTGACCGCTTGCGGGCTTCGGGCCGAGTTGGGAGAGGCGCTGGCGGCTTGCTTCCAGCTTCGGCGTCTGCTCGTCGATAACGACACGGATTTCAGCGATGATGGGCTCGATCTGCTGGCGCAGATTCTGCAGCTCCACATCGGACTGCGAGCGGCCTTGCAGCGCCAGCTCCTTCTGGTCGAGATCGGCCTTGAAGCCATCGAGCTTGGCGCGAGCCGCCTTCGTTTCCGCCGAGACCGCCATGGCGGGAGCATCCTGGGCCGCAGGCGGCGCTGGCTGCTGAGGCGCGGGAGCTTGTGGCACAGGAGCCTGGGGAGCAGGCGCTTGAGCCCGAGGTGCCGTCTGCGCCTGCTGGGCCAGAGCAAAGCCGCCCGAAGCAAGGCTGCATGCAACAATCGCGGCGCTCAGGAGCCGCTTCAGTCCAATCCCGGTCATTCAGTCCGCCTTATCGCATTCCCTTACGGGCTGGTTCTTTCGCGAATCAATAAGGCGAAAACTCGCCGCCGAGCTGTCGAAGTGCAACAAAAAAGCCTGGATGGCTGGCTGTCATCCAGGCCTTCTCGAAGAATTTAGTCTCCTAGCGCTGTGCCGGCTGGTTCGCCGAAGGTTGCGCGTCGGGAGCCGGGTAGGCCGGATTGGCCGGCGAGGTCCGATCCGTGGGATTGGCGGAAGAGCCGGAGGTCGACCCCGTCGTGGCCGAGCGGGCGGCGTCCGTGCCGGGATCATCGGGCGAGGTCGAGCCGACCCAGATCAGGTATCCGCCGACTGCCACGGCGAGCAGGAGCAGAGAGCCGATCAGGACACCCAGAACCGGGCGGCCGGAGGGACCTTGTCGGGCGCGATCGTCGGGAACTTGTTGAACCATCTCAAGCCTCTTGTTGGAAAGACGATATGTTAAGGCGAGCGGCAGGGCTCGGCGTTATCAGGGCAACGCCGGTGACCTAGGGCGGTTCCTGCCAAGTTTTCCTCTCATGTTTTCCTGTCAAGCTTCGATGAGGAAGCACGTTCGGATCGCGTTTGCCCCTTGGATCAAATGTAGCTTTGCGCCGTTGTTCACGACGGGCCAGTAACAATGTCAGGGTCGAAGGCTGATGGTTCCGCCAGATATGAGAAGCATCGATTGTCGCACCCCCGGGCAAGGCTTTCGTCTTCCGGCGCACAGCCATTTTTTCGCCGCCTTGCGCGCCCTTGGGTAATCTCTGATTCAAGGAGAAAACATGCAGGACAATCGCATCAATCTGGATGGGGCTTGGGAATTTTTGCACGTGGCCGACGACCGCCTGTCGGGCCCGGCGGAGGTTCGCCAGATTGTGGTGCCAAGTCCCTGGCAGGCTCAGTTCTCCGACCTGCGCATGCGCGCGGGCATCGGCATTTACCGCAGGACGATCCAGATCGACGAAGCGTGGCTGCACGACAGCATCTGGATTCGCTTCGGCGCCGTCTTTCACAACACAAAGGTCTTCATCAACGGCGAGGCCGTGGGACATAATGAAGGCGGCTTCCTGCCCTTCTCGTTCGATGTGACGCCCCACCTCAAGCCGGGACCGAACGAAATCAAGGTGCGCGTGGATTCCCCCACCGATAATCCCGCCGAGTTTCCGGACTCGCCCTTCGCCGAAATCCCCTTCGGCAAGCAGAGCTGGTACGGACCGTTATCCGGCATCTGGCAATCGGTCTTTCTGGAGCGCCGCATTCCCGATCACATGAATCGCGTGCGCCTCGTTCCGCATCTCGCCACGGGCCATGTATCCTCCGGCGTGTTCTTCGCGCGTCCGCTCACGGATGCGACGCAGATCCGCATCGAAGTGGCCGACCCGTCTGGCAATGTGGTCGTGGAAGAACTGCACGAGACGCAAGTGGGCGTCACCAGCATGCCGTTCGAGTTGACGGTGCCGGATGTGCAGCCCTGGTCGCCCGATCATCCGAACCTCTATCGCGTTCGCCTGCAGCTCATGCGCAACGGTGAGGTGAAGGACGAGATCACCGACAATTTCGGCTTCCGCACCATCGAGACGCGCAACGGCAAGTTCTACCTCAATGGCGAGCCGCTCTATCTGCGCTCTGCTCTCGATCAGGATTACTACCCCGACACGATCTGCACCGTGCCGTCGGTGGAGTTTCTGGAGGATCAGTTCCGCAAGGCGAAGGAACTCGGGCTCAACTGCCTGCGCTGCCACATCAAGGCGGCGGACCCGCGCTATTACGACGTGGCGGATCGCATGGGCATGCTGATCTGGACGGAATTGCCCAACGGCGGCATGGCCACGGACCGCTCGCGCGGCCGCAAGGAAAAGCTCCTCAAGGGCATTGTCGACCGTGACGGTAATCACCCATCCATCGTCATCTGGACAATCATCAACGAAAATTGGGGCGTCGATCTCGTCAACGACGCCGATCACCGCGACTGGCTCAAGCGCACGTTCGCATGGCTCAAGGCTTACGATCCGACGCGTCTCGTGGTCGATAACTCGCCGCTTGCCCCAAGCTTCCATGTGGAATCCGACATCGCGGATTATCACTTCTACGCCGCCTATCCCGATCATCGCGGCGCATGGGATCAGTTCGTGGACGAATTGTCGGACCGCGCTTCCTGGCTCTATTCGCCGCACGGCGATGCGGTAATCACCGGCCGCGAGCCTCTCATGTGCTCCGAATTCGGCAATTGGGGTCTGCCCTATCCGAAGGATCTGCGCGACGCCAATGGCGAGGAGCCCTGGTGGTTCGAGACGGGGCACGATTGGGGCGAGGGCGTGATGTACGCCCACGGCGTCGAGAACCGTTTCTCGGATTGGAGCCTCGACCGCGTGTTCGGCGACCTGCGCCGTTTCGTGATCGCCGCGCAATGGCAACAGTTCCGCGCGCTGAAATACGAGATCGAGGCCATGCGCCGGAAGCCGAACCTCGCCGGCTATGTGATCACCGAGCTGCACGATTGCCATTGGGAATCGAACGGCCTGCTCGATATGCGCCGCAATCCGCGCGTGTTTCATGAGCTGTTCCACATCGTCAATTCGGATACGGTCATCGTGCCGAAATGGGAGCGTGCCTCCTATTGGGCGGGCGAGAAGGTTGTCCTGGGCCTGGCACTCGCACATGGGGCGGGGCCTGTTCTGGAGGATTGCAAGCTTGAGATCAGCCTCGGCAGCGAAACGCAGCAGATCGTCCTGCCGCGCATCGAGGCACCGGATGTGCTCGATCTCGGCAGCATCGAGATCCTGGTGCCTGAGATGGAAGAGCCGTCCCTGCGCCGCATCAGTCTCGATCTTCGTGCGCCAGACGGCAGGCTGATTGCGCACAACCACCACGACATCGCCATTCATCCCAAACGCACGCGGCCCATGCATGTGCGCGAATTGGTGTGGTCGCCAGACGAGGATATCCGCGAGCATTTTAGCGCCCTCGGCTACACTATGGCGCGTGCTTTCGAGGAATCGACGCTTGTCGTCGCGCGCACGCACGACAAGGCGATTGCCGACCATGTGCGTGCCGGTGCGAAACTGCTGCTTCTGCCGGAATCTGACATGAGCCTCTATCCGTTCTTCCCGCATTGGCAGGCAGTAGGGGTAAGGCCGCGTGCGGGCACCCTATGGTCGGGCGATTGGGCCTCCTCCTTCGGTTGGCTGCGTCGCTCCGGCCATTTCTCCCGCCTCCCCTCAGGCCCGCTGCTCGACGAGACCATGGATCGCGTGCTGCCAGACTTCGTGATCTCGGGCTGCAACCTGCTCGACTTCCAGGCCCGTGTCTTCGCCGGTCTCGTGGTCGGCTGGATTCACAAGCCTGTGGCTTTGGGCGTCGAGCGTTCCTATGGACGCGGCCGCCTCGTCGCCTCGACGCTGCGCCTGCTCCGCGATAAGCCGCTCGCCGATCCGACCGCTACCATGCTGACGGATGCGCTGGTGGAACTCGCCGTCGAGTCGCGCGCAGCCCGTCTCGAGGAAGCGGTGCGTGCGGCGGAAGCCGCGGCGTAGAGCCTCCCAGTTTCAAGCAAAACGGCGCGGAAAATCTCCGCGCCGTTTTCATTTACAACCGAATCGAACCTGCTATTCGGCAGCCATCGTGAGATGATCCTCCGACCACTCGACTTCACTGTCGATGAAGAAACGGTCGAGTGCGCTCTCTAGGTGAGGCATGAGAATGCCGCGCTCGGTCGACAATGCCGTATTGAGCTTGGGCAGACCTTCTGCTCCTCGAAGCAGGGCCGGATCGAACCCGGCCCGTACGGCGGCCTGTGCGGCGAGGTCGCGCCGCGACATCTCACCGACATTCGCCATGTGCCAGATACCGGTGCCGCCATCGATGAGAAGGTCGAGGGCCACATTGACGAGATCGGGCACGTAAGTGGGCGACACGACATCGCCGCTGGCTTCAAGACTTTCCCTCTTGCTCAAGGCATTGAGGACCGACCACACAAAATTGTAGCGGTCCCACGGACCGAAGAAGGCGCTCGTGCGGATGATGAGGGCCTTGTCATGCGCGGCCATAACCCGCGCCTCGGCCTCGGCCTTGCTCGCGCCATAGACCGTTGTGGGATTGACCTGGTCGCTTTCTACATAAGGCCTGCCGAGCGTGCCGTCGAAGACGAGATCGGACGAGAAGGTCATGAGCGGAATGCCGAGATCCGCGCATGCTTTCGCCAGCACCTCCGCTCCGACTGCGTTTTCACGGAAGCAAGCCTTCGTATCGCTCTCGGCCTCTCTTACGCGCACATAACCCGCCGTATTGATGATCGCCCAGGGCTTGTGGCAGCGCAGAGCCTGCCTCACGCTCTTGGGGTCGGCGATATCCATGTCGCTTCGCGAGAGCAGCGCATGGTTGAGGCCTCGGAACTCGGAAAGCCGCGAGAAGGCGCGTCCCAACGTACCGGTGGCGCCCGTGATGAGAAGCTGTCGCGGCTCATCTGCAAGCCAGCACGATTTCGAGTGATTGGCTGGCCTCTTGTAAAAGCGTATATCCCGCTTCCACCATCCGGCACGGTCGAGGACCGGGTGATCATAGGTTCCGTCTTTCGCCAATGCTTCGGCCGCATGGGCCAGCGCGGTCCGGCGAGGCTCGGGCGCGCGCGCATCGAAGGGCCCAGGCTCATAGAAACCATTGCGTCGAGTGAGGAGGCTGTTCCAGTCGACTGCGCCGAAAAGGGACCAGATTGTCACGGCGCGGATATCCGCACCCTCATCCCGCAACGTATCGACATCGTTCCAGACTTCCATGAGCCAGCGCAACTGATCGTCACGCGAGCTGCCGTGATGAACCTCCGTCACGGCGATGGGGCGCTTGTAGCGCTCCCAAACTTCCCTCAGACGAGCTGCTGGACCGAGTTCTTCTGCCGGCAATGGCATACGTACGGCTTCGGCATCCGCATATTGGTGGCGGCCGTTGCCGCCCCAATGATGCTCGGGATAGCGCTTCATGTTCTCATCGAGGTAACGCTCGCTCGTGAGATAATGATTGATGCCGATGATGTCCGGCGCGCCCTCGCCTTCCAGAAGCAGTTCGAGATCGGCCTCACTGACGCCGTTCTCCAGGAATATCTCCCACCATGGATGATGGCGGTTCACCATTCCGCACAGGAGGTCGAAACTTAAGAACCGGCGCTGGTTTTCATGTTCGGCCTGGTAGGCAAGCAGAGGCGTCGAGAAAGTCTTCCCCATGTCGTCCGTTTGTACAAGCTGCGCATCGGAGCGTACCTTGCGAATGGCGCGCATGGACAGAACGGTCGCCTTGCATTCCGCCACGAGGATTTTCAGAAAAGCTTCGTAGCTCGTGCCGTGCGGATACCAGTGGCCATAAAGGCCGGAGAAGCGGGCCGTGGTGAGCGGCTCGTTGACCGGCGTGTAGAGATCGAGATGCGGATAACGCCGGGCGACATTGGCCGCGTGACGCGCCAGCAATTCGGGCCACGCCGGATCGAGCATATGAGTGTAACGCGGACCGCTGCCGTGATGGCAAAGGCCTGCAATCGCACGGATGCCGAGCTTTTGCATCCGCGCCAAGCGCTCATCATGCCATGTGAAATCCGCGCGGTCGGGACTTTCGGGAGAGATGGCCTCCCAAAGGACCGGATGGCGCAGCGTGCGAATTCCGAGTTGGGCGATCTGGTCGAGATCGCCGAGCCTCTCGCTGTAACCGGTCTCCAGGCTTTGATCGCGATATTCGTCGCCAACACGCGCGACGGTGCATTCGATCCCGCCCCAAAGCTCCAGGGCTCGCTTCATCATTGACTCCGAGCTATCTTATATCAGGCCTTCACAAACGATGTTCAGCGCGGATTGTTCGATGAAGTTCTCCCGTCACGACAGCAGTGCCGCGGAGGATGACATGACTTTGACCGCCGAAGTATCGGCATCGGTCGGCAACGACTCGTTGATGCGCCGGAAGGTGGCAAGGGCCTGCCCGACGATCTGGTCCATGTTGTAGTAGCGGTAGGTCGCCAGACGTCCCACGAACCACACGTCAGGTGTCGCCAGAGCCAGGCGCTCGTACTTCTTGAAGAGCTCCTGATTTTCCGGCTTCGGAATGGGGTAGTAGGGATCGCCTTCAGCCGATGGGTACTCATAGGTCAAGGCGGTCTTGGCGTGCTCCTGGCCCGTGAGATGCTTGTACTCCGTCACGCGGGTGTAATCATGCGTCTGCGGGTAGTTCACCACGCCGACCGATTGGTGCCAGGGCTTGTTGAGGGTGATGTGCTCGAAGCGCAGGGAGCGGTAGGGCAGCTTGCCGAACTGGTAATTGAAATATTCGTCGATTGGTCCGGAATAGATGACGCGGCGATGCGGGACGATGTGTTTTACATCCTCATAGTCCGTTTGCGTCATGATGTGGATGTTCGGATGGCTCACCATCTTCTCGAACATCCGGGTGTAACCGTGCTTCGGCATGAACTGGAATTCGTCTGCGAAGTAGCGGTCGTCCCGGTTCGTGCGGGTCGGCACGCGCGAGGTTACGGATTTGTCGAGCTCCGACGGATCGAGGCCCCATTGCTTGCGCGTATAGCCGCGGAAGAACTTTTCATAAAGCTCGCGCCCGACCGTCGAGACCACCACGTCTTCCGACGTTTTGATCTCGTCCATCTTCTCTGCCCGTTCGGCAAACCAATCCTGCAGCTGCTCGGATGTGAGGTTCAGGCCGTAGAGCTTGTTGACGGTATCGAGATTGATGGGGATCGGCACCTGCATGCCGTCCACTTCCGCCAGGACGCGATGCTCGTAAAAGCGCCATTCGGTGAAGCGGGAGAGATAGTCGAAGATTTGCTTCGAGTTGGTGTGGAAGATGTGCGGCCCGTATTGATGGATCAGCAGGCCGTCATCGTCGTAGCGGTCATAGGCATTGCCGCCGATATGGCTGCGGCGGTCGATGAGAAGGACGCGTTCGTTGCGCTCGGTTGCAAGACGCTCGGCCAGCACGCTTCCCGCAAAACCGGCGCCGACAATCAGCCAATCGTACATTCAAATCACTCCGCAGGCGTAGTGGCATAGATGGGAAGGGAAGCAGCGGCCGGGCGCTCAGACGCCGTATCGCCGGTCATATCCAGCATGAGCTTGTGCATGGCACCCCAGGTTTTGTCCCAGGAACCCTGCGCCAGATGCCGGTCCACCTTAGCGAGCCACGCCTCTTTCGGACGGGCCAAGATCATTTCGACCTTAGCAACCACCTCTTCGGCGCTGCGGGCGATCTCGACGAGACCCTTCTCGCCATACGGCTTCACCACATCGGTAATGGGTGTTGAAACCACGGGAACGCCGGCGGCCAGAAACTCGGGCGTCTTCGTCGGGCTGATGAATTTTGTCGCCTCGTTCAGGGCGAAATTCATGAAGCCCACATCCCAGCCAGCGAGATAGCGCGGCAGTTCCTTATAGTCCTTACCGCCGAGCCAGTGGATGTTGGGACGCTGAGGCAACGTGGCGGGATCGATCTTAACGACTGGACCGATCATCACGAACTGCCAGTCGGGGCGCAGATCGGCAGTCTGTGCCAAAAGTTCGATATCCATGCGCTCGTCAACGACGCCGAAGAAGCCGAGTCGCGGATGAGGGATATGCGCCTGATCATTCGGATCGTGATTGATCGAACGGGCCTGCGAGAAATGATTAAAGTCGATGGATGACGGGAAACCGTGAACGCTGCGGTGACGGTTTCTCTTCGCCTCATAAAGGCTCATGCCGCCGGTGAAGACCAGATCGCAACGTCCGAAGAGTGCATTCTCGAGATCGAGCAATTGTTGCGACGCACCACGGAAGAGCGACAGCTCGTCCATATTGTCGTAGATGCACAGATCGCATTCTAAATCGCTGGTGAAAGCCATAGCCATCGGCGTGTAGTACCAGAACACGCGCGAACCGTTGGATTCGCGCCCGATCAGGGCTTCGATGAGATCGTGCTGCTCGGCGATAACATCTTCATGCGTGAGACCTTCCGGCAGCATTGGCACGGCGATGGTCACGCCCTGCGGGCGGCTGCTCACATCCATATGCGGCTTGATGCCAGCCTTGAAGATCGGTTCTTCGATAATCAACACATCGTAATGCTTGGCGGCACGGCTGAGCAAATGTTGCGGACGCTGCCAGACAAAATCCCATCGAAGGTGAGAGAAACAGACGAGGAGAGGCTTTTCGGAAGAGGCCTTGGACGTACGGAGGGCATGCGGCTGCGTCATCAAACGCTCATGCATAGCGCGATCCTTAAGAACAGATGTGTTGTCACGAACGGACGGGAAAATCACGGTCCGGGGCGAATATTGCTATGGCTTTAGTGAAGCGCTCCGGAAAAGGGTCACGGGCGCAATCGATTAAATAACGCTGTGGGTGCTATTTGGTTCCATCTGCGTTCATGTTTGTGAACAACTATTCATGGCGCACGCTCGTATCACTTCTTCTCCAGCATCAGCGTGCCTTGCTTTTGGATGAAAGACTTTGCCTTCTCTGCAATCATCGCGAGAAGCCACGGCAACTGCACTTCCACGCGCACCTGCTCGTCCATGACCAGGACATTGCCGCTCACGTTCTGGCCCATGGCTCCGACGCGAAAATCCATACGATCGCCGGTCCAGCTTTCATCAATGGAAGCGACCTTGTCGCCGAATTGGGACTTCAAGCCGCTCATGCCGCCGTGCAGCCTGCGCAGAGCCTCGGCTTTGCCGAGATTGTGGGGAATGGAGACGACGAGAGGTTTTGACATAGCAATGCTCCGCTAACCGAAACGACAAGCGAAGCAGCATGGTGGAGGTTCCGCCGTCAGAGCATTTCAACCTTGATGGCGCGGATCACGATGGCTTCCTGCTGGAAGCGCCGCTCAAGCTCGGCGCGATAGCTTTCCCACCAAGCGCTGTCGATCTCGCGAGTCATGATTTCGAAGACCACGATGTCGTCGTGTGCGGTATGGCCGCCCTCTTTCCAGACGCCTTCGGCAGGAGCACGCGTGAAGCTGGTAATGCCGCCAAACCGCTCCGACAATTCAGTGCGGACGCGGCCATAGGCTTTGCCGTCGAAGCGGCGACCGGCATTGTCGGCCAATGGCAGAAGAATCTGCACCAGATGCATCTTTTCGATCCTGCATTCGCAAAGAAGCGACGAGGCTTCGGTTAAGCCTCGCCCTGCGGCAGGAGATAGTTCAGGCGAAGAAAAAGGCGAGCCTGCTGCACTCTTCAAGCAAGGAGCATCGGATGGATCCCAAAAGTGCAAATCCAGTTTTGGGTCTGATGCTCTAGGCGAGAAGTGCTGCAAACAACTCCTGATCCGTTTCCGGCCAGGCATCGTCGACGCGGTAGCAGCCCGAAGGCTTGGAGACGCGCCAAGGGTGCAGCGTGGATGACTGGAAGGCCTCCGACGGCCGCAGACGGCGCGCCGTCCCGTCGGACTGAACCTCGTCAATGACGACGAAGCCGAAGATGTTCAGCCGCGTTGCCATATCCTTGGTTGCCCGATCCTCCGCATCGACCGGCAGCGAGCCTGCGGCATAGACCGCATCCATGAGGCTCTTCTGATCGCGGCGGGGATTGGCCGACGAGCGCGCGCCCGGAAAGCGGATGACGTTCGTCGGCAGAGACGATCTCGATTCCATATAAGCAACCCTTGGTCCCGAATCGGACCAAGAATCGCCGCAAGGGATTAAGAAGCGCCTAATTCGGCAGAGCCATCAATCGAGCCTATGCAGGGAAACGTAGCCTACGCCGGCAGAAGTCAGGCCCAGAGCCTGGGCGGGGCCTTTGGCAAGGTCGATGATGCGCCGGTGGGCGAAGGGCCCGCGATCATTGACGCGCACGACCACCGAACGGCCATTCGATTCATTGACGACCCGAAGCCTCGTGCCGAAAGGCAGGGAGCGGTGGGCCGCCGTCATGTCGGAGGAGTCGAAGCGCTCGCCGCTGGCGGTCTTGCGGCCGTGGAAACCGGGGCCGTACCAGGAGGCGGTGCCCCTCTGAAATTCCTTGCCCAGGCTGGCTTGTGAGATGGAGCCCGTGGTGTCGGGATCCGTGGAGGCAGTGGTATTGCATGCAGCAACGAATAGAAGTGGTGCGATTGCCGTCATGCGGGTGAGGATGTTCTTCAAAAATAGGTCTCCCCTTCCGTTTCAATTGGAAGTGAAGCTCAACTTTAAAAAGGCAAGAATAAGGCGCTTCGATTTTCGCCTTAGAAACTCATACTTTTGGGCCAGGGCACAACTGAAATCTATAGCCTGAGATCGTCGAATTATTTGAAATATAGCCTGGATATAGTTTCATTATCCGCAAAGGAAAATACCCCTTAAGCCCTGCCCCAAACCGATGGGGCAAGGCCAAGGATGCGGGCGCAACGCAAGAGGTCACGCCGCTTTCAAAGGCTGAATTGTCTCGTCCGGTCGCTCAGCTCGCGAAGGCTTCCTGAACGTCCCGTGGCACGGCCGTGACGAGGCCGAGCGTATCGCGGCGCGTCCAGCGCCAGAGCATCAGGGATGCGACAACGGCGAGGCCGGTCGCAAGGCCGATCCAGATCCCGATACCGCGAAGCTCCGTGCCGAAGGCCAAAACCACACCGAGCGGCAGGCCGATGCCCCAATAGCCCACGGCCGCGTAGATCATCGGCACGCGGGTATCCTGCAGGCCGCGCAGCATGCCAGCGCCCACCGCCTGCGAGGCATCGGCAAGCTGGAAGATCGCCGCCATGACCAGGAAGGATACGGCAAAGCCGATCACCGCCGCGTTGTTAGGATCGTTCAGGTCGAGGAAAGCGCTCAGCAGCAAACGCGGCGTGAAGAGCATCAGGGAGGCGGTGACGATCATGAAGCTTGTAGCCAGCACGAAGGACGTCCAGCCAGCCCGCGTGACGCCCGCCGCATCCTGCGCGCCATAAGCCCTGCCGACGCGGACAGTCGTTGCCTGGCTGAGGCCGAAGGGCATCATGAAGCAGAAGGAGGCGATCTGAAGCGCGATGGCATGGGCCGCCAGCTCATTGGCGCCGATGCGTCCCATGAGCAGGGCGGCTGCGTTGAAAATCGTGACCTCGAAGGCGAGCGTCAGGCCAATGGGCACGCCGATGCGCCAGAGCGTACGGTAGCGCGGCCAGTCGGGGCGCCAGAAACGGCCGAAGATGTGATAGCGCCTCAACTTCGGATCGAGAATGGTGACGAGAGCAAGCGCCACGAACATGAACGTGCTCGAGATCACCGTGCCGACACCTGCGCCGATGAGCCCGAGATGGGGCATGCCGAACTTGCCGAACATGAAGCAATAGGCAGCGCCCAGGTTCACCGGAACCGCGATGAGGACGATGATGAGCGGCCAGCCGGGACGCTCCAGAGCCGCCAGGAACGAGCGCAGCACCAGATACAGCAGGAACGGCAGCAGGCTCCATTGGAGGGCGCGGATATACTGGCCCGCCTCATGGGCCAGCAATGGCTCCTGGCCCATGGCGAGCAGCAGGAACTCACCGTTCCAGGAGACGATCCAGATCGGCACCGCCACCGTTATCGCGGCCCAGAAACCCTGGCGCACGGTGCGGCGCACCTCGCGCACGGAATGGCGCTTGCGGCCAAGCTCCTCGGCGACGATGGGCGAGACCGCGCTCACGAGACCGATGCCGAAAATGAGGAACGCGAAATAGAGATTCGTGCCGAGCGCGCCCGCTGCCAGCGCGCCCGATCCGATCCACCCCATGAGGATCACATCGGTGGTCATCAGGGCGTTCTGAGCGACGTTGGTCAGGATCAGGGGCCAGCCCAGGGACAAAGTGGCCACCAGCTCCGCAACCCAGGCGGATTTGTTGAATTTCGCGGTCATGATGGCGGGTTTTTACCCAAAGGAAGGCCCAAAAGCCACACCACGGGTCCGAAAAGAGGGGGAGAAGGCAAAAATCAGGAACCCAGCCGCACCGCGTCCGTTCCCTCCCCGCCTCACGTTTCGTGCCTTCCGGGAGCCCGCGATGGCGCATGCTGCGCTTTCCACCTCGATCGATTTTCTGTCCCCGCCCGTGCTCCGCAACGAGCGCGGCGAGGTGCGCTCCGTGGGCGTGGAAATCGAGTTCGTCGGCCCTTCCGCCGAGAAGACCGTGCAGGCGCTGCATGAGGCGCTCGGCGGCCGTATTGTCGAAGTCGACCCGCATTCCTTTGCCCTGAAGGATTCCGCCATCGGCGAGCTGACGGTGGAACTCGACAGCCGCATCCTGCACCCGGGCAAGAGCAGCGGCAGCCGGAGCGGTGTATTGCCTAAGATCGCCGCCCTGTTCGGTTTTGCCGCGAGCTATCTCGTGCCTTGCGAACTGGTGACAGGGCCCATGCCCATCGATCGCCTGCGGGACCTCGACCGCATCCTCGACATCCTGCGCAGGCTCGGAGCGAAGGGCACGCAGGACGCGCCCCTCTATGCCTTCGGCCTGCACTTCAATCCTGAAATCCCGCGCCAGGACGCACAGACTCTTGCGGCCTTCATGAAGAGCTTCGTGCTCCTGAACCCTTGGCTGCGCCGCGAGGTCTCGCCGGACCGCACACGCGATCTCCTCGGCTTCGCCGATCCGTTTCCCACCGATTACGTGCGCAGGATCGTCTCGCCCGATTACTGGCCCGACATTCCGCGCTTCATCGACGATTATCTCAGCGCCAACCCCACCCGCAACCGCGACCTCGACCTTCTGCCTCTTCTGCATCATTTCGACAGGGAGCGCGTGAGAGCCTCGTTGCCGAACGAGAAGATCAACGGACGCCCCACGTTCCACTACCGGCTTCCCGATGCCCGCGCGAGCGATCCCGGCTGGAGCATCGCACCCGAATGGAACCGTTGGGTCGCCGTCGAGCGCTTGGCTTTCGACCGCGAGAAGCTCGATGCGGCGGGCAGCACCTACCTTGCGTTCAAGGGCGAGGACAAAAGCTGGGCCAACGTGGTGGAGCAGGTCGTACGATCATGACGAGACCCCTGATCGGCGTCACCACATCCCGCCAGGGCGGCTGGCGCAGCTATCTCATGCATCGATTGGCGCTGTTACGTGTGGGCGCACGCTCCGTGCGCCTCATGCCAGGCGAGCCGCTGCCGGAAGAGCCGCTGCAAGGTCTCATCATCGGTGGCGGCGACGATATCGGCGCGGAAATTTATGGCGGAAAGGTTCTGCCCGACGTGCGTATCGACCCCGAGCGCGACAGGATGGAGCTGGCGCTCCTGAAAGCCGCCCTGCCCGCACAGCTCCCCGTTCTCGGCATCTGCCGCGGCTCGCAGATGATCAATGTGGCGCTCGGCGGAACGCTCCACACGGACATTTACGAAGTCTATGTACAGGCTCCCAAGATGCGCACCGTTCTGCCGAAGAAACGTGTCTCCATCGAGAGCGGCTCACGCCTGGACGAGATCCTGCATTGCAATCCCTGTCTGGTGAATGCCCTGCACCATCAATCCGTGGACCGGCTCGGCGACGGATTGAGAATCGCGGCACGCGACGAGATCGGAATCGTGCAAGCCATCGAGAACGAAAAAGCCCCGTTCCTCATAGGGGTTCAATGGCATCCGGAACTTCTGGTCTGGAAGAAGCCGCAGCAGAGGCTTTTCGCGGCTCTTTCGCATGCAGCCGGGGAAGTCACCGCACCTTTGGGTGTTGCCGCTCTCGCGTCTTAAACTCAGCTCACACGCTTCGTGGGGCGCGGGAAAAGCGGCACGACCTTGTTGTCATCATCCTTCGGCGTCAGGTGCCGCTGGATCGCAGCATGAAGGTCGCGACTGATGATGGGCTTCTGGAGCAGAGGGAACTCGCTTGCCTCATCCGCCATGACAGGATTGCCGGTGATCAGCAGCACCGGAAGGCCGGGGAAGATCTGGCGCACTTCGCGCGCCAGCATCACGCCGTTCATGGTGCCCGGCATGGACACGTCCGTGAGCACGAGGCCGGGCCTGCGTGCGCTCAGATTCTTGATCGCCTGCGCGGCATCGGTTGCGATGCTGGTGACATAGCCGAATTCTTCCAGGGTCGATTGCAGGGCAAGAGCGACTTCAAGCTCGTCATCGACGATGAGAATTTCCACGTTCTGCCGCTCGTCGTCGCTCGGCAGGTCATCCTCGCCGGGAATGCCGAAGGGCAGCATGGTGGCTGCCTGCGCGCGCGGCAGGTACACGATGATCGCCATCTCCGCTCCGGTGCGGGACACCGTCGAAGCGCCGCCGATGCCTTGCAGGAAGTGCAGGCTCCTGTTCAGGCGAAGCCAGGACGATACATCCAGATCTTCCAGCTTGAAGGTCGGCTCCGTATCGTCGTCCGCATCCGGCATGCTTTCGGCTGCGGCGATGCTGGAAATGCGCAGCTGCACGAAATCGCCCTCGATCTGCAGGTTCGGCAGCGAGCCTTTGCGCATTGTCGCATTCTGCGCTTCGAGAGCGATCGTGCCGCCTTGCGTCAGTGCGTCCCTGACATAAGCGCTCAACGTCACGATCGCCGTTTCGATATCGTCCGGATCGGCCTCGACGGGCCAAAGTTCTTCATCGAGAGAGAGGCGCAGTTCCACGGTGTCGCGCAGGAAGGAGCGTCCCATGAGAGCCGCGACCGAGCTGATTCTCTCGGAGAGATCGAGATACTGAATCTGGGGCTCGCGCTGGCGCGCGAAAGCGGTCGATTTCGCAATCAGCTTCGCAGCCTGATCGGATGCAACGAGGGCCGAGAGCAGCTTGCGCTGAATGCCCGGCTGGTCCTTCATCTGGCGGGCCACCGCGTCGATATTGGCGCTGATCACCATGAGCTTGTTGTTGAGGTCATGGGTGATGCCGTCGCGGAGATGATCGAGGGCCTGCACCTTCTGGTGACGCCGCAGGGCTTCCTCATCCTCGCTGGGCGGGGGCTCCTCGACAAGCTGGAACGGCTCGGGCTCCGCCACATGCTCAACCGTCATGGCCTCGAAGACGGGAGCCTCCTGGATGACCTGTTCCTGCTCCATGAAGATCTTGCCGAGCTGCCGGGCGAGCAGGAGGGGGGCGCCAGCCGCGACCGCGAGGAAGAAAGCGAGGGCCACCACGAGCGCTTCCGAATTCTTGGTATAGGCGGCCGCCGCCAGCGCCAGACCCGACAGGATCAGGGCGCAGGACAAAGCCATGAAAGGAAGCCTCAGAATCGCCTGCACGGGTTGCTCGCGTTTCTCACAAATCCATTGACCTGACGCCCGCAAGACGCCACTTCGGAACCTAATCTTGTGTAGCACGAAGGAATGACAAGCGAGATTCTTATCGCAATAACGTTTTCGTGCGTAGTTAAGGAGACGAATGTGCGGCTTTCTTATGTCCTAGGCCTTCTTTCTGCCCTTGCCGTGTCCAGCCTGCCTTTTCAACGGGTTACCGCGCAGGAGGCCATCGAGCGCCGTGTGAACGAGCTGGTCGGGCAGATGACGCTGGAGGAGAAAGTCGGGCAGTTGAACCTCGTCTCCCACGGCCCGCCGCTGCGCTGGGAAGACATCTCCGAAGGTAAGGCCGGCGCAGTCCTCAACTTCAACAATGCCGCCGACGTGGCCAGGGCCCAGGCTCTCGTTCAGCAATCGCGCCTCAAGATTCCGCTGCTGTTCGGCCTCGACGTCCTGCACGGTTTCCGCACCCAGTTTCCCCTTCCCTTGGGGGAGGCCGCAGCCTTCAATCCGCGCATCTCGTTTCTCGCTTCCGAATGGGCCGCGAAGGAAGCGTCGCATGTCGGCGTGAACTGGACCTTCGCGCCCATGGCCGACCTTTCACGCGACAGCCGCTGGGGCCGCATCGTCGAAGGCTTTGGGGAAGACCCTTATCTCGGCTCGGTTCTCACCGCCGCGCGGGTAGACGGTTTCCGCAAAGGCGGCCTTGCTGCCACCACCAAACATTTCGCAGGCTACGGCGCACCTCAGGGCGGGCGCGATTACGACACCACCTATATTCCACGCGCGGAAATGCACGACACCTATCTGCCGCCTTTCCGTGCCGCGGTGGATGCCGGCTCGGCGAGCTTCATGGCCGCCTTCAACGCACTCAACGGCGAGCCCTCCACCGCCAATGCATGGCTGCTGACAGACGTGCTGCGCAAGCAATGGGGCTTCGACGGTTTCGTGACCTCGGATTGGGTCGGCGTCGGCGAACTGATTCTTCACGGCGTCGCAGCGGACGGCGCCGAGGCTGCGCGCAAGGCGATCCTTGCCGGCGTCGACATGGACATGATGGGGCTTCTCTATATCAACCATCTGCCGGACGAAGTGCGCGCCGGTCGCGTGCCCGAGAGCGTGGTCGATGAATCGGTTCGCCGGATCCTGCGCACCAAGATGCGCCTTGGCCTGTTCGATCAACCCACCATCGACCCCAAGCGCACGGAAGCGGCTCCCTCGACCGAGGCGCGCCAAATCGCACGCGAGGTCGCACGCGAAACCCTCGTGCTGCTGCAGAACAAGAACGACGTTCTGCCCGTGAAATCCGGCACTCGCTCGATTGCCGTCATCGGCCCGCTCGCCGATGCGCCGCACGACCAGATGGGCCCGCACGCCGCGCGCGGTCACAAGGAAGACAGCGTCACGTATCTTCAGGGCATCCGCCAGCGCGCGCAATCCGCTGGCATTACGGTGACCCATGCGCCCGCCTGCGATCTCATGTGCCGGTCGACGGAACAATTGCCCGCCGCCGTCGAGGCTGCGAAGCAGGCCGATCTCGTGATCGCCGTGTTCGGCGAACCGCAGGAGCTTTCGGGAGAGGCGGCCTCGCGCGCCCATCTCGAACTCAGCGGCAAGCAGAACGAAGTGCTGGAAGCGCTCATTGCCACCGGCAAGCCCATCGCGCTCGTGCTCATGGGCGGACGCCCGCAGGTGCTGGGCCCGCTTGCGGAGCGTGTGCCGTCGATCCTCATGACGTGGTATCCCGGCACTGAGGGCGGCAATGCCGTGGCCGATGTGCTGTTCGGCGATTTCAATCCGAGCGGCAAGCTCCCCGTTACCTGGCCACGCGCTACGGGACAGCTGCCGATGTACTACAACCGCCTGCCCTCGAGCCGCCCGACGATCCCGAACAACCGCTTCACGCTGCATTACATCGATGAGGAGATCACGCCGCTCTATCCGTTCGGCTGGGGTCTCAGCTACACGCAGTTCGCCTACTCGGATGCTGCCGTCGCGCAGCAGAAGCTCGATGCCGGGCAGATGTTGGATGTATCGGTGACGCTTACGAACAAGGGCTCAAAGGCCGGTCAGGAAGTGGTGCAGCTCTACACTCGCGATCCGGTGGCGAGCCGCAGCCGCCCCGTGCGTGAGCTGAAGGCCTTCGAGAAGGTCAGCCTCAATCCCGGCGAGACAAAGCGCGTGACCTTGCGCGTTCCCGTCGAGTCTCTCGGCTTCCATCTCGATGACGGCAGCTATGTGGTCGAGGCCGGCACGATCCAAGCCTTCATCGGCGGCAGCTCCCTGGCCGATCAGGCTGGCGAGGCGGAGATCGTGAACACGATTCGCATTCCACCTGACGAGCGGCGCGCCGCCGCTGCCACGAGCGTCATAGAATAAGCTCCGCAAAGCCGCTCAAATCCTTTTTGAGCGGCTTTTGTTTTGGCCGATGGACCCGAGAGGGCCTCCGCGATAGTCTCTCCGTCATGGATTTGAAGCACAGATCCGCAAAACGACACGCCTTCGCCGTCCGCACATTCGGATCGGTGAGGATGATTGCTGCCTCCGAGCGAACGGGCGTCGCCGATATGTATCTCGGCATGGCGCTCACCTTTATCGCGGGCGCCATCAATGCGGGCGGCTTTCTCGCTGTCGGGCAATACACCTCGCACATGTCCGGCATCCTCTCATCGATGGCGGACAATCTCGCATTGGGGAGCCTTGCGATCGTCACCCTCGGCTTGATCGCCTTCGCGCCCTTCGTCTTCGGAGCCGCCTGCTCGGCCATTCTCATCAACTGGGGCAGGCGGCATGGCCTCGGCAGCCGCTATGCGCTCCCGCTGTTTCTGGAAGCCGTGCTTCTTTGCATCTTCGGCGTTCTCGGCTGGATGGCCTTTCCCTCGACAGGCTTCGTTGCCGGCGCAGTGCCTCTCCTCTGCTTCATCATGGGCCTGCAAAACGCCACTGTGACGAAGATCTCCGGCGCGCGCATGCGCACCACCCATGTCACCGGCATCGTGACGGATATTGGAATCGAACTCGGCAAGCTCATCTATTGGAACCGCAGCCGCCGCACCGAGGAAATTGTCACGGCAGACCGCGCGAAGCTGCGCCTGCTCAGCCTGCTGCTCGGCTCATTCTTCATCGGCGGAGTGACGGGAGCTGTCGGCTTCAGCCATCTCGGCTTCTTGTTCTCCCTGCCCTTTGCGCTCTTGCTCATTCTGCTTGCAGGTCCGCCATTGGCGGAAGACGTGTTGGCGCACGCCAGACATCAGCACCGGACTTAGACCGAATCCCACGAAGCCACCTGTCGAAAGACTTCGCGAGATCAGAACGTTGCCTTAGGTCCAGGCATATTCGAGCGTTTCTCTGAACGCGAAGCGGTTCAGGTGATCCTCCAGGACCTTGCGCATGCGGTCCCGGCTTTCCTCATCGGGCACTTTGAGCGTGATATGCAGGCAATCTGCATCCGCCATGAGTTCGGCCCTGCGGTCATCCGCAAACGGGATCGTGCTCTTCGTCTCGTCAAAGATCACATTGAACTTATGCGACCAATGCTTGCTCAGCTGCTGCAGATAGCGGCTGGCATGGGCCGTCGGCACCTTCGCTTCGGTTGAAATCACTCTTCGATCCTCGTCGTGATTGATCTGCGCGTTTCAGGCGCGGCATGCGCCGGCCATGTCCGAGCCGTCACGGCCTGAATCGCCTGTCGCGCGCCCTTCGATCATCTCGATCTTATGCTCCGCAAGTCTGACCAAGACGCTGTCCGGCTCGGCATGTCTTAGTTCCCGGACCACGTCTTTGATCTCGCTGAGAATCCGGGCCATGACCGGTGAGAGGTCGCCCGAGAGATCTCCTATGAACAGTTTCCGTTCCAGAACCATCGGCTTGCTCCACTCGACTCGATACGAAATGAACTCGAAAATACTGCTATGGCGGGCGGCACTCGGGTTGGAGATGCGGATACCGCATGCTCCCGACATCCCATCCCGCCACCAGCGAACATCTGAGCGGCCGTCTTTGTTGAGTCGACCGCCTCATCCGGAGCTTAGGCTTGGCCGCTCGTCTCCGAGCTTACGGTCGCATTACGAATGTGTAATGTATCAGTCAGCCTGAAGAGGTGCTTTCTAGCACGCTGCAAAAGCAGAATTCTGCAACCCTATGGCATCGCGAAGGCTTGCAGAGAAGCGCTCTACGGCGCTTGAAACGAGGCAGTATTTTGAGAGGCTCTAAAATTCTGCTTTCAGGTTTCAAGCGCTTCGTCATATGCCTGCAAGGTGTTCTGCCAAACCCTATGATTAACCATACACGCCAAGCACTGCGGATCAGAAGATCGGCACAAATTTCCAAGAAAAACAGTTTGAAGTCATTTTAAAGAGACGATTCTTATCCCAATCTCAAAGTGCTAGAGGCTCTTTTAGAATAGATCTGATCTTGTCCTAAGCCCTTGATCTGTTTTGCTTCTTTCAGATATTTCCTGAGCGTCGCCTCCTGACGTTCATTGGGCTTTCGGCGACTGATCGCAATGCTGACGACATCTGTGGATCGCCTCCGCTGCGAGGCGCGGGAGCCTATGCGCTCGCCGCTTTCACGGATGCTCGCCGCACAGGGAGAGCGCGTCTATGCACTGGGACAAGTGGGAAACCGTGACATCCGTCATCGGACATGCGGCTTGCGTCTCCACGATCATCTGCTTCAGCAGCATGGCCCTCGCCCAGGAACCCGCGAAAGCTGTTTCCCTACGCGTCGAGCTCAACAAGATCGAAGCGTCTGGTGAGAACTGCCGCACATATTTTCTGATCGACAATCGCCAGCAGGATGCCTGGCGCTCCTTCAAGCTCGATCTGTTCGCGCTCGACAAGGACGGCGTCGCCGCCAAGCGGCTCGCCGTCGAAGTCGGCCCCGTGCCCGCCCGCAAGACGCTCATCAAACTCTTCGACTTTCCGGGCTTGAGCTGCCCGCAGCTCGGCAGTGTCCTTCTCAATGACGTCGTAGCCTGCGAAGGCGCCGCCAGCTCGCGGGAAGAATGCCTGGCCGCCGTCGAGACGGCCTCGAAAGTCGAAACCGTTCCCTTCGCCAAGTGAGGTAGAGCCCGTGGATCAAGTTGCCGCCGCACCCGCGCATGACCTGTCGTTTCTCGGCCTCTTCCTGCAGGCCGATCCCATCGTCAAAGGCGTCATGATCATGCTCGTGCTGGCATCCCTGGGATGCTGGACGATTGTTCTCGACAAGCTCCTGCGTTTCATGACCGTCCGCCGTCAGGCGCGCGCTTTTGAAGCCAAAGCCCGCGCCGGCGAGAAGCTCGATCCGCAGATGCCAGGAACCACAGGGCGCATCGTCGCCGCAGGCTATGAGGCATGGCGCGATCAGGACCCGTCGGAAACCCGCGCGGAGCGCCGCGAGCGCATCGAGCGCGCCATGCGCGCCGCGCTCTCCATCGACATGCGCCAGCTTCAGGTCGGTCTCGCTTTCCTTGCCACCACCGGCTCTGCCGCGCCCTTCATCGGCTTGTTCGGCACGGTGTGGGGCATCATGAATTCGTTCTCGGCCATCGCGGCGAGCCAGGACACCAGCCTTTCCGTCGTAGCCCCTGGCATCGCGGAAGCCTTGTTTGCCACCGCCATCGGCCTCGTGGCGGCAATCCCCGCCGTGATCGCCTATAACAAGCTCACCACAGATCTCGGTCGCCTTCAGCAAGCCTTCGCCTCCGGCATCACCGCTCTCGGCGACCGCTTAGCGCGCGACCGCAAGCTTCACGTCCGGTCGGAGGCCGCCGAATAATGGGCATGGGGCCAATCCGCTCATCGGAAACCGACGACGAATTCGGCGCAGCGCCGCTGTCCGAGATCAACGTCACGCCGCTCGTCGACGTGATGCTCGTGCTGCTCATCATCTTCATGGTCGCAGCACCGCTCATGACGGTTGGCGTGCCGGTGCAGTTGCCGAAGACGGCCGCGCCGAAGGTCTCGCAGCCGAAGCAGCCCGTCGTCGTCACCATCGACAACCAGGGCCAGCCCTTCCTCGACAAAGAGCAGCTGGCACCCGAGGCCGTCATGCCGCGATTGAAGGAACTGGCAAGCGCCGATCCGGCGCAGGTCGTTCTGGTGCGTGGAGACAAGACCGTTCCTTACGGGCGCGTCATCGAAATCATGGGCCAGATCAATGCGGCGGGCTTCAGCAAGGTGTCCCTGATCGCGCAGGCCCCCAGCGGTTCTGCTCCTTAAACGTTCCGATGTCCGCACAGAGCACACATCACAGCACATCGTCGATGCAGGAGCCGGGCCGCGTGGGTCTGGCCTTCCTCATGGCGCTTGTGCTCCATGTGGGTGCGCTGGTGGCCGTGACGCTCTGGCAGTCGCAGGAAGAAACCGCGCCTGGCGAGCAGCAGATCGCCATCGATTTCGCTCCCGCCATGCAAGAGGCCGTGTCTGTTGCTCCTTCGGAAGTGCAGGCGATTGAATCTCCTCCGACTGAAGTTCCCATCACGGAAGCTCTCCCCATCGAAGATCAGACTGAGGAAGCCCCCGAAGAAATCGTGGAACAGGTCGAGGCCGAGCCCATCGAGGAAGCACTTGCTCCCGAAGTCGTGCCCGCCGTCGATCCCGAAGAGGCGATCATCGCGCAGCCTCTCGAAGAGAAGCCCAAACCGAAGCCTGCACCTCCGAAGAAGGAAGAGCGCAAGCCCGATCCCAAGCCGCGCCGCGTGGTTGCCGAGCGCGCGCCCCCTCCGTCGAACGCAAGCCAAGGACAAGCCTCGGCCTCTCGCGAGAACATGCAGGGAGCGGCGGCTTCCGCTGATCCGAATATACTTAACCGCTACAGGGCAAGTGTCTCAGCGACTCTGAAAAGTCGCCTGCGCTATCCATCATCGGCAAGCAGCCGAGACATTTCAGGCTCCGCAGGCATTCGATTTGTCATTGATCGTTCGGGCCGAATTCTCAGCTCCTCGCTCGCTCGGAGTTCAGGCAATCCAGTTCTCGATGAAGCCGCCCTGGCAGCCGCCCGTCCGGGTTCATCAGTGCCGGCTATCCCGGATAGCCTTCCACACACGCAGATGCCCTTCGAAATAACCCTGCAATTCAACCTGCGCCGATAGGAGACCTCACCGCTCAAAACCGGGCTTGGCATGCCACAGGCAACAACAAGGGAGAGATGATCTCCCATCACAGACATGCGGGCGAGACCTTGACCCTCGCCGGTGAGGACAAGAAATGAACAATCAGGACGCAACAGGAATGTCGTTCCACCGCGCAGGGCTTTGGGGGCTCCTCGCAACGACCGCACTCGGCGGGCTCGTGCTTGCAGTTCAAGCGGCTCATGCGCAAAACGCTCCGCAGGCCAATGGTGCCATTCAGCTCGACGCGGTGACCGTGACGGAGCAGCGCGAGACCGGCACGGGCCCCGTGAACGGCTATGTCGCCACGCAGACAACAACCGGCAGCAAGACCGACACGCCGCTCATCGAGACGCCTCAATCCGTCTCCGTCGTGGGACGCGAGCAGATCGTGGATCAGGGCGCGCAGTCGGTGGTCGAGGCTACGCGCTATTCTCCCGGCGTTCGCTCGGAATCCTTCGGCAACGATGCCCGCAACGACTGGTTCCTGATCCGTGGTTTCCCCTCTCAGGCGACGGGCTATTATCTCGATTCACTGCAGCTCTTCTCGACCGCCTTCGCAACGTTCAAGCTCGAACCTTACGGCCTTGAGCGCATCGAGATCCTGCGCGGCCCGTCCTCCGTTCTCTACGGTGGCGGCAGCCCCGGCGGTCTCATCAACGCCGTCAGCAAGAAACCGCCTCTGACGCCGTTCCGTGAAATCACGATGGGCGTCAACAATTACGGCAACGTGTATGGCGCCTTCGATCTCGGCGGGCCGGTCGCGGTCAATGGCGGCGACAGCCAGTTCTATTACCGCGTCGTCGGCCTCGGCCGCATCGGCGATACCCAGGTCGAGGACTCGGAAGACAACCGCGCCTTCATCGCGCCGAGCCTGACCTGGAAGCCTTCCGACGATACGACGCTGACGATCCTCGGCTCGTACCAGAAGGACAAGACGAACGGCCAGAACTTCCTGCCTTATGCGGGCACCGTGGTGCCCGCTCCGTTCGGACGCATCCCCACCAAGCTGTTCACCAGCAATCCCGGCTTCGACTCCTTCGAGCGCGAGCAGGCGATGATCGGCTATCAGTTCGAGCATCGCTTCAACGACACTTGGACATTGCGCCAGAACCTGCGCTACAACCATCTCGCCATCGACTTCACGACGCTCTACGGTTTGGGCTATGCCGCCGCTCCGACGGCCACTCAGGCCTTGCTGGCCCGCGGCAACTTCGTCACAAAGCCGCGCGTCGATCTGTTCACGGTCGACAACCAGGCCGAAGCCAGGTTCGCGACGGGCCCGCTTCAGCACAAACTGCTACTCGGTCTCGACTACAAGCGCTACAGCATCGACGACGAGCAGGGTTTCGAGATGGGGCCGTCGCTCGACCTCGTGAACCCGGTCTACATCCCCGCCACGCCGACAACGTCGCGCTACAACTTAAGCAACACCACTCAGACGCAGCTCGGCGCCTATGTGCAGGATCAGATCAAGATCGACCGCTTCACCCTGGTGCTGAGCGGACGTCACGACTGGGTGAACACGGACAATACGAATACCCTCTTCCCCTCATCGAGCTATGAGGGGAACGACAGCCAGTTCAGCGGTCGCGCGGGCCTCGTCTACAACACCGATGTCGGACTTGCTCCTTACGTGAGCTATTCGCGCTCCTTCGATCCGCAGATCGGCACCAACTTCGCAACAGGCCGTCCGCTGGATCCCGAAACTGGCGAGCAGGTCGAGGTCGGCGTCAAGTATCAGCCGGTCGGCATGGACAGCTTCGTCACTGTCGCCCTGTTCGACCTGAAGCGCCAGAACGTGATCACGACCGATCCGAACAACGTGCTGTTCCAGGTTCAGACTGGCGAAGTGCGTTCGCAGGGTGCCGAGCTCTCGGTCAATGCCAGCCTGATGGACGGCCTCAACCTCGTCGGCGCCTTCACCGTCTACGATCTCGAGACGACCAAGGATCTCAACCCTCTCAATATCGGTCTGATGCCGACGGGCGTACCGGAGCATTTCGGCTCCCTATGGCTCGACTACACGGTGCAGGAAGGAACCTTCAAAGGCTTCGGCGTGGGCGCAGGCGTTCGCTTCGTCGGCGAATCCTATGCGGATGCCGCCAACACCCTGACCGTTCCAGGTTACACACTGGCCGATGCCGCTCTCCACTACGAGCGGGACAACTGGCGCGTCGCGCTGAACGTGTCGAACCTGTTCGACGACGTTTACGTCGGCTCCTGCTCGTCTTCCGCAGCCTGCTTCTACGGCGACCGCCGCAGAGCAACGCTCAGCGCGAGCTACAAGTGGTGATGCAGGGCCCCTTCCGGCATCGTGAGGCCACGGCCTGCCCCGATCTTTCGGGGCGGGCCGGTGACGTTTACGAGATGGCGGGCGCAAGCCTGTCCATCGACGGGCACACATTGCTTGCGCCCACTTCCCTCTCCCTGAGACAGGGATGCGTCTACGGAATCATCGGGCATAACGGATCGGGCAAGTCCACGCTCCTCAAGCTCTTGGGCCGTCAAGCTCAGCCGAGCAGCGGCACGATCCGCTACGCCGGAACGCCTCTTGAGAACTATGGCGCGCGGGCTTTCGCGCGCCATGTCGCCTATCTGCCGCAACAGACTCCGGCCACCACGGGTCTGACCGTTCGCGAACTGGTCAGGTTCGGGCGCTACCCGTGGCATGGCCCGCTGGGCCGCATTTCTTCTGAGGATCACCTGAAGGTCGTCGAGGCCATGCAGCTGGCGCAGCTCGACGATCTTGCGGATCGCCTCGTCGACACCCTGTCCGGCGGCGAGCGTCAGCGGGCGTGGATCGCCATGCTGGTCGCGCAGGACAGCAGCTTCATTCTTCTCGACGAGCCCACATCCGCTCTCGACCTCGCGCATCAGATCGAAGTTCTGCGTCTGCTGCGCAATTTGAGCCGCAGCCGCAATCTCGGCGTCGTCGCCATTCTCCACGACATCAACATGGCGGCCCGCTTCTGCGACGAGCTGATCGCTTTGCAGAAAGGCCACATCCGTATCCAGGGCAAGCCCGACGACCTCATGCAGAGCGACGTGCTTGAAATGGTCTACGGCATTCCCATGGAAGTGATCCGCCATCCGGCCTCCGACGCACCGATCGGGTTCGCCCGATGAGGAAAGGCCTCAACCGGCGCGAATGCCTTGCCGCCTTTCTGCTGCCGATGACGCCAGTCGTCGCGCAGGAAAACGGAAACACGCATCCGCGCGTCGCCATTCTCGATTGGGGCCTCACGACATCCGTTCTCTCTCTCGGCGTCACGCCTGCCGGCATCGCCGAGATCGATCTCTATCGCCGCTGGGCCGACGACTTTCCGATTCCTCCTGGCGTCCAGGATGTCGGCCTTCGCACGGAACCGAACCTCGAAGCTCTCGCCGCACTGAAACCTGATCTGATTCTCACGACCCCGTTCAGCGAAAGCGTCCGCCCGTTTCTGGAGCGGATCGCACCGACGCGTTCTTACGCAACCTACACGCCTGATGGAAAGCCGCTGGCCCGCTCGGTCGAGGTGCTGCGCGCGATCGCCCGCGACCTGCGCGCCGAAACTCAGGCGGAGGCCGTCATCGCCCGTGCGGAAGCAACCTTTGCGGCAGCGAGAGAAAGTCTCGCGGGACGCAACCTCCCGCCTCTTCTTCTGGCAGGCTTCATGGACGGCCGCCACACCCGCGTTTACGGCACTGATAGTCTCTTCGGCAACGTGCTCGACCGGTTGGGCCTGCGCAACGCCTGGAACCGGCCGACAAATTTCTGGGGCTTCACCCTCATCGGCATCCACGAGCTTTCCCCCTATGCCAATGCGCGGCTTCTTGCAGTTGCACCCGTTCCTCCCGATGCGCCTTTGAACGCAACGCATGAAGGTCTGTGGCGCAGTTTGCCCTTCGTGCGCGCAGGGCGCGTCAGCACGCTCCCGACAACCTGGGCCTTCGGCGATGTCTCCACCGCGGAACGGTTTGCGCGCAATCTGAAACGGACGCTGCTTGCCGGGGAGAGTGCCCGTGCAGGCTAGCTCCTCCCGCTCATTCGCGCTGGCGACATGCCTTGCGTTGCTGGCCTTGACATGGGCGGCTCTACGCCTGGGCACCCAGCTGCCATTCATCCTGTGGCCGCAGGCATCGCTGCATCCTGCCATCGAAGACGTACGACAGCTTCTCTTCCATTACAGCTCCCTGCCGCGTCTCATCACGGCCATCTTGTGCGGAGCGGCGCTGGGACTTGCGAGCACGATCTTCCAGCATGTTCTGCGCAATCCCCTCGCCTCGCCCACCACGCTCGGCGTCGAGGCGGGTGCACAGCTTGCGCTCGTAATCGCGACGATCTGGGCGCCTTTTCTGCTCGGTGCTGGCCGCGAATTCGTGGCGATTGCCGGTGCTCTGGCCGTCACAGGCCTCATCTTCGCCGTCTCGTCGGCGCGCGGGTTCTCATCCCTCACGCTGATCCTGGCGGGCCTCGTCACGAGCTTGTTCTGCGGCTCCCTCGTCGTCGCGCTGAAACTGCTGAACCAGGAATACATCTCTTCGCTCTACATCTGGGGCGCAGGATCGCTGGCGCAGCAGGATTGGTCCGTCGTTATCTATCTGTTGCCGCGCCTGCTGGTCTGCGCCCTTCTCACCGCATTGCTGGCGCGTCCTCTCGTCGTGCTGACGCTCAGCGATGAGAGCGCGAGCGCGCTCGGCGTATCACTACGCCTGCTACGGCTAGCCGCCCTCTTCATCGCGGTTCTGCTCACCGCTTTCGTCACGTCCTCCGTCGGCATCATCGGCTTTATCGGATTGGCATCCCCGCAGATTGCACGCCTGGCCGGCGCACGCCGATTTCAAGAGCGCCTCGTCGTGGCACCGCTCATGGGCGCGGGCCTTCTGCTTCTCGTCGATCAAGCGGCTCAGAGTGTCAGCGGCGGCTTTTCCGACTTCCTGCCGACCGGTGCGATAACGGCTCTTCTCGGCGCGCCTCTTCTCCTGTGGCTGCTGCCGCAACTGAAATCGTCGAGCACCGATCTCGCTCCGGATTCCACCACGCCTGCGACACTGCATAAGCCTGCTTTTCTCTTTCCTCTTCTCGTTGCGGTCCTTCTGCTAGCTACGATCATCGGCATCATGGTCGGACGCTCCGTCGCAGGTTGGTCCATTGCCGATGGTGAGATGCTGTCCGCTCTCGCGGAATGGCGCGTTCCGCGCGTGAGCGTCGCACTTCTCGGCGGCGCGATGCTCGGTATGGCGGGCGTGCTTCTACAGCGTCTCACACGCAATCCGGTAGCGAGCCCCGAAGTTCTCGGCATTGGAACCGGCGTCGCCATCGGCATTCTCTTGAGTATGGTGATCAGCACTGCGCCCAGCCGCAGTTTGCAATTGGCGATGAGTTTCGTGGGCGCATTCGCCGTGCTTGCCGTTCTTCTCTGGCGCGGCATCCGTTCGCGCTCCGCGCCCGATCAGTTGCTTCTGACGGGCGTTGCGTTGAGCGCCTTTCTCGACGCGATCATCGTAAGCTTCATCGCATTGGGCGATCCGCGCGCCGCGCAGCTTCTCGCATGGCTCGCGGGCTCGACCTACAGGGCCGATGCCGCGACCGTGTGGGCGACGCTGGCGATGGCTGCTCCGCTGCTCCTCGTCGCGCCGCTCTTCTCACGCCAGCTCGACATCTTTCCGCTTGGCGAGGAAACCGCGCGGGAGCTCGGCATCGATCTGCGTTTCTCGCGTCTTGCCATCATGGGATTGACGGCGCTTCTCACCGCCGCCTCCGTCCTCGCCATCGGGCCGCTCACATTTGCAGGGCTCGTGGGTCCGCATCTCTCGCGCGCGCTCGGTTTGCGCCGCGCGTTCGAGCAACTGATCGGCGCAGGCCTGATCGGCGCCATTCTCATGGTGCTGGCTGATTGGCTCGGCCGCATCGTCATCTTCCCCTTCCAATTGCCCGCCGGTCTCGTGGCGGCCCTGATCGGCGTTCCCTACCTGATCTGGCATCTCACGAGGCGCGGGCGATGAGCGCTTGTTCGAGAGGAACTCATCCATGTCTCTGACCGCTGCTCCCCGCATCGAACCGAAGCTGCAGCTCTGCGTGCTGCATGTGGTGCGCATCTACGATCTGACGCCGCATATGCGCAGGATCGTTCTCGGCGGACGCGATCTCGAAAATTTCGACGTGCCGACGAACGCGCTCGGCCCCTACATCAAGCTCTTGATTCCGCCGAACGGCATCGAGCCTGAGTGGCCCACCTTGAGCGATGACGGTCGCCTGATCTGGCCTGCTCTCGACAGGCGCCCCGTCATGCGCACCTACAGCGTGCGCCACTTCGATAAGGATGCTTGCGAGCTGCATGTGGATTTCGTCATGCATGGAGATCGAGGCGTCGCCTCGGCCTGGGCCGCGCGCGCGAAAGCAGGCGACCCTGTCGGCCTGTGGGGGCCGGGCTGCACGACGACGCAGAACATCGACTGGTATCTGTTCGCCGGCGATCAGACGGCGCTTCCCGCCATCGCCTTCATTCTGGAAAACCTGCCGGCAACGGCGCGCGGCGAAGCCTATATCGAGATCCCCGACGAATCCGAGAAGCAGATCTTCGGCAAGCCGTCGGGCGTCGATATCAAATGGCTTCTCGGCAAGAAAGAGACTCCGGTTCTCCAGGACGCGGTGAAGGCTGCCTCATGGCCGGCCCATAGCCGCGTCTTCGTCTGGGCGGGCGCGGAGAGCGCGACGGCGCGGTCGATCCGCTCGCACATGAAGACGAAGCACGGACTCGACCGGGATCAGATGTATATTCTGAATTATTGGCGCCGCGGCCAGGCCGAAGGCGGCTTCGGATACTTGGATTAACCGGGCGAGCATCACCCGGATAAAATGGCGTCCGCGGAGGGACTCGAACCCCCGACCTCAGGTTTCATACCACTTCGGCTTTCGCCGCCGTCCCAGAGCCTTCTCAAGGACGTTCGTGGCCTGGACTGTCCCTTCACCCTAGGCTTGAAGGCCCTTAGGTGCTGCCCGTCCAGTCTCTACACCTTCCCCGTGAGGGGCTTGGCTCGGGATTGGCATGCCGCGAGTGCGGCGAAGCGTTCCCCGACTTTGAGCAGATCGATTGCAGCGTTTCCGACTGCAACCCCCGATTTTGAAAACAGGAAACCTTTGCTCTGTCCTGCTGAGCTACGCGGACGTCCCCTCTCTCCTAAAGCGGTCCGCGGTCCAAGGCAACAGGGCGAACCTTGCTTCGATCAGGCTTGAGGCTGCGGAACGCCGCCGTGCCACCGGTCATCGGCACGGCGGCGTAGCCGGCCTTAGCGTGTTGCAGCCTCCGGCGTGGAAACCGGAAGCATGAGGTGCTCATAAGGTGTGTCGGGCCACATGACATAGGGCTGCGCCGTGTCTGGCTTCGGACTTCTGGGATAGCCCTCCATCATGCCCTTGGCGCCTACGACCATCACATGAGGCCCCGTCTCGATCCAGTTGTTGTTGGCCTCGGGCTTTTGCGCGTACGGATCGGTGTTGCTGGCGTCGGTTCCGCCCGAGAGCATGTAGAGGAATCCGACCTTGTTCTTCGGCGGCTCCTTCTTCTCAATCCAGGCCTTCGCCCATTCCATGGCGTTCTGATCGCCACACATGGGGTCGGGTCCCGGTGTATTCGGGTTGTCGGGCAGGCAGGTAAAGCCATTGGTGCCTTTCCGGAGAACCCGCATCTGACCGTCAGTGGCAACCGCCGCGACACTCGCATCCTTGGCGATGGTGGGCGGAGCCGCCGCCATGGCGCTCTTGATGAGATCCTCATCATTCATGGAACCGGCCGTGTGCTGGTGCTGGGCCAATCCCGTGCCGATGAAAGCGAAAGTCATTACGCTGCATGCGAACCACGCGAGAGTGTGACGCCTTTTCATGGCTCACCTCCTATTGCTGCGCGACCGGCCCGCTCATTTTACTCCTCTCCGCCAGGGCAGAGAACGGCTTATCGAAGGATAAGCGCCGCGCTTGCCGGAACTCCCCGCCAATGGATAGATTTGACAGGGACCGGAGGCGTTCATTCTATGGCTCAAACCCTGCGCGACTTTCTCAAGAAGGTGGAAAACCTTCCCCCCGATACCCTGCTCTGCGTTGCAGAAGTGGACGAGGCTTTCGCAACCCATGTGGAGGAATTCGAGATCGTCGAGGATGCCAAGCCACAGAACAAGCGGTCGGAAGGCTTGGAAGCGGTCGAGCTCGGCAACGGCAACCAGACGGTGCTGGTGATCCGTTGGTAGAAGCGAAAGCACAGCCCCGCACAGGAAAAGCACGAGCCCTGCAAATCTAAGCCTAGCTGCTCCGGAAAGTCCGCTTATGATCCTGACCTCAACTGGGATCAGGCATGCGGATCGGAATTGCGCTGGGCATATGGGCTGCGTTTTCGCTTGAAGCGGCGGCGCAGGAGCGCACGGCGCCGAGGCCAGCCCCACTCAGCTGCGTGAATGATGCGAAGCAGGATCGTCTCGAGGGCATTTCCCCCGAGGGCGATCTCATCCTGGCTTCGGAGCGCCTGGCACGGCTTTCGGGCATCCGGTTTCCCGACACCCACAGGCAACAGGCCCTCGATTGGCTCAGGGCCAAGGTCGGCCAGCCTCTTCTGGTGACCGTTCAGGGAAGCCGCGACCGCTGGGACCGCATGCCCCTGCGCGCAAGGATGCAACAGGGTTCTCTCTCCCTCGATCTCGGCCATGGACTCGTCGAGGCGGGCTTGGCTCTCGTGGACGCCGGAGCCGATCCGGTCTTTTGTCATCCCGAATTGCTCGCCCTGGAAGAAACGGCCAGGGAACGACACCTTGGTCTTTGGGCCGATGACCGCTATAACCCCATTCCTGTCGATCAGGCCGACCGCTTGAAAGAGCGCGTCGGTCGCTTCGTGATCGTCGAAGGGCGGGTTCGCAGCGTCGGCGAACGCAAGCAGAGAACCTATTTGAATTTCGGGGGGCACTGGGCAGAAGACTTCACGATCATCATTCCTCGGAAGGCATGGATGCAGATGGCCGAACGCGGCTTCTCGGCGGCTTCGCTGAAAGGCAGCACCCTTCGGGCCCGAGGCATTTTGCAGTCTTGGCAAGGCACGGCCCTTACCATTGACTTACCGGAGATGATCGAGCGCCTTGAAGGCACAAACCTTCCGGGCAACCGAAGTGAAGGCAAACGCTTGGCCCGATGAGCGAGCATGCGCGATAGACGTCACAAAGGTACGATCCGGATCGCCTCCGGCCTGATGATCGCAGGCCTGGTCTCGGCCTGCACAGGCTTCGGCAACACGTCCCTCCCGGCCAACGCGCCTCGGGTGATCGGGCCGGATCGCGACCGCGACCACATCCGCCTCATATCCGCCTTCGGCGGCGAAGGCCGCGCTCCGCAGATGCAGCGCCTTCTCACCGATGCCGTGAACCGGCTCGTCATGGCCACCGACCGGCCGGACGAGGCCTATCAGGTCACAATCCTCAATTCTCCCGTGGCGAATGCCTTCGCCCTGCCGAACGGTCGCCTTTACGTCACGCGTGGGCTTCTGGCGCTGGCAAGCGACACCTCCGAGGTGGCGGCGGTGCTCTCGCACGAAATCGCCCACGTCACCCTGCGCCATGCATCGCAGCGCAACGAGCTGCAGGCCCGCTCGCAGCTGATCGAGCGCGTGGCGGAAAACGTTTTAAACGATTCCCAGGAAGCCGCCGTGGTGCAGAACCAGGCGCGCTCGACACTCGCGAGCTTCTCGCGCTCGCAGGAACTCGAGGCGGACCAGACCGGGATCACCGTGCTTGCCCGCGCAGGCTTCGATCCTTATGGCGCACCGCGCTTCCTGACGGCGCTCGGCCGCTCCGCCAGCAGCTCCGCCAATAGCGGCCCGGACCGCGTCGATTCCCACCCGAGCACGTCGGAGCGCATTTCGAAGGCGCTGCAGGCCGCTCGACGCGCTGGATCTCCGGGCATGGGCGAGACCGGCAAGCTCGAATACCTGGCGGCCCTCGACGGACTGGCTTACGGGGACGATCCGAGCGACGGCGTCGTGAAGGGCCGCCGCTTCACCCATGCCCGCCTCGGTGTCGCCTTCGAGGCGCCCGAGGGCTTCACCCTGGAAAATACCTCCCAGGCCGTCCTCGGCTCCTCCTCCGACGGCGAGCGCCGCCTGCTCTTCGATGCCGCCGACACCCCCGCCGGACAGAGCCTCGAAGAGGTTCTGCGCTCCACCTGGACCGATACCATCGAGCCGGGCAGCCTTGTACCGACGACGATCAACGACCTGCCGGTCGTGACCGCCCTGTCGAACGGCAAGGAATGGACCTTCCGGCTTTCGGCCATCCGCATCGGCAACACCACCTACCGCCTGATCATGGCCGCCCGCAGCGGCGGCGCGGACCTGGAGAACATGTTCCAGCGCACCCTCAACAGCGTGCGCCAGGTCCAGCCCGACGAAGCCCGCCGTATCCGCCCTCTTAAGCTCCAGATCGTCACGGCCAAGCGTGGCGATACGGCTCAGTCGCTCGCTTCGCGCATGCCCATCGACCGCGCCCTCGACCGCTTCCTGCTGATCAATGGTTTGGAACGCAATGGGCCGCTGAAGCCGGGCGAGCGTTACAAGATCGTCGTCGAGTAACAGCTCAGCCATCCGCACAGCCTCACCTTCGCGACGGTCGCTTACATGACCTCCTCAGGATGAGGGTTGTGCCCCCTGACCATCGCAGCCAAACGAAATCAGGCGAGACGGTTTCCCGCTCGCCTGATCCGTTTCACGATTGTCGATCAACCTTAGACGAAGGCGCCCGAGGCCTGCGGATATTTGTCCACCAGGGCGCGCTTGAGCTTCTCCAGCGCGCGGTTCTCGATCTGACGCACGCGCTCCTTCGAGATCCCGAGGCGGTCCCCGAGGAATTCGAGGGTCACCTGCTCGTCGTCGAGACGACGGGCCTGCAGAATGCGAAGCTCACGCTCGTTGAGCACTTCGAGAGCCTGCCTGAGCCAGCGCACGCGGCGCTCGGTGTCGATCACGTCGGTCGCGCTCTCATCAGGCAAGGGGCTCGTATCGACAAGGAACTCCACGCGCTCCGCCGAATTCGACGGGTCCGCATCAAGCACCGGTGCGTTCAGCGAGGTGTCGGGAGCCGAGAGGCGGGCATCCATGAGAGCGACATCGGCCTTCGACACGCCGATCGCCTCGGCGATCTTCGCATGCACTTCGGAGGAGATGCGCTCCTCACCGCCACGCGTCAGGCGAGCGCGCAGACGACGGAGGTTGAAGAAAAGAGCCTTCTGAGCGGAACTTGTTCCGCCACGGACAATTGACCAGTTACGAAGGATGTAGTCCTGCACGGAAGCGCGAATCCACCAGGTCGCATAGGTCGAGAACCGGACTTCCCGCTCCGGCTCGAAGCGGGCGGCGGCTTCGAGAAGGCCTACATGGCCCTCTTGCACTAGATCCGCCATGGGCAGGCCATAATGACGAAAGCGGGCCGCAAGCGCGATCACGAGACGCATATGCGCGGCTGTCAGTTGGTGAAGAGCTGTCTCGTCGCGCTGTTCCTTCCAGCGCACGGCAAGCAGATGCTCCTCTTCTCTCTCGAGAAAAGGTGCATTCATAGCGGCGCGAACGAAACGACGCCGAACGCCTGAGATTTCTCCCATTGTGTCCTCCCTTGGCAGAGACACAACGGCTCAGGCGGGAAAAAGTTCACGCCGAATAGCTAAGTTTTGCAAAATAGATTCCAAAACCCCGACGACAAGGTGCGGCCGCAAACAAAAAGCCTGGCGCAAGGCCAGGCTTTTAAAGGGTTTGCGTGAAGCTGCGTTGTTATTACGCGGCTTCTTCCTGCACGTCGTCGCCCTCGGCATCGTCCGCCTCGGCGCCCTTGGCGCGGCGCGGGGACTTGGCCAGGCTCTGCTCGATGAGCTTGAGGGCTTCCGTATCCGTGATCTTGTTCACAGCCGCAATCTCGCGCACGACGCGGTCGAGAGCGGATTCGTACAGCTGACGCTCGCTGTAGGACTGCTCGGGCTGAGCCTCGGAGCGGTACAGGTCGCGCACGACTTCCGTCACGGCGATCAGATCGCCGGAATTGATCTTCGCTTCATATTCCTGAGCGCGGCGCGACCACATGGTGCGCTTCACGCGGGCACGACCCGTCAGAACGTCCAGAGCCTTTTGCACGAGGGCCGGTTCGGCGAGCTTACGCATGCCGACGGTGGCAGCTTTCGCGGTCGGGACTCGCAGGACCATCTTGTCCTTATCGAAGGAGACCACGTAGAGCTCCAGCTTGAAGCCGGCGATTTCCTGCTCCTCGATGGCCGTGATGCGGCCGACGCCGTGAGCGGGATAAACAATGGCTTCGCCGGACTTGAAACCCAGGCGCGGGGTGGACTTCTTAGCGGTTGTCATGCGAGAGGGGCCTCCTTGCATGGTCCCTTGCCCTTAAGGGCTCAGGAGCGATGGTTCCACTGGGCAGGGACCCAGGGGAACAGGAATGAGATGAGCGCGAACGGAACTTGACACTTCCGCGCGACTCCCTGATGTAAGCAGCAGCTCAAAAACGCTCTTCCTGGACCCAAGGCAGGTTCGTCTCCCTTCGGCCAGGTTTCGTGCATCATTGCTTCAGTGTGTGAACCGACGACCTGCGAGGGACGGTGCACGGCTTGAGCGCAAGCGACGGCATTTGCGGACCCTATCACAGTCCGGCCGAAAAAGCAAAAATATTTCAAAGCGTAGCGTAAAGAAGCACGGTTTATGGCCGTGCCTTAAAGGCTCCGGAGCACCTGTCCCGCTTAGTCGCCTTCGCCGGGATTGGACGAGAAATACTGCTCGAACTTACCCGCGACGCCGTCGAATTCCTTGGCGTCGGCCGGCGGCTCTTTCTTCTGCGTCAGATTGGGCCAGCTCTTGGCCATGTCGGCATTGAGCTTCAGCCATTGCTCGAGGCCGGGCTCCGCATCGGGTTTGATGGCCTCGGCCGGGCATTCCGGCTCGCAGACACCGCAATCGATGCACTCGTCGGGGTGGATGACGAGCATGTTCTCGCCCTCGTAGAAACAATCCACCGGACACACCTCGACGCAGTCCATGTATTTGCACTTGATGCAATTTTCAGTGACGACGTAGGTCATGACGGTCCTTCGAGGGTCTTTCCAAAAAGAAAAAGCGTAGGTCTTTCAGTCGCTCTAGCGCATCGGCCCCAAAAGTGGAAGGCACTTTTGGGAGCCAAACCGATGCTCTCTAAGGGAGCGCATCGTGAAAGCGGAAAACCGGGACCACTTTTCCGCACGATGCGCTACTTGTCGTCCTCGCTGACAAGCGTTCCCTCGCCTTCGGTGAGATCGGCGTAGAGCTGCCTTGCTTCCGGCGCAGGGCCCCGGCGCTCGCCGAGGGCCTCCACCCGCACCACCAGGGCCGTGCGGGCGAGAGCGATGGTGATCACGTCACCGAGGGCGACGGCCTTGGCGGCATTGTCCGTGCGCTGCCCGTTGACCCTGACGAACCCGCTCGTCACGAGCTTGGCGGCGAGCGTCCGGGTTTTGGCGAAGCGTGCGAACCAGAGCCACTTATCGAGCCGCTGCCGGTCCTCACGCATTCGCCATCCTCATCCTTACTTCTTGCCGTCTTCCATCTGGGCCTTGAGGGCCATCAGCTTGGCGAAGGGCGAGTTCGGGTCCGGCTGTTTCTCCCGGCGCTCCTGGCCGCCCTCACGGCGGTTGTCGGCGCGCTTATCGGGACGCGGACCGCGCCGGTCGTCGGGCCTGGGGCCACGCGGCGGACGGTTCTGCGGACGGCCGCCCTCCCCTTGGGCCTCGCGACGCGGGCGCTCGCCCTGACCGTCCCCATGACGCGGACGGCGGTCGCCGCGCTCGGGACGCTCGCCTCGTTCGGAACGCTCACCGCGCTCACCGCGGTTGCCACGAGCCTCGCGGCCCTGACGGGCGTGCCCGCCTTCGTGATGACGGCGATGCTGACGCCAGATCTCGATCGTCTCGGGCTCGGCAGGCGCCTCCGCAGCACCTTCAGCCGATCCCAGCGCCTGACCCTCGGGCGAGGCCACGGCCTCGGCGGCGCTGGCCTCGACGGTCTCTGCCGGAACGGAGGCCCCGGGAGCCTCCACGGCGACAGCGCCGGTCTCCTCGGCCAGGGCCTGAGCCTCGGCGGGAGCTTCAGCAGGTGTCTCGGCAGCGGGTTCGGTGGAAGCGGCCGGAATCAGCGGCACGGTGATGGCCGGGCCCTGACGGCGCTCCATCACGTAGCCGAGCGACTTCAGGATGGTCGCGAAATCCTCGCCCGCGCAGCCGACGAGCGACGTCATGGCCACCGTCGGCACGAAGCCCTCGCCATCGGCGGCGCCGGCCGGCGGCTCGCCGGGGGTGATGCCGGGACGGTAGGAAATCGCCGGACGGATCAGGTCGGCCAGACGCTCCAGGATGTCGACGCGCACGGCGCGGCCGCCGCAGACACGGAAGCCGGCGGCACGGTAGAGGCCGTGGGCGATCTCCTGATCGACCGGGATCGAGGTACGGCCGGACTGGGCGAGATGGGCGATCTCGTCGATGCCCTTCTGGTCGAGGCCGCCGTTCTGGAGCGCCCAGAGCTGCGTTGCGAGAACGCGCGGGGCGGGCTTCAGCAGGGCCGGAAGGTAAAGGTGATAGGCACCGAAGCGCACGCCCGCCTTGCGGAGCGCCGCGCGGGCATCCTGGTCGAGGCTGCGCACATCGTTGAGCACCTTGGCGCGCTCGAGCACGCCGATGGCCTCGCCGACCTGGAAGGCGATGCCGCGGGCAAGGCCGGCGAGCTCAGCATTGGTCTCAAGGTCCATCGCGGGGCCGAGCAGGCGCACCACATAGGCCTTCAGCCAGGCGCGCAGGCGGTTGTCCACCTTGTCGCGGGCGGGACCGGTGAGGTGCTCGTCCGAGAGAATGCGCACGCGCGGCTCGAACAGCTTGTCGCCGGGCTCCAGCTTCGCCACCGGGTCGCCCTGCCAGCGCACCGTGCCGTCGTTCGACAGGACCAGCGTGGTGTCCGGGGTTTCGGCGAACCGGTCGGCCCGCGCGTCGATCTCGCCGGCCAGCGCCTTGCTGGCGGCATTGCGCAGGGTCTTGGCTTCCGTGGTATCGGCCTGGGGATCAGGCACGAAATGGAATCCGTGCAGGTGGCCGATATGTTGTCCCTCGACGGTGACGTCGCCGGTGGTCGTAATTTCCGCTTCGAGCATCGTGTTCTCTCTCAAGCGCCGCATGAGAACGCTCGTCCGCCGGTCGATGAATCTTTGGGCGAGACGTTCATGAAGCGCATCCGATAGCTTGTCCTCTACCTGACGCGCAACACCCTGCCAATGCTCCGGATCCTTCAACCAGTCGGGACGGTTTGCGACAAAAGACCAAGTTCGCACCTGGGCGATGCGGTTGGAGAGGGTGTCGATATCCCCATCCGTACGGTCGGAAGCCGACAAATGCCGGGCAAACCAATCCGCCGGAACCGCTCCGTCCTTCATCAGGAATCGATAGAGCTGGCCGATCAGATCCGCGTGGGTCTGGGGTGAAACTTTTCGATAATCGGGCACCTGGCAGACCTGCCAAAGCCGCTCGACCGCATATTTGGTGCGGGCGAAGGCCTGGATGTCGTCTTCCCGGGCCAGAATCTCCAGGGACGCCAGATCCTCGCCGGTGGGCGCACGCACGAGGCCATGCTCCCGGGGCTGCTGCCCTAAAGAATCGCGAAGCCGCCCGAGGGACGAGAAATCGAGATCCGGATTGCGCCATTGCAGGATGCGCACGGGATCGAAGGTGTGGTTTTCCAGCGCCTCCACCGTCTCCGCATCGAAAGGCGGGCAGCGGCCCGTAGAGCCGAAGGTGCCGTCGCGCATGTAGCGGCCTGCGCGGCCCGCGATCTGCGCGAGTTCCGGGTTGTAGAGCTTGCGGAAGCGGAAGCCGTCGAACTTCTTGTCCGACGCGAAGGCCACATGGTTCACATCGAGATTGAGGCCCATGCCGATGGCGTCGGTGGCGATCAGATAATCCACATCCCCGTTCTGGTAGAGCTCCACCTGGGCGTTGCGGGTGCGAGGAGAGAGCGCGCCGAGCACCACCGCGGCGCCGCCGCTCTGGCGGCGGATGAGCTCCGCGATGCCGTAGACCTCCTCCGCCGAGAAGGCGACGATGGCCGAGCGGCGCGGCAGGCGCGAGACCTTCTTCTCGCCTGCGAACGTCAGCTGCGACAGACGCGGCCGCGTGACCACATGGATTCCGGGAATCAGCGCCTCGATCAGCGGGCGCATGGTCGCCGAGCCGATGAGCAGGGTCTCCTGACGTCCGCGCTGGTTCAGGAGGCGGTCGGTGAATACATGGCCGCGGTCGAGATCGGAGGCGAGCTGGATCTCGTCGATGGCGACGAACGACACGTCCACATCGCGCGGCATGGCCTCCACGGTGGAGATCCAATAGCGGGGCTTGTCCGGCTTGATCTTCTCCTCGCCCGTGATGAGGGCGACGTTGTGATGGCCCGCCTTCTCGACCACCCTCTGATAAACCTCACGCGCGAGCAGGCGCAGCGGCAGGCCGATCATCCCGCTGTCATGACCGAGCATGCGCTCGATGGCGAGATGGGTCTTGCCGGTATTGGTGGGCCCGAGCACGGCGGTGACGCCGCGCGCGCGCACTTGCGGAGGAAGAGAACGGCGAAGCATGCCTGGATGCGGGGTAATGTCGGATACGATCCCGGGTGAGAGGGTCGAGACGCTCCCGCACGTGAACCGACGCAGGAAGCCTCTCACAAAGCAGGCCTGGCCCGAACCTTCGGCAGGCCCTTTCTTATATGGGACCTTGCATCGGTTTCGCTACCGGAAACCGGAGAATTCTTCAAGGAATATGAGGGCTTATTGCCCGGCTCCGGCCTTGACGGGCTCCCGCGCCTTGCCTGCGGGTCTCGTTACCGAGGCCGGCTTCACATCGCCCTCAAGCGACCAGTTCGCGGCCTCCAGCTCGCCCATGCCGACCATGGTGCGCACGGCGACTTTGATGGGAAAGAGAACCCGCGCGCCTTCCACCGGGGCCAGCCACACGTTCATGTCCTTGTTGTCCTGCATGAACTTGGTGGAGGGGCGTTGCGTGCGGTGGCCGGAGATCGGCACCCAGCGAGCATTGCAGACGAGGACCGGACCGGAATAGCCCGGCACCGCGACATTCTTCGTCTCCGCATAGGAGAGGATGATGTTCTGGCGGGCGGCCCCGTCGAAAACCGGAATGACGCGGTTGCAATTGGCCTGATCGGTGAGGCCTTTTGAAGCAACCGCTGGCATGATGAGGGCGCTCAAGGGATCGATGACCCCCTTCTTGTCGGCATCCTTTACCGGCACCCGGTCTTCCTTCGGCTCGACCGGCGGGGTGATTTCGGTCTCGACCACGTTGCCGCTGTCGAGCGCCATGCGCACGGTGCGCTGCTCGCCGGAGGACTTGGAGGAGACGGCAAAGCCGTTGGACTGAAGCTGGGCTCCGGCAATCGTGCCGAAGGCGGTGCCAGCCCCCTTGCCGCCGGTGATCATCTTCACGAGGCCCGAGAGCTTCACATTGCCCTGCACTTCGTATTTCGGGCCGGTGAAGGTGGAGGACAGATCAGCCTTCCCCAGCGGCAGGCCCGCCAGGGAGAGATTGTAGTTCACCTTCAGGGTCTGTGCCGCAGATGCCTGACCTTGGGCCTGAGCCTGGGAGCCGAGGCCGACAACGGTTAAGGTTAACAGAGCGGAAGCGATGAGGCGCATGGAGGCTTTCTCGGGGCTGTCCCGTTAGTCTATTCTGTTGCATGCCATGAGAATCCGAATAAATCATGACCATGGCAGCGCAAAAAAACGAGTTCTGCTGTCGCACTATTCTTGACGCCGGGCCCCTTTTCAGCCTATAGCCCTGCACCTTCCAAGGACTTCTGGTGTCCGGCCGCGCGGGATCTGCGTTGAAGCAAACCCGTGAGATCGAAGCCGTGACCCCTTATACGATAGGATTGAACCCATGTCGCGCCGTTGCGAACTGACCGGCAAGGCCGTGCTGAGTGGCCACCTCGTGAGCCACTCGAACCGCAAGACGAAGCGGAAGTTCCTGCCGAACCTCTGCAACGTCACGCTCCAGTCTGACACCCTGCAGCGCTCCGTGCGCCTGCGCGTGTCCGCCCATGCTCTGCGCTCCGTCGAGCACCGTGGCGGCCTCGATGCCTTCCTCGCGAAGGCCTCGGCTGACGAGCTGTCGAGCACCGCCCTCACTGTGAAGCGCGAGATCGAGAAGAAGCTCGCCGCTGCGAGCTAATCTTTCGTCTCGAAAGTTTTATACGCTGCGGGCGGCCTCACGGCCGCCCGTTTTGCGTTGCCTCAATAGCTTAGCTGAATTTCGAGAAGGCCGATCATGATTAAGACCGGACATCGCGACTTCCTCATTGCGCTCGCCGCCATGACCATCGTCGTCCTCTCGTCGAATATTCTGGTTCAGTATCCCTTCCAGCACCTGGGCTTAGGGGATTACCTGACCTGGGGCGCGTTCACTTATCCTTTCGCCTTCCTGGTGACGGACCTGTCGAACCGCCGCTTTGGCCCCAAAGGCGCGCGCCGGGTGGTCTATGCCGGCTTCGTTCTGGCCGTGGCTTTGTCGATCTATCTCGCAACGCCGCGCATCGCGATTGCCTCAGGCGCCGCCTTCCTCGTTGCCCAGCTTCTCGACATCCACATCTTCACGCGCCTTCGCGGCCATGCCTGGTGGATGCCGCCCTTCGTGTCCTCGGTGATCTCGTCCGGCCTCGACACGGCGATCTTCTTCTCGATCGCCTTCTATTGCGGCGCGCTCCCGGGCCTCGGCCTCACGATCACCGATGTTCTTAGCCATGCCGGCATCGCGGATGAATGCATCGCACTTCCGTGGGTGAATCTCGCCGTTGCCGATTACATGGTGAAACTCGCGCTCGCCGCCATCTCGATTGCTCCCTACGGCGCAATCCTGCGGCTTATGCGCTTCGAAGCGAAGCACCATCACCGGACCGCCTGATCGGCGGTCCCGTTCTCGCATTACTCGATCAGAGAACCTTGTCCGCGTAAGGCGGATGGGGAATGGCTTGATGCGCCGCGCGCAACGCCGCCGACCAGCGTTCGCGCAGGTCGCGGAAGTAAGGCTCGTCCTCTTGAATGCGGTAGGTGATTTGAGCCTGAAGCGCATCGCGCTTGGCGACCACGATGTCGATGGGAAGGCCTACGCCGAGATTGGATTTGAGCGTTGAATCCATCGAAATGAGGCCGAGTTTCAACGCTTCCACCAGCTCAGTCTCATGCGCAATCGCGCGGTCGAGAATCGGCTTGCCGTATTTCGGCTCGCCGATCTGCAGGAAAGGCGTATCGAGCGTCGCCTCGATGGCGTTGCCCGCCGCGTAGATCTGGTAAAGCCGCATCGGCCCCTGCCCGATCTGGCCGCCGATCAGCATGGTGACGTCGAAGGTCATGCCGCGCTTTTCTATCTCAATGCCGTCGATGGCGTAGACATGGCGGATGGCGCGGCCGACGAGCTGGGCGGCCTTGAACATGCTGGGCACATTCATCAGCGTCTCGATCTCGCCCGTCTCCGGATTCTCGATGCCCTCCGACAGAAGCGACATGACAGACTGACTGGCCGAGAGATTGCCGGCGGTCGCCAGCGTCACCAGCCGCTCGCCGGGCTTTTCGAACAGGTGCAGCTTGCGGAAGGTGGCGATGTTGTCGACGCCTGCATTGGTGCGCGTATCCGCGATCATCACCAGGCCATCGCGCACGAGGATGCCGACGCAATAAGTCATGGGTGCTCCTACGGGTGCCTTCTGATCGAGCTGCGGTTTCAAGGCCATCTCACGCCTGTGCTTGACGGGCGCCCTCGATCCTCAAACGAACGTCGAGCGCTTCACGGGAGATCCCGTAATAGCTGCCTCTGACGGGAGCCGCATCAAGATAATCGAGCCCGATGGCGAGCCGGACGTAATGTTCCGTTGCGGAAATGCCATTGGCAGGATCGAGGCTCACCCAGCCGAGGGATGGGACAAACGCCTCAGCCCAGGCGTGCCCCGCCTCCTGAACGGCCTCTCCCGGCTTGTGGAGATAGCCGGAAACGTAGCGCGCCGGGATGTTCAGGTATCGCGCGGCTGCCAGGAAAACATGGGTGAAGTCCTGACACACGCCATGTCCCGCCGAGAATGCCTCCGTGGCGGTCGTCGTGGGATGAGTCGCATCCGTGTCGAAGCGCAGGCGCTCGTAAATCGCGCGGTTCAGCGTGTGGACCTGATCGAGCGGACTGGAAAGATTCGCGGTCGCTTTGTCGGCGAACTCGCTGATGGCGATGCTGTCACGGGTGAGTGGCGTCTGCCGCAAGTAAAACAGATCCGGAAAACGCTCGACACCACCGCGCACCACGCCCGCCGTGTCGGAGGTTTCGATCTCGCCTGCCACGCGCAAGGTGATCTCTCCGACAGGGCCTGCCACGAAGAGGCTGTGCGCGATGTTGCCGTACCAATCTTCCCGCCGCAGGAGCTTGGCCTCGCAATCGACATCGATATTCCAGTTGAGGACAGTCTGCCCTTCGTGCCCGCGCGGGGTCAGGCGCAGCAGCTGGATCGCGGATTTCACCGGCTCGCTATAGCTGTAGACCGTCTCGTGTGTGATGCGAATGCGCATTCGTCTAGCCCAGATATTGCTGCGAGATGGCAAGACCGAGGCGGTTATTCTCGGCGAGGAATTCCTGCAGGAACTCGTGCAGTCCATGCTGGAAGATGTCTTCGATGTTCCGGTTTACGAGACGCGCATGGATGGAGCGCGCCTGACGCTGCGCGCTGCCGGAGACACCATAGCGATGACCGATGTCATCGAGATGACGGGAGAGCGCGCCATAGCAGGCAGCGAGCGAACGCGGCATCTCCTCGCGCAGGATCAAGAGATCCGCCACGAGCCAGGGCCGCAGGTTTTGGTGATAAACCCATTGATAGCTCACGAGCGCCGAGACGGAGCGCAGAATGGCGGCCCATTGATAATAATCGATGCCGCCGCCGACCTCCGCATCTTTCGGCAGCAGCACGTGATACTTCACGTCGAGCACGCGCGCGGTGTTGTCGGCGCGCTCGATATAGACGCCGAGCCGCGAGAACCAATAGGCGTCGTTGCGCAGCATGGTGCGCATGGCGGAACCGTCATAGCGAAGAGAGGCTTCCTTAACGAGATTGAGGAAGCGCGGCAGCTCCTCGACATTGATCTTCTTCGGCCGGTAGCGCCGAAGATCGAGCCATGCGGAATTGATCGCCTCCCACATCTCGGAGGTGAGCGCGGAGCGCACGGAGCGCGCATTCTGCCGAGCGGTGTTGAAGCAGCTTTGGATGCTCGACGAGTTGTCTTCCGAGAAGGCCAGAAACTCGATCACGTTCTCTGGCGTCGCCTCGCCGTAGAGCGTGCGGAACTGGTCGATGCCATAGGCCGTGGTGAGAGCGGATTCCCACTCGTTCGTCTCGATGCCGTTATACGAGATAGGCATCGAAGCCATGCGATAGGCCACATCGAGAATGCGCGCGGTGTTCTCCGCGCGCTCCACATAGCGGGAGAGCCAGTAGAGGCTGTCTGCATCACGGCTCAGCACGGCAACAGCTCCCTGCTCATTCGCTCAATACCCAGGTGTCTTTCGTACCGCCGCCCTGGCTCGAATTCACCACCAGCGAGCCCTCGGTGAGCGCAACGCGGGTCAAGCCACCCGGCACGAGCCGCACGCCGTCGCGACCGCTCAAGACGAAGGGGCGCAGATCCACATGGCGCGGAGCAAGCCCTTTCTCGGTGAAGATGGGGCTCGTCGAGAGCGCGAGCGTCGGCTGTGCGATGTAGTTGTCGGGTGCCGCGAGAATGCGCGCGCGGAAATGCTCGCGCGCTTCTTGCGTCGCATGCGGACCGACGAGCATGCCGTAGCCGCCCGATCCATTGACCTCTTTCACCACCAGCTCGTGCAAATGATCGACCACGTAAGACAAGGCCTCCTTCTCGCGACAGCGATAGGTTGGCACGTTCTTCAGGATCGGCTCCTCGCCCATGTAGAAGCGCACGATGTCAGGCACGTAAGAATACATGGCCTTGTCGTCGGCAACGCCCGTGCCCGGTGCATTGGCGATAGCGACATTGCCCGCGCGATAAGCCGCGATCAGCCCCGGCACGCCGAGCGCGGAATCAGGACGGAACACGAGCGGATCGAGGAAATCGTCGTCGATGCGGCTGTAGATCACATCGACGCGCTTTGGCCCCTCCGTCGTGCGCATATAGACCACCTCGTCGCGCACGAAGAGATCGCGCCCCTCCACCAGCTCGACGCCCATGCGGTCAGCCAGGAAGCTGTGTTCGTAATAAGCGGAGTTCAGCGACCCCGGCGTGAGCAGCACCACCGTCGGCTCCCAAGGGCTGCTGGACGGTGCAACGGATTTCAGTGTGCCCAGAAGCTCGTTCACGTAGTTCTCGATAGGCCGGATGCGCTGCTTCGCCACAAGATCGGGAAAGAGGCGCATCATCACCTCTCGGTTCTCCAGCATGTAGGAGACGCCGGAGGGCGTGCGCAGATTGTCTTCGAGAACGTAAAAGTCCTTGTCGTCGACACGCACGATGTCGACGCCCGCTATCTGCACATAGATGTCGCTGTTGAGCGACAGCCCGTGCATCTGTGGACGGTAGGCAGGATTGAGATAGACGAGCTCGGGCGGAATGATGCCAGCGCGCAGGATTTCGCGCGGGCCGTAGATGTCTTTCAGGAAAAGGTTGAGCGCCTTGACGCGCTGCTCCAGCCCGCGCGAGAGATGCGCCCATTCGGAGCCGGAGAGAATGCGCGGAATGATGTCGAACGGGATCAGCCGCTCCTCGGCTTCCGTGGTGCCGTAAACGGCAAAGGTGATGCCGACCCGGCGGAAAAAGAGTTCAGCCTCCTCGCGGCGATGCTCCAGCAGGTGCGGCGGCGCAGATGCCAGCCATTCCTGCAGCACCCTGTAGGCCTCGCGGCTCTCAGCCCCATGGCCTTTCATCTCGTCGAAGATCGCTTGCGCCGTCACAGGGTTTGCCGCCTCCCCTTTGGGCAAGTGGCGCAATCATGTGCGCCTTGCCCGCCTTCAGAAGGTTAGTTGCCTAAATCAAAGGACGGCAAGGGCTACTTAAAGCGAAGAAGGGGCAGCGGAGCTGAGAAAAAGCGCAATTGCTCAAACAGAAGGCAGGTGACTATGCGTCACTCGGCAAGGGCGAATTCCAGCAACAGAGTCCGCTGCAGGTTCGTGTTGAAGTTGTTGTCGGAGATCAGCGAGATGACATTCTCCGCCCCTTCCCGGTGAATGGCGATCCCTTCCATGTTGTCCATCTGGTGCGAGGCCTCGCTCTCGTAGATCACCTCGCCATCCACCCGCGCGCCCGGCCTGATCGCCGTGCCGGCTACACGGCGGAGACGGCACCCGAAGCCGCCGAACAAGGAGAAGCGGCGCTCCAGCAGGATCGCATCGCCGGAATCGAGGAACGCGAGATCCGTCACGTCATAGCCGCCGCGGCGCACGACATCGAACAGGCCCTGGCGCGAACCGGTCAGGATGAAGCCCTGGCCGCTTTCCGCGATGCCGATGAGCGCACCGGCAAGGTTTGAGCGCTGCGGCGCCAGGGCAAGCGCCTCGATGCCGCCATTGCTCGACAGATCCTTGAGCGCGTCCGGCACGGCAATCGGAACGCCCTGAACGAGCGCCCCTTCGCGGCTGCGTTCGAACCGGATGACGGCGTGATTGCGCTCGACGCCGACGAAGGCCGTGCTGCCGGAGATCGCGAGGCTTTCCGTGTCGTAGTAGCGGGTGCGTCGCGCAGGCGTACCGCTGCTCAGCAACAGAGGCGACATCACCGCGTCCGACAGCCCCGACAGGCGTCCGTCCGACGTCTCGATGCGTGCTTGCAGCACTTGTGCATTGTCGGCAAGCGTCACGATCTCCTGTCCTCTTGGCGAACGCCAGAGGCCGGAGAAGCCGCCGAAGGCGGAGACATCGGATTTGAGGCTTAAGCCTGAACGGAAGAACAGCGAGCCGAACTTCGTGCGATCCGGATCGGTGTTGGAGAGATGACTGATCGGTTGCGCGGAAACTCTGATCGGCGTGGCATTGCGAAACGCCTGCGGGCGCTGTGCAAGCGCACCTCCCGCAACGCCTGCAATGCCGGCAGCAGTGATCGCACCGCCGCCGATGAGCAGATTTCTGCGGGAGAGAAGCCTCACGCGTGCGCCCGGCGACGGGGTGCTGCCCCGCGCGACGGTTGCGCATTCTCCTCGAACAGCTCCGCGAGCTTTTCGGTCATCACGCCACCGAGTTCTTCCGCATCAACGATGGTCACGGCGCGGCGGTAATAGCGCGTCACGTCATGGCCGATGCCGATGGCGATGAGTTCGACCGGCGAGCGCGTCTCGATCTCCTCGATGATGTAGCGCAGGTGCCGTTCGAGATAATTGCCGGGATTGACCGAGAGCGTTGAATCGTCCACCGGCGCACCGTCCGAGATCACCATCAGGATGCGGCGCTGCTCGGGGCGTCCGAGCAGGCGCTTGTGCGCCCAGTCGAGCGCCTCGCCGTCGATGTTCTCTTTCAGCAGGCCCTCGCGCATCATCAGGCCCAAGTTTTTACGGGCGCGCCGCCAGGGCGCATCCGCCGACTTGTAGATGATGTGGCGCAGATCGTTGAGGCGACCGGGATTGGCGGGCTTGCCGTTCTGCAGCCAGTTCTCGCGGGCCTGTCCGCCCTTCCACGCACGCGTGGTGAAGCCGAGGATCTCGACCTTCACGCCGCAGCGCTCAAGCGTGCGCGCGAGAATATCGGCACAGGTGGCGGCCACCGTGATCGGGCGTCCGCGCATGGAGCCCGAATTGTCGAGGAGCAGCGTCACCACCGTGTCGCGGAAATTGGTGTCCTGCTCCTGCTTGAAGCTCAACGGCTGGAACGGATCCATGATGATGCGCGGCAGGCGCACCGGATCGAGCGTTCCTTCTTCCAGGTCGAATTCCCACGAGCGGTTCTGCTGCGCCATGAGGCGGCGCTGCAGACGATTGGCGAGGCGGCCCACCACGCCCTGCAAATGCGCGAGCTGCTTGTCGAGATAGGCGCGCAGGCGCGTCAGCTCATCCGCGTCGCAGAGATCCTCCGCATGGATGATCTCATCGAATTTGGACGTATAGGATTTGTAATCGGGACCACGATTCTCGTTGGCGCGGGACGGCGGACGCCAGGATTCGCCGGCTTCTTCGGAATCGGCTTCTTCCGCTTCCTCGGGCATCTCACCGGAAGGCCCGTCGGATTCTTCCGTCGCGCCATCCTCCATCTCGTCGCTCGAATCCTCGCTGACCTCCATTTCGGCGCGGTCGCCTTGGCTCTCCTGCTCGGATTCGCCCTCGCCCTGCTGCTCCTGCTGCTCGGACTCGTTGTCTTCCTCGTTCTCGTCCTCGTTCTGCTCAAGGGCCGCATCGTCGGCCATGTCGAGGGAGGAGAGCATCTCGCGGATGCCGCGCGCGAATTCGCGCTGGCTGTCGATATTCTTCAACAGCCCGTCGAGATCCTTGCCCGCGCGATCCTCGATGAAATCGCGCCAGAGATCGACGACCTTTTCGGCCGCATGCGGCGGCTTCTCACCGGTCAGGCGCTCGCGCACCATGAGCGCCAGCGCATCCTCGATGGGCGCATCGGCGCGGTCCGTGATCTCTTCGTACTTGCCGCCGCGATGATAGCGGTCCTCCAGCATCGCGGAAATGTTGGACGAGATGCCCGCCATGCGGCGCGAGCCGATGGATTCCACACGCGCCTGCTCGACCGCATCGAACACGGCGCGGGCAGCCTGGCCGTCGGGAGCGAGGCGGCGATGGAGAGAAACGTCGTGGCAGGCAAGCCGCAGCGCCATGGAATCCGCATTGCCGCGCAGGATCGCCACATCGTTCGACGTGAGCTTGCGCGGCGGCTCCGGCAGGCGGGCTTTGTCCTGGCCCATGAGCACCGGACGGTCGGAGGCGAAGGCCACTTCCAGATCGGGCTTGCGGGCGATGGCCTTCATGGCGCCGGCGATGGAGCGCTTCAGCGGCTCCGCCGGCGCTTCCTTCTTCTCACCTGGCTTGCGGTTCGAGATGGACATCGCGTTCCTTCAATCCGTCATCGCGGTTGGAGCTGCGCCGACAACCGGCGAAGCTCCCAAACGATCCCAGATCGCGCACAGCGCGTCCGGGATGACGCCTTACGAGAGCACCATGTTCACGGCGCTTTCCGGCAGTTCCTTACCGAAGGAGCGCTGGTAGAACTCGGCGACCAGCGCGCGTTCCAGCTCGTCGCACTTGTTGAGGAAGGTGACGCGGAAGGCGAAGCCCGTGTCGCCGAAGATCTCGGCGTTCTCGGCCCAGGTGATCACCGTGCGCGGGCTCATGACGGTGGAGAGATCGCCGTTCATGAAAGCCGAGCGGGTGAGATCGGCCACACGCACCATCTTGTTGACGATGTCGCGCCCTTCCGAGCTGTCCTGATAATGCTTCGCCTTGGAGAGGACGATGTCCACTTCCTTGTCGTGCGGCAGGTAATTCAGCGTGGTCACGATGGACCAGCGGTCCATCTGGCCCTGGTTGATCTGCTGCGTGCCGTGATAGAGGCCCGACGTGTCGCCGAGGCCCACCGTGTTGGCGGTGGCGAACAGGCGGAAGGCGGGGTGAGGACGGATCACGCGCTTCTGGTCGAGCAGCGTGAGCTTGCCCGACTGCTCCAGCACGCGCTGGATCACGAACATCACATCCGGACGGCCTGCATCGTATTCGTCGAACACGAGGGCGACGTTGTTCTGGAGGGCCCAGGGGAGAATGCCGTCCTGGAAGGCGGTGACCTGCTTGCCTTCTTTAAGCACGATGGCGTCCTTACCGACGAGATCGATACGCGATACGTGGCTGTCCAGGTTCACGCGCACGCAGGGCCAGTTGAGGCGGGCGGCCACCTGCTCGATATGGGTCGACTTGCCGGTACCGTGATAACCCGTGATCATCACGCGGCGGTTGCGCGCGAAGCCCGCGAGGATCGCCAGCGTCGTCTCCCGGTCGAACAGATAATCGGGATCGAGGTCGGGCACATGCTCTTCCGCCTGGGAAAAGGCCGGAACTTCCAGATCCGAGTCGATGCCGAAGACCTGTCGCACGGACACTTTCATATCCGGCAGGCGGGTCGTTGTATCGGTTTGTGCCGTCATAAGGGCCTCTCGTCGGACTGTTGTTTCAAAGATTTGCCAGGGCTTCTTAAACCCCATGGCGGTGCGGTGCAATTTCCTAAACGCTTAAGAGGGCTGCATGAAACAGCGGGGCTTCAGCACAGACCGGCGCTTTTGAGGGCGTCATGCGCCTTGATGATGTCGCGCAGGCGCTCCTCGAAGGAGCGGTCGCCGCCATTGGCGTCCGGATGGAACCGCTTCACCAGGGACTTGTACTGGGCCTTGATGGCCGGTCCGTCGGCGGTCTCGTCGAGCCCAAGAATGTCCAGGGCACGGCGGACCGCGCCCGTATAGCGGGGGCGCTTCGGCTCAGGCGCGGCGGCCCGGCGGCTCCGGGCCTGGGTGAAATCCTCGCCGTTCAGAACCCCCAAGGGATCGAAATAGGACCAGTCGCGGGGCTCCTGGGCCTTGCTCTCGCCCTCGGCCTTGCCGGATGTATTCACGCCCATGGCCCAGGTGGGGCGATGGCCGATGATCGCATCCTTCTGATAGGCCGCGACCGCCGAATCAGACATGCCGGTGAAATAGTTGTAGGAGGCGTTGTACTCGCGCACGTGCTCCAGGCAGAAGCGCCAGTACTGGCCCTCCCGGTCCCGGCCTTTCGGCGCACGGAATTCACCCGTAGCCTTGCAGCCGGGATGCTCGCAGGCAGGTCCTTTGGTCTCCCGCGGCTCATCGGCGGAAGACTTGATCCGGATACGGTCGAAAAGAGGCGAGTTGAGATCCATGATTCAAACATTATGAAGGGCATGAGGCCCTGAGCCAAGGCTTAAGCGCTTTTCGCCGCAGACCCGTTCAAAAAGGTTTTACAAACCGCATGACCCTTAACCGTTGGATCACGCAAACTCTGCAGGAGCGCCTGCACCCGTCCCAACTGACCGTCACGGACGAGTCGGAACAGCATCGCGGTCACGGCGGCTGGCGGGAAGGGGGAGAAACTCACTTCAGAGTCTATATCGTATCTGAGGCCTTCACCGGCAAGAGCCGCGTCGACCGACACCGCCTCGTCAATGAGGTGCTGAAGGAGGCTTTCGACAGAGGCCTGCACGCCCTGGCCGTTCAGGCCAAGGCGCCGGGGGAGTGAGTTCCGCTCTGTGTCATTCCCGGCCGGAGATGGCGCAGCCATCGGAGGGGAAGGGAATCCACGAACAAGCGCTGCGCTATGGATCCCCTTCCCGGTCCTACGGACCGCCGGGGATGACAAAGCACAAAGTGCTTTGTCATTTGATCCGCTCGAGCACGCTCACGTAGTTGGCGACCGCCGCGCCACCCATGTTGAAGATGCCGCCAAGCTTCGGGTTCCTGACCTGAATGCCGCCCGCTTCCTCACACAGCTGCATGGCGGAGAGCGCGTGCATGGACACGCCCGTCGCGCCGATGGGATGGCCCTTCGCCTTCAAGCCGCCGGAGGGATTGACCGGCAGTTTGCCGTCGCGGTTCACCCAGCCTTCCTTGACCGCGATCGCACCCTGCCCGCGCGGCGTGAGGCCCATGGCCTCGTATTCGATCAGCTCGGCAATGGTGAAGCAATCGTGGGTCTCCACGAAGGAGAGATCGGAGAGCTGAATGCCGGCCTGCGCGAGCGCCCGCCGCCACGCTTCCTCGCAACCCTCGAACTGAACGATGTCGCGTTTCGACATGGGCAGGAAATCCTGCGCATGGGCGGTGGCGCGGAACGCCACGGCGCGGCGCATGCGAAGCGCGGTTTCGGTGTCCGCGATCACGAGAGCCGCAGCACCATCGGAAACCAGCGAGCAATCCGTGCGCTTCAACGGCCCCGCGACGAACGGATTCTTCTCGCTCTCCGCACGGCAGAAATCGAAGCCGAGATCCTTGCGCATCTGTGCGTAAGGGTTGTCGACGCCGTTCTTGTGGTTCTTGGCCGCGATCAGCGCCAGCGCATCCGACTGGTCGCCGTAACGCTGAAAATACTGGCCCGCGATCTTGCCGAACACGCCCGCGAATCCGCCCTGCGTTTCGCCATCCTCAGGCAGATAAGAAGCCTTGAGCAGAATGTTGCCGATCTCAGGCCCCGGCGTGCGGGTCATCTGCTCGACGCCGACCACAAGCACGGTTTTCGCGCGCTTGGCCTCGATGGTCTTGATCGCCTGATGCACGGCGGCGGAGCCGGTGGCACAGGCATTCTCCACGCGCGTCGCCGGCTTGAAGCGGAACTTGTCGTTGGCCTGGAACACCAGCGAGGCCGTGAACTCCTGAGCCGAGAAGCCGCCGTTGAAATGGCCGAGCATGACCTCGTCCACATCCTCCGCGCCGATGCCCGCATGTTCCAGCGCCTCATTGGCGACACGGACGATAAGGCTCTCGACGCTTTCCGCGTCGAGCTTGCCGAAGGGGGTATGCGCCCAGCCGACGATGCAGGCAGTCATGGGTGTCTCCTCATGAAACTCACGTGTTGCGCATAAGGTGGAATGGTTCCGGGCTTTCGGCAAGCCAGCCTTGGTCGTAGATGACCCGCACCTCAGCCTCTTGTATTTCCCGCGGCTTCAGACTCCATGGACGCTTCAAACGAATCATCGGACACGCCCCATGCGTCTTTGCGTCTTCTGCGGCTCCAGCGCGGGCCAGGATCCCGTCTATCTCGAAACTGCCCGCCTGCTCGGTGAGGCCTTGGCGAAAAACGGTATCGAGCTTGTCTATGGCGGCGCCTCCGTCGGCCTCATGGGCGCGGTGGCGGATGCGGTGCTGACGAATGGCGGCCATGTGATCGGCGTGATGCCGCAGGCGCTCGTGGACAAGGAAATTGCGCATACGGGCTTGAGCGATTTGCGCGTGGTCGGCTCCATGCATGAGCGCAAGGCACTGATGGCGGAACTCTCGGACGGCTTCATCGCCTTGCCGGGCGGTCTCGGCACCTTCGAGGAGCTGTTCGAGGTTTGGACCTGGGCGCAGCTCGGCTATCACAAGAAGCCCTGCGCCCTGCTCAACGTGGCGGGCTTCTATGACAAGCTCGCGGACTTTCTCGACGACGTGGTGGAGCGCGGCTTCGTGAAATCCATCCACCGCGCCATGCTGATCGTGAAGGACGAGCCTGCTGCCCTGATCGATGCGATCAGGGCCTACGAGCCGCCGAAGGTCGAGAAATGGATCAAGGCCGGAGAGCGCTGATCCATCTCGCCGAAAAATGCTTTAGGCCTTGTAAGCGCCCACGCCCTCGCCGAGATGCGCGTTGTTCGCCTCGCGAACCTTGGCGGCGGCCTCATCGTAGAGGAAGGGCAGGAAGGCGTAGCGGCGGCCTGATGTTACTTTCGACACCGCGTGCAGAAGCGGCGTCGAGAACACCACGGCTCCGCCAAGCGGTGCCTTGTAGCTGCGCGATCCGTATTCGGGGAAGCTCACTTCGCCGCCCTCGAACTCGTCGTTGAGATTGATCGACACCGCGAAGCGGCGATGGGCCGTGCCCTTGGTGGTGTTGTCGCGATGCGGACGGAAATGCCCTCCGTCTTCCGCCGCGTAGCAGGAGACGATGTAGCGCTCCATGCGGGTCGGCGTAAAGAAATGCACGCGCTCGATCTCGGGATTGATGCGGCGGATGATGCGCTGCTGCAGCTGCCTGATCAGCTCGGGATCGGTAACGGTGAAATCCTTACGGCTCTTGTGGTTGCGGTCGTGCGCGGCAACCGTCTTCCCGTCGACCTCCCGCATGTAGCCGGATTCCTCGCCGCCGTTCTGCTCGTAGAGAGAAATCAGATGGCGGCAGAAACCGGGCTCGAACACATCCGGAACGATGATGATGGGAGCGGGAATCTCGAAACCGGCGAATCGGTCGACCGGCGGCAGGGCGCGCAAATACGCCATCACCTCCTCGCGATCGCTGCCGTCTTCCTTGAAAGGGAAGATGGCGCGCACGCGCAAGGTCGGGTTGAACACCATCCAGAACCGGCGGATGGGAATCCGATTCTGACCCGGCTCGACATTGCCGGGGAGAGCTCCATAGAGGCGTCCGACGCGTCCATCGAAATCCCAGAAATGCCGGATGCCCGGAATGATCTGCTTTGCCCGTTCCGAGGATTGGTCGGACGGATCGGAACTCACGCCGAAAATGGCGATCTTGTCGTCGTCGAAGAGCGTGCGGTGCGTCTCCTGAAACGCCTTGAGAGCCTCGCGGCCGATCTCGTCGCTTCCGGTGCCGTAGAAGCACAGGACGAGATAGCGCCCCGCCACCGTCTCGAAATGGAACTGCGGATTGCTGGTGCTGTTCTGGGCGAACCACGGCGCCGGATCGCCGATCTGAAGGGCGCGGTAGGCGGGCTTCACGGAGGCGGTCTCAGCAGCTGTCATCAGGTCGATCCATGCATAAAACGAAACTATATTTCGTGATAGCATTCTCCTGCCGCAGCGACAATATACGGATGCCCGCGAAACAATGGCCGCGCTTCGCAGTTCTTGGAGGAAGAGTTGCTATTGCCACTCTCTTGCCACGGAGTTCGCTACAAAGGGCGATGCGGGTTGTGATGCACTACCCTTACCTAGCCAAAGCTAAGGTTTGGGATTAAAAATATAGCCCAGCTGGCAAGCGGGGCTCCTTTTGTCCCCTCTCCGACCGTTAGTACAAGTCAAGGAGTCGTTCCGTATGAACGTTAGCCGTGCCCTACGCCTGACAGCCTTTGTCGTTGCCGCTCTCGCAGGCGGGCAGGCTCTGGCCGCCGGTGGCCCCGCTCTTGTTGTCGAGGTTGAATCCGGTCGCGTTCTGCATGCGGAACGGGCGACCGACCCATGGTACCCGGCCTCCATCACGAAGCTGATGACCGCCTATGTCGCCCTCGACAAGGTGCGCTCCGGCCAGATGAGCATGGACACACTGCTCACGGTGAGCGACGTGGCCGCTGCGCTGCCGCCGTCCAAGATGGGCTTCAAGCCCGGCACCCAGATTCGTCTCGACAATGCCCTCAAGATCATGATGGTGAAGTCGGCCAACGACGTGGCCGCGACGATTGCCGAAAACATCGGCGGCTCCATCGACGGCTTCGCCGCGCTCATGAATGCCCATGCCCAGCATCTCGGCATGACGAGCAGTCACTTCGCCAACCCGCACGGGCTTCCCGACGAGCGCAACCAGACCACCGCCCGCGACATGGCGCTGCTGGCCCGCGCCTTGCTGAAGGAATTTCCCGATCAGCAGGATCTGTTCCACATCGGCGCGGTGCAATTCGGCCGCCGGATCATGCGCAACACCAACGGCCTCATCGGCCGCTATCCGGGCGCGGACGGCATGAAGACCGGCTTCATCTGCTCGGCGGGCTTCAACGTGGTGGCGAGCGCTACCCGCAATGGCCGCCACCTGGTCACGGTGGTGCTCGGCGCTCCCTCCGCGAACGAGCGCACGATGAAGGCGGCCGAGCTGTTCGACCGTGGCTTCAACAGCAAGGTGAATTTCACGAATCCCGAACTCGCCGCCCTGCCCGCCTCGGCCAGCACCGCCCCGCCGGACATGCGTTCGGTGATCTGCGACCGCCGTGGCCCGATGCCCCAGGAAGAGGACGCTCCTGTGGTGGCCGAAGAGAACTCGACAGTTCCGAACCTCTTCTCGTCCGAGGTCATGGCCTTCGCCGGCGAGACGCAGAAGCCCGTGCGCACGGTGCTCGGCCCCCGCACCGCCGTGCAGCCGGAGCGCGTCTGGATCGGCCTGAACCCGCCTTCTGAGGCCGAGCTCGCCGCTCAGGCCGCAGCCGAGGAAGCCGCCGAACAGGCCCGCCTGAACAAGAAGAAGGCGACCGCCGCCAAGAAGAAGGGCGGCAAGCAGGCCGCAGCCAAGGACGCGGACGAGACCGCAGAGGCGGATGACGACGGCAAGGCCAAGTCGAAGGGCCGTGTGAGCGTCACCGTGAAGCCGGTAACGGGCCAGAAGGCCAATGCCCAGAAGCCCGCCGCGAAGAAGGACCAGAAGGCGGAAGCCTCCTCTAAGGCCAAAGCGACGGCGAACTGAGCCTCCTCAATGTTTCATTCACGCCCGGCCCCGTGCCGGGCGTTTTGCTTTTTACGCCTCTTGCATTCCCCCTTGATCCGCGCGAACGGTGGCCATCTCGCGAACCACGATCTTGACATGACGCGCTCTTCACACTCCACGGGCCTTCTCTTCGCCATCGGCTCCGCAAGCCTCTACGGCGTCAACATCGTCTTTGCGCGCATGGCATCCTTTGTCGGCGCCAGCGGCTCGGCCATCGTGGTGTACCGGGTGCTTCTGATGCTCGCGCTCGTGGCCATCGTCGCCGTCGCCGCGCGACGTTCGCTCGCCATGGCGCGAGAGGAGCGGGGCAAGATGCTCATGCTGGGCATATCCACCGCCTTCGTCGGCATCTGCTATCTGTCTTCCGTCGCCTTCATTCCGGTGACGGTGGCCGTGGTGGTGTTCTACACCTTCCCCATCCTCATCGTTCTGGCGAGTCCCTTCGTGGAGAAGACGCCGCTGACGCCCGCGCTCATCGGCGTCGTCGTCATCGCGACCTTGGGCGTTTGTCTGGTGGTGGGACCGGCCTTCTCCGGTCTCGACTGGCGCGGCCTGGCGCTCGCCTTCGGCGCCAGCGTCGCCACCGCCATCCAGTTCTTCATCGCGGCCCGCTGCAACAAGACGGGTGTGGTGGCGAAGGTGTTCTGGATCCACCTGATCGTCCTGCCGACCTCCCTCCTCATCAGCCTCGTTACCGGGCAGCTCGCGCCCCCTTCGATCCTGGCTCTTGCGCCCTTCGCCGTCGCCATGACCATCGGCGGATACATTGCCGGTTTCGTGCTGCAGTTCCTGGCGCTCGGGCGCATCACAGCGGTTGCTGCCGGCATCATCTATTGCACGGAGCCCGTGGTCGCCTCCCTGGCCTCGGCGCTCATCCTGAGCGAGGCCCTTTCGCCTGTTCAGATCGCGGGCGGCGCCCTTGTGCTCGCCGCCATCATCACCAACGTTCTCTTGGAGCAGCGTAGCCTGAAGGACGCTCCTCTGGTTCCGATCGCGGATTAACGCCATGACCCATGCCCCCATGACTCCCCCCGCACCGATCCCGCTAACGATCCTCACCGGCTTTCTCGGCGCCGGAAAGACCACCCTGCTGAACCGGATGCTGAAAGATCCGGCCCTGCAGGACACGGTCGTGATCATCAACGAGTTCGGTGAGATCGGCCTCGATCACCTGCTGGTGGAGAAGATCGACGACAACATGGTGCTTCTGTCCGCCGGCTGCCTGTGCTGCACCGTGCGCGGCGATCTCATCGCGACCCTGGAAGACCTCCTGCGCAAGCGCGACAACAACCGCATCATTCCCTTCAAGCGCGTGATCATCGAGACCACGGGCCTCGCGGATCCCGCCCCCATTCTCCATGCCGTGCTCTACCATCCGTATCTGTCTATGCGCTACGCGGTGGAAGGCGTGGTGACGGTGATCGATGCGGTGAACGGCGCTCAAACTCTCGATGCGCACCGGGAGGCCGTGAAGCAGGCCGCCGTCGCAGAACGGATCGTCATCACGAAAGCCGATCTCGTTCAGGATGGATCGAGCGTCTCGCAGTTGCAGGAGAGACTGCGCCAGCTCAATCCGGGCGCAGCGATCCTCAATGCGGGCGCGCCTGTCGAAGACATCATCGCAGGCGGCCTCTTCGGCCTCGACGGCAAGATCGCCGATGTGGGCGAATGGCTGAAGACGGAAGCGGTGGAGAAGGCCGAGCACGCAAGCCACGCGCATCAGCATGCGCATCATCACCACGATCATCACGATCACGGCCACCATCATCACCACCATGACGTGAACCGCCACGACGAGCGCATCCGCGCCTTCTGCCTCACCAGCGACAAGCCGATCCGGCAGGGCACGCTGGATATGTTTCTCGACCTGCTGCGCTCATCGCAGGGCGCGAAGCTGTTGCGCGTGAAGGGCCTCGTGGCGCTCGCGGAAGATCCGGACCATCCGGTCGTCATCCATGGCGTGCAGCACGTGATCCACGTGCCCGCCGTTTTGCCGCGCTGGCCGAGCGAGGACCGCCGCAGCCGCATCGTCTTCATCGTGGACGATCTGGAGCGCGAGACGGTGGAGAATCTCTGGAACGCCTTCCTCGGCAATCCCGCCGTCGACCAGCCGGACGCAGCGGCGCTTTCCGACAATCCGCTGTCGTTGCGCCGTTAGCCTCCGGCTCCCACTTTTCCGGATGATGCTTTAGGCCGCCATCTGCGAGCGCTGCGCCCAACCGGTCATGGAGCGCTCCGCATAGGCCGTGATCGCGTACATGACGACGCCGAGCACCGCGAGCACCAGGAGGGCGGCCCAGACGAGCGGCACTTCGAAGGCCGCCGAGGCGCGGGTGAGCAGATTGCCGATGCCCACATTGGACGCATTCTGCTCGCCGATGACGGAGCCCACATAAGCAAGCGTGATCGCCACTTTGAGCGAGCCGAAGAAGTAGGGCATGGCGCGCGGCACGCCGACCTTGAACACGATGTCCTTCTTGGAAGCGCCGAGCGCGCGCAGCACGTCCTCCATCTCAGGCTCCACCGTGGCGATGCCGGTCGCGACATTCACCACGATGGGAAAGAACGAGATCAGGAACGCCGTGAGCACCGGCGGCACCCATCCGACGCCGAACCAGAACACGAGGATCGGCACCACCGCCACTTTCGGAATCGAGTTGAAGCCCACGAGCAGCGGATAGCTGCCCGCATTGATGAGCCGCGACGAGCCGAGCACCATGCCGAGCAGCAACCCGAATACCACCGCAAGGCCGAAACCCGCGAGCGTCATCCAGAGCGTGTGCAGGGCGTGATAGGCAAGCTGGCTCCGATATTCCCATACCGCGAGCAGGATCGTAGAAGGCGCGGGCAGAATAAAGCTGGAAATCTTCAGGACGTGGCAGGCAAGCTCCCACAGCAGGAAGAAGCCGACAGTGAAAACCCAAGGCGCGAGGGCGAGCTGATTCTTGGTTTTCATGCGAACCTCAAGCCGCCTTGCGCGCCTGCGCGATGTGACCGCGCAGCTCATGAACGAGTTCGGAGAATTCCGGTGTGTAGGTGATCTCGAGATCGCGCGGGCGCGGGAACGTCACTTCCCGCTCGGCCACAATCCGGCCGGGCCGCGCACTCATACAGAAGATGCGGTCCGCCAGGAAGGCGGCCTCGCGCAGGTCGTGCGTGACGAGAATGATGGTGACTTTCTGCGCGGCGTGAAGATCGCGCATCACGCACCACAATTCCTCACGAGTGAAGCTGTCGAGAGCGCCGAAGGGCTCGTCGAGCATCAAGAGCTTCGGCTCGTGAATGAGCGCACGGCAGAGCGAGGCCCGCTGCTGCATGCCGCCGGAGAGCTGCCAGGGATATTTGTGGCCCTGCCCTTTCAGTCCCACTTGCTCCAGCAGGCTCTCGGCCTTCGCCACATACTCCGCCTTGTGCTTGCGCAACCGCGAGCGATGAGGCTCCACGATTTCGAGCGGCAGCAGAATGTTGTCGAGGGTCGTGCGCCAGGGCAGCATGGTCGGGTTCTGGAACGCCATGCCTGCGAGCTTCACCGGTGCGCCGACTTGCCTGCCATCGACAATGACCGTTCCCTCGCGCGGAAACTGCAAGCCGGTCGCGAGCTTCATCAGCGTGGACTTGCCGCAACCGGACGGTCCGACGATGGCGGCGAACTCGCCTTCGTTGATGCGGATGGTCAGATTCTGGACAGCGGGAACGCCATCCTCTGCGCGCGCATAAACATGGGTGACGTTATGGATGTCGACGAAAACCGGCAAAGGGCGCTCCGTGGTTTCACCCTCCCCTTGAGGGGGAGGGTCGCGAGCATAGCGAGCGGGGTGGGGTGAGTAGCGCGACCTTGCAGAACGTCGTGTTTCCACCCCACCCCGGCCTTACGTCCGACCCTCCCCCTCAAGGGGAGGGTAAAAGAGGAAACGGAAGCCTCAGTTCACTTTCCGCTGGTCAGCGGCGGGCAGGAACTCCTCCGTGAACACGCTCTCGACACTCGGCTTCTCCTTGTAGGTGAAAGTCAGGCCGATCTGGTCCAGAGCCTTCGCGAAGCGCGCCTTGTCGATGCTGCCGAAGCCGTTCTCTTTCACCCAAGGCGTGATCATGTTCTGCTCCAGCACCATCTTGAGGCGCTCCAGCTCCACGTCCTTCTTGGCGACGTCGTTGCGCTTGATCACGGAATCCACCGCGCTCGACGGATCCTTCACCGTGTCCTGCACGCCCTTCATGATCGCGCGCAGAAGGCCCTTCACCGCGTCCGGCTTTTCCTTGGCGAACTTTTCCGAGACGATGATGGTGTTGCCGTAGAGATCCACGCCGTAATCGCTCATGAGCAGCACGACGATGTCGTCCGCCGGTACGCCACGGGATTTCAGGTTGATGTAGGAGGACATGGAGAAGCCGAACACGGCATCGACCTCGCCCTGCGCCAGCATCGGCTCACGGACGGGGAAGCCCACGTTCTCGAACTTCATGCCCGTCTCGTCGATCTTGTTGACCGTCTTGAAGATCGGCCATTGCGCATAAGCGCCGTCAGCGGCCGGCGCGCCGAACTTCTTGTCCGCGAGGCTCGAGACCTCTTTGGAGATACCACGGCTCTTGCGCCCGATGATGGCGAAGGGCGGACGATCGTAGATCACCATCACGGCCTTGATGTCCGTGCCGGGATTCTCGTCACGGAAACGCACGAGGGAGTTCACGTCACCGAAGCCCACATCGTAGGTGCCTGACGCCACGCGCGAGATCGGCTCGCGGGAGCCCGCAGCCGGATCGATCGTCACGTCGAGGCCTTCAGCTTTGAAATAGCCCTTGTCGAGCGCCACCGCGAAAGGTGCCGCCGGACCCTCCCAGCGCCAATCGAGGGAAAAACGCACCGGCGTCTGAGCCTGTGCGGCAGCCGAGCTGAGAAGCAAAGCCGCGCCGGCGAGCATTCCTCCGACCCATCGCTTCTTCGTCGAACGTCCTGACACCATCACCATCACCTCTGTTCTTGGTCTGCTCCTGGAAACCCGGAAGCTTTCAGCTTGGCCATCTGCGTGGCTTTTGCCCTGTTCTTCATCATGCCATCAGATCGGCGCTCAGGGTCAAGCCTCTTGCCATGGCATAGCTGCCCTCGGCGCCGCCATTTGATGCGCAATTGAGCAGTTGCGATTTTCGGCTTCGCTGCCCTTGACGCTCGAAGCCCCTCTTCCCACCTTGATTGCCATCGGTAACCGGGCCCCTCTGGCAGGCGAGAAAGCGCCTGTGATGTCGGAACCGATGCTTGAACTTAAAGCAATCAAAGGTCCGGTTATGCCAGAATTCCTCTTCGTGGAATGGCTGGGAAAGCCCGTCTGGATGTGGACGGCTTTCTTGAGCCTTGTCGCCCTTCTTCTCGCTTTCGATCTCGGTGTCCTGAACAGGAAGGACAAAGAGCTTGGCGTGAAGGAGAGTCTTCTCCTGTCTGCGTTCTACATCACCATCGCGGTGCTGTTCGGCGCTTATATCTGGTGGTCTTACGAGGCTGGCCTGCTGGTGACCGAGGACGGCACCCATGCGGGCATCTCCTACTTCACGGGCTTCTTCATCGAGAAGTCCCTGTCCATCGATAACGTCTTTGTGATCTCGCTGATCTTCAGCTATTTCGCGATCCCCCGAAAATATCAGTACCGGGCCCTCGTCTGGGGCATCATCGGCGTCATCGTTCTGCGCGGTCTCATGATCGCGCTGGGTGCGGCGCTGGTGCAGGAATATGCCTGGATGCTCTATCTCTTCGGCGCGTTCCTGATCGCGACCGGCATCAAGATGCTGCTCGTGCCCGAGAGCGAGCCGAATATCGACAAGAACGCGATGGTCCGCTTCCTGCGCAAGCACATGCGGGTCACGAACAGCCTGCACGAACAGCACTTCTTCGTGCGCGAGCCCGATCCGAAGACGGGCAGGATCGTCACCTGGGCGACGCCGCTCTTCCTGTCGCTCATCGTGATCAACGTCGCCGACCTGATCTTCGCGGTCGACTCGGTGCCGGCGATCTTCGCCATCACCACGGACACCTTCGTGGTCTACACGGCCAACATCATGGCGATCCTCGGTCTGCGCGCGCTCTATTTCGCGCTGGCCGCCATGGTGCACCGGTTCCACTACCTCAAATACGCGCTGGCGCTCGTGCTCGTTTTCATCGGCGGCAAGATCTTCTGGAACCAGCTCGTGGGCAAGCTCGACCCCACCATCTCGCTCGGCGTGACCCTCGCGCTCATCGCAGGCGGTGTCGTCTTCTCTCTGTGGAAGACGAAGGACGAGCAGCACACGATTTCCAGCGAGGCTTAAAACAAGGAGGCGGCGAAAGCCGCCTCTTTCATTTTCACACCGGCAGCATCCCGTCGCTTTTCACTTCCTCCATCACCGCATAGGTGCGAGTTTCCTTCACGCCCGGCAGCGCCAGCAGAATCTCTCCGAGAAAGTGGCGGTAGGCCGCCATGTCGGCCACGCGCGTTTTCACGAGATAGTCGAAGCCTCCCGCCACCATGTGGCATTCGAGAACCTCCGGCGCGCGCTTCACGGCCTCGGCGAATTTCTCGAAGACATCCGGCGTTGTCTTGTCGAGGGAGACCTCGACGAAGACCAGCAGCTCCAGCCCGAGCCGGTGCGGATCGAGCCGCGCTCCGAAGCCTGCGATGTAGCCCTCCCGCTGCAGCCGCTTCACCCGGTCGCTGGTGGAGGTGGGCGAAAGCCCCACCTTCTCGGCAAGGTCCACGGTCGAGATCCGTCCGTCCTGCTGGAGGAACTTCAGGATCTTCCGATCAGTACGGTCAATCTCCGTCATTTTCACGCCTATTGAGCCTGTTGAACGGTGAATTTACGGCAAAGACCCGAATATTGCCATCGAAACGCGGTATAAGCACCCGTATATTTCCCGGAAAGTTCCAGAGGAAACCGATGCCCCAGACCTCCACCGCTCCCCTGCCCTTCAACCCGCCCTTCGCCGAGGACGACAAGGCCATTGCGGCCCGCCTCCTGGCGAGCTCCCGCCTTTCGCCCGAGCGCGAGCGCCGCGTGGACGCGAGCGCCACCCGCCTGATTGAGGCGATCCGCTCGAAAAGCGGGGGCTTGGGCGGCGTGGAGGAGATGCTGCGGGAATACGCGCTCTCCACCAAGGAGGGGCTTGCGCTCATGGTGCTGGCGGAAGCGCTGCTGCGCGTGCCGGATGCCGCGACCGCCGACAAGCTCATCGAGGACAAGCTCGGCAGCGCGGATTTCGCGGGTCATGAGGCGAAGTCCGATGCCTTTCTGGTGTCCGCATCCGCCTGGGCGCTCGGCATCACCGCCCGCGTGATCCAGCCCGGCGAGACGCCGGAGAGCATTCTCGGCCAGCTCACGAAGCGCATCGGCCTGCCCGCCGTGCGCACCGCGACGCGCCAAGCCATGCGTGTGATGGGCAACCATTTCGTCCTCGGCCAGACCATCGAGGATGCGTTGAAGCGCGCGGGCTCCGCCAAGGGCCGCATCTATCGCTATTCCTTCGACATGCTGGGCGAAGGTGCGCGCACGGCAGACGACGCGCGCCGCTACTACGATTCTTACGCCGCCGCCATCGACGCCATCGGGCGCTCCGCCGGCAACGAGCCGCTGCCGAACCGTCCCGGCATCTCGGTGAAGCTGTCCGCGCTTCATCCGCGCTATGAGGCCACGAGCCGCGAGCGCGTGATGCGCGAGCTCGTGCCGCTGACGATCGAGCTGGCGCGCAAAGCCAAGTCCTACGACCTCAACTTCACCATCGACGCGGAAGAGGCGGACCGTCTCGAACTCTCGCTCGAAGTCATCGAGGCCGTAATCGCCGATCCGTCGCTTGCCGACTGGAAGGGTTTCGGCCTTGCCATCCAGTCCTATCAGAAGCGCGCGGGCTCCGTGATCGATGCGATTGCCGCCATGGCCGAGAAGTATGATCGCCAGATGATGGTGCGCCTCGTGAAGGGCGCCTATTGGGACACGGAAGTGAAGCGTGCGCAGGAGCGTGGGCTCGACGATTATCCGGTCTTCACGCGCAAGGCGATGACGGACCTGCATTACGTCGCCTGCGCCGAGAAGATGCTCTCGCTTCGTCCGCGCATCTATCCGCAATTCGCCACTCACAACGCGCTCACCGTCGCCTCGATCATCGAGCGTGCGGGCGGCACGGAGGGCTACGAGTTCCAGCGCCTGCACGGCATGGGCGAGGCGCTCTATGCGCGCCTGCTCGAGGACAATCCGGGCCTTGCCTGCCGCGCCTATGCGCCGGTCGGCGGCCACCGCGATCTTCTCGCCTATCTCGTGCGCCGTCTTCTGGAGAACGGCGCGAATTCCTCGTTCGTGTCAGTGGCGGCTGACCCCAACGTTCCGGTGCAGGCTCTGCTCAAGCGCCCCGCCGACATCATCGTATCGGCCGATCAGGCGCGACATCCGAAGTTGCCGCTGCCCCGCGATCTCTATGGCCCCGAGCGCCCGAATTCGAAGGGCGTGGAGTTCGGCCACCAGGCTTCGCTCGATGCATTGCTTGCCGAAATCAGGCAAGCCGCAGCACAGAATTATCGCGCGGATCCCTTGCTCGACGGCAAGGTGGCCTCCGGCGAGGCGCGTCCCGTCGTCAGCCCCATCGACGGCACGACAATTACCGGTCAGGTGGCTGAAGCGACGCCCGAGATTGTCGATCGCGCCATGGCGTCCGCCCGCGCTGGCTTCAATGCTTGGAGCCGCGCGGATGCAGAGACGCGTGCGAAGGCGCTGGAGCGTGCCGCCGACCTCATGGAAGAGCGCCGCGGTGCGCTGCTGCATCTGTTGCAGGTCGAGGCAGGCAAAACCCTCGACGATGCGCTTTCCGAAGTGCGCGAGGCAGTGGATTTCTGCCGCTACTATGCCGTGCAGGGCCGCACGCTCTTCGGCAACGGCGAAGCGATGCCCGGTCCGACCGGCGAGAGCAACGTGCTGCGCCTGCGCGGACGCGGCGTGTTCGTCGCCATCTCGCCCTGGAACTTCCCGCTCGCGATCTTCCTCGGTCAGGTGAGCGCGGCGCTGATGGCAGGCAATGCGGTTGTCGCCAAGCCTGCCGAGCAGACGCCGCTGATCGCGGATTTCGCCGTGCGCATCCTGCATGAAGCAGGCGTCAACAAGACCGCGCTTCATCTCGTGCCCGGCGACGGACGCGTGGGCGCGCAGCTTGTGGAGCATGAAAGTGTGGCGGGCGTCGTTTTTACCGGCTCGACGGAAGTGGCGCGCATCATCAACCGCACGCTTGCGAACAAGGATGCCGCCATCGTCCCGCTGATCGCGGAGACCGGCGGCATCAATGCGATGATCGTCGATGCGACCGCGCTTCCTGAGCAGGTCGCCGACGACGTTGTGATGTCGGCCTTCCGCTCCGCCGGTCAGCGCTGCTCGGCGCTTCGCCTGCTCTGCGTGCAGGACGATGTGGCCGACCGCATGATCGAGATGATCGCCGGCAATGCGCGCGAGCTGAAGCTCGGCGATCCGCGCGATGTATCGGTTCATGTCGGCCCCGTGATCGACCGCGAGGCGAAGGACAAGCTCGATGCGCATATCGAGACGATGAATCGCCAGGCGAAAGTGCATTATGCGGGCAGCGCGCCCACGACCGGCACCTTCGTCGCGCCGCACATCTTCGAACTGAACAAGCCGCACGATCTGGCGCAAGAAGTGTTCGGCCCGGTGCTGCATGTGGTGCGCTACAAGTCGGGCAAGCTCGAAGAGGTGATCCAGGCCATTGAGGGAACAGGCTACGGCCTGACGCTTGGCGTGCACTCGCGTATCGACGCCACCGTACATCGCATCGTCAACGCACTGTCGGTCGGCAACGTCTACGTGAACCGCAACATGATCGGCGCGGTGGTGGGCGTGCAGCCCTTCGGCGGCCACGGCCTCTCCGGCACCGGCCCGAAGGCAGGCGGCCCGCACTACCTCCTGCGCTTCGCCACTGAGCAGACGGTGACGATCAACACGGCTGCTGCGGGTGGTAATGCGAACCTGATCGCAATGGGTGAGTAAGCATCCCTGATCTGAGATCGACAGAACGAAAGCCCCGGATCACATCCGGGGCTTTCGCATTCATGACACTGTCATGGACCTCTAAATGAAAAGCGTTTCACAGCCTCCCATGGCCCTCCGCGATACCACCAGAGATCCACACCTTGCGCGTGCGCTTGGAACGGCAGGAACGTCTCCGACAGTTCCGTCAGCAGCGCCCTCGCCTTGTGTGGCTCGACGTTGTTCTGCACGGTGACGTGCGGCTGATGCTTCTGCTGGTCTTGCGGCGTGAGCCACTGCGCCCATTCCTGCATGAGACCGCTCCGCAAGTCTCTCAGCTCATCCGATTGCAAGGTGTAAGCGACGCCGCGGCCGAGAGAGCGCAAGCCCGTTACGCCCAGCGGGAAGCAGGACAGCGCGGAGCATCTGTCCTCGATGAGCGGCTGAATGCTGTCGAGGTACTCGCCCGGCAGATGATGGAACAGCGTCAGATGCGCGGGGATGAAGTTCCGCTCGGGCGGAAAGTAGCGCCGCCGTTGCTCGTCGAAGAAGGTGAAGGAGCGTTCGTCCAGGGCGAGCGTGAGAATGAGCGGCGCGGGCTTGGTCATGAAAAGAAAAACCCGGCCGGAGCCGGGTTGTTTCAGATCAGTAGGTCAGCGCCTCTTTGGCTTCGCGCAACTGCGCGATGGCCGATTCAGCGGCCTGCCGGGCGATGGGATCGTTGGTGGCATCCCAGGCCATCTCGGCCTGGAGAATTTCCTTGTCCAGGATCTCGTGCGTCAGCTCCTCGGCGGGAAGAGCGCGCTCGGCGAGAACGGTGAGACCGTTCTGGCTGATATCGGCAAAGCCGCCGCGCACCAGAACGCGTGTCCCATTGCCGGGGGTGCTGGTGACGACGAGGAAGCCGGTCTTGAGGGTCGTCATCATCGGCGCATGGCCGGCGAGAACCGTCATGTCGCCTTCGCTCGCAGGCAGAACCACCGCGTCGACGGCGCCGGAGAACAGCACGCGCTCGGGGGAGACGAGTTCGAAGTTGAAGGTGGCCATTTGAGCTTCTCGTCAGCAGACCGCCCGTTGGAAGCGGTCTGGAATCGGTGGAGACAGGCTGGATAAAGCAATCCCGAGGCGTGCGGGCACGCCTCGGGAAAACTCAATTTCAATTAGGCAGCTTCGGCCGCGAGACGCTGGGCCTTCTCGACGGCTTCATCGATGGTGCCGACCATGTAGAAGGCAGCCTCGGGAAGGTGATCGTACTGGCCGTCGACCAGACCCTTGAAGCCCTTGATGGTGTCTTCGAGCGACACGAGCTTGCCGGGCGAGCCAGTGAAGACTTCGGCCACGTGGAACGGCTGCGAGAGGAAGCGCTCGATCTTGCGGGCGCGGGCCACGGTGAGCTTGTCCTCTTCGGAAAGCTCGTCCATGCCCAGGATCGCGATGATGTCCTGAAGCGCCTTGTAGCGCTGCAGCACCTGCTGGACCTGACGGGCGACGTTGTAGTGCTCTTCACCGACGATGGCAGCCGAGAGCATGCGCGAGGTCGAGTCGAGCGGGTCCACGGCCGGGTAGATGCCCTTTTCCGCGATCGAACGCGACAGAACGGTCGTGGCGTCGAGGTGGGCGAAGGAGGTGGCCGGAGCCGGGTCGGTCAGGTCGTCGGCGGGCACGTAGATGGCCTGCACCGAGGTGATCGAACCCTTGGTGGTGGTGGTGATGCGCTCCTGGAGGGCGCCCATGTCGGTGGACAGGGTCGGCTGATAGCCCACGGCCGAAGGAATACGGCCGAGAAGCGCCGACACCTCGGAGCCTGCCTGGGTGAAGCGGAAGATGTTGTCCACGAAGAACAGCACGTCCTGGCCCTGGTCGCGGAAGTTTTCAGCAACCGTCAGACCGGTCAGAGCAACGCGGGCGCGGGCGCCCGGGGGCTCGTTCATCTGGCCGTACACGAGGGCGCACTTGGAGCCGGCGGCAGAGCCGTTGTTCTCGGCCGGGTTCACGTTCACCTTCGACTCGATCATCTCGTGATAGAGGTCGTTGCCTTCGCGGGTACGCTCACCGACGCCGGCGAACACGGAGTAGCCGCCGTGTGCCTTCGCGACGTTGTTGATGAGCTCCATGATGAGAACGGTCTTGCCGACGCCTGCGCCGCCGAAGAGGCCGATCTTACCGCCCTTGGCGTAGGGAGCGAGCAGGTCGACGACCTTGATGCCCGTGACGAGGATCTGACCCTCGGTGGACTGCTCGGCATAGGACGGAGCCGGCTGGTGGATGGCGCGGGTGCTTTCGCCCACGATCGGGCCAGCCTCGTCCACCGGCTCGCCGATGACGTTCATGATGCGTCCGAGCGTGGCAGCGCCGACCGGAACCGAGATCGGAGCGCCGGTGTCGGTAACTTCCTGGCCGCGCACCAGACCCTCGGAGGTGTCCATGGCGATGCAGCGCACGGTGTTCTCGCCGAGCTGCTGCGAGACTTCGAGCACCAGGCGGTTGCCCTGGTTGGTCGTCTCCAGAGCGTTCAGGATTTCCGGCAGCTGGCCTTCGAACTGCACGTCGACGACGGCGCCGATGACCTGCGTGATGTGACCGACATTCTTGCCGGCTTTAGCGGTGTTAGCCATGTGAGGCTCCTCTCGGATTCGTCAGAGCGCCTCGGCGCCCGAAATGATTTCGATCAGTTCCTTGGTGATCATCGCCTGACGCGACCGGTTGTAGGTCTGCGTCTGCTTCTTGATCATCTCGCCCGCGTTGCGGGTCGCATTGTCCATGGCGCTCATGCGGGCGCCCTGTTCGGAAGCGGCATTCTCAAGAAGCGCGCGGAAGATCTGCACGGTGAGATTGCGCGGCAGAAGGGTCGCCAGGATCTCGCCTTCCTCGGGCTCGTACTCGTAGACCGCATCCGACGAAGTGCCGGTGGCCTCGATCTGAGCCGGGATGATCTGCTGCGCCGTCGGGATCTGCGCGATCACCGAGCGGAAGCGCGAGTAGAACAGCGTCGCGACGTCGAACTCGCCGGCCTCGAAGAGGCTGAAGATCTTCTGCGCGATCTGATCCGCGTTCTCGAAACCGATCTGACGCACGGAGCGCAGGTCGATCAGCTCGATGATGTTCTGGGCGAACTGGCGACGAAGAATATCGTAGCCCTTCTTGCCCACGCAGATGATCTTGACCGTCTTGCCCTCGGCCAGAAGCCGGTTGGCATGATCGCGCGCAAGACGCGCGATCGATGAGTTGAATGCGCCGCACAGGCCGCGCTCGGCCGTGCAGACGATCAGGAGGTGAACCTGATCGGCGCCCGTGCCGGCCAGCAGACGCGGCGTCTCGGGACCGACAGTGATGCCGGACGCGAGGTTGCCGAGCACCACGGACATGCGCTCCGCATAAGGACGAGCGGCTTCCGCCGCGGTCTGCGCGCGGCGCAGCTTCGCGGCGGCCACCATCTGCATGGCCTTGGTGATCTTCTGCGTCGCCTTGACCGAGGCGATGCGGTTACGAAGGTCTTTCAAGCTCGGCATCGAGCAGCCCTACCTCTCCGGTATCCCGGTTCGATCTACGAGAACGTCAGTCTTTACGAGAAAGACTTGGCGAAGTTCTGGACGACGTCCTTGAGCTTCGCTTCGGACTCGCTCGACAGATCCTTCGAAGCGCGGATGGCGTCAAGGATGTCAGCGTGCTTGCCGCGCAGGAGCGAAAGCAGACCGTCCTCGAAAGCACGCACGCGGTTGAGCGGCAGGCTGTCGAGATAGCCGTTCACGCCGGCGTAGATCACGGCGACCTGCTCTTCCATCTTCAGCGGCGAGAATTGCGGCTGCTTCAGGAGTTCGGTCAGGCGCGAGCCGCGGTTCAGCAGGCGCTGCGTGGTGGCGTCGAGGTCGGAGCCGAACTGAGCGAAGGCCGCCATCTCGCGGTACTGCGCCAGCTCGCCCTTGATCTTGCCCGCGACCTTCTTCATCGCCTTCGTCTGGGCCGAGGAGCCCACACGCGACACGGAGAGGCCGACGTTCACCGCCGGGCGGATGCCCTGGTAGAACAGATCCGTCTCGAGGAAGATCTGGCCGTCGGTGATGGAGATCACGTTGGTCGGGATGTAGGCCGACACGTCGTTCGCCTGCGTCTCGATCACGGGGAGAGCGGTGAGCGAGCCGGCGCCGTTGGCGTCGTTGAGCTTCGCTGCGCGCTCCAGCAGACGGGAGTGCAGGTAGAACACGTCGCCCGGATAGGCTTCGCGGCCCGGAGGACGGCGGAGCAGGAGCGACATCTGACGGTAGGCGACGGCCTGCTTGGACAGGTCGTCATACACGATCACGGCATGCATGCCGTTGTCGCGGAAGAACTCGCCCATGGCGCAGCCCGAGAAGGGAGCCAGGAACTGCATCGGAGCCGGATCGGAAGCGGTCGCGGCGACGACGATGGAGTATTCCAGCGCGCCGTTCTCTTCGAGAACCTTCACGAACTGAGCGACGGTGGAGCGCTTCTGACCGACGGCGACGTACACGCAGTACAGCTTCTGCGATTCGTCGTTGCCCTGGTTCAGCGGCTTCTGGTTCAGGATCGTGTCGAGGGCGACAGCGGTCTTGCCGGTCTGACGGTCGCCGATGATCAGCTCGCGCTGGCCGCGGCCGACCGGGATGAGGGCGTCGATGGACTTCAGGCCCGTCGCCATCGGCTCATGCACCGACTTGCGCGGAATGATGCCCGGAGCCTTCACGTCGACGCGGCGACGCTCGGTGGACTGGATCGGGCCCTTGCCGTCGATGGGGTTGCCGAGCGCGTCGACGACGCGGCCGAGCAGGCCCTTGCCGACCGGCACGTCCACGATGGCGCCCGTGCGCTTCACGGTCTGGCCTTCGGCGATCTCACGGTCGGAACCGAAGATCACGACGCCGACGTTGTCGGTCTCGAGATTGAGGGCCATGCCGCGCACGCCGCTCTCGAATTCGACCATCTCACCGGCCTGGACCTTGTCGAGGCCGTAGCAACGGGCGATGCCGTCACCAACCGACAGAACCTGTCCGACTTCTGTCACTTCAGCTTCAGTACCGAAGTTCTTGATCTGCTCTTTGAGGATCGCGGAGATCTCAGCGGCTCGAATGTCCATCAGCGGACCTCTTTCATCGCAAGACGAATGGAATTGAGTTTGGTGCGCACCGAGGCATCCACCATGCGGGAGCCCATCTTCACGATGAGGCCGCCGATGAGGCTCGGGTCGATTTTGACGTCCACGGAGACGTCAGCCTTGGCGACGTCGCGCAGCGCCGCCTTGATTTCGGTGAGAACGGCGTCCGACGGCGTTTCCGCCAGGATCACCTGAGCCCGGACGATGCCCTTCGCGTCGGACACGAGGTCCTGATACGCGCGGATCATGTCGGGCAAAGCGAAGAGGCGGCGCTTGGACGCCACCAGACGGATGAAGTTGCCCGTCAGGCCCGAGATGCCAGCCTTGGACAGGAGGGCATCCATCGCGCGGGATTGTTCTTCAGCCGTGAAAACAGGGTTACGGATCAGGCGCTGCAGGTCTTCGCTGCCTCGGATCAGCTGATCGAAGCGGCCGAGATCGCCGGCGACGGCATCCACGGAATTCGCTTCCCGAGCAAGCTCGAACAGCGCCGAGGCATAGCGCAACGCTACGCCTGACAGGAGGGGGCCTTCTTGGGAGCCGCTTTGCGCCACGTAATCGTCTCTCTCAAGTTACGGGTCTCGGACCGGGAAAGCGCTTAAGCTCTCGGGAAACCCGTCAGGTCGATGGAAGTGAGCCTGCGGCAGGACCGTCTCCGCCTCCAGGCGGGGGTGCACTAGCATGGGTTTTCCTGGGGCGCAAGGCGAGCTGGGCGGAGAGCGGCCCGTAAAAAGCCGCTGAGGCCACGCCAGGGTTAAGGATCACAGTTCCAGGACGGCAACCTCGCAATTGCCGAGAGACTTGCCCACAAGCCGGCTGAAGAACAGGCCGTGGCCCACAACCGCGATCATCCGCTCCGGCCGCGCCTTCAGCCAGCCCCGGAATTCCTCCACCCGGCCCTCGAAAATGTGACCGGGCTCACAGGCGAATCCGCGCGGGTCCCGCTCTCCCTCGTCGTGCCACCAGACCTCGTTCAAGTGATCAAAGGAGAGATGCGGGAAATCTCGGGCGAGCAAGGCCGGGGCACGCCCCACGTCGCAGCTGCTCTCCAGATGCTCCCGATGCAGGCATTCGATGTGAATCGGAGGCTTGGCCGGGTGTTCCCCAAACAGGCCCAAGGTGGTCTGGATCGCCCGGGTCAGGGGCGAGGTCACGATCAATTCATAGGCATGCTGACACAACTCGGGCGCCCGCTCGGCCACCTGCCGAAGGCCAAGCTCGGTGAGCGGGGCATCGAAATGCAGCGGATCCTCGCCGGTCTCGGCGAAATGGGCATTGAAGGTCGATTGGCCGTGGCGAATGCAGTGAACGATCTTGGACATGCGGGTCTTGAGGCTCCTCTCGGCCGCTATCGACCACAGAATCGCGTTTCCGTCGACCCGGATGAGGTAGTCGGCCGCACCTGTGCCTTTGCGCACTTGAGAAGTCGGACCCGAACCCCACCCTTAACGAAAGGTTAACCCCGGGAGATGTCCCATGCGCTTGTTCACGGCCTTCACATTGCTCGCGCTTGGCCTGTTCTGGAGCTACCCCTTTCTTGCTCCGGAGCTGGAGAAGGCCACCCGGCCTCAGGTCACCCGCGCTCCACGCGGCGGGGAGCCCGTTCTCGTGCTCGCGCCGAAGGAGTTCCGCGTGCCGGCGGTCGAGACGACCGCGTCCGTCAATCTTACAGAAAGCTCTGAGGATCCACGTCAATAGAAACGCGGGTATTGCCCCTCACCTTTGGGCAGCGGGAGAGCCAGGAGCGCAAGTAAGCTTGCAGGTCCACCTCCCGCTCCGTCTTCACCAGCAATCGATAGCGATAGCGGCCACGGATCAGAGCCAAGGGGGCCTCGGCGGGGCCGAGTACCATGACCCCGGGCGGCGGCTCCGTCACCAGGGCCATGGCCCGGGCATGGGCCTCGGCTACCTCCCGCTCCTCGGCTGAAACAATGAGAGATGCAAGCCGACCGAAGGGCGGCAGCCCTGCCATCTCGCGGACCCGGGTCTCCTCCTCGTAGAATCGCTCCGCATCGCCCGAGACGAGCGCCGCGATCACCGGATGGTCCGGCTGCCAGGTCTGGACGAGAGCCCGCCCCGGCTTTTCGCCGCGCCCGGCGCGGCCCGTGACCTGCTGGAGCATTTGGAAGGTGCGCTCGGCGGCACGGGGATCGCCGGAGGTCAGGCCGATATCGGCATCGAGTACGCCGACCAGCGTCATGAGCGGGAAGTTGTGCCCCTTAGCCACGAGCTGCGTGCCGATGACGATGTCGACCTCGCCTGCCGCAATGGATGCAAGCTCCGTCCGCAGCCTCTCGGTGCCGCCGGGAAAGTCGCTGGAGAGGACGATGACGCGCTTGTCCGGAAAAAGCTCTGTCACCTCTTCCGCGATTCGCTCCACGCCGGGACCGCAGGGCACGAGCGAATCGACGCTGCCGCATTCCACACAGGCCTGCGGGGTGCGCTCTACGTGTCCGCAATGGTGGCAGACGAGGGAGCGGCGGAAGCGATGCTCCACCAGCCAGGCCGAGCAGTTGGGGCATTCGTAGCGATGCGCGCAATTGCGGCACAGAGTGAGGGGCGCATAGCCGCGCCGGTTGAGGAAGAGCAGCGCCTGCTCGCCGCGCCCAACCGTCTCCTCAACGGAATGCACGAGTGAGGGCGAGAGCCAGCGGCCTTTCGGGATCTGCTCCTTACGCAGATCGACGGAGCGGATCTGCGGCATGGAGCGTCCGCCGAAACGCTCGGGCAGTTTCACATGGCGATAGCGCCCGCGCTCCACATTCACGCGGCTCTCGATGGAGGGCGTGGCTGAGGCGAGCACCACCATGGCGTTCTCGATCTTGCCGCGCACCACCGCCATGTCGCGGGCGTGGTAATGCACGCCGTCATCCTGCTTGTAGGCCGTCTCGTGCTCCTCATCGACCACGATGAGGGAGAGATCCTGATAGGGCAGAAACAAAGCCGAGCGCGCACCCGCGATCACCTTCACCTCGCCGGACGCAATCGCCGCATAGAGGCGCTCGCGCTTGCGGCCCGTCACGCCCGAATGCCAGGTGGCAGGCTTGACGCCGAAGCGGGCGGCGAATCGGTCAAGGAACTGGGCGGTGAGCGCGATTTCCGGCATGAGGATCAGCGCCTGCCGGCCCTGCCGCACGGCCTCGGCCACCGCCTCGAAATACACTTCCGTCTTGCCCGAGCCCGTGACGCCCTCCAGCAGGATCACGGGCGGATGCTCCTCGCCCATGGCAGCGACGAGCTCTTTCGCCGCATCGCCCTGACCGTCGGACAACGTGGTGTCGCCGAAATCGGGTTTGGGCAGACCCGCCACCGGCTCCTGCAACAGAGCGAGGGTTTCAAGGACGCCTTCGTCGATCAAACCGTCGATGACGCCGCTGCTGACGCCCGCGGCATGGGCGAGCTCGCTTTTCAAGCGCACGACACCGTCCCGCGCCGCCTCGATCACCTTCTGCCGCGCGGGCGTCATGCGCTTCGGAAAATTCTCGGTGAGTTTCACGCCGACACGCACGACCTCCGAACGGTCGGGATCGGGAAACTTCAGGCTCATGGCCAGCGCCGAGCCCTTGGGCGCCAGCGTGTACCAGGACACCCAATCGAGAAACTTGCGCATCTTCGGGGAAAGGTTCGGCCCTTCGAGAGCGCCGGTCACCTTCTTGAAATTGGCGCCCTGCCCTTCGCGCAATCCCCAGACCACGCCCGCCACCTCGCGGGTCGCGAGCGGCACCTGCACCACATCGCCCTCCTCGAGCGCAAGGTCGTCCGGCACGGCATAGGAATAGGCCGTGTCCAGCGCCAGCGGGATGAGGACATCGGCGATCTTGGAGGCCATCAGGAAGCGAACATGTCCATCGAGTGCATGAGGAGATGCTTAGACCCGATTTTGCCGCTCGAAAGCAAGCTTGGTCCACGTCACATCCTGGCGACCCAATGCATCACCGAACTCATCAGCTCGCAGAAGCACAAGACCGTTGCTCTTCGCAGCGATGATCAAGGGCTCGATCGGAATGGGGAACATCCGACGCCCCGGAGGAATGGGACCTTTTCTCACGGTCATGAACAGGCGTCCGCCCGGAGCGAGAAGATCTATGATGCGCGGAAGGGATTTGGCACGCTCCTCCTCGTCGAGATGCATCCACACCGCCGTCATCACGATGAGATCGAAACGGGTTCCTCCCGCAAGAAGCCCGGCGAGATCGGGCAAAGCGTCATCCGTCCACGTAATGGCGGGATCGGGATGCAGACGCTGCGCATGAGCGCGCAGCTCCGCCGTGGGTTCCGCCGCATGAACGCGAAATCCCCTTGCCGCAAGTGCCGCAGCATCCCGACCGGTTCCCGCGCCGATGTCCAGGGCATGCCCCCTTTCAGGCAGAAGATCGAGAAGCGGCTGATAGACATCCTCAAAGGTGATGCTCTCATAGGAATCAACCAGCGAATCGGCTTCCTCGGCATAGCCTGCAATGCTCGGGATGAGTTTCGCTTCGGTTTTCACGCTATTCTCCCAGACTGTCCCGGACATTATCCAGTTTATCAGAGTGTTTCCTGCCGGCTTCATCTTTTGGCAAGGCCACGAGAGGAGAATGCGGATGTGACCAGCACCAAGCCGCAACCATCTGCCCTCGATCTTGTCCTGCCTGGCGCGGAGGATACCCGCCGGGAGGTGATGGCGTGGCTTCAATCCCTCGCCAAGGAGCGCAGGCTCTCCCCGAAGACGGTGGAGGCCTATGCCCGGGACATCCGGCAATTCCTCGCCTTTCTCACCGAGCATCTCGGCGAGAACCCCACGATCAAGGGCGTGCTGGGATTGAAGCCCCTCGATATCCGCTCGTTCCTGGCCGCGCGCCGCATGAATTCCGTAGGGAGCCGCTCGCTCATGCGTCAGCTCGCGGCCCTTCGCTCCTTCGCGCGCCATCTTGAGCGGGAGGGCCACGGCACCGCCTCGGCCTTTGCTGCGATTCGCACCCCGAAGGTAGAGAAGAATCTGCCGCGTCCCCTCTCCGCCTCCTCGGCTGTCGCGGTGACGGACAAGGAAACGCGCGCCTCCGCAGACCGCAAACCCTGGATTCTCGCACGCGACGCCGCCGTGCTCTCCCTGCTCTACGGCGCGGGGCTTCGTATCTCCGAGGCGCTTGGTCTTCAACGACGCGATGCGCCCGTCAACGGCATCGATTCGATCACGGTAACGGGCAAGGGCGGCAAGATGCGCAGCGTGCCCGTGATCCCGGCGATCCAGCAAGCTGTCGAGGACTACCTGCATCTCTGCCCCTATGCGATCCCGCCGGAAGGCCCGCTCTTCGTCGGTGCGCGTGGCGGACCGCTTTCGCCGCGCATCATTCAGCTGGCTGTCGAGGAGCTGCGCGGCGCGCTCGGCTTGCCCGATAGCGCGACGCCCCATGCCTTGCGCCATTCCTTTGCGACGCATCTTCTCGCCAAGGGCGGCGACCTGCGCGGCATTCAGGAGTTGCTCGGCCACGCCTCCTTGTCGACGACGCAACTTTATACCAAGGTGGATGCAGCCCGGCTCATGGAAGCCGTTGAAGCAGCGCATCCGGCTTTCCGGAGAAAACGACAAGAGACGGCATGATTCTCCGGCATCTCCGAGGCGGCCTTCGCGCCGTTCTGTTCACTCTTCTCGGCCTCTTCGGATATCCCGGCCCGGCGTCAGCTGCGGGCCCCGACATGTATTTCGATGCCCCCGCCGACAAGCAGATGGCGATTGCCGTGGCATCCGGCGACATCGAGACCATGACGGCGCTTCTCTCCTCGAAAGCCATCGATCCGCAGGCTATCGGACGTAAAGTGACGAGCTGGATCGAGATCGCGGTGATCGCGGATCAGCGCAAAGCCTTCGATACGCTCGTCACATGGGACGCGTTAGGCCCGCCGAAGGGCAAGATCGCGGGACAGGCGATGTATTCCGCCACCATCAAGGGCAGCATCCGCTGGCTGGAGCGCCTTCATCGCGCAGGCGCCAGCCTCGACAATTACGGCGGCGGTGACCTGCTCATCGTTCAAGCGCTCGACACACGCAATGAGGCGGTGCTCGACTTCTACATCCGCAACGGCGCCGATCTCAACATGCCTGCCATGGCGGGCGGCTCCGTCGCATTGTCCGCCGCCATGACGCGCCGCTTCGACATGGTATTGAAGTTTCTCGATCTCGGCGCGTCTCCCTGGGTGATGGATGCGCTCGGCTCGACTCTCGGCTCCATCGCCGAGAGAGCGGGCCGTGTGCCTGCCTGGGATCATTCAAGCCGCATGAATCAGCACCGGCTCGAACTCTTGGCGCGCCTGCACGCCATCGGCTTTCCCGATCCCGCGCCGACGGCAGAGGAAGGCCATGTGCTGCGCCAGAAAAAGCAATGGCCGCCCAAGGCGGCCATCAGGCAGTAATTATCCGCGCTTTATTCCGCAGCAACCACTGCCTCTGCCAGCAACTGACGTGCGGCGGGGCCGATATTGCCCTTGGTCCAATGCGGACGGCAGACGGAGACGTAGCGGCTCTCGCCGCCGATCTCGATCACGGGGCCGGAGCGCACCGCTTCTCCATTGGGATCGAACTTCAGGATCATCGTGGCCTTGCGGCCGCAATGACAGAGCTGCTTGATCTCCTGAAAATCCTCAGCCAGCGCCATGATCGTCGCGATGGCGTCGCTGAACAGCGTGCCGTACACGTTGTTCTTCAGCCCATAGGCCATGACGGGGATTTTCAGCTCATCGACGATCCAGGCCAGCTGACGGACCTGATCGGCGGTCATGAACTGAACTTCGTCGATCAGAACGACCGTCACCTTCTTCTTGGCATGCTCCGCCGCGACATAGGCAGCGATGTCGTCGTTTTTTCTCAACGGGATCGCATCGGCCTCGAGGCCGATGCGGGACTTCACCTTGCCGACGCCGAACCGGTCGTCGATCAAGCTCGTGAACAGCAGCACGTTGCCGCCGTTCTCGACATAGTTGTAACGAACCTGCAGGAGATGGGTCGTCTTGCCTGCGTTCATCACCGAGTGGATGAAGTGGAGCTTTGCCATGAATCCATATTACATATGGATGGCGCGCTTCTCCACTGCCAAGGCGGCTTCCTTCACAGCTTCCGCGAGGGTCGGATGCGCGTGGCAGGTGCGGGCCATGTCCTCGGACGAGCCGCCGAATTCCATGGTGATCGCCGCCTCGTGAATGAGGTTGCCAGCTTCCGGACCGATGATGTGAACGCCCAGCACCTTGTCGGTGGCGGCATCGGCCAGGATCTTCACGAAACCGTCCGTAGTGCGGTTCACCTTGGCGCGGCCATTGGCCGTGAAGGGGAACTTGCCGACATTGTAGGCGACGCCTGCGGCCTTCAGTTCCTCTTCCGTCTTGCCGACCGAAGCGACCTCGGGGAACGTGTAGACCACGCTCGGGATCACGTCGTAGTTCACGTGGCCCGCCTTGCCGGCGAGGATTTCGGCAACGGCAACACCCTCGTCCTCGGCCTTGTGCGCGAGCATGGGGCCCGCGATCACATCGCCGATGGCATAGATGCCGGTGACATTGGTCGAGAAATGCGCGTCGGTGAGAATGCGGCCGCGATTGTCGAGCTGCACGCCCACATGGTCGAGGCCGAGGCCCTGTGTATAAGGCACGCGGCCGACGGCCACGAGCACCACATCGGCCTCAAGCGTCTCAGCGGCACCGCCAGCGGCGGGCTCGAAGGTGAGCGTCGCGCCTTTGCCGGTGTTCTTCACGCCGGTGACCTTCGCGCCGAGCTTGAACTGGAAGCCCTGCTTGGAAAGGATGCGCTGGAAGTTCTTGGCGACCTCGCCATCCATGCCGGGCAGGATGCGGTCGAGATATTCGATCACGGTCACCTCAGCACCGAGGCGGCGCCACACGGAGCCGAGCTCCAGTCCAATCACGCCCGCGCCGATAACCACGAGGCGCTTCGGCACGTTGTCGAGTTCGAGAGCGCCGGTGGAGGACACCACCACCTTCTCGTCGATCTCGATGCCGGGAAGACGCGTGACGTCGGAGCCCGTGGCGATGAGGATGTTCTTGGTCTCAAGCATTTGCTTGGAGCCGTCCTCTGCGGTCACTTCCACCTGTCCGGCGGCGGCGATGCGGCCCGTGCCGATGTAGGCATCGATCTTGTTCTTCTTGAGCAGGAACTCGACGCCCTTGGTGTTGCCGTCGACGCCTTCCTGCTTGAAAGCCTGCATGGTCTTCAGATCGAGCTTCGGCGCGGACACGCCGATGCCGAGACCGGCGAAGTGATCGCGTGCATCCTCGAACATGTGCGAGGCGTGCAGCAGCGCCTTCGACGGAATGCAGCCCACATTGAGGCAGGTGCCGCCATGCGTCTTGCGCTTTTCAACGACGGCGGTCTTCAGGCCGAGCTGCGCGGCGCGGATGGCGGCCACGTAGCCGCCGGGGCCGGTGCCGATGACGATGAGATCGTAGGACATGGGTATTCCCCCAACTAATTTTCTAAAGGGTCTGCAAGGTATTCTTTTATCAAATGCCAAGCTTCGCGGTGATGCTCGACATTTGGGATCCTGTTCAGCAACGCCTTACCCCAAGAGGATTTCTCATAAAGCGCAGCCTTTGCCAGATCTGGAGTAAAAACGTAGTAGGACGGAGACTTCTTGCCGTTCTCTACGGAAGCTTTTCTTGCGTACCGGTAACCTCGATTAAGCTCGACAAAGACCAAAAAGTCGAAATCAAACCGGCTGATTAAGAAGCCACCATCGTAATCAGTCGCCCAACGACTCTTCACTTGAATACGAGCAGATTTGTTATTTTCTGGGTTGGTCGCGACTAAATCGTAGTCCGGGTTTCGGGTATACGTCTTGAATGTTGGCACGCCTTCTATCAGCAACTGGCCAAGCACTAGGAACTCTGCGCCCTCAGCTTCTAGTCGTGAATTCAGGCGTGCCATTGACGAGTATCAGAGATCCAGAACCAGACGAGCCGGATCTTCGAGCGCGTCCTTGACGCGCACAAGGAAGGTCACGGCTTCCTTGCCGTCGACGATGCGGTGATCGTAGGAGAGCGCGAGATACATCATCGGGCGCACGACGACCTGTCCGTTGCGGACCACCGGGCGCTCCTCGATACGGTGCATGCCGAGAATGCCCGATTGCGGCGCGTTGAGGATCGGTGTCGACATGAGCGAGCCGTAGATGCCGCCATTGGTGATGGTGAAGGTGCCGCCCTGCATCTCCTCGATGCCGAGCTTGCCGTCACGGGCACGCTTGCCGAAATCGGCGATGGTCTTCTCGATGCCGGCGATCGAAAGGTTGTCCGCATCGCGCACCACGGGAACCACGAGGCCCTTCTCGGTGCCGACCGCGACGCCGATGTGGTAATAGTTCTTGTAAACGAGATCCTGCCCATCGATCTCGGCGTTCACCGCCGGGATGTCCTTCAGTGCCTGGACCACAGCCTTGGTGAAGAAGCCCATGAAACCGAGCTTCGTGCCGTGCTTCTTCTCGAACACGTCCTTGTACTGGCTGCGCAAGGACATCACCGCGCTCATGTCCACGTCATTGAACGTGGTGAGCATGGCGGCGGTGTTCTGAGCTTCCTTCAGGCGGCGGGCGATGGTCTGACGAAGCTTCGTCATCTTCACACGCTCTTCACGCTCGGCATCGACCGGAGCGGAGGGTGCGCGCACCGAAACCGGAGCGGCAGGTGCGGAAGCAGCGGCACCGCCGGTCGCGATGGCAGCGAGCATGTCGCCCTTCGTCACGCGGCCATCCTTGCCCGTGCCGCCGACATTCGACGGGCTTACACCGCTCTCGGCGGCGATGCGGGCAACGGCAGGACCGTGATCCTTCGCGGCGCCGGGAGCGGCGGCTGCAGGAGCCGGTGCGGCAGCGGGAGCGGCCTTCGGAGCTTCAGCCTTGGGGGCGGCAGCGGGAGCCGCAGCAGCGCCGCCTTCCACGATGGAGCCGAGCACCGCGCCGGGAGCAACCGTCTCGCCGTCCTTGGCGATGATTTCGCCGAGCGTGCCGCTCGCAGGAGCATTCACCTCGAGAGTGACCTTGTCGGTCTCGAGTTCGAGCACGGGCTCGTCAGCCTTGACGGCATCGCCGGGCTTCTTGAACCAGCGGCCGATGGTGGCCTCTGAAACGGATTCGCCGAGAGTGGGTACGCGGATTTCGGTTGCCATGTTCGTTCAGTCTTTTCGGAGCTTGGAGGAGCCCAATGGAGGATGGGAGAGCCTTCGCGGGTTTTACGCCGCGAAAGCCTCGTCGAGGAAAGCTTGCAGTTGGGCCATGTGCTTCGACATGAGGCCAGTGGCGGTAGCAGCCGAAGCGGGACGGCCCACATAGCGCGGGCGATCCACCTTGGAGCCTGCCGTCTTGAGCACCCATTCGAGATAGGGCTCGACGAACATCCAGGAGCCCATGTTCTTGGGCTCTTCCTGGCACCACACCACATCGGCCTTCTTGAAGCGTGAGAGCTCTGCGGCCAGCGACTTCGCCGGGAAAGGATAGAGCTGCTCGACGCGCAGCAGGTAAACGTCGTCGATACCCCGCTTCTCGCGCTCTTCGAGCAGGTCGTAATAGACCTTACCCGTGCAGATCACGACGCGGCGGATCTTGTCGTCCTTCACCAGCTTGATGCCGTCGCGGCCTGCCTGCGCATCGTCCTGAAGCACGCGGTGGAAATGCGTGCCTTCCGAAATGTCCGCAAGGGTCGAGGTGCAGCGCTTGTGGCGCAGCAGGGACTTCGGCGTCATCAGGATCAGCGGCTTGCGGAAGTCGCGCTTCAGCTGACGGCGCAGGATGTGGAAGTAGTTGGCAGGCGTCGAGCAATAGCCGACCTGCATGTTGTCTTCCGCGCACATCTGCAGGAAGCGCTCAAGGCGTGCCGACGAATGCTCGGGGCCCTGGCCTTCATAGCCGTGTGGCAGAAGGCAGACGAGGCCCGACATGCGAAGCCACTTGCGCTCGCCGCTGGAGACGAACTGGTCGAACACCACCTGCGCCCCGTTGGCGAAGTCGCCGAACTGCGCTTCCCATAAGGTCAGCGCATTAGGCTCGGAGAGCGTGTAGCCGTACTCGAAGCCGAGCACCGCCTCTTCCGAGAGCATCGAGTTGATGACCTCGTAGCGAGCCTGGTCCTCGGAGATGTGGTTGAGGTTCGTGTAGCGCTCTTCGTTCTCCTGATCGGTGAGAACCGAGTGGCGCTGCGAGAAGGTGCCGCGCTCGCAATCCTGACCGGACAGACGTACGCGATGACCTTCGAGGAGGAGCGAGCCGAAGGCAAGCGCCTCGGCCATGGCCCAGTCGAAGCCTTCGCCCGTTTCCATCATCTTCTTGCGGTTGTCGAGGAAGCGCTGGATCGTCTTGTGGACGTGGAAGCCTTCCGGCACGCTCGTCAGCGCATCGCCGATGCGCTTGAGCGTCTCGACGGACACGCCCGTCTGACCGCGACGCGGATCGTCCTGATCCTCGCGCACGGCCTTGAGGCCTGACCAACGGCCATCGAGCCAGTCGGCCTTGTTGGGCTTGTAGTTGGACGCGATGTCGAACTCGGCGTCGAGCTTCGAACGCCACGCTGCCTTCATCTCTTCGAGTTCAGCCTCGGTGATGACGCCTTCGCCCAAGAGCTTCTTGGAGTAGAGCTCGATGATGCCCGGATGCTGACGGATCTTGCGGTACATCAGCGGCTGGGTGAAGGACGGCTCGTCGCCTTCGTTGTGACCGAAGCGGCGGTAGCAGAACATGTCGATCACGACAGGCTTCTGGAAGCGCTGGCGGTATTCGGTGGCGACCTTCGCCGCGAACACCACGGCTTCCGGATCGTCGCCGTTCACGTGGAAGATCGGAGCCTCGACCATCTTCGCCACATCGGACGGATAGGGCGAGGAGCGCGAGAAGCGCGGATCGGTGGTGAAGCCGATCTGGTTGTTGATAATGAAGTGGATCGAGCCGCCCGTGCGGTGACCGCGCAGGCCGGAAAGGCCGAGACACTCCGCCACCACGCCCTGGCCCGCGAAGGCCGCATCGCCGTGGATGAGGAGCGGCATCACCGCCGTGCGGTTGTCAGCCGAGCAGCCATGCTGGTCCTGCTTCGCGCGCACCTTGCCGAGCACCACCGGATCGACGATCTCGAGGTGCGAAGGGTTCGCGGTGAGCGACAGGTGGACGTTGTTGCCGTCGAAGGTGCGATCGGAAGAAGCGCCGAGATGGTACTTCACGTCGCCGGAGCCTTCCACGTCGTCGGGCGCGAAGGAGCCGCCCTTGAACTCATGGAACAGCGCGCGGTGCGGCTTGCCCATCACCTGCGTGAGAACGTTGAGGCGGCCGCGATGGGCCATGCCGAACACGATCTCTTTGCAGCCGAGATTTCCGCTGCGCTTGATGATCTGCTCGAGCGCCGGAATGAGCGACTCGCCGCCGTCCAGACCGAAGCGCTTGGTGCCAGTATAGCGGACATCGAGAAACTTCTCGAAGCCTTCAGCCTCGACGAGCTTGTTGAGGATGGCGCGCTTGCCTTCGTTGGTGAAGGTGATCTCTTTATCCGGCCCCTCGATGCGCTCCTGGATCCAGGCTTTCTCGACCGGATCGGAAATGTGCATGAACTCGACGCCGAGCGTCTGGCAATAGGTGCGATCGAGAATGGCGACGATCTCGCGGATCGTGCCGAATTCGAGACCGAGCACGTTGTCGAGGAAAATCTTGCGGTCCCAATCGGCATCCGTGAAGCCGTAATGGGAGGGATGCAGTTCTTCGTCGCTTGGGCGCGGATTGATGCCAAGCGGGTCGAGCTTCGCATGGAGATGGCCGCGGACGCGATAGGCGCGGATGAGCATGATGGCGCGCACGGAATCGCGCGTTGCCTGCTGCACATCGGCCTGGCTGATCTGGGCGCCCTTGCCTTCGGCCTTCGCCTTGATCTTGTCGCCGACGGCTTTCTCGACCTGCGCCCAGTTGCCGTCGAGCGCGGAGATCAGCTCGCCGTTGGCGTGGATCGGCCAGTTCTGTTTTTCCCAGGATGGACCATTGGCAAGCTTCTCGACAGCCTGCTTGTCGTCCTTCAACGCGCCGAAGAACGCCTGCCACTCGGTATCGACCGAGGACGGATCCTTCTCGTAGCGGGCCTGGAGCTCCTCGATATAGGACGCGTTCGCCCCATAGAGGAAAGCGGTGTTCAGGAAGTTTTCGTTGGCGTCTTGGCGTGCCATGGCAAATATCTATCCAAAAGCTGTTTGGCCGCCCCGACACCGGGGCGGCCTTTTTTCTCGGTTACTTACCCTTGAGAACCTCGACCAGGGTCTTGCCCAGTCGTGCCGGGGACGGGGAGACGCGGATGCCCGCGGCTTCCATCGCGGCGATCTTGTCTTCCGCGCCGCCCTTGCCGCCGGAGATGATCGCGCCGGCATGGCCCATGCGGCGTCCGGGAGGAGCCGTGCGGCCGGCGATGAAGCCGACCATCGGCTTCTTGCGGCCCTTCTTGGCTTCGCGGGCGATGAACTCGGCAGCCTCTTCCTCGGCCGAGCCGCCGATCTCGCCGATCATGATGATCGACTCGGTCTTGGGATCGGAGAGGAACATGTCGAGCATGTCGATGAACTCGGTGCCCTTCACCGGGTCGCCGCCGATGCCGACAGCGGTGGTCTGGCCGAGGCCTTCGTTGGTGGTCTGGAACACGGCTTCATAGGTCAGCGTGCCGGAGCGCGACACGATGCCGACCGAACCGGGACGGAAGATGTTGGCCGGCATGATGCCGATCTTCGATTCACCAGCGGTGACGATACCGGGGCAGTTCGGGCCGATGAGGCGCGACTTGGAACCCACGAGCGAGCGCTTCACGCGCACCATGTCCTGCACTGGAATGCCTTCAGTGATGCAGACGATGAGCGGGATCTCGGCCTGAATGGCCTCGCAGATCGCATCAGCAGCGCCCGGCGGCGGAACATAGACGACGGATGCGTCGGCGCCGGTCTTCTCACGCGCTTCCATGACCGTGTCGAACACGGGCAGGTTCAGGTGCGTGGAGCCGCCTTTGCCGGGCGAGGTACCGCCGACCATCTTGGTGCCGTAGGCGATGGCCTGCTCGGAGTGGAAGGTCCCGTTCTTGCCGGTGAAGCCCTGGCAGATGACCTTGGTGTTCTTGTCAATCAGAATGGACATCAGCTCGAACCTTACTTTCCGCCGCGCACGGCGTTCACGATCTTCTGGGCGGCGTCGTCGAGGTCGTCGGCGGGGATCACGTTGAGACCGGACTCGCGGATGATCTTCTTGCCTTCTTCGACGTTCGTGCCCTCTAAGCGCACCACCAGCGGAACCTGCAGGCCGACGGCCTTCACGGCAGCGAGAACGCCGCGCGCGATGACGTCGCACTTCATGATACCGCCGAAGATGTTGACGAGGATGCCCTTCACCTGCGGATCGGCGGTGATGATCTTGAACGCCGCCGTCACCTTCTCTTCCGAAGCGCCGCCGCCGACATCGAGGAAGTTCGCCGGCTCTTCGCCGTAGAGCTTGATGATGTCGAGGGTTGCCATGGCAAGGCCAGCGCCGTTGACCATGCAACCGATGGTGCCGTCGAGAGCGATGTAGGCGAGGTCGTACTTGGAGGCCTCGATTTCCTTGGCGTCCTCTTCCGTGATGTCGCGCAGCTCAACCACGTCAGGGTGACGGTAAAGGGCGTTGCCGTCGAAGGAGATCTTCGCGTCGAGGCACTTCAGGTGGTTGTCCTGCGTGACGATCAGCGGGTTGATCTCGAGCATCTCCATGTCCTTCGCGGTGAAGGCCTTGTAGAGCTTCGTGACCAGATCCTCGGCTTCCTTGGCGAGCGGGCCGGTGAGGCCGAGCGCCTTGGCGACCGTGCGGCCGTGATGGGGCATCACGCCGGTGGCCGGATCGACCGAGAAGGTGAGGATCTTCTCAGGAGTATCGTGAGCGACCTGCTCGATGTCCATGCCGCCTTCCGTCGAGACGACGAAGGCGACCTGGCCGGTGGCGCGGTCGACGAGCATGGAGAGATAAAGCTCGCGCGCGATGTCCGAGCCATCTTCGATATAAAGACGGTTGACCTGCTTGCCGGCTTCGCCCGTCTGGATCGTGACGAGGGTGTTGCCGAGCATCTGCTTGGCGAACTCCTTCACCTCTTCCACCGACTTGGCGAGACGCACGCCGCCCTTTTCGCCGGCAGCGGCTTCCTTGAACTTGCCTTTGCCGCGACCGCCCGCATGGATCTGGGACTTCACGACCCAGAGCGGACCGCCGAGCTTCTTGGCAGCGGCTTCCGCCTCGTCGGCGGAGAAGATGGCGACGCCGTTGGAGACCGGAAGACCGAACTCCTTCAGGACGGCTTTGCCTTGATATTCATGGATATTCATTCGTTTCTCTCCGCTTGGGCGGTTGAAAGACATGAATGGCCGCGCATGAACGCGGCCATAACGTCATTGAATTTAAGCGAGCGTCGGGTTGATCTGCTTGCAGGCGTCGATGAGGCCCTGCACGGAAGCGACCGACTTTTCGAACATGGCCTTTTCTTCGCCAGAGAACGACACTTCGACGATGCGCTCGACGCCGTTCTCGCCGATCACGATCGGCACGCCGACGAACATGTCCTTCACGCCGTACTGACCGTTCAGGTAAGCGGCGCAGGGCAGAACGCGCTTCTTGTCCTTCAGGTAGCTCTCGGCCATCGCGATGGCGGAAGCGGCAGGCGCGTAGAAGGCGGAGCCGGTCTTCAGCAGGTTGACGATCTCGCCGCCGCCCTTGCGGGTGCGCTCGACCATAGCGTCGAGCTTCTCCTGAGACGTCCAGCCCATCTTCACGAGGTCAGGCAGCGGAACGCCGGCAACCGTGGAATAGCGAACCAGCGGCACCATGTCGTCGCCATGGCCGCCGAGCACGAAGGCGGTCACGTCCTCGACCGACACGTTGAACTCTTCGGCGAGGAAGTGGCGGAAGCGGGCCGAGTCGAGAACGCCGGCCATGCCGACGATCTTCTCGGGCTTCAGGCCGGAGAACTTCTGGAGCGCCCACACCATGGCGTCGAGGGGATTGGTGATGCAGATGACGAAGGCGTTCGGGGCATATTGCTTGATGCCATTGCCGACAGCTTCCATGACCTTCAGGTTGATGCCGATCAGATCGTCACGGCTCATGCCGGGCTTGCGCGGCACGCCGGCGGTCACGATGATCACATCGGCGCCTGCGATATCGGCGTAATCGTTCGCGCCCTTATACTTGGCGTCGAACCCGTCGACCGGCGCGGATTCCGCGATATCGAGACCTTTGCCCTGGGGAATGCCTTCCGCGATGTCGAAGAGAACGACGTCGCCGAGTTCCTTCAAGCCGACGAGATGGGCGAGCGTACCGCCGATCTGGCCTGCACCGATGAGCGCGATCTTTTTCCGGGCCATGGTCTGTCCTTGGATGTTGTGAAAGCTGTGGCTTTGTGAAGTGTGGCGCTGTTTGACTCAGAAATGGCCCCTCTTCAAGCCAGCAAAAGGTTAACCAGCAAGGCTTTGGACCCCGGCGGGGACGGGCATGAACTTGACTGTAGCTGAATAAGAGCCTGACTTCAGTGACTTAGGGAGTTAAGGATGCACTGAAATTTCATGTTACATTTTTGTAAAAATGTAACTTAGCCTATACTGTACCAATTTCCAGAGACCGGAGGACGACCCGGATCATGGCCGCCAGGCGCTGGTCCAGGATGTCCTGAGGCACGTCCGCATCCAGGCGCACGGTGAGCGGATTGATGAAACGATAGACCGCATCGCTGATGAAGGCGAGCGCCCGCTCTCGGTCGCGGGGGTCGAACTTGCCGGTCACGATGCCCTCGTCCAGCACCCGCTCGATCAGCACCCGCATCCGGGACCGATGCTTTCGCACGAGCGCCCGGGAGGTCTCGGTGGCGGAGCAATAGACGTCGAACAGGTGCCGGTCTTCCCGAAGGAGCTCCCGGTGGGTGCGGGCCCAGGCCTGGATCAGGCGCTCCAGCTTATCGTCCGCCGGGTCGGGCGAGTCCGCGACATCCGCGATGATTGCCTCCATGCGCCGCAACCACTGGCCCGCCACCGCATCGATGAGCGCCGCTTTGGAGGCGAAGTAACGATACACATTGGCATGCGTCATGCCTGCCGCGTCGGCGATACTGACAACCGTCACGTGCTTGGGGCCGAGATGCTTGAGCTGATCGGCGGCAATCGTGAGTAGGCGACTGTCGGCCGGGGCGTCGGCGTCCACGACCCGCTGGAGGCCCCGAACCCGCTTCATGTCTCGACCAGTCCTTCGGAGCTGCCGGATTCCTCCCGCCCATGTGGCAGGGAAAGATATTCCTCCGAGCGCATCTCGATGAGGCGGGACACCGTGCGGTCGAACTCGAAGGCCTCGCGGCCACTGTCTGCCTGATAGAGCTCATGAACCTCGGCCTCCGCCGAGGCGAGGAGCTTCACCTTCGCGTCGTAGAACGCATCCACCAGCATGATGAAGCGCTTGGCCTCGTTGCGGCGCTCGAAGTTCATCCTCGGGATGTTCTCGAGAATAACCGTCTCGAACTCGTCAGCGACGGCGAGGTAGTCGGCCGCCCCGAGAGGCTTGGAGCACAGATCCTCGAAGGAGAAGCGAGCCACGCCTGAAGCCGCCTGCGGCACCTCGACGGGGTGGCCTTTGACGGTGAGCGTTACGGGCTTGCCTTGCTCGCGGCCTGTGAGGCTCTTGAAGGCGCGGGTGAGCGCCGCGTGGGATTGCTCGTCGGCGGGCGCATAGAACACGGGACTGCCCGCGAGCTTCTCGAGCCGGAAATCGGTGCGGGATTCGAGCTTCAGCACGCTCATCCGCTCCTGCAGCAGATCGATGAAGGGCAGGAAGAGCGAGCGGTTGAGACCGCCTTCATAAAGATGCTGCGGCTCCACGTTGGAAGTGGCGACCACCACGACCCCATGCGCGAACAGCGCCGTGAACAATCTCCCTAAGATCATCGCATCGGCAATGTCGGTGACGGTGAACTCGTCGAAGCAGAGAACCCAGGCCTCCTGCGCAAGGGCTTCGGCGACGGGAGCGATCGGATCGTCGCCCTTTACTTCGCCCGTCTTCAGCTTCTGCCGGAACTCGTGGATGCGTTCGTGCACATTCGCCATGAAGGCATGGAAATGGACCCGGCGCTTGCGCTTCACCGGCAGCGCCTCGAAGAACAGGTCCATGAGCATGGTCTTGCCACGCCCGACCGAACCCCAGACGTAGAGCCCTCTCAGTGGCGCGGTATTCTTCTTGCCGAACAGCCATCCCAGAGCGCTGGGCTTGCGCGCAAGACGGTAGTTGCCGAGTTGCTCGGCCAGCGCCTCAAACTGGCGCAGCAGCTTCACCTGCGCGGGATCGCGCTCGATGGCGCCCGAGGCGACGAGCGCGTCATAGCGTGCGGTGATGGATTGCGGAGGGTGGAAGGTATCGGTCACGGATCAACCGATACCGTTCCACTCATCCAAGCGCAAATGACTTGTCGTCGGGGCTGCTATCGCGACAGCGACAGCGGTGCGCCGGACTTGGCGAGCACACCGGAAAGCGCCGACGGGGAGCCGCGCAGGCGCGCCGCCACCGAACCGCCGGTCTGGTAGAGATAGACCTCGCCGTCGCGGAAATCCCAGGCATTCACCTTCGACAGATCCTGGTTGGAGCAGCCCGAGGCCGAGGCACGATAGAGATCGAGCGCAGGCGAGCTCGAAAGCTGGATGCGGCAGGAATTTCCGGAAGCATCGCGCACGGACCAGTTGCCCACCACGGCCGTGCGGCTGGCGGGGGCGGCCGGAGCAACTGGTGCGGTGACGGGCGGAGGAGCAGGCGGCAGGCCCGCGAGATCCGTTCCACCGGCAGAGGGCGTCAGACCCGGGCCGAGGGGAGCGGGCGCACCGGCGATAGGCGGCAGCGCCTGACCTTCGATGGGAGCAAGCGGCGCGGATTCGACAGGCCCCGACGGCACAGCCTCGACCGGATCGGGCATGGGCGCGGCGGCCACGCTGCGTCCCGACGATCCGCCCAGTCGCGTGGAGGAGCAGGCGCTCAGCGCCAGGGCGGCGCAGAGAGTGACGGTCAGGGCGTATGCACGGGATTTCATGTCGATCATCGGAAGCAGGTGCTTTTGAGGGAAAAGGAATCGATTCTTGTTCTTCGTCTTGGCGCTACCCTGAAATGGCAGAGATCAGGTGCGAGTCAAGCCGAGCCGATCTCGCAAAGCCTTGAGCGCGCCGATTTGACCGAGTGTGGGCTCACCCTCGGCTTCGCTCACGCGCTTGGCCATGTCGTAGACGTCTTGCCGCTGCGATTCATCGAGCTTCGCCAGCCAGAGCTTGGCGAATTTCAGCGACAGGGTATTAGAGTCGTCCGCGTGGCCCGCGACCCATTGGGCGAAGGTGTAGGTCTCCGCGATGTTCGCCACCCCCATCACATGCTGCATCTCGGCCTTGATGGCTTCTTCCGCAGCAATGCTCAGCTCACCGCGCTCCTGGGCAAGGCCGATCAGCATGGCCACCGCAGCGGCTGCTGGATCGTCCACGGCCTCGATGGCGGAGCTTTCAGCTTTCTTGCGAAAGGCCTTGCGGCGATAGGTTCCGCGCACGCGCTGGGCGGCATCGACCACTTCGCCTGCGGCATTTCCGACATCGCGAAGGCGGTAGTACCAGAAGGCGGCGGCTCCGAGCACACCAAGTACGGCCAGAAGAATAGGCATGAAAAAACTCCGGGAATGAACCAGAGAAGGTCACGCCCGGAGTGTTACACTGGAACGATAGCCTTAAGCTAGGCTTTTTGTCCGAGGGCCGATCCCGATGAGATCAGCCCTTTTCTTGAAATACGCATTTTTTGAACGGCGAACCGGGAACCACTTCGCCTAAAATGCTTAGACGGCGCGCGCCACCATCATCTTCTTCACCTCGGCAATGGCCTTTGCCGGGTTCAGGCCCTTCGGGCAGGTGTTGGCGCAGTTCATGATCGTGTGGCAGCGATAGAGCCGGAAGGGATCATGCAGGTTGTCGAGGCGCTCGCCGGTGGCCTCGTCGCGGCTGTCGATGAGCCAGCGATAGGCCTGGAGGAGAGCAGCCGGACCCAAGAAGCGGTCGCCGTTCCACCAATAGCTCGGGCAGGAGGTGGTGCAGCAGGCGCAGAGGATGCACTCGTAGAGGCCGTCGAGCTTGGAGCGCTCCTCAGGCGTCTGGCGCCACTCGGTCTCCGGCTCCGCCGTCTCCGTCTGCAGCCAAGGCTGGATCGAGGCGTGCTGGGCGAAGAAGCTCGTGAGATCCGGCACCAGATCCTTCAGCACCGGCATATGCGGCAGCGGATAGATCTTGATCGCGCCCGATCCGCATTCGTCGATGCCGAGCGTACAGGCGAGCGTGTTGCCGCCCATGATGTTCATGGCACAGGAACCGCAGATGCCTTCGCGACACGAGCGGCGGAAGACCAGTGTCGAGTCGACATTGTTCTTGATCCACAACAGCGCGTCGAGAACCATCGGGCCGCAATCGTCGCGGTCGACATAATAAGTGTCGATGCGCGGATTGGCGCCGTCATCCGGATTCCAGCGATAGATGCGGAATTCCTGGACGTTCGAGGCACCTTCCGGCTTCGGCCATGCCTTGCCTTCGGTGTACTTGGAGTTTTTCGGGAGAGTGAACTGGGCCATCTGGCTCTTCCAAATGCTAGATTCTGTTCAACGTGCTTTGGGCTTTTTCCAGGACGGGTCTGAAACCCCAATCTGTGCAAAGTTCAGCTTTGCCTGATTAAGAGAAACCTTATTGGCTCCCCCTGTATCAGGATGCATCTCCTGCACGGGATCATCCTCCCAGCCGCACACGTCGCAAATCTCCCAACTGCCGGCCTCGATGAATGACATCGATTGGCAGCATGGACATTCGACAAAACCATCGACAGCCTTACGAGGACTCTCGGCAGTTCCAGCGGCAAGGAAATAATCCATTCCCGTTTTAATCATCTTAGTACACGCGAGCCTTGGGCTCGATGTACTGGATGTCGTTCGACATGGTGTAGGTGTGCACCGGACGGTAATCGAGGGTCACCTTGTGCGAGGTGTCGTCGAGCCATGCCAGCGTGTGCTTCATCCAGTTCTTGTCGTCGCGCTCGGTGAAGTCCTCGCGGGCATGCGCGCCGCGCGATTCCTGACGGTTGGCGGCGCCTTCCATCGTGACCACGGCCTGACCGATGAGGTTGTCGAACTCGAGCGTTTCGAGAAGGTCGGTGTTCCAGATGAGCGAACGGTCCGTGACCTTGATGTCGGCGCTCGCGTTCCACACGTCGTGGATGAGCTTGCGGCCTTCTTCCAGAACCTCGCCGGTGCGGAACACCGCGCAGTTGTTCTGCATGGTCTTCTGCATCTGAAGGCGCAGCTCGGCGGTCGAGGTCGAGCCGTTGGCATAGCGGAACTTGTCGAGACGCGAGAGCGAGAGCTCGTCGGCGCTCTTCGGCAGATCCGCGTGACGCGCATTCGGCTCCAAGATTTCGGCGCAGCGCAGGCCCGCCGCGCGGCCGAACACCACGAGGTCGATGAGCGAGTTCGAGCCGAGGCGGTTCGCGCCGTGCACGGACACGCAGGCCGCTTCGCCGAGCGCCATGAGGCCGGGCACCACCGTGTCGGGGTTGCCGTTCTTCAGCGTCAGCACTTCGCCGTGATAGTTCGTCGGGATGCCGCCCATGTTGTAGTGCACGGTCGGCAGAACCGGGATCGGCTCCTTCGTCACGTCGACGCCCGCGAAGATCTTCGCGCTTTCCGAGATGCCGGGCAGGCGCTCGTGCAGGATCTTCGGGTCGAGGTGATCGAGATGCAGGTAGATATGGTCCTTGTTCTTGCCCACGCCGCGGCCAGCGCGGATTTCCATGGTCATCGCGCGGGACACGACGTCACGGGAAGCAAGATCCTTCGCGGACGGCGCATAACGCTCCATGAAGCGCTCGCCTTCCGAGTTCGTCAGGTAACCGCCCTCACCGCGCGCGCCCTCGGTGATGAGGCAGCCCGAACCGTAGATGCCGGTGGGGTGGAACTGCACGAACTCCATGTCCTGCAGCGGAAGACCCGCGCGCAGCACCATGGCGTTGCCGTCGCCCGTGCAGGTGTGAGCCGACGTCGCGGAGAAATACGCGCGTCCGTAACCGCCCGTGGCGAGGATCGTCATGTGGGCGCGGAAGCGATGGATCTCGCCGGTGGACTGATTGAGGGCCACGACGCCGATGCAGCGGCCATCCGAATCCATCATCAGGTCGAGCGCGAAATACTCGATGAAGAAGTTCGTCTGGTTGCGCACGGCCTGGCCGTAGAGCGTGTGCAGGATCGCATGGCCCGTACGGTCGGCGGCGGCGCAAGTGCGCTGCGCGGTGCCCTTGCCGAACTCGGTCGTCATGCCGCCGAAGGGACGCTGGTAGATCTTTCCTTCCGCCGTGCGCGAGAAGGGAACGCCCCAGTGTTCCAGCTCATAGACGGCAGCGGGTGCGTTGCGCACGAGATACTCGATGGCATCCTGATCGCCGAGCCAGTCCGAGCCCTTCACGGTGTCGTACATGTGCCAGCGCCAATCGTCCGGACCCATGTTGCCGAGCGAGGCGGAGATACCTCCCTGCGCCGCGACCGTGTGCGAGCGCGTGGGGAACACTTTTGTGATGCAGGCGGTGCGAAGACCGGCCTGCGAGCAGCCGACGGTGGCGCGAAGGCCTGCGCCGCCGGCACCCACGACCACCACGTCGAAGGTGTGGTCAATGATGGTGTAGGCCTTGCCGTTCGTTGCTTGAGCCATGAGAGAATTCCTTAAAGCAGAATGCGGCCGAGGCTGATCTTGAGGATGGCGTAGAGGCACGCCACGCCGATGATCGTGGCGTAGAAGTTGTTCGCGATGAGCGCGGCGAGCTTGTAGCCCTTCTCGTGCACGTAATCCTCGATGAAGACCTGCATGCCGAGCCGCATGTGGTTCGCAACCGAGAGCACGGCGAGGAGCAGGATGATGGCGATCAGCGGATGCGAGATGATGGCGATCGCATCCTGATAGGAAGGCGAAGCCGCAAGCGCCGCGACGATGATCACGAAAGAGATGATGAGCGGAACGTTCGCCACCGCCGTGACGCGTTGGATCCACCAATGCTCGACGCCGTGCCCGGAAGCGCCGAGGCCCTTCACGCGGGCGAGCGGGGTGCGCATGGAAACGCGGGTATCTGCCCTGTTATCGGCCATGGCTGTCTCCTTAGAACACGAGGAAGGCGATGACCCAGATCGCGACGGTGAGCGTGATCGAGCCGACTAGGGTGAAGCGGGCCATGTTGATGCGCTGGACGGCTTCCATGCCGTAGCCGAAATCCCAGACCATGTGGCGCACGCCGCCGAGCATGTGGTGCATGAGAACCCAGGTGTAGCCGAAGAGGATCAGGGTGCCGATGGGCGAGCCGAAGAACCATTGCACGGCCTCGAAAGCCGAGGGACCGGAGGCCAGGGCCACGAGCCAGATCGCGAACAGCGCGATACCGAAATAAAGGGCGATGCCCGTCGCGCGGTGGAAGATGGACATGGCCATCGTCCAGCTCCACCGGTAAACCTGAAGATGTGGGGACAAGGGCCGCGGGGCCACTTTCGCCTCAGCCATAGCTTTCACTCCTGATCGGCGACCTTGCATCGCCCGTAGTTTGGAATGGTTCCTAACGGAAGCGCGGGAACACCGCAATGCGCCTTCCGCCCAACTTCGCGACAAGAGGCACACTTCGTCAGCGGCGAAGAATGCCCTCCCCTCGCTTATAGGACAATTTTTAATTATTCTTATCTCCCTTCGCGAATGACGAAGGAAGCCTATGCAATTCGATCTGACGGATTTGAGTCTCTTCCGCCATGTGGTGGAGGCAGGCAGCATTACCCACGGGGCCGGGCGGGCCCATCTGGCGCTGGCCGCCGCCAGCACCCGCATCCGCAACATGGAGAAGTCGCTAGGAGCGCCCCTCCTCCTGCGCACGCGGGCGGGCGTGACTCTGACGCCCGCAGGCCGGACCTTGCTCCAGCACGCCCGCGCGCTTCTGGCCCAGGCCGAGAAGCTTAGAGAGGATCTCGGTTCCTTCACCGGCGGTCTCGCCGGCCAGATCCGGATTCTCTCCAACACCAACGCCCTCACCGAGTTCCTGCCCGAGGCCCTCGGCGCCTTCCTGGCCCAGCATCCGCAGGTCTCCATCGACCTGGAGGAACGTTTGAGCGACGAGATCGTGGGGCTGATCGCCGAGGGTGTGGGCGATATCGGTATCGTGGCGGGCACGGTGGATACGGGCCAGCTCGAGACCTACCCGTTCCGCAGCGACCGCTTCGTGCTCGCGGTCCCGGCGGAACACGCCCTCGCCTCGCGTCCGAGCATCGCCTTCACGGAAGTGCTGGAGCACGATTTCGTCGGTCTCGACCGGGCGAGCGCCCTCCAGCGCTTTCTCTCCAGCAAGGCCAGCCGCATCGGCAGGCCACTTCGCCTTCGGGTTCAGCTCAGGAGCTTCGATGCCGTGTGCCGCATGGTGGAGGCGGGCGTGGGCCTCGGCATCGTGCCCGAAACCACCGCCCAGCGCGCCGCCCGCACCATGGCCATCCGCCCGGTCGCACTGGAGGATTCCTGGGCCGCCCGCGACCTGACCCTCTGCATCCGCTCCCTCAAGGATCTGCCGCCCTCGGCCCGGCAGCTGATGGCGCATCTGCGGCAAGGCACGTGATGCCCCGTCAACAACCCGCCTTCACGACGCCGTGAGCCGAGGAATAATCACCGCCCTAGAATTGTCTTGGCGGAGGGGGACCGAAAGAATCTCATCCCAGGAGGAAACAATGCGTGGAACGACAGGCGTATCGCTCATGGCCTTCATCGGCCTTCTGGCCCTGCTGCCTCCCGGGGCTCAGGCGCAAAATGCCGACACCACCTTTTTCGTGACTAGTGTCGGCTCGGGCAAAGGCGCCGATCTCGGCGGGATCGAGGGAGCCGACCGGCATTGCCAGACGCTCGCCGAAGCCGCCGGAATTCGCGGCAAGATGTGGCGGGCCTATCTCTCGACCCAGGGCGCGAACGCCGTCAACGCCAAGGACCGCATCGGTCGCGGCCCGTGGCAGAACGCCAAGGGCGCCGTGATCGCCAAGGACGTAGCGGACCTGCACGGCGCCGGCAACACCCTCAACAAGCAGACGGCGCTGACCGAAAAAGGCACGATGGTGAAGGGCCGTGGCGACCAGCCCAACGAGCACGACATTCTCACCGGATCGCAAGCCGACGGCACCGCCTTTGCGGGAGCGGAGGACCGAACCTGCGGCAACTGGACGAAGAGCGGCACGGACGGCACCGTCATGGTCGGCCACCACGACCGCATGGGCCTGGACGACTCGCCGCCCGCCAAATCCTGGAACACGTCGCATCCCTCACGTGGCGGATGCAGCCAGGATGCCCTCAAGAGCACGGGCGGCGCGGGCCTGTTCTATTGCTTCGCGGCTAATTAGGCAGCGAAATCGACCTGAGGCATGGCGAGGCCGCGGCGCAGGCAGGCGGCCTCCAGCGTATTGCGCAGCAGGCAGGCGATGGTCATGGGGCCGACGCCGCCGGGAACCGGGGTGATGGCGGATGCCACACTTGCTGCCTCGGCATAGGCCACATCGCCGACCACCTTGGTCTTGCCCTCGCCGGCTGCCGGATTCGGCACGCGGTTGATGCCCACATCGATCACGATGGCGCCGGGCTTCACCCAATCGCCCTTCACCATCTCGGGACGACCGACGGCGGCAACCAGAATGTCGGCCTCGCGGCAGACCTCAGGCAGATCGCGGGTCTTGGAATGCGCCACCGTCACCGTGCAGCTCTGCGCGATGAGCAGCTGCGCCATCGGCTTTCCGACGATGTTCGAGCGGCCCACGACCACGGCATTGAGGCCCGCAAGATCGCGGCGAACCGATTGCACGAGGAGCAGGCAGCCCAAAGGCGTGCAGGAGACGAGGCCCGGCACGCCGGTCATCAGCTTGCCCGCATTGATGGGGTGGAAGCCGTCCACATCCTTTGCCGGATCGATGGCCTCGATCACCTTCTGCGTGTCGATCTGCTTCGGCAGCGGCAGCTGCACGAGTATGCCGTCCACCGCTGGATCGGCATTGAGCTGCGCGACGAGGGCCAGAAGATCGGCCTCGGAGGTCGAGGCGGGCAGCACATGCTCGAAGGAGCGCATGCCGACTTCCACCGTCTGCTTGGCCTTGTTCTTCACGTAGAGCTGGCTCGCGGGGTCCTCCCCCACGATCACCACGGCAAGGCCAGGGGTCACGCCTTTCGCCGACAGATCCTTCACCGCATGCGCGATGCGGGCGCGCAGACCCTCGGCATAGGCTTTTCCGTCGATGATGGTGGCGGTCATGGGCTCAAGTTCCTGTCAAAGCGGCGATGTCTCTGGCGAGGGCTTCCCCGTCGCCTGCGATCAGAAATGTCTTCAGCCGGGCGGTCGCGCCCGCTTGCAAGCTGACGGCGGAGGCAGGCAGCCTCAACGCTTTGGCAAGCAGCCGCCTCACCCCGTCATTGGCCGCCCCGTCCTCGGGTGCGGCCCGGACGCGAACCTTCAGCACCAGCTGGCCGTTGGAGAGCGCCTCGACCCCGCCGATGGCATCGCGCCCACCCTTGGGCGTCACGCGCACGCGGACCTCAAGACCGTCGGGGCGGATGCGCCAGGGCTGGCTCAGGGCCTTCTTCCCTTAATAGACGAAGGGCAGGACGTAATAGCGGATGGCGCGGTCCAGCAGCATGATCAGCAGAATCAGGATCACCGGCGAAATATCGACGCCGCCCAGATTGGGCATGATGTTCCGGATCGGCCTCAGGACGGGCTCGGTCACCGCATCCAGGAACTTCCAGATCGAGCGGACGAACTCGCTGCGGGTATTGACTACGTTGAAGGCCACCAGCCAGCTCAAGATGGCCGCAGCGATGATGAGGTAGGTATAGAGCTGCAGGGCAACCAGGATGACTTCGAATACAGCGCGCATGGGAAACCTGTCAGGATCGGGCGCTGCTCATGTAACCTTCCAAGCGGGGCTGAACAACCCACCACCGCCTCAAAAGCCGCCCTTCTCCTCCGAAAGGCGAGGCTTCCCCGCCCTACCGCCGATTGACGGCCCCAGCCCGGAGGCCTAAAAATCAGCCCGCTTGGTGTGATGAAGCGACCGGGGCTGTAGCTCAGATGGGAGAGCGCTGCAATCGCACTGCAGAGGTCAGGGGTTCGAATCCCCTCAGCTCCACCACCAAGTCATATTTTCCTATAACCGCGTATGAATCGATTTTACGAGCGCCGCATTGCGCGGGTTTATAGAAGATCCCTTGTCATTAGAGACAAAGCCCGGCGCTTTATCTGGCGATTTACATAACCTCTGCACGCCTCCTTCTCAGACTTTCTCACGAAGTGTCCGGGGGGCACATTGCTCAAGATGGAAACTTGTTTGTGCACAGCAGAAACCTCACGTCTCCAATTTGAGTGATCTCATCTTCAAAGTGCGTTTGCCGAACCGCGTCCTAAGGTCAGATTCCTACCTTCACGATCCCATCTGGGATCGCAGCCGTCCGGGAAAGACAGAAGGGATACTCCACGGGAACAGTTCGGATCGGTCCGCTTTGCAGGGAGGCTTCGCAAGCACAATCCTGACACTTACGCCTGCTTCTTGTTCTTCAGCCACCGCTCAGTCGGCGCCGCCAGCAGCGTGGTTAGAATCACGATGGCGGCGCCGAGCCCCAGGGACAGGGATGGAACCTCCCCGAAGAAAAGCCATCCCGCGATGCCCGAGAAGATGATGGACAGATACCCGATGGGAGCCAGAAGCCGTGACTCCTGCTTCTGATAGGCCTGAAGCCAGCAATATTGGCCCACCTGGGCCAGAAGGCCGATGAGAATGATGCTCGGCAGCGTGGACAAGGGGATCGGCACCCATGCGAAGGCCGCAGGGACGGCCGTCAGCACCGACAGGCCGGCCGTATAGAAGAGCATGAGCACGACGGAATTCTCACCAGCGAGACGCCTCGTCTGCACGACCGCCAGCGCTCCGAAGACCACGGATCCAAAGGCTGCGAGCAATCCCAGATTCCAGGGAACCGCATCGGGCTGAACGATGATCATGATGCCGAAGAAGCCGATCGCCGTGAAAACATAACGCGTCTTGCTGACGATTTCGCCGAGGATGAGGGCTGCCATGGCCAGCTGGATAAGCGGTCGGGTGAACCCGATGGCAGTCACCATTGCAAGCGGCAGCGCCGCAAAGGCGGCGAAGTTGCAGGTCAGCGCGGCTGAGTTGAAGGCAATCCGCGAGAGGTGGGTGCGGATGTTGGACGCATTTGCAAGCTTGGCACGATGACGCCACATCAGCGGCGCCACCGCGACGAGGCCTACGAGCGAACGCAGAAACACGAGCTGGACGGCCGGATAGGTTTCGCCCTCCGCCTTGACGATGGCCTGCATGATCGTCACCAGCGTCATGTCGATCAGCAGCCAGACCACGCTCCTCCAGAGCGGAACCGGAGGCATCTCGCCTTGAGGGGAGCTTGCCATGCTCTGTCGCATTCCGTCAGGCAGGCTGGACGAGATTGGCCAGCAGGCGGAATGCGCCGGGAACGAGCCTGTCCAGCTGGTGGTGCAGCACGAGCGCGACATGCGTATGGCGTCCGCGGCCGATGCGCGCCGAGATGAGCGAACCCTTGAGCGGATTTTCTCCCGGATCGTTCATCGCCAGAAGCTCCTCATAAGCAGCATCGTATTCCGCCGCGAAATAGAGTCCCCTCTCCTTGTCCCATCCCTGCCAGTCATCCGCATCGATCCTATTGGGAGATGTGAGCAGCACGCTCGTCGGCTTCAAAACCGTGACCGGCGAAGACGGATCGGTCACACGCCAGCGCAGCGACGGCGAGCCGATGACGAGGCGACGCGGCGGCGTCCGGTCAGGATCCCAGCCATCGGTGGGGCGATGATAGAGCGTCACCAGATGCCCGCCCTCCTCCACGAAACGATGCAGGCGCTCCGTGGCGGCCTTCAGGTCCCGCCGTAATCCGAATGCGAAAATGCCGATGACGATGGTGGTGAATTTCGAAAGCGCACCGGAGGTGAGATCGTCCTCCGAGAGATCCGTCACGTCGAGGCCGAGGCGGCGCATATGCGCGCCGACATTGTCGCTTCCGCCTCCCACGTATCCGATGCGCGCATGAGCTGGGAGAGCGACGTCGAGTGTGAGAACCCTGAAGTCGCTCAGAGCGACGAAGGATGTGGGCGGGATATGGGGATAAGCAATCGCGTGAACCTGACTGGCCTGCCTGCCGTCGAGGATGGGGACGAGCCTTGAAACTCCATGTTCCGGCGGCTGCGGCGGATCGATGATCCAATCATTTCCTTCAGCACGCACGGTCCAACTGTCCGGCTTCTCCCACCCGGCAAGAGACTCTCCCACGGCCCGCACGCGGATTGTGGATGAAGGCTCGCCGGCTCTGACGATGGCAATGGCTGGATCGAGAAGAACGGATCCGCGCGGCCCGATCTTCAGGGCCTCCTCGGGATCGAGATCCACGCGGATGGTTCGTCCTTCCACATCCCCCGTGATGACGACACCGCCCGCGCCATTCCCGCCCATGGAATCGTATGCCTCGGGGTAATTTCCCGTATGCGACGCCGATTCAGGAATGGCGATCTCGTAGCGCACATGCCCCGCATCCCTGAGGGTTTCAGAGGCTTCCACACCAGCAGGCAGTCTTGGCGCGATCATGAGGCCCGCCACATCGGGCGCATCGACATGCGCTTCGAGAATCATGCGTCCGCCTGGATGGGACGCGCCTGAGAAAACGGCACGCACTGTGCGCATGCGCGTTTCGAAAAGAGCGGCATCGATCTCCCGCAGCTTGCGGTCGAGCCGATGTCCCAATCTGTCAGCCTGCTCTTGATTCAGCGCTCTTCCCGCCGCTTCGATCGAGCGCGCAGCGCGACCAAGCGCTTCGCCGATCCGCTGGCGATCCGGGAATGCATGAATGGCGGCTTCAATATGCGCCTGCGCGTCTTGCAGAGTTTCCGCCGCAGCCTTCGACAGGCCCGGCTCGGCAGCGAGCATAACAAGGTTCGCCGGGAGATGATCGCGCAAGTCGCTCTCAGCGCTCGCCGCTCCGCCTGCGCGAAGCTTCAGGTGGAGGCTCCATTGGTCGACGGGATCGTCGCGCCAGACACCCATGCCCTGGGACAAATGCGCCGCCCGCGACCACTCGCCGAGCTGGCTATAGGCTAGGCCTGTGACCTCATCGCCTCCCGCCACCTTGATATTGAGCGTGGTGGGCGGCGGCGGCACTTCGTCGTCATAGGCATAGCCTGCGCCCGACCAGGCAGGCAGATAGAACTTGGATACCTGCCATGGCCTGAGGCCATGTTGCGCATGCTCGGGAAAAGCGGAAGGATCGGCTGCCGCGACGAATGCCTTTTCCGCGGCACGCGTCATCGCTCGGTGATGGCCGTGCTGTCCCGGCACATCCAGAAAAGTCGGAATGACGATGTCGGGACGATATTGCCGGTAAGCCCGAACGAGGCGCTCGACGATGCGCTCCTCGCCCCATCTCTTCAGTGTGTCGTCGCCGTTCTTGGAGAAGCCGAAATCGTGCACCGAATCGTCGGGTCCATGGCCGAGCCATGCCACATCGGCATCGATGCGGCGCGCAGCCTCCTCCATCTCGGCGGTTCGGAGCACACCGAGCGCTCCGCCCCGTTCCGACCCGAGTGCATTCTGTCCGCCTTCGCCGCGCGTGGAGCAAGCCACGACGACGCGCATGCCATAGGCGAACCGGAAGGCGGCGAGCATGCCGTTGATCTCGTCGTCAGGATGCGCGCCGGTATTCATGACGGTGACGACGGAGCGCAACCGGCTCAAGGCGCGATGCAACCGTGCCAGCGCAGGCTGATGGACAGCACGCGCAAGGCGTCGATGGTCATCCAGCAAGGGAGATCTCCTCGTTCGAACGTTCGCGATGGGCCGCCTGGGCTGTGTCGAGCCGTGGCGTCATCGTTTCCAGAAGCGGCAAGGCAGCGGCGCCGAGAGCGGCGGTGAACTGGCCTGTGCGCCCATGGATCAGGCGCGCCTCGCTCCGGTTCCTGCGGCGCGCCACCGACAACGGAAGCGGCTGCATGGCTTGAGCGAGATCCTCCATGAGACCGGGCGGAAGAGCGCCACCGATCACGACGGCCTCGGGATCGAAAAGGTTTTCGAGCATCGCGATCTGGGGCGCGAGATAATCCGCAGCCTCCTGGAGCCACGCCATGACGACGGGATGCTTCTCACGATGAAGCCGCTCCAGATGCACCTCGTCGGCAAGGTGGATTCCCGCCGCCGACAGCTTTTCGGACAAGGCCTGCATGGACGCATAAGCTTCAAGGCAGCCATGCTGCCCGCATGAGCAGAGACGCCCGCCCTTCTTCACCATCACATGACCGATCTCGCCCGCGTTGCCGTTGGCTCCGCGATAGGGGCGGCCGTCGATCATGATGCCAAGGCCGAGTCCTTGGCCGAAATAGATCAGGCAGAAATTCTTCAGATCCCTCGCGACGCCGTGAAGGCGTTCCCCGACAGCCGCAGCAGTCGCGTCGTTTTCGAGCGTGATGGGCAGATCGAGCAAAGCCCCGATGCCTGCCGCCGCATCGAAATCGAGCCATCCCGACAGAGTCGTCGGGCCGACGGACGACATGCCTTCGACGTTGAAAGGACCCGGCATGACCACGCCGACCCCGAGCAGTTGCGGAACCGGTGACTTGATCTGGGCCCGCGCCGCTTCGATCTCAGCCTTGATGATGGGCAGCACCGTTTCGGGATCGTTGCGGGGAAGCGGCGTCGTGCGCTGAGCGCGAACGCGCCCGCCGATATCCGCGAGAAGAGTGGAGATGTGATCCGCCGCGATCTCGATTCCCGCCGTCATGCCGCCATCGGGATTGACGGCGAATTGAATCGGCGGCAGGCCGCGCCCTGCCCTGAGACGCCCGGTCTTGATGAGCAACCCGTCGGCGACGAGCTCCTCCACGATGTTCGAGACGGCCTGCGTGCTCAAATGCGCGTGGCGCGAGATTTCCATGCGCCCGACCGGACCGAGCTGGTGCACGACGTCCAGAACCACGCGGCGGTTATGGGAGCGATTCCGCTCCGGATTGCTTCCGATAGTCGACGGCGCGCCGGCCTTGGCTTTTCTCGGCATCTCCCCTCCACGCCCTCAAGAATGAGCCCGGCCAATGAATAACTCAAGTTAATTATCTTATTGACAGCCTAACCCGATTTAAGGGAGCCTTGATGCCGGAACGGCCCTGTGAAGGCCGTCACCAGGGAACGATGGGCGCTCGGCGCCTGACAATAAGGAGAGGGATATGCGTTTTCGTCACATGCTAGCGAGCGTTGCCATGGGCTTCGCCACCTTCGCCTCTTTCGGCGCGAAGGCGGTTGAGATCGAATACTGGCAATATGTCTTCGACACCCGCGTCAAGGCGATGACCCAGCTGATCGCCAAGTTCGAAGCGGCCAATCCGGACATCAAGGTCAAGCAGACCACCTTCCCTTATGCGGATTACCAGACGAAAGTTGCAGCTGCGATCCTGGCGGGCCAGGGCCCAGACGTGGTGCAGCTCTTCTACGGCTGGACCGACAATTTCATCGCCGGCAAGATGATCCGGCCCCTGCGCGCCGAGGCGTTTCCGGCGGCTGATATCGAGCGCGACTTCTTCCCGATCGTGAGCGCCATGAAGCGCGGCAACGATTATTACGGCCTGCCGACTGCCGTGCGCTCGCTGGCGCTGTTCTACAACAAGAAGGCCTTCAAGGATGCGGGCCTCGATCCCAACAACCCGCCCAAGAATCTTGATGAACTCATCGCAGCCGCGGAGAAGACCACGAAGCGCGACGGCGCAGGCAACATCGTCTCCGCCGGCCTGACCCTCGACATGGCGGGACAGGATCACCAATGGTGGCGCGAGGTGCTGATCCGTCAGTTCGGCGGCGTGCCTTACACCGACAACGATACGAAGGTTGCCTATAACAGCGAAGCAGGACTGAAAGCGCTGACCTTCTACACGGACCTTCAGAAGAAGCAGAAAGTCGGCCAGGTGGGCTTCATGGATGAAGGCCAAGCCGCCTTCCGCGCGGGCCTTGCCGCGATGACCATCGACGGCACCTTCCGTCTCGGCTCCTTCAACACGATCAAGGGCTTCGAATGGGGCGTGACCGAACTCCCCGCCAACGCCCAGGGCGTGCGCAGCAACTATGCCAGCTACTTCGCCAACGCGATCACCACGAAGGCGGAAGGCGAGAAGCTTGCCGCTGCCGAGAAGTTCCTGGCTTATGTCTCCTCGCCCGAAGCCATGAAGATCTGGCTCGAAGTCGTCGGCGAATTGCCGGCGCGCCGCACGGCGGCTCTTACGCCCGAGAACACCGCGCATCCGGTCTATGGCCCGTTCCTCAAGGGCCTGGAATACGCGCACACCACGCTGTTCAAGGATGAGGCAGCCCAGCGCCAGACGGCCATTGACATGGTGAACCGTGTCCTGATCGGCAACGAGGAGCCGAAGGCATCGCTCGCGAAGGCCGCCGAGGCCGAGCAGGCGATCATCGACCGCGCCAAGCGCTAAGCCAAAATCCGCGAGGATCGCAAACATGTCCGCTGTCACACATCGAGAGGCCGCCACCGGCGGCCTCTGGTCGAGGATGAGTCTCGGCCAGAAACAGGTGATCTGGGCCTGGGGCTTCCTCGCGGTGCCTTTGCTCTTCTATGCGGTGATCCGCTTCTGGCCGACCTTCCAGGCTTTCTATCTGTCCGTCACGGATTGGACGATCACGAAACCAGCCTCGTTCGTCGGCCTTGAGAACTACAAGCGGCTGCTTGCGGATCCCCTCTTCTGGCAGGTGTTCCGCAACACCTTCATGTATCTGATCCTGGGCACGCCGATCAGCCTGCTGATTTCGTTCGTCGTCGCCTATTATCTCGACCGTGTGCGGTTCATGCACTCGTTCATCCGCGCGCTGTATTTCCTGCCGTTCCTGACGACGGCGGCGGCCATGGCCTGGGTCTGGCGCTGGTTCTACCAGCCGGTTCCCATCGGCGTGATCAACGACATCCTTTCAAGTTTCGGCCTGCCGCAGCAGCCCTTCCTGCGCTCGACCACGCAAGCATTGCCGACCGTGCTCGCGCCTGCGGTCTGGGCGGGTCTCGGCTTTCAGATCATCATCTTCCTTGCGGGGCTGCGCGCCATTCCCGCCACCTATTACGAAGCCGCGCGCATCGACGGCCTGTCGGAATGGGCGATCCTGAGAAAGATCACCATTCCTCTGCTCAAGCCGACGCTGGTCTTCCTGGTCGTGTTCTCCTCGATCGGATTCCTGCGCATCTTCGATCAGGTCTACAACATCAACACGAACGATCCTGGCGGGCCGCTCAACTCGACGAAGCCGCTCGTGCTGATGATCTATCAGACGGCGTTCAGCTCCTATGAGATGGGATACGCGGCGTCGCAAACCGTCGTTCTGTTCCTGATCCTGCTCGTGATCTCCCTTGTTCAACTGCGCATCATGAGAGACCGCTGATGACTGTCACCTCATCCTCTCCAGGTCTTCCCATGTCGCGTATCAAGCCGGGACGGATCGTTTCCTGGACGCTCCTGTTCATCGGCGGCGTCATCATGATCACGCCGATCATCTTCATGCTGTCGACATCGCTGAAGGATGCCTCGCAGGTCTATGACCTGCGCGTGATCCCGGCAGCGCCGACCCTCGACAACTATATCGAGATTCTCGGCGACGGACGCTTCACGCGCTGGTTCATCAACTCGATGATCGTGGCGGTGATCGTCACCATCTCCAACGTGTTCTTCGACAGCCTCGTCGGCTACACACTGGCGAAATTCAAATTCCGAGGCCGCTATCTCGTCTTCATTGCGATCCTTTCGACCCTGATGATCCCCACCGAAATGCTGGTGCTGCCGTGGTATCTCATGGCCAGCCAGTTCGGCTGGCTGGACAGCTACTGGGGCATCATGTTCCCCGGCATGATGACGGCCTTCGGCACCTTTCTGATGAAGCAATTCTTCGAGGGCGTGCCTGACGATTTCATCGAAGCCGCAAGGATCGACGGGCTCAACGAATTCACCATCTGGTGGAAGATCGCCATGCCGCTCGTCACCCCTGCCCTGTCGGCGCTGGCGATCTTCACCTTCCTCGGCAATTGGACAGCCTTCTTCTGGCCGCTCATCGTCACGACGAGCGCCGAGCTCTACACCCTGCCGGTCGGGCTCTCCAGTTTTGCGGTCGAGCAATCGATCCAGTGGGAGAAGATCATGACGGGCGCGAGCATCGCGACGCTCCCGACCCTTCTCATCTTCCTGTTCCTTCAGCGCTACATCGTGCGCGGCGTGATGCTGGCCGGACTTAAAGGATAAGCCGATGAATGCAGGCACCTTCAAGGACACCTCCGTCTTTCCGGATCCCACCTACAAGGAGACCGTGCTTCGCCCGCTCTTCGACGGCGCGAAGGATCATCACGTGGAGGGCTTCCGTCTCATCGACCGGGCTCACCTCGTCATGCTCCATGAGACCGGCATCCTCACCATCGAACAGGCGCGACCCATCGCGCAGGCTCTGGAAGCCATCGACCGCGAGATCGATGTCAGCGCGCTCACCTATACCGGCGAGGTGGAGGATTTCTTCTTCCTGATCGAGAAGGAGCTGCGCAAGCGCCTCGGACCGGATCTCGCGGGCCGCTTGCACACGGCGCGCTCGCGCAACGACATCGATCACACGCTCTTCAAGCTCGGCTTGAAGCACCGCATCGATCCGTTGCTGGAGCGGATGGTTCGTCTCGCCGAGACCCTCACCGCAGTGGCCGAGCGGGAAAGCAACACGCTCATCGTCGCCTATACCCACGGACAGCCGGCGCAGCCCACCGTCTTTGGGCATTACCTCTCCGCGGTTCTCGAAACCGTCCTGCGCGACATCGCGCGGCTCGAAGCGGCCCGCGACATCGTGGATCGCTCTCCGATGGGTGCTGCCGCCATTACCACGAGCGGTTTTCCCATCGACCGCGACCTGATGGCCCGTCTTCTCGGCTTCAGCCGCCCGCTGCAGAATTCCTATAGCTGCATCGCGTCCATCGACTACATCACTTCGACCTATTCCGCGATCGAGCTGACTTTCCTGCATCTCGGCCGTTTTATCCAGGATTTGCAATTTTGGACGAGCTTCGAGGTCGGCCAGGTCTATGTGCCCAATGCCTTCGTGCAGATCAGCTCGATCATGCCCCAGAAGCGCAATCCCGTCCCCATCGAGCATATGCGCCATCTGGCGTCCCAGACCGTCGGACGCGCGCAGGCCATGCTCACCATCATGCACAACACGCCGTTCACTGACATGAACGACAGCGAGGGCGAGAGCCAGGGCTTCGGCTACGGCGCCTTCGAGAGCGGCGGCCGCGTTCTAGATCTGCTCACCGCGCTCGTGCCCGCACTTCGCATCAATCCCGACCGGGTTCGCCAGAACATCCGCCGCAGCTGCATCACGGTGACGGAACTCGCGGACAGCCTGGTGCGCCGCGAAGGTCTGTCGTTCCGTGAAGCGCATGAGATCGCAGCCGAGGTCGCCCGCACCGTTGTCGCCATCGAAGGCGACATCGCGGTAGACGGCTATGATGCCTTCCACGAATCCTTCGAGCGCTGCACGAAGCGCCGCACCGCCATCGACAAGGCGCAATTCGCCGAGATTGTCTCGCCCGAAAACTTCGTCGCCGTGCGCGACCGTTTCGGCGGGCCTGCTCCCAAGGCGCTGGCACAGGCGATTGCCGGATACAAGCAGGAGATTGCGGGCATCCGCGCCCGCATGAGCGAGAGCGCGCAACGCGCGAAAAGCTCCGCCCAAGATCTTCAATCCCGTTTCACCGCACTTCTCGGAGCCTGATGATGGCAACCATCGAACTTGATCGCCTCGTCAAACGCTATGGGCAGACGACCGTGGTCCACGGGATTGATCTCTCGATCCGGGACGGCGAATTCGTCGTGCTGGTCGGCCCCTCCGGCTGCGGCAAGTCGACGACTTTGCGCATGATCGCGGGTCTCGAAGAGATCAGCGGCGGCGAGATCCGCATCGACGGGCGCGTCGTCAACGATCTCCAGCCCAAGGACAGGAACATCGCCATGGTGTTCCAGAACTACGCCATCTATCCGCATATGAGCGTGGCAGAGAACATCGCCTTCGGCCTCTATCGCTCGAAGCTCTCGAAAGCCGAGAAACGCCAGCGCGTCGAGGAGGTTGCTGCAACACTCGGCCTGACGCCATATCTGGAGCGTCGCCCCTCGGCGCTTTCCGGCGGACAGCGCCAGCGCGTTGCCATCGGGCGCGCCATGGTGCGCGATCCCGCCGCGTTCCTTTTCGACGAGCCCCTTTCCAATCTCGATGCCCAGCTGCGCACGCAAATGCGCATCGAGATCAAGCGGCTTCACCATCGCCTCGGCACCACATCGGTTTTCGTCACGCACGATCAGGTCGAGGCCATGACCATGGCCGACAGGATCGTCGTGATGCGCGATGGGCGCATCCTGCAGGTGGGAACGCCGCTGGAACTCTACGAAAAGCCGGTCGATGTCTTCACCGCGCGCTTCATCGGCAGCCCGACCATGAACCTGATCCCCGCCGCCTTGCGTGATGGCGGAGCGGATCTGTCGCTGGGCGGCTCGGTCCGGGTTCCGCATGCAACGGCCACCACGTCCGACATTCTCGTCGGCGCGCGCCCGCAGGATCTCATCCCGACGAGCAACGGCGCGCAGGGCCTCACCGTCTCCGGCACGGTTGCCGTCGTGGAAACCTTGGGCTCCGAGACGCTCGTTCATATCGAGAGCGGCGGCCAGACCATCATCGGCTCCGCGCCCGGACGCCAGATTCCGCGCATCGGCGAGCAGCTGACGTTCCATGCTCCTGCCGAGAGGCTCTATTTCTTCGACAAGGCGACAGAGAAGGCGTTGACGACCCAATGAGCGGAAAGCCTTCCGAACGCAGCAAGGTCGTGTGCCTCGGGCGAACCTATTGCGACATCATCTTCACGGGCCTGCAGGAGATGCCGGTGCTCGGCCGCGAGCGTTTCGCACAAGACGTGACGATCGCGGCGGGGGGCGGGGCCTATATCACGGCAGCCCACCTTGCATCGCTCGGCCGTCCCGCGTCACTCCTCACGCGGCTCGGCACCGATCCTCTCTCGCAGAGCCTCGATCCGGAATTCGAGGCCAGTGGGATTGACCTGTCCTTCATCGAGCGGTCTGACGATGCCGGCCCCCAACCGACCGTCGCCTTGATCAAGGACGGAGAGCGCGCTTTCGTATCCCGCCGCGCCGGCGGCTCCCGACCTTCGACTCTGAAGCAGGCGCTCTCTGCCCCTGACATCGCGCATCTGCATATCGCAGAATTTGCAACTCTTGCAGACAATCCGGATGTGATCGCCATGGCGCGAAGCCACGGCCTGACGGTCTCACTCGACCCCAGTTGGGACGATCAACTGATCCGCCAAGGCGCTGACTTCTTCGAGATTTGTGCTGGCGTCGATATCTTCCTCCCAAACGTCGAGGAAGGAAAAGCGCTGACCGGCGAAAGCTCGGTGGAGGCGATCCTGCGCAGCTTAGCGGAAAGGTTTTCCGTGGTCGTGCTGAAGCGCGGTGAACATGGCGCAGTAGCCTCGCGCGGGTCGACTTGCGTTTCGGCTGCAGCGCTTCCTGTCAATGTGGTCGACACGACAGGAGCTGGCGATGCTTTCAACGCCGGCTTCCTGAACGCTTGGCTCCAAAGCTCGGACCTTCAGAGAAGCCTCGGGGCCGGCATTGCAGCAGGTGCCCTCTCCGTTCAGTCGGTAGGCGGAGTTCCATCGCGCCAGTCATGATGGTGAGATGAGCTCGGTGCCTGCGCAGAAACTCTCAGCCCGTCTCCCCAGAGTACGTGTACTCAGGATGTCTGATGCCGATGTGTTATTACCCTTCTATCCACTGAGACGGATTGCCTATCTTACCTGACCATATCGCGCATCCTGGATTTCCCGCGTCCTTTGGTCGATCCAGGCCCGATCCGTGATCCCCGATGGATTGGTGCGGGTGGCCATGGCTTCCATGAAGGCGAGGAATCGCTCGTGAGCCACGCCGTATAGCCGGCGCAGCTCTTCCAGGGGCTCCGGATGATCGTCCACCCTTAAGTCCAGCATCGGATAAGGCTCGGTGTGCCAGATTTTGAGCGCGGCCGATTGCTTGCCGCGCTTGTCGCCGCCTTCCGCCTGTCCTGCATCGAGCGCCCTCATGAGGCGTTCTGCGAAGGGAACATCCGCATGACGCTTGAAGGCCTCCAGCGTCGCCTCGAGGACGGTGGGGCCCGCGAGCATATTGCCGGCAACCGAGACGCCGTCCTCCGCGCGATGACCGCACCAATCCACGCATTCCCGCCCCGTATGCGCGGCTGTGCGGCCCTCCCGATCGATGACATGGAGCTGGCGCACGTGCCGTCCGGGATCGGCGGCCGTGAGAATCCCTACGATCTCTTCGGCGCTTCTCCCCTCCGCGAGCAGACGTAAGCCATCATAACCGTAAAGCGGATTGACGAAGGCTTGCGTCGCCAGCGCACCCAGCTGCGCGGCGCCGTAGGGGCAGAGGGCGCCGACCGCGAAGAACTTCGTGGTGACGGCAACGCCGAAGGCACCGGTCTTAAGGTCCTTGGCGATGATCGACCAGGTCACGATACCGTTTCCTTATCGACCGACCGCATAGGCCTGCATCAGGCGCGGCGTGGCGGCGCCGTGCAGCAGTCCGTCCTTATCGCGGCTCGCGGCCACAAGACGACCGACGGTCCACTCGGGGGCAACCTCGACATCATGGCCACGGGCGCGCAGGTCACCGAGCACCTCCTCGCCGAAGCTCTCCTCGGCCATGAGATGGCCGGGCTTCTGCTCGCGCGGATAAAAGGATGACGGAAAATGCGCTGTATGCGCCATGGGCAAGTCGATGACCTCCTGAAGGTTCAGCCCGTGATGAGCATGACGGAGGAAGAGGAGCAATTGCCACTGCTCCTGCTGATCGCCACCGGGCGAGCCGAAGACCATGTAGGGCTCGCCGTCCTTCTCAGCGAGCGTCGGCGTGAGCGTGGTGCGCGGGCGCTTGCCCGGTTCCAGGCTCGCAGGCAACCCTTCTTCCAGCCAGAACATCTGGGCCCGCGAATTGAGCATGAATCCAAGCTCCGGGATAACCGGCGAGGATTGCAGCCAGCCGCCGGAAGGCATGGCGGCAATCATATTGCCGAAGCGGTCGACGACATCGATATGCACCGTGTCGCCGCGCCGCGCCGAGCGCATGGAAGCGAGCGTCGGCTCGCCGCCGGAAACCTTGCGGTCCGTCGTGGAAAGATCGCGCAACGCCGCCAGCGTGCGCTCGACCTGCGATTCATAACCGGGCACCGTGCCAGGGCGCAGCTCCCGGGAGGCCTTGTCTGTGATCAGCTTGCGGCGTTCGTTGTTGTACGCGTCGGATAAAAGCGTCTCGATCGGCACGTCCACGAAGTTCGGATCACCGTAATAGGCCTCGCGATCGGCGAATGCGAGCTTCATGGCCTCGGCCAGCGTGTGAATGAACTCGCCGCTGGTCGGTCCCATCTTGGTGAGGTCGAAGCCTTTCAGCAACGCCAGCGTCTGCAGGAACACCGGCCCCTGTCCCCAGGGCCTGATCTTGTTGACGCGGAAGTTGTGATACTCATAGGTCTGCGGCGCGTCATAGCTCGCGGACCACCTCGCCATGTCGTCGGCCGTGAGAACGCCGCGGTGTCGCGATCCGCTTTGGTCCATCACTTCCGTCTTACGCACGAAGGCATCGATGGCCTCTGCCACGAAGCCCTTATAGAAAGCGTTGCGCGCAGCTTCGATCTGGGCCTCGCGATTGCTGCCTTTCGTCTCCGCCTCACGAATGATGCGCTTCCAGGTTTCGGCGAGCTGTGGATTGCGGAAGAGAGCCTTCGGCTTCGGCGCCTCGCCCCCCGGCAGGAAGACGGCGGCGGAGGTCGGCCATTCCTTCAGGAAAAAGTCCTTCAGGTCATTGATGGTGTTGGACACGCGCGGCAGAAGCGGATGACCCTGCTCGGCATAATAAATCGCGGGCTCAAGCACATCGCGCAAGCTGAGCATGCCGTGATCGCGCAGCAGAAGCATCCATGCATCGAACGCGCCGGGAATGACCGTGGCGAGCAGGCCGTTGCCGGGAATGAGCTTGAGGCCCTCGTTCTTGTAATGCGCAATGGTTGCGCCCTTGGGCGCAGTGCCCTGGCCACAGAGCACTTCCACCTTCTTGGTCTTTGCCGAATAGAACACCGCCGGCACTTCGCCGGAAGGGCCGACGAGATGCGGCTCGACTACCTGAAGCACGAAGCCGGAGGCGACGCAGGCATCGAAGGCGTTGCCGCCTTTCTCCAGCATTGCCATGCCGGCGGCGGAAGCCAGCCAATGGGTGGAGGTGACGATGCCGAAGGTGCCGAGAATTTCAGGCCGTGTCGTGAACATATGAGTTTTCCGAAGTTGGCGTTTATTACTGTTCGCGAGGATCGAGCGCGTCGCGCAGACCATCGCCGAGAAGGTTGAAGCCAAGCACGATCAGGAAGATCGCCGAGCCGGGGAAGATCGACATCCAGGGCGCCTGATCCATGAAGTTCTTGGCCGTATTCAGCATGGAGCCCCAGGACGGATTCGGCGGCTGCTGTCCGAGACCGAGGAACGAGAGGCTCGCCTCCGCAATGATCGCGGTTGCGATGGTGAGCGTGCCCTGCACCAGGATCGGCGGCAGCACGTTCGGCAGAATGTAGCGAACGAGAATCCAGAAATCGGGCAGGCCGATAGCCCGGGCGCCTTCCACGTAATCCTCCGCCTTCACGGTCAGCACCTGGCCACGCGTGAGGCGGATGAAGATCGGCATGGCCGAGAGACCGATGGCGATCATCGCGTTCGTGAGGCTTGGGCCCAGGAACGCCGCAAGCGCGATAGCGAAGATCAGGAACGGGATCGCCAGCATGGCATCCGTGGCGCGGGAGATCGCGGCATCGATCCACCCGCCGAAATAGCCCGAGATGAGACCGAAGGGCACGCCGAGCACGATGGCGATGAAGACCGAGACCACACCCGCCATGGTGGAGGCGCGCGCGCCCCACAGCATACGCGAGAGCGTATCGCGACCAAGTTCATCGGTGCCGAACCAGAACAGGGCCGAAGGTGCCTTGCGGATGCTTGTGAAACTCGGCTTGATCGGATCGTAGGGCGCGAGATAAGGCCCAACGACGGCGACGAGGACGAAGAACAGCACGATCAAGCCACCGATAACGGCGCTCTTGTTCTTCAGGAACTTGGAGAGGACGCGGCTGCGCTTCTTGGGCAGCGCGAGATCGTCCGTGACAACGGCGGTGGCGGTCATGTGGCGTGCCTCAAGCGGGGATTGACGAGGACATAGAGCACATCGGCCAGGAGGTTCATGAAGATGAAGCCGACAGCCGTGCAAAGCACCACGCCTTGCACCACGGCATAGTCGCGGTTGAACACCGCATCCACGATCAGCTTTCCGAACCCGGGAATGGTGAAGATCTGCTCGGTCAGCACCGCGCCTGCGAGCAGTTCACCGAAGAGAAGCGTCGAGAGCGTCACGATGGGCACGAGCGCATTGCGCAGCGCATGTTTGAGGATGACCTTGCGCGAGAGTAGGCCCTTGGCGCGGGCGGTGCGGATATAATCGGAGCGCATGACGCCGAGCATGGCGCTGCGGGTGTGGCGCATGAGACTTGCGGCGAGGCCCGTGCCGAGTACGAAGGCGGGCATCAGCATGGTCTTGATGTTGAGCCACAGGTCTTCGGTCGGCGGCACATAACCGGAAGCGGGCAACAGGCCCCAGCGCACGGAGACAAGCATGATGAGCATGATGCCGAGCCAGAAATTGGGGATAGACAGGCCGGAGAGCGCAATCACATTGGCGGCGTAATCTACGGGCGTCCCCTTTTTCACGGCGGAGACGATGCCGGCGGGAATGCCGATGGCGAGCGCCACGATCATCGCCATAACGGCGAGTTCGAGCGTCACGGGGAGCTTGCTGAGGATGAGGGTGAGCACCGGAATGTCCGTGCGCAGCGAGATGCCGAGATTGCCGGTCAGCGCCGATCCGATCCACGCGAAATATTGCACCGGAAGCGGATCGTTCAGGCGGTACTTCTCGCGAAGATACTCAAGCACCTGCGGATCGCGCTCCTCGCCGGCCATGGTGAGAACGGGATCGCCCGGCAGGATCTTCTGCAAGGCAAAGACCAGCAACGACACGATGATGAGCGTCGGAATGGCAATCAGAATACGTCGTCCGATGTAGCGAAGCATCAGCGCAAATCATCCGCGAGAAGAACAGGAGGACGTGCCCGGCCGGTAAAGCCGGGCACGCGGTTCGTCAATCGGTTACGAGCCGAGCTTCACGCCCTTCAGGCGGATCATGCCGTCCGGATAGGGCTTGAAGCCCTGCATCTTCTTCGAGAGAACGAAGGGCCAGGGCTGGTAGTAGGTGTAGATGATCGGCAGGTCGTCCTTCAGGATTCCTTGAGCGGAATCGTAGAGCTGCTTGCGCTTGGCCTCATCGTTGATGGAGCGTGCCTCGTTCAGCAGCTTGTCCACTTCCGCATTGCAGTAGCGCCCGTCGTTCAGGGCGCCCTTGCAGGTCGCGAAGGCGTGGATGTTGCCGTCGGGATCGACGCGGCCCGACCAGCCGATGATGTTGGCGTCGAAATTGCCGGCCTGCGCTTCCTTCTGCATGGCGGCGAATTCGGTCGGCCGCAACTTGATCTCGAAGCCCGCCTCGGCCGCCATGGCCTGCACGATTTCCGCGATCTGCTGGGTCGTAGTGCTTGTGCCGAAGGTCAGCTCGAACTGCACTTTCTCGACGCCAGCTTCCTTCAGGAGCTGCTTCGCCTTCGCCACATCGCGTTGGCCTGCTGCGAATTTCGGATTGTTGTAGGGGCTTGCCGCCGGGAAAGGCTGGCCCGCAGGCGGATAGATGCCGGCGCCTACCACCTCGTTGATCACATTGCGGTCGATGGACAGCTCGAGCGCCTGACGCACGCGCTTGTCCTGGCCGAGCGGGGTCTTCGCACGCTCGCCGTTATTGGTGTTGATGGTGATGCCCTGATAGCCGATGCCCGTGACGGGCGCGAAGACCAGGTTGGAATCGCTCTTGGCGGCAGGCACGTCGCTCGGCGCGAGGCGCTCGAGCATATCGAGATTGCCCGACTTGAGGTTCGCAAGACGGACCGTCGTGTCCGGAATCGGCTGGAAGACGACGCGGTCGAAGTTGAAGCTCTTGGCGTCCCAATGCTCCTTGAACTTTTCCAGTACGATGCGATCGTTCTGCACGCGCTCGACGAACTTATAGGGACCGGAGCAGACCGGTTTCTGGCCAAAATCGGCGGAAGCCATCGCCTTCGGCGACAGGATCATGCCGGCACGATCCGAGAGCTGCGATACCAAGGTCGCGTCGGGTCGCGAAAGGTTGAGCTTTACCGTCAGGTCGTCGACCACGTCGACGCTCTCAACCGAGGTCAGCTCGCTCTTGCGCAAGGAATCGGGCAGCGTGCGGGCGCGGTCGAGATTGGCCTTCACCGCGGCGGCATCCATCTTCTCGCCGTCATGGAAGGTAACGCCCGGACGCAGCTTGAAGGTCAGCGCCTTGCCGTCGTCGCTCCAGCTCCACTCGGTGGCGAGCTCGGGCGCGAATTTCAGATCGGGCGTGATGTCCACGAGCTTGTTGCACAGTGACGTGAAAACGATACGGCCGACGAAGGTGCGCGCGCGATGCGGATCGAGTACGTCCGGGTCTTCGTTGAGGCCGATACGCAGGGTTTGTGCGGAGGCGGCGGTGCTCGCGAGGAGCCCGGCCGCCACGGCCAGGAGCAGTCTTTTCTTCATTCCATAGTCCTCCAAGTCTTCCTCTGGATTTGTTTCACTTGGTTCAGGGGCTCGTCGTGACGGGATTGTCCTGCCGTTCACGCCAAGTTCGATAGAGCGCCAAGCGCTTGGAAAGCGCCGCACTTTGAGACGGTGCGCTGATGGAGCCAGCGCCTGCGCCCTGGATCTCGCGCCAGAAATGGCATGCCACCTTTCGGCCGTCGGGGGCCGCCTCAAGGGCAGGATGCTGCTCCTTGCAAAGCGGACGGGCATGCGGGCAGCGGGTATGGAACCGGCAGCCGGAGGGCGGTGCCGCCGGACTCGGCACATCGCCCTGCAGCAGCGCCTTCGGCTGACGGTTCATGGGGTTTGGGATCGGGATCGCCGCGAGAAGAGCCTGCGTATAAGGATGGAGCGGATTGTCGAAGAGTTCGTCCGTTTCCGACAGCTCGACGATCTCGCCGAGATACATCACCGCGACGCGATCGCTCATGTGGCGTATTACGGCAAGATCGTGCGCCACGATCACGAGCGTGAGGCCGAAGCGCTGCTTCAGGTCTTCAAGCAGATTGATGATCTGCGCCTGGATCGACACGTCGAGCGCAGAGACAGGCTCGTCGCCGATGATCAGCTTCGGGTCGCCTGCAAGCGCCCGGGCGATGCCGATGCGCTGGCGCTGCCCCCCGGAGAACTCGTGCGGATAGCGATCCGTATGAGTGGGAATAAGCCCCACGGTGCGCATGAGATCGGCCACGCGCTCACGCTTTTCCTTGCCTCGTCCAAGCCCATGAAGCCAGATCGGTTCGGCGATGATGTCGCCCACATTCATGCGTGGATTGAGGGACGCGAACGGATCCTGGAAAATGATCTGCATTTCGCGGCGAAGTTTACGCATCTCGCTCTTGTTGAGACCGAGGATCGACTTGCCTTCATAGCGCACGTCGCCGCCCGTGGGCTCGATGAGACGCAGAAGAAGCCGGCCGAGGGTCGACTTGCCGCAACCGGATTCCCCCACGATGGCGAAAGTTTCGCCCCGCTGGACGCTTAAGGAAACGCCGTCGACCGCGCGCACCACGGTGGGAGACGACAGAAGACCGCCGCCGCCGAAATGCTTCGTCAGGTCGATGCCTTCGAGAATGATGTCGTTGGTCATTGGAATCACGCTCATCACGCTATCCCACGATGCTGTTCGAGAGGCGCATACCAGCAACGCGCCCGATGGCCCGGGTCGATCTCGGTCAGCGGCGGCGGTTCGGTCGCGCAGCGGTTGTCGGAGAAGGGGCAGCGTGGCGTGAACCGGCAGCCTTTCGGCATCAGCTCCGCCGGCGGCACAGATCCGCGGATCGTGGCGAGACGTCCCTGACGGCGGCCGAGCGAGGGTACGGAGCCCATGAGGCCGATGGTATAAGGATGCTGCGGGTTCTCGAAGATCGCCTCGACGGAGCCGCTTTCGACAACGCGCCCCGCATACATGACCGCCACCTCGTCCGCGACCTCCGCCACCACGCCAAGATCGTGCGTGATGAGAATCATGGCAGTTCCCGTTTCTTCCTGCAGGCGGCGTATGAGCATGAGAATCTGAGCCTGGATGGTCACGTCGAGCGCCGTCGTCGGCTCGTCGGCGATGAGGAGCTGCGGATCGTTGGCGAGCGCCATGGCGATCATCACACGCTGGCGCATGCCGCCCGACATCTCGTGCGGATAGGCGCGAAGCCGCTTCTCAGGCGCGGGGATACGCACCTTCCTCAGCATGTCGAGCGCGCGCTCCATGGCCTCGGCCTTGGTCACCTTCTTGTGCCGTACGATGCCTTCCGCGATCTGGTCCCCGATGGTGAAGGCCGGATTGAGCGACGTCATCGGCTCCTGAAAGATCATGGCCATGCGGTCGCCGCGCACATCCGCCCGCTCGCGCTCGGAGAGCGTGAGAAGGTCTTGTCCCTCGAAGAGAGCGGAACCCGCAACGATGCGCGCGGGCGGCGTCGGCAAAAGCCCCATGAGGGCAAGAGACGTCACGCTCTTGCCGCATCCGGATTCGCCTACGATGCAGAGCGTCTTTCCCTTGCTGACGGAGAAGGACACATCATCCACCACATTCACGCCCTTCGGCGCACCGTCGAAGCGGACCGATAATCCCTTTACGCTGAGCAAAGGCCGTTCGGCAGCAGATGCAGCGCCTTCATGGATAGGGCTCATGGTCTGCTGCGTCGCCTCACGTGCCATGCTGAAGCTCTTTCTTGTCGGTTATGGACATGATGGTTTCCACGAGAGGCGCATCGCTCTTGTCGGCGTGCAGGTTCGTCATGACGTTCAGGAGGCCATCCCGCACGAATGCGAGGTGTTCGCGCATGGCGTGCTCGGCAGCACCCGCTTCGCGCTGTGCGATGGCGGCCACGACGCGGCGGTGCTGGTCGACGTAAATGCGTTGCCGCTCTTCGGAGCGAGCCCTTTCGCGCAATTGCTGCCAGGCCCTATCCTGGCGGACGCGGTCGATCAGGTCGAAAATCGCGAGAAGGAGACTGTTGCCCGAAGCCTCAGCAATAGCCCGGTGCAGCGCGCTGTCCCAAAGCTCGCGGCCATCCGCGTCGAAGCTCTCGGCGGTTTTGTCGGCAAGCCGCACCAAGCGCTCCACGTCGCCGTTGGAGGCGCGCAAAGCCGCAAGCCTGGCGAGCGACGGCTCGATCTCCAGCCGCGCATCCATCACTTCGAGAGGATGGGTGCGCTTCGACAATTCTTCCAAGTTGATGTGCGGTTCGGTGGGGCGTGGGCCAAGGAACGTCCCCTTGCCCTGATGCCGCCAGATCCGCCCCTCGGCCTCCAGCACTTCGAGGGCCCTGCGCAGAGCGCGCCGGCCGATGCCGATCTGCGCTGCAAGAGAGCGCTCCGGCGGAAGCCGCTGATCCTGGGAGAAAGAGCCCTCCTCCAGGAGCGCACGCAGCCGCTCGAGGGCGGCATTCGAACTGTCCGACAGGGTATCAGATGGCGCCACGAGGCAGTGCCCCCTTGTGAACCAATAATGCTGCCTCGAGCCCGGATCATAGACGTGCCACCCGCAATCACGAACCTCTTGAAGGCTATGCTAAACCAGCGCGAAACCAATCCGCAATTGGTTTCATACTGGTTCGTTAGTCGAATATGTACCCGGCAGCTTTCCTGCGTCGGGAACGGGCGCATAACATCGAGCACGGTGGCGGTATCGGACCCGTAGAAGGTCGAGAGCAGGCAGGTTGATGCAATCAGTGATACCCGCCTTCATGCTCGATCAGTTGGTCAGTCGCGGACCCTGTTGGCGGAAGGCTTTCGATCCCGTTGGATCTTCACTGATAAAACGTCCAGAGAAGGCTTTCGCTGAGTTCCTTCAAGGCGGCCACGGCATCGGGCCGTTCCCGAGCGACGGCGGCGACGATGGCATCGGCGAGCGCGAAGGTTGCCGCTGGAGAATTCGGCAGCAGCCGGTTTCTTGCCGGGGCGAAGAAGGTCATGTCGGCAATGGGGACAAGCGGCGAACTCGGCGCGTCGGTCAACGCCAGCACCGTCGCTCCGCGGCTCTTGGCGAGCTTCGCCAGATCGACGGTGCCGCGCGAATAGCGCGGAAGGGAGATAGCAAGGACGAGATCATCCGCTCCAACATTCATGATGTGCCGGATCGCTTTCTCAGGCCCGCCGCGTGAGGACGCGAAGATCACGTTCGCGTCGAGATAGAGCGTCAAACCCTCCTCAAGATGAGCCCCCACATGGTGACTGGCTCCCGACCCGACGATGAAGATCCGGCGAGCGCGCAACAGCGCTTCCATGGCCCGGGAGCAGGTTTCCTCGTCGATTGCCGCAAGGGCTTCGTCCAAATTGGCCGCCTGATCCTTGATGGCCGTCACGAAAGTCGAGAAGGCGGAGCTTTTCGTGCTGTGCGCATCGGCCAGGCTGTCGACGGGAGCCATGGCGAGCCGGAGCGCAGCGGTGAGCGCCGCCCGGAACTCACTGTAACCGCCATAACCGAGAGCGCGGACGAATCGAGTCACCGTCGCTGTGGAGGCGCCACTGCGTTCGGCAAAACCCTCAATCGTCATTGTCGCCGTCTCGAGCGGGTTCTGCAGCACGAAATCCGCCGCGCGCCTGTGGGTGCCGCTAAGCGACGGATAAACCTGAGCAATCCGGTTGGCCAGATCGGTCGTCGGCTTCAGGACTTGCGACATGGGGTTTTCCTGCTGATTGGCCCACTGATTGACGTCAGAAAATTTTCATGATTTCTAATTTGCGAAAATAAATCTGTCAAAAAGGCAGTCTCACGGGAACCGGAGAAAAATCCAATGCGTAAGCCTATCATATTCGCCTTTGTCGCCAGCACGTGCCTGCTCAGCGCACCTGCATGGGCTCAGTCCCTCAAGATCGCGCTCAGCTCGGAGCCGACCGCTATCGACCCACACTATCACGATCTGACGCCGAACAATGCCCTGGCTGCGCATATCTTCGACGGCCTGACCAAGCAGGACGAAAAGCAGAAGGTGATGCCCAGCCTCGCGACGTCTTGGGAGAACGACGGCAAAAACCGTTGGACCTTCAAGCTCCGACAGGGCGTGACCTTCTCGAACGGCAAGCCTTTCACCGCCGACGACGTGATCTTCAGCTTCTGCCGGACCCTGAAGAACGAGACGGCGATTGCAGGCTCGTTTGCCGACATCACCGGCAACTTCACGGCTGTTGAGGCACCTGATTCGCACACCATCGTCATCACCACGAAGGCGCCTGATCCGCTTTTGCCGAATTTCCTTTCGGCCGTCGCCATCCTGAGCTCGTCCATCGTCCCGCATGACAAGCTGACCTTCGACCCGGCCAAGAATTGCGGCGTCACCGGAACATGGCCGGTCGTCGGCGACTTCAACGACGGCAAGCTCGCCATCGGCACCGGTCCCTACAAGTTCAAGAGCTATGTGAAGGGCACGGGCGTCGAACTCGAGCGCAATGACAAGCACTGGGGCCCCGCCGAGCCCTGGGCCAATGTCACCTTCGTGCCGGTTCCCAATGCCGGTCCGCGTCTGGCAGGCCTGCTCGCCGGCGATTACGACGTGATCGAGAATCCCGCCGCGCGCGACGTGTCCCGCATCAAGGACGACAAGCGCTTCAGCTACGTGATCACGCCCTCGACGCGCGTCATCTACTTCCAGCTCGATGTGGAGCGCGAGCCGAGCCCCTTCGTGAAGGCAGAGAACGGCAAGAACCCGCTGAAGGATCCGCGCGTGCGCAAGGCGATGTCGCTTGCCATCGACCGTGACGCCATCATCAAGCGCATCATGGACGGTGCGGCAGAGCCTGCCTATCAGTTCCTGCCTACCGGCATGTTCGGCGCTCTGTCCAATCCGCCGAAGCTCGCCTACGACCCGGCTGCGGCGAAGAAGCTTCTGGCCGAGGCTGGCTATCCCAACGGTTTCCAGGTCACGCTGTCGACGACCAATGACCGTTACATCAACGACAGCCAGATCACTCAGGCCGTTGCGCAATATCTGACTCAGGTCGGCATTCGTTCCGACGTGGACGCCATGGCACGCGCGCTTTACTTCCCGCGCCGCGCCAAGAAGGAGTTCAGCGTCGCGATCGGCGGCTGGGGTTCCACGAGCGGCGAGGCTTCGTCGTTCCTGCGTCAGTGGCCCGCGACACCGGACGAGGCGAAGACCATCGGCGGCTCGAACTACGGCGGCTATGCCGATCCGGAGTTCGACAAGCTCATCCGCACCGCCATCGTCACCCTCGACGACGCCAAGCGCTCGGAGCTTCTCCAGCAGGCCGGAACGAAGGTTCTCGAAGGCGGCGCGTTCATCCCGCTGCATTTCGAAAGCACTGTCTGGGCCTACAAGGCGAACCTGAAATATGTCGGCCGCGCGGACCAGTTCACGATGGCCATGCAGGTCAAGCCCGCGAAGTAAGCAAGACGAGATAAGTCAGCAATGAACGAAACTGCGAGCAGATAGGAACGCCTGGCATGACGGCCTACATCCTGCAGCGCCTGATCCAGAGCATCCTGGTTCTGCTCGCGGTTTCCGTCGTCGTCTTCCTTGCCGTCTACGGCATCGGAGACCCGATTGAACTCTTGGTTCCTCCGCAGGTCAGCGCAGCCGAGCGCATGGCCATGATTCAGCGCCTCGGACTTGATCTGCCTGTCTGGCAGCAATATTTCGGCTTCCTGGGCAACGCCCTGAAAGGCGATCTCGGCCGCTCCTTCGTTCATGGCGTTCCGGCGGTCGACCTGATCCTGGCGAGATTGCCGGCCACCTTCGAACTCGTCCTTCTGGCCATGAGCGTTGCGGCTGTCGTCGGCATCCCGCTCGGCCTTTTCGTCGGGCTCAATCCCGAGAGCCGTCCGAGCCGCGCGGTCATGGCGGGCACGATCCTCGGCTTTTCCCTTCCGAGCTTCTGGAAGGGCATGATGCTCATCCTGCTCTTCAGCGTCTTCTTAGGCTGGCTGCCGACGGCGGGACGCGGAGAGACAGTGTCCATTTTCGGCGTTCAAACGAGCCTGCTGACGCTCAACGGACTCAAGCATCTCGCCCTGCCCGCGCTCAACCTCGCCATTCCGAACATGGCGCTCATGATCCGCCTTGTTGCAGCGGGGACGACCGAGGCGATGACGCAGGATTACGTCAAATATGCCCGCGCCAAGGGCGTGCGCAGCAAGCGCATCGTCGGGCGGCATGTGCTGCGCAACATCTTAATCCCTGTGGTGACGGTGGCCGGCATGGAGTTCGGCAGCCTCGTCGCCTTCTCGACGATCACCGAGACCGTGTTCGCCTGGCCGGGCATGGGCAAGCTCCTCATCGACAGCATCTATCAACTCGACCGCCCTGTCGTCGTCGCCTACGTCATGCTCGCCACCTTGCTCTTCGTCGCCGTGAACTTCCTCGTCGACATTCTCTACGCGGCGCTCGACCCGCGCGTGAAGCTGACGGGAGACATGGCATGAATATGTCGAAACCGATCACCCCCAACCTCGCGGCTGGCGCCGACACGGCACTGCGCAAGAAGGTTTTGCGCCGGATCAAAAGCCGTCCCACGACACGCGGGGCGATCATTCTCTTGGGAGTGCTGCTGCTTCTCGCGCTTCTTGCACCTTTCATCGCTCCGCAAAATCCGCACGACCTCGCATCGTTGAGCGTGATGGACAATCGCCTTGAGCCCGGCTCCGAGGGAATGACCGGCATCACGTACTGGCTCGGCACCGATGCGCAGGGGCGAGACATGCTCAGCGCCATCCTCTACGGACTGCGGACCAGCCTGCTGGTCGGCCTGACATCGACTGCGGGCGCGCTCGCCATCGGCATTCTCGCAGGCCTCGTCGCGGCGCAATTCGGCGGAGCCATCGATGCTGCGATCATGCGCGTCGTCGATTTCATGCTCGGATTTCCTTCAATCCTGATCGCCCTCGTGCTGCTGGCCTCCATTGGGCGCGGCGTCGACAAGGTGATCATCGCGATCATCCTCGTGCAATGGGCACAGTACGCCCGGCTGATGCGGGCCGCTGCGCTCGTCGAGCGGCGCAAGGAATATATCGAGGCCGCCGTCAATTTCGGCCTGCCCACGCGCCACATCATGCTGGCGCATCTTTTGCCCAACTCCATCGGCTCGGTTCTGGTGGTTTCCACGATCAGCATCGCGAGCGCGATCACGCTGGAAGCCACGCTTTCCTTCCTCGGCGTCGGCGTTCCCGTAACGCAGCCCTCGCTCGGGCTTCTGATCGCCAACGGGTTCGAGTTCCTGCTCTCTGGCGAGTACTGGATCGCGGCCTTTCCCGGCATCGCTCTCGTTCTGCTGATCATGTCGCTCAACCTCGTCGGCGAGCGCCTGCGCCGCAGCTTCAATGTGAGGGGCTCATGACGTCGCCGCTGCTCGAAGTTCGCGGGCTGAAAACCGTTTTTCATGACCTCGCGGGCGCATGGCCCGCCGTCAACGGCGTCGATCTCATCGTGCAGCCGGGCGAGATCGTGGGCCTCGTGGGAGAATCCGGGTCAGGAAAATCCGTGACCGGCTTCTCGCTGGTTCAGTTGATCGACGCTCCCGGCGAGATCGTCTCCGGCGACGTGCTGTTCAAGGGAGAGGATCTGCGCCAAGCTTCCGATGAGCGCCTGCGCGATCTGCGAGGCGACCGCATCGCGATGATCTTCCAGGATCCGCTGATGACGCTCAATCCGGTTCTCACCATCGGCGAGCAGATGTGCGAAGCCATTCTCGAACATCGCTCCTGCAGCAGGCAGGAGGCTATGAAGGAAGCCTCGCGCGCCCTGTCGCGGGTCGGCATTTCCTCCCCGGAAGCGCGCCTGAAGCAGTATCCGCACGAGTTCTCAGGCGGCATGCGCCAGCGCGTCGCGATTGCGACCGCACTCCTGAACGAGCCCGACCTGATCATCGCCGACGAGCCGACCACGGCGCTCGATGTCACGATCCAAAGCCAGATCCTGTTCGAAGTCCAAAAGCTCAGCCGAGAGACCGGCACGGCGGTTCTGTGGATCACCCACGATCTTGCCGTCGTCGCAGAACTCGCCGACCGGGTTGCCGTCATGTATGCCGGGCGGATCGTCGAGACCGGAACCGTCGATGACGCTCTCGATCGTCCGCGCCACCCGTACACGCTCGGCCTGCTCGGCTCCTCGGCCACGAACGTCGCTCCCGGCGAGCGCCTGAGGCAGATCAATGGAGCGGCTCCCAGCATCGATGCGCGCCCGAGCGGATGCCCGTTCCGTCCGCGATGCGAGCGTGCTCTGCCCCTCTGCGCCGAGATCGATCCTCCGTCGCAGGTCACGAGCAACGGGCACAGCTATCGTTGCCACAACCCCGTGCCCGAGGGTCACGCCCCATGACCGAATCCTTCTTCGAGCTGCGCGGCGTCAAAAAGCATTTCCGCAGCAAGTCGAGCTTCGCCCAGCGCATCCTCGCAGCCACCGGAAACGCTCCGCCGCCGCCGGTCCTGAAAGCGGTCGACGGCGTCGATCTCAGCGTGACGCGGGGTGAAGTGCTCGGCCTTGTCGGCGAATCCGGTTGCGGCAAGTCCACGCTTGCCAGGATCGCGACCGGTATTTCCAGGCCCAGCGCTGGAGAGATTGTTTACGATGGACGGCGCGTCACTGAGCTGCGCGGCAAGGAGCGATTGGATTACCTGCTCAAGGTCCAGATGGTTTTTCAGGACCCTTATGCGTCGCTCAATCCGCGCATGCAGGTGCGCAACATCGTCGGAGAAGCCCTTCGGGTTCACGGGCTTCTGCCGAAGAGCGAAATCGATGCGGCGGTCGACAAATCCCTGACCGAAGTCGGCCTCGATCTCGCCTACCGCAACCGCTATCCGCATCAGTTCTCCGGAGGCCAGCGCCAGCGCATCGGCATCGCCCGCGCGCTCGCGGTAAAACCGGATTTCCTGGTCTGCGACGAGCCTGTCTCCGCCCTCGACGTCTCGATCCAAGCGCAGGTCATCAACCTGTTCATGGATATTCGCGAGAAGCACGGGCTGACCTATCTGTTCGTCAGTCACGATCTCGGCGTCGTCCGACATATCAGCGACCGGGTCGCGATCATGTATCTCGGACGTATCGTCGAGATCGGACCAGCCTCCGCCGTTTTCGTCGACCCAGCGCATCCCTACAGCGCGGCCCTCATCGCGGCGAGCCCCTCGACAGCGCGGCGCAAGCGCGCGTTCCAACCGCTCAAAGGCGAGCTGCCCTCCCCTCTGGCGCCGCCCAGCGGCTGCCCGTTCCACCCCCGCTGCGAACACGCCATGGCGAAATGCCGTGAAGTCCGCCCGGTCTTGCAAGAGATCGCGCCCGGACGCAGCGCAGCCTGCCACCTGCACCATTCGGACAACACATGACGACAACCACGCTTACTCCTGAGATCGGCCGCAGCACGCTTCCCTTCATCGATCCGCATCATCTCGACAGGCCCCTCGAGGTGAATTTTTATCGTCCCGCCGATCATGGACCGGGCGATCCGGTCGTCATCGTTCAGCATGGCATGCTTCGCAATGGCGATGAGTATCGGGATTTCTGGATTCCCGCCGCGGAAAAGCATCGCATCCTGATCGCCGCGCCGACCTTTTCCGACATGCACTTCCCCGGTCCTGAATCGTACAATAACGGCCTCGTCATCGAAGATGACGGAAGCCTGCAGCCTTTCGAGAAATGGCTCTATGCGGTCCCGGCACGCGTCTTCGCCGCCCTGAAGAGAAGCGGCGTGACAAGACGCCCGAAGGCGCGGCTCTTCGGCCATTCGGCAGGCGGGCAATTCGCGCACCGAATGCTTGCGACCCAGGACGACGGATCTTTCGAAGCCGTCATCGCAGCCAATCCTGGCTGGTACACTCTGCCGACACTGGCGCGGAATTTTCCGGAAGGGCTTGGAGGCATCGATCTCGACGAGGCCAATCTCGCCCGCTGGTTCGCCTATCCGATGCATATCTTCGCGGGCGATCAGGATATCAGCACCGACGATCCGAACCTGCCGGCCCAGGCCGAAGCCTTGAGGCAGGGGCCGCACCGTTATGCACGCGCGCAGTTCGTCTATGATTTCGCGCGACGCGAAGCCAACCGCCTCGGCCTGCCGTTCCAGTGGAAGTTGATCCGCGTCGAAGGCGTGGGTCATGACGGAGCCGCCATGTCGCGCGCGGCCGCAGCCTTCTGGTTCGAAGGCCGCATTCCATCGGCTAAAGAGCTGATCACCGAGGAAGTCGGCGCTCTTTAAATAGACACTCATTCTATAACCACTCACATTTGATCTCGGAGCAAGACATGAACGTTCGACATGAGATCTGGCAGCATGTGGATGCTGCAAAGGACCGCCTCATTGCCTTGAGCGATCGCGTCTGGGGAATGCCCGAGGTCTGCTATACCGAAGTGCGCTCGGCGGCCGAACATGCTGCGGAACTGCGCCATCAGGGCTTTCGCGTCACCGAAGGGATCGCGGGCATACCAACCTCCGTCATCGGCGAGGCCGGCGAAGGCGGCCCGGTCATCGCTTTCCTGGGCGAGTACGACGCTCTCCCCGGCCTCAGCCAGGAATCCGGCATCGCGGAACACCGTCCCATCGAGGCCGGCGGCCATGGTCATGGCTGCGGCCATAACCTTCTCGGTTCAGGCGCGATGCTCGCCGCCATCGCCTTAAAGAACTGGCTTGCCGAAAAAGGCATTCCGGGCCGTGTGCGCTATTACGGTTGTCCTGCCGAGGAAGGCGGCGCAGCCAAGGCCTTCATGGTGCGCGCCGGCGCCTTCGATGATGCCGACATCGCAATCTCTTGGCATCCTTACAGCTTTTGGGAGGTTGCACCGGCACTGTCGCTCGCCAACACGCGCGCCGACTTTGCCTTTACGGGCCGCGCGGCCCACGCCGCCGCAGCTCCGCATCTGGGACGCAGCGCGCTCGATGCCGTCGAGCTGATGAATGTGGGCGTGAACTACATGCGCGAGCACATGCCCTCCGATGCACGCGTGCACTATGCGCTCCTCGATACGGGCGGCATCGCTCCGAACGTGGTGCAGGCACATGCCAGGGTACGCTATTCGATCCGCGCCATGGACCTGCAGGGTATGCTCGACCTCGTCGAACGCGTGCACAAGATCGCGCAGGGGGCCGCTCTCATGACGGAAACCAGCGTCGAGATGCGCATCGTCAGCGCCGTCTCGAACACGCTCGGCAATACACCCCTGGAACACGCCTTGCACAACGCCATGGAGGAGCTGGGGGCTCCAGCCTTCGACGACGCCGACCGTGACTTCGCGAAGAAGATCCGCGCAACGCTGTCGGAACAGGAGATCGCATCCGTCTACCGGGCCATCGGTCAGCCGAAGACTGATGCGCCTCTCGCCGATTTTCTGACGCCCCTCGACTCGCCGCGCAATCCCATGATCGGCTCGACCGATATCGGCGACGTGAGCTGGGTTGTTCCCACCGTCCAGGCCCATGCGCCCACGGTCGCGATCGGCACACCGTTCCACACATGGCAGGTCGTCGCGCAAGGCAAGATGCCTGCCGCGCACAAGGCCATGGTGCACGTTGCCAAGGCCATGGCCGCAACCGGCATGGCTGCGATCACCGATCCGTCCCTGATGGCAGCCGCCAAGGCCGATCTTGCGGATAGAACGCGGGAAACTCCGTATGTGAGCCCGCTCCGCGAGGGTGTCGAGCCTCCGCTGGACATGTCGCGCAATTAGGAATGGCGACCGGACCCCAGGTAGTTAGGGCTGCACTCGGCTTCCGTTGGCGGATTGCGGTGAAACCCGATCCGGCTGGACGGGTTGGCTTATGAATGAGCAAGGGAAATGCCGGGCAAGCGGAGCCTGGTCATGATGGCTGAAGATCGGCAGATGTCGGGGCTGCGGCTCCCCAATACGCTTGAGCTGCCGCCAAGCCATACGGCCGCAATGGTAGGGCACTTTCTCAAGCGCATCTACGAGGACAGCCTCGAAACGGATTATCCTCGCCATTTGACGATCTTGATCGAGAAGATCGACATGGCGGAGCGCCAGTCGATGAAGGCAAGCGAGCGGTGACGAAAGAGCGGAATACTTTCATCAGTAGGCGCGCCTATTTTCGCCGTTAGGGCTACCCGCGCAGGGCCTTCTCGATATCGTCCAGCACCTGGGCTTTGCCGATGCCGGTCAGGAACGGCAGGCCCTTGAAGGTCGGCTTTCCGAGATCGTCGGGGACCGGCGTGGTGGCGACCACCACGTCCACGTCAGCCACCATGCTGCGCACTTCCGTGGCCTTGCACTGGCGGATCGTGACGGGAATGCCGCGCTCAGTCATGGCTTCTTCGATGGCGAGCGCGACGACGGTCGATGTGGCAACCGCTGTTCCGCATGCGACCAGGACGACTTTCTGCTGGGCCATTTGGGCACTCTCGTTGTTCAGGAGGGGAAAGCGGCGAAGGCTTCTTCCGGCGTCCGGGCGGAGACCAGCGCCGACAGCGCACCCGGATTCTGGATGAAGCCCGCCACGGCTTGAAGCATCTCGATCTGCGCGTCCTTGTCGTTCAAGGCAAGGGCCACCACGATTTGAACCGGCAATTTCTCGTCCGGATCGTCCATGCTCGCGAAGGTCACGGGCTCCGCCAGCGTCGCAAGAGCGATGGCAGGGGCAATCACGTGCACGGGATCGGAATGCGGAACCGCCACGTTGATCTCCCCGAGGGGCAGGCCCGTCGGCATGGTCCGTTCCCGCTCGATCAGAGCTTCGACGTAATTCGCCTTGACCTTGCCCATCGCGATGAGGCGTTCGCCCAGAAGCGCGATCACCTCATCCGAGGATTGAGCCGATACCCCCAGGCACATAGCCTGGGGGGACAGGATCGACCGAAAGTCCACTGCCATCTGTTGCTTTACTCCGCAGGCATCGCGCGGGTCTGAACGACCGCCTCTTCAGGCTCGGCACCGGCTGCGCGCTCCCAGGCCTGCGGCGCGGCGCGGAACCCGAAGAGGAATGCGAGGACGACGACGAGAACGATTCCGACACCCAGCAGCCCCAGAGCCCCGATCGTGCTGATCACGAGATAGGGGATGTAGAGGAAGCCGTCGACGACGCTGGTGATCAGCGTGGCGTTGGCGGGCATCTGGAAGCCGGCGGTCTGGGCGGTCGAGGTCATGAGAGGCGAGAGCGCCATGCCCACATAGAAGCCGACGATCAGCGTCACCGTGCCGATCACGATCATGCGGAAGACGTTGCCGTTCACAATCGGGGCAGCCATGGCCACGATGAACGGAATGACCGCCAGATCCGCGAACAGGATGATCCGGTTTCCGGGCAGGATGATCGAGAGCAGGATTGCCACCGGCACGAGCACCAGGGAGCTCGCGATGGCTGCCGGGTGACCGATCAGGATCGCGGAGTCGAGGCCCACATTGATCTCACGGTCGCCGGCGCGCTTCTGCACGAAGTCGCGGGCGGCTTCCGAGACGGGAATGAGGCCTTCCATGAGGATCTTCACCATGCGCGGCAGAAGCAGCATGACGGCCGCGAGGCTGATGCCGGTCTTGAGCGCCTTGGAGATCACGGTGCCCGCATCGCCTGCATTGTAATAAGCGGCGAAACCGAGAACGAGACCGATGACGAGGCCGAGCACGATAGGCTCGCCGAAGACGCCGAGGCGCTTCTGCACGGTGTCGGTATCGAGCTGGATGCGATTGATGCCGGGGATGCGGTCCATGAGCCAGTTCAGGCCAATCGCGATCGGCACGATCTGCGCGGAGGCCAAGTGCGGCACGGACACTCCGGGAACGCCGTAGAAACGCTGCACGCCCTTGGCGGTCCAATCGGCGAAGACCAGCGCCAGCGCCGCCATCAATCCTGCCGCCATCAGGCCGTAGCCGAGGCTGCCGGTGGCGGCGACGACGAGCGAGCCGACGAAGGCGAAGTGCCAGAAATTCCACACGTCCACGTTCAGCGTTCTCGTGAGGCCTGCGAGAAGCAGGGCGACGTTGACCAGGATACCGATGGGAATCACCCACAATCCGACCGAAGAGCCGAAGGCGATGGCTGCAGCCGAAGGCCAGCCCACATCCACGATGTCACGCTGGATGCCCGTATTCTTGACGATGGCCTGAGCCGCGTCGCCCAGCGTGGTGAGCATCAGCCCCAGCACCAGATTGATACCGATGAAGGCGATGCCGATGGTCAGGCCCGCCCGGAAGGCCCGGCCCGGCTTGGCGCCCAGCACGAGCGCGATGACGAAAATGATGATCGGCAGCAGAACCGTTGCGCCGAGCGTGTCGACGACGCCTTTAAAGGCGGTCAGAATACTATCCATGGTCTTCCCTCCCAATGAATTCGTCGCCTGGCATTCTTTCGGCCAGCGCCCGACATGTCCCGCCCGACCATTGGCGAGGCAAAAGGAATTAGATCATTTGTTTATTGGGGGTGCAATATGTTCTGGAAAGATCCCTGTTATTGTATGGTTGAGAAGCCTAAGCTAGAAACCTTCCATGACTCAGAACAAGACGCGAAAGAAGAACGCAGCGGCCACATCCGCAGAAGCCGATGCGCCGATTTCCATCGGGCGCCGCTCTGATCGTCTCAGACTTCGCGCTGCGTGGATGTACCATGTGGAGGAGATGACCCAGAGCGCCATCGCGGATGCGCTGGGCATCGGCCGCGTGACCGTCGTGCGTCTTTTATCGGATGCGCGCGACCGGCACGAAGTCCGCATTTCCCTGAGCCGCAACGTTTCCGAGCTGACGGCGCTCGAAATGGCGCTCGAGCGGGCCTTCGGCATCGGTGAGGCCGTGGTCGCCCCACTCTCCTCCCGCGAGGCCGACCCGACCGGGCCGATTGCCGCCGCGACGGGCCAGTTCGTTTCCGAGTTCCTGCAGCCGGGTATGAAGATCGGCGTCGGCTGGGGCAAGACCCTGCATCAGGCGCTTCATTTCATCAGCGACCGTCAGATCCCCGACATCTCCGTCGTGTCGCTTCTCGGCGGCATCGTGAAGGCGAAGCAATACAACCCCACCGAGTTCGCGTGGCAGTTCTCGCGGCTCCTGCAATCGGAATGCTTCCTTTTGCCCGCGCCAGCCCTCGTCGACAGCATCGAGACCAAGCGCACGCTCATCGAACGCTGCGGTCTATCCGAAATCTTCGACGTAGCGCGTTCCCTCGATACCGTGCTGCTCAGCGTCGGTGGCATGACGGCGGATGCGACCGCCTATCGCTTCGGCTATTTCTCCGAGCAGGATCGGCTTTCGCTCATCAAGGAAGGCGCTGTCGGCGACCTCCTGTATTATTTCTACGGCCTCGACGGGCGCCTCGTGGATCACCCCACCAACGAGCGCGTCATGGCGATCCCCGTCGAGAGCCTCTCCGCAGCCCCCAACCGCATCCTCACCTCGGGCGGCCCCAATAAGGTCGATGCGATCATTGGCGGCATTCGCATGGTGAAGCCGACAGTGTTTATCACCGACGAAGTCACGGCCTCCTCGATGCTCCAGGCGGTCGGGGTTCCGAACCCTTAAATCTCTATTTCATTTCCAAGGACCTGAAAGACCTTCATGTCTCTTCCTGAACTTGTCATTTTCGATTGCGACGGCGTGCTGGTGGACAGCGAGATTCTTGCAAGCGAGGCCATGTGCTCCGTGCTTCAGGCCAAGGGCGTTGCAGCCACGCCCGACATGGTCGCCGCCTGTGTCGGCATGAAGCGCGACGACATTCTTGCGCGCATCGCAGCCCAGACCGGCTCGACGATCTCTCCTGAGACGGCGGACGAGATCTGGCCCGCGACCCGCGCCCTGTTCGTCGAGAAGCTGAAGCCCACGCCGGGCGTCCCGGCCTTTCTCGACCGCCTGCCCTATCGCCATTGCGTCGCCTCCTCCTCCGACAAGGTGCGCATCCGTCTCAGCCTCGAAGTCACGGGCTTGCTGCCGTTCTTCGGTGACGACTTCTTCAGCTCGCAGGAAGTGGCGCGCGGCAAGCCCGCGCCGGACCTGTTCCTGCATGCCGCCAAGCAGATGGGCGTAAACCCGAAGAACTGCGTCGTGATCGAAGATTCGCCTTTCGGCATCCAGGGCGCGCGTGCGGCGGGCATGACGGCCATCGGCTATATCGGCGGCAGCCATGTGCAGGAGCCTCATGCGGAGGTGCTGCTCGAGGCTGGCGCCCATCATGTGGAGACGGATTGGAATGCCATCGGCAAACTTATCGGCCTGTGACGCGTTGATCCCTTACCGTTAAGCCTCACGAAAGCGCCTTTTCGGAAACCAGCATGCGACGGCCAAGCATCACCTTCCTTCGAGCAAGGGATACGCTTCGGAAGATCCGCTACACGGTCAGGCACGAGGCGGGCCTGATCGACCGGACGTTGGGCGCCATCGGAGCCGAGTTCGGTCCCCGCTCACTTCCCCTGCAGCTTCTGCCCGACAAGCCTGCCCTGCAATTCTCGGATGCCGTGTTCGGATCGCTGGAGAAGGCCGCCAGGATTGCGCTGCAGGAACCGGGAGAGCTTCGCGTCCTGTCCGGGCCCGTCAAGCCGATTTCGTTTCTATTGAGCGATACGTCGCTCAACAATTACGCCAGGGGCCCGTCGGACTTCGTTACGATCATCTATCGCTATGTTCGCCACCTCTTACGAGGCCTGCCCGTCGAGAATGTCTATGTCTCGGAGCATGCCATCGAATCCGTGAGGCAGAACCTGCAGAGCCGCCACGCTGCGCTGATCGCGGAGATTGCGGAGGCGGACCGGAGCAAAGTGACGGACGCAAAAGATTTCGAGCGCCAGGTCGAGCTTTGCGCGGCTCTCGCCTGCGAGATCGAGATGGCGCGTCCGATCCGTCGCTTCGATATTGTGCAGATGGCGGACACGCCTTCGCAAGCGATGATGGAATCGCCGAACCGCTTCTGCGCGCTTGTCATCGGCCTTGCACTCGCCATCGCCTCCAAGCGCCCCGCAGCCGTCACCATGAAGACGTCGGAGATTTTGGAAAGCGGCGGACTTGTGGTGCAGGCCCGCTTCTGTGACTTCAATGCCGCCATGGATGCGCCCTCTCCCGTCCAGTCGCTGACGGGAGAGTTTGCGAGGGTTCTGCCCTATCTGCCTTAAAGCTCGATGATGCGCTTCTTGGCGCGCGCGATGGAGGCCGGGCTCATGCTCAGTTCCGTCACGCCCATGCGGATGAATTCGGGAATGAGATCCTCCCGCGCCGCCGCCTCGCCGCAGACGCCCACCCAGATTCCAGCCTTCTTGGCGGCCTGACAGATCAGGTCCACGGCTTTGAGCACGGCGGGATGATCCGCGCGGTTGAGCTTGACGAGGCGCGGATTGAGACGGTCCGCCGCCATCACGTATTGCGTGAGATCGTTGGTGCCGATGGAGAAGAAATCCGCCTCCGTCGCCAGCTCGTCGGCCGTCAGCGCGGCCGCGGGCGTTTCCATCATGATGCCGAGGTCAATCTCGCCGAAGGGGACGTTCTGTGAGCGAAGCTCGCTCCTGCAATCCTCCACGAGCGCCTTGACGGCGCGCAGCTCCGAGATGTCGGCGATCATCGGCACCATCACCTTGATGTTGCCGACGATTGCCGCGCGCAGAAGCGCCTTCAATTGCGGGCGGAAGATTTCCGGCTGATCGAGGCACATGCGAACGCCGCGCCAACCGAGAAACGGATTTTCCTCTTCCGGAAACTCAATACCCGCCACGGGCTTGTCGCCGCCCACATCGAGCGTGCGCACGATCACCGGGCGCGGCGCGAAGGCGCGGGCAAGTTCGGTGTAGATCGCCGTCTGCTCGTCTTCTGACGGCAGAACCTTGCGCTCCATGAAGAGCAGCTCGGTGCGGAACAGGCCGACACCCATGGCGCCGGCTTTCAGGGCCGCATCGACCTCGCTGAGCGAGCCCAGATTGGCGGCGACCTCGATCAATTGGCCGTCGCGGGTTTTCGGCTCTACATGAGCGTAAGCTGCAAGCTGCGCGCGCGCCTCGGTCTCTTTACGGATGCGTTCGCGATAGGCTGCCGTCACATTCTCGGACGGATCGAGCACCACTTCGCCCGTGCCGCCATCGATGGCCACACTCTTCGCCGCGCGAAGCGCCTCCACGGAGCCGTTATATCCCAACACCGCCGGAAGGCCGTGGGTTCTGGCCATGATGGCCACATGCGATGTGGACGAGCCTGTCGTGCAGAGAATGCCGCCGATGCGGGCGATGGGAGCCTTCGCGAAATCCCAGGCGCTGATTTCTTCCGCGACGATGATCGCACCGTCCGGAACATCGGCGAGGGTCGCGTCCTTGCGGCCGAGCAGCGTCAGGGCGATGTTGCGCGTAACACCTCTGATGTCCTCCGCCCGAGCACGGATATAGGCATCGCTCATGGCCTCGAAGCTGCGGGCGAGATCCTCGCCCGCCATCGTCGTCGCATGAACGGCGTCCTCGCCGTTCTTGATGCGGCCCTTCACCTGATCGACGAGTTCGGCATCGTGGGCGACATCGACCAGGGCGTCGATGATCTGAAGATCGTCGGGCTTCAGGCCCACGCGCTCGCGCCCTTCGAGAAGAGCTGCAACCGTCTGGGCGACAGCGGCCTCGTAGCGCAAAACCTCATTCTCGATCTGGTCCACAGGAACCTGACGCCGGTCGGCGACCAGATTCTCATGGAAGAAGGGATGAACCATACCGAGAGCAGCGCCTTCGCTTGCCGGAATGCCCTTGGGGTCACCCGGCGCTGCGACAGACTGCTGCTGAAGCGCGGGCTTGACAGGCGCTTCGGGAGATTTCGCTTCATTCGATCCGCCGACATCCAGGCCCGCATCGGGCGTCTCGAGGAAACGGGCGAGCGCATCCATGGCGACGGTCGCATCCTCGCCATTGGCGCGAATGACGAGCTCGTCGTTTTCCTTCACGCCGAGAAGCATGAGTTTCACGGAGCTTTTCGCGCTGACGCCCTGCTCGTCGCGGACGAGCTCGATGTCGGATTGGAAGCTTTTCGCAAGCTTGACGAACTGGGTCGCAGGGCGCGCATGCAGCCCATCGCGAACTCTCACGCAGACGGTGCGTTCAACCTGCATGGCTCATCTCCAAAGAAAAAGGGCGGCGAGCATGTCGCCGCACAAAAAGTTCAACGAATAACGATCTGCTTTAAGCGGCCGTCTCAATCACGATCTCGGCGCCTGACACGAGAGCGCCGAGCAGAGTGGCGGAATCGACCGGGGATGCGCAAAGCTCCCCCGGGCGTCCGGCGGTATCGGCCCCGTCGAAATTGATGACGACGTGGCCGATATCCGCAACCTTCTTCCATGCCAGTTCCCCAACAGCCGTCAGCTTGGCGGATACGTTGCCGATGCGAAGCACTGCTCCGACCGGCGGAACATCCGCCGTCGGCCCGGCCTGCACATCGTGCAGCACCGAAACTTCAGCAAGCTCCGGCGGTGCACCCACCGCGTAGAGGATCAGGATGCCGCCTTCGATGAGTTCGGAAACCTCGGAGCCGACATCGGTGATCTTGGTCTGGTAGAAAACGGTCATGGATCTCTTGTTTGGTTAGAGGAAGAAGCTCGCTCCATAGGCGATCAGGACCGCGAGAGGTCCGGTGATCTGGCGGCTCAGCAGAACGGCGGGAACGCCGATCTCGATGGTCTTCGGCTTGGCTTCGCCAAGGGCGAGACCGACGGGAACGAAGTCGCAGCCGACCTGCGCGTTGTAGGCAAACAACGCCGGAAGAGCCATTGCGGGTGCAATGGTTCCGTTCGCGATCTGCGGACCGATGATCGCCACGCCGATCACCTGCGCAATGACCGCGCCCGGCCCGAGCACGGGCGAGAGGAACGGCAGGCCGCAGATGGCCGCGAGAACGATGAGGCCGACGATGTTGTTGGCGAGAGGTCCCATGGGCTGCGCCAGCAGATCGCCGATCCCCGTATAGAGGATGAAGCCGATCAGCATGGTCACGAAGGCCATGAACGGCAGCACGTTGCGGATGACCTGATCGATCGTCCGGCGTCCGGCATTGAAGAAGATCGCAACCGCCCGGCCCATGACGCGGCCGACGCTGGTCACGATGCCGATGAAGCCGCCGGTCGATGCCGGGGTATGCGCGAGATCCTCGCGGGCCTCATTGGCGGCGGCACCGACGGACGGCGACAGATCCGACGCTCCTGCCGCGGCAGGAGTCGGAATGTCGGATTCATCCGCATAGGACAGGCTCGCCTCTTTCACGCCCGACACGTAGATGTCTTCGGTGATGAACTGGGCGAGCGGTCCCGATTGCCCGACAGGCGTCAGGTTGATCGTCGGAATGCGCTTGCGCGGATAGACGCCGCAGCGGGCAGTTCCGCCGCAATCGATCACGACGGCCGCGATTTCGCCCTCGACGGGCGGAGCGCGGAAACCGTCGACGACGGTGGCACCCGTCATGTCCGCGAGCTTCTGCGCCAGCGGGGGAATGCCGCCGCCGGTCACGGCGACGATCTTGTCCTTCTGCGCCGTCGGCTTGATGACCAGGGGACCGCCCCAGCCGCTTGAGCCGCGATCGATACGAACTGCTTTAAACTTTTTTTCCATGGCACCCTCCCATCGCCGCTTAGAGCTTCACGCCTTCGCGGCGAGCCATGATCTGCGTGATCTTTTCCGTCACGACGCCTCTGATGAAGATCACGACGACGCCGACGATGAAGTACCAGACGGCGAGATTGATGTGCCATCCGGCCGGTAGCTTTCCGGCGGCTTCAAGCTGCTGCAAGGCCACCAGAACGCCGCCCCACACGAAATATTCGCCCGCATTGGCATGGGGGAACAGGCCCGTGATGGGATGGCAGAAGGACACTGCCGAGTCGTAGAAGGCCGGCTTGTGCTTTTCTTCAAGGAAGGTGCCGAAGGTGTAGGCCATCGGGTTGGTGAGGAAGAACATCGCCATGACAGGCAGCACCGTGTAGCGCGTCAGCGCGATGCGGCCGGCGGCGCGGGCCAATCCGTGCACCCGCTGCTCGCCGACGATTTCCGTGACCGCATAGAATGCCGTCATCAGAACGATCAGGGTCGGGATGATGCCGGTCACGAAACCGGTAAAGACCTGGCCGCCCTGCTGGAAGACGCCGATGAAGTGGCGACCGATGGTGGAGAGCCAGCCAAGCTGCTCCTCCTGAGCGACGTTTTTCACGCGGCTCGCGAAATCGGCGCCGGTGCCGGGAGCGGCGGGAGCCGCGTTCTGCGCCAGGATGATCAGGTCGTTGGACGCCTGCCCTGCCATCTGGCCTGCATGTGCGCCGTCGCCTGCGGCCATTCCAAGGCCGTGGACGGCGTGGCTTGCACTGAGCGATGCGTAGTGAAGACTGTCACTGACAACATCGATGTGCTGAGCCATCGTGCTGAAGATCGTCATGGTTCCTCCCTCAGACAAAGGGCACAAGCGGCCCCTTATTCCTCTTTATGATTCAGCAGGCTTCAGGCCGGCTGATCCTGCAGCGCAGCTTCACGCTTTCGGACTTTTGCATTCTCGATCTGCTGGGCGGCCTGCTCCAGGGCCTGCTTGCGCCCGCGCATGCCGGTGAATGTCTCGTCAGCGAGGAGGCTGGCGATGGTGCGGCCCTCGAACTGGTCAAGGCGCTTGAACTTGGCAAAGACGCTGCGCCCTTCCATGGTGAAGAGGTCGCGGATCGTGTCATTGGGCGCGACTACCAGGATGAGGATGATGCCGCGGCCAAGGCTCGCTCGGGCATTGCCGACGCCCATGTAGCCATCGGTCCAGCGGCGTTCGATGGAGCCCATGACCTCCCGATAATGCCGCATCTGGATCCAGGTCCCGACGGCCTGGAGCAGCCATACCAGGCCAAGCAGAAGCAATCCGATCTGCCAAAGAGCCATCACCCACCTCCAGCTTGAACATGCAAGCGAAGTACGCGTTTCCTAAAATCCATCATCGGTCTGGGAGGCCGATTTTGTCCATTCTTCTTGCGAAGAGAACATTTGCTATCTCAAGTGTCAATGTGTACATTCTAATGAGTGTTGAAACCGGTGAGGAGAGCCCCCTTTGAAAGGGCCTTGCCAGGGAGCCCGGCCTGCCCTTGCCTGGGAGTGCTGCGATGGATCTGACGTTAAGTAAGGAACTCGCCCGTATCCCGGATCTGCGGCATCAGATCCGTAGCCTTCACCGGTTCCGCAGCAGCTTCAACCGGGGCATCGACCTCGTCGCCCGCCATATGAACATGGTCGCGAACATCAACGAGAGCTGCAGCACCCTAGCTTTCCTCAACTGGGCCGAAAAGGCCGATCAGAATAAGCCGTACAGGGTTCACAACAGTCCGGATTCCTGCCTTTTCACCTGCGGTCTCCTCCTGGCAGAATTGATCAGGACTGCGCCCGTCACATCCGTAAAGGAGGCCCACCGGGCTGTAGATGCCTCGCTACCGGTTGAAACCCGAGCGATTGCGGAGTTCTGGCCCGAGGGCTTTCTCCTCACCAGCTACTGCGCCAGCCTTCTGGACGCGATCCTGCAACAGGATTTCAAGACCTCCGTGACCCTCGCCCCGGTCGCGACGGACATCAGGACATGGTGGTCGTTCCGCGAGAACACCCAAGACGATCCCTCCGCTGCCATCGGCTTTTTCGATCTCTTTGCCGGGCAGGAGCCGAACTGGCCGCAGCTGGAGGCAGCCTCGCTGCGCCACGCCCTCGGAAGCGAGCCTCAGCTCGCGTTGCAATAGTGCGAATGGGCCCTTCGGCAGGCGGGCAAACCGTTACTCGCACTCCTTTTTCGGAGTGTCGGCTCGCCATGAGACCAATGTACATATTGTTTGACCGGCATACAAAAGTTCATTACGTAGTTTGGCATCATTTCAGGAAAGAAGGGCAGGATCGATGACACGGGTCACACAGCTGGGCTTGGCGGCCGAACTCGCGGCGCGGGTGGAGAAATTCGGTCCGATCACCATCGGCCTGGCCGGCGCGGGCCAGATGGGAACCGACATCGTCGTCGAGGTCGCTCTCATGCCGGGCGTGCGCATCGGTGCCATCTCCGAGGTCCGCACCCAGGCTGCGCGCGATGCTGCTCTTCTGGCAGGCCATGCCGCCGATGACATCGTGAACGCGTCGAGCTCCTCCGACATCGACCGCGCCATCGAGGCGAACAAGCTCGCCATTACCGATGACCTCAACGCTCTATGCGCCGCAGGCCGCATCGACGTGGTGATCGACGCTACGGGCAACCCGAATATCGGCACGCTGTTCGCCCTCGAGGCGATGAAGAACGGCAAGCATGTCGTGATGCTGAACGTGGAAGCCGACATCACCGTCGGACGTTTCCTCAAGGAAGAGGCCCGCAAGGCTGGCGTCGTTTATACGGGCGCCGCCGGTGACGAGCCTGCCTGCACGCTGGAGATCGTCAGCTTCGCCCAGAGCCTCGGCTTCGAGATCGTGGCCGCAGGCAAAGGCAAAAACAATCCGCTCAAGTTCGATGCGGTGCCCGCCGAGTACGAGCAGGAAGCCCGCGAGCGCAACATGAATGCGCGCATGCTGGTCGAGTTCGTGGACGGCACCAAGACCATGGTCGAGATGGTGGCCGTCGCCAACGCCACGGGCCTCGTGCCGGACGTTCCCGGTATGCATGGCCCGAAGGCCACGCGCGAAGAGCTGGCGCAGGTTCTGTGCACCAAGGAAGACGGCGGCATTCTCAGCCGTTCGGGCGTCGTGGATTACTCCATCGGCAAAGGTGTGGCACCTGGCGTGTTCTGCATCGTGAAGCCGAAGCATCCGCGCGTTCTGGAGCGCATGATCGACCTGAAGGTCGGCCCCGGCCCGTGCTTCTCCATCGTCCGCCCCTATCACCTCACGAGCCTCGAGACGCCGCTCTCGGCTGCCCGCGCCGTTGCCTTTGGCAAGCCCGACATGCAGCCGCTCGATCATCCGGTGGCCGAATGCGTTTCCGTCGCCAAGCGCGACCTGCAGCCGGGCGAGACTCTCGGCAAAATCGGCGAGACGGATTATCGCGGCTTCGCCATGACCTGGAATGAGGCGCGTAGCGAGAAGGCTCTACCGCTCGGCCTGTCGGAGCGCGCGAAGGTGGTGAAGCCCATCAAGGCGGGCGAGCGCCTCACCTACGACAACTGCCAGCCGGATGAGTCCTTCATCGTCACGCAGATCCGCCGCCGCCTCGACGAGGCTGATGCGCGCTTCGTGTCCGCTGCCTGAGATTGAACGGGCGGCCTTGGCGTCGCCCTCACCCCCACCTGCCGAGAGAACAGTCATGGCTCAACCCACGACCAACAAGGCGGCGGCCTCAGTACATGCCGCCAACCTGCCGGATGTGTACCGGCGCCTGTCCACGGATGATCTGCGCGAGGCTCTGCGCAAGATGCACCTCATCCGCCGCTTCGAGGAGAGCGCGGAAGAATCCTACATGCGCGGCCTGATCCACGGCACGATGCACCTGTCCATTGGCCAGGAAGCGAGCGCGGTGGGCATGTGCATGCCATTGTCGGATGCCGACTACATCACCTCCACCCATCGTGGCCACGGCCATTGCATCGGCAAAGGCGCCGAGGTGAAGAAGATGCTCGCCGAGTTCTTCGGCAAGGAAGACGGCTATTGCCGCGGTCGCGGCGGCTCCATGCACATCGCCGATGTGAGCAAGGGCAATCTCGGCGCCAACGGCATCGTGGGCGGCGGCATTCCGATTGCGGTCGGCGCTGCACTCTCCATGAAGAAGCAGGGCAAGGATTCGGTCGTCATCTCGTTCTTCGGTGACGGCGCGAACAACGAAGGCGCGTTCCACGAGGCGCTCAACATGGCGGCCGTCTGGAAGCTGCCTGTGATCTTCGTGTGCGAGAACAACGGCTACGGCATGTCGACCTCCACGAAGCGTTCGACTGCCGTGGCGAACATCGCCGACCGCGCGGGCGCCTATGCGATGCCGGGCGTCATCGTCGACGGCAACAATTTCAGCGCCGTTGCCGCAGCCTCCTTCGAGGCCTGCGACCGCGCCCGCCGTGGCGAAGGTCCGACGCTGATCGAGAGCAAGACCTACCGCATTCGCGGCCATTCGCGCTCGGACCGCAACCGCTATCGCACGAAGGAAGAGATCGAGTCCTGGCAGGCGCGCGATCCCATCGGGATCTTCGAGAAGGAACTCACGGATCTCGGCCTCATCACGCCCGACGAGATCGAGAAGATCCGCGCCGAGGTGGAAGCCGAAATCGCAGAAGGTCTCGAATTCGCGAAGGCCAGCCCCTCGCCTGCGCCTACCGACGTCACCCGCTATGTCTACACGGATTGAGCCTGCCATGGATGCGAATGTGCGTGAACTCAGCTATGCCCAAGCCATTCAGGAAGCGATGGCCATCGCCATGGAGCAGGACGAGCGCGTCTTTCTCATGGGCGAGGATATCGGCGTCTATGGCGGCGCGTTTCAGGTGACCGGCGACCTGGTCCATCGCTTCGGCGAGGACCGGGTGATGGACACTCCGATTTCCGAACTCGGCGGCGCAGGCGTCGCGGTTGGTGCTGCCGTCACCGGCATGCGCCCGATCTTCGAGTTCCAGTTCTCGGATTTTGCGACGCTCGCCATGGAGCAGATCGTGAACCAGGCCGCGAAGATGCGCTACATGCTCGGCGGCAACGTCTCGGTGCCGCTCGTGATGCGCTTTCCCGCAGGCTCCGGCACGGGTGCCGCGGCCCAGCACAGCCAGAGCCTGGAAGCCTGGCTCGCGCATGTGCCCGGCCTGAAGGTGCTTCAGCCTTCGACGCCGCACGATGCCAAGGGCATGTTGCTCGCAGCCGTCGCCGATCCCGACCCGGTGATGATCTTCGAGCACAAGCTTCTCTACAAGATGAAGGGTCCGGTGCCGGAAGGCTATTACACGGTTCCCATCGGCAAGGCCGAGACGCGCCGCCATGGCCGCGATCTCACCATCGTCGCCACCGCGATCATGGTGCACAAATCGCTCGATGCCGCGGCACAACTCGCGGAGGAAGGCATCGACGTCGAGGTGATCGACCTGCGCTCGCTGCGTCCGATGGATACGCCCGCCATCATCGAGAGCGTGAAGAAGACCTCGCGGCTTCTCTGCGTCTACGAGGGCGTGAAGACGCTCGGCATCGGCGCTGAGATCAGCGCGGCCATCGTCGAGAGCGACGCCTTCGATTATCTCGATGCGCCGGTGATGCGCTTAGGGGGCGCGGAATCGCCGCTTCCCTACAATCCGGAGCTCGAAAAGGCCGCCGTGCCGCAGGTTCCCGATATCGTCGCTGCCGCGCGCAAGCTCGTTCGCAAGGAGGCCTGACATGCCGACTGAGGTGATCCTGCCGCGCGTCGACATGGATATGGCGACCGGCAAAGTCTCCAAGTGGTTCGTGAAGGAGAACGCCAAGGTCGAGAAGGGCCAGGTGATCTTCGAGATCGAAACCGACAAGGCCGCAATGGAAATCGAGGCTCCTGTTTCCGGCATTCTCCGGGACGTGACGGGCGAGGAAGGCCAGGAAGTGCCGGTCGGCAGCATCGTCGCCATGATCTACGGCGAGAACGAGGCCTATGCAGGCCCCGCGAAAGTTGCTGGCGGGCCGGTTCAGGCCGCACCCGGAGCACCTATCGACATTCCGACCGCAGCCGATGCGCCTGCCGAGCCGGCCTCCCCCGCTCCGGCAGTGACCACGCGTGAGCCTGTCACCGCAGACTCGCATGGCGTTCGCGCGACGCCGCTTGCCCGCCGCTTCGCGCGCGAGCAGGGAATCGAGCTCAGCCAGCTGCGCGGCTCCGGTCCGCGCGGACGGATTCAGCACAGCGACGTGCTGGAGCATGTGAGCAGTCAGGGCGCAGCCACTGAGGCGCGCCCTGCCGCGCGTTCTGCGTGCCGTGTACCGGCGGCAACTTCCGCTGCGCGTGAAACGAGTGCGCTGAACCGCGTCTGGCTGCGCCAGGGATCGGGCACGCCCATCGTTCTGATCCACGGCTTCGGCTCGGACCTGAACAGCTGGCGTCCTCTTCTGTCCTCCATGCCTGCGGACCGCTCGATCCTCGGCATCGATCTGCCGGGGCACGGACGCTCGCCGCTTTCCGGTGAGAGCACCCTCGACGATCTGGCTGCCTCCATCATCGACACGCTCCTCAGCGAAGGTGTCGAGAGCCTGCATCTGATCGGGCATTCCCTCGGCTCGGCGGTCGCAGCAACCGTTGCGGCGCAGTCGCAGCTCGACATCCGCTCTTTGATGCTGCTGTCACCCGCAGGTCTCGGCCCCGACATGAACGGCGCCTTCATCTCCGGCTTTCTGCGCGCCACGAGCGAGGCGAGCCTTGCTCCGTGGGTGCGCGAACTCGCCTTCGACGAACGCGCCCTTGGCGCATCATTCGTCAGCGCGACGCTGCGCGCCCGCACGAACGAGCTGACGCAGTCGCAGGAGCAGATCGCGGGCAGCCTGTTCCCGGACGGCACGCAATCCTTCAGCATCCGTCACCTGCTCGAGAACTTCGACTGGCCGGTGAAGGTGGTCTACGGCACGGAGGACCGGATCATTCCGGCTCGCCACGCAGCGGGCCTGCCGGGCAATGTCGCCGTTCACCTGTTCCCGGCCACCGGCCACATGCCCCAGATCGAGCAGCGGCAGGCCATCGGACGTCTGGCGGCGGAACTCGCACGGCTCGGATAAGCGGCCAAGCAACCGAACAAAGCAAAATGCCCGGCACGAGCCGGGCATTTCTTTTTGTGCGTTTGCAATTTGCTTTTAAGCGCGTCCGCCCACGGACAGGGACAGATCGTCCTGCGCTTGCTGCGTGCTCTTCTGCTTTAGCCGCGATTCCGCGAGATCGCCCTGCGCCTCCAGCAGCGGATAGGCGGTCGCCGTGAGGTGGCCGTGGATGCGCTTCAGGTCGCGGATGATGTCGATGTGGATCGAGCTCGTCTCGATGGATTCCGGCCTGCCGTCCTTCAGGCGCACGAAGTGGCTCTCGGCGGCGTTGCGCTCGGCAGTGCGCATGGCGCTCTTATCGGCGAAGAGTCTGCGGGCAAGGCCCACATCGCGCGTGGCGAACACGTTGGCGGCAAGACGCATGGTCTCGATGACGCGCCCGTGGAAAGCGCGGATTTCCTCCAGCCCTTCGGCAGAGAAGGAAAGCTGACGACGCACCTTCTTGGCGGCGAGTTCTACGAGGTTCTTGTCGATGATGTCGCCGATATGCTCGAGATTGGTGGTGAAGGTCAGGATCTCCAGCAGACGGCGGCTTTCCTCTTCCGACATCGGCGCCTTCGACGCCTCGACGAGATAGAGCTTGATCGCCTCGTGCAGGCGGTCGACGGTGTCGTCCGCCTTTTCAATATCCTTCACTAGCTTCTGGTCATTGCCCTCAATGGCGGCCATCGCATTCTGCAGCATGGATGTCACCAGATCGCCCATGCGCAGGGATTCACGCAGAGCGCAGGCGAGCGCCTCTGACGGCGTGTCGAGCACGCTCTTTTCCAGATGGCGCGGCTTGCCTTCATCGACCGCGCCCTCGGGCTCGTTGCCCCAGCGCTGCAAGAGGCTGGCGATGACGCCAACAAGGGGAAGGCCCACGAGCGCCACGACGAGATTGAAGGCCGTGTGGAAGAGAACCACGTTGCGGGCCGGATCCTGCACGAGAAGCGCCATCTCCTCGGCGAAGAACCCGACGAAGGGGATGGCGGCAAGACCGATCACGCCACGCATGAGAAGGTTGCCGAGAGGCACGCGGCGCGCCGCAGGCGGAGAGCCGGAGAGCGCCACCCAGGGAGCAAAGGCTCCGCCGATATTCGCGCCGAGCACGAGGATCAAGGCCACCGGCACCGGAATGACGCCGCTTCCCGTGAGCGACATCACGAAGAGCACAATGGCGAGGCTGGAATGCGCTGCCCAGGTCAGAAGTGCTGCAATGCCGAGCGCGATGAGAGGCTCGCCGCCCACCGCGCCGAGCACGACGCGCATGGTGGGCGCCTCACGCAAGGCTGCAGCGGCAATGCTCAGCTCCTGCAGGGCAAGAAGAAGGAATCCGAGGCCGATGATCGCGCGCGCTGCGCCGACAGCGCTCTCGCGGCTGCTGTAGAGCACGTATCCGCCGGCAACCAGAACCGCCCAGAACCATTTGATGTCGAAGGCGAGCAACTGTGCCGCGAGCGTCGAGCCCACATCCGCGCCGAGCATGACGGCAAGCGCCGCCGAGAGCCCGATGAGGCCCCGACCGGCAAAGGAGCCGATGATCAGCGCCATGGCCGTGCTCGATTGCAGCAGCGTGGTCGCGAACATGCCGGTGAAGAAGGCGGAGAGGCGGTTGCTGGACGAGACGGCCACCATCCGGCGCAGCTGTGCGCCGAGCGCCTGGGTCACGCCGGTGCGCACCATGCGCACGCCCCACAGAAGCAGGGCGACACTGCCAATCATCTGAATGAGTGTCCGGGTAGCGTCCATTTCTTCCTATGCCTGATTTGTTTTGCCGACTTAATGAACCGATAAAGTGCGAATGCCCCTCCGATTGCAAGTCCTCTGAGGGCAAAAGCGAACAAAATATCTCTGCTGTGCCTCCGAAGAGGCTCATCGCAGCCGGATTTGGGGCGCTCCAGCCGGTTCGGAGATCCCGCTACGCTTGTTCAGCGACTGATTCGCTTGCCGGCTGTAGCTTCCCGCGCTCGGATGACGCAACGGAAAGCGTGGAGAAAAGATCCGCCCTGAGCGGCGTCTCGCCGAACCAGTTCAGGCGATTGATGGTGACATGGCCGCTGTCGATGGCCTCGTTCTCATCGCCGGGGAAGGTGCTGTGCGGCCTGCCGCGCGGAACCACGATCACGGTCGTGTCGCCCTCGATCGAGACCACCTCGGCGGCATTGCCGATCTTGTCGCGTCCGATCTTGGGTTGCCGGATCGGCGCAGGAAGCTCCAGGGGCAGGTTGATGCTCAAGAAATGCCCGTCCGCCCAGACCTCGCGGTTCTGCCATAGGTTCCGGATCAGTCCAGCCAGCCACGGCACGTCTTGACCAGTGATGCGCGGGTTCTTGACCCGTGAAAACCCGATGGCCGGAACGCCCCAGAAGGTCGCTTCCCGCGCGATGCCGAGGGTACCCGAATAAGCGAGATCCTCCGCCACGTTGCGCCCGTCGTTGACGCCAGCGAGGACGAGATCGGGACGCTTGCCATCCTTGAAGAGCCAGGTCATCGCCGTGACGACGCTATCGGCAGGCGTGCCGGAGCAGGAATAGCGGCGCTCGTCGAGGCGCTTCATGGTCAAGGGGCGCGCAATCGTCAGCGACGAGCTGCCCGCCGTGCGCTTGCCATCGGGAGCGACCACCCACACGTCGTCGGACAGCGTGCGAGCAACCTCGGTGAGAAAGGCGATGCCCGGCGCTTCAACGCCATCATCGTTGCAGACGAGGATTCTCATGCGATCTTTCCTTCGCGAAGGGTCAGGCTCTGCCCGGTGCGCGCATCGATGCGCAGGGACGGGATGTGCAATGTGAGGTCGTCGAGCATGTACGGCGTGCAGGAATGGCCGAGAACCGGCGGCTCGCCGCTCCTGTGCCAGATATCCATGTTGCCCGAGAGGGTCGGATGCGTCGGCATGCGGATCCAGCCTGCACGGCCTGCGCGATAGAGGAGATCGCCGGGCGACGATGCCGGAAGATGCCCCGTCAGAAGCACCGGATAGTTGCTGGCATCGGCGAGCGGGATCAGCGTCGCGGAAGGACCCGCCGTTCCCATGCCGTCGTCAGCGAGCAACGGACAATCCGGCAAGGGTTCGCCGTCGTGCCAGTCGATGGCCGACGCCAACTGATGCTTCAGCCGCTCGACCGCCTTGGGATACAACGCATCTGTTGCAGCGATCTGGCTCGCCAGGGCCTGGCGCATGCTGGCATGGATGGCGAAGCGCTTCGGCATGATCGCGAGGAGTTCAAGCGAGCGACCGAACAGAGGCGTCGGCAAGAGGCACCCTTTCGGATGCTCCGCGATCCAGGTGGCGATTGCATCGGCGCGCGCGCCGCCGGACACCGGATCGGCCCCATAGGACGCATCGAGGATCAACAGATCGCAGGACGGCAGCGGGTCCATCACGAAGACCTTGCTATCAGGCAGAACGTCACCAGCATAGACGACGGTTTCCTGCCCGTTGCCGACCGCGAACCACACGCCGCCGACCACATGGCCCGAGCGCCCGGTGCGGATGGTGAAATCGCCGATCGTCAACGTATCGCCGGGCCTGAACAGCTCGACCCGATCACGCGGAAACGGAAACTGCTTCAACTGCGCCGCATCCGCATAATGCGCGAGCGTTGCCGGAGCCTCGTCGCGCGTCTCTTCCGTCATGTAGATCGGGCCGGAATAGCCCTGCGCGAGAAACCAGGACAGCGCGCCGACATGGTCCTCATGCGCGTGGGACAGAAGCAAGGCGTCGATCGTTTCGATGCCCTTGTCGATCGCCGGGTAATATTCGCGCCCGGAAGCGCCCACCTTGATTCCGACATCAAGCAGGATGTGGCTGTTCGCGGAACGGAGCGCAACGCTCGTGCGCCCTTTCTCGCCGAAGCCGCCATGGAGATCCACCTGCATCATGCGGCGCTCCCGGCCTCTGGAATGAGCCAGCCGGTCTTGATGCGCACGCGTGCTTCCACACCCGCTTCCAGCGTCACCGGATCGGCCTGCTCGATATGCAGGTTGAGATCGGGACGCGCGACCGGCGACAGCTCGACGCGTGCGCGTCCGCCCTGATAGACGACGCGCTTGATGGCAACCGCAATGCCGTCCTCGTTCGGACCGACAGCCTCCAGCTCGGGCGAGCGGCAGCACAGCTTTGCACCGGTCCGCGGGCGCTCGTTGGGACGGCAGCGCACCACGACTTCCTGGCCCAGCACGCGAACGCGGCAATGCCCGGCTTCCGCAGCCGTCAGTACGTCGGCGGGCAGGATGATGCCTTGAGAGATGAACGACGCGACCATCTCGTTCGCGGGCTCGCGATAGAGTTCGCGCGGGGGCGCGAGCTGCGCGAGCTTGCCCTTGTCCATCACGGCGATGCGATCCGCGAGCGCCATGGCTTCCGCCTGATCGTGCGTGATGTAGACGATGGTCGTGCCGGTGCGCTTGTGGAAATCCGCGAACTCGTCCTCCATCGCCGCGCGCAGGTGCACATCGAGATTGGCGAGCGGCTCATCGAAGAGCACGAGCGACGGCGCGGAAACGAGGCAGCGCGCCAGGGCCACACGCTGTCGCTGACCGCCGGAGAGATTGGCCGGACGCCGGTCGCCATAGCTGTTGAGATTGACGAGCGACAAAGCTTCGGCAACGCGACGGTCGCGCTCGGCGCGGCCGACTTTCGCCACCTTCAGGCTATAGCCGACGTTTTCAGCGACCGTCATGTGCGGCCAGAGCGCATAGTTCTGGAACACGATGCCGACTTTGCGCTTCTCGGGCGGCAGGCTGTGCTCGGCGGAAGACATGGTCTGGCCGCCGATGACGATGCGCCCGTCCGTGACCTTCTCGAAACCCGCCACCATGCGTAGCAGGGTGGTCTTGCCGCATCCGGATGGACCTAGAACCGCCAGGAATTCTCCGTCGGCGACATCGATGGAAACGTTGGACAGCGCATCGTAATCGCCGAAGCGTTTGCTGACCTGATCGATGGTTAATCCCGCCATGGGAGGACTCCGTTCGGCAAATGAGGTGCAAGGAAATTGGAAGCGAGCATCAATAGGAAGGTCAGCGCCACGGTCATCATGGAGATCGCCGCCGCATAGCTCGAATCGCCGCCCTGCTCGAAGGAGAAGATGACGACGCCGATGGTCTCGGAGCCCGAGGACCACAACAGAGCGGACACCGTCAGCTCGCTCAGCGCCGTCATGAAGATCAGCAGGCCGCCAGCGACAGCGACCGGCGCGATGAGCGGGAAGATGATGGTGCGCAGACGCATCATGAAGCCTGCGCCTGCGACCTGGGCTGCTTCCTCAAGCGAACGGTCGATCTGATGGAAGCCGCTCACCGTCGGGCGAAGGGCGAGCACCATGAAACGCGCGAGGTAGGCATACAGGATGATCCAGACCGTGTTGTAGATCTGTAGGTTGATCACCGGAATGGGCTTGAGGAATAGAAGCAGCGCCGCAATCGCCAGCACAACGCCCGGCAGCGCGTAGGGCAGTTCCACAGTGAGGTTGAGGATCTTCGTCCACCACGTCATGCGCCAGGCGATGAAATAGCCGAGCGGCACCGCCACCAGAACGGCGAAGACGGCGGCGGTGACGGACAGGACCGAACTGTTGAGGAAGGCGCTCTTCGCCGCCGCATGATCGAACAGCACGAAGGAGTAATTGGAGAGCGTCGCGGTCTTGAGATTCAGCGGAATGCCATAGCCCGGCACCAGCGAGGTGAGGAACAGCCCTAAGAGCGGCAACACCAGGATGGCACAGACGATCAGCCACATGATCGTCTCGGCCAGCGGACGATAGCGCCCGAGCTCGAAGGGCTCGACGGGAAGCGATGTGGTGGAGATGCGGTAATCGCGGCGGCGGCTGATGATGTCCTGCGCGACGATTCCCGCCATGGCAATGGCGCCGATGAGCAGAGAGAGAAACGCGACTTCCGACAGAACGGAAGGCCCTGCGCCTGCGAGGCGTTGATAGATGAGTGTCGGCAGAACGAGATAATTCGCCGGGATGCCCAAGAAAGCGGGAATGCCGAAATTGCCGACGCAGGAGACGAAGACGAGCGCGGACGCGCCGATGATGGAGGGCGTCATCAGCGGCAGGACGATGGTGCGCAGAACCGTCCAGCGGCCAGCCCCTCCGGCAAGGCCCGCCTCCACCAATTCACGCGGCAATTTGCGCAGGCCCGCGCGCACCATGAGGAACACCAGCGGGCCGTATTGGACGGCGAGCAGCAGGATGATGCCTTGCGCGGAATAGAGCGGATTGCGGGTGCCCAAGGGCGGCGCGATTCCGAGGAGCTTCAGGAGAGGGCTTGCGGGGCCGAACAATTGCAGCCATGCGAGCGCCGTGACCTGAGGCGCGATCATCAGCGGCGTCACGAAGCAGAGCACGAAGGCGCTGCGTCCGCGAACGTCGGTGAGGGACACGAGGATGGCGACGGCGGTTCCGAAGAGCACCGCGAGAATGGTGCCTCCGAAACCGACCACGAGAGAGTTCAGGGTCGCAGTCCAGGTTGCCGGATTCGACAGCCCGGCCTCGACGGCCGCAATCGACAGTCGCCCGCCCGGCGCAAGAATTTCCTGCACCAGACGAAGCATGGGAAGAATTGACAGGATCACGACGATTGAAATGACAAGACCTGTCAGAATCCTTTCCGACGGCAGGCCCCTTTTGACGGGGGCCGGCACTTGGAAATCGGATGTATCCCGAACGCGACTGATCGATACGGCCATCGAGAAAGGCTCCTTAGCCGCCGAAGAGCTTCGAGAATTTGCTCTTGTCGTCCTCGGTGCGCTGCAGAACCGCCTTGATGTCGATCGGCATGATCTTGATCTTGGCGTCGGCAGGCAGCCAGGACGGGCGTCCGGCGCTTTCCTTCGCGGGCAGATAGCCCTGCGACAGCGCGAGCTTCTGTCCGGCATCCGAAAGAATGAAGTCGATGAACTTCTTGGCAGCAGCCGGATTCTTCGCCGTCGACATGATTGCCACCGGCTCGGTGACGGCAGGCACGCCCTCGCTCGGAAACACGAACTCGATGGGTGAGCCCTTGGCCTTGGCGTTGAGCGCCATGAAGTCGACGAGAATGCCGTAGGGCTTCTCACCGCTCGCCACGGATTTCAGCACCGCACCATTGCCACGAACGGCAATGGTGTCGTTGGCCTTCAGCTTCTCGAAATAGCCCCAGCCCAGTTCCGGCTTCGCGGCGAAGCCCGAGAGCTGATAGGCGGCGGCACCCGAGTAGAGCGGGCTCGGCATGACGAGCATGCCCTTGTAGTCAGCCGCAGTCAGGTCCGACCAATGCTGAGGCTTCTTGGCGGCGCCCGTGTTGTAGGCGATGCCGGTGGTGATCAGCTTGCTGCCGAAATAGGTCTTGTCGGCATCAAAACTTTCGGCCGGGAAACCGTCGGTCTTCGCTTCCTTATAGGCGGCGAGGCGCCCATCCTTCTTCAGAAGCTCCATGCTCACCGCATCGGCGATGAAGAGCACGTCGGGCTGGGGAGCGCCGGCCGCGAACTCGGCGGCGAGCTTGCTGAGGATATCGCTGGTGCCGGAGCGATAGACCTGGACCTCGATGCCCGGGTTCACTTTGCGGAATTCTTCGACGGTCTTCGAAGCATCCGCCTCCGGTTGAGAGGTATAGAGCATCAGTGTTTCAGCCGATGCAGCAGAGGCGATAAGACTTGCGGCAAGAGCCAAGGGTGCCAGTCGCAGACCCTTCAGAGATTGGATCATAGCTTCCTCCAGATGTTACACGATATCGGAGAGTCGAAAGGCTCCCCGATTCGCAAATTCTTATTCGTTTTGCTGTCACCGGTTGATGACATTACGGAAGGACGATATTGTGCATTTGTTCAGTGTCAATAACAAATGAACAATACCCCTACGGAAGGCTAATGCTTGGCCGGCCAGGAAATCCCTAGGAAGGGTCCGGGACCAAGGGTCTTGGAGGAAGGCAGAGGAATGCCAACACCTAAGAAGAAGACCGAGGCGGTTACACTGCCGCTTGCTTCCTCCGACTTGGCCGTGAAGACCGCGTGGCTTTATTACGTCGAGGGCTTCACCCAGGAGCAGATCGCGGAAAAGCTCGGCGTGACGCGCATCAAGGTGATGCGCACGCTCGCTTCCTGCATCGCCGACGGCATCGTCACGACGACCATCAACACGCCGACCGCCGGCCAGATCCGCCTAGAGCGGGAACTCGAAAAGCGCTGGGGCCTCGCTACAGCCATTGTGGTGCCGACACCCAGCGACGCGGGCAGCCTGGAAAAGGCCATCGGCCATGCGGTCGCATCTTATGTCGCAGAGCAGATGGAAGACGGGGCGACACTCGCCATCGGCGGTGGTGCCACCCTTTATGCCAGCCTCGCCTTCCTGCCGCGCCGGCAGCTGAAAGACGCCACCGTCGCGGCCCTGGTCGGCAGTCTGCCTCACTCGCAATGGATCAACCCATCCATCGTCGCTGTGAAGGTGGCGGAAGCTTTGGGCGCGGACAGCTATCAGATCACCGCTCCGGTGATCGTGGACGATCCGGAGCTTCGCGACCGCCTCTGGGCGCAGCCAACCCTGCAATTCGCCCGCGCGCGTGCCGAGAGTGCGGACATCGCCCTTCTCACGGTCGGCGATGTTTCGCCGGAGGCCACCATTTTCCGGCACGGCATCGTCCCGCGCGACCTGATCCAGCCGCTGAAGGACCGGGGCGCGGTCGCCAACCTTCTCTGCTTCTTCGTGACGGCGGAGGGACAGCTCGTCGAGCACGACATCAACCGCCAGGTCATGGCGATCAGCCTCGATGCGGTCAGCAAGATTCCGAATGTTGTGCTAGCCGCCGGCGGCAAGCAGAAGGTCGAGGCGATCCGCGCGGCCTTGAAGGCGGTTTCGGTCCAAGTGCTGATTACCGACAGCGAAACCGCTGCCGCCCTCCTCGCTTAAGGCCGACCTCAGATCAGCCCCCGGTCGCGGAAGAACTCGTCGAGGCCCACATGCCTCGTCGCCTCGAACTCGTCCACGGCATCGCGCACGCGCCTGCGTTGCAGGGCCAGGAAAGCGAAGATCTGCCCCATCTCCGCCGAGATGCCGAAGCGCTTCCACCGGTCCATGATGTGATCGGGCAGGCCCACATCGCGGCAGAAGCTGTCGAGATCGGAATAGCCGAGATCCTGCACGAGCGCGACCACATCCGAGCCCGACAGGCGCGGCTCGACCGCATGGTCGACGAAACGCTGCGCCACCAGCTTCAGATCGGTGGGAGTGGGAAGCGTATAAATCGCCTTGGCCAGCACCTGCTTGAGATCGCTTGAACTCGACGGTTTCACGGGCTTCCTCTCCTTGGGCCAGGCTCTCTCGCCTATGCCGAATGTGCTCCATTCTCCCAAACAGGACAAGGAGCAATCAGAAGCGGCAGGCCTTCCTTGCTCGTCAGGCTTAACGCGAAAGAGCGGATTGCCGTAACAACCCGCTCTTCCTGGATGAATGTTTGGGCACGCCGATTTTAAGCGGCGAACTGGTTCATCGTATTGTGCGCACCGCCTGCCTTGAGCGCGGCCTCGCCGGAGAAATACTCCTTGTGATCGTCTCCGATATCGGAGCCGGACATGTTCTGGTGCTTCACGCAGGCGATGCCCTGGCGGATCTCCTGGCGCTGCACGTTGCGGACATAGCCCAGCATGCCCTGATCGCCGAAATATTCCTTGGCGAGATTGTCGGTGGAGAGTGCCGCCGTGTGATAGGTCGGCAGCGTGATGAGATGGTGGAAGATGCCCGCACGCTTGGCGCCGTCCGCCTGGAAGGTGCGGATACGCTCGTCAGCTTCCTTGGCGAGTTCCGTGGTGTCGTAGTCCACGCTCATGAGCTTCGCGCGGTCGTATTGCGACACGTCTCGTCCCGCCTTCTCCCAGGCATCATACACCTGCTGGCGGAAATTGATGGTCCAGTTAAAGGACGGCGAATTGTTGTAGACGAGCTTCGCGTTCGGGAAAACCTCACGGACGCGGTCCACCATGCCGGCGATCTGCTCGATATGCGGCTTCTCGGTCTCAATCCAGAGAAGGTCAGCGCCGTTCTGGAGCGCGGTGATGCAATCGAGCACGCACCGGTCTGCGCCGGTGCCGGGACGGAACTGGAACAGGTTGCTCGCCAGACGCTTCGGACGCATGAGCTTGCCGTCGCGGTTGATCACCACATCGCCGTTGACGCAGTTCTCCGGCGTGATCTCCTCGCAATCGAGGAAGCTGTTGTAGAGATCGCCGATATCGCCGGGCTCGCGGCTGATGGCGATCTGCTTGGTGAGGCCCGCGCCCAGCGAATCCGTGCGCGCCACGATGAGGCCGTCATCGATGCCGAGTTCGAGGAAGGCGTAGCGCACGGCGCGGATCTTGGCGAGGAAGTCCTCGTGCGGAACGGTGACCTTGCCGTCCTGGTGGCCGCACTGCTTCTCGTCAGAAACCTGGTTCTCGATCTGGATACAGCAGGCGCCCGCCTCGATCATCTTCTTGGCGAGAAGATAGGTAGCCTCCGCATTGCCGAAGCCCGCGTCGATGTCGGCGATGATCGGCACGATATGTGTCTGGTGATTGTCGATGGCGTTCAGGATTTCCTTTTCCTTGACCTGATTGCCAGATGAGCGCGCCGCATCGAGATCGCGGAACAGCATGCCCAACTCACGCGCATCGGCTTGGCGCAGGAAGGTGTAGAGTTCCTCGATCAACGCGGGAACGCTGGTCTTCTCGTGCATGGACTGATCGGGCAGTGGGCCGAATTCAGAGCGCAAGGCCGCGACCATCCAGCCGGAGAGATAGAGATAACGGCGCTTGGTGGAGCCGAAATGCTTCTTGATCGAGATCATCTTCTGCTGGCCGATGAAGCCGTGCCAGCAGCCCAGCGACTGGGTGTATTGCGAGGGATCGGCGTCATAGGCCGCCATATCCTCTCGCATGATCTTCGCGGTGTAGCGCGCGATGTCGAGCCCGCTCTGGAAGCGGTTCTGCAGGCGCATGCGCGCCACGGATTCCGGATTGATGCCGTCCCAGGTCTTGGCGGTCTCGATAATGCGCTGAGCTTGGGCGATCTGATCTTGGTAAGCCACGGTCTTCATTCCTCGCTTCTGGACAGGTTGAACGAGGAATTAGCGTGAGTGTTCGAGACCAGTAAGGCGAGTTAAGGTCCAGGTGTGAAGGCTTACAAGATGTCTGGTGTTAATCTGTAAATTCTTGACATTTTCAGCATCCGTTCTTGCTTCTGAAATGATTGGACAATTTGCTTCGGAAGGTTGCCGGAAGCTCAACCGCAAAATCGGGATAAGCCTTAAGTCTATGGGTTCATCGATGAAAAGCCGTTCGCCGGAACCGATTTCGCGGCGCGCGGAATCTTGGAGGGGTATCGGAAACCCAGTGTAAAGACCTTACAAAACTCAGACCTTCCTGACTCATTCCCGTGGTGATGGGCGGGTAGCGATGTAAAGCCCGACGCTGCCAAGGATGACGGCCAGAAGGAACGGCACGTAAGGGTTCGAGGTCAGCCAGATCGTGACGGCATAGGACACAGCCATAACGAAAAGCGCGTAGATCTTGACGCGAAAAGGAATGGCGCCCTGGTCGCGCCACGTGGTCAGAATCGTCCCGAAGCGGGGATGATTGTAGAGCCATGCGGCGAGAGCCGGGTTCGACCGGGTAAAGGCCCAGGCGGCAAGAATGATGAAAGGCGTCGTCGGCAGAACCGGCAGCGCGATACCCAAGATGCCGAGCGCGAGGCTCGTATAACCGAGGGCAAGATAGAAGCTTCGCATCGTCAGTTCACTCGCTGCCAGCAGAGGGAAAAACGCCCTCCTCCTTGGATCTTGCCGCAGAAACCCACACGCAATCAGCGCGAGATTTCCCGCTCCACGCTGGCTGCGATGCTCAAGAGACGGTGGTCCTCACCATGCCGCGCCATCAGCATGAAGCCGACGGGTCGCTCGCAATCCGGCACGGGCAGGGTGATGGCGGTGAGATCGAATTGGTTGGCCACCTGCGTGTTGCGCAGGATCAGGGCGTCGGTTTCATTGTAGAGCGCCTCATCCGCCTCCAGCGGCGCGATCAGAGGCGCCGTGATCGCAGTTGCGGGCAACGCCATCACATCGATAGGCGCAAGGCGGCGATCCATCTCCTCCAAAAGCACGCGGCGACGGCGCATCGTCCGCAAATAGGCATGAGCCGGAACGGCGCTGCTGCGGGCAAGCCAGTAATGAACGCGCGGATCGATCTCGTCAGAGCGGCTCTCGAGCCAATCTGCGTGAATCTCAGCCGCCTCGATGGAGGCGATGGAAGCCTGCGCCGTGATCTCGCGCATGGCTTGGAGAAGATCGTCGATGGAGTGATCGACGATTGTCGCACCGGCTTGCGACAGCCGGACCAGGGTACGTTCAAAGGCCTCTTCCACCATCGACTCGCTGCGCGTGAACAGACATCCGCGCGGAATGCCGATCCGCAATCCTGCGAGAGGATGCGGCCGAAGCTCGCGCGGTTCCTCCCCCGCCATGACCGCATCGGTGAACGCACAATCCTGCACGGATCGGGCAAGCGGGCCAATGGAATCGAGAGTTGGCGCGAGCGGAAAGGCACCATCGAACGGCACACGCTTTGCGGTCGGCTTGAAACCCACGACGCCGTTGAGCGCAGCCGGAATGCGCACGGAACCGCCCGTGTCGCTACCGATGGAAATCTCGGACGTTCCCTCCGCCACGGCCACACCCGCGCCGGAGGACGAGCCGCCGGGAATCCGCAACGGGTCCACCGCATTGCCGGGCGTGCCGTAATGCGGGTTCAGGCCAAGGCCGGAAAAGGCGAACTCCACCATATTCGTTTTGCCGAGGATCACGGCACCGGCCTGACGCAGGCGGCGAACGATGGCGGCATCCTGCGCGGCGGGCGCGGCATCGCGCAGCACGAGGGAGCCTGCGGCCGTTGCCTCGCCCGCGACGTCGAACAGGTCCTTGATGGAAATGAGCGCGCCATCGAGCGGCCCTAAGGACACGCCGGCGAAGCGGCGCGCATCGGCGGCATCGGCGGCGGCGCGCGCCGCCGCCGGGTAGAGCTTCGTGAAAACGCGCTCGTCGTCTTCCCGGTCCGCCAGCCGCACCAGAATCATCTCGAGCCTGTCTCGCACTGCCATCATGGAAGCCCCCATGGAGTCGACGTAAGTCCTTTCACTCATCAGCGGAGACAGGAAAGTGTCAAGATGCCCGATAGAGCTTCACTCAGGAAGCGTACCTTTCGGCGCTCTCGTCCAACTCGTCGCCTTCGACCATCACGTTCTTGATGGGGAAGGTGATCACGCAGCGGATACCGTCGGTGTGGAAGTTGAGTTTGATCTCGCCGCCCAGCTGCTGCGCGAGTCCGCGCTGAATGAGCTTGGTGCCGAAACCCTGCCGCTTGGGCGGCGCCACGGGCGGGCCGCCGCTCTCGACCCATTCGACGATCAGCACCGGCGGGTTCAGGGCGGACGCCATCGCCCACATGACATGCACCTTGCCCTCGGGCACGGTGAGGCTTCCGTATTTCGTGGCGTTGGTCGCAAGCTCGTGCACCGCAAGGCCCAACGCCAATACGGCGCTCGGCTGCAGGTTGACCTTGGGGCCATGCAAGCGGATGCGCTGACGCATGGCGTCCTGATACGGCTCCAGCTCGTTCTTGAGCACATCCTTCAAGAGAGCACCCTGCCAGTGCGTGGCGGTGAGAAGATCGTGCGTCTTGGCAAGACCCTGCACACGGCCGAGAAACGCATCCCATGCTCCCGGATCGCCCTGTTCGGCGGCGCGTCGGGTCATGAAGGCAACGGATTGCACTGTGGCGAGGGTGTTCTTGACCCGGTGATTGAGCTCATGGAGCAGAATGCCCCGGCGCTCCTCGGCCAGTTTCTGCTCCGTAATGTCCTGCGAAACGCCCACAAGGGAGAGATGTCCGTTCACCCCGACACGAACCTGCCCGCTGATGCGTACCCAATGCTCGCTATGGTCCGGCCAAATGGCGCGGTATTCCACATGCAAGTCCGTTTGGTTCCTAAGCGTCCGGGCGACGGCTTCGGCCTGCCGGGCGCGATCGTCGGGATGAATGGCGGCAATCAGATCCTCGTAGGAGAACGGCTCGTCCGGCCCACGGCCGAAATTGATCCGGCATTGCGGCGACGTCTCGAAGACTCCGGTCGAGGGCGTATATTCCCAGGACCCCAGATAGCCTGCATTGAGCGCTAGACGCAGGCGCGCCTCGCTCTCGGCAACGCGATTCAGAACCTCCTCGCGACTCCGCTCCTGCTCGCTGATATCCCAAGCGGCATCCGCAAGAGCCTTTTGAATGGTGTCGAACTCGAGCACATGCGTACTGGCTCCAAACACTTCACGTCCCGCGCCGAGCGCATTCGCCTGCCTTACGAGCTGATCGACGGGTTTGGCGATGAGACGCGAGAGCATGGCCGCGAGAGCAACGCCCATGAGGATGCATCCCGCCAGAATCACAAGCCAGAACAGCGAGCGCTTGAGCGACGCCGCAAGCTCGCTGGACGGCACGCTGATGACGAACGACCAGCCATATGTCGACGACTTGCTGAAATAGGTGCGTACCGGAATGCCATCGAGCGTCACGCTCTGCACATGGCCTTCCGAGGAAGCAGCGATCGCGTCGCGCACGATGGGATTGCCGAGCTGCCCGACAAAGCGTTCCGGCGCGCGGGAACGGGCGACGAGCCGTCCGGCGCGGTCGAGCACGGCAGCGTTCCAGTTTGGGGCGATGCGCTGATCCGCGATGAGCTGCTGGAAAATGGCGGGCCCGATGGCAGCGGAAAGGATATAGGCTACCTCCTCATTGAGGATGACAGGTACATCCAGCGTGACCAGAGGCTGTCCCGTGTTGGGTCCGATGAAAAGGTCAGAGAGGTGTGTCTTGCGGCTTTCCTGTACCTTCAGCAAAGTCGCCGGCCGGGCACTGTCCGGCAATGGCGTGCCATAGGGCACACGTGTGTTGAGATGCACCTTACCGTCCGGCCGGATCAGGGACACCCAGGAAGGGCTGGGCAATCCCGCCGCCTGAGCCTGCTCGTGAAAGGCGGCATAATCGCCATTGGCGATATAGGGAGACTGGGCAAGCATCCTCAGGGCGATCTCGCTCTTCTCGATCTCGCGGTCGAGCGACAGGCTCATGGCCCGCGCCGTTTCCTGAAGGCGCAGGTCCATGTTCTCCTGCTCGGAGCGGTAGCCTGAATAGAGCCCTGCCGCGGCGATCAGGATCGCCGGCAAGGTGAGCGCGAACACGAGCGCCCAGAGCACCTGCCGCAAGGAGGTACGAGAGCCAATGAAGAAACTCGGCTTTGCAGGTCTGGCGTATCCCTGATCCTCCATATCAGCCGACTTCTTGAACCGGCATGAGGATGCGCACGAGAACCTGGGGATCGTCGTCCGGCCATTCGATATCGGCATCGAGCTGACGCGACAGGCCCTTCAGCACCGTGCCGGAAGCACTTTGCCTTGCGGCGTTCTTCTCCTCTGGGCTGAAAGCATCGTCCGACAATTGGAAGAGCAATCTGCCGTCGCGCACGCGCATGACGAGCTTCAGCTTCCCGTGCCGCTCCCGATAGGCATGGGTGAGCGCGTTCACGACGATCTCGTTGAACAGAAGCGCCATGGGCGCAGCCTTGGCCGCATCGATTTCGATGTTTTCTATGTCGCATTCAGGCGCGATATGCACGCCGCCGATGGCCGCCGTCAGGTCCTCGCACAGCCCGCGCGCGAAACTGCTCACATCGAAGCGGGACGAGCCCTTGCCGTCGTAAAGGTCGCGATGAGCCGCGCCGAGCGCCTGAAGGCGCCCCCTCATGCGCTCCAAAACCCGTGCCGTGACCTCGTCCTCCGCATGCCGGATCTCGATGCCGATCAGGGACAGGAGAAGCTGCAGATTGTTCTTCACCCGGTGATCGAGCTCATGCAGCAACGTGGTCCGCTCATCGAGAAGCGCCTGCAGGGCTTCCTGAGCCTGACGCTTCTCGGTCCGCTCGCGCGCCTCGGACAATGCGCGCAGAACCGTGACGGGCAACCGCTCCAACCTGTCCTTCAGCACATAATCCGTCGCGCCGCGCTTGAGCGCCTCGACGGCCACCTCTTCGCCGAGCGCGCCGGAAACGAACACGAAAGGCAGTTCCGGGTATCGCTCCCGCACCAGGGCAAGAGCGTTCAGCCCGTCGAATCCGGGTAGGAGATAATCGGCCAGCACAAGGTCCCATGAATCGCCGTCGAGCGCATGGGTGAACTCTTCCTCCATGACGACCCGTTCGACCTCGAGCATCAGGCCGGAAGACGACAAGGCCACCGTCACCAGTTCAGCATCGAGCGCGCTGTCCTCCAGGAGAAGGACGCGGAGCGCTCGGCTGGACTGGAGGGAGGCCGACCGATCCATGGATGCCTCTTACCGGTCGGACCGCGGCGGCGGCGGCTCGTTGAGAATGGCCCAGAACACGCCGAGGTCCTGGATCGCGTCGAAGAACTCGCGGAAGCCTACCGGCTTCACCACGAAGGCATTCACGCCCAGTTCGTAGCTGCGGATCAGGTCGCTCTCCTCCCGCGAGGAGGTAAGCATCACCACAGGCGTCTGCTTCAGATGCGGATCGGCCTTCACCATCTCCAGCACCTGGAGTCCGTCGACCTTGGGAAGCTTCAGGTCGAGCAGAACCACAGCAGGGTCGCTGGTGTTGCGATTCTCGTGGGCGCCGCGGCGGTTCAGGAAGTCGAGCGCCTCCTCCCCATCGCGGACCACGACGACCTCGTTGGCGAGCTGGCTCTGCTCCAGGGCGGCCAGGGTGAGTTCGAGATCCTTCGGGTTGTCCTCAACCAGCAGGATCGGCTTCAATTCCGGCATTCACGCCGCTCCTTACATTCTCCGGCAGGGCGATGTAGAAAGTCGCGCCCTTGTCCGGCTGGCTCTGAGCCCAACTGCGGCCTCCGTGTCGTTCGACGATGCGGTGGACGTTGGCGAGCCCGATCCCTGTTCCTTCGAATTCTTCCATCCGGTGGAGGCGCTGGAACACGCCGAACAACTTGCCGACATACTTCATATCGAAGCCGACGCCGTTGTCGCGCACGAAAAAGACGATCTCCCCGTTATCCTGGAATGAACCCACTTCGATACGGGATGTATCCTTCTTTCGAGAATATTTGACCGCATTATCCAAAAGATTCTCAAAAACGAGCCGGATCAGCACCGGATCCGCCACGATTGAGGGCAGATCGCCGATGGTCCATTCGATCCGTTGGCCACTCGTATGCATGGCGAGCCCCTGCCGGACTTCGTCCACGAGCTTGGCCGTATCCACCAGGCGGGGTTTGAGCGCAGTGCGACCCATCTGCGAGAAGCGCAAAAGGTTGTCGACCAGCGTTCCCGCCGTATAGGCCGCGTCGATGATCGTGTCGATGTAGCGCTTGCCGCGCTCGGTCATCTCGGACCATTCCTGCTTCTTCAGAAGCTCGGAGTAGCCCACGATGTGGCGGAACGGAGCACGCAGGTCGTGAGACACGGAATAGGAAAAAGCCTCCAGCTCCTTGTTCGAGCGGCGAAGCTCGTCCGTGAGGGCCGCTAGCTCCTCGGCGCGGCGCAGGACGATGCCGACGATAGCGTTGCGCAATTCCTTGACCGCCTCGACCTCGCTGCGGTCCCAGGCGGCAGAGCGCCCGCGCACCGTCTCCTTCCAAATCTCGAAAGAGCGTCGGGGATGAAGCCTCAGGGTGCCTGCCTCCTCCCGCACCGGCTTTTCCGGGTTGCCGCCCCATTTGACCGTCTCCACGATCTCGGGACGGAACCAGAGGATGTAGCTCGACCGCATCTTCGAAATGGAAATGGAGAGAAGGCCGCCGGCCTTGTCAGCATAGCGCGCCGCTTGCGGAAAGAGTTCCGCCAGACGGTCCGTGGCGAACACGTCCTCCTGATGATGCTCCGAGAGCCAAGCATAGAGGGCTCTGACCTCCCCCTCGCCAGGCGTTGTGCCGAGGCGCCAGCAATGCTCGTCCGTGACGATGGCAACGCCTGTCGCCCCGGCAAGCAGCATCAGGTCATTCGGATTGTTCACGAGCCCGTCGATAAAGAAGTTCTCGCCCGCCATGTAGGCAAGCAGGCGCGTCTGAACGGCGCCGAGCCGAACGCGGTTGTCAGCCAGCGCGGTATTCTCCCGTGCTTCGAGCTGCAGCGAGAAAATCTGCGTGAGGAAATCGCAGGCATTGCGCACCGGCAGCGCCACGCGCCTCGGGCTGCTGTTGTGGCAGGAGATCAAGCCCCATAACGCACCGTCGCGCAGGATCGAGATCGACATGGAGGCGGGCGTGCCCATGTTGCGCATGTATTCGAGATGCACGGGCGAGACACTGCGCAGCGCGGAATCGCTCAAGTCGAGCGGGGCGGGATCGTGGGATTGGATTGGGACCGGCGTGTAATCAGCATTGGGAATGATGCGCAGGCGATTGCGGCGATAGAGTTCCCGCGCCTGGGCCGGAATGTCGGAGGCGGGAAAACGCAGGTCGAGATAGGACGGCAGCGCTTCGTTTCGATCTTCCGCAATCACGGTGCCGTTCCATTGCTCGTCGAAGCGATAGACGAGGACCCGGTCGAAGCCGGTCATGCGGCGGATATCCTCCGCCGCCAATTGGCAGAGGCGATCGATGGTGGAAGCTCCGTGCAGTTCCTCCACGAAACGGCGAAGCGTCGGGTAGAGCGCATCGATGCTCGACACCGTATTTCCGGGCACCGCTTCCAGCTCAAGAACCGCATGTCCGTCGGAGCGGGAGAGCGCCACATCGAAGGCCGCCTCGCCAGTGACGGTTTTCAGGATGACCGTGCGCACGAAGCGCGTCGTTCCGGAAGGCGTCGCCTCCGCGACATCGGCCTCCAGTAAGGCGGCGATCTCGGGCAGCGCGTCACGGAAAGGACGCTTCAGGATCGAGAGAGGCTCGATGCCGAAGAATGACGCGACATTGGCGCTTGCATGCGTAAGGCTCATGTCGGCGATGGATATCGCGAACAGAATTCCGTGAGGCTGGATGCTGCCCGGGATATGGATCGGCTCCCGCTCGCAAGCGGTCAGATCGAACTCTTGCGGCCCTTGCTGATTCATGAGCCCTCGCACAGCCAGTCATGCATGACATCAAAGGTCTTTTGAGCCGTTTCGACGATCACGTCGTCAGCTTCGGAAGAGGATGCTTCCAGAAGCTTGGCGCCAAATTGCTTCCACATGACAGCAATATCACTCCCATAGCTTTTGAAATAGGCACAGCCCGTCTCAGGACACAGCCCGAGCTTGCGCTTCACCTCTCGTGCGATGATCGCGCCGCCGAGCGTCGAGCCCTCGACCACATACATGCTGCCGAGCACGGCTGCGGGCGACGGCAGAGGCATGAGAGGGTCGCATTGCGGCAAACGAATGATCTCGTCTTCCGTTAAGCCGAGCACCGAGAGATCCTTGGCGAGAAGCGTCGCCTTGCACCGGCTCTCGAAGAAGGCTTTGTCAGGCGCGATCCCTGACGCGGCGCGCTCCCAGGCGCTGTGGAAGCCGTAGAAGCGGATCAGGAGGTTCCTATATCCGTCGCGGCTGGCGATCCGGCGGTCGAGATCCATGGCCAGCTCGATGCGATCATGGGCGGGCCTGGTTTCGATCTTCAGCCGTTCGAGCAGCGTCATGACACCTCATCCACGAAGCGGCCGAGTTTTCGGGCGGCGGCACGCTCGATCAATCCCAATCCGTCGTGGATCAGAACGGCGAGCAGCGCAACCACCAATCCGCCCTGGAGCACGAAAGCGATATTATTGGATTGCAACCCGGCGATGATAACCTCACCGAGGCCCTTGGCCGCAACCGTGGAACCGATCGTGGCCGTTCCCAAACTGATAATGACGGACAGTCGAATTCCGGCAAGGATCACGGGGAAGGCCAGCGGCAGCTCGACCTGCGACAGGCGCTGCCATGTATTCATGCCCATGCCGCGTGCCGCTTCCATGGCCTGCGTGGGAACCTGGGTCAGCCCCGTCAGCGTGTTCTCGAAGATCGGCAGGAGGCCGTAGAGAAACAGCGCGATGAAGGTCGGCTTCTCGCCGAAGCCCACCAGGGGAACCGCGATGGCGAGCACAGCAATCGGCGGAAAGGTCTGGCCGATATTCACGAGGCTGCGCGAGAGCGGCAGGAACTCGCCTCCCGACGGACGCGTAACGAAGATGCCGAGCGAAACGGCGAGAATGGTACTCGCGATCGTGGCGAGGCACACCGTGCGCAAGTGCTGCAGGGTGAGAGAGAACAGGCTTCCCTGATTGTAGATGGCAGGCGCGCCCGGGGTCACCAAAGGTTCGAAGGCGAACGCGAAGGCCTGCGGCATCGCAATGAAAGCGACGAGTAGCAGCAGGCTGATCAAGCGAACGAGAGAGGCAAGTCTCATGGCAGCGGACGCCCGTGCTGAAGGATGCCGCCGACGCTCACCTTGCCGAGGATCACGCCCCTGGCATCCGCGACAGGCAGGGCATCGCGACCTGTCCACATGAGGCGGGAAAGCGCATCGTGCAGGCTGTCGGAAATCGCGACCGGCTCCCCCATAGCCTCGCCCGGCTCGATGGCGTCCTGCACCTTCGCGAGCGAGAGAAGACGGAACGGCCGTTCCGCCGTTCCCACGAGGCGCTCCACGAAGTCGTCGGCCGGGTGCATCAGCATTTCGGCGGGCGTCGCATGCTGCAAAAGGCGTGCCTGATCCATGACGGCGATGCGGTCGCCGAGATGGAAGGCCTCGTTCATGTCGTGCGTGACGAGCACGATGGTCGTCCCCAAGCGCCGCTGGATGGCGAGCAGGTCATCCTGCGCCTTGGAGCGGATCACCGCATCGAGCGCGCCGAAGGGCTCGTCCATCAGAAGAAGCGAAGGCCGGGCCGCAAGAGCCCGCGCCACGCCCACGCGCTGCTGCTGTCCGCCCGATAATTCATGCGGGAATTTATGCGCGAATTCCGCCGGGTCGAGCTGGAACAGGTCGAGCAGCTCATCCACGCGCTGCGCTATCTTTCTCCGCTCCCATCCGAGCAGGCGCGGCACGGTAGCGATATTGGCCGCCACGTCGCGATGCGGGAACAGGCCGTAGCCCTGGATGACATAGCCGATGCGGTGCCGCAGCTCGTCTTCCGGGATCGCGCGCGTGTCTTCCCCGTCGATGAACACGCGTCCCGCGCTCGGCTCCACCAGACGGTTGATCATGCGCAGAAGCGTCGATTTGCCCGCGCCAGAAGTTCCGACGATGACGGTGAGCGTGCCTTCCTCCACGGTGAAGGACACATCGTCGACGACGACATTCGTGCCATAGCGCTTGGTGAGATGTTCGATCTCGATCATGCGAGCGCTCCCTTGGCGAGTTCGACCAACGCATCGAGAACGATGGATGCGGCGAAGGACAGGATGACCGTTGGAATGGCTCCCAGCAGCACCAGATCGATCGCCGTCTGGCCGATGCCCTGGAAGACGAAGGTGCCGAAGCCTCCTCCTCCGATCAGCGCTGCCACCGTCGCAAGACCGAGATTCTGCACGAGCACGATGCGGATGCCGGCCAGGATCACCGGAAAGGCAAGCGGCATCTCGACCTGCACCAGTTTCTGGCGTGCCGACATGCCCATGCCGCGCGCCGCATCGACGGCGGCCGCGGGCACCTGGCTCAAACCTGCAATCGTGTTGGCAACGATGGGAAACAGCGCATAGAGAAACAGCGCGATGAAGGCAGGTGCCGCGCCGATGCCCTTGATGCCCAGAGCCGCAGCGAGCGGCACACTGGCCGCGATGGCGCCGAGTGGCGCCATGAGAAGGCCGAAGAGCGCGATGCTCGGAATCGTCTGCACGATGCCGAGACCCTGCAACAGGGCCGTGCGAAGCGTCTTCAGCCGGTGCCCGGCAATGCCTAACGGAATACCGACGGCGCATGCCGCCGCCATGGAGCCGAAGGCAAGGAACAGATGCTGGCGCGCCTCACGCCAGAAGGTGTCGGAGCGAGTGCGGTATTCCTTGAGGATCGAAAGATCGTCCCAGATGCCTGAGAACAGCAGAAGCGCCAGGGCGATCAGACCCACGAGCAAGGCCGCGATCCGCCCATAGGGCCCGAGCCGCATGCGCGCCAGGGCATCGATGGCGAGAAGCGAGAACGACAGGGCGAGCAGCCAGAACCCCACCGAGGGTGACACACGGGCGAAGGTGTTGTCCGCAGGCGTCAGGTATCCGGCGGAGAGGCCTAAGGAGGGAAGAAGAACGGCAAGGCCGATCACCGCCGAACCCAGCCGTCCGAGAGGATCGCGCATCAAAGCCGCGCCCACCGCGATTGTGAGCGCCACGAGAGCCACGACGGCGCCCATGGCGATAGGCAGTGCCTCGATCAGCAGGCGCGAGTCGCCGGACGCGATGCGCGTCGCGCGATAGGTCGCAAAGGGAGCGGCAAAGAGCGCGACGCCGATGAGAATGGCGATCACGCACCCCAGATGATCGAGGGAGAGCGCGGGGCGTGGTGGAACCACGCCAAACGTGCTCGTCCGGGATGTAACGGAACTCACGTCGTACCTTGGTCTTTCGCTTTGCCGCCCGTCTTGCTGTTTCGAGCGATCCTCAGGCACCTATTTGAGGAAGCCCTTGGACTTCAGATAGTCGGTCGCGACGGCTTTCGCCGCTTCGCCGCCCACCTGCACCCGGGCATTCAGCTTCTGAAGGGTCGTCAGGTCAAGAGACGCGAAGACAGGCTTGAGGATCTCGGCAATCTTCGGATTTTCCTTCAGCACGGTCTCGCGGATGATGGGCGCGGGCGCATAGACGGGCTGCACGCCCTTGTCGTCGTCGAGCACCACGAGACCCGACGGCGCGATTCCGCCGTCCGTGCCGTAAACCATGGCCGCGTTGGCGCCGCTGGTCTTCTCGGCAGCCGCCTTGATAGTTGCCGCCGTGTCGCCGCCGGAGAGCACGATGAGCTGCTCGGGCTTCAGGCTGAAGCCGTAGGTTTTTTGGAAGGACGGCAGGGCCGCTTCCGAATTCACGAACTCGGCGGAGGCCGCAAGCTTCACTTGGCCGCCGCCCGCAACCCACTTGCCGAAATCGGAGAGCGTCTTGAGCTTGTTGGGCTCCGTCACATCCTTGCGCAGTGCAATGGCCCAGGTGTTGTTGGCGGGTGCGGGATCGAGCCAGACGATCTTGTTGGCGTCGTAATCGAGTTTCTTGGCGGTCTCGAAGCCCTTGGCCGCGTCCTTCCAAACGGGGTCGTCCGCCTTGTTGAAGAAGAAACCCGCATTGCCGGTATATTCGGGATAGATGTCGATCTCGCCGGCCGTGATCGCCTTGCGCACCACCGGGGTTGCACCGAGCTGGATGCGATCCTGCGTCTTGATGCCGTTTGCCTGCAGCGTGAGCAGGATCATGTTACCTAGCACGGACCCTTCCGTGTCGATCTTCGACGAGACAACCACGTCGGCTTTGACGGGGCTCATGGCGGCGAGGCTAAGGCCCAAGGCGGCAATAAAGGTTTTCAGAACGGGCTTCATAGGGTTCCCTCAGCATGATCAGATGAGCGCCAAGGTATTTTAGGTCACGCTCGGCATTTAAGCAGAGGGAAGCGTTCAGAGTCCGGCTCTCGCCGATAAAAACTTTGTGTCGGCGCACATTCGCCCACTGCCGACCCATGCCAGCAGCAGGCGATCTACGTCTGATGGTTTGGGCGGAGGGTCAGGCAGACAGAACCGATGGAGGCTCCTGGGCGATGGTGAAGCGCACCTGGGCCTGTGGACGGTGATCCTCGGACAGGAGACGCCAGGTGCTCTCAGCTTCCGTGCGGCTCTCGAAGGGGCCGACGACGCGCTCGGTGCCCTGAACCAGGGTTTCGCACTCACAGGAGGTGTATTCACCGCCAACCACCCAGAAACGAGACTTATTCATGGCCGTTCTCCGTTTTGCCTTTAAGGGGCTACGCCCTTTTGCTGAATTTACATCCGTTGACAAAAGACCTCGGCGATCCACAAACTCTTCTCGTCGGCGAGGCGTCTGAAGGGTATAATCCCTGAAGAGGCCTTTGTTTCAATGGCTGATTTCAAAAGAAAAGTGGCCTTGTAAATCGACGACAAGACTTGTTCGGTAAACTTGTAAAAAGATTTACAGATGGATGAGAGCAGAAAACTCTTCGTCGGGCCCCGCCTCAAGCGTCTTCGCCGCGACCTGAACTTGAGCCAGGCGCGCATGGCCGAGGAGCTCGGGCTCTCGCCGAGCTATCTCAACCTTATGGAGCGCAACCAGCGCCCCATCACGGCGCAGGTACTCATCCGTCTGGCGCACGCCTATTCCCTGGACCCGCGAGAATTCGCCAATGACGACCATGAGCGCACGGTCTCGGAGCTGGAGGAGGTGTTCGCCGATCCGCTCTTCCGCAGCGCGCCGGTCGCTCGCATCGAGCTGCGCGAGACCATCGAAAACGCACCGTCCCTCGTGGATGCGGTGAACCGCCTCTACCGCGCCTATCAGGCTATGCGCGGCGCACGGGAGGCGATGACGCCAAACCTTACCGACCGCGACCGCGCCGAGGATGCGCCCCAGGTCAACCCGGTCGACCGGGTGCGCGAACTGATCCACGAGGCGAAAAACCATTTCCCGGAGCTGGACGAGGCCGCCGAGACGCTCGCCTCCGATCTCGCGGTGACGGGCCACGAGCCGTTCTTCGCCATTGCGGAGCGGTTGCGCTCCAAGCACGGCATCCGCGTGCGCATCATGCCCGTCGATGTGATGTCGGATAATTTACGGCGCTACGATCATCACCGTCGCCAGCTTCTGATTTCCGAACTCGTCGATCCGTCAGGCCGCACCTTCCAGGCCGCCTACCAGCTTGCCTTCGCCGAAATGCGTGCGACCATCGATGCGCTTGCCGCCAAGCTCGAACCCGTAGACGGACCGGCACGGCGATTGCTGCGCGTCTCCTTCGGCAATTACTTTGCCGGCGCCCTCATGATGCCCTACGGCAAGTTCCATGCGGCGGCGGAAGCGCTCGGCTATGATGTGGAAGTGCTTGGCGCGCGCTTCGGCGCGAGCTTCGAGCAGGTGGCGCATCGCCTGACCACGCTCGCCCGCCCCGGCGCGCGCGGCATCCCGTTCTTCCTGGTGCGCGTGGATGCGGCGGGCAACGTGTCGAAGCGCTTCTCTTCGGGCCGCTTCCCGTTCTCGCAATTCGGCGGCACCTGCCCGCTCTGGAATCTGCACTCCACGTTCAAGACGCCGGGACATGTGGTGACCCAGATCGTCGAATTGCCCGACGGCTCGCGCTGGTTCTCCATGGCGCGCGCGGTGAAACGCGCCTTCAATCCCTGGGGCATGCCCGATCCGCAATTCGTGGTGGGCCTCGGCTGTGAGCTGAAATACGCCCATCGCCTCGTCTATGCGCGCGGGCTCGATCTTGCGGCCGCGGATGCTACGCCCATCGGCATCAATTGCCGCCTGTGCGAGCGCGTTGCCTGCCCGCAGCGCGCGGCCCCGCCCATGATGCATGCGCTGATCGTCGACGAGATGCGGCGCGGTATCTCGCCCTTCGAGTTCGACGCCACGTGATCAAGGCCGGTCGTGACGGTAGAACGCGTTCGGGATGCCCTGGTAATCCCGAACCTCCGTGAGCCGCATGCCGACCTTCTCCAGTACCCGGCGCGAGGCTGCGTGGTCAGCGACGGCGAAGCCGATCACATGGTCGAGCGATGTCGCCCGGTAGATCCATTGGAGCAGAGCACCGGCGATTTCCGTCGCGTAGCCCTGTCCCCAGAACTCGCGCTTGAAGCTGTAGCCGAGCTCGGCCTCGCCGGTCTCTTCGAACAAGCTGAAGCCCGCCCGGCCGACGAACCGGCCCTGCCCATCGAGAGCCTTGAACTTCGACCAGCCATGCTCGGCGTAATCGGCGCGAAACCTGGCAAATCTCCTCCGGAGAGAGGCCTCGTCCCAAGCAGGCTCTCCGGCTTCGAGAAAGCGCTGCACCTGCGGGTCGCCATGCAGCTCGACCAGCAGAGGAAAGTCCTCCTCCTGCCATGGATAGAGCCGCAAGCGCTCCGTCCTAAGAATGGGTTCGGACATCATGCAGGCACCCGCGTGTCGAGCCAGTGATCGAGAAACCTGTCGATCCAGCGCGACACGTGCGGATCGTACTGGAAACGTCCTTCAAGCTGGCGGATGCGGTCCTGCGCGCCGGGCGCGGCAAGGCGCTCTTCGGCGACCACTGTCCAGCGACAGAGCATGGCGTGCGTGACCTCCGGATGGAACTGAAGCCCGAACGCCTTCTCGCCGACTTGGATCGCCTGGGTCGGAAAGTCATCGCCCGTGGCCAGCGTCTTGGCTCCCAAAGGACAATCGAAGCCTTCACGATGCCAGTGATAGACATGGCTCGGCCAAGGCACGCCCCAGGCCTCGCTCAGACGATCTCCGGCTTCAGTCGGAACGAGGGGATAATAGCCGATCTCTGCCCGCCCCTCCGGATGCTGCCACACGCTTGCGCCCATGTGCTTCGCCAGCATCTGCGCCCCGAGGCACAAGCCCAGGAAGGGCTTGTTCTCCTTCAGGGGAACACCGATCCAGTCGATCTCGGCCTTGACGAAATCGTCCGGATCGTTGGCGCTCATGGGGCCGCCGAAGATCACCGCGCCCGCATGGTCCGCAAGCGTTTCCGGGAGAGGATCGCCGTAGCGGGGGCGCCGGATATCGAGCCGGTGACCCCGTTCGGCGAGCAGGCGCCCGACACGGCCAGGGGTCGAGTGCTCCTGATGGAGGATAATGAGAACGGGGTCCGTCGCCCGGCGCCTAGCCATGGCTTCCCTCCGATATGTCGGCGTTTCGCGCCTGGAATGGGCAAGCATGGGGAACCGGGAAGGCGGGGCGGCTGGACATGGCACGATTATTCAGGATGAGACATGCCCTGCGCAAGGCTTAAGGTAAATCAGGATCGGCTTGGAAAGCACGATCGCTCAGGCCATGTGAGAACAAAGCGGGCAGCGGGACCGAACCCATAAGACCTAAGGCGAAGAGTCGCACGAAAGCCCTGAAATGTCCGAACTTCACCATCGCTTTATTCAACGAATTCAAACGCTTCAGGACCTATGCAATTGGGTTCGTCTGCACTAAGATCAACTAGGCTGTAAGGGCAGAAGGGGCGGAATATTTCCATCGGCTTTTGCACCTTGGTGCAAGGATGATAGAACCCTGATTCCCGATGCAGCCATGGAAAGCACCTCGATTAACATAAGTTAATTCAGGTGCTCTGAAGAAGTGTGGTCTCTGCATAACAGAAAGAGCGACAGTGACTGACAGCGTGACGAGCGATGGAGATCTCACCGGCCTGCGCATCCTCGTGGTAGAGGACGAAGCGGCAATCTCCCTGCTGTTGGAAGACATGCTTCTCGATTTCGGCTGCGAGGTCATCGGCCCTGCCGCGCGCCTTTCCGCAGCCCTCGACGCAGTCGCCAAGGAACAGGTGGACCTCGCCATTCTCGACGTGAACGTGGCGGGCGAGCCGATCTATCCCGTCGCCGAGGCCCTGGCGCAGCGCTCGATCCCCTTCGTCTTCTCGACAGGCTATGGCAGTGCGGGCATCCGCGATTCCTTCCGCGACCGTCCGGTCCTGCAGAAGCCTTTCGCTCAGCATGACCTGAAGCAAAAGCTGATCATCGCACGGGGCAAGATCTCTTCCTGATCGTACAGGATGCGAGATTTCCTCGTTGATCAACCAGACAATTCCTCAAAGAAATTAGCCATGTGTCATTGAGCACACGGGATGCTGCCGATTCAGCTTTGCTCTTGCCTTAATGCTGCTAAGGTGCTGTTACGTTACCTAGTATAGGCAAATTTAGCTCGTCGACGGTCATGGCTGCACATACTTTCCGGCTTCTTGCGGCGGCGAGCACTCTCGTGCTGTGCCTGACCGAAGCTCACGCGCAATCGCCTTTTCCCCGACAGATTCCCGCCGTCGGCTCCATCGTCGCCGCCAAGGGCGGTGAGGAAATGCGCTTCGTCCGCGAGGATCTCTGGCGCGCAGCGCAAATCCGGCAGGACGTGATCGGCGGCGATGTGCTGCGCACCAACGCCATCGGCAACCTCGCCATTCTCTTTGCGGACCAGACCCAGATCCGCGTCGGTCGCAATTCCACGCTGACCGTCGATTCCGTGGCGGGCGGCGCCAGCGGCACGACCACGCTCAATCTCGATGCCGGCAGCATCTGGGCGCGTGCGGCGCGCGGCGGCTCGGGCGTCGATGTGAAGACCCCAGCGGCTGTGGCCGCCATCCGTGGCACCGATTGGTCGCTCTCCGTCGAGGGCGGACGCACCTCGCTCATCGTGCTGGAGGGCGTGGTCGAGCTGAGCAACGCGCAAGGCTCCGTCACGGTCCGCCAGGGCGAAGGCGCGGTCGCGTCCATCGGACGAGCCCCCACGAAATTCGTGCTCACGAACTCGGAAGACCGCGAGCAGATGCTCTTCTATCTGAGCCTGCGCGATACGTTTTCCTCCTTGCCGGCCTCACCGCTCACGGGTTCGGCTCTCAGGGCCGAGCGCGCGCGGATCACAGCCGTACCGCCGGAGCAGCGCAACGCCGAGGATTGGCTGAGCCTTGCCGAAGCGGCGCTTTCTCTCGATGGCCGCGCTGGTGCGGAGCATGCTCTGACGCAAGCCCGCGCCAAAGGCTTGAACGCCTCGCAGCGTGCCCGCGCCGATCTCGTGGAGGCCACTCTTCTCGGCATGCAGCACCGCTGGTCGGACGCGGCCTCCCTCTTCGCGAAAGCCGAGCGCGGGGTCGATGCGAAACGCCGCGTGATCGCATCCTATGGCCGCTACATCGCCCAATCGCTCGCCAATCCAAACCGCGTCTATCCGGAACCGAAGAGCACCCTCAACGATCCGCTGGCCGTGCTGGCCCATGCCTATGTGACGGCTTTCCGCCAGGACCTGAAAGCGGCAGCCGAAATATTGAAGGCTGCGGAAAAGCGCTTCCCGAACGATGCGCGCATCGCGGTCATGTCGGCGCAGATTTCCTATACGCTCAACCGGCGCGAGGAGATGCGCGATTCCATCGCCCGGGCCAAGGCTATCGACCCGAACGATCCGGACGTGATCGCCGCCGACAGCAACATTCGCGGCGATATCGACGGCGAGGTGAATGCCGCCATCGAGGCCTTGCATAAGGCCGCAGCCGTTGCGCCGGGCGATTCCAACATCTGGAACAGCATCGGCCTTTTCGAATCAGACCGCGACCGGCCTCTGGCGGCTGAAGCGGCAATGCGCCGGGCAATCGAGGAAGATCCGGGCAGCCCCGTGTCTTACGCCAATCTTGCGATCCTCCTGCTCGACCAGAACCAGGTTGATGAAGCGGGCGTGCTGATCGACAAGGCGCTCGCGCTCGATCCGGATTTTCACTACGCCTATATCGCGCGGGGACGATACCTGCTGCAGAAGGGCGAAATGGCAAAAGCCATCGAGGCCATTCTCGCCGGCTCCGCCGCTAATCCGGGACTATCTCAAGGCCTGCTGCTGGCGGCCATCGCCTATTACCAGAACGGCGAGGAAGAGTTGGCCGATCAGGCGCTCGACAACGCGGATCGTCTCGACCCCAACGACCCCGTGGTGTCGAGCGCGCGCACGGCCATCGCAATCGATCAGTATCAGGCGGATCAGGCCATTCTCGCCGCCCGCGAGACCCTGCGCCGGTATCGCCAGCGCGGCGGCGATTTTGCAGGGCTTGCGGTGAACAAGGATGGCGGCTCCTATCCCGCGCAGGCCTACCGCTTCCTGAACCTCAACGAGTGGTCGCGTTTCTACGGCGACCGCGTGTTCGATCCGTTCAGCGCTTCGAGCTATTTCGATCAGGCCGCCGTCGACCGGCCACGGCTGTTCACGGCGCGACCTGATGTCTCCACCATCGAGACCGGCGTCGATGTGGACATGACGGCACTCAACCTGACGCTTCAGGGCCTGTTCTTCGATCCCCTCGCGGTTTCAGGCCGCATCGGACGCATCGACCTGATCCGCCGCCCCTTCCTCGACATCGAGATCGGCGGCGGCCTGCTGTCACGCAATGGCAATATCGGCTGGGAAACCGAGGCGAATGTGCAGGGCTACACGAACGAGCCGCTGCCCACATCCTTCTCGCTCAATGTCGGCCGCGCGCAGACGCGCGAAGGCGCGACCATCGACCGCGAGGACGAAACCAAGGGCGCCTTCTTCATCGGCTCCGCGCCTTCAGCGTCGGATCGCTTCGTGCTGTTCGGCGCAGGGGCGGAAGGCAAGCCCGGCATTGCCACAGTCAGCACGCCCACGAGCGTCTTCACGGGCACACGGGACACCACCACCGTACTCGGCGGCGCTGGCTGGAGCCACAGCTTCAGCGACCGAAACGTGGTCACCGCCGCCGTTTTCGGCCAGCGGAGTTTCGACACGCAGTTCTCGAATGCGGCGGCCTACCTGATTCCTCCGATCATCCTCGGAGGCGCGCAGCGGGAGCGCAGCCGCACTGAGGGTGTGATGGCCGCGATCTCCCACAGCATCGGCATTGACGATTTCACGCTGCGCTACGGTTTCGAGGGTCAGCGCGGGCGTACATACAGCAGTACCACGGGCACGAGCTATATCCTCAATGCGCAAACCGGCGAGTCCGTGGTCACGCCTGTCAATGAGGAAAGCGACACCACGTTCAAGGCGACGCGGCTTTATGCCGATCTCTTCTGGCGTCCGTCGGATTGGTTCGAGGCTCAGGCCGGCATTCAGCGCACAACGCTGGATACGGATTTCGGTGACGACACCCTGATTTCACCGCGCGTCGGCATCGGCATCGCTCCTGTAGAAGGCCATTGGCTGCGGGCTGCCTACCGCCGCGAGGGGCTGATGCCGCTGGCCTATACGCTCTCGCCCGTTACCACCGTAGGCCTCGTGCCCAACACCCTGCCGGTCGCCCTCGGAGGCGAGACCGACACGCTCGCCTTGCGCTGGGATGCGGAATGGTCGCCCTATCTCTTCACCGCCGTCGAGTATCAGCGCCAGGATGCCGAGAATCTCGATATCGGCGTGCCGAGCACGTTCGACAGCATCGTCGTCGAAAAGGCGCGCATCGAACGGTTGGCAGCAACGGCCAATCTGTGGCTCACTCATGGCTTCGGCGTCTTCGGCACCATCGGCACTCAATCGGCTGAAGTGCGCGCTGGCGATGCGCTCAACAGAGACGTTCCGCTGATCGCTGGCGATTTCGCGCGCGCTGGCGTCACCTTCGTTCATCCAAGCCGCCTCAAGCTGACTGTCGCCGCCACCTTCGTGGGCGATGTGCAGGGCAATTTGCAGGGCGCCGAACTCGACGATTACTGGACGACGGATGCGTCGCTGACCTGGGAAACACCGGATCGCCGGCTGCTCTTCGGCCTGAGCGTTCTCAACATGCTCGACGAGGCCTATGAGGTCGCGCCGAATATTCCAGGGCCAGGACGCACCTTCGCGGCTAGCGTGAAGGCACGGTTCTGAGAGTGAACGAGGGCTCATCCGCCAGACCCGCGCAGACCGGAGAGCCGCTCTGGCGGCACTTCGTCATGGCGGGACTCATCGCCGCTCTTTTGAGCCCACTCGTTTTCTTTCAGCCTTTCACGCTGATCGAGTCGAAGCTCTTCGACGTGCTCTCGACCATCGCGCCGCCGCGCCCGCAGACTTACGGCGTGGAGGTCGTCGCCATCGACGAGCCGTCCTTCTCCGAGATCGGGCAACGCTGGCCCTGGCCGCGCGATCTTCATGCGCAGCTCATCGAGCGGCTGCGCGCGGCGGGCGCGAAAGCCATCGGTTTCGACATCATCTTTTCCGAACCCTCGACGGCGGAAGCAGACAAGCGCCTCGCCGCAGCACTCGGGCCGGATGTGGTGCTGGCCGCCGACGATGTGACGACGAAGCTAGATCACGGCATACAGACCACGCGCGTCAACCCCATCGATCCTTTTCTCGATGCAGGCGCGGTTCCTGGCGTCGCCTCCGTCGATCCGGACGGCGATGTCTATCTGCGCCGCATGCCGTCACAACCGGACAGTTTCGCAGCCGAAGTTCTGAGACTTGCGGGCAAGCCAGTTCAGCCCGTGCCCGAAGGCGCGCTCATCCAGCATTTCGGTCCCGCCCGCACCTATCCCACCGTGTCTTATTATCAGGCTCTCGATCCTGAAGAATTCCTTCAGCCAGGACGCTTTAAGGACAAGATCGTTCTGGTGGGGCTGAGCTTGAAAGCGGCGACCTCCGCCGATGCAGGTGCACCCGATACCTTTCCCACCGCCTACACCCTGACGACGGGCGGCCTCACGGCGGGCGTGGAGGTGCAGGCGACCATCATCGACAACCTGCTGCACAAACTCTTCGTTATTCCCGTTTCCCGCCTCGCGGTGCTGCTCATGCTCGTAGGGGCCGCCTGCCTTGCCGCAACCATGTCCATTGGCGGCGTGACATGGAGAACTGGATTCGCGGTCCTGTTCGTGGTGATCTTCTTCACCGTGGGCTCATGGCTCGTGCTGCGCGTCGAGCGCATATGGCTGCCGCCCGTACTGCCGATTACTGCGGCGCTCGCTGTTTTCGGCACTCGCTTCGGTCTCGATTATGCCCGCGAGCGGCAGCTGCGCCATGCGGTGTCCGAGGCGTTCTCGCGCTATCTCTCGCCCGATCTCGTGGCGCAGCTCGCGCGCGATCCGAGCGCGCTGAAGCTCGGCGGCGAGCGGCGCAATCTCTCGATCCTTTTCTGCGACGTGCGCGGCTTCACTACCCTGTCGGAAAAGCTGAAGGACGAACCGGAACGCCTGACCTCGCTCATCAACCGCCTGCTCGATCCCCTCTCCGGAGCTGTGCTCGCGGAGGGAGGCACCATCGACAAGTACATGGGCGATTGCGTGATGGCATTCTGGAACGCGCCGCTGCCGAGCGAGGATCATCCAAGGCGCGCAGTGCAGGCGGCCATGCGCATGATGGAAGCCGTCGAGGTGCTCAATGCCTCCCTTCGGCGTGAGGAAGGCGAGAACGCGCCGGTCTTCGCGGTGGGTGTCGGCATCAACACGGGCGATTGCGTGGTCGGCAATGTGGGCTCGCGCTGGCGCTACGATTATTCGGTGCTCGGCGACACGGTGAACCTCGCCTCGCGGCTCGAGAGCCTGTCGAAGGAATACAAAGTTTCGCTGATCTTAGGCCCGGCAACAGCCGATGCGGTGCGTGAGGATTACGTGCTGATTGAACTCGACCGCATCGCCGTTCGCGGACGCGCGACGGAATCGGCCATCTACACGGTGGTGGCGCCCGCATCGCAACAGCACGATCCGGCGATTGCGGATCTCGTTCGGCTCCATTCCCAGGCTCTGACGAGCATGCGCGTGGGACGGCGGGAGGAAGCGCTCGGCCTCGTCGCGCGCTGTGAGACGCTTCATCCTGCACTTGCTGGGTATTACCGGGCGCTCACGTACAAGATCGGCCCGATGCAGGGTTGAGCTCGCCGCATTTGCGAGCGAATTGCAAGTAAAACGAAAGACTTGCGTCCAGACACCCAATCTCTATAAGGGCGGCTCCGCTTTCCCTGTTCTCGTCGATGTAAGCCATGAGCCGCCTTCAAAAGCTTGCCATCGGCAGCATATTCATCGGAGCGCTCGTCTTTGCGCTCAAATATGCCGCCTATTACCTGACGGGGAGCATTGCGCTCTATTCGGACGCGCTCGAGAGCATCATCAACGTGGTGACGGCGATTGCGGCCTTCATGGCCGTTCGGCTGAGCGCCGCGCCCGCTGATGCAAACCATCCTTACGGCCACCACAAGGTGGAGTATTTCTCCGCCGTGCTCGAAGGCGTGCTGATCATCGTCGCCGCTCTGATGATCCTGCGCGAGGCCTATTTCGGTTTCTTCTCGCCGAAGATGATCGATGCTCCCGCTCAGGGCCTTGCCGTCAACGCATTGGCGACAATCATCAACGGCATCTGGTCGTGGATCCTGATCCATCGGGGCCGTCGCCTGCGCTCGCCCGCCATCGTCGCCGACGGGCGGCATCTTCTGACGGACGTGTTCACCTCGGTGGGCGTCCTCCTCGGCCTCGTGCTCGTCCCCATCACCGGCTGGACCTGGCTCGATCCCGTGCTCGCCGCCTTCGTCGCGCTCAACATTCTCTGGTCCGGCTGGGGGCTGATCAAGGAAAGCATCGGCGGCCTCATGGACGAGGCCCTGCCCGAAGCGACACTCTCGCGGGTGCGCGAGCTGATCTCCTGCAATGCGGAAGGCGCCATCGAGGCGCACGACCTTCGCACGCGGCATGCGGGCAAGATGACCTTCATCGACTTCCATCTCGTCGTGCCCGGCACCATGAGCGTGACGGATGCGCACGATATCTGCGACCGCCTGGAGCGGGCGCTCAAGGACGAGATCGAGGACGCGCTCATCACGATCCATGTGGAGCCCGACAACAAGGCGAAGCACGCGGGAATCGTGGTTTTGTAACGCAACATCTCCGGGCAAGCCTCACGGCTTATCGTCCCGCCCATCTGTGAATCCGCAACGCGATGGCGCCCTGCGAGAAGATGAGGATCGAGATGTCCCGACAAGACAATGTTACCAAGCGCTCGAATTGGACGAGCGCATTCACCGGCGTTGCGGGCCGGTTCTATGCCGGAATGGCCTTCGGCATCCTCGCGCTGATTGCGCTCACGATCTATGGATCGCTGACCATCTCCAGCATTCTGCTCGAGCGGAAGCAGGCGGAGCTGAAGAGCCTCGCTCAGACTGCCACCACGCTCATCGCCGGCTTCCAGGAGCGCGCCAAGAATGGCGAGTTCTCCCTCGAGGAAGCCAAGAAGCGTGCGGCCGATTCCTTACGCACGATGCGCTATAACGGAAACGACTATTTCGTGGTGCTCGACTACACCAATTTCGTCGTCGTGCATCCCAACAAGGAGACGGAAGGCAAGAATCTGTCCGACATGAAGGACGGCAACGGCACTTACGTCACCCGCGAGCAGGTCGCGGCCGGCCGGCGAGGCGGCGGCTTCGTCAACTTCCTCTGGCCGAAGCTGGGCGAAACCGTTCCGTCTCCGAAGACGGTGTATGCCGTCGCCATCCCCCAATGGGAATGGGTCGTGGCGGCAGGCATGTACATCGATGATCTTGCCGTCATCAATGCCGGCTACCGCAACATGTTTCTCGCCTTCGTCGGCATCTCTACAATTGTTCTGATCGCCATCGCATTCGGCCTCGGCCGCAGTATCGCCCAGCCGATCCAGAAGCTCGTGGCAAATATGCGCGGCCTCGCGAATGGCGACCTGAGCGTGGCAATCGAAGGCACAAAGCGTCGCGATGAAATCGGCGTGATGGCGAATGCCGTTCAGGTGTTCAAGGACAATGCCATCGAGGCGCGCCGGATGGCAGCCGAGCAGGAAGCCGAGTCTGAGGCCAAGATGCGCCGTGCGCAGGTGCTCGATGATCTGACCCGCAGTTTCGAGACGAAGGTATCCTCTCTCACTCATGGCCTCTCCTCGGCGGCCACGCAGATGGAAGCGACCGCGCAATCCATGACTCAGGTCGCAGACCGGACCAATGGCCAGACGAGCAATGTCGCATCCGCCGCGGAGCAGACCTCGGCCAATGTGCAGACGGTGGCAGCTGCCACGGAGGAGCTGTCGATCTCCATCCGCGAGATCGCGTCCCAGGTTGCGGAATCTTCCCGCATCGCCGGCCAAGCCGTCGAGGAGGCACGCCGCACCGACGTCACCGTGCAAACGCTCGCCGCCATGGCCGAGAAGATCGGCACCGTGATCCAGCTCATCAACAATATCGCTTCGCAGACCAACCTGCTCGCGCTCAACGCCACCATCGAGGCGGCGCGCGCGGGCGAGGCAGGCAAGGGCTTTGCGGTGGTGGCGACAGAGGTGAAGGAGCTCGCGAACCAGACATCCAAGGCCACCGAGGAAATCTCGGCCCAGATTGCCGCGATCCAGCAATCGACGCAGGAATCCGTCGGCGCGATCCAGAACATCGGCAAGACGATTGCCGAGATGTCGAACATCGCGACGATGATCGCGGCAGCGATGGAGGAGCAGGGAGCGGCAACCGTCGAGATCGCCCGCAACGTGCAGGAAGCGGCGCGGGGCACCGAACAGGTCACGGGCAGCATCAACGATGTGCAGCAGGGTGCAGGCGAGACGGGTGCCGCCGCCACCCAAGTGCTCGGCGCGGCTCAGGAACTGGCCCGACATTCCAGCGATCTCGGGCTGGAGGTCTCGAACTTCCTCTCCGGCGTCAAGGCGGCGTAAAAGATCCATTGCTTAAAGCCCGGCTCTGCCGGGCTTTTTTCTTTTCCGCCACGCTGAAACAAGTTCCTGTCACAGGCTTTTTCCATAAGACAGGTCAATCTCCCCATGTTGAGCGTACCTGTCGCGAACAACGGATCGGCATCGCCTCATAGCGGGTTCCTGAAAACTGCCGCCGACTGTGCAGATCGCTGGCCGAGCACCCGCCCCGGCCTTTTGTAGATGGAGGTTGAGATAGAAATATCCCCAGGGCTGAAGCCGCCCTCCACTTTGCAGGATTGAGCATTGGGGAGAGGCTCCCAGCTCCACAATTTGAAGATCTTATGAACCGGCTTGGCCGGACCGCATCAACGATGCATGACCCTTGAGGTCGCAACGGGCCCTTCCACTCCTGGCAAGGGCCCGTCTGTTTTGGGTGAGGATGCCGAGAAACAAAAAAGCCGCCCGAAGGCGGCCTTTTTTGGAAATTGGAGCGGGCGAAGGGATTCGAACCCTCGACCCCAACCTTGGCAAGGTTGTGCTCTACCCCTGAGCTACACCCGCACGCTCCGTCTTCTCTCCAGCATGATGGATGGTGGAGCCAGGCGGGATCGAACCGCCGACCTCTTGCATGCCATGCAAGCGCTCTCCCAGCTGAGCTATGGCCCCCTTCCATGCCTCCCAATCGACGCGCTCAAGAGCTGCCCGAAGGTAGTCTTTGCACCATCGCTTGGGAATGGTGCCGCAAGAGGGATTCGAACCCCCGACCCCCTCATTACGAATGAGGTGCTCTACCAGCTGAGCTATTGCGGCGTTCCGATCATGCGATCGAAGAGGGCGTCCTCATACCCTCTCGCCTACTGCTTGGCAAGGGCAGGAACAGCTTGATTTTCGCCTACCAGATAGAAAAAGCGCTGCGGCGCGCGGACGCTGGCTCCTTGGGCTTCGGCACATCCGGCGGCGTCACCGGGAACACCACGGGTTCCGGTTTGGGAGGCGCTGTCTCCTCCCGCTCCTTCGGAGGCTCGGGCCAAGCCGCTTCGACGGTACCGGCAGGTTCAGCGGGAGCAGGCTCGGGGTCCGGCGCAGGCGCAACGACCGGCGCAGGCTCCGGCTCCTCTGCAATCACGGGCAGCGCCCTCGGCTCGTCGTCGAGATCCGCTATCACATCGTCGTGCATCGCGACTTCGGGCGCGATCAGCACATCGGGCGGGGCCTGCCACACGAAGGCGTCGAGGCGACCGGTGACGGGAGAGATCGGCGCCCATTGATCCGACACGACGCCATCCGCGATCCAGGCCGGATCGCGCGGCGCGCGGGTGGCGCGGGCAAGCCATTCGCGGCCCTTGCCGGTCGAACCGTGCTCCGCCTGCTCGAGATCGGACATGAGCAGGCACACGCGCATGGAGGGCCGGTCCAAGAGCAGCGGCTCCAGCGCATCGCGGACGCGGTCGAACTCGCGCGCCTCGAGAGCGGAACGGGCGACCGCGAGGCGGCCTTCCGGCGCACCATTCGACAGCTTGAACAGGGTCTCGGCGCGCTTCAGCCGGTCGAGGCCCGAATCGCCGGGACGGAGGTTGAGATAGACTTCAGCGAGATCCGGATGCGGCTGGCTGCGCCAGGCGGTTTCCACCACCTTGGCGGCCCGGCGCAGATCGCCCCGGCGCGCCAGGAGCTTTCCGGCAAGAGCGGCTGCGGGAACAAGATCGGGAGCGAGCTTCACCGCATCCTGGGCGCTGCGCAGAGCGCCATCGGGATCGGGATCGGCCCGGTCGAGAGCATCGGCTGTCAGCAGCACCGCTCGGTGGCGCTTGGCGGTGGCCTTGTCGAGAAGACCCAGGGACGTGCGGCGCTCGATGGCCTCCAGCGCCCCGCGCCAGTCACGCTCGGCGCAGCGCGCCTCCAGCACCGCATCGCTCGCCCAGGCGGCGGCGGGAGCCAGGCGCACGGCCTCGGACGCGTATTCATGCGCAGCTGATCCATCGCCCCGGCGGCGGGCTTCCACGAAGAGGCCGCGCAGGCCGAGCACCCGCGTCTCGTCCTCGTCCATCATCTGCTTGAAGGCGGCCTCCGCCGCCTCCCGGTTGCCGGAGACCTGAGCGGCCTGGGCCTTCAGGAGAAGCGTCAGGGGTTCCCGGCCGAGAAGGCGCTCGGCTTCGTTGGCATAGCGGCGGGCGGCGATGGTATCGCCCGCGCCCACGGCGATCATGCCCCGCGACACGGCCTGATAGCCCCTTGAGCGGCGGCGCGCCCGCGAGGCGAAGGTCAGGCGCGAGGGCAGGCGGAGGATTCCGCTCACCAAGGACCAGAGCAGGGCGAGCGCCAGGGCGATGCCCACGAGGGCAACGGAGGCCACGGCGACAGAGGTCTGCACCTCATAGCCGCCGAAGGTGACCAGAACCGTGCCCGGCCGGTCGGCCAGCCATACCGCCCCGAAGGCCGCGACGCAGAGAAGACCGATGAAAACGAGAGCGCGCCACATTCTGGGCTGTTCCTTTTCTTTATTGCGTCGAACGGTTGAGGGTGGCGAGGGCATCCGCGGAGAGCGCGCGGGAGGCCTGTTGAGCCCCCGCCAGCGCCGTGACCTGCTGCCCCCAACCTTCCGAGATACGCCGCGACGGCTCGGGCAGCGAGGCCCAGGCGGCGGCGGTACCGCCCATATCGCCCCAGCCCAGCGCCTGCCTGATCCGCGCCAGCGTTGCGGGAACGCCCGTATCATTGGGTTCGTTCACGGGCCGCACGGTCACAACCTTGTCGAACATCCGCAACACTCTATCAGACCATTCGCCCGAAGCCGCGCGCTGATCGCGCAGGATCTGCGCCTCGAGCGGCTCAAAAGCCGCCAGCAGGGCGGAAGCGGTCGGCGCGCCCTTCTCGGCGAAAGGCTCAAGGGCTTTGAGCCGCTCAGCCTCGGCGCCATTCTTTCTCAAGGCTTCCAGCACATCCGCGAAAGGAGCGCCGCTGCGCAAGGCATCGTCTAAGCGTTCGGTGAGCACGACGCGGGTGCCAGTCTGGCCCGCTTCTTCCGCGCTCTTCGTGTTTTGCGTGACCTGCTGGGAGAGAGCGGCGAGACGTTGTTCCTGCTCGCTGATCCGGCGATCCACGCCTTGAACGGCATTCGAGGCATTGGCGGCGTTCTGCACATTCGTCCGCACATCGTTTTCAAGAGCGGAGAGGCGCTGCGAGAGATCGCTCAGCGCCGCCTCGTTCTGCGGAGCCTGCTGTTCGGGCTGAGGCCTGTTGAGCGCTTCCTCGGCGCGCGATGCCGCACCGTTCGCCGCGTTCTGAATTTCCTGAAGTCGCTGATCCAAGGGACCGCGTGCCGCTTCGAGCGCGTGAAGCCGTCCTTCGATGGAGGACAGGTCCACGCTCGGAGCATTCCGTGAGCCCGGCTGGCCGAGCGCGTTCACCCGCTGCTCGAGCTGCGCCAGGCGCTGATCGCCTTGAGTCGATGTGGGCCGCTGCCAGACCTGAAGCCCATAAACGAGACCCGCACCGACCAATCCGCCGAGAACACCTGCACCGATGAGAGCACCGGACGACGAACGGCGTTCGGGAGCCGGCGGAGGCGCGTAGCGCGGCTCATCAGGCTGCGGCGGCAGCTCATCGCTGGCCGTGGCCGATTCGATGGAATCGGTCTTCGTGCCGGAATCGAGCGTCGCTTCGGGAGCTCCAATCGTGTCCTCTGCCTTCATCTCGGGCTCCGGCACGATGGTTTCCTCAGGCTTCACGGCATCCCAGACCTTTTCCTGCGGTGCGCCTTCATCGACCACGGTGGCCTTCAGATCGATGGTGGCCGGCTCACGGGCGGGCTTCTTGGAATTCTTGTTGGAATTCTTGGGCGCTTTGGGATGGGATGAATCGGTCACAGGTCGCTCTTGCTGGGCAATACGGGATGAATCAGACTGGGATGCAATTAAGGCAAGCTTGGGCGCACGCTTCAGTTCCCGAATGGGATTTGGGAGGAGGGAATGGCTGCATCGGACCACGATCCTTTCCTTCGGCAAAGATCCCTAAACCACTATCGTAACCGAAGCGGCGCTTAAGGTCACGAATGGCCCCGCGCCAATTCGAGAAGCGCATCCTCATGGGGTGCGCCGGCAATCCGCGTGGCAGCCCCTATGGCGTCCAGAGGTGCGGCCACATCCGCGGACAGGCAGAGATGGGGACAGCCGAGGATGGCGGAACGAAGCTCCGCCTTGTCCGCCAGCTGAATGAAAAGCTCCGCGCTCCGACGGGAATAATGGAGCACGGCCCCAATTTTGCCAGTGCGCAGAGCCTCCATTGCGGCCTCGGGCAGGGTCTCAAGCGCTCTTGCCTCATATCCCTCCCAGGTGTGCACCGTGAAACCCAGCGCGCGAAGAGAGGCGGCAGGCTCCTCCTTGTGATGGCGCGCGGTGACGTGAAGAAGCGTGCTCGTCGGCGGGAGAGTGTTTCGGATCAGCGCCGACAGGGACACCGCATCGCCCTCAGCCGTCTCGATGGAGGTGAACCCGCCTGCCCGCAGCACATCGCTCGTCCGCTCACCCACGGAAAACACGCGCATGCCCTTGTTCGCGAAAGCGGACAGCGCCTCCATCGCATGAGCGCTGGTGACGATGAGCGCGTCACAGGCAACATCAGGCGCAGGATCGCCCGTCGGCACGATTTGGAGTACCGGCGCGATGATCGTCTCGTGCCCGAGGCCCTCGAGCCTCTCGGCCGTGCGTTCAGCATCCTCTTGTGCCCGTGTAACGAGAATCCGCATCAGGCTGTCAGGAACCCGGCCGGCATGCGCGTGCGCAGTTCGGTTCCGGCCTCGCGTCCCAGGGTGACCGCATCCTCCGGCGAACCGCGCCGCACGGCCTCCAAACATTCCGAGCCGTCGGGGCGCAGCACGAGGCCACGGATTTCAAGCTCATCGCCCACCATGCGCGCATGGCCCGCGATCGGCGTGCGGCAGGAGCCGTCGAGGATGGTGAGAAACGCACGCTCGGCAGCGAGCGCGTGGCCGGTTGCGGCATCGAGAATCGGCTGCAGGGCTTCACGCACGCGCTCATCCTCGGCGCGGATGGCGATGGCGATAGCCCCCTGCCCCACGGCGGGGAGAAAATCGTTCGTGTCGAGCGTCGTGGTCACATGATCGGTGAGCCCGAGACGGCGCAGGCCCGCCATGGCGAGCAGCGTCGCATCCACCTCGCCGCGCTCCAGCTTGGCGAGACGCGTCTGCACGTTGCCGCGCAACAGGGTGACCTTCAGATCGGGACGCAAGCGGCGAATTTGAGCCTGACGGCGCAAGGAAGCGGAGCCTACCACCGCGCCTTGCGGCAGGTCGGCAAGGCTCTTGTAGCGATGGCTGATGAAGGCGTCGCGCACATCCTCGCGCGGCAGGAAGCCCGCGATCACGATTCCTTCCGGCAGGGTGGTCGGCAGGTCCTTGGCAGAATGCACGGCGAGATCGATGGAGCCTTCCAGCAGCGCGATGTCGAGCTCCTTGGTGAAGAGCCCCTTGCCGCCCGCTTCCGAGAGAGGCCGGTCCTGAATGGCGTCGCCCGTGGTCTTGATGATCGACAGGGGCAGATGCTCCACGGTCCAGCCATGGGCGGCGACCAGCCTGTCTTGCGTCTCGTGGGCCTGCGCCAGCGCCAGAGGGCTGCCACGCGTGCCGATGACCAGGGTCGGTGAAGAAGCCATTCCCGCTGCATACTCCTGATAAATAACATCCGCGTTTGATCTTGAGCGGCGGGGCGGACTATAGGGGGAGGACAGCCGGGCCGAAAGCCCGAAAGAACACGTAGCGACGGTAGCCCCAGACCATGCGCATTCTCGGCATCGAAACCACCTGCGACGAAACCGCGGCCGCCGTGGTCGGCGTCGGATTCGACGGCAAAGGCGAGATCCTCTCCAGCGAGGTGTTGAGCCAGATCGCCGAGCACGCCCGCTACGGCGGCGTGGTGCCCGAGATCGCGGCCCGCGCCCATGTGGAGGTCCTCGACCGCCTGATCGCCCGCGCGCTGAAGAACGCCAACTGCGCGGTGAAGGACATCGACGGGATTGCGGTCGCCGCAGGCCCCGGCCTCATCGGCGGCGTGCTGGTGGGCCTCACCACGGCCAAGGCCATGGCGCTCGTGACCAAGAAGCCCTTGATGGCGGTGAACCATCTCGAAGCCCACGCGCTCACCGCGCGGCTCACCGACGGCATCGGCTTTCCCTATCTTCTGCTTCTCGCCTCCGGTGGCCACACGCAGCTCGTGGCGGTGAAAGGCGTAGGCGATTACGTGCGCATCGGCACGACCATCGACGACGCCATCGGCGAGGCCTTCGACAAGGTGGCGAAGATGCTGGGCTTAGCTTATCCCGGCGGGCCGCATGTGGAACGCGAGGCGGCCAAGGGCAATCCGGAGCGCTTCGCCCTGCCCCGACCCATGCAAGGACGGGCTGAGCCGAATTTCTCGCTCTCCGGCCTCAAGACCGCCGTGCGGATCGAAGCGGAGAAAATCGCGCCTCTCACGCAGACCGACATTGCCGATCTCTGCGCCAGCTTCCAGGCCGCCATCGTGGACGTGGTGGTGGACCGCACCCGCGTGGGCCTGCGAAAATTCCGCGAGATCGCGGACGCGCCGAAAGCCCTCGTGGTGGCGGGAGGCGTGGCCGCGAACCAGACCATGCGCCAGGCGCTTCAGAGGCTCGCCGTCGAAACCGGCCTCAAGCTCGTCGCTCCGCCCCTCGACTTGTGCGGCGACAACGCGGCCATGATCGCCTGGGCAGGCCTGGAGCGGATGCGGCTTGGGCTCATCGACGACATCAACGCCCCTGCCCGCGCCCGCTGGCCCCTCGACACCAGCGGTCAGGCGGTGGGAGTGAAGGCCTGACATGATGATGGGCAGGATGCTTCTACGAGGAATCGGTATCTGCCTCGGCGCGATTCTTGGCGTATGGCTGGGCCTTTTTATCGGAGAGGCAATATTCTTCCTTTTCTTCGGAATGAGCCTCTACTCAGCCGAAGGCACAATGTACGAGATCTATGCCATCGTCTTCACCTTCAATGGTGCTTTATTCGGCCTGTTTCTAGGTGGTTTGGGAGGATTGTTGCTGATGCGAAATTCTGCCAATCCCACTAAAAGCCAAAGCAATCCCCCTGAGCATGACAATCGCAGTTGAACCCATCGGCATCGCGGGCGCCGGAGCCTGGGGAACGGCGCTCGCCAATGCCGCCGCCATTGCCGGCAACGACGTGATCCTCTGGATGCGCTCAGCCGAGCAGGCGAAAGAACTTGCAGACACGCGCACAAACGAGCGTTTCCTGCCCGGCGCGCGCCTTCTCGACCGCATCGTGCCGACCGCCGATCTGACCCAGCTTGCTGCGTGCAGCGCAGTTCTTCTCGTCACACCCGCGCAGACGACGCGCGAGATGACGGCGGCTTTGTCCGCCGTTCTCCCCCAGGAAACGCCGCTCGTGCTGTGCGCGAAAGGCATCGAGCGCGGCAGCGGTGCATTTCTCTGCGATGTCGTGGAGGAGGTTCGCCCAGGCTCTCCGGTTGCGGTCCTGTCGGGTCCGAGCTTCGCTCACGATGTGGTGCGCGGCCTTCCCACCGCCGTGACGCTGGCCTGCCGCGATTCCGCGCTCGCCGAAGATCTCGCGACGGCGCTCTCGGGCCCCACGCTTCGCGTCTATCACCGCACCGATATGCGCGGCGTCGAGATTGGCGGCGCGGCGAAGAACGTACTGGCCATCGCCTGCGGCGCGGTCGTCGGGCGTGGCCTCGGCGAGAGCGCGAAGGCAGCCCTCATCGCGCGCGGTTTCGCGGAACTCCTGCGTTTCGCACGCGCCTATGGCGGTGAGGCGGAAACGTTGATGGGCCTCTCCGGTCTCGGCGATCTGGTGCTCACCTGCTCCTCCGCCCAATCGCGCAACTTCTCCTTCGGCCAGCGCCTCGGACTGGGCATGAGCGTCGAAGCGGCCTCCGGCGGCAAGCTGGTGGAGGGCGCGACCACTGCGAGCGCCCTCGTCGCCCTGGCGAAAGCGAAGAACATCGACATGCCGATAGCGGAAGCTGTCGAGCAGATCCTTTCCGGCGCGTGGAGTGTCGATCAGGCGGTCGATGCGCTCATGAACCGCCCCATCAAATCCGAGCATTGAGTAAGTTAACGATGGCCAAGTGGCTTTATAAATCAGAACCCTCCGTCTGGTCCTGGGATCAACAAGTCGCGCAAGGCGCGAAGGGCACCCATTGGAACGGCGTGCGCAACCATGTCGCCAAGCAGAACCTGATGGCAATGAAGAAGGGCGAGCAGGGCTTCTTCTATCATTCCAACGAAGGCAAGGCCGTCGTCGGCATCGTGGAAGTGATCAAGGAATACTACCCCGACCACACGGACGAGAGCGGCAAGTTCGGCATGGTGGACGTAAAAGCCGTCAAGCCCTTCAAGCTTCCGGTGACCCTCGACGAGATCAAGAAGCATCCCGGTCTCGAAAAAATGATTCTCGTCAACAATTCCCGCCTCTCGGTGCAGCCTGTGACGGACGAGGAATGGGCGATCATCTGCAAGCTGGGCGGGGTTTGAGATCGAAACCCGTTCGGCTGACAGTCATTTTTGAAGCGCGTCCGTAAATGGCATGGTCCATTTCGCCGGCAAATGCTCTAAATTCATGTCAGGGACGCAGTCCATTCGGGACACGATCCTAGTCTCCAGTAGGGGCTTTCCACGGCAGGCAATCGGAGCATTTCAGATGACCAGCGCCGACGATCTGGGAAAGTTGATCCTCCGCAACAAGCTCCTCGGCAGATGGGCTGCTGAAAAATTGGGAATGAAAGGCCCGGACGTCGAGGCCTATTCGGACGCTCTGGCCAGGGACTCGACCGACCCTCGGCACAGCGACGTGTTCAGCAGGATTCGCAAGGATTTCGACGCCGCGGGCGTGACTGAATCGGACGCGCGCATCCTGCATGTCATCACCGAATTGACCCTCAAAGCCGGAAATCTCATGCCAACGGCCCGAGGCGATTCCGTCGATGCCGCCGCAAAAATGCTTGCGCGCAATCTCATGCCGAAGTGAGACTGGCAACAGACGAGGCACAGAACAAGGTGAGACCGTGAGGCTGAATCAAGTCACCGTTACGGCTATCGATCTGGATACGGCGTGGGATTTTTACTGCACGCTCGGTCTCGTCCCGATCGTCGATGCGCGCCCCCATTATGCTCGCTTTTATTGCCCCGACGGAGAGAGCACCTTTTCCTTGGATCACGGCGATCAGGTAGGGCGGGGAACGACCGTCTATTTCGAATGTGACGACCTGGATGAAACCATGCGCCGATTGAAGGCGGCGGGGCTGCAATTTGCGTCTGACCCGGAGGATAAAAGCTGGCTCTGGCGCGAGGCGGAGTTGTTCGATCCGTCGGGCAATCGGATCGTCCTGTACAAGGCAGGCAAAAATCGCCTCAACCCGCCTTGGAGGATTTCAGCGACCTCATCAAACAAGGGGACAAAAGAGCCGGCGTAATTCCCAACAAGCTCCTTTATGATGCGGAATGCTTTTGACCCGATGGGGCAGCAGGAGCGTGCGATGGGCGTTCCAGATAAACGTCCCACTCGTCCTGTCCCGTCTCGATGAAGCCAAAGCGCTTGTAAAAGCGCCCGGCATCGCTCTTCTGCAGAACGCTGAGCCGCACTGTCTGACGAGCGACATCCGCTTCATCCAGCAACTGCGCGAGAATGGCGGCTCCTAATCCACGGCCCTGGAACGCCGGATAGAGATAGAAATGCTCGAGCAGGAGCCCGTTCTCGGCGGGCTTCATGGCGACACAGCCTGCAAGGGTGTCGTCTATCAGGATGAGCCGCGTATGCTCCGGCTGAAAGGACGATTTGAACCGCTCCAAGGCCCGGCGTTCATCGAAGCGTCCGATCCGCTCCAAGCTCTCGCGCATCGCGGCGATCCGCAGGTGAAAGAGGCGATCGAAGTCTTCTTGGGACGCTGCTCTGAGGCAGAATGTGGGTTTCATATTCTGTCTCAGGATTCATTAAGCCTGCATAGAAAAGGTGCGGGCTGAATGAATAGGTTTTAAGCGTCACCCCAAAGACTGAGAGGCGGTCTGTCCGAAACCGCCCCTCGTGAATTGCATCAGACTATGAATAAATCCTTGTAGGATAACTTCAAATTCTTGGAGAGTTTCGCAAATTCCACTGCGGACTTGGAACCATTTCCATCCGAATCGTAAGACAAGATGCCAGTCTTCTTGTTGAAGATGATGTAGTCATCCTTATCCTTAGCCTTGTCGCCAATGACAAAGAACTTCTTGCTGAGCGCGAAAGGTTTGGCCTCGCTTCCCTTTTTCCCTAGCTTGGTGAAGATCTTGTTCTCGAGCCAGACCTTGTCCTGTCCGACCTTGAAGTCCACGATCGTGTCGAAATTCACCTTGCGGTCCGTCTTCGACGTCCCGAGCTTCGCGTCGAACACGAAAACGTCCCGGCCCATGTTGCCAGTGAGGCGATCATTGCCGGCGCCGCCATAAATCGTGTCGTTGCCGTCGCCGCCTGAAAGGGTATCATTTCCAGCCAGACCCCGCATAACGTCGGCGAGGATCGTGCCCACCTTCATGTCAGCACGGGCCGTACCCTTCCAGTTCAGGGCGACGACAGGATCGGGCACGACGGGATCGGGCACGACGGGATCGGGCACATGCTCGATATTGAAGCGCTGCACATAGGCAGCTGTGGGGCCTGGGGTGCCAATGGCATAGACGACGGCCCAGCCACCGTCCTTCAAAGCCGCAAGGCTGGCACGGGAGGCAGAATTCTCGGTTCCAGTACCCGCGAAATCGACGATCGTTTCATCACCGCGCTGGGTGCCGTCACTGTTATAAGTCTGCTGGTAGATGCGTCGGATGCCCGCTTGGTTCTGGTCCGCGCCCTGCCAGGTCACCGTCCAGCCGCCATCGGCCAGTGCGACGATATTGGCATCGCCCTGATAGCCCTGAACGGTGGTGTTCACCCTGACCTCGCCTGTGATGGCATTGCCGTCCTTGTCATAATGGCGCTGATAAACGCCAAAATCGCTGCCATCCTGCAGTTTGGACTGCCAAGTAATCACATAGCTGCCATCCGCTAGAACCGCGACGTCCGGAATGCTCTGGGTATCCGCTGTCGTCGTGTTCACCATGGTTTCGGTGCCGACCTTTGCGCCGGCGCTGTTGAAACGCTGATGATAAATCTCACCACCGGTAGCCCCAGCCGAGTACCATGTGACAACCCAGCCGCCGTCTTTCAGCGCCGATATTTGCGAGCGGACTTGATCGTTCGCGGTCGTCGTGCTGATGAGGCTTTCTTCGCCGAGCGCATTGCCGTAGGCATCGAAGCGCCTTTGATAGATGTCCTTGTCCGAGCTCGTCGTTGCCGATTTCGCCCATGTCACGACATAGCTGCCATCGCTCAAAGCAGCAGCATAGGTAAATTCGTTGAATCCGTTAACCGAGGTTCCGACGAGCTGTCCATCATTGAGCGCATTGCCATCCTTGTCATAGCGGCGCTGATACACGAAAGACTTATCGGTCGCGCCAGCCACAAGAGGCTTCGAGGCAGCATACGTAAAGAGCCAGCCTCCATCCGCCATCAATGTAACGTTCGTCCCATTAACCATGCCCTTGTTGGCAGGATCGCCGGAGGGATTGCTAACCCGCACGATTGCGCCGACGGGCTGGCCGTTCGCATTGTAGCGCTGGAAGAACAGATCTTGTCCGGAAACGGTAGCCGAGCCTTCGATCCAGGAGCAGATCCAACCACCATCGCTGAGGCCCTCCACCTCGAGCTCATAAACATTTCTGTCTTCGGGCTGGGTCACACGAATTTCGGGGCCGCCACGGTGGACGAAATAGGGCATGGGAATCTCCATCATGGTCGCTGATCCGCGAGGCTGGAGCCTGTCGATTGGCAACGAAATAAAGTTACCTTATCTGTTTCATAAACTTTGTTAGCAAGCCAGGATCCTGAAAATTTTCACATGATCCTGTGGGAAATCAGGTCTGCAGGTTGCGTCTGCTCGGGTCTAGCCACCTCGAGAGTGTGTCATTGGCCATTTTGAATGGAGGTCATGCACCCGAAAGTAGCAGCGACCAAAGTCCGATCCCTTCCGGCTTGCCGGACCCCTCTCTCTTTCCTTAAACCTAGACCTAATTACCTCATAACGACCTGTCTGGGAGAAGCGGCCATGGAAGAGAAGATCTACGGCGTGCCGTCGGAATGGACCCATCGTGCCTATCTGGATGACGCGGGCTACCGCGCGAAATATGAGGCGTCGGTAAAGGACCCAGAGAGGTTCTGGGCCGAGGAAGCCAAGCGCATTCACTGGTTCAAGGCGCCGACCCGGATCAAGAACACCAATTTCGGACCCGGCGATGTCTCGATCCGCTGGTTCGAGGATGGCGTCACCAACGTCGCCTATAATTGCGTCGACCGGCATCTCCATACGCGCGGCGATCAGGTCGCCATCATCTGGGAAGGCGACGATCCTTCCGAATCCAAGAAGATCACCTATCGCGAGCTTTACGCGCAGGTGAACCGCATGGCCAACATCATGCGCAATCGCGGCGTCGAGAAGGGCGACCGCGTCACAATCTACATGCCTATGATTCCGGAAGCGGCCTATGCGATGCTGGCCTGCGCGCGGCTCGGCGCGATCCATTCCGTGGTGTTCGGCGGCTTTTCGCCGGATTCGCTCGCAAGCCGCATTCAGGATGCGAAATCAGCCTTCATCATCACCGCCGACGAAGGCCTGCGCGGCGGACGTAAAGTCCCGCTGAAGGTCAATGTCGACGCCGCCATCGAGCGCGTGGGCGCGGGCGTTGTCGATCACGTGCTCGTCGTGCGCCGCACCGGCGGCGCGGTGAACATGGTACCGGGCCGCGACGTTTATTACGACGAGGCCGCCGAGCTCGTTTCCGACGAGTGCCCCTATGAGGAGATGAACGCTGAGGATCCGTTGTTCATCCTCTACACCTCCGGCTCGACGGGAACGCCGAAAGGAGTGCTGCACACCACCGGCGGCTATCTCGTCTATGCGGCGATGACGCATCAATACGTCTTCGATTATCACGACGGCGACATCTACTGGTGCACCGCCGACGTGGGCTGGGTGACGGGCCATTCCTACATTCTCTACGGACCGCTCAGCAATGGCGCGACGACGCTGATGTTCGAGGGCGTGCCCACCTATCCGTCGATCTCCCGCTTCTGGGACGTGATCGACAAGCACAGCGTGAACATCTTCTACACCGCGCCGACCGCGATCCGCTCGCTCATGCAGGCAGGCGAGGAGCCGGTGAAGAAGACCTCGCGCAAGTCGCTGCGTCTGCTCGGCTCCGTGGGCGAGCCGATCAATCCGGAAGCCTGGGAATGGTACCATCGCGTCGTCGGCGACAGCCGCTGCCCCATCGTGGATACCTGGTGGCAGACGGAGACCGGCGGCATTCTCATCACGCCGCTTCCCGGCGCCACGAAGCTCAAGCCGGGTTCCGCCACGCGCCCGTTCTTCGGCGTGAAGCCCGAGATCGTGGATGCTGAAGGCAACGTGCAGGCGGGCGCGACGGAGGGCAATCTCGTGATCGCCGATTCCTGGCCGGGCCAGATGCGCACGGTCTACGGCGACCATGAGCGCTTCGTGCAGACATACTTCTCCACCTATCCCGGCAAGTATTTCACCGGTGACGGCTGCCGCCGCGATGCGGACGGCTATTACTGGATCACCGGCCGCGTGGACGACGTGATCAACGTCTCTGGCCACCGCATGGGCACGGCGGAGGTCGAATCCGCGCTCGTTGCCCACCCGAAGGTGTCGGAAGCAGCCGTGGTCGGCTATCCGCACGACATCAAGGGCCAGGGCATCTATGCCTACGTGACCCTGATGGCGGGCGAGCAGCCCTCAGAGGAATTGCGCAAGGAATTGGTGGGCTGGGTGCGCAAGGAAATTGGCCCCATCGCCTCGCCGGACCTGATCCAGTTCGCGCCCGGCCTGCCGAAGACCCGTTCGGGCAAGATCATGCGCCGAATCTTACGCAAGATCGCTGAGGACGAGTTCGGTTCGCTGGGCGACACCTCGACGCTGGCCGACCCCACCGTGGTCGACGACCTGATCACCAACCGTCAGAACAAGCGCACGCAGGCGGCGTAAGTCACACCACACGTCATCTCGGGACCACAAAGTGGAACCCGGGATCGCCCAACAGGCATGGTGCCTTATCCTGACAGCGATCCCGGATCGGCCCAGGCCGTCCGGGATGACGCTTTTTGGGGGCCTCGGAACCGCAGCCGTTCCCTTCGCGTCTCACCCTCACGCTGTTCAGCAGGAGGGTTTTTTCATGAGCGCGCGGATCGCCATCGCATTGACGGCCTTGACTCTCACAGTCTCAGGCGCATCCGCCCGCGAGGTTGTGCCCTTCGAAGCCCGCGTCTCGCCGGGCACGATCGTGATCAGGACAGGCGAGCGGCAGCTCTATTACGTGCGCGGCGACGGGACGGCCCTGCGCTATCGCGTGGCCGTCGGGAAACCCGGCAAGCAATGGTTCGGAGAAGCGCGGATCGACGGCAAATATGTGAAGCCCGCCTGGTCGCCTCCGGTGGAGGTCAAGCGCGACAACCCCCGCCTGCCTGACGTGATCCCCGGCGGCGCGCCTAACAACCCCATGGGCGCGCGGGCGCTCACCCTCGATCTCGACGAATACGCCATTCACGGCACCAACCGCCCCGGCTCCATCGGCACTTACGCCTCCTATGGCTGCATCCGCATGCTGAACGCGGACATTATCGATCTCTACGATCAGGTGAGCGTGGGAACGCGGGTAGTGGTGGAGCGCTAGGCTGCCTTACATCCGGCTGTTCCGACAAAGACAAAACGCTCAATGAGAGCCTAGGAATGGCTTGACAGACAGAGCAATTCCGTAACACATAAAGAAATCTTTATATCTTTATGTGGCTGCCATGGACATCGATCTTCTCGGACTGAGCCTTTTCACTTTGGCTGCCTTGGTCCTTCTGGGCTCTCCAGGTCCTGCCATTGCCGCCCTGGTCGCGGTGGGGCGGAGCCACGGTTTCACGAAGGGCTTGGGTTTCTACGGCGGCCTCCAGGTAGGCCTTGCCCTGGCCGCCGGCGTCAGTGCGGCGGGACTGTTCTCACTCATCCAGGCTTTCCCGATTATCACGTTCACGATGACCGTGGTCGCGGCTCTTTACCTGGCATACCTCTCCTACAAGATCGCCACCGCGCCCGTAGGCCCGCAGGAGACGAAGAGCACGTCCGACTTCGCCTCGACGCCTCTCGGCGGCTTCGTGCTCGGCATCACCAACCCGAAGGCCTATGTAGCGTTCGTCTCGCTGATGGCATCCTATTCCGTCGTCCGCTCGAACACGTTCGCCGATTCAGCAGCGAAATGGCTGTTGTGCGTCATCGTGATGATCGTGGTCGACATCGTCTGGCTGTGGCTCGGCGTCATAATCCAGAAGGCAAATCTGAGGCCTGAGGCCGAGCGCATGCTCAACATCGTCATGGGCGCGACGATCCTGCTGACGGCCGTTTTGGCTTTCGTCTGATTGTTCTAACGATAAATATCCGCGCGGGTCGACGATAGGCCCGAGGGCCCGCGCGTGCGCTTGGAGACGAGCGTCTGGTTCACGCCCACCGCCGCGCGCTCGAAGGCAAGCGAGCAGCCGGCGAGGTAGAGAAGCCACATGCGGGTCTTCTCCTTGCCCACCATGGCCTCGGCTTCTTTACGCTTGGCGCTCAAATTCTCCCACCACAGGCGCGTGGTGCGCTGGTAATGCTCGCGCCAGCCCTCCACGTCATGCACCTCGAAGCCGAAGCGCTCGAGATTGGCGATCGACATGCCGAGGTGATCGAGCTCGCCGCCGGGGAAGATGTAGCGGGTGAGCGCCTTGTATTCGGGCTTGAGCTTGCGGAACGCCCGCTCGCTCTTCTTGGCGCGCCGCGCGATGGTATGGTGGAGATAGAGACCGCGCGGCCTGAGCAGGCGATGCACCGAGCGGAAGTAGGTGGGATGGTTCCTGATGCCCACATGCTCGAACATGCCGATGGAAGAGATCTTGTCGAACTCGCCGTCAACTTTCGTGAAATCCTTCACGATAATTTCGACGCGGTCCTGCAATCCTAGACGCGCCACCTTCTCGCGGGCGAGCTTTGCCTGTTCCTCGGCAAGCGTCACACCGGTGGCCTTCACGCCGTAATGCTGCGCCGCATGGCAGACCAGCGCCCCCCAGCCGCAGCCGATGTCGAGGAAGCGATCATTGGGTTTGAGCCGCAGCTTGCGGCAGATCATGTCGAGCTTGTCGAATTGCGCGCGCGCCAGATCATCATGCCAATCGGGTTGGAAATAGGCGCAGGTGTAGACCATCTCCGGATCGAGGAAGAGACCGTAGAACTCGTTCGACACGTCGTAGTGATAAGCGACGTTCTTCTTGTTGGTCTGCGGCTTTCCCTCGCGTGCCTTCGGGTTTTCCTCGACCCGGGCGAGAGGGCGCGGCATGTCGGCGTCCGCGCGCCAGAAATAATAGGCGGTCTTCAGCGCTTTGAGTTTGTTCACCTGCCTGAGGCGACGGCTCACCTTCTGCGGCCGCTGGGCGGCAAGATCGAAGATGGTGCCGTTCTTGAGATCCAGCAGGCCCGACACATAGGCGTTGAGCACGGTATCGAGGTTCGGGCGGCGGATGAGACTCGCGATGACGTTCTCGTGCCGAATAGTGAGACGCATGGCGTAGGACGGTAGCTCTGCGGGAACAGTGGAGCCATCCCACAGCTCGAAGCCGAACTGCAGATCGAGCGCCTTATGCGCCTCCTCCAGAAGATCCCGGAAAAGCTTGAGCCGCTCCGCCTCGTTCATCACCCCACTGCCTTTGGTGCTTCGAATTGCGAAGGACACTAAGCGGAGGGGTTCTCGGAAACAATCTCTTCCCGAAAGAGAGCCGTTTAAAAGTCGCTGGCGAGGCCTTTTACCTCCCAGTCGTCATAGCGCACCGGCTCCAGGCCGCCACGGCCCTGATGTTCTTTTTGCCTAGCGATCTCCGCCGCCTTGGCATCGATCTCCCGGCGCCGCTCGGCGGCTTCCTCCAGGGCCCGCAGAGCCGCTGGGGACAGGGGTTTTCCGGGCGCTGCCCCTTCGAGGGCAGGCGCTGAAAGCATTTGAGGAGTCTCGTCGGTGCTCATGAGAGGGTTCTATCAGGTCCTTGAACCCCGTGGGAGAGGCAAGTGGGCGCGGATGCCCTTGGTCGGGAGCTGGACCATTCCCACATGAAGTGTCAACGAATATAGCTCTGTTCGAGGTGGAGACCCCGATGAACACCGTCAAGACCGGAATGCTGCTGGCGGCCCTCATGGCCCTGTTCGGCGTTGTCGGCTACATGCTGGGCGGCGCGACTGGCATGATGATCGCGTTAGGGATTGGCTTGGCCACCAACCTCTTCGCCTATTGGAATTCCGACCGGCTGGCGCTGGCCGCCCATCACGCCGTCGAGGTGGATGAACGGACCGCGCCGGATCTCGTCCATATGGTGCGGGATCTCGCCCGCAACGCAGGCCTTCCCATGCCGCGGGTCTATCTCATCGAGAATCCGCAGCCCAACGCCTTCGCCACCGGGCGCAACCCGGAGAATTCAGCGGTCGCCGCCACCACCGGCCTTCTCAACATGCTGAGCCATGACGAGGTCGCGGGCGTGATGGCGCACGAGCTGGCCCATATCAAGAACCGCGACACGCTGATCATGACGGTGAGCGCCACCATCGCGGGCGCCATCGCCACGCTGGCCCAGTTCGGCTTCCTCTTCGGCGGACGCGGTAATGACCGTCCCAATCCCATCGTGATGATCGCCACCGCGCTCATCGCCCCCATGGCGGCCATGGTCATCCAGATGGCGATCAGCCGCTCGCGGGAATACGACGCCGACAAGATGGGCGCCGAGATCTGCGGCCAGCCCCTGTCGCTTGCCTCGGCCCTCGCCAAGATCGCGGGCGGCGTGGCCCATGTGCCCAACATGGATGCGGAGCGTCACCCCGCCACCGCGCCGCTCTTCATCATCAACCCGCTGTCCGGCCAGGGCATGGACAACCTGTTTTCCACCCACCCGGCGACGGAAAACAGGATTGCGGCGCTGCACGCTTTGGCGCAGGAGATGGGCACGACGATGGGAACGACGCCGCAACCCGGCTTCTTCTCGCAGAGTTCAAACAGTCCTTGGGGCCAGCCGCCCCGGCGCGGACCTTGGGGTTAAGTATCTTGAATCAATCGGACGAACAGGCAGGCCTCGGCCCCCGCCGCCTCGCCTGGATGGCGGTGACGGAAACCGTGAAGCGGCGCGTGCCGCTCGACGACGTGCTGGACGAACTCTCGCCTAAGGAAAACCTCTCGGCGCGTGATGAGGCCTTAGCGCGGGCCATCGCCATCGTCACCTTCCGCCGCCTCGGCACCCTGGGCCGCGCGCTCAACGAGCGCCTCAACAAGGACCCGAAGGACGAGCGCCTGCTGCATCTCCTCGCCACCGGTGCGGCGCAGATCCTGTTTCTCGACATCCCCGACCATGCCGCCGTCGACAGCGCCGTGCGGCTGGCGCAGGAGGATGCGAAGCTCCATCACGCGGGCGGATTCATCAACGCGGTGCTGCGGCGCGTAGCGCGCGAGCGCGACATGATCCTCGGCGCTCAAGAAAACACGCAAGGGCCTTGGCTCGACACACCCACCTGGCTCGAGGAGCGCTGGGTGGAGCAATACGGCGAGGAGCTGGCGGCGAAGATCGCGGAAGCGCATCGCTCCATGGCCTCCGTGGATATTTCCGTGAAGGAGAATGCGGAAGCCTGGGCCGAGCGCCTCGGCGGCGTTCTGCTGCCGACGGGCAGCATCCGCCTTGTGGAGCGTACCCCGATCCGCGACCTACCCGGTTTCGACGAGGGCGCATGGTGGGTGCAGGACGCCGCCGCCGCCCTTCCCGCCCGCCTGTTGCAGGCCAAGCCCGGTGAACGCATCGCGGATCTCTGCGCCGCACCCGGCGGCAAGACGGCGCAGCTCGCGGCAGCGGGCGCTGATGTTCTGGCGGTCGACCGCTCAGCGAAACGCCTAAAGCGCCTGGAAGAGAATCTCGCGCGTCTTAATCTCAAAGCCGCAACCCGCGCCATCGATGCGGAGAAGCTCGATGAAGCGCCCTTCGATGCCATCCTGCTCGATGCGCCCTGCTCCGCCACCGGCACGATCCGCCGTCATCCCGATGTGGCCTGGACCAAGAGCGAGGAAGATATCCGCAAGCTCTCAGGTCTCCAGAATCGCCTTCTCGACAAGGCCGCGAGCCTGCTCAAACCCGGCGGGCGCCTCGTCTATTGCACCTGCTCGCTCGAAGCCGAGGAAGGCGAACGACAGGCCGCCGATTTCCTTGAGCGCCATCCGGAATTCGCGCGTCAGCCGATCACGGCGGATGAGATCGGCGGTCTGACCGAATGCCTGACACCGGACGGCGACGTGCGCACCCTGCCCTGTTATCTCGTCTCAGAAGAACACGAGCGTGGCGGCCTCGACGGCTTCTTCATCGCACGTTTCGTGAAGAATTCCTGAACTCACATCATCAATCTCTGCCCTTACCTCAAGCAACACACTGAGGATGAGGGCAGTTTTTGTTGAAACCGGTCACAATTACCGGCGCTTACACGTTGTTAACCAGTCAGCAGGAACTCCTCTCTATGCTGACGCGGACCATCATGACACGAGGAGCGCCACGGGTGGATTTTGGGCCGGATCGCTGGCGTTTGTATAAGCTTGCCTCGATTGAGGCAGGTCGCGCCATGCGCAGTGGAACGGTCTGGGGCCTATCCAAGCTGTTCTCGCGCGCGCCGATGCCGACGCGGCTTCTCTTCGCGCCGCAGGATTTGCGCACCGCAGATCCCACCATCGCGACCGATATCTATTCCGGCTTCTTCGCCTTCGCGGGCCGCGCGATCACCACGAGCGGACGCTCGCCCTTCGCGTTTACACCACCGAGCAAGGCCTGGGCCGAAGCGCTCTACGGTTTCGGATGGCTGCGCCATCTACGCGCCGCCGGGACCGCGCTCGCGCAGGCCAATGCGCGCTCGCTGGTGGACGAGTTCGTCTCATCCAAGCTCGGTGACAGGAATCTTGCCACCGACACGCAGGTAATCGCGCGTCGCCTCATATCCTTCATCAGCCAGTCACCGCTGATCCTGGAAGGCGCGGACCACGCTTTCTACCAGCGTTTCCTGCGCCTCATCGGCCAGCATGTGCGCGAGCTGGAACGCCACGTGCGCTCTGGTGTCCTGCCCCAGCAGCAGCTGATGGCGGCGATCGCGCTCTGCTATGCGGGACTGTGCTGCGAAGGCCTCGACCGCAACTTGCGCCGCGCGAGCCGCCTGCTCGCCCGCGAATTGGACCGCCAGATTCTCGCCGATGGCGGACATGCAAGCCGCAACCCGCGTGTGATCGTCGATCTCTTGTTCGACCTTCTGCCGCTTCGCCAGATGTTCGCGAGCCGCGAAGTCGATACGCCCGAGGCGCTGCTCAATTCCATCGACCGCATGCTGCCCATGGTGCGAATGTTCCGGCACGGCGACGGCACGCTTTCGCATTTCAACGGCATGGGCGTGACGGCAGCAGATCATCTCGCGACGCTTCTCACCTATGACGACATGCGCAGCCAGCCGATCCAGCACGCGCCCTATTCGGGCTATGAGCGCATGGAAGCAGGCCGCACGCTCGTCGTTGTGGATGTAGGCGCGCCGCCCCCGACGGGCCTCTCAACGGAAGCCGGCGCGGGCTGCCTCTCCTTCGAGTTCTCTTCAGCCTCCCAGCGCATTGTGGTCAATTGCGGCACGCCGCGGATTGCAGGCGACACCATCATCCAGGCGTCGCGTTCCACGGCGGCGCATTCGACTGCCTCGATCAACGATATCTCGTCCTGCCAGATGGTGAGCGACAAGGGAAATTGGTTCAACCGCCGCGTCGCTCGCTGGCTCTTGCGCCGCATCGGCCCCGTGGTGCTGAGCGGCCCCGAGAAGGTCACGTCCGAGCGCAGCGAACGGGAACACGCCCCCATCCTCACCGCCAGCCATGACGGCTATCGCCAGCGCTTCGGCCTGACCCACGAGCGGCGGCTTCTGCTTGCGCCCAAGGGTAACATCCTGGAGGGCGAAGACGTCTTCTGGGGCGAAGGCACGGCGGCGGCCTCGGCGGAAATCACCATCCGCTTCCACCTCGCTCCTGGCGTCAAGGCAAGCCGCGCGCAGGGAGGACGGGTCGTGATGCTCGTTCTCCCGAACCAGGAAGCCTGGCAGTTCACCGCCACCCCGGTTGGTGCCCACGTGGAGGACAGCGTGTTCCTCGCAGCCTCCGACGGCATGCGCCGCACGGAGCAGATTGTGCTCGGCCTCCGCCCCAGCGAGACACCTTCGGTCCGCTGGCGTTTCGAGCGGCTGGCGCGCAACGTCAATCCGGGTCAGCCCGCGGGCACGACGGGAGATCTGCTGTGAGGCTTCAGGAACCATGAGCATCGCCGATCTTGTCGGGTTGGTCGGAGTCGCGGCCTATTTGTCGGCTTATGGATTGCTGCAGCTGGGCATTCTGAAGGTCGAGGACGGCCGCTATGCCCTGCTCAACGGCGCTGGCGCTCTCTTGATCCTCTATTCCCTGATCTACGACTTCAACCTGCCCTCGTTCGTCACGCAGACCGCATGGCTGATCCTGACGATCATCGGTTATGTGCGCTTGCGCTCCAGGCGGCGGCCTGTGGCGCCTACCAAATAGTGTTTTGTGTAAGCGCTTCTTTGAAATGTTAAGTTCAGCGAAATACCGATTCAGACACTTCTTTAGTCCAGGAAGCGGCATATGCTTGTGGGGAGCCGATAGCTTTACGCAAGAGACTTATGATTACCCTGTCGATCATTGGAAGCTGCCCATAAGCGAAAACCTAAAATACAAGCTGCAACACATTATCAGCTGGTATGACACATCTATTGATTGGTCCTATCCGCCCGACCCCAGTCCATGGTCCTGGGAGGAGCGAAAGCAATTTATCGGCCAATCGGCAGAAGTGCTGGCTTTGCTGAAAGCTGAACTCGGCGAGAATTATGAAATCCTGGACGAGAGAACGCTATAGCCGAAAGCCATGACCTACTTGATCGTCAAAGCAGCCCTGTCAGGTATTCTCGTCATGATCATCTCGGAGGTCGCACGGCGCAGTCCCGGATTCGGCGGGCTGATTGCTTCGCTTCCCCTAGTATCCGTACTCGGTATCATCTGGCTATGGCGCGACACCTCGGACCTGGAGCGCATCGCCAGCCATTCGCAAGCGACATTCTGGTTCGTGCTCCCCTCTCTCCCGATGTTTCTTGTCTTCCCGATGATGCTCCGGCATGGGCTCGGCTTCTGGCTTTCAATAACGCTGTCCTGTCTTCTGACCATGGGGCTCTATCTCGTCACCCTCTGGATTCTGCCTAGGATCGGTATCAATCTCTGAGCGCGATTCATCCTGGGCGGCTCTAAACCCCGCCCTCCCCGGTTC
>NZ_JAKRNJ010000005.1 GCF_022346925.1 Microvirga sp. ACRRW
CGGCAGCGTCGATCCGAACAAGGTAGGGTACAAAGAGCGCATCATGGTTTTGGCGAACGATCTACAGAAGCCTGCGAGGACGCGGTCGGCCCACGATCTCGTGGCCCACGGTATCGGCCAGAACATCATGAGAGGGCGGTTTCCCATCGGTAGCATCCTGCCCGGCGATGCCGAGCTGATGGAGCTGTTTGGCGTCTCCCGCACCGCCCTGCGCGAAGCCCTGAAGACGCTTGCCGCTAAGGGACTCATCGAATCCAAGACCAAGGTCGGCACGAAGGTTCTGGATCGTCATAACTGGAACATGTTCGATGCCGACATTCTCGAATGGCATCTCGAGATGGGCGTCGATGCCAGATTCCTCGGGTGGCTTTTCGAGATCCGCCAGACACTCGAACCATTCGCCTGCGCGACCGCTGCCCTGCGCCGGAACTCCAAGCAGCTCGAGAGCATGAGGTCGGCCCTTCAAGCCATGTATGGTTGCGCATCCAACCGGCAGGGGTTCACCAAGGCGGACCTTGCCTTCCATCAGGCCATTCTTGAGGCCTCGGGCAATCCGTTCCTGCAGTCCATTGGCTCTGTCATCGGTGCCGCGCTCGCCACATCGTTCACAATCAGCTCTCCGGTTTCGAGCGACGACCGCTTTGAGACGGTCATGAGGCAGCATCAGGCCGTATTCGATGCCATCGAGAGCCAGAACCCGGTAGCGGCCAGCGAGGCTATGTCTTTCCTGATCATGCAGGCGGCCGAACGTATTCGGATCAAGCACGGCGCAAGCGCTCTGACCGCGATTCAGACCCACGCCTTCTCAAGCGATTGATCCTCTACTCCTTCGTTTCCCAGGACTTCCGGACTGTCCTGATGCGCTTCTCCACGGCTTAATAGTATTATAGTATTATTGGGCGATTGATCACGTGACTTTCGTGGGGAAATCGCCTGATATGCGACCAGCAAGGGCTCCCGAAGAAGGGCCCAGGATATCGGCGCTTGGACGACATTCTCCAGTCGGAGAAGAGCCTTAAGCCGCCTAGGCCCGCCGTATCAGAACTCTAGATATGAAGCCGGCACAGCCATGAACCGTCCGGCCATAGGATGGAAAGGGAGAACGACCTTGAGGACTTTCACGACTGCTTTCGCAGCACTGGCTCTCGGCGCAACCAGCCTGCTCACTCCGGCATTGGCCCAGGATAAGGGCACAGTCGGCGTGGCAATGCCCACTAAGTCGTCCGCGCGCTGGATCGACGACGGCAACAACATGGTCAAGGTGCTGAAGGAGAAGGGCTACAATGTTGACCTTCAGTACGCTGAAGACGACATCCCGAACCAGCTCGCCCAGATCGAGAATATGATCACCAAGGGCGCGAAGGTGCTCGTGATCGCCTCCATCGACGGCACCACCTTGTCGGACGCTCTGCAGCAGGCCGCGGACAAGGGCATCAAGATCATCGCCTATGACCGCTTGATCCGTAACTCGAAGAACGTCGATTACTACGCCACCTTCGACAACTTCCAGGTCGGCGTGCTTCAGGGCGGCTACATCGAGAAGGCGCTTGGATTGAAGGAGGGCAAGGGCCCGTTCAACGTCGAACTCTTCGGCGGCTCGCCGGACGACAACAACGCCTACTTCTTCTACAACGGCGCCATGTCCGTTCTCGATCCCTACATTAAGAGCGGCAAGCTCAAGGTGCAGAGCGGCCAGACGGGCATGGACAAGGTCTCGACCCTTCGCTGGGACGGCGCGGTTGCCCAGGCCCGCATGGATAACCTGCTCTCCGCCTATTACACCGACAAGCGCGTGGATGCGGTTCTCTCACCTTACGACGGCCTGAGCATTGGCATCATCTCGTCGCTGAAGGGCGTCGGCTACGGTACGCCGAAGCAGCCGATGCCGGTCATCACCGGCCAGGATGCCGAGGTTCAGTCCGTGAAGTCGATCCTCGCCAAGGAGCAGACCTCGACGGTGTTCAAGGACACCCGCGAGCTCGCCAAGGTGACGGCAAACATGGTGGACGCCGTTCTGTCCGGCAAGCAGCCCGAGGTGAACGACACGAAGACCTACGAGAACGGCGTGAAGACCGTTCCCGCCTACCTGCTGAAGCCTGTCAGCGTTGATGCTTCCAACTGGAAGGAAGTTCTGGTGGGCAGCGGCTACTACAAGGAAGACCAGTTCAAGTAAGACTTGAACGGCGGACGGACCCTGCGTTCCGGCGCAGGGTCCTTGCTCATTTCTGGAAGGGCCATCGGGCCCTTTCTTGAGTTGCCCGAGGTTGAAGCGATGAACGCGATCCTTGAGATGCGAGGGATCACCAAGACGTTTCCGGGCGTGAAGGCGCTCGACAATGTCAACATCACCGTCAAGGCCGGTGAGATCCATGCGCTCGTCGGCGAGAACGGTGCGGGAAAATCGACGCTCATGAAGGTGCTGAGCGGCGTCTATCCGCATGGCTCCTATTCCGGCGAGATCGTCTACGAGGGCCAGGAACGCCGCTTTAAGGGCATCTCGGACAGCGAAGAGCTCGGCATCATTATCATTCACCAGGAGCTGGCCCTGGTGCCGCTTCTGTCGATTGCGGAAAACATCTTCCTCGGCAATGAGCAGGCGAAGTTCGGCGTCATCGACTGGTCGGCGGTTTTCTCGCGCACGAAGGAGCTGCTCAAGATCGTCGGCTTGAGCGAGTCGCCGGAAACGCTGGTCACCAATATCGGCGTCGGCAAGCAACAGCTCGTCGAAATTGCGAAGGCACTATCCAAGAAGGTCAAACTGCTGATCCTGGACGAGCCGACCGCCAGCCTGAACGAGAAGGACAGCGATGCGCTCCTGAACCTTCTCTTACAGTTCAAAGCGAAAGGAATCTCCTCGATTCTGATTTCGCACAAGCTCAATGAGATCACGAAGGTTGCCGATTCCATCACGGTTCTCCGCGATGGCGGCACCGTCGAGACCCTCGATTGTCACGCTGGCGAAATCAGCGAGGACAGGATTATCCGCGGAATGGTCGGTCGCACCATGGAGGACCGTTATCCTAAACGCAAATCCCGCATCGGGGAGACCATCTTCCAGGTGGAGAACTGGTCAGCCTATCACCCGCTTCATTCGCATGTGCAGGTGGTCAAGAACGTCAATCTGAACATCCGGCGCGGCGAGATCGTCGGCATCGCGGGACTGATGGGAGCAGGGCGGACCGAGTTCGCCATGAGCCTCTTTGGCCGAAGCTACGGTCAGAACATCTCCGGGCGCGCCCGGCTGCACGGCAAGGAGATCGACGTCAGCACGGTGGAAAAGGCCGTCGCCAACGGCATCGCCTATGCCACGGAGGACCGAAAGACCTATGGTCTGGTTCTCGAAGAGGACATCCGCAAGAACATTACCCTGGCCAATTTGGACGGTGTGTCGAAGAACCTCGTGATTGACGATATTCGGGAACTGGCGGTCGCCAACGATTATCGTGGCAAGATGCGCATCCGCTCATCCAACGTATTCCAGGAGGCTGTGAACCTGTCGGGCGGCAATCAGCAGAAAGTGGTTCTGAGCAAGTGGCTCTTCTCCGACCCGGAGATCCTCATTCTGGATGAGCCCACACGCGGCATCGATGTCGGCGCGAAGTACGAAATCTACACGATCATCAACGGGCTGGCGGATGCCGGCAAGGGCGTCCTCATGATCTCGTCGGAAATGCCGGAACTGCTCGGTATGTGCGACAGGATCTATGTGATGAACGAGGGCTCCCTGATTGCCGAGCTCGATGTCGCCGAGGCCTCACAGGAAAAAATCATGCACGCTATCGTCAAGTCGGGGAGGCGCTGAGATGGATACGAGAACCGCTGACGAGCTTCACGTTTCCCAGCAAAAGACGTCGTGGCTGGAGTTCATCAAGGCTCATTTCCGCGATTATGGAATGCTGCTGGCTCTCTTGGTCATCATGCTGTTCTTTCAGGTGACGACTGACGGTACCCTGTTGCGGCCGCTTAACCTCACGAACCTCGTGCTGCAGAACAGCTACATCGTCATCATGGCGCTGGGCATGCTGCTGGTCATCGTGGCCGGGCATATCGACCTGTCGGTGGGCTCCATCGTGGGCTTCGTCGGCGGATTGGCTGCCATGATGATGGTCCGCTGGGGCTTCGATCCTGTCACGACCACCATCGCCTGCCTCGCGGTCGGCGGCCTGATCGGCGCGGCCCAGGGCTACTGGGTGGCTTATTTCAAGGTCCCATCCTTTATCGTGACGCTTGCTGGCATGCTTGTGTTCAAAGGGCTTACGCTTGCGCTCCTCGGCGGCATGTCGGTAGGCCCGTTCCCGGTTGTTTTCCAACGCCTGAGCTCCGGCTTCATTCCCGATTTCTTCGGAGGCGAGGGGTTCAATTATACCTCTCTCTTCATCGGCGTCGCGAGTGTCATCGCCATTGTCTATTTCAGCGTCCGCAGCCGGACGAACCAGCTGAAGCATGATGTCGAGGCGGCGCCTTTCGGCCTCTTCGTCGCCAAGAACGTGCTTCTGGCATTTTTCGTGATTGCGTTCTGCTATCTCATGGCGACCTATCGCGGCTTGCCGAACGTGCTGGTCATCATGGCCGGCCTCATCATTCTCTATGCGTTCGTGACCAATCGCACGACCATCGGCCGTCGCATCTATGCACTCGGGGGCAATGAGAAGGCGGCAAAGCTCTCCGGCATCAAGACGGAGCGCCTGACCTTCCTTACCTTCGTGAACATGGGCGTATTGGCGGGCTTGGCGGGTCTGATCTTCGCGGCGCGCCTTAACACGGCGACCCCGAAGGCCGGTCTCGGCTTCGAGCTCGACGTCATCGCCGCCGTCTTTATCGGCGGGGCCTCTGCCACAGGCGGTGTCGGCAAGGTCACAGGTGCCGTGATCGGCGCCTTCGTCATGGGTGTCATGAACAATGGCATGTCGATCCTTGGTATCGGAATCGACTATCAACAGGTGATCAAAGGGCTTGTGCTGCTCGCGGCCGTATCCCTCGACGTCTACAACCGGAAGAAGTAACAAGAGGGCCCTCGCTTCACGGCGAGGGCGCGAGGAATTGAATGGTACTTGCCAGGGGCAGGGCGCCTTCGAGCCTGGACACGGAATGGAGAAAGACCGATGACGAAAAACTATATTGCCGGTGAATGGGTTGCCGCGTCCGAAGCGTCGCCTAACCTCAACCCGTCCAACACCAATGACGTGATCGGCGATTTCGCGCGGGCTTCCACAGCCGAGGCGCAAGCCGCCATCGATGCAGCCCATGACGCTTTCCCCGCCTGGTCCCGTTCCTCCATCCAGCAACGCCACGACATCCTGAAGGCGGTGGGCGACGAGATCCTGGCCCGCAAGGATGAACTCGGACGCCTGCTTTCCCGCGAAGAGGGTAAGACCCTGCCGGAAGGCATCGGCGAGGTCACCCGCGCCGGCCAGATTTTCCACTTCTTCGCAGGCGAGTGCCTGCGGATGGCCGGTGAGAAGCTCCCGTCAGTGCGGCCTGCCATCGATGTCGAGATCACCCGTGAGCCGGTGGGCGTCGTCGGTCTCATCACGCCCTGGAACTTCCCGATTGCGATTCCTGCCTGGAAGATCGCCCCCGCGCTCGCCTATGGCAACACCGTTGTGTTCAAGCCTGCCGAGCTGGTGCCCGGCTCCGCGCATGCTCTCTCCGAGATCATCATCCGCGCGGGCGTGCCCGCTGGCGTGTTCAATCTTGTGATGGGTAAAGGCTCCATCGTCGGCGAGGCTCTGCTGCAGAGCCCGAAGGTATCTGCGATCTCGTTCACCGGCTCGGTGCCGACGGGGCGCCGCGTGGCCATGAGCGCCATCACGGCCGACCCGATGAAGAAGATCCAGCTTGAGATGGGCGGCAAGAACCCGATGGTGGTGCTTGACGACGCCGACCTGAAAGTAGCCGTGGAATGCGCCATCAACTCGGCCTTCTTCTCCACGGGCCAGCGCTGCACCGCCTCCTCGCGCCTGATCGTGACGGACGGCATCCACGACCGTTTCGTCGCGGCGATGCAGGAGCGCATGCAGGGTCTCGTGATCGACGACGCGCTGAAGAGCGGCACGCATATCGGTCCCGTAGTGGACCAGAGCCAGCTCGATCAGGACCTCAAGTACATCAAGATCGGCCAGGAGGAAGGCGCCAAGCTCGTGGCGGGTGGCGAACTCCTCAAGCGCGATGCGCCCGGCTTCTATCTCTCACCGGCACTTTTCACGGAAGTAGGCAACCAGATGCGCGTAGCCCGTGAAGAGATCTTCGGGCCTGTCGCCACCGTGATCCGTGCAAAGGATTATGACGAGGCGCTGGAGCTTGCCAATGATACACCGTTCGGTCTCTCGTCGGGTATCTGCACCACCAGCCTGAAATATGCTGGTCATTTCAAGCGTAATGCGGAGGCCGGCATGGTGATGGTGAACCTGCCGACGGCGGGCGTCGATTACCATGTGCCGTTCGGCGGCCGGAAGGGATCGTCCTATGGTCCGCGCGAGCAGGGCCGCTACGCGCAGGAGTTCTACACCACGGTCAAGACCGCCTACACCTTCGATGGCAACGGTCCCTACGTGCCGAAGACCAAGGGCAGCGAATAAGCCTCCACAAAAAGGCGTTGTGGCATCCATACGTCGCAATGCCAGCATTGTCTCCGAACAAACGAGAGTTCCATGACGCAGACGATTTACGGCTCCTTGAAGGGTAAGACGGTCCTCATCACAGGCGGTGCCAGCGGCATCGGCGAGAGCATCGCACGGTCTTTCCATGAGCAGGGAAGCAATGTCGCCATCCTCGACTACAATGCCGAGGCAGGCGAGGCCCTGGCGAAGGAACTTGGTGAGCGCGTGCATTTCGAGCACAACGACGTGCGCGATATTCCGGCCCTGCAAGCGGCCATCCGCCGCGCGAGCGAAAAGCTCGGGCCCATCACCATCCTTATCAACAACGCCGCCCGCGATGACCGCCACACCATCGATCAGGTGACGCCGGAATATTGGCGCGAGCGTTTCGCGACGAACCTCGATCACCAGTTCTTCGCGGCCCAGGCTGTCCTGCCGGACATGGAGAAAGCTGGCGGGGGCTCCATCATCAACATGGGCTCGACTAGCTATATGGTGAGCGACGATTCCTTCGCAGCCTACAAGACCGCGAAATCCGCTTCCGTCGGTCTCACTCGCGCATTGGCGCGTGAACTCGGCCCGAAGAACATCCGGGTGAACTGCCTCGTGCCTGGTTGGATCATGACCCAGCGCCAGATCGATCTCTGGCTCACGCCCGAGAGCGAGAAGGAGCTGCTCAAGCGCCAATGTGTGAAGCGCAAGCTCGTGCCGCAGGATATTGCCAATATGGCTCTCTTCTTGGGCTCGGACGCTTCAAGTGCCATGTCGGCTCAGACCTATCTGGTGGATGGCGGCTGGGTCTGAAATTCGTCTCTACCACCAAATAGAAAGCCGGTGCCCAGCACCGGCTTTTTTGTTGCAAATGCTTGGTTCTAGTCACGTAGATCGAGTATTTCGCGCGCTCTTACAGCCAAGCTGACGCCTTATTGCCACGTTCGGTCGGAGAATGCCCCTTCAAACAAAGGGGTTGTCATGATCGCTCGTTTTGCTCTTGGCTGTGCCATGGTTGCCGCCTGTACCTTGCCGGCCGCCGCTACCGACCGCGCCACCATCGATACTCTCGTCTCCCAGCATGCCAAGGCTTACGGCGTGCCTGAAGGCCTGATCCATCGCGTCATCCGACGCGAGAGCGGCTACAACCCCCGAGCCACGAACCGGATCTATTACGGCCTCATGCAGATCAGCCACGCCACAGCGCGCGGCATGGGTTATCGAGGCTCCGCAGCGGGCCTGCTCGATGCCAACACCAATCTCACCTACGCGGTCGCCTATCTGGCCAATGCCTACCGAGTGGCCGGCGGAAACCAGGATCGTGCCGTCTCTCTCTATGCAGGCGGCTACTATTATGTGGCGAAGCAGAAAGGCCTTTTGGGGCAGCTTAGGACAGCGATGAGCGATCCCGTCGCAACCGGTTCGATTGCGTCAGTATCCGTCTCTGGGCAATGATCCGATCCGTAGGATTGAAGACTGGCCCACAGGCCAGTCCGCCGTCTTGTACTGCGCAAAAGTCAGGAGCTTAGGGCAGCCTTCTCTTCTCATGCTCGTCAGTGATGCCGGAATATTCTTCTCCTGAATGTAAACGATCCGCCGGTAGAAAATGCGGACAGCTAAGTCTTGTTTGATCGGATTGCTGCGCAATAATCGTGTGCATTCGCCGAAGTGAGAGGCCGTCGTTGCGGCATTGGCTCGGCTTTACTCTTCGGCCTCGTGTGAACAAGGCACCTTCCAATGGTACCGCTTCGCTCAAGGCAACAACTCCAGGGTCACCAGGTGATCGGCCTGCTGATCTTGAGTGCATTCATTGCCGCCCTCTGGGTTCTGCCCGCATGGGCGCAGATACCGGCTTCAACTGACATTCGCATCGCGCTGATCACGCGCCAGCCATCGCCGCCACCGCTCTACGAGTTCGACCCTGTGCCTGAGAATGAGGGGATTGCAGGCGGGCAGCTGGCGATCCGCGACAACAACACGACCGGTCAGTTCACAGGTCATCGCTACATCCTCGAAGAGGAGGCGCTCGAAGAGGGCCAGGATGCGGTTGCGGCTGCACGCAGTCGCGTTGCAAGCGGCGTCGGATTCCTGGCGATCAATCTTCCGGCTGACGAGCTTCTGGCGATTGCCGATGCGCTCAAAGACGAGAACGTGGTGCTTTTCAACGTCAGCGCGACAGATGACCGGTTGCGGGGTACCGATTGCCGTCCCAACGTCTTTCATATGGCGCCGAGCCGCGCGATGCTGACCGACGCGCTTGCCCAGTTTCTTGCCTTCAAGCGATGGCGGCGGCTCTTTCTGATCGTTGGTCCGCAACAAGCGGATAAACTTTATGCGGAAGCCATGAGGCGGTCTGCCCGCAAGTTTGGGCTTGTGATAGCAGACGAGAAGCCTTGGGAGTTCGGCCCATTGGCTCGTGCGAAGGCTGACAGCCCAACGACAGCCGAGGCGCTGGCCGTCACGCAGAACATCACTTATGACATCGTCGTCGTGGCCGACGAGGCAGGCGATTTTGGCGACTACGTCGCATATCGAACCTGGGATCCACGGCTCGTCGTGGGAACTCAGGGACTGATCGCAACCACGTGGCACCCAACTCTGGAAGTGTGGGGTGCGGCACAGGCACAGACCCGTTTCCGTCGTTCTGCGGAACGCTTAATGCGGCCTCTCGATTACCAGACCTGGATGGCTGTGCGAACGATCGGCGAGGCCATCACCCAGACCAAAGCGACAGATCCCGGGACGGTGAAGCAGTTCATCCTGGGAGCGGATTTCAGTCTTCCAGCTTACAAGGGTGTGTCGTTGAGCTTCCGTCCCTGGGACCGGCAGCTCCGCCAGCCGCTCCTTATCGTGCAACCACGCTTTCTCGTCTCAGTGGCTCCGGAGAAGGGCTTCCTGCACCAGCGTACACCGCTCGATACCCTTGGCTTCGATCAGCCGGAAACCAGTTGCAAAGCCCAATAGAGGAGAGATTCCATGTCGTGGATTTGTGTCGCTCCAAGGACCGCGCTTGCCGTTATCTGGGCCGTGTGGATGGGCGCTGTACCCGAGGCGAATGCCTATCCGATCTATGTCTCGAACGAGAAGGACAACACTGTTTCGGTCATCGACTCGGACAAGCTCGCGGTGATTGCGACGTGGAAGGTTGGTCGGCGTCCCAGAGGCATCACCTTAAGTCTGGACGGCAAATGGCTCTATGTCTGTGCGAGCGACGACAGTCGGGTGGATGTTGTCGATACGGCGACCGGAAAGGTGGTGCGCAACCTGAGGTCTGGTCCTGACCCTGAACTTTTTGTCCTGCATCCGAAAGGAAACCCGCTCTACATCGCCAACGAGGATGACAACATGGTCACCGTTGTTGATGTGAATTCAAACCGCGTTCTGGCCGAGGTGCCGGTCGGGGTCGAGCCGGAAGGGATGGGGATCAGCCCTGATGGGACGATCCTCGTGAACACGTCCGAGACTACCAACATGGCTCACTTCATCGACACGGTGAACCATCAGGTCGTCGGCAACGTGCTGGTCGATGCGCGTCCGCGAGTTGCCGAGTTCTCCGCCGATGGGAAAGCGCTGTGGGTCTCTTCCGAAGTTGGAGGGACAGTGAGCGTGATCGACCCTGTCAGTCGCAAAATTCTCAAGAAAATTGAATTCTCCATCCCTGGAATTACAAGGGAGGCGATTCAGCCGGTTGGGGTGCGGCTGACGAAGGATGGCAAGAAGGCCTTCGTTGCTTTAGGTCCGGCGAACCGGGTCGCCGTGGTGAATGCTGAAACGCTTGAAGTGGAAAAGTATTTGCTCGTCGGCCAACGTGTCTGGCAACTCGCCATGACACCCGACGAAAAGCTCCTGATCTCGACGAACGGCATCTCCAATGATGTCTCGATCATCGATGTCGCCTCTGAGAAAGTGCTGAAGAGCGTCAGAGTTGGAGGATCCCCGTGGGGAGTTGTCGTCGGGCCGTAAACAGAGCCCCGGTCCCGTCGATCTGAGCATGCTCATGGAGTGTCGAGACGAAGTCCCATTCTAAACTCATTCTGGGTACTTCTTCTGTGTAGTGTTTATAACTCGCATGGAATGGCACGCACTCAGCGTGGATGGAACGTCAATTTGCGAGGCCGATTGTTCTGAAGTGCATCTCATGAGAGGGAGAAACGCACATGAGGACAAACACATTCTTGATCGTCAGCGTAGCTTCCCTGTTGGTAAGCTCTGGAGTGGTAGCCGGGCCTTGCACCGACAGAATCGATACATTCTCGAAGCAACTGGCCAGCCGTGACGCAGGCTCCGGTCCGACCAGCACAGGATCTGCTCAGATGGGGCAGGGCGGAGCTGCCTCCTCAACCGGTACAATACAAGGACAGGGAAGTGCGGCGGGTGCTCCTGGAGCCGCTGCAACACCCCGACAAGTGCCAAAGGCCGGAGCGGTTCCTGAAACTCAAGCGACGCCAGCGATGAATGAGGCCACTCAAGGGCGGGCCGCGTCACCTGCCGATGCTCGCGCTCAGACGCAAGGCCAACCGACGAGTGCGCAAGTTGCACAGGGTGAAAAGGCTTCAGATCCAGATCGAATGCGTCAGGCGATGGCCGCTCTCGACCGTGCCCGCGCTTTCGACCGCGAAGGGAAAGAGACTGAATGTATGAGTTCGATACAGGAGGCCACCCAACTATCCGGTATAAAGTAATGACGGTGGAGTGAGAGGCGTGCATGGCACGTGAAACGCGCAGCAAAGTGAGGACAAGCAGGAGACGAGCAAAAGCAAAAATTGCTTAGTAAGGCAAATTATTCTAAATTGCTTTCGTCTTCGGTTAATCCGGGCTGGCGTTCGCTTCGCCGTCCGACGCCAGCCAAGCTGGGCCTCTCGCTCTCCTTTGGCACGACGCCGTATATGGCCGCCAAACGCTACCGAAGCCGAATGATCCCATGAGTACGCCGCGTGAGCGGTCAGCATGATGTTGGCTGCGTCTTGGCAGAATGCGTCCATCGGGAGGAAACAAATGCGAAGAGTTGTGCTTGCGACCGTGCTGCTAGGCACGGCTTCGGCGGTTTGGCCAGTTTCTGCCAACGAAGACTTGATGAAGATGACCCAGGACCCCAAGCAATGGGTCATTCAAACGGGTGATTATGCAAACACCCGATTTTCCAAACTCAATCAAATCACGAAGGATAATGCCAACAAACTGCAGCCTGTCTGGCAGTTCTCGACCGGCGTTCTCCGTGGCCATGAAGGTGGGCCCCTGGTGATCGGGGATGTGATGTATGTCCATACGCCATTCCCTAACATCGTCTATGCTCTCGATCTGAACAGCGATGGCAAGATCCTCTGGAAATATGAGCCCAAGCAGGATCCAAACGTCATTCCGGTGATGTGCTGCGATACCGTTTATCGTGGTCTCGCCTATGCGGACGGAAAGATCTTCCTGCATCAGGCGGATACGACGCTCGTTGCGCTGGACGCGAAGTCGGGTGAAGTCGCTTGGTCGGTCGTCAACGGCGATCCGAAGAAGGGTGAGACCAACACGGCGACCGTCATGCCTGTCAAAGACAAGGTGCTTGTCGGTATCTCCGGCGGCGAGTTCGGCGTACGCGGTCACGTGACAGCCTATGACATGAAGACGGGCAAGCAGGTGTGGCGTGCCTATTCGACGGGACCGGACAACGAAATGTTGGTCGATCCGGAAAAAACGACTCATCTCGGCAAGCCGATCGGCAAGGATTCGAGTCTCAAGAGCTGGCAGGGAGAACAGTGGAAGATCGGCGGATCGACCACGTGGGGATGGTACTCCTACGATCCCGAGCAGAACCTCGTGTACTACGGAACCGCTAACCCATCGACCTGGAATCCAAAGCAGCGCCCTGGCGACAACAAGTGGTCCATGACCATCATGGCCCGCGATCCGGACACGGGGATGGCGCGCTGGTTCTACCAGATGACCCCGCACGACGAGTGGGACTATGACGGCGTGAACGAGATGATCCTGGTCGATCAGGAAGTCGGCGGGCGCATGCGCAAGCTCCTGGTTCACTTCGACCGTAACGGCCTTGCCTACACTTTGGATCGCACCAACGGCGAGCTTCTCGTTGCGGAGAAGTACGATCCGGCCGTCAACTGGGTTTCCAAGGTGGATATGGACAAGAACAGTCCGACCTATGGGCGCCCGATGGTCGTGTCTCAATACTCCACCGAGCAGCAAGGAGAAGACACCAATACGAAGCATGTTTGTCCTGCAGCCCTTGGCTCGAAAGATCAGCAGCCGGCGGCATTCTCGCCGCAGACGGGGCTGTTCTATGTTCCGACCAATCACGTCTGCATGGATTACGAGCCGTTCCGTGTCAGCTACACGGCGGGGCAGCCTTATGTCGGCGCGATCCTCTCCATGTTCCCGCCTCAAGGCGAAACGAATATGGGCAACTTCATCGCGTGGGATGCCAGAACCGGCAAGATCGCCTGGACGAATAAGGAGCCGTTCTCTGTCTGGTCTGGTGCTTTGGCGACTGCCGGCAATGTCGTGTTCTATGGCACGCTTGAAGGCTATCTGAAGGCCGTCGACGCTCAGACGGGTAAGGAACTCTACAAGTTCAAGACACCGTCCGGCATCATCGGCAATGTGACGACCTATGAGCACAAGGGACGGCAGTACATTGCCGTTCTGTCCGGCGTCGGCGGATGGGCCGGTATCGGCCTTGCCGCTGGTCTGATGGGTGAAGAGGGAGCCGGAGCCTGGCAGACCGCCGTTAATCCCGGACGTCAGGAAACCGGCGCTCGCGCCGTCGAGACGGCGGGCCTTGGTGCTGTCGGTGGTTATGCGGCGCTTGCCAACTACACCACGCTTGGCGGCACGCTGACGGTGTTCGCCTTGCCAGCGCAATAAAGCCGGCGCTCGGCTGAGAAAATGATGCGCCTGGCTTTCGGTTCTAGATAGGCCAGGCGCTCACATTCCTCGATACCGTGAAGACCAACAGCTTCAAGCCGAAGAGATATGGAATGGCAGTCAAGCAAGGATGGGGCAGGGTTGCGGCTTTTGCAGCAATGACAGTCATCGGCTTCTTTCCACCGGCCCTTCAATCGGCCGAAGAACCGGTCAAGGGAGAAGACGGGAAGTACATGACCAGCGAAGGCGCGCCGACTTATCACGTCGGATCGGACAGTACCGTAGATTGGTATACATATAGTGGCTATCGGCGATACCATGCCGATTGCCACACCTGCCATGGCCCCGACGGGCAGGGAAGTTCCTATGCGCCTGCGCTGGCGAACTCGCTCAAAACACTCACTTACGAGCAGTTCATGGATGTAGTGGTCAATGGGCGGCAGAAAGTCGGCGTCGCAGAGAACCAAGTCATGCCAGCCTTCGGAAACAACCAGAACGTCATGTGCTACATCGACGATCTTTACGTCTACCTAAAAGCGCGCGCAGACGGCGCCGTCCCCCGCGGACGCCCGGCGAAGCGCGAGGACAAATCAAAAATTGCGACACAAAATGAAGATTCATGTCTTGGACGCAGTTAACCAGGGCGCAGCGGCCGGCATTCTGCTGACAGCTCTGCTCGTGACGCAGAGTCCGGCCTTGGCGCAACCGGCGGATCTGGTATCGAGAACGGCTCTGCGGGTTTGCGCGGATCCTGCCAACATGCCGTTTTCGAATAAGGCCGGGGAAGGGTTTGAAAACAAGATCGCCGAGCTTCTTGCCGCCGATCTGAAGCTACCATTGGAGTATACATGGTTCCCGCAGGCGACGGGATTCGTGCGCAATACGCTGGGCGCCAAGCGCTGCGACGTCGTGATGGGCTATGTTGCTGCGAGCGAGGTGATGCAGAATACCAATCCTTATTACAAGTCGGCCTGGGTTCTGGTCTATCCGAAGGATGGTGATCTCAAAGGCGTCGAGGCGCTGGACGATCCCCGTCTCAAGGACAAACGTCTCGGCATTGTCGCTGGAGCTCCACCGGCCACTGTCATGGCCACTAACGGACTTATGGCACGTGCGAAGCCTTATGCCCTCATGGTCGACCGCCGCTACGAGTCGCCAGCGGAAGAAATGCTCAAGGATATCGCCTCGGGGGAGGTGGATGCCGGAATCCTATGGGGGCCTATTGCAGGCTATTACGTGAAGAAATCTGGCGCACCTCTTGCGATCATGCCGCTTCTTCATGAAACCAAGGCAGTCCCGATGACCTACAGGATTACCGTTGGATTGCGGCATGGCGAGACCGAATGGAAACACCATCTCAATGAGTTTCTCGCGGCCCGTCAGGCGGAGATACAGTCCATCCTTCTGCAATACGGCGTCCCACTGCTAGACGAGCAGGACAAGCCGATCACAGGTCAATAGCCAATCGATCTGTTGTCATTCGAGATGGCGCGAAATCTCCTGAGCGAGTGCATAGACCTGCTGTTCCAATAATACTGGGCTTTCGCAGACATATTGCAGCGCCTGATTGCGGTCGTCATAGATACGGGTATCCCATTGCAGCCTATGTTCAAGGGTGGCCCGCTCCGGAGCCGGTTTGCTCTCGTGCGTGAGGATGCGGCTGGTTTCGCTGATCTGGTCGGCAAGAGTCTTCTGCTTTCGGGCATAGCGTTCAATGCCATTGATGAGGCGCCGCCGCTCCGTATTGATGAGTTCGAATACGCCGGCAAAGAGCAATGTCAGTTTGGCTTCCTTATCCGGACCTGCATCCTTGCTGAAGCGCTCAATTGCGGCGCTCGCATCATCGAGAGTCGTGCGACGAGAGGCCAATGTCCGCGCAAGTGATGCAAGGCTTGGGTCATCGCGCCATGCACTCGCGGCCGCATCGACTGGCGGGCCCGCCCACATCTGACCCATGCTGAGTTCTGCGACCCTACGCTGGACGCAGGGCCAGTCTTCGTCCGCGGACAGCGCCGGTTCGGTGACCAAAAAACCGATGACAATGAGACCTAATCCGCAGCATTGTCGCAAGGACATGGATTCCTCCAGCGGTTAGCCAGCCGTCGCCGGTCCGCCATGCCGGGCGATAAGGCCTTTCGAAGGATTATACGCGAACAGGGACAGAATGAGGAAAACAGCCGCTACACCAGCGATAATGGTAAGAGAGGTCCAGTCAAACTGTCCGTAAAGCGCAAAGCGGATCGCCTCCACGACGTAGGTGAAGGGATTGAACCGGCAAATCTCATAGAGAAGAGGACTCGATTCCTGGATGCGCCAGAGCGGGTAGAGCGCCGATGACGCGAAGAACATGGGAAAGATGACGAAGTTCATCACGCTGGCGAAGTTCTCGAGTTGCCGGAACAGGGAGGACAGAAGAAGCCCCATGGCTCCCAGCATGAAGCCGGTCAGGACGAGGACGGGAAGAAGGGTAAGATAGCCAATCAAAGGAGGCTCGACCTCCCAAAGATAGGCCACGACGAGAAAGGCGTAGACCTGCAGAATGGAGACAAGCACGCCGGCGATGAGCTTCGCGATAAGAAGGAACCATCGAGGATAGGGGCTGACCAGCAGAATTCGCATGGCGCCGACTTCGCGGTCATAGACCATCGAAAGCGAGGATTGCAACCCGTTGAAGAGCTGGATCATGGCGACAAGGCCCGGTGTCACATAGACCTCATACAACACGTAGGTTTCATAAGGCGGGATGATCGAGACCCCAAGGACGGTTCTAAGGCCAGCCGCGAAGATGAAAAGCCAGACGAGTGGCCTGACGAGGGCGGAGAGAAAGCGTCCCTTTTGGCTGAAAAATCGCAGCGCTTCGCGCCAGACTATCCCGAAAAAGCAGATCGCATAGCCGGGTAGTGAAAGGGCATAAGGCCGTTCCCGAGGCTTCATTCGGCAGCCTCTTGTCCTAGAGACGGCGTTTGAGATGCGTTGATGAGATTGCGAAAGGCCGTTTGCACATCTGCGGCATCTGCCTGGAGCAGCACTTCCGAAACCGTTCCCTGAGCGAGCACGCGCCCCTTATGGAGTACTATAAGGCGATCGGTCATGTGGATTTCCTCGAGCAGATGGGTCGCCCACAGGATCCCATTGCCTTCCTCTGACGCGAGGCGGCGCACTTCCTTGATAAGACTCTCGCGAGCCTCGACATCGAGGCCGACCGTCGGTTCATCGAGGAGTAGCAGCGCGGGATCGTGGATCAGGGCGCGGGCGATTTCCAGCCGGCGCATCTGTCCGCCGGAAAGATTACGCACCTTATCGTCAATGCGGTCGGCAATGGCGAATTTTTCCAAGACGCTGTGCATTCGCAATCGTGCTTGTCGCCGGCCGATACCGTGCAGGGCTGCATGGTAGAGAAGGCTCTGGCGCACGGAAAGGTCGAGGTCGAGGGTCCGCGCCTGAAACACGATACCAAGCCGAGAGAGGGCCGCAGGAGATTCACGCCGGACATCGAACCCAAAGACCTCGATTGTGCCGGAGGTGCTGTCGTAAAGGCGTGTGACCAGGGAAAAGAGGGTCGTCTTGCCTGCGCCATTCAACCCCAGCAGGGCGGTGAACGTCCCCGCAGGCACTGTCAGGCTCACGTTATCGAGCGCTTGGCGTGAGCCGAAAGTGTGGCTCAGACCATCTATGCGGAGCGCGGACTGTGTCATCAACACTGTTCCTCGTTCTGGCGCAGACCACGGCGGAATACGCCGCGAGAGCCAGAAAGCCGCAACGGATTTCGCCATTCGCGGCTGATAGACGTCAAATAGGAAACAGCCCTCTCAAGGCTAGGTCGGTCGTGGCATATGGGTAGTCTTGAGATGGCTCCCAGCCTGTCGTAATCTTTCGAAGAAGCAGTTGCGAGCCGGTTGGGAGCTTCTTGCTTCGCAGCGTTGACCCTATAGTTTGTATCCTGGGCCGCTGCATGATGGACGCCTTCAGAAGGCGCATCAGGCCAGTTTGGTCGAATGTGTATCGAAACGAGGAAGGATCCAATGGATCGACTTCGGCGTGCACTCCTCGGAAGCTTGGCTGTCATGGCCATTGTCCCCTTTGCATCGCGGGGTGATGCCCAGAAATCGGAACCCCTGAAGATTGGGTCGCTCAAGTTCGGAACCGTCAACTGGCTCCTCGATACGATCACGGACGAGAAGCTCGACCACAGGGAGGGAGTGCGCATCGAGCGCTTGGAACTTGCCTCCAATCAGGCTCTGACCGTCGCTTTGCAGGCCGGCGCGGTCGATCTGATCGTCAGCGACTGGCTCTGGGCCATGCGCCAACGGGCGGAGGGCGATAATCTTCGGTTCGCGCCCTACTCGAGCGCGCTAGGCGCACTGATGGTGCCAAGGGATCGAGGGTTCAAGTCTCTTGCTGACCTGAAGGGGAAACGGCTTGGGGTGGCGGGCAGCGCACTCGACAAGAGCTGGCTTCTGCTGAGGGCATTCTCCCGCAATACGCTCCATGCCGATCTTACAGAGATCGTCGAGCCGATCTATGGCGCTCCACCGCTGCTCTCCGAGCAACTAAGATTGGGGCGCCTAGATGGCGTTTTGACGTTCTGGAATTTCGCGGCTCGTCTCGATGCTGCCGGATATCAGCCGCTGATCGATATGGTCGATGTCATGTCGAGTTTGGGCGTTCACCCTGCGCCTCCGCTAGTCGGGTTCGTCTGGCGTGAGGAATTGCTGCGAAACAAGCCTGAGCAAGTGGCAGGTTTTTTCCGTGCTGTAGAAGGCGCAAATCGTGTCCTCAAGGCGGAAGATAAAGCATGGCAACGTCTCAGGCCCGTGATGGCTGTCGAGACGGATGCCGAATTCCAACGATTGAAGGACTATTTTAGAGCTGGAATTCCCTCTCCATGGGGTGCGGCCGAGACGCAGGCGGCAGAGCGGCTTTTCGGTATTCTCAACGAGTTCGGAGGACCGGATTTGGTCGGTCCCAGAACGCGCTTCGATCCTTCCTTGTTCTGGGCGCCGAAGGCTTAGCATGAAGGATCGACAGGTCAGAGCCGTAACGCGGTTTGCATGGCCGGTTCTGTCGATTGTCGTTTTGGTCGCTGCCTGGCAGGTTGCGGCATTCTTCTCCGATCCACGCCTGTTCCCAGGGCCCGGGCGTGTCGGCACAACGCTGGTCGAGGCCGGGCTTGATGGGGCTCTCTTCAGCAATATTGGCATTACCCTGGCGCGGGTCCTCGCTAGCTTCATTCTTGCCATGGCAATCGGAACCGCCATCGGCATTGCGCTCGGTCGCATCCTTCTTCTGAACCGACTGTTCGATCCCTGGCTTATCCTTTTCCTGAATCTGCCTGCCCTCGTCGTTATCGTTCTCTGCTACATCTGGCTGGGACTGAACGAGGCGGCTGCCATAACCGCCGTTGCAATCAACAAAATTCCCAACGTTGCCGTGACTCTCCGAGAAGGGGCGAGAGCACTGGACCGTGACCTTCTCGAAATGGCGGATGTATATGGCATTGGGCGATGGCGGACCTTGCGACACGTGATCCTGCCTCAATTGGCGCCATATTTTATGGGGGCTATTCGTTCGGGACTTGCCCTCGTGTGGAAGATCGTTCTGGTGGTGGAACTCCTGGGTCGCAGTAGCGGGGTGGGTTTCGTCATCGGCGCCGCGTTTCAGGTTTTCGATGTTTCCACCATCCTGGCCTACGCACTTGCATTTGCCATGATCATTCAAATGGTCGAAATTTTCGTTTTCCAGCCATGGGAGCGCAGACTGAATCAATGGCGCCGATGACCGGTCTCGAGATCGAGGCTCTCCACAAGATCTATCCTTCGCTAGGCGGAACGCCGTTGCGTCGGATTCTTGAGAATTTTCATTTGGCAATTGATCCAGGAACATTCGTTTGCCTGCTCGGCCCGTCCGGGATTGGGAAGACGACTTTGCTCAACATGATCTCGAGACTGGACTCCGACTACTCCGGTCAGATCGCTTTTCAAGGCAGGCCGAACCCCCGCATCGGTTATGTCTTTCAGACACCGCGTCTGCTGCCTTGGAGAACTGTGCTGCAGAACATCCTGCTTCCCTTGCCGCTCACGGAGGATTCACGGCAGACTGCTCTCAGCCTCCTTGCTGATATGGGTATGTCGGACACTCGGGATGTTTATCCAGGGCGGCTTTCCCTGGGCATGCAACGCCGGGTCGCACTCGCGAGAGCCTTCGCCATCGATCCAGACATCTTGCTCATGGACGAGCCTTTTGTCTCTCTCGATGAAGCAACCGCCGACCGGTTGCGCGATCTTCTGATGAGAATGCTTGAGCTGCGGCCTGCCACCGTACTCTTCGTCACCCATGACAGCCGGGACGCTGTTCGCTTGGCGGATCGCATTATCGTTCTCTCCGGCTCTCCTGCTCAGATCGTCAAGGATATCCATGTTGGCTTGAGCGACGACGAGCGCCGGGATGAGAGTGCGATCGAGGCGTTCCGGGGCCGTTATTTGGCGCAATCACAATAATATGGCCTGACTTCGAGAAGCGTGGCCGAATGCGGTTTGCGTCCTTCGACCGCATTTGCCCTTGATGAACTATTCTACTTCAGCGCTGTTGGGGCCACTGAGACAGTAGGCTTGATACATCCGAGGTGAGCTGACCCGGTTTCCTGCTAGCAATGATTAGCTGCGAGATGCCGGAGCAGATAGGAGCTATTATGACATTAGTCTTTCTTGTGTGTTTGATTTCATCTCCCGGAACTTGCAGGGAGGAGCAGCTCAGCCTTACCTTCGAGGATGGAAGCAATCTCGGCTGTATGATGGGCGCACAGCCCAGGATGGCAGCTTGGGCGAACACGCATCCCGAGTGGCGGGTTACCCGCTGGAAATGTGTTCCTCCGGGTTCGGCAGAGCGCGCCCTCTAAAAGAATTACAGCTCCATAACCTTAAACACGGAAACTGTCAGGGGCGATTGGCCGTCGCGTATTCGCGCGAATTAGGTTGTTTGATATGCTGCGCTCAGTTCGCACGGGGAAGCAAAGCATGTCTTGGGCTTATGTTGTCTCTAGAGGCTGCCTTATTCTGGGAATTGCGGCGAATTATCCGGCTTATGCCCTCGATGAGGGCTCTAATGACTATCCCACGACAGCACGTGCAGACTATGTATTCGCCTGCATGGCGGCGAATGGAGAGACAAGGCTAGCATTGGAGCGCTGCTCATGTTCCATCGACGTCATTGCATCCATCATTCCCTATGAGCGCTATGTCCAGGCCGAAACTGCTCTCAGCGTAGGGCAGAGACCAGGGGAGAGCGCCGAACTGTTTCGCAATAATCCCTACATGCGAGACCTCGTCGCCGAACTTCGCCGCGCGCAGGCTGAGGCTGAAGTAGAGTGCTTTCCATGATCGATGCGCTCCCCGCGAGGTAGCTCTAGCGGAGCGTTCCGAGCCATGATCTCTGTGGTTCAGAGCCTCACTTTCCGCTAAACTGCGGCATGTCCGGCTCGAACATTTTCGGCAAGTTTGCGGAAAGGGGAAGTGCCATGGAAACGCGCGCTGCTGTGGCGTGGGAGGCGGGCAAGCCGCTGACCATCGAAACCATCCGCCTGGACGGCCCCAAAGCCGGCGAGGTGCTCGTCGAGGTCATGGCCACCGGCGTCTGCCACACCGACGCCTACACCCTCTCAGGCCTCGATTCCGAAGGCAAGTTCCCGGCCATCCTCGGTCATGAGGGCGCCGGCATCGTGCGCGAGGTCGGCCCCGGCGTCACCACCCTCAAAGTTGGCGATCACGTCATTCCGCTCTACACGCCCGAATGCCGCAACTGCAAATCCTGCCTGTCGCGCCGCACCAACCTGTGCACCGCCATCCGCGCCACGCAAGGGCAGGGCGTGATGCCCGACGGCACGAGCCGCTTCCGCTGCGATGGCGAGACCGTGTTCCACTACATGGGCTGCTCGACCTTTGCCAACTTCACCGTGCTGCCCGAGATCGCGCTCGCCAAGGTGCGCGAGGACGCTCCCTTCGACAAGATCTGCTACATCGGCTGCGGCGTGACCACCGGCATCGGCGCGGTGATCTATACCGCAAAGGTGTGGCCGGGAGCCAATGTGGTGGTGTTCGGCTTGGGCGGCATCGGGCTCAACGTGATCCAGGGCGCGCGCATGGTGGGCGCCGACAAGATCATCGGGGTCGACCTCAACCCGGCCAAGGCGGAGATGGCGAAGAAGTTCGGCATGACCGACTTCATCAATCCGAAGGAGGTCGGCTCCGACAAGGTGGTGCAGGCAATCCTCGACCTGACCGGGGGCGGGGCGGACTTTTCGTTCGATGCCACCGGCAACACGGAGGTGATGCGCCAGGCCTTGGAGTGCTGCCATCGCGGCTGGGGCGAGAGCATCATCATCGGGGTGGCGGAAGCGGGCAAGGAGATTGCGACGCGTCCGTTCCAGCTGGTGACGGGACGGGTGTGGAAGGGCACGGCGTTCGGCGGCGCGCGCGGGCGCACGGACGTGCCGAAGATCGTGGACTGGTACATGGAGGGCAAGATCAACATCGATGATCTAATCACGCACACCATGCCGCTCGACGAGATCAACACCGCGTTCGATCTCATGCACGAGGGCAAGTCCATCCGATCCGTCATCGTCTATTGAGAGGAGGCGCTGATGCCTCAAGGTTGGAGCGCGGATGCGCTTATCCAGAACATCAACCTTGAAACAGGCCGCCTTCAGAAGTGTCGATCGTCCGGCTTTATGGGAAAGGTTGAGAGCTCTGGAGACGCGCACAGCAAGGCTGCCGCGCCGACACTCCTTATGAGGTATCAATACTCCAATTTTCTTGGCGTAATTCGAACAATTTGAGGCCCTGGCCCTCATAAGGCACTCTTGAGCATGATAAGCTGTGCCGGTTCGCCGAGTAGACTTTCATGGGGGCATAGGAGCGTCCGATGAATGCAACTCTTTCGATCCATCCATCCGTCGATAATGGCGTAATCCGTGGTGATCCGAATTTCGGCGGTGGCAGACTTACATGTAAATGCGCCGACAATCCTGTCGTCGTAGAGATCAAAGGCAACAGCATGCACAATCATCTGTGCGGCTGTACCAAATGCTGGAAGCCAAGTGGCGCGACGTTCGCCATGGTTGCCGTAGTGCCCAGAGATAGCGTGACCGTGACGGCCAATGAAGACAAGCTTCAGGTCGTCGATCCATCCGCAACAATTCAGCGGCATGCGTGCAAGGTCTGCGGCGTTCACATGTATGGCCGCATCGAGAACAAGAACCACCCCTTCTATGGTCTCGATTTCATCCATACGGAACTCTCTCCCGCACAAGGATGGTCGGCTCCCGGATTTGCCGCGTTCGTCTCATCGGTCATTGAGTCCGGTGTAGATCCGGCGCAAATGCCGCAAATTCGCGCCCGGCTGAAAGAACTGGGCCTTGAGCCCTACGATTGCCTGTCACCTGAGCTGATGGATATTATTGCGGCTCATACCGCCAAGTCCAAGCAGGCAGCAGCAGCCTGAACGACAAAGCGTATGCCAATGTGCAGCCGCACGGCCTGCTAGGCCGTGCGGAATGCCAAGACATATGTCAGGTCGATCCGAAAATCTTGGTTGCATAGCGCTCTCAAGGCGAGCAGTCTTGAGAAAACCAATAATACCCAGGTGTGCAAATGCCGAGGTTTGTCGAGTGGGATCAGGCTCGTGCGCGTGAGATCATTGCGGCGCATGCTTTGCTGGACGGCCCGGTGCTGCCGATCTTCCATGCTCTTCTGGAGGAATTCGGTTACATCCACGAAGAGGCGATATCCTTGGTGGCCTCGGATTTGAATCTCTCGCGGGCTGAGATTCATGGGACAGTAAGCTTCTATCATGATTTCCGCCGCAAGCCCGCAGGCAGGCATGTTCTTAAGCTGTGTCGTGCGGAAGCCTGCCAGTCCATGAATGGCCCCCAGATCGCACGCGATCTGCTGGCCAAGCTTGGGGTCGATTGGGGCGAAACCACATCCGATGGCGCCTTGACCGTTGAGCCCGTCTATTGCCTTGGCCTCTGTGCCTGCGCCCCATCTGCCCTCTATGACGGCGAGCCTATTGGAAGGCTCGATGCAGAGCGGCTGGACGCTGTCGTGCGAGAGGCGCGGTCGATATGACCAGGATCTTCATTTCCCGAGATAGCGCATCGGTTTCTGTTGGAGCCGCACGAATAGCGAAATTGATTGCGGACGAAGCTGCCATCCGAGGGGTGACGCTGGAGATTGTATCGACCGGATCCCGTGGTCTCTTCTGGCTGGAGCCTCTGGTTGAAGTGGAAACACCCGAAGGACGCATCGCCTATGGGCCCATTAGTCCTCCGGACATCCGTAGCCTGGTCGATGCTGCCTTCATCACGGGTGCGAAGCATCCTCTGCGCTTGGGGCATCTGGAGGACCATCCCTACGTCGCAAGGCAACAGCGGCTAACCTTTGCTCGTTGCGGTATCGTCGATCCGTTGTCCATTGAGGATTACAAGGCTCGCGGGGGCTATGCCGGCCTCGAACGCTCCCTGTCTCAAAGCCCACAGGCCATCGTGGATGAGATTAAGCTCTCCGGGTTGCGTGGCAGGGGCGGCGCCGGATTCCCGACCGGTATTAAATGGGACACGGTTCTTCATGCGGAGGCTGATCGCAAGTACATCGTCTGCAATGCGGATGAGGGCGACAGTGGAACCTTCGGAGACAGGTTGCTTCTAGAAGGTGATCCCTTCTGCCTGATCGAAGGCATGACCATTGCTGGCTTGGCCGTCGGTGCCACCAAAGGCTTCATCTACATCCGGTCGGAATACGCTTACGCCTACCGGACCATGACGGAAGCAATCGGCCTCGCCACGAAGGCGGGCTATCTAGGGGCATCCGTGATGGGATCAGCTCGAGCCTTCACGCTTGAGGCGCGTCTTGGAGCCGGAGCCTACATCTGTGGTGAGGAAACATCTCTCCTGGAGAGTCTCGAGGGTAAACGCGGCGTCGTACGGGCGAAGCCGCCGCTGCCGGCGATCAAGGGTCTCTTCGGCAAGCCGACGGTTGTCAATAATGTCCTGACTCTGGCGACGGTGCCGTGGATTCTCGCCAAGGGCGGGCAGGCTTATGCGGATTTCGGCATGGGACGTTCGCGGGGCACGCTGCCGATCCAGCTTGCGGGGAACATCAAGCGGGGCGGTCTCATTGAGATTGGGTTCGGTATCACCTTGCGCGAGATCATTGAAGATTTCGGCGGAGGAACTGCGACGGGGCGTCCGGTAAGGGCCGTGCAGGTCGGAGGACCTTTGGGAGCTTATTTCCCAGCTTCCATGCTGGATCTTCCGCTGGATTATGAGACGCTCGCGGCGGAGAAGGGACTTCTCGGTCACGGCGGGATTGTCGTGTTCGACGATACCGTGGATCTCTCGCAGCAGGCCCGCTTCGCGTTTGAATTCTGCGCTGCAGAGAGCTGCGGCAAGTGCACACCCTGCCGTGTCGGCGCGGTGCGCGGAGTCGAGGTCATGGATCGGATCATAGCCGGGGTTGAGCCTGAGAAGAATTTCGAGGTTCTTGAGGATCTCTGCACCCTGATGACCGATGCTTCGCTCTGCGCCATGGGAGGGCTGACCCCCGTGCCGGTCTTGAGCGCATTGACTCATTTTCCCGAAGATTTCGACAAGGCCCGACGATTTCCGGCGGCCGCCGAGTAAGGGAGCGCAGTCATGGCTCTGATCAAGGAAATCGATTACGGAACGCCGATCCGCAGAACGAAAAAGGTGCTTACGCTCACCATTGATGGGCAGTCGGTTACGGTGCCGGTGGGTACTTCCGTCATGGCCGCCGCCATGGCGCTGGGCACTGAAATTCCAAAACTTTGCGCCACGGATACGCTGGAGCCTTTCGGCTCATGCCGCCTCTGTCTCGTGGAGATCGAAGGAAGGCGTGAAACGCCTGCTTCCTGCACGACACCTGTCGAAGAGGGCATGGTCGTGCGCACCCAGACTGACAGGCTCGCAAAGCTCCGTCGCGGAGTGATGGAGCTCTATATCTCGGACCACCCGCTCGATTGCCTGACCTGTTCCGCGAATGGCGACTGCGAACTGCAGGACATGGCAGGCGCCGTCGGGTTGCGGGAGGTCCGCTACGGTTATGCCGGAGCGGGCCATCTCGATGCGCCGAAGGATACGTCCAATCCGTATTTCACCTTCGAGGATTCCAAATGCATCGTCTGCTCGCGTTGCGTACGCGCTTGTGAGGAAGTGCAGGGCACTTTCGCGCTGACAATCCAGGGGAGGGGCTTCGATTCCCGCGTCTCGCCTGGAGGAATGGACTTCTTCGGCTCCGAATGCGTGTCGTGCGGCGCCTGTGTGCAGGCTTGCCCGACGGCAACGCTGAACGAGAATTCGGTTATCGAGACGGGGACACCTGAGCACTCGGTCATTACCACGTGCGCCTATTGCGGCGTTGGCTGCAGCTTCAAGGCCGAGATGAGGGGCACGATGGTGGTTCGCATGGTCCCCTACAAGCACGGCAAAGCGAATGAGGGGCATTCCTGCGTCAAAGGGCGCTTTGCCTGGGGATATGCGACACACAAGGACCGTATGACGAAACCCATGATCCGGGAGAAGATTACAGATCCATGGCGGGAGGTTTCCTGGGAAGAGGCAATCGAACGGGCCGCCGGCGAACTGAAGCGCATTCAAGCGAAATACGGCCGGGACTCCATCGGCGGCATCACGTCCTCCAGGTGCACGAACGAGGAGACGTTCCTTGTTCAGAAACTCGTCCGGGCAGCGTTCGGCAACAACAATGTCGATACCTGTGCCCGCGTCTGCCATTCACCGACTGGGTATGGCCTGAAGACGACCCTTGGCACGTCGGCAGGAACTCATGACTTTGCATCGGTGGATCAAGCGGACGTCATCATCGTGATCGGCGCCAACCCCACGGATGGCCATCCGGTCTTTGCTTCACGTATGAAGCGGCGTCTGCGCGAAGGCGCTCGCCTGATCGTCATCGATCCACGGCGGATCGACCTCGTGAGATCGCCTCACATCGAAGCGGACTATCACCTGCCCCTGAAACCGGGAGCCAATGTCGCGATGATCAATGCGCTCGCGCATGTGATTGTGACGGAAGGGCTGGTGGACGAGGAGTATGTGCGCGAACGGTGTGAGGTGGACGCGTTTGAGTCATGGGCCCGCTTCGTCGCCGACGAACGTCATTCGCCCGAAGCCGTCGAGGACATCACCGGCGTTCCTGCCGCGGACATAAGAGGCGCTGCAAGGCTCTATGCCACCGGCGGCAATGCTGCGATCTATTACGGACTTGGCGTCACCGAGCACAGCCAGGGATCGACCATGGTCATGGGAATGGCGAACATTGCCATGGCGACAGGCAATATCGGAAAGCCCGGCACAGGCGTGAATCCGCTACGCGGGCAGAACAATGTGCAGGGCTCCTGTGACATGGGTTCTTTTCCGCATGAGTTCTCCGGCTATCGGCATGTCTCGGACGACGCGACGCGGCAGATGTTCGAGACTCTCTGGGGCGTGAGCCTCCTGAGCGAGCCCGGACTCCGTATTCCAAACATGCTCGACGAGGCCGTGTCCGGCTCTTTCAAGGCGCTTTACATTCAAGGTGAGGATATCGCGCAATCCGATCCCGATACGCAGCATGTGACCGCCGCCTTGAAGGCGATGGAATTCGTGGTCATTCAGGATATTTTCCTGAACGAGACGGCTAAATATGCCCATGTCTTCCTACCCGGCTCCTCCTTCCTCGAAAAAGACGGGACGTTCACGAATGCGGAGCGTCGCATCAATCGAGTGCGGAAGGTGATGCCGCCGTTGGGAGGATTGGCGGATTGGGAAGCTACCATGGCTCTCTCGAATGCGCTGGGATACCTGATGAACTATTCGCATCCCAGTGAGATCATGGATGAGATCGCCCGTCTCACGCCGACCTTCGCGGGCGTGTCTTATGAGAAGTTGGATCGGCTTGGATCGATTCAGTGGCCGTGCAACGATGCGGCTCCATCCGGGACGCCGATGATGCATGTGGACCGCTTCGTCCGCGGCAAGGGCAAGTTCATGATCACGGAGTTCGTCCCCACCGAGGAGCGCACAGGCCCACGCTTCCCGCTGATCCTCACGACGGGCCGCATTTTATCGCAGTACAATGTCGGCGCGCAGACACGGCGCACGGAGAACAGCCGCTGGCATGAAGAGGATGTTCTCGAAATCCATCCGTTCGATGCAGAAAGCAGGGGGATCCTTGATGGCGATCTTGTCTCCCTGGAAAGCAGGTCCGGCGACATCGCCTTGCGGGCTCAGATCAGCGAGCGCATGCAGCCGGGAGTCGTCTATACGACATTCCATCATGCGAAGACCGGTGCAAACGTGATCACGACCGACTACTCCGACTGGGCGACGAATTGCCCGGAATACAAGGTCACGGCAGTTCAAGTGCGGCGCACGAACCGCCCATCCGACTGGCAGGCCCGCTTCTATGAAGAGGATCTGGCGCTCAAGCGTATCGATGCGAATATGAAGGCCGCTGAATGAAAGATCGGTTTAACAGAGAGTTGCTCTGGCATGAGTGCTGAAAAACTCGTCCGCATGGCCAATCAGATCGCCAGCTTCTTCCGCTCCTACCCGGAAGAGCAGGCGATCAAAGGCATTCACGACCATCTCGTGGCCTTCTGGACACCTGGTATGCGAAGAGATCTTCTGTCTTATGCGTCTCAAGGTGGCGGAAAGCTCGATCCGCTTGTCGTGAAAGCAGTGAGTGATCCGCAAACTGGCAAGAATCCAATCAAGAAGGCGATTTCCGGCCCTGAAGTAGTGGGTGATTTGGCGAGCGATGCTGGGTGATGCCGGTACTCGTTACATCAAGACAAGCTGAGTTGTTGTGCATGCGCCAGTCGAGCTCGTCAGAATCAATTGAGCACAAGATTCATCTATCCGATGTATCGTTACAATTAACGCGTCTGGGTTGACCAACTGGTTCGAAGGGTACAGACTTTAAGCAGGCTGGGGACATCGGTCCTCCCTGACTGAGGCTTCCTGAGGGAAGCCTCTTTTGTATTCAAGAGATTTCATTTCCTGCCAAAGTTAACGGAATGACCACAACTCTTGGCGAAGTCTGCTGAGGATTGCCGCCCGAAAGCCGAATCGAATTTCATCGTGCTCACTTACGTGATCCTGCTCCTCAGCGTCGTGATGACGGTAGCCGCATTCATCGGCGCGGTTTTCCTGTTGCTGCGTGAGCATAACGAGGATCTCGCAAGAGCGGAGGGCGATCTGGCTACCCTCGCGCTTTCTCTTCAGGAGCGAGCCGATGCGGCTCTTCAGTCTATTGAGAACGTTCTTCAGGACGTAATTGGCCGTATACCTGACGCTTGCCTGGCAGTCAGTGAGTTCGACGGGTTCGCCGCATCACAGGCGACAAAGGCCGTTTTGGTCGGAGCGTGTCACTCCCTTCCTCAGATCCACCGCATCGATCTCGTCAATTCCAGGGGGCGGATCGTGGGTACATCCAATCCACGCCCGATCGCGAACCCGACCTATTTGAGCGACGCATCATATTATCAGGCTCTGTCGAGCGATCCATTGCTCCTGGTGTACTTGAGCGAGCCGATGATCATTCGCGCGACCGGAAAAAAGTTTTTCTCTCTCGCCCGAAAAATCAAGGATTCCAACGGAAACTTCATCGGCCTCGTCGTATCGACGATCGACGTCAGCCATTTCGAGAAAATGTTTGAGGTGCATTTCAAGTCACCTTCGCTCGCGATCGCACTCTATCGCCGCGATGGGATCATTCTCGCGAACGGCCCAAGATCCGACAAATCCCTTGGGCGCAAGGTCTGGCGGCCAGGCACGCCGCTGCAACGGATGGTTGCCAAGAACAGCCCGACACTCATTCGCGATATCACCTGGATCGACAAGAACGAGCGGCTGGTCGCTCTTCATCCTCTTGCTCATTATCCGAGCGGCATCGCCGTCAGCAGGACCATGGCGGAGCTCATGGCCGGAAGGCGGCTCGAGGCGCGCGTGATCAGACTCATCGCCCATCTCATGGACATCGCCATCGATGCGGCTAGCTTGCTGGGGCTGAAGCATGTGAGAGCCGGTATCCTGAGAGCCGCCAGTGAGAGTTATCTTTCGCATCATGACATTCTGACCAAGCTGCCCAACAGGCAGCTCTTTTTGGAAGAGCTGAAGCGCACATTTCTCGCTTCCCAAAGGACCGGAAGAGATTTTGCGCTGCATCTTCTCGATCTCGATCGCTTCAAGGATATAAACGACAACTATGGACATGCCGCTGGAGACGAAATCATCCGGACAGTAGCGCGGCGTCTGCGCGAGCGGCTCAGGAAGGGCGACTTCATAGCCCGCATCGGTAGCGACGAGTTCGCCATTATTCAGAGACCTATCAGAGGAAAGCAGCAGGTCATGGATCTCGTTGCGGCCATTCAGGCTGCGATGAAGGTTCCATGTACAGCTGGCAACACGGAGATCGACGTCGGAGTTTCAATGGGCATTGCGGTTGCATCGGCGGATGGCAAGTCCTCGACCGAGCTGATGAAATCGGCCGATGTCGCGCTTTATGCGGCAAAGACCGACTCAAGCTGCAGTTACCGCCTCTATGATGCAAGCATCAAGGATCCCCGTGCAGAGCGACGCGCGCTTGAGGGGGCGCTGAAAAGCGCGCATGACAACAGAGAGTTCGAGCTGTTCTACCAGCCAATCCTGGATTTGGCGACCAATCGGATGTGGGGTTGTGAAGCGCTGGTGCGCTGGAAGCATTCGTCGAAAGGAATGATCTCCCCCGTCGAGTTTATTCCGACCGCCGAAGAGTCTGGGCTCATTGGTCCCATCGGCGACTGGATTCTCGAAGAGGCTTGCTCGACGGCCATGACCTGGGTGCTGCCGCTGAAGGTTGCGGTCAATCTCTCGCCAGTGCAATTCCAACGCCGGGATGTTTTCGCCAGTGTCAAACAGGCCTTGGACGCATCTGGCCTGCCGGCCCAGCGCCTGGTTCTGGAGATTACGGAGTCGGTCAAGCTCACCGAGGAAGCCACCGCGACCCTCAAGCGACTAAAGGCTTTGGGAGTCTCGATCTCGCTTGACGATTTCGGTACCGGCTATGCGTCTATGAGCTATCTTCGAAGCTTTCCTTTCGACAAGATTAAGATTGATCAGTCGTTCGTGCGCGGGATCACGGATTCATCGGACAGCCGCGCGATCATCAAGGCAACAATCGGCCTTGCGAACGATCTGAAGATTAGTACGACGGCCGAAGGCGTTGAAACGGAAGAACAACTCAATGCCTTGCGTCTGGCAGGCGCCTCCCAAGCCCAAGGCTATCTGATAGCCAAGCCCATGTCCCGCGAATCCATCGCATGTTTCATCGCGGATATCCAAGGCACACAGCAGAATATGCAACGAGAGGCCTTAACTCCACGGGTCATCGGGTAAGCGATAGCTCATCAATTCGTCTCCGATAAGTGATGCTCCTGGAAGGGGCAATCCGCATGAGCGGCTTTCGGTTGTGTCTCCATCCCGTAAGATGAAAACGGCAGGATGGCAGTCCTGCCTTGTCTGTTCGGGCAGGGCAATTGGCCAAGCCTTATCTCATCGCTCGTGATTGGAGCAGCGCCATGACAGAAACCTTCGACGCGATCATCATTGGGGCCGGACAGGCTGGGCCACCGCTCGCAGGGCGTTTGACCGCCGCCGGGATGAAAGTCGCGCTCATCGAGCGAAAGCTGTTCGGCGGCACTTGCGTCAACACCGGGTGCATGCCGACGAAAACACTCATCGCGAGCGCTTATGCCGCTCACCTTGCCCGCCGAGGCGCTGAGTATGGAGTTGACGTCGAAGGGCCGATCAAAGTCGACATGAAACGGGTCAAGGCTCGTGCCGACACTGTCTCAACAAACGCACGTACCAATCTTGAAAAGTGGCTGAATGGGCTAGACGGGCTGACAATCATCGAAGGGCATGCTCGCTTCGAGGGGCGCGATGTCGTCCGGGTAGGCGAGAGGCTGCTGAAGGCACCGAGGATATTCATCAATGTCGGCGGTCGTGCAAGCGTGCCCGACATGCCGGGCGTCGATACAGTGGACTATCTCACCAACACCTCCATCCTCCGGCTTGATACTCTGCCCAGGCATCTCGTCGTGGTTGGCGGCAGCTATATCGGCCTTGAATTCGCACAGATGTATCGACGCTTCGGCGCCGAGGTTACTGTCGTCGAAAAAGGGCCGCGCCTGATCGCCCGCGAGGATGAGGATGTGTCGGAGGCCGTCAGGAACATCCTTACAGATGAAGGGATAATGGTTCGCACCAACGCCACCTGCATCGGCTTCAAGCCTCACCCAAATGGCGTAGCAGTCGACATAGATTGCACCTCGGGAGAGCCCTTCGCAGTCGGTTCGCATGTGCTGTTGGCCGTGGGACGTCGGCCGAATACGGATGATCTCGGCCTCGACACGGTGGGCATCATGGTCGATGCCAGGGGATACATCGGAGTGGATGACAGCCTGGCGACCAATGTTCACGGCATATGGGCATTGGGCGACTGCAACGGTCGCGGGGCTTTCACGCACACTTCGTACAACGACTACGAAATCGTCGCCGCCAATCTTCTCGACGGCAAAAGCCGCCGGGTGAGCGACCGGATACCGGCTTATGCGCTCTACATCGATCCGCCTCTCGGTCGCGTTGGAATGTCAGAGGCGGAAGCTGCCCGTATGGGCCGTGATCTCCTGGTGTCGAAACGCCCGATGACTCGGGTTGGGCGTGCCATCGAGAAAGGTGAAACCAAGGGCTTCATGAAAATCGTGGCCGATGCAGAGACAAAGCAGATCCTAGGCGCCGCCATTCTCGGCCTAAATGGGGATGAGGCGCTCCATGGCATTCTGGACATGATGAATGCCAAGGCAGCCTATCCGGTTCTGCAATGGGCAGTTCCCATCCATCCTACGGTGTCGGAGTTGATCCCCACCGTTCTTGGGGATCTAAAGCCTTTCAATTAAGGCCGCATCGTCGGCGCTCAAAGTATCGACGATGCGAGAGATCATGGAAGCTTCCAATTGCCAACATGCTCACGGAACTCTTGCATAAATGCCGTTGCCAAGGTGGAGGCCGGGAGGTGAGGAGAGCGCAAAGCCACGAACCCAGCATCAATGAAGGGCATGAAGGGTTTCGCGACGATCCCCTTGTCGAGGAACTCTGCCGCCGAATGGGGATCGACAAGGCTGATGCCGCCGCCTTCAGCAACTAGGAGGCAAGCGATCTGAGATAAGGTTGTCTCAAGCGAGATCGTTCGTGGAATTTCTGCAAGAGCCGTGTCAATTCTTGAACGGAAAAGGGTGCCGCGACCGATCCCAACGAAACGTTCGCCGCTGAGATCGTCCGGCGTAATACAATCACGCCGGGCCAAGCGGTGGCTCTTCGGCATGATAGCCACCGCCGCCATCGGAATGGTTTCAATCTCCAGCCCAACGCGATCCAGAGGACCATCCGCGTATCCGAAATCGACCTGACCGCTAGCCACCGCGTCCGTCACGAGATGGGAAGGTGTTCCGGTGATCGAAATATGAACGTCGGGCCTGCGCATGGAGAACCGGGCGACGAAGCGGGTCAGGATACTTCCGGCAAGAGCCGGCATCGCTGCGATCCGGAGTGAGCCAACGGTTTGGGCGCGGAGTGCCTGTGCGAAGGCTGCGATGCGCGACAATCCTACAAACGATCGCTCGACCTCCGCGAGAAGCGTTGTCGCTTCCGCTCTGGGAACGATGTGGTTCCCACGCCTTTCAAACAGGGCGAGGCCGATCTCGTCTTCCAGGCTCTGAATGAGCCGGCTGACGGCTGGCTGTGTCACGAAAAGGGCTTCTGATGCGCTGGTGATGCTTCCAGTGAGCATCACCATGCGAAAGGCTTCGATCTGGCGGGAGCTGATATTCACGCGGCCCTCCAAGCATGTCTTTGATGCATGCTGGGATAATTATATCTGATTTGACGTTATGGAAAGTCATGTCGATTGTCCATCAGAGAGGCTTGGAGCAACTGCGACGCAATCGGCGGATGCCAGCCTTGATAACTGGATGAGGGAATGAGGATATGAACACCTTCGGAGTTCTGGGAGCCGCGGCTCTCGGTGTGCTTGTTGCGGTCGGCGGAGCCTCCGCGCAGGAGAAGACGGTCAAGATCGCGACGGAAGGCGCCTATGCCCCGTGGAACTTCACGGGCGCCGGCGGCAAGCTGGAAGGTTTCGAGATCGATCTCGCCAATGACCTCTGCTCGCGCATGAAGGTGAAGTGCGAGATCGTCGCTCAGGACTGGGACGGCATTATTCCCGCTCTCAATGCCAAGAAGTACGACGCCATCATGGCCGGCATGACGATCACCGATAAGCGCAAAGAAGCGATAAACTTCTCCATTCCATATGCAGACACGCCGAGCGTCTTCCTGACAGCGAAGAGCTCACCGCTGGCAAAGCTCCCAGGCACGGGCCAGTCATTCAACCTTTCGACCCAGCAGGCCGCCGCTGAGAAGGCTCTGAACGATCTCAAGCCGCTTCTGAAGGGCAAGACCATCGGTGTCCAGACCTCAACCATTCAGGCAAGCTTCGCCGATAAATACTTGAAGGACACTGCCGAAATCCGCGAATACAAAACCACTGAGCAGCATGATCTCGATATGGCTGCCGGCCGCATCGATGCAGTCTTTGCAGGAGCCGCTCAAGTCATCGGCACGCTTGAAAAGCCTGACTTCAAGGACGACTACGTCGTCGTAGGGCCGTCGTTGACGGGCGGCCTGCTCGGCGCCGGCATCGCGGTTGGCCTGCGCAAAGACGAAGCAGATCTCAAGAAGGCCTTCGATGAAGCTATCCAAGCCGCCATCAAGGACGGCACCATCGGAAAACTCTCGATGAAGTGGTTCAAGACCAACATCACTCCTCAGAGCTAAGGCTCATCATGCCCTGCGGGACGCTCCCGAGCGTCCCGCAAATACGGAATGACAGGAAAAGGCAGTCGCTCGAATGCATCGAGAACCCGACATCGTCGTGATCGGCGGCGGTCTCATGGGCGCTTGCGTCGCCTGGGGGCTCGCACGACGGAATTTGCGGGTATGCGTTCTGGACGAGGGCGACATCGCGCTGCGTGCCTCCCGAGCTAATTTCGCACTGATCTGGGTTCAGGGGAAAGGATTAGGTTTCCCTGCCTACGCAGCCTGGACGAAGACTGCTGCTGCTGATTGGCCAAGGTTTGCTGCGGATCTCGAGTCCGATACCGGCATCGATGTCGGTCTCGACCAACCCGGCGGCTTCACCCTTTGTCTTTCAGACAGGGAGTTGCAGGCGAGTGTCGATGCGTTGGAGCAACTTCGTGAGCAGTCCGGCGCATTGGCGCATCCCTACGAAGTGCTCGATCACGCGCAGACGAAGATGCGACTTCCCGCGATTGGTCCTGATGTGACGGGGGCGATCTATTGTCCACTGGACGGGCATGTGAATTCGCTCCGGCTTTTCCGAGCTTTGCATGCGGCTCTTCTGTCGCGCGGTGTCGACTACCGGGCGGAGCATGCTGTCGACACGGTCGAGCCGCGAGATGGCGTCTTCATCGTGAAGGGCACCTGGGGTGAGATCAGAGCTCCTAAAGTCGTTCTCGCCGCTGGGCTCGGGAATGCAGGATTGGCTCCTATGGTGGGGCTGGACGCTCCGATGAAAGCCAGCCGCGGGCAGATCGTCGTCACTGAGAAGGCTTCCCGTTTCCTCCGCTATCCCATCGTCACTCTTCGTCAGACCGATGAGGGCGGCGTCATGATCGGTGATAGCGAGGAGGCGAACGGTGCGAGCCTCGCGGTCGATCACGCGATCTCCTCCGTGATGGCAGATCGAGCCATTAGAATGTTTCCGCTGCTGGCGGATTTGAATGTGGTCAGAACGTGGTCTGCCTTTCGCGTCATGACATTGGATGGCTATCCCATCTACGATCAGTCGCAGGCTTATCCCGGCGCTTTCATCGCGATGGCGCATTCCGGTGTCACACTGGCTTCCCGGCACGCCACAATCCTCGCGGATGCGATCGCCGCTGGGACGATTCCGGAAGAGGTGTCGGCTTTCGCGACCAGGAGGTTCCATGTTTCGGCGTGCGCCTGACCGCATCAGGGATCAGTTTACATTCACTTTCGACGGAATGCCGATTACGGCATCGACAGGAGACAGCGTTGCCGCCGCTCTCCTCGCGGCAGGAATTCGCGCGTGTCGCACGACACCCGTTTCAGGCGCGCCAAGAGGGCCCTATTGCATGATGGGCGTCTGCTTCGAATGTCTCGTCAGGATCGATGGCGTGGGCAATCGGCAAGGATGTCTTATCCCGGTGCGGGAAGGTATGAAGGTCGAAACCCAGAAGGGTTCGCATGTCCTGACAGTGGAGCAGGGCTCATGACATCTGCACATGCACATCGGGACGTCAAAGATCTCGCCGAGTCCTATGATGTCATTGTCATCGGCGCTGGGCCTGCCGGACTTTCCGCAGCAACGACAGTGTCGACTTTTGGAGCGCAGACGCTTCTCGTTGACGAAAATCAGACGCCCGGCGGCCAGATTTACCGATCCATTCTTCTGGCGCAGGCAGCCGACCGTCGGCGCCTTGGGGGCGATTACTGGCGTGGCCGTGAGATTGCCGAGGCGTTCACTCGCTCGGGCGTGCACTACGCTCCCGCAACGACGGCCTGGAGCATCGGGCCGCAGCATGATGAGCAAGGTCAAGTCATAGGGCATGAGGTAGGTGTGTCGGCGAATGGAACGGCGCGCTTGATCCGGGCGAAACAAGTAGTGCTGGCAACGGGCGCCCTTGAGCGACCTTTTCCCATTCCCGGGTGGACGCTGCCCGGTGTCATGACGGCAGGCGCCGCTCAGATTGCGCTCAAGTCATCGGGGCTTATTCCGGAGGGCAGGGTGGTCATCGCTGGGACGGGACCACTGCTCTATCTTCTGGCCGCTCAATTGATCGACGCTGGAGCAGACGTTTCCGCAGTTCTCGACACAACTCCTAAAGAAAACTGGCTGAAAGCTTTGCGTCATGTGCCCGCCTTCTTGGTCTCGCCTTATGTCGCCAAAGGATTGCGGCTCTTGCGAAAGGTCCATCGCCGCACGAAGGTCGTTCGATGGGTCTCGGCCTTGTCAGCCGAAGGCGCGGGGATGTTGAAAGAGATCGTGTGGATTGCGGATGGGCAGGAACACCGCATGACCGCGGACCTTCTCCTTCTTCATCAGGGCGTGGTGCCCAACATCAATTTCTCGAATGCAATAGGCTGCAAGCACGCATGGGATGAAATGCAACTCGCATTCAGGCCCTGGATCGATGACTGGTATGAGACCTCTGTTGCCGGAATTGCCATCGCTGGAGACGGAGCGGGAATTCGCGGCGCCGATGCGGCTGCTCTTCAGGGCTCGCTGGCAGGGCTCGGCTGCGCGGGCAGGCTCGGACTGATCGGTTCAGATGATCGGGATCGGCACGCAGCGCCGCTGAAAGCACAACTCGCGGAAGTCACCCGAGGGCGGAATTTTCTCGACACGCTTTATCAACCCTCCAGATCGTTCAGGATTCCTCAAAACCCCGACACCATCGTTTGCCGATGCGAAGAAGTCTCCGCAGGTAAAGTTCGAGAGTCCGTGAGAGCGGGTGCGATTGGTCCCAACCAGATGAAGGTTTTTCTCCGCTCCGGAATGGGGCCGTGCCAGGGGCGATTTTGCGGTCTCACAGTGACGGAATTGATTGCGGATGAGCGCAATGTGAGCCCGGAGAAGATCGGTTATTACCGACTACGCTTTCCCATCAAGCCTTTGAAGCTGCGTGAGCTTGCCAGCTTGCCGCAATCGGATTCAGCTAAAATCGCCGTTCTCGCCGACTTGGCCGATACGCACCATTCCAAGTCTCAATAACCAAAGGAAAATTGAAATGACTGAAAGGCATATCCAAACGCCCATCATGCATCGTGTCGTGGTGCACAACGGCATCGTCTTCGTCGGTGGGACGGTTGCCGATGACATGTCGGTAGGACTTGAGGGGCAGACGGATCAGATCCTCGCGAAGATCGACGGGTATCTCAAGGAGGCTGGCACCGACAAAACCCGCCTTCTGTCCGCGACCATCTTCCTCACGGATCTCAATCGCAAGCCCGAAATGGACAAGGCTTGGAAGCGTTGGCTCTCCCCGGAGCATTTCCCCACTCGTGCAACGGTGGGGGTGGCCGATCTGGGAGAGGATACCCTGATCGAGATCGTGATCACCGCTGCGGCCTCAGCTTAAAGCGTCATCGCTTTCCCGTTCCGTCGCATATCCTGCGCCGGGACGGGGGAGCCTGATAGAGCTCAGCAAAAGGACGCCCCTGAAAAAGGGCCGTTTAGTGTTGCTGCAGCAGCCTCAAGCGAACGCGTAAGGCTTCCTGAATGTGTGATCGTGCAATTTTCTCTGCACGATCCGCATCGCGCGCGGCGATGGCGTCTATGAGCGCACGATGTTCCTGGGCCGCCGTCGAAGGTCTCGCCGCGACGCTGAACGTGGTCGCGCCAAGGAGGGCGATGCCGTCCTGAAGCTCCTGCAAGGCGCTGTCCAGATAGCGGTTCCTTGCGGACCGGAAGATCATTTCATGAAAGGCGCGGTTGAGCCGCGCCATCTCGGCAGGATCGTTCGTATGAGCCTCGAAAGATTGCTCCAGGTCGATGAGCGCATCGATCTCCGGCTGAGAGGCATGCTGGGCGGCGAGGCGAGCCGCCGCGCCTTCCAGGATCTCGCGCATGGCATAGAGCTCAAGCACCTCGGCCGGACCGAGGCTGCGGACGATCAGCCCTCGTCCTCCGGCCGGCTCCACGAACCCTTTTGCCAGGAGGCGTCCCAAGGCCTCGCGAACTGGGGTACGGCTGACCTTGAGACGCTGGGCTACGTCTTCCTCGCGCAGTCGATCACCGGGGCGGTAAAGGCCGGCGCGTAATGCTTGGCAGAGTGAGCGGAAAACCGCTTCACTCAAAGGAATGCCTGCATCCCGGTCGACCAGTTCCAACTCATTCAGTGCTTGGCTCGGCATCGGCGTTCCCAAAATTGACGCAGCCCTTTTGAACCATTGAACATTCAACTTGACTAGGGGATGCGTTCGGATATCTTTGTATACAAAGGTGTGCGAATTTAGGCTGGAATTAAATTCCCCCAAGAAGGCTTCTGGCAAACTAACCTGCTGGCAATGAATTGTTTTCCGGGTTGAGACTCCTTGCTCGGGCTGTATTTCGGCTCTGGCTCCTTGCCCCAAGCGCCCCTCAAGCAAGCGCGGATCCGCCCCTGGATCTGGCAATGAAAGATATGACCCAACGGGAGTGTGAGGGTTGGACACATGAAGGCGGGAACAGCTTTTTCACAAAATCTACCGCTGGAAGGAGGCGCATCCTCCACTACGGCAGTACAGACCCAGGCCGTTCCTGTGGAACTGACGCGTAAATACGATGTCCTGGTTGTCGGTGGCGGCAATGCCGCCCTCTGCGCTGCCATCAGCGCCCGCCGTTCCGGCTCGTCCGTGCTGGTGCTGGAAGCTGCCCCCAAGTTCTATCGGGGCGGCAACACACGCCACACGCGCAACATGCGCTGTGCACATGATGCGGCCACAGAAATCCTGTCCGGTCCTTACACGGAGGAGGAGTTCTGGGAGGATCTCCTGCGCGTCACGGGCGGGCAGACGGACGAGGAGCTCGCCCGCTTCATGATCCGTGAATCCAAGGAGATTCTGAACTGGATCGTCGAACAGGGCGTGCGCTGGCAGCCGTCTCTCGGCGGAACGCTCAGCCTCGGCCGCACGAACTCGTTCTTCCTCGGGGGAGGGCGTGCGATGCTGAACGCGCTTTATCTCACTGCCGAACGTCTTGGCGTCGATGTGCTCTACGATGCCGAAGTCGTGGATATGGATATTCGGCATGGGACGTTCTTCTCGGCGACTGTCGCTTATGGCGGTCAGCGGCACGAGGTTCGTGCGTCGAGCTTGGTCGCCGCTGCAGGAGGTTTCGAGGCCAATATCGAATGGCTGAAGCAGTATTGGGGAGACGTCGCTGAAAACTTCCTGATCCGCGGCACGCCCTATAACCGGGGTTCCATGCTCAAGATGCTGCTGGACAAAGGCGTGCAGCAGATCGGAGATCCTACGCAGTGTCATGCAGTCGCCATCGATGCGCGTGCGCCGAAATTCGACGGCGGCATCATCACGCGCCTCGACTGTGTCGTGTTCGGCATCGTGGTGAACAAGAACGCGGAGCGTTTCTACGACGAGGGCGAGGATATCTGGCCCAAACGATACGCCATCTGGGGACGCCTCGTGGCGGCGCAGCCCGACCAGATCGCCTACATCATCTTCGATGGGCCATCGCTCGAGCTGTTCATGCCGTCGCTCTACCCGCCAGTGAAGGCGGACACGATCCAGGAGCTCGCCGGCAAGCTCGGGCTCGACCCGCAGGCACTTGAGAAAACCGTCGAAACCTTCAACCAGGCTGTACGCCCCGGCACATTCGATCACACGATCCTGGACGATTGCCGGACGGAAGGGCTCACGCCGCCCAAGACTCATTGGGCGCGAAAAATCCAGACCGCTCCGTTCTATGCTTATCCGGTTCGCCCGGGCATTACCTTCACTTATCTGGGCACGCGCGTGAACAAAGAGGCTCGGATGATCATGGCCAACGGCCAACCATCGGCCAACATGTTCGCCGCTGGGGAGATCATGGCCGGAAACGTGCTCGGCAAGGGCTATGCCGCCGGCATTGGAATGACCATCGGCAGCGTTTTTGGACGCATCGCCGGACGAGAGGCTGCGAAGAATGCACGCAACTGAAGCTTTGAAAGAAGCCGACCGTCTGATGACGGTCTGCAATTCCTGCCGTTATTGCGAGGGTCTCTGCGCCGTCTTTCCTGCGATGGAAATGCGCCGCGCCTTCACGGATGGCGATCTCAATTATCTCGCCAATCTCTGCCACAGCTGCGGTGCCTGCTATACGGACTGCCAGTTCTCCCCGCCGCACGAGTTCAATGTCAATGTTCCCCAGACACTGGCGAAGGTGCGTAACGATTCCTACAAGTTCTACGCTTGGCCGAGGGCGTTGGCTCCGCTTTTCGAACGCAATGGTTTGGCGATCAGCCTTGTCGTGGCTTTCAGCGTCGGCATCTTCTTCTTCGGCCTAATGGCCATCAACGATCCGGCGGTGATGTTCGGCGTGCAGACGGGGCCGGGCGCGTTTTACCGGATCATGTCGCATAACGCGATGGCGGGTGTGTTCGGCGCAGCGTTCTTCTATGCGATTGCGGCGATCATCATGGGCTTCCGCATGTTCTGGCGGGACATCGGTGAAACGAAAGAGACGCTGACCAACGGCGTCTCGGTGTGGCAGGCCATGAAGGACACGATGGCATTGCGCTACCTCGATGGCGGTGGCCCCGGCTGCTTCAACGAGGACGAGCGTCCCACCGACCGCCGCCGTCTTTATCACCACATGACCTTCTACGGCTTCTTCCTCTGCCTTGCGGCAACGAGCACGGCGACGCTCTATCACTATCTCCTCGGGATGGAGGCTCCTTATCCTTGGTACGATATGCCCGTGGTTCTTGGCACGATAGGCGGAATCGGACTCGTCATCGGGCCCGCCGGCCTCATGTGGGCGAAGTTCAAGCGCGACCCTGCTCTTCGGGACGAGAATGGACGCGGCATGGAGATGGCTTTCATCGCGATGCTGTTCCTGGTGAGCTTGACCGGCCTGATGCTCCTGGTCCTGCGGGCAACACCTGCGATGGGAACGATGCTCGCACTGCACATGGGCTTCGTGTTCGGCTTCTTCATCACGATGCCCTACAGCAAATTCGTTCACGGCATCTACCGGTTCGGCGCGCTTGTTCGCTACGCCAAGGAACGGCGCGCGCTTCATGAGCCGACGCCGTCGAAAGCCAAAGCTCTCGCAATCCCTGACGCCAAGGCAGGAGCCTGAGGGCGCGAGCCAGCATCAATTTCACAAAGACCGCCACGACAAAGCTGGCAGTCGAACATTCGACTAGGAGAAAACAATCATGAAGTTCAATCGAAGGACATTGTTGGGATTGGCGTTGATCGCCGGTGCTGCTCTGCCGTCGGCAGGTCTCGCTCAAGAGGGAAGCCTGAAGATCATGGCGCCCGCGGCTCCCGGGGGAGGCTGGGACCAGACGGCCCGGTCCGTGGCGCAGGCCCTCATGGAATCTGGCCTTGCCAAGTCGGCGCAGGTGACGAACGTGCCGGGTGCAGGCGGGACGATCGGCATCGCCCAATTCGTGAACAGTGCGAAGGGCGATGCGACGCAGCTCATGGCAAGCGGATATGTCATGGTCGGCGCCATTATTACGAACAAGTCTCCGGTGACGCTGGACCAGGTTACGCCGATTGCGCGACTGACGGGTGAATGGCAAGCCATCGCCGTTCCGGCGGCTTCTCCGATCAAGACGATGAAGGAACTCGGCGAGCTCATTAAAGCCGATCCGGCGAAGGTGACCTGGGCTGGCGGATCGGCCGGCGGGCCTGACCATATTCTGGCTGCCCTGATCACGAAGAACGTTGGCGCGGATCCCAGCAAGACGAATTACATCGCATTCTCGGGCGGTGGCGAGTCTCTCGGCGCGCTTCTTGGTGGAAAGGTGACCGCTGGCATCAACTCACTGAGCGAGTTCATGAGCCAGGTTAAGGCAGGAAAGCTGCGCCTTCTGGCTATCTCCACGCCGAGCCGCATACAGGATGTCGATGCTCCGACCCTGAAGGAAAGCGGCATTGATCTTGAACTCTCCAATTGGCGCATGATCGTCGCCCCGTCCGGGATCAGTGCCGATGAACGAGCCCGCCTCGTGAAAATGTTCGAGGATCTCGCAAAGTCCGATGCATGGAAGAAGATGCTCCAGACCAAAGGTTGGGACGACATCTTCCTGACGGGATCCGCTCTGGACGAGTTCGTGAAAACCGAGCAGACGCGAACAGGCGCTGTGCTCAAGGAGGTCGGCTTGGTCAAATAAGCGAGCGAAGGCGTTTGATCCTTCCGCAGCAAACCGAACGTAGCGATAACTGGAAAGGTGCGCCTTGTGCGCGCCTTTTTGCGTGAGGCTCTTGTACTGGCAGAATAAAGTGAGACGAAAATCTCCGAGCTCTTCTAAGGCTATGGCGGGAACATTCGTCTTTCGCGGCACGTTGGCCGATGCCACCTTCGCGAGTGCGAGACATCATGAGCGCCGTTCCGTACATTCCCTATTGCGGCTCCCCGCCGGTTCCCGGCCAACTGGCCTGGAACACAGACCCGGTGCTCGTCGCAATTCTGTTCGGCATTGCCGCCTTTTATGCTTTGGGGTGCCGTGGACGGGAAACGCCGGACAGGTATCGGCAAATCTGCTTCTTTGCCGGCTGGATACTCGTCGTGGCGGCACTGGTATCTCCTTTGTGCAACCTCAGCGTCGCCCTGTTCTCAGCGCGGGTCGCCCAGCACATGCTCCTGACCTTGGTCGCTGCCCCCTTGATCATTCTCGGCCGACCCGGAGAGGTCTTTAGCCGTATGATTCCCCATCGCATGCCGGTCAGTTTACCCCTTGGAGACGGTGCGCTGCAGGCTCTTGCGACGCTCGGTTTCGCGGCTGCGCTCTGGATCTGGCATCTGCCCGGACCGTATGACCTCACGCTTCAGAGCGACCTGATTTATTGGGCCATGCATCTCACGACATTCGGGGCGGCGTTGTTGCTCTGGCATGCCCTGTTTGAGCGCTTGAGCTGCATTTCCGCGGCCCTGCTCATAGGCTTCGGCACCACAGTCCAGATGAGTCTCCTGAGCGCGTTGCTGACTTTGGCACCGCGTCCTCTCTTCAGGGCCCATGTCGGAACCACTTGGCCGTGGGGACTTTCGCCCGGGGAGGATCAACAGCTCGGCGGACTTATCATGTGGGTGCCCGGGGGAACGCTTTTCACGGTGATTGGCGTGCTAGCCTTCGGAGCTTGGCTGCAGGGAGTATCGGCTCGAGCAGACACTTCGACGCTCCGCAAATCATGACAGATCGGCGATAGGTTCTCAGAGCACGCCTCCGAGGATGGCCAATCCGGTGATCGTCACTGCTCCGCCGGCAACTTGCGTCATGCGAGTACTCTGGTGTTGCCCTATGGCGCTCATCACACGGCCCAATCCGATGCCGAGGGCGTGGAGAAGAGCGGTCACAAGGATGAAGCCAATCCCATAGGCCAATCCGGACATTGCTTCCGGCAGTTCCGTGCCATGTGCATGGCCATGGAAAATCGCGAAAAACCCGGCCAAGGCCATAGCCGCAACAGCCGAAAGGCGCTGTCGAAAAGCAAGCACTGCTCCGAAAACCACAATGGAAAGAGCGATGCCTGCCTCGACGAACGGCATCTTCACTTCGGCCGCGCCGAGAATTCCACCGACGGCCATCATGCTGATGAAGGCGAGGGGAACGAGCCACAGAGCCCGGCCGCCGAGATGAGCTGCGAAAAGGCCTGCCGCCACCATAGCCAGCACATGATCGAGCCCTCCGATGGGATGCGCGAAACCATGAACGAATCCTTCCGGACTGCCAGCGCCCGTATGAGCCAGGACAACTGAGGGAAGAAAGGCAAGTGCCGCAGCCAAGGCCATTACGGTTCGTGACATTCATGCCTCCGAGTCATCTTGGGCCGACTATCGGTCGTGTCTATCAAGAGAGGCAAGCTCAACAATTTAGCACGCTGCTTCGTTTCTGCTCATCCAGAAGAGAGCATCACGATCCTCTCTTCAGTCTGTGCCTCGCCTCTGCATATGGAGCGCCGTTTACGAATGCCCTTAGCGCTGGGCAGGGCTTGAGAAAGAGCTTGAGAATAAGCACTAAAAGCAAGCGGGATTTTATCTGCCGAGAGCCGTTTTTTGAATTTGTGTCCAAATTTGCATCAAAGATGTCCAAATTTGTTAAGCGAATGGCCCGCCCGATCAAGCAGGGCTGATGGAATACTCTAGGATGACGTCCGCGCAATCGCCTGACCCGCGATGCTCGTCCGAGACGATACTGCGCATATGGCAGGCGTAAGCTTGAAAAGCGATGCGCTCCAGAAACAGCCAACCGTGTGAGATGGGCGTATCCGCAGCGCTTCGTTCACATGTCATCCTTTGCCATGCTGCGGAGAGGAGGCTCCCATGAGGACACTGACCCTGTTGATCGGTGGAGCATTGTTGACTTTCGCGGGGCTCACTTCTGCTCAGGCGCAGCCCAATCCCATTCAAGGAACGCCCAGCTCGCTCTTCCCCTATGCCGCTCCGAACGAGATTAAGATCATCAACGGCATTCCATGCCGGACTATCTTGGTTCAAGGCACCAACCTCCGCGTGCCTATTGAGTGCGCAGACCGTGTTGCGACCGGGACCTTTGAGCCGAGTTCCACAGGGAGCATACGCGTCGAGGAAGGGGGCGGGCGCGATTTTGCCGGACGCCCAATCTCGGGCACTCCCAATGCGATCTTCCCTTATGCCGCGCCGAATGAGGTTCAGATCATCAACGGGGTGCCGTGTCGCACCATCCTCGTTGAAAACAGCTACCGTGTTCCTGTGGAGTGTGCCCGCTGATCGACCGCACATTCCCCTTGGCCCAAGAACACATCGCGCGCCCTGTGAGAGGGCGCGCGACAACGTTGGCTTCTAATCCCAGGCGAGAGCCCCGCCGCTCTGGTAGTCGATGACACGTGTCTCGAAGAAGTTCTTTTCCTTTTTCAGATCCATCGCCTCCGACATCCAGGGAAACGGGTTTTCGGCCTCCGGGAAAACGGGCTGAAGTCCGAGCTGGCCGCAGCGGCGGTTGGCAATGAAGTGCATGTACTGCTCGCAGGATGCCGCGTTGAGGCCAAGGAAGCCGTTGGGCATCGTGTCTCGGCCATAGGCTGCCTCGAGTTCGGCGCCCTCGCGCAGCATGGATCTGATCTCGTCCTGGAAAGCCTTCGTCCACAAGTGCGGATTCTCGGCCTTGATCTGGTTGATGACGTCGATGCCGAAGTTGAGGTGAATGCTCTCGTCGCGCAAAATGTATTGGTATTGCTCGGCGATGCCCACCATCTTGTTGCGCCGTCCGAGCGACAGAATCTGCGCGAAGCCGGTGTAGAACCACATGCCTTCGAAGATCACATAAAATGCCACGAGATCGCGCAGAAAGGCCTGATCGGCCTCGGGCGTGCCCGTCGTGAATTCGGGGTTCTCGATCCCTTGAGTGTGCTTGAGAGCCCACGCCGCCTTGTCGGTAATCGACGGGACCTCGCGGTACATGTTGAACAGCTCGCCCTCATCGAGGCCGAGGCTTTCCACGATGTACTGGAAGGTATGCGTATGGACTGCCTCCTCGAAGGCCTGACGCAGCAGATACTGGCGGCATTCCGGATTGGTCAGGTGGCGGTAGATCGCCAGCACGATGTTGTTCGCCACAAGGCTCTCGGAAGCCGCGAAGAAACCGAGGTTGCGCTTGACCATGCGCCTTTCGTCTTCGGTCAGACCATCCCTCGACTTCCACAACGCAATGTCGGCCTGCATGGAGACCTCGGTCGGCATCCAATGATTGTTGCAGGCGGCGAGATACTTCTCCCAGGCCCACTTGTACTTGAGCGGCAGGAGCTGGTTTACGTCGGCGCGGCAGTTGATCATCCGCTTGTCGTCCACGCTGACACGCCCGCCCGAGCGGTCGATGGCACCAAGGCCCGTCGTCTCAGACGATTGAGTTGAAGAAGCGGTTGGGTTTGGGAGGGCGTCAGAGACGCGGCGCGGTTCGGACCAATCGAGCATGGTTTAATCCTTGAATGATGCGTATGAGAAGCCGCGCCAGACGGCGCGGCCCAAACAGTGTGCGGGCCAGAGTTATTGGCAGGCCTCGCACTCGGGATCGTCGATGGAGCAGGCCTTGCCTTCGGGCACTACGCTGGCAGGCATGGCGATGGGCATGACCTGCACGGCGTTGAGCTTGCCGTCCGTGCCCTTCAGGGTGGACTTCTCCACATGCGTCGCCGAAGTGGCGCGCAGGTAGTAGGTCGTCTTGAGGCCGCGCTCCCAGGCCAGGCGGTACATGGAGTCGAGTTTCCGGCCATTCGGGTTGACGATGTAGAGGTTCAGCGACTGCGCCTGATCGATCCATTTTTGACGTCTTGCCGCTGCCTCGATCAGCCAGGAGGCGTCGATCTCGAAGGCCGTGGCATAGAGTGCCTTGAGGTCGTCCGGCACCCGGTCGATCGAGGCGAGGCTGCCATCGAAGTATTTCAGGTCCGCGATCATCACCTCATCCCACAGGCCGCGCTCCTTGAGGGCGTGGATGAGGGAGGCATTCACGACGGTGAAGTCTCCGGACATGTTGGCCTTGACGAACAGGTTGCGGAAGGCCGGCTCGATGGATTGTGACACGCCGCAGATATTCGAAATCGTGGCGGTCGGGGCGATGGCCATGCAGTTCGAGTTGCGCATGCCAGTGGTCCGCACCCGCTGCCGGAGGGCGCCCCAATCCAGGGTCGATGAGGCCTCCAGATCGACACCGCGGGAATCGGCGAGAAGCCGGACTGAATCGATGGGCAGTATGCCCTTCGACCACAGCGAGCCCTCGAAGCTCGGATAGCGCCCCCGCTCTGCGGCGAGGTCCACCGAGGCAGAGATGGCGTGGTAGGAGAGAACCTCCATGCTCTCATCGGCAAAATGAACGGCCCCATCCGAGGCATAAGGCAACCGCAGGATCTGGAGCGCATCCTGGAAGCCCATCAGACCCAATCCCACCGGGCGGTGGCGTAGGTTCGAGCGGCGAGCCTCCGGGATGGTGTAGAAATTGATGTCGATCACGTTGTCGAGCATGCGCATGGCAACACGCACCGTGCGCTCCAGCTTGGCGTGGTCGATGCCCTGTGCCGTTACGTGCCGGGCTAGGTTGACGGAGCCGAGATTGCACACCGCCACCTCATCGCGTGAGGTGTTCAGCGTGATCTCCGTGCACAGGTTCGAGGAATGTACGACGCCCACATGGCCCTGCGGCGAGCGGATGTTGCAGGGGTCCTTGAAGGTGATCCAGGGATGCCCGGTTTCGAACAGCATCGTGAGCATGCGCCGCCAGAGGTCAACGGCACGCACCTGCTTGAACACCTTAATCCCGCCCGCAGTCGCCTTGGCCTCGTAAGCTTCGTAGGCTGCTTTGAACGCCGGGCCGTAAAGATCGTGCAGATCAGGGGTCTCGTCCGGCGAGAACAGAGTCCAGGTGCCGTCCTCCGCGACGCGCTGCATGAACAGGTCCGGCACCCAATTGGCGGTGTTCATGTCGTGGGTGCGGCGGCGGTCGTCACCCGTGTTCTTGCGCAGGTCGAGGAACTCCTCGATGTCGATGTGCCAGGTTTCGAGGTAGGCGCACACCGCACCTTTCCGCTTGCCGCCCTGATTGACGGCAATTGCCGTGTCGTTTGCGACCTTCAGGAACGGCACGACACCCTGGCTCTCGCCGTTGGTGCCCTTGATGTGAGCACCAAGGCCTCGGACAGGTGTCCAATCGTTGCCCAGGCCGCCTGAGTACTTGGCGAGCAGCGCGTTGTCCTTCACCGACTTGAAGATGCCATCGAGGTCGTCGGGCACGGTGGTGAGGAAGCAGGACGAGAGCTGCGGGCGCGTCGTGCCGGCATTAAACAGGGTTGGTGTCGAGGCCATGAAGTCGAATGACGACAGCAGGTCGTAGAACGCGATGGCCTTGGCCTCGCGGTCGATCTCTCGAAGGGCCAATCCCATCGCGACACGCATGAAGAAAGCCTGCGGCAGCTCGAAGCGGACGCCCTCGACGTGCAGGAAATAGCGGTCGTAAAGTGTCTGGAGGCCGAGGTACTGGAATTCCAGATCACGCTCGGGCTTCAGAGCCGAGGCCAGCCGCCCCAGATCGAAGCGTGCGAGCTCCGGATCGAGCTGCTCGGCGTCGATGCCTTTACGGACATACGCTGGGAAGTAATCGGCATAGCGGCTTGCCATCTCTCTTTGCGTGGCCTGATGCGTGCCTCCATGGACAGCCGAGAGCGCCTCGCGGCGCAGGCTGTCGAGGAGCAGACGAGCGCTGGCATAAGCGTAGTTCGGCTCGCGCTCGATCAAGGTGCGGGCGGCGAGGACAGGAGCCTGGGCCAACTCATCCTCGGTGATGCCGTCATAGAGATTCCGCATCGTCTCGGCGAGGATCGCCTCCGCCGACACGTCGGCCAGTCCTTCGCACGCCTCGGCTACGAGGACGTCGAGGCGGGCCATGTCCAGAGGGACGCGCGTGCCATCATCGAGACGCATTTGAAGGCTGGGCGTGACCGGGACGACCTCGGGTGCTGCCTTGGCACGTTCTGCTGCGTGCTCTTCCCGGTAGAGAACGTAAGCCCGGGCGACCTTCTGGTGTCCGGCGCGCATGAGAGCGAGTTCGACCTGATCCTGCACATCCTCAATGTGGAATGTGCGACCGGCCTCGGCCCGGCGGGTTAGGGCGGTTACGATCTCGCGGGTCAATTCCTCGACGATGTCGTGCACACGCCGGGAGGCCGCGGCCGAGGAGCCCTCGACACCGAGGAAGGCTTTGGTGAGTGCAACGGCAATTTTTGTGGGATCGAAAGGCGTGACTGCGCCGTTGCGGCGGATGATCTGATAGCTCAGTTCTCCGCGGTTCACGCTGACTGGACCCGATGAAGCCAAGATCCCGACGGGAGCGGCGTGGTCGGTGTGGAGGGAAGAGGACATTCGGCAACCCCAAAATGTTGGGGGCATGGGCCGAGGAACGCAAAACGCGACCGTGAAGACGACGGTTCGCCAAGCGATCCAACGGGGCACCCCGCCCGAGGACATGATCGACAGTCCTGGGCAGGTCTCCTGGCTTGCGGGTCGTTGCTTCCTGCCGGCCTTCCCGGTGATGGCTCACCAGTGACGCTGAATGGCAGTTTGCTCGCCGCTCACAGTTGCGGGGGCAGCCCCGGATTCGCCTTTCGGCACACCGGATTCCCTCTTAGCCTCGACTCACCATCGAGGACCCATGAACTACCAGATATGGTGGATGTGGCGGGTGAAGGCGTCAATATACAGCGCCTGTCATCGTCCGCCTTTCCCCAGCCAATCACCATCGGGGATTTGCGGCGGCATTGTCTGAGACGGCTGCTCGACGAGCCCGCTTCGAGGATACTTTATGATTACGGTATCTGGGGGCTGTTTATAGGATATTGGCGGAGAGGGTGGGATTCGAACCCACGGTGGGCTTGCACCCACGGCGGTTTTCAAGACCGCTGCCTTAAACCACTCGGCCACCTCTCCAGCGCAGCGCCATTAGGCTTCCAGAGCCTTTCATGGTTCGCATGGTTCTGTAAGGCCGCAAAGCCGCTCCCGTCAACTTCCACGAATGAAGACTGGGGCGGGTATAGGAGGGTGTAAGCGTTTCCTGGCGCAGAAAAGGGATCCAGGAAAAGGGATTCTAAGCCTCGGAGGCTCTTGAAGCCTGCTATGACAAGGTAAGTTATCGATCCCTATGTCATTGCGGTTGTTTAGTTTTTAAGCCATACGAAACACTGTTAAGAATTTAGTAGCTTTGCGATTGACAAGCGGGGCCATTTAACTTCCTTTTAAGGCGATAAAAGCACTTTGGTTGGCTGTTCGGGGCAATTCTGACGCCGCCATGCGCAGTGCTCAAAGGGGATGCAAAACAACATGCATTGTGAACGCGCTGAAGCGAAAAGCGGTCTGGCAGGCTTCATGCCTTTCAACGGCCAAGCTCTCATCCGTGTTGCAGGTGTCGTGGCCATTGCCCTGACTGTTGCAAACTGCTCCTCGAATGTCCGGGGCGGCGTCGATCCCAAATATGGCGTTGCTCCCAGCCCACGCGTTGTGGCTAATGGCCAGGTGGTCCCGAAGGGCGGCGGACGCAACATGGTAGGCAAGCCCTATACGGTTGCCGGCCGCACCTACGTTCCTTCCGAAACGCCCCGTTCCGTCGAGGGTCTCGCATCCTGGTACGGCTCCAATTTCCATGGCCGCATGACGGCGAACGGCGAGATATTCGATCGCGATTCGATTGCTGCGGCTCACACCACCATGCCGCTTCCGAGTTATGCGCGCGTCACGAATCTTCAGAACGGCCATTCCATGATCGTCCGCGTGAACGATCGCGGCCCGTTCCATGGTAACCGCGTGATCGACGTGTCCGAGCGTGCGGCTTCCGCCCTTGGCTTCCATAGGGCAGGGACGGCCAAGGTTCGCGTCGACTATGTCGGCCGCGCCTCCACCAATGGCAGCGACGACCGCATCCTGCTCGCCAGCCTTCGTACGGACGGCCAGCCTGCAAGCCTGACCGGCGGGGCTCCGACGATGATCGCGCAGGCGACGCCGCGTCCTGCCGCTGCTCCGCGTCAGGCCATCGGCATCAACACTTATGAAGCCGAAGACGAGATCGAGGCTGCAGCCCCAGTTGCTCCTCAGCAGCTTGCGGCCTCTGCGATCCCGGTTCGCAGCAATGTCCCGCTGCCTCCCGAGCGCCCGTTCGATCTCGGCACGATTCCCGGCGCGAGCACTCCCGGCATGAATATGAGCTCCGCTGGGCAGAGGGCTCTGCCTGCATCTCGTCCTGTCGTCGCGGGCCTTTACTATGCTGCGCCGGAGCCGGCTAACAACGGCTTCCAGAAGGGCGGCAGCTTCAACACGCTGAACCAGTCGCAGTTCGTCCGCTAAGAATCGAGGGCAGGGCTCCCAACGGAGCCCCCTTGTGACTGCCGTGTGGCGGCACACAGCTTATCCTTACGTAACGTTGATTTGCCATTGACGCGCTACAGATTCAGGCTCTCCTAACGGAAGAGCTTGGATACCTTACGATGCGTCATATTCTGCCTGCCCGTTTTCTCAAGATCGCCATTCTGTCCTTCGGCGCCCTGGCCCTGAACTGGGTTATGCCGCATGAGGCGCGGGCGCAGAGCTTTCAAACATCGGCCCCGACGGCGATTCTCATGGACGCCGACAGCCATGCCGTTCTCTTTGAAAAGAGCGCCGATGAGCTGACGGCTCCGGCGAGCATGGCAAAGACCATGACCGCTGAAGTCGTTTTCAATGAGATCAAGGCCGGGCGGCTTTCCTTCGACAGCACGTTCACGATTTCCGAAAACGCATGGCGCAAGGGCGGTGGCGGCTCGGGCGGCTCTTCCATGTTCGCCCAGGTCAACACCACGATCCGCCTGGAAGACCTGTTGCGCGGACTTATCATCCAGTCCGGCAACGATGCGGCCATCGCCATCGCGGAGGGCATCGCGGGTACGGAGGAGAACTTCGCCAAGCTCATGAATGAGCGCGCCCGCGCTATCGGGCTGACGAAGTCAACTTTCCGCAACGCGACCGGCTATGGACATCCGGAGCAGAAGGCGACGGCTCGCGACCTTGCGAAACTCGCGATCTACATCGTTGAGATCTATCCCGATCTCTACAAGATGTTCGGCGAACGCGAGTTCACCTGGAACAAGATTCGCCAGCAGAACCGGAATCCTCTGCTGGCCATGGATATTGGAGCCGATGGCCTCAAGACCGGCAATATCGACGAAGCCGGCTATGGCCTGATCGGCTCTGCCGTTCAGAACGGACAGCGCCTTGTCGTCGTGGTCAACGGCCTCAAGAGCGCCAAGGACCGTGCCAATGAGAGCCGAAAGCTCCTGGATTGGGGATTCAGGGCCTTCGAGTCCCGGCAACTCTTCGCGGAAGGCCAGGTCGTGGGCGAGGCTCAGGTCTTCGGGGGCAGCAAGCGTTCCCTCCCGCTTGTCTCCATGAAGCCTATTCGTGTACTGGTGCCTCGTGGAGAGAGTGAGCGGGTGACGGCTCGCATCATCTACACCGGCCCTCTGAAAGCCCCTGTCCAGAAGGGGGCGGAAGTGGCCCGGATTCAGGTCAACCGGGGTGAGATGCAGGCGCTCGAAATGCCGCTTTATGCCAATGAGGACATTCAGGAAGGCACCCTGAGCCAGCGCGCTCTGGATGGCCTGCTTGAGTTCGGAACAGGCTGGGTGCGGCGCGCCTTTTCGAGTGTCATCGAAAGAATTTGATGGCGGGTCGATTCATTACGTTCGAAGGCGGGGAGGGCGCAGGCAAGTCGACCCAGATCACGCGGCTTAAAGGTAGGCTGGAAAAGCTCGGTCATCCGGCTCTCGTGACGCGTGAGCCCGGCGGCTCGCCGCTGGCGGAGGAAATCCGGTCCTTCATCTTGTCGGGCCTCGCCAAGCCCCTCGGGCCTTTTGCCGAAGCCCTCATGTTTGCGGCCGCGCGGATCGATCATCTCGACAAGACCATCGTACCGGCCTTGAAGGACGGGAAAACCGTTCTCTGCGATCGCTTCGCCGATTCCACGCGCGCCTATCAGGGCTCATCGGGAGCAATCGATTCCTCTCTGATCGACGATCTCGAAAGGGTGGCTCTGGCCGGCACGAGGCCGGATCTCACCTTCATTCTCGATCTTCCCGCCGAAGTCGGGCTCGCCCGGGCCGGAGAACGTCAGGCTCAGAAAGGCGAGGGGGGCGACAGGTTCGAGGATGAAGCCCTTTCCTTCCACCAGAATCTGCGCCTGGCTTATCTCGACATCGCCAAGAACGCACCGCAGCGCTGCGCCGTCATCAATGCCGATCAGTCGGCGGATGAAGTCGAGGCTGCGATCTGGGCCGCCTTGCGCGAGCGAATCCCTGAATTGACCGAACGTGCCGAGAGGCCTCTCGATGTCGCGTGACGATCAAGACAGCATCGAACCCGATCAACTCGACGGCGCTCCGCATCCGCGCAATCAATTCGCTTTCTTCGGCCACCGGGAAGGCGAGGGAGCCTTCATCGAAGGCTTGCGCAGCGGCAGGCTTCATCACGCATGGCTTATCGGCGGCCCACAGGGAATCGGCAAGGCGACCCTTGCCTATCGCTTGGCCCGGGCCGTTCTTGATCCGCGGAAGGCGAATGATCCGGCGCTTGCGAGCCTCGATGTCTCGCCCGAGGCCCAAGTCGCCCGGCAGGTTTCTGCCCTTTCGCACCCCAATCTGTCCATTCTCCGCCGGGCGCCCGCCACCGACAAGAAGGCCGCCTCGACGACCATCCCCGTAGATGCGGTCCGCAAGGCCCTGAACATGTTCGGCTCCACTGCCGCCGATGGCGGCTACAGGGTCTGCATCGTCGACAGCGCCGAGGATCTGACGATCTCGAGCGCCAATGCGCTGCTAAAGGTGATCGAGGAGCCGCCGCCGCGCTCCCTGTTCCTGATCGTCAGTCACGCCCCTCAGCGTGTTCTGCCGACGATCCGCTCACGCTGCCGCCGCCTGCTTCTGCGTCCTCTGGATAACGACCAGATCAAAGGCGCCATTCGTTCGCTGGGCGAGCCCTGGGCCGATGTGCCGAGCGATTTGCTGGATCAGGCCTTGCCTTACGGTGAAGGCTCTGTCCGACGCACGCTCGAACTTTTGGATGCCGACAAGGTTGCCTTCATCGAGCAGGTCACGCGACTCCTGGAGGGACTGCCGAGGGCCGACACCAAGCAGATCTATGCCTTGGCCGAGGCGCTCTCGAAGAGGGACGCCGAGGACAGCTACGAGCTTGCATTGGAAACGATCGAGCGCTGGGTTTCGGCCAAGCTGCACGAGCGGGCGGGGGCAGGGGCCGAACGCCTTGCGCCTTTGGTGGAGGTATGTGAGAAGATCGCCCGGACGGCTCGCGAAATCGATGTGTTCAATCTCGACCGCCGGCCTTTCATTCTGACCCTGTTCGACGATCTGGCCGATGCGGTTCGCCGAACGGCTTAAGCTCGTTTTGAGCGCCGCGTTCGAGATTTCAGAGTTTTAAGGATCCGCCATGGCCGACAAGCAGAAATTCTACATCACCACGGCTATCTCGTATCCGAACGGCGCGCCGCATATCGGACATGCCTATGAGGTCGTCGCATCCGACGCGATTGCGCGCTTCAAGCGCATCGACGGTTATGACGTGTTCTTCATGACGGGCACGGACGAGCACGGCCTCAAGATCCAGCAGACGGCAGACAAGAATAGCACGACGCCGAAGGCCTTCGTGGATGAGATGGCCGCGAAATTCCGCGCCATGGCGGACCGTCTCGATTGCTCCTACGACCGCTTCATCCGTACGACGGATGCCGACCACCTGCCGTCGACGCAGGAACTCTGGCGCCGGATGCAGGAGAAGGGCGACATCTATCTCTCCAAGTATTCCGGCTGGTACTCGGTGCGCGATGAGGCCTATTACGACGAGAGCGAGCTGACGAAGCAGCCCGACGGCAGCTGGCGCGCACCTACAGGCACGCCTGTGGAATGGATCGAGGAGGAAAGCTACTTCTTCCGCCTCTCAGCCTATCAGGATCGCCTGCTCGAGCATTATGCAGCTAATCCGGATTTCATCAGCCCGGACATGCGCCGCAACGAGATCACCAATTTCGTTCGCTCCGGCTTGCAGGATCTCTCCATCAGCCGCACCACGTTCAATTGGGGCCTGCCGGTCCCGAACGATCCGAAGCACGTGATGTATGTGTGGATCGATGCGCTCAACAACTATCTGACCGGCTGCGGCTTCCCGAACGAGAACGATCCGCGACGGCATTATTGGCCCGCTGATGTGCACATCATCGGCAAGGACATCGTGCGCTTCCATACGGTCTATTGGCCAGCCTTCCTCATGTCGGCGGAACTGCCGCTGCCCAAGCGCGTCTTCGGTCACGGCTTCCTGCTCAACAAGGGCGAGAAGATGTCGAAGTCGGTCGGCAACGTGGTCGATCCGTTCGACCTCGCCGATACCTACGGCGTCGATCAGATCCGCTACTTCTTCATGCGCGAAGTGCCCTTCGGCCAGGATGGCAATTACTCGCACGAGGCCATCGTGAACCGCATCAACGCGGATCTCGCGAACGACCTCGGCAACCTGGCGCAGCGCTCATTGTCGATGATCGCGAAGAACTGCGACGCCGCCGTGCCGCAGCCCGGAGCCTTCACACAGGCCGATCAGGACATTCTCTGGCTTGCCGATGCGCTGCCGGGAAAGACGAGGGCGGCCATGAAGGATTTCGCCATCCACACGACCCTTGCCGAGATATGGGCCGTGGTGGCCGAAGCCAATCGTTATTTCGCCTCTCAGGAGCCCTGGTTGCTGCGCAAGAGCGATCCGGAGCGCATGAACACGGTGCTGTACGTGACCGCCGAAGTCTTGCGGGCGGTCGGCATTCTGGCTCAGCCCTTCGTGCCGACGGCTGCGGCCAAGCTTCTCGACCTCCTGGCGGTCGCTCCGGAAAACCGAGGCCTTGCAGCCGTGGGGCCCGAACACCGCCTGGCGGCCGGAACGGCTCTCCCGCAACCGGCGCCGATTTTCCCGCGTTATATCGAGGCGGAAGCATCCTGACGCTTCCGCTTTGATGGGCTCTTCGGAGCCTTCAGCGGAAACGGAAGCATGTACACCAGCTTTATGTTCGCGACCGGGATCGAGAACAGCATCCCGACCATCAACAATGGCCGCACGCGCATCGACCAGATGGAGAAATGCGGCCATTACAAATACTGGCAAAAAGACTTCGATCTCCTGGACGATCTCGATATTCAGGTCCTGCGCTACGGCCCGCCGTTGCATAAGACCTTTCTAGGTCCTGGGCGGTACGATTGGTCCTTCGCCGACATGACCTTCGGCGAACTCGAACGCCGCAATATCATTCCCATTGTCGACCTGTGCCATTTCGGCGTTCCGGATTGGATCGAGAATTTCCAGAATCCGGATTTTCCCAGTCTCTTCGCAAGCTACGCCGAAGACTTTGCAAAACGCTTCCCCTGGGTGCAGCTCTATACGCCCATCAACGAGATGTTCATCTGCGCCACCTTCTCGGCGGCTTACGGATGGTGGAACGAGCAGCTGCGAAGCGACCCGGCCTTTGTTACGGCTCTCAAGCATATCGTGAAGGCAAACGTGCTCGCCATGGAGCGCATCCTCAAGGTTCGACCCGATGCGCTTTTCATCCAGAGCGAGTCATCGGAATATTTCCATGCGGAGAATCCAGCCGCCATCAAGCCTGCCGAGATCATGAATGCGAGACGCTTTCTTTCTCTCGACCTCAACTACGGTCGCCGCATCGATTCCGAGATGTATGAGTTTCTCATGGATAATGGGATGACGCGGGATGAATATCATTTCTTCCTCAGCCGCTCGTCTCTTCGTCACCACTGCATCATGGGCAACGATTATTACGTCACCAACGAGCATCGGGTGGCGGCGGATGGATCATCGCGATCTGCGGGCGACATTTTCGGTTATGACGAGATCACGCGCCAATATTATGAACGCTACAAGCTGCCCGTGATGCACACCGAGACGAACCTGATGGAAGGGCCGACCGGTGAGGAGGCCGTCAACTGGCTCTGGAAACAATGGGCCAACGTCCTTCGCGTCAGGAATACGGGCGTGCCTATCGTCGGCTTCACCTGGTATTCGCTGACCGATCAGATGGATTGGGATGTCGGCCTGCGCGAGGAGAACAACCGGGTCACGCCGGTCGGACTTTATGATCTCGATCGCAACATTCGGCCTGTCGGGCGCTGCTACAAGCAGCTGATCCATGATTGGTGCAATGTGCTTCCGGCTCAAAGCGTGTGCCTGACGGTTCCCGTGGTATGGCCGCAGGACAAGGATGAACTCACCGTTCGCAGAAATCAGGAAAAATTGAGAATAATGCGGAGCAAAGAATCCCGCGAGGACGATGAGCCTGCCGCCACAACCCAGGAGGTCCGTCGCTAGACGAAGCCGGCAATCCGATCTATTGAGCCCGAAGAGTTAACGGCCTCGGAGGAGGGCGCATTCACCCATGCTGGTCGATAGCCATTGCCATCTGGATTTCCCGGATCTTCAGACACGCCTGCCCGAAATTCTGGCGTCAGCTCAAGCTGCCGGTGTCGGTCGATTGGTGACGATCTCGACCCATGTAGCCCGCTATGAAACCTACAAGGCACTGGCCGAGGCGAACGACGCGGTATTCTTCTCCGTCGGCACGCATCCGCATAATGCCGCCGAGGAGCCTGATGTACCGGCGTCGCACCTCATAGAGCTCTCCGCTCATCCGCGCTGCATTGCCATTGGAGAAGCAGGCCTCGACTATCACTACGACAAGAGCCCCCGCGATGTGCAGCGAAAGGTATTCCGGACGCATATCGAGGCTGCGCGAGAGACCAGCTTGCCGCTCGTCATCCATGCGCGAAATGCCGACGATGACATGATCGAGATTCTGTCGGACGAAATGAGGCGAGGGCGGTTCAGTGCGGTTCTGCACTGTTTCTCGTCAGGCGAGAAACTAGCGCAGGTCGGCGTCGAGCTTGGACTTTATGTTTCGCTCTCCGGGATCCTGACCTTCAGGAATTCGGAGGAAATCCGTCGCATTGCCGCTGCCGTGCCCCGCGACAGGCTGCTCGTCGAAACGGATGCGCCTTATCTCGCTCCGGTGCCGTTCCGTGGCAAAACCAACGAGCCTGCCTATGTGGCCCACACCGCCCATGTTCTGGCGGGTGTCATCGGCGTTTCTGATAGCGAGATCGCGAAGATCACAACTGACAACTTCTACCGTCTGTTTTCCAAGGCGGCTCAGGCCGACATGGTTCGTGATCGGGTTCACGCGCCATGACGCTGAAATTAACCATACTGGGCTGCGGTTCTTCGGCAGGGGTGCCACGTGTCGGAGTCGGCTGGGGAGCCTGCGATCCCGCCAATCCCAAGAACCGCCGCCGCCGCTGTTCGTTGCTCGTTGAGAAGCTGGCAACAAGCGCAACGACAAGCGTTCTAGTCGATACGACGCCTGATCTTAGGGATCAGCTGCTCGGAGCCGATGTGAGGCGCCTCGACGCGGTTTTGTATACCCATGAGCACGCGGACCATACCCACGGCATCGATGACCTGCGGCCGCTGGTCATCGCCATGCGCAAGCGTATCCCGGTCTATGCCGACCGCATGACGAGCGAGCTGCTGCAGATGCGGTTTGGCTATTGTTTCGAGGCACCTGCAGGGAGCAGCTATCCGCCGATCCTGGACATGGGCCTTCTTAAGCCGGGCATAATGACCACAGTGCTAGGGCCGGGCGGCGCCATTGAGGCCATGCCGTTCAGAATGGTCCATGGAGATATCGACGCCTTGGGCTTCAGGTTCGGCAACGTGGCTTATGCGCCGGACGTTAGCCGGATGCCCGAGGAAAGCCTGAGCTATCTGGAGGGTCTCGAAGTCCTCATCCTGGATGCCTTACGCTACACGCCGCATCCGACGCATTTTTCCGTCGCCGAGGCTTTGGAGTTGATCGACAAGGTCAGGCCAAAGCGCGCCATCCTCACAAACCTACATACGGATCTGGATTACGAGACACTACGCCGAGAGCTGCAGCCACAGGTCGAGCCTGCCTATGACGGATTGCAGATTGAGATGTGCTGAGTCGAGAGATGAGCCGCCATCTTTAAGAGGCCACAACAACAGCACGGAAGCCTTAAGGACCTAAGCCTATCTAAGGATACATCAATTTAAGTTCCATAATATATCTTATGCGAATTATATATATGGGCTTTCTATTCCTCCCTCTCCACTTTGGCGACTTATCGTCTGGTGGTTTGCGGACAGCGGACGAGCTCTACCTCGGTTTGACCGACCACAAGCTTCAGGCGGTCTGAGTTCGGCATAGAGATCTTGGCCGTCGTGTTGTAGCTGCTTTCTTCGCCTTCCTCGGCGCAAGACGCAGCAGCTTGCCAGCCGCTCTGTGTTCTCTGGAGCCGCTTAAAGGTACAGACCGAGGCATAGGACTCATAACCCTTCGACGTCAGATCGACGATGCCGTTGTCGGTATCCAAAGTGTCGGCTCCACAGTTCTCAAGTGCGTCCGGTCCCGTAGCCCAGCGCCCTTCCCACACCTCGGCGGCAAAGGCAGCTGGAACCGCGATCCCAGCCGAAAAGCCCAGGATTATGAGAAATGCGAATTTTGCGGTTTTCATAGGACTTACAGGCTCTTAGTCGTCAGCTTTACGCCGCGTCCTCGACGACCGTCCAGTTATGCGTGATCTTGGCGACGGCACCCAGCATGATCGAGGCTGAGCAATATTTCTCTTTGGAGAGCTCGATGGCGCGCTCGACCTTGGCTGAAGCCAAATTCCGGCCTTTGACACGGTACTCGATATGGATCGAGGTAAAGACCTTTGGGCCGGTTTCTGCCCGTTCGCCGCTGACCTCGACATCGCAATCGGTGACATCCTCGCGGCCTTTGCGCAGGATCTGCACGACGTCGAACGCCGTGCATCCACCAAGGCCAATCAGCAGCATTTCCATGGGCCGAATGCCGAGGTTGCGGCCGCCATATTCAGGCGCGCCATCCATGACCACAGCGTGTCCGCTGCCAGATTCCCCGACAAACATCATTCCGTCGACCAGTTTGACTCGTGCCTTCATGGTTTTCGCCCCTGATACCTTGATGTTCTTTGAGCATCTTTTGCTCTGATTCCCCATCGGAATCGGGCTATGAAGCGCCAGACGAGTGAGGAAATCCTGGATGAAGCCTTCTTCCGATATCGCGCGGCTTATTGAGATCATGGCGGCCCTGCGGGCGCCCAAGACAGGCTGCCCCTGGGATCTGGAGCAGGATTTCGCGTCCATTGCGCCCTACACGCTCGAGGAAGCCTACGAGGTCGTGGATGCCATCGAGCGCGGCGATCTAGCCGATTTACGAGACGAGTTGGGCGATTTGCTGCTCCAGGTCGTGTTCCACGCTCGCATGGCCGAGGAGCAAGGCGCTTTCGCTTTTCCCGATGTGGTCGAAGCCATTACGCGGAAGCTGATCCGCCGCCATCCACATGTGTTCGGAGAGGCCAAGGATCTCGCACCGGAGCAGGTCAAGGCTCTCTGGGATGAAATCAAGCGGGAGGAAAAGGCCGAGCGTCGTCTGGCGCGGGAAAAGATGGGCCTGCCGCCGGAAGCTCATGAGACCGGTTTCCTGGGGGGAATTCCAACAGCCCTGCCCGCCCTAACCCGCGCCCAGAAGCTGACGGCGAAGGCTGCCAAGGTCGGGTTCGATTGGCCCGAGGCCATTCAAGTGATCGACAAAATTCACGAGGAATTGGAAGAGGTTAAAGAGGCGTCTTCAAGCGGCGATAGAAATCGCATAGAGGATGAGATCGGAGACCTTCTGTTTTCGGTCATCAATCTCGCCCGGCATTATGAGATTGATCCGGAAGCAGCTCTGCGCCGGACCAATGCGAAGTTCGAACGACGCTTTGGAGCTGTCGAGGATGCGCTGAAGCAGCAAGGCCGCAACCTGAGTGAAGCCTCGCTCGAGGAGATGGAAGATCTCTGGATTCAGGCGAAGCTGGATGAGCGGAAAATTTAGACCACTTTAGCGCCAGGGAACCGGTTCAGGAACCGCGGCTCCTTGCCGGGAACCAGGCGCACCTGGAGGAGGGTGCGTCCATTCTCCAGCGCTTTCCGCTCCAGGATCTCAGTGTTTTCATGAAGCCACGCGAGGCCCTGCCCGTCTTCCGGTGCCACATCGACCTCGTAAGTCTGTCGCCCCATGGCGAGATGCTGCTCAATGGTCTCAAGCAGTTCGGACATGCCCTCCCCGGTCAAAGCCGAAATCAGGATTGGCCTACGCTCGATGCCCGTGCGGTGAGATGCGGTTGCAAGCCGCTCCCGATCTTCCGGTGAGAGCAGGTCGGCCTTGTTCCAGACTTCGATGATCCGCCTGCTATCGTCAGGATCGATCCCGAGTTCCCGAAGGACGATGTTCACGTCGCCAGCCTGAGCCTCCGTCTCTCCATGCGAAACATCCCTCACATGCAGGAGGACATCCGCCTCGACCACGTCTTCGAGGGTCGCGCGGAAGGCCGCGACCAGCATGGTCGGCAGGTCCGAGATGAAGCCCACCGTATCGGACAGGATCGCCTTTTCGCCGTGAGGCAGGTCGATGGCACGCGTCGTCGGATCGAGGGTTGCGAACAGCATGTTCTCGGCGAGCACCTCAGCCCGTGTCATTCGGTTGAACAGGGTCGATTTGCCGGCATTGGTGTAGCCCACAAGAGCCACGATCGGGTAAGGCACCCTCCTCCGGCTCGTCCTGTGCAGGGAGCGGGTTTTGACCACGCTTTCGAGATCGCGCTCGATCCGGTTCATACGCTCCTGGATCATGCGGCGGTCGGCCTCGATCTGCGTTTCGCCGGGGCCACCAAGGAAGCCGAAGCCGCCGCGTTGGCGCTCGAGGTGGGTCCAGGAACGGACCAGCCGTCCCTTCTGGTAGGACAGATGCGCCAGCTCGACCTGAAGGGTGCCCTCTTTCGTACGGGCACGCCTGCCGAAAATCTCAAGGATTAGCCCGGTTCTGTCGATGACCTTGGCGCCCCAGGCCTTTTCGAGATTGCGTTGCTGGACCGGACTGAGCGCGCAATCCATCACCACGAGGCCGACTTCCTCCGCGCGGATCAGGGCCGCCAGCTCGTCCACCTTGCCGCTGCCGATATAAGTGGCGGGGCGAGGCGACGAAAGCGGCGCAATCAGGGATTGGACAACGGAGAGATCGATGGCAAGCGCAAGCCCCGATGCCTCTTCCAACCGGGCTTCGGGCGGGCGGGGATTGGATGCTTCGGCGTCCGTATCAACGGAGCCCGAACGGCGCCTGCGGGTGAGGTAGGGACCGACGACAATCGTGCGCGTACCAGCCGCAACCTCTTTCTCAGGTTCGGCAAGCTCTGCGAGACGATGTTCCCCCGGAGTGCGCGGTTCAGTCACCTCAGGCCTTTTCGCCAGCCTCGTCGATCTGGTCGAACAATTGGACGGGCTGCCCCGGCATGATGGTGGAGATGGCGTGCTTGTAAACCAACTGAGAGTGGCCGTCCCTGCGCAGGAGAACGCAGAAATTATCGAACCAAGTGACGACGCCTTGCAGCTTCACGCCGTTTACAAGGAATATCGTCAGGGGAATCTTCTGCTTCCGGACGTAGTTGAGAAAGGTGTCCTGCAGATTCTGCGCGCGATCGCCCGCCATTGAAGTTGCCTCGCCAGCCCATCGCCGCCGGTCTTGGCTATTGGGCCGTCATTATATGGTTGTCCGCTATCGTGCGGTCGTTGACCGGCATGCCTATTACAGGGCGAAGTTGACCATTCGGCAAGAGGGTCTCGCGTGATCTAACCCCTTAGGAACATATTTTCCGTGGATGAGGCCCGCAGAAAGCAGACCACCTTCCGTAACGTTATGTTCAACAGGTGGCGGAGAGATGTCGCTAGCTGCCGATCCCGAGAGATTTCAGCTTGCGGTGAAGGGCCGAGCGCTCCATGCCGATGAACTCCGCCGTACGCGAGATATTGCCGCTGAAACGGGCGATTTGAGCCAAAAGGTATTCCCGCTCGAAGATTTCACGTGCCTCGCGCAAGGGGAGGCTCATGAGTTTCTCACCCCCTGCCCCGCCCGGCGTCGACGGTACGAGCGTGCCGATTTCAGACGGCAGCATATCCGCCGTGATCTCGGCCTCGGGATCGCCGGAGCTAAGGATCATCAGGCGCTCGACATTGTTGCGCAACTGGCGAACGTTGCCGGGCCAATCATGGGACTGAAGGACAGCCATGGCATCCTCGGCTATCCGCCGTTTCGGCAAGCCGGTGGTGGTGGAGATCTGATCCATAAAGAACTCGATCAGTTCCGGCACATCCTCACGCCGCTCAGCCAGTGAAGGCACGCGGATCGGAATGACGCCGAGACGATGGAAAAGATCCTCGCGGAAGTTTCCGGCCGCAATCTCCGCCGGCAGATCGCGGCTCGATGATGAAATGATGCGGACATCCACATGCACGCGCGTCGTTCCGCCGACGCGCTGGAAGTTTTGGTCTACGAGAACACGTAAGATGCGGTTCTGGGTCTCGCGCGGCATGTCGGCGATCTCATCGATATAGAGAGTGCCGCCGTGCGCTTCCTCGAGCGCGCCAACACGGCGCCCCCCGCCCTCCTCACCCTCTGTGCCGAAGAGTTCGGCCTCCATGGTTTCCGGCGTGATATTGGCGCCGGTCAGCACGACGAACGGGCCGTTGGCACGGGTCGACATGCTGTGAACCGTGCGAGCCGTCAGCTCTTTGCCTGAGCCTGGGGAGCCTGTGATGAGGATTCGTGCATTCGTCGGCGCGGCACGCTCAACGGCCTGCCGGAGTTGGTTGATGACGATGGATTTGCCGGCGATACGGCTTGCCTGAATCGAGCGTGAACGCAGATCGCGCACCTCGCGCTTGAGGCGAGACGCTTCGAGAGCGCGCTCGGCGACGAGAACGAGGCGATCCGCCTTAAAGGGCTTCTCGATGAAATCATAGGCACCGGCCTTGATGGCCGAAACCGCAGTCTCGATGTTGCCGTGTCCCGAGATCATCACGACCGGCAGGTCCGGATGCTGAGCCTTGATAATATCCAGCACCTGAAGCCCATCCAGGCGGCTGCCTTGCAGCCAGATGTCGAGGAAGACAAGGTGCGGACGTCGCGATTCAATCGCGGCCAGCGCGTCGTCAGAGGTGCCGGCCGTACGGGTGCGGTGGCCTTCATCTTCGAGAATGCCGGCTACCAGCTCACGAATGTCGATTTCGTCATCGACGACGAGAATATCAGCGCTCATAGGCTTGCTCTGCGAGTTTCGTTGCGCTCCGAGGCGGCAGGTGCCTCTTCCGCTGCAACTTGCTTTATCTTGGGGATCCACATGCGGACCTGACCACCCCGTCCTGCGGGATTGTCGGCAAGGTCCATGCCTCCGCCATGGTCTTCGAGAATTTTAGCAACGATCGGGAGGCCCAATCCGGTCCCTCCCTCGCGGGTCGTCATGTAAGGCTCCAGCAGGCGCTGGCGGCCCTCCACGGGGAAGCCCTTGCCGTTGTCGGTCACGGCCAGGATAAGATAATCCGGGTGCGTGTCGTCCAGCGTCACCGAAATCTTCGGCTGTCCGCGCTCTTCTTCGGGCACGGCTGCAATCGCCTCGGTGGCATTCTTTACGATGTTCGTGACAGCCTGAGAGATCAATCGCCTGTCGAAGGGCGCGATCACTTGGCCCTCCGGGAATTGATCCGAAAACTCGATTTCCGGGTGCGCGATGCGCATCATGAATGTCACCTGGCGGATCGTCTCGGCCAGATCCTCTTGTCCAATCTTGGGTTTCGGCATGCGCGCGAATGATGAGAACTCATCGACCATTCGCTTGATATCATCCACCTGCCGCACGATTGTGTCGGTACATTGATCGAACACCTCGCGGTCGGTCGTGATGACCTTGCCATACTTGCGACGGATACGTTCCGCCGAGAGCTGGATCGGAGTGAGCGGGTTCTTGATCTCGTGCGCGATCCGTCGAGCCACGTCGGCCCACGCGGATGTGCGTTGTGCCGTAACAAGGTCCGTGATGTCGTCGAGGGTGATCACGAGGTCGCGTTTGTCATTGCGGGCCTGTTCGCTCGTGACGCGTACGTTGATGGTCCGCTCCCGGCCCTTCCGAGCAATCTGGATCTGCTCCTGCATCAGGCGCTGGCGGCCCTGGGTCATCTCCACCACCAATTGAGTGACTTCCGGCAGAGCCTCGGTGATGTCTCGGCCGATCAACTGCTCCCGCGTGGTTTGGAGCAGGGCCTCGGTAGAAGGATTGACGATCGTGATCTGCCCGCGCGCATTGATGCCGATCACGCCGGCTGAAACGCCGGCGAGGACAGCCTCCGTGAAGCGCCGCCTGCGGTCGATCACCTCGCTCGCCGCGGTCAGTCCGTCGTGCTGCCGCCGCAGCTCGGAAGTCATCTTGTTGAAGGTTTCGCCCAAGTGTCCCAGATCGCCCTCGCCTCGACGGACGGGCACCTGGACATAGAAATTGCCGGTAGCAACCTGATCGGTCGCATGAATCAGGCGGCGGATGGGGGCAACAAGGTGATTGGCAAAGTTCAACCCGAACCAGATCGCCGACAAAAGAACAATGAGCGTGATCAAGATAAACATGGAGGCGAAGGCGAACTGGAGCCCTGCCTTTCTCTGATCCAGCGCATCGTAGAAGGCGACACCGCTTTCAGCCACGGCCGGGAATTCCATGGCCTGCCTATCAACTTCACGAGCAACATAAAGAATACGGCCGCTATTGTCGTCGAGTTTCAGAACCGAGCGCAGGATATTGGTGGAACCGGGGAGCAGGCAGACAGGGTCTTGTGTGTTTGCTTCTGAAATATCTGCCAGAGTCAGGTCGGGCAAGTTCGGCAGCGGCTTCACGACGGCCTTTTCGACCACGGCACCGTTCGAATCTACAATCATCGCGACCGGAAGGCCCAGGAGCCTAGCTCGCGTGCTCATGAATGCGCGAAAAAAGTTCTGATCGACGTTATAATAAGCAATGGCGCGGCTGACATCCGCAGCCATCAATTGCGTTTCGCGAGCAAGGGTTCGGCATTGCATCTCGCGATAGGAGTGCGCGATGGCCACCGTGTTGACCATCAGATCTTTGATCTGGCCCGTAAGCCGGGAATCCATCCCGCGCTCGAAGGAAACCGAGGCGACGCCAGCGATAAGAATGGCGGGCACACCGGCAACCAGGCTGAGTAGTCCGACGATCCTTACATGAAGGCCTGCTGCGGCAGCGCCCTGTAGCCTTGCCCGAATAATCTTCTGTGCCTGCCAGGCGACGATTCCGAGAAGCAGGGCAATGAGGGCGGCGTTCACAATGAACACCCCTTGCACAACAGCATTCGTCGGGAGAACAGGAGTTGCACCGGCCAAAATCAGGAAGGTCGCCAATGCCGAAGCAAGGGCGATCGGAACAGCAATATAGCCGACCCAGGCCAGCTTGCTCGGGCCCTGGGCCGGTTCCGCCGCTTGGCGCTGTTCGTGAATGCTCTGGTCGGTCAAGACGTGAGGCCCCGCAAAACAGGGTGCCTCGGTGCAGCACCCTTTAGTGGGTGATGCACCAACACAACACTGTGGTCAAATTATTACAGTTTTCGATTTAACCCCGATTAGTCCGTACCACCATCAATTCCAAGTCTCGCACCTTCTTCCGTAAGGTGTTGCGGTTGACGCCCAGGAGTTCCGCCGCGCGGATCTGATTGCCTCTGGTGGCAGCCAGGGCCGCGCCGATCAGGGGCCCTTCGATCTCGCGCAGGATTCGGTGATAGAGGCCGGGAGGCGGCAGGGTATCCCGGAAGCCGGAGAAATACTCCGCCAGGTGACGCTCCACAGCCTCGGAGAGCCCCTCGGAGCCCGCCTGGGCCTGTGCGGTAGCCTTGCCCACCGGCTGGGGTGGCAGAAGGGGCTGGGCATCGAGTTCCGTGTCGATGATCGCTCCGGTGATCATATCCTGCGGATAGAGGGCAGCGAGGCGCCGAACGAGGTTTTCCAGCTCGCGCACGTTCCCGGGCCAGCGATAGCGCTTCAGCCGGTCCATGGCCTCCACATCAAGCTGCTTTCTCGAAAGCCCCTCCTTCTCCACGAGGGTGAAGAAATGGCGCGCGAGATCGGGAATGTCTTCGACACGCTCGCGCAGGGGCGGCAGCCGCAAGGGAACGACATTGAGACGGAAATAGAGATCCTCTCGGAACAGGCCCTGCTGGATCAGTATTCGCAGATCCTTGTTCGTCGCCGCAACGATACGAACATTCGTCTTGATCGGTACCCTGCCGCCGACTGTGGTGTACTCGCCTTGCTGGAGAACGCGCAGGAGACGTGTCTGCGCTTCCATGGGCATGTCGCCGATCTCATCGAGGAAAAGCGTGCCGCCTTCAGCCTGCTCGAAGCGTCCGGTGTTGCGCGCGGTTGCGCCGGTAAAGGCCCCCTTCTCGTGCCCGAAGAGTTCGGACTCGATCAGTTCGCGCGGGATGGCCGCCATGTTCACTGCAACAAACGGCCCCTGACGGCGCTTGCCGTAATCATGCAGCGCCTTGGCGACGAGTTCCTTGCCAGTGCCGGACTCGCCCGTAATCATCACCGTGAGATCCGTCGGCATGAGACGGGCGAGTGCCCGATAGATTTCCTGCATCGCATGGGAGCGGCCAACGAGAGGGATGTCCTCGTTCTCGACGGGATTGGCGCCCGACACGGCCGTCCTAGGGCGAGAGAGCGCACGGCCCACGACCGCAACCAGCTCCTTCAGATCGAACGGCTTCGGTAGATATTCGTAGGCGCCGCGCTCGGAGGCCTTGATCGCCGTCATGAACGTGTTCTGCGCGCTCATGACGATGATGGGAAGTTCCGGCCGCAGCTTCTTGATGCGCGGCAGAAGGTCGAAGGCATTCTCATCCGGCATCATCACGTCTGTGATGACGATATCGCCCTCCCCTTGTGCGACCCAGCGCCAAAGCGTCGCCGCGTTGCTGGTAGAGCGAACCTCGTATCCCGCCCTGGACAAGGCTTGGTTCAGCACCGTCCTGATGGCGGCATCATCATCGGCGAGGAGAATTTGTCCGCTGGGCATGTATGTCCTCACATATCGGTGTCGCCACCGGCGGTGGCCCGGTGCATGGGCAGGAGAATTCGGAAGGTCGTGCGCCTGGGCGCCGGTTCGCATTCGATGATGCCGCCGTGGTCGCCCACAATTTTGGCGACAAGGGCCAGGCCGAGGCCGCTGCCCTGAACCTTTGTGGTGACGAAGGGATCGAAGAGATCGCTCATCAGTTCCGGAGGAATTCCGGGGCCATTGTCGCTGACGCTGAGTTCGATAGGTAGGCTCACGCGCTCCTGAGCGCCTGGCACCTGAAGTCTGACGCCGGTTCGGAAGGCGGTCGACAGGGTGATCTCCCCTTCCGTCGCATCGATTCCCACTGCTTCGGCGGCATTCTTCACGAGGTTCAGGATCACCTGGATAAGTTGGTCCCTGTTGCCGAGGACCGGCGGCAACGAAGGATCGTAGTTCTCGACAAAGCGGATGTGGCGGGCAAAACCGGATTGAGCCAAACGCTTCACGTGGTCGAGGACGCCGTGAATATTGACGGGGCCGCGCTCGACAGGACGCTCCTCTCCGAAGAGCTCCATTCTTTCGACGAGCTTCACGATCCTGTCCGTCTCGTCGCAGATCAGCCGCGTGAGAAGCCGGTCATCCTCATCCGCCGATTGCTCGAGAAGTTGCGCGGCACCGCGAATGCCTGAAAGTGGATTCTTGATCTCATGCGCCAGCAAGGCGCCGAGCGCAGTAATCGACCTGGCTGCTCCACGATGAGTCAGTTGCCGGTTCATCTTGTCCGCAATGGTGCGCTCCTGCAGCATCACCACGACGTTGTCGCTGCCGTCGCCCAAGGGGGTCGCGAACACATCCACGATCCGCTCAGGCCCCAGTCGCGGACTTCCGATATCGACCCTGTGCTCGCTGACGCTGGAACCTCGTTGCCGCACATCCTCCACGAGGCTCATGACAGGGGAGCCGAAGGGCAGGAAATCCGTGAGCTTCTGGCGCTGCATCATGCGCAGGCTCACTTCGAAGAAAGCCTCGGCGGCGGCATTGGCATGAACGATCTGGTGCTCCTCGCCAATGGTCAGGACCGGCAAAGGCAACGCGTTCATGATGAGATCGTTGATAGCCACCGTCATGCCGCATCCCGCTCTTGATGATTATAAAGGGAACGCAACAGCGACATGACGAAGGTCGGATCGTCCGACGTCACCAACCCGGTCCGAATGCTCTGTGCCACATGGAAACCCGCCTGGATGGCAGCATCGGCATAGGCCGCAAGATGCTTGCGCGCATGCCGAATGCCGATCTTGGCACCATAAAGCGCGAGCAATCCTTCGTAATGCTCCAAAGCCAATGCGGTTTTTTCCTCGGAGCTTGGCTCGGGAATGACGCGACCCTGGAGAGCAGCGCCGATCTGGGCGACGATCCACGGCCGGCCTACCGCTGAGCGGCCGATCATCACGGCATTTGCTTGAGAGAGGGCAAGGCACGCCTGGGCGTCTTCAAGCGTGCCGATGTCGCCATTGGCGATAACGGGAATGCTGACGGCATTCACGACAGGAGAGATGGCACTCCAATCTGCCCGCCCCTTGTAGAATTGCTGCCGCGTGCGGCCATGGACCGTCACGGCCTTGACGCCGAGCGCCTCGGCCCGCTGGGCGAGTTCCGGCGCATTGATGGAATCGTGATCCCAACCCAGGCGCATCTTCACCGTGACCGGCACGGAGACGGCGTTAACGGTTGCCTCGATCAGACGGCACGCATGGTCGAGATCTCGCATCAAGGCGGAGCCCGAATAGCCTCCGATCACCCGCTTGGCGGGGCAGCCCATGTTGATGTCGATGATCCGTGCCCCAGCCGCCTCGGCGACCTTGGCCCCCTCCGCCATCCAGCGCGGCTCGCACCCAGCCAGCTGGACGACATGCGGTTCGATTCCCGCTCCCTCCGCCCGAAGCTGCGCTTCCTCCGAGCCCTGAACGAGCTCGTCGGAGGCCACCATCTCGGAAACGACCAGCCCAGCCCCTAAGCGCTTGGCAATGCGCCGGAAAACCACATCCGTAACGCCGGAAAGAGGCGCGAGAACAGCCGGGAAGCCCATTGTAATCGGGCCTACCTGGATGTTGTCGCCTATTTTTTGATCAGGTTTCATTGTGCCTATTTACTAGCCATTCTCAGTCTGAGCGCAAGCCCCAAGCTGGGGGATTTGCCTTCTTTCTGAGTCACGCTTAGGAGAACTCTCACCCTGGAGAGCCTACTTGATGTCAGTCGCCGCCCTCATCGTTGCAGCAGGACGTGGTTCCAGAGCCGGCGATGGCATCCCCAAGCAATACCGCTCCTTGGGGGGGAGGCCTGTCTTGGCGCGAACGCTGGAAGCCTTCCTGCAACACCCGAGAGTCGAGCGGACGCTCGTCGTGATCCACCCGGACGATCTGGACCTCTATCAAGAAAGCACCGCAGCTCTGCCCGAGGAGCTGGGCGAGCACCTTCTTGCCGTGGCCTATGGGGGAGAGACGCGGCAGGATTCGGTTCGGAATGGACTGGAAGCCTTAAGCGAACTCACCCCTAAGCATGTGCTCATCCACGACGCGGCGCGTCCGTTCGTGAATGCTTCCCTCATCGACCGCGCCGTCGAGGCCGTAGAAGAATGGGGCGGAGCCGTCCCCGGCATAACAGTCACAGACACGATCAAGGTAATCGGATCTCGAAGCGAAGTGGTATCGACGCCGGAACGGGCGAGCTTGCGGGCGGCGCAAACGCCCCAGGTCTTCAACTTCACGCCTTTGCTTAGCGCCCATCGCAAAGCGGCGGCAGCGATGCTCACGAATTTCACGGATGATGGCGCTCTGGCGGAATGGGCCGGCCTCCCGGTGCATGTGTTCCACGGCGATGCGGACAACATCAAGCTCACCCATTCCTCCGACTTTCCAGAGGCCGAGAGGCGCTTGCGAGGCTTATCCATGGCTTATGTGACCAGACTCGGCACCGGTTTCGACGTTCATGCCTTCGGTGACGGCGATCATATCTGGCTCGGCGGTATCAAGGTGCCGCACGACCGAGGCGTGGTGGCTCATTCGGACGGCGATGTCATTCTTCATGCCCTGACGGATGCGCTGCTGGGCGCTCTCGCGAACGGCGATATCGGAACCCATTTCCCGCCAAGCGATCCGCAGTGGAAAGACGCATCCTCCGACCGCTTCCTAGCTCACGCAGTCGAACTGGTGCGCGGTCGTGGAGGATTGGTCGATCATCTGGATGCGACGCTGCTTTGCGAGAAGCCGCGTCTCGGCCCGCATCGGGAGACGATGCGCCACCGGATCGCGGAAATCGCCGGCCTTCGGATCGATCAGGTTTCGCTCAAAGCTACGACGACGGAGAAGCTCGGCTTTACGGGCCGCAGCGAAGGCATTGCCGCTCAGGCTGCGGCGACGATCCGCTTGCCGGAGGTGCCGCATGAATCCTGACCTGAAGCAACGGGCGGCCGATCTGCTCAAGGCTTATGAGCGGAAGGGTTTGAAGATCGCGACCGCAGAATCCTGCACGGGCGGTCTCGTGGCCGCCTTGCTGACCGAGATTGCCGGATCGTCCACTGTGGTGGAACGGGGTTTCGTGACCTATTCCAACGAGGCGAAAACGGAACTGATCGGCGTGTCTGCCGACCTCATTGCCGCTCATGGCGCAGTGAGCGAGCCAGTGGCACGCGCCATGGCGGAAGGGGCGCTTGCTCATTCCCACGCCGATGTGGCGGTTGGCATTACCGGGATCGCAGGGCCAGGCGGAGGTTCGGCAGCGAAGCCCGTTGGGCTCGTACATTTCGGTCTGGCGCGGAAGGGGTTCGCGACAATCCATCTGGAGCGTCGTTACGGGGATCTCGGGCGTGAGGCGGTGCGGAGTAGCGCGGTTGAAGATGCATTGAACCTTTTCGAGCAGGCTCTCTATCTGGGATGAGGCGACCTTCCATCCCTGAGATTATGGGGCAGATCGTCCTGCTCATCCTCTTCGCCGCGTTGAGCGCAGATTTGTTCTCCGCTCTGCATGTGCTGCCCTGCGGGCATCCCGATGCGGGACACGGTTGCTATCCTTGGGGCACAGGAGCCGGTGGAAGCTTCTGGTACTATCGGTCAAAAGAACTTTATGTCGGCTCCGCACTCGTTCAGCTGATTGGTATCGCGCTTGCGGCATTTGCACCGCTATGGGCTCCAAATCCAAGATCCGGTTTGCTGGCCCTGATCCTCATTGCCGTGTCAGTACCTCTGCTCATCCAAGTGATCGGTTTGATCCTCTAATCGATCAGGCTGCCACGCCACCCATTACCCAAAGACTGTATCCGCGCGCTGCTCAAAGGCTTCGGTAAATTTGCGGAAGGCCTTTTCGAAAACGGTACCCATAAGAAGGCTGAGAGCAAAGCTCTTGAACTCGTAGTTGATGTAGAACTCCACCTCGCATCCGCCCGGCGCGTCGCGGAAAGTCCAGCGGTTCTCGAGATATTTGAACGGCCCATCCACGTATTCGACCTGGATGCGCAGGCGCGGCTCGTCAAGAGTGACGCGGGTGGTGAAGCTCTCGTTGATCGCCTTGTAGCCTACGCGCATGGTGGCGACGAGCGTCTCCACGCCCTCCCCGCTCTGCACGCGGCGGATGATGCGCAGTTCCTCGCAGAGCGGCAGGAACTCCGGATAGCGCTCCACATCCGCGACGAGGGCGAACATCTGGGCCGGCTTGTGCTTGACGGTTCGCGTCATGCGAAAGGTCGGCATTCAGGCGGCCTCCTTGACAGGTGTGAGAGCGGCCATCAAACCCGGAATTTCTGAACGGGAGCGCAGCACGAAAGCTCGCTGGCTAGGGCGCAAACGTTCGATCATACGAGCCGTCTTGGGGCGCATCTTGTCGGAATAGGACCAGATCCAGCGCATGAACGACCAGTCGAATTTTTCAGGTCCGGCAACACCGAGATCAGCTCGCGAGCGTCCGTAATTCATCGCCACGCGCCAAAGCACGGACAGTGCGCAGCGCCAGCGCGGCAGGTCGAGCCAGACGATATCAGTGGCACGAGGGACTCGGATGTCGAAGGTCGAAGCATAGTTGCCGTCCATGACCCAGGCGGGGCGAGAAGCGAGAACGGTCACGCGCTCGCGCCATTCGGAGCGCGCAGGCGTAGACCAACCCGGACCGAAATATTCCCGGTCGAGATGGATCAGCGGTAATCCAAGCCGCTCACTGAGTTGGCGCGCCAGGGTGCTCTTGCCCGCACCCGGGCATCCGATGACGAGAATACGCTGCATGCCCCATCCGCTAGCTTTAGCCGAGCTTGGCGAGACGGGCCGCCTTGAGCTTGGCAAAATCCTCGCCTGCATGATGCGAGGAACGCGTCAGCGGGGTCGAGGAGACGAGGGAGAACCCTTTGGCATAGGCGGTGGTTTCAAAAGCCTTGAACTCGTCCGGCGTGACGAAGCGGATCACAGGATGGTGCTTCTTTGTCGGCTGCAGGTATTGGCCGATGGTCATGAAGTCCACATCCGCCGAGCGCAGGTCGTCCATGAGCTGGAGAACCTCGTTCCGCTCCTCGCCGAGGCCGACCATGATGCCGGACTTGGTAAAGATGGTGGGGTCGATCTCCTTAACCTGCTGCAGCAGGCGGATGGAGTGGAAATAGCGCGCGCCGGGGCGGACCTTCAGGTACTTCGAGGGCACGGTCTCAAGATTGTGGTTGAATACGTCCGGCCGGGCCTTCACGACGATCTCCAGCGCGCCGGGCTTCCGTAGGAAGTCGGGTGTCAGAATCTCGATGGTGGTCTTCGGCGAACGGGCGCGGATGGCGTTGATCACGTCAGCAAAGTGCTGCGCCCCTCCGTCGGCTAGGTCGTCGCGGTCCACTGAGGTGATGACCACGTGCTCGAGGCCGAGCTTCTCTACGGCCTTCGCCACGCTCTCCGGCTCGTTCGGATCGAGGGCCTGCGGCAGGCCGGTCTTCACGTTGCAGAAGGCGCAGGCGCGGGTGCAAGTGTCGCCCATGATCATGAAGGTGGCGTGCTTCTTCTCCCAGCACTCACCGATATTGGGGCAGCCTGCCTCTTCGCAGACCGTCACGAGCTTGTTCTCGCGCACAATGCGGTTGGTTTCAGCCCATTTGGGCGAGCCCGGAGCCTTCACGCGGATCCATTCGGGTTTTCGCTGCTGAACAGGCTGATCCGGCCGGTGCGCCTTCTCGGGGTGGCGGGGGCGGTTATCCTTGTTCAGAAGGTCGAGAACGACGGCCATGAATAAAACCCTAAATCGAAGGAGCCCTGCTCCTTCCGGTTGCGCCTGATTTAAGGGTTTTGGTGCCCTTTCGCAAATGCTCAGATACGAGAGGCGATCCCCGCAAACAGCATGGCTGAGGGAAACCCGCCCTTGTCCCTTGAAAGATAGGAGACTTTTCGGCTGGGCCGGCTCACGCCCTTTCGAGCGTAAGGCCCTTTACCAGCCCGGATTCGGATGGGAGCAAAATAACCCAAAAGAGGCCGCTCCCGGAAAAGTCCGAAATCTGGACAGCGGTATCCTGCAGGAGCACACTCTCGCCCGTTGGGAACCCTACCCATTCCGCGCCAGGAGAGACGCCATGCAGATCATCTCCAACCGTGTGCGTGTTTCTTCGAACAGCTCGGCCCCGATCCGGGAGTTTATCTTCCAGTCCCGCTATGCTGAAAGGCGTCATGAGCCAGGCATATGCGACTTCACGCTGGGCAACCCTCACGAAATGCCTTTGCCCGGGATCGTCGATGCGATCCAGCGCCATGCCGTGCCGCACGACAAGGACTGGTTCGCCTATAAGACGAGCGAGCCCGAGCCGCAGGCGTTCCTGGCCGAGTGCTTGACGGAAGAACTGTCGTTGCCCTTCGAGCCTGCCGACATTGCGTTGACCAATGGCGGGTTTGCCGCCATCGCCGTTGCGCTTCGCTTGCTGCTCGATGTCGGGGATGAGGCGATCTTCCCGGTGCCGGCGTGGTTCAACTATGAGGCAATGCTACTGGCGGCAGATTCCGTGCCAAAGAAGGTGAATCTCCAGGGCGCACGCTTCGACCTCGACCTCTCCGCCATTGAAGAGGCTATCACATCCCGAACCCGCCTCGTCATCATCAACTCGCCCCACAACCCGACGGGACGCATTTATGGCCGATCCGAGCTTGAGAGGCTCGCCAGGATGCTGGACCGGGCATCCGAGCGGATCGGACATCGCATCTTGATCCTCTCGGACGAACCCTATCGCCGCATCCGCTTCGATAATCACGAATTCACCAGCCCCGCCAAGATCTATCCGTGGACTTTGATCGCTTACAGCTATGGCAAGGTTCTGCTCGCTCCCGGCCAGCGACTGGGCTATCTGGCCGTTTCGCCTTTGATGCCGCGCGAGGAGCGGCAGGCTCTTCAGCAAAATTTCTTTTCCGCTCAGAAGAACCTGGGATGGTGCTTTCCCAATGCGGTGATGCAGTACGCATTACCGGATCTCGAGAAACTGAGCATCGACATGACGGCCCTCGCAAGCAAGCGTCGACTGATGACAGAGACATTGGGGGGAGCGGGCTACGAAGTGCTTCGGCCCGAGGGAACCTTCTACATGTTCTGCAAATATCCGAACGGTGACGCACAACAGTTTCTCGATGCATTGGCGGATCATGACGTGTTCGTTCTGCCGGGTCGTATCGTGGATGCTCCCGACCACTTCCGCATTAGTCTCACCGCCTCCGCGGACATGGTCGCGCGCAGCCTCCCTATCTTCGCGGATGTTGCAGGAACAATGCGGAAAAAACATCAACCCGCGGCATAACCGTTTGCCCGGACGTGGAGGAGTTTAATGACGATTCCGCAATGGGCGCTGCTCGGCTTTGCCGTCTGGACGCTGCTTGTGCTCTTTGGAACGGTCGGGGTCTATCGCTGGTCGAGGATTCTTACCGGCCGGGCGCGGATTTCAGAATGGCAGGCCAACGTGCCTCAGGGCAGCGACTGGTATCAGCGGGCCATGAGAGCCCACATGAACTGTGTCGAGAATCTGCCAGTCTTTACTGCGATTGTCGTGTGCGCCACAGCAGCCGGAGCGGACAATCCGCTCCTTGACCTGCTTGCCGGCGTCATCCTCGTCGCGAGAATCTGTCAGACGACAGTTCATCTCTCTGTTGCTCAAACCGATAGTGCCGCTTCAGTACGGTTTGCGTTCTTTTTCATGCAATCGGTTTGCATGCTTCTGATGGCTGCATCTGTGGCAGTCACGGCGATTGGGGCCACGGAGTCCGAGGCGCGAGCCCTTGGCAGCGTGTGCAGCCAAGGGCTTTAGAACGTCCGTCTCAAAAGATGTTAGCGGCGAGACCCCGATCCTCCATGGCCATCTCCGGGATCGCCGCGCCCACCATCATGACCAGCGCGTCCGCCGTGGTCTCCTCGGCCACCGCCGTGTCCACCATCGCCGTGACCGCCTCTCCCGCCACCGTGGCCGCCTTTGCCGCCGCCAGGGTCACCGCGTCCTCCACCATGATCACCGCGCCCGCCATCGTCGTCGCCTCGCCCACCGCCATGGCCACCTTTGCCACCACCGTGATCGCCGCGACCGCCACCATCGTCACCTTTCCCTCCACCATGGCCGCCTCGGCCGCCTCCGTGATCATCGCGTCCGCCGCCGTGACCGCCTTTTCCCCCACCATGACCTCCCTTGCCGCCACCATGGTGGTCACCTTTGCCGCCGCCGGGGGAGCCGGTGCCCGGATTGCCAGTCCCTGGGTCGCCATTTCCAGGATTTTCGGTTCCTGGGTCTTCCGTTCCGGGATTATCGTTCCCGGATCCGCCAGTACCAGGGTTTCCCGTACCGGGGCTTCCCGTGCCTGGACTACCCGTACCCGAACCTCCTGTCCCTGGGTTGCTCGTACTGCCCCCAGAGGAACCAGTGTTCGTGCCGCCGCCTCCCGAACCTCCCCCCTTGCCTGAGCCATTGCCAGACTTGCCGCCACCTCCGTCACCGCGCCCGGAGCTGCTACCGCCTGTGCTTCCTCCGCCGGTGTTTCCACCGCCATTGCCGCCATTGCTGTTTACGCTCGGACCGGTATTGCTGGCGACCGTATCGCTTCGACCGCGATCCCCATCTCCACTAAAACCGAGGATACCCGTTGCCGGATCGATCCAGCCGTCGCGCAATGGGGAGCCTACGGCCGAGGAAAAGCCGGAAAGCGAGCCCGTGACGGGAGGATTGAGGATGGTGCGCCGGGCCTGAGGAAGGAGCGCACACCTGCAGAATTCTTGCCCTTGTACGATGCGCAGTCGACAGTTGCCGTACATTGACGGATCGGCGACCGCGGGCACGCATTGTTGCCCAGGCTTTACGGCTTGGGCAATGGATACGGTGGAGGATGCGAGGAAAAGGGCGACGCTAGACAAGGCGAGAGCGTGCGAACGCTTCATGGTTTTACCTACCTAATCTGGAATGTCTAATTAAAGCCACACAAAAGATCTTGACGTGGCTAATTTACGCCAGAATAGGAATGTCGTTCCAATGAATAACGTAGTAATATATGAGTGTTACTCTCAGATAATACCTAGTGAGTATCCACTAATGCTTAAGTTCCCGATGATGAAAAATGAGATCTTATGACCCCCGAAGATCATAAGGATTACGCCAATCAAAGAGTATTCTGAGCCTCTCCAGGCTGCACTGCCCTAGCTTGCCACATGGATCCTAAATCAACTGTCAGTTCGTGAGCGCGCCATGAAGAGAATTGCCCCATGTCGGCAGGCGCCGCGCAGTGGCATCCGTGCGCTGCGCCTGCATCGACAAACTCCCTCTACTTTCCGTGGCGGGCACATCATTTTGAAGGATGGCCACAGGAAAGAGCTGTGTGGGACGCGTTGCAGAAAGCGCGTCAATGCAGAGCCAGCCAGCCCATAGCCTGCTTTATATGACCAGGAAAGCGGCCGCGCTCAGCTCTATCTGTCCGACAATCGCGAACTTGATCTGCGGAGCAGCGCCTGTGCCGTCCGGATCGTAAGACAAAGCCCCTGCACTCTTGTCATAGATGATCCGGTCGGACGCCGTGTGCGCCTTCGCTCCGATCCAGAACTGATCGTTGCTGAGCCGCCCAGTCCGCCCGATACCGCTGAAGATGGAGAGCTTCAGGCGGATCTGATCGGCCCAGGGGTTGAAGTCGGTGATGGCGTCGATGTTGGCGCCGCCGAGGCGCGTATCGAAGACGATAATGTCGTAGCCTTCACCGCTGGACAGAGTGTCCCTGCCGAGGCCGCCATTGAGCGTGTCGTTGCCCGTGTGGCCGTGCAGGATGTCGTTCCCGGTATCGCCGTAAAGAAGATCGTTGTTCCAGTAGCCGTAGAGCACATCGTTGCCGGAACCGCCGAATAGAAAACCGTCTTCTGAGCCGCCATAAAGCGTATCGTTGCCCGCCTCACCGTAAAGGCGGTCGAGACCGTTGCCGCCGTAGAGAGCATCGTTCCCGGAGCCGCCCTGGATAGTATCGCCGCCAAGGCCGCCATAGAGAATGTCGTTGCCACCCAGACCCTTCAGGAGGTTTTCGGCATCGTTTCCGCTGATGGTGTTCTTGCCTTCATTGCCGGTGAGGCGAACGGCACTGTAGCCTGTGGCCATCAGATTCTCGATGGCGCTGTTCTTCGTGAGCGTATAGCTCAGCGCGGTTCTCACCGTATCGGTGCCGCCAGCGGCTTTTTCGATGATCACTGTGCGCGCGTCGTTGATGACGTAAGTATCGTTTCCACGTCCGCCCTCCAGCGTGTCTCGACCGCCCCCTCCGGCAAGGGCGTTCGCGCCGTCACTGCCGATGATGAGATTGGCGAAGCTGTTGCCGGTGAGCGTAAGCTTCTTCAATCCTTTCGATGCCTGAAGAACCTCGATTTCCATTGCCGTGGGCAGCTTATAGCTGACGCTGGCGATGACTACATCGCGGCCTGCACCATGATATTCAAAGATGCGGTCGGCAACGCTGCCGACATAGTATATGTCGTTTCCGGTGCCGCCCACCATCGTGTCGTTGCCGCCGCCACCGTTGAGCGTGTCGTCGCCCGCATATCCGTCGATATAATCGCCCTTGGACGAGCCGCGCATATAATCTGCGCCTGCCAGGGCAGTGGCCGCAGCCAAAGCGCCATTACCGTGGAATGCCGCAAGTCCGTTGCCATACCAGAGCCGGATCATCGTATCCGCGGCACTGCCATAGGTGAGCCACGGCTTGTGGTCGGAGCCGAAGGTGATGGCGGAAACGGAACCTTGCGCGAGTGTTAGGCCGGACCCGTAGTAGGTAACAGGTACCCCACCCTTCTTAGTCTTGACGCTGAAAGTCGCGATGTTCGGCGTGATGTCCTGCGTCAGCGAGATGTCGGTTGCAGGTGAGACGAACAGATCTTTGATGCGGAGGCCCGTTGGGAGATTCCCGAAGAATTGAATATAGGCCATGCCGCTTTCCTGCCGTCAGGGTTAAACAACAATTCTGAAGACGACGGAAATTCATAAGCAAGATTTCTTATGAGCGGCAATACAGGTTCTGTGCGTTTAGAAGATTAAGTGCGTATGTTCGTAATTAATACAACATAATAACATGTAGAGTATGTCGAATTTTATAAGACGAGGAAATCAATTGCTTTAATCCCTGCCTCTCGACGGACGCTCACAGCTCAATGAGAATTTCTGTGGCAATTGCCATTTCGAGAAAACTTTGCTGATACTGAATAACGTTTTCTCTCTTGGGCGCCCCTCATGAGCTTCGATAGCTTCTATTCTACCAATCCCGTTTTGGCTTCTCTCACCGAGGAGCCGGGCCCACGCATATTGGGGTTGAACCACAACAGCATCTTTCCTTCACCTGCCGTAAGCGGGATAGGAATGCCTGTGTTGATAGACCGGTTCCAGAATGCGCAGATCAAGCTGAACGCCGGAAAGCCACTCAAGGAACTGTCGGTTTATTCGGCATACTCTGCCAAACTCGGCATCATGCTGGACGGCACAGGGATCACATTGTCTACCCCTGCGCTGGGTGTCGGCTCCGAGATCAAAATCGCAGGCAAGATCATCGGCCGTGTAAGCCGATACATGGATGGCGATCTCAGGATCGAATTTACTGCAGCGACGACCTCCACGGCGATTGAGGCACAAAGACTTGCAGCCGAAAAGCTGGTTAGAGCCCTCACCTACACCAGACTCGATTCAGACCAATACATGTGGGAGAAAACGATATGGGTCGATCTCACCGATACGGCTGATCTTCGCGGTTATGCAACAGTACTGGTGGCAGACCGAGTTATCGGTGACGCTGGCGACAATGTCCTTGAGATCGACAACAACCATCTCAGCTGGGGCGATGAGGTTATCGGCGGCGAAGGGTATGATGTGCTGAAGCTGACCGGAAGCGGCTTCGTGGATTTCACTCGGCTGGCTCGTTTGGATGGCATTGAGGCCATTCAAGGCTCGGAATACGGCGGCAACATCTTCGTTCATGCCAACCAACTCTCGACCCTACAGAAAATCGACAGCGGAAGCAGCGGGCTCGACAACCTGAAGATCGCCGGCACCACCATTGATCTCCGTGGCAAGGTCATCTCCGGTTTCGACACCATCACTTATGACAGCGATAAAGCGACCGTGATCGTTGATGATCTGCGTATGGCATGTCTCCTCGACGGCTTTTATGCCACGGACGATAAAGTGGTGATCTCCAGCGGTCCGGTGAGCGATCCGGAACGCATATTCCTGCATGACACAATGAATATCGAGATCGTCGTCCATAAGGGTCGCGCCACGTATTACAAAGATCTGGCTGGTAAAAATCTGAAAGGCACAACCAAGAAGGACACCCTCAAAGGTTCGCTCGGGAAAGACAAGCTCAATGGAGGAAGCGGAAACGACACCTTGAGCGGCGGTTACGATAAGGACGTATTCGTGTTCAACAGCGCCCTTGGGTCATCGAAAACCGACCGAAAGGTCAATGTCGATAAGATAAGCGATTTCAATGTGCTCGATGACACAATCTATCTGGAGAACAAGATCTTCCTGAGCCTCAAGAAAACGGGCGTCTTGAACAAGGCTCTTTTCAAGATCGGCGCCAAGGCTGGCGATAAGAACGACTTCATCCTCTATGACAAGAAAACTGGTTATCTGTCCTACGATGCGGACGGCTCAGGCAGGAAACATGCTCCTGTCGAATTCGCCAAGCTGGCCAAGAATTTGCCGCTGACATTCGATGATTTCCGAGTGATCTGAGAGGACGTATCCCTCAAAGAAAATGGCCGGGACAAGCCCGGCCATTTTTGCATTTCCATCTCAAAGCGAGCAGGCTGCACCTGCCCTGCTTAGATGTGAATCGCGCGCCCGTAAGCGTCCATAACGGCTTCGTGCATTGTCTCCGAGATCGTCGGATGCGGGAAGACCGCATGGATCAGCTCTTCCTCCGTGGTTTCCAGGTTCATGGCGATCACGAAGCCCTGGATCATCTCGGTCACTTCAGCGCCCACCATATGCGCGCCAAGCAGCTGGCCGGTCTTCTTGTCGAAGATCGTTTTCACCATGCCGTCCGGCTCGCCGAGCGCGATGGCCTTGCCGTTGCCGACGAAGGGGAACTTGCCGACGCGGATGTCGTAGCCCTGCTCCTTCGCCTTGGCCTCGGTGAGACCGACCGACGCCACCTGCGGGTTGCAATAGGTGCAGCCCGGGATCTTCGCCTTGTCCATGGCATGCGTGTGCAGGCCCTTGATGGTCTCGACGCAGATCACGCCCTCGTGCTCGGCCTTGTGCGCGAGCATGGGCGCGCCCGCCACGTCGCCGATGGCGTAGATGCCGGGCACGTTGGTGCGGCCGAGACCGTCGGTCACCACGACGCCGCGGTCGATCTTCACGCCGATCTTTTCGAGACCGAGATTCTCGATGTTGCCGACAACGCCGACCGCCGAGATCATCCGCTCTGCGGTGATGGTCTGCGTGCCGCCCTTGCCGTCATCGATAGTGGCGGTGACGGAATTCGCGCCCTTCTCAACCTTCGTGACTTTCGCGCCGGTGAGGATCTTCATGCCCTGCTTCTCGAAACGCTTGCGGGCAAGGGCCGCGATCTCAGCGTCTTCGACCGGCATGATCTGCGGCATCACCTCGACCACGGTCACTTCCGCACCCATGGTGCGGTAGAACGAAGCGAACTCGATGCCGATGGCGCCCGAGCCCATGACGAGCAGCGACTTCGGCATGGACGGCGGCACCATGGCCTCGAAATAGGTCCAGATCAGCTTGCCGTCCGGCTCGATGCCAGGCAGCGCGCGAGGACGCGCTCCGGTCGCGACAATGATGTTCTTCGCCTGATACGTGCCCGGCTCCAGCACGCCTTTCGGCGTCGGATGCTGCGGCTGCATGGCCTGCTTCTTCGGCGCGGTCACCGCGACTTCGCCAGGCTTCGAGATCGAGGCCTCGCCCCAGATCACATCGACCTTGTTCTTCTTCAGTAGCATGCCCACGCCGCCGTTGAGACGGCCCGACACGCCGCGCGAGCGCTGCACGATGGCAGCCGCATCGAAACCGATTCCTTCAGCGGACAGGCCGTAATCCTTGGCGTGTTCCATGTAATGGTAGATTTCCGCCGAGCGCAGCAGCGCCTTGGTTGGAATGCAGCCCCAGTTGAGGCAGATGCCGCCCAGATGCTCACGCTCGACCACAGCGGTCTTGAACCCGAGCTGAGCTGCGCGGATCGCGGCCACATAGCCGCCTGGACCGCCGCCGATGACGATGATGTCGTATTGGTTTGCCATATAAAAACTCTCCCTGATCCTGAGAATGGCTCAGGAGCCGGATGGTATCTGTGCGAGAAGGCTGTCGATTGTGGCTGGAGCACCGGAGCGAACGAAGGGAACCTCCTGTCTACGGGACAAGCCAAAGACGTCACCGCGTCTAAGTTCAGTTACATATTTTCCGTAGGCTTTGGTGCGAATGCAATCACCGCCGCCTCGCTGCCCTGTAGCAGGATTATATGAGTTCGGATAATTGAAGCAGATCCTATTCTCGGCCAGCATTATTACACCGCGAGATGCTTCGGCGGGATATTCTTTACCTTTGTTGATGGCCCAAGTGCCGCGCACCACAGCTTTATTCCCAGGATACCAAAGATAGATCTTTCCATCAGGCGATGAATAGGAGACTTGGGATCCGTGACCGAACATAGACGTGATCCTCGTTGAATCGCTGTAAAGCGCGCGCGTTTCCTCAACAGGCGGATCCGATTTGACGTCAAGGAGTGGCCTGCCCGCATTGCAAGCGGCCACGCCTGTCGCAACAGCAAAAAGGACTGCAACTTTACACCAGCCCGACATCAGCACGCTCCTCATCCGCCGGACTTAAACCAGCATCCCCATCGGGTTCTCGATGAGCTGCTTGAAGGCCGAGAGCAGTTCCGCGCCGAGTGCGCCGTCGACCACGCGGTGATCACAGGAGAGCGTCACGGTCATGGCCTGCACGATGGCGGGAGCGTTGTTCTTCACTACCACGCGTTGCTCGCCCGCGCCGACGGCGAGGATTGTGCCGTGCGGCGGGTTGATGACAGCCTGGAAGTCCTTGATGCCGAACATGCCGAGGTTCGACACGGCGGTGGAGCCGCCCGTGTATTCCTCAGGCTTCAGGCGACGGTTGCGAGCGCGGCCCGCCATATCCTTCACCTCGGCCGAGATGGCAGTGAGCGACTTGGATTCAGCCTTGCGCACGACCGGCGTGAACAGGCCGCCTTCGATGGCGACAGCCACGCCCACATCCGAATGCTTCATCTTCAGGATGCGGTCTTCCGCCCACACGGCGTTCGCATTCGGCACGCGCTGGAGCGAGACGGCAAGCGCCTTGATGACGAAGTCGTTCACCGAGAGCTTGTAGGACGGCTTGCCGTCCTTGTCCTTGGGCGCCGCCGCGTTGATCTGCTCGCGCATGGCGAGAAGCGCGTCGAGTTCGCAATCGAGCGAGAGATAGAAGTGCGGAACGGTCTGCTTCGATTCCACGAGGCGCTTGGCGATGGTCTTGCGCATGCCGTCGAGCGGCACTTCCTCGTAAGATCCGGCCTCGTACATGGCCTTGACCTGATCGGCGCCCATGCTCGGGGCAAGCTGCGGAGCAGCCGCTGGCTTCGCCGCCGGAGCACCGGCAGGCTTTGCGCCACCACCCTGGAGGGCCGCGCGCACATCCTTCTCAATGACACGGCCATGCGGGCCGGAGCCCTGCACGGATGCGATGTCGATGCCGGAATCCTTCGCGATGCGCTTGGCGAGCGGCGAGGCGAACACGCGCTCGCCGGATGCAGCAGCCTTCTGCCCTGCCCCGTTCGGCTTCGCGGCTTGCACTGGCGCGGCGGGAGCCTGCGGCTGAGGCGCAGCTGCGGGAGCCGCCTGTGCCGGAGCGGCTTCAGCCTTTGGTGCGGGTGCGGGAGCGCCGCCGCTTGCTGGAGCCGTGATGCTCTTCGGGTCCTCACCCTCGCCGGCGATCAGCGCGATCACCTGGTTGACGGGCACGTCCGCTGTGCCTTCCGGCACGACGATCTTGGCGAGGACGCCTTCATCGACGGCTTCCACTTCCATAGTGGCCTTGTCGGTTTCGATCTCGGCAATCACGTCGCCGGATTTCACCGTGTCGCCTTCCTTCTTCAGCCACTTGGCAAGGTTTCCCTTTTCCATGGTGGGAGAAAGTGCGGGCATCAGGATATTGATGGGCATGGCGTTATGGATCCTGAGCTGAGTTAGTTGATAGCTTGCGAGGAGCTGGGATCGCTCGGATTGTCCAGCTCGGCGTGAATGCCGGACACGATCTCCGCCAGGGCCTCTTCCTCCGAGAGGTCGGTTTCCATGGCGTAGACGCGCGCGGCGTGACGGGCGAGATCCACTAGGAGCACGCCCCAGGTGAACGGATCGTCGAAGGCGCGGCGAAGCGCGATGCTCACCGCCCCATCGACCACCGAAGCCCTCAAAATCTCGACGCCGCCCTTTTCGAGCGCATCAGGCGGGATGTTGAGAGCTTCGAATTTTTTGTCGGTCATGCGCATTTCTCCGAAACGTAGTCGTCTTTCCACCACGTTTCATCGTTGAACCGAGCGGGCACCTTATCCCTCTCTTCCCACGGATCGATTCCAAGGGCCTCAATTGCCTCAAACCATTCGTCTCTCAGAGAACAAGGTAGAGGTTTTCCAGACCAAGGGTCAAAACGAAGGCTGATTTGGGAGAAGCCCCCATCAAGAACGGACACACCGAACTCTCGGGTGCTTGGATCGTAGATGATCGGCACCTGAGTATCGCAAGCCTGCTTTAGAAGCTCAGGATACTCATCGCATAGAACCGACCTTGCCGGATCGAACTGTAGCGCATCCTTTGCTCCTCGTTTGGAGTTGCAAAGGAATGACCACATTCCGATCCAAGCGACAGCCCATTCCTCTTCTTTGTATTCGAGGCCCGAATACTTCCGAAAGGACTCCAGACTGGTTTCCTGATCCGACAACATAGTGCCTTACCGATAGCAAACGGCCTTCGCCGCCTGCACGACCTCGGCCACCGACGGGAGCGCCAGCTTTTCGAGGTTCGCCGCATACGGCATCGGCACGTCCTTGCCAGTGACGCGGATCACGGGCGCGTCGAGATAATCGAACGCGTGCTGCATGATCTGCGCCGCGATCTCGGCGCCGACGCCCGATTGCGGATAGCCTTCTTCCACCGTGATGCAGCGGCCCGTCTTCATGACGGAGGCGACGATGGTTTCGATATCCATCGGACGGATGGTGCGCAGGTCGATCACTTCGGCGGAGACGCCTTCCTTCTCAAGCTCCTCAGCGGCCTTGAGCGCATAGGTCATGCCGATGGCGAACGAGACGATGGTAACGTCCTTGCCCTCGCGATGAATGCGCGCCTTGCCGATGGGAACCGTGAAGTCGTCGAGCTTCGGCACCGGGAACGACTGACCGTAGAGGATTTCGTTCTCGAGGAAGACGACGGGGTTCGGATCGCGGATCGCGCTCTTGAGCAGGCCCTTCGCGTCGGACGCCGTGTAGGGTGCCACGACCTTCAGGCCCGGGATCTGCGAATACCAGGCCGAGAAGTCCTGGCTGTGCTGCGCGCCCACGCGGGCGGCTGCGCCGTTGGGACCGCGGAACACGATGGGAGCGCCGAGTTGGCCGCCGGACATGTAGAGGGTCTTCGCGGCCGAGTTGATGATCTGGTCGATCGCCTGCATGGCGAAGTTGAAGGTCATGAACTCGACGACGGGACGCAGGCCCGTGAATGCCGCGCCGACGCCGATGCCGGCAAAGCCGTGCTCGGTGATCGGCGTATCGATCACACGACGCGCGCCGAATTCCTGAAGCAAGCCCTGAGTGACCTTGTACGCGCCCTGGTACTCAGCCACTTCCTCGCCCATCACCAGGACCTTGTCGTCCTTGCGCATCTCTTCGGCCATGGCATCACGAAGAGCTTCGCGGACGGTCATGGAGACCAGCTCCGTGCCTTCCGGAATTTCCGCCGAGGCGTTGTAGGCCGTGCGGTCCGTAATCACGTAGGGAGCTGCAGGCTCCGCGACCGGAGCCGCATCGGTGCCGGGGATCGCATCCGGAGACGGCCGGTCAGCCATTCCCTCTCGCTGCATGTCGGGCGTGGGCGCTGCCTGCGCTTCCGCCTTGGGAGCAGCCGGTGCCTTGGCCGAAGCGGCGGACACATCCTCGCCCTCGTCTGCGAGAATGGCGATGGGGGTGTTCACGGCCACGTTGTCGGTGCCGTCGGAAACCAGGATCTTGGCGAGGACGCCTTCGTCAATCGCCTCGACCTCCATGGTCGCCTTGTCGGTTTCGATTTCGGCCAGCACGTCGCCGGGCTTGACCTTGTCGCCTTCTTTTTTCAGCCACTTGGCCAGTTTGCCCTGCTCCATGGTGGGCGAGAGGGCAGGCATGAGAATATCGGTCGCCATGAAAGACTCGTTTTGATTGTCGCTGCGGCGAGATGGGGGGAGCGGCGCGCTTCGCGCCGCTTAGAGGAGGATATCCGTGTAGAGCTCGGACGGATCGGGCTCGGGGTCGTGCGTGGCGAACTCCGCCGACTCGTTCACGATCTCGCGCACCTTGCTGTCCATCGCCTTCAGCTCGTCTTCCGACAGCTTCCAGCTCTCCAGCAAACGGCGGCGCACCTGCTCGATGGGATCGTACTCCTCGCGCATGCGGGTCACTTCGTCCTTCGTGCGGTACTTCGCCGGATCGGACATGGAGTGGCCGCGATAACGGTAGGTCTGCATCTCGAGGATATAGGGACCCTTGCCGGAGCGGGCATGCTCGATGGCGCGCTGGCCGGCGGCGTAGACCGCGCGGACATCCATGCCATCAACCTGCTCGCCCGGAATGCCGAAGGACAGGCCGCGCTTCGAGAAGTCGGTCTGCGCAGAGGCGCGCGTCACCGCCGTGCCCATGGCGTAGCGGTTGTTCTCGATCACGTAGACAACCGGCAGCTTCCAGAGCGCCGCCATGTTGAAGCTCTCGTAGACCTGCCCCTGGTTGGCAGCGCCGTCGCCGAAATAGGTCAGGCAGACATTGCCGTTCTCGCGATAGCGGTTCGCGAACGCGATGCCGGTGCCGAGCGACACCTGCGCGCCGACGATGCCGTGGCCGCCGTAGAAATGCTTCTCTTTCGAGAACATGTGCATGGAGCCGCCCTTGCCTTTCGACAGGCCGCCGCGGCGTCCCGTCAATTCGGCCATGACGCCTTTCGCATCCATGCCGCAGGCCAGCATGTGGCCGTGATCACGGTAACCGGTGATCACCTGATCGCCCTCTTTCGTCGCCATCTGCATGCCGACGACGACAGCTTCCTGGCCGATATAGAGGTGACAGAAACCGCCGATGAGGCCCATGCCATACATCTGGCCGGACTTCTCCTCGAAGCGACGGATCAGCAGCATATCATAATAGGCTGCGAGATCCTGGTTCTTGTCGAATTGTGGGATATTGGGAGTGGCTCCGCGTACAGAGCCTTTGCTGGAAGTGGACTTGTTAGCCGCGCCTGTACCGGCACGGCCCGCCTTGCGGGCAGCAACAGCCATCGGTTCCTCCGAAGGGTTTCCTCGACGAAAGTTGTAGCGCAGTCGGAATCGGAAATCGAGAGGGCCAAACGACCTTTTGCGCTGCACAATGAATCGCGCAACGCTTTGATATTACAGACGTATTACCAGTTAACAGAAATTCAGTTAAGCAGTTCTTTGGGGCTATAAATGGTTAAGGGCCTGTGACGATCACCAGATCGTTCTTATGGACACGCCCTAACATTACACGCGCTCTTTCCTCGAGAAGATCTCGGTCAATCTGGTCGCTTCTCAACAACGCGATACGGCGCTCCCAGTTCGTTCGCTCGGCTTTAAGTTCGTCAAGCTCCTTAGTCAGCTGTGCCACCTCGGCCTCGTATTTTTGCTGAGCCTCAATGCCACGTGCTCCGCTATGGGCATGATGAACGAAGTAAGCCGCCACCGCCGCCGAGATGCTGTAGAGCATCAGCGGTATCAAGAATCGTCTCAATCGCCTGCGGATCACCATAGGGTATTTCTACTGGGTGCATGGTTAAGAAGCAGTTAGGAGGTTGCTGGATTGCTGCTATTCCGTGCCGTGCAGTGGTGCGAGAAACAGCAAAAGACATACAAAAAGAAAGGGCCGCCTTGCGGCAGCCCTCCCTTAACCGAATTACGGTTACTTTATATCTTAAGTCAGCGCCTTCAGCGCCGCGCGGCCGGCATAGATGGCCTGCGAGCCCAGCTCTTCCTCGATACGGATGAGCTGGTTGTACTTGGCCGTCCGGTCGGAGCGGGCGAGCGAGCCGGTCTTGATCTGACCGCAGTTTGTGGCGACCGCGAGATCGGCAATCGTGGAATCTTCCGTCTCGCCCGAGCGGTGGGACATGACGGCGGTGTAGCCGGCGCGGTGGGCCATGTCGACGGCGGCCAGCGTCTCGGTGAGCGTGCCGATCTGGTTCACCTTCACGAGGAGCGAGTTGGCGACGCCCTTCTTGATGCCTTCCGAGATGCGCTTCACGTTGGTGACGAAGAGGTCGTCGCCCACGAGCTGGCACTTGTTGCCGACGAGGTCGGTGACGGCCTTCCAGCCCTCCCAATCGTCCTCGGACATGCCGTCCTCGATGGTGGCAATCGGGTAAGCGGAGACGAGCTTCGCGAGATACTCGGCCTGCTGCTGCGGCGAGAGCTTCTGGCCTGTGCCTTCATAAACGTAAGAGCCATTCTTGAAGAATTCGGTGGCAGCGCAGTCGAGGCCGATCACCATGTCCTTGCCGGGCTTGTAGCCAGCCTGCTCGATGGACTTCATGATGAAGTCGAGGGCAGCCTCGGCGGAAGGCAGGTTCGGAGCGAAGCCGCCCTCGTCGCCCACATTCGTGTTATGGCCGGCGTCCTTCAGGGCCTTCTTCAGGGTGTGGAACACCTCGGCGCCCATGCGCACGGCTTCCGCCAGGGTCGGTGCGCCGACCGGCATGATCATGAATTCCTGGAAGTCGATGGGGTTATCGGCGTGAGCGCCGCCGTTGATGATGTTCATCATCGGAACCGGCAGGACGCGGGCCTGCGTGCCGCCCACATAGCGGTAAAGCGGAAGCGTCGAGGCTTCGGCGGCGGCCTTCGCCACGGCAAGCGACACGCCGAGGATGGCATTGGCGCCGAGGCGGGCCTTATTCGGGGTGCCGTCGAGCTCGATCATGGTCTCGTCGATGAGCACCTGTTCCTCGGCGTCAAGGCCACCGATGGCCTCAAGGATTTCGCTGTTCACGGCATCGACGGCATTCTGCACGCCCTTGCCGAGATAGACCAACTTGTCGCCGTCGCGAAGCTCGACAGCCTCGTGAGCGCCGGTCGAAGCGCCGGAGGGAACGGCCGCGCGGCCCATGGAGCCGTCTTCAAGGGTCACATCCACCTCGACGGTGGGGTTGCCACGGCTGTCGAGGATCTGGCGGGCGTATACGTCGATAATCGCGGTCATGTAGGCGGCCTCCCTAAGGCTTGCATAATGGCCGTCAACACAGGTGCGGCCTCACGTCATGCAATGGCTTATTGACCGAAATCATGAAGCGGGCAAGGACGAGAGCAACCGATAAAGCATTGTTCCCAGGTGAAATATGATGACGGAAAGCCACCTCCAGCTAGGGCAGGCCAGCGCCCTGCCCCAGATTCCGGAAGAAGCCCAGCTCGACCGGGTGCCGAACCCGCATGCCGATACCGACTATCTCGCCCGCTTCACAGTGCCGGAATTCACCTCGCTCTGTCCGGTGACCGGGCAGCCCGATTTCGCGATCATCGTGATCGATTACGTGCCGGGCCCCTGGCTCGTGGAATCGAAGTCGCTGAAGCTCTACATGCACAGCTTCCGCAACCACGGCGCGTTCCATGAGGATTGCACGGTCGCCATCGGCAAGCGTCTCGCCAAGCTGCTGGAGCCTCGTTATCTCCGCATCGGCGGCTATTGGTATCCGCGCGGCGGCATCCCCATCGATGTGTTCTGGCAGACCGGCGAGCAGCCGAAGAACCTCTGGCTGCCGGACCAAGGCGTCGCGCCCTACCGTGCCCGCTAAGCCTTAGGACGCCTCAGCACGTATGAGGCGTTCAGGCCCACGACAAGGATGACGGCTGCCGCGATCATGGTCGAAGCGGTAAGACCGATGTTGCGCAGGCCAAAGCCCATGAGCACGACGCCGAGCGCCTGTCCGCAGAAGAACGAGAAGGCGTGGAGCGCGACGGCGGAAGCGCGCGCTCCCGGCGCGACTTCCGTCACCTGAGCCTGGAAGGTGTTGTGCATCATGTAGAAGCCGAGGCCCATGAGCAGCAGGGCGGCAAAATCGAGCTTCCAGTTTCCGGCTAAACCCAGAATGATGAGGGCAAGCGCTGCGAAAAATCCTCCGCCGACAAGAATGCGGCCAATGCCGAGGCGACGGAGCATCCAACTGACAAGGGCGGAATAGACGAGGCCGCCAATGGCAAAGCCGCCGATGGCGAAACCCGCTTCCATCGCCCCGCCCCCTCCGCGCTCCTCAAGCAGCGGCGCGATATAGGGAAAGACGCTGAAGATTGCACTGGATTCCACGAAGACGGAACCGAAAAGAAACAGTGCTCGCGGATTGGAGAGGATGTCCCGATAGCGCAGGATCGCCGTTCTTGGATCGAACCTGCCACCGGGAAGCGCTCCGCGAAAACCGATCACGGTGGCGGCGAGCGCGCAGGCCATCATGATGGTGGAGAGACCGAACACCCCACGCCAGCCGATCCATTCGGCGAGAAGTCCCGCGAGCGACGAGCCGGCGAGCTGGCCGATGATGACGGCGACGAGGTAGCGGCTAAGCGCCACCTGCCTCTGGGACATGTCCACCCGGTCGCCGATGAGGGCGATGGAGAGCGGCACCGCGCCGCCTGCCGCCGCACCTGCAATGATGCGCAGGCCGAAAAGCGTTTCAACGTTGGGGGCGAAGAACGAGCCCGCAAGCATGAGACACAGGAGCGACAGCGCCACTTTCATCACGCGCTCCTTGCCCAGCGCATCGCCGATGGGGCCGAGGATCGGCTGGATGAAGGCATAAGGCAGCGCGAAGGCGGCGGAGAGCAGCGCAACGGTCTGCGGTATCGAGTTCAAATCCCGGGCGATCACCCCGACCATCGGCTCGATGGCACGGGACGAAAAGGTGGTGGCGAAACCGCTGACGGATAGGATCAGGATGAGATTGCGCGAGGACATAACGCTCTAATGAGAAAGGCGCGAATGGAGCCTAGGCACTCCATATCACGGCCTTGTCGGAAGGGGAGAGACAGGAATTGCACGCCTGCCCTCCCGCGAACTCATAAGCGCGCTCTTAAACCGCCCGCCCTTTAGCGAGCGCATCGAACGCCTTGAGCTGCGCAAGCAGAGCTTCTAGCTCCTTCAGCGGCACCATGTTGGGGCCGTCAGAGGGAGCCTTGTCCGGGTCCTGATGAGTCTCGATGAAGACACCGGCAATGCCGACCGCGACCGCTGCGCGGGCAAGCACTGGCACGAACTCGCGCTGGCCGCCGGAGGTCGCGCCCTTGCCGCCGGGCTGCTGCACGGAATGGGTGGCGTCGAAGATCACCGGAGCGCCGGTCTCGGCCATGATCGGCAGGCTGCGCATGTCGGAAACAAGGGTGTTGTAGCCGAAGGACGCGCCGCGCTCGGTCAGCATCACGTTCGGATTGCCAGAAGCGCGCACCTTCTCGGCGACGTTTGCCATGTCCCAGGGCGCCAGAAACTGGCCCTTCTTCACGTTCACCACGCGGCCCGTCTTGGCGGCGGCAACGAGAAGATCGGTCTGGCGGCAGAGATAGGCGGGAATCTGGAGGATATCGACCACCTCGCCAACGGCGGCGCATTGGTCGTTCTCATGCACGTCGGTGATAACCGGCAGGCCGAACTTTTCCTTCACCTCGGCGAAGACGCTGAGCGCCTTGTCGAGACCGATGCCGCGAGCGCTGTTGATCGAGGTGCGGTTTGCCTTGTCGAACGACGACTTGTAGACGAGCCCGAGGCCGAGCTTGCCCGTGATTTCCTTGAGGGCCGCGGCCATTTCCAGCGCGTGATCGCGGCTTTCCATGGCGCAGGGGCCCGCAATGATGCTGAGCGGCAGGTGATTGCCGAAGCGGACGGAGCCTGCCTCGACGACGGCTTGGATCTGTTTGGTATCGGTCATGCGCCTCACCTACTCCGTTTCGGGCCGGACGTGAAGCGGTGATGTAGATCAGGGGAACGTCATCGACGCCGCGTTGATGATACCGCCGGAGAGCGAGGCTGCACCCAGGAACAGGGCGGCAGCCATCTGGCCGGAGGCGATGCGCTGGGAGAGGTTCGGCATCACGAGGCGGACGAGCCAGTAGATGACGATCTGGACCGAGAGTGCCACCAGGCCCCAGACGATCAGATCAACGATGCCCTGAGCATGAACGATGGCACTGCCGAGCGGGAGCGCGAAGCCGACGAGGCTGAATCCCAGGGCTGTCGAGGCAGAGATCACGTTCTGACGGATCAGGGCGAACTCATTGTGCATGGTCGCGAGCGTATAGAGGCCGAGATAGACCGCCACGAGCACGACGGCGATAACGAAATAGACCAGGAAGTCGAACAAACCTGCCAGCATTGAAGTCACGATCAGCCCCTACCATTGAGTTGGCTGATTGCTACAGGGTTATGGTTAAGATTGTGTTGGCTCGAAGGCGATGGCGACACCGAAGGCTGCGCTCGCGGGCACAACGAGCCTGCTTCCCACATGCTGATAGGGAATTTCTGCTGCATCCAGACATTTGGAGGCGACGTGAATATCCTCCACCCGCACCGCGAAGGCGACAAAGGACGGCTGGTCCAACTCGGCTTCGACCGAGACATAGCTTTCGGCGGCATCGTCCGGCGTCATCACATCGAGATGGGCGTCGCCGAGCCGGAAAGACAGATCATGCAGGGCTGGGCTCGTGGCGATAGCATCGGTGAAATTCGTCAGAAACGGCTTGCAACGGTCCGGCTCGGGACATGCCAATGCTACCGTTGCAAGGCCTGTCGCACTGTTCTCATGGGATTGAAAGGCCGGGTTCCAGAAGTTTTCCGGATAGTGATGCTGGGAGACGAAGAAGCCCGCGCGAGGAGCATTTTCGAGCGAGGCGAAGGCCAGGGTGAAGGCCACCTTGGTTTCCGTGCCATCAGGCCTGCGGCCTGTGCGCTCGAAATGGAACGGCTCGAACGTACCGATCCCTCTTTGCGCAAATGCAGCCGCATCCGCCTTGGAATCCTGGCTCTGCAACACCAGCATGGCGAGCCCCTCGCGATCTTGCAGGTAATCGCGAACAAAAGCACCGAAGCTGAAGTGGCCCTGCTTGTGCGCGGGGATCTGAGCGCCCTCACCCACCGTGATCAGCTCAAGGAACGCACCGGGAAATTGCACCAGCCGGTTTTCCGTGCCCCACGAGTGCCGGTTGCGTGCGCCGACCTGGAAGCCGAGACGCTGGTAAAAATCACCGGCCTTGTCGAGGTCGTGAACGGCAATGACGAGATGGTCGATCCGGCGGGACATCAGGCTCTTTCCTGTAGGCTTCAGCCCTAACCTAGGGCGGCAACCGCAAACGCAAAACGAAAGCGCCGGCGGGAGACCCAGCCGGCGCTTTCAGAATTTCGTTAAACCAGTCGGCTCTGTACGACCGCTGCCTTGATGAAGCTCTGGAAGAGCGGGTGCGGCTCGAAGGGGCGCGACTTCAGCTCGGGATGATACTGAACGCCGATGAACCAAGGATGGTCCGCGTATTCCACGATCTCAGGCAGGACGCCGTCGGGCGACACGCCAGAAAAGCGCAGGCCCTTGGCCTCCAGCTTATCGCGGTAGGACATGTTCACTTCGTAGCGGTGGCGATGGCGCTCGGAAATGTCCGTACCGCCATAGATCTCGGCCACCTTGCTGCCGGGAGTGAGCTTGGCCTGATAGGCGCCAAGACGCATTGTGCCGCCGAGATCGCCGCTGGAGGTGCGCTTCTCCAGCTCGTTGCCGCGCAGCCATTCCGTCATCAGGCCGACGACCGGCTCAGGGGTCGGACCGAACTCGGTGGAGTTGGCGTCCTTGATGCCGGCGAGCGAGCGGGCTGCCTCGATCACGGCCATCTGCATGCCGAAGCAGATGCCGAAGTACGGGACCTTGCGCTCACGGGCGAACTTGGCCGCCTGAATCTTGCCTTCCGCGCCGCGCTGGCCGAAGCCGCCGGGCACCATGATACCGTGGATGCCTTCCAAGAACGGAGCCGGGTCCTCGTTCTCGAAGACCTCGCTCTCGATCCAGTGCAGATTCACCTTCACCTGGTTGGCAATGCCACCATGGTGCAGGGACTCGATGAGCGACTTGTAGGCGTCCTTGAGGCCCGTGTACTTGCCGACGACGGCGATGTTCACCTCGCCTTCGGGGTTGTGCACGCGCTCGGAAATATTGGTCCAGGTCGACAGGTTCGGAGCCTTGGCGTCGTCGAGGCCGAAGGCGGCCAGAACTTCGCTGTCGAGACCCGCCTCGTGATAGGCCAGCGGCACGTCGTAGATGGAACGGGCGTCGCGCGCCTCGATAACTGCCGTCTCGCGCACGTTACAGAACAGAGCAAGCTTGCGGCGCTCGTCCTTCGGGATCTCGCGATCCGTGCGGCAGAGCAGAATGTCCGGCTGGATACCGATAGAGCGCAGTTCCGCGACCGAGTGCTGTGTCGGCTTGGTCTTCAGCTCGCCTGCGGATGGGATGAACGGCAGCAGGGTCAGGTGGACGTAGATCGCCTGGCCGCGCGGCAGATCGTTGCCGAGCTGGCGGATCGCCTCGAAGAACGGCAGTCCCTCGATATCGCCCACCGTGCCGCCGATCTCGACCAGCACGAAGTCGAAGCCCTCGTTGCCCGTGAGCACGAAGTCCTTGATGGCGTTCGTGACGTGCGGGATCACCTGGATCGTGGCGCCGAGATAGTCGCCGCGACGTTCCTTGGTGATGATGTCGAGATAGATCCGGCCCGTGGTGATGTTGTCAGCCTTGGTCGCCGGAACGCCGGTGAAGCGCTCGTAATGGCCAAGGTCGAGATCCGTCTCGGCACCGTCGTCGGTCACGAAGACCTCGCCGTGCTGATACGGGCTCATCGTCCCCGGATCGACGTTGAGATATGGGTCGAGCTTACGAAGCCTGACCTTGTAGCCGCGAGCTTGGAGAAGCGCTCCCAGGGCCGCCGAAGCCAGACCCTTGCCGAGCGAAGACACCACGCCGCCGGTGATAAATACGTACCGCGTCATGGACCCCTATCCATTAATAAGGAGCGCCGATTCGCAATGCGCGAATCCTGCCACTCCGAAACCATCCACAAAAGAAGAGGGCCGGAAGCCCGGCCCTGCTGTTCGCTTACTGCTGAGGCGCCGTGGGCGCCGGAGCCGCCGGCTGGTCGCCCTGAAGGCGCTGGAGCTGCTCGAGCACGTTGCCGCCCTGCGGAGCACCGGGAGCCTGCTGCCCGGCCGGAGCCGCCGGAGCGGCGCCGTCGAGGATCGAGCGAGGACCGCGGCTCGATGTCGCCATGACCGTGAGCGCGATGCTCGTGACGAAGAACAGGCCAGCGAGAATCGCCGTGGCGCGGGTGAGCGCATTGGCCTGGCCGCGACCGGTCATGAAGCCGGACACGCCGCCTCCACCACCTCCGCCGAGGCCCATGCCACCGCCCTCAGAGCGCTGCAGAAGGACCACGCCGATCAAGGCGAGCACGATGATCAGGTGGATAATGATGAGAACTGTTTGCATCGTTCCAAAAACCTCAAGCGGCCGCGCCATGGAAGTACCCATGGGCGTCAGCCGCTCGCAATTCGCATGTTGGGGCGGGCTGTAGCATAGGTGTGCGCGGGATCAAAGACCTGCAAGCCGCCTTTTACGGGTTGGAAGCGTTTTGCCGCCTCTATGAGCCGCAAAACGCTTCTCGATAAGCAATTTAGCCCAGATAGGCCCCGGCAATGGCCAGGAAATCGGCGGCCACGAGGCTTGCACCGCCGACCAGCGCACCGTTGACGTTCTCCACAGCCATCAGCTCGGCGGCGTTCGAGGGCTTTACGGAGCCGCCGTAGAGGATGCGGACTTTGGCGTGCTCGGCCTTGCCCACGAGGCGCTTCAGCTCCTCGCGGATGGCGGCATGCACCTCGGCCACGTCGGCGGTGGTGGGGGTCAGCCCCGTGCCGATGGCCCAGACGGGCTCATAGGCCACCACGAGGTTGTGGCTGTTGGAATCGGCCGGGATCGAGCCGCGCAGCTGCTTGCGGACGACCGCAATAGCCTTGCCGGATTCGCGCTCCTCGCGGGTCTCGCCCACGCAGACGATGGCGGTGAGCCCTGCCCGATGGGCCGCGAGGGCCTTCGCGCAGACGTCAGCGTCCTTTTCCTTATGATACTGGCGGCGCTCGGAATGGCCGACGAGCACGTAGGAAGCGCCGGCGTCGGCCAGCATTTCGGCCGAGATGTCGCCTGTATAGGCGCCTGATTCCTTGGCGTGGCAATCCTGGCCGCCAATGCCGACCCGCGTGCCCACGGACATGTGAGCGAAGGCGGAAACGAGCGTTGCCGGCGGGCAGACCGCGAGATCGACCTTGGCTCTCAGGCCAGGGGTATATCCGGCGTGGATTTCAACCAAAACCTTGGCCGAAGACTTCAAAAGGCCGTTCATCTTCCAGTTTCCCGCTACCAGCGGGCGTGGCCGATCGACGCTCATTATGCACTCCTGTCACGCTTGATAAGTTGGCAGTAGCAGAGGCTTGGGGCTTCTTTCAACCAGACTTGCCCTTTTCCCCGGGCCTTTGATGGGCTATCGCCCTGTGAAACGAGTTTTTTGAGAACGGGTTCACGATGCTTCGGAACATGCGCAAGGCCGGTCAGACAGTGTTCGGCAAAGCCATTGCCTTCATCTTCTTTGGCGCCTTGATCGTCAGCTTCGCCATCTGGGGCATCGGCGACATCTTCCGCGCCCAGCCGGCCTCGACAGTGGCGGAGGTGGGCAAGACCACGATCTCGGTCAATCAGGTGCGCAATGCCTACACCAATCAGCTCCAGCAACTAGGCCGCCAGTTCCGCACGGTGATCTCGCCGGAACAGGCCCGCATGCTCGGCCTCGACCAGCAGGTTCTCAACAGCCTCGTCACCGAGGCTGTGATGGCGGAAGAGGCCAAGGGTCTGGGACTTTCCGTCTCGGATGAGCTCGTGGCTCGTTCCATCGTCGACAACCCGGCCTTCAAGGGAGCCGACGGCCAGTTCAACCGCGCCCTGTTCGACCAGACGCTCCGCAATGCCGGTCTCTCCGAGGCTGGATTCGTGCAGGAGCAGCGTGCTTCCATGGCGCGCGCCCATCTGGCGGAGGCTCTCGCAGGCGACGTGACCGTGCCAGTCGCCGCCAAGGACGCCCTTCACCGCTACACCACGGAGCGCCGCAGCGCCGCCTATCTCGTGCTCACCGCAGCCCTGGCCGGCGACATTCCCGCCCCCACCAACGAGCAGCTTCTGAGCTTCTATGAGGAGCGCAAGGGCACCTTCCGGGCTCCGGAATACCGTGCCGTCAACGCCATGGCGCTAGACGCAGCCGCCATCGCGAAGTCGGATGCGGTCTCGGATGCTGACGCCCGCCAGCGTTACGAGCAGCAGAAGGCGAAGTACGGTCAGCCCGAGCGCCGCACGATCCAGCAGATCCCCTTCACCTCCATGGACGATGCGCAGGCCGCTTCCGCCAAGATCAAGGAAGGCACGACCTTCGATGCCGTTGCCGCCGAGCGTGGCGTCTCAGCCACCGGTCTCGAGCTTGGCACGTTCACGCGCGCGGAGATGCTCGACCCTGCTGTGGCCGAGGCCGCTTTCGCGCTAGAGCAGAACGGCGTGAGCGCCCCGGTTTCCGGACGCTTCGGCCCCGTGATCCTACGCGTCACGCAGATCCAGCCGGAAGCCGTGCGTCCCTTCGAGGAGGTTGCTGCCGAAATTCGCGGAGAAGTCGCCCGCGAACGCGCCCAGAGCGAGATCGAAAAGATCCACGATCAGATCGAGGATCTGCGCGCCGGCGCCAAGCCTCTTGCCGACATCGCCAAGGAAAAGGGCCTGGCTCTCATCCAGATCCCCGCCATCGACGCCCAAGGCCGCGACAAGGCCGGGAAGCAGGTGGATGCGCCGGAGCGCGACGTAATCGCCAAGGCGGCCTTCGCCTCCGATATGGGTGTGGACAACGAGGCTCTTCGCACTGCGACCGGTTATGTCTGGTTCGACGTGACGGGCATCGAGCCCTCCCGCGAGAAGACCCTCGACGAGGTTCGCGACCAGGTGGCGGCGCAGTGGCGTGACGACCAGATCGGCCAGCGCCTGACCGAGAAGGCCCGCCAGCTCACTGAGCGTCTTGAGAAGGGCGAGGCCATCGAGGCTGTCGCGCAGGAGGTGAACACTCCTGTGAAAAACGCCACCGATCTCGCCCGCAATGCGAACAAGGACGATCTCTCGGCCGAGGCCGTGAACCGCATCTTCGCTACTCCGGTGGGCAAGGCGGGCAATGCGGCGAACGCTGCGGATTCCCGAGCTGTCTTCAAGGTCACGGCGGCCACCGTGCCCCCGATGGCAGGCACTACGCAGGAAGCGCAGACCATCGATACTCAGCTGCGGAACGGCATGAGTGACGACCTCATCAATGAGTACATCACCCAGGTCCGCCAGAACCTCGGTGTCACCATCAACCAGCAGGCCTTGCAGCAGGCGACAGGCAGCGGTACCGGCGAATTCTGATCCATGAGCATTGCGCCCGATTTCGAGACTTTCGCGAAGGCCTATGATGAGGGCGAGGCAGGTGTCCTGCGCGCCACCCTCGTAGGCGATCTTCTCACCCCCGTCGCAGCCTTCATCAAGCTGCGGCACCATCGGAAGGGCTCCGCCTTTCTGCTGGAATCCGTCGAAGGCGGCGCCACGCGCGGCCGCTTCTCGATGATCGGTCTCGATCCGGATCTCGTGTGGCGATGCCAGGACGGCGTCGCTTCCATCGACCGCAATGCCATCACCCGCGACAAGCAGTTCGTCAAAGACGACCTTCCCGCCCTCGACAGCCTTCGCGCGCTGATCAAGGAAAGCGCCCTTCCGCTCTCCGACGATCTTCCGCCCATGGCGGCGGGCCTGTTCGGCTATCTCGGCTACGACATGGTGCGCCAGATGGAGCGTCTGGCAGAGCCGAACACCGACGTGCTGAAGGTGCCGGACGCCATCCTCATCCGCCCGACGATGATGGTGGTGTTCGATGCGGTGAAGGATGAGATTTCGCTCATCACGCCCGTGCGCCCGCAACCGGGCGTGTCGGCGAAGGCCGCTTACGAGGTGGCTCTTTCGCGCATTGACGAGGTCACGCAGGCGCTCGAATTGCCGCTGCCTATCGAGGATCGCAGCGACCCAACCGCCATTCATTTCGATTCGCCGGTGTCGAACACCACGCCGGGCGAGTTCGAGGCCATGGTGGCGAAGGCGAAGGAATACATCCGCGCCGGCGACATTTTCCAGGTGGTGCTGTCGCAACGTTTCGAGTCGGCTTTCCCCCTGCCCGCCTTCGCGCTCTACCGCTCCCTGCGGCGTGTGAACCCGGCTCCGTTCCTCTGCTATCTCGATTTCGAGGATTTCCAGATCGTCTGCTCCTCGCCGGAAATTCTGGTGCGGATGCGCGACGGCAAGGTCACGATCCGCCCCATCGCCGGCACACGCCCACGCGGCAAGACGGCAGCAGAGGATCGCGCCCATGCGGAAAGCCTGCTCGCCGACCAGAAGGAACGCGCCGAGCACCTGATGCTGCTCGATCTCGGCCGCAACGATGTGGGCCGCGTGGCGGAAATGGGGTCCGTGCAGGTCACGGATTCCTTCTTCCTCGAATATTACAGCCAGGTGATGCACATCGTCTCGAACGTGGAAGGCAGGCTAGACCCCACCTTCGACGCGCTCGACGCGCTGGTCGCAGGCTTCCCGGCAGGCACAGTTTCCGGTGCGCCGAAGGTTCGCGCCATGCAGATCATCGACGAGCTGGAGAAAGATAAGCGCGGGCCTTACGCCGGTTGCGTCGGTTATTTCGGCGCGAACGGCGAGATGGATACCTGCATCGTGCTGCGTACCGCTCTGGTGAAGGATGGGCGCATGGCCGTTCAGGCGGGCGCTGGCATCGTCTACGATTCACACCCGGCCTCAGAGCAGCAGGAATGCATCAACAAGTCCAAGGCCCTGTTCAAGGCCGCCGAAGAGGCCGTGCGCTTCGCAAGCCAAGCGAGGATCGGGCAATGAACTTGACCACCCTCTCTCATTACGCGAACGTCGGTGCGCTATGACCCGCGTTCTCGTGATCGACAATTACGACAGCTTCACCTGGAATCTGGTGCACCTGCTCGGCCCTCTCGCAACCTCGGTGGAGGTTGTGCGCAACGATGCCATAACCACGGACGAGGTCTTGGCCTCGCTGCCGGATGCCATCGTGCTCTCACCTGGCCCCTGCACCCCCAATGAAGCAGGCATCTGCCTCGATCTCGTGAAGCGCGCCTCGCCCACGATCCCGACCTTCGGCGTGTGCCTCGGCCTCCAGGCCATCGGGCAGGTTTTCGGCGGCACGGTTTCCCGCGCGCCGTTGCCCATGCACGGCAAGGTGTCCGAGGTGGAGCATTCCGGGCAAACGGTGTTTCGCGGCATCAACGGCTCGTTCAAGGCGACTCGCTATCATTCCCTGATCGTAGACCGGGAAACCTGCCCGGCAGATCTCACCGTCACGGCGGAAACCGCTGACGGTCTCGTCATGGGTTTGTCGCACCGTTCGCTTCCCATTCATGGCGTGCAGTTCCACCCCGAAAGCATCCTCTCGGAGCATGGGGTGACGATCATGCGCAATTTCTTCGATCTGGCGGCGGCCTGGAATGCCAAGCGCCGCCCGAGCGCTGCTTAACTCCCAAGGCACTAAAGCAATGGAATCCTTCAAGTCCTATCTCGCCAAAGTCGCTACCGGCGCATCGCTGACCCGGGACGAGGCGCGATGGGCATTTGACGACCTGCTCTCCGGCGAAGTGACGCCCGCCCAGGGCGGCGCGTTCCTCATGGCGCTGCGTGTTCGCGGCGAGGCGCTTGACGAGATCGTCGGCGCGGTTTCCGCCATGCGCGGTCGCATGCTTCCCGTTAAGGCGCCCGAGAATGCCATCGACATCGTTGGAACAGGCGGCGACCATTCCGGTAGCTACAACATCTCGACGCTGGCCTCGATCATCGTCGCGTCCTGCGGCGTGCCGGTGGCCAAGCATGGCAACCGCGCGGCCTCCTCGAAATCCGGCACGGCGGACGTGCTTGCTGCCCTTGGCGTGAAGCTCGGCCTCGACCCGAAGGGGTTGGAGCGCTGCGTGAAGGAAGCAGGCGTCTGCTTCATGTTCGCCCAGACCCACCACGCCGCTATGCGCCATGTGGCGCCGGTACGCGTGGAGCTTGGCACCCGCACGATCTTCAATTTGCTCGGCCCTCTCTCCAATCCGGCGGGCGTCAAGAACCAGCTTTTGGGAGTTTTCTCAGAAGCTTGGCTTGATCCTTTGACACAGGTCATGAAGGAGCTGGGCTCCCGCAAGGTGTGGACCGTGCACGGCTCCGATGGCCTCGACGAGATGACCACGACCGGCCCGACTTTCGTGTCCGCTCTCGAGAACGGCGCGATCCGCCGCTTCACAGTGACGCCAGACGAAGTGGGCCTGCCGGTCGCCAAGCTCGACGATCTGAAGGGCGGCGATCCGGAGCACAATGCGAAGGCGCTTCGCGTTGTGCTCGACGGCACCCGCAATGCCTATCGCGATGTGGCGCTTCTGAATGCAGCCGCCTCCCTTGTGATCGCGGATGCTGCGGCAAACCTTCGTGACGGCCTGGAGCGCGCCTCGCAGGCCCTCGACAGTGGCGCAGCGAAGGGTACGCTGGAGCGTCTCGTCAAAGTCTCGAACGCGTGAGGCTGGCATGAGCGACGTGCTGAGCAAGATTGAAGCCTACAAGCGCCAGGAAATCGCGGCGGCGAAAGTGGCCGTCCCGCTCGAAGAGATGAAGCGCCGCGCACTCGCCATGCCGCCGACACGCGGCTTCGCGAAGGCTATCGAGCGCCACCTATCCGAAGGCCGTCCCTCGCTGATCGCCGAGGTGAAGAAGGCAAGCCCCTCGAAAGGCCTCATACGCGCCGATTTCGACCCGCCGAGTCTCGCTAAGGCTTATGCGGATGGCGGCGCGTCATGCTTATCCGTTCTCACCGACGAGCCTTCGTTCCAGGGCAAGCCCGAGTACCTGAATCAGGCGCGCGAGGCCTCCGGACTTCCGGCGCTCCGCAAGGATTTCATGTTCGAGCCGTACCAGGTCTATGAGGCGCGCGCATGGGGTGCCGATTGCATCCTCGTGATCATGGCGAGCGTATCGGACGATGAAGCGCGCGCGCTGATCGACACCGCGCACGAACTCGGCATGGACGTGCTGGTCGAGGTCCATGACCGCGCGGAGCTGGAACGTGCGATCCCGCTCGGCACCAAGCTCGTGGGCATCAACAACCGCAATCTTCGGACCTTCGAGGTATCGCTTACCGTGAGCGAGGAGCTTGCTCCGTTGATCCCGTCCGACCGCATCATCGTCGGCGAGAGCGGAATCTTCACGCTCGACGACATCGAGCGCCTACAGAAGGTGAACATCAACACCTTCCTCGTGGGCGAGAGCCTGATGCGTCAGGCCGATGTAACGGCGGCCACCAAGCGCCTTCTCTTCGGCGAAGCGGCATGACTAAGCTCACGCATCTCGACGTGAGCGGCGAGGCCAACATGGTCGACGTCTCTGAAAAGGACATGACCAGCCGCACCGCGATTGCCGAGGGATGCGTAGTGATGCAACCGGAAACGCTCGCTCTGATCCGTCAGGGCGATGCGAAGAAGGGCGATGTGCTCGGCACCGCGCGCCTTGCGGGCATCATGGCCTCCAAGCGCACACACGAGCTGATCCCGCTCTGCCATCCCCTGCTCATTTCCAAGGTGAAGGTAGATTGCACGCTCGATGACACGCTCCCTGGCGTACGCGTGACCGCAGAGGTGAAGGTGTCGGGCCAGACCGGTGTCGAGATGGAAGCGCTCACTGCCGTTTCCGTCGCGTGCCTGACGATCTACGACATGGTCAAAGCCGCCGACAAAGGCATGCGGATCGAGAGCGTGCGGCTTCGCATGAAGAGCGGCGGGCGCTCTGGAATATACGAGGCGCCATGAGCTTGATTCCGGTCGAAGATGCGCTGTCCCGTGTGCTGGCAAGCGTCGATAAGCCGGTTTCCATCGAGCATGTGCAGTTGAGCCAGTGCGCAGGTCGCGCTCTGGCCGAGGACGTGAGTGCCCTTCGTGATCAACCGCCCTTTCCGGCTTCCGCCATGGACGGTTACGCCGTCCGCAGCATCGATGCGGATCATGTGCCCGCAACGTTGCAGGTGATCGGCACGAGTGCGGCGGGCCAGCGCTTTCCCGGTAATGTCGGACCGCAGCAAGCGGTTCGCATCTTCACCGGTGCGCCTTTGCCGGATGGCGCCGACACGATCATCATTCAGGAAGACACGGAGCGATCCGGCGACCACGTAACCGTCAAGGAGCGCCCGCGCCACGGCCAGCACATCCGTAAAGCCGGACTCGATTTTGCGGCGGGCGATGTGTTGCTGCAGGCGGGTCTCTGCCTCGATGCCCGCCATATCGGCCTTGCCGCCGCCATGGGCCACGGCACGCTGCCCGTACGCTGCAAGCCGCGTGTCGCCATCCTCGCGACAGGCAACGAGCTGGTTCGTGCGGGCGAACCGGTCGGCCCCGATCAGATCACTGCATCGAGCCTTCCCGCCACCGCGCTGATGGTGGAAAAGGCCGGAGGCGAAGCCATCGATCTCGGGATCGCGCGCGACACGCTCGAATCCTTAGGCGAGCGTATCCAGGCCGCGCGCGACGCGAAGGCCGACATTCTTGTCACCCTCGGCGGTGCATCCGTTGGCGAGCACGACCTCGTGCAGCAGGCCCTGCAGCGCCAGGGCATGGAACTCGGCTTCTGGCGCGTGGCGCTTCGCCCCGGCAAGCCGCTCATGCATGGAAAGCTCGGAGACATGACGCTGCTGGGCCTGCCTGGCAATCCAGTCTCGTCCCTCGTCTGCGCCGTCCTCTTCCTCGTCCCCACCATCCGCGCTCTCCTCGGTGATGCACGGCCCGATGCCGACCCGACAGAAGCCGCGATCCTCGGCGCAGACCTACCCGCCAACGGTCCTAGGCAAGATTACATGCGCGCCTCGCTGGCCTGCGAGGATTTCGAAGTCGCACTCACCCAGCGCACCGAGCGCATGCCCCTCCCGGTCGCCACGCCGCACCTGATGCAGGATTCGTCGATGCTCAGCATCCTTGAGCGCTCCGAGGCGCTGCTGGTGCGCCCACCGCACGCGCCCGCCGCCCAGGCCGGAGAGCCTTGCCGGATCATCCGACTCGGGCGATTTTGCTGAATATTCCACTTCAGCTTGAGCATGGACTTGCGGAACACAGCAGGAACGGCTAACTTGTTCTTGCTTTGTTTTTCCAGAATCGCTCCTCTCGGGAGCAGTAAGGGTCTGTCATGCTCACGCGCAAGCAGCACGAATTGCTCCGCTTCATCCATGAGCGGCTGCGTGAAACCGGGGTTCCGCCGTCCTTCGACGAAATGAAGGATGCGCTCGACCTCAAGTCGAAATCCGGCATTCACCGTCTCATCACGGCGCTGGAGGAGCGCGGCTTCATCCGCCGCCTGCCGAACCGCGCCCGCGCTCTCGAAGTGATCCGCCTGCCCGAATCCGTCGGCGCGGCTGCCGGCCAGCGCCGGTTCACGCCGAGTGTGGTCGAAGGCGGCCTCACCGAGAAGAAGCCTGCTCCGCGGCCTGTGGCGGAGGAGCGTTATCGCGACAGCGCCTCGATCCCGGTCATGGGCCGGATCGCCGCCGGTACGCCGATCTCCGCGATCCAGAACCCCAGCCATTCCATCACCCTCTCGGGCGATTTCCTTGCTCAGGGCGATCACTTCGCTCTGGAGGTGCGTGGTGACTCGATGGTGGAAGCCGGCATTCTCGATGGCGACCTCGTGGTGATCCGCCGTCAGGATTCGGCCAATACCGGCGACATCATCGTGGCGCTCATCGACGACGAGGAAGCGACCCTCAAGCGCTTCCGCCGCCGTGGTTCTTCAATCGCGCTTGAAGCCGCCAACCAAGCCTACGAGACCCGCGTGCTCGGCCCCGACCGGGTGAAGATCCAGGGCAAGCTCGTCAGTCTGGTTCGCCGCTACTGATCTCGTCTTCCGGGATATCCTGCTCAGGAACGGGCCGTGCTCTGCGCGGCCTGTCCTGGGTGGAAGTCGGCGATGCTTTCGCTGTGACAGTCCAGGAGCGTGTCTCCTGACCTTTCCTTACGGATTGAATGTCCAGGCCACCCTGCCCGAGACGAATAGCGGTCGCGCCGCGCTCCGCAAGTGCCTTGCGATCCAACACCACGGTCGCACCGCAATTTTCAGGCGCATCGAGCCGCGTGATGACAATGGCAGCGCGTCGGCAATCCTCCTCGAAAGCCGAGAACTCCTGAACAAAGGCGACGATGCGCTGCCCGCTTGTCTCGACAGTGCAGCCCAGCCTGTCGCATCGTGCCGACTGCTTGAGCGAGGCATCGTCCGCATTGCGCGCATCGCCATCGGCTCGCAGCCATTGCTCCGCGACGAAGCCGGAGGGCCTGCCGACCAGGGAGAGCTCTCCGTGTCCGTTGCGGATCGCCGCCCCCGCCACCTCTCGATCTACATAGATGTCGTAACGATGCGGTGTGGCAGCAAAGGCCAGCCCGGCACCGGCGGGAACAAGCGCAAACCATCTGAGATGCGAGGCCGGGATCGTCAACACGAGCAGGCCTAGGCTCAGGAACGCCAAAGCACCGATGCTGAGTGCGGGCACGACAACGGTCGAACCGCTGAAGCCGCCGACCCAAGCGGAAACATCAAGCACCTTTTCGACGGCAAGCCCCATCAACATCCAGACCGGCGCATCGAGACCGAACGGGTAAGCGAGCACACCGAGAACGGCGGCGGGCATCACTACCAGCGACACGAGCGGCAAGGCGAGTGCGTTGCCGATGAGGCCGTAAGGGTTGAGGCTCTGGAAGTGATAGGCCGCGAAGGGAGCAGTTGCGAGACTAGCCACGAGTGTGGTCGTGATGAGGCCGAAGGCGGAACGGCCGGCCCACGAGAATGCTTTTTCGATCAGGGTTGAAGGCGCACCTTCGTCTCTGCGCCATTGCATGAGCGGCACAAGCGCCATCATCGCGGCGACTGCCCCGAACGACATTTGAAAGCTCGGGCCGAGTAAGGCTTCAGGCTCACGCGCGAGCACGATGATGGCAGCAATGGAGAGGTTCCGCATGCTCAGCGCCGGACGATCCGCGAGCACGGCTCCGAACATGACAAGCGTCATGATGAGCGATCGCTCAGTGGCCACATCGGAGCCTGAGAAAATGCAGTAGGCCGTTGCGCCGATCATGGCGGCGACAGCGGCGATTTTCTTCACGGGCCAAAGCAGCACAAGACTTGGGCTCAAAGCGAGCAACGCACGCACGAGCCAGAAGAAAGTACCCGCCGCGAGCACCATGTGCAGGCCCGATATCGAGACGATGTGATAGATGCCCGCCGAGCGCAGGACATCGTTGGTGGGCTCAGCGATGAGTCCGCGCTTGCCTGTAACGAGCGCAGCACCGACACCGCCCGCAGCGCCGCCGATGGCGGAAGCGATGCGTTGCGTCAGCGTATTGCGCGCTTCGTCCACATGCGCGGCAAGCCACAAGGACCAATCGGGCGACGTTGGCGGCGCGCTCTGGCGCACCGTGCCCGTGAACGAGCCAACCGCGCCGATCCCCTTGTAATAGGCATCGCGGGCGAAATCATATCCCCCCGGCCAGGCGGGTTGCGGAGGCGGCAGCAGGCGCGCGGTGCCGCTGATGAAATGGCCGGCCGAGAGGTTGTCTCCCTTCCGGATGGAGACGCGCACGCGCTCCGGACGTTCGATGTCGGTGGTGCCTTGCAGAGAGATGACGCGCAGCAGAATGCGCTTGCCCTCCTCCCGGTCCTCCACCGCCTCGATGAAACCCGACAACGGCGCGATCACGATGCGCGTCAGAACCGGCGCGTCGACGCTGCGTGTGCGGATCACACCTGCCGAAAATCCGGCAAATAGCGCACCAAGGCCGACACAGATGCAAAGAGCGAAGAGATTGTGGCGTAGCCGCACAGCGGCGGCTGTGAATAGCATCAACGCCGCGAGAGGCGCCCATAGCGCCGGACTCTCGGCCTGGAAGAAAAGCACGATACCGAGGCCGAAGCACACGGCGATCCAGGGAAAAACCCGCCTCTGCTCGATCTCCTGCGTGAGGCTTTGTTCCAACCGCCCACGCCAGTCGAGAGCACCCCAGTCGAGCGCCAGACCGGACGGGCGAGGCAACGCCATGGCCCGCGCGAGGCTGCGCGGGATCCGGCTCGTCTCTCCTTTGTTGTCTAGGGTCATGGCTTTGGCTTAACGCGGGGTCGGTTGCATGCTAGACGAGCCCACGCTCCGGCCCAAACCACCCTGTGGATGAGCCGGGAGAACGCGCCACAAGGCCGCGTTAATATTCAAGAATTCCAACCAAGGTTCCTTGCGATGACCGTCGTCACCCGCTTCGCTCCCTCGCCCACCGGCTTCCTGCATATCGGCGGGGGACGCACGGCCCTGTTCAACTGGCTCTATGCCAAGCGGCATGGGGGCAAGATGCTGCTGCGCATCGAGGACACCGACCGGGAACGCTCCACGGATGCCGCCATCGAGGCCATCATCGACGGCCTGAAATGGCTTGGCCTCGAATGGGACGGCGACGTGGTCTATCAGTTCGCCCGCGCTGCCCGCCATCGGGAGGTCGCCGAGACGCTGCTGGCCCAGGGCCGTGCCTATTACTGCTATGCATCCCAGCAGGAGCTGGAGGAAATGCGCGAGCTTGCTCGCAAGGAGGGCCGCCCCTCCCGCTATGACGGCCGCTGGCGCGACCGCGACCCGTCCGAGGCCCCGAAGGACATGAAACCCGTGATCCGCCTGAAAGCCCCCACCGAGGGCGAAACGGTGGTGGAGGACGAGGTGCAGGGCCGCGTGGTGTGGCAGAACAAGGATCTCGACGATCTCGTGTTGCTGCGCTCGGATGGAACGCCCACCTACATGCTCGCCGTGGTAGTGGACGATCACGACATGGGCGTGACCCACGTGATCCGTGGCGACGACCACCTGACCAATGCTGCCCGCCAGACGCAGATCTATCAGGCCATGGGCTGGGATGTGCCGAGCATGTCGCACATTCCGCTCATCCATGGTCCGGATGGAGCCAAGCTCTCGAAGCGCCACGGCGCGCTCGGCGTCGAGGCCTATCGCGCTCTTGGTTATCTGCCCGAAGCGCTTCGCAATTATCTCGTGCGCCTCGGGTGGAGCCATGGCGATCAGGAGATTTTCTCGACGCAGGAGATGATCGACGCGTTCGATCTCAAGAATATTGGCCGCTCGCCGGCGCGCTTCGACTTCGCCAAGCTCGAAAACCTCAATGGCCACTACATGCGCCAGTCAGCAGACGAGGATCTTGTGAAGGCCATCGAGGAGATTTTGCCGGAGATCGGTGCAGAGCGCGGACTTGGCCCGACCTTCAGCCCTGAACTGCGGGAAAAGCTCACTGCCGCCATGCCCGGACTGAAGGAGCGCGCCAAGAATCTCGTGGAGCTGCTCGACAGCGCCTATTACCTCTACGCCCAGCGCCCGCTGAAGCTGGAGGAAAAAGCGGCAGGCCTCATTACCGATGGCCGCCCGCGCCTTGATGGCATCGTGGAGAAGCTACGGGGGCTGAACGACTGGAACGCCCAGAGCGTGGAAGCCGTGGTGCGCGAGCATGCGGAGGCCCTTGGAGCCAAGCTCGGACAGGTCGCGCAGCCCCTGCGTGCCGCTCTCACTGGCCGGGCGACCTCCCCCGGGCTCTTCGACGTGATGGCGGTTTTGGGCAGAGACGAAACCCTGTTGCGGCTTCAAGATCAATTGAAGGATGCGCCTGCTGCATAGCAGGCGCACCTCGCCTTTAGACGTGCTTGCGGGGGTCCAACGGATAAGCTACCGAAGGCCCCACATTCTCCTTCCGACCGGCTGACCTCGGTCCGGCAGCTTAGCCCGGAGGCCCTCCTCCGAGCGCTCGGCTGCTCTAGGTTATGCCCGGCCTCCTGCTGAAAGGGCGAAGACCCATGAGTTCCAACTCCACACTCTCAGTCGACAACAAGGCCGTGGACCTGGCGGTGAAAGAGGGCACTATCGGCCCGAGCGTCATCGACATCTCGAAGCTGTATGGCCAGACCGGGATGTTCACCTACGACCCCGGCTTCACCTCGACCGCATCCTGCGAGTCGAAGATCACCTACATCGACGGTGACAAGGGCGTCCTGCTCTATCGCGGCTACCCCATCGACCAGCTTGCAGAGCATGGCGACTTCCTCGAGACCTGCTACCTGCTGCTCTACGGAGAGCTGCCGACAGCCGCTCAGAAGGCCGATTTCGACTACCGCGTCACGCGTCACACCATGGTGCATGACCAGATGAACCGGTTCTTCACCGGCTTCCGCCGCGACGCGCACCCGATGGCGATCATGGTCGCCTGCGTCGGCGCGCTCTCGGCCTTCTATCACGACTCCACCGACATCTCCGATCCGCACCAGCGCATGGTCGCTTCCATGCGCATGATCGCGAAGATGCCGACGCTCGCCGCCATGGCCTACAAGTACCATGTGGGCCAGCCCTTCGTGTATCCGCAGAACGATCTGGACTACACCTCGAATTTCCTGCGCATGTGCTTCGCCGTTCCGGCTGAAGAGTACAAGGTGAACCCGGTTCTCTCGCGCGCTCTCGACCGTATCTTCATCCTGCATGCCGATCACGAGCAGAACGCCTCGACCTCGACCGTGCGTCTCGCCGGTTCCTCGGGCGCTAATCCCTTCGCCTGCATCGCGGCCGGCATCGCCTGCCTCTGGGGCCCCGCTCACGGCGGCGCCAATGAAGCCGCCCTCAAGATGCTGGAAGAGATCGGCACGCCCGACAAGATCCCGATGTACATCGCCAAGGCGAAGGACAAGAACGATCCGTTCCGCCTGATGGGCTTCGGCCATCGGGTCTACAAGAACTACGACCCCCGCGCGCGCATCATGCAAAAGACAACGCATGAAGTGCTCAGCGAACTCGGCATCAAGGACGATCCGCTCCTCGACGTCGCCATGGAGCTGGAGCAGATTGCGCTGAAGGACGATTACTTCGTCGAGAAGAAGCTCTACCCGAACATCGACTTCTATTCGGGCATCACGCTGAAGGCGATGGGCTTCCCCACCTCCATGTTCACGGTGCTCTTCGCGCTGGCCCGCACGGTCGGCTGGATCGCCCAGTGGAGCGAGATGATCGAAGATCCGTCCCAGCGCATCGGCCGTCCGCGCCAGCTCTACACGGGCTCGCCAGAGCGCGACTACGTGACGGTTGCCCAGCGCGGATAAGACTATCCAATAACGGATACGAGAAAGGGGCCGGAAGGCCCCTTTTTCTTTGTGCGCAATCGTCGCTTATTCCGGATAACCGACGCTCAGCCTCTGCACTCGGGGCTTCACGGCCCGCATGCCCTTTGAGGATGAACTGAAGACGGTATCGCCACCAACCCGGTTCAGAGCCGCTTCGCTTGTATTCTCATCCGGCGCGAACACCACCCGTAAGGTGCAGCCGCCAAGTGCCTCTGCGAGCCTGCCCTTCTTCCAGTCGACCGCCGTCCCGCCATAATCCCAGCTGAAGCCATAGAGCGAGAACGGCTTACCGTTGATGGCTTCGACTTCACTCAGAGACATGCCGACGCGCACGCCCTGTGTGCCAGTCCAGCCTGTGCCGGCGACCTGGATGAAGGATGGGCGGCTCCGACTTTCCTCGTCCCACCACATCACCTCAACACGGCGCTCATGATCCGCAGGAAAGATCACGCTCGCCTTCATCTCGATACCCTCGGCACCGTAGATAGATTCAAGCGTCACGTTGGACGGGCCGAAAGCCTCCACGAGGCGCTTGTGGCTCGTATCCTTCGCGAATGGGCCTTCGCATTTGAGGCTATCCGCCTGCGCGTCGAATACCGTCATGCACAGAGCAAACACGCTGATCACGCCTCTGCCCCATCCCCACTTCACACCCATCGCCGTCCCCCGATCAGAGAGCAAGAACAGAGAAACACAATAACCGACTCTACGCAGCGAGGTATCGAGCATTGTTTTGAAGCGTCTCCTCAACAATCCACTTGTGAGGCATCTTTCGGGGCCTCTTTTCGTTGTTGAGGGCCTATTCTAAGATCGATGCAACATTCTCTCGATCACTGACGAAAGCCTCGATGGCCACTTCAGATTCTGCCCAGCCCACGGCATCCAGGCCGGGTATGGCCTTTATCCGTATCATTGCAATTCTCTGGGCTCTGTTCTCATTTGCCGTTGGGTTTCTGAACATGTTCCAACTCGGCATGATGGGTTTTCCGGATGGATACCGAAGCCCTTATGCGCGAGATATCGAATGGATTGCCGAGATTCTTATCCTCGCCTGCTATGCCCAAGGCCTTTATTTCCTCGTGATCGGTTTTCGCCCCCGGAACACAACGGGTGCGAAGCTCGGTATGAGCGCTCTCGCTGCGCTTGTTCTTATTATGCTTCCGCTACGGCTTGTCTGGACTTGCCCACAGAGCGCCGCGTGCACTTTTGCTTATGAGGCCGTATTCCGGAAAGCCATGGACCACGGACAGGGCGGCTAGGCTCTAGCCTCTGAACGCAGACCTGCCTTCTTCCAAGACCTCATCGACGATCCGCGCTGCCCGCTCGCTCGGCATTTCGTCACCGATCCGCATCAACTCATCGAGGCGCTGCAAAGCGGCCTCCTGCGCATGGCGCTCCGGCGTGTCGGACAGAAGCGGCATTACCGCCGCCGCCAATGTTTCCGGCGTGCAATCCTCCTGGATGAATTCAGGAATTGCGTTCTCGCCGAGTACGAGATTGGTGAGCACGATGGATTGCGCCTTGATGAGCGGTCGCAGGATCAGCGCTTCGATCCACGACACCTTGTAGGCCACGACCATCGGAATGCCGGAGAGGCCGAGCTCTAGCGTCACTGTGCCGGAAGCGGCAAGCGCCGCATCCGCGCTACGGAAGGCCTGCCACTTGGCGGCCTCGCCTTCTACGATACGCGGCTTCACGCTCCAGGAGGCGGTGCCTTCACGGATTGCGTGTACGAGATGCGGCACAGCCGGAATCGTGACCTCGAAGGTACGAGCCGAGCGCTGTTGCAGCAGCTTCAGCGCCTCGCCGAAGGTATCGAGCAGGCGGCTGACCTCGGAGCGGCGGCTTCCGGGCAGGACGAGGAGATTTACGGGCCCGTCCTTGCTGGAATCGCGCTCGCCTTCAACCGGCCTGAACTCCTTCACGCGCTCGATCAGCGGATGGCCCACATAAGTCGTGGGCGGACCGCCGAGGCGCTTATGTGCATCGGGCTCGAAAGGCAGCAACGCCAGCAGATGATCGACATAGGCGCGCATCTTCGCGGCCCGGCCCGGACGCCAGGCCCAGACGGAGGGGCTCACGTAATCCACCACCGGAATATGCGGCGCGCGCTTGCGTACGGCTTTGGCGACACGATGCGTGAAATCGGGGCTGTCGATAATGATGAGAATGTCCGGATTGGCAGCCACCACCGCATCGGCTGTCAGCCTGATCCGGTTGAGCACCGTCGGGAGCCGCGCGATGACGGCGACGATGCCCATGACGGCGATGTCCTCGAGCGGAAACAGGCTCTTCTGCCCTTCCGCCTCCATGGCATGTCCGCCGACGCCGCCGAAGCGCAGACGCTCGGCTCCAAGTCGTGCTTTCAGCGCGCGCATGAGCTTCGCGCCGAGCTGATCGCCCGATTCCTCACCTGACACGATCCAGATGTTCAACGGCTTCGTGTCAGTCACGGTAAGCCTCCATCCACGGCAGATCGACGGCAACGAGGAAGAGGCCGAGGCGGTCGGCGGTGCGAAGGGTTTCCTCCTGCTCCAGCACGAAGGTAGAGCCCGCGCCGATGGCAATGCCGGAGAGGCCCGCTTTCGCAGCCTCGGTGACGGTGCGCGGACCGATGGTCGGCATGTCGACGCGGAGATCCTGACCGCGTTTGGCGGCCTTGATCAGTACCCCGCCCTCCTTGCGGCGGCGAAGGCCGAACCAGGATTGGCGAAAACCGGCCACTCGCACCAGCATGCGGTCGGTGCCCTCAGGCCCCTCGATAGCGAGCACATGATTGCGAGCGATCACGGCGCCCTGTCCGATGTCGAAAGAAGACAGCGATGCGAGAAGATCGAGCCCCACCGTAATGGCCTGCCGGTCATCCTCGTTGGGCGTCAACGAACCGCTCAAGGTGCGCGCAGCAACAAGATCGGGAGCAAGCTCGTGCGCACCGATCACGCGATGCCCGCGCTCCTCGATGAGCATGACGGCGCCCCGCAGAACCTGATCGTCGCCGCGGGTGATGACCTCCTTCACCTCCTGCATGTTGCGCAGGGCCGAATAGGCCCCGAGCAAGGCCGAGAAGCCGGGGCGGCGCACGGCGCCGACGAGGGAGACCGCGCTTGGCTTCCATGCATCCAGGGTGCTGAGAATGGTCTTGAGGTCGAGCAGGTCCACATTCGCGTGGGCCTTCTTGCGCAACTCAGGAGCAGCGAAGCCACGGAAGGCGAGAACGCGATACTCCTGGCCAGTTTTTTCGAGATGCTCGACAACCTGAATCGGAAGCCGTCCGCTTCCGGCGACAATCGCAATCGGGCCGCTTGAATCACGAGCCGGCCCATGGGAGCCGGCTCCTGTTGTTGTTTCGTGCTTAGATTTCATTCGGCCTCAGCCGGCGTTGCTGACCGGGTCCCGGGGCGTGCAGATCGAGCGATCCTTGCCTTCGCGGATGAAGTCCAGAATCTCGTGCACGAAGGGATGATCGTCGAACTCGCCCGCCACGTCCTCGACCCGCTCGGCAAGCGTGCCCTCATCTGCGAACAGCAGACGATAGGCGCGGCGGATGTCGTGAATCTGCTCGCGGGTAAAGTTGCGGCGGCGCATGCCGATGATGTTGAGACCGGCGAGATGCGCACGGTTGCCCATGGCCATGCCATAAGGAATGAGATCGTTCTCAAGCCCCGACAATCCGCCGACGAAGGCATGTGAGCCGACGCGTGCAAACTGGATGACGGCGGAGCCGCCGCCGAAAATCACGAAATTGCCGACCGTCACATGGCCCGCCAGCATCACGTTATTCGACAGGATGCAGTCGTTCCCGACCTTCGTGTCGTGGCCCACATGCGAGCCTGCGAGGAAGGTGCAGCGGTCCCCGATCACGGTGCGCAGGCCGCCGCCTTCAGTGCCCGGGTTCATGGTCACGCCTTCACGGATCATGCAATCGGAACCGATGTCCAGCGTCGAGGGCTCACCGCGATACTTCAGGTCCTGCGGGATGTGGCCGAGGGACGCGAAGGGGAAGATGCGCGTGCGCGCGCCGATCTTCGTCTTGCCGGCGAGTGCTACGTGGCTCATGAGCTGGCAGCCGTCGCCGAGTTCGACCTCCGGCCCGATGGTGCAGAACGGGCCAATCTTCACACCCGCGCCGATTTTGGCGCCATCCTCGATGACAGCGGAGGGATGGATCACGCTTTCCATCAGTCGGTCACCAGCATGGCGCTGACTTCAGCCTCGCAGACGAGCACGCCGTCGACCTTAGCCTCGCCCTTGTACCACCACATGTTGCGGCGGTTGTTGAGCTTCTTCATATGAAACTCGACCCGGTCGCCGGGCTCGACCGGCTTGCGGAACTTCACCTTATCAATCGTCATAAAGAAAACCTGCTTGGGCTTCTCCTGCTGAGCGATCTTGGACTTCACGCAGATCGCGCCCGCGGTCTGAGCCATGGCCTCGATGAGGAACACGCCCGGGAAAATCGGACGCGACGGGAAATGGCCCGTGAATTGTGGCTCATTGAAGGTGACATTCTTGATGCCGATGCACGAATTGTCGCCGTCGATCTCAATGATCTTGTCGATCAGCAGGAAAGGATAGCGGTGCGGCAACAGCTCGAGGATCTCGAGGATATCGGCGGTTTGAAGCGTAGCGGGCGCTTCGGACATGACAGAATACTCCGGATAGGCCTGGCGTTATCTTTGCTTTTAGGAAGATGCGCCGTCGTCTTTGTCGGAATCGCCCTTGGATGCAAGCTTTTTCAGGGCGGTGATTTCGCGGAACCATTCGCGCATCGGCTTGGCAGGAGCTCCGCCCCAGCGCGCGCCGGCGGGAACATCGCCATTCACGCCGCTGGTGGCGGCGATCTGCGCGCCCATGCCGATCCGCACATGACCTCTGACGGCAACCTGGCCGCCGAGAGCGACGTAATCTTCGAGCGTCGTCGAGCCGGCAATGCCAACCTGGGCGACGATCACGCAATGGCGGCCGATGACCACGTTATGGCCAATCTGGACCAGGTTATCGATCTTGGTGCCCTCGCCGATCACCGTGTCGCGGCTCGCGCCCCGGTCCACGGTGGTGTTGGCGCCGATCTCCACATCGTCCTGGATAATGACGCGGCCGATCTGCGGCACCTTGAGATGGCCTTGCGGCCCCATGGCGAAGCCGAAGCCATCCTGCCCGATCCGCACGCCCGGATGCAGGATGACCCGGTTGCCGATGAAGGCGTTGGACACGCTCACGTGCGGCGAGAGCGAGCAATCACGGCCGATCTTCACATGCGGACCGATGACCGTGTGAGCACCGATGACGGTTCCTGCCCCGATCTCCGCGTGAGGCCCAATGACGGCGCCGGGATCCACCGTCACGCCATGTTCGAGGCGCGCGGAAGGATGCACGAAAGAGCCGGGCGAGATGCCCGTGGCGGCAAAAGACGACTCCGGCCGCATGGCGGACGGGAACATATGGCCCATGACCTGCGCGAAGACGCGGTAGGCCAGCGGGGTCACGATGGCGATAGTCTTTGATGGCACCTTCGCCGCGAAGCGAGGCGTGACGAGGCAAACACCGGCCTGGGTCGCTCCCAAGGCGGCGACATAAGCCGGGTTATCCATGTAGGCCAAATCGTTCGGCCCGGCGCTCTCGAGCGGAGCGACGCCTTTAAGCAAAAACTCCCCGTCGGCACCGTCGGGGAGCGTTGTCTGCGCCATCTCCGTGACCTGACGCAGGTTAAGCGTCTGGCGCTGCGGAAAGAAAATTGATTCTGTCATGAAAAAGCGAGGGCGCCCCGAAGGCGCCCTCCCCGATTAGAAGCGTGTACCACCCGAGAAGCGGAAGGCCTGGGTGCGGTCGGCACCGACCCGAGTGCCATTCGCCTGCAGCTCGCCCTCTTCCTTGGAAAGAGCAATCGCGTAGTCGAAGCGGATCGGACCGAGGGGCGATGCCCACAGAAGCGAGGCACCGACCGACGAACGGATCTTGTGGCTGTCGAGAACATTGATGCAGTTCTGCGGAGCATTCGGATTCGTGTTGCAGGTGACACCGCCATCCGGAGCGAAGATGGTGCCGCCATTGACGCCGAACTGGGTCGGGCCCTCATAGCCGTAGAGCGTACCGGCATCGGCGAAGACTGCACCCTTCAGGCCCAGCTCACGCGGCAGACCGAAAATCGGGAACTGCATTTCGAGCGTACCGCCGAAATAGGTGGTGCCGCCGACGGCGTTCGCCGCAGAGTCAACCGTCGAGATATCGCGCGGGCCGATACCGTTCGTGGCGAAGCCGCGAACCAGGGACGGGCCCATGAAGAAGTGGTCGACGATGCGCAGGTCGTTACCTTCGCTGCCGTTGTTACCGATGCCCACGATGTGACCACCCTGGACGCGAGCGATACCAACCACATCCTCGAAGATCTCGCGGTAGTAGCGAGCATCACCGGTGGCGCGGAAGTAGCGCGAGTCGCCGCCGAGACCGGCGAAGTCCGTCTTCGCTTCGGCGTAGAAGCCGTTGCGCGGATCACGGGTGTTGTCGAGGGTGTTGTAGTTGAATGTCAGGCCCGCGAGCGAGGTGAGCGTCTCACCCTGCGATTCCTTGATGGCCAGCGAAGCTTCACCGTTGCCTTGGCAGAAGTTGCGCGATGCAACTTCGCCCGGCGCGCCCGTCGAAATGGCGCCATTGGCAAGTCGGGTATAGCCTGCGATCGGCGCGGAGCAGTCGTTGTACGGCTTCTCCTCGTCGTTCGGGATCTCCAGATCCTGCTGATACAGCGAGTAGCGCAGGGTCAGAGTGAACTCTTCCGTGATCGGCAGGCCGAGACGGAGCTGACCGCCGGTCATGCGGTTCTCGTAACGGGAATACCGGGTCTGGTCGCTGAACTTCGAGAACAGATCGATACCCGCAGCCATGCGGTAGCCGAGGAAGTAAGGCTCCGTGAAGGAGAAGTCGACGCCGTTGCTGCGCTGGCCGAGCTGACCCGCCACGCGGACAAACTGGCCACGACCCAGGAAGTTCGTCTCGGTGACCGCGACTTCACCGATGAAGCCGTCAGCCGTCGAGTAACCACCCGAGATCGAGAAGGAACCGGTGGACTGATCTTCCACGTCCACGTTCACGATCACGCGGTCAGCCGAGGAACCTGGCTCGTTGGAGATGCGGACCTGTTTGAAGTAACCGAGGTTCGTCAGGCGACGCTCGGCGCGGTCGATCATCACCTGGTTGTAGGCATCGCCCTCGCCCAGCTCGAACTCACGACGGATCACGTAGTCGCGGGTACGGCTGTTGCCACGAACGTTGATGCGCTCGATGTAGATGCGCGGGCCTTCTTCGACCACATAGCCGATATTGACCGTGCGGCTCGCGGGATCGCGGGTGCCGACGGGGCGGATCTGCACGAAGGGATTACCCTGGCGACCCACGGTGCGCGTCATGGCTTGCACCGACTTCTGGACGGCGTCGGCGTTGTAGACCGAGCCGGCAGAGATCGACAGGTCGCCGCGCAGAGCCTCGGCGTCCACAGCCGGAACGCGGGAATCGATGTTCACGTTGCCGACGCGGTACTGTTCACCTTCTTCGACCACGATGGTAACGACGTAGCCGCCACGAGCGGCATCGAACGTCACTTCGTTGGAAACGATGCGGAAATCCGCATAGCCGTTCTTGAGGTAGTAGCGACGGATCAGCTCCAGGTCGTTGGCAAGGCGATCAGCGTCATAGACATCCGAGCTCTTGAGGAAGCTGAGGATATTGGTCTCGGTGGTCTGCATGACACCACGCAGACGGCTGGAAGAAACCTGGTTATTGCCGACAAAGACGATGTCCTTCACGCCCGTCTTGTCACCCTCGACGATGGTGTAGACCACGTCGACGCGACCATTCGGCAGGTCCACGATACGCGGCGTCACCTGAGCAAGACCACGGCCCTGACGGCGGTAGATCTCGAGGATCCGCTGCACGTCGGCATCGATGGCGGCCTGATTCACGGAAGTGCGGGCGCGAACCTGAAGTTCTCCCTCGAGAATCGCCTTGTCCACCTTGCTGTTGCCTTCGACGACAACACGGTTGATCAGGGGCCCTTGAGAGACGGAAGCGCGGCGGCCCGTCTGCTGCGCGCGCTGAGCGAGAGCGCTATCCGCAACGGTGAGGCCCGCCATCAGCGCGCTCATGGCGATCACTGCGGTGGCTGCCGGCTTCTTCCGGCGTGGCGTGGTCGTCGACATCATCAACTGGCCCGTTTCTTTATACTTTGTCTATCGCGGGGCTTACCCCCCGCAGAGTGGAGACAGGTGTCCCAACCCTATCGGTGCTGCCCCGCTTGTACAAACTTTCGCCGCTATTGCAAACGGCACTTGCAAAACAGAGTAGCAATTTTTCCACCGGCGTGGCGTCCTTGTCACGCCCAACCCGCCACAAAACTTGTGACAAGGTGAACGAGCCCTCACCCGAACGAGCGGGTCAGGTCGCTCCAGGTCGCCAGGATCATCAGCGTCGCCACGAAGGCAAAGCCTATCCTGAAGCCGATTTCCTGGGCCCTTTCGCTCAGTGGCCGCCCGCGGACGGCCTCGATGGCATAGAATAGAAGATGCCCGCCATCGAGCAGCGGAATCGGGAAAAGGTTAATAAGCCCAATCGATACCGACATGAAGCCGATGAGGTTCACCAGGCTGTAGAGCCCGCCAATCTCATAGGCCGTCCCCGCGATTCGAGCGATCCCGACAGGGCCAGAAAGCTGGTCGATGGATTCGCGACCCAGGATGAGACGGCGCAGGAAGTTGAAGGTGCGGTCCACCTGATTCCAAGTATCGACAGCGCCTGCCTTCAGGGCCTCCAAGGGGCCATAGGAGATGCGCTTGATGGCCGAGCGATCCTGCGGGGCCTGAACGCCGAGAAGGCCGATGCGCTGCTTGCCAAAGGGCGTATCTCTTTCTTCCACCTTGGGAATTGCCGTGAGGCTTACCTCCCGGCCATCGCGATCGACCACGAAGTTGAGCGCCTCGCCCGAGCTGGAGCTGACGATCATCTGCATGTCGGCGAAGGTTTCGATCCGCGTGCCGTCGATGAATCGGATCACGTCATGAGGCTGGAAGCCGGCCGCTTCGGCCGCGCTGCCAGGGATCACCCGCTCGATCACCGGCTCCAGGACCATGCGGCCGCTGAAGTAGTTGAAGCCCGCGAAGATCGCGATCGCCAGGATGAAATTGGCCATAGGACCGGCCGCTACGGTGGCGGCGCGCTTGGCGACACTTTGATGGGGAAAACTGATGGCCCGCAGCTCAGGCGACATTTGTTGAACGCCCTGGCTGTCCGGAACGCTTGCCGCATTCATGTCGCCGACGAACTTCACATAGCCGCCGAGGGGAATCGCCGAGATTTTCCAGCGGGTGCCGTTCTTGTCCGTCCAGCCGATCAGCTCGCGCCCGAAACCGATCGAGAAGGCCGACACGCCGATTCCGCAGCGGCGCCCAACCCAGTAATGGCCGTATTCGTGGATGAAGACGACCACCGACAGCACCACAAGGAAGGCAAAGATCGTCAGGGCGAAAGACCCTGTCATGCCGGCGATTGCTGAAAGCCATTCCATGATGATTCCTTTCGCGCTCCTTCCAAGAGCGCCTTATATGCGTTTTGCAGGAACGAGCCGCCGCGCCAGGGCCCGGGCCTCGCCATCGATGGCAAGAGCATCCGGGACCGTCGCAGGAGCTTTCCCGCCTGCGGAAGAAGTTGAGCAAACCGTCTCAACTATCTCAGATATTGCATAAAATCCTATTTCGCCCGCCATATAGGCCTCGACCGCGATCTCGTTGGCGGCGTTCAGGATCGTCGGCATAGCCCCTCCAGCCTGAAGCGCTGCCTTGGCCAAGGTCAGGCACGGAAACCGCGCCTCATCGGCTCGCTCGAAGGTTAAGCGGCCAATCGCGGCAAGATCGAGACGTGGAAGATCCATGAAAAGTCGCACCCCGTCATGCAGCGCATTGGCGATGGGCACCTTCATGTCCGGAAGGGCAAGCCCGGCGGTGACGGCACCGTCCGTCCACTGCACCAGCCCATGGACGATGGCCTCGGGGTGGACGAGCACGTCGAGGCGCTCGGCTTCCAGGTCGAAGAGGTGATGAGCCTCGATCAGCTCAAGCCCCTTGTTCATCAGGGTGGCCGAGTCGATGTTGATCTTGGAGCCCATGGACCAGACCGGATGAGCGGATGCTTGCTTGGCATCGGCTTTCTCGATCTGGTCCCGGCTCCAGGTTCGGAACGGGCCGCCGCTTGCGGTTATCACCGCTTTTTCCACATCCCGATTACGGCCAGCCGACAGGGCGTGATCGAGGGCATTGTGCTCGGAATCCACAGGCGTGATCTCGACGCCGAGGCGGCGCGCATCGGCCATGAAGGCACTGCCTGCGCAGACAAGGCTTTCCTTGTTGGCGAGAGCAATCCGCCTCCCCGATTTCAGGGCTGCATGCGTTGGCTCCAGCCCTGCAGTTCCGCTGATGGCGGCAAGCACGACATCGGCAGGGCGATCAACGGCCTCGAGCACGGCGGAGCGGCCTGCTCCACATGCAATTCCGGTTCCGCCAAGGGCTTGTCGCAGGTCGGGACCGGCACTCTCATCGGCCAGCGCCGCGAACCTCGCCCCCAGGCGCTTTGCGGTCTCGGCCAAGGCTTGGGCGTTGCGCCCGCCGACGACCGCTTCGACCTGAAACTTCTCCCGCTGAGCCAGAACGACATCCGCCGTGGAGCGGCCGATGGAACCGGTGGCTCCGAGGATCGTGAGAGAACGTGCCATGAAGACTTAAGCAGCTCCGTACGCGGCGAGAAGGGCGATGCCGATGATGAGGGAGACGGCCCAGAAGCCATCGAGACGGTCCATCACCCCCCCATGCCCCGGAATAAGATGGCTCGAATCCTTCACATCGCAATGACGCTTGAGTGCAGATTCTCCAAGATCTCCGATTTGGCTCGCGACGGAGGCGACCATGGAGAGCGCAATGACGCTGATGTGGCTCAGCGAATGGTTCAGCCCCCAGCTTCGACCGGCCCACGCGACCAGAAGTCCCGTCAACGCAGCGGCAAAGAGCCCACCGAGAAAGCCCGACCAGGTCTTCTTTGGGCTAATCGCCGGGCAGAGTTTCGGACCGCCGAAGGTGCGGCCCGTGAAATAAGCGGCGATGTCGGTCGCCCAGACGACACCAAACATCCAGATCAGGCCGAGAATGCCGATTTCCGGATAGTCCCGGACCATGGGCGGCACGAGCACGATCACGACGGCATAGGCAAAGCCAGACGCGGCCCAGAGTTTTTGGCGCGATCCCTTGGTGAGCAGCGTACCGAGAGCGAGAGAAACGAGCGCCGTCGCGCCTCCGACCGCAAAGCCGGCATCGATGAGGTAGAGCCCTGTCAAAGCCAGGAGCCCGAGACCGAAGATCGCTTGCACGGCACGTCGCGGCTCAATGCCCGTCATGTCCGTCCATTCGATCATGATCGCGATGCCGGCGGCGAGCCAGAACAGGGCGAAGGGCCAACCGCCCCAATAGGCCGCTCCCAGAGCCAGGGCGATCATGACGATCGCGGACAGAACCCGGGTTTTCAATTCGCTGGAGGGAGCTTTAGCCAAGGCGGGACCTTCAGTAGCGGCCATATTCAGCTGGCCTTGGCGCTCAGGCCGCCGAAGCGCCGGTCTCGGCGGCCATATTCGTCGATGGCGGCCTTGAAAGCGGTCTCGTCGAAATCGGGCCAGAAAACAGGAAGGAAGACGAACTCGGAATAAGCCGTCTGCCAAGTCAGGAAGTTCGACACGCGCTGCTCGCCCGACGTGCGGATAACGAGATCGGGGTCAGGAATGCCCTTTGTATCAAGGGCGCTCTCGATCATGTCCATGTCGATGGCGGAGGGATCGAGCGTGCCCTCCTTCACCCTTTCGGCCAGGGCGCGCACAGCGCTCACGATTTCCTGACGGCCGCCGTAATTGAAGGCGATCACAAGGGTCAGGCCTGTATTAGCGCTGGTCAGCTGCTCGGCCTCGTCCAGCAGAAGGCGGATGTCGGAAGCCAAGCCCTCACGCTCGCCGATGATGCGGACGCGCACGTTATTGGCGTGAAGCTCCGCAAGATCATGGCGGACAAAGCGCTTGAGAAGCCCCATGAGGAACGAGACTTCCTCCGCAGGCCTGCGCCAGTTCTCTGCCGAAAAGCTGTAGACCGTGAGGTATTGAATGCCGAAGTCGCTTGCGATGCGCACCGCCCGGCGGATCGCCTCGATGCCCTTCCGGTGTCCCTCGAAGCGAGGCAGGCCTCGCTGTGCGGCCCAGCGGCCGTTTCCATCCATGATGATGGCAACATGGGTCGGCATCCCCTCGCCTGTTCCTTCACAGGCAAGGACGGGGGCCGTCCGCTGGGCTTCGCCGCTCATGACACAAGATTCCGATACAAGCCTAAAACTTAGACTTGCATGATTTCCTTTTCCTTGGCCACCAGGAGCTGCTCGATTTCAGCCACGAACTGATCGGTAGCCTTCTGGACTTGGTCGCCGTCGCGCTTGGCATCGTCCTCGCTGATGGCGGAGTCCTTCTCGAGCTTCTTCAGGAGGTCGAGGCCGTCACGGCGGACATGACGGACAGCGATGCGCGCCTCTTCCGCGTATTTGTGCGAGACCTTCACCATCTCCTTGCGGCGCTGCTCGTTCATCTCGGGGATGCGCAGGCGAATGATCTGGCCCTCAGTCTGCGGGTTGAGGCCGAGATCCGATTCACGGATGGCCTTCTCCACGGCGGCGACCATGCCCCGATCCCAGACCTGCACGCTCAGCAGGCGAGGCTCCGGCACGCTGACGGTCGCGACCTGCGAGATCGGCAGCATGGAACCGTAGGCATCGACCTGGATCGGATCGAGCAGGTTCGGCGAGGCGCGGCCCGTGCGCAGGCTGCCCAGGTCGTGCTTGAAAGAATTGATGGCGCCCTGCATGCGGCGCTTCACATCAGCGAGGTCAAAGGTCGTAGCCATGAGATCTTTTCCTTACGCGAACTGTCTAAAAACGGGATTACGCTGCCCAAGGTCCCGCATCAAGTGGCCTGGAGTATCAGTCCCAAAGGTGAACACCACTTTTGGGCCCAATCCGATACTCCCTTTTCAAATGGCGAATGGCTCAGACGGAAAACCGGGCCAGTTTTCCACACCAAGCATCCCGATCAGGGGGCGACGACGGTCGACGGAACTTTTCCGAGGAGAAGATCGGTGATCGAGCTCGGCGCGTGAACGGAGCCGACGAGGATCGAGAGCTTGCTCTCCCGCGCCAGGGCGAAGGCGGCGGTATCCATCACCTTAAGGTCCTTGGCGATGGCCTCGTCATGGGTCAGGCGGTCGTAGCGGACGGCGTTCGGATCCTTCTTCGGATCGGCGGAATAGACGCCGTCCACCTGGGTGGCCTTCAGGACTGCATCGCATTTCAGCTCGGCTGCGCGCAGCACGGCGGCGGTGTCAGTGGTGAAGAAGGGATTGCCGGTGCCGCCGGCCAGCACCACGACTTGCCCCTTGTCCAGGTGATGCAAAGCAGGCTGACGGGCGTAGGTCTCGCAGATCGTCGGCATGGACACCGCCGACATGGTGCGGGCGGGAACACCAGCGGCATTGAGCGAGGTCTCGATGGCGAGCGAGTTCATGACCGTGCCGAGCATGCCCATGGAATCGGCTGTGGGACGGTCGATCCAGCCGGCGGAGCTCATGCGCGCGCCGCGGATGATGTTGCCGCCGCCGATCACGACGGCGATCTCGAAACCGGCCTTGGTGGCCTTGGCAAGATCCCGCGCCAGACGGGAGAGAATTTCGGAGTCGAGCCAATATCCGTCGGGAGCCATCAAGGCCTCTCCCGAGAGCTTCACTAGAACGCGTCGGAATTGTGCCACTGTTGGACTCCCTTGTTTTTCAATTTTGCATCACACCCGAAGGCCCTCGCCTCGGAAGCGCGGTGAACGCGCCGTCCAAAGTAAGGTTCGGAAACTTTGCCGGATTTATAGCCTTCTCATGAAAACGGCGGCTGAGAAGCCGCCGTTTTGAGTTCTTGTTTTAGGCCTTGAGACCGGCCTGGGCTGCGACTTCCGCCGCGAAGTCAGGAGCCTCTTCCTTTTCGATGCCCTCGCCGAGTGCATAGCGGACGAAGCCCTTCAGAGCGACCGGCTTGCCGGCCTTCGACTCGGCTTCCTTGAGCACCTGCGTCACGGTCTTCGACGGATCGTGCACGAAGGGCTGCTCGAGGAGCGTGACTTCCTTGAAGTAGCTCTTCAGGCCGCTCTCGATGATCTTCTGCATGACGTTGTCCGGCTTGCCGGCGTTCTTGTCGCGCAGGATGGCGCTCTCGCGCTCGATCGTAGCAGCGTCGACGCCGGAAGCGTCGAGAGCAACCGGGCTGGTCGCAGCAACGTGCATGGCGATCTGACGGCCGAGCGTGCTCAGAGCATCGACGTCGCCTTCGGACTCGAGAGCGACGAGGACGCCGATCTTGCCGAGTCCGTCGGTGACGGCATTATGCACGTAGGACGCGATCACGCCCTTCGAGACTTCGAGCTTCGCGATGCGGCGCAGAGTCATGTTCTCGCCGATGGTGGCGATGAGTTCCTGCAGGCGGTCCTTCACGGTGGTGGTGGAGCCCGGGAACGTAGCGGCTTCGAGGGACTCGATGGTGCCGTTGCCGTTCAGACCGATCTTGGCGGCTTCGCGGACGAAAGCCTGGAACCCGTCGTTACGGGCGACGAAGTCCGTCTCCGAGTTGACCTCGAGGATGGTGGCGGTGCGGCCCGACGACTCGACGGCGACGAGGCCCTCGGCAGCGACGCGGCCAGCCTTCTTGGCAGCCTTGGAGAGGCCCTTCTTGCGCAGCCAGTCGATGGCGGCTTCCATGTCGCCGTTGGTCTCGGCGAGAGCGGCCTTGCAGTCCATCATGCCAGCGCTGGTCGTCTCGCGCAGCTCCTTCACCATCGCAGCGGTAATGTTCGCCATGGTTCGTCCTTTCAGGGGTTCGTGCATACAGGGAGCCCGGCGCTCATGGAACGCCGGGCTCAATCATTCGTTCGAGCGCTGCGTTAAGCAGCGCCGAGAGATTTACGCCGCAGCGGCTTCGATCATCGTGCGGGCCTGGTTGACCCAGCCATCGCGCTCGAGGCGACCGTTGAGCTTCAGGTCCTTGTCGAGCTGAGCGATGTCGCCAGCCTGCATGGCGGCAAGCTGCCAGTAGTGGAAGATGCCGGCTTCATTCAGCTTCTTCTCGAGCTGGGGGCCGACGCCGTTCAGCTTGGTCAGATCGTCCGGAGCGCCACGGGGAGCAGCCAGACGCTCGAACTGCTCGCCGTCATAGGCGACAGCGGCGGTGTCGGTCGTCGGGAGCTCTTCGGCCATCGGGTTCTCGGAAGCACCGATGTCGATGCCCATGTCACCGGCACCGCGGGAGATGCCGTCAAGAGCGGCGCGAGCAACGAGATCGCAGTAGAGAGCGATCGCGCGACCGGCGTCGTCGTTGGCCGGAACCGGGAAGGTGATGCCGTCCGGGTTGGAATTCGTGTCGACGATGGCGGCCACCGGGATGCCGAGGCGGTTAGCCTCCTGGATCGCCAGCTGCTCCTTGTTGGTGTCGATGACGAAGATCAGGTCGGGCGTGCCGCCCATGTCCTTGATGCCGCCGAGAGCACGCTCGAGCTTTTCCTTCTCGCGAGCGAGCATGAGGCGCTCTTTCTTCGTGAGGCCCTGGCCGCCGCCGGCAAGGATCTCGTCCACCTTGCGCAGGCGGGCGATGGAGCCGGAGATCGTCTTCCAGTTGGTGAGCATGCCGCCGAGCCAGCGGGAGTTCACGTAGTACTGAGCCGAACGCTTGGCGGCATCGGCAACGGCGTCAGCAGCCTGACGCTTCGTGCCGACGAAGAGCACGCGACCGCCCTTGGCGACCGTGTCGCTGACAGCCTGCAGAGCGCGGTGCATCATCGGGACCGACTGAGCGAGGTCGATAATGTGGATGTTGTTGCGGGTGCCGAAGATGTATTGACCCATCTTCGGGTTCCAGCGGTGGGCCTGGTGGCCAAAGTGAGCGCCAGCCTCGAGAAGGCTGCGCATCGAGAATTCAGGAAGCGCCATAGTTTTTCTCCGGTTAAGCCTCCGCGGAACAGTGAACCGGTCTTGCCGGCCACCGGGGGATCCTCATGAGCTCATGAGGGGATTCCGCGTGTGGGATGGGGGCGCATATAGGGGTAAAATGAGCCAAACGCAAGCCGTAAGGAATATTGTGCCCGGCCCTACTCATTTTTCCATCCGAACGATGGAAAAAGCCCCTGGTTGGATATCCCAGGGGCTTTGTGAACGTAAATTTAGGTAGACACTTATAGCAAGCGGCTCAAGTGTCTGCGCTCAGTAGAGACCTAGGGGCTGCTGCGGCCATTTCCTCCACCATTACCGTTGCCATTACCCCCGCCGTTGCCGCCGCCCGGGTTGGATGGATCGGTGCCCTTCACATCCGTGCTGGTGTTGTCGGCCGGCTCCGATCCGTTGCCGAGGCCGTTGTTGTTGCCAGGACCCTGGCCGTTTCCGTTGTTGCCTCCATTGCCGCCACCGTGACCATTGCCGCGGCCCGGATTGGACGGATCACTGCCTTTTACATCCGTATTGGTGTTGTCACCTGGCTCCGAACCATTGCCCAAGCCGTTGTTATTCCCAGGCCCTTGGCCGTTTCCATTATTGCCCCGTCCCCCACCAACGCTCGTGCCGCCGCCTCCAGCGGGCGCGTCAGATGAAACTCCGCCTGGAGAGGATCCGCCCGACGAACTATCGGCTGTCGTTGTGCCGCCTCCGACGCTACCGCCGCCCGATGCAGTTCCACCACCGGATGAGGATACCGCGCCGCCATTCGACGATCCCGTGCCGAGAGAAGACCCCGAGTCAGTTGCACCCAATGTTCCCGAAGCACCCACCGGCGTGCCTGACACCCCGGCAGATGTGCCTGTTGAGCCCCTGGAGCGATCGCCGCCATTGGAAAGGGTTCCAAAGCCCAACGAACGGGAGGGCCTGATCGAACCGGTTGTCAGGTCGCTCCGGTCGTCGTTTTGGCGACGCAGGGCCTGGGGAAGAATGGCGCAACGGCAGACCTCTTCTCCGCGAACGATGCGGAGGCGGCAGTTGCCATACATCGAGGCATCAGCCACAGCCGGTACACATTGCTGACCCGGACGGACGACCTGAGCATAGGATGCAGGAGACGAGGCTAGAAAAAGCGTTGCTGCAGACAAAGCGAGAGCGTGCGAACGTTTCATGGTTCACCTTTACGAACTAATACTGGTGGGAGGCTCATTGGAGATGATGAGCCTAAGTGGCTTGACGACGCTCGAACCGGAATAATGTTCCTAGTCTCAGAAGAAAAAAGACACATCCCGCCATACGGCAGAGTTTGCATCACTCGAGATGCCGAAATACTGAACTTCTTCTAAAGGCGAACTTGCACGATCGATTACCGCATCCGAAGACACATGAAAGACCTTGTGACTTCAAGTGAAGCCACATATCGTTCAAAGCCAGCACGATCCGTAAAAAGGCCATTCTGGATAGAGTTCGGCAACCCTTTTTGGTTGCACATCCGAATTGGCAGGTCAGCTCATCTGCACTTCGACCACGCCCGGAACGGCGCGCAATGCCCCTGCGATCTGCGGAGAGGCCATGTATTTGCCGGGGAGCTTCACCTCGACTTCGCGGTCGCCGTCGTCGAGGATCAGGACGAGTGAAACCTCGCCCTCGCCCCTAGCCTTCAGGCGCTCGTAGACGCTGGGAATGGGGCGCTCGTCGCGCAGGAAAATGCGCATACCCTTCTGGTGTTTGGAGATGGCCTCTTCAAGCGGCTCGGCCATGCCGATGCGCGCCCTCACCTCTTCGCCTTCAAGACCGGCCTGAAGCATGAGGACAACGGCGGTGCCGGGCTCCAATACATCGCGCAGGCGCACGAGGCCTTCCGAGAAGATGATCGCCTCGAACTGCCCGGTCTGATCCGAGAGCGTCAGAATGCCCATCTTGTTGCCGGTCTTGGTGCGGCGCTCCTGCCGGTCGAGCACGGTTGCGGCGACGCGACCGACCGAATTCCCCGCCTTCACGGAGCGGCAGAACTCGGCCCAAGTCTGCACACGCAGTTTCTTGAGCAGCTCGCCATATTCATCGAGCGGATGGCCTGAGAGGAAGAAGCCGACCGCATCATATTCACGCTGCAACCGCTCTGCTGCTGGCCAGGGCTCGTATGACGGAATGCGCAGCTGCACATCCGCCGAATTCATGCCGCCGAACATGTCGATCATGCCGCCATTCGCCGCCTCGTAGGATTGCTGTGCGAGGCTCATCATGGCGTCGATGGAGGCGCAGGCCTTCGCGCGATCCGGTTCCAACTCGTCGAAGGCGCCGGCGGCAATGAGGTTTTCGATGGTGCGCTTGTTGATCGCCTTCGGATTGATGCGCCGCGCGAAATCGGCAAGGTCCTTGAAGGGCTCGTCACCCCTCGCTTCCACCACGGCTTCAATGGCTTGACGGCCTACGCCCTTCACGGCGGCGAGCGCGTAGAGAATCGAGCCGACTCCCTCCGTGTCATAGATGACATCGAACACCACCCCCGAGTGGTTGATGGAGGGAGGGATGACCTTGAAGCCGAGGCGCTGCGCCTCGCGGCGGAATTCGGAGAGCTTGTCGGTGTTGTCGAGATCGAGCGTCATGGACGCGGCGAGGAACTCGACCGGATAGTTCGCCTTCAGATAGGCGGTCTGGTAAGCGACGAGGGCGTAGGCTGCCGCGTGGCTCTTGTTGAAGCCGTAATCCGCGAACTTGGCGAGCAGGTCGAAGATCTCGTTCGCCTTCGCCTTGTCGAGACCATTTGCGACGGAGCCTGACACGAAGCGCTCGCGCTGCGCGTCCATCTCCGCCTTGATCTTCTTACCCATAGCGCGGCGCAGAAGGTCTGCATCGCCGAGCGAGTAGCCGGCGAGGACCTTCGCGACCTCCATCACCTGCTCCTGATAGACGATGATGCCGAAAGTCTCGCGCAGGATCGGTTCCAGCTTGTCGTGCGGATACCAATCTTTTTTGTTGTGCTCGTCCTTGCCGAGCTTGCGCGCACAATAGACCGGGATGTTCGCCATCGGGCCCGGACGATAGAGCGCCACGAGAGCGATGATATCCTCGAAACGGTCGCTTTCCATCTCGACGAGCGCTTTTCGCATGCCCGCGGATTCCACCTGGAACACGCCGACCGTCTCGCCCTTGCACAGCATCTCGTAGGATTTGCGATCATCGAGCGGCAAGGCCGACAGATCGATATGAACGCCCGTGCGCTTGATGAGATCGACCGCCGTGCGCAGCACGGTGAGGGTCTTCAGACCCAGGAAGTCGAACTTCACGAGGCCCGCCTGCTCGACCCACTTCATATTGTACTGGGTCACGCGCATGCCAGTCTTCGGGTCTCGGTAGAGCGGCACCAGTTCCTGCAACGGACGGTCGCCGATCACCACACCTGCGGCGTGGGTCGACGCATGGCGGTGCAAACCTTCCAGCTTCTGCGCAATGCCGAGCAGGCGCTTGACCACAGGCTCTTCATCACGCGCAGCTTGGAGCTTCGGCTCGCCTTCGATGGCCTGTTCCAGCGTCACCGGATTGGCCGGGTTCTGCGGCACGAGCTTGGTGAGCTTGTCTACCTGGCCATAAGGCATTTCGAGGACGCGGCCGACGTCGCGCAAAACGCCGCGCGCAAGCAACGTACCGAAAGTGATGATCTGCGCGACCTGCTCCTCGCCATAGCGCTTCTGCACGTAATCGATCACGCGCTCGCGCCCGTCGACGCAGAAGTCGATATCGAAGTCAGGCATCGACACGCGTTCGGGATTGAGGAAGCGCTCGAAGAGCAGGCTGAATCGGAGCGGATCGAGATCGGTGATGGTGAGCGCGTAAGCGACCAGCGAGCCTGCGCCGGAACCACGGCCCGGTCCGACGGGAATGTCGTGATCCTTTGCCCATTTGATGAAGTCCGCCACGATCAGGAAGTAGCCGGGGAACTTCATCTTGCGGATGATGCCGACCTCGAAGGCAAGGCGGTCGTGATAATCCTGCTCTGTCAGGCCGGGCGCTGGCCCGTGCGCGGCAAGGCGCTTGGCAAGGCCCTCTTCCGCCTGGCGCTGCAGCTCCTCCCCTTCGTCGAGGCTTGCGGCATCCGGGCCCGTGCCGAAATTCGGCAGGATGGGCTTGCGGGTTTTGACGCGCGTCGAGCAGCGCATGGCGATCTCGACTGTGGCGTTGAGCGCATCGGGCAGATCGGAGAACAGTTCCATCATCTGCTGGCGCGTCTTGAAGTGGTGCTCGGGCGACAGGCGGCGGCGGTCGTCGTTGGAGACGATCTGGCCTTCCGCAATGGCTAGCAGCGCATCGTGCGCTTCGTAATCCTTCGGGGACGAGAAGAACGGCTCGTTGGCGGCCACAAGTGGTAAGCCGTTGCGATCCGCGAGCGCGATCAGCTCGCCCTCCACCATCCGCTCCTCATCGAGGTGATGACGCTGGATCTCCACATAGAGCTGATGGCCGAAAGCGTTCTTCAGGATATCGAGGCGCGCCTGAGCTAGCTCCTGACGCCCACCGTTGCGGAGTGCGCAATCGAGCGGTCCAGTGAAGCCGCCCGTTAGTGCGATCAACCCCTCGCTGTGGCGCGCGAGAATGGGCGCTGCCACGCGCGGCTCCTCGCCGAGCGGAACGTCGAAATAGGCCGCGCTCACGAGGCGCATGAGGTTGCGGTAGCCCTCCTCGTTCTGCGCGAGCAGCACGATGTTGGACGGCACCGGGACGACCCGGGCGACGGGATCGGCCTCCTCGAAACAGACGGAAAGCTGCACCCCGGCAATCGGCTGGATGCCGGAACCCGCCATCTTCTCGGAAAATTCCAGCGCGCCGAAGAGGTTATTGGTATCGGTCAGCGCAATCGCCGGCTGCTTGTCGGCGGCGGCGAGCTTCTGCAATTGCGCGATCTTCAGCGCCCCCTCAAGCAGCGAATACGAGGAGTGAACATGCAGGTGGACGAAGCCGATATCTTGAAGAATGCGCGCCATGAAACTCTACTCGATGAATGGCGCGCATATTGCCACGATTCTTGCCCCTGAATGCCTAACGGGGCTTGTGAAGGATTACCTTCCTGTGAATCCCGTGGATCTGTGTGGATTGCGGGTATCAGGCGACCGGCGCCAGCACCAGAGCCCAGATTGCCACGGCGGAGCCGAACATGACGAGAGAGGTGATTTCAGCGGCGGTTTCGAGGACGATGCGAACCATGTTTGATCTCCGTGTTCTCTATGCGTTCAATTATGTTCGATAAATGTTCCCTGTAAAGCGGCTGTGAATTGGGCTGTACGGACGGAGTCAACAAAGGCTTAAAGCGCAAGGAGACAGCCCCTCGGGCGCTCAGGGAGCGGAGGTCTATTGGCAGCTGTGGATAAGCGGTTAAGGCAGCTGGACGATCAGCCCGTCACGGATGGTCACGCGTCGGTCCATGCGGGCGGCCAGTTCCATGTTGTGCGTGGCGATCAGCGCCGCGAGGCGTGAGGCGCGCACGATGGCGACCAGCGTCTGGAACACGCGGTCGGCGGTGTGTGGATCGAGATTGCCGGTGGGTTCGTCTGCGAGGAGCAGTCGAGGCGCGTTGGCGACGGCACGGGCGATGGCGACGCGTTGCTGCTCACCGCCGGAGAGTTCGCCGGGACGGTGCTTGAGACGCTTGGCGAGGCCGAGAAAGGTCAGGAGCTGACCGGCGCGATCCTCTGCTTCCGCCTTATGCAGGCCGCGAATGAGTTGCGGCATCACCACATTCTCGAGCGCCGACAATTCGGGCAGCAGATGATGGAACTGATAGACGAAGCCCAGCTCCTCGCGCCGCACGCGAGTGCGCTCCTGGTCGCTCATATGAGCAGTGGGCTTGCCGCCCACGAAAACCTCGCCGCCATCGGGCTTTTCGAGCAGGCCCGCCACGTGCAGCAGCGTGGACTTACCCGTGCCCGAAGGTGCGATGAGGGCCACGATCTCGCCCGGCCAGATCGCAAGCTCCGCCCCGCGCAGAACCTCTAGGAAGGTATCTCCCTGAGGATAGCGACGCTCGACCTGTGACAGGTGAAGGGCGGGCTGAGTTTGTCCTGACGTCATAACTAACCGTAACGTAACGCTTCGACAGGATCGAGCTTCGCAGCCCGCCAGGAGGGATAGAGAGTCGCCAACAGCGACAGGATGAGGGCCATCGCGAGAACCGTCGCAACCTCAGCCGGATTCACATCGGACGGAATCTGGCTCAGGAAGCGCAATGTCGGGTCCCAGAGGTTTGAGTTCGTGGCCCAGGACAGGAAATCCTGAATGGACTGAATATTGGCCGCGATCAGCAATCCGAGCCCAAAGCCCGCCAGCGTGCCAATCACGCCGATGGATGCGCCCGTAATCAGGAAGATGCGCATGATGGCACCGCGTGTCGCACCCATGGTGCGCAGGATGGCGATGTCGCTGGACTTGTCCTTCACGAGCATGATGAGGCCGGAGATGATGTTCAGCGCGGCGACAAGAACGATGAGCGCGAGGATGATGAACATCACATTCCGCTCCACCTCCAGCGCACCGAAGAAAGTGCGGTTGCGCTGCCGCCAATCGGTCATCATGATCGGCCTGCCCGCCGCCTCGTCGATGGCGGCGCGAGCCTGATCCACCTTGTCGGCGTCGTTGAGATAAACCTCGATCAGAGGCACGTCGCCCTGGCGGTTGAAGTAGTTCTGCGCCTCTGTGAGTGGCATGAACACGAAGGTGTTGTCGAATTCGGACATGCCGATCTCGAACACGGCCTTCACCGGATAGCCTTTGACGCGCGGCGCGGTGCCGAAAGGCGTTGCCGCTCCGCGCGGCGTGATCAGCGTCAGCGTATCGCCGGCCTGAATCGAGAGTGTTTCAGCGAGGCGGCGGCCGATGGCGACGCCCTCGCCTTCCTCGAAGTTCTCAAGCGTGCCCTGGCGCAGATTGCCGGCGATATGCTCGATCTGACGAAGATCGTTTCCGCGTATGCCGCGCACGAGAACGCCGCTGCCGTTGTATTGCGAGGAGCCGAAGGCCTGGCCCTCAACGAGCGGGATCGCGCGCTTCACGCCCGGTACGGCGGCGATGCGGGCCGCCACCTCCGGATAATCCGTGAGCGGGCTCTCGATGGGCGCCACGAAGATGTGGCCATTGATGCCCACGATCTTGTCGAGCAGCTCCTTGCGAAAGCCGTTCATGACCGAGAGCACCACGATGAGCGTCGCGACGCCCAGCATGATGCCCAAGAACGAGAAGCCTGCGATAACGGACACGAACCCTTCCCGCCGCCGCGTGCGCAGGTAACGCCCGGCGAGCATCCACTCGAAGAGCGAGAAAGGTTTGGTTCCGGTCGGAGCTTCTTTGGCCATGGGGCTTATTTATGTGCCGTCAGGCGCGAAACCACCTCATCGACCGACAAAAGCTCACGCTCGCCGGTCGCGCGGTGCTTCAGCTCCACCTTGCCCTCGGCGAGGCCCTTGGGACCGATCAGCACCTGCCACGGCACGCCGATGAGATCGGAGGTAGCGAATTTGCCGCCCGGACGCTCGTCGCGGTCGTCATAGAGCACATCGCGGCCTGCATTGGAGAGCTCAAGATAGAGCTTCTCGCTGGCGGCGTCCGTTCCGGCATCGCCTACCTTCAGGTTCAGGATTGCCACGTCGAAAGGCGCCACGGCTTCCGGCCAGATGATGCCGCTCTCGTCGTGGCTCGCCTCGATGATGGCGGCGATCAGGCGGCTCGGACCGATGCCGTAGGAGCCCATGTGAACCGGCTTCTCCTGCCCGTCCGGCCCCATGACTTTCGCGCCCATGGGCTCGGAATACTTGGTGCCGAAATAGAAGATGTGGCCGACCTCGATGCCGCGCGCGGACATCTTCTTGTCGGCGGGCACAGCGTCGAAAGCAGCCTGATCGTGCATTTCCGAGGTCGCGGCATAGAGCGACGTCCACTTGTCGACGATGCCCTGAAGACCTGCGATATCGTTGAAATTCGTGTCCTCGGACGGGATGTCGTAACCGAGATAATCCGCGTGGCTGAACACCTCGCTCTCGCCGGTGGAAGCGAGAATGATGAATTCGTGGCTCAGGTTTCCGCCGATGGGGCCGGTATCGGCACGCATCGGGATCGCCTTCAGGCCCATGCGGGCAAAGGTGCGCAAGTAAGCCACGAACATCTTGTTATAGGAATGGACAGCGCCTGCCTGGTCGAGATCGAAGGAATAGGCGTCCTTCATCAGGAACTCGCGGGAGCGCATGACGCCGAAGCGCGGGCGCACCTCGTCGCGGAACTTCCACTGGATGTGATAAAGGTTCAGCGGCAGGTCCTTGTAGGAACGCACATAGCCCCGGAAGATCTCGGTGATCATTTCCTCGTTGGTGGGACCGAAGAGCATCTCGCGCTCGTGCCGATCCCGGATGCGCAGCATCTCCTTGCCGTAGGCGTCATAGCGGCCCGATTCACGCCAGAGGTCGGCGGATTGGATCGTCGGCATCAGAAGCTCGATGGCGCCGGAGCGGTTCTGCTCCTCGCGAACGATGGCGTTGACCTTGTTGAGCACCTTCAGGCCCAACGGCAGCCAGGCATAGATGCCCGCCGATTCCTGGCGGACCATGCCGGTGCGCAGCATCAGGCGGTGGGAGACGATCTCCGCCTCCTTGGGCGTCTCGCGGAGGATGGGAAGGAAATAGCGGCTCAAACGCATAGGACGCCTTTAGTTTCGGTCAGAATTGGAAAAATGAGTCACGACTCGTTTCCAGCACACAACACAGGCCTTGAGGAAAAGACAAGCGGCCATCGCTCATGAGGCCTGCGGCGCAATGGATTAGACCAAAGGTTGATACAATAAGTGCCGCAAAATGCATCAAGGTCTGCCTAAAAATGGTGACACCGCAGGGGAAGGCAACTATAAACGAACTCCTAACGCCTCAAGACCTTTCAAAAGGCAGAGGCTGCGGTCCGAGTTTCGGGAGGAACACAGATCCCTAAGCGCCATCGAGGCGCTGGTGCCAAAAAGCCAGGGGTCATAAACAACGCCAAAAGGTGTTTTAGGCAAGGCGAAAGCCTTGCTTTTTCTTTTTCTAGCCCTCGATTTTCTCGGTCTCTTCTTCCTGTCCCATTGGATCGACTCTCCACCAAACCAAGTAGGCAGGTGCTTGGGCGCGCTTGAGGATCGACCTGAAAGAATGGCGCAGGAGATGGGCTGCTCGATAAATTGGGCAGGAAATCGGCCCATTCTCCACGACTCTGGGAGGCTTAGAGTCCCGCCAGCGGAAACACCGCCGCGACGATAATGAGGACCACCGACGATACGAGGCTGGTCCAGATCGCCTTTTCTTGAAGCGCCGGAGCGGATGGCGCTCCCGGCTCGCTGCCGGCGACGACCTCTCCGGTCTCCACCTGACTGCGGATCCCGAAGGGCAGAATGGCGAAAAGCAGGATCCACCAGATCACGAAGTACAGGGCTATCCCGCCCGACACGCGCAGGCCGAACCCGGAGACGACAATGGCGACGGCAATGGCGGAGATGACAGCCACCGCAGCAAGGGTGGACCAAAGCGAGGCCGACAGGGCTTTTACAAATCTTATCAACAGCATGTACTCAGGCTTGTTCGAGTTCGATGAGGGTTCCGTTGAAATCCTTCGGATGCAGGAAAAGCACCGGCTTTCCGTGGGCTCCGATCTTCGGCTCGCCTGAGCCGAGAACTCTGGCCCCGGAATTAACAAGGCGGTCCCGTGCGGCAAGAATATCGTCCACCTCGTAGCAGACATGGTGGATGCCGCCGTCCGGGTTTTTCTCCAGGAATTTGGCGATGGGCGAATCCACGCCGAGAGGCTCCAGAAGCTCGATCTTGGTGTTCGGCAGAGTAATAAACACCACAGTCACACCGTGTTCTTCCAGCGCATCAGGCTCGGATACCTGAGCTCCGAGAGTGCCCCGATAGAGAGCCGAAGCCGCTGCGATGTCGCGGACGGCGATGGCGACGTGGTTCAGGCGACCGAGCATGCTGGCTCCCTCTTCGAACATTCTTCCTTTGGGCGCATGATTTTCTGCGAAAAACCGGGGTCCTCTTTTTCGCATCATGCTCCATGCCGTCTTATACCTCGATCACGAGGACATGGCAGGCGGGCTTCTTGCCCCATTCCTGATTGACCGCAGCGCGCACGGCGCGATGGATGGCCTGCTCCACCGCCTCGGAATCGCGGCGCTTGGCCTTGGACAGACCATCGAGGGTATCGGCCACTGTATCTGCGATGATGTCCGTAAGGTCGCGGTTCTGCCGGTTTTTCTCAGGGAGCCCCATGGCATCCACCACCGGATCTCCTGCGATCTCGCCGCGATCATCGAGGGCAATCGCCACCGTCACGATGCCGGCAAATGCCAGCTTGCGCCGCTCCGGCAAGGCGCGCTCGCCTGCGGGAATGACGATATTGCCGTCCTTGTAGAGGCGGCCTGCGGGAACAGTGTCGACGATCTCGGCCTTGCCGGGGGCAAGACGCACCATGGTGCCATTCTTGGCGCGCACCACCTCCGGAACGCCCTGCTGACGCGCGAACTTGGCATGCTCGGCAAGATGCAGCGGCTCGCCATGGGCCGGAATGGCGATGCGCGGCTTCGTCCACTCGTACATTTTGGCGAGTTCGCCACGACGTGGGTGGCCTGAAACGTGGACGAGCTCCGTGCGGTCGGTGATGACCTCGACGCCCTGCTCGATCAGGCTGTTGATGATGGAGCCGACCGCCTTCTCGTTGCCGGGAATAGCGCGAGACGAAAAGATCACGCGGTCGCCTGCGGTGAGCGCAATGTCGGGATGCTCGTCAGCCGCGACGCGCGCGAGGGCCGCACGCGGCTCACCCTGCGAGCCGGTGAGAACAGCGACGACCTTGTCGCGCGGCATATAGCCGAAGTTCTCGACGGAGCGGAACTCCGGCAGCCCGTCGAGATAGCCGCATTCCTTCGCCACTTCCGTGACGCGATCCATGGCGCGGCCGACAACGACAACCTCGCGTCCGCATTCGCGTGCGGCTTCCGCGACCGAGCGGATGCGCGCGACGTTGGAGGCGAAGGTGGTGATCGCCACACGATGCGGCGCATCCTTGATGAGCGCCGCGAGGTTCTTCGCCACATCCGCCTCGCTCGGGCTCTCGCCCTCGCGCACCACATTGGTGGAATCGCAGATCAGGGCAAGCACGCCCTCCTCGCCCAGCTTGCGGAAGGATTCTTCCGAGGTCAGGCTGCCGAGATAGGGCGTCGGATCGAGCTTCCAGTCGCCCGTATGCACGACCAAGCCTTGCGGCGTGCGGATGGCGAGCGCGTTCGATTCCGGAATCGAGTGGGCGACCGGTACGTACTCGATGTCGAAGTTGCCGAGCTTCAGGCGCTGGCCGGGAGCGATCTCGTTAAGCTCGATCTTCGGTGCGTTGGCTTCCGAGAGACGGCGGGTTTCGAGAAGGCCGATGGCGAACTTGGTGGCATAAACCGGCGCGCGCAGGCGCGGCCACATCTCGACCAGCGCGCCGATGTGGTCCTCGTGCGCGTGAGTGATGAAGATGCCGAGCAGGTTGTGCCGCTCTTCCTCGATGAAGCGCAGATCGGGATAGACGAGATCGATGCCGGGCAGCTGCTCCTCGCTGCCGAAGCCCATGCCGCAATCGACGAGAATCCATTGCCGATCGCTCTCCGGCCCGAAGCCGTAGAGCGCGGCATTCATGCCGATTTCGCCGAGCCCGCCGAGGGGCAGAAAGACCAGTTCGTCCTGGGAGGATGCCATGCTTGATAGAAACCCTGTCGTGCCAGCGCTAAGGCTTGGCTATATCGTGCAGTAAATTGGGAAAATAAAGGTCGCCCGCGTCGATCTGTTCCACGCCTATCGTGGTTTTCAGTTGCAGGCGGCCGAACTTATCGAGTCCTTCGAAGATGCCGCGCTTTTCACCGGATGGAAGACGAAGCGTCACCTCCTGTCCGACACCCGCAGCGCGCTCCAGCCAGAGCCTACGGATCGGCCCGAACGGGTCGGTGGTGTTCATGCGCGCCGCATTGCGCCAGGCCGAGAAGGTTTGGGCGAAGCTCGCAGATAGAGCGCGGAACATATCCTCGCGCGTCAGACTGGATTTGACGCTTTGCAGAGCGAGAGCCGGGTAAGGCGTTCCGGTCGGCGCGAAAGCGACGTTCACGCCCATACCGATGACGATGGCGAGTGGGCCGTTGTTCCCGAGCCTATGACCCTCGAGGAGAAGGCCGGAGACCTTCGCACCGTCGAGCAGAAGATCGTTCGGCCATTTGAGCGACAGACGCGGCGCGCCGACACCCGTGACCGCTTCCACCGCCTCATGCAGGGCAAGACCCGTCACGAAGCCGAGCTGCGGGGCGTGCTGCACCTCGCAAGGGTCGATCAACAGAAGGCTGGCGTAGAGATTGCCTTGGGGCGACGACCATTGGCGGCCATGCCGTCCCCTGCCCGCTCGTTGCTCCCCCGCCACGATCCAGAGCTGGCCCGGATCGCCGGAGCGAGCCGCCTGAAGAACGTCGTCGTTGGTGGATTCCGTCGCCTCGAGCGAGATAAGCCGGTAGCCGGCCATCTCGGCTTCGGGCGACAGTTTCACCATCAGAACAGGGAGCGCGCGGCGGCACCTGCGGCAGAAACCAGCGGAGCCGGAACGATGCCGAAGAGCACCACGAAGATACTGGAGACGGCCAGCACGAACTTCACGCCGATGGGCATGGAGTCGTAGGCGGCACCCGGCTCATCGAAATACATCACCTTCACGATGCGAAGATAATAGTAGGCACCCACGACGCTGGTGACCACGCCGATGATGGCGAGCGCCACGAGGTTGGCGTTGATGGCGGCGTTGAACACGGCGAACTTGGCGAAGAAGCCTGCCAGCGGCGGAATGCCCGCGAGCGAGAACATCATCATCGCAAGGCAGAAAGCCAGAACCGGATGCGTGCGGGCAAGGCCCGACAGGTCCTCGACATTCTCGTACATCACTTTGCCGCGGCGCAGGCCGAGGATGACGGCGAAGGAGCCGAGCGTCATGGCGAGATAGATCGCCATGTAGACGATGACGCCCTGCACACCCTCGACCGTGCCGGTGGCAAGGCCGATCAGCGCATAGCCGACGTTGCCGATGGAGGAATAGGCCATCAGACGCTTGATGTTGCGCTGGCCGATGGCGGCAAACGAACCCAGCGCCATGGAAGCGATGGAGATGAAGACGATGATCTGCTGCCACTGGCCGACGATGTTCGGGAAAGCGTCGATGAACACGCGGGTCGCCATGGCCATGCCGGCCATCTTGGGAGCTGCGGCGAAGAAGGCCGTGACCGGGGTCGGCGAGCCTTCGTAGACGTCCGGCGTCCACATATGGAACGGCACGGCGGAGATCTTGAAGGCGATGCCTGCGGCGACGAACACCACGCCGACGATGGCGCCGACGCCCACCTGCCCCTGCAGAATGCCTGCAATCGCCGGGAAGGACACGTTGCCGGTGAAGCCATAGACCAGCGAAGCGCCGTAGAGCAGCATGCCCGAGGAGAGCGAGCCCAGGACAAAATACTTCAGGCCTGCTTCCGTCGAGCGGACATTGTCGCGGTCGAAAGCGGCGATCACGTAGGACGCGAGGCTGAGAAGCTCAAGGCCGAGATAGAGGGCAATCAGGTCGTTGGCCGAGATCACCATCATCATGCCGAGGGTCGAGAGCACGATGAGGATCGGGTACTCGAAGCGGCTGATGCCTTCGCGGCGCATGTAATCCATGGAGAGGATGACGCCGCCAGCCGAGGCGAGAAGGGTCAGCATCTTCATGAACTTGGCAAAGCCGTCGATCACGAAGGAACCGCTCATGGTCTCCACGCGCTCGCCCGGCAGCATGAGCACGGCCACAAAGGCGACGGCGAGAAGAGCAAGGGCGATGAAGTTCATGCCTTCGCCTGAGCGCTCGCCGCGGATCGCGCCGAACAGGACTAGGACGAGAGCGCCCGCCGCCAGGATGATCTCCGGCAGCACGGGAGCAAAGTTGGGAATGGTGAGGACGGGATTCATCATGACCTCAGTGTGCTGCCACAGCAGCCGTTTTCACGGTGGAAAGCGCGGCCTGGACGTTCTGCATGAGCGCATCCGTCGGCACGGCGAAAGCGTCGAGGATCGGGCCGGGCTGCACGCCGTAATAGATGATCAGCAGGATGAGCGGCGCGAAGGTGATGATCTCGCGGCGGTTCAGATCCGTGATCGTCTGGAGCGCTGGCTTGTCGAGCTCTCCATAAACTACGCGGCGATAGAGCCAGAGCGCATAGGCAGCTGAGAGGATCACGCCGGAGGTTGCGAAGAACGCCACCCAAGTGTTGGAGCGGAATGCACCCATTAGCGTCAGGAACTCGCCGATGAAGCCCGAGGTGCCGGGAAGCGCCACATTGGCCATGGTGAGGATCAGGAACACTACCGCGTACATGGGCATGCGGTTCACGAGGCCGCCATAGGCCTTGATCTCACGGGTATGCATCCGGTCGTAGATCACGCCGACGCAGAGGAAGAGCGCGCCGGAGATGAGACCGTGGGAGATCATGGTGAACATCGCGCCCTGGATGCCCTGCTCGTTCATGCTGAACAGGCCCATGGTCACGAAGCCCATATGCGCTACCGATGAATAGGCGATGAGCTTCTTGATGTCCTCCTGCATCAGCGCGACCAGCGAGGTGTAGACGATCGCGATGACGGACAGGGCGAACACGAAGGCCGAGAAGTACACAGAGGCTTCCGGGAACATCGGCAGCGACACTCGGATGAAGCCGTAGCCGCCCATCTTCAGCAGAACGCCTGCCAGGATGACCGAACCCGCCGTGGGAGCTTCCACGTGCGCGTCGGGCAGCCAGGTATGGACCGGCCACATAGGCATCTTCACCGCGAACGACGCGAAGAAGGCAAGCCACAGCCAGAGCTGCAAGTTGTATGGGAACTTGAACGCGAGCAGCGTCGGGATGTCCGTGGTGCCGGCCTGCCAGTACATGGCCATGATGGCGAGCAGCATCAGCACCGAGCCGAGCAGCGTGTAGAGGAAGAACTTGAAGCTGGCGTAGATGCGGCGCTTGCCGCCCCAGATGCCGATGATGAGGAACATCGGAATGAGGCCTGCCTCAAAGAACAGGTAGAAGAGCACGAGATCAAGCGCGCAGAACACGCCGATCATGGTGGTCTCGAGGACAAGGAAGGCGACGTAGTATTCCTTCACCCGGTGCCCGATGGAATCCCATGAGGCCAGGATGCAGAACGGCATCAGGAACGTGGTGAGCAGGATGAGCGGGATGGAGAAGCCGTCGACGCCGAGCTTGAACTTAATGGTTTCCGCAAGCCAGGGGTGAACTTCCACCAGCTGGAACGAAGCCGATGCCGTATCGAAGCGGTTCCAGGCCACGAGCGAGAGCACGAAGGTCGCAAGCGTGGTGGCGAGTGCCGCCCAACGTGCGTTGGAGCGGGTCGCATCGCTGTCGCCACGGAGCGTCAGGATGAAGGCCGCGCCGACGAGCGGCAGGATGAGAAGGCCGGAGAGGATGCCGAAGCCGAACATTAGTGGGCTCCCCTGAAGAGATAGAAGGTCACGAGAGCCGCAACGCCGATGAGCATCGCGAAGGCGTAGTGATAGACGTAGCCGGATTGCAGTCGCACAGCGCCGCGCGTCACGTCGAGCACGCGGGCGGAGATGCCGTCAGGCCCGAGCCCGTCGATGATCTTCTGGTCGCCAGTGCGCCAGAAGAAGCGGCCGATGGCCATGGCGGGACGCACGAAGATCGCATCGTACAGCTCGTCGAAATACCACTTGTTGAGCAGGAAGCGGTACAGGATCGGGTGATCCGCAGCGATCCGTGCCGGCTGCTTGGAGTCGACGATGTACATATAATAGGCGAGCACGAAGCCGAGAGCCATCATAACTGTCGGCAGGAACGGCACCCAGCCCGGGATGTGATGCATCTCTTCGAGGATGTGGTTGTCCGGACGGGTGTAGATGGCTCCCTTCCAGAACTCCTGATAGCCCTCGCCGATGAAGGCACCGTGGAAGACGAAGCCGGCAACCACCGCGCCGATGGCGAGCACGATGAGCGGCAGCACCATCACCAGCGGGCTCTCATGGGGGGTATGGTCCCCATGGTGGCCATGCTCGTGATCCGCATGGGTCGCGGGCTCCACATCGTGGCTGTGAGCATCATGCTCGGCGCCCTCGTGGGTGCCGTGGGCATGATGGTGGTCGGCATGCGACCAGCGCGCGCCGCCCTCGAACGTCATGAAGAACAGACGCCAGGAATAGAACGAGGTCATGAAGGCCGCGATCACGGTCGCCAGGAAGGCGAACTGACCGGCAGCGCTGTGCGAAGCGTAGGCCGCCTCGATGATCGCGTCCTTGGAGTAGTAGCCTGCGGTGAACGGGAAGCCGGTGAGCGCGAGGGTACCGATCGCCATCATCGCCGTGGTGAGCGGGATGTAGCGGCGAAGGTTGCCCATGTAGCGCATGTCCTGCTCGTGGTGCATGGCATGGATGACCGAGCCTGCGCCCAAGAAAAGCAGAGCCTTGAAGAAGGCGTGCGTGAAGAGGTGGAACACACCGGCGCCATAAGCGCCGACGCCGAGCGCGACGAACATGTAGCCGAGCTGCGAGCAGGTCGAATACGCGATCACGCGCTTGATGTCGTTCTGCACGAGGCCGACGGTGGCCGCGAAGAAGGCCGTGACGCCGCCGATGACGGTGACGACGGTGAGAGCGGCAGGCGCGTATTCGAAGATCGGCGACAGGCGCGCGACCATGAACACGCCTGCGGTCACCATGGTGGCGGCGTGGATGAGCGCGGAAACCGGGGTCGGGCCTTCCATCGCGTCCGGCAGCCAGGTGTGCAGCAGGAACTGCGCCGACTTGCCCATGGCGCCCATGAAGAGCAGCAGGCCGGCAATCGTCAGGGCATGCCACTCGATGCCGAGGAAGTGGAACTTGGCATTGGCGAATTCAGGCACGCGCGGGAAGATGGCGTCGAAAGTAACGCCATTGAACAGCACGAAGACCGTGAAGATGCCGAGAAGGAAGCCGAAATCGCCGACGCGGTTGACGATGAAGGCCTTCATGGCCGCAGCATTGGCCGAGTCCTTCTTGTACCAGAAGCCAATGAGCAGGTAGCTCGCCAGACCCACGCCTTCCCAGCCGAAGAACATCTGGACCAGGTTGTCCGCCGTCACCAGCATGAGCATGGCGAAGGTAAAGAGCGAGAGATAGGCGAAGAAGCGCGAGCGGTGCGGATCCTCGTGCATGTAGCCGATGGAATAAAGGTGCACGAGCGCCGACACGGTGTTGACCACCACCAGCATCATGGCGGTGAGCGTGTCGATGCGGAACGCCCAGTCGACCTGCAGATCGCCGACTGACATCCACTGGGCCACCTGAACCCGGGTCGCACCATCGCCGAAGCCGACGCTGATGAAAGACACCCAGGAGAGAACTGCCGCTACGAAGAGCAGCCCGGTCGTGATGAGCTCGCTGGGCCTCGCGCCGAGAACACGGCCAAAAATCCCTGCGATGAGGAAGCCGACGAGCGGCAGGAAAACGATTGCGTGATACATTTCCGTTTACTTCGCCTTTAGGGCTTAGCCCCTCATCGTATTGATGTCTTCAACCGCGATGGAGCCGCGGTTGCGGAAGAAGACCACCAGAATGGCAAGGCCGATGGCCGCCTCCGCCGCCGCGACCGTAAGGATCAGCAGAGCGAAGACCTGGCCGACGATATCGCCGAGATGGGTCGAGAAGGCCACCATGTTGATGTTCACCGAGAGCAGGATCAGCTCGATGGACATCAGGATGACGATGACGTTCTTCCGGTTTATGAAGATTCCGAAGACGCCGAGCGTGAAGAGCACGGCGGCGACGGTGAGATAATGGCCCAGTCCGATAACCATCGCGTGTCTCCTTAAATGCCCTGGCGGGAGGGAACCTTCCGCAGCTCGACGGCGGTTTCCTGCGTGCGGGCGTTCTGCTTCGTGATGTCCTGGCGCTTCACGCCGACGCGCTCGCGCAGCGTCAGCACGATGGCGCCGATCATGGCCACCAGCAGGATCAGGCCTGCCGCCTGGAAGAAGTAGAAATAGCGGGTGTAGAGCACGTGGCCGAGGGCCTCGGTGTTGGTCATCACGTCAGCGGCCGGGATCGGAACCGCGGGCGAGCGCACGAGGCCCGGATCGATCACATAGGCGCTCACGACGAAAATGAGCTCAATCAGAAGCACGATGCCGATCAGGCCGCCGATGGGCAAGTATTGCAGGAAGCCCTGGCGCAAAGCCGCGAAATCCACGTCGAGCATCATGACGACGAAGAGGAATAGCACCGCGACCGCGCCCACATAGACGATGATCAGGATCATCGCGAGGAACTCGGCTCCCATCATCAGGAACAGGCCCGCCGCGTTGACGAAGGCCAGGATGAGGAACAGCACCGACTGCACAGGATTGCGCGAGGCGATGACCATGAAACCCGACGCGATCGTGATCGTCGCGAACAGATAGAAGAAGGCGGCGGTAACCGTCATGCTCAAACACAAGCCGCCCCGAGAGCGGCCCCTTCCGACGTGACCCCGGCGATTCCGGTGGCCTGTCTATAAAATCCCGATCCGACGGGAACAACCCGCCGGACATGCTTGCCCCCTGCCCTTGCCGGGCAGGACGCGGTTTTTACCGATAAGGCGCGGTCTTCGCGAGGTTGCGCGCGATTTCCCGCTCCCAGCGCTCGCCGTTATCGAGCAGCTTGGCCTTGTCGTAGTAGAGCTCCTCGCGGGTCTCCACGGAGAATTCCAGGTTCGGGCCTTCCACGATGGCGTCCACCGGGCAGGCTTCCTGGCACATGCCGCAATAGATGCACTTCACCATGTCGATGTCGTAGCGCGTCGTGCGGCGGGTGCCGTCGTTGCGGCGCGGACCGGCCTCGATCGTGATGGCCTGAGCCGGGCAGATCGCCTCGCAGAGCTTGCAGGCGATGCAGCGTTCTTCCCCGTTGGGGTAGCGGCGCAGGGCATGCTCGCCACGGAAGCGAGGTCCGCGGTGGCCCATCTCGAACGGGTAGTTGAGCGTGGCCTTCGGCTTGAAGAAGTATTTCATGGTGAGCGCGAAGCCGACCACGAATTCCCGAAGCAGAAGAGAGTTGAGGAATTGACCGATCTTCATGTCGATCTCCTTAGCGCATGCCCGGCGCATTGCCGGTCGCCATCAGCACGCCTGCCACGATGACCACCATGGCGAGCGACAGCGGAAGGAAGACCTTCCAGCCAAGGCGCATGAGCTGATCGTAGCGGTAACGCGGCACCAGGGCTTTCACCATGGCGATGAGGAAGAAGAGGAAGCTCGCCTTCAGCACGAACCAGATCACGCCCGGAACCCAGGTGAAGGGCGCGAACGGGATCGGGGACAGCCAGCCGCCGAGGAACAGGATCGTGCCGAGCGCGCACATGGTCATGATGGCCACGTATTCGCCGAGCATGAACAGCAGGTACGGAGTGGAGGAATATTCCACCATGTAGCCGGCGACGAGTTCCGATTCAGCTTCCGGCAGATCGAAGGGTGGGCGGTTCGTCTCGGCCATGGCCGAGATGAAGAAAACCACGAACATCGGGAACAGCGGCAGCCAGTACCAGCCGAGGATGCCGAGGCTTGAGTTCTGTGCCTCCACGATCTTCGAAAGGTTCAGCGTGCCTGCGCACATGAGCACCGTCACGATGACGAAGCCGATGGAGACCTCGTAGGACACCATCTGCGCCGCTGAGCGGAGCGCGCCGAGGAACGGATACTTTGAGTTCGAAGCCCAGCCGCCCATGAGAACGCCGTAAACGCCGAGCGACGAGATCGCGAAGATGTAGAGAATGCCCACATTGATGTCGGCGATTGCCCAGCCGGCATTGAGCGGAATGACCGCCCAAGCCGCAAGCGAGAGCGTGCACATCACCAGCGGCGCCAGCAGGAACATGCCCTTGTTGGAAGGAGCCGGAATGATCGGCTCCTTCAGCACGAACTTCAGCAGATCCGCGAAGGATTGCAGCAGGCCCCAGGGGCCGACCACGTTCGGGCCGCGACGCAGCTGAACCGCCGCCCAAACCTTACGGTCGGCGTAAAGCGCGTAGGCGATGAAGATGAGAAGCGCGACGAGCATGAGCAGGCTCTTGCCCAGCATGATCGCGACGGCGAGGAGGATATCTCCCAATTCCATGGTTCTCTCTCCTCTCTTACTCGGCCGCTTCGAGCTTCAGCTCACGGGCGAGCGCGGAGCACTCGGCCATGACGCCGGAGGCGCGGGCGATCGGGTTCGTCAGGTAGAAGTCATTGACCGGGCTCGTGAACGCCTCGCGACCGGGCGTACCGCCGAGACCGGCGAGCGCCTGCACAGCCGCAGCACCATCGGCAGGCTGCACCGTGTCAATGGCCGCGAAATGCGGATGAGCCGCATAGAGCTTGGCGCGTAGCGCGTTGAGCGAGTCGAACGGCAGGCGGTGGCCCAGCACCTCCGACAGCGCGCGCAGGATAGCCCAATCTTCACGGGCCTCGCCCGGAGCGAAGGCTGCGCGATTGGCGAGCTGCACCCGACCTTCCGTGTTCACGTAGGTGCCGGACTTTTCCGTATAGGCCGCAGCCGGCAGGATCACGTCGGCGCGGTGAGCGCCACGGTCGCCGTGAGTGCCCTGGTAGATCACGAAAGCGCCGGGAGCGATCTCGATCTCGTCCGCACCGAGGTTGAACAGAACCTCGACGCCGCCGGAAGCCATCTGCTGAGCGGTCAGGCCACCCTCGCCCGGCACAAGGCCGAGATCGAGCGCGCCGACGCGCGAGGCTGCCGTGTGCAGAACCGAGAAGCCGTTCCAGCCGTCCTTCACCGCGTTCACATCGCGAGCGAGCTTGGCCACAGCGGAGAGGATCGCAAGCCCATCCGGACGCGCGAGAGCGCCCTGCCCCACGATGATCAGCGGACGCTCGGCGCCCTTCAGCTTCTCGAGGAAGCTGTGGCGGCCGGAGGCCAGCTCGGCGAGCGTCTCCGCGCCAGCGCCGAGATATTCGCAAGGATAGGTCAGGTCCACATTCTCGCCGATCATCGCGATCGGCGGCGGGGCCACGCGCCAGCGCTTGCGGATGCGCACGTTGACGAGCGAGGCCTCGAAGCGCGGGTTGGAGCCCACGATCAGGATCGCGTCCGCATCCTCGATGCCGGGGATGGTGGTATTGAAGAGATAGGAGCCGCGTCCGTAAGCGGGCGACAGCGCCGTGCCGTCCTGACGGGCATCGACATTCGCCACGCCGAGGCTCTGCATAAGGAGCTTCAGGGCGAACATTTCTTCGACGGCAGCGAGATCGCCGACGATGGCGCCGATCTTCTTTGCGTCCGTGCCCTTCACCTTGGAGGCAATCGTGGAGAACGCCTCCTGCCAGGAAGCGGGACGCAGGCGGCCGTTTTCACGCACGAACGGACGATCGAGACGCTGCAGGCGCAGGCCGTCGACGATCTGGCGAGTCTTGTCGGTGATCCATTCCTCGTTCACCGCCTCGTTCACGCGCGGCAGGATGCGCATGACTTCGCGGCCACGGGAATCGACGCGGATCGAGGAGCCGACGGCATCCATCACGTCGACGGAATCGGTCTTGGTGAGCTCCCACGGGCGGAAGTGGAACGCCTCGGGCTTATGGGTGAGCGCGCCGACGGGGCAGAGATCCGCGATGTTGGCCTGCAGCTCGGAGCCGAGGGCCTTCTCGAGATAGCTCGTGATCTCCATGTCCTCGCCGCGCCAGATCGCGCCCATGTCCGGCACGCCCGCCACCTCGGCGGTGAAGCGCACGCAGCGGGTGCAGTGGATGCAGCGGTTCATGGAAGTCTTGACCAACGGGCCAAGATACTTGTCGGTCACCGCGCGCTTGTTCTCATGGTAGCGGCTGGTGTCGACGCCGTAGGCCATGGCCTGGTCCTGCAGGTCGCACTGGCCGCCCTGGTCGCAGATCGGGCAATCGAGCGGATGGTTGATGAGCAGGAACTCCATCACACCTTCGCGCGCCTTCTTCACGGTCGGCGACTTGGTGGAGATTTCCGGCGGCTCGCCGTTCGGGCCCGGACGGCAATCGCGCACGCCCCAAGCGCAGGATGCGACCGGCTTCGGCGCGCCCTTCACCTCGACGAGACACATGCGGCAATTGCCGGCGATCGACAGGCGCTCATGGTAACAGAAGCGCGGAACTTCCGCACCCGCAGCCTCGGCGGCCTGGAGCAGCGTGTATTCGGCGGGGACGTCGACTTCGACGCCATCAACGATGATTTTAGCCATCTCTATCTCACTCCGCCGCGATCATGACGGATTCTGAATGCGGGTTCGCCGCGTAGTCGTCGATCCGCTTCTCGATCTCATGACGGAAGTGGCGGATCAGACCCTGGACAGGCCAGGCCGCTGCGTCGCCGAGCGCGCAGATGGTGTGGCCTTCGATCTGGGTCGAGACTTCGAGCAGCATGTCGATCTCACGCTTCTGAGCGCGGCCCTCGGCCATGCGGTTCAGCACGCGCCACATCCAACCGGTGCCTTCACGGCACGGCGTGCACTGTCCGCAGCTCTCATGCTTGTAGAAATACGAGATGCGGGCGATGGCGCGGACGATATCGGTGGACTTGTCCATGACGATCACGGCGGCGGTGCCGAGACCCGAGCGCAGGTTGCGCAGGGTGTCGAAGTCCATTGGCGCGTCGATGATCTGGTCGGCGGGCACGCAAGGCACGGACGAGCCGCCGGGGATCACGGCGAGCAGGTTGTCCCAGCCGCCACGGATGCCGCCGCAATGAGTGTCGATCAGCTCGCGGAAGGTCAGGCCCATGGCCTCTTCCACGTTGCAGGGCTTGTTCACGTGGCCCGACACGCAGAAGAGCTTGGTGCCCACGTTGTTCGGACGGCCTATGCCCGAGAACCAGGACGCGCCGCGACGCAGGATCGTGCCTGCGACCGCAATCGACTCCACGTTGTTCACGGTGGTCGGGCAGCCGTAGAGGCCCATATTCGCCGGGAACGGGGGCTTCATGCGCGGCATGCCCTTCTTGCCCTCGAGGCTCTCAAGGAGAGCCGTCTCCTCGCCGCAGATGTAAGCGCCTGCGCCGTGGTGGACATAGAGGTCGAAGGGATAGCCGTGGACGTTGTTCTTGCCGATGAGACCGGCGGCGTAAGCCTCGTCCACCGCGCGCTGGAGCGCGTGCTTCTCAGCGATATACTCGCCGCGAATGTAGATGTAGGCCGCATGCGCGCCCATGGCGAAGGAGGCGATGAGACAGCCCTCGATGAGAAGATGCGGATCGTTCCGCATAATCTCGCGATCCTTACAGGTGCCCGGCTCGGACTCGTCTGCATTGACCACGAGGTAATGCGGACGGCCGTCCGACTGCTTCGGCATGAAGGACCATTTTAGGCCCGTCGGGAAGCCGGCGCCGCCACGGCCGCGAAGGCCAGAAGCCTTCATCTCGTCGATGACCCAGTCGCGGCCCTTTTCGAGCAGGAACTTGGTGCCGTCCCAAGCGCCGCGCATCTTCGCGGCCTGGAGGTCCGGCGAGTGGAGGCCGTAGAGGTTGGTGAAAATGCGATCTCTATCGTGAAGCATCTTAGGTCACCCCTCAGGACGTCTTGTTGTCTTTGTCGACGGTCACGCCCGGCTTGCTCTCGCTGCCGTTATGGCGCGTCTCGGCTTGAGCCGGAGGCGTACCAGCAATGGGCGTCGTGGGGCTTGTCGGAACCGCATCCTTGCCCGGCGTCGTCACGTAGGACTTGCCGCTCTGCGGAGCGGGCTTGGCCACGTCTTCCGTGCGAGCCTCGACCTTCGTTGCGCGGGAAGCGTCAGAGGCTTCTTTCTGGTCGACTGGCTTAACAGGTGCCTCGCCTTCCTTGGCGCGCTTGGCCGGCGTATCGGCCGCATTGCTCTCCTCGGGGCGTCCGGCGGCAGGCTTCGCAGCCTTCGCGGCTTCCGGGACCGATGCGGTCACGGCAGCAGCCTCGCCGGTGGCGGCAGGCTGGGCCTGCTCCTCGAAGCGCTTGCGCCATGCGCCGATCTGCGAGCCATCATAAAGCGACGGGTCCTGCAGTGTTTTGACGCCGTCCACAGGCTCGGAACTCTTGCGGCCGATCTGCGAACCTTTCTTTACCGGGCGGCCTGCGGCGAGATCGTCGAGAAGCTTCTCGAAGTTCTCCGTCGTCAGGTCTTCGTAATAATCGTCGTTGATCTGCACCATCGGGGCGTTGCAGCACGCTCCCAGGCACTCGACTTCGAGCCAGGAGAAATTGCCATCGGCGGTGACGTGGTTCTGCTCGCCGATGCGCTTCTCGAGCACCTTCTTGATGTCTCCCGCACCGCGCAGCACGCAAGGCGTCGTGCCGCAGAACTGGATGAAATATTTTCCAACCGGCTCAAGGTTGAACATCGTGTAGAAGGTCGCCACCTCCATCACGCGGATGTCGGGCATGTCGAGACGAGCGGCCACAGCCTCGATGGCCTTGCGCGGCAACCAGCCGCCGGCCTGCTCCTGCGCCTTCCACAAAAGCGGGATCACCGCCGAGGCCTGACGGCCGGGCGGGTACTTGGCAATCTGCTGCTCAGCAAAAGCTTCCGTCTCGGACGAGAACACGAAGCTCTCGGGCTGCATTTCTTCAGGCGCGAGCTTACGAACGGCCATTTTGACTCTTCTCCTCATCGTCATGGCCGGGCGAACCCGGCCATTCACGACTTGAACTCATTCATCACGCTTTTTCGTAAAGCGCGGTGCCGGACCCGAAATCGAGTCCGGATTATTCCTTACCGGTCCACTTCACCGAACACGATGTCGATGGCACCCAGGATGCCTGCGACGTCGGCCAGCATGTGGCCACGGCACATGAAATCCATGCCTTGAAGATGCGCAAAGCCCGGAGCGCGGATCTTGCAGCGATACGGCTTGTTGGTGCCGTCCGACACGAGATAGACGCCGAACTCGCCCTTCGGAGCCTCGACGGCGGCATAGACCTCGCCTGCAGGGACGTGGAAGCCTTCCGTATAGAGCTTGAAGTGATGGATCAGCGCTTCCATGGAGCGCTTCATGTCCTTGCGCGAGGGCGGAGCGACCTTGCCGTCGAGGGTCGAGACAGGGCCCTTCCCGTCCGGCGCACGAAGCTTGTCGAGGCACTGGCGCATGATGCGTACCGACTGGCGCATCTCTTCCATGCGGATAACCTGACGGTCGTAATTGTCGCCGTTCTTGCCCACGGGGATGTCGAATTCCATCTCCTCGTAGAGCGAATAAGGCTGCGACTTGCGCAAGTCCCAGGCCACGCCGCAACTGCGGACGATGGGGCCGGAGAAGCCCCACTTCCAGCAATCGTCGAGCGTGAGAATGCCGATATCGACGTTGCGCTGCTTGAAGATGCGGCTGCCCATGACGAGCGTGTCGAGATCGTCCAGAACCTTCAGAAACGGATCGCAGAACGCTTCGATGTCGTCGATCAGCTCGGGCTGGATGTCCATGTTCACGCCGCCCGGCCTGAAATAGTTGGCGTGCATGCGCGAGCCGGAGATGCGCTCGTAGAAGATCATCAGCTTCTCGCGCTCCTCGAAGCCCCAGAGAGGCGGCGTGAGCGCGCCGACGTCCATGGCCTGCGTGGTCACGTTGAGGAGGTGCGAAAGCAGACGCCCGATCTCGGAAAAGAGAACGCGGATCAGCTCGGCGCGGCGCGGAACCTCGATGCCGAGGAGCTTTTCCGTCGCCATGCAGAAGGCGTGTTCCTGGTTCATCGGCGCGACGTAGTCGAGCCGGTCGAAATAGGGATTGGCCTGAACGTAGGTCTTGTACTCGATCAGCTTCTCGGTGCCGCGATGGAGCAGGCCGATATGCGGATCGACGCGCTCGACGATCTCGCCGTCGAGCTCCAGCACGAGGCGCAGAACGCCGTGCGCCGCCGGGTGCTGCGGACCGAAGTTGATCGTGAAATTGCGGATATTATGCTCGCCCATGGGTCGCCCTTTCCGCCTTTATGCCTTGGCCTTCTCATCGCCGGGCAGCACGTAATCCGTGCCTTCCCAGGGAGAGAGGAAGTCGAAGTTGCGGAATTCCTGGTTGAGCTTCACCGGCTCGTAGACCACGCGGCCTTGGCCTTCGTCGTAACGAACCTCGACATAGCCGGTGAGCGGGAAGTCCTTGCGCAGCGGGTGCCCCTCGAAGCCGTAATCGGTGAGGATGCGGCGCAGGTCCGGATGGCCCGAGAACAGGATGCCGTAAAGGTCGTAAGCCTCGCGCTCGAACCAGTTGGCCGCCGGGAATTCGCCGACGAGCGAAGGAACCGGGGTCACCTCATCCGTCGCCACCTTCACGCGGATGCGCGTGTTCTTGTAGGGCGACAGCAGGTGATACACCACGTCGAAACGCTGCTCGCGGGCGGGATAATCCACGCCGCAGATATCGATGAAGCAGACGAAACGGCACTGCGGGTCGTCGCGCAGGAACGTGATCACCCGCACGATGTCCTCGCGGCGGGCGACAATCGTCAACTCGCCATAGGCGATGGCGCGATCCTCGATCGCCGCGCCGAGGGACGAGGCGATGTGGTCGCTCAGGGCTTGGAGCTCAGCACTCATCAGACAGACCTTTGCTCAGCGCTCGATGGTACCAGTACGGCGGATCTTCTTCTGGAGAAGCAGCACGCCGTAAAGGAGCGCCTCCGCGGTCGGGGGGCAGCCGGGAACGTAGATATCGACCGGCACGACGCGGTCGCAGCCACGAACCACCGAATAGGAATAGTGGTAATAGCCGCCGCCATTGGCGCAGGAGCCCATGGAGATGACGTAGCGCGGCTCCGGCATCTGGTCGTAGACCTTGCGGAGTGCGGGGGCCATCTTGTTGGTCAGCGTGCCGGCGACGATCATGACGTCGGACTGGCGCGGCGAGGCGCGGGGCGCGAAGCCGAAACGCTCGACGTCATAGCGCGGCATGGAGAGCTGCATCATTTCCACGGCGCAGCAGGCCAGGCCGAAGGTCATCCACATGAGCGAGCCGGTGCGTGCCCAGGTGATGAGATCCTCGGTCGAGGTGACGATGAAGCCCTTGTCGGACAGCTCGTCATTGATGGAGACGAAATAGGGATCGTTCGAACCAACCGGCTTGCCGGTATTGGGATCGAGGATGCCGCGTGGAGCGGGAGCCACCAAGGTGGACTGGTTGTCGGTGATCAATCCCATTCCAGGGCTCCCTTCTTCCACTCATAGACGAAGCCGACGGTCAGGACGCCGAGGAACAGCATCATCGAGAGAAAGCCGAACCAGCCCAGGTTCCCGAACACGATGGCCCAGGGGAACAGGAAGGCGACTTCCAGGTCGAAAATGATGAAAAGAATGGCGACCAGATAGAACCGCACGTCGAATTTCATGCGTGCATCGTCAAAAGCGTTGAACCCGCACTCGTAAGCGGACAGCTTCTCCGTATCGGGCTTGCTGTAGGCGACGATGAAAGGCGCCACGAGCAGGGCCACTCCGATCAGGAGCGACACGCCGATGAAGATCACGAGAGGCAGGTAGTCGGCGAGAAGATTCGTCATACGACACCCAGAAGGAACGGAGCGCGGCCGGAAAGGCCGGCGACATGCCACGCATTTAAGCCACAAAACCGCCCAAAGGGAGGCCCTGCGACAAACGGCGGTTTGTGGGGGTTGGCTTAACCGAGTTCCCCTCTCCTGACAAGGGTTTGAGGTGCCGTAAAAAGAACCATTCCAAACTAAGATGTGGCCTTTTCCGCCGCGTGGGTCGCCTTGCGGTTTGCCCGTCGTTCTGCCCGATTTGCGGCGTTTTCGGCCTTAGCCCTCGCTTCGCATTTATCGCGAATCTCGTCGAGTTCCTCCTGCGTCAGGTGCTCGATGCCGATGAACGAGTCTTGGGCGGCGCTAGCCCTGATCAGCTCGTCTAGCTTGGTTTGAATCGCGGCCCCGTCCCGGTTCTGGGTGTTCTGAATCAGAAACACCATCAGGAAGGTCACGATGGTGGTGCCGGTATTCACCACGAGCTGCCAAGTATCGGAAAATCCGAAGATCGGCCCGCTCACGGCCCATACGAGGATAACGCCGAGGCTGATAGCGAAAGCGACCGGGCGGCCAGTTGCATGTGCCACCCAGTTGGAGAAACTGGTAAAAAGATGCGCAACCATAGGCATAATCCTGCCTTGTGCTCTTCTCCGGCCGGCTTAGACCTTAAGTATCCGGAGTCTCTGGGAGAATGCGCAAAACCCTGAAAAGTGCCACGCTTTTGGCCCTTGGCAGGGATGCAGATACAGCAGAGCGACCGAAAGCGAGGCTTCTGGTTTGCTCTGCCTGAATTGTCTGGAGATTGCCTTCAGAGGAAATGGCGCGGGCGACGGGGCTCGAACCCGCGACCTCCGGCGTGACAGGCCGGCACTCTAACCGACTGAGCTACGCCCGCGCATCGGACCGCCGAAGCGGTGAGTGGGTGCGGTTTAAGGGCCGCCCTGTTCCCTGTCAAGCGCTCCCTGCAAGCATTTTTGAATGGATCGCAAAAACCTGCCGAAAGGCGCTCTCATGCGAATCCCACACGCATACCCTTTGGGAAAGAAAACCGCTTACTCGGTCGCCCCTGCTTCGACCGGAGCCTTCAAAGAGCGCAAAACCCGGTCGCATTCGAGAAGTTCATCCAGAGCCGATCTCAGTTTTTGCAGGGCGTCGTCCGAGAGGAGTGATTCAGAAGGCAGGATAACGGGGCCAGAGGCTTCGGGAACGATCAGTTCCTCATCTTCATCCGCGAAGGTTTCCTGGGACTCCGGCTGCGATGCTGCGGCGACACTCTCCTCGCCCCGGCCTACGGCCTGGACGAAGCGGAGCCCCTCCTCCTTGAGGATGCGCTGCACGCCTTTGATCGTATAGCCTTCGCCGTAGAGAAGGTGGCGGATCCCCTTCAGGAGATCTACGTCATCGGGGCGGTAATAGCGGCGCCCGCCCCCGCGCTTGAGCGGCTTGATATGATTGAAGCGAGTTTCCCAGAAACGCAGCACATGCTGCGGCAGGTCGAGATCCTCGGCCACCTCGCTGATGGTGCGGAACGCGTCGGGGCTTTTGTCCATCGCGCCGCCGGCCATGGGAGCTTAGTCCTCGCGCTCGACGACTTCGCCGTTGATATAGGCTTTCAGCACATTGGACGGCTTGAAGACCATGACCCGGCGCGGGTCAATCGGCACTTCGACACCGGTCTTCGGGTTGCGGCCGACGCGCTCGCCCTTGCTGCGCACAACAAATGAGCCGAAGGACGAGAGCTTGACGGTCTCGCCGGCGGCCAAGCTGTCGCAGATCTCGCCAAGGACACGCTCGACCAGGTCGGCCGATTCGGTCCGGGAAAGGCCCACCTTCTGATAGACGGCCTCGCTCAGATCAGCTCTCGTCACAGTTTTGCCAGCCATTGAGCTCCCCAAGCAGAATGAGTTCTTTGGTGTTTCAAGCGTTTAGAACGCTATGCAGATGGCTCCGTATGGTCAACCTTAGACTTGTCGTCAAGCGGTTACCATATAGGCTAGTTGGCCTATATTCCTACCAACGGATGAGCGCGCTGCCCCAGGTAAAGCCGCCGCCGATGGCCTCGATCATGACGAGATCACCGTCTTTGATGCGTCCATCCTTGCGGGCAACATCGAGCGCAAGCGGGATCGAGGCGGCTGAGGTATTGCCGTGCCTGTCAACGGTGATCACCACCTTCTCGGGTGCGATGCCGAGCTTGTCGGCGCTGGCCGTGATGATCCGCTTGTTGGCCTGATGGGGCACGAACCACTTCAGCTCTTCCGGCGTTGTGCCGCTGGCCGTGAAGGCGTCCTTCACCACGTCTGTGACCATGCCCACGGCGAACTTGAAGACTTCCTTGCCTTCCATCTTCAAGACGCCTGTGGTCTTGGTGGAGCCCGGGCCGCCATCGACATAGAGCTTGTCGCGGTAGCGACCGTCCGAGCGCAGCTGCGAGGTGAGAACGCCACGGTCGGCGGCAGTCCCCTCGCCTTCCTGTGCCTCTAGGACCAGCGCGCCGGCGCCGTCGCCGAAGAGCACGCAGGTGGTGCGGTCGTTCCAGTCGAGAATGCGCGAGAAGGTCTCGGCACCGATCACGAGGGCCCGCTTGTGCGAGCCGGACTGGAGAAATTTGTCGGCGGTCGCCACCGCATAGACGAAGCCGGTGCACACCGCCTGCAGGTCGAAAGCCGCGCCATGGGTGATGCCGAGGCCGTTCTGGATCATCGTGGCGGTGGACGGAAAAGTATGGTCCGGCGTCGAGGTGGCGCAGACAATGAGGTCGATGTCCTGGGCGGTCAGGCCCGCATCGGCGAGAGCGGCCTCAGCGGCCTTGATGCCCAGCACCGAAGTGGTCTCGCTGTCATCGGCAATGTGACGCTGCTCGATGCCGGTCCGCTGCACGATCCAATCGTGCGTGGTGTCCACGATCTTCTCGAGATCCTGGTTGGTCATCTTGCGCTTCGGCAGGTAGGAGCCGACGCCGCGCACAACGGAACGAATGCGTTTCAAGATAATACTTTCCTCAGGCCGAGTGCCCGACGGGATCATGCTCCAGCATGCCCCGGATCGTGTTCATCAATTCAAAATGCGCCATGTCGTAGGCCACGTCGATGGCGCTCGCGAAGCCTAAGTCGTCCGTGCCGCCGTGGCTTTTCACGACCACGCCTTCGAGGCCCAGGAAGAGACCGCCATTGACCTTTCGCGGGTCCATCTTGTCTCTGAGAGCGTTAAAAGCCTGTTTCGCGAACAGATAGCCGATCTTGGCCATCAGCGTACGGCTCATGGCGGAGCGCAGGTACTGGCCGATCTGCTTGGCCGTCCCCTCGGCGGTCTTCAGGGCGATGTTGCCCGTAAAACCCTCGGTCACGACCACGTCCACCGTTCCCTTGCCAATATCGTCGCCTTCCACAAAGCCGCGATATTCCAGGTAAGGAACGTTCATATCCTTGAGAATGCGGCCGGCTTCCTTGACCGCCTCGATTCCCTTGATTTCCTCCGTGCCGACATTGAGCAGGCCCACGGTCGGGCGTTCCAGGTCAAACACGATGCGCGCCATGGCGGCGCCCATGATCGCCATATCGACCAGATGCCCCGCGTCGGCGCCGATGGTCGCGCCCACATCGAGCACGATGCTCTCGCCCCGCATGGTGGGCCACATGGCCGCGATCGCCGGGCGCTCGATATGCGCCATCGTCTTCAGGCAGATCTTGGCGGTCGCCATGAGGGCGCCCGTGTTGCCGGCGGAAACGCAAGCATCGGCCTCCCCGTCGCGCACCGCCAGAACGGCCTTCCACATGGAGGACTTGCCACGGCCCATGCGGATCGCCTGACTGGGCTTCTCGTCCATGGCGATGGCCATGTCCGTATGGCGAAGCTCGGTCGCGGCCTTTAGCTTGGGGTGCGCATTCAGGAGCGGCGCGATCACCGCCTCGTTGCCGAACATGAGAAAGCGGATATCCGGATGCCGCTCAAGGGCCAGGGCCGCACCAGGGATCACGATCGACGGGCCATGGTCTCCCCCCATCGCATCGAGCGAAATACGCACTGGCTTCGACATAACCGGTTTTTCTTTCTTTCGGCGTGAACAGGGGGCGGAAAATACCGGTTTGCGGGTGTATCGCAACCGAATTCTATAGCCCCCTGCAAGGACTCACCAAGCCAGGAAAGCGCATCAAGTCCTTGCTTCAAACAACTCGGCTACTCACCCGTCTTGATCTTGCCGAGGGCCGCGAACGGCGAATCCTTCTCATCTTTGGGATCGCGATAGTCGAAATCCACGCCGGGCTTACGCGGGTACGGATCCAGGCCCAGAGCCAAGAACTCAGCCGTGAGCGCGCCAAGGTCGACCTGGCCGTTGCTGATCTCATCCGGCGGCTCGTATTCGTTGATATCGGTGGGAGGCTCGGCAGGCATTCCGGAAGGCTCCGCGAAATCCACCTCGACCTCCTCCTCAATGTCGGAATCGAACGAATCGAGGGTAACGACGCAGACCTGCGTGATGGAAGCCTTCACAACGCCCGTCACATGAATGCCCTTGGCGGAATTGGTGAGCTTGAAGTCTCCCGACAGGGCCTGGATGCTTGGCAGTCCGAAATCCTTTGCCAGGGCATTCCGCTCCTCGGTGCTCGTCTCCACACGAATTTCCTGCCCACGAGACGGAATATTCATGACGTCCACGAGGCGGGACAGGGGACCTACGGTTTCAGGGGTCATCGGTTTCCCTTCTCTGCAAAGGCCTCGGGCGCTGGGAAAGCGGGCCCGGATTCGAGTAATACGTCAAGCGCGACGGTCTGAAGACCCTTGTCCGCCGCCAGAGCATAACGCGCAAGCGCAGTGGCAGGTGCCTCTGCGCCCAGGGCATTCCGCCCCAGGGCCTCCGCCAGCTCGGCCTCGTTGGCGGCATTCAGGGCCGGGTCATAGGCATGGGCTCTGCCATAAAAGGACGCAGCCATCTTCTTCATGCGCTTGGGCACCACCGTATCGCCTACGCCCATTTCCCGTAAGGAGGCGTCCATGTCCCTGAAAAAGGCGTCCGTCAGGTCCTTGGCGACATCATCCGCAGGAGCCGGAAGCTCCCGTAACGCCCTTAAAGAAAGGACCATGTGGAGCGAAAGGGATTCAAAGCGCCCCTCCAGGCTGTCCGGAATGCCGAGTGCCGCATAAAGCCCCGGATTGCGGGAGGCGTTAGCGATTCTCGCATAGAGAGCCGCGATGGCCACGCGCCGGGGATCCTTGCGGAAGAGACTGAATATCACAGCCTTTTCCCTTCCAAGCTTGTCAAAACCGAAACCTCGGGTTACGCCATCACGATCCATAGGCGCAAGCACATCCGCGCCGCATTCCTGGAAGAACCGTACGATGCGTCGATATCATACCCTTTTGGTACGCTTGGCCACTGCGACTTTCCTGGCCGCCTCCGTTGCCGCCTGCACCATGGGCGAGGAGTTTGCCCGCGGATACCAGCTGGACGAGAATGCCGTGGCCCAGGTGAAGAATGGCATGGGCGCCGACAAGGTGCTCGAGACCCTCGGCACTCCCTCGACGGTGTCCACCGTCGGCAACCGGACCTGGTACTACATCAGCCAGCGCTCCCGCCGCACCCTCCAGTTCATGGGCGAGCAGGTGGTGGATCAGCGCGTGACCGCTGTCTATTTCGACAAGAACCTGCGCGTCGAGCGCGTGGGCCTCTACGGCATTCAGGACGGCAAGGTGTTCGACTTCATCAGCCGCACCACCCCGTCGGGCGGCGAGGAGACGAGCTTCCTCGGCCAGATCTTCAAGGGCGCCAACAACTTCAACCCCTTCGGTTCGTAAGATCAATCTTATCTCTCAATGGAAAAGGCCGGGTCACAAGCCCGGCCTTTTTCGTTGGATGCCCCTGACCTTTTACTGCGGATCAGGCTGGCTCGACGGCTGCTGCCATGACGAGGAAGCCCATGCATTGGCGGCCATGCTTGGCCTGCATGGCCTCGAAGGCGTTGGCTTCCTCGGCGAAGGGGTGCTGGCCGTTCGCGTCGGCATGATCTCTGAGGGTCTGGAAGTACGGCCCTTCATAGCCGTCCCATTCCTCCGCGCTACTCAGGTGCTCGTAGCGCACGGTAAAGCCGGCCCTCTCGACCTCCCGCACAAGCGCTTCTTGCGACATGAGCTCGCTCTCGTCCGCTCCCAGGAAGGCCAGGTATTCTGGATCGGGCTTGCTCGCCCATATGCCTTCACCGAGAAGCACGACGCCTCCAGGCTTCAGGTTGGCCCTTCCATAAGCCAGCACCTCGTACAGCGAGCCGATGGCGTGCGTCGCTCCTAGAAGCGCGATGGCATCAAACTTCTCGGATGCCATCCATTCACGTCCATCGGCGACGATCATTTGCAGACGATCCGAAACGCCATCCCTCCTGGCTAGCACTTCGCCCTGAGCGGCGAGAACCGGGTTGCGCTCAATGCAGACAGCAGATGCGGCAGGATCCTTCTTCAAGAGATGGCGGGCCAAGGCAGCCTTCCCGCATCCCATATCCAACATGCGTGCTCGCGCCGGGATCTGCGCGATGAGTCCGCTGAGCGTTTTCTCGGACATGGGCGACATCAAGTCGATGGATGCGTGCCCGATGACAGTGCGCTGCTCGCGAGCCGAGATCGACGCCAGGGCCTCTGCTGCGAAAGGATCGGTATAAGTCACGGTCTTGCCTGTCGAAATAAAGAAAGCCTCGCGGCATGAACCGCGAGGCTTTGGATTGTATGAAACGAGCGATCTTACGAATGCGCCAGGATCGCCAGCAGCATTAGGGCGATGATGTTGGTGATCTTGATCGCCGGGTTCACGGCAGGGCCTGCCGTGTCCTTGTAGGGATCGCCGACGGTATCGCCCGTCACGGAAGCCTTGTGTGCATCCGAACCCTTATGGTGCGTCGTACCGGAAGCATCCGTGAAGCCGTCCTCGAAGGACTTCTTCGCATTGTCCCAGGCACCGCCGCCGGAGGTCATGGAGATCGCGACGAAGAGACCCGTCACGATCACGCCAAGCAGCATCGCGCCCACGGCCGAGAAGGCCTGCGACTTGCCAGCGACCCACAGGATCACGAAGTAGGTCACGATCGGAGCAAGCACCGGCAGAAGCGAGGGTATGACCATTTCCTTGATCGCGGCGCGGGTGAGCATGTCCACTGCGCGGCCGTAATCGGGACGCTCGGTGCCCTGCATGATACCCGGCTTCTCGCGGAACTGACGGCGCACCTCTTCCACAACCGCGCCTGCCGCGCGACCTACCGCCGTCATGGCGATGCCGCCGAACAGGAACGGGATAAGGCCACCGAACAGGAGTCCGACCACTACGTAAGGATTGGTGAGCGAGAAGTCCGGAGCAACGCCCTGGAAGTACGGATATTGCGCCGCATTCTTCGTGAAGAAGGCGAGATCCGAGGTATAGGCAGCGAAGAGCACGAGAGCGCCGAGGCCCGCAGAACCGATCGCATAGCCCTTCGTCACCGCCTTCGTGGTGTTGCCCACCGCGTCGAGAGCATCCGTGGACTTGCGCACTTCCTTCGGCAGGCCAGCCATTTCGGCAATGCCGCCCGCGTTATCCGTCACCGGGCCGAAGGCATCGAGCGCCACGATCATGCCGGCGAGAGCCAGCATCGCGGTCACGGCGATGGCGATGCCGAAGAGGCCCGCCAGCGTGTAGGCGATGATGATGCCTGCGATGATCACGATGGTCGGCAGCGCCGTCGATTCCAGCGAGACCGCGAGTCCCTGAATCACGTTCGTGCCATGGCCCGTCACCGAGGACTGAGCAATGGAACGCACGGGGCGGAAGCCGACGCCGGTATAGTACTCGGTGATCACGACGATGAAGGCCGTGACCAACAGGCCGATAATGGCGCACCAGAACAGGTCCTGGCCCGTAAACTCGGCACCCGCGATTGGGCCGAAGCCGATCATCTGCCAGGTCACGAGGCCGATCGCGATGGCGGAAAGGATGCCGGTTGCAATCAGGCCCTTGTAGAGCGCGCCCATGATGGACTCGTTCTGACCGAGCTTCACGAAGAAGGTGCCGATGATCGACGTGACGATGCATGCTGCGCCGATAGCGAGCGGATACATCAGCATCGAGTCAAGGATGCCCTGCCCTGCAAAGAAGATCGCAGCCAACACCATGGTGGCGACCACGGTCACCGCGTAGGTCTCGAACAGGTCGGCCGCCATGCCGGCGCAGTCGCCGACATTGTCGCCCACATTGTCGGCAATGGTCGCGGGATTGCGCGGATCGTCTTCGGGGATGCCTGCTTCCACCTTGCCCACAAGGTCGCCGCCGACGTCCGCACCCTTGGTGAAGATGCCGCCGCCGAGACGGGCGAAGATCGAGATCAGGGAAGCGCCGAAGCCGAGAGCCACGAGGCTGTCGATCACCACGCGGTCAGCGGGATTCAAGCCTGCGATGCGGGTGAGATAGCCGTAATAGAGCGCCACGCCTAGAAGCGCGAGGCCAGCTACTAGCATGCCCGTGACTGCGCCTGCCTTGAAGGCCACATCGAGACCGCCGCCGAGGGATTGGGTTGCGGCCTGCGCGGTGCGCACATTGGCGCGAACGGAGACGTTCATGCCGATGAAGCCTGCGACACCCGACAGGATCGCACCGATGGCAAAGCCGATGCCGACACGAAGGCCGAGGAAGTAAGTGATAATGGCAAACAGCACCACGCCCACGATGGCGATGGTCGTATACTGCCTGCGAAGATAGGCTTTCGCGCCTTCGGCAATCGCGCCTGCGATTTCCTGCATGCGCTGCGAACCGGCGTCCCGCTTCATCACGTCGCTGATGGCCCAGAGGCCATACGCAATCGAGAGAAGCCCGCCCAAGATAATAAGGGTGAGTGCCATCATGCCATCCTTGTTATGGGAAAGCAGAAAGCCGGTGCTCAAGGCCTGAATTTTGGCCTTGAAATGGCCTCCACCCCCGCGAAGTATATATTTGGTGGCAAAAAAGAAGGCGCTTCGCAACGATGCTTGGCTTTTAAATCACAGGAAGCCTGTAAGACTTTATGCTGGTACTGCTGCTCGCGCCCTATACTGCCAAGCCAGCAGAAGTAGTGCGACCACGACCGGTGGAAAGACCATCCAGTTCACGGTGTCCCAGCCGCCCGCATTCAAGAGTTTCCCTGAGGAGAAGGACGCGACGGCGACGGAGCCGAAGACCAGAAAATCGTTGGCTGCCTGGACTTTCGTGCGCTCCTCGGGCCGGTAGCAATCGGTGACCATGGCGGTTGCGCCGATGAAGCCGAAGTTCCAGCCGATGCCGAGGATAATGAGCGTTGCCCAGAAATGGGCGATCTCGATACCCGACAGGCCTATAGCCGCCGAAATGGCAATAAGGACCAAGCCCACGGCCGTGACCCGCTCCTTGCCGAAGCGGCTGATCAGGCGTCCAGTGAAGAAGCTGGGGCCGAACATGGCCAGGATGTGCCACTGAATGCCGAGCGCCGCCGCCTCGATGGGAAGGCCGCAGCCCACCATGGCCACGGGAGCAGCTGTCATCAGGAAGCTCATGAGGGAATAGGAAACCAGACCCGCCACGGCCGCCACGATGAATCTGGGTTGCTTTACGATCTCGCTCAAAGGCCTGCCGCCCGATTTGGGAGCCGCACTGACCGGAACGGGGCGCAGAAACGAGACGACCGCCATGGACATGAGAGCCAAGGCCGCCTGCCCGAGGAAAGCGCCAGCGAAGGGCGCGGTTGGAGCGGCATCCCGCAGCCAGATCACCGTCTGCGGCCCTATCACGCCAGCAGCAAGCCCGCCGGTCATCACCCAGGAGATCGCCCGTGCCTTGAAGGATTCTGAGGCCGCATCGGTGGCAGCGAAGCGATAGCTCTGGTTGAACGAGCCATACATGCCAATGATCAGGGTGCCGAGGCAGAAGAGTACGAAGCTGAAAGACGCGATGCCGAAAGCAGCCAAGCACCCGCCGAAGAGACCAATGCCTGCGCCTACCACATAGCCGATGCGCCGCCCTGCCCTGCGCATGAGCATGGCCGCGGGAATGGTACCAATCGCCAAGCCCAGATTGAGCAGACTGACGGGAAGCGTTGCGAGTTCCTTGTTGTCGGCGAGACTTTGACCCACAAGACCGCCGAGAGACACCACGATGGCGGGGCTCGATCCGCCGAGTGCCATAGCAACGGCCAGAACGATGGCGTTGCGCTTGGCGAGTGCGTCAGAAGTGGGAGTATGAACCTGCATCGTAGCGTCTTTCAGAGTTCTTCATCCGAAAGACCGGGATCTCATTCCCTTGAACGACTCGGCCTATGGCGGACATCATGATGCCCACGCTATCGGCCTGTTTCAGCAGGCTGTCGAGCTGATTTTCCGGCACGGTGCAAAGAATTTCGTAATCGTCGCCGCCCGTCACGGCGAGGTCGTAGAGACTAGGTTCGGCCGCGATCGCCGCTTGCACGGCGGACGAAAACGGCACCTTCTCAGCATCGATCTCAGCGGAGACGCCACTCACTCGCATCATCTTGGCAAGATCGCCCGCAAGCCCATCGGACACATCCATGGCCGCATGGGCATGCTCTCGGACAGCGCGCGCCAGCCGATGTCGCGGCTGCGGATGGAGATAGCGGTCGTCGAGATGTGCCTTTTCATCGGGGGATAAGCTATTGGCCCAAGCGGGATCCTTACGCAGCTTCAAGCCCAAGGCCGCATCGCCGATGGTGCCGCTCACGCAAATCACATCACCGGCCTGAGCATTCGTGCGCCGGACCATGCGCCCGGGAGGCACTTCACCGATGGCCGTCACCGAAAGCGTGAGAGCGCCCCTCGCCTTCACCGTATCGCCGCCAAGCAGCGGACAGGTAAAATCGCGCGCGGCCTCTCCGAGCCCTTCGGCAAACTTCGCAAGCCATTCTTCCGTCCAGCCTTCGGGAAGCGCGAGGCTCAAGAGAAAACCTGCGGGATCGGCGCCCTTGGCGGCAAGATCCGACACGTTCACGCCTAGGGCCTTGCGGGCGATGGAGGCGGGTGAATCTTCGGGCAGGAAATGAACCGACTCCACCAGGGCGTCGGTCGTCAGCACGAGATCGTGCCCGGACTTCGGAGAAAAGGAAGCGGCGTCGTCCTTCAGGCCAAGAGCGCCCTCACCCGCCAGCGGCGCGAAAAAACGGGCGATGAGCCCGTCTTCGGTGAGGCGCTGGGAACTCATGGCCTGACCATCCCTGCCATCGGGAGCCTTAACGCTTTGCCTGCCCGGCGGCCTTCTTTTCCAACTCGCCGGGGCGAACGTCGCGGGCGAGCGTATCGAGGACGGCGTTCACGAGGCCGGGCTCGTCCTCGCCGTAGAAGCCGTGGGTCACATCCACGTATTCGGTGATGGCGACGCGAGCAGGCACGTCCTTGCGGAACATCAGCTCATAGCCGCCCGCGCGCAGGATGGCGCGCAGAACAGCCTCGACGCGGCGCAGCGGCCAGCCTTCGTCCAGGGCCTTGTCGATCTTCACGTCGATGGCGCGTTGGTTCTGCACCACGCCCGAGATCACATTGCGGAAGAACTCGATGTCGGACGGCTTGAACTCGATTCCTTCGACCTCGCGGCCGATCCAGAAGGCCTCAAACTCGGCGAGAGCGTCCACGACAGTCTTGCCGGAGAGGTCCATCTGATAGAGGGCCTGGACGGCAGCAAGGCGAGCGGCGGAACGCTCAGCAGGCTTCGTCATGATCAGGCCTCCAGCTTGTTCTTGATGCGCAGGACAGCGAGCGCCGCTTCGACCGCACCCGCCCCCTTATTCAATTCATTCACGCGAGCCCGGGTCCAGGCCTGCTCCTCATTCTCCACGGTCAGGATGCCGTTGGCGAGCGGGATCTTGCGGGCGACCGACAGGTCCATGAGGGCACGGGCGCTCTCGCCTGCCACGATGTCATAATGTCCCGTCTCGCCGCGGATCACGCAGCCGAGCGCCACGACAGCGTCGTAGGGCTTGCCTGCCTTGGCGGCGGCATCGAGGGCAATCGCCACGGTGGCCGGGATTTCGAGAGCGCCGTCGAGGGTCAGCACTTCCATGGTCGCCTGGGCGGCTTCGACCGCGCCTTGCACGCCTCGCAGAAGTTCGTCTGCAATATCGTCATAGAACCGCGCCTCGACGACGAGGATGCGGGCGCCGGGAACGGGCGGGCGGGAACCTTGCGGCTTGGCGGAATGGGAGAGCATGGAGCTTCTTAAAACCTTTGTCATCGTCACCCCTCATCCTGAGGAGCCGCAAAGCGGCGTCTCGAAGGAGGGTCCAGAGAACTCTGGAAGCGCCCTCGTCTTTCGAGACGGCCTGACGGCCTCCTCAGGATGAGGGCTGCGTAGTGGATCCTGGAAAATGTTGGCCGTTCCCTACCCCGCCCGGCGGGCGTCCGCAAGGCGTGCGGCGTAGCGGGCCATGAGATCGACCTCGATATTGAGCTTGTCACCGTCTTTGCGCTCGCCCCAGGTGGTCACGGCGAGCGTGTGCGGGATGATGAGCACGGTAAAGAGATCGCCCTCCACCGAGTTCACGGTGAGCGACGTGCCGTCGAGGCAGACGGAGCCCTTTTCGGCGATGAAGCCCGCCAGATTGGACGGGGCCTTGATGGTGAAGCGGGCCGTTGGCCCCCAAGGGTTATCGCCCGCTGTGATCGCCTCGACCTTTAGGATGGTGGCAAGCCCGTCCACGTGGCCGGTGACGATGTGGCCGCCGAGTTCATCGCCGATCTTGAGCGAGCGCTCCAGGTTGATCTTCGTACCCGTCCTCCACTCGCCGACCGTGGTGCGTTCCAGGGTTTCGGCGGCAGCATCCACATCGAACCAGCAGCCGCCCTCTCGCGGCTCGACCGCCACCACCGTGAGGCACGGACCTCCGCAGGCGATGGATGCGCCGAGCGCAATCGTCGCGGGATCGTAGGACGCGTTGATGCGCAGGCGCTTCAAGGTTCCCTGCGCGCCTTCTGCCGAGACGACCTCGCCGACATCGGTGACGATACCCGTGAACATCAGGGTTTCTCCCAAAACATGAAAAGATCGGGACCGACCTGCTCGTCGGCATAAAGGTTGAGTTCGTCCATGCGATCCTGCAGCGCGAAGCTGAGAGCAGGCACATCGCCCTGCCCGCGCGCTGAACGACCGGTGACGAGGATCAGCTCATCGATCAGATCGGCTTGCGCCAACGCATCCGCCAGACCGGGGCCGCCCTCGCAGAAGATGCGCGTCAGGCCACGCATACCGAGAAGCTGAAGGGCCTCAGGCAAGGATACATGACCAGCCTCGTCCGCAGAGACGCGCAGCACCTCGACGCCTTGGGCGACGAGCGCATGCTCGGCTTCAATGGGCGCGCCGACGCTCGTGACGATCCAGGTCGGGATTTCTCGCGCGCCTGTCACGATGCGAGCGCCCGGCGGCGTGCGCAGATGCGTGTCGATGACGATGCGGATAGGCGAGCAGCTCTCGAGCCCCGGCAGGCGCACGTTCAGCAACGGATCGTCCACCAGTACCGTGCCGACGCCGACCATGATCGCGTCAGCATGTGCGCGCATCAGGTGCACTTTGGCGTTTGCGATCTCTCTCGTGATCATCAGGCGCGGACCTTGTCGCGATCCCGCCAGACCTTCGGTCGTCCGGGCGAGTTTCACGGTGATTGCGGGGCGGCCTTCCGTGACGCGGGTGATATGTCCGCGATGAGCACGACGAGCGAGAGGCCGCAGGCATCCCGCAACAACTTCGATACCCGCAGAACGCACGCGCTCATGGCCAAGACCGGCAACACGCTTGTCCGGATCCTCAATCGCGGAAACGACGCGGGCGAGCCCGGCTTCAACTACGGCATCTGCGCAGGGCGGCGTCTTGCCGTGGTGTGAGCATGGCTCCAGCGAGACATAGAGCGTTGCGCCTTTCGCACGGTCTCCTGCAGCGGCGAGCGCAACGCGCTCCGCATGCGGACGACCGCCTGGCTGGGTCGCACCCTGCGCGATGATGACGGGAGCATCGCCGCTTTCATCCACGATGACAGAGCCGACGGATGGATTGGGCCATGTGAGCCCGAGATTGCGCTCGCCGAGGGCAATGGCGAGGCGCATGAAATGCTCATCCCGCTGTGTTCGGGCGTCGCTCATTGCTCGGACTGCGCGGGCTTCTTCTTCAGGCGAGGAGGCTCTTCCGGCTCTTCCGCCAACTTCTCAAGGATCTCCTCGAAGTCCTTGGCCTCGCGGAAATTTTTGTAGACGGAGGCGAAGCGCACATAGGCGACATCGTCGAGGCCTTTCAGGCCTTCCATGACGAGTTCTCCCACGGTTTCGCTCGGCACATCGCCTTCGCCCATGCTCTCCAGCTGGCGCACGATACCGTTGATCATGCGCTCCACGCGCTCAGGATCGACCGAGCGCTTGCGCAAGGCCACGTCCACCGATTGCTGGAGCTTGTCGCGGTCGAACGGCACGCGTCGTCCAGAACGCTTCACCACAGTCAGCTCGCGCAGCTGCACGCGCTCGAAGGTCGTGAACCGTCCGCCGCAATCCGGGCAGATGCGGCGGCGGCGGATGGAAGAGGAATCGTCCGTCGGCCGGGAGTCCTTCACCTGGGTGTCGAGACTCCCGCAATAGGGACAGCGCATCGGTCAGTCCGAATGTTAAGCGTAGATCGGGAAGCGGCGGGTCAACTCGTGGACGCGGGTCTTCACCGATTCCTCCGTCGCGGCATTGCCCTCTTCGCCGTTCTTGGCGAGACCATCGAGAGCCTCGACGATCAGCTCGCCGACCTTCTTGAACTCGGCGACGCCGAAGCCGCGCGAAGTGGCGGCGGGAGTGCCGAGACGGACGCCGGACGTGACCATCGGCTTCTCAGGATCGAAGGGAACGCCGTTCTTGTTGCAGGTGATGTGCGCACGGCCCAAAGCTGCCTCAGCGGCCTTGCCGGTGAGCTTCTTCGGACGCAGGTCCACCAGCATCAGATGGTTGTCCGTGCCGCCGGCAACGATGGCATAGCCGTTCGCAAGCATCGTGTCGGCCAGCACCTTGGCGTTCTCGACAACCGAGCGGGCATAAAGCTTGAACTCAGGGCGCAGGGCTTCACCGAAGGCTACAGCCTTCGCGGCGATCACGTGCATGAGCGGGCCGCCCTGGAGGCCTGGGAAGATCGCGGAATTGACCTTCTTGGCGATGTCCTCGTCATTGGTGAGGATCATGCCGCCGCGCGGTCCGCGCAGAGTCTTGTGGGTGGTGGTGGTGACCACATGGGCATGGGGGAACGGCGATGGATGCGCGCCGCCTGCCACGAGACCGGCGAAGTGAGCGATGTCGACCATGAAGAACGCGCCGACCTCATCCGCGATCTCGCGGAAGCGTGCGAAATCCCAAAAGCGGGAATAGGCCGAGCCGCCGGCCACGATCACCTTCGGCTTATGGGTGCGGGCGAGTTCCGCCACCTCATCCATGTCGATGATCTGATCGCTCTCGCGGACCTTGTAGCTCACCACGTTGAACCACTTGCCGGACATGTTGACCGGGGAGCCGTGGGTCAGGTGGCCGCCGCAGGCGAGGTCGAGGCCCATGAAGGTGTCGCCCGGCTTCATGAGAGCCATGAACACGGCCTGGTTGGCCTGGGAGCCGGAGTTGGGCTGGACGTTGGCGAACTTGCAGTCGAACAGGCGCTTGGCGCGGTCGATGGCGAGTTCCTCGGCGATGTCAACGAACTGGCAGCCGCCATAGTAGCGGCGGCCCGGATAGCCCTCCGCATACTTGTTGGTCATCACCGAGCCTTGGGCTTCCAGAACGGCGCGGGAGACGATGTTCTCCGAGGCGATCAGCTCGATCTCGTCGCGCTGGCGGCCGAGCTCGAGCCCGATGGCGCGGGCGATCTCGGGATCGCTGTCGGCAAGGCTGGCCGAGAAAAAGCTGTTGGAGAGGTGATTTCTTGCTTCGCTCGCACTCATGATCGTTCTCGCCTTGCTGTGAGCCGGGGTCCCACCGGCTGCTCGTTCTTGAACTGACAGGCCTTTACCATGGGCCGATGGAACCCGCCAACCCGGCTAAGGCATCCCTGCCCGGCTTTTGAAAAGCAACAGCCCGCCGGATGGGCGGGCTGTCATGGGTTAGGCCTGAGGCCTTAGTTCTGGAGGAACATTTCCTCGTCCGGCTCGGTCGGGGTGCGGCTGGCCACCGGGATGGAGGCGCCGAGACCGTCCTTGTTGTAGATGTCGTCGCGGAACTGCACGAGGCCGTCCGGGGTCGCCCAGGCGGTCATGTAGATCCAGTGAATCGGAACCGCAGTCGCCAGACGGGCATCGATGCGCTCGCCGGACTTGAAGGTAGCGTCGATCTGCTCGCGGCTCCAGCCGGGCGTATCCTTCAGAAGCCACTCAATGTAGTCGCGCACGTTCTGGATGCGGATGCATCCCGAGGAGACGAAGCGGAAATCGTCGCCGAAGATGCCCTTGGAGGGCGTGTCGTGCATGTACACGCCATGCTGGTTCGGGATGTTGATGCGCACGAACCCCATGGAGTTCAGTTCGCCGCCCGGATCCTGACGGAAGCGATAGCGGGTCGCCTCGTCCGAGAACCAATTGATCTGGCTGGAGGGGACCTCCTGACCAGCACCATTGAAGATGCGGATGCGGTTCTCGGTCAGGTAGTTCGGCTCCTTCTGCATCTTGGGGATGAGGTCCTTCTTCACCACCGAGGCTGGAGCCGTCCAGAACGGATTGAAGTTGACCTCGACGATCTTCGAGTTCAGCAGGGGCGACTGGCGGTCGGCCTTGCCCACGCCGGCGGCGTGGCGGGTATGGACCATGCCACCCTCCACCGTCTCCACGAGAGCGGCGGGGATGTTGGCGACCGCATAGCGGTTGGGAAGCCCGCCGCCGACAAGGCTACGCAGGCGCGCCACATTGATTTCGAGCTGACGGATGCGGATGTCGACCGGCACGTTCATGGCGGCCACGGTCGGGGACGTCACGGTGCCGGTGGAGCTGATGCCATGGCGAGCCTGGAAGCGGCGGACAGCGGCCTCGACATAGGAGTCGAAGATCGGGGACTCGCCGGCATTCTGGTCGAGGTCGCCCGTAATGATGAGGCGTTGGCGCAGGGCGCCGACGGCGGGGCTCTTGGAGCCCACGCGCAGGCCTTGGACGCCCTGCACCATTCCCCAGCCGCCACGAGCGGCGATGTTGCGGTAGTACTCGATCATCCGCTCAGTCGCGGCGAGAGACTCGGCCGAGAGCATAGGGGTCGAGGTCCGCTGCACGCGGGTGCGGGACACAGCCTCGTAATTCTGCGACCACTCGGCCTGGGTCTGAGCCATGGCCATGGTGGCGGGTGTCAGGACAAGGGCAAGCGATCCGGTCAGGAGGGCACGGCGGGACAGCATGAGCGCAGGCTCTTCTTCAGTTAGTTGTGGGTCGGCTTCGGAAACTGCCGGGATTGGATTAACGAAGGGTATCGAAAACGAAGAACATCGGGGCCGTTTTATGGCAAAATGTTCCTCGATTACGTCTTCGGTCTCCGAAACCGGCTCTATCCACGATGTAACGCTGAACTGTGTTCCCAAGGATACACTTATCCGTGAGGAGCTTGGCCTTAAGCGCATGGCTGAGCTGCGCGGGGCATAGCAAGATCGCTCCGCGTGCAAAATCCTATATTTTATAGGCTTAGCTTACTCTTCCTGAGCCGCCAGCCAGGACACGGCGATATAGACCGCGATCAAGGTCAGGAAGAACAGGATCGTCAGGATTCCGCTGGAGACGATACCCGGGAAGAAAGCCGCGAGAATCAGGTGGCTCATGACGGCGAGCAGCCACATGATTCCGCCCCAGGTACTCGCCATCCAGAGGCCTACGGCGGCGATGAGGTCGATCAGAGCGAAATAGATGATCGTGGCCTGATACCCGGTGGAACGGGCCTCGAACTGCCCAACCGGCGTCCAGATGCCGAGGATCACGGCCCACGAACTCAGGCCCTTCATGATCCAGATGAGCGCCAGCACCCGCATGAACCAGGTGAGGATAAAGCTCCAGCGCATGGCGGCGGGGGCTGGCGGGCGTTCCTCGATCCGGTCGGAGAGATAATCCCGCGGGGCCTCATGCGGCGTGCCGTTATTGACGTTGCGCGCCATCAGGCGATCTCCAGTTCCTGCGGCCCGAGGCTCGCGAAATGACGGTCGATGGCCTCACGGGTGACGGCATCGAGCGATGCCGGGTTCCAGCGTGGCTGGTTGTCCTTGTCGATCAGAACGGCGCGCACGCCTTCGAAGAAGTCCTTGTCCTCGCCGATCCGCGAGACGATGCGGAACTCGGTCTTCATGGCCTCCTCGAAATCGAGGGAGGCGCCACGGCGGACCTGCTCGAAGGCGATACTCATGCTCATGGGCGACTTCGTGCGCATGCCCGCCGCCGTCTTGGCGGCGAAGTCCGAGCCCCTGCTTGCCGCTTCATCAAGGCGCTGAAGCACGGCTGCCACGCTCTCGGCGGAGAAACAGGCATCGATCAAGGCCCGATGTTCGGTGAGCGGCGCCGGACCTGGATCGCTTGCAGCCTTCGCAAGCGCTTCCTCCACCGGCACACCGGCAATCAAGTCTTGGCGCAGCGCCTCGACGGCCTCGCTTTTCACGGCGTGGGTCGCAAGGCCAAGCATGAGGGCGTCAGCCTGCTTCACCCGTTCGCCGGTGAGCGCGAGATACATACCGAATGAACCCGGTAGTCGCGGCAGGGCATAGGTTGCGCCCACATCGGGGAAGAAGCCGATGCCGACTTCCGGCATGGCAAACAGGTAGCGCTCACCCGCGACCCGGTGCGACCCGTGCAGAGACACGCCGACGCCGCCGCCCATGACGATGCCGTCGATGAGGGAGATATAGGGTTTAGGATAGCGCTTGATGGCAATGTTGAGCTGGTACTCCTCGCGCCAGAACGCGAGTGCCTCATCGCGCTCTCCAGCTTGAAGGAGTTCGGTGAGGCGGCGGATGTCGCCTCCGGCGCAGAAGGCCTTCTCGCCCGCGCCCTGCACGACGATGCGGGTCACTGCAGGGTCGCGTGCCCAGGCGCCGAGAGCCCGGCGCATCTCGCGCACCATAGTCAGCGTCAAGGCATTGAGGGCGCGCGGACGGTTGAGGGTGATGATTCCAGCCTCACCCTGTTTCTCGCAAATGACTTCCGCGGTCTCGTCCATGGGGCGCTTCCCTTAGCTGTGCCTGTTTTCCGGATTAAGCAGGCACACGATTACCGTCAATGCATGGCTGCCCTGAGCCCGTTTTCCCTCGGGAATGCCCCGGATGCGACCTCGGACCCTTTTTTAGAGCGATTTAAATGTGCTAACCGTCTCCCACGCGCTGGCGCATCGAAGCCGGTGCCGGATGAGGATCATGTCGAAACTGTCGCCGTTCCCCCGCCCCGCAGCACAAGAAGCCGTTTCTTCTCTCAACCTGTCCCACCGCCCGCGACGCAATCGCAAGGCGGAATGGTCCAGGCGGCTGGTGCGCGAGAACGTGCTGACAACGAACGACCTGATCTGGCCGCTCTTCGTGGTGGAAGGCGCAAGTGGCCGCCAGCCGGTCGCCTCCATGCCGGGTGTCGAGCGCCTGACCATCGCCGAGGTTGTGAAGGAGGCCGAGCGCGCCGCCCTGCTGAACATCCCCGCCATCGCTCTCTTTCCCTATACCGACCCTGCCCTTCGCGACCCGACTGGTTCGGAGTCCCTCAACCCGCGCAACCTCGTCAACCGGGCGGTGCGCGAGATCAAGCGAGCGGTGCCGCAGATTGGCGTGATCACCGACATCGCCCTCGATCCCTATACCAGCCACGGCCATGACGGCGTCATGGATGGCGAGCGCATTCTCAACGACGAGACCGTGGCGCTGCTCGCCAAGCAGGCCGTGCTGCAAGCAGAAGCGGGCTCAGACGTCATCGCCCCGTCCGACATGATGGACGGGCGCGTGGCCGCGATCCGCGAGGCGCTCGATGCGGCCGGCTTCCTCGACGTGCAGATCATGGCTTACGCGGCGAAATATGCATCCGCGTTCTACGGCCCGTTCCGCGACGCCATCGGCACCAATGCAACCCTCGTCGGCGACAAGCGCACGTACCAGATGGACCCCGCCAACACGGACGAAGCCTTGCGTGAGGTCGCCCTCGATCTCAAGGAAGGCGCGGACATGATCATGGTCAAGCCGGGGATGCCCTATCTCGATATCGTGCAGCGGGTGAAGGAGACCTTCGCCGTTCCGACCTTCGCCTATCAGGTCTCCGGTGAATATGCGATGATCCAGGCCGCCTCTCAGAACGGCTGGATCGACGGAGACCGCGCCATGATGGAAAGCCTGCTCGCCTTCAAGCGCGCCGGAGCCGACGGTATCCTCACCTATTTCGCGCCGCGTGTGGCGGAAAAGCTGAAGGCTCAAGCCTGACCACCGCTCAAGCCCGCATATGAAGAGGACAGGCCTTCTGAAGACATGGCGACGGATCGCCTGTCTTGTGGGCCTGTTCTTTCTTGCGGCATGCGGCTTGTCCATCGATGCGGATCAGGCGCGGGTGTGCCGATCCACCCTTCCCGCGCTCAATCCCGGTGCCGCGATCACCGTCCAGCGCATCCAGGACGGGCCTGCTCCCCGCAGCCTGAAGGTGCTCTACACGGCGCAAAATCCGGATCGTCCGCCGCTCGACCGCACCATTATCTGCACCTTCGCCGCCGAGGGCCTTTCGCTCAATAAGGCGGAATTGACGGGCCTTGCCACCGAGGAAGGGCCGGTCTCGGGCGCCAGCCTCTACATGCTCAAGCACTACTATCTCGAAACGCCAGAAGGGGTGGCGGCCGATCCCGGCAGCCCCTCCCACGCGGCGGCGGACATCGAGCTTCCCTCCGCCGTCGCCTATTGGCTGCAGCAGATCCTGGTCAGCCTACCGCGCACGGCGATCTATGCCCTTCTTTCCGTTTCCTTCGCCCTGGTGTTCGGCCTGAGCGGACGGGTCAACCTCGCCTTCGGTGAGCTTGCAGCCGTAGGTTCGGCGGCGACGATTGCGGGAACGGCTGTCGTCTTGGCTTCAGGCTTGGACGCCCCGCTTCTCGGCATCGCGGCAGGGCTCGCTGGCGCGCTGTTTGCCGGTGCGATGCACAGTGCCGTCGGCGGCTACTTCACCATCAGCCGCATCACCACCGCTAGTTCCCAACCGAGCCTCATCGCAACGGTCGGGCTGTCGCTCGCCCTGATGGAATACTTGCGCCTCGTGCAAAGCCCCGTGACGATCTGGCTGCCGCCGATCTGGGCTGAGACATGGCCTCTCGCGCGCTCCGATGATTTCGTGGTCAGCCTCACGCCGATCAGCCTGATAACGGCGAGCATCGGCCTGATCGCTGCTTTGGGCCTCCTGTGGTTGATGAAGGCAACGGATTTCGGGCGTGCGTGGCGGGCCTGCGCCGACGATGCGCGTGCGGCGGCCCTGATGGGCGTCAACGGCCCTCGTCTTCTCATCCAAACCCTCGCGCTGGCAGGCGCCATGGCGGGTCTCTCGGGCATGCTGATCGTCGTTCAATATGGGGGCTTGGGTTTTGCAGGAGGTTTCCAATATGGCCTCAAGGCGCTGATCGGCGCGATCATCGGCGGCATCGGCTCCGTGCCCGGCGCCCTGTTAGGAGGTTTCATTATTGGGTTGTTCGAGACCATCTGGTCGGCTTATCTACCGATCGAAGGGCGGGACGTGGCGCTCTATGCCGCGCTCGTCGTGTTTCTGATCTTTAGGCCCGGCGGATTGCTGGGATTTCAAGAGACGACGCCAAGACCCGTTTAAGGGCTATATAAGAATACCGGAGGAACCCGTGGCCGATTATGCCATCACTCTTCAGGACGTGGAACGCGCAGCCAGCACCATCCATGGTCAGGTGCTGCGCACGCCCCTCGTGCCTGCGCCGCGCCTGTCCCAGATCACCGGCGCCACTGTCTGCGTGAAGCACGAGAACATGCAGCCCACCGGCTCCTTCAAGGAGCGCGGCGCGGTGAACAAGCTGGAGAGCCTGACGCCCGAGGAGCGGCAGCGTGGCGTGATCGCCATGTCGGCGGGCAATCATGCGCAGGCCGTGGCCTATCATGCGCGTCGCCTCGGCATTCCTGCCGTCATCGTGATGCCGGAAAGCGCCCCCCTGGTAAAGGCCGAGAACACCCGCTCCTATGGCGCACGCGTGGTGCTGTTCGGCGAGACCCTTTACGAATCCGCAGCCAAGGCGCGGGAGATCGCCGAAGCCGAGGGTCTCGTCTTCGTCCACCCTTACGACGACCCGAAGGTCATGGCGGGCCAGGGCACCATCGCTATGGAAATGCTGGCGGATGCTCCCGATCTCGATCAAATCCTCGTGCCCATCGGCGGCGGCGGCCTGATCTCCGGTATCACAATTGCCGCGAAAGCTCTGAAACCTTCAATCGAAATTATCGGTGTGGAGGCCGCGCTCTATCCGTCCTTCACCAATGCCATCAAAGGCGAGGACCGGCCCATCGGTGGCGCGACTTTGGCCGAGGGCATCGCGGTGAAGACCGTGGGCCAGCTGCCACTTCCTATCGTGCGCGATCTCGTGTCCGACATCATCGCGGTCGAGGAGCCGCTGATCGAGCGCGCGGTCAACGCCTATGCCACCCTGCAGCGGACCATGGCCGAGGGCGCGGGCGCTGCCGGGCTCGCTGCCATGCTCGCCGAGCCGATGCGCTTCGAGGGCAAGCGAGTGGGATTGGTGCTCTGCGGCGGCAATATCGACGCCCGCATCCTCGCCTCCGTCATGGTGCGAGAGCTCGAACGCGACGACCGCATCGCCTCCTTCCGCATCACCTCTCACGACAGGCCTGGACTCCTGGGCCGCGTGGCGACCCTTCTAGGCAGTCTTGGGGCCAATATTCTCGAAGTTTCCCACGGCCGTCTCTTCCTCGACGTGCCCGCCAAAGGCGTTTCCATCGACATCACTATCGAAACCCGCGACAGAGTACATACATTGGAGGTGTTCGACGCCCTGAAGGCGGAGGGGCTCGCGCCGCAGCGGATCGATTCCCGCGGTATGTCCGAGACCGCCTATTGAGGATTTGAGACCATGGTCAACCGGCCCTACCCGCCGACCATCGACTACAACACCTATCCGGTCGATGCCCGCATGACGGAAGGCGTCATCGCCCGCCGGTTCTGGGCCTATCTCATCGACCTCCTGGTGATCGCGCTTTGGGTCGTGCTGATCTCCATCGGCATCTTCTTCTTGGGGCTCATCACCCTCGGCCTCGGCTGGGGCCTGTTCTTCGCCCTGCCGCTGACCGCGCTGATCTTCATCGTCTACAACGCGGTGACCATCGGCGGCAGCAGCCAGGCGACCGTCGGCATGCGCACCATGGGGCTTCGCGTCATCGATCCGTCCACGGGCCGGGGCGCCTCCATGCTGTCAGCCGCCGTGCACGCGCTGTTCTTCTACGTCGCGATCTCGACCTTCCTGCTCTGGGCCTGCGATGTGCTCGTTGGTTTCTTCCGCAACGACGGACGCTTCATCCGCGACCTGCTCACGGGTATGATGGTCGTGCGCGCGGACTGACGAGGCTGCGACATCCGTCACTCTTTCCCTGGACGGAGCGGGCACCAATGTTATCCTTGAGCGTTGATTCAGCGCTCAAGGTTTCTCCACAAGGCTTTCCGGCTTGACGAGTCACTCCCGCGACGCACCGCAGTTCTACCTCACTTCGCCCTCCGCATGCCCCTATCTGCCGGGCAAGGAAGAGCGGAAAGTCTTCACGCATATCATCGGACGGCGCGGACGCGAGCTGAACGAGATTCTCACCCAAGGCGGCTTCCGCCGCTCCCAGACGATTGCCTACCGGCCCGCCTGCGACACCTGCCGCGCCTGCGTGTCCGTGCGCGTCCTTGCCGACGAGTTCAAACCTTCGGAAAACCTGAAGCGCGTTTTGAAGACCAATACCGATCTGATCGGCAATGAGCTTCCGAACCGTCCTACTTCCGAGCAGTACGCGCTCTTCCGCCGTTACGTGGATGCGCGCCACGCCGATGGCGGCATGGCAGATATGTCGGTCCTGGACTACTCCATGATGGTTGAGGACAGCCACGTGGACACGCTGCTGATCGAGTATCGCCGCCGCGGCATCGACAGCGGCATCACCGGGAGGGGCGAAGGCGACCTCATCGCCGTCAGCCTGATGGACGTGATGAGCGACGGGCTGTCGATGGTCTATTCCTTCTTCGATCCGGAGCAGCATGCCAGAAGCCTCGGCACTTATATGATACTCGATCACATCCGCCGCGCGAAGGCGATGGGCCTGCCTTATCTCTATCTCGGCTACTGGGTCGAGGGCTCGAAGAAGATGGGCTACAAGGCCCGTTTCACGCCCCAGGAGCGCCTGGGCGCTCACGGATGGGTCCGCGTGGGATAAATCTCATTCATCGACGCGCAAAAACGAAAGGCCCGGCAAAACGCCGGGCCTTCGCATGAAGACACCTAAAGGTGGCTTGATCGCTTTTAGAAGCGCACGCCGAGGCCGATGGACACCACCGGGAAGATATCGAGATCATCGAGCTTGTTCTCGATGTCACGACGCTCGGCGTCGAGGTCAGCGCCGATCATGGAGCAGGCCGGACCGGTGCAGGTGAGGCTCGTGTTGGCATCACCCTGGAACATCGCGCCTGCCTCAACGGACAGGATGACATTCTTCGAGCCGAAGACCGGACCGCGCCAGCCGAGGCCGAGGTAAGGAGCCACTTCGTTGAAATCGACCTTGCCGTTGAGCTGGCCGATCTGAGCCGGCGTGTAAACGTCGTTGCCGATGGTCACGGGGCCCATGGGGTTCGCCTGAACCTCAACGTTGTTGCCATTGAGGCGCAGACCGCCGCTCAGGAAGAAGCCGTTGCTGAACGGGAAGATGTCGGCCATCAGGCCCACGGACAGGAGCGTGCCGTCACCCTGATAGCGGATGCCGCCAGCGGTGAAATCACGCGACAGCGAGTAGTAGTTCACGCCTGCGCGCAGAGCGAACATGTCCCAGCGGTAACCGGCTTCGACGCCAATACCGAGCGTGCTGATCTGCGGGGTGATGAAGAAGCCCGAGAGGGTGTTCTCGACAACCGGCATGACCGGAGCAACTGAACGGTTCGGCAGATCGGCAGCCATGGCAACGGAGGTCAGGCCCAGCAGAGCGACGGAGGAGAGCAGAATTTTTTTCATTGAGATTCGTTCCGAGAAGAAAACCAAACTGGCTGCCATGTTGCACAAGGGCGTACGAGATAATGTAACATTTTTATCACGAACCCCAACGACATGCTTGTTGCTTTGAGATGACAACAACTCAAGCCTGAGCGCCCCCGCGTCCATGCACGCCCTGAGGTTGCATGGACGTGGGGACCGACGGGACAGACCTCACCTAAGTGATCGCCCATTTGCCTGCAGCGGGCGCGACAACCCCGCTTGGCCTCCCATCGCACGGCTATCCCATCAACACATAAGGATGCGTCCAGCCCGGCACGGCGCGGATACGGTTGAGCCATGCGGTCACGTGGGGCCATTGGCTGTAGTCGAGACCCGCCTGCTCAGGCCAGAAGAGATAACTACAGCAGGCGATATCGGCGATGGAGATCGTCGAGCCGAGCAGGAATGTATCCTTGCCGCGAAATTCCTCATCGAGCCGATCGAGATCGGCACGGGCGCGTGCTTCGAGCCAGGCAATCACGTCGGGCGGCGTATTACGCGTGAAGCGTCGTGCGAAGCGGAGGTTGGAGATGGAGAAGGTGATCCGGTTCGCTTCCCAGAACATCCACTCCATCGTGCGGTCGGGATCACACTCGCCGCGTAACTGCCCGGTGGTTCGCGCGAGATGCATGAGGATCGCGTTCGACTGAACGAGCGCCTCGCCATTCGTGACGAGAACCGGCACCTCGCCGAAACGGCTGACCTCCCGAAAATCGGGAGGCCTGTTGTTGCGTTCGATCGTGAGATCGATGGGGCGATACTCGTGCTCTAATTCTAGAAGCGTGAGAGCCAGTCTTACCTTGTAGGAGTGACCCGACTCCCTGTTCCCGTAGAGCACGAGGCTCGGCATTTTTATTCCCCGAACTTGTTCGACTTCGGGAAGCCCTTCGGCGGCAGACGTCCTGCCTCCGTGCGATCCCCCAGCCAGTCGCGCAGGTCTTCCTTCTCCACCGTCCAGGTACGACCAGAGGTATCCTTCCAGGTCAGGCCTTCCTTCAGCGTGAAGATCTTGGCGTCGGAGACACCGCCATCCTTGTAGCGCTGGAGGCGCACGCCCTTGCCGCGGGTCATCTCCGGCACCTGCTTCACGGGGAAGATCAGGAGCTTGCGGTTCTCGCCGATGATCGCGACGTGATCGCCCGCCGCATCGGTGCTGACGACCATAGTGGCAGGGGCATCGAGATTGAGGATCTGCTTGCCCTTGCGGGTGTTGGCGACGATCTCGTCGGTGGGCACGATGAAGCCGCGTCCGTCGGCGGAAACCACGAGGAGCTTCGCGCCGGCCTTGAACGGGAAGGCCGCGATGAAGTCAGCGCCCTCTTCAAGATCAACCATGAGACGGATCGGATCGCCGAAGCCGCGACCGCCGGGAAGCTTCGAGGCATCGAGGGTGAAGAAGCGCCCGTTCGTCGCCGCCACGATGATCTTGGACGTGGTCTCGGCGAAGAACGCTGCTTTAAGCTTGTCGTCGCCACGAAACTGCAGGGAGGACAAATCCTCCTGATGTCCCTTCATGGCGCGGACCCAGCCCTTCTCGGAGACGATCACCGTGATCGGCTCGCGCTCGATCATGGCCTCCGCGAAGTCGATGTCGGAGGTGTCCGGCGCCTGATCGAAGGTGGTGCGGCGCTTGCCGAGGGCCGTGTCGGGACCGAAGGTCTTGCGGACCTCCTTGATCTCACTGGCAACCGTCTTCCACTGGATCTTCTCGGAATCGAGCAGCTCCTCGATTGTCGCCTTCTCGTCCTGCAGGTTCTTCTGTTCGCGCTTCAGCTCCATCTCTTCGAGCTTGCGAAGCGAGCGCAGGCGCGTGTCAAGAATGGCGTTGGCCTGGACCTCGGTGAGCTTGAAGACGCGCATCAGCTCCTGCTTCGGCTCGTCCTCCTCGCGGATGATTTTGATCACCTTATCGAGGTCGAGATAGACGATGAGCAGGCCGCCCAAGATCTCCAAGCGCTTGTCGATGGCCGACAGGCGGAACTTGGAACGGCGGATCAGCACCTCGCGGCGATGGTCGAGCCATTCGCGCAGGCACTCGGCGAGGCTCAGCACCTTCGGCACCTTGCCGCCGGCGAGTACGTTCACGTTCATCGGAATGCGGCTCTCCAGCTCGGTGAGCTTGAAGAGCGACTCCATGAGGATGATCGGATCGACCGTCTTCGCGCGCGGCTCCAGAACCACGCGGATGTCCTCCGCCGATTCATCGCGAACGTCCGCGAGCAGCGGCAGCTTCTTGTCCTGCAGAAGCTCCGCGATCTTCTCGATCAGGCGGGATTTCGGCACGGAATACGGAATTTCGGTGACGACGATTTGCCAGTTGCCGCGCCCGAGATCTTCCTTGTTCCAGCGCGCACGCACGCGGAAGGAGCCGCGGCCCGTGCTGTAGGTCTCGGCCATGGAAGCAGGCGTGTCGACGATGATGCCGCCGGTCGGAAGATCGGGGCCCTGCACGAACTGCATCAGCTGTTCTGTCGAGGCGTTCGGCTTCGAGATCAGGTGCAGCGCGGCATCGCATAGCTCGGCGGCATTGTGCGGCGGAATGGAGGTCGCCATGCCGACCGCGATGCCCTGCGAGCCGTTGGCGAGCAGGTTCGGGAACGCGGCGGGCAGCACCACCGGCTCCTCGTTCGCCTGATCGTAGGTCTCGCGGAAATCGACGGAATCCTCGTCGATGCCTTCCAGCAGCAGGCGCGCGACTTCTGTCAGCTTCGCCTCGGTGTAACGCATGGCGGCGGCGCCATCGCCATCGATGTTGCCGAAGTTGCCCTGCCCGTCCGCCAGCGGATAACGCTGCGCGAAATCCTGCGCCATGCGCACCAGCGCATCATAGATCGATTGATCGCCGTGCGGATGATACTGACCCATCACGTCGCCGACGATGCGGGCGCATTTCTTTGGAGCCGACTTGGGGTCGAGCTTCAACAGACGCATGGCGTGCAGGATGCGACGGTGGACGGGCTTCAACCCGTCTCGCGCGTCCGGCAGCGCCCGGTGCATGATCGTGGAAAGCGCATATGCGAGATAGCGCTCTTCCAAGGCGTCCTTGAGATTGATGTTCTCGATCTCGCCGCCAGACGGTGGATTGACCGGCTTACCCATTACCTGAATTCCTCAATACCGAATCGCTTCTTTATCACTTGAAATAAGAACATAACAGAAACAAACCTCATTCGTCCCCAGCTGTCGCCAGTGCGACGAAACGCGCCCGCTCCGCCGGAGCCTTCTGCCCCTGTGGATCGAAGACGTTCTGATGCAGGAAGAAGTCCGTGAGTGCAAACCCCGCCTTGATCTCGCTCTCGCTAGGCCGGTTGGCCCGGGTCTGGCCGATCAGGAAGCCGGGGAGCTTCAGGAGGCGGTCCTTGTAAGGCTCGCCCGCTGAAGCGCTGACAGCCCGCCCGCTCCGAGGCGACACGTAGATGAGGTCCCGCTCGCTGCCGGTGGCGGCGCAGGAGGTGAGATCGAGGCCGAAACCGAGTTCAGCCAGCATCGCCAGCTCGAAACGCACAAAGAGCGCAGGCGCGAGGTCCGGATCGTCCAGGTGGTCCACCAGAACGGTCAAGGTTTCGTAGAGGGCAAAATGCGGGTCTCGCTCCGGCACGAAGCGGAGGAGGTTCGCCAGGGCGGCCAGACCATAGAGCGCCATGGACGAACCCATCAGCCGCGAGGCCCTTAGGTTCAAACCCTCGACCTGGAAGTTTCCGAGATGCTCGTCGAGCCGGGCCCGCCAAGTGGCCTGCACCGTATTCCCCGGCTGAAGCACCGCCTGCAACGTCTTGGAGCGGCCGCCATGGATGAGGCCCGAATGGCGACCGTGCTCGCGCGTCATCAATTCGAGGATGACGCTCGTCTCGCCATGTTTGCGAACGCCGAGAACGACGCCTTCATCGGTCCATTGCATCGGGTGTGGTTGCTCTCAAAGGGCTGTCGTCCTGATGTAAGCATCGAGAGGACTTTTTGCCATATTTTCCAACAGCATCGGGCCAAATTGTTAAGATATTTCCAAGCCCTGAACTACCTGAAAAATGGAACCAATGGAGCGGCCTCGTATTCACGAACAGCTTAGTGTGTCTATGTGAACCGAGAGTCATGAAAATTACCAACCTATTTCTTGCAAGCACTGCCATTCCCCTGATGATGCTGTCGGCGAACGCCTCCGCGCTCCAGCCACAGACGCCTGCCCCCATCACCTTGGCCCAAGCAGAACCTGAGCAGCCCCCAAGGGCGCGACAGAGGCCTGGCGGACAGGATGAAGAAGGCGCTCCCGGTCAGCAGCGCCGTCAAGGCCGCCCCGGAGGCGGCGAAGGCGGTCAACGTCCCCAACGCGGTGGCGGTGAACAGGGTGGCGGACCGGAAGCCCCACGCGCGGCGCCTCGCCCGAGCCCTGAGCGAGAAGCACCCGCAGCCCCGCGTCCGGCTCCGGAACAGCGTCAGGAACAGCGCCAACCGACGGAGCGCGCCGCGCCGCCTGCTCCAGCACAGCCAAGTCAAACTCCCGCACAACGACCTCAATCTCAGGAGACCCCTGCGCGTCCCGCACGCCCCGACGCTCAAGAGCGAGAGCGGCCTCAGCGCCCCAATGTTCAGGAGCGCGATCAACGCCCGGCAGAGCGTCCGCGCCAGCAGGCTCCCGATGCGCCCGCCCGCCCTGCGGCACCCCCGGCGGCGCAACCTGCAACGCCGCCTGCACCCGCCCCGCAGAGAACTGCACCTGCCGCGCCGCGCCCGAGCGATGCGCAGCGTCCGGCACAGGAGCAGCCCAGAACGCCTCCCGCACCTCCGGCAGCCCAGCCGCCGCAGAGCGCTCCCGCACCCACCGCTCCGGCACCCAGCGCACAGCCTGCTCCAAGTGCACCTACGCCGGCGCAAACTGCTCCGGCACCGCGTGCCCAGCCGACGCCTCCCCCCGCTTCGGCACCGGCTGCGCCCCAGCAGGCTGCGCCGAGCACGACACAGCCACTGGACGCATCACGCGTGCGGATCGACGATCTGCGCAGCCAACGGCGTGAGCGTCGGGAAGGCGATCGTGTCATCATCGAGGAGCCGGGCAGCCGCACGATCATCCGTGAAGGCAATAACGTCATCATCCGCCATGATGAATCGGAACGCTTCCGCCGAATCTATGGTGCGGACGAAGTGCGCGTGGAGCGCCGTGGTCCCGGCGAGGAAGTCACCATCGTCCGCCGCCCGGACGGTTCGGAGATCGTTTCCGTGCGCGACGAATACGGCAACCTCATCCGCCGCGTGCGCCGCGAGCCCGCGGGCCGTGAGGTGGTGCTGATCGAGAACCGCCGCAGCGGCATCGGGGTGCGCCCTGGCTATGGCTATGTAGAAGAGGAAGTATTGCGCCTTCCGCCGCCGGTCGTGCGCATTCCGCGCGAGGAATACATCGTCGAGACGGAACGTGCGACGGAGGACGACATCGTCGAAGCCTTCACCGCGCCGCCGGTGGAGCGTGTGGCACGCGCCTATACCCTCGACGAAATCCGCCGCTCCCAGCCTCTGAGGGAGCGCATGCGCCGCGTCGATGTGGACACGATCAGGTTCGAGTTCGGTTCTTGGGAGCTGCCGCCCGATCAGGTGGGCTCCCTGCGCCTGATCGCAGATGGCCTGCGTCAGGCGATCTCCCGCAATCCGAATGAGATCTTCCTGGTGGAAGGTCACACGGATGCGGTCGGCTCGGACGAGGACAATCTTACGCTCTCCGACCGTCGCGCGGAAACCATCGCAACGATTCTTACGCAGCAGTTCCAGATCCCCGCCGAAAACCTGACGACGCAGGGCTACGGCGAGCAATACCTGAAGGTGAACTCGCAAGGCCCGGAAGCGGAAAACCGCCGCGTTACGCTCCGCCGCATCACCCCACTGCTGCAGGGGCAGAACCAGCAATAAAACAAAGCCGCGAGGGGAGTTTTCTCCTCGCGGCGTTATCGTTTGCCTTACGGCAAAGTGCCTAGAAATTTCCGTGTCGGACCGTTCTTAGACCAGAAGCCCTTAGGGAATTCGCAATCTGAGATCGGTTGCGCCTTCAGAATGAAAATTTCGTCATCTGTCGAGACTTTCCCGTAGGGCTCATCAGGATCCTTGTCTTCGCGAATAACGCGCCAATCAGCAGCTGCCTGCAGTTCGATCTGACCAGAAGTCGCTTCTCTCACATAGAGGGTTTGCTGAAGCACGTCTGCAAACTGTGTTGGGTAAGGCGTGAAACCGCACAAGAGAGAAGGTGTACGGCTTACCTCCTCAAGGAAGCACGAGCCATGAGCGGTCAACCGCTTGGGAGTATCGCGGAAGCTGACGAGGAGTGTTGCGTAGACATTATCGCTCGACCCTGTTTTCCAAGCGTTCCTCCCCATCAATTGAATGGAGGTGACAAGCTGATGCGGCCTGCTGCGTAGATGCTCTCCATCGTACTTGCGCAGGAAGCAGAAATCGGCCCCGGCCGGGATTGCAGACGAAGAGGTCCGCTCCTTACCCATTGCAGCAAGAGGCACAAGCAACACCGAACCTGTAAACCCGAGGAACGTCCAAAGCCGAAGCCGCATACGCCTCATCAGCCCTTCGGGAATTCCAGCCCCATCTCGCGGTAGCGCTCGGGATCGTCGCTCCAGTTCTCTCGCACCTTCACGAAGATGAAGAGATGTACGGGCGCCTCGGCGATCTCGGAGATTTCCTTGCGCGCGGCTTGTCCGATGGCCTTGATGGTCTGGCCGCCCTTGCCGAGTACGATCTTGCGCTGGCTGTCGCGCTCCACGAACACCGTCTGCTCGATGCGCACGGAGCCGTCCGGGCGCTGCTGCCACTGGTCAGTCTCGACGGTGGATTGATACGGCAGCTCCTCGTGCAGGCGCTCGTATATCTTCTCGCGGGTGATCTCGGCGGCCAACATGCGTAGGGGCGCGTCGGAAACCTGATCCTCGGGGTAAAGCCAGGGGCTTGCCGGCATCATGGAGGCGAGCTGGCTCAGCATCGTCTTGGTGCCGTCGCCCTTGAGCGCCGAGACCATGAAGGTATGCGCGAAAGGCACCTTCTCGTTGAGCTTCGCCGCAAGCTCCAGGAGCTTCGAGCGCTCGATCAGGTCGATCTTGTTGAGGATCAGTACCTTCGGCTGCTTCAGCTCGGGCAGTCTGTCGAGAATGGCTTCCGCCTCCTCATCGATTCCCTTGCGAACATCGAGCAGAAGGGCGACCACATCCGCATCCCCTGCTCCGCCCCAGGCGGATGTCACCATGGCGCGGTCGAGACGGCGCTTCGGCTTGAAGATGCCGGGCGTGTCCACGAAGACGATCTGCGTGTCGCCTTCCATGGCGATGCCGCGAACGAGTGCGCGGGTGGTCTGAACCTTGCGCGAAACGATGGAGACCTTCGAGCCCACCAGCGCATTCAGCAGGGTCGACTTACCCGCGTTGGGTGCGCCGATGAGCGCAACGAAACCGGCTTTGGTGTTGGTCGGCTCAGACTGTTCCATACTCTTCCTCCGTCCAGACACCTTCTCTGAGAAGAAGGCTTCGCGCAGCTGCCTGTTCCGCAATGCGTTTCGATGTGCCGTTCCCGAATTCGGTATCGCGGCCCTTCACCTTCACCATCACGCGGAACTTGGGCGCATGATCGGGGCCCGTCTGCTCGGCGACGGTATAAGTCGGCGGCGGCAAGCCGCGGCCTTGCGCCCATTCCTGCAATGCGCTCTTCGGGTCGCGCAAGGCGCGGCGCGGCGCTTCGATCATCGCCTTGAACGCGCGCTCCACGAGATCCCTCGCGGGCTCGTAGCCTCCGTCGAGAAACACGGCGCCAATGATGGCCTCGCACACATCCGCAAGGATGGTCTGGTTGCGACGCTCGCCCGAATGCGCCTCGCCCGCGCCGAGCTTGAGGAACGGCCCTACATCCCACGCAATGGCAATCTCGGCGCAGCTCTCGCGGCGCACGAGCTCCGCCAAGCGACGGGAGAGTTCGCCTTCCGGCGCACCGGGAAACGTCTTGTAGAGGATCTCGGAAATGGCAAGACCGAGCACGCGGTCCCCGAGGAATTCGAGACGCTGATAGCTTTTTCCGCTCGACCTGGGAGCGCTCACATGGGTGAGGGCCTCGTCGAGGAGTTCGGGCTTCTGAAACCGATAGTCCAGCCGGGTCAGAAGCTCGTCGTAGTTCGGTTTGCGACGGGCCACGGCTTACTTAATCCGCTCGAACATGCGGTTCCAGCGGATGCGCTGCGGCCATTCCCAGAAGCGCCACAGGGAAGCGCCCTCGTCGATGGAGAAGAAGATGATCTCCGCGCGCCCCACGAGGTTCTCAAAGGGAACCTGACCGACATTCGCCTCATCGCGCGAGTCCGTCGAGTTGTCGCGGTTATCGCCCATCATGAAGTAATGACCGGGTTTCACGGTATAGACGTCGGTGTTGTCCCAATAAGCCCGATCCCCCTTCAGCTCGATCACGAAATGGCTCGAACCGTCGGGGAAAGTTTCCTTGTAGCGCGGCACGGCGGTGTTGCGGCCGTACTCGTCCACGGCCTGGTAGTCTTCCACGCGCTCTCGCTGAACCGGCTGGCCGTTGATGTGCAGCACGCCGCCGAGAACCTGAATGCGGTCGCCAGGCAGGCCGACCACGCGCTTGATGTAATCCGTCGAATTGTCCTTCGGCAGCTTGAACACCGCGATGTCGCCGCGCTTCGGCTCGGAGCCGAAGATTCGGCCCGAGAACAGCGGCGGGCTGAACGGCATCGAGTGCTTGGAATAGCCGTAAGCGTATTTGGACACGAACAGGTAGTCGCCGATCAGCAGGGTCGGGATGAGGGATCCCGAGGGGATGTTGAAGGGCTGGAACAGAACGGTGCGGACGACCACCGCGATCAAAAGGGCCTGGATGATGACCTTAATGGTTTCCCAAAGGCCTTCTTCTTCCTTCTTTTTCACGGTGCTACCCATGGTTTGCTTGGCGTTGTCGCTCACGTAATCGACCTAATCCTTGAGGAACGAGCGGCGCGGGCCGCTTTTTCTTACATGGTCGAGAGCGGTTTGCACTTCGATCAACCAAGTGCAAACCGCTCTCGATGATTTTAGCAGAAAGGCAGCCGAAATCCGGCATCCGCCTTCCGCCAGGGGCAATGCTCTAGCCTATGGCGCCCTTGGCCGCAACGCGCCCCTCCTTCATGGGCAGCGCCTCGATGATCACAAAGGCCTGAGCCAGCGGCGGATCATCAGTCAGGGAGATGTGAATGACGGCCTCATGCCCTTCGGGGATCATCGTCCGAAGGCGCTCCAATGCGCCGCCGGACAACCGCATGGTCGGCTTGCCGGTTGGCAGATTCACGACCTCCATGTCCCGCCAGAACACGCCATGGCTCAAACCCGTTCCCAGCGCCTTGGCGCAGGCCTCCTTGGCGGCGAAGCGCCGGGCATAGGACGGGGCACGGGCCGCGCGACGGTCGCTGCGGGCCCGCTCGCCTTCCGTGAAGATGCGGTGGGTGAAACGGTCCCCAAAGCGCTCGATGGACCGCTCGATCCGGCGGATGTCGCAGAGGTCGGAGCCGATCCCGATGATCATGCGCCCACCTGAGCGCGGCCCTCGTCCATGGCGATGCGCATGGCGCGCACGGCCTCGTCGAGCCCCATGAAGATCGCTTCGCCGATGAGCGAATGGCCGATATTCAGCTCCACGATCTGTGGAATGGCGGCAACGGGGCGCACAGAGTTGAGGTCCAAGCCATGCCCCGCATGGATCTCGAGCCCGATTCCCGCCCCATGGGCGGCGGCCCGGCGCAGGCGCTCCAATTCATGAGCGACCTTGGCCTCGTCGCCCTCGGCAACGGCCTCGCAATAGGTCCCGGTATGCAGTTCGACCACGGGCGCGCCGAGGTCGCAAGCGGCATCCATCACCTCGATTTCCGGCTCGACGAAGAGCGACACGCGAATGCCTTGGGACTTCAATTCCTGGATCATCGGACGCAGATGGGAAGCGCCGCCGATAATGTCGAGCCCTCCCTCCGTGGTCCGCTCCTCCCGCTTTTCCGGCACGAGGCAGCAGGCATGAGGGTGAATGCGGGTCGCGATCCCGATCATCTCAGGCGTTGCCGCCATCTCGAAGTTCAGCGGCACGAAAAGCTGGCGCTTCAGGCGCTCCATATCCTCGTCCCGGATATGCCGCCGGTCTTCGCGCAGATGGGCCGTGATGCTGTCCGCCCCCGCCAGCACGGCCATGTGGGCCGCCCGGATCGGATCCGGATTGATGCCTCCACGGGCATTCCGGACGGTGGCAACGTGATCGATATTGACGCCGAGGCGAAGAGGAAGAGGTTTCATGATGCTGTTTGTAGCAGAGGGCGGTTCATTTCCTAGACCTAGATGAAGGCTTGCTGATTGATGAGATATCAAAGCGCGCGCGGGAATATCCTCGCGAGCTGATGGCTCCGAGGTTTTGGGGTCGAGGGAGGCGCGAGGAGGCGTCTGGCTCGATTGTTGAGTGTGTGAAGAACCCGACGGCTCCTCGCGCACGGTTCTTTTAGGCGTACACCGTGTCTTTCAACGATGGGCCTCCCGCCGACAGGTTTGCGAAACCTGACACAGGACCGCCCCCGGCTCCGACAATCACGACGCCTCGCGAGCGCGCCCCTCTCTGAGCCGGGACACACAATCTATAGCCAAGGTTAGGACCAAAGTCAAGAACAAAAGTGGAACATTAATCCTGGGACGTCCTCCCGGACAGCGCAAACAGACCCGGGATCGAGTCTAGAAGAAACACTCACTAATGAGCAACGAGTGGCTGTTCAGGACTCTCGCCGAACAGAAAGAGTTTGCGGCGGATAAACCGACCCCATACAAGCGTTATTCAGTATCACTTTCCATATTCAGGCCCATGCTCCGTACCATCATCTTGATCATTCTCGCCCTTCAGACAGCGGCGTGGATCTGGTTTCTGACCATTCTCTTCCTGTACCGCCCCGATTCCACGGACACGGGATGGACGGTCGTGATTGCGGCAATCCCCATTACGGTCTTTGTTGTCTTTGCCCTGCCTTCCCTTATCCTTGCCCTGAAAGGGAGGCTGTTGTGGCTAGCCCTCGCGCTCGCGCTGCTTTGCCCGGCCTATCTGGTGCTTTAGCAGCGTGAGATTACGCTACGGCATATTCCTTCTATGCGGCCTCGAAGCGCTCGTATGGGCCTTTTCGCTGATCGTGGCTATCCTACCTGCTGTCGACGCCCATGCCGAAGGTGTCACCAATGCCTTTGCCATGCTTATGAGCTTGATTTCGCTTGTCTTCAGCGTACCTGCCCTGGTTCTTGCTCTGAGGGGCAAGCTCTTGAGGCTTGCGCTCGTATTGGCCTTGCTCCCCTTCGTTCTTCCTTTCGCATTGGTCGGCTTAATCGCTTTTGGAAGGCATAGCGGCTTTCTCTAAGCAGTTCCCTTGCCTTCCCGCCCCAAATCGCCTATAGCCCCCGCTTCGCGTTCGCTCCGGCCGGGGGCTGAACGGACGGTGCGGCTTGCCGCATAGGGGTTTCGACCTCGTCGTCCCGTGTCTCCGCCTTCGACAACCGCTCGGGCCTTGCAGGCTCGAAGGGCTTGGCGCCGATCGGACGCGCGAAACCGGCCTGACCACTCCTCAAAGCGGTGCCTCAGGCCAGACACTTAAAACCTGAAAGGCCCAATATGCCTCTCTATGAGCACATCTTCCTGGCTCGCCAGGACGTGACGCCCCAGCAGGTCGAAGCAATGGTCGACCAGTACAAGGGCGTTATCGAGCAGAACGGCGGCAAGGTCGAAAAGACCGAGATGTGGGGCGTGAAGTCCCTCGCCTACCGCATCAAGAAGAACCGCAAGGCGCATTTCACGATGTTCAACCTCGACGCTCCCGCTCCGGCGGTCGCCGAGATGGAGCGTCAGATGCGCATCAACGAAGACATCCTTCGCTTCATGACCATCAAGGTGGAAGAGCTCGAGACCGAGCCGTCCGTCATGATGCAGAAGCGCGACCGCGACGAGCGCAAGGACCGCGAGCGCCGTGAGCGCGACGGCGGCTTTGACGGCGGCAACGAAGGCGAGGAGGCTTAATCATGGCATTTGGTGCTACTGGTGGCGCAGCCGGCGGCGGTCGCCGTCCGTTCTTCCGTCGTCGCAAGACCTGCCCGTTCTCCGGCCCGAACGCGCCGAAGATCGACTACAAGGACACGAAGCTCCTGTCCCGCTACATCTCCGAGCGCGGCAAGATCGTTCCTTCGCGCATCACGGCCGTGTCGGCCAAGAAGCAGCGTGAGCTCGCCCAGGCGATCAAGCGCGCCCGCTTCATGGGCCTCCTGCCCTACGTGATCCGCTAAGAAATACCGGGCGGGCCGCTTTTGCGGCCCGCCTTATCTTCCTTCGCCCAGTGGTGAAAATCCGCCGGGTCAGTTGGGGCACATGCCCCTAACCCTGCCACGAGCAGCGGGACAGCGAGAATCATGAACTTTATCGCAACAGGCATTGGCGCGGGCCTCGTATCGGCCCTTCTGACAGTGGTGGTCGTCAAAGAGACCATGCTGGCTGTCCTGCTTGCCATGCTTGCCCCGCTCCCCATCCTGATCGTCGCCCTCGGCTGGAACCATCGTTCCGGTCTTGTCGCCACGCTTGTCGGCGGCCTCGCGATTGCGATTTTCACGACTTCCCCCGTCAGCGCCATCGGCTTTGTGTTCATTACCGGCCTGCCCGCCTGGTGGCTTGCCTATCTGACCCTGCTCGGCCGCCCGGCTGCCGACGGCACCGTCGAGTGGTATCCTATCGGGCGCCTTTGGGCCTGGGTCGCGGCAACGGCCGCGCTGACCATCGTTGCGACCGGCATCATCTCCTCTGGCGGCGATTACACGGTGTTCCAGGCAAGGTCGCGCCAGATTTCCGAGGCCTTCGTGACCATGTTCCTCGAGGCTCCCCAGGAGGGCACCGAGAATGTGCGCGAGTCCCTGACAACCACGCTGGCGACGATGACGCCGGCCCTCTCCGCCTTCGGCTTCGCCTTCTTCATGGGCCTCTATCTCTGGCTCGCCGCGAAGATCGTCTCCGCTTCGGGACGTCTGCCGCGCCCCTGGTCTCCGGTGCCTGCGCTGTCGATGCCGCGCAATATCCTCTGGGCTCTGCTGCTGGCTTTCTTGCTGGTTCAGATCGAGGGGTTCGTGAGCGCGCTCGGCTATGCTCTCTTCGGCGCGCTCCTGATGGCCTTCACCCTGCAGGGCCTCGCGTTCATTCACGAGCGCACGCAGGGCAAGCCGGGACGCGGTTTCATCCTAGCGGGACTCTATGCGCTGCTGTTCCTGACCCAAGGGATCATGGTCACGGCCCTGTCCCTCTTCGGCCTCGCCGACACGATCTTCGGGCTTCGCAACCGCTTCGGCGGGAACAAGCCGAAACAACCACCAACCCTTTCAACCTGATCACAAACATTCAAGGAGAAAACCGATGCAAGTGATCCTTCTCGAGCGCGTCGCAAAGCTCGGCCAGATGGGCGAAACCGTAAACGTCCGTTCGGGCTACGCCCGCAACTTCCTCCTACCGCGCGGCAAGGCTCTGCGCGCCACCGAGGCCAACAAGAAGCACTTCGAAGCCCAGCGCGCCCAGCTTGAGGCCCGCAACCTCGAGCGCCGCAAGGAAGCCGAGGCCGTCGCCGAGAAGCTGAACGGCCAGAGCTTCATCCTGCTCCGCCAGTCCGGCGAGACGGGCGTGCTCTACGGTTCGGTTTCGACCCGCGACCTCGCCGAGGTGATGACGGAAGGCGGCTTCACGGTCGACCGCAACCAGATCGTCCTCAACGCTCCGATCAAGACCCTCGGCCTGCACAATGTGCCGGTCTCCCTCCACCCGGAGGTCGAGGTGACGGTGACGGCGAACATCGCCCGCAGCCCCGAAGAAGCTGAGCGTCAGGCTCGCGGCGAGGCGGTCACCGCCCGCGAAGAGACCAACCTCGACGACCTCGGCCTCGAAGTCGGCGCTGCCCTGGCCGAAGCCGGCGACGTCGAGCTCTAAGACATTCAAGAACCTGAGCCTTGCCTAGGTTCTTGCTTTGTTCCAGAATAGGCGCTCTCCATCGATTCGATGGGGAGCGCTTTTTCGTGGTTCCCTACCCTGGCGACGAGTCAAGGCGGATGAGCCACGAAATTCTCGGTGTGTGAGTATTGAGGACAGTGAGGACAGATGGGCTGAGTCCCGGATCTGTGTCCGGCAGGCAACCTTTCGGACACGAATGCGGTCTAAGACCTCTGACCCCTTTCCATCGTTTCGGAGCGCCAGATGGCCACCGCCAATGCCCTGATCGCCCGCTTAGAGGCCGCCGAGCCGCAATTCCGCACGCCTCCGAGCAACCTCGAGGCCGAGCAGGCCCTTTTGGGCGCGATCCTGGTCAATAACGACGCTTATTACCGCGTCTCCGACTTCCTCGAAGCCGAGCACTTCGTCGAGGATCTGCACCGCCGCATCTACGAGGTCGCGACCGGCCTCATCAAGGCCGGCAAGGTCGCGACGCCGATCACGATGAAGACCTTTTTGGGCGATCAGGATCTCGGCGGCGTCACCGTCTCGCAATACCTCGCCCGCCTCGCGGCGGAAGCGACGACCGTCATCAACGCCGAGGATTACGGCCGCACGATCTACGACCTCGCAATCCGCCGCAGCCTCATCAATATCGGCGAGGACGTCGTCAACAATGCCTTCGACGCTCCCGTCGACAGCTCTCCGCGCGACCAGATCGAGGAAGCGGAGCGCCGTCTGTACTCGATCGCCGAAACGGGCCGTACCGACGGCGGTTTCCAGCGTTTTTCCGATGCGCTCACCGCCGCCATCGACATGGCGGCTGCCGCCTACAAGCGCGAAGGTGCATTGTCGGGTGTTTCAACGGGCCTCATCGACCTCGACAAGTCCCTCGGCGGCCTTCAGCCTTCCGACCTTGTCATCCTCGCAGGCCGTCCGGCGATGGGTAAGACCTCGCTGGTGACGAACATCGCCTTCAACATCGCCAAGGCCTACCGGGCCGAGAAGCAGCAGGACGGCTCGATGAAGACCGTCAACGGCGGCATCGTCGGCTTCTTCTCGCTGGAAATGTCGGCGGAACAGCTCGCCACCCGTATCATCGCGGAACAATCCGGCGTTCCGTCCTACAAGATCCGCCGCGGCGATATGCGCGAGGACGATTTCTACAAGATCACCGAAGCCGCCCGTGAAATGCAGTCGATCCCTTTCTATATCGACCAGACCGGCGGTATCTCGATTGCACAGCTCACGGCCCGCGCGCGGCGCCTCAAGCGTCAGCGCGGTCTCGATGTTCTGATCGTCGACTACCTTCAGCTTCTCTCAGGCTCGTCGAAGAAGGGCGAGAACCGTGTGCAGGAACTGACCGAGATCACCACCGGCCTCAAGGCGCTCGCCAAGGAACTGTCCGTGCCGCTGATCGCTCTGTCCCAGCTCTCCCGTCAGGTGGAATCGCGCGACGACAAACGGCCGCAGCTCTCCGACCTTCGTGAATCGGGCTCTATCGAGCAGGACGCCGACGTGGTCATGTTCGTTTACCGCGAAGAATACTATCTGAAGAATAAGGAGCCGAAACCCGGCACCGAAGAATACTTCAAGTGGCAGGCAGAGATGGATCAGGTTCACGGCAAGGCCGAGGTGATCATCGGCAAGCAGCGTCACGGTCCCACGGGCACCGTGCAGCTCGCCTTCCAGGCCGACATCACCCGCTTCACGAACCTCGCAGACGAAGACAAGCTACCCGAACGGATCGGCGATTGACCAAGACCGAACAGACCAGCACCGCCAGCCGCATTCCAGCGGACATGGCCGGCGGCCTCCTCCACATTGACCTCGCGGCGCTTCAGCGAAACTGGCGCACACTGCGCGACAACGCGGGGGGCGCGGAAGCCTCCGCCGTGGTCAAGGCGGATGCTTATGGCACCGGCATCGAGCAGGCCGTGCCTGCTCTGCACCAGGCAGGATGCCGCACATTCTTCGTGGCGCATATGAGCGAGGCGATCCGCGTTCGTGCGGCTGCATCCGATGCGACGATCTACGTGCTCAATGGCCTGTTCCCCGGCACTTGCCCCGTCTACGTCGAGCACAATCTGCGTCCCGTTCTCGGCTCCTTTGAAGAGATCGAGGAATGGGCTTCGTTCTGCCGCTCGCAAGGCCAGAAGCGGGAAGCCGCGATCCATGTCGATACCGGCATGAACCGCCTCGGCCTGACAGTCGAACAGGGTCTCAAGCTGAAAGATCGCAATGACCTGAAGGATTTCGAAACAGCGCTTCTCATGAGCCATTTCGTCAGCGCGGAAGAGAGCGACAACCCGCTCAATATCCGCCAGATCGAATCCTTCAACGCCGTTCGCGAAACGCTTCCCGGCGTGCGTGCATCGCTCGCCAATTCCTCCGGCATTTTCCTGAAAGAGAAGCCGCATTTCGATCTCGTGCGTCCGGGTTACGCGCTCTATGGCGGAAACCCGACGCCGGATCGCGACAATCCCATGAGCGCCGTGGTCGGGCTCGAAGCCCGCATCGTGCAGCTGCGCTGGGTCGAGGAAGACGACACGGTCGGTTATAACGGGCGCTGGCTCGCGCTGGGCCGCCGCCGCATCGCGACGCTCTCCATCGGCTATGCGGACGGCTATCCGCGCTCTGCTAGCGCGCGCGGCAAGAGTGGCGAGGAACTGCTCGCAGGAACGGCTTTCGTCGCCGGACGCCCCTGCCCGTTCGCGGGCAATGTCTCGATGGACCTGATCGCCATCGACGTGACTGACATTCCCGAGAGCGAGATCAAGCGCGGCGACACCGTGACGATGATCGGCGGCTCTCTGACGATCGATGAAGTCGGCCGCCGCGCCGGCACTATCGGCTACGAGATCCTCACGAGCCTAGGTCGCCGTTACGCGCGCCGCTACACTGGGACGCAGAGCTGATGGCAAAGCGTCACCCGTCTTTCGTGTGCCAGGAATGCGGCGCCGTCTATAACCGTTGGAAGGGCAAGTGCGAGGCCTGCGGCGGCTGGAACACCATCGCCGAGGAGACCGGTTCCGCGAGCCCCATGGCGGGGCCTGTCGCGACGCGTCCGTCAAGGGCGAAGGGCCGCATCTTCCCGCTCGAAGGCCTCTCCGGAGAAACCAAGGAAGCGCCGCGCACGCCGTCGGGCATCGCGGAACTCGACCGCGTCACTGGCGGCGGTTTCGTGCATGGCTCCATCATCCTGCTCGGCGGCGATCCCGGCATCGGCAAATCGACGCTGCTCATGCAAGCATCTGCTGCTCTCGCCATGCGCGGCGAGCGCGTGGCCTATATCTCGGGCGAAGAAGCGGTGGCGCAGGTGCGCCTGCGCGCGGAGCGTCTCGGCCTCGGCCAGGCCCCCGTTGAACTCGCCTCCGAGACCAATGTGGAAGACATCATCGCGACCTTGAGCCAGGGCCGCCCGCCAGCGCTCGCGATCATCGACTCGATCCAGACTATGTGGACCGAGACGGTGGAATCCGCGCCCGGCACGGTCACTCAGGTGCGCGGCTCGGCGCAGGCGCTCATCCGCTTCGCGAAGACGACGGGTACCGCGGTCATTCTCGTCGGCCACGTCACCAAGGACGGCCAGATCGCAGGCCCGCGCGTCGTCGAGCACATGGTCGATGCGGTCGTGTCGTTCGAAGGCGATACGGGTCACCACTTCCGAATCCTGCGCGCGGTGAAAAACCGCTTCGGCCCCACCGACGAGATCGGCGTGTTCGAGATGTCGGACCAAGGCTTGCGCGAAGTCCCGAATCCTTCCGAGCTGTTCCTCGCGGGGCGCGACCTCGCCACCGCCGGCACAGCTGTCTTCGCCGGCATGGAGGGTACACGCCCACTCCTCGTGGAAATCCAGGCGCTCGTCGCGCCCACATCGCTCGGCACGCCGCGCCGCGCAGTCGTAGGTTGGGATCAGGCTCGCCTTTCCATGGTGCTCGCCGTGCTGGAGGCCCATGGCGGCCTGAAGCTCGGCATGCACGACGTCTACCTCAACGTGGCGGGGGGCCTGCGCATCACCGAACCTGCCGCCGACCTCGCGGCTGCTGCGGCTCTCGTCTCGTCTTTGTCCGGCAATCCGCTGCCGCCCGATACGGTCTATTTCGGCGAAATGGGCCTCTCTGGTGCGATCAGGCCCGTGGCGCAGGAGCAATCCCGCTTGAAGGAAGCCGCCAAGCTCGGCTTCTCCAGCGCGGTTTCTCCGACGCCCCGCATCGAAAAGAACAAGCCGGAGAAGCTGCCGCTCGCCACGTCCTCCATTGGCCACATCACCGATCTCGTGGCCGGTATCGCCGCGCGCAGGCGCAGGGCTTCGTGAGAATCTTCAATCTTCGGCCAGATCTCCTAGACCGTTCAGTCTAATTGAATGCTCGTGCTATTTTGTACCATACGTATCTGAGCAAAACCGTCGCCTTAAAAGCAACGGAATAATTACTGATACGCGGGGGCCCACATGGCTGTGACTATCAAACTCTCCAACACGACTTTTCTCGAGACGGCTCCGGCTGGCACGGTCATCGGTACTCTCAGCCTTGATGGAGCCGCATCGGGCGAGGATACCTCCTACTCTTGGACCCTCAGCGATTTCTTTGACGTCGAGCGTGATCCGGAAACGAAAGAATATCAGCTCGTGACCAAGGTCGAAGGCAAAGAATTCTTCGATTTCGAGAATGCCGCTCTCAAGGAATTCGCGATCAAGATTTCGTATGAGGACTTCGACACCGGCGAGGTCGTCGAGTCGAACTTCGCGCTCTCGGTAACGGACGACGTGAGCGACAACTACAACGTCATTACCGGCAAGTCGAAGAACGACAAGATCACCGGCACGGCCGACGCCGACTCGATCCACGGCGGCGCGGGCAACGACAAGATCAATGGCGGAGCCGGCGACGACATCATCAACGGCGGCACAGGCAAGGACATTCTCACCGGCGGCGCAGGCATGGACACCTTCGTGTTCGACACGCCTGTGAAGAAGGGACACTTCGACCAGATCACCGACTTCAAGTCGGCCGACGACACGATCCAGATCAGCCTCGCCTCGCTGAAGGCTTTCAAGGTCAAGGTCGCCAAGCAGGAGGTCCATGACGACCTCATGGGCACCAAGGCCGGCAAGAAGAAGACTTCCTTCAGCCTCGATAAGGTTTTCGAGAAGGGCAAGCTGGAGAAGAAGTTCTTCAGCATCGGCAAGGCCAAGGATTCCGATGACTTCGTCAACTACGACAAGAAGACCGGCTTCGTTTATCTCGACACCGACGGCTCCGGCAAAGGCCAGGGTATCGCCATCGCCAAGCTGAAGCCCGGCACGAGCGTCACGGTCGACGACTTCGTCTTCATCTAAGCCAAGACAATTTTCATGTCTCTCCCTTAACCCGGCGGTTTCCGCCGGGTTTTTTTGTGGTCGAAGGCTAGCCTTGAACGGTCCATTGACACAGCTTCCAGCCCGAGGGGTGACGAAAGCCTCTCTTGAGGCTATACAGCCTGGCCTCAATCCGCGAATGCGGCCCTTGTCCCTGTTTCTGCGTAGGCTCGGCTCATGCCCTTTTCTGTCCTGGATCTCGTTGTTCTCGGAATCGTCCTGATCTCGGCTCTCCTGGCAGCCGTGCGCGGCTTCACCCGCGAGGTCCTGGCCATCGTGGCCTGGGTCGTCGCGGCTGCCGCTGCATGGTATCTGCATCCCGCAGCCCTGCCGATCGCGCAGCAATACATCAGCAGCGGCACGGTGGCCCTGGTAGCGGCCATCGGCGGCATCTTCGTGATTACCCTGATCATCGTGTCGATCATCACGGTCCAGATCTCGGACCTGATTCTCGATTCCCGCATCGGCGCCATCGACCGGACGCTTGGCCTCGTCTTCGGCGCAGCACGCGGCTTCCTGATCTGCGTGATCGGCTGGGCTTTCCTGGGCTGGCTACTCCAGGGCAAGGAGCCCGAATGGGCTACTGCCTCGCGAACCCGCCCGGCCATGGAGAACACCCGCGACAGCATCATCGCCATGCTGCCGGAAAACGCGGAAGCCCTGATCCAGAAGCTCCGGAAGCCTGAACAGGGCAATGAGCCCGTCGAGCCGGCCGAGCCCGATCCTCAGCGTGGCGGCTCCGCCCCTGCCCCGGCGGCCCCCGCCGCCCCGCAGGCTCCCCCGCGCCGGAGCTGATCGCCCTTCTGTTCACACCTCTAAGCATCGGACCCAAAAGTGGATTTTGCACTTTTGGGATCAATCCGATGCTTTCTTCTTGGATAAGAGCATCGTTTATGCGGAAAACCGGGGCCACTTTTCCGCACGATGCTCTAAGAGCGACAGGAAAACCCATTGGCGTTTTGCCCTCAGACGATTACATAAGGCTCGCGCCGGTGGGGGCGCGGGTCCCAAGGAAATCATGATGTCTTCCAGGTCTGAGACGTGGCAGGTCACCCCCAAGAAGGTGGACCTCGACCTCGACGGCGATACCCTGCGTGAAGAATGCGGTGTCTTCGGTATCTACGGTCATCCGGATGCCGCAGCGATCACCGCCCTGGGGCTTCATGCCCTCCAGCACCGTGGCCAGGAAGCGGCGGGTATCGTCTCCTTCAACGGCGACGTGTTCCATTCCGAGCGCAAGCTGGGCCTTGTGGGCGACAGCTTCTCCGACCGGGCGATCATCGAACGCCTGGAGGGCCTCTCAGCCATCGGCCATGTGCGCTATTCGACCACCGGCGAGACCGTGCTGCGCAACGTGCAGCCTCTCTTCGCCGAGCTCGATGGCGGCGGCTTCGCGGTGGCCCATAACGGCAACCTGACCAACGGCCTCACCCTTCGCCGCAACCTCATTCGCGACGGCGCGATCTGCCAGTCCACCACGGACACGGAGGTGATCGTCCACCTCGTGGCCCGCAGCCGCAAGGACAAGGTTGTCGACCGGTTCGTCGAGGCGATCCAGAAGATCGAAGGCGCCTATGCTCTCGTGGCCCTCACCAACAAGAAGCTGATCGGCGCTCGCGACCCCATGGGCATCCGCCCGCTGGTGCTGGGCGAGCTTGACGGTCGCTACATCCTCACATCCGAGACCTGCGCTCTCGACATCATCGGTGCGCGCTTCATCCGCGACGTCGAGAATGGCGAGTGCGTGGTGATCTCGGACAAGGGCGTGGAATCCTTCCGCTTCGCCGACAAGGTACCGCCCCGCCCCTGCATTTTCGAATACATCTATTTCGCCCGTCCCGATTCCATCGTGAACGGCCGCAGTGTCTATGAAGTCCGCAAGGGCATGGGCCGCGAGCTCGCGGCGGAAGCGCCCGCCAATGCGGATGTGGTGATCCCGGTGCCGGATTCCGGCGTTCCGGCGGCGCTCGGCTTCGCGCAGAGCTGCGGCCTTCCTTACGAACTCGGCATCATCCGTAACCATTACGTGGGCCGCACCTTTATTCAGCCGACGCAATCCGTGCGTGAGCTCGGCGTGCGCATGAAGCATTCCGCGAACCGCTCGGCCATCGAGGGCAAGCGCATCGTGCTCGTGGACGACAGCCTCGTGCGCGGCACGACCTCGGTAAAGATCGTGCGCATGATGCGCGAGGCCGGCGCGAAGGAAGTCCACTTCCGCATCGCGAGCCCCCCGATTACGCATCCCGACTTCTACGGCATCGACACGCCTGAGAAGGAGAAGCTGCTCGCGGCCACCCATAATCTCGAGCAGATGCGTGAGTATATCGGCGCGGATTCGCTGGCCTTCCTGTCCATCGAGGGCATCTATCGCGCCATGGGCGAGAAGGGCCGCAACCCGACCCAGCCGCAATTCACCGACCATTGCTTCACGGGCGATTACCCGACAGCGCTGACGGACCTTTCCGTTGCCACGCCGCGCCGCCTCGCTCTGCTGGCCGAAGCCGACTAAGGACGATCCATGACCAAGCCTCTCGCAAACCGCGTCGCGGTCGTCACCGGCGCATCGCGCGGCATCGGCCGCGCGGCGGCCCTCGCGCTTGCGGAAGCCGGTGCGCACATCATCGCCCTCGCCCGGACCCAAGGCGCGCTCGAGAGCCTCGACGACGAGATCCGCGCCAGGGGTTCTTCCGCAACCCTCGTGCCGGTGAACCTGAAGGATCTCGACGCCATCGACCGCCTGGGCGCGGCGATCTACGAGCGTTGGGGCAAGCTCGACATCCTCCTCGGCAATGCGGGCCAGCTCGGCGAGCTCGCGCCCATCGCCCATATCGACCAGCCAGTCTGGGACGAGGTAATGACCGTGAACGTCACGGCGAATTACCGCCTGCTGCGCTCCTTCGATCCGCTGCTGCGCGCCTCCGACGCCGGACGCGCCATCTTCGTGACCTCGGGCGCAGCCCACAAGCACAAGGCCTATTGGGGAGTCTACTCCGTCTCGAAGGCGGCACTCGAGGCGCTCGTGCGCACCTATGCCGCCGAGACGGTGACGACGCCCATCCGCGCCATGCTCATCAACCCCGGCCCGCTGCGCACTTCCATGCGCAAGGCGGCGATGCCGGGCGAAGACCCGCTGACGCTCAAGACCCCGGATGATCTGGCCCCGCACATCGTGAAGCTTGCCCTGCCCTCATGGGACCAGACAGGCAAGATCTATGATTTCACGCAGGACGGCAAAGTGATCGAGCCGCAGGGCCCAGCATAGGCGCAATCGATAGATTGAGGACTTCCAAAAGGCAGCTTTCAGAGCTGCCTTTTTTATGTCGAGACGAAACACAGGAGTCATGAGAATCAAATGCCCTTGACCCTAGGGCAGTAGAATTTCCCATCGACTCTCTACCGAGAGGTGTATTATTACATTGCGCAACCCTTAGTAGCGCGACGTTATGTTGACTGCCTTTCCGCCCGATCCTCTCATTCCCGATGTCGAGTCCTTCATTGCTTACTGGCAGGGTCGCGAAGGTGGGCAGGAACGCGCGAATTACCAATTGTTCCTGATACGGCTCTGCCGATTGCTGAACCTGCCGGAGCCGGATGCGGCGGATGCCACTCATGAGCGCAACGATTACGTTTTCGAGCGCGCGGTTCAGAAGCAATGGGACGGCGAGAAAGGCCATGGCTGGATCGATTTCTACAGGCGCGGGTCCTTCGTGCTGGAGGCCAAGCAGAGCCGGCTGAAGGGCGGCACGAAGGAAGTGCCGGGCACAGCCGATCTCTTCGGGAGCGAAGTGCCGGACGACAAGCGCGGCAAGCGCGGAGCGGACCGCGCATGGGACGCGTTGATGAAGAACGCCAAGCGGCAGGCGGAGGATTATGCCCGCGCATTGCCCACCTCCCACGGCTGGCCGCCCTTCATCCTCGTTTGCGATGTGGGCCATTGCATCGAGGTCTTTGCCGACTTCTCGGGCCAGGGAAAGAACTACACGCAATTCCCCGACCGTCAGGGCTTCCGCATTTATCTGGAAGACCTGCGCAAGCCCGAGGTGCGCGAGCGCCTGCAGCGCATCTGGCTCGATCCGCATTCCCTTGATCCCACGCGCATCGCTGCCAAAGCGACACGCGAAATCGCGGAACGGCTCGCCGCCGTTTCCAAGGCGCTGGAAGCCAAGAAATATCCGGCGGAGGACGTCGCTCTCTTCCTCATGCGCAGCCTTTTCACCATGTTCGCGGAGGATGTAGGCCTTCTGCCGGAGGAATCCTTCAAGGGGCTGCTTGAGGAGTGCCGCAAGGAGCCGAAGAAATTCATACCGCTGGTGGAGGATCTCTGGCGCAGCATGAACGAGGGCGTGTTCGCGGCCTCGATCCGCGAGCGCGTGCTGCGGTTCAACGGCAACCTCTTCAAGGACGCACGTGCTTTGCCCTTGGAGAAGGAAGATATCGGCGAACTCGCCGAGGCCGCAGCCAAGAACTGGCGCGAGGTGGAGCCCGCCATTTTCGGCACGCTGCTCGAACAGGCTCTCGACAAGGACGAGCGTAAGCGCCTCGGCGCGCATTACACGCCCCGTGCTTATGTGGAACGTCTCGTGGTCGCCACTGTCATTGAGCCCTTGCGCGAAGACTGGCGGCAGGTGCAATCGGTGGCCGAAGCCAAGCGCGAAGCCGGAAACATGAAAGCTGCTGCCGCCGAGGTGCGCGCTTTTCACGACAAGCTCTGCCAGACCCTCGTGCTCGACCCCGCCTGCGGCACCGGCAACTTCCTCTATGTTTCGCTCGAACTGATGAAGCGGCTGGAAGGCGAAGTGCTGGAGGCTCTTGTCGATCTCGGCGGACAGGAGGTGTTGACGGGGCTTGAAGCGCACACCATCGACCCGCACCAGTTCTTAGGGCTCGAGCTGAACCCGCGCGCTGCGGCGATTGCCGAACTTGTTCTCTGGATTGGCTATCTGCAATGGCACTTCCGCACAAAAGGCGGCGTGCCCTCCGAACCGATCCTGAAAGCCTTCAAGAATATCGAGGTGAAGAACGCCGTTCTCGCGTGGGACGGCTATCCGCACCCCGTCATGCGCGACGGCGTAGAGACCTATCCGAACGCACGCCGCCCTGATTGGCCGGCGGCGGATTTCATCGTGGGCAACCCGCCGTTCATCGGCGGAAAAGACCTTCGCGCCAGGCTCGGCGACGCCCCGACGGAAGCCTTATGGGCGGCTCACCGGCACATCAACGAGAGTGCGGATTTCGTGATGTACTGGTGGGACCGCGCGGCTGAGCTGCTCACCATCAAAGGCACCCGCCTGCGTCGCTTTGGCTTCGTCACAACCAATTCGATCACCCAGGAATTTTCCCGCCGCGTCATCAAGAAACGCATGGAAGCCAGGACGCCGATCTCGCTGCTGATGGCAATTGCGGATCATCCTTGGACGAAAGCGACAAGGGACGCCGCGGCAGTTCGCATCGCCATGACCGTGGCGGCGAAAGGCAAGCATGACGGGGTATTGCGGGAGGTGGTAAAGGAGGAGGCGCTCGATACGGATGCACCGGAGGTGAAATTCGAAGAGCTTCCGGGACAAATAAACACAGATTTGTCGGTGGGGGTGGACGTCACCTCTACTGTATCGTTACGCAGCAATACAGGCATAGCCTCTCGAGGCGTGACTTTATGTGGATCTGGCTTCCTAGTCTCTAAGTTCGCAACCGCCAATTTAGGCTTAGGCTATCGAGAAGGACTCGAAGAATATTTAAGACCATTCCTGAATGGGAGAGATCTCACGCAGAAGTCGAGAGGAGCATTCGTCATTGATCTATTTGGTCTTTCAGCTGATGAAGTTAGAAGGCGATATCCAGAAATATACTCGCACCTCCTCGAACACGTAAAAGGCGAGCGAGATAAGAATTCGCGCGCATCTTATCGGGATCAGTGGTGGATTTTCTGTGAGCCTAGAGCTGATATTCGTCCAGCCCTATTAGGGCTAGATCGCTATATTGCATCCACTCGAACAGCTAAGCATCGCGTTTTTAGCTATGTCGATGGAGGAATAATAGCGGAAAGCGAGGTTATCGTTTTCGCGTTTCAGGATGCATTTTCACTCGGCATCCTATCTTCTCAAATTCATGTAATTTGGTCTTACGCAACAGGTGGGTGGCTCGGCGCCGGAAACGACTCGCGTTACACTAACTCCCGCTGCTTCGACCCCTTCCCCTTCCCACTCTGCGACAACGCCCTGAAAATGCGCATTCGCACCGTGGCGGAAGAGCTGGACGCGTTCCGCAAGACGCGACAGGAGGAGCATCCAAACCTCACGCTGACGCAGATGTACAATGTGTTGGAGAAGCTGAAAGCCGGTGCAACGCTCACACCTGACGATGAGCGCATCAAGGACGAGGGTCTCATCCTTATCCTGAAGGAGCTGCACGAAAAGCTCGATACGCTCGTGTTCGAGGCCTATGGCTGGCCGAAGGATCTTTCAGACGAGGAGATCCTCACCCGTCTCGTGGCGCTGAACGCGGAGCGTGCGGCGGAGGAGAAACGCGGGATCGTGCATTGGCTACGGCCCGATTATCAAATTCCGCGCTTCGCGAAGACGGCGGACAAACAGGCGGTTGCGGAGGAAGGCACGCAGGAACTTGCGCAGCTCGTCGTGCTTGAACGGGAGCAGAAACGCTCCTTCCCCACGAGCGCTATCGAGCAGGCGGCGGAAGTTTTCTCGGCGCTCGCCGCCGCGCGCGGACCGCTGGATGCCGCGATGATTGCCTCCAACTACAAACAGGGCAAGAAGGCCGAGCCCAAGATCGCTGCCATCCTCGTTGCAGCATCCCGTATCGGCGAAGTTGCTACCCTGGACGGCGGCAGAACCTTCGCGTTCAGGCGCGTGGCGTAGGATCCGCTCTCATCCTGTACAGTTCTCATCCTGATGACGGGCAGTTTGAAACGAAAAATGGCCGGGGCGAGCCCGGCCATGATGCGAAAGACAGAGACTGAGGTGCCCTACCCGCGCTTGTCCTTGTCGAACGGGTTCGTGCCCATGCGCAACGACACGCGGATCGGAACGCCGGGGAGCTTGAACGCCTCGCGGATGTTGTTGACGAGGTAGCGCGTGTAGCTCTTCGGCAGCGCGTCGAGCTGGTTGCCGAAAATGGCGAAAGTCGGCGGGCGCGATTTCACCTGAGTCATGTAGCGGATCTTGATGCGGCGGCCCGAGACGGCGGGTGGCGGGTTGGCGTCGATCGCGTCCTGGAGCCACTGATTGAGCTTCGCGGTCGAGATGCGCCGGTTCCAGGTCTCGTAGACCTCATACACCGCCTTCATGAGCGGATCGATGCCGCTGCCCGCAAGACCTGAGAGCGGCACCACGGGCGCGCCCTTCACTTGCGGCAAAAGCCGCGCGGCCTTTTCCTTCAGATCGGCCAGCAGGCCCTTCTGGTCGGCCACGAGATCCCACTTGTTGAGGCCGATCACGAGGGCGCGGCCCTCCTGCTCCACCAGATCGACGATGGAGAGATCCTGCTTCTCGAACGGGATCGTGGCATCGAGCAGCACCACCACGACTTCCGCAAAGCGTACGGCGCGCAAAGCATCGGCCACGGAGAGCTTTTCGAGCTTGTCCTCGACGCGGGCGCGCTTGCGCAGGCCCGCCGTGTCGAAGAGCTTGACGTTCTTTCCGCGCCATTCCCAATCGAGCGAGATGGAATCGCGGGTGATGCCCGCCTCAGGCCCCGTGAGCAGGCGGTCCTCGCCCACCATGCGATTGATCAGCGTGGACTTGCCCGCGTTCGGGCGGCCGACGATGGCGACTTGCAGCGGCTTGTTGGGGTCTTCCTCATCTTCCTCGTCGCCGGGCTCGGGGAAGAAAGGCATCAGAGCCTCGAAGAGATCGGCCATGCCTTCGCCGTGCTCGGCGGAGAGCGGAACCGGATCGCCGAGGCCCAGCGAAAAGGCGTCATAGGCGCCGGCCATGCCGGCCCCGCCCTCTGCCTTGTTGGCGATGAGGATCACGGGCTTGCCGGAGCGGCGAACCATCTCGGCGAAGGGACGGTCGGCGGGGAGAATGCCGGCGCGCGCATCGATCACGAAAAGGATGATGTCGGCGTCCTCGATGGCGGCTTCGGTCTGCGCGCGCATGCGGCCAAGCAACGACTCTTCCGTCGCTTCCTCCAGGCCCGCGGTGTCGATGATGCGGAAGTCCAAGTCGCCGAGACGCGCCTCGCCCTCGCGCCGGTCGCGGGTCACGCCCGGACGGTCGTCCACGAGCGCGAGCTTCTTGCCCACGAGACGGTTGAAGAGAGTCGACTTGCCGACATTCGGCCGCCCGACAATGGTGACGGTAGGCGTCATGTCTTTGGTGCTCCGCCTTTACTGAGTGACTTGAACAGGCCCGCCCGCCACGAGAGCGGTGTAGATGGCAAGCCGCTGCCGCAGGGCGGGAGGCGTTTCACGGTCAGCCGCGATCTGGTCGAACCAGCGTCCGGCATAATCCATGTCGCCTGCCTTAAGGCCGGAAAGGCCGAGGAGTTCCCGAGCCGAGTGGCGCCATGCATTGGCGGGCACAGCCATGGGCTCAAGGGTCTGCCGGATCTTGGCGGGCTCGGCGGTGTCGAGGCGCAGCCATGCGGCGCGAAGTTTGGCGAGATCGCGCCAAAGCGGGGCAACGCCGGAATCGTTCGCGAGAGCGTCGTAGGCCGTAGCGCCCTGCTCTGCATTCTGCTGGCCGCGCTCGGCGGCAAGGCGGAAGCGGGCGAGCAGGCTGTAGCCAGTATCGCCTTCCTTCGCGAGGGTTTCGAGGGCAGCATCCGCCTCCTGGGCCTTGTTGTCGGTCGAGAGCTTCAGGGCGTCCTCGAAGCGCACGGCGGCGGCCTGTGCGCGGGTCTCCTGCGTATGCTCCCAGTAGCGCCAGCCACCGACGCCGACCACGACAAGGGTGATGACGCCGATGATGAGACCGCTATGGCGCTGCCAAACCTTCGCCAGCTGATCGCGGCGGTATTCCTCATCGACTTCGCGAATGAACTCGTCGTTCTGGTTCGTGGCCATCGTCCCTCATGCGGCCCAAGGACCGCCTCCTTCAATAGAAGTGGGTCGCGTAGCATACCCCCCCGCGCAAGGCGAGAGGTTTCACGCACTTGTGGGCAGCACGGGCACCCCGATCAGCAGGGGATGGAGCCAAATCACGAATGCCACGTAGACGGCGGTGCCGATGGCAACGGCCAGAAGGTCGTTGCGCCAGCCTGCCGGGGCGGCAGTGCCGCCATGCTGGGCCGCGACGTCCCGACGCTTGGCACTGATACGGGCCATCACTGCCCAAGCCAGGATCGAGCCGAAGAGCAGGATGGAGCCCAGATCCCCATTGGCGAGAAGATGCGCAAGGGCCCAGATCTTCACGCCCGCCAGCATGGGATGCTTCAGGCGGCGCTTGATATGCCCGGGAAGATAAGCCGCCGCGAAGCAGATGAAGGCGATAAGGACTAGCAGAAGCGCCAGATGCCGCGTCCAGACCGGCGGATCCCATACGGGAATATAGCCGCTCGCCCGATACTCCCCGTAACCGATGGCGATCAATACGATTCCGGCAAGCGACAGGAGAGAATAAATCCCCTTAAACGGCCCCTCGCCGATCCGGTCGATCAGGGCGGAACGGCTCCTGCGCGCCATGCTGAAGGCATGCGTGCCGAGGAACAGGATCAGGCCAAAAACAAGCAGCGTCACAAGAATCTCCTAAGAGAATAGGAAATTATAGTCTTAGCTGGGCGCTTGGCTACGCTGGAAGCCCCATGCGGCAAGTTTCCGATTGTCTGCAATGCCCTGAACTGCCTAAACTTTTAACAAGCCCGTCTCTTGCAGCCCGAAAATTTCCCGGGTACTGACCCCGGCAAACCTCGCTATAGACTATAGGCGGCATGGTGAAACAGGTGGAAACCCTGTAGCTACGCCGTCAATTCAACCATAATGTTCATCAAAGGGGGAGGCATAAGGTGACCGCGCTCATCAAGCTTTCTCGTGTCATCGACGCGATCAACGAACGCATCGGCAAGGTCGCGGCATGGGCCATCGTGGTGGCCATCCTCGTCTCCGCCATCAACGCCATCATCCGCCGCGTCTTCGGTGTTTCCTCCAATGCCTGGCTTGAGTTGCAATGGTACCTGTTCGGTGCCGTCTTCATGCTCTGCGCTGCCTGGACGCTGAAGGCGAACGAGCATATCCGCATCGATATCGTGTCCAGCAGGCTCTCGAAGCGGGGCCGCGACAGCATCGACGTGTTCGGGCACATCTTCTTCCTGATGCCCTTCGTGATGCTGATGCTCTGGCTGTGCATCCCCTACTTCACGAAGTCCTTCGAGTCCGGCGAGGTTTCATCCAATGCCGGCGGCCTGCTGATCTGGCCTGCCAAGGGTCTCATCCTTCTGGGCTTTATCTCCATGACATTCCAATGGCTCAGCGAGCTGATCAAGCGCGTAGCCATTATGAACGGCCAGTTGGCAGATGAAGAAGCCGCCGGACACAGCGCTGAAGCGGAAGCAGAGCGCCTCATTCACGAAATCGGCACCGTCAACACCCCTGGCGCGGGCGGCACGCCCCCCGGCGACGGCATTAGCTGATCGTCTCGGCGTCCGTTACAAGTTTTCCGGAGTTCTCATCGATGGCTGCATTGATTGCCCAGAACCTCGCGCCGATCATGTTCGCGGCGCTGGTGGTCTTCCTTCTCCTAGGCTACCCGGTCGCTTTCGCCCTGGCGGCGAACGGCCTCCTCTTCTTCTTCATCGCCGTGGAGCTGGCGCCGCTTGCTCCAGACACCATCACCCTCTCCTGGCCTCTGCTGCAGGCCCTGCCAGACCGTATCTTCGGCACCATGTCGAACGAGGTGCTTCTGGCGATCCCGTTCTTCACCTTCATGGGACTGGTGCTCGAGCGCTCGGGCATGGCGGAAGATCTGCTCGACACCATCGGCCAGCTCTTCGGCCCCGTGCGCGGCGGTCTTGCCTACGCTGTGATCTTCGTGGGCGCCCTGCTCGCCGCCACCACCGGCGTCGTCGCAGCCTCCGTGATCTCCATGGGCCTGATCTCGCTGCCGATCATGCTGCGCTACGGCTATGACCGCCGCCTCGCCTCCGGCGTGATCGCGGCCTCCGGTACCCTCGCCCAGATCATCCCGCCCTCCCTCGTTCTCATCGTCATGGCCGACCAGCTCGGCCGCTCGGTGGGCGACATGTACGAAGGCGCGTTCCTGCCCGGCCTGATCCTAACCGGCCTCTACGCCGGCTACATCATGCTGATGTCGATCTTCTTCCCGAAGTCGGCCCCGGGCCTTCCGCCGGAAGCCATCGGCTACCGCGAGCCCAGCGGTGCGCGTGGCGTCTGGCAACTTGGCATCCTGGTCGTGTTCTCGGGCTTAGTCGGCTACTACGTGCTGTCGCAGACCAATACCAAGGCCGGTGCCGATTTCGTCATCCTGACGATCTGCGTCGCCACGGTCGTGGCGCTGATTTGCGCCCTCATGAACAAGATGCTCGGCGCAAAGCGCATCGCGATCTCGGCGGTTCTCGTCGCCCTGTTCGTGGGTGCCTATTACGTACTCCATACCCAGAACCATGAGGGTCTCGCGCTCGCCATGGAGATGGTGCTCGCAGGTGCAATCTACGCTTTGATCGTCGGCCTCGTGGAGCGTTTCACGGGCCTTCGCCTCATGTCGAACATGGCGCAGCAGGTCACCTTCGTGATGGTGCCCCCGCTTCTGCTCATCTTCCTCGTGCTTGGCACTATCTTCATCGGTCTGGCCACCCCGACCGAAGGCGGCGCCATGGGCGCGCTCGGTTCGGTGATCCTCGCGGCCATCAAGCGTAAGCTCGACAACAACCCTGCGCGCTTCAACTGGAACCTGGTCCGCCAAGCCACGGAAGCGACCGCGAAGCTCTCGGCCTTCGTGCTGTTCATCCTGATCGGCGCCCGCGTGTTTTCGCTCACCTTCTACGGCGTGAACGGCCACATCTGGGTCGAGCATCTGCTCACCTCGCTGCCCGGTGGACAGACCGGCTTCCTGGTCTTCGTGAACGTGCTGGTGTTCTTCCTGGCCTTCTTCCTCGATTACTTCGAGCTGGCCTTCATCATCATCCCGCTCCTCGGGCCCGCCGCCGACAAGCTCGGCATCGACCTGATCTGGTTCGGCGTGATCCTGGCCGTGAACATGCAGACCTCGTTCATGCACCCGCCCTTCGGCTTCGCCCTGTTCTTCCTGCGCTCGGTGGCTCCCAAGGTGCCGTATATCGACCGCGTGACGGGCAAGAAGATGGACCCGGTCACCACCGGCCAGATCTACTGGGGCGCCGTTCCCTTCGTGGTCATCCAGCTCATCATGGTCGGCATCGTGATCCTGTTCCCGAACATCGTGATGCACTACAAGGCGGCCGGCCCAGCCGTGGACCCGGCGGCGGTGCAGAAGAAGCTCGACGAGCTTCTGGTCCCCGGCCTCGGCGGCCCTGGCAGCGAGCCGGGCGGACTCCCCGGCCTGAACTTCGACGAACCGCCGAAGATTCAGTAAGGCGAGCAAAAGCGACACGATGAAGGCGAGCCTCACGGCTCGCCTTTTCATTTGGCTCTTGAAACTGAGTAGGAATGATTGCTTCGGGACCTGCTGCGCTTTAATCGTAATTTTGTAACACAGGATTATCTGATGATTCAGCGCTTCAAAACCCGATGGAACAATGCTTCCCGCAAAGAGCGGATTGCCCTTGTCGGCGCACCGATCTTCGTTGCGGTTGTGACCCTTATTCACGCAGAATTCACGGAGCAAAATCAGCCCCTGAACAGGGAGGCATTCGTGAAGGGATGCCTCAGCTCGACCTCCGGTCTCTCGGAGAAGGCTGTCAAAAGCTATTGCGAATGCACCGCGGATGGCATGACACCCGACATGTGGGCGTCAGCCCGAAAAGGAACGCCACAGCTCACACCCGAAATCTCGCAACTGGCTCAAACCTGCAGCCGCAAGCTAGTTGACGCTGGTAATTAATGAGGAGCCGCACAAGTCTCGTTCCAAGAGATTTGTGCGGTTTTACTTCACGCGCCGGTAGACGGATGTGAACGACACGTTCAACCCGCCGCACATCCTGTTGTCCTTGACCAGAAGATACGGCCCGAGGCGTTGCATTTGCACCTTGCAATCCACCTCGTCCGCTTGGTCGTAGGGAAGCGTGCCGTTCTCGCCCATGCCGAACGAGAGCACGGCGCCTTCAGGCTTCATCTCGCCTTCCAACGATCCGACATGAACGGCGCCGCGCTTGACCCGCTCGGGATCGCCTGCACCCCAGCTCGCATCGCCCTTGATAGACAGAACACCGGCCTTATCGATCTGTTCGATGACGATGCTCTGCTCCGAACCGCTCTGCCAGCGCCCGATCCAGTCCTTCGTGTTGACGGGCGGCAGATCCGGCACGACGGAGATAGCGGAACGCGGCAGCCAACTATCAATGACGCGCCCCTGCTTGGTGGCGTAACTCGCGCAGATGAAGTCACCCTTCGTGCCGATGATGACGACTTCGTCTCCCGGAACGAGATAAGCCTTTTCCTGACAGGCCGCGCTCATGTTCGGACACGCCGCGTCGGCTTTCAGAATTGGATTTTTCAGAAAATGGACACGTGCTGAGAGGTTGTTGACCCGGCCGAGAGCGATGGGTCCGTTGACGGTGCGGCCCGGATCTTCGTAGCCGTAGGACAGACACAAGGTTCCTTCCGCGAAGGATGAGCTTGTCCAAAGCGCCCCCAGGGCAACAAGAACGACAGCTTTTCCCTTGTGAGCTCGAACCATGATTTTCTCCGCTACGTATAAGCGGAGGATAGCCGATTAGCGAAACACCGTCTCGTACTGCTCAGGCTTGAAGCCGACGACGAGACGACCGCCCAAGTCGAGCACAGGACGCTTGATCATCGAAGGCTGGTCGAGCATGAGCGCCAGCGCCTTGCGCTCATCGATACCAGCCTTGTCCGCATCCGGCAGCTTGCGGAACGTAGTTCCGGCACGGTTGAGCAACGTCTCCCAGCCCACATTTCGCACCCAGCCTTCGAGCCGCGCACGGTCGATACCCGCGACCTTGTAGTCATGAAAGGCGTAAGGCACGCCCTTGGCATCGAGCCAGGTGCGTGCCTTCTTCATCGTGTCGCAATTCTTGATGCCGTAGAGCGTCGCGGCCATCGCTTATTCCCACTCAATCGTCCCAGGCGGCTTCGAGGTGATGTCGTAGGTGACGCGGTTGATGCCCTTGACCTCGTTGATGATGCGGGTCGCGACGCGGCCGAGGAAGCCCATGTCGAAGGGATAGAAATCCGCCGTCATGCCGTCGACCGAGGTCACGGCGCGCAATGCGCACACATGGTCGTAGGTGCGCCCATCGCCCATCACGCCAACGGTCTTCACCGGCAGCAGCACGGCAAAGGCCTGCCAAATTTCATCGTAGAGGCCGGCGTTGCGGATCTCTTCGAGATAGACCGCATCGGCCTTGCGCAGGATGTCGAGCTTCTCGCGGGTGATCGTGCCGGGAACGCGGATGGCGAGACCCGGACCGGGGAACGGGTGACGGCCAACGAAGGCATCCGGCAGACCGAGCTCGCGACCGAGCACGCGCACCTCGTCCTTGAACAGCTCGCGCAGCGGCTCCACGAGCTTCATCTTCATGCGCTCGGGTAGACCGCCCACATTGTGGTGGCTCTTGATGGTGACGGAAGGACCGCCGGTGAAGGACACGCTCTCGATCACGTCGGGATAGAGCGTTCCTTGCGCCAGGAAGTCCGCGCCGCCGATCTTCTTCGCTTCCTCATCGAACACGTCGATGAAGAGCTTGCCGATGGTCTTGCGCTTCACTTCCGGATCGGACACGCCTTCCAGCGCGCCGATGAAAAGATCCTGCGCCTGCACGTGCACGAGCGGGATATTGTAGTGGTCGCGGAACAAGCTCACCACCTGCTCGGCCTCGGATGCGCGCAGCAGGCCGTGATCCACGAACACGCAGGTGAGCTGATCGCCGATGGCCTCATGAATGAGAACCGCGGCCACGGCAGAGTCGACGCCGCCCGAAAGGCCGCAGATCACCTTGCCCTTGCCGACCTGGGCGCGGATGCGCTCGATGGCTTCCTCGCGGAAGGCCTTCATGGTCCAGTCGCCCTTACAGCCCGCGATGTCGCGCACGAAGTTGCGGATCAGCTGCGCGCCTTGCGGGGTGTGCACCACCTCCGGGTGGAACTGCACGCCGTAGAACTTGTGCTTCTCGTTCGCCACGACCGCGAAAGGCGCATTCTCGGACGCCGCCAGGACCTCGAAGCCCTCGGGGAGCTTGGTGACGCGGTCGCCATGGCTCATCCACACGGGATATTTCTTGCCCACCTGCCACACGCCCTGGAAGAGCGGGCTCTCGGAGAAAACCTCGATCTCGGCGCGGCCGAATTCCGAATGGTGCCCGCCCTCGACCTGACCGCCGAGCTGGGCCGCCATGGTCTGCTGGCCGTAGCAGATGCCGAAGACCGGAAGGCCCGTCTCAAACAGCTCCTGAGGCGCGCGGGGCGAAGCATCGGTCGTGACCGATTCAGGACCGCCGGAGAGGATCACGCCCTTGGGCTTCATGGTGCGGATGGCTTCGGCCGCCTTCTGGAAAGGCACAACCTCCGAGTAGACTCCATCCTCACGCACGCGGCGGGCGATGAGCTGGGTTACCTGGGAGCCGAAATCGACGATGAGAATCTTGTCGTGGGTCTGGGTCATGATCTATCGCTGAGCCTGAGCGCGGGGGATGCCCCGTGCTTTACCCTCATATCTGTTGGCCTGTCATGCCTTTTGAGGCCCCAAGGTGCGAGCCTTCGCGTTTTTAACGCCTTTCTTCGCCTTTGGGCTTCCGTTGGCTCGGCGCGGCGGGGCTTTATCCCCGCACCATGACAGCCACGTAGAAGCCGTCCGTGCCGGTCTTGAGCGGGGTCATCTGAAGCCCGTAGGTGGTAGGCCGGATGGCCTTATCCAGATGGCCAAAGCCTGCCGAGGACAGCACCTCTGTCACCGGGAGCGGCTTGAAGCCGGCATTCCGCTCCATGAACTGCCTTAGAGCCTCGTCATTCTCCTCCGGCAGGACCGAACAGGTGATGTAGACGATCCGTCCGCCGGGCTTCACGAGCGCCGCCGCGCGATCGAGTACGGTCGCCTGCTCCTTCACGCGCACATCGAGGCTGCCGGGCCGAAGGCGCCATTTCGCATCCGGGTTACGTCGCCACGTGCCGACGCCGGTGCAGGGTGCGTCCACCAGCACGCAATCGATCTTCCCGTTCAGGTCGGTGACCGCGTCCGCTCCACCTCGAGGCGTGCGGACCTGGACGTTGCGAACGCCCGCGCGGGTCAGGCGGTCGTGGATGGGGGCCAGGCGGCGGGCATCGCCATCGGTGGCATAGAGCTGCCCGTGGTTCTCCATCATGGCGGCGAGAGCCAGCGTCTTGCCGCCGCCCCCTGCGCACAGATCGACCACCTGATCGCCGGGCTTCACGGCGGAGAGCAGAGCAGCCAGCTGCGAGCCCTCGTCCTGGATCTCGATCCAGCCCTTGATGAACTCAGGCTCGGATTGCACGGCGGGACCGCGCCCATCCTCGCTCGGGGCGATGCGCAGGCCCAAAGGAGACAGCGGCGTCTCGACCGCACCGAGATGCGGAAGAGCATCGTGCGCCTCCTCGCGGGATGCGACCTTCAGGGTATTCGCGCGAAGATCCAGTGGAGCGCGGGCGGTGAGCGCCTGCATCTCGGATACGAGATCGCCACCGAAAAGGCGCTGAAGCGAAGGCTCGATCCATTCGGGGAAGTCACCTGCCACATAGGCGGGAGCCCCTTCCAGGCTGCCGTTTTCAAGCTTCTCGCGCTCGGATGCGGACAGCGGCTCCGGCGCGAACCGCTCGCCCGAGCAAAGGCCTGCAATGGCGTCAGGCGTCATGCCCCGCTGCAGCTTCAGCATAGCGAGCACTAAGGCGCGCGGCGTGTTCTCACCCATGATCCAGGCTGCGGAGGCTTTGCGGCGCAAGGTGTCGTAGACGAGGCTCGCAATCGCGGCCCTGTCCTTGGAACCTGCGAAACGGTGCGAAAGCCCCCAATCCTTGAGCGCGTCCGTAGCCGGACGGCGGCGGGCTTCGATGTCACCGAGGACTTCGATGGCGGCGGAGATGCGGGCTGCTGGTGTCATCGAAAAAGCACACTTAACCTTGGCCGCAGAAGCGACACATTGTTTCCTATTTTCCGACGCGTTCAAAAGTGGATTCAAGAGGGCGTGCGCTCAGCACGATTCTCTCTTGGAGCCTTAAGAACAATGTCGATCCTCTCCCGCCTCGTGGCCCTCGGCCTCACCCTCGCCATCGCTGCATGCGCCACAGCTCCGGCTGCCGACCTCACCCCGCCCCCGCGCAAGATGACGGACGCCAAGACCCAGCTCGAAAGCGGCAAGCGCTACTGATAAACACAAATACGGGCAGAGCGACACCACCCTGCCCGTATTTTCGTTGCGATAATCCCGTCAGGGCTTGCCGGGCGCGATGTTCGCCGGCACCGCATCGACCGGAATATCGAGACCCTGCTTGAGGTTCGTGAAGCTATATTCCCGGATCCGTTTGTTCACGGGATCGCTGACGAAGGCATTATCGCCGATGACAGCCAGCGAAGGCGTTGGCGTCCGCGCACCGTAGGCGCAATCGAACGCAGGCACCGCATCGAAGGACGCGACTTCCTTCCAAGCCGGTGCAATCTCAAAGACCCGCAGCTTGCCGTCGGCGGTGAGGCTCGCCACGTGCCTGCCGCTTTGCGACAGCTCGAATTTGCAGACCGCCTGTCCGCCCGGCAGCGGAAGCACATCTGCAGAGGTGAGTGCATTCTTCTTCGGATCGATCCTCACCAGCGCGTCGTAAGGCGACTTGGAACCGTAATTGCCCACCATGAAGGAGCCTTCGTCCCGCCCCTTGATGGTGCTGGTGCGGCGCTCATCCGCATAAGCAATCCTGCGGGCCTGCCACGCGTTCTTACCCTGCTTGACTAAGGCCAGCATGCCGCCGGATTTCGGATCGTCCTTCACGCCTTCCGCGCAGCCGAACACGTGAACGCCGTTCGACGATCCATGCCCGTGATAGGCCTTGCACGAGCGCGCGGCATCGGAGAGATCGTTGAACGAGGCCGTCACCTTCCAGCTTTTGCCGTCGAGAATCTCGAAGCCGTTGGAACGGGAACTCGCTGATTGATCACCCTTGGCGTAGGCCTCGTTCGGTGTCGAGACGAGAAAGCGGTCGCCACCGAGCGGAACGGCAATGCCGTGCTGCGGTGCCGGGCTCTTCCAGGTCTTCGTCACCGGCTTTGCCTTGCTGAGGCTGTCCAGTTTGATGAACACGGCCTTCGGATCGCTCGCGCGCTCCCAAGGCTTCACGCCATCGAAGGCAACAGCGACCCAGCCGTTTTCAGACACGACATGCGATGGCTTGTCGCCTGACAGGGTAAAGTCGAGCATCCGCACCTTGCCCTTGTCGATATCCATGTGGTCGTCATGGGATTCGAAGCTCAGGCCCGTATCGAGAAACTTGACGATTCCAGGCTCACCCGTCGTGATCACCACGTAGCGCCCATTCTCCGTGGCGGAGAAGGACGGATTGGCACGCGGCACGTCGAAGCTGTCCGTCACCTCTCCGCTATCCAGATCGAGCACATACACCTTGGGCTGTGCGTGATCGGCAAAGACGAGCCGCCCGCGCGAAGTTTGGTGATCGTGCGCCAGTACCGGTGACGACAAAGCGGCGATAGCTGCGCCGCAGGCGAGCGAATGCTTGAGGAACTGCATGCTTATGCATCCTTTTCAGGTCTGATGTTTGAAGATGTTCGGGCCGGAGGTCGGCTTATCCGATTCGAGCCCGATGGGGTCGCATCAAGCGCGCTGAGCGCTTCTCGATGGATCAGGCGGCTCCGTAGCCGAGCGCGCTCCGGTCGTGCCGGATGACAAGATGATGCCGAACAACATGGAGGCGCTCCGCTGGGGCGTACAATGTACGGAGACGCGTAGCGTATAGTATACTATACGTCAACTGGCCGGGAACGAATTCCCCTGCCCGGGCCGGGCATGGGGAAAACTATCCGGATTTGCTTAAATGCCAGCCTCCGCGCCGGCGACGCGGATGGCGAAGATGATCCACATGGCGATGAGGATCAGCACTCCGACCAAGAAGGCTTGGAAGCGCCAAACCATCCGGTTGGATGTCGTGTGGATGGCCGCATGGACCAAGCGGCTTGCCACGAACATCCATGACATCACCACGAAGAGCATGTCGGCCTTGCGGGTGATGAGCGCCAGAACCACCAGCACATAGAACAGTACCGGCACCTCGAACTGGCTGTGATACGAGTTCTGGATCTGCAGCAGGCGCTTGGGCCAATTGCGCTCGCCCAGAGCGATGTCGCCCATCTTCACCTCCCCGGCTTTCAGGGCCAGGACGCGGGAGCGCCCCAGCCAGACAAGCAGAACGAAGGTCAGCCCGACCAAGACATAGATGGGCAGGAGAACGGCGGTGATGCTCATGGGCAAGAACTCGTGTGAACCTTAGCTACGGGTCGGGTAGTTAGGGCTCTCACGGGTGATCGTCACGTCATGAACGTGACTTTCGCGCAGGCCCGCGCTGGTGATGCGGATGAACTGGGCCTTTTCGCGGAATTCCGGCAGGGTCGCCGCGCCCACATAGCCCATGGAGGCGCGAAGGCCGCCGGTAAGCTGGTGGAGGACACCCGAGACCGGGCCCTTATAGGCCACCTGCCCCTCGATGCCTTCCGGCACGAGCTTGAGAGTGTCGCGCACTTCCGCCTGGAAATAGCGGTCAGCAGAGCCGCGGGCCATGGCGCCCACCGAGCCCATGCCGCGATAGGCTTTGTAGGAACGGCCCTGGTAAAGGAACACCTCGCCGGGGGTCTCGTCCGTGCCCGCAAGCAACGAGCCGACCATGGCGCAGTTCGCGCCCGCAGCCAAAGCCTTCGCCAGATCGCCCGAGAACTTGATGCCGCCATCCGCAATCACCGGCACACCGGCCTTGGACGCGGACTCGACAGCTTCCATGATGGCGGTGAGCTGGGGCACGCCGACACCCGCCACGATACGCGTTGTACAGATCGAGCCAGGGCCGATGCCGACCTTGATCGCGTCTGCACCCGCATCGATGAGCGCCTGGGCGCCTTCGCGGGTCGCCACGTTGCCGGCGATCACCTGGACGGCGTTCGAGAGCTTCTTCACGCGGGTGACGCTCTCCAGAACCTTCACGGAATGGCCGTGAGCGGTATCGACCACGACCACGTCGCAGCCCGCATCGATGAGGCGCTCGGCGCGCTCGAAGCCCTGCTCGCCCGTGGTGGTGGCGGCGGCGACGAGAAGGCGCCCTTGCGCATCCTTGGCCGCATTCGGATAGGCCACCTGCTTCTCGATGTCCTTCACGGTGATGAGGCCGATGCAGCGGTAATGGTCGTCAACCACCAAAAGCTTCTCGATGCGGAATTGGTGCAGGAGACGGCGGGCCTCATCCTGTGTGACGCCCTCGCGGACGGTGATGAGCCGGTCCTTGGTCATCAGCTCGGAGACCGGCTGGCCAGGGTTGCTGGCGAAGCGCACATCACGGTTGGTCAGGATGCCGACGAGCTTGCCCTTGGTGCTGTTGGGACCGCGCTCAACCACTGGAATGCCGGAAATGCCGTGATGCTTCATGGTGGCCAGCGCATCGGCCAGCGTCTCGTCCGGATAGCTGGTGATGGGGTTCATCACCATGCCGGATTCATACCGCTTCACGAGGCGCACCTGCTCGGCCTGAGCTTCCGGCTCGAGGTTGCGGTGGATCACGCCGAGGCCGCCATTCTGGGCCATGGCGATGGCCATGCGCGCTTCCGTCACCGTATCCATGGCGGAGGCGATGATCGGCATGTTGAGATGAATGGTGCGGGTCAGCTGGGTCGCGACGTTCACGTCGCCGGGCATGACTTCCGAGCGGCCGGGCCTGAGTAACACGTCATCGAAGGTCAGTCCTTCGATGATCTTATCCGTAACGATTGAGGCCATGACCAACTCCTTCAGGTGCGCGCGGCGGCTAGCGGTTTCGCTCTATCGAGTTGGCACGGGTCCGTAGCACGGTGTTTTGCTTTCGCAAAGGGCTAAGGCGACCTTGGCCCGAAGACCTGTCGTGCACGAAAAGGCCTATGCAACGCGGTTGCGGAAGGGTAAGTGCCAGAGGTCATGCGCAAAGTCCGCCTCCTCCCCCTGATCATCGCCACCGCGCTTTTCATGGAAAACATGGACTCGACGGTCATTTCGACCTCACTGCCCATGATCGCGCAGGACCTGGGCACCGACCCCATCGCGCTCAAGCTGGCGCTGACATCCTATCTCATCAGCCTCGCCATCTTTATCCCGATTTCCGGATGGGTGGCGGACAAGTATGGCTCGCGCACCATCTTCACCATCGCCATCGGTGTGTTCATGGCGGGTTCGCTCGCAAGCGCGGCGGCGAACTCGCTGGAGGGCTTCGTCATCGCCCGCTTCGTCCAGGGCATGGGCGGAGCCATGATGGTGCCGGTGGGGCGCCTCGTTCTGCTGCGCAGCGTTCCCCGCAACGAAGTGGTGCAGGCATTGGCCACGCTCACCATCCCTGCCCTCATCGGCCCCGTGGTCGGCCCGCCGCTGGGCGGCTTCATCACCACCTATTTCCACTGGCGCTGGATCTTCTTCATCAACATCCCCATCGGTATCCTCGGCATCGTGCTCGCCACGATCTACATCCCGAACATCCGGGAAGAGGACACGCCGCCTCTCGACCTGGCCGGTTTCCTGCTCTCCGGAATTGGGCTGGCCCTCCTCATGCTGGGCCTGGCCTCCGGTGGCCGCCATCTCGTCCCGGAGGAAGTCTCCCTGGCCTGCGTCATCATCGGCACGATCTGCGTCGTGGCCTATATCTGGCACGCCAAGCGCACGCCTCACCCGGTGCTGCAGCTCAAACTTTTGAAGGTGCCGACCTTCCGCATCAGCGTTCTCGGCGGCTCGCTGTTCCGGGTCGGCGTCGGCGCGATTCCGTTTCTCCTGCCGCTGATGCTGCAGATCGGTTTCGGCCTCAGCCCGGTAGCCTCCGGTTCGCTCACTTTCGTCGCGGCGGTGGGCGCGCTGTTCATGAAGACCATGGCCAAGCGCATCCTGGAGCGGTTCGGCTTCCGCCGGGTGCTGGTGGTCAATGCCTTCATCGGCGCGGCTTTCGTAGCCTTCAACGGGTTCTTCACGCCTTCGACGCCCCATTGGCTGATCATGGCCATCCTGCTGGTCGGCGGCTGCTTCCGCTCGCTGCAGTTCACGAGCCTCAACGCCATCGGTTATGCGGAAATCTCGAAGCGCGACATGAGCTATGCCACAAGCCTGTCGAGCGCGGCGCAACAAGTGGCGCTCAGCATGGGCGTGGCCTTCGGTGCCTATGTGGTGGAAGCAGCCGCCCACTGGAACGGCAGAACCGCCCTGACCGCAGAGGATTTCGGCCCTGCCTTCTGGGCCGTGGCTGCCGTATCGGCCCTCGCGGGCTTCGTCTTCGCGAAGCTCGAACCGTCAGCGGGCGCGGAAATGTCCGGTCACCGTGCCGTGGAGAGAAAGCCGCCCGCAACGGGCCTTGGCGACGGCACTACAAATCTCAGTGAAGAGGTAGAACGTCGATAGGATTGCATTACCATGCGCCTTCAGGACCAGGAGGCCTCCATGGATCAGAAAATCATCGACCTCTATGACGACTTCACCCATGGCGGCATGAGTCGCCGCAATTTCCTCGACAAGCTGGCGGCGCTCGCTGGCAGTTCGGCCGCCGCAACGGCCCTGCTCCCGATCCTGCAGAACAACTATGCCATGGCGCAGACGGTCCAGGAGAGCGACCCGCGCATCACGACGGAAATGGTCGACATTCCCGGCGCACAGGGCCTCAAGGGCTATCTGGTGAAGCCCAAGGACGCGTCCGGCAAATTGCCGACCGTGATCGTCATTCACGAGAACCGGGGCCTCAATCCGCATATCAAGGACGTCACCCGACGCATGGCGACGGAGGGCTTCATCGCGCTAGGCCTCGACTACCTCTCCCCCATGGGCGGCACGCCTGCGGACGAGGAGAAAGGCCGTGAGATGATCGGCCAGTTGAAGCAGCCGGACGTGATTGCCTATGGCAAAGCGGCGGTGGCTTATCTGAAAGGACGCCCCGACAGCAACGGCAAGGTCGGCGCCATCGGCTTCTGCTGGGGCGGTGGTGCTGTGAACAATCTCGCCGTCAACGAGCCGAACCTGAATGCAGGCGTCGCCTATTACGGCGGACAGCCGAAGGCCGAGGACGTGCCGAAGATCAACGCAGCCATGATGCTGCACTATGGCGGACTCGACGAGCGCATCAATGCAGGCATCCCGGCTTATGAGGCCGCGCTGAAGCAGGCTGGAAAGACCTACGAGATATACGTCTATGAAGGCGCCAATCACGCTTTCAACAACGACACCAATGCTGCGCGCTACGACAAGGCAACTGCCGATCTCGCCTGGGGCCGGACTGTGGGTTTCCTGAAGAAAAACTTGGCGTAAAGCCGCCTCCCAACAAACGTCATCCCGGGGCCGCGGAGCGGAACCCGGGATCGCATGACGAGACTAGCGCCTATTCTGAAACCGATCCCGGATCGGCTACGCCGTCCGGGATGACGCCGCTGGTCCTGCCTCATCCTCGAACGCCTCCACCTGCACACGCTTGCCGATCATGAAGGCATCGGCCACGAGGCGGAACGGCGCATCGTCGACTTCGGAACGGCCGAGGGTGAGAAGGGCGTCGAAGCGCCGATAGATGCCCTGGTACTCGGCGGGCTCCTCCTTCACCACGAGACGACCGTCGATTTCGAGGCAGCAGCCGCCGTTGGAGAGCTTGAGGGTAAATCCCGCGTCCGTCTCGACCTCGATGTCCCAGCTCTGCGGACCGGTCTGCCGCCAATCGAACACGGCCTGGAGATTGCCGTCTGTATGCCCGGTCTGGAATTCGAGATTGGCCGCAATCGGCGCATCCCTGTTGGATGGGAACTCCAAGGTGGACGACTTGATGAAGACCGGCTCCGGCATGATCCGGGTGACGATGGAGAGCGCGTTGATGCCCGGATCGAACACGCCGAAGCCACCAGCAGCCCAAATCCATTGCTGCCCGGGGTGCCAATGGCGCACGTCCTCTTTCCAGGTCACCTGAAGGCGCTTGATGGACCAGCCGGCGAGCGCCTTCTTCGCTTCGTCGACGCCCTTGTTGTATTGAGCATGCCAGGTGGTGAAGACGGTCTTTCCCACCTTCTCACCAAGCAGCCGCAAATCCTCCAGCTCGCTCAAGGTCGCGGCAGGCGGCTTCTCCAGAAGCACGCTCTTTCCGGCAAGCAATGCCTCGCGGGCGATCTGATGGCGCACCTGCGGCGGGGTGCAGATGGCGACCGCCTCCACATCCTTGAGCTTCAGGAGCTCGCGATAATCCTGAAACGCATACTTGGCGTCCTCATGGGTCAGGCCGCGCGTGCTCGACACGGCCAGAAGCTCGAAATCCGGATTGGCCTTGATCGAAGGCAGGTGTTGATCCTGCGCGATCTTGCCGAGGCCGATGATGCCGATCTTGTGCGGTGTCATATGCGTGGTCCTTCCATCCATGGCGGCCACGCAAAAGCCCCTCGGGGCTTAAGGCGTCCGGTCTGCCGCACCTCGAAAACCGGTCGCCAGCACGTAGAGTTCCGCTGAATCGGCACGGCTTGCCGCAGGCTTCACGTGGCGAACCACGGCGAAGTCGCGCTTGAGATCGTTGAGAAGCTGGTTTTCCGTGCCGCCCTGGAACACCTTGGCGACGAAAGCCCCACCGGGCGCCAGGATCTCGCGGGCGAAGTAGATCGCCGCTTCCGCAAGGCCGATGATGCGCAGGTGATCGGTTTTCTTGTGGCCGGTGGTGTTGGCCGCCATGTCGGACATGACCACATCCGCAGGCCCTCCCAGCATCTCGATGAGCTTGCCCGGGGCGCTGTCGTCCAAAAAGTCGAGCTCGATGAACTCGACGCCCGCCATGGGATCGATGGGCAGAAGGTCGATGCCGACCACCTTTCCCTTCGCGCCCACCTTCTTGGCCGCGATCTGCGACCAGCCGCCGGGAGCGGCTCCCAGATCCACGATGCGCTGGCCGGGTTTCAGGATGTGGTACTTCTCGTCGATCTCGATGAGCTTGAAGGCCGCGCGGGAGCGGTAGCCTTCGCGCTTGGCGCGGGCCACGTAAGGATCGTTGAGCTGGCGCTCAAGCCATTTCTGCGAAGAGAGGGTCCGCTTGTGCGCCGTTTTCACGCGCTGCTTGAGATTGCGGGTGCCCGAGCCGGTCTTGGTGGTGCTCACCTTTGGCTGCCCTCCCGCCACACGCTGTCCTCTCTCATCATGTTCATCAGAATTCCTTCGCGCAGACCCCGGTCCGCGATACGCAGGCGATCCGAGGGAAAAGCCCGGCGGATCGCTTCGAGAATGGCGCAGCCGGCCAGAACCAGGTCGGCCCTGTCCTTGCCGATGCAAGGATTCTCGGCCCGCTGCTGAAAATTGGAATGCAGCAGGCGGTTGATCACTGTCGAGATCTCCCGGTTGCGCATCCACATCCCATCGACCTTGCGCCGGTCATAACGCGCGAGGCCCAAATGAATGCCGCCGACGGTCGTCACGGTTCCCGAGGTGCCCAGCAGATGGAAGTTCTTGGCCCTACCCGCCTCGGCTGCGGCGAGCGCGAAGCCGGAGAGCAGATCGGACACTTCCTCGACCATGAGCTCGAAGCTCTGCCGCGTGACGTCGATGCCGCCATGACGCTCGGCCAGGGTCACGACGCCGACGGGCAGCGAATCCCAGGCGCGGATGCGCTTGCAAGGGTCGGCGAAGGCATGTGGGGCCTGACCGTCGAGCCAGGCGATCTCCGTGGAGCCGCCGCCGATATCGAAGATGATGACCGACTGGGCCTTGGGATCGGCAAGCGCCGCGCAGCCCGTCACGGCGAGATAGGCCTCCGTCTTGCGGTCCACGACCTCGAGTTCGAGATCGAGGTCGCTGCGCACGCGCTCGATGAAGGACAAGCCATTATCGGCAAGGCGGCAGGCCTCCGTCGCCACGAGGCGCGCGCGGATCACTTCCTTCGCGATCATCTTGTCGCGGCAGACACGGAGCGCATCGATGGTGCGCTCGATGGCATCCTCGCTCAGGGAATTGCCGAGCCCAAGCCCTTCGCCGAGCCGTACGATTCGCGAAAAGGCATCGGTGACCCGAAACCCAAAATGCGCGGGCTCCGCGATGAGGAGACGGCAATTGTTGGTGCCGAGATCGAGCGCGGCATAGCTTCGCGAATTGCGCCGCTTCGCATCGCGCCCGAGCGCTGGTGCAGGATTGCCGGAAAGCCACGACGAGCCGCCGTCAGACCCGGGCGATGGGTCTGCGCGTCGATCTCTTACATCGGTCGTCGCATCGTCTTTCACAGCCAAACTAGAATCCCTGGGCGTTCCCGCATAACGCCGGTGTCCTTTTAGAGTAACAACCGCTGCCTGCATCTGCCAAGGGTTGCAGCGCAGATTATGGCCGCAGCTCGCAGAAGCATCAGAGGGTGAGCCCCTTCAAGCGCTCGGTCAGCGTGGCCAGGACATCGGCTCCCACATTGGCGACCGCGATGCGCAAATGCTCTTCCTGGCCAGGGCCGAAATAGCTGCCCGGCAGGCATAAAACGCCGCGCTCGGTGGCCAGCTTCTCCGCGACGGCTTGAGCTTTTGCTCCTTTGAAAGGATGCCGCAGATAAGCGAAATAGGCCCCGACCGATTCGATCTTCCACTCCGGAAGAGGGGCGAGCGCATCCCGAAAAACCTGTGCACGCTTATTGATCTCGGTCCGGTTCTCCTCCCGCCAATCGCGCAGAGCCGGAATCGCCCAGGGCAGAACGGCCTGGGCGGTGCGCGGGGCGCAGATCTGGATGCAGTCGAGAATCTTGGCGATCTGCTCGATGAGTCCCGCATCCGCCGTCATTGCGCCCATGCGGTGGCCGGGGATCGCGTAGGATTTCGAGAAGGAATAGAGCTGGATCACGTTCTTGCGCCACACATCAGTCGTGAAGAGGCCATGCGCGCGGTTCATGCCTTGAGGCAGAAAGTCCCGGTAAGTCTCGTCGATCACGAGATAAATGCCACGCTTGGCGCACAGCTCGGCAAAGCCTTCGATGACATGGGCGGGATAGACGGCGCCGGTCGGATTGTTCGGCGTCACCAGCACGATGGCGCGCACCTTCTCGTCGATCAGCGCTTCCGCATCCTCGATGCGCGGCACGAAGCCGTTCTCGGGCTTGCACGGCAGAGGACGCGGCTCGATTCCCAGCATGTCGAGGCTCATCTGGTGATTGAAGTACCAGGGCGTCGGCAGCAGCACCGCTTCGCCGCGATGGGCGAGCAGCATCATGGCAGCGAAGAAAGCCATGTTGCATCCGGCGGTGATCGCCGTGTCGGCGGCCTCGACCCGGCCCTCGTAGAGGCGCGACATCTCCTCCGCATAGGCCTGCCTCAAACCTGTATCGCCGTTGATCGGACCATACTGAGAGGTCGAAGCCTCGCCCGCGATGGAACCGAGGCGTTCCAGGAAGCTCGCATGCGGCGCGTTACCCGGAACGGCCTGAGAGAGATTGATCAGCGGCCCGTAAGACCCGTCATACCGCCTGGTCCAGCTCTGCGCCTCCGGGATTGGAGGGCTGCCTACATCCGCAACGAGGGAATTGATGGGGGCAAAAGGACCGCTGGCCATAGGGGAATCGAACTCCGGATATGGAAAAGGCAGGAAACCCGGTGAGCCTTCACCGAAATTCCCTGCCCTTCAAGGCTTATCGAACTAGGCCTGCACAGGCCTGACTTGCTGTGAAGGACATTAGTCCTTCGCGCGCTCCACGTAGGAGCCGTCTTCCGTCATGATCACGACGCGGGTGCCGGCCTGGATGTGTGGGGGCACCAGGGTGCGCACGCCGTTGGAGAGCATGGCGGGCTTGTAGGAGGAGGACGCCGTCTGGCCCTTCACGACCGGCTCGGTCTCGGTGATCTCGAGGGTCACACGAGCGGGCAGCTCGAGGGCAATGGCGATGCCGTTATGGGTCGAGAGCATCACGGCCATGTTTTCCTGAAGGTATGGCTTCTGATCGCCGACGATGTCCTCAGGAACGACGAGCTGCTCGTAGGTCTCGGGGTTCATGAAGTGGAAGCCTTCGCCGTCCTCGTAGAGGAAGGTGTGCTCGCGGTCTTCCACGAAGGCGCGCTCCACCTGCTCGGTGGTGCGGTAGCGCTCGGAGACCTTCACGCCGTCCGAAATGCGGCGCATGTCGAGCTGGGTGACCGGGGTGCCCTTGCCGGGGTGGATGTTCTGGGCGGTGAGCACGACATAGAGTTTGCCGTCCATATCGACGACATTGCCTTTGCGGAGCGTAGAGGCGATGACCTTCACGAGAAGCGTTCCTTGTGACAGATAGGGCGCATCGCAGGGCCAAGGCTGCCTTAGGCCCCGGCGACGCCGAAAATCGGTTTCGCTGCCGCAACTAGCCTATCTTGGCGCAAATCGCCAGCCTGACGTGTTAGGAAGTTCTCCGCCATGGAAAACGCCACGCCTGCCCCCTCGCCCTGGTGGACGCCGCATGTCCATGCGGATCGCCGCCCTTTTCTGCTGGGCAGGAACAAAATCCAGGCCGCCTTCAGGGGCTTTTTCGCAGGCCGTGACTTCATGGAGGTGGATACCGCTACGCTCCAGATTTCTCCCGGCAACGAGGCTCACCTCCACGCCTTCGCCACGGAAGCTGTCGGGCTTGGTGGCTCGCGGACGCCCCTTTACCTCCACACCTCTCCGGAATTCGCCTGCAAGAAGCTGCTGGCGGCGGGCGAAACGCGGATTTCGTGCTTCGCCCATGTCTATCGCAACCGAGAGCGCGGCCCCCTGCACCACCCCGAATTCACCATGCTCGAATGGTATCGGGCCGGTGAGGACTATGAGATTCTGATGCAGGATTGCGCCACCCTGCTCGCTCTTGCCGCCGAGACGGCGGGAACGCGCAGCCTCACCTATCGCGGCAAAAAGACCGATCCGTTCCAGGAGCCGGAGCGCCTGAGCGTGGCGGAAGCCTTCCAGCGCTTTGCGGGCATCGATCTTCTCGCATCCATCGACCGAAACGGCGCGACCGACCGCGATCATCTGGCAGCGAGCCTCCGCCAAGCCGGCATGCGGGTCGCCGACGACGATACCTGGTCCGACCTGTTCAGCCGCGTCATCGTGGAGCGGGTCGAGCCCCATCTCGGCCTCGGCCGCGCCACGATCCTGGACGAATACCCGGTCGCCGAAGCAGCGCTTGCACGCCCGACAGCTCGCGATCCGCGCGTGGCCGAGCGGTTCGAGCTTTATGCGTGCGGTGTGGAGCTGGCGAACGCCTTTGGCGAGTTGACCGATGCGGCGGAGCAACGCCGCCGTTTCGAGGCGGAAATGACTGAGAAGATGCGGGTTTACGGAGAGAGTTATCCGGTGGACGAGGATTTCCTGGCCGCACTTGCGCATATGCCCGAAGCCAGCGGCATTGCTTTGGGTTTTGACCGCCTCGTGATGCTTGCCACCGGCGCCTCGCGCATCGATCAGGTAATCTGGGCCCCCGTGCCGGAGACAGGGCATTGAGCACGCTCCGCACGCCGAAGGATTTGGCCGACAACGAACTCATCCAGCCTCAGCAACTGGCCGAGATCGAACGCGTGGCGGAGCAATACGCCATCGCGATCAGCCCCGCGATGGCCGCGCTCATCGACCGGGACAATCCCAACGATCCGATTGCTCTACAGTTCGTGCCCCAATCAGCTGAACTGACGACAACGCCTGAGGAGCGCGCGGACCCCATCGGCGATCTCGCCCATTCTCCGGTCGAAGGCATCGTGCATCGTTATCCCGATCGCGTGCTCCTGAAGGCCGTGCATGTGTGTCCGGTCTATTGCCGCTTCTGTTTCCGCCGTGAGATGGTGGGGCCGCAGGGGCTCGGCACTCTCTCGCCGGACGCGCTCGACAAGGCCTTCGCCTATATCGCGGATCATCCGGAAATCTGGGAGGTGATCCTCACCGGCGGCGATCCGCTGGTGCTCTCACCGCGCCGTCTCTCCGAGCTGATGCACCGGCTTTCCAACATCGAGCATGTGAAGATCGTCCGCTTTCACACGCGCGTGCCGGTGGTCGAGCCTGAGCGGATCGACGAGGCGCTAGTCGCTGCTCTCAAAGCCAGCAGCAAGACAACCTATATCGCGCTCCACGCCAATCATCCTCGCGAGCTGACGCCTGCTGCGCGCGAAGCCTGCGCGCGGCTGGTGGATTCAGGCATCGTGATGCTCAGCCAGTCGGTTCTGCTCAAGGGCATCAACGACAATCCGGATACGCTCGCCGCTCTCATGCGCGCTTTCGTGGAAACGCGCATCAAGCCCTATTACCTGCACCACCCCGATCTCGCCCCCGGCACGAGCCATTTCCGCCTCTCGCTCGAAGAAGGCCGGGCGCTCGTGGCAGGCTTGCGCGGACGTATCTCAGGGCTCTGCCAGCCGACCTATGTGCTCGACATTCCGGGCGGCTACGGCAAGGCGGTGGTCGCCCCCGACACGGTTCGCGAGCGAGGTGACTGCACCACGATCTCGGATTTCCGGGGTGGCGAACACGCCTATCCGCCTGAGGCTTGAGCCTCAATCGAAAGAGGGCTTCCCGGTCCGCCCCTTCTTGATTTCCGAGCGGCGGCCCTTCGCCTCCAGCCTGCGCTTCTTGGAAGCGAGGGTCGGCCTCGTCGGACGGCGCGGTTTCGGCCTTTCCGTCGCCTGACGGATCAATTCCACGAGGCGCGCGACCGCATCCTCGCGGTTACGTTCCTGCATGCGGAAACGCTGCGCTGTGATGATCAGCACACCCTCGTTCGTCAGCCGCTTTCCCGCGATCCGCTCCAGGCGCGCCTTTACGTCTTCCGGCAAGGACGGCGAGTTGCGCACGTCGAAGCGCAGCTGAACGGCGGTTTCCACCTTGTTGACATTTTGCCCGCCGGGACCGGATGCGCGGATGAAGCTCTCCTGAAGCTCCGCTTCATCGAGCGATATGCTGTTCGTGACGTGGATCATGGGCCTCAAACCGGACGGAAGATTGAAGTGGAGCGTCAGGGCTTTGTTGTCCAATGAGCGCTTATCCGCCGCTTGTCGACCTGTGCTTTAGGCCTTATGCGGCTTGTACCCTTCTTTCGCCGGGCACAGCCCGGTCTCTCAAGTGCTCCCATGTCAGCCGTTTTCGCCAGCCTCATCCCGACCTTCCTGATCATCGCGACCGGCTGGCTGTGCCGCGCCACGAATTTCGTGAGCGAGCAGCAATGGGCCGGACTGGAACGCGCGACCTATGTGATCTTCTTTCCCGCGCTCATCATCGATACCCTCTCCCGGGCCGATCTTTCATCCGTGCCGGTTCTTGGGGTCGGTAGCGCGCTCGTCGGTTCCATCCTGCTCATGGCGGGCCTCATGCTGGCGCTTCGCCCGTTGCTCGAACGCCATGCGGGCATCGACGGACCGAGCTTCACCTCGATCTTTCAGGGTGCCACACGCTGGAACACCTTCGTTGCGCTGGCCGTCGCCGGAAGCCTGTTCGGCCAGCGCGGCATCGCCCTGATTGCGGTAGCGATTGCGGCTATGGTGCCGCTTCTGAACCTACTGGCCTTCTACGTGTTCATCCGCTTTGCGGGCAGGCCGAAGCAGAGCCCGAAGGAAATCCTGCGTTCCTTCGCATCGAATCCCTTCATCTGGTCCTGCATCGTGGGACTCATCCTCAACCAGATCCTGCCGCCCCTGCCCAAGCCGGTGACCGCCTATATCGACCTTATGGGCCGAGCCGCCCTTGCAGCGGGTCTGCTCATCGTGGGAGCAGGTCTCGACATCCGCCGCCTTGCGAAGCCTGGCTTCCCCCATGCTCTGGCGACAGCCTGCAAGCTGCTTCTCATGCCGGTCATGGCCGTGACCTTCGCCCATTATGCCGGAGTGAGCGGTAACGATCTGATCGTCACCATCATCGCAGCCTCCGTGCCTTCCGCCGCGGCTGGCTATGTGCTGGCCCGGCAGATGGGCGGAAACGCCCCCCTCATGGCCGAGATTTTGACGCTTCAGACCCTCTTGGCGCTGGGTTCTATGCCCGTGATGATCTCTCTTCTCGGTTGAGGCATCCACCAATCAATACAACTTTTGATTACAATATAAGCTCTTGTATGATCTATGGTTGCACTGATAATGAGGTTGATCTGAAACAGAGATCTTGCCCCATCCATGCCCAGAACCACGCGCCGCGCCCTTCCCGCTCCATCCCCCCATGACCTGGAGATTGCCAATGAGGCTCCCGGCCAGGACGAGGACGGCATGAGCGCAGCCGAGACGGCGCGGTATATTGCGGAGTTCACAGCCGAGCTGGCCTATCTCGCGCGACAGACCAAGCTCGATCTGCTGGCCTATCTTCTCGACATGGCAAGGCTTGAGGCCGCGCGGACCGTGCAGGCTGACAAGCGCAAAGGCTAAGATCAGCGGCCCGCGATCAGGGATACTGCGTTGCCGCCGTGGCGCTCCAGGCGGCCTGCGATTTCCAGTTCGAGCAATGTCATCTGGACACTGCGGATCGAAAGTCCGGACTGGCGGACCAGATCATCAACCGCAATCGGCGACGGCCCGAGCAACTGGATGAGGTCGGTCGCGCCCTCTGCCCCTTCTTCTTCGATACCGGCGGCAGGTAGAACGGATCCTATGGGCGCTCGCGGTACGTCGAGGAGATCAAGCTCGTCCCACAACTCCTCAGTGCCGAGGATATGCTGCGGCTCCTCCGCTCCAGTATCGAGGCGCGGGCCGGAGGCGATGAGCGGCTCCAGAACGCTCGTGACATGCTCGATTCCGGCGCAGAGCGTCGCGCCTTCGCGGATGAGGTCGTTCGTGCCCTCGGCACGAGGATCGAGCGGGGAACCTGGAACCGCAAAAACCTCGCGCCCCTGCTCAAGGGCGAAACGAGCGGTGATGAGAGAGCCGGAGCGCCGCGCCGCCTCCACCACCACGACGCCATAGGACAAACCTGAGACGATGCGGTTGCGGCGCGGAAAATCGCGCCCGCGTGGCTCCCATCCCATCGGCATTTCGGAAATGATGGCCCCACCCTGTTCCACGATGGCGCGCAGCAGCGGCTCGTTCTCGGACGGATAGATTTTGTCGTGACCGCCCGCGAGGACAGCGACTGTGCCGGTTTCCAAAGTAGCCTTATGCGCCCGCGTATCGATGCCGCGCGCAAGGCCCGAGACGACCACGTAACCCGCTTCACCCAATTGCCGCGACAGACGCTCGGTAAAAGTGAGCCCCGAGGCGGAGGCATTGCGCGAACCGACGATGCCGACAGACGGCCTGGCCAGAACCTCCGTCGAGCCACGCACCGCAATCAAGGGCGGCGCGGTGTCGATGGCCTTCAGAGTTCTTGGATATTCCGGCTCGCCCATGGCGACGAAACGAACGCCGAGGCGGGTGGCGGCAGCCATTTCCTTCTCGGCTTCCGCGCGGCTCGTGACCTTGAGCAGCAGGCGCCCACCGCGCCGGGCGAGATCGGGCAAGGCTTCGAGAGCCGCCGCCGCGCCGCCGTATTGATTGACGAGGGCGCGGAACGTGCGCGGCCCCACATTCTCCGAGCGGATCAGCCGGAGCCAGTCGAGGCGCTGCTCGTCCGTGAGATTCACGCGCCTTATCCCTTCTGGCCGATCTTGCTCTCGTTTCCGGCGAGCAGGCGGCTGATATTGGCGCTGTGCTTCCACCAGAGGAGCGCCACGAGCATCACCGTCATGGCGGCCATGGCGGGCTGCCCGAGCAGCCAAAGAACGATCGGCGTCGCAGCGCTGGCGGTCAGGGAGGACAGCGACGAATAGCGCGAGGCGAAGGCGACGCCGAGCCAGATCGCACAGAAGATCAGCGCGACGATCCAGTTCAGGCCGATCAGCACGCCGATGAAGGTGGCAACACCCTTGCCGCCCTTGAACTTGAGCCAGACCGGGAAGAGATGGCCGAGGAACGCGCCGAGCGCGGCAAGCGTCGCGAACTGCCCGCCCCATTGGGCCGCGATCAGCACGGGAACGGTCCCTTTCAGGACGTCGCCCAAGAGGGTCGCGATGGCAATCCCCTTATTCCCTGTCCGCAGGACGTTGGTCGCGCCAATATTGCCGGAGCCGACGTTACGGATGTCGCCCAACCCTGCCATGCGGGTGAAGATCAACCCGAAGGGGATGGAGCCCAGGAGATAGCCGAAGGCCAGGGCCCCGAGCAGGTACAGCAGATTTGCTTCTTCAGACATTCGCTTCTCGTCAGATCGAACGGCGGTCGAACACGATCCTGCCCGCAACCATCGTGATCGTCACCTGTCCTTCGAGACGGGCTTCATCGAAGGGCGAGTTCTTGGACAGGGATTTCAGATCGCGTTTGTCGAGCACGTAAGGCGCCTCCGGATCGAACAGAATGAGGTCGGCAGGAGCGCCGACTTTCAGCCGCCCGGAGGGCAAACCCAGGATTTCAGCCGGTTTCGTGGAGAGCGCGCGCAGGAGTTTGGGCAGCGAGATGCGATCTGAGTGGACCAACCGAAGCGCCGCCGAGAGCAGCGTTTCGAGCCCCACGGCCCCATCGGCAGCCTCCGCGAAGGGCAGTCGCTTGTTCTCGACATCCTGTGGATTGTGGTCCGAGACGATCACGTCGATGGTGCCATCCGTCAGCGCCTCGATCATCGCCTGCCGGTCATCCTCGTCCCGCAGAGGCGGCGAGAGCTTCAGGAAGGTGCGGTAATCGCCGATGTCGTTTTCGTTGAGCGACAAGTGGTTGATGGACACGCCGCAGGTGACCGGCAGCCCCTTGGCCTTGGCTGTGCGCACGATCTCCGCCGAATCGGCGCAGGAGATCATCGCCGCGTGGTAACGCGCGCCGGTGAGGCGCACGAGGCGCATGTCGCGCTCTAATAGAATCGTCTCGGCCTCGCGCGGAATGCCGGGAAGCCCGAGGCGGGAGGCGAACTCGCCCTCGTTCATTACGCCCTGCCCCACGAGGTTCGGGTCTTCCACGTGGTGGACGATCAGGGCGTCGAAATCCCGGGCATAGGTCAGCGCCCGGCGCATCACCTGCGCATTGGTGACGGAGCGCGCGCCATCGGTGAACATGATGGCGCCGGCCTCCTTCAGCCGCCCGATCTCCGCCATCTCCTCGCCCTTAAGACCCTTGGTCAGAGCGGCAGCGGGAAGAATGTTCACGACGGAGGTGTCGCGCGCGCGCCTCACGATGAAGTCGATCACCGCCGGATCGTCGAGCGCGGGGCTCGTATCCGGCATGGAGACGACGGTGGTCACGCCACCAGCGGCAGCAGCCTCGCCCGCGCTCTTGAGCGTCTCGCGATAAGGCCCGCCCGGCTCGCCGATGAAGGCGCGCATGTCGATGAGGCCGGGGGCAAGAACCTGCCCGCCGCAATCGATCACGTCGGCGTCAGCGGCTTGTGTCAGCTGCGGACCGAGATCCCGGATCACGCCGTCGTGGGCCAGAAGGCCGCCCGCTTGCTCGCGCCCGGTATCGGGGTCGATGAGGCGTGCGTTGGTAAAGAGGATTGGTTTCATGCTCATCGCGCGTCTCACCCGTTCGGCAGATGGCTCGCGAGAGCCTCCAGCACCGCCATGCGGACGGCCACGCCCATCTCAACCTGTTCGCGGATCAGCGATTGCGCGCCGTCTGCAACGTCCGAGGAAATCTCCACGCCCCGGTTCATCGGGCCCGGATGCATCACGAGCGCATCAGGCTTGGCGAAGGAGAGTTTCTCCTGATCGAGACCGTAGAAGCGGAAATACTCTTTCACCGACGGCACGAAGGAGCCGTTCATGCGCTCGCGCTGGAGGCGCAGCATCATGACGATGTCCGCGCCCTCCAACCCTTTGCGCATGTCGGTGAAGGTGGGGAAGCCAAGGCGCGCGATGCCGGGCGGCAGCAGGTTCGTAGGCGCGACGAGGCGAACCTGCGCCCCCATCGCAGCGAGTAGGATCATGTTGGAGCGCGCCACGCGCGAATGCAGGATGTCGCCGCAGATCGCAACGACGAGGCCTTCGATGCGCCCCTTGTTGCGGCGGATGGTGAGCGCATCGAGGAGCGCCTGGGTCGGATGCTCATGCGCGCCGTCGCCCGCATTCACCACCGCGCAATCGACTTTCTGCGCGAGCAGATGCACCGCACCCGCCGCGTGATGGCGCACCACGATGATGTCGGGGCGCATGGCGTTGAGCGTCGCTGCCGTGTCGATGAGCGTCTCGCCCTTCTTCACGGAGGACGAGGCCACTGCCATGTTCATCACATCGGCGCCCAGGCGCTTGCCGGCGATCTCGAAGGAGGATTGCGTGCGGGTGGACGGCTCGAAGAACAGATTGATCTGCGTGCGGCCCAGAAGCGACGTCTTCCGCTTCTCGATCTGGCGGCTCACCTCGACCTGTTGGTCGGCGAGGTCGAGCAGGGCTTGAATGTCCAAAGGAGACAATCCCTCGATGCCGAGGAGATGCCGGTGAGGAAAAACGGATCGCGGGGTGTCTGTCATCTTAAAGCCATCGCTATAGGCGCTATGGGCCTTAGCGGCAAGCCGCCGTTCCTTCCGCGATGAAGAAAAGCCCCAGGAATGATTTAGACGCCATGGCTTACGGTCAAAGACGTCCTTCAGTCCCGTTCCAGCTTCTGATCAGTATGAAGGTAGCTGGGGGTATATTGCCCCAACTGCCGAAGTTTCTCCCAATCGTTGATGATAAGGGCTCTGCCGCGTGAGGTGATCAGCCCATCGGTCCGAAGCTCCTGAAGAACCCTGTTGACGTGGACTGTGCTCATGCCGAAGGCGTCCCCCAGCTCCTCCTGCGTAAAAGGCAACTCGTAACTGTTCCCTTCAGTCAGCCCCACGACCTCGAGGCGGTCTCGCATCTCGCAGAAAAAATGCGCCAGGCGCTCGCGAGCCTCCATCTGCCCCAGCACCGTCAGCCATGTGCGATGAACGGCCCCATCGATGAGCGTGGTCAGCCAGAGGGCGCGGGTAAGATATGGATATGCCTTCGTGATTTCCTTCAAGTCGCTATGTGCCACATGAGCCACGGAGCAAGGAGTCAGTGCGGCGATCCCGTCGTCCATATGCTTCAGCAGGAAGCTGTGCAGATCCGCGAAGTCGCCCGCGATGTGAAAGGCTGTAATCTGCCGCCGTCCATCGAGCGAGTGGTTGTAGCGTATGGCAAACCCTTCGAGAAAGAGCGTACTGTGGGAGGTTGTGGTGCCTTCGGGGACAATAGCCTCGCGCGGCCCATAGAAAGCCGTGCGGGACGTGATTTGTTGAAGTACACGTTTCTCGTCCTCCGTCAGAGGGCCGTGCCGCTCCAGTTTGCTGATAAGGGCATGAGACATGCGCGCGCTTTCTATGCTCAAGGCTTATGGTGTCACCTAGGAGTTTCAGAGAGCGCGGCAAGCAAGGCCTCATAAAGGCGAGGCGGTAATGCCTCGATGAATGGGATCGTCGCCAACTCCCGTCCCGCCTCATCGGCAATGATAACGGCATCCCTCAACCAATCGTCTTTTCCTTGGCGAGTAGCCTCCGCGAGGATATCCCGAATGCCGTCGACGGCTTCGTTGCGAGCGGCATCAAGGTCCGGAAGCTCAATGCCTTCCGGATCGTGAAGGAGAGCTGCGCCCTGCCGGATATGTCTGAAATATCGAGGCATCCCCCCAAACGGCGACAACCGTCCGTTGTTCCTTGTCTTCCAAAACAAGTCGCAGCTGTTACTCCTGCTGATTTCCGACCTAGAATAGCCTTGGGATAATATGAGGGGTCGTTGGCTATGACCGCATTCCAGACCCATGACATCGTCAACCAGACGCCGCCCTTCGGTGACGTGAACCTGATCGCAGGCGATAAGCCCCTGCTGGATGCTCTCAGGAGCAACGGCGTGAATCCCGGGGCCGAAGGATTAACCGCCTTCGGGGAGGCCTGGGGCAGCGCCGAGCGGCTCGACCTGGGGCGGCTCGCCAACGAGAACCCGCCGAAACTGCGCACGCACGATCCGCGCGGCTACCGCATCGACGCGGTCGAGTTTCACCCCGCCTATCATGCCCTCATGCATGCCAGCATGGCGGACGGGCTTCATTGTTCGACCTGGGACGAGCCTAAGAGCGGGCATGAGCATGTAGCCCGTGCCGCGCGGATCTACACCGTGGCGGGTGTCGAAAGCGGCCATGTCTGCCCCATCACCATGACCCATGCCTCGGTAGCGGCGCTGGCGGCTGCTCCAAACCGGCTGAAAGAGTGGCTGCCGAAGATCCGCTGGCGGGATTACGATTCCCGGTTCATGCCCTTCTGGGAAAAAGCTTCTGTCACCCTCGGCATGGGGATGACCGAGAAGCAGGGCGGCACCGATGTGCGCGCCAACAGCACCCGCGCTGTGCCTATGGCCGGCGACGAATATGCGCTCACAGGGCACAAATGGTTCATGTCCGCTCCCATGTGCGATGCCTTTCTGGTGCTGGCCCAGGCTCCCGGCGGCCTCACCTGCTTCCTCGTGCCTCGCTTCAGGCCCGACGGCTCCCTCAATGGGCTTCTCCTCCAGCGGCTGAAGGACAAGCTGGGGAATCGTTCCAACGCTTCTTCCGAGGTGGAATTCGTGGAGGCCTTTGGCTGGCGGATCGGCGAGGAAGGCGCAGGCATACGCACCATCCTCAACATGGTGCAGCTCACCCGCCTCGATTGCGCGGTGGCCTCCGCCGGGCTCGTGCGGATGGGCTTGAGCGTCGCCATGCACCACGCCCACCATCGCAGCGTGTTCCAGAAAAAACTCATCGACCAGCCCGCCATGCGGATGGTGCTGGCCGACCTTGCCCTTGAGAACGAGGCTATGACGGCGCTGGCGCTCCGCACCGCCCGCAGCTTCGACCTCACGCCGCAGGATGAGCACGAGGCAGCCTATGCCCGTCTCATCACGCCCGCGGCCAAGTTCGGCATCTGCAAGGCCGCGCCCAGGCTTCTCTATGAAGCGATGGAGTGCCTTGGCGGCAATGGATATGTGGAGGAGAGCCCTCTCCCCCGGCTCTACCGGGAGGCGCCCGTCAATGCGATCTGGGAAGGCTCCGGCAATGTGATCGCCCTCGATCTCCTGCGCGTCGAAAGCCGAGAGCCGGAACTCGCCGCCTCCGTTCTTGAACGGCTCATGGCCGATGCCGGCGATCTTCCCGGCGCCTCCGAGGCGGCGCGGGACATCATGCTCGCCCTCCGCTCGCCCGAGTCGGAAGCCAAGGCCCGGTTCATCGCCGAGCGGCTTTTCACCCTCGCGGCCGCAGCGGCCCTCGCCCGCTCCGCGCCGCCGCAAATCACGGAGACCTACGCCCTCACCCGCCTCAGGCAGCCAAGCCGACTGACCGGCGCCAATGACCTGGGAGAAGCGGTCAAACCCTTGTTGGATAGAGCTTTCGTCACCATGTAACGATCTAGGTGGAACTGCTGATTTGACTTGTCCGCCGCGATCAACCACTTATCGCGCCTTGGCTGTCAGCAGGACTGACCGCCTCTTACCTTGACATTAAGAGCATCCGCTCGCGGCCATCTACGGGAAAGTCGCTCATGAAAGTCGTCGTCGTCGAGTCGCCCGCGAAGGCCAAGACGATCAACAAATATCTCGGCAAGGATTACGAGGTCCTGGCCTCCTTCGGGCATATCCGCGATCTGCCCGCCAAGGACGGCTCGGTCGACCCGGAAGCCGATTTCCGCATGATCTGGACGCTCGAGGACAGAGGCTCGAAGCGAGTGACCGACATCGCCAAGGCGATCAAGGGCGCCGAGAAGCTCATTCTCGCCACCGACCCGGATCGCGAAGGCGAGGCCATCTCCTGGCACGTTCTCGAAGCCCTGCGTGAAAAGCGCGTGCTGAAGGATTTGCCGGTCGAGCGCGTGACCTTCAACGCCATCACCAAGGATGCGGTGCAGACGGCCCTGCGCAATCCGCGCGAGATCGATCAGGCGCTGGTCGATGCCTATCTCGCCCGCCGCGCCCTCGACTATCTCGTGGGCTTCACGCTCTCTCCGGTTCTGTGGCGCAAGCTGCCCGGCGCGCGTTCGGCAGGGCGCGTCCAGTCGGTGGCGCTTCGCCTCGTCTGCGACCGCGAACTCGAGATCGAAACCTTCAAACCGCGCGAATACTGGTCGCTGATCGCGACGCTTGCGACGAAAGACGGCGCGGTGTTCGACGCGCGCCTCGTCGGCGCCGACGGCAAGAAGATCACGCGTCTTGACATCGGCAACGGCAAGGACGCCGAGGCTTTCAAGAAGGACCTGGAGCTCGCGACCTTCTCGGTGGCGAATATCGAGGCGAAGCCCGCCAAGCGTCACCCCTACCCGCCCTTCACGACCTCGACCTTGCAGCAAGAGGCCTCACGCAAGCTGGGGCTGGCTCCCGCGCAGACCATGCGCATCGCGCAGCGTCTTTATGAAGGCGTCGATATCGGCGGCGAGACGGTCGGCCTCATCACCTATATGCGTACCGACGGCGTCGACATGGCCTCCGAGGCCGTGCAGGCCGCGCGCCGCGTGATCGGCAAGGAATACGGCGACCAATACGTGCCGACCGTGCCGCGCAAGTACACGACCAAGGCAAAGAACGCGCAGGAAGCGCACGAGGCCATCCGTCCGACGGATATGAGCCGCCTGCCAAAATACGTGACGAAATATCTCGAGCCCGAACAGGCGAAGCTCTACAACCTCATCTGGACCCGTACCGTGGCGAGCCAGATGGAATCGGCGGAGCTTGAACGCACCACCGCCGACATCTTGGCCGAGGTCGGCCCGCGCAAGCTCGACCTTCGCGCCACCGGTCAGGTCATCAAGTTCGACGGCTTCCTCACGCTCTATAACGAGAGCAAGGACGACGAAGCGGACGAGGATGAAGGCCGCCTGCCGCCCATGAAGACGGGCGACGGCCTGGAGCGCCGCCGCATCAACGCGACGCAGCACTTCACCGAGCCGCCGCCGCGCTATTCGGAAGCCTCGCTCGTGAAGCGCATGGAAGAGCTCGGCATCGGCCGTCCTTCCACCTATGCCGCTGTGCTGCAGACGCTGCGCGACCGCGAATACGTGAAGATCGATAAGAAGCGCCTCGTTCCCGAGGACAAGGGCCGCATCGTAACGGCCTTCCTGGAAAGCTTCTTCCGCCGCTATGTGGAATACGATTTCACGGCGGATCTCGAAGAGCAGCTCGATCGTGTCTCGAACAACGAGATCGATTGGAAGCAGGTGATGCGCGAGTTCTGGAAAGATTTCTCCGCCGCCATCGGCGAGACGAAAGAACTGCGCATGACCGAGGTGCTCGATGCGCTGAACGAGCTCCTCGGCCCGCACATCTTCCCGGACAAGGGCGACGGCTCGAACCCGCGCACCTGCCCGACCTGCGGTACCGGCCAGCTCTCGCTCAAGCTCGGCAAGTTCGGCTCCTTCATCGGCTGCTCGAACTATCCAGAGTGCAAATACACCCGCCAGCTTGCCGCGACCGGAATCGACGGCGACGGCGATGGCTCGTCCGAGAACGGCGGCCAGCCCGGCGTGAAGGTTCTGGGCGAGGATCCGGATAGCGGACAGCAGGTCACGCTTCGCGATGGCCGCTTCGGCCCCTTCGTGCAGCTCGGCGAAGGCGAGAAACCGAAGCGCTCCTCGCTGCCGAAAGGTCTTACTCCTTCGCAGGTGGATCTCGAAAAAGCACTCAAGCTCCTCGCGCTTCCGCGCCAGGTGGCGACGCACCCTGAATCCGGTGAGCCGATCCTGGCGAGCATCGGTCGCTACGGGCCTTACGTTCAGCATGGCAAGGTCTACGCCAACCTTGGGCCCGGCGACGACGTGCTTGAGATCGGCGCGAACCGCGCCATCGATCTCATCGTCACCAAGGAAAGCGGTGGCGGCGGCGCCCGTCGCGGTGCCGCCGATCCGGGCCGTCCGCTCGGCGGCGACGATCCGGAATCGGGCAAGCCCATCGTGGTGAAAGCCGGGCGCTTCGGGCCTTATGTTACCGATGGCGAGACCAACGCCACCCTGCCGCGCAGCATGGCTGCGGAAGCGGTGACGCTGGAGGAAGCCATCGAGCTTCTGAAAGCCCGCCGTGCCGCAGGGCCGTCTAAGAAGGGTGCGCGCGGCCGCAAGGCAGCTGCAAAGAAAGCCCCCGCTAAGAAAGCCGCGGCTTCGAAGAAGGCCCCTGCCAAGGCTGCAACAAAGACGGCAGCGAAGAAGCCTGCCGCCAAGAAGGCAGCCGCAAAAAAGGCTCCGGCGAAGAAGTCCGCAAAGGCGGCCGAATGAGATGAGTGATTGGGTGTCTTGGATCCTGCTGGACCATGCCGATCAGGTAGAGATCGCGCTACGCCTCGTCGTGGCTGCTCTCGCCGGTATGGCGGTCGGGCTCAACCGGGACATCCATAACAAGCCCATCGGCATGCGGACGCTCGGCCTCGTGGCGCTGGGCTCCGCGACCGTGATCCTCTCAGGTTCGGTGTATGAAGGATTGCATTTCGGGCAGGACGCGGTCAGCCGCGTCGTGCAGGGCATCATGACGGGCTTGGGCTTCCTTGGTGCAGGCGCGATCATCAAGGGCCGGAATGGCAACGAGGTTCATGGCCTGACCACGGCCGCGACTGTTTGGATTGCGGCCTCCCTCGGCGTCACGGCAGCCCTGGGCGCATGGTTCATTACCATCGCCGGAACTGTCATGACGCTTGTCGTTCTAACGGTGGGAAAGCCGATTGAGGATATGCTTGTCCGCCTGTTCTCAGGCCGGACGAAAACCGTGGATGAGGATCGTTAGAAGGCGAAGCTGAGACCGATCACGGCGACAGCGGCGATGGAGAGCCAAAGCAGGCTCGAACCAAGGCTGCTGCTCTTCGCGGCGGGTGTCGTATCGGGCTCGTCGAAGGCAAATGCTTCTCCGGCGATGCGCGCCGCGCGGTCCAAGTGGAGTTTCTGTGCGGGTCCCATCGTCGTGCGCATCCTTGCCTCGCTTCCGTTAAGCTTATGCTTAAACGAGCAACGTGAACCAAGGCTAAACGGTTCCTGTGACAGGCTAAAGACATCCTTTAGAGGCATCACAGATACTACCTAAACGAGGGTTTCCAAGGCCCAGTTTTTGTGGCCTGTGACCCTAAACCGTCTTTTCGTTTCCGTTTTGTTCTCGTATAAAAATGGAATGAGAAATAGTGTAAACAAGCGCGAATCATTGAAGCGAACCAAGGTCCCCATGGACAACGACGATCTTTTCGGAGGCGCGGCTGCCAAGCGCGCGGCGCCTGCATCGGCCAAAACGGCCGCCGTCAAAGCCTCGAAGCCCGCCCCTGCCCCGCAGCAGGGCACGCCGGGCGAGGTCGGCTATGACGCGTCCGCCATCGAGGTGCTGGAGGGGCTGGAGCCCGTCCGCCGCCGTCCGGGCATGTATATCGGCGGTACGGACGAGAAGGCCCTGCACCACCTCTTCGCCGAGGTGATCGACAACTCCATGGACGAGGCGGTCGCAGGCCATGCGACCTTCATCGAGGTGGAACTGGAGGAAGACGGTTGGCTCTCCGTGACCGACAACGGGCGCGGCATCCCGGTCGATCCGCATCCCAAGTTCCCGAAGAAGTCTGCCCTCGAAGTCATCATGACGACGCTTCACGCGGGCGGTAAGTTCGACTCGAAGGTCTACGAGACCTCCGGCGGTCTGCACGGCGTCGGCGTGTCGGTGGTGAACGCGCTTTCCGAGATTCTCGAAGTCGAGGTCGCCCGCGGCCAGCAGCTCTATCGCCAGGTTTTCGCTCGCGGTCTCCCGCAGGGCAAGCTCGAGACGGTGGGCCGCGTGCTCAACCGGCGCGGCACCAAGGTGCGCTTCAAGCCCGATTGGCAAATCTTCGGCAAGGACGCCCATTTCCAGCCCCGCCGCCTGTTCAAGATGGCGCGCTCGAAGGCCTATCTCTTCGGCGGCGTCGAGATCCGCTGGAAATGCGCACCATCGCTTTTGGAAGGCATCGACAATGTCGCGCCGGAAGCCGTCTTCAAGTTCCCGAACGGCCTGAAGGATTACCTGCTTCACGACATCGAAGGAAAGGACTTGGTCACCGACCAGATCTTCTCCGGCAAGATCACCAAACCCGGCAGCCACGGCTCGCTGGAATGGGCGGTCGCGTGGATGTCGAACGAAGACGGGTTCTCCACCTCGTATTGTAACACCGTGCCCACGCCTGAAGGCGGCACGCACGAGAACGGCCTGCGCATCGCGTTGCTACGTGGTCTACGTGATCACGCCGAGCGTGTGAACCAGTCCAAACGCATGGCCGCAGTGACCACCGACGACGTGATGGCGACCTGCGCCTCCATGCTCTCGGTGTTCATCCGCGAGCCGGAATTCCAGGGCCAGACCAAGGACAAGCTCGCGACCGTGGAAGCGGGCCGCATCGTCGAGAACGGCATCCGCGACACCTTCGATCACTGGCTCGCCGCCTCCCCGCAGCAGGCCAACAAGCTGCTCGATTGGGTGATCGACCGCGCCGAGGAACGTCTGCGCCGCCGCCAGGAGAAGGAAGTCGCCCGCAAGACCGCGACCCGCAAGCTGCGCCTGCCCGGCAAGCTGGCGGATTGCTCGAACGCCGGCGCGAAAGGCTCCGAGTTGTTCCTCGTCGAGGGTGACTCGGCAGGTGGCTCCGCCAAGCAGGCGCGCGACCGCGCTTCGCAGGCCATTCTGCCCCTGCGCGGAAAAATCCTGAACGTGGCCTCCGCCGGTCGCGACAAGCTGCACCAGAACCAGCAGATTTCCGATCTCGTTCAGGCGCTCGGCTGCGGCACGGGCTCGTCCTATCGCGACGCAGACCTTCGCTACGAGAAGGTCATCATCATGACCGACGCGGACGTGGACGGCGCGCATATCGCGACGCTGCTGATCACGTTCTTCTACCGCCAGATGCCGAAGCTCATCGACGGCGGCCACCTCTATCTCGCCGTACCGCCGCTCTATCGCCTGAGCCAGGGTGCCAAGTCGGCCTATGCCCGCGACGAGGCGGACCGCGACCGTTTGATGAAGACGGTGTTCAAGGGTTCGAGCAAGGTCGAGATCAGCCGCTTCAAAGGCCTCGGCGAGATGCTGCCCGGCCAGTTGAAGGAAACCACCATGGACCCGAAGAAGCGCCTGCTTCTGAAGGTGGTGGTGGAGAGCGACGACAGGCCCGAAGCCAACGACACCGTGGAGCGCCTAATGGGCAACAAGCCCGAAGCCCGCTTCGCCTTCATCCAGGAACGCGCCGTCTTCGCCGACGAAGCGGATCTGGATATCTAAGCAGCATAGCAATAATACCCCAGCGCAGAGCCGCCATAAAAGGTACGGGGATGCGCTGGGTTTTCGTTGTCCTGAGCTACTGCCTTACATTCGTGCCAGCAGCTGCGCGCGATCGGCTGGAGCCGATCCAGGCGTGCCCTCTTGCACGCCTGTCAAAGCCGGTTGCAGCCTCCCGTCCACAATGCGCGAAAAGCCATTGCGTCGAGCTGGGACAAGACCGATCCATCTGCAAATGCTTGCCGGACGGCGAGGAGCAGCCTTCGCATCTCGTTCTCTTCCACGGCGACAAGGAGATTCAGCGCTGGCGTGCGGATGCCTATCTTCAGCAGATGGACGATTTCGAGGTCTTGAGCGGCGATCTTCGGGGAGACGGCAAGCCGCTCTGGATCGTGGCCAATCACGAACTCTCCTCGCAGGGCATCCTGGTGCGCTTCTGGAGCCTCCATGTGCTCGACCCCGCCGAGCCAGCCAAGCCGCCGATCTCCTGGTCTGTTTCCGATTATGGCCCCGGCAGCTTCGCCCTGCCGCGCAGCCGCCAAAAGAAAGGGTGCGACATTCTCGTGACCGAATGGCTCGAAGGCGAGGAAGCCGGAGGCAAGAATGGACTGTATTTCCGGGGCGAATGGCATCGTCTTGGCGCCAAGGACCTGACGCCGCTGCCCTCCCGCCAGAATCGGATTCGCCGCTATCTCTTTTCCTTCGTCCGCGAGAGGGTGACGTCGGAGGATGGCGGGATTGAGCACCTCAAAGGACGGCCGGATTTCTGGCTGCGGCCCGAGAAAGCCGTTCCCCATGACCCGAACAAGGTGATGCTGAGACTAAATACCGATCCTTCTTCGGCCCAGTAAGCAAAAAAAGTTTTTTGAAATTTCCTTTTAATTTCAACGAAGCTCCAGCTCTGTGAAACTTTTTTGAAGATTTTTTGAAAAATTCGGGAACCAACTTCGAACCTGGCCGTTGATAGGCATCACCGGCCCATTCTGCCCCCACGGGCCGGTCCCTCAAAAGGCTCCTCTTGGAGCCTTTTTTTTTGCCCGAAACGCCTGCTTACCCTTCGATGGATCAATGGCGCGTCTCAAGCGTCATTCACAGGCAGGCCGTCCGGACTAGCCCCGGCCAAGCTTGCATGCGACAAGACCTGACGAACTCAACGAGTTTTTGCCTTGGCCAAACGTTCCAAACTGCACTCTTCCTCCGCCCTCCCGTCCCGGGAGGATCTCGTCGCCTTCATCGCCAAGTCCCCCGGCAAGGTGGGAAAGCGTGAGATTGCGCAGGCCTTCAACATCAAGGGCGGCGACAAGATCTGGCTTAAGCAGATGCTGAAAGACCTGGAGGTCGAGGGTACCGTGGATCGCCGAGGGAAGCGGATCCACAAGGCGGGCCAGCTGCCGCCCATGGTGATGGCCGACATCATCAAGCGCGACCGCGACGGCGAGCTGATAGCTGTGCCGACCGAATGGGACGAGGAGCACGGCTCGATCCCCACGATCATCATCATGCCCGCCCGCAAGCCGAAGCCCGGCATGCCGGTAGCTGGCGTGGGCGACCGGGCATTGCTGCGGGTCGACCCGTTGAAGGCAGGCGACATTCATCGCTATGCGGGCCGCGTCACGAAAATCCTCGCCAAGAAGCAGGCGCAGGTGCTCGGCATTTACCGTTCACTGCCTGAGGGTGGCGGACGCCTGGTTTCCGTCGAGAAGAAAGGCCGTGGCGAGGAATTGCAGATCAATGCCGGAGACGAGAACGGCGCGCAGGACGGCGACCTCATCGCGGCAAGCATCGTCAAGCACGGGCGCTACGGGCTGCCGACCGCTAAGGTCAAGGAGCGGCTGGGTTCGGTCAAATCGGAAAAGGCCGTGAGCCTCATCGCGATCTTTGCTCACAACATTCCGAACGAATTTCCGAAAGCCGTCATCGACGAGGCGGAAGCCGCAAAGCCAGCCACCCTCGCAGGCCGCGAGGATTGGCGTGAGCTGCCGCTGATCACCATCGACCCGGCTGACGCAAAGGACCATGACGACGCGGTCCATGCGGCTCCCGATACGGACCCGAACAACGCAGGCGGCTACATCCTCACCGTGGCTATTGCGGATGTTGCAGCCTACATAAGACCCGGCTCACCCATGGACCGTGAGGCGCAGGAGCGCGGCAACTCGGTCTACTTCCCCGACCGTGTCGTGCCGATGCTTCCGGAGCGGATTTCCAACAACCTCTGCTCGCTGCGTCCACGAGAAGACCGCCCTGCCCTCGCCGTGCGCATGGTGATCGGCCCCGACGGCAGGAAGATCCGCCACACGTTCCACCGCGTCATGATGCGCTCGGCGGAAAAGCTGTCGTATCAACAGGCGCAAGCCGCCATCGACGGCAGGCCCGACGATGTGACGAAGCCGATCCTCGCCACGATCCTCAAGCCCCTCTGGGCTGGCTATGCCCTGGTGAAGAAGGCGCGCGACATCCGTGAGCCGCTCTTCCTCGATCTGCCCGAGCGCAAGATCGTGCTCAAACCAGACGGCACGGTTGATCGCGTGTTCGTGCCCGAGCGCCTCGAAGCGCATAAGCTCATCGAGGAATTCATGATCCTCGCCAACGTGGCTGCCGCCGAGTCGCTGGAGAAGGCGCAATCGGATCTGATCTACCGCGTCCATGACGAGCCTTCGCTGGAGAAGATGCGCTCTTTGAGCGAAGTGCTCGCTTCCATCGGCCTGAAGCTGCCCACGCAAGGAGCCCTGAAGCCCGAACTCTTCAACCGGATCCTGCGCAGCGTTGATGGAACGGAGCACCAGCTCTTCATCAACGAAGTGGTGCTACGCTCACAATCGCAGGCGGAATACTCGGCGGAGAATTACGGGCATTTCGGCCTCAATCTGAAGCGCTACGCGCATTTCACCTCCCCCATCCGCCGCTATGCGGACCTCATGGTCCATCGCGCTCTGATCACGTCGCTGAAACTCGGCAAGGATGGGCTGTCGCCCGATACCACGCGCGCGGAGCTGATTGAGATCAGCGCCAAAATCTCGGCGGCGGAGCGGCGCGCCATGGCGGCGGAACGTGAGACAATAGACCGCCTCATCGCGCACTTCCTCGCCGACCGGATCGGGGCCACATTCGACGGACAGATTTCAGGTGTGACGAAGGCGGGCCTCTTCATCAAGCTTGCCGAGACCGGCGCGGACGGTTTCGTGCCAGCCGCGACCATCGGCGACGATTATTATCGCTTCGACGAGAAGACCCACTCCATGCGCGGCGAGCACACAGGCGAAACCTACCGCCTCGGCGACAAGGTGGAAGTGAAGCTGGTGGAAGCAGCGCCCGTCGCGGGCGCCCTGCGGTTCGAGCTGCTCACCAAGGGCCGCGTCACCGGCAAGGTCGGCGGCGGCAGGAAGAGCGGCAAACGCCCACCACGCGGTGCGAAGAAGGGAGCGAAAGCTTCCGCCTCGGATCGTCGCTCGCCCACCCGAGTCAAGGTGAAACGCCGCGGACGCGGCTGACAGGAAACGAGACGAGATGCCTCTCACGATCCACACCTCCTCAGGCCCCGCCGAGGATGTGCCTGCAATCACAGCCATGCGGCGCGGCTTTCTCTGCCATTGTCCGGCCTGCAACGAGGGCCGGCTCTTTGGTCGGTTCCTGAAGGTCGTTGATCGCTGCGAGGCCTGCGGCACGGAGTTTCATCATCACCGCGCCGACGATTTTCCGCCCTATCTCGTGATGTTCATCGTCGGCCACCTGATCGGGTATGGCATTCTCATGACCGAAACGAAGATGGAGATGGCGCTCTGGGTGCATCTGGCGATCTGGCCGCTTTTGACCGTCGTTCTATCTCTCGCCCTGCTCCAGCCCGTCAAAGGCGCTGTCGTGGGGCTTCAATACGCGCTAGGAATGCACGGCTTCGGGGCGGCCTGGGCCAAACGAAATGCAGATCGGGAGAACGCGGGTGACGGACGCGAAAGTCTTGGCTCGGATGGATACGCTGGTCGCCGGGGAGCGTAAGGCGAACATTCCCACTCTTCGTCCCGTCGACGCCGCGACCCTCATCATCATCGACCGCAAGGGGAAGCACGCGAAGGTCCTCATGGGCAAGCGCCATGACGGGCACAAGTTCATGCCGGGTAAGTTCGTGTTTCCCGGCGGACGGATCGAGGCGGGAGACCGCTCGATGACGGTCACCGGCGCGCTTCATCCACGTGCGGAAGAGGCCCTCATGGCAAAGGTTACTCGCCCCTCCGTTCAGCGCAGCCGCGCCCTGGCGCTCGCCGCCATCCGCGAGACCTTTGAGGAAACGGGCCTCATGCTCGGCACCAGGGATTACGGCAGCCCCAATACGGTGCCCGCCGGCACCCCCTGGGAGGCTTTTCGCGAGCATGGCGTCTTCCCGGACCTGGAAGAGCTGCATTTCATCGGCCGGGCCATCACGCCGCCCAAGCGTGTGAAGCGCTTCGACACTCGATTCTTCGCCGTCGACCGCACCGCCATCGCCCATGAGGTCGAGGGCGTGGTGAGCCCCGATTCCGAGCTCGTGGAGCTTGCCTGGGTGACCGTGGCAGAGGCGCGTAAGCTCGACCTTCCACCGATCACCGGCGTGCTCCTCAGCGAGCTGGAAGCCCGGATCGCCGCCGGCTTCAGCCCCATGCTGCCGGTTCCCTTCTTCCACCAGAAGCGTGGCCATTTCGTCCGGGAGCTGCTTTAGCGCCCCCGTCTCATTCCCGGCCTACGCGCAGCGGAGGAGAAGGGAATCCACGGCCAAGTGCAGCGCTATGGAGCCCCTTCCCGGCCATCCGGTCCGCCGGGGATGACACCAGGGTGGGAAAATCCCCTCCCTCCCATGCCGGAACCCTTGACGAAACCGGCATAATCGGGCAATGGAACCCCACGAAATTCCGGCCGGGTTCGCCCGGCCTTTGCGTTTCGGCCACGCCATAGGGCCAACCGAGCGCCTTCAAACCGAACAAGAGGTCCAGACCTATGGCCAAAGCCGCTACGATCAAAGTGAAGCTCGTCTCCACCGCCGACACGGGCTATTTCTACGTCACGAAGAAGAACTCCCGCACGATGACCGATAAGATGTCGTTCAAGAAGTACGACCCTGTCGCGAAGAAGCACGTGGAGTTCAAGGAAGCCAAGATCAAGTAAGCTTCCTGCGACAACCGCAGAATTCGAAAACCGCCTCCTCATCGGGGCGGTTTTTTCGTTTGGGCGGTACCGGAGCGTATCCTGCCGGTCTGCTATCATGACGAATCGACGAAGGCACTTGGATAGGATCGGCTCATGAAGAAGATCGGTTTTCTTTCGTTTGGGCATTGGTCGCCCTCGCCCCAGTCACAGACGCGCTCAGCCCGCGACACCCTTCTTCAGTCCATCGACCTTGCCGTGGCGGCCGAGGAGCTTGGGGCGGATGGCGCCTATTTCCGCGTCCATCACTTTGCGCGCCAGCTTGCCTCGCCCTTCCCGCTGCTGGCGGCGATCGGCGCGAGGACGAGCAGGATCGAGATCGGCACCGCCGTCATCGACATGCGCTATGAGAACCCGCTCTACATGGCCGAGGATGCGGGCGCGGCGGATCTGATCAGCAACGGGCGTCTCCAGCTCGGCATCAGCCGCGGCTCGCCCGAGCAGGTCATCGATGGGTGGCGCTATTTCGGTTACGAGCCGCAAGAGGGCCAAAGCGACGCCGACATGGCACGCCGCCACACGGAAGTGCTGCTCAACGTTCTCAAGGGCGAAGGCTTCGCCGAGCCGCATCCACGCCCGATGTTTCCCAATCCGCCCGGCCTGCTGCGCCTCGAGCCGCATTCGGAGGGCCTGCGTGAGCGCATCTGGTGGGGCTCCGCCTCCAACGCGACGGCGGTGTGGGCCGCGCAGCAGGGCATGAACCTCCAGAGCTCGACCCTGAAGGAGGATGAGACGGGCGAGCCCTTCCATGTCCAGCAGGCCAAGCAGATCCGCCTTTATCGCGAAGCGTGGAAGGAAGCGGGGCATAAGCGCGAGCCCCGCGTCTCGGTCTCACGTTCGATCTTCGCCCTCGTGAACGACCGCGACCGCGCCTATTTCGGCCATGGCAAGGACGGAGACCAAGTCGGCATCATCGACAACATGCGCGCAATCTTCGGCCGCTCCTATGCTGCGGAGCCTGACAAGCTCATCGATGAACTGAAGTCGGACGAGGCGATTGCAGAAGCCGACACATTGCTTCTGACCGTGCCGAACCAGCTCGGCGTCGATTACAACGCCCATGTCATGGAGGCCATCCTGAAGCATGTTGCTCCAGCGCTGGGCTGGCGATGAGGGCGCGGACCGTAGATCATTTGAGAAATGCCACGCGGCTCCCGGATAGTTCGACGGAAGAGCCGATGTCCTCTCGCTCCTGATGAACAGTGGGCCGGCACTTTTAGAGCGCGAGGACGAAACGAGCGCTGACGCCCGTCAGAAAAACAGCGGCGCAGCAGATGATGCCGCGCCGCCGTGAAAAGACTTAGATCGATTCCTTGAGGTCCTTGGCGGCCCGGAAGGCGATCTTCTTCGAAGCCTTGATCTTCACAGGCTCGCCGGTCTGCGGGTTGCGGCCCATGCGGGCAGCGCGCTTGCGGACCTGCAGGATGCCGAGGCCGGACAGACGGATCTTGTCGCCCTTCTTCAGGCTCTTCGCGATGATCTCGATCAGCTGAGTCATCATCTCGTTCGCCTGACGCTTCGGCAGCTCGTGCGTCTCGGAGAGAACGTCAGCGATGTTGCGGAGCGTGAGAATGCCGTTCGACGTAGCGGCGGCCTTGACGGGCTTCTTGACAGCCTTGGCTGCGGTCTTCGCAGACGTCTTGGCAGCGGCGGGCTTCTTCGCTGCGGTCTTCTTAGCGACCACCTTCTTGGCGGCAGCCTTCTTGGCCGGAGCCTTGGTTGCCTTGGTTGCTGCGGCCTTACGGGCCGGGGCTTTCTTGGTTGCAGTCTTTGCCACTGGAAACTCCTTTCACGAGGCCATGCTCGTATTTAGCACGATCTGCATACTGGTTGGGAACAAAGTTCCAAGTTGCTGGAAGCCGTTTCCACAAGGCAAATGTCGAAAAACCGCTGAATCGCCTTGAAAAACGCTTGTTGGAGGCAGCCGACGCTGCTCCGGCAGGAAAAGAGCGCGACTCAAGGGACGGCTCTTCCTGCCATCAACCGACAATCCTTCCGCCAAGTTCATCCTCGATGTGGAGGCGTATGATCTCGTCGAAACTCGTCTCCGCGCGGAAGCCGAGGCTTTCAGCACGGCTGGCGTCGAACCGGCGCGGCCAGCCTGCCACCATGCGCATGATATCAGGATCGGGATCGCGGCGGATCCTTGCCGCGACCTTTTCTCCGGCGATGCGCCGCAAGGCCTCGATCTGCTCCGCGACTGTCACGGAGACGCTCGGCATGGTGAGGTTTCGCCTCGGTCCGATCCTCGCCGTGTCGATGGTGGCCGCGTGCATGAGGAAGCCCACGGCGGAACGCGGCGAGGCATGGGCGTGGCGTACATCCTCCGGCACCGGCAGCACCGCCTCCTGCCCGTTGAGAGGCTCGCGAATGATGCTGGAGAAGAAGCCGGATGCCGCCTTGTTGGGCTTGCCCGGACGCACGCAGATCGTCGGCAGGCGAATGCCGATGCCGTCGAAGAAGCCGCGCCGAGTATAATCCGAGAGCAGCAATTCGCCGATCGCCTTCTGCGTGCCGTAGCTCGTGAGCGGCGTGAGGAAGAACTCGTCGCCGATGGCCTCTGGGAATGGTGCGCCAAAGACGGCGATGGAGGATGTGAAGACCGCCCGCGGGTGATAATCGTCGCCCACATGCCGGATGGCGTCGAAGAGGAGTCGTGTCCCGTCCAGATTAATCCGGTAGCCCTTTAACAGATCCGCCTCCGCCTCACCGGATACGATGGCGGCAAGGTGGAAGATGATGTCGGGGCGGCCTGCCACGAGTCTGTCAGCCTCCCCGGGTTGAGAGAAATCGGAGGTGAGCGCCTTGATCTCGAAGGGAGCCTGCGGAGCGTCGGGCTCGACCACATCATGCAGGATCAGGCGCGTGATCGCCTGCTCGTTCAGCTGCCCCTCCCTGACGAGCCGTTCGGTGAGCTTGCGGCCGACCATTCCGGCCGCTCCGAGAATGAGAATCTGCATCGCTGAAAGACTTTGCTCAAAAATTCTGACGCTTCAAAAGCAGCTTGCGCCGCCCGAATGCCAGGGCTCCGGGCGGCGCATTTTGGATTGCCTTACTTCTTACGCATCTTGTCGAGTTCGGCCTGCATCATCTTCACCGTCTCGGGCCCAATAGTGGCTGCATGCTTCTCCCACACGGCCTTGGCCTGATCGCGCATGCGGTTCGCTTCCTGCTCGTTCAGCTCGTTGACGACGATGCCTGCGCCCTTGATCTTTGCGAGAGAAGCCTGCCCCAACTCGCGGGACGCCTTGCGCTGCTCGTCACGGCCGGCGATGGCACAATCGCGCACGGCCGCCTGCTCGTCCTTCGACAACCCGTCCCACAGCTTCTTGGAATACAGAACCAGGAACGGCGTATAAGCGTGACGGGTGACCGACAGGTACTTCTGCACCTCGTAGAACTTCGAGGTATCGATGGTTACGAACGGGTTCTCCTGACCGTCGATGGCCTTGGTCTCAAGCGCCGTGAACACCTCGCCGAAGGCCATCGGCACCGCGTTGGCGCCCATGTTCTTGAAGGTATCGAGGAACACGTTGTTCTGCATGACGCGGACCTTCAGGCCCTTGAAGTCCTCCCACTTCTCTACCGGACGGCGGGAATTGGTGAGGTTGCGGAAGCCGTTTTCCCAATAGGCCACATTGACGAGCCCCACGCCTTCGAGCTTCGCGTCGATATGCTTGCCGAACTCGCCGTCGAGGATGGTGTCGGCCTCTTTTTCATTTGCGAAGAGGAACGGCAGGTCGAAGACGCCGAGTTCCGGCAGGATGCCGATGAGCGGCGAGCTCGACGTGACGACCATCTCCTGCGTGCCCGAGCGAAGCGCCTGCGTGGCCTGGAGATCGCCACCCAATGCGCCGCCCCAGAACCCCTGGACCTTCATCTTGCCGCCAGACTTCTCGGTAAGGCAGGCCTTGAACTTATCGACACCCTTCCCGTTCGGATGATCCTCGTTCACGCCGTTGGACAGGCGAATATTGCGCTCGGTGAATTGAGCGGCGGCAGGCAGCGCCGACAAGAGCGTGACGGCAACACCTGCGGCCAGTGCATATTTCAAGGTCTTCATGGTCGTTTCCTCTCCTTGGATCTTCTTCTTTTCCCTTCTGCTCACCGCCCCCTGAGCCATGACAGCGGCACCATCACGAGTTCGGGGAAGATGATGAGCAGGACGAGCACGATGAGCTGCGCGATCAGGAACGGATTGACGCCCTTGATCACGGCTCCCATGGGCACACGGGCGACGCCACTCACCACGTTGAGCACGATGCCCACCGGCGGCGTGATCAGCCCGATTGCATTGTTGATGATGAACAGGACGCCGAAGTAAACCGGATCGATGCCCGCCTGCTTCACGATGGGCATGAGGACCGGTGTCAGGATGAGCACCGTCGGCGAGAAGTCGAGCGCCGTGCCGACGATCACTACCAGGAACATCAAGGCGAACATGAGCAGGGTCTTGTTGCCCATGAGAGGTTCGATGAAGCTGCTGATCTCGGCGGGGATATTCGCCTGGGTGATGAGCCATGCGGAGACCAGCGCTGCCGCCACGAGGAACATCACCACAGCGGTCGTCTTCGCGGCCGTGAGGAAAACGCCGTAAAGCATGGACGGCTTCAGCTCGCGATAGACGAACATGCCGATGACGAGCGCGTAGACCGCAGCCAGCACCGCCGCTTCCGTCGGCGTGACGATGCCCCATTTGATGCCGCCTAGGATCATCACCGGCATCAGGAGGGCGAAGAATCCATCGACGAAGGCTTTCCCGCGTTCGCGCATGGTCGTTCGCGGGTAGGTCCTCAACTTGTCTTTCCGACAGACGATCCACCACGCGACGACGAGCGACAGGCCCATCATTATCCCGGGGGCTACGCCTGCCAGGAACAGCTGGGAGATCGACACATTGGCCGCCACCCCGAAGATGATGAAGCCGATGGAGGGCGGAATGACCGGAGCGATGATGCCGCCTGCTGCAATGAGGCCCGCGGACCGCGGAATGTCATAGCCGGCATTGCGCATCATCGGAATGAGGATTGCCGCGAGCGCCGCCGTATCTGCGGCGGCAGAGCCGGACAGGGCTGCTAGGATCAAAGCGGCGACGATAGCCACATAGCCCAGGCCGCCATGGATGTGGCCTAAGCAGGCGAGCGCGAAATTGACGATGCGCTTCGACAGGCCGCCGACGTTCATCAGTTCACCAGCGAGCAGGAAGAACGGCACCGCCAGGAGCTGGAAGTTGTCCGCCCCGATGATCATGTTCTGCGCAACGATCTGGCTGTCGAAATTGCCGAGCCAGACCATGAGCGCGAGGGCGCAGACGATGAGCGCGAAGGCAATCGGCATGCCCAGCGCCATGGCTCCCAGAAGGGAGACGAGGAAAACGACGATTGTCACTCGAGCCGCTCCCTCAAGGCATGGGCTTCATCATCGCTGTAATCGCCCGCAAAGGCGCGCACCTCCTGCTCGCTGATGCGCCCCGTCAGCACCCGGAAGATCCTGTAGGCAGCCATCAACCCTAAGCCGATGCTCGTGAAGTAACCGATACCGTAGACCCACAACATCGAGATCTCAGTGATGGGAGCATAGTTCGTGGCGTTGATCTCGGCCTGCAGCCATGTACCCCAGAAGAACACGGCGCAGCAGATTATGATGAAGATATCCGATAGGATCATGCAGATCTTTCGACCCTTGTCTCCGAACCTAGAGACAAGGGTTTCAACGCCCAGATGGGCATTCTCCCGCCCCACCACCACGGCTCCGATGAAGGTCAACCACACGAAGAAGATGCGGGACAGCTCCTCGGAGACGTCGATGCCGGTGTCGAACAGGTAGCGCAGCACGACATTGCCGAAGACCATGGCAACCATGCCGGCCAGCAGAAAGACCATCAGGCCTTCCAGCCCTCTGAAGAAGAAAGCCCCGATCCTGCTCACAGCTCCTCCCGATCTGGTTATTGATTTTCTACTATTCTGTTCGGCAAGAGGAATTATTCAAGTCAGCATCAAATCAAGCCGGATCATCTTATGGTATGATCTGCATGAACAGTATCAATATTACATTGTGCTAGCGAATACATGCATTTGAGAGCATCTCATGAAGATCACCCGCATTGAAACGATCCGCCTTCAGGAATTCGCGAACATCGTATGGGTGCGGCTGCATACCGATGAAGGGATCATCGGGCTTGGCGAGACATTCATGGGAGCAGCCGCCGTCGAAGCCTATCTCCATGAAACGGTGGCGCCGAAGCTGATCGGGCGCGATCCGCTCCAGATCGAAGGGATCAACCGGGACCTGCAAAACTATCTCGGCTGGCGCTCGGCGGGCGTGGAGACACGAGGCAACTCGGCCATCGACATCGCCCTGTGGGACATCTTCGGCAAGGCTCACGGCAAGCCGGTCTGCGACATGCTGGGCGGACGCTCACGTGACAACATCAGGGTGTACAACACCTGCGCGGGCTACCGCTATATCCGCGACAGCCGCGCGCAGAAGGTCGCGAATTGGGGAGTCGGAGACATTGGGGGAGATTACGAGGATCTCGACGCCTTCCTGAACCACGCCGACGATCTGGCTCACTCGCTCTTGGAGCAGGGCATCACCGGCATGAAGATCTGGCCCTTCGATGTGGCCGCCGAACGCACCAACGGCTACGACATCTCGGCCGACGAGTTGCGCACCGCGCTCGAACCCTTCGCCAAGATCCGCAAGGCCGTCGGCGACAAGATGGACATCATGGTGGAGTTCCACTCCCTCTGGAGCCTGCCGATGGCGAAGAAGCTCGCTGGAGCCCTAGCCCAGTTCGACACCTATTGGCATGAAGATCCCTTCCGCCTCGACAATATCGGCGACCTTAAGGAATACGCGCAGCACTCGAAGGCCTGGGTCTGCGCCTCGGAGACCCTGTCCTATACGCACGCCTTCCGGGAATATCTCGAAACCGGCGTCGCGGGCGTTGCCATGCTAGATCTGTCGTGGTGCGGTGGCTTGACCGAAGCGCGGAAGATCGCGGCGCTCGCGGAAGCCTGGCACGTTCCCGTTGCTCCACACGATTGCACCGGCCCCGTCGTTTATGCGGCCTCCTGCCATTTCTCGCTGCATGCGCGCAACGCGCTGATCCAGGAGAGCGTCCGCGCTTTCTATACAGGTTGGTACACGGAGTTGGTGACGGAGTTGCCGACAGTCACTAAAGGCGAAGTCACGGTGAACATGAAGCCGGGACTTGGCTTGGAATTGCTGCCCGACCTCTGGAAACGTCCGGACGCTATCGTGCGCTGCACCAACGCTCCCTGACGCCGGCGCTTCATTTTGACTCTAGCCTCACCCCAGGACGGGCGACGTGATGCCTTCGCTATCGAGCGGCCTGCGCCGTGGCCAATCTGGATCGGATCGCATCCGTAAACGACGGCAGCAACGTCTCGTTCCCGTAGCCACTCACGTGATCGCCATCGAGGAACAGAGGCTTTCCATCTTTCCAAACACTGCACTCGCTCTCTGGGCAGAGAACCGGGTAAGGATCCCAGATCGTCACCCCGGGCACTTGGCGGGCGATGTTCTCGAAAGCCTGAAGCACCGGCTGGCGGAAAAAGTCGAGCGTCGCCTTCTGCATGGTAACCCCCTGCTCGCAGATGGGGTTCTCACGGTTGAACCAATCCGCGCAGCGGAACGGTGGCGACTTGAACAGCGGCTTTGGGGCCTCGAAAACGATGATAACGCCCCGATCCGAGAATTCCCGAAGTGTCTCGACGGCATTCGCGACAGCCCGCTGTCGCGCCTGGATGTGGCCATTCTCCGTTACCGATTTGCGGGCCCGTTCCTCGCCAAAATAGATCCATTGGTCGGACAGGCGCGTCAACCTCAAGGACGGCAAGAAAAGCACGTCGCCCGGCTTGATGCGGCTTCGCATATCCCGCAACGCAGCTTCGATATGGGGCCGGCATCGCGGGTTCTCGACATCCTTGCCCGGCTGCAGGCTCAGGAACGGGCAGCCGCCATTGGCATAGACCTGCACGCGCGTGGCCTCGCGAATGGAGAACAGCTGGAACATTCGATGATAGGCCAGAGCGTGTGAGTCTCCGATGGCATAAACCGTATGCTTGCTCAAATTGACCGGCGTCTCGCAGCCGTGAGGGCTGAAGGTCAGAAGCAATCCTCCATCCACCACACTCTTTGTGGGAAAGGCTGTGCAGCCGGGATGGTCAGGGCTTGAAGCCATGCCCTCGGGATACCAGGCATCAGGGCTCTGGGTAACGACGCTGAGAGAAACCCTTCGCTGATTGTCAGCAAGAATTTTGGTCAGACCAGCAATACACACCATCGCAGCAAGGCCGGATGCAATGACAGCCACATACGGCAGTTTCTTCAGCCTGCTCTCATACCGAATGGGATTCTCCACGAAGCGCCATGAAGCAACTGCCAGCAATAGGGCCAGAGCGGCGGCGAGAGCCTTCATCGACAGGGTCTCAAGCCCGTATGTCCAGCGAAACAGTACGAAAACGGGCCAGTGCCAAAGATACAGAGAGTAGGAAATCCGACCGATGGCGACGAGCGGACGGCTACCCAGAACGGCATGGAGGCGACGCAGTTCCTTGTGGCCGTGAAGGCTCCAGATCAGGCCCAACGTGCCGACAATCGAGAGCAGCACGTCCGGAATGGGAAAGCGTTTGGGAGAGGAGATAAAGAAGGCAGCAAGCAGAAGTGCGATCGAGAAGCCGCCGATGGCCGCCCGAAAGAGCTTACGCTTTCCATCCGTGCTATTCGTCGGCGGCGTCAGGCTGACCAACTGGAAGAGCAAGGCACCGGCGGCCAGCTCCCAGAAACGGCTGGGTGTCAGGAAATAGGCATTGGTGGGATTGCTCCAGCTCTGCCACGCACTCCACCCAAGAGAAGCGAAGCCTAGCGCTGCAAACAACGCTGTCGACACAAGACGCTTTCGACCGCCGGTCAACCAGCCAATGAACAGCAGGGGGAAAATCAAGTAGAACTGCTCTTCGACACCCAGCGACCATGTATGGGTGTAAGGGTTGAACTCTGTCGTCGGAGCAAAATAATCCCGCCCGCTCTGAGCCAGAATGAAGTTGCTGAGACCGAAGATGGCATAAAAACCAGTCTGCTGATTAACCGAGCTCAACCAAGAGGGCGGAATGAAGAGCGCCGTCAGGATTGCAGTGCCTAAGAGGCAAACAAGCAGTGCCGGTACGATGCGTTTGATACGGCGCGCATAAAAATAGCCGATGAACGACCAGAACCCCTGCCCTTTGAACCCTGCCATCGATGCGCTGACGATGAAGCCGGAGATGACGAAGAACACGTCAACCCCGACAAAGCCGCCGGGCAGCCATGGGCCGTGAAGGTGGTAGATGAATACCGCCAAAACGGCCAATGCCCGCAAACCATCGATATAGGGATAGTACTGGCCAGCGGTTTTGTGGGCTGTTGAAACAGACATTATGGAAGCGCCGAAACAATATAAGGGTTTGGCCCTGCTACACCATTATGATTTGATTGGGAACACGGACCCTCTGCCCTACGGCAAGAGGTGACCTGAAACCTCCCAACCTCCAGAGGCGAAGCTCGGGCGCAGTCTCCTTCATATTGTGACGGCAAGAAGGTCACGCTGCGGCAGGCCCGCACAACCATGCGAAAATCCAAAAACCGCCCCCTCTCGGAGGCGGTCTTCGCTCAAGGTTCGCTCATTCTCAGTAACGCCGACCGCGAATGGCGCCGGTGGTGACCACATCGCGACGATAGACGGTGCGAGCGCGATAGCGCGGCGCGGCATAGACGGCGCGACCACGATAGACCGGCCCACCGTAGACCACACGGTTGCGATACACCGGAGGCGCATAAACCACCCGAGAGGCGACGGGAGCCGCGTAATAACCATAGCGGTATGGAGCATAGCCATATCCGTATGCCGGGTAGGCATAGCGATACCCATATGCCGGGTAGCTATAGGCTGGATAGCCGTATCCATATCCATAGCTGTAACCGTAAGGCGGATACCCATATCCATAGCCGTAGGGATAGCCATAAGCTGGGGTTGCGGCTGCCGTGATCAGTCCGCCAAGCAGCGCTCCGCCGATCAGGCCGGCTGCCACGGCGCCACCGTTGTTCCAGCCACGGTTATAGTAGCCGCCATGCCCCCCGTAACCGCCCCATCCTCGGTAGTATCTTTGAGCTTGAGCTGAGCCGATGCTTGCAAAAGTTATCAAAGCAGCGCTCGAAAGCAGGATCACCTTTTTCATGACCGACCTCTTGCCGAAAAGGCGCGCACTATTTGCATAAAACCAATTTCGAAGAGGAAAAAAGGTTGCATGGAATAAGGTATACTAGGACAATTTCTTCCAACTACTATTCATCGGCCATTCATCTTGAAGCAGAGCAAAGAGAAGTTTGCCAAGCAACCTCGCCCCGGCAGTAATCGCCGCTGCTCACTGAAGTTGCGGCGTATAAAGACTAACCACCCCTCAGACCGCATAAACCTGCGAGCACGGGACGATGATGCCTCCCGTCACGACCTGCACGACCGCATTGGCGATCTTGTCGCCGCCTTTCGCCGATAACTCGATGGGGTTGGCGTAATCCTCGTGCTTGTTACAGATCAGGCGCAGGTCGATCAGGGCGAGCTTTCGAGAGAAGGCCTCACGCGTGATGACATCGTTGAAGACAGACAAGGCGGTCACTACGTGACGCTGCTCCTCGGCGTCAGGGAAACGGGCATCGAAGATGGTGCAAAGGGCGGTCGGCAGACGGTAGCCGACGACCATGTCGAGCATCTTTCGATAGCTGCGAGTAAATGAATCCCGAATGTCGGCCAGTCGCGTCATGACCTCCGCCACAGAGCGCGCGCTTTCGGTGAGAATGCCGCTGCTGCCCAAGGCATCGTTCCCACCGATGCTGAGGATCAGATGACTTGCATCCTCTGGTAGCCGAGCCAGCTGGCGCTCGATGCCGGTCGTCACAGCTCCGTCTTCGGCCTGCATGGTGGTGCGCCACCCTTTTGGAAGCTTGGCTTGGACCTGAGCCAGAACGTTCGGCTCACCGGACCTGAGATAGGGACCGTTGTCGAACACGCTGTCGCCGAGCAGAACCACATGGTTCATCGGGCCTTCCCCATCCGCACGTCCAAGGACGAAATAACATGACGCGAGGGAACGAGCTTGGCAATAATCCAACTGGGTGATGGATGCAGGCTTGACTTGCAGGAATGCCAAGTTCCCTGCGTATAAGCCGGACTTCAGGGACCAGTTTGAAAGAACGGCCTGAAGTTCTCAAGCCAGGACGTCAGCCAGTGTTCGAGCGCCACCTTGGCGGCATCCTCCGTAGGTCCGTAGCCCCAGGCATCTTCCTGCAAAGGCGTCGACCAGATCCAGAACCTGTTGCTGGCGTCATAGGCCACGCTCCCAACCTCGACGGAGCCAACGAAGCCCATATGCCGGTCGAGCGGCACGCCAACAACCGCATCCTGCTGCCACTGAATTCTACTCATCGCTGCGATCTAGGCACGGACACGATCCGGCACAAGCGGCCTGTTCTCCCTGGTTGCAAGCCTCATCACGCGCATGGAAGTCACCTTGGTCACGGGGCATCGTGAGCCGCGCTGACTAATCCTCATGCTCCCTTGCCGGTGCGCGCGGCCAGGCGCAGCATCGCGCACCCTAAGGGAGGCGAGGATGTTCGAACAAGCCGTTCAAGTCAGCGAAGCCTTTCGCCAGGGCGCGAGCCAGATGCAGGGATCGCTCCGAATGGCCCTGAAAGGCTGCCAGCATTGCCAGACCAAACAGATAATCGCGTCGCCCGAGCTCGGCACCTGCGCCGAATGCGGCTCTAACCTCCAGGTTCTGGAAGGTTGAGCCTCCTATAGCGTTTTTAAGTGAACCACCCTCTATGCTCTGCATTCGGAGAATCGCATGGCATCGTCAGGGTGGATCGAGCGGATAAGCGGCAGGATCGGAGCGCGACAGGCGGAGATGAAGCTCGCCCTGCGCGTGACCATTGCCGGCACCCTCGCCTTCGCCATCACCAAAATCTTCGCTTTGCCGCAGGGGTATTGGGCGGCCATCACCGCGGTGGTGATCACGCAGGCAAGCGTCGGCGGCTCGCTCAAGGCCGCCATCGAGCGGTTCATGGGAACGCTCGCGGGCGCGGTCTATGGCGGGTTGATCGCGGCCTTCATTCCGCACAGCTCCCCGACCGGTGTGGGATTGGCGATGATCGTGGCGCTGTTTCCGCTGGCGCTTTTGGCTTCCGTCAATTCGAGCTTTCGTGTCGCGCCCGTCACCGCGCTGATCATGCTGCTGCCGCCGACCGGACAGGCTATCGGGCCTCTCACTGCGGCCATCGACCGGGTAGCGGAGATCACGCTGGGCAACATTGTCGGCGTCGTCGTCTCCCTGTTCGTGCTGCCGGCGCGGGCGCATACGCTGATGACGGATGCCGCGGCGAAAGTCGTTTCCCTCAACGCCGATCTGGTCGACGTTCTGATGAGTGAACTCATGGGAGTGTCGAAAGGCAGAGCCCCGCTTCAGACGATCCACCCGCAAATCCGCGCCGCCCTCAAGAAAGCGGAATCCGCCGCCGATGAAGCTGCCCGCGAACGCAAGAGCCATCTTACCGATGCCGCCGATCCGGAGCCGCTCATCCGCACGCTTTACCGCGTGCGGCATGACCTCGTGATGGTCGGCCGCGCCTCCGCCAATCCTTTGCCCGAGCCCGTGCTCGACAGGCTCGGCTTCTCATTGGAAGCGCTTCGCATCGAGACCCGTGAACTTCTCCTTGGCCTCGCCAAGTCCTTGAGAGCCCGCACACAGCCCCCCGATGCATCGGACTTTCAGGCCGCGCTCCATACCTTCGTAAGCGAGACGGAAGCCTTGCGCTCGCACGCGCTCTCGCACGACCTGCCCTATGGCAGCTTCGGGCAGGTCTTCGCCCTCGGCTTTGCCTTCGAGCAATTCCGGAAGGACGTTGAGGATCTTCTGGCTCGAACGCAGGAGCTTGCGGCCGCCGGAGTGAAGGCTCAGGCGGCTGAATAGGTCATTCGCCTTCGTAGAGAGGCACCAGCTCCATCTCCGGCACGAGCACCAGTCCCTTGTCGGTGATGCGGATTTCCGGGATCACGGAAAGCGGGATCAAGTTGAAGCCCATATAGGGGATCTTGCACCCGGCCTTCTCCCAGGCAGCCTTCAATGCTCGCGTTTCCTCCGCCACTTCCGTCACGCGCTTGTCGGAGAGAAGACCTGCAATCGGCAGCGGCACCATGGCGATGACCTTGCCCTGATCCACTACGCAGACACCACCCTGCGCCTGGATGAGCGTATCGAGCGCGACACGCATATCTGCTTCGTTGGTGCCCGCGACGATGAGGTTGTGGGAGTCGTGCCCGACGCTGCTTGCCACCGCACCGCTCTTCAGGCCGAAATCCTTCAAGAGACCATGCGCGACGCCCTGCCCGCCCGTGCGGCCATGGCGCTCGATGACCGTGACGAAGGTGAGATCGTTCCTGGAGAGAAGCGCCTCCCAGCTCTCCTCCTTCTCCAGTTTCACCTTGTCGTGGAAGAGCACGATGCCGGGTAGCGCCACACGGATTACATTGGCGGTGCAGGCCTCGGTCGGCAGTTCCGGAATAAGCTTCGGAATGTTCGGAATATGCACTGTGCGATAGGCGTCAGCCGGATAACGGTAGCGATTGGAAAGCGCCTGATCGAGCACCGGCGTGATCTTCGCATTCTCGACCACCAGCTCGCCGCCATACCAGGTGTTCTGCACCTTCAGGTCATCATCGAGCAGAACCACGTCGGCGCGGCGTCCGCCGCCTAAGCCCCCGATCTCGCCTTCCATGGCAAACCGTGTCGCAGGATGCAGCGAGCCCATGCTCCAAGCCTGCTCGCGGCTCATGCCCGCGCGGCGCGCTTCGCGCGTCACCCAATCCATGCCAAACATCATGAGATCGTCCGCATCGCGGTCGTCCGTGCAGACGCAGATGCGCTTATGCGAGGCGCCGAGTTCGGTGATCGTCTTGATGGCCTCCGGCAGTGAATGCCAGGGCGTGGTCGGCGGGCCGCCGCGCAGGAAAATCCAGATGCCCGCATCGAGCAGATCGTCGGCGATGTCGCGGTCGATCGCTTCGTGCGTGTCCGTCACACCACTCGCCGCATAAGCAGCGACAAACTCGCGTCCGTAGATGTGGCCGGAGACGGGCTTGCCGCGCTCCAACGCAGCAGCGAGGATCGCGTGGCTTCGCTCGTCGCCCATGGTGACGGGCACGAAATCCATTTTCTCACCGAGCGCCGCAGCCTCGGGCCAGCGGTCGAAGATCGCGGCGATCTTCTCGGGCGTGAGATCCCCGCCTGCGGTTTCAAGATCGGGCGATGTGGCGGGCACCGTGCTCGGCACGGTGAGGAAAATCGAGAGTGGTGCGTGGCGCGCATCCTCCAGCATCATCTCGATGCCGGCGGTATCCATCACGTTGCCGATCTCATGGCTGTCGCAGAAGATCGTGGTGGTCCCGTTGAGCAAAGCCGCCTCCGCATAGGCACAGGCCGTGACCATGCTGCTCTCGATATGAATGTGCGGATCGACGAGGCCCGGCGCGATGATGCCGCCCTTGGCGTCATAGACTTTGCCGGGAGCGCCCTTCGCCTGACGATAGGCACCGGCGGGCTTCACGGCGGCGATGCGTCCGCCCGCAATCCACACCTCCCGCTCCGGGGCGATGCGCTCGCTATAGGTGGAGAGCACCCTCGCCCCCGTAATCACCAGATCAGCCGGGGCACGGCCCGATGCCACATCCGCCAGTCGCCGGGTCATGGTGGAGAGCGGCGCCACGGAGAACCGGGTCAGGGCCGATTTCGGAGGAAGTGAGGGCGTGCGCTGGTTCATGGTCGATCCCCTTTGCTGCGCGATGCGCTCCTGGGCATTCCCCAACGGCATCGACTATCCGTCCTAATAGCCACGGCCAAGCTTGAGCTGCAAGCTAAAGCCTTGTGGCACCTCTCGATTCGCGCCGAGCAAGCTGGGGCGGCGAGAGATATAGCGAAAGCTAGAGCCTTGGAGGATTTGCGACAGGGCGGACCGGCTTGGAACCGGGCAATAAAAAAGCGCCTTTCGGCGCTGTACAAGGCAAATGAGGTGGCCAGCTGGGAGCGGTGTTGAGGAGGCAACGATCCGCTCCCAAGCTGGCAGAGCCCACGAAGTCCCAGGAGATGCGGCGGACCTGAGCATCCGTAGGGCATTTCTTCCGCAAGGCGGAATGCTGGCTTGAACATATTGGAAACATCGGGCGATGCAAGCACCTATGTGCCTGAAAATCCCCATTTTCCCAGAAATTTTACAGGAGACAGCTGTCCTGACGAATCCGTCCGCCCAAGCTCGGCTGCTCAGGCTGAAGCTCCGTCCGCTTCCAGGTATGTTTTCACGGTGGCTATGAACTTCGCCACGGAAATCGGCTTGGACATATAGGCCTCGCAGCCCCCTTCGCGGATCCGTTCCTCGTCGCCCTTCATGGCAAAGGCTGTGATGGCGATGACGGGAATGGATTTCAGCTCCTCGTCGGCCTTCAGCCAGCGGGTCACTTCCAGGCCGGACACCTCAGGAAGCTGGATGTCCATGAGGATCAGATCGGGCTTGTGGGCGCGCGCCAACTCCATCGCCTCGATGCCGTGGCTGGTCTTCAGCGTGGCATAGCCGTGGGCTTCGAGGAGATCGTTGAAGAGCTTCATGTTGAGTTCGTTGTCCTCAACGATGAGCACGGTCTTCTTCATTGGCACTTTCCCGGGGCCTGGTTAAGCAATGACCGGCCCAATTCCTCTGGAGATGGTATAGTTAGGCCGTAACCTATTGATGAAGTGCAAACCGACAGCATGAACACACCCTTAAAACGAATGAACAAGGACGAGGCCGAGACCATCGCGCTGAGCGCTTTCGCGTTCATCACAAGCGACGAGGAACGTATGAGCCGCTTTCTGGCGGTTTCGGGGCTACAGCCCGACACAATACGCTCCGCGGCCTCCGAGCCTGGCTTTTTCACTGGAATTCTGGATTATGTCGCCTCCGACGAGCCCTTGCTGCTTGCCCTGGCCAAGGAGATGAACATCAAGCCCGAGCACATCATGGCGGCTCATTGGAGCCTCTCGCCGTCGGAATTCGAGTAATCTGAAGCCCCATGAGCAGCGCCCCCTTCTGCCGCGATTGCCTGAAGCCCGCAGCCTCGCCCCTGGCGGAGCGCTGCGAGGCCTGCGGCTCGCCACGCCTTTTGCGGCACAAGGAACGCGACAGCCTCTCCATCGCCCATGTGGATTGCGACGCCTTCTTCGCGGCCGTGGAGAAACGGGACGATCCGAGCCTTGCCGACAAGCCGGTGATCATCGGCGGCGGCAAGCGCGGCGTGGTTTCCACCTGCTGTTACATAGCCCGCACCTATGGGGTGCGCTCTGCCATGCCCATGTTCCAGGCCCTCAAGCTCTGCCCCCATGCGGTGGTCATCAAGCCGAACGGAGAGAAATACCGTAAGGCAGGCCATGAGGTCCGGGAGCTGATGCTGGAGCTGACGCCCCTGGTCGAGCCGGTGTCCATCGACGAGGCCTTCCTCGATCTCACGGGTACGGAGCGTCTCCATCACGGCAGCCCAGCCCTGACGCTCGCGCGCTTCGCTCATAAGGTGGAGAAGGAAATCGGCATCACGATCTCGGTCGGCCTCTCCTACAACAAGTTCCTCGCCAAGATCGCATCGGACTTCCAGAAGCCGCGCGGCTTCTCGATCATCGGACGGGAGGAAGCGTCGGACTTTCTCGCCGACAAGCCCGTCGGCATCATTCCCGGCATCGGGGCAGCGGCTCAAGGACGCTTGGCAAAGGTAGGCGTAACGCAGATTCATCATCTGCGCGACATTCCCTTGAAGGCTCTCTTCGAGGCTTTGGGAAGAGACGCCCAACGCTTGTCCCGCCTCGCCATAGGCGAAGACAACCGGCGTGTGACGCCGGAACACGAGACCAAGAGCATTTCGGCGGAAACCACTTTCGAGACGGACCTCAAATCCTTCGACGATCTTGAGCCCATCCTCTGGCGCTTGTCGGAAAAGGTTTCGCGGCGACTGAAAGCATCTGAGCTTGCGGGGCGCAGCGTGACGCTGAAACTCAAGGATAAGGAATTCCGGCTGCTGACGCGCACCCGCTCGGGCCTCGCCCCGACGCAGCTTGCCGTCCGCCTGTTCGAGCCTGCGCGCCAACTCCTGAAGACGGCCTGCGACGGTACGGCCTATCGCCTCATCGGCATCGGCGCGGCGGATCTCTGCGATGCGGTGGAGGCCGACAAAGGCGACCTCGCCGATCAGAGCGTGGTCAAGCAGGCGCAGATGGAATCCGCCATCGACAAGATCCGCGATAAATTCGGTGCGGGTGCGCTTCAGAAAGGCATCGCGCTTCGCAACAAGCCTCAGCGCTGACAATTGCTCGTGACGGCAGGCATCTCGAGGCTTTTGAGATCGCCCTTCAGGGCGAAATCGCCGTAATCGATCTTCAGGGCGCGGGCGACGCCATTCTCGTAAAGCTCGAACGAGATTGTATAGGCAGGCGCCCGGTCGGCGCTGCCCTCCTGGAAATAGCTGATGGTGATGGGCCAGCGCGCGCTCGTCATCATCGCATCCTGGCGGGCTGACTCCTCCAGGTTGTTTCCTGCTCCCGGCTCGATCTTGTTGCCGATCAGGCTCAATGTCTCATAGACCTTCTTGCCGTCGTCCGAACCGTCATAGACCCGGGCGGACAGTCTGCGTTCGCCCTTTCGCGCCGCCTCGATCAGACGCTTCATATGATCGGTTGGAAAGACCGGCTGGCCTTTGGCCGCGAAGGTCTCGTTGCGGGGCTGCTTGAACTTGACGTCGAGCGAACCGTCCGGCCGCAGCTGGGCATCGCCGTCGACACCGTCGCGCACGAGGCCCTGCGCCGTTGAGGTACTCTTGAAGCGCATGGACAGGCCATCGCCGGATTCAAAGGTCGCGGTCTGCGTATCGAGCGTGCGCGAGCCCGCCTCACTGCTGTCGAGCACCGTGACCTGGCGGTATTTCATGGTGTAGCCGTCGCAGGCATCGCCCGCGAATTCCATCGCAATACGCCCGCGCGCCGACTCCACGCCCTTGGAGCCTCCCGAACGTAGGATCGAGAGATCGTAGACGGCTCTGTGCGGCGCGAGATGAACCGGTGTCTCTGCGGCTTCCGCACAGGCGGAGCCAAGCATGGCGAAGGTCAGGCTGGTAGCCACGATGAGGGAACGCATGTCATCTCCAGAGGTCGCACTTGCCAAAATAGGCGCACCTTGAGGACAGGGCAATGTTCCGGCTTGCGTCCTTAATCGTCATCCGCCACTAATCCCCCACACTGTTACAAGCAGAGGGCTCCCATGAGCGCAGTCGACAAGAAGCTTCAGGAACTCGGCATCACCCTGCCGACCCCAGCCGCCCCGGTGGCGAATTACGTGCCGTTCGTACGCACGGGCAACCTGGTCATCATCTCCGGCCAGCTCTGCCTCGGCCTGGATGGCAAGCTGGCCGATGCCCACAAGGGCAAGGTCGGCGCCGAAGTCTCGCCGGAAGTCGGCCAGCAGGCCGCGCGTCTCTGCGCCATCAACCTGCTCGCTCAGTTGAAGGCCGCCGTCGGTGATCTCGACAAGGTCACGCGCTGCGTGCGCCTCGGCGGCTTCATCAACGCCGTTCCCACCTTCGCCGCGCTTGCGCCTGTCATGAACGGCGCGTCCGACCTCATGGTCGAGGTGCTCGGCGATGCGGGCCGTCACGCCCGCTCCACCATCGGCGTCGCGGAATTGCCGCTCGATGCCTGCGTCGAAGTCGAAGGAATGTTTGAAGTCAAATGAGCACCCCAAGCTGGCTCGTCGCGAAGCCTATCGCCCATCGCGGCCTCCATGACAAAGCAAACGGCATCATCGAGAACACGATCTCGGCCGCGGAAGCCGCCATCGCGCGCGGTTTTCCCATCGAGCTCGACGTTCAGTTGACCGCCGACAACGAAGCCATCGTGTTCCACGATTTCGAGCTCGACCGCCTCACCGGCGAAACGGGCCTCGTCATCGAGCGCAATCTCTCCGTTCTCACGGGCGTCGGCATTTCCGGCACCATGGGCGGCGACAAGATTCCTTCGCTGAAGGATTACCTTGCCGTCATCGCCGGACGCACGCCGCTGGTCATCGAGATCAAGAGCAAGTTCAACGGCGACATGCGCCTGACCAAGCGGGTGATCGAGGTCTTGAAAGACTATTCCGGCCCGTTCGTGGTGAAATCCTTCGACCCCGACATCGTGGCCTATCTGCGCCAGCATGCGCCCAACATCACGCGCGGCTTCATCGGCGAGCTGGAATACGCCTCGAAATCCGACAGCTTCCTGGCTCCCGAGCAGAAGCATCGGATGGCGAACCTGCTCCATTTCGAAGAGACGCAGCCGCACTTCCTGTCCTGGCGCGTGAAGGACCTGCCCTGCGCCTCGACCTATCTCAGCCGTCTCCTCGGCAACCTCCCGGTTATGACCTGGACCGTGCGAAATCCAGAAGATCGCGCCAAGGCCGAGAAGCATGCGGACCAGATGGTCTTCGAGGGCTTTTTGCCCTGACCGTTGCAAGGACCCCGCCGAGTGATTAGCTCTAAGCTCAAACGGCGGGGTCCTTCCACTCAGTGACGTTTCAAGTCAAAATCGCCCAAGGTTTGAAAGCGGTCTCTGCCGCCGCCTGGGATGCCTGCGCTCTGAACACGGGCTCCGGCGATGACGACCCGTTCAATCCTTTTGTTTCTTATGCCTTCTTGTCCGCGCTGGAAGATTCCGGGTGCGTCGGTCCCAAGGCGGGCTGGGCGCCGGTGCATGTGCTGGTCGAGGACGAGAGCGAGAACCTGCTGGGCGCTGCCCCCTGCTACGTGAAATCTCACTCGCAGGGCGAGTATGTGTTTGACCATTCCTGGGCCGATGCCTATGAGCGCGCGGGCGGGCATTATTATCCCAAGCTTCAGGTGTCAGTGCCCTTCACGCCCGTCACCGGCCCTCGCCTGCTCGTGCCGAGCGGACCGCAAGCGGACACCATAAAAGCGCACCTGATCGCAGGCTTGCGCGCATTACGGGACCAGATCGGCGCATCCTCGATTCACGCCACCTTCCTGCAGCAGGATGATCTCGAAGCGTTCACGAGCCATGACTTCCTGCGCCGCGACGATCAGCAATTTCACTGGCTCAACGAAGGCTATGCCAACTTCGAGGAGTTTCTGAGCGCCCTCGCCTCGCGCAAGCGCAAGGCCATCAAGCGCGAGCGGCGCGATGCGCTGGCGAACGGCATCACCGTCGAATGGGTGATCGGGCCTGAGATCTCCGAAGCCCATTGGGATGCGTTCTTCGCCTTCTACATGGATACCGGATCGCGCAAATGGGGACGCCCCTATCTCAACCGCCAATTCTTCTCGCTGATCGGTGAGCGCATGGCGGAACGTGTGCTGCTTATCATGGCCAAGCGTGAGGGCCGCTATATCGCCGGCGCCATCAACTTCATCGGCGACAAGCGGCTCTATGGCCGCAACTGGGGCTGCATCGAGGATCACCCGTTCCTGCATTTCGAGGTCTGCTATTATCAGGCCATCGAGTTCGCCATTGCACGCAGACTCGACCGTGTGGAAGCTGGCGCACAAGGAGAGCACAAGCTTGCGCGCGGCTATCGCCCCGTCATCACGTCATCGGCCCACGACATCGCCGACCCATCCTTACGCCGCGCGGTCAAAGCCTATCTTGATCAGGAGCGCGCTTACGTGTCCGAGGCGGCCGAGGAATTGGCGGAGGCTGCCCCTTTCAGGCATCGGGAAGACGATTAGCCCAAGCCTATGGCCGGGCGGCACGGACATGAGCGACGAAGCCCTCAAGGTACGTCTTGAGCTGCTCCTCGATCTTCTGGTCGGCAAGCGTCCCATCCTGGTTGAAAACCGTCTGCGCCCTGGACACCATCAGCCGTCCTCCGGACCAAAGGTCCGCTCCCAAGGTGCGCAGCACAGGGAGCCAGGCATTCTGGGACAGAATGGTGCCGAAACCGCCGGGCGAAGCGCCGATCAGAGCAACGGGCTTATCGCCGAAAACGCGCTTGATGTCCGCCGGCGGGCGGGACAGCCAGTCGATGGCGTTCTTGAACACACCTGGAATCGAATTGTTGTATTCCGGGGTCACCAGCAGAAGCCCATCGGCAGCGGCTATGGCCTCCTTCAGGGCGGCGACCCGCTCAGGAATGCCCTCGGCAGTCTCGACGTCACCGTCATAAAGGGGAATGCCGCGAATGGTATCGACGACGAGTTCACTCCCCTCCGGCATCAGCCCCGCAGCATTCCGCAGCAATGCCGAGTTATACGAGCCCTGACGTAGACTTCCTGAAATGCCGACCAGTTTCGCCATGAACCTCATCCTCCATCAGAGCTCGCTTTAAGGCGCGCAATCTGACGAAGCGTAAACGCGCATGACGTAAAAGTAGACTCTGGGCCTTCAAACCAAGCCCTGCTCTCAACAAGCAAAAGCCGCACCGGCTTGGCGTCCGGTGCGGCTTTTCTCTTTTAATTTCGGCCGATCAGAGAGCGTCCGTAATGGTCTTGAAGCCGCTGAGGAGAGCCTCGGGCGAAGATCCCATGGCGGCTAGGCCCACATTAAGCAGCCAATAGCAGCCGACGATGATGGCCGGCACCAGGACCCAACCGAGGATTTCCTCGAACCAGACCCGCCGACGCCGACGCTGCTCGCGCTGCTCGCGCCAGGACAGCTTGGGCTTAGCCTGCTTCTGCGGCTTCGGCTGAGGCTCGATGATCCGGGTGGCCTGGATTTCGGGGGCCTGATGCAGCTCAGTCGTCATGCTCTAACCAATGGAACCTTGGGAACGGTGCGGATACCTCCGCCCCCATTACCACCGGACCCTTTCGGTTTCACGGACTTTTTTGCCTTTGAAGACGCAGACTTAGCCTTAGGCTTCTTCTTGGCGGTCGTGGCGACCTTCTCCGGCTTCGGCTTGACCGGGCCTTCGACATACTCGAAGCCGAGGCTCTGCAAGCCGATCTCGTCCGTGTTGACGATGACCTTGACCGCGCCGCCGCCCTTCAGGCGTCCAAATAACACCTCATCCGCCAGCGGCGTCTTGATGGTGGACTGGATCAGACGGCCCATCGGGCGGGCGCCCATGGCCTCGTCGTAGCCATGCTCGACCAGCCAGTCGCGCGCCTCGTCCGTCAGCTCAATGGACACGTTGCGTTCGGAAAGCTGCATGTCGAGCTGCGCGACGAACTTGTCGACCACCTTCTGCACCACCTCCTTCGGCAGATGACCGAAGGAAATGGTCGCGTCGAGACGGTTGCGGAATTCCGGCGTGAACAGCTTGTTGATCGCCTCTGTGTCGTCACCCTCGCGCTTGGAGCGGGTGAAGCCATAGGCTTGGCGAGCCATGTCGGCGGCGCCCGCATTCGTTGTCATGATGATGATTACATTGCGGAAATCGACCTGCTTACCGTTGTGATCCGTCAGTTTCCCGTGATCCATGACCTGGAGCAGGATGTTGAACAGATCCGGATGCGCCTTCTCGATCTCGTCGAGCAGGAGCACGCAATGCGGATGCTGGTCGACGCCATCGGTCAAAAGACCGCCTTGGTCGAAGCCCACATAGCCGGGAGGCGCGCCGATCAGGCGGCTGACCGTGTGCCGCTCCATGTACTCCGACATGTCGAAGCGCAGGAGCTCGACGCCCAGCGAAGCCGCGAGCGACTTGGCGACCTCGGTCTTACCGACGCCGGTCGGACCAGCGAAGAGATACGAGCCGATGGGCTTCTCCGCATCGCGCAGGCCAGCACGGGCGAGCTTGATGGCGGAGGACAGAGCCTCGATGGCCTTGTCCTGACCATAGACCACGCGCTTCAGGGTTTCCTGAAGGTTCGCGAGCACCTCCGCATCGTCCTTCGACACGGTCTTGGGCGGGATGCGCGCCATGGTGGCGATGGTGGCCTCGATCTCCTTGATGCCGATGGTCTTCTTGCGGCGGCCTTCAGGCAGGAGCATCTGCGACGCACCGGTCTCGTCGATCACGTCAATCGCCTTGTCCGGCAGCTTGCGGTCGTTGATGTAGCGGGCAGACAGTTCCACCGCGGCCTTGACGGCCTCGTTGGTGTATTTGAGCTTGTGGAAGTCCTCGAAATAAGGCTTCAGGCCCTTCACGATCTCGATGGCGTCCGGCAGCGACGGCTCATTCACGTCGATCTTCTGGAAGCGGCGAACGAGCGCACGGTCCTTCTCGAAATACTGGCGGTATTCCTTATAGGTCGTGGAGCCGATGCAGCGCAGCGTGCCTTGAGCCAGCGCGGGCTTGAGCAGGTTCGACGCATCCATCGCACCGCCGGAGGTGGCACCGGCGCCGATCACGGTATGGATCTCGTCGATGAACATGATCGCGTTCGGATGCTGCTCGATCTCCTTCATCACCTGCTTCAGGCGCTCTTCGAAATCGCCACGATAGCGGGTGCCGGCGAGCAACGTGCCCATATCGAGTGAGAAGACGGTCGCGCCTTTCAGAACTTCCGGCACTTCGCCCTGCACGATCTTGCGGGCCAAGCCTTCCGCGATGGCGGTCTTGCCGACGCCAGGCTCGCCAACGAGGAGCGGGTTGTTCTTCTGTCGGCGGCACAGGACCTGGATCGTGCGCTGGACCTCGGCCTCGCGGCCGATCAGCGGATCGATCTTTCCGTCCTTCGCCTTCTTGTTCAGGTTGACGCAGTAAGCCTCGAGCGCATCGCCCTTCTTCTTGGCGCGCGTATCGGACTCGTCCTGGGTCGGACGCTCGTTGGAGGCTTCCTCCTCCGCGCCGCGCGGCGAGCGGCTCTCGGTGAGACCCGGGCGCTTGGCAATGCCGTGGCTGATGTAGTTCACGGCGTCGTAGCGGGTCATGTCCTGCTCTTGCAGAAAGTAGGCGGCGTGGCTCTCGCGCTCGGCGAAGATCGCGACGAGCACATTGGCGCCGGTCACCTCATCACGGCCCGAGGATTGAACATGGATGACCGCGCGCTGGATCACGCGCTGGAAGCCGGCCGTGGGCTTCGAGTCCTGGCGTCCATCGGCAACGAGGTTGGCGAGTTCGCTGTCAACGTAATCGACCAGGTTCCGGCGGAGAATTTCGAGATCGACATTGCAGGCCCGCATCACAGCGGCAGCATCCTGGTCGTCGATCAGAGCGAGGAGAAGGTGTTCGAGTGTTGCGTATTCGTGGCGCCGCTCGCCCGCGAGAGCGAGGGCTCGATGAAGGGCTTGTTCAAGACTGCGAGAAAAGCTCGGCAACGGCTTGTCCTTTATGAGACGGTCTTAAGCTAATTCTTTTCCATCACGCATTGCAGAGGATGCTGGTGCTTGCGGGCGAAGTCCATCACCTGCGTCACCTTGGTCTCGGCAATTTCGTAAGTAAAAACTCCACACTCCCCGACGCCGTTCTGGTGCACATGGAGCATGATCCGGGTCGCATCCTCTCGGTTCTTATTGAAGAAGCGCTCCAGCACATGCACCACAAACTCCATCGGGGTATAATCGTCGTTCAAGAGGAGAACGCGGTAAAGGTTGGGCCGTTTCGTGCGCGGCTTGGTTTTCGTGATGATAGCCGTGTTCGAGCGGCCATCATCGTCGCCGCCAGGGGGCTGAGACCCGCCGGCAGCGGAGAGTGGAAACCGCCTCGTCCGGATCAAAGTGTCCTGAGCTAACCGCAGCATGATCTTCCGACCGACCCCTTACTTATTGACCCCCGCCCTGCAGCCTGCCTTTCCGCTCCGGCCACAGCGCGCTTGAGTCCTATGTATAGTCGCTCCATTCGGTTCGCTAGATCAACCAGATGGGTGCGCAAATAGCCTCTGGAAAGCGCGACATCTTCTCACCCTCCTGTGAACGCGGGCCGTGCCCAAGCTTCGGCTGAGCCTTGAAACGCGAAACGCCCGGCCTTGGCGACCGGGCGTTCCATTCAAAACCGTTTGAGACGATCAGGCCTGGTGTTTAGGCCTTCACGGTCTTGGACAGAAAGCCCTCGAAAGGCTTGAAGGTATCGGTGGCGAGCGCCGTGTAGAGCGCGCCCATCTTGGTGGATTGGGCCACGAGGCTCTCGTAAGCGCCCTTGGCGTAGGCCGTCTGAACCTCGATGGCCTTATCCAGGCTCTGCGCGCCGATCAGCTTTTCCACAGCCGCGGAATTATGCTCGAACGCCTTACGAGCGTAATCGGCCGTCTCGGTGGCGATGACCTGGGCGTTGCTGGAAAAGGCACTCGCGGCCTTGATGGTAGCTTCCAGGTTTTCCTGGCCGAGCTTTTGCAAGTTTGCAAACGGCTGAAGCATTGTGAACCTCGACAGTAAGGCGTTTAATGGCACCAAGTGCCGGGAAATGACGATGGAATGCATTATGTGCGCCGCACAAAATATGTCAAGAGTTTTTGTGCATCGCACAATAATCCATGCATCCGAGCCAACCCCTGTTAACGCCCCCGTAACCCCGTCCTCTTACGGTCAAAGGATGTGTTGCGCCGGCAACAATCTCCTTTTGGAGAACCGGTCGCGGAGGTTTGAGACCCAATTCAGCAGGGATTTTTCAGCATGACTTCGGTTTGCGTACGACGCCGAACTGCTTGGACGTTTATTGGTATTGTCACTTCAGCCGCCATCGCTCTCTCATCCCCCGCCGAGGCTGCTCGCCGCAAGGTGAGCTCCAAGGGCGGCGGCTACAGCCCGCCGTCGGCCTCCATCGTCGTGGACGCCAAGACTGGCAAGATTCTGCAGGGTGAGAATGTCGATGCGCCCCGCATTCCCGCCTCCATCACGAAGGTGATGAGCCTCTATCTGCTGTTCGAGCAGATGGAGCGCGGGCGTATGACCCCGAACACACAACTCACCGTGTCCGAATATGCCGCGAGCCAGCCGCCGACCAAGCTCGGCCTGCGCCCGGGCTCGACCATTGATGTCGAGGACGCCATCAAGGCCATGGTGACCCTGTCCGCCAACGACGTCTCCGTCGTGGTGGCCGAGAACATCGCGGGCTCCGAGGATGCCTTCGCGCGCATGATGACGCGCAAGGCTCGCGAGCTCGGCATGAACTCCTCGTCGTTCTACAACCCGCACGGCCTTCCGCACGAGCCGCCGAACATCACGACGGCCCGCGACCTGTCGATTCTCGGCCGCGCGATTCAGGACCGCTTCCCGAAATACTTCGCCTATTTCGACACCCGCTCCTTCCAGTATGGCCAGCGCACGATCCGCGGCCACAACCGTCTTCTCGGCAAGGTTCACGGCGTGGACGGCATCAAGACCGGCTACACCCGCCTTTCCGGCTTCAACCTGCTGACCTCGGTCAACACCGAGACGCGCAGCGTCGTCGCCGTGGTTCTCGGCGGGCGCTCCGGCGCCTCCCGCGACCAGAAGATGGCTGGGCTGATCGAGGATCATCTGCCCCGCGCCTATGCCGGTGCCCGTATCGCGCCGCCGGTGGTCGAGCGCGGCGCTCAGACCGTCCAGGTTGCCGAGGTGGCTCCCGCCCCGGCCCCGGTCAAGCGCCCTGTCGAGGCTGTGGCTGAAGAAGCTCCCGCCCCTATCGCACAGGCTCCTGTGAGGGTGGCTTCCGCGACACCGCAGGCCGTTGTGGCCCAGGCCGCTCCGGCACCCGCCCCTGCACCGGAGCGCAAGCCGCTCGATCTGAACACCCTACGCCCGGTGGTGGCTTCCGCTACTGGCGCCAGCTCAACGACGACGCCCTCCTCGACCGCCTCCGTCCGTTGGCAGAAGGGTCCTGAGCCGCTGCCGCTGAATGCCCAGGCCTATGCCGCCCTTCAGGCTCCTACCCAGAACAAGCTCTCAGAGGCGCAGAAGGCCGCTCTTCAGGCCAAGATCGAACCCAAGACGTCTGCTCAGGCTCCGCAGGCCGAGCCCGTGAAGGTCGCTTCCCTGCAAGCAGAAGTTCCGAAGGTGGAAGCTCCCGAGGTCAAGAAGACCGTGAGCGGCTGGGTGATCCAGCTCGGCGCGACCGACGACGAGGACAAGGCCAAGGACATGCTCTCCACAGCCCGGAGCCGTTTCGGCAAGGTGCTGACGAAGGCTTCACCCTATACGGAGAAGGTCTCATCCAACGGCGGCACGCTCTATCGCGCCCGCTTCTCCGGCTTCAAGGAATCCGGCGATGCCGAGCAGGCCTGCAAGCAACTGAAAAAAGGCGGCGTGGCCTGCTTCGCCTCCCGCGGCTGAGACGAAGTCTTAATCTCTGCCAGCTTTAATCGTGAGCGACGGTACGTGTGTTTGTACCGTCGCAGTTCGAAACCGGATCGCGCGTGGAGTATCAGCGATGTCGGCCCAGCAGGACTTCTCTCGCCTGATTCACGCGAGCAGCGAGATACGCCGTCCCTCCCTGGTCGGGATGGAGCTTCTTGATCAGCGTGCGATGCGCATGTCTGATCTCATCGAGGCTCGCTCCCGGCTTAAGCCCCAGGATCTGGTAGGCTTCATCTTTGGTCATTACGCCCGACTGCGCATGAGCGCGCGTCCGCGTGTCTCGGTCTCCGTGAGCGTCTTCACGCCAGCCGGAAAACCGGCGGTCAAGATACGCCTCTAGCAGAGGCACGCCCTCGGGATCGAGCATGCTGCATTCGTCGTAAAGACGGCGCAGATTCTCCGGCCCGAGGCTGGACAGGCGACGCCCGGCGAAGCTGCCTGCAAGGACGCTGCCCTCCACGCCGCCGGACGCATGGTCAATCTCCATCTCGATCATGGCCGAGCGGATCCGCGAGAAGCGGCCCGAGGTTTTCTGGAAGCGCCCCCAGGAGCCGGGAAGCGGCAAGCCGCCCCAGCCGAGCAGCCAAGCGCCAAGGCCTCCCACGAATAGAGCCGTGGCCAATTGCCCCTTGCCGCCCAGCACGATCGCAGCGCCCAGCGCCGCGATTCCCCCGACGATCTTCACAGCCTTGGCGACTGCCGCCGTGTCGGAGCGGGCAAAGACCTTGAGCAGCCACCAGACAAGGGCAGCGGCGGCGATTCCATAAAGCAGCATCATGTGTTCATTCCCATCCCAAGATGTGGGCCGGGATGAGGCACTTGTAAATCACCGGAGCCTCTTTCATGCAAAAGCCGGCCTCCTCTTTCGAGGCGCCGGCTTTTTTGAGGGATATAAAAGCCTATCAGGTCAGTGGAGGAGCCGCGCCGAGCCGCGCTGGCTCTCCCGCTCCCAGGCTTGGATCACGACACCATTGATGCCGGAATCGTGCAGCCGATCGCTCAGATCTATGAAGTGCCGCTCGGTCGCCTCTACATCGAACTCGATCTGCTCATCCTCGACCTGTTCGAGTTCGCAGGCGGCGTAACGCTCGTAGGCCGCCGACATCTCGGCATAAGCGAAAGCGACGGGAAGGGTTCGGAAGATCGTGGAGAAATCGTCGTCCAGTTCCCCGGTGGTCAGATCGCGCATCTGGACGAGATAACCGTCCTCGTGCTCACACACTTCATAACGCCAGTGCCGGCCTTCGGATGCGGACAGGAGCATCGGAACCTCCACTCAACTGAACTGTAAGGCCAATGCGAATCCAGCCAGCGGAGTTCCAGCAGCTTCCCCAGCAAATAAGTCTAATCTCTCCACATCATCTCGGTCCGCACACGCCCGCCGATGCGCAGCGTCGTTCCGGAGCCGAGATCGATGGCGCCCTTGTCGCTCTTGAGCGCTTCAACCTGCTTGTTTTTTGGACGAACGACATCCTTGCACGCATCCGGCACCTGGATCGTCTGCCCAGGCTTCGGATCAGGGATGCGGCACTCTTTCGCAACGGCAGATCCCGCCAACGCGACGAGAGACGATGCGAGAATGACGAGGCGCTTCATGGTGCGTTCCCGATTCACATAAGTTAGAGCAAGCCAAGTTCAGCCAGTTCTCGTCGCATGTCCTCGGGCATGTTGGCAAGATCGCTATCTTTGGCGCCGATATCCCGCGGCGCTTCATGTGCCTCAAGATATCGCCAACCTTGAAATGGCCTCCAAGGGCGAGGTTCAACAATGGTCATTGTTGGCTCCAAGATGAGCCTGCAACGATTCACGCCATCAGCATCCAAAAAAGGACGCACATCGACTAGCTTCTGACGAGCGGCAACTTGCCCTTTTATGACCCAGTAAAGGGAGCCGCCATCCAGGAGCTCTGCTACGCGCTTGGGCACCATGCGGGTCGTGTGCGTCTGCTCGTAGTCGCGACCAAGCCGCTGATGATGAGCGCGATTCACCTCGATCCAGTCTTCGAGATCGGTGATGGAGTCGCAACCCACGCAGAGCTTGATCAGATGAAGAGCCATGAGACTGTTGAACCATGCGCGCCGGGATCGGAAAATCCGGCGTTCCGCCGCACTCCTATTCCTGTTCCGCCTTCAGCACAATGAGACGCGTGCCTTCCGCCACCTGCGCCCCCGGCTCGGCGGCGATCTCCGCCACCTCGCCATTGGCGGGCGCAACCAGCACATGCTCCATCTTCATCGCCTCGACGATGGCAAGCCGCTGCCCCTTCTCGACCTTGTCGCCCGCCTGCACGAACACGGCGATGAGCTTGCCGTGCATCGGCGCCTTAACTGACCCGCCCTCGTCCATATGTTCGAGATCGACGTCGAAGGGGTCGTAGGGCTGCACGAGAATCTGGCGCCCATCTCTCAGAATATAGACGCCGTGAGGAGCATCGACTTCCTGATCTATCCTCTCATCCGCCCATGGATCGCTCTTGCCGACAGCAACCGTGCTGACGCCAGGATGCTCGGAACTGAAGACCTCGCGCGCATCGACGCGCTCACCATCCACGAGAAGCGGCATGCCAACGCTGCGCGTTCCAAGAAGTTGAAAACCATCCGGTTCCGACCAGGGCGATGAAGGCTCATCGTTCCTCAGATGCTCGGACATGCGAAGCTGATCGATCTTCCGCGAGATCAGAGCCGCAGCACCGAACGACACCGCGACTTCGTCGACCGGCTGCTGTCCTACGCCGAGTGCTTCCAGATTGCGATCGATGAATCCCGTATCGAAACGCCCTGCCCTGAACTCATCCGCCTCGCACAGCTTCTTCAGGAACGCGACATTGGTCTTCGGTCCCGCGACAATCGTCTCGCCAAGCGCATCGGCAAGCTTCGACAATGCCTCGTCGCGCGTCGCGCCATGGGCGATCACTTTCGCGATCATCGGATCGTAATAAGGCGTCACCTCGGCGCCCGTCTCGACGCCCGTGTCGATGCGGATGCCTTCGCCTTCCGGAAATTCGAGCGCCCAGAGCTTGCCGGTCGATGGCAGGAATTCCTTTTCAGGATCTTCCGCGTAGAGACGTGCCTCGACTGCATGACCGATGATCGCGAGATCATTTTGCGTGAACGGCAGCTTCTCGCCGGAGGCTGCGCGGAATTGCAGCTCCACGAGATCGAGCCCAGTGATCGCCTCCGTCACCGGATGCTCCACCTGGAGACGCGTGTTCATCTCCATGAAATAAAAACGGTCGGCGCGAAGGCCCTCGCGTCCATCCGCGATGAACTCCACTGTGCCCGCGCCCACATAGCCCACAGCGCGCGCAGCCTCGACAGCCGCCTGCCCCATGGCCTGTCGCATTTCCGGCGTCATGCCGGGAGCCGGCGCTTCCTCGATGACCTTCTGATGGCGGCGTTGGAGCGAGCAATCGCGTTCGAAGAGATGCACCACATTGCCGTGCGCATCGGCGAAGACCTGAATTTCGATGTGGCGCGGCGAGAGAATGTATTTCTCCACCAGCACGCGCGGATCGCCGAACGCATTCTGCGCCTCGCGCTGTGCGCTCTCCAAAGCGGCATCGAAATCGGCGGCTTTCTCGACGCGCCGCATGCCCTTACCGCCACCGCCTGCGACAGCCTTGATGAGAACCGGATAGCCGATCTCGTAAGCCTTCTGGCGCAGGAAATCAGGATCTTGCTTGGAGCCGTGATAGCCCGGCACCACCGGCACGTTCGCCTGCTGCACGAGAGCTTTTGCCGCGTCTTTCAGGCCCATGGCCTTAATGGCGGAGGCCGGCGGCCCGACGAAGACAATCCCGTTGGCGGCGCATGCCTCGGCGAATTCGGCGCGCTCGGACAGAAAGCCATAGCCGGGATGGATAGAGGCTGCCTTCGCGCGCTTGGCGACTTCGATGATCGTGTCGATCTTCAGATAGCTCTCGCGGGCTGGCGCGGGGCCGATCAGGTAGGCCTCGTCCGCCATCTGCACGAAGAGCGCATTCGCATCCGCTTCCGAATAGACCGCGATGGTGCGCATTCCCAGCCGCTTGGCTGTGCGGATGATCCGGCAGGCAATCTCGCCACGATTGGCGATGAGGACACTCTCGAGCATAGCCATCCCTCTGGATCCGACTTCTGGTTCGGTTTTGTGAAGAGCTAGAGCAAAACCTAGGCCGCTTGTCACGCGGGAACAGCTTCTCCTTTAGCCTTGCCCACGCGGTGAGAGTGCCCAGCCCGCGACCTGCCATGACCGGCGCTCCACGGCTATGTCATTTCCTTTCGCGGCAGGCACCTTCTCAGGCGGTCTCTTTCATCAGACCCTTCCCAACTGCCACGATGTTCCAGGACAGCCCCTTGCGTCCGCCGGGAACTCACGCTACCTTTTATTGCAAATGACTTGCAACTGCAGAAAGATTCCATGGATCAGTCGGCTCCCATTTCCCTCGTCCGCAAGGCAGCCTGGCGTCAGGACGTGAGTCTGCCCTCCCTCCCGGAGGTGAATCGCTCGATCAAGGTGCGCCCCGGCTCCAGCTGGCGGCGGGCGGCGGCTTTCATGGGGCCGGGCTATCTGGTGGCCGTGGGCTATATGGACCCGGGCAACTGGGCGACCTCCATCGCCGGCGGGTCGAAATACGGCTATGCCCTGCTCTCGGTGGCGCTGATCTCGAACATCATGGCGATTGTCCTGCAATCGCTCTGCGCGCGCCTTGCGGTCGCGACGGGCCGCGACCTCGCCCAGGCCTGCCGAGATGCCTATTCGAAGCCTGTCGCCTGGGGTTTATGGCTTCTGGCGGAACTCGCCATCTGCGCCACCGACCTCGCCGAGGTCATCGGCACGGCGATCGGCCTCAACCTGCTCTTCGGCGTGCCGCTGGAAATCGGCGTCGTGATTACGGCGCTCGATGTATTCCTCATCCTTTACCTGCAGAATCTCGGCTTCCGCTGGGTCGAGGCCTTCATCATCACCCTGCTTGGCGTGATTGCTGTCTGCTTCGGCATCCAGATCGCCATGGCCGATCCGAACTGGAGCGCTGTCATCACAGGCTTCGCACCGACCACCGAGATCGTCACCAACCCAGACATGCTCTATCTCGCGCTCGGCATTCTCGGCGCGACGGTGATGCCGCATAACCTCTATCTGCACTCAGGCATCGTGCAGACGCGCGCCTATGGCGAGACGATGAAGGAGAAGCGCGAGGCGATGCGCTTCGCCACGCTCGATTCCACCATCGCGCTCATGTTCGCGCTCACCATCAATGCGTCCCTGCTGATCCTCGCGGCTGCAGCCTTCCACCATACGGGCCGCACGGAGATCGCTGAACTCGGAGAGGCGCACACCCTGCTTCAGGGCATCCTGGGCACGGCCATCGCGCCCATGCTGTTCGGCCTGTCCCTGCTCTGCTGCGGCCTCAACTCCACGGTCACCGCAACCATGGCGGGCCAGATCGTTATGGAAGGCTTCATCAATTTCAAAATGCAGCCATGGATGCGCCGCCTTATCACGCGCGGCATCGCCATCGTTCCGGCGGCTGCCGTCACCATCGCTTATGGCGAGACCGGCACGGCGAAACTGCTGATCCTGAGCCAGGTGATCCTGAGCCTTCAGCTCCCCTTCGCGGTCATTCCGCTGGTGACGATCACAGCCTCGAAGCAGAAGATGGGCGAACTGGTGACACCCCGCTGGCTCACCGCATTCGCGGGGTTGATTGCTGCGGTGATCGTGGTGCTGAACGTGAAGCTGCTCGTGGATTTCGTGGTAGGGTGAGATGCTCAATCAAACAGTGGCATATCTTTTGATGGGTTGACCGTATGACGGCGACGCGGCTCAACTCGACCACTTGCTTCAACCAAATCTAGGGCTTCTGCAATTAAGCTCAGACGTCGGGAAATACGCTCAGGTTCCCAAAGATCGAGTTCAGAAAGGTTATATTTCTGAATGACTCTATCTTTTCCCCCTAGCGGAGCGCTCGCATCTACAACTTCCAGATCGCATTCCTGACCAAAGAACTCTGTGTCGATGAGATATGACTTATGGATGCTCGCAACCATGCAAAGCTCACCATAGGACAAGCCTACCCCCTTCCGCGGCTGAAGGTAGTAAAGCTTGATCACCCCATTTTCTACGAAGAAGAATGGTACACGGTAGGCAGCAAATCGATCTCGACCGAATGGGAACTTTCGAGCAGGCAAGTCAAATACCTGGGTAGCTCTCCCAAATGCGAGAGGCGCAACGTGCTCGACCAAGCTAGTGTTGGCAAGGCGCCCAATTTTGGTCTTTTCGACCTCACATCCTGCGAGCAATTGCTTCAGGTCGTGCAGGCCTTTGTAGGCAGTCTTGATAGACCTGACACCGCTTCGATAGTTAAATCGAGCACCAGTAGTGTTGAAGTACCCAATCAGCCACTCTACCAACTCGTCAACCGAGCCTCCCTTTGCTCTAGCAAGATCGGGAACAGGTGGCGTCGGTAGGCGAAAGCTCATGTGGCAGGGTCCTTATTCCTAGTTGATAGGATATAAGTTGTCACGCTTGAGAAACCAAGACCTGATAAGTTCGTTCGGTATTACCATCCCCGGAACGGCTCGATTCTGAGCCTCTGTCCAGACAAGATCCCACGGCGCACCCTTCTCATGAGTAAGATCTGACAAAGTATAGGGATGGAATTTTGAGTAATATTCAAATACCGAATTCAGAAAATCTTCTAATTCCCCATCAATAAAATATGGCGTCTCCACATATTTCAAAGCAGAAGGATCAAAAGAAACGGCCTTCTTATCTAATGGCTTACTTCCATAATTCTTATATTGTTCATAGACAACCCTACTAACAGGCCCATGTTTCCAGGCCTCAAAGGGTTGCCCCACAAGCGCTTTTCCTGTTTTTGCCAAATACCAAGCATGTGCAAAGTAAAGCACCTTTAGCAAAGTCATGATGGTTATGGGCGCCTGAGACGCCCATGCCTTTTCAAGGAAGAAATTAGTTATTGCTCTTGCGTCGTGCATACCGCACCCTGGAACAAAACAAGAACAAACGCAAGTTAAACTGCAGAAAGCCGTCCTAGAGCTTCCTCCATCTTCGCCTTACGGGCGAGAGCCTCCTCGCGGCGCTCGCGCTGCTCGTCGACGACCTCTTCCGGCGCGCGCTTGATGAAATCCGCATTGCCGAGCTTCGCGTCGATCTTGCCGACCTCCGCATCGAGCTTCTGGATTTCCTTGGCAAGGCGGGCGCGCTCTGCATCAAGATCGATCACGCCTTCCAGCGGAAGGGCCGCCACTTCACCGCGAATGAGGAGCTGGATCGAGCTCTTCGGCGCGGTGTCGGCAAACGAGATGTCGGAAATGCGCGCGAGGCGCTTCACGATATCGCCCCAGCGATCCGCACGAGCTTTCACGTCTGCGGAAGACGCGACGAGCGCGAGCGGGATCTGCGCGCCGGCGGGCACGTTCGTCTCGGAACGGGCGGAGCGGATCTCGTTGACGAGGTCCACCACCCAACCGATCTCGGCCTCGGCCTGACCATCGATGAGATGATCGAGGTTCGACCAGGAGCTGAGAGCCAGGATCTGCTCGCGCTTCGGACCTTCCTGTCCCTTCACTTCCCAAAGCTCTTCCGTGAGGAAGGGCATGATGGGGTGCAGGAGCTTGCAGATCTCGTCGAGAATGAACGCGATGGTCGCGCGGGTCTCGTCCTTGGCAGGGGAATCCGCGCCCTGCAGCACGGGCTTGGAAAGCTCCAGCGTCCAGTCGCAGAACACGTTCCACACGAAGCGGTAGGCAGCACCCGCCGCCTCGTTGAACTTATAGGCCTGGATGCCGGCGGCAACCTCGTTGATCGCCTTCGCGCATTCGCTGAGCGCCCACTTGTTGAGCGTCTCCTTCACCGATTTCGGATCGAAGCCCGCAACGCGCTTGCACTCGTTCATCTCGGCGAAGCGCGCGGCGTTCCAGATCTTGGTCGCGAAGTTGCGGTAGTTCTCGACACGCTGGACCGACAGCTTGATGTCGCGGCCTTGGGCCGCCATCGAGGTCAGCGTCATGCGTAGCGCATCCGCGCCGTATTGCTCCGCGACATCGAGCGGATCGATGACGTTGCCTTTCGATTTCGACATCTTCGCGCCCTTCTCGTCGCGAACGAGGGCGTGGATGTAGATCGTGTCGAAGGGCACTTCGTCCATGAAGTGCAGGCCCATCATCATCATGCGGGCGACCCAGAAGAAGATGATGTCGAAGCCCGTAACCAGCGTGTTGGTCGGGTAATAGCGTCCGAGCTCCGGCGTCTTCTCCGGCCAACCGAGGGTCGAGAATGGCCACAGCGCGGAGGAGAACCAGGTGTCGAGCACGTCCTCGTCACGCGTCAGCGCCACGTCCTTGCCGTGCTTGGCGCGGGCCTCTGCCTTCGCCTCGTCCTCCGTCTGCGCGACGAATATATTGCCCTGATCGTCGTACCAGGCCGGGATCTGATGCCCCCACCAGAGTTGGCGTGAGATGCACCACGGCTCGATGTTTTCGAGCCACTGGAAGTAGGTCTTCTCCCAGTTCTCCGGCACGAACTTGGTCTTGCCGTTGCGCACGGCGGCGAGCGCGCGATCAGCCAGCGGCTTCACATTCACGTACCACTGATCCGTGAGATACGGCTCGATGACGACGTTCGAGCGGTCGCCGTGCGGCACCATGTGAGTGTTCGGCTCGATCTGCACGAGGATCTCGCGCTCTTCGAGCATCGCGATGATGCGCTTGCGCGCCTCGAAACGGTCAAGGCCGTCGAGAGCCATCACGGCCTTCAGATCGTCGCTCTGCTGAATGCCTTCGAGGAAGGCTTCGTTGCCGGCAAGCGTGAGCTGCGCTTCCAAACCGAAGATGTTGATGAGCGGCAGCTTGTGGCGCTTGCCGACTTCGAAATCGTTGAAGTCGTGCGCAGGCGTGATCTTCACCGCGCCCGTGCCCTTCTCAGGGTCCGAGTATTCGTCGGCGACAATGGGGATGCGACGTCCCACCAGTGGCAGGATGGCGAACTTGCCGATGAGGTCCTTGTAGCGCTCGTCCTCCGGGTGAACGGCAACCGCCACGTCGCCCAGCATCGTTTCCGGACGCGTGGTGGCAACCGTGATCGAACGATCAGGCATGCCCTCAATGGCATAGCGGATGTGCCAGAGGCTGCCCTTCACCTCGACCTGCATCACCTCGAGGTCGGAAATCGCGGTCTGGAACTTGGGGTCCCAGTTCACGAGGCGCTTGTCCTTGTAGATCAAGCCCTGCTTGTAGAGGTCGATGAACACCTTCAGCACGGCCTCGGACAAGCCCTCGTCCATGGTGAAGCGCTCGCGCGACCAGTCGCAGGAAGCGCCGAGGCGATCGAGCTGAGACTTGATCCTCCCGCTGGATTGGTCCTTCCACTCCCAGACACGCTTGATGAATTCCTCGCGCCCGAGATCGCGGCGGTGGATCTGGCGCTCCATGAGCTGGCGCTCCACCACCATCTGCGTGGCGATGCCCGCATGGTCCATGCCCGGCTGCCAGAGTACGTCCTTGCCCCGCATGCGCTCGAAGCGGCAGAGGATGTCCTGGATCGTGTTGTTGAGGGCGTGCCCCATATGGAGCGAGCCCGTTACGTTCGGCGGCGGGATGACGATGGTATAGGGGTCCGCGCCCTTGCGATCCGGCCGTCCGGCCTTGAAGGCCTCGGCCTCCTCCCAACGAGTGGTGATGCGTGCTTCGACGGAAGCGGGGTCGAACGTCTTGTCCATCATGATGCGATACCGGCCAGTTGGCGCGCCAAACGCGCGAGCAAGAGGGCTACAAACCGGACGGATCGAGGGAAGTCAACCGATGGACGAAAAACTTGCCCCCAAGAGGCATTTCCCCCGATGGGGAGACGGCTTTTGCCTTAGCCGCACCGCGCTTTTTGAGCTCGAAACGGCATTCCCGCACCGGAAGTGCTTCAGCCTCGGGTCACCCGCTCGATTTCGGCCTGTACCAGGCGCTCCACGAGGCTGGGAAGATTCTCGTCGAGCCACGCCTTGAGCATGGGCCGGAGCATTTCCTTCATGAGTTCCTCGACGGTCGGGGACTGGCTCGCCGCGCGGATCGAATTCAGCCGACTGAAGGCTTCAGAAACGACATCCTCCGTCTTGTGGGACATCATCGCCTCACCTGGATTTCGCTCGCAAGGCTGGGCGTAAGCCTGAGATGCCTGAACCTTTGCCGCCGCAAGGGGGCGAGCAGGCTCTTTGGCTTCATAACTTTCCACGAGACGGGTAATGGAGCCCTCATCCTGGAAGGACTCTTCCTGGCTGAAAGAACGCTCGTCGGCCGCCTCAGTCCGAAGCTCTGGATGAAAGCTGGACGATACGTGGCGCTCAGCAATGTCCAGGACCGTCCTTAATGGCGAAGGCTCCAGCTCCTGGAAGGCTTCATGCGCCGGCTCGTGATCGTCCGAAATAATTCGACGGATGGAAGCTAAAATATCTTCCATCGATGGTTCATTGACCTTCAGGTTCATCGAACCCATAGCCCCACCCAGTAAAATTGTGTTTTTAGAATCTCATTCTTGCGAATGTTTTTAGTATTTACGCAAAACTATATAAAACAAGCGGGGCCAGAACTAAATCGTCCTGGCCCCGTAACTTATCAACGACCATCCGGGGTGGATGTCCCGATCCAAAGATCTTTGACCTGATCGTAATGGATCTTGGGATTGTAGTGATTTACCGCCAGGCCCAAGGCGCGAGATGTCAGGCGTCCCATGGACTGGACGAGCTGGTAGGAGGCCACCACACGGTCGCGCTGAGCCTGGATCAGGTTGACGCGGGCCGTGAGAAGCTCCTGCTGGGCATTCAGCACATCGAGGGTGGTGCGCTGGCCCACACGGGCCTCCTCGCGCACGCCGCTGAGAGCAGTCTCGGCCGCATCGATCTGGGCCTGGGCGGCCTGGATCTGCGCGCGAGCAGCTTCAAGAGCGCCCCAAGTGGAGACTACGGCGGCGCGGACCTGATCGCGCACCCAATCGGCCTGGAGCTGAGCCTGGCCCACCTGTTCCTTGGCCTGACGGGTCGCCGCATAGGCCTGGCCGCCTTCGTAAATCGGAACCGACAGAGTGGCCACGGCGGAAGCCTGGAGAGCTTCGTCGTTGACACCCTGCACATCGTATCGCTGGGCAACGGAGGCGCGAACGCCGACCTGCGGAGCAAGAGCGCCCTGCTCGATCTTCACCTGCAGCTCGGCGGCGTCCACGGCATGCTGGGCAGCCTTGATCGCCGGATGCTCGCCGAATGCGACCTTGAGCGCATCGTTGACCGAACGCGGGGTCAGCTTGTCGAGCGGACGCCCCGGCGCCAGCTGCTGCGGCTCGACGCCGATATATTGACGATACTGCGCAATGCTGGCCCGCAGGTTCGCCTCGGCCTGGCTTGCCTCGGAGCGGGCCGCCGCAAGGCGCGATTCCGCCTGGGCCACGTCCGTGCGTGTCACCTCGCCGACATTGAAGCGATCCCGGGTCTGGCGCAGCTGCTCGTCGATCACCTCGACGTTATTGCGCTGAAGATCGAGAATGGCGGTATCGCGCAGCACGTTCATGTAGGCGGTGGCTGCGGAGGTGAGGATATTCTGCTCGGTATTGCTCAGATCCTCGCGGGCGGAGAGAACGCCTGACTCAGCCCTGCGCACGCTATTATCCGTGCGAAATCCGTTGAAAATCGACTGGTTGAGTTCCACGCCATAGCCGCGAGGCGTGCGGCGCGTAATCTCTTCTCCGCCGCCCCCGAAGATAGGATTGGGCGGCCGGCGGTCGTCATATTGCGAGAAAGTGCGGCCGACATCGGCCGTACCCGTGATCACGGGGCGATAGCCGGACTTGGCCTGGGCGACATTCTCATCGGTCGCGCGAACATTGGCGCGCTGAGCGTTCAGGCTGGGATTGTTGCCGTAAGCCTTAGCCAGGGCGCTTTCGAGCGTCTCAGCAGAAACGCCGCCCGCCCCCGCGAGAACGAACGCAGAGGTCATGACCCCAAGGAGCATGCGATATTTCTGACTGGATTGTTTCCCGCTCACGCTCACCTGCCTACGGCCCCTAAATACCAATACTCGCGATCGAAAACCGATTCACAAGACACACACGATTCAAAGCGCAACAATACCCATGAAGGATGAGTCGGCAACAACGCGCTGCCGATTGCACAATTTTAGTGGAGAGGTGCCGCAAAAAAGCGACACTATTCGCAAAGGAAATTAAGGATTTAGAAAGAATTCAGAACGTGAAGCCCGGCTCCTGAACGAAGGGGGCAAGCACGGGGGCTGCCGCATCGAACAGGGTCCGCGCACCGAAGGCATCGCCCGAGCGCACATAGAGCGTTGCACGGGCAGCGCGCCCACGGCCCTTCACGCATACCAGACGTCCGCCCTCGGCCAGCTGCTTCAGCAGCGCCTCGGGGCGCGCATCGACGGCACCGTTGATGAGAATAACGTCATAAGGGGCGTGGCCTGAATAGCCCTGGTCGAGAGAGCCGACAGCCACTTCCACGCCGCCTGCGCCAGCGGCCGCGAGGCTCTTTCGGGCCTCAGCTGCAAGGGCCCCGTCCACTTCGAGGGCCGTGACCTGGGCGCCGAGCTTGCTAAGCACGGCAGCGGCATAACCTCGGCCGCAGGCCACATCCAGCGCCTTCTCGCCTGCATCGACCTCGAGAGCCTGGATCATGCGGCCCAGGTTCATGGGGGAAAGCATATAGCGGCGATCAGCGCCGTCGCTGATCAGAATGTCTTGATCTATATAGGCAAGCTCTTCGCGGCCCGGCAGAACGAACATCTCGCGCGGAACGCTATCCATGGCGTCCAGCAGCGGAATGTCGTTCACATCGAAAGTGCGCAGTTGGCTATCAACCATCATCCGGCGCGCTTGCGAGAAATCGACCATGAAGATTGCCTTTAGAGTTCGACTTGGAGGCCTCGCCCGGAATCGAACCGGGGTGCAAGGATTTGCAGTCCTCTGCGTAACCACTCCGCCACGAGGCCATCCGGGGCGTACCGCGAACGCGGCAGGGGCTCCATAGCAAGGGCCTTTCCAAAGAGCAACAGCCGGTTTTGTGAGATCACTCACGAAAGGGGCTTGCACCCCGCAAAACTCGTGTTATATGCCACGCACCGTCGCCGACGAGAGCTGCTCCGGCAGTCCCGGCGAAGAGAGGCGAAAGTCTCCCGAAGGTATGGCTTATTCCGGCGTGGCGCAGCGGTAGCGCAGCGGACTGTTAATCCGTTGGTCGTAGGTTCGAATCCTACCGCCGGAGCCAACTTTCCCACATTTCCTGACAAACAGGTTTTCTCTCTCAAACGCGCTCCTTGGCGCGGGCGTTTTCGTGCTGCATAGCTTTCAAGCATGGCAGTCGCCGTTCGTGCTGCGTCCCAAGGAGAATCCGCGTGGCCTCCCCCGTTCTGGTCTGGTTTCGTGACGATTACCGCTTGGGCGACAATCCTGCCCTGGCCGCCGCCATTGAAACGGGCGCCCCGGTTATCTGCCTGACGATCCTAGAGAATGCGGCCGATGGCCTGCGCCCCATGGGCGCCGCTGCCCGCTGGTGGCTTCACGGCTCGCTCAAAGCCTTGGACGAATCGCTGCGGAAGGCTGGCTCCCGCCTGTTGCTGCTGCACGGGCCTGCGCTGGAAGCCATCGAAGCTGTGATTTCCGCCACAGGCGCATCCGCCATTTTCTGGAATCGCCGCTATGCCGCTGCCGAGATCGCCCTCGATTCAACGATCAAGAAACGGCTGACGGATCGAGGGCTTAGCGTACAGAGCTTCAACGGACGGCTTCTGAACGAGCCCTGGCAGGTGCTCAACCAAGCCGGCAAGCCTTTTCAGGTCTTCACGCCTTACCTCCGAGCTGTCCTGGCTCGGCCGGTCGAAGCGCCTCGCCCTGCCCCGCGAACGATTCCCGGCACCCCATGGTCCAAGGGAATGACCGCTCTTAGCGTCGATCTCGAAGGTCTTGGACTGAGACCAACGAATCCCGACTGGGCTACCGAATTCGGCGGCACATGGCAGCCCGGCGAACGGAATGCGCGACAAAGGCTGATCGATTTTCTCGAGGGCAGCCTCCAGGGCTATGCGCTAGGACGCGATGCCCCCGCGCGAGACGCCACATCGCGCCTGTCGCCGCACTTCAGATTCGGTGAGATCAGCCCGCGTCAGGTCTGGCGTGCTGTCTCTCACCTCGTCGGAGAGCGTCCCGAGCTTGCTCCGGATGCGCAGAAACTCTTGAGCGAGGTGGTCTGGCGCGATTTCAGCTATCAGCTTCTGCACGTTTATCCACATCTGCCTGAAAAATCTCATGCTCCTCGGTTCGCAAAATTTCCGTGGGACAATGATCCGAAAAATCTCAAGGCCTGGCAGAGAGGCCGCACGGGTTATCCCATCGTGGATGCGGGCATGCGTCAGCTCTGGCGCACGGGATGGATGCACAACCGCGTGCGGATGATCGTGGCATCTTTCCTAGTGAAGCACCTCCTCACCGATTGGCGTCACGGCGAGGCGTGGTTCTGGGACACGCTGGTGGATGCCGATCCTGCGAACAACGCCTTCAGCTGGCAGTGGATTGCGGGATCAGGACCGGATTCGTCCCCCTTTCACCGCATTTTCAATCCGGTCACGCAAGGCGAGAAGTTCGACCCCAAGGGCGATTATGTGCGCACCTTCGTGCCGGAACTTGCTGGCGTTCCGGCCAATTTCATCCACAAGCCTTGGGATGCTCCCGCTTCCGTTCTGAAAGATGCAGGCGTCGAGCTCGACAAAACCTATCCGGGCCCCATCGTCCCGCATGGTCCGGCGCGCGAGCGTGCGCTTGCAGCCTTCCGCAGCCTGCGAGACGGCGAGTACGGCACAGAACTTGACCGATAGCGCTGCTTTCCGTCAGCATCGGCGCTCTTCATGCGGAGCCGCTTCTGCGCCCTGCCCTTTGGAATGACCATGACAGCCACTGCTCTTCTGTTTCGCGACGATGCTTATGCCCGCTCCTGCACGGCGAGGATTCTCGCTGTGACGCCGGAAGGCGGCGTCGTTCTCGACCGCACGGTGTTCTATACCCAGGGCGGCGGGCAGCCCGGCGATGTGGGCGCGCTCGTGCGCTCCGATGGAGAGAGGATCGAGATTGCCAATACGGTTTATGGTCCCGACCGTTCGCAGGTCCTGCACCTCGTCGGAGCGGAAGCGGTCGCGCGGTTAACTCCCGGTGAGAGCGTCGAGCTACAGCTCGATTGGGAACGACGCTTCAAGCGCATGCGCGTTCACACGGCGCTTCATCTCTTAAGTGTCGTGCTGCCCTACCCGGTCACCGGCGGCGCGATTAGCGACGGCGACGGGCGGCTCGATTTCGACATTCCCGATGCGGGCCTCGACAAGGCAGAACTCACCGACAAGCTGAACGCGCTGATCGCGCGGGACGCACCCGTCACGGATCGCTGGATCACGGACGAGGAGCTCGATGCCAATCCCGGGCTCGTGAAAACCATGTCCGTTCAGCCACCACGCGGTTCGGGCCGGGTGCGGCTGGTGGAGATCGAAGGCATCGACCTGCAGCCCTGCGGCGGCACCCATGTACGCCGCACCGGGGAGATCGGTCGGGCCACGATCACCGACATCGAAAAGAAGGGTAAGCAGAACCGCCGCGTTCGCCTGTCCCTCGTCGATTGAGCGCACTATCTTTTCAAAGCACCGATCATCAGGAGCATTCTCATGTCCCAGCTCTTCGTCTCGCCCGCACGATTGCAGGAGCACCTGGACGATCCGAATGTCGTGATCATCGACGGCTCCTGGTATTTGCCGACACAGAACCGCGATCCCCAAGCCGAGTTCCTGGCAGGCCACATTCCCGGTGCCCTGCGCTTCGATATCGATACGGTGAAGGACACGTCGTCCTCCCTGCCCCATATGCTGCCTTCGCCCGAGGCTTTCGCGAAGATCGCCGGGGAAATGGGCATCGACGAGAATACCACCATCGTCGTCTATGACGGCGCGGGCCTTTTCTCTGCGCCGCGCGTGCGCTGGACCTTCCAGGTCTTTGGCGCGAAGAATGTTTCGATCCTCGAAGGCGGCTTCCCCGCATGGAAGGCGGAAGGCCGTCCCATCGAGACCGGACCGGAAAGGAAGCGCGAGCCGAGGATTTTCAAGCCGTCCTTCAACCCGAACGTCGTGGCCGACGCGGCTGCGGTTCAGGATGCCCTTCGCGCGAAGGCAGCACAGGTCGTGGATGCCCGCCCGGCGGAGCGCTTCCGCGGTGAAGCGCCCGAGCCACGCCCCGGCCTTCGCTCCGGCCATATTCCAGGTAGTCTCAACCTGCCCTTCGGCGCGATCATCGAAAACGGCAAGCTCAAGGACAAGGCGGGTGTAGAGCAGGCCCTGAAGGAAGCGGGCATAGACGCTGAAAAGCCCGTAATCACCACCTGTGGCTCCGGCGTCTCGGCGGCCATCCTGGGCGTTGCCCTCGAAGTGGCAGGCCATCCCATCAAGGCGATCTATGACGGATCCTGGGCCGAATGGGGCGCGCGGGACGATCTGCCGCTCGAAACGGGACCGGCGAAGAAAGCCTGATCTCTTTCGACAAAGAAAAGGCCCCGGAATGTCCGGGGCCTTTTGCATGTCAGCGATCCGCTTAGTGCAGGATCTGCGAGAGGAAGAGCCTGGTGCGCTCGTGCTGCGGGTTCTTGAAGAACTCGTCGGGCGTGTTCATTTCCACGATCTGTCCGTAATCCATGAAGATCACGCGGTCGGCGACCTGGCGGGCGAAGCCCATTTCGTGGGTCACGCAGAGCATGGTCATGCCCTCTTCCGCGAGGCCCACCATGGTATCGAGAACTTCCTTCACCATCTCGGGGTCGAGCGCGGAGGTGGGCTCATCGAACAGCATGATCTTGGGGCTCATGCAGAGCGAGCGAGCAATGGCCACGCGCTGCTGCTGACCGCCCGAGAGCTGGCCGGGATACTTGTTCGCCTGCTCGGGAATCTTCACCCGCTTCAGGTAGTGCATCGCGACCTCTTCCGCTTCCTTCTTGGGCATCTTCTTCACCCAGATCGGCGCGAGTGTGCAGTTCTCGAGGATCGTGAGATGCGGGAAGAGGTTGAAGTGCTGGAACACCATGCCGACATCCTTGCGCACCTCGTCGATGCGCTTGAGGTCGTTGGTGAGTTCCGTGCCGTCGACGATGATGCGGCCCTTCTGGTGCTCTTCCAGGCGGTTGATGCAGCGGATCATCGTGGATTTGCCGGAGCCCGAAGGCCCGCAGATCACGATGCGCTCGCCACGGCGCACATTGAGGTTGATGTCGCGCAGGACGTGGAACTCGCCGTACCACTTGTGCACGTCGATCAGCTGGATGGCGGCTTCTGCCTTCGGGTCGATTGCGGCGGTCTGGACTGTTTGTGCTGTCATTGTCATTGCCATGAATTTTTAGCGCTTGTGACCTGAGGCGAGGCGCCGCTCGACGCCGAGCGAGTACCGCGACATGCCAAAGCAGAAGACGAAGTAGAACAGGGCTGCGAAGGCATAGCCCGTGAGACCGATGCTGGGGGCCGCCCAGTTGGGATCGATGCGGGAGGCCTCGATGGTCTTCACGAGATCGAAGATGCCTACGATCGCCACGAGGGAGGTATCCTTGAACAGGCCGATGAAGGTGTTCACGATGCCCGGGATCACGATGCGCAGTGCCTGCGGCAGGATTATGAGGATCATCATCTGCGGATAGTTGAGGCCGAGCGACATCGCTCCCTCATACTGGCCCTTCGGCATGGCCTGAAGGCCGCCGCGCACCACCTCGGCCATGTAGGCGGAGGCGAAGAAGGCCGTGCCGATGAGCGGACGCATCAGGCGGTCCACCGTCATGTCGCCGGGCAGGAAGAGCGGCAGCATGGTGTTGGCCATGATGAGCACGGTGATCAGCGGCACACCGCGCACGAACTCGATGAAGATCACCGAGGCCATCCGCACGATGGGTAGCTTCGAACGGCGGCCCAACGCAAGCAGGATGCCGAAGGGCAGCGAGAACACGATGCCCACTGTCGCCACCAGCAGCGTCACGAGAATGCCGCCCCAGAGAGCGGTCGGCACGTGCGCGAGACCGAAATCCATGTCCACCAGGGCAAGCGTGATCCCGATCACGCCGACGATGCCGCCCCCGATGATCAGAGCCGGGCGCAAAGATGCCTTGAGGATCACCGCCACGAAAGCGAAGAGCGCGATCAGCAGAGCGCCGAAGATCAGGAAGCCGAGCCAGAAACGGCCGCTGAAATCGGCATTGCCGCCGGTCAGCAGGATGTAGGACGCAACCGGGAACAGCCAGAAGAAGTAGATCGCTCCCAGATCGCGCCGAGGCGCCTTCAGCCACAAAAGCCAACCCACGCCGATGGCCAGAAGGGCGAAGAAGACATCGACCCTCCAGCGCTCCGAGATGGTGTAGGAGCCATAAGTGAAATAGCTGATCTTGCTGCGAATAAAGGCCCAGCAGGCTCCGGTTTCGCTGCCGCCCATATCGGCGCGGCAGGCGGCGCGGTCCGTGCCGGTCCAGACCGCGTCTATGAAGAGGAACTTCATAAGCGGCGGGACGCTCACATAGAGAAGATAGAACACCACCAGGGTCAGGATGGTGTTGAAGGGACCGGAAAACAGGTTTTCCCGAATCCAGGCGATGGGGCCGCGCGACAGGCTCGGCGGAGGCAGAGCCTCCACCTGCTTGGCTTGCACGAAATGGGGAAAATCGACGGTAGTGCTCATCGGATGTCCTTACCGTTCGACGATCGCCACACGGCGGTTGTAGATGTTCATCACGGCCGAGGTCAGCAGGCTGATCGTGAGGTACACGCCCATGGTGATGACGATGACTTCGATGGCCTGACCGGTCTGATTGAGCACGGTGCCCATGAACACCTGCACCAGATCGGGATAGCCGATGGCGACCGCCAGCGAGGAGTTCTTCGTCAGATTGAGATACTGGCTCGTCAGCGGCGGAACGATGACGCGCATCGCCTGTGGAATAACCACGAGACGAAGGGTCTGCCCCGGCGTGAGGCCAAGAGAGCCTGCAGCTTCGGACTGCCCCTTGGAAACGGCAAGGATGCCGGCGCGGACCACCTCGGCGATGAAGGCCGCCGTATAGGTGGTGAGGCCAAGCAGCAGGGCCACGAACTCCGGCAGGATCTGCATGCCGCCGGTCAGATTGAACGTGCCCTTCTTCGGCAATTCGAAGCTGATCGGGTTGGCGCCGACGACGGCAAGCACGATCCAGGTCAGGATCGGCAGGCCGAGCACGAGGCCGAGCGTCACGAGGCCGACGGGCGATTGCTGGCCGGTCTTTACCTGACGCGCCTTGGCCCAGCGACGGTAGATGAAGGTGCCGATGAGACCGATCAGCAGCGCGGCCGGAATCGCCCAGACATCAGCGGCATAGATCGGGCGAGGCATGAAGAAGCCGCGCGAGTTCAGGAAGAAGCCCGCCCCCATCTCCAGCGAATTGCGTGGCTGCGGCAGCGGTCCGAGAACCGCGATGTACCAGAACAGCAGCTGCACCAGGAGCGGGATGTTGCGCAGCGTCTCCACGTAGACCATGGCGACCTTCGCCACCATCCAGTTCTTGGACAGGCGCGCAATGCCGATCAGGAAGCCGAGGATGGTCGTGAAGAAGATGCCGATGGCGGAAACGATAAGCGTGTTGAGCAGGCCGACAATGAAGGCATCGCCGTAGGTCGAACCTGCCGCGCTGAACTGAATCAGCGACTGGCTGATGTCGAAGCCTGCCGTGTTGTTGAGGAAGCCGAACCCGGAGGCGATCTTCGCCCGCTGCAGGTTCTCGATGGCGTTGGTCGCAGCTACGTAGAACAGGTAGCCGACGATGACGACGAGAAGGACTTGGTAGAAAATCCCACGGACCTTCGGGTCGTAGAGAAACGACTTTTTGGGTGGCGATGTCTGACTGACAACGGTCTGCACTGAACTGTATTCCCTCTGACGGCTGGTTCTTGAGGCCGTCCTCCCCCGTGTTCATGCAATTGTCGCTGCCATGAACGAGCGGCAGTTTTTATCGTTATAACGGCATTTTTCATTGTTATGAGGAGCGCCCGATTTCCGGGCGCTCCCCTTCGTCAAAAGATCCGATTAGCGGACCGGGATGCCGTATTGCAGGCCGCCCTTCGTCCAGAGAGCGTTCTGGCCGCGCTTGATCTTCAGCTTGGAGCCTTCGCCGACGTTCTTCTCGAACACTTCGCCGTAGTTGCCCACGTGCTTGATGATGCGCACGGCCCAGTCGTTGGTCAGGCCGATGGCCTCGCCGTACTTGCCCTCGGTGCCGAGCAGACGCTTGATCTCCGGATTGTCGGAGGTCTTCATCTGATCGACGTTCGCCTTCGTGACGCCGAGTTCTTCAGCATTCAGCATGGCCATGTGCGTCCAGCGGATGATATCGCCCCACTGGTTGTCGCCGTGGCGGACTGCCGGGCCAAGCGGCTCCTTCGAGATGATCTCGGGCAGAACGATATGATCGTCCGGAGCCGAAGCGCGCAGACGCTCAGCGTAGAGGCCCGAAGCGTCCGTGGTGAACGCGTCGCAGCGGCCGGCGTCATAAGCCTTGAAGGTCTCATCCGAGGTCGCGAAAGCCACCACTTCGTACTTCATGTTGTTGGCACGGAAGTAGTCGGCGAGGTTGAGCTCGGTGGTGGTGCCCTGCTGGGTGCAGATGGAAGCGCCATTCAGCTCCTTAGCGGAGGAAACGCCGAGCTTCTTGCGGACCATGAAGCCCTGGCCGTCGAAGTAGTTGATGGCCGGGAAGTCGAGGCCGAGCTGCGTGTCGCGCGACATCGTCATCGTCGAGTTACGGGACAGCACGTCCACTTCGCCCGACTGGAGCGCGGTGAAGCGGTCCTTCGCGGCGAGCGGGATGAAGCGGATCTTGGTCGGATCGTCGAAGATGGCGGCCGCCACGGCGCGGCAGAGATCCACGTCGAGGCCAGTCCAGTTGCCCTGGGCATCCGGCAGGCCGAAGCCGGCAAGACCGGTGTTCGAGCCGCAGGTCAGAAAGCCCTTCTGCTTCACGCTGTTGAGCGTTGCCTGCGCGGAAGCGCCGGTTGCGAAAACGCTGGCCGTCAGGCCGAAGGCAATCGCTACGAGAGCCTTTTTCATGCTGGTTTATTCTCCCAATAGTTCCAATCGGCTCGCCTGTTCTTGTTCCCCCAGCCGAGCCACGGTCAGACCGTTCCACACCGCATCGGTCGATGTCGGTATCGGGATCCATCACATTCCATGATTGATCACTGGTCAAGTCTTGATGGAACGCTTTTTCCAGGAGGGTTGACGGCGCGCGCGCCGGAGCCTCAGATCAAGCCCCATTCAGAAAGTCCCTGAGCCGATGTCCAAGACTCCCAAGCCGACCGACCTCGCGGAGCGCACCCGCCTCGTTTATGCGGGCCGCGAACCCTTTGAACAGCACGGTTTCGTGAACACGCCGATCTATCGCGGATCGACGGTGCTGTACCAGAATACGGACGATCTCCTGCACCGTCGCGGGCGCTATTCCTATGGAACGAAGGGGACTCCGACCACCGAAGCGCTCGAACGGGCCTGGACGGAACTGACCGGAGCCGCCGGGACCGTGCTCGCCCCATCGGGACTTGCTGCCGTCACGATAGCCCTCATGTCCTGCCTCAAGGCCGGCGACCATCTGCTCATGACGGATTCGGTCTACCTGCCCACACGGCAGTTCTGCCAGGGAATGCTCAAGAAATTTGGTGTGGAAACCACCTATTACGATCCGTCAATCGGAGCCGGAATCGCATCGTTGATGCGCCCGAACACGGCCGCTGTCTTCACGGAAGCCCCCGGCTCGCAATCTCTCGAGATGCAGGACATTCCCGCCATCGCCGAGGTGGCGCACCGTCATGGAGCGGTGGTCCTCATGGACAACACCTGGGCGACGCCCCTGCTCTTCCCGCCCCATGAGCGCGGCGTCGACATCGCCATCGAAGCCGGCACCAAGTATCTCAGCGGCGGCTCGGATCTGCTGCTCGGCATGGTTTCGGCCAATGAGCGCTGCTTCAAGGATCTCCGCGCCGCTTACGAGGCCTTCGCCTCATGTCCCGGCCCGGAGGACGTCTTCCTTGGGCTGAGAGGCCTTCGCACCATGGCGATCCGCCTGCGCGAGCATGAGAAGCAGGCCCTGGAGATGGCCCGGTGGTTCGCAGGTCGCCCTGAGGTAGCCGAGGTGATTCATCCGGCACTGGAGAGCTATAAGGGCCACGAGATCTGGAAGCGCGACTTCAAAGGCTCGTCAGGCCTGTTCTCGATCATCCTCAAGCCCTGCTCGGACAAGGCGCTCGCCGCCATGCTCGACGGCCTGGCGCTGTTCGGAATGGGCTATTCGTGGGGCGGTTTCGAAAGCCTCGTGATTCCATTCAACTGCGCGAGCTACCGCACCGCGACCAAATGGGAGCCGGGCGGGCACGCCTTGCGTTTCCATATCGGCTTCGAGGATGTGGAAGACCTCAAGCGGGATCTCGATGAAGGCTTCAGGCGTCTGCGGGAAACCGATTAGGTCTGCATTTCGGCTTGGGCCTTGGTCTTTTTCTTGTCTTTCGCGATCAGCATGAGATTGCGGACATAGATGAAGATCGACAGCATCTGGGGGAGGATGATGACGATGTCGCGGCGCACGAAGCCATAGACCATCGTCATGAGTCCCCCCACGATGGACAGCACCCAGAAGCCCATCGGAATGACACTCTTTTCCGCCTTTTCGCTCGCGATCCATTGCACGATGAAGCGCGCGCCAAAGACGAATTGCGCCAGCACGCCGAAGGCGGCCCAGAGGTCGAAGCGGGCAACGACGATATCGTAGAAGAACAACCCGATATCGTGGGACAGGCGCATCAGCATCGGAGAGTTTCCGTCAGAGGATTTCTTGGGCGGAGGGGACGCGGCGACGGCGGCGGATCAGCCACCACACGCCGGCAAGGTCGAGGATGCCGACCCACAGACGGTCGAAGAGACCGTAATTGGATTGGCCCGCATGGCGCGGCCTATCGACCACGTCCACATGGGCGATGGAAAAGCCTTCGCGCTTGACCAGGGCGGGCATGAAGCGATGCAGGGCGTCGAAATAAGGCAGGCGCAGATAGATATCGCGCCGGAAGGCCTTAAGCCCGCAGCCCGTATCGCGCGTGCCATCCTTCAGTACGCGGCCGCGCACGCCGTTGGCAATCTTCGACTGCCAGCGCTTGGCTGCGCCTTTGCGTCCGAGACGCTGGCCGGCAACGATGCCGACGGTGGGATCGTCGAGGGCCGTGACCATCTGCGGAATAAAGGCCGGATCGTTCTGCCCGTCACCGTCGAGGGTGGCGATGATCGGTCCCCGCGCCGCATGAACGCCGGTGCGCACGGCGGCACTCTGCCCGCAGCTCACCTCGTGACGGACGAGGCGAAGCCAGGGCCGCGTGGCGCGAGCAGCCAACACCCGATTGGCAGTGTCATCGGTAGAGCCGTCATCCACATAGATCACCTCGAATGGGCCGACCGGCGCACAGGCGCGCTCGATCTCCTCCACCAGAGGAAGGATGTTCAAGGCTTCGTTCTTGACGGGCACTACGACGCTGAGGCGCGGAGCCGGGTTTAAGTCGTTCATCGATCAAGGGCCCCTGCGGGCCCCCTCTTGAGAGAAATCACGGACAACCGGCATTGTCGGAATAAACGCCGATATCGACACGCCGTCCGCTGTTGATATTGAAACCCGTGACGCGGGTCGAGAGGGCAGGCTTCAGGCCGAGACGCTCGTTCTCCGCCCGGAAGTCGTTTTCGAAGCGTTTGTCGACGAAGACGATGGCGCAGCTATTGTTCTTCAGGAAGGCGGAGGCGTCAGCTCCCGTATCGAGCATGGCGAGATGGGTTCCCACCAAGAAGACCAGGCTCGGCTCGCGATAGCCGAGGGTGCCGACGCTGACCTTGCTGCTCGGGAAGTTCTGGACCGTCTCCGCGAGATTCTGCGAGATCTTGAGGGACCGCAGGTCGAGCTGCGCGAAACCGAACACGCCGATAGCCAGGAACACGGACGAGATGAAGCCCGCCCAGAGGCAGCTCAGCATGCGGTTCCTGATGAACAGCCACCAGCCATACAGAGCAATCACGGAGGCGGCCACCAGGGCGGGAAGCGCCCGGTAGGGCAGCGTGCCGTCGAAGGACCAGTTCACCGCCGCGAGACCGATGGTGAGCCCCACCGGAATGAAGGGAATGAGCACCGTCGACAGCTTCGCCAGAGGCCGGTGCGGCCCAACGAAATGGCGGGAGATCGCCATGATCGTCAGGATCGCCACGGCCGGGAACAACGGCATGGTGTAATGCGGCAGCTTGGTCGGAACGGCCTCGAAAATCAGCCAGGATGGAACGATCCAGGCCAGGGCAAAGGCAACCTGTTCCTCCTTGCGATGGATCCAAGCGAAGGGCACCGCGATGGCGGCCAGGATGGCGCCGGGCCAGAAGGTGGCGAAGAAGGACAGCAGATAGAAGCCGGGCGGAGCCCAATGGTACTTCTGGGCCGTGCCGACTTTGCCGAGCATGTCGTGACCCACAGCCTGCGAATAGAAGGCGCCGCCGCTCTTGATGGCAATGGCGATGAACCAGGGCAGCACGACAGCCAGCGTGAACGCCAAGCCGAGCCAGGGCCTCAAGGTGAGCAGCCAGCGAGCCGACCGCTCCTTGTAGGAGAGAACGGCTGCCGTGAGGCCTGCGAACATCAGGATCAGGGGCCCCTTGATAAGGACGCCGAGGGCAAAGCCCGTCCAGAAGATGATGAGCGCGCGCCTGGGCAAGACCCCTGCCCCACGGCTCAAGTAAGCCCGCGCGAGACCGCCCATGACGGCCACGGAACAGGCTGTCAGCATGGCATCGGTCTTGGCGAGCCTCGCCTCCACCATGAGGATGACGCAGGTCGCCATGAGTGCCGCGGTCAGGAATGCCCCTCGCCTCCCGAAGAAGGCCAGGGCCGCCCAATAGGTCAGCAGAACCGTCGCGATGGCGCCGAACAGGGATGGAAGGCGATAGAGCGCGATGGTGGTACGGGCCTCGGGAACACCCAAGGCTTCGCCAATGGCCACGCTGGCGCTCTGCATCCAATAGATTCCGACCGGCTTCTTGTACCGAGCCTCATCCTGGAAGCGCACATCCACCAAATCGTGGGTTTCCAGCATCTGCTTGGAGGCCTGGGCGTAGCGCGGCTCATCCCGGTCCATGGGCTGGAGAGTAGAGAAGCCCGGGAGGAAGCAGGCCAGCGACAGCAGCACGAGCACGGCGCAAAGCCGCGCATGGCTGCGCTCCATGAAGCTCGCCAGACGCGACGCCGAGAGACGACGCAGGGATAGATTCTGCTGGGCGACGGAACCGTCCATCGATGACATGCCTTGTGCGGACACCATTCTGGGCGGGACGCATCCCCGCGAAGGCGGTGGTGTCCCCCAAACCCATCGGGAAGTCAAATCTGCAGCAAATGGCCTGCTGCCGCACCTTCCTTCCGGCCCGACAAGACGATTCTGCCTGGGGCCTCGCTTAAGGATGCCAAGCTGAGCCGGATGGCTCAGATGATGCGGAAGTCGTCCACCGTGAGCTTGAGCTTCTTGTCCAGCCAGGCAACCATGACCTTGGGCGCCTTACCGGTCCCGTCGGGGTCATAATAGAGCGCCCCGGTCCCCTTGTCGTAGATGACCCGATCCGACCGGTCATGCGCCGTCGTTCCGGTCCAAAAGGCCGAGGCCGGGAGCTTTCCCGGTTTGGAAAGCTTCGTGAACACGGCATTCTCCAGATAGATCCTATCGTCGCGGACCGAGAAGTCGGCGATGCGATCGACATCGGTCCTTTTCGGTGGTGTGTTGAAGATGAACACATCCTTGCCCGCCCCGCCCGCCAAGACATCGCTTCCCTCGAGGCCGTACAGGCGA
>NZ_JAKRNJ010000006.1 GCF_022346925.1 Microvirga sp. ACRRW
GCCTACAGCCCCCTCTGAAGAACGATGAAGGCGAAGAGCAGAGCTCCGATCGCGATCTTGGTCCACCAGGAACTCAAGGTTCCCTCGAAGGTGATGTAGGTTTGGATCAACCCCTGAATAAGCACGCCGACCAGCGTGCCGATGATCGTTCCGGAGCCGCCCGTCAGAAGCGTGCCGCCGATGACGACAGCCGCAATCGTGTCGAGCTCAACCCCGGTCGCTGCAAGGGAATAACCTGCGGAGGTATAGAAAGAAAAGACGATTCCGGCCAAGGCCGCCAGAAAACTCGACAGCATGTAGATCCTGATCGTGGTTTTCCCCACCGGAACGCCCATCAGCTGAGCCGATGTCCTGTTGCCGCCCAGCGCATAGACATTGGCGCCGAAGCGCGTGAAATGCGCCAGCACGATACCAACAGCGAAGACCAGGAGCATGGTGATTGCGATGAAGGTCAGGCGCCCTCCTCCCGGAAGCGGGAAAGCGATATCCGTTATGTTGCCATAGGCCGGAGCATTAATAGGGATGGAATCCGTAGTGAGCACGAAGCACATGCCCCGCGCCAGGAACATGCCCGCAAGCGTCACGATGAAGGCCGGGATCTGGAAGGCATGGATCAGAAGTCCCATGCCTGCTCCAAACAAGGCCGCGATCCCGAGGATCAACACGAAGGCGAGATAGGGATTGACGCCGTAACGCTCGATCACGACGGCAAGGAACACGCCGGTAAAGGCGATGACGGAGCCGACCGACAGATCGATCCCGCCGGAGAGAATGACGAAGGTCATTCCCACCGCGACAATGCCGAGAAAGGCATTGTCGGTGAGAAGATTGCCGATGACGCGCGTCGAGGCGAAGCTCGGAAACTGCGCGAGGCAGATCAGGTAACCCGCGATGAAGACGGCAAGGGTAATCAGGACAGGCAGGTGACGGCGCATCAGGTCTTGCTCCTCTTCCACACAGCGCCAAGACCCGACAGGACGGGCGACTGCGCCAGAAGCACGGCCAGCACGACGATGGCCTTCACGATCAGGTTGTACTCAGGCGGATAGCCGCTGAGCAGAATGCCGGTGTTCATGGCCTGAATGATCAGCGCACCCACGACGGAGAGGCCGAGGCTGAAGCGCCCACCGAACAGCGACGTGCCGCCGATGACCACCGCCAGAATGGCATCGAGTTCGAGCCACAGCCCCGCATTGTTGGCGTCCGCGCCGCGAATGTCAGCCGTGACGATGAGGCCGGCAATGGCTGCGCACAGGCTGCACCACATATAGACGGCAATGGTGACGGCCTTAGTACCGATACCCGCATAGGCGCTGGAGCGCACATTGGCGCCGATGGCTTCGATGAACAATCCTAACGCCGTGTGGCGGACCACGAGATGCGTGATGATCAACATCACGAGAGCGATCACCACCGGCATGGGCAGCATCAGAAACGAGCCGCTGCCGATGGCGGCGAAGCCTTCGCTGACGAAGGTAATGATCTGGCCTTCCGTGATGAGCTGCGCGAAGCCGCGTCCTGCGACCATGAGAATGAGCGTGGCGACGAAAGGCTGGATTTCGAGAACGGCGACGAGAATGCCGTTCCACAAACCGCAGGCAAGGCCGATACCTGCAGCCGCAGCGAGCGCGACGGGAAGCGGATAGCCCTGCGCCGTCATGCTGGCGGCCATGGCGCCGGCAATGGCCATCACCGCGCCGACGGAAAGGTCGATGCCGCGTGTGGCGATGACGAGGGTCATGCCAAGCGCCAGGATAGCAACCGGAGCGCCACGGTTGAGCACGTCGATCAGGCTGCCAAAAAGGCGACCGTCCTGGAGACGAATGGCGAAGAAGTCGCGAAACACCAGCCAATTGACGAGGAGAACGACCAGGAGCGCCACAACCTGCGGCAGACCCTTGGGAAGTATACGGGAAACGCTGACCTGCACGGCGCTGCTCATTGATGGCTCGCGATTGTCGTCATGATGGTATCCGCATTGACTTCAGCTCCGGTCAATTCCCGCACATGCTTCCGGTCGCGCAGCACCACGACCCGGTCGCTGTAGGAGGCGATTTCCTCAAGCTCCGAGGATATGACGAGCAGCGCGAGGCCGTCCTCGCAGAGACGTTCGATCAGTCTGATGATCTCCGCATGCGCGCCCACGTCGATGCCGCGCGTCGGCTCATCGAGAATGAGGAAGCGCGGTTCCGTCGCGAGCCAGCGGGCCAAAAGCGCCTTTTGCTGGTTGCCACCCGAGAGAAGCCCGATGGGCTTTTCCGCATCAGGCGTGCGGATGTCGAGGAGCTTGATGAAGCGATTGGCGATCTCTTCCTGCTTGCGCCTTGGAATTTGATGCAGCCATCCGCGCTGCGCCTGCAGGGCGAGGATGATGTTTTCCCGGATCGACAACTCGGCGACGATCCCTTCCGTCTTGCGATCCTCCGGCGTGAATCCGAACCGCAGCCGGGAAGCATCCCGAGGCGACGCGATGCGCACCGGCTTGCCATCGACGAAGGCCTTGCCACTGTCTGCATGTTCGATGCCGAAAACCAGCTTGGCTGTTTCCGTACGCCCCGAGCCGAGAAGTCCCGCAAGGCCCACCACTTCGCCGGGCCGAACATCAAGATAGAACGGCTCCATGAGACGGCGCTTGCCGTAATCCTTGAAGGCGACGAGAGGATCGCCCGTGACGGCCGGGCGCTGGTTGCGATGGAGAGCTTCCGCCGCCAGTTCACGCCCGAGCATCATCGAGACCAGCTCGATGCGCGGCAGGGAGGATGTCGGGCGGGAACCGATCAGACGCCCGTTGCGCAGGACCGTGATGCGGTCGCAGACGGCGTAAACCTGATCGAGGAAATGCGTGACGAAGATGATGCCGATGCCGCGCGCCTTCAGGTCCCTCAGGATGCGGAAGAGCGTTTCCACCTCCTGCGCATCGAGGCTGGCGGTCGGCTCGTCGAGGATCAGCACCTTGGCGGAAAGGTCGACGGCGCGCGCGATGGCGACGATTTGCTGAACCGCCACGGAGAAACTGCCAAGCGGATCGGCGACATTGATGTCGAGGCCGTAGGCCGACAGGATCTCCGATGCGCGACGGCGCATCTCGCCCGTGCGCACGAGACCGAAACGATGGGGCTGGCGGCCGATGAAGAGGTTCTCGGCCACGGACAGATTGGAAAGGAGATTGACCTCCTGATAGACGGTGCCGATGCCGAGCGAGAGCGCATCCGCAGGATCGCGCGCCTCGATATCCAGACCGTCGAGGCGAATGGTTCCGCCATCGCGCCTGAATACGCCCGTCAGCACCTTGATCAAGGTGGATTTGCCGGCGCCGTTCTCGCCCAACAGGCCATGGATCTCACCCGCACAGAGCGTGAAATCCACATGATCCAGCGCCTGAACGCCCGGGAAGCCCTTCGTGAGCTCCTTGATTTCGAGCAGATCGGATCGCTCGTCCAACAGCGGCATCAGCCTCTCCCCATTCGATGATGAACCGCCCGAGGCGGAACATGGACAGCGGCAGGCGAAATATCGCCCGCCGCCACTGGGTTGAGCGATCAGTAGAGTTCCTTGCGCTTCTCGTACTCTGCCTTGGCGGTCTCAGGCGTGAAGACCTTGGATTCCGTCTGAATCCATTTCTTCGGCATGGTGCCGTCTTTCTTATAGGCAGCGAGAGCGTCGAGCGCAGGGCCCGCCATGTTGGGGGTCAGTTCCACGGTCACATTGGCTTCGCCGTCGCCCATGGCCTTGAAGATGTCCGGCACGCCGTCGATGGACACGATCTTGATGTCCTTGCCCGGCTTCAGGCCCGCTTCCTTGATGGCCTGAATGGCGCCAATGGCCATGTCGTCATTGTGGGCGTACACGGCGCAGATGTTCTTGCCGCCGCCTTCGGCCTTGATGAAGCTCTCCATCACTTCCTTGCCCTTGGTGCGGGTGAAGTCGCCAGACTGGGTGCGGACGATCTTCATGCCGGGATTGGCGGCAACGACCTGATCGAAGCCCTTCTTGCGGTTGATCGCTGGGCTCGATCCGACGGTGCCCTGCAGTTCGACCACATTGCACTTGCCGCCGGTTTCCTTGGCGAGCCACTCGCCTGCCACCTTGCCCTCATAGACCGTGTCGGAGGTCACCGCTGTGAGATAAAGAGACTCGTCCTTCGTCTCGATGGAGCGGTCGAGCAGGACCACGGGGATCTTCGCTTCCTTGGCTTCTTTGAGCACCGCGTCCCAGCCGGTCGCCACGACCGGGGCAAGGAGGATCGCATCGACTCCCTGAGCGATGAACGAGCGGACGGCGCGTATCTGGTTTTCCTGCTTCTGCTGGGCATCCGAGATCTTCAGGTCGATGCCGCGCTTGTCGGCTTCGATCTTGGAAACCTTGGTCTCCGCAGCGCGCCAGCCGGATTCCGATCCGACCTGCGAGAAGCCCACGGTCATTTTTTTCTGAGCGTAAGCCGCGCCAGACGACAGCATCAGTGCAGCCATACCGATAGTCGTCAGAAGATGACGAGCCTTCATGCGTTTTCTCCCACTGCTTTCTTTGATTTTAGACTTTAGCAGCCTTAACAGCTGCCTATTTATCATATTATATACAGAAAGAATGGCAACCATCCGACGTTAGTCGTAGTCCTCAATATTTCCTTGAGCGCTGCCGCAAATTTTAGGGCGACAAAAGATGAGCGAAGACAAGAAACGCCAATTGCGAAGCCAGGCGTGGTTCGGCCGCCAGGACAAGATGGGCTTCTATTACCGCTCCTTTCTAAAAAACAGCGGCTTCCCTCAGGATCAATTCGAGGGCCGTCCGGTTATCGGCATCTGTAATACCTGGTCCGAACTGACACCCTGTAACGCCCATTTCCGAACAATTGCGGAGCATGTGAAGTACGGTGTCCTTGATGCCGGCGGTTTCCCGCTGGAGTTCCCTGTTTCCTCGCTTGGCGAGGTCACTATGCGCCCGACCGCCATGCTCTTTCGCAACCTCGCCTCCATGGACGTGGAAGAGGCTATCCGCGCGCACCCTCTGGACGGTGTCGTCCTCCTCATGGGCTGCGACAAGACCACCCCTGCCTTGTTGATGGGCGCGGCCTCCGCGGATCTGCCGACCATCGGCGTCTCGGGCGGCCCACAGCTGCGCGGCGTCTATCGCGGCAAGATTATCGGTTCCGGCACGAACATCATTTCCATGAGCGAGCAACTGCGCGCCGGTGAAGTCACCTTGCAGGAATTCCACGAGGCCGAAGGCGCGATGAACCGCTCGGCGGGTCATTGCATGACCATGGGCACCGGCTCCACCATGGCCTCCATGGTGGAAGCGCTCGGCGTCGGCCTGCCCGAGAACGCCGCCATTCCAGCAGCCGATGCCCGCCGCAATCATCTCGCGCGCATGGCTGGCCGCCGCATCGTCGAGATGGTCAACGAGGATCTCGTTCTCTCGAAAGTCATGACGCGTCAGGCTTTCGAAAACGCCATCCGCACGCTTGCGGCCATCGGCGGCTCCACGAACGCCGTCGTGCATCTGCTTGCCATGGCGGGACGCTGCGGCATCGAGTTGACGCTCGACGATTTCGACCGCCTCGGTCGTGACGTTCATTGCCTCGTCGATCTCATGCCGTCCGGCCGCTTCCTCATGGAGGATTTCTATTATGCGGGCGGCCTGCCGGTCGTTCTGCGCGCGCTGGGTGAGCGCGGCCTGCTTCATAGGGATGCTCTGACCGTCAACGGCAAGCCGATCTGGGACAACGTGAAGGACGCGCCCTGCTGGAATCGCGAGGTCATCACCACCTTCGAGGAACCCTTCAAGCCTGAAGCCGGGATCGCGATCCTGCGCGGTAACCTTGCGCCCAACGGCGCGGTCATCAAGCCGTCGGCAGCCTCGCCCGAACTGATGAAGCACACGGGCCGCGCCGTGGTGTTCGAGAGCATCGAGGAACTGCATCATCGCATCGACGATGACACGCTCGACATCGATGAGACCTGCATCATGGTGCTGAAAAATTGCGGCCCGAAGGGTTACCCAGGCATGGCCGAGGTCGGCAACATGCCCTTGCCTCAGAAGCTTTTGAAGAAGGGCGTGCGCGACATGATCCGCATCTCGGATGCGCGCATGTCCGGCACGGCTTACGGCACCGTCGTCCTGCACGTCGCCCCAGAGGCTACCGCCGGCGGTCCGCTGGCATTCGTCCAGAACGGAGATCTTATCACCCTGGATGTGGCGGCCCGCAGCCTTCACCTTCACGTGGAAGCCGAGGAGTTGAAGCGTCGCCGCGCTGACTGGACACCACCGCAGCCGCACGCCACGCGCGGCTACCTGAAAATGTATCTCGATCACGTGATGCAGGCGGACAAAGGCGCAGATCTCGACTTCCTGGTCGGGAAATCCGGCGCGCCTGTCGCCCGCGACAACCACTAACGGCAAGATTCAAGAAGCAGGATTTAAGGGAGAGAACATGTCTTCGCTCGGCAGGTCTTCGGTCCGCCCCTATCGCGGCGTCTATCCGGTCGCACCGACCATCTTCAGCGACGATGGCCAACTCGATCTCGAAGGGCAGAAGCGCGCCATCGACTTCATGATCGAGGCAGGCTCGGACGGGATCTGCATCCTGGCCAATTTCTCCGAGCAATTCCTGCTCACCGACGCCGAACGCGATGCGGTGATGCATGGGGTGCTCGACCATGTGGCCGGACGGGTTCCGGTGATCGTCACGACGAGCCATTTCTCGACCGATATCTGCGCCGACCGTTCTAGACGTGCAGAGGCAGCCGGTGCCGCGATGGTGATGATCATGCCGCCCTTCTTCGGCGCAACGCTGCGCGTGTCCGAACCCGGCATCTATGATTTCTTCCGCCGGGTATCGGACGCCATTACCATCCCGATCATGATCCAGGACGCGCCGATGGCAGGCACCTCCCTGTCACCGTCGTTCCTGGCGCGCATGGCGAAGGAGATCGCCAATGTCTCCTATTTCAAGATCGAGGTGGCGGGCACGGCGGGCAAGCTGCGCGAAATCATCGCGCTCGGCGGCGATGCCATTGAAGGTCCGTGGGATGGCGAAGAGGCAATCACTTTGATGGCCGATCTCGATGCAGGCGCCACGGGCGCCATGACGGGCGGCGCTTATCCGGACGGCATCCGCAAGATCATCGATCCCTATTTCGCCGGAAACACCGAGGAAGCAGCCGCCGCCTATGAGCGCTGGCTACCCCTCATCAACTACGAGAACCGCCAATGCGGCCTCTCAGCCGCCAAGGCGCTCATGAAAGAAGGTGGCGTGATCAGGTCCGAAGCCGTCCGTCACCCGCTGCAGCCGCTGCACCCGGAAACCCGAAAAGGCCTCATCGAGATCGCCCGACGGCTCGACCCGATGGTGCTTCGGTGGGGTCGATAGACCCATAAAATTCCCGGATCACGGAAAATGGCGCGGCAGAACTTGCTGCGCCATTTTCGTTTGTGATGCATCATCGCGCTCTGTCGCGCTTGGACACCTGTCGTTCCGGCCAGAACGCCAGTACGGCGACGATCAGTGCGAGAAGAAGAAGCATGACCATAACCTGGACCATCCCGAAAAGCGGTGCGTCCTTGGCTATGAACAATCCTGCCACCACGCCTGACACGATCATGAAGATCCGCACGACCCAACCGAGCATCCCGCCCTCCGTCAATCGAGCTTCTTCAAAAGCCATCTCATCATCTAGCCTTCCCTGAAGCTTGGCAATGCAACGTCTAGAAGAGACACGCCCCTCTTAGAGACACCCCCTAACGCGCGATCTTCTCAGTGGAGACCTCGTGCACCACTTGGCCCGTCTGCTCGAAGGAGGTGACGTTGGCAATCGTCGTCTCCGCGATGTTCGTCATCGCCTCATGCGTGAAGAAGGCCTGATGTCCGGTGATCAGGACATTGGGAAATGTGAGCAGCCGTGCGAACACATCATCGTCGATGAATCGGCCTGACAGATCCTCGAAGAACAGATCGTCCTCTTCCTCATAAACATCGAGACCGAGACTGCCGATGATGCCATCCTTCAGTCCCATCAGCACGGCTTGTGTATCGATTACGGCGCCACGGCTCGTATTGATCAGCATCACGCCCCGCTTCATGCGCTGAAGAGACGCCTCGTTGATGAGATGTTGCGTGGCGGGCGTGAGAGGACAATGCAGGGAAATGATGTCGGAGGATGACAGCAATTCCTCGACCGGCACGTAGGTCACGCCCATGGCAAGGCAATTGGGGTTCTCCTGAACGTCATAAGCGATCACCCTGCATCCGAACCCACTCATGATCCGGCACATGACCTCACCGATCTTGCCGGTGCCCACGACCCCAACCGTCTTTCCCGCAAGATCGAAACCGAGGAGGCCGTCGAGAGAAAAGTTGCCCTCTCGCACACGGTTGTAGGCGCGGTGAGTTTTACGGTTGAGCGTCAGGATGAGAGCGACCGCATGCTCTGCAACGGCATGAGGAGAATAGGCAGGCACGCGGCCAATCGTGATCCCCGAACGCTTGGCGGCTTCTAGGTCTACATTGTTGAACCCGGCCGCGCGCAGCACCAAGAGTCTGATCCCTTTGGCGGCCAGCCTTTCGAGCACGTCCGCGTCGATGTCGTCGTTGACGAAGGCGCAGACCGCATCGGAGCCAGCAGCGAGATCACAGGTCTCGGGGGAAAGGCGCGCCTCGAGATAGGTCAGGCGATGGCCTGCCCCGTCACTGGCGGCATTCAGGAAGTGGCGGTCATAGGGCTTTGTGCTGAAGACAGTAATCCGCAAGACTCACTCCTCAGGGCTGGGGCAGGTCATGGGGATGTAGCGCCCTACCCTCGTTCGGCTTGGCCGTATCCCGATTCTGGACCGCTGAGCTCCACAACAACCTAAGCGGTTCAAGGGCTTATCCTCCTGTAGGCCCGGAACCCCGGGCCGCCCAGTGTTGTAAAAACGGGTGCTCTGTTGTAAGGCATTCCCGCGCTTCAGTCGCGCGCTCCTAAGAGCGCCTGCGCGAAGCGTGGCATCGACTTGAGAAGGCAGCCCTTTTCGGCTGCGAAGTCACCGGGCTCGCAGCGCGCCACAGCTTGCGCCGCGCTTCCGATCACAGGCTCCCTGCCCTGATTTCGCACCAAGGCCTCTTTAAGTGGGCGCCTCCCGATGTCCGTATGGCCTCTAGAATTGGAATTTCGCGGATGAATGCTCCCGCACCCAAAGTCTCGTTCGTGTCCCTGGGCTGCCCGAAGGCCCTGGTCGATTCCGAACGCATCATCACGCAGCTTCGCGCTCAAGGTTATCAGCTGACCAAGGAGCATGACGGGGCCGACGTGGTCATCGTCAATACCTGCGGCTTCCTTGACAGCGCCAAGGCCGAGTCCCTGGAGGCCATCGGCGAGGCCATGGCCGAAAACGGCAAGGTCATCGTGACCGGCTGCATGGGCGCCGAGCCCGAGCAGATCCGCGACAAGTTCCCGAACGTGCTCGCGATCACGGGCCCTCAGGCCTATGAATCCGTCGTGTCCGCCGTTCATCAGGCTGTCCCGCCCGCCCACGATCCCTTCGTGGATCTCGTGCCGCCGCAGGGCGTGAAGCTGACGCCGCGCCACTACGCCTATCTGAAGATATCGGAGGGCTGCAACAACCGCTGCACCTTCTGCATCATCCCCAAGCTGCGCGGCGACCTTGTCAGTCGTCCCATCGGCGATGTGCTGCGCGAGGCCGAGAAGCTCGCCAAGGCGGGCGTGAAGGAAGTCCTCGTGATCTCGCAGGACACCAGCGCCTACGGACTCGACATCAAGTACCAGCCCAGCATGTGGAAGGACCGCGAGGTTCGCACGCGGTTCTACGAACTCGGCAAGGAGCTGGGCGAGCTCGGGATGTGGGTGCGCATGCACTACGTCTATCCCTACCCGCATGTGGACGATGTCATTCCGTTGATGGCGGAGGGCAAGATCCTTCCCTATCTCGACATTCCGTTCCAGCACGCCTCGCCTTCCGTGCTCAAGTCCATGCGCCGCCCCGGCAACCAGGAGAAGACCCTGGAACGCATCAAGAAGTGGCGTGAAATCTGCCCAGACCTCGCTATCCGCTCCACCTTCATCGTCGGCTTCCCCGGCGAGACTGAAGCCGATGTAGACCTGCTGATGCAATGGCTGGAAGAGGCGAAGATCGATCGCGCCGGCTGCTTCCAGTACGAGCCTGTTCAGGGCGCTCCCGCCAACGACATCGCCGGCGCCGTGCCCGACGAGGTGAAGGAAGAGCGCTGGCACCGTTTCATGCAGACGCAGCAGAAAGTCAGCGCCAACTTACTGAAGGGCCGCGTCGGCAAGACGCTGCCCGTCATCATCGACGAGCAAGGCGCGACGGTGGCTACGGGCCGCACCAAGTACGACGCGCCTGAAATCGACGGCGTTGTTTACGTGGCCTCGAAGACGCCTCTGAAGCCGGGCGAGATCGTCAACGTGAAGATCGAGTCTTCGGACGAATACGACCTGCACGGAACGGTTGTTTAAGCGCTCCTCTTAGCCTTCTAAAATCTGAGCGCTGCCGATCATGCGAACACCGGCGGCGCTCAAATCGTTTTTAGCCTTGGCCAGGGAGCCATTCGTATCGATGGCCCGAGACGCATCTTCGATCAGATACGTCTCGAACCCTGCCGCAGCAGCATCGAGCGCGGTCCAGGCTACGCAAAAATCCGTGGCGAGACCGGCGCAGAACACACGCCTGAAGCCGCGCTCCTTGAGATAGCCCTCCAGCCCCGTCGAGGTTTTCCGGTCGGCCTCCTTGAAACCCGAATAGCTGTCGATGCCTGAATTGTAGCCTTTGCGGATGACAAGCTGCGCGTGCGGGATATTGAGATCGCGCGAAATTTCAGCACCCTTCGTTCCCTGCACGCAATGATCCGGCCAGAGCACCTGCGATCCATAATGCAGCTCGGTCGTGTCGAAGGGCTGCTTGTCCACATGGGCCGAAGCGAAGGAGGCATGCCCCTGCGGATGCCAATCCTGCGTCAGCACCACATGCTGGAAGGCTTTCGCGAGCCGGTTGATAGGCGCGATCACCGCATCCCCATCCGGCACCGCAAGCGCTCCGCCGGGCAGAAAATCGTGCTGCACATCCACGACGATTAGAACGTCGGTGTCGCTCGGTGCAATCTTTCCTTGCACGCTCATTGTGCGCTCTCCTCATTCTACACGGACCTAATGTGCTCAAACAAAAAAGGCAGCCGATTGCCCGGCTGCCTTTCATCACGAAATCAGCTATCGCCACTTATTGCGGGATCTTGTCTTCGATGCCCTTCACGTAGAAGTTCATGCCGAGGACTTGCTCATCGGAGAGGGCCGAGCCGCCTTTGCACTCGATCTCCTTGCCGTCCTGCCCGATGATCGGGCACTTGAAGGGGTTGAGCTGGCCTGACTTGATGGCGGCTTCCGTGTCCTGAGCGAGCTTCTTCACGTCGTCGGGCATGTTCTTGTAAGGCGTCATGACGACCATGTGAGAGTTGATGCCGCCCCAGGTGTCTTCCGACTTCCAGGTGCCGTCGAGAACGGCCTTGGTGCGGGCGACGTAATAGTCGTTCCAGTTGTCGACGATGGCGGTGAGCTGAGCCTTCGGAGCGAAGCGCTCCATGTCGGAGGCCTGGCCGAAGCCGAACTTGCCGCGCGCCTCGGCAGCCTGGATCGGAGCCGGGCTGTCCGTGTGCTGTGCCAGCATGTCCACGCCCTGGTCGAGCAGAGCCTTGGCGGCATCGCCTTCCTTCGCAGGATCGTACCAGGTGTTGGCGAACACGATCTTGATCTTGACGTTCGGGTTCACCGACTGCGCGCCGAGATAGAAGGCGTTGATGCCAGCGATCACTTCCGGAATCGGGAAGGCGCCCACATAGCCGATGGTGTTCGACTTGGTCATCTTGCCGGCGATCTGGCCGATGATGTAGCGGCCCTCATGGAACTTCGCCGCATAGGTCGACAGGTTCGGGTTGCGCTTGAAGCCGGTGGCATGCTCGAACTTGATGTTCGGGTACTTCTTCGCGACCTTCAGGGTCGGCTCCATGAAGCCGAACGAGGTCGTGAAGATCAGATCGTGGCCCGTGCGGGCGAGCTGCTCGATGGCACGTTCGGAATCGGCCTCCGGCACGCTCTCCACGAAGGTGGTCGTGACCTTGCCGGGGAAGGCCTTCTCGATGGCCTGACGGCCCTGATCATGCTGATAGCTCCAGCCGTGGTCGCCCACCGGGCCCACATAGATGAAACCGACTTTGATCTTGTCCTTCGCCTGCGCCATGGCGCCGGTTGCCGACAGGGCGGCAACCGCGACGCCTGCCATGGCTCCGAAGAGTTTGCGTGAAAACATGCTCGTTCCCTCGAGGTTAGATTTCCAGCCATCCCTTGCAGGTCTGGCGACTTCTGGCAAGAATTCCTTTGCCTACAATATCATCACTTTGCCTATCGGTCAGGCACGAACGGAGCACCCAAGGAACCGGGAGCTCCAATGGCCCTGCCGTGCCGGATGGAAAGCAGCAGAAGCGCGATGATTGTCGCAAGGTAAGGCACGGCGGAAAGCACTTGGGACGGGACCCCGAATTGAGCGGCTTGAGCATGCAACTGCAGCACCGTGGCAGCGCCAAAGATATAGGCCCCGACCAACAGCCATCCCGGCCTCCAAGCCGCGAAAACCACCAGTGCCAGAGCGATCCAGCCGCGGCCGTTCGTCATTCCCGGCGACCAGAACCGGGTATAGACGAGAGCGAGATAGGCGCCAGCCAATCCAGCGCAGGCACCGCCGAATAAGATTGCCAGCAACCGCGTTCGCAGCACGGGAAGCCCGAGGGCATTCGCCGAAGTATGGTTCTCCCCGATGGAGCGCAGCGTCAGACCCGAGCGGGTTCTCATGAGATAGATCGCGATCAGGATCGTGAGCGAGAAAGAGGCGTAGACGAAAAGATCCTGTTCAAAAAAGAGGCGCCCGATAAAGGGGATATCGCTCAGGACCGGAACATCGACATGCGGAATGGGATCGCGCCGCGCGCCGACGAACGGAGCGCCGATCAATCCCGACAATCCCAAGCCGAAAATGGTCAGCGCCAGTCCTGAGCCGACTTGGTTGGCGGCAAAGCCCAGCACGACCAGCGCGAAGAGCGCTGCCATCAATGCACCGGCCAGCATTCCGGCAAGGACGCCAAGAATTGTGGAGTCGAAGCTCACGGCAGCGGCGAAGCTGCATGCCGCGCCCATGGCCATCATGCCTTCGACGCCGAGGTTCAGAACACCCGAGCGTTCCGTGATAAGCTCGCCCAAGGCCGCGATCAGAAGCGGGGTCGAAGCGGTGACGATGGTCAGGAGAATGGCCTCGAGAATGCTCATTTGGCCCCTCCCCGTGTGACGAGACGTACGCGATAGCTCACCATGGCATCGGCTGACAGCACGCAGAGCAGCAGGATGCCTTGGAACGCTTGCGTGAGATCGAGCGGCAGTTTCAGCATGATCTGTGCGCTCTCACCGCCGATGAATGTGAGCGCCACCACGAGGGCAGCAACGAGAATGCCGATGGGATTGAGCCGCCCTAAGAATGCGACCGTGATGGCCGTGAAGCCGTAGCCCGGCGAGATCGAAGGCTGGATCTGCCCGATCTGTCCGGAGACTTCCGTGATCCCGGCCAGTCCCGCGAGACCGCCCGAAATCGCGAACACGGCCATGACTGTTGCCTTGGAGCTAAAACCGGCGAACCGCGCGGCGCGCGGCGCATCGCCCGTTAGCTTCAGGCGATAACCGAAGAGGGTTCTGCCCAAGATCACCGCCGTGATGGCGATGGCGATCAACGCGAACACGAAGCCGTAATGAACGCGGCCAGATTCCATGATGGAAGGCAAGGTCGCTGACGGATCGAAAGTTACCGATTGCGGAAAGTTAAAGCCCTTCGGATCGCGCCAGGGGCCGCGCGCCAGATAATCGAGAGTGAGCTGCGCCACATAGACCAGCATGAGGCTGGTCAGGATCTCGTTGACGCCGAAGCGTGTTTTCAGAAACGCCGGGATCAAGCCGTAAAGCGCACCGCCGATGATGCCGAGGATCATCATGAGCGGCAGCACCCAGAATCCGGCATCCGTGCCGTGTGTTTTCAGGGCGAGCCAGCTGCCGAAGATCGCGCCCATGACGTATTGGCCTTCGGCGCCGATGTTCCAGAGGCTGGCGCGAAAGCAATAGGACAGGCCGATGGCGATCAAGGCGAGCGGTGTCGCCTTGACGAGCAGTTCCTGCAGCGACCACGGATCGCTCAGCGGATGGAGCACATAGACCTCGAAGGCCGCAATCGGCGAACGGCCCATGAGCCAGATCACGAAGCCTGCGATGAGGAATGCGGTGATGAAAGCGACAACCGGCGCGAGCGCACGCGCGACGGGAGAGACGGAGGTGCGAGGCGTCAGCTCAAACCGCATGTGCGCCTCCCTGAGCTTGAGCCACACCTAGCATTTCAAGGCCGACCGCCTCCTTGGTCCATTCGCCGATAGGCTTTTGCGGGCTCAGCATTCCCTGATGGATCACCGCCATCTGGTCGGCCACCTCGAACAATTCGTCGAGATCCTGGCTCACCACCACGACGGCGCTGCCATCGCGCGCCAGATCCACGAGGGATTGCCGAATGAGGCGCGCAGCGCCTGCATCCACGCCCCATGTGGGCTGATCGACGATGAGCAGTTTCGGTTTACGGATGATCTCGCGGCCGATCACGAATTTTTGCAGGTTTCCGCCAGAGAGCTTACGCGCCTGCGGATCGCCTTCCGGCGTGCGCACATCGAAACTCTTGATGATCGTACGAGCCAATCTTTTGGCAGCACTGAGAAGAATGAAGCCGGAGCGGACCTCGGTCGATGCATGGGAGATCAACGTGTTCTCGCTCAGCCGATGGGTCGGAGCAGCCGCATGGCCGAGACGTTCCTCGGGAACGAAAGCAGCGGAGAGACGGCGTCGGCCCTCGATCCCCAGCATGCCGCAGGCCTTGCCAGCGATGGTGACCGCCTCAGCCCGATCTGCCAATCGCTCGCCGGACAACGCCGCGAACAACTCGCTCTGGCCGTTGCCTGCAACGCCCGCGATGCCGACAACTTCGCCTGCGCGAACGACGAGATTGATGTCTCTCAGCGCCTGCCCATGGAGCCCTGCGGGCGGCATATCGAGATGATCGACGCGCAAGACCTCGCCCTGAGGCACGTGCGGCGCATCGGTGCGGATTTCACCTACCTCGTTACCGACCATCAGCGCCGCGATTTCACGTGCGGTGCTCGCGCGCGGATCGATGGTCGCTACCACGCGCCCTGCCCTCAGGATCGTGGCACGGCGGCAAAGACGGCGCACTTCTTCCAGTTTGTGGGAGATGTAGAGGATCGAGCAGCCTTCGGTCGAGAGCTTGTCCAAAGTGACGAACAGATGCTCGGCTTCCTGCGGCGTCAAAACGGAGGTCGGCTCGTCGAGGATCAGAAGGCGCGGGTTCTGCAACAGGCAGCGCACGATCTCGATACGCTGGCGCTCGCCTGCTGACAAAGTCCAGACGGCCCGGTCCGCATCGAGCGCAAGGCCATAAGTGCTGCTGATCTCGGTCAGGCGGCTGCGGACCGTGGCGAGGTTCCATTCGCCCGACAGCGCGACGGCAATGTTTTCGGCAACCGTCATCTCATCGAAGAGGGAGAAGTGCTGGAACACCATGCCTAGACCGAGGGTTCGAGCCTCGACGGGAGAGCCGATGATGACGGGCTTCCCCTCCCAGCGGATTTCGCCCGCGCTAGGCTCGATCACCCCATAGAGGATCTTGACCAGGGTCGACTTGCCGGCCCCGTTCTCGCCCAGCAGCGCATGAATTTCGCCCGCTTCGATGGACAGATCGATGCCGTCATTGGCGAGAAGGTCGCCATAACGCTTGCTGATCCCATGTAACTCGACAAGGGGTGGCCCAGATGATGATACGTCTGCCTTCACGCAAGCGACTCTGACTTAAAATGGAAGACGGTCCGACAAGAACCAGGGATAACAATCATAGGGACGCGCCACACAGGTCGGCAATGGCGAATCCATGGTTTATTGTGAGTCGGCAAGCCGCTTGCCATCAGATGCCGGGGAAAGTTCTTGAGCAGGAAAAGCTATAGCATTGCTATCGTTGGGGCCGGAGCCGCAGGCTTGAGTGCCGCTCTGGCATTTGCCCGCGATGGGTTCGAGACGGTTCTGATCGGCGGCTTGGATACCCGGCGCGACGGGCGCACTGTCGCCCTCCTCAACGGCTCCATCCGTTTTCTGGAGGCCTTGGGCGTTTGGCCATCCCTCATCCCGGAGGCGGCTCCCTTAGGGACCATGCGGATTATCGACGATACGGGCAGCCTCTTCCGCCCGCCCCCAGTTTCCTTCTCCGCCAGCGAAATCGACCTCGATGCCTTCGGCTGGAACATCGAGAATGCCACCCTCGTGGAGGAGCTGGCGGAATCCGCAAAGACCTATGAAAACCTGACCATTTTGCCCCAACAGGCAACCGATTTCCGCGCCGAGGCGGACCGGGCCATCCTCACCCTGGCCGATGGCTCCGAGGTCGAGGTAAATCTCGTGGTCGCAGCGGACGGCCGGAATTCCAGGCTTCGCCAGACCGCCGGGATCGAGGCTCAGACCTGGTCCTACCCGCAGACCGCCCTTACGGCGATCCTGGCCCATGACCGGGAGCACCGGGAGGCCTCAACCGAGTTCCATACCCGCCACGGCCCCTTCACGCTCGTCCCCCTGCCAGGCAAACGCTCGAGCCTCGTCTGGGTGACCAGCCAGAAGCAGGCCGAACAGCTCTCCAAACTTGACGATCAAGCCTTGGCACTCGCCATCGAGCATCAGGCCCAGTCGCATCTCGGCGCCATGCGCATCGACGGTCCGCGCGGATTGGTTCCGATGAGCGGTCTGTCGGTCAACCGCTATGGGGCACCGCGTCTGGCTCTCGTCGGAGAAGCGGCGCATGTCTTCCCTCCAATCGGTGCGCAAGGGCTCAATCTCGGTTTCCGAGATGTGGCCTCATTGCGGGATGCGGTGGTGGATGCGTTCGACAATGGGCGCGAGCCCGGATCGCCTGAAACCCTCCGCCAGTACCAGCGCAGCCGCGATCTAGATGTCCGCCTGCGTACCGCCGCAGTGGACGGCCTCAATCGAACTCTCCTGACCGGCCTGCTTCCGGCGGATCTCCTGCGAGGCGCTGGCCTTCTGGCTCTCAGCAAGATCGGCTTCCTGCGCCGTGCCGTCATGCGCGAAGGCGTGCTGCCCCACATGGGAGCACCGCGCATGATGCAGGATGCATCGGCTGCTTAAGGGAAGAGGTCGTAAGGCAGCGTGCCGGTCTTGGTGGTGAGGTAGAGAACCGCCGTCAGCGTGAAGATCGACACCAGCGTGCCGATGAGCACGCAGGCGGAGGCTCGCTCTACGCCCACGTTGTATTGGGTGGATATGACGAAGATGTTCAGGGCTGGCGGCAGCGCCGCCATTATCATCGCCGCATAGGTCCAGGTCTGCCCGAAATCCCCGATGGCCGACAAAGCCACCCAGACCAGCAGCGGGTGCAGGATCAGCTTGATGAAGACGAGCGCCGGCACTTCGCCAGGGATACGCCCCAGAGGCCGCAGGGCAACGGTGACGCCGAGCAGGAACAGGGCGCAGGGCGCGGCGGAGCCGGAAAGCCATGTGATCATCTGGTTGATGGGCCCGGGCACTTCGAGGTGAAGATAGCTCGCCGCGATGCCGAGAGCCGTCGCCACGTTGAAGGGATGGGTCACCACCCGCCAGACGATGCGACGGATCGTAGCCGTCAGGTCCAGCCTCTCCAGGCCTGCCACCGACATGAGCAGCGGCACCACAGAGAACAGGAACAGGTTGTCGAACACGAAGATGAGCACGACCGGAGCGCTGGCCGCCGGTCCTATGGCCGCCAGGATCAGGGGCGGCCCCATATAACCGATATTGGAATAGGACCCGGCGACGCCCTGCATGACCGATTGCGGCAGATCTTTCGTATGGCGCCAGCCTGCCGCGAAAGACAGAACGAAGGCAAAAGCCGTCGAGAAGGTCGTTGCCGCGATGAACGCCCAATTGGCGAGCTGGTCCAGGGGCTTATCCGCGATCAGTCGGAAGAACAGGCACGGCAGCGCCACGTAGATCAGGAAGAACTGCATCCAAGCGAGGCCGCTCTCCGGCTGCTTGACGATCTTGCCGCAGAAGAAGCCCAGTCCGATCAGGCCGAAGAATGGGGCAAGCAGGTTGAAAAGCCCGATCAGGTCGGACATCGCGGGCTCCCGATGCAAGGATGAGAAGCGAGACTGAGGAGATCATTCTTCTCGCAAGGTTCTAACCCTGCAGCAATCCCATCCTGCGAAGGCCACCAGACCAAAAATGCAATGCTCGCAGGTGCTTCCGCCGAGAAAAGGCACGCTGCCTATGCGTGCCAGGAAGGTAAGCCGTTGATGGGCCTCTCTGAATTGTGACGGCCGCCGATTTGAAGATTCCCGCCCAGGTGGCTATATGCAAGGTCAAGGAGTTAGACCAATGCCCATGAAAGCGAGTTCAGCGAGATTCGCGATCGGCCAGGTGGTCAGGCATCGCCTGTTCGACTTCAGGGGCCTCATCTTCGATGTGGACCCGGAATTCGACAACACGGAAGAGTGGTGGCTGTCCATTCCCGAGGACGTGCGGCCCCGCAAGGACCAGCCCTTCTATCACCTCTTCGCCGAGAACGCCGAAACCGAATACATCGCCTATGTGTCCGAGCAGAACCTGATGCCGGACCATTCGGACGAGCCCCTGCGCAATCCCATGATCGAGGAAATGTTCGTGCGAGAGCCGAATGGGGGCTACCGGGCCAAACCCATGCTCGCCAATTAATTCAGCCGCGTAAACGAAAACGCCGGGCGATAAGCCCGGCGTTTCTTTTTGTATGGACTTCCAGAAATTAGGGCTTCGGAGCAGCCTGAGCGCTCGGAGCGGCAGCGCCACCCTGGCCCTGGCTCTGAAGCATCTTCTGGCGCATCTCTTCGCTCTTCTTCTGAAGCTCTTCCTGAAGCTTCTTCTGCTGCTCTTCAAGCACCTTCGGATCGATCGGAGGACCGTCGAAGGACTTGCCGAAACCGGCAGCCGGAACGGCGAAGGTGATCTCGCGACCAACCTGGTTCTGAACGCTGACGTTCAGGTTAGCGCCCTTCTTGAGCGACGCGATGAAGTCGTCCTTCACCGGAGCCTCGGCGAAGCAGCCGTTGGGCAGGCACATCACGAAGCTGCCGGGAATCGGCTGGCCCTGGTCCACGGCGAAGCGCAGGCCGGGCTTCAGGAGCAGGCCGAGCGGCATCACGAAGCGCACGACCTTCTGGGCCTGCTGGCCCTTCACGTCGTAGACGGCGAGAGCGAGAACCGGCTGGTTCTGATCCGAGACGAAGTCGCGGGTGGTGTAGCAGATCTCGGTGTTGGTGTTCTGGTCCTTGCCGCAAACCTTGGTCCATTCCGGCTGGGAAGGCTCAGCCTTCACCTGGACGACCGTAGGGCCGGCAGCCTGCTGCGGCTGAGCAGCTTGGCCAGGGGCAGGAGCAGCGGGGCGCGCAGGCTGGGCGGCGGGAGCCGCAGGTCGCGGCTGCTGAGCCTGAGCGAAAGCGGGTGCGCTGGCGAGAAGGGCCAGGGCAGTAGCCAGGCCGCGGGTGCCCCCCAAGCTCGCGATGCGTGTCGCGAAAGACATGTCGTTACTTCCTCTTCAGTCGAAAGGTTCGGCTCTTGAATGGACCGCTGGAAATCGGCGTTCTTAAACCTGCAATGGGACGGTGAATCTTTGCCGATTGCGGCGAAGACATGACCTGTGGCGCTCCTTTAACCTTTCATGTGCTAGGTTTCCAGTCACTTCCGGCAACTTTCTGTACAATATTGCCCGGGAAGCACCGATACGTATCCGGAACTCCATGAACTGCAGATTTACGAGGATTTTAGGCTTTTTTGCCGCCATGGCCGTGGCGATTTGCGGGCCTATGGTCGCAGCCGAGGCGGAAACTCTGCGGCATGCCATTGCCATGCACGGGGAGCCCGCGCTTTCCGTAGGCTTCCCTCACTTGCCCTATGCCAAGCCTGACGCACCGAAGGGCGGACGAATCACGCTGGCGATTCAGGGTACCTTCGACAGCCTCAATCCCTTCATCGTTCTGGGTGTCGCTCCGCCCGCCATTCCCGCTTACGTCGTCCAGAGCCTGATGATCCGCTCCCAGGACGAGCCGTTCACCCTCTACGGCCTGGTCGCCGAATCGGTCGAGCTTCCGGATGATCGGAGCTTCGTGACCTTCCACCTCAATCCCAAGGCCCGCTTTTCGGACGGCCACGCCCTGACGGCGGAGGATGTGCGCTTTACCTTCGACGTGCTCAGGAAGCACGGGAAGCCTTTCTATCGGACGAGCTTCGGGCAGGTAAAAAAGGTCGATGTCCAGGATGCCTACCGCATCCGCTTCGACCTCTCAGGCAGCAATGACCGAGAACTGCCGCTGCTGATTGCGATGATGCCGATTTTCGCCGCCCATGCGACCAATCCCGACACCTTCGACCGGACCACCCTCACCCCTCCCATCGGCTCAGGCCCCTACACCATCAGCGAGGTGCGGCCCGGCGAGCGCGTGGTCCTGAAGCGCCGCAAGGACTTCTGGGCAGACGATCTGCCGGTTCTGCGCGGGCTTTATAACTTCGACGAGATCCGCTTTGACCTCTATCGCGACGCCAACACCATGTTCGAGGCGTTCAAGGCGGGCCTTTATGATTACAGGCTGGAAGGCGACCCGACCCGGTGGGCCACCGGATACGACTTTCCCAGCGCCAGGGACGGCAGGATCAAGCGTGAAACACTCCCGATCCAACTGCCCAAGGGCATGAGCGGCTTCGTGTTCAATACCCGCCGCCCCCTCTTCGCCGATGTCAGAGTGAGAGAAGCGCTTGGCTACATGTTCGATTTCGACTGGCTGAACCGCAACCTTTTCTATGGTTATCTCAAGCGGTCGGACAGCTTCTTCGCCGGCTCCGAACTCGCCTCGACCGGAAGACCCGCCTCCGAACGCGAGCGGCAACTCCTCAACCCGTTTCCGGATGCGGTTCGCGAGGACATTCTTGAAGGTCGCTGGTCGCCCCCCTCGCCTGACGGAACGGGCCGAGACCGGGATATGGCGCGCCACGCCTTGACGCTACTCTCCGAGGCAGGCTGGGATCTCAAGAACAATGTCCTTCGAAACCGGAAAACCGGAGAGCCTTTCCGCTTCGAGATGCTTGTGAATTCGCGATACCAGGAGCGCCTAGCCCTAAATTATGCGCAAGCACTTGAACGGATCGGGATCGGCGTTAGGGTTCGCTTGGTGGATGACGTCCAATACTGGCGGCGCATCTCCCGATTCGAATACGACATGATCCAATGGGTTTGGCCGGCTTCGGCCTCACCCGGCAACGAACAGCGCAATCGCTGGGGCTCGGAGGCTGCTCAGAAGGATGGTTCCTTCAACTACGCCGGAGCTACCTCTCCTGCCATCGATCGCATGATCGACGCCCTGCTGGAGGCGAAAACGAAAGAGGACTTCGTCTCTTCCGTTCGTGCCCTCGACCGTGTGCTGCTGTCGGGCTTTTACGTGATCCCGCTCTTTTACGTGGGCGATCAATGGCTTGCCTATGACAGCAGTCTGAAGAGGCCGGATCGCACGCCTCTTTTCGGCGCTTCAGTCGACACTTGGTGGAGAGCGCCGAACTGACCAGTCGCTGAAACAGGGCTGCATTTATTGTTGAGCTTCCATTCATGTAGGGAATGCAACTAAACCTAGGCTTGGCTCGTTGAGGAGCACGTCTCCGGCTCAACGAGCGCGGTTCCAACGCAAGGGTGTTGCAATGAATGGCATGCAGAAGGTACTCGTCGTCGATAGCGGCGAGCGCGCTCCTGACAGCGCTCTTTCAGCAGAACTCGCGGGCATGGGATATGCGAGCGTCACGGCCCCCTTTGAAGCCGCTGACGATGTGCTCGCTCTGATCCCCAGCCCTGCCGCCGTAGTGCTGCAGATGCCTCAGCATGCCGATTGGTCCGAGCGCCGCCGGTTCCTGGAACTCGCCACCCGCCTGCGCAAGACTTTGGCGGAGACGCATACCCCCGTCATCGTCACGGGCGCGGTGAATGGCGCTGCCACGATGCTTCAGAACCACTTGAGCTCTCTGCCTGTAGCTGCTGCCGATCTTTGATCAAAGAAGATCGAAAGCCTTCCTTTCTGTGTTCGCGGCATCTTCGCTCGTTGCGAATACGGCGCTTGTGCGCTTAGCGCTGAGGGAATGGTAGATAGCCACCGTACTCCCCGGCCCGCCACCTGTATGTCCGGCAACCGATTTTCCGGTTGTCGTTTCGCCCTTCATCATTCCCAGTCCATAACCCGGCACATGCCAGGAGCGTCCTTCTATAGGTCCCCCGAGAGCATGAGCCGATTGCATCTGTTGGAGAGTTTCGCTCTTCAGCAATGTGTCGCTCATGAGACGGTGAAGGAGCAGCGCAGTATCGGCAATGCTGCCCACGAGCAGTCCATGATAAACCCAGCCCGGGTGATAGCCCTGGGCAGTTCCCATGGCGATATCGTTGAGATCGCGCGTTTCCATCGCGACCTTCGCACTTCTGATATCGAGTGGATCGAATACCAAATCGCGCAAGGCTGAACCGAGCCCTTGGCCTGTCGCATTCTCAATGATCTGCCGGACGAAAAGATAGCCGATGTTCGAATAATCCCACCCTTCCTCCGGCACGTAGCGAAGACGTTCCGCGTCGGTCTCTTCGAGCAGGAACGAAACGGACCAAGGCTCGTCGCCTCGCGCTACTGCATCATGGTACGAACGGAACCACCCGTAGTCCGGCAGGCCGGAGCGGTGCTGGAGAAGATTTCGCAGCGTATACGGCTTGCCGTTCAGGGGTTCATCCAGGTGAAGCAAGCCCTTTTCAACGAGAACGAGTGCGGCTGAAGCCAAAACAGTCTTGCTGAAACTCCACCACGGCACCAAGCGGTCCGCGCCATGCGCCTCTATGACCGCTCCGTCCTCCACGACGGCCCATGACTCGACACTCACATCAAGCCGCCTTCTTCTCGGCAATCCGCACCAGATCGCGCAAGATGATGGTGGATGCCTTGATGCGCTCATCCGGCGTTTCGATATCGCGCACGAACACGATCTTCATGTCGGGACGCACTTTCGCGAAGGAGGCCTGCTCCGTCACGTAGGAGATGAGGCCTGTTGGATTGGCGAAGGAATTGTCGCGGAAGGAGATGATGATGCCCTTCGGGCCGCCATCCACCTTCTCCACATTGGCACGGCGGCAAAGCACTTTGATCGCCATGATCTTAAGAAGCTGATCGACCTCTGACGGCACCGGACCGAAGCGATCGACGAGCTCCGCGCGGAAGCCGTCGATTTCCGTAGCAGACTCGAAGGTCGAGAGGCGGCGATAGAGGCCGAGGCGCAGTTGCAGATCGGCGATGTAACTTTCGGGGATCATCACCGGTGCGCCAACCGCGATGGTGGGCGACCACTGATCTTCCGCCGGCTCCTCGATGCCTGCCTTCAACTGAGCGACAGCCTCTTCCAGCATTTGCTGATAAAGCTCGTAGCCCACTTCCTTGATGTGGCCGGACTGTTCCTCGCCGAGCAGATTGCCTGCGCCACGAATGTCGAGATCGTGCGAAGCGAGCTGGAAGCCTGCGCCGAGCGTATCGAGCGTCTGCAACACTTTCAGGCGGCGTTCGGCCTGCGCCGTCAGATTCTTGTTGGCCGGCACTGAGAAGAGGGCATAGGCACGTGTCTTCGAGCGGCCAACGCGTCCGCGCAGCTGATAGAGCTGGGACAGACCGAACATATCGGCGCGATGCACGATGAGCGTATTGGCGGTCGGAATGTCGAGGCCGGATTCCACGATAGTGGTAGAGAGCAGGATATCGTACTTGCCCTCGTAGAAGGCCGTCATGACGTCTTCCAATTGCCCAGCAGCCATCTGCCCGTGCGCGACGGCCACTTTCGCTTCCGGCACTTCCTTGTCGAGGAAGGCCTTCACCTCGCCGAGATCGTCTAGGCGCGGCACCACGTAGAACGCCTGCCCGCCTCTATAACGCTCACGCAGCAGAGCCTCGCGGATGAGAAGCGGATCGAAAGGCGTGATGAAGGTTCGCACCGCCAGACGGTCTACCGGCGGCGTGGTGATGAGCGAGAGTTCCCGCACGCCGGTGAGCGCAAGTTGCAGGGTGCGCGGGATCGGCGTCGCGGAGAGCGTCAGCACATGCACCTCGGCGCGCAGCTCCTTCAGGCGCTCCTTATGGGTCACGCCGAAATGCTGTTCCTCGTCGATGATGATAAGGCCGATATCCTTGAACTTGATCGACTTTCCGAGCACCGCATGGGTGCCGACGACGATATCGACCGAGCCGTCCGTCAAACCTTCCTTCGTCTTCTTCAGCTCGGCTGAGGGCACGAAGCGGGAGGCCTGCGCGATGTTGAGCGGCAGGCCTCGGAAACGGTCGCAGAAGGTCTTGTAATGCTGGCGCGACAGCAGCGTGGTCGGCACTACCACGGCCACCTGCTTGCCGCTCATGGCTGCGACAAAAGCGGCGCGAAGGGCCACCTCCGTCTTGCCAAAACCCACATCGCCGCAGACGAGGCGATCCATGGGGCGGCCCGAGGCCATGTCGTCCAGCACCGCCTCGATGGCGTTGAGCTGATCCTCGGTCTCGTCATAGGGGAAGCGCGCGGCGAACTCGTCGTAGAGGCCTTCCGGCGGCACCATACGCGGCGCGTCCTTGAGGATGCGTGCAGCAGCGATCTTCATGAGTGCGCCCGCCATCTCGCGGATGCGCTGCTTCATGCGCGCCTTGCGGGCCTGCCAGGCGCCGCCACCGAGCTTGTCGAGCTGAACTTCCGTCTCTTCCGATCCGTAGCGGGTCAGAAGCTCGATATTCTCCACCGGCAGGAACAGGCGGTCGCCGCCGGCATAATGCAGCTCGAGGCAATCGTGCGGCGCGCCAGCAGCCTCGATGGTCTTCAGGCCCTCGAACCGACCAATACCATGATCCACGTGCACCACGAGATCGCCGGGCGTGAGCGCAGCAACTTCGGTCAGGAAGTCCTGCGGACGCTTCGACTTGCGTTTCTGGCGCACGAGACGGTCGCCGAGGATGTCCTGCTCGCTGATGACGGTGAGATCGCCCGTCTCGAAACCGTGCTCCAGCGGCCAGACCCCGACCGGGATCTCGTTGCGCGGATAAGCCATCGCCTCGGAGAACCGGCCAATCGGCTTCGTCTGTCGCAAATCATGGTCTTGCAGGACATGACAGAGGCGCTCGCGCGAACCATCCGTCCATGCACCGAGGATCACGCGGCGGCCTTGCTTCTGCTGGTCGCGAATGTGGGCGACCACCGCCTCGAATACATTCGCGCTCTCGTCCGCACGTTCCGCGATGAAGTTGCGTCCCTGGCGCGCTTCGCAATCCACGACGATTTTAGGCGCACCGGATTCCGGCATGGCGAACGGCGTGAGCTTCGCCAGCGGCAGCGAGGAGGTTCGCTCCGCCCATTCGTCAGGCTTGAAGTAGAGCTGATCGGGAGGCAGCGGACGATAGGGCGCAACGCCAGGCTGGTTCTGGCCCATATTCTCGCGACGTGCGTCGTAATAATCCTTCACCTGCGACAAGCGCTCAGCCGCTGCATCGTCGGCCAGCGCATCGAACACGACCGGAATATCGGGCACGTAATCGAGCAGTGTGTCGAGATGGTCGTGGAACAACGGCAGCCAATGCTCGAGACCAGGATAGCGCCGCCCCTCGCTGATCGCCTCATAGAGCCGGTCGTCGCGGGTGGGCGCGCCAAAGGCAGCCACATAGGATTGGCGGAACCGCTTGATGCTCTCGGTGGTGAGCTGCACCTCGCTCATGGGTACGAGATCGAGGGAGCGCAGAGTTCCGACAGTACGTTGATTTTCCGGATCGAAGGCGCGGATCGATTCCAGCGCATCGCCGAAGAAGTCGAGACGCACCGGGTTCGGCAGTCCTGCAGGATAAAGATCGATGATGCCGCCGCGCACGGCATATTCGCCGGTGTCGCGCACCGTGCCCGTGCGCATGAAGCCGTTGGATTCGAGCCAGTTGATGAGGAGCGTCGTGTCCACCACGTTGCCCGGCGCGGCGGAGAATGTTTCCGCCGCGATGCGGTTTCTGGGCGGCACCCGCTGCACGAGAGCATTCACCGTGGTGGAGAGAATGCGCGGCTTCTCCTCCGAGGTTTTGGAACGCGTCAAACGAGCCAGTGTCGTCATGCGCTGCGCAGTGATCGCCGAATTGGGCGACACCCGGTCGTAAGGCTGGCAATCCCAGGCCGGGAACGTGAGAATTTCGATTTCCGGGGCGATGAAACCGAGACTGTTGGCGAAATTCTGCTGCCTCTGCCCGTCCCGCGATACATGGACCAGAACGGCCGGGCCTTCGATGCTTCCCGACAGGCCGCGTGCCAGATCAGCCACGGCGAGCGCATCGAAGCCCTCCGGAACGCTGGCAAGCGTCAGGCCTTGGCCTTTCTTGAGGGCATCGAGAGCACGGGTCAGAGCAGACTTCATGGCAGCGTGTCAGGTCACAATGGAGGAGAACGCGGGCCTCTCGGCCCGGTTCGAGTGAATGGTTCTTACAGTGTCATTCCCGGCGAGCGAAGCGAGGGAAGGGAATCCATAGCGCCGCACTTGAACGTGGATCCCCTTCCCGGTCCTGCGGACCGCCGGGGATGACATCGCGTCAGTTATGAATCGGCGACGTATGCGTGTGGAACGCCTTCAACCGCCGAAACAAGGGGGTGTCGTAGTTCGAGGGCGTCTCGATCTCTCCGGTGATCCAGCCGAGCAGGTCCCGGTCCGTCACCTCGATCAGGCGCTCGAACTCGGCCAGATCCTCGTCGGAAAGCTCCCCGATCTCGGCATCCGCGAAGCGGCCCATGATCAGGTCCATCTCGCGCATACCCCGGTGCCAGGACCGGTAAAGGATCTGCCTGCGGCGGACATCGAGGTCGGCGCTTGTACGTGTCGTCCCGCTCATGAAAAATGCTCCGGTTGATCAAAGATAACGTCGCTTCGAAGCGGCTTGGCCGCTATATAACCATCTCCCTTCGACTTGACACCCGTTAGATGCCCTTGCGCCCTTCCATTCTCGATCCCTTGTTCGCCCCGGCAGCTACTCTGCCCGGCGTCGGACCGAAGATCGCCCCCCTGCTGGACCGCCTCCTGGGCGAGCCGGGAAAGCCTGCGCGCGTGGCGGACCTGCTGTTTCACCTGCCCAGCAGCGGCATTTCCAGGGAAATGAAAGGCTCCATCGCCGATGCGCCCGTGGGCGAGCCGGTGACTCTCTCGGTGACGGTCGCGGCCCATCGCCCGCCCCAGCCCGGCCGTCGCGCGCCCTATCGCATCCTGGTGGAGGATGAGACCGGCGACGTCTCCCTGGTCTTCTTCAACGGGCACAAGGCCCGTCTCGAGAAGCTGCTGCCCGTGGGCGAGCGGCGCTACGTCTCTGGCAAGATCGAGCTCTGGGATGGCCGGCGCCAGATGGTCCACCCTGACCGGATCCTGGACGAGAAAGGCATCGAGAGCCTGCCCGCTGTCGAGGCTGTCTATGGCCTGACCGAGGGGCTCTCCTCACGCATGGTGGGAAAGTTTATCGGTACGGCCCTTGAGCGCGTGCCCAACCTCGCCGAGTGGCAGGATGCCGCCTGGCTAGACCGGAATGGCCTGCCCGATTTTCAAAGGGCGCTGTTCGCCTTGCACAGGCCGGACAACGCTTCGCAGTTGTCCGAGGAGGCGATTGCCAAGTCGGCTCCTCGCCGCCGCTTGGCCTATGACGAGTTGCTCGCTTCCCAACTCGCCCTTGCGCTCGTGAGAAGCCGCATGCGCCGCCTGCCGGGCCGGGTGAATGCGGGTGACGGACACCTCGTCGAGAAACTTAAGAACGCCCTGCCCTTCGGCCTCACCGCGTCCCAGGCCAAGGCCGTCGAGGACATTCGGCAGGATCTTGTCTCCGACAAGAAGATGCTGCGGCTCCTCCAGGGCGATGTGGGCTCGGGCAAGACCGTCGTTGGCCTGCTCACCATGGCGAGCGCCATCGAGGCTGGCCGTCAGGCTGCGATGATGGCGCCGACGGAAATTCTGGCCCGCCAGCATTACGAGCGTCTCGCACCCATGGCCGAAGAGGCCGGACTGACCATCGCGCTCCTCACGGGCCGTGAAAAAGGCGTTGCCCGCAGAACCGTGCTGGAAGGCCTTGCCGACGGCAGCATTCAGATTGCTGTCGGTACCCACGCCCTATTTCAAGAAGGTGTCGCGTTCCATGATCTCGGTGTCGCCGTCGTCGACGAGCAGCACCGCTTCGGCGTCCATCAGCGCCTCGCGCTGGGCTCGAAGGGCGAGGCCGTCGATATTCTCGTCATGACCGCAACGCCCATTCCGCGCACCCTGGCGCTCACTTATTTCGGCGACATGGACGTGTCGGTGCTGAGCGAGAAACCTGCTGGCCGCAAGCCTATCGCCACGAAACTCATCTCCATCGACCGGCTCGACGAAGTGATCGGCGGCATGGGCCGCGCCATCGCCAATGGCGATCAGGTTTACTGGGTCTGTCCGCTCGTGGGCGAATCCGAATCCATCGATCTCGCCGCTGCCGAGGAGCGTTTCGAGACGCTCAAGAGCTTCTTCGGCGATCAGGTCGGCCTCGTTCACGGCAAGATGGCCGGCAAGGACAAGGATGCCGCCATGGAGCGCTTCTCCAGCGGCGAAACCAAGATCCTCGTCTCCACCACCGTGATCGAAGTGGGCGTGGACGTACCCAATGCCACGGTCATGGTGATCGAACACGCGGAGCGCTTCGGCCTCGCGCAACTTCATCAGCTGCGCGGCCGCATCGGGCGCGGCTCGAAATCCTCTACTTGTCTTCTCGTCTACAAGGGACCGCTCGGACAGGTGGCACAGGCGCGCCTCGAAATGATGCGCCAGACGGAAGACGGTTTCCGCATCGCCGAGGAGGACTTACGTCTGCGCGGTGAAGGCGAAGTGCTGGGCACCCGCCAATCGGGCACGCCCGGCTTCAAGCTCGCCCGCCTTGAGGTGGACGGCGATCTACTCGCAGCCGCGCGCGACGATGCGCGCCTGATCGTCGACAAGGATCCGGAGCTTCTGAGCGAGCGCGGCCAGGCCCTGCGGACCATGCTCTACCTGTTCGAGCGGGATTCCGCGATCAAGCTGTTGCGGGCGGGTTAGCCTTCACCAAACTCCGGACACGTCGATATGGTCCGGGCTTAAGCCGTTCTGGCTGCGCTCGTACATGGTCACATACGCAGCCTCGAGGTTACGGGTGAAGCGCTGCGTGTCGAAGAGCTTGCTGGCCGGGAGGTTCCCGGCGAGCTTCGCCTTGAGTGCCTCGTGCTTGCCGGGGTTCGTCGCGAGCTCGACCGCGAGGCTCTCATATTCCTCCTCGCTTTCCGCAACCAGCTCAGGCATGCCGACGGCATGAAGAAGGCTTGCCCCCATTCTCGCCACGAAGGCTTCTCCTTTGCGCGTGAGAACGGGCAGCCCCACTCTCAGCGCGTTGCTGGCCGTCGCGCCCGCATTGTACGGGCTGGTGTCGAGGAAAAGATCGGCCATCTTTTGCCGCGCCAGATGCTCCTCCAATGGAAGGCGCTCGGCAAACACGAGACGGCTGCCGGGGATGCCGCGCTTCTCCGCTTCTCGCTTCAAATTATCGATGGTCAATGGGTTGGCGGCATACAGCCACAGGACACTGTCCGGTACGCGCTTCAGAATGCGCATCCAGGTGTCGTATACCTGCGGGGTGATCTTATAGGCATTGTTGAACGAGCAGAAGACAAAGGCGTTCTCCGGAAGCCCGGCCTCATTTCGAGTGAAAGCACGGGTTGAGACCTGTTGCTTGTCGTCATTGGATTGGAACGTATCCAGATAAACGACCTTCTCCGAGTAGAAGCGCCGATGGCTTTCAGGAATGCCGATCCGATCCGCGATGAGGTAATCGATATAGGGCGCTCCCATCGTACCGATAAAGCCGATGTAACTCGCCTGGATCGGCGCCGCCCTTTGAGCGAATATTCTCGTGCGCGCCTCGGTCGTGTAGCCGTTCAGGTCGATGGCAATGTCAATTTCAAGGTCGCGAGCCTGCTTCGCGATCTCGTCCATCGGCATGTTTCCAAGGTTCAAGAACCGATCGGCCGCATCGACCACTCTCTTGCGCCAAGGGTCCTGACGCTCGGACCCGAATGCGAAAGCAGAGATCTCAAAGCGAGATTTGTCGTGATGCTCCAAGACACCCGCGAGCAGATGCGTCACCGGATGATTGCCGAAATCCGAGGAAAAGTAACCGACCCTGATCTTGTCGCGCCTGGGGTAAGGCGTAATCGGCGGCGCGATGCTGGAGGCCGGATATCTCGTCGTGGTATGATGCTCGGATACTTTCCTATGAAGCTCCGGATCATCCAGCATGGACAAGATCGTAAAGGGGCCGGACACTTTGGGATTGCAGGCAATCAGCTCCATCTGCTCCGCGGCCTGATCTCCAGCTCCGTCCCACTTCGCCAGTTGGCGCTGTGCATAGAGAAAGTCTCCGAGCAGGCCATCGGCATCCGGATCTAAAGCCCAGGCTCTTTCATAGGCGCTGAAGGCATCAGGCAGTCGCTTGAGAAGCATGTATATGCTGGCTCTGTTGTAATGAGCTTCCGCATGATCCGGCTTCAGCTCCAAAACCTTATCATAGGTTGTCAGCGCCTCATCAAGGCGGCGCATTTCCAGCAGCGTGCTTCCTCTGTTGAAATAGGCATCGACGTAATCAGGCTTAAGCTCGATGGCTTTTGAAAAACTCTCGAGCGCTTCCTGAAGCCTGTACAGATCGATGAGAGCATTGCCTTTATTATAGTAAGCGTCTGCATAATCAGGTTTGACGGCAATCGCTTTGTTATACTTTTCGAGCGCCTCTTCCGCGCGTTCCAATTTTCGCAAAGCAATGCCGAGGTTGTAATAGGCCTTCGCGTAATTCGGCTTGAAAGTCGTGGCTTTCTCGAAGCTCTCGGCGGCATCCTGCGTCCGGCCGAGTTCATTCAAAACATTTCCGCGGTTGTAGTAGGCTTCGGCATAACCCGGCTTGAGAGCGATCGCCCGGTTATAGTGAGTGATCGCCTCTTCAAAGCGTCCGAGCTTATCGAGGGCTGCACCAAGATTGAATTGGGTCTCAGGCTGAGCCGGCAGGATGGAAACGGATTTGCTGAGATATTTGACGCAGTCTTCAAGGTTGCCGAGTTGATATTCGGCAGTCCCCAGAAGGCGGAGCACCTCAGCTTGCCGAGGCTGCGTTAAGAGGATTTTCTTGTAGAGGCTCTTGGCCTGTTCGATCTTGCCGGCCTGATGAGATGCCAAAGCCTGCTGAAGAGGCATCTGCGACTGCTGCGATCCAGGTTTCATGAATTCATCTCAATCCGGCTATTGAGGCCTCCATCCGACCCCATCTTGCAATGCTTTCGAATAACATTGCGTAACCTGGATTTGCAACATCCTGGATCTTCCGCAGCCCGTTGCTTGGCTGTCTTCCTGCTGCCTGCAAGGCAGCAGGAAAACTATTCTACCGTCACCGATTTCGCGAGATTGCGCGGTTGGTCCACGTCTTTGCCCATGAAGACGGCGGTGTGATAGGCCAGAAGCTGGATCGGGATCGAGTTCACGATGGGCGCGACGATCGGGTGGACGGACGGCATCACGATGGTCGCCATCGTGTCGAGGCCGGTTTCCAATGCGCCCTTTTCATCCGTGATGAGGATGATGCGCCCGCCGCGCGCGGCCACTTCCTGCATGTTGGAAACGGTCTTCTCGAAGATGTTGTCATAGGGCGCAATGACGATGACCGGCATGGTCTCGTCGATCAGGGCGATAGGTCCGTGCTTCAGTTCGCCCGCCGCATAGCCCTCGGCGTGAATGTAGGAAATTTCCTTGAGTTTGAGCGCACCTTCCATGGCCAGCGGGTAGGAAGTCCCGCGCCCGAGATAGAGCACGTCCTTCGCCTTCGAGAGCTCGCGCGCCAGAATCTCGATCTGATGCTCGCGCTTCATGGCTTCGCTCATCTGGCCGGGAACGGCGATGAGCGCATCCACCAGCTCCTTCTCCTCGTCGGCGCTCAACGCACCGCGAGCACGGCCTGCTGCGATGGCCAGAGAGAGAAGAACGGTAAGCTGGCAGGTGAAGGCCTTGGTGGAGGCCACGCCCACCTCGACGCCTGCAAGCGTCTGCGCCACGACGGCGCTTTCGCGCGCCATGGTGGATGTGGGAACGTTCACGACCGAAAGCGTGTGCTGCTTTTCGGAGGTGGCATAACGGAGCGAGGCCAGCGTATCCGCCGTCTCGCCGGACTGAGAGACGAAAAGCGCAAGCTCACCGGGCTCCATGGGAGCCTCACGGTAGCGGAATTCGGAGGCGACATCGATCTCGACCGGAATGCGCGCCAGGCGCTCGAACCAGTATTTCGAGATCAGCCCTGCCAAATAAGCCGTGCCGCAGGCCGAGATGGAAATCCGCTTCAGGTTCTTGAAATCGAAGGGCAATTCGACAGGAAGTTCGACCTGCCCTGCAGTGAAATTCACGTAGTGCGCGAGCGTACGTCCTACGACTTCCGGCTGCTCGTGAATTTCCTTGGCCATGAAGTGACGGTGATTGCCCTTGTCGGCCATGTATGAGCTGGTGAGGATCTTGTGGCGCGGACGCTGCACGATCTCTCCAGACGCATCGTGAATGTTCGCGCCCTTGCGGCGCAGGATCGCCCAATCGCCCTCTTCGAGATAGGTAATCTCGTCCGTGAACGGCGCGAGAGCCAAGGCATCCGAGCCCAGATACATCTCGTCTTCGCCATAGCCGATGGCAAGCGGCGCGCCGTGGCGCGCGCCGATCAGCAGATCGTCCTCGCCATTGAACAGGAATGCGAGCGCGAAAGCTCCCCGCAAACGCGGAAGGGTGACGGCGACGGCCTCCACAGGGCCTCGCCCCTGGCGCATTTCATAAGTCACGAGTTGCGCCACGACCTCGGTGTCGGTTTCCGTTTCGAACCGCACGCCTTTGACTTCGAGGCCTTCCTTCAGCTCGCGGAAGTTCTCGATGATGCCGTTATGGACGACCGCCAACTTGTCGGTCGCATGGGGATGAGCGTTGGTTTCGTTCGGCTTGCCGTGCGTGGCCCAGCGAGTATGGCCGATGCCGATCACGCCGGAGAGGGGCGATTGGGAAAGCTTCGTTTCAAGATTGCGCAGCTTGCCTTCCGCCCGGCGGCGTTCGAGATGCCCGTATTCAAGCGTCGCGACGCCGGCGGAATCATAGCCTCGGTATTCAAGGCGCTTCAGCGCTTCGACGATCTGCGGTGCGACAGCCGTGTTGCCGACGATTCCAACGATTCCGCACATGCCCTGAGACTTCCCCTCGAGACGTTAAGCTAAGCTCTCCGCTTCCATATAGGGCAAGCGTGTCTCGCTGGAATCAACTTGCATGACAAATTATGACAGCTGATCCCTATTTTCCTTTTGCTGCCTTGGCCTTAGCCCGAAATGCAACAGCCCAATCCTCTTTCGTGACTTGACGTCCACGCCCCAGCGCAAGGGCATCGGGCGGCACGCTGTCGGTGATCACTGAGCCGGAGCCGACAAAAGCCCCGTCGCCGATGGTGACAGGCGCGACGAGCGATGAATTGGAGCCGATGAAGGCCCCCTCGCCGATCTGGGTCAGGTGTTTGTTGTAGCCATCGTAATTGCAGGTGATCGTTCCCGCGCCGATATTCGTCTCGGCTCCGACCTTGGCATCGCCGAGATAGGTCAGGTGGCTGACCTTGGCCCCGGCCCCGAGATCCGTGTTCTTGATCTCCACGAAGTTGCCGACTTTCGCCTTGGCTCCAATGGCAGCGCCCGGGCGCAGGCGGGCAAAGGGCCCGATGCCGGCACCGGCGGAAACGTGCGTTCCTTCCAGATAGCTGAAGCTATGAATGGTCACGCCCGTCTCGACGGTGACTCCCGGGCCGAACACCACATGCGGCTCAACGATCACATCGGTTCCGAGCTTCGTGTCGTAGCTGAGGAAGATCGTCTCGGGAGCGACGAGAGTGGTACCTGCCGCCATGGTGGCCTCGCGCAAGCGGCTCTGAATCATGCGCTCGGCAGTGGCGAGCTGCGCACGGTCGTTGACCCCGTGCACTTCTTCTTCCGGCACGACCGTGACGACCGCACGCAGCCCGGCCGTGTGGGCGATCTCGACGATATCGGTCAGATAATATTCGTTCTTGGCGTTGTCGTTGCCGACCTTGTCGAGCAGCATCAGAGCCACATCGCCTCGGATCGCCATGAGTCCGCCGTTGCAGAGAGTGATTGTCCTCTCCGCCTCCGTGGCATCCTTGTGTTCCCGAATCGCGAGCAGTTGATCACCGGACGTGATCAAGCGTCCATATCCGGTCGGGTCGGCCGCCTCGAAAGCCATCACCACCACGGCGGCTCCCTCTGCGAGAGGGGCCCGCAGCTTGGCGAAAGTCTCCTTGGTGACGAGCGGTGTATCCGCGTAGGCCACGATCACGTCATCGGGTTTCTGGGCCAGGGCCTCCCTGGCGCTCAGGACCGCATGGCCGGTTCCGAGCCGCTCCCGCTGCACGAAGATGCTCGCATCCGGCAGAATCCGGTGCGTCTCTTTCTCCACATCCGCCCTGTCGGGACCGACCACCACGGCGTACCGGGTTGCGCCGGCTTCCGTCAGAGTGGCCAGAACGTGCCCGAGCAGGGAGCGGTTCGCCACATGGTGCAGAACCTTGGGCTTCGCGGATTTCATCCGGGTACCCTCCCCGGCGGCCAGAACGACGGCCAGGCAGGTCCGGGTGGTCGAGGTCGTACGGGAAACATTCAGGTTCATCGGGCTTCTATCCGTGGCGTTAACAGTGCAGCTAGATCAGAAGGGGTAATTCGGCAATCTTTTCATGGGCAAAGACCGGGAAAACGAACTGCCTCGTTTACTTCATACTCATGTTCGATGATAAATCATGAGACTTCCTGATTGTCTGGCCGAAGAGCCAAGTTCACACAAGAGTATCACTGTGTCGTTTTCGCTGGGGGCTTCGCGCCCTTCTCATCCTCGGCGACGCGATGTGCTGGCTTACCTCAGCGCTTCCGTTGCCGCGCTTACCCTTGCGCCTGCCGCTGCCCGGGCTCAGACGCCCCCGGCCACAATCGCCGCACGCATGGGAGACAGTCAGCGCTTCGACCCCGCGACGGTCATCGACATCGCCCGCCAGCTTTCCAAGAAACCGTTCGTGCAGCCGCCGAACGATCTGCCGGATGCGTTTTCGAGCCTGGAATACGACCAGTATGTCTCCATCAAGTCCCTGCAACAGCCGATTTGGAGCACGGAAGGACGCGGCATCGCCCTGGAGCCGCTCCATCGCGGCTTCGTCTTCAACAATGCGGTTGACCTCTTCCTCGTGGAGGATGGTGCCATCCGGCGGCTCGGTTACGATCCGAAGCAATTTAGTTTCAATGGAATAAACATTCCTAATGATCTGAAAGATATTGGATATTCTGGCTTTCGCCTCATCGCGCAGCCGGCCGAGGGCCAGCCTTACGACTTCGCCATCGTTCAGGGGGCCACCTTCTTCCGCGCCTTGGCCCGTGGCCAGAATTACGGCGTCATCGCCCGCGCACTGACCCTGAAGCCCGCCGAGGCGAAGGGGGAGGAATTCCCGATCTTCCGCGCTTTCTGGATCGAGCGTCCAAGCGTCGGCAGCAACAGCATCACGATTCACGGCGTGCTCGATTCGGAATCGACCACCGGTTCGGTCCGGATGACGTTCCGTCCCGGCGACATGACCATCGTCGATGTGGAAACGACCCTCTTCCCCCGCGTGAACCTGGATCACGTAGGATTGGGCGGCATGGCCACGACCTATTTCTACGGCCCGAACGATCGCCGGACGGCGGACGATATTCGCCCCGCCGTGTACGAATCCTCCGGCCTGCAGATGCTGAACGGCCAGAGCGAATGGCTCTGGCGCCCTCTGCACAACCCGGAAACTCTCCAGATTTCGGCCTTCGTCGACAACTCCCCGCGCGGGTTCGGCCTGCTCCAGCGGGAGCGCGCCTACGAATCCTTCCAGGACGATGATCAGCGCTTCGAGAGACGCCCCAGCCTCTGGATCGAACCTCTGGGAGATTGGGCTCAGGGCAGCGTGCAGCTCCTTGAAATTCCCACGGATGCGGAGATCAACGACAACATTCTCGCCTATTGGCGCCCGCGCGCCCAGATGGCTGCGGGATCGGAAGTGCCCTTCGCCTATCGGCAATATTGGGGCTGGAACTCGCCGGAACGCCCGCCGCTCGCGACGGTGATTGCAACACGGTCCGGTCGCGGCAGCACCGGGCGCCGCCGCCGATTCACCGTGGACTTTTCGGTGGAGGCGCTTGGTGACAATTGGCCCAAGGATCTTAAGTCGGTGCTGACAGTTGGTCCGGGAACGTTCCACAACCTCAAACTTTTGCCCTATCCGGAGAGAAAGACGGTACGCGTTGCATTCGAGCTTGACCCGGGCAACGAAAACGCGTGTGAGATGCGTCTTCTCCTCGAAGCAGGCGGGAAACCGATAAGCGAGACATGGCTGTATCGTTGGACACCTTAAGTTCCGACTCGAACAAGAACATCGCTGCCCTCGGGCGGCACGACTCCGTCATGCCCCCGGAAAAGCACCTGGACATGCCGACCCAGCACTTGAGACGCTGGTCGGACGACCAGGAGCGTAAGCGCGTTCGGCAAAACCCTAAGCTCGGGATGTGGCTCGCTCGCCTATTCGTGTTCGGCGGCGGCCTCCTACTGACGGCTTACGGTACGTATGAAATGTACCAGGTAGTGTCGGTGAGCCGGACCACGGCGCTCCAGTGGGTGCTGGTGGCGTTGTTCACCGTCAACTTCTCCTGGATCGCGGTAGCCTTCACGAGTGCCCTGCTCGGCTTCTTCGCTCTTCTGCGCCGGCCTCGCCCTGCCCCGCTGCCGTCTGCGCTGGAGGTGCGCACGGCCGTCGTCATGCCCGTCTACAATGAACAGACGGACCGGACCTACGCGGCTCTGGAGGCGATTTACGAATCCATCGAAGCTACGGGTCTCGGCGACAGCTTCGACTATTTCATCCTCTCCGACACGACGAACGCGGATGCCTGGATCGCGGAGGAGCGCGCGTTCCTCGCGCTTCGCGAGCGCTTGGGGCCGAAAGCCCGATTCTATTACCGCCACCGCGCGAAGAACCATCATCGCAAGGCCGGCAACATCGCGGATTTCGTGAGCCGCTGGGGTGGGCATTACGAGCAGATGCTCGTGCTCGATGCGGACAGCCTCATGACCGGCGATTGCATCGTACGCCTTGCAGCGGCGATGGAAGCGGACCCTGATGCGGGCATCATCCAGTCCCTGCCCCTCATCATCAACCGCAACACTCTTTTCGCGCGACTGCAACAATATGCGGCCCGCGTCACGGGGCCGGTCATCGCCATGGGCCTGTCGGTCTGGATGGGCCGCGACGGCAATTATTGGGGCCACAACGCGATCATCCGCACCAAAGCCTTCGCTGCTCACGGCGGCCTACCGGACCTGAAGGGCAAGCCGCCCTTCGGCGGACACATCCTGAGCCACGACTTCGTGGAAGCGGCCCTGCTGCGCCGCGCCGGCTGGGACGTCTACATGCTGCCGGATCTCGGGGGCTCATACGAGGAAAGCCCGCCTTCCCTCATCGACCTATCGGCCCGTGACCGCCGCTGGTGCCAGGGCAACCTGCAGCACATGCGCGTGATTACCGCGAAAGGCCTGAAGCTGCCGACGCGTCAGCACTTCGCCACCGGCATCATGTCCTATCTGGCATCGCCCTTCTGGCTGTTCCAGCTGATCGTCGGTATCGCCCTCGTCCTGCAGACCACATATATCCGGCCCGAGTATTTCTCGCGCGATTTCCGCCTCTACCCGATCTGGCCGCGTTTCGACCCCGAGCGAGCCCTGGCACTGTTTGCCCTGACCATGGGCATCCTGCTTGCGCCCAAGCTCTTCGGTCTGATCCTGATGCTGATACGCGGCAATGATCGCCGGGCCTCCGGCGGCGGGATTCGCCTGATCATCTCGTCGGTTCTGGAGATCATCCTTTCCGCGCTTGTGGCACCGATCCTCATGCTGATCCAGTCCGGCTCGGTATTCCAAATTCTCCTTGGGCGCGACACCGGGTGGCAGCCGCAACGCCGCGACGATGGCTCGATCCCGTTCAAGGATATCGTGCGCCGGCACAGGGCTCATACGGTTCTCGGTGCGCTAGCCGGCATCTCCGCCTTCATGATCGCGACATCCCTCTTCCTGTGGATGTCGCCCACGATCATCGGCCTGCTGCTCGCCATCCCGCTCTCCTGGCTCAGCGGTCAGCTGGGTGCGGGCCTTGCGCTCAAGCGGCTAGGCCTTCTCATGACGCCGGAAGAGCACCAGCCGCCCGCCATCGCCACGCGCGCGAACGAGCTGCAGATTCGCAATGCAACCTTCGGCTTCGACGATGCGGACAGCCTGCGGGCCATTTACGCGGATGCTGCTTTGAGGGAACGGCATATCGAAATGCTGCCGCCCGCCACGACGCGCAAGCGCGGTGTCATCGAAACCGAACGCGCCTTGGCGGAGGCCAAACTGGTGGACTCGGAAACGATCGACGATGCGCTTGCTTGGCTGCATCCGAAGGAACGCATGGTGGTGCTGCACGACCGTGCATTGCTCAACATGCTCGTGCACTTGAAGGACAAGTCGACGGACGCTCAGGCTGCGGAATAGCAATCTTGAAACCGGGGCTCAGGTCCCGGTTTTTATGTGAGCTGCGATGGTTCCCTTTTCGGCATCTCCAGCAACCTCGCTGAGAATCCAGTCACGAAACGCCTCAATTTTTGGAGAGCGTTTGCGCTTCTTCGGATAAACCAGCCAATAACCTCGGCTGGTCGTTCCCATGACATCGAAAGGCTGCACCAAGCGGCCTGCCGCAAGGTCGGCAGGGAAGAAGAATGGATTGATCAAGGCAAAGCCCTGCCCCGCCATCGCTGCCATCCCCTCGAATTGCTGAACCCCGAGCGAGTTGTCGAGGCGTCGGGACAGATCGACATCCGGCATCCCTGCAGCCGTGAACCAATCCTTCCACCAGGGATCGCTCGGTGAAATGATGGGAAATTTCAGAATGTCTGCAGGCTCTTTGAGCTCGACATCCCGAATGAGATCGGGGCTGCAGACAGGAGTAAAATGATTGGGAAAGAGAGGATAGGCCTCAAGCCCAGGCCATTCTCCATCCCCGCTGCGAATCCCTAAATCGAATTCGCTCTGGCCGAGATCCACCACATTCTGCGCGACTGAGATTTGCACGGCGATGTTGGGAAAAATCTGCTGAAAGCGTCCCAGTCGCGGAATGAGCCAGTTCGAGGCAAAGGTGCTGAGCGTGGTGATCGAGAGCACCGATTGCACCATCTCCTCCACACTGGCGAAGGCCGCTCTCAAGGCATCGAATGCCTCCGTCACGGCTGGAGCAAGCTGCTGTCCTCGGGCTGTCAGCATCACTTGCCGGGGCATGCGCACGAATAACGGCGCGCCGACCCGATCCTCCAGCATCTTGATCTGATAGCTCACAGCCGCCTGCGTCATGCCGAGTTCTTCGGCTGCGCGGGTAAAGCTCTGATGCCGAGCGGCAGCTTCGAAGACGCGCACCGCGCTCATGGGAGGAAGCTTGGAGGATGATTTCGGCATGATCAATCCATAAGGGTGCCTTATGCCAGCCCCTTGGCTTTCATTTTGTCAAGGCCTCCGAACAGGAGCATCTTCTTACTGCATGAACGAGGCGTTGAGGCGCCTTCAAAACATCAATGGTGATCATCATGAGGTACGAAGATGCCCGCCGCCTGCGCGGCGTCGAGAGCGTTTGGCTGCGTGTGAAGCTCTGGCTGGGCCCTGGCTCCCTGCTGAGCCATGAACCGATAGCGGAGTTAAGCCACCTGTCGGACCACGAGAGGCGCGATATCGGCCTGCACGAGACCGCCCGCTACCTGGATGGGGAGCCGTTTCGCTCCAAGAAATGACGCCCCAAAAGCCAAACCCGGCTCCGAGGCATCACGACGTCAGGCGGCTCGGCTTCAGCTCGCCGCTTTGCTCCAGCAAGGAATGCCCCGTCGCCGCGATATGCGCTTCTATACGCTTCAAATCGCGCACGATGTCGAGCTGGAGCGCGCTTGTATCGCCCATCGTGCGGCCGGAGCGAATTTGCTCCAGCTGTTTCTGGGTGACGGCGCGCTCAAGGTCGCGGAACCGCTCCTTCTCCGACACGAGACGGCGAGCCGATCCGATGTCCTGGAACATGAGCACGGAAGCCGCGAGCTGCAGGTGCTCCAGCAGCTTGTTGTGCATGCTGGTGATGTCGTCGAGACTTTCCTTAGGCAGGCGCAGATGGTTCTTGATGCGCTTGGCCGCCAACTCCATCAGGTTCTTGTCGATGATGTCGCCCACATGCTCCAGGTTGATAGCGAAGGCGAGAATGTCCGAGAGCCGCCTCGCCTCCATCTCGCTCAGGGACTCGTGGTTGATGGCGCTGAGATAGCGGCGAATGGCGCTGTAGAGACGGTCCACCACATCGTCCGTGCGGCTCACCTCGGCCACGCGGCCAATGTCGTCCTCACGAAAAAGATCCTGCGAGCTGCGCAGCATGATCTCCACTGTGTCGGCCATGCGCAGCACCTCGCGGGCCGCATTGGACAAGGCGACGGAAGGCGTATCGAGAGCATCCTTGTCGAGATATTGCGGCGTGCCGGGATCGGAGGCACGCAGCTTTTCCGGAAAAGCTCTAGTGAGAAGCTTGGCGATCCACGGCAGCGGCAGGATGAAAATGGCAGCAACCGCCACATTGAAAAGCGTATGGAAGTTGGCTGCCAAGCGTGCCGGATTCGGATCGAGCAGCGACATGTACTTCATGGCGATGTCGATCAGCGGCAGAGCCACCAAACACCCGATCACGCGCATAACGAGGTTGCCGAACGGCACACGAAACTTGGCCGGGTCGCCACCCAGCCCCTCCAGCATGGGGTTGACGGAACTCCCCAGATTGGCACCGAGCACCATCACCAGGGCGGCATGGGTATCGATGACGCCAGCCGTCGACAGCGACATGATGAAGAGCATCGCAGCAACGCTGGAATGAGCCATCCAGGCAAAGAGCCCTGACAGGAAGACCAGGATCAGCGGGTCGGGCGCGATGACCGCTAGCACGTTCTTGAGCACCTCGGAGGATTCGATGGGATGAATCGTCTCGGTCAGCAGGTGCAGCGATAGCAACATCAGGCCAAGGCCGATGGCGACACGTCCCAGGTCCTTGATCCGGCTCGAAGCTCCCCGCTTGTAGGCCATGAAGCCGAAGAAGATGAGCAGCGGGAAGATCAGAGTCACGTCGAAGGACAGCACCTGTACGATCAGGGTCGTGCCCACATTCGCGCCCAGCATGACGGCCAGCGCCGGAACGATATCGACGGCGCCGCCCGCCGTGAATGATGCCACCATGAGCGCCGTGGCCGTGCTGCTCTGCAGGACCGTCGTCACGCCGACACCGGCCAGGAAGGCGCGCAGTCGGGTGCGCAGGCCAATGCCGAGGATCCATCGCAAGTCGCTGCCGAAGGCCCGTTGAACCCCGCTGTTGACCATGTTGATTCCCCAGAGCAGCAGGGCAACCTCACCGAGCAGGTGGATTAGGATGGCGGTCGCAGACATGGATTCCCCAGCGTTCGGCGGGCGTCGGTCAAGCCCTATGCTTAGTCCCGTTGGCCCGGGACGACAATAAGTTGCCGGCTAATAATAGTGCGCTTGCAGGATTCTTCAGCCCCTTTCAAGAAGAGAGATGAGGCATTCAGGCGGATGGTTGTTCATGGAAGAGGCCATCGAAGCGCATAGCCGCCCTCGTTTGCCAGCCGATGCCGCATTCGGCATTGGCTTCGTTGCGCGCAAGTCTTCGAAATCTCATTCTTGGAGACTCACAAGCCCTCTAGTTTTTAATTCTTACAAACTTGGAGCGTATCGCTCCTGATTCAGGACGTGAGCGGCGCCTCATATCAGGCGGCCCAATTGCAATTGATTTGCATCAGGCGATGCAGATGAAAGATGCATTCAACAGAGTAGTTACGAGTTATTCAGCGCCTTTGCCCGGGCGCGCAGATTCAACGCTTCGCCATCAGTCATGGGCCGCGAATGAAATTCTCGCATGGCATACCAATGATCATTCAAGCGACTATGATGGACATGGCGCGGGCATCGACTAGGTGCATTCGCCCTCATGTAGCCACATTGAACCCGCCGCGGTGAGCGCATTCTTTCTCATTGCCGCTGGTTGATATTGCTTATTTGAAGAGGTTTTTTGAACAATCAGCCCGCGCGCGCTCTCCTGTTCGAAGAATCCTCAAGGCCCTTCGCGTCCTGAGCGGCGGTAGAGCGAATAACCTGCGCAAAAGGCTAGCTAGATCCCCACAGGATGCCGTTTGAGAGAGCTTTATGCACATTCTCACGCCACCGATGAGCCCACTTGCCATATGCTTGCCACATGTGCCGATTTGGCTACTCCATACGCATGCCTTGTATCGACTTAAGGAACTCTGCTCTTTTCCCGGAGCAACAGATACGCATGGAGGCCTATAATGCCGAGTACAGGAATGAATACAGTACTACTGGGCGGCACATCACCTGTTGGGATGCGAGGACACGAGATGGGTTGGGACGATCCATTTCCGATTGAGAAGTGCTCGGGGCGCGTCCGCGGTGCCGTTCTCGCAGAATTTCAGGGACGCTGCCCGACGGTCCGCGAGGTCGCTAGCATATCAGACGCACAATGGCTGACTGTCCCCAATATCGGCCCCACCACATTGGAAGAGATCCGCCGGTTCATTAACGAGGCCCCCGTCGAGCAACGCCTTCAGAACCTCCCGAACATGGAAGACGGAGAGCTTCTCTCCCGCCTCAATCGACTTCAGCGGGAGTTAAGCCTGATCGCCAGCGCTGTGCGAACCAGGATTTCATCCGCTTCCTATAAAAAGGAGGAGCAGGAATAACGGATAGTCTCAAAGGCTTAGTACGCCGTGCATATCGCAGCGGTCCGCATATGCAACTTTATTTCTTTTGCAGCATCTAAGATTAAACTTCCCCTTCGTCCCTGGCACGCCAAATCCACCAAGACCCACTGCAAAGCTGCTTAGATCGAGAACGACAGGACAGCCCTCGTGCCGGCATGATGAGGGTCGAACTCGATGGCCGATTGCAGATTCGATGCCATGGCTCGCACGATCTTGGTGCCGAGGCCGCTGCCTTGAACCTGACCGGTTCCCTTCCACCCGACACCGTCATCCTCGACAGAGAGAAGCACCTTCTGTCCCTCGCTGGACAGAATGACGCGAATGTCCCCGTTGGCGCCCTCCGGATAAGCATATTTGAAGGCGTTTGTGACGAGCTCGGTCACGATGACGCCAACCGACACGGCCTTGTCCGTCGGGATCGGAACAGGCGCGGCCTTGAGCGAGATCGTATGCTCCCGGCCTGCGGCGCGCATGGCTCCTTCCAGCTCCTCGACCAGGCCTTCCAGGTAGGTATCCATCTCAACGAAGCGCACATCGTTGGAGGTATAGAGGCGCCGATGGATCTGGGCGATGGCCGTGATGCGGCTTTGGGTTTCCGCGAGCGTATCCTGCGCCATCGCGTTTCCGGTTGCCGCCCGCTGCTGCATGGCGACGAGGGATGCGACGAGCTGCAGAGAGTTGGCGACGCGATGGTTCACCTCACGCAGGAGCATCTCGGCCCGCTCGCGCGCCTCGCGCATTTCACGCTCTGCCGCAGCCTTTTCCCGCCGCAGGCGGGCCGCCTCGAGGGCCTGCTCCGCCGCGGAACGAAGCAAGTCGAGAAAGACGCCCCCGACATCCTTGATGACATAATCGGACGCGCCGGCCTTGATCGCGGCAACCGCGATGCGCCCCTCGTCCGCGCCGGTCACATAGACGACGGGCGGCGGATCGGAGAGCGTCTTCATCTCAGCCAGGACCTCCAGCCCTTGCTTGCCGGGCATGAAGTGATCGAGGGCGATCACATCGAAGGACTTTGCGGCGAGGTGCTGCAACCCTTCGTCGCCGCTCAGGGCATGGGTAACCTCGAAGCCGTGGCGGGCCAGTGAACGCTCGACCAAACGCCCGAGACCCGGATCGTCATCGATGTAGAGAAGGCGGATAGGCTGGGTTTCGCTCACAGCGTTTCGGGAACCTGAATGACGGAAAGGAAAAGACCGAGCTGGCGAATGGCCTGGGAGAACGACTCATACTCGACCGGCTTGGTGATATAAACGTTGGCGCCCAGGTCGTAGCAGCGCTGGACCTCGCGCTGATCGTCCGTGGTGGTCAGAACGACCACGGGAGCGCGCTTGAGGTTCTCGTCGCCTTTCAGCTTCGCCAGGATGTCAACTCCGTTCATATCCGGAAGGTTGAGGTCCAGAAGGACCAGGAACGGGCCTGCATTGCGCACATCTTCGCTGAAGAGATGCGCAAGCGCGGCCGTTCCGTTCGGAAATGTGCGGATTTCGTTGCAAACCCCGGCGCGCCTGATGTTCTTCTCAATCAGACGGGCGTGACCCTCGTCATCTTCGATCATGATGATGGTGACAGGATTCTGCTGGGGCATGCTACGCGGCCTCCGAACTCACGCTGATATATTTGGGCAGGGTTACGGTGAAGGTTGTGCCTTCACCCAATCTCGACTTCACTGAGATCGTGCCCCCCAGCCTTCGCACAAGGGCGCGCACATGCGCAAGCCCAATCCCCTCGCCCTGCTGGTCTTGGGTGCCAGAGCGACGGAATAGGTCGAAGATCCGCTCGTAATCCTTCTCGTCGATGCCGCGCCCGTTATCCTCGATCTCGTAGCGCACGCTCAGGCCGCTGTCGCGCCCCCTGATGACAATCCGGCCGGGCCGTGCCAGATCCAGGTACTTCACGGCATTGTCCATCAGGTTTCCGAAAACCTGCTCGATGGCCAGACGGTCGCTGACGAGATCCGGAACATCTTCGATAACCAGCTCGGCTCCGCGCTCACTCAGCTGATGTGCCAAGCTGTGATGCTGTGCCTCCAGGAGCTGGCGCATGTCGACCGATTCCGGAGCCAGGACCCTGCGCCCTTCACGGGACAGCCGGAGGATGGCGTTGATCAGCTTATCCATCTTGACGGTGGACGACCTGATGAAGCCGATGGCCTCGGCGAGATCACCCTCGATGGCATCGCTTGCATTTTGCGTGACGAGGCCCGGCTGAGCTTCGGAGATCTTCCGATAGAACTTCTCGATCTCTTCCTGGGCGTTCTCAAGCTCGCTCGTGAAGCCCATGATGTTGACAAGGGGCGCCCGCAGATCGTGGCTGACGATATAGGCGAACCGCTGAATTTCCTCGTTGGCGGCATCGAGTTCCGACACCCGTTCCGACAGAATCGCGGCCAGGCGCCGCGTCTCTTCCTCGGACTGGATGGCCTTCTCACGGCTTGCCCGCAGTTCTTCCTGAGCCTGCTTGAAGTCGTGAATGTCCGTGCAGGTACCGTACCAGCGCGTGATCTGCCCCTCCTCGTTGAAGACGGGCTGAGCGCGACCCAGCACCCAGCGATATTCGCCGGAGCGATGCCGCAGCCGGTATTCGATGTGGTACGGCTCACCGGTTTCAAGCGAATGCCGCCAGATCTTCCACGCGCGCTCCCGGTCCTCGGGATGGAACATGCCGTTCCAGGAAGCCCCGTCCGTGGTGCCCTCCGGCACGCCCGTGTACTCGTACCAGCGCTGATTATAGTAATCGTGAAAGCCGTCGGGCCGCGTTGCCCAAATGAGCTGGTCGATGGAATCCGCGATGGCGCGGAAACGCTGCTCGCTCTCGCGCAAGGCATTCTCAGCCCGGCGCGTCTCCGTGATGTCCACATTGACACCGATCATGCCAAGGAATGCGCCGCTCGCATCGAAACGGGGCTGGGCGTTGGTTTGAAAAATGCGGTATTCGCCATCCGCTCGCTTGAAGCGTGCCTCCGCCGTGAACGGCGCATGCTCCCGCATACCCTGAGAGAATGGAGCAAAAAGCGCCTCCTGGTCCTCAGGGTGAAGCGTATCACCCCACTGAAAACCGGAGATGGCGTCTTCATCAAGCCCCCAGAACTTCCGCTGGGCCCGATTGAGATAAACGCACTTCCCTTCCAGGTCCCCCATCCAAAGCATGACAGGGGCGCTCTCCGCGACGAGGCGGAAACGCTGCTCGCTCTCGCGCAGCGCTTCCTCGGCTCGCCTGTGGTCCGTCACGTCGTGGCCCTGAACGAAAATACCGGAAACGCTCCCCTCACGATTGAAGATGGGCTGATAGACGAAATCGAGGAAGCGCTCCTCCGCAGCCTCATCCAGACCCTGGTTCAAGAGAATCCGCACGCTGCGCCCAACGAAAGGCTCACCAGTCTGGTGGACCCGATCCAGAAGATCGATAAAGCCTTGCCCCACCACTTCGGGCAGTGCCTCTCCCACCGTTTTTCCGATCAGGTCCGAGCGGCCGACCACATGGCGATAGGCTGCGTTGGCCATGGTGAATACATGATCCGGACCGCTCAAGGCCGCGATGAAGCCCGGCGCCTGCTCGAATAGGTCGTGCAGGTGCTGGCGCTCCTTCGAGAGCGCCTGGTTCACCTCCTGAACGGCTTGGGCACGGCGGAACATATCCGTCTCGATCAAGGCGGCAGGGCCGGACAGGAGAGCCGAGGTCTTCGCAAAATTCCGGAGTTGCTGCAGCTCCGTCACGTCCACTGTATGCTGGAGAATGGCGACGACCTCTCCGGCCTCATCGAACATGGGCGTGTGCGTGGCGCTCCAGAACCGCTCCTCAAACCCCTGGCCGTCGGGCAAGGGAATGGCATATTCGATCAGGGGCAGGTGATCCGTCACCTTCTCGCGGATCACGCGCTCGAAGGACCCGCTCAGCTGGCGGTAGCTCTCGGAATCCGGATCACTCGGAAAAGCCTCGAACATGGGCTTACCCACGAGATCTTCCCGCTTGCTCATGGTGGCGCGCAGGTAGGCCTCGTTCATCCCCATGATGACCAGGGACGGATTAACCAGCACATAGGGATTGGGCGATGCATTAAACAGCGCCTCAAAATTTATTGATTTCAACGCCTTAAGCTGGACGGCAAGCCAGCTCCCCCTCAGAAGTTCGCCTTTGTAGCTATGCCTTATTTAGGACGCTTCCAATCAGATGCCAGTTCCGGAAGCGTCCAATTCTAAGGACCGTCTCGCGGAGGAAGAAGGGGATCTTTTTGAGAGTGAAATGCCCCTTGGGCGACAACCCTTCCCGTGCTTCAGTATAGAGTTCCCGAAAAGGAGTCTTACCCTTCGCAAGGTTTATTATCCTCGGTATTTGATCTTGATCCGCGCTGCGGCCTGACGCGCCTGCTCGCGCGCTTCCTCGACATTGGAGCCGGAGGCCAGCGCGACCCCCATGCGCCGATAAGGCCGTGTCGTCGGCTTGCCGAAAATGCGCACCTCGACATCGCTCCCAGCGGAGGCAAGAGCCAATGCATCCTTTAGCCCCTCGATGGAAAAGTCCTCGGAGTCCCGATCGGCGAGGATCACGGCGGATGCGGTGGGTCCGTTCAGGCGAATGTTCGGGATCGGCAGGCCGAGCACGGCGCGGGCGTGCAGATCGAATTCGGAGAGGTTTTGCGAGAGCAGCGTCACAAGTCCGGTATCGTGCGGCCTCGGCGAAAGCTCGGAGAAGATCACTTCATCCTTGGTGACGAAGAATTCAACGCCGAAAATCCCGTAACCACCCAGGTTGTCGACCACCTTGCGCGCCATCTCCTGCGCGTCCGCGAGAAGCTTCTCCGTCATCGGCGTGGGTTGCCAGGATTCCTGATAATCTCCCCGCTCCTGCCGGTGTCCGATAGGTTCGCAATAGGATACGCCCTCCCGCGAGCGGATCGTGAGCAGAGTGATCTCGTACTCGAAGGCAATAAATTCCTCGACGATCACTTTCTTACGGTCGCCACGCATGTTGGCGACCGCATAAGTCCAAGCCTGTTCAAGCTCCGCGTGCGAGCGAACGGTGCTCTGGCCCTTGCCGGAGGAGGACATAACCGGCTTGATCACGCAGGGAAGCCCCGAATGTTCCACGGCTGCCCTCACCTCCTCAAGGCTTTCCGCATAGCGGTACTTCGAGGTGCGAAGGCCAAGCTCGGTGGCGGCTACGTCCCGGATGCGATCCCGATTCATGGTGAGCGACGCCGCGCGGGCGGAAGGCACCACAGTGAAGCCTTTGTCCTCGAATTCCTGCAGAACCTCCGTGCGGATCGCCTCGACCTCCGGCACGATGAAGTCGGGCTTGTGCTTCTCAATAGCCTGTCTCAGGGCATCCGCATCGAGCATGGAGAACACCTCGAACGCGTCCGCGACCTGCATGGCGGGCGCATCGACGTAGGAATCGCAGGCGATCACCTGACAGCCATAGCGCTTGGCCGAGATCACGAATTCCTTGCCGAGTTCGCCCGATCCGAGAAGGAGGATTTTCGCAGTGAACACAGTCGTGACCTTTCATTGGGTTTGAGAGCGAAACACTGGCCGCCCGTGTGCGTTCTTTGGAAACACGATTCAGGATCTCTTTCCAGCCCGAACCTCCTCCGGGTGGGAAACCTGCGTCAGGTGCATCCCTGCTGCCACGCATGCGCATTGTGCAAACTTGAGGTCGATACGTTAAGGGGAAGCGCAGGAGAAGCGGAATGCTTGGAACGAAAAAATCATCGAACCGCTTTGGTCAGCGGGTCACTCGGGTAGAGCCCCCGTCCCTCGAGGAAGCGATTGCCGCCGCGCAGGGCCTGACCGAAGACATCGACAGCCAAGTGGAGATCGCCTCGCAGCTTATGGGCATGCCCGAAGACGAGGTTCGGCCCGTCGTGCTCACGCTCTCGGCGCAATCCCGTCAGCCGCAACGCTCCGCGGTCGCGGACCGGATCTTGGATCGCGGCGAAGGCGCCAAGGTTGTCGTCGTCGAGCGCCGCCGTCCGCGTTTGGCAGCTCGATAGAGTTTCCATATCGACGCGCAATGAGCTACTGCGGCTTGCGCGAATAGTTTCCTAGTTTAAAAGTTTACTCCGCATGGTCAAAGGCATCATTCTTGCGTTCCTTGCCTTTGCCGTCTTCGCCTGGGGCGATGCGGTGGTGAAGGCCATCGGTCACGATCTCGATCCCTTCGAGGTGACCTTCTTCGGCTATCTCATTCCCCTGTTGCTCTCGCCGGTTTTCATGAAACCCGGCGACAAGCTCACCGACATCGTGCGCTGGAAGAGCCCCTGGCTCATGGCGCTCAGGGTTTTCTTCATCTCCGTCACGACGCCCTTGAGTGTCATGGCCTTCACGAGCCTTCCCTTCGCGGAAGCCTTCGCCCTGCTCTTCCTCATGCCGAGCCTCGTGACGGTGCTGTCCGTTCTGGTGCTGAAGGAAACGGTCAGATGGCGGCGCGGGCTTGCAGTCTGCGCGGCGTTCATCGGCGTGCTCGTCATCGTGCGTCCCGGTTTTAGGGAAATCATGCCCGGACACGTGATCGCCATTGCAGGCGCTCTTTGCGCCGCAGGCGGCGTTATCACGGGGCGCATGATCGGCACGTCCGAGACGCGCTACACCCTCATCGGAAGCGTCTTCTTGGGCACCACCGTCATTGCCGGCATCCTTATGATCCCCGGCTTCACGTGGCCGACATCCACTCAATGGTGGCTGCTGCTCGCTTTCGCCGCCACGGCTCTCGTGGCGCAGGCTCTCTTCGTCGTCGCCACGACCTATGCCCCCGCCGATCGCTTGGGAGCCACACAATACAGCCAGATCCTCTGGGCCCTGATGATCGGAGCGCTCTTCTTCGATGAATGGCCGGACACCATCGCGCTCTTCGGAATCGTGATCGTCGTCGGCGCAGGATTGTTCATCTTCTCACGCGAGCGGACGCTGAAGAAAACCCCGTCTCCGGCAACACCATCGGCGCCTCCGGAACAAATGGGAACGGTGAGTTCACAGTCTGAAGGTTAGTGATTACCTTCCTGGTTCAAGGCGTCTTAGGAACATTCCCGGCAGGCTGATAAGGCCGCACCGACTGAGACTGCAGACGCACGAGGGCGGCGCTCAGCCGTGAAGCCTCATCGTAGCGCGTCTCGTCGTAGGGCGGCGCATCGGACCGCCCGCTGGCGAGATATTCGGCTGTCCCGGCCAAGCGGCGCAGAGGTGTGGCAACCCATGTTGCCAAGAGATAGAGCAGTCCGAGCGCCACCAGCATTCCGGCCCCGAGAATGGTCCAGAATGTGCGCGTGATCGTCCTGGTCGGATCGAGTACCGAATTGGTATCCGCACGCACAATGACGCTCCAGCCGAAGCTGGGCATGTCAGCGTATTTGACCGATGGAATAACGACCGTGATGTAATCCTTTCCATCTGGCCACCGCTCGCGGAGCGAAACCGATGCCGCCTGCCCTGCGGCAATCGCCGACCCGACGGAGAGAGTCGTCCCCCGCAGACCTTCCGGACCGGAGAGAACCGTCCGCTCGCGGGAGATGAGCAGCATTTCCATTCCAGGCCCTCTCATGGCCTGAAGGCTGTCCTGCACGAAGCTCCAGTCGAAATGCGCTCCGATCACGCCAGTCACCGCTCCCTCGGCATTCTTCACCGGAGCCGAGAAATCGACGAAACGGCGCGGCTCCTGCGTTGCCGGGAGGAGCTTTTCGAGCAGCACGGCGGCATGCACATCCGTCGCGGCAGGACCGTTCAGGCCACGACGGAACCAAGGACGCTCGGCAACGCTCTGGCCTTCGAGCATGCCTTGAGAGGCAGCGACGACCTTTCCTTCCACATCGGCCATGCCAACCCAGGTGTAGCGACGGTCGACCTGGCCCAGCAGGTCAAACTGGCGGCGAGCCTCCTGGGGATCGTCCATGCTGACGATGCGACCCATTCCCTCCACGTTCTGCCACAGCTGATGCATGCTGCGTCCGAGCTGATCGGCCGCGATCTCTCCGAGAACCCGCAGGCGCGCGCCGTTCGCAGCCTCAGCCCGGCGCTGCATGGCACTCGAGAAAATGGTGCCGGCCACGACTGCGGGTGCGAGCAACAGCAGGCCGCCGCCCACGAAAATGATCGTCTTCAAACCAATGCGCATTGCCACGCCCTTTTCAATTCAATCGCTTGCGCTTATCGCGACGCAAGATTGCGCATCCATCCCCTGACCATGCCGGTCAAATCGCCCTTCCCCGCACCCGGGCGCATATCAGCTGTATGGAGCTTGCGAAGAATAGCATTCCGCTGCTCGGAGGTTGGGCGCAAAGCAAGGCGATAGCCGTCGTTTGTTTCCTCAAGCACGCGAACGGCAATATCTCCGACATCATTGATGGTAATCGTTCCCAGCGCACCGGCGGCAAGTCCGGACAGGCCACGGACACGGGCATGGTCCACGCCCAATTCGAGAACCCAGGAATGGAATCTCTGCATGCCGACCGACATCATCGCCATCTCCACGCTCTCGCGCTGGGGCCTGTTGACGCGAGGACGTTCGACGCAGACCAGCATCGTGATGGCGAGAACGAGCAGATTGTAGATCGTCCAGAACAAGATGACCCGGATTCCGTCACCCGCTCGCGACACGTGGGTGAAGGCGGTGTCGCTCATGAGCGGCAGCACGAGTCCTAGAACGGTGAGAGCGAAGAAAATCGCAAACGGCTTCATGAGCGGCCATTGAACGACGGTCTTCGTGCGGTCGCCGCCCTTGGCCGTCACACGGAATTTGTGCGGCCCTTTGACGAAAAGTCCCATCGCCACCGCCCGCGTGATCGGCCAGGCCGCGATGAGCTGCGACACGTCGTTGAGCACTGGCCAGATCAAGCCGCCCGAGATCCAGTTCAGAGTGATCAGGACGGCGGCATAATACGGCAGGTAATACGCGGCGATGTCCGACACCGATGCCTCGACGACAATGATGCCGAAGAACCAGTAGAGCAACGGACAGACGAGGCTGATCAGGCGGAACGGGAAGGTCGTCGTCCAGAAGAGAAATGAATCGAGCAGGCTCAGCCGCTGCATGAAGCGAAGTTTGGGGGACGTGAGCGGATTATAGACCTTGCGCACGATCTCCATCATGCCAAGGCACCAGCGCCCGCGCTGCACGACATACTCATGCAACCCCTCGGGAGCGAGCCCCTCGGTGAGAGCTTCGTTGAGGTAGATCGTGCGGTAGCCGTGGCTATCCAGGCGAATGGTCAGCAGGAAGTCTTCCGTGACGCTTTCCGTCGGCAGACCGCCAATCTCCTTGAGAGCGGACACGCGGACCATCGAAGACGTGCCGCAGCAAACGGCAATGCCCCACGCATCGCGCGCCGGTTCCAGATGATCGAAGAAGAAGCGCTGCTCATCGGGATAAGCAGCGGCGATATGAAGATTGTGCTGAATCGGGTCCGGATTGAAGAAATGCTGCGGGGTCTGGACGAGCCCCACACCGGGATCATGGAACAGCGCCACCGCGCGGCGCACGAAATTGCGGTGAGGCACGAAATCGGCGTCGAGAACGGCGACGAAATCCGGCGCATCCTCGTCCTTCAGGCGCTGCAACAGGGTGTAGTTGATGTTGCCCGCTTTTGCATGGTTGTTGTGCGGTCGGGTCCGATGCTCGGCGCCGTAGCGCCTGCATACCTCAGCGAGCCACTCGCGCCGCCCGTCGTCGAGCACGAACACGCGCACGTTTGGATAATCGAGAGCCTGGGCGCCTGCGAGGGTTCGCTCCAGAACCTCGATTTCTTCATTATACGTGGCGATATAGAGATCGACCCTTGGCGGGTTGCTTCCCCACCATGCCAGGTTCCTGTCCGCTTCTTCGTGGCGGTCTTTGCGGCGGGTGAGAAACAAATAGGCCGATGTCGAGGACACGAGGGACAGCGCCTCGATCGCGACGAAGATCGAGCCCGCGATGACATCGATCATGCCCGACTTATCGAGGGACGGAACCGTCTCCGTGATCCGCCAGAACATGTAGCGCCAGCCCAGGAACGCGGTCAGGCCGAGCAGCAGGATGCGGACCCAGGCATTCTTCGGGGAGGCGAGCGGCAACAGCAACAGGGCAAGACCGATCACAACGGCCAAGCCTGCAAAGCTCGACGTATATTGATCGAGAACGAGCATCACAGGCCGAAGTCGGAGAGCGCCTCACGAACGCCCGACAGAGGACCGCCCGTGAAAACCACCCTGCCCGTCCGCCCGACCGAGCAAGCCAAGTCGGAATCCTGGGCCAGCTCGGGAACGTTCAAGGCTACGTCGAACCGCGTCAGATGCTCTGGGCTCGGACCGATGGCGAGGGTCTCGTACAGACTGGCTGCGCCGGAGCCGCCGAGACGGGTGATGGTGGCATTGAAGACCCGGCTGTCGCCATTGAGCCTGAAGCGTGCCGGCATCCCGACGCGCAGGTCGGAATAGACCCGCTCGCTGACGCTGGCCGTCACCATCACGGCGGAGCAATCCACGAGCCTGACGAGATCCTGGCCGCGATTGACGTGCTCGCCGCCGCTCGCCAGGAAATTCCAGACGATGCCCGGGCTTTCCACCGAGAGATCAGCGGAGGTCAGGCGGTTGACGCGGACGCGCTCGGCCGTGATCTGATCTGTGGTCAGCTTCAGGCGGCGTTCGGCATTCACCGTTTCCGCCTTGAGTTCAGACAGCTTGAGGTCGAACTCGCGGATCCGTTGGATCGAGAACGGGGCGTCGTTGTAGGAATCGCTAATGAACACGCCGTTCTGGGCCGAGGACAGTTCCGTCGAGAGGGAGCTGACGCGCTCGCGTGTACTGGCGATATCCTGCTTCGCGACATCGTATTGCGCTTGGGCGCGGTCGAGGGTGATGGCGGTCTGGACACCGCGTGAACTCAGCTCCTTTGTCCGGTCGAGGGCGCTCTGCGCCTCGCGGAATCTCGCCTCCGCCGAACTCAAGGCAGCCTGTGCCTCGGCAATGCGTGACCAGAGCTGGCGCACGCGCCCATCCTGATAGGACTGCGCCTGACCCTGCAGGACCTTCCGGGCCTCCTCCACTGAAGCGACCTGTGCCTTGAGGCGAACGAGATCGGCTTCCAGCGTGGAGCGGCTGCGTTCGAGATCGATCAGGCGGGCGTCATCGAAGCGGCTGTCGGTAATGCGCGCAACCGTCTCCTCAGGCGAAACCCGCGCTCCGATATTACGGACGGAGAATTCGGCCATTCCCTCGATGGGAGCGCGAAGAACCGACGTACGGGCATTGATGGTCGCGTCCGCGCTGGTTCCCGAGAGATACTCGCCAACAATGATGTAGAGTCCCCCAAGAAGCAGGAGCGCTCCCAGAACGATACGAACGATTTTCATGATATGGGAGCTTGCCTGCCTGAAATATGAACTTGTGACAACGTTGCCTGCGCCGAGATGTTTACACCTTATCTACGCACGCAATGGTCGAACCGATCCGGCAGGCCATTAAAAAATACCTACAAAGGATTACCACCGCAACAGCGGCCGATCTAAGTAGAAAGGCTAGACCTGCATTAAGTATTTGAAAAAATTTGATTTATCGACATAGACCAAAGAAGTCTCAATGGACTACAGGGAATTTGCCTGAATGAGCAGTCCAAACATCGCCTAAACCCTTGAAAGCAATGGCGACCCCTGCAGGGCTCGAACCTGCGACCTACTGCTTAGAAGGCAGTTGCTCTATCCAGCTGAGCTAAGGGGCCGTCGAGCCGCTAAGGCTTGGACTTAATGCGTCCAGGGGCCGACGCGATTGAACTTGAAATTGTCCGAATAAGACATGGTGCGCCGCTTGATCTCCTGCGGCTCCTCAACCCTGTAGGCGATGCCTTCGCGCTCGGCATAGGCCATGGCCTCTTCCTTGGTATCGAACCACAGGCGGAGCTGCTGGCGGGTATCGCCCGAGCTGGTCCAGCCCATCAGGGGCTCGATCTCGCGGGGCTTGTCCTGCTCGAAAACGAGAAGCCATTGCTTCGTCCGAGCCATGCCGGACTGCATTGCGGATTTGGCGGGCTTATAAATCCGAGCGGGCATTGGTCTTTCGCACTCTCTCTAAGACTTACCCGATGCCGAGATGGTCGGGGCGGCAGGATTTGAACCCGCGACCCTCTGCTCCCAAAGCAGATGCGCTACCAGACTGCGCTACACCCCGCCTTTCAGCACCGGTCAGGCTGTTCGCTATCACGACCAGCCTAGATTCAGCAAGCGCCTGAATGTTACCGCTTGAAAATTGAGTGGTCGACCCGGTCGCCCGGCTTGATGCCGAGCTTGGCGGCTGTGCCGGCATTCAGCTCCAGAACGGCAAGGACAGGCTCGCCGGAGGGAATGGTGCGGGTCGATAAAGGTTCCGTGTTGGCGGCGATGCGGGCGATGGTGCCGTCAGGACGGATGAAGAGCATATCCAGGGACAGATAGGTGTTCTGCATCCACATGGAGACCGGCTCGACCCGGCCGAAATCGAACAGCATGCCCCGCTCGGGCGCCATGGAGCGACGGTACATCAGACCCTGCGCCCGATCGGCATCGTTCCGCGCAACCTCGACCTGGAAGCCTTGGCGCTGGCCGCCCTGGGTTACGATGGAAAGAGTCTCAAGAGCCTGGGCATAGGCCACCCCGGCCAGGGCGACCATAAGGCCAAGGGCCGGGAGAACCGGGCGAAGACGCTGGAACACGAACGCAGCCTGTCAGTGAGAGTGCGGCAGGTTCATGTCAGCGAGGCGAACCTCAGCGGCCATGAGACCCTTCGATCCGTCGCCGAAGCGCACGAAGACCCGCTCGCCGGGCTTCAACTCGGCAATGCCGTAGCGGCGCAAGGTCTCCATATGGACGAAGATGTCCGGCTTGCCCTCGCCTTGGGTCAGGAAGCCGAAACCGCGCAGGCGGTTGAACCACTTCACGACCGCCGGCTCCAATCCGCTGGTCGGCACAACCTGGACATGTGTGCGGGGCAGCGGCAGCTCGGAGGGATGCAGGGCCGTCGACTCATCCAACGAAAGGATGCGGAAGGCCTGGAGGCCGCGGGGGCGCTGAACGGCCTCGACCACGATGCGAGCGCCCTCATTGGCGGCCTGATAGCCGTCCCGGCGAAGGCAGGTCACATGCAACAGCACGTCGGACATGCCATTGTCGGGCACGATGAAGCCGAAGCCCTTGGCGACATCGAACCACTTGATCCGGCCGCTCACCTGGACGAGTTCGAGGGAGTTTTCCTCAGCAGGCGCCGGGGCGACCTCGCGGCGACCTTGATCGAAAGAGGAATTTTCCTCTCGAAGATTGAAGGAGTTAGAGCCGAAATCGCTAGTCATGAATACACCCGAACTCGAATCAAAAACCCGATTCTTAAAAAGAAGATAACATCGTCCTGAATCAGGGGAAGCCGGTAAAAACCCTTAAAATGCGATGAAATTTTCACCATCCGGCGAGAGCATTGAAATTACGGGACAAATACGGACAGCACAGCCCCAATTTCTTCATGAATGACCAGATCTGCCATTTCATCGAGCGGTGTCGGCTCCCGGTTCACGATCACGAGCCTCGCCCCGTTCTCCTTGGCGAAGGCCGGAAAGGCGGCGGCTGGATACACCACCAGGGATGAGCCCACGACCAGGCAGAGGTCGCAGCCCGCCATGAGCTTCTGGGCCCGGCGCATGGGCCCTTCGGGCATTGTCTGGCCGAAGGAGATGGTCGCGGATTTCAGAATGCCGCCGCAATTCACGCATTCGGGGGGATCGCCGCTCGCCTCGAAATGCCGCCTGACCCAATCGAGCTCATGCCTGCGTCCGCAGGAAAGGCACTTGGCATAAGTGCCGTTGCCGTGCAGCTCGACGACCTGCTTCTCCTCAAGGCCGGATGCCTGGTGAAGACCGTCGATATTCTGCGTGATGACCGCCGGCATACGCCCCGAGGCGATGAGTGAGGCGATGCCGAGATGCCCCTGGCTGGGCCTTGCATCACGGTAGAGATCGTCCATCGTGAACTTGCGCCTCCATGCCTCGCGCCGCGCCTCTGCACTATGAAGAAACTGCTCGAAGGGAATCGGCTTGTTGCGCATCCAGGGACTGTCCGGAGAGCGAAAATCCGGAACGCCGCTCTCCGTCGAGATGCCCGCCCCCGTAAAACCGGCAACGATGCGGGCTTCTTGAACCATTTCCTGCAATGTGGCGATTGACGCGGCAAGGTTCTCTGTCATGTCACCCATATAGACCGCGTTGCCGCGATAAGAACCGTAGGACCAGCACCCTGTGAACGAAGATGCCGCCCGAGCCAGGGCAAATCAAGAATGCGCCCGAACCGCTGCGCAGCCGCGATCCGTCGCATCGCAACGGTGGGACGCCATCGATGTCGCGCGTGGTCTCGCGATCGCAGCCATGATCGTCTATCACTTCAGCTGGGACCTGAGCTTCCTGAAGCTGATCGAGACGAACATTCTCCAGGTTCCCGCATGGCGCTGGTTCGCGCGGGGCATTGCGGGGTCATTCCTGTTTCTGGCCGGAATCGGCCTTGCTCTCGCACATGCGCAGGGTTTTCGACGAATTGCCTTTCTGAAGCGCCTCATGAAGGTGGGAGGGGCTGCTCTTGCGGTGACGCTCGTCACGTTCTTCGCTTTTCCCGACAGCTACATCTTCTTCGGCATTCTCCATTGCATCGCGGTATCGAGTGTGCTGGCGCTGCCTTTCCTGCGAACTCCTCCGGCACTGACTTTGGTCGTCGCGATAGTCTTCTTGAGCGGTCCTGCGCTCTTCACGAGCCCTGCCCTCGATTCACCCGCTCTCGACTGGCTCGGCCTCGGCGCGACGGATCCGAGGACGAACGATTACGTGCCGCTGTTCCCGTGGTTCGGGATGGTTCTGTTTGGGATCGTCGCCGGCAAGGCCCTTCTGCTCCGCACCGGCACCATGCGCTTGGCGCGCTGGCAGGCACGGGACGTTCTGTCACGCACTCTGGTCTGGGCCGGGCGAAAGAGCCTGCCGATCTACCTCGTCCATCAACTCGTGCTGCTCGGGCTTCTCTTTGGAGTGCTACAGATCACCGGCCCCAACCTCAAAGCCGAGGCCCAGCCCTTTATGAATGAATGCGTGTCGACCTGCCTGATGAACGCGCAACCAGCGACCTGCAACGCCGTATGCTCCTGCACGGTCGACACGCTGCGCCAAAGCGATCTGTGGCAGAAGGTGCTTCGCGGGGAGACAACGGCAGAGGACCAGACGCAGATTTCGCGAACCGCGCAGCAATGTCTGCGTCGGGCACCCTCATAAGGCTCCTTTGCCGCGCAGATCATAGACAGCACAACTCGCAAATACTTTTGATTGAATAAATCTAACAAGATCAATCAAGTGTTGTGACTATACAGCCCTCTTACTGAACCTTTATTTATTTGCATTTTCCCAAAGGGAAGATTGCATTAAATCAAAGCAAAAATTATATCGTAACGTAACAATACAAAGTAGCTTGCCCATAGTGACTCAACGTAAGTCGCTTTAGGGGCACAATATGACTACTTTTATAGAGGCGAACATCGCTCGCCAGGTTGCGGACCTGTGCAAGTGGATCAGCGAAGGCAGCATCACCCACATCGACATGAATATGTCGCTCACCCGCGACTTGAGCTTCGATTCCATGAAGCTCATGCAGTTCTTCGCCGGAATCGAAGATCTTTATGCCGGCATTGCTCTTGAGGATTGGTTTATCGCGCACAGCTCCTGCGGGCGCGATACGGTCGGCAGCGTAGTGCGCTTTGTTGCCGATGCGCTGCCTCGCGCGGCGGCGGAGTAAGCCTCATGGCCATGCGCAGCGCAACCGCCCTCCCCACCTTCGTCAATCTTGCCTCTGCGGCTCCCAAGCAGATCTACGACCAGGAAACGCTTTGGGATGGAATTTTCGATCAATGGTACGCGGAGCTTCCCAATGCCCGCGATCTCGGCAGCGTCACCCGCGTGAACCGTCGCCACCTGGCCTGGAATCCCGCAACGGATATCGGCCCCGAGACGCGCGGCATCGGCGACCGCATGAAGGCTTATGTGGAGATCGTCGACGAAGTCGCCGGAGAGGCATTCGAGGATCTTCTACGCCCCATGGATCGCGCCGATGTCGGCAGCATCGTGATGGCAAGCAGCACCGGCTATTATGGCCCCACACCGGACTATTTCCTCGCCAAGCGTTTCGGGCTCAAGCCCAATATCCGCCGCACGCATATCGGCCACATGGGCTGCTTTGCGGCCTTCAACGTCATCAAGACGGCGATGGATTCTGTCGTTGCGCGCCCGGACGAATACACGATCGGGCTCTGCGCCGAATTCAGCAGCCTGCATTTCCGCCCGGAAGCCACCCGCGAACAGGCCATCGTCCACAATCTCTTCGGCGATGCTGTCGGCGCCTTCACCATGGCGATGCGCGAGCCGGGACATGGGCCGCAGATCCTGGCGACGCACACGCTGCAATCCTTCGAGACGTCCGACATGATGACGCTCTCCGTCATGGATGACGGCGTGCGCATGACGCTGTCGCCTTACGTGCCCTTCGTAATTGCAAGCCTCATCGAGCAGTTCATTGCGGACCTCTGCGCATCGGCAGAAGTCGATCCTGCGCAGATCAAGCACTGGGCGATCCACCCCGGCGGCCCGAAGATCGTCGATCTCGTTGCGCAGAAGATGAACATCACCGAGCGCCAGCTTGAATCGACGTGGCACATTCTGAGCGAGTACGGCAATTGCGCGTCTGCGACCGTGCTGCTCGTTCTTGAGCATCTGGTGAGGAACGATCAGCCGAAGCCCGGCGAGATCGGCGTCATGCTGGCCTTCGGCCCCGGCCTGACCCTCGAAGGCGCCCTCCTGCGGTTCTAACGGTTCGGAGGAAATCTCTCATGTACAAGGTCCACACCTTCCCGCTCGGGCAGGCGCAGCACGCCTTCGACCTTTCGAACAAGGCGTGCCTGCCTTTGCCTCAAGGCATCGGAACCATTCCGGAGGTTTTGAAGTACCGCGCTGCGATTGCTCCCGATCAAACGGCCTTCTACGTCATCGGAGCGCAGAACACGGTCACGGAGATTTCGAACGATGCACTCCTGCAGGAGGCAACGCTCCTTGCGCATCGCCTCGCGGCGCATGGGGTGACGGCTGGCGACATCGTGCTTCTCGCCTTCGAGACCTCACCTTGTCTTGTCACGGCCTTCTTCGCCTGTCAGCTCGGCGGTTTCCTGCCCTGCATCGTCGAGGCCCCGAGCCTCGGCGTCCATGGCGCGAGCTGGGCGGAGCGCCTTGCGGTGCGCGCGAAATATGCCGGAGCACGCCTGATCCTGGCTCCCCAGGATTGCTGCGATTTGCTCAAAGAGACGGGATGCGACGCCATCACCATCGAAGGGCTGCCGACGCCTCAGGAGGCCCGCTTTCCCGCACCAACCGCAGACACGCCCGTCTTCCTGCAGTTTACCTCCGGCACTACGTCTCAGCCCAAGGCTCTTCTGATCGATAACAGAACGCTCTTAAGCAACGTGCGCGGCCTCGCGCTGGCGGCGGACTGGTCGCATCGGGACACGGTCGTGAGCTGGCTGCCGCTCTATCACGACATGGGCCTCGTTGCGCTCACCATGTGCGGCTTCGTGACCGGCATGTCAGTCGTGCTGATGCCCTCCAATATGTTCACGATGAACCCAGCCCGCTGGCTGTGGGCCATTCACAGCTTCAGGGGCACGGTCACCTCCGCACCGAACTTCGCCTACCAGTTTGTGGCAACCCATGCCCCAGAGCACCGCACGCGCGGTCTCGACCTCTCGTCCCTGCGCTGTGCCTTCAACGCGGCGGAGTTCATCCAGAAAAAGACCGTCGAACATTTCTTCGACCGCTTTGCTTCGCATGGATTGAAACGGGAGGCTCTATTCGCGGCCTATGGCCTGGCGGAGTGCACCGTCGCGGTGTCCTTCTCGCGCCCATCGGAATCCGTTCGGTTCCAGACGATCTCGCGGCGGCAATTCATGACGCAAGGAGTAGCCACTCCCATCGAGGCCACCTCGTCCGATGCCTGGCCGATCGCCTGCGTGGGGCCGGTGCTCAAGGAACACGAGGTCATGATCGTCGACAACGACGGCGCTCCCCTGCCCGACCGCAGGCAAGGACAGATTTACCTCCGCGGCCCCAGCGTCGTGCATGGCTATTACAAGGAAGCCACGCCGAGCAACATTCGTAACGGATGGCTGGTGACAGGCGATCTCGGCTATCTCGACAACGGCGATCTCTACATAACCGGCCGCATCAAGGATCTAATCATCCGCGCCGGCGCCAATATCTCGCCTTATGAGATCGAGCAGATCGCGGGCGAAATCGAGGGCGTACGTTCGGGAGCTGTGGGCGCCATCGGCGTCACCGATCCTATGAAGGGCACGGAAAACCTCGTGGTGTTCTTCGAGACCACGCAGAAAGCATCGGACACGGTCGAGGCAATGCGCCAAGCCATCCGCGACCGCCTGAGCCAGAAGCTTAGCATCGCGGTCGACCATGTGCTCGACGTGCCGCCGCATACCTTGCAAAAGACCACCAGCGGCAAGCTGCAGCGGGTGAAGCTCGTGCAACTGGCCCAGGCAAAGCTCTCAACGGCTGTGAACTGAGCAATACAAAGCATAAAAGTCGCTGGAGAAATCCGGCGGCTTTCGCGTTAAGCTCCGGACATCGACACAATCTTTTTCCGAGAGGTGCTGTCTTGCTGTCGGGCTACATGACCGATCTTCCTCTGGTCGCGATCCTTCGCGGATTGCGGCCCGAGGCCGCCGAAGCCGTTGGCTTTGCCCTGGTCGAGGCAGGCTTTCGCATCATCGAGGTTCCTCTGAACTCGCCGGAACCGTTCCGCAGCATCGAGACCTTGGCCAGGACCATGCCTGGAGACGTTCTCATCGGCGCGGGCACCGTGCTTGATGTCGAGCAGGTCGACGGCGTCAAGGATGTCGGCGGCAAGCTCATCGTCATGCCCCATGGGGATACAGATGTGATCCGCCGCGCCAAGGAGAACCGCATGCTCTGCACGCCGGGCGTGGCGACGCCGACTGAGGCTTTCGCGGCGCTCAAAGCAGGCGCGGACGCGATCAAGATCTTCCCGGCAGAGAGCATTCCTCCGCATGTGGTGAAAGCGTGGCGGGCCGTCCTGCCTAAGGACACCATCGTCTTGCCCGTCGGCGGCATCAAGCCCGACAATATGAAGCCCTATGTTGATGCGGGGGCCAACGGCTTCGGCCTCGGCTCAGCTCTTTTTACTCCCGCCATGTCTGTTGAGGAGGTCGGAAGCAACGCTCGCGCCTTCGCAAGCGCGTGGAAGGCTCTTCGGTCAAGCTGAGACTCCTTAAGCGTTTGCAGGAACCGCTCCGCGTGACGGGCGTTCTCACGGCAAAGGCGCGAAATTGAGGAGTTTTTGGATATGAAGAAACTTGCTTTCGTCCTGGCCGCTTCGGTCTTAAGCACGGCGGCTTTTGCTCAGGACACCACGACCACGATCAAGAAGGAGGAAGGCCTTCTCGGCAGCAAGACGACCATCGAACAGAAGCGCGAGCCGAGCACCACATCCTCCACGACTGTCACGACCGGCTCGTCGGCTCTCGGTTGCTCTACCGAGACAAAGCAGAAGACCGACGAATTCGGCGATACCACCACAAAGAAGACGACCGAGTGCTGATCCCTCACCGGCCTCAGCGAAAAGCCCGGCTCAAGCCGGGCTTTTTCATTTCCGGCGTCAGCGCCGCTTGCCGCCCCGCCCTCCACGGAAGAACGGGACCGTCATGAGCCGCCGTCCCGTCTCATCCACGATTTCGAGCTCGATATTTCCGGCGTCAGAGAGTTCTTCCCGCAATTCCTCGACGGTCGCGAGGGCTTCCGCCTTCGCCGCTTCGAGATCGGGGAGCTCGACGCCTTCATCGTCCTCATCGACATCGTAACCGTCTCGGATATTGAAATAGAAGCGAGGCATGATTGAACGCTCGGCAAGAAGAGTTGGCGAGAAAACGCCTTTGAGTTCGTCAAGTTCACTGTAGCGGCGGCCATGTCCATTGGACATCCGAATTTCGGAAGATTGCCCAGTTATGCAGCATAACTTGCTGCAGTTGCTAGCACGGAGCCTTTTGTAAACCTCATGCGTTGATGGAGACGCCAAGGGTTCATGCGGATCAACCGCTATAGGACGCGTCATGGTTCATCGCCCTCTCGCCCTGCTGTCGATCCTTGGCAGCGCTCTCCTCGTCGGCCAATCCCCGGCATCGGCCCAGGCTTCCTGCGGCCCTCGCGAACAGCTCGTGAGGCTCCTTGCCGAACAATACAAGGAAGACCCCGTCGGCATCGGCCTCGCCCAGCCGGGTCAAGTTCTCGAGGTTTTCGCCTCGCAAGGCGGATCCTGGACCATGGTCATGACCATGCCGGACGGCAAAGCCTGCCTGATCGCAGCCGGCGACAACTGGGAAATGGTCACGAAGATCAAGGGTAACCCGATTTGAGCGGATTGCCATAGCTTCCCATCGCGTCTCGTGGCTAAAGCAAGGCAGCGCAAGGCTTTCTCCAGCCCCTATACCCCACCTCCGATACTCCCAAACCATCCAAGCTGAATATAAAATGGTCTTCCATGAACGCGTCTAAAGCATAGACAGGGTGACGGCAGACGATTTCTCGGCCTTTTCAAAATCCTATTCCATTTAATAGGGAAACTCCGCTACAGCTCACATTGGTCAAGGCGTGCATGGCAGGCATCAGAGCGGCAGATGGCATCAACAGACATCAAGAACAGAGTTCAGAGGTTCTATTTCAAAAAAGATAGACCGGTTCTTTTCGCGCCTCCCCTGCGCGCCATCAGAGATATCCTTCTCATCCAAGGGCGCTTACCCGGCCCCTCACAACGCCCCTCCGATTTCTCACATCACACGATCAATGCCGCATTGATCGTTCTTCCGCTTTTCATCCTCAGCCGCATCTTCATGTATGCCGTACTGGGCATCCAGGCGAACGATTTCAGCTCTCATTCTTTCATAACGAACCTCTGCCGCTGGGATTGTGTATGGTATCTGGGGATGACTGGCGGCGGTTATCAGGTGATGCCCAACGCTATCAATGGGCAAGCCAACTGGGCGTTCTTTCCTCTATACCCCCTCATCGCTGGGATAATAAGATCCGCTTTTTCCTTGTCCGCACTCACCGCATTGACGGTCGCGTCCAACGCTGCAGCGCTGGCGACTGGTTTTGTTGCCGCCAAAATCCTGCGCAACAGAGATGCGCTCATCGCCTTCTGCGTACTTCTTTATTTTGGGCCGCTCTCTTTTTACTTCGCGACAGGATATACGGAATCCTTGTTCGTGCTCCTCACCCTGGCGTGCTTTCATGTCCTTTCAAAGCGCCGGTATGTTGCCGTTGGCCTACTGGCCGCTTTGCTCTCCGCAACGCGCGCGGTTGGGGTAATGATGACTGTCGCGATTTTGATTGCGGCACTTCAGGATCACCTGAAGGAAGGGCGCTCCATTCAGTCGTTCCCACGTGCAGTTCTGCAGAACCCTCAGATCTTTTTCGCCCTCGCGACAGCTCCTCTCGGACTCTTTGTCTATATGGGCTATCTTTACCTCCATCTCGGAGATGCCTTGGCGTTCTCTCACGTGCAATGGGCTTGGTTTCGCCAACCCGGCTTCCCTTTAAAAATTTTGCTTGAGGCGCTCAGCACAGGAGATTTGGGACTTTTTCTCAGAGATGGCGCGTTCTCCGCCCGTTGGAGCGCTTTGTGGGCAACGCTTGCTCTCATCCTGACAGGGTATCTTGTAATACTGCGCCGTTTCCCAGAGGCGGTATTTTCATTTCTTGCTATTATCATACCGCTTTCCACTCATATCATGTCGATGCCTCGGTATGCGATCGGCCTCGCACCATTGCTCATCATAGCAAGCCAACTCATAGCCTCGCACAAGCTTTCGATGAGAATTTCTTTGCCAGCTCTCATTCTCTCTAACATACCGCTTCTCGTGCTTTGGCAGTCCAAAGCCGTAGGACTGGCGTAAAAGAGATGGAAAACAAAACTCCACGCAGCATCAAAAGCGGCATCCTTCTCTACGCTATGGCGCTGGCATTCATCGCGTTTGAACTGTTTATCCTCGCCCTGACCCGTTACCCCCAGGTCAGCGAGGAATACAGGGCATATTACATCACGCATACTGCCCCCTGCCCTCCCTTGCGCAGAGGACGATCCTACAAGCTCGGAACGACGGTTTCATTGACTTCGGCTGCCGATCCCTCCGCTCGAAATTATCTCGCGTGCAATTGGTCGAAAGCGAATGAAGAGGGCACGTGGACCGAGAAGTCCTACAGCAAGATTTATATGAGCCTCAGGCCTCCGGAAGGAGATCTGATAATGAAACTCGGAATTCTCGGTTTCGCAGGAGAACGAAACAACCAAGAGATCGAAGTGTCCGTGAACGGCACGGTACTTACCACGTGGACACTCCCAACAAGACAATCAGGCGAAGCGGAACTCACCATTCCCCAGGCCGTCGCCAGTGATGGAAATCTACAGGTTCAGTTTCGAACTCTCCATCCATCCGTATTGGCCGGCAGCGGCCTTTCTGGATCGAGCAATCAGGTCGGGATGCTGGTGAAGTGGTTTCTCATTGATAAGGCCGCACGATAAGCGAGTGCATGAGACGCTGCCCTGGCCCTGTTGTGGACGAGCGGGAAGCCGCTCTCGCAATGATGCGCGGCCAACAGCGAGCGTGAAGCGAGGGTACGTCGCCAGAAAGACAGGCCATCAATGTGGGGAAGAAGGGAAGTGGCGCGCCCTAGGGGAATCGAACCCCTCTTTCCTGCGTGAAAGGCAGATGTCCTAACCGATAGACGAAGGGCGCGCTGACTTCGAGGCGTTGCCGTCGAAGTGGGCGGACGTATAGACGGGATCGCGGCACACCGCAAGCGTCAGATTTGAATTATTCAGGCTTTGCCGCATCTACGATGCGAAGCTCGGCTTTTTCCTGGCCGCCCCACCGGTCGATGGACAATGTTCCTGCCACATGGAGCGGATTTCCGATGGAATCGGACAAGGCATTTCCAAGCGGCTGACCCGCCGCGCGGAAGGCGATTCCCCCGATGAAACTGCCGTCGCCACCGCGAAGCTTCACGCGCATATGCCCGCCGCTGCCGACCTCCCGCGCCTCGATGACGCGATGCTGGGGAAACACGAAGACCGGCTCCGGCTGGCCTGAACCGAAGGGCCCTGCCCGCTCCAGCGCCGTTACGAGCCCCGGCTGTGCGCCTGCTGCCGTCAGCGTGGCATCGATGGCGAACTGATCGTTAAGGCGCATGGTATTCACCGGCTCGTTGAGCTTGCCGGTGACGAAGGAGAGGAAACGCTCAAGCTCCGTCGCCCTGATCGTTACGCCGGCCGCCATAGTATGGCCGCCGCCCTTGATGGCGATTCCCGCCTCCACAGCCGCGCGGACAGCCGCGCCGAGATCGACGCCGGGCACAGATCGTCCCGATCCGGTCGCGGTGCCGTCGGGATTGAGGGTGAACGCAAAGGCCGGACGGCGGAACCGCTCTTTCGTGCGCGCGGAAATAAGCCCCACGACACCGGGATGCCACTCGGCCGATGCGGTGACAAGCACAGGCTGCTCAGGCTCCTTCTCAAGAGCCAGCATCGCCTGCGCCTCGGCCTCCTGAACGGCAACCACCTCGATGGCCTGACGCTCCCGGTTCAGCCGGTCGAGTTCGGCTGCGATCTGGCCGGCATGAACAGGATCTTCCGTCAGCAGAAGCCGGGAGCCTAATGCCGCATCGCCGATCCGCCCGCCCGCATTGATGCGAGGCCCAACGAGATAGCCGAGATGCCAGGCCTCGGGAGCGCCCGCCAGACCCGCCGTGTCGAGAAGCGTCGCCAAGCCCACGCGACGGCGGCTCTTCATGATGGCAAGGCCCTGGCGCACGAAGGCACGGTTGAGGCCGATCAGCGGCACCACGTCAGCCACGGTAGCCAGCGCCACGAGATCGAGGCTGGCCATCAGGTCCGGCTCGGGGCGCCCTTGGAAGAAACCGCGCGTCCTCAAGGTGCGGTTGAGGGCGACGAGGGTGAGAAACACCACGCCCGCGGCGCAGAGATGCCCGAGACCGGAAAGATCGTCCTGCCGGTTCGGGTTCACGATGGCCAGCGCCTCGGGCAATTGCTCAGGGGCCTGATGGTGGTCGAGAACGACCGGGTCCAGGCCCAGACGCTTCGCTTCGGCCAGCGGCTCGATGCTCGCCGTGCCGCAATCGACCGTCACCAGAAGATCGGCTCCCTGCTCTTTCAGAGCGCGGATGGCATCTACGTTCGGGCCATAGCCTTCAGTGATCCGGTCCGGAATATGGATGGCATAGGTAACGCCGCAGGCGCGCAGGTATTCGGCGAGCAGCGCCGCGCTGCAGGCGCCGTCCACGTCGTAATCGCCGAAGATTGCCACCTTCTCGGAGCGCACTACCGAATCCGCGATCCGGTTGGCGGCGGCTTCCATGTCAGTGAGCCCATGCGGGTCGGGCATCAGATCCCGCAGGCGCGGGTTGAGAAATCCCTCCGTCTCGTGAATGCCGACCCCGCGCCCGGCGAGCACACGGGCCAGGATGTCCGGCACCCCATGGGTCTGGGCGATGGCGAGCGCAATGGCGCTCTGGGCGGCGCTACAGCGCTCGACCCAGAGACGGCCCAGGGCGGACTGCGTCACGCCCAGGAAAGGCTTCGGCAGAGAGATGGGAGATGATTCGGTCACGGAAGCAGTATTAACCGCGAAATGTGGTCAAAACACCTGGCAGTTAAAACACTTGGCGGTATTGGATGAAGCCGCTGCGGGAGGCCACCTTGTCGTAGAGCGCCTGGGCGTCCGTATTGGTCTCGTGCGTCAGCCAATACACGCGGGCGGCACCATCGGCCTTGGCCCGCTCGTAAACCGCCTCGATCAACGCTCGCCCAACACCGCGCCCCCGCGCCTCCTCCGCCGTGAACAGATCCTGGAGGTAGCAGTAATCGGCCGTCGTCCAGGTGGAGCGGTGATAGAGATAATGCACGATGCCGACGATCTTGCCGTCGAGAAGGGCGACGAGGCCGTGCATGGGTTCAGCGGGATCGTTGAGGCGCTGCCATGTGGCCTCTGTCACCTCCGCAGGGAGAGACGACTTGTAGAAAGTCAGGTAGCCCTGCCAGAGCGGCTCCCAAGCCTCGCGGTCATCAGGGGTAAAGGCGCGGATTTGAAGCATGCTGAGGCCCTCAAACGTGGATGGCCGGGACGAGCCCGGCCATGACGAGAAGTAATCTTTGCGCAGCCGCTTAGTCGAGGTGGAATTTCGACAGCTCACGGTGCTCGCCATAGATGCGGCGTACGGTGCCGGTGGCGGAGCGATACACGACCGTCTCGGTGGTGATCACCTCCTTGCCGAAGTGAACGCCCTTGAGGAGCCCGCCGTCGGTCACGCCGGTGGCGGCCACGATCACGTCGCCGCGGGCGAGATCCGTCATGTCGTATTTCTTGTTGGGATCAGTCACGCCCATCTGGAGAGCGCGGGAGCGCTTCTCTTCCGAGTCGAGAATGAGACGACCCTGCATCTGGCCGCCGATGCAGCGCAATGCGCCGGCTGCGAGCACGCCCTCGGGCGCTGCGCCGATGCCGAGATACATGTCGATGCCCGTGTCGGCAGGCTTCGTCGTGAAGATCACACCAGCCACGTCGCCATCAGAGATCAGGCGAACGCCGGCACCCGTCTTGCGGATCGCGGCGATGAGCTCGGCGTGGCGCGGACGGTCGAGCACGAGGCAGTTGATCTCGTTCGGCTTCACGCCCTTTGCCTTGGCAAGCGCGTGAATGTTGTCCTCGGGCGAAGCATCGAGATCGACGACACCTTTCGGATAGCCCGGGCCGATGGCGATCTTGTGCATGTAGACGTCAGGAGCGGCCAGCAGCGTTCCGGACTCGGCCATGGCCATCACGGCGATGGAGCCCGGCATGTCCTTGGCGCAGAGCGTGGTGCCCTCCAGCGGATCGACGGCGATGTCGACCTTCGGGCCGTTCTTGTTGCCGACCTTCTCGCCGATGAAGAGCATGGGCGCCTCATCGCGCTCGCCCTCGCCGATCACCACGGTGCCGTCGATGGGGAGCTTGTTGAGTTCGCGGCGCATGGCATCCACGGCAGCCTGGTCGGCCGCCTTCTCGTTGCCGCGCCCGCGCAGTCTGGCGGAGGCCACGGCCGCACGTTCAGTGACGCGGACGAGCTCCAGAGTCAGGATGCGCTCGATGAGTTGCCCCGGTTGGACGGTAATGCCTTGCGACATGGACGTGTCGTCTCCCTTTTGAAGGTACTCGACGGGCGTTTCTCGCCCGCCTGATGATTAATCGCGTTCGATGCGAATGACTTGGGGCGGTTCGGCGATAAGACCATCCCTCGAGATCTTCTCCACTGCGGAACGGATGGAAGCTTCCGTCGCCGCATAGGTGATGAGAACGAGGGAGACCGGCGCGCCCGAGCGGCCGTGCGGGTCCTGCGTCGCTGCGATCTCCGAGCGCTTCTGCAGGATGCTTTCCAGCGAGATGTCCTCTTCCGCCATGCGGGTCGCGACCCCTGCCGCGACACCCGGACGGTCATGAACCGTCAGGCGGATGTAATAACCGCCCTCGTGGCGCTGCATGGGCGCGCGGGGCGCCTTGTCGAGCTGAGCGACAGGCTTGCCGAAGAGCGGCTGCGCAGCGCCCACGGCCACATCGGCGATGTCCGCTACGACGGCGGATGCGGTGGCATCGCCGCCAGCTCCGGGGCCGATCAGCGTCAGCTCGCGCACGGCATCAGCGTCGATGGTCACGGCGTTCGTCACGCCCATGACCTGCGCGATGGACGAGGTGCGCGGCACCATGGTCGGGTGAACGCGCTGCTCGATGCCGGTTTCCGTGCGCTCGGCGACGCCGAGCAGCTTGATGCGGAAACCAAGCTCCTTCGCCATGGCGAGATCGAGCGGCGTAATGGAGGAGATGCCCTCCACATAGATCGCCTCGGCGTCGATCTCGGTGCCGAAGGCAAGGCTCGTGAGGATCGCGAGCTTATGGGCCGTGTCGAAGCCTTCCACGTCGAAGGTCGGATCGGCCTCCGCATAGCCGAGGCGCTGGGCATCCTTCAGGCACTCCCGGAAGGTCAGCCCCTCAAGTTCCATGCGGGAGAGAATGTAATTGCAGGTGCCGTTGAGAATGCCGTAGAGGCGCGACACCTGGTTGCCGGGAAGCGCTTCCCGCAGGGTCTTGATGATCGGAATGCCGCCGGCGACCGATGCTTCGAAGGCGATCGAGACGCCGTTGCTCTCGGCGAGCTTCGCCAGCGCCAGACCGTGCTTGGCGAGCAGCGCCTTGTTGGCGGTCACCACATGCTTGCCCTGGGACAGGGCTGTCTGCACCACCTCGAGGGCCGCCCCTTCGGCACCGCCGACCAGCTCGACGACACATTCCACATCCGCTGAGCGGGCAAGGTCCACGGGATTGTCGAACCAGGTAAAGCGGGAGAGATCGACGCCCCGGTCCTTGGTCTTGTCGCGGGCAGAGACGGCCACGACCTCGACAGGCCGCCCACCCCTCTGGGCCACAGTCACGTTCCGGCGTTCGAGAATTCGAATAACCGAAGCGCCAACGGTACCGAGGCCGGCGATGCCCACCTTGAGAGGACGTGTCACGGACAAAAGCTCCCTGTAAAACCGGGTTGCTCTTTACGACTGCCAAGCTCCCATGTCCATGCGGAGACGGAAACTTGGACTGATATACAGGTTCGGCTGCCCTTTGGGGGCTCAGCCCCTGCGCGCCAGCGGCACCACGTTGTGGAGGGTCTGGTCGGCGGTATCGAAGAACTTGCGGATATTGCGGGCTGCCTGACGGATGCGCTGCTCATTTTCCACAAGGGCGATGCGGACATAATCGTCGCCGTGCTCGCCGAAGCCGATGCCGGGAGCCACCGCAACGTCAGCCTTCTCCACCAGAAGCTTGGAGAATTCCAGACTGCCCATGCTCCGGAACTTCTCTGGAATCTGGACCCAGGCGAACATGGAGGCGCTCGGTGCCGGAATGGACCAGCCAGCCTTCTCGAAGGACTCGATCATCACGTCACGGCGCTTCTTGTAGGTCGCGCGCATCTCGCGAATGCAGTCGTCGGGGCCATTGAGGGCCGCGGTCGCAGCCACCTGAACCGGGGTGAAGGCACCGTAATCGAGATAGGATTTCACGCGGGCGAGCGCCGCGAGCAGACGCTCGTTGCCGACCGCGAAGCCGATGCGCCAGCCCGCCATGGAGAAGGTCTTCGACATGGAGGTGAACTCCACCGCCACGTCGATGGCGCCCGGAACCTGGAGGATCGAGGGCGGCGGGTTCTTCTCGTCGAAATAGACTTCCGAATAGGCGAGGTCTGACAGCAGGATCAGCTCGTGCTTCTTCGCGAAGGCCACGAGATCCCGGTAGAAGTCGAGGGAAGCCACATAGGCCGTGGGGTTCGACGGATAGCAGACCACCATCGCCACGGGCTTCGGGATCGAGTGCATCATCGCCTTCTCGGCGGCCACGAAGAACTCGGGGGTCGGCTCAGCGGGGACCGAGCGGATCACGCCGCCCGCCATGAGGAAGCCGAAGGCGTGGATCGGGTAGCTGGGATTGGGCACCAGGATCACGTCGCCCGGCTCGGTGATGGCCTGCGCCATGTTGGCGAAGCCTTCCTTGGAGCCCAGGGTCGCGACCACCTGCGTGTCGGGGTTGAGCTTCACGCCGAAGCGGCGCTCGTAATAACCGGCTTGGGCGCGGCGCAGGCCACCGATGCCCTTGGAGGCCGAATAACGGTCCGTGCGCGGCTTGCCGACCGTCTCTACCAGCTTGTCGATCACGTGCTGCGGAGCCTGGAGGTCAGGGTTGCCCATGCCGAGATCGATGATGTCCGCTCCATTGGCGCGGGCGGCGGCTTTAATACGGTTGACCTGCTCGAAGACATAAGGCGGAAGGCGCTTGATGCGGTAGAAATTAGACATTGTGCTGTCCTCGAGCGGAATCGGATCAAACCGGTATAGAGTCTAGCGTTTGGGTTTGGAATTCGTCTTCTTGCGGGGGTTCTGCGGCGTGTTGACCGGCAGCGTGATCGGCTCCGGCGGCGGCGTACCGCCCAACTTGGCCGCAGCGGCGCCGGCAGCCTCGTTGCGGTTGCGAAGGGCGTCGAGCTCGGATTCCGCCGCCTTGATCTCGTCCGGGCTCCGCGCCGGGGTCGGACGGCCCTCTACCGGCGTGCCGATCGGCATGTAGTCCAGGTTCTGCGGACGGGAGCTGGCCACGAAATCCGGGGTCGCGGCAACCTGGGGGCCTGCCCCCACCGCGCCCGCAATATCGCGGACGGGATTGGAACCGCCTGCACAGGCCGTGACGTTAGCAGCAACCAGCACCGCCAGAAGAAGGGACGGAGTGCGGGAAGCCTTTGGAAACCGGATACGCATTGTCGCTAACCTAAGAGAATAACTGCACAGATCGTGGATCGAGCGCTAAGATGCTCGAAATGCGCACCCTGGGCAATGACGCGAATAGAGGGAGATCGCCTTATGGACAAGCCATACGGTGACCAGAAGACCAAGTCTTCGGCTCCGGACTTCGAGGAGCTCTCCCGCAACATGGCGCGCTTTCTTGAGGGGGCAACCAAGGCGACGGCGGCTTATCTCAAGCCGCTGGAAGAGCGCGGTTCTCCTCCTGAGATGGCGAACGACGCCTCGGAGGCGATCCGCACGCTGGGCCGTGTGGCGGAATCGTGGATGAGCGATCCTCAGAAGGCCCTCGAAGCACAGACGCGCCTCGGCTCCCAGTTCCTCGATCTCTGGGCTACAACATTAAGAAAAGCCCAGGGTGAGTCCGCAGAGCCTGTCGCGGAGCCCGAATCCAAGGACGGCCGCTTCAAGGATCCGGAATGGTCCGAGAATCCCGTCTTCGACTTTCTGAAACAGGCTTACCTGATTTCCTCCCGCTGGGCGGAAGACATGGTGGAGGAAGCAGACGGCCTCGACGAGCGGACCCGGCACAAGGCGCAATTCTACGTCAAGCAGATTTCCAGTGCCCTCTCACCATCGAACTTCCTGCTGACGAACCCCGAGCTGATCCGCGAGACGATCAAGGAAAACGGCGCGAACCTTGCGCGCGGCATGGCGATGCTCGCAGAGGACATTCAGGCCGGCAGCGGCGAACTCAAGATCCGCCAGACCGATCCCGGCAACTTCAAGGTCGGCGAGAACATCGCCACGACCCCGGGCAAGGTCGTCTTTCGCAACGATCTGATCGAGCTGATCCAGTACGCGCCCTCTACCAAGCAGGTGCTGAAGCGTCCTCTGCTGATCGTGCCGCCCTGGATCAACAAGTATTACATCCTCGATCTCAACCCGGAGAAGAGCTTCATCCGCTGGGCTGTCGCGCAGGGGCTCACGGTCTTCTGCATCTCGTGGGTCAACCCGAAAGAGCAGCATGCGGAGAAGGGGTTCGAGCATTACATGCGCGAAGGCATCTTCGCCGCGCTCGACGCCATCGAGCAGGCGACGGGCGAAAAGAAGGTGACGGCCATCGGCTATTGCGTCGGCGGCACCCTGCTTGCCGTCACCATGGCCTATATGGCGGCCAAGCGCGACAAGCGCATCGACAGCGCGACCTTCTTCACCGCGCAGGTGGACTTCACTCATGCGGGCGATCTCAAGGTGTTCGCTGACGAAGAGCAGATCCGCGCCATCGAGGCGGACATGAAGAAGCGCGGCTACCTCGAAGGCTCGCGCATGGCCAACGCCTTCAACATGCTGCGGCCGACGGATCTGATCTGGTCGAACGTGGTGAATGTCTACATGAAGGGGCAGGCGCCGAGTGCTTTCGACCTGCTCTACTGGAATTCCGATTCCACGCGCATGCCTGCGGCGAACCACGCCTTCTATCTGCGCAACTGCTATCTCGACAACACACTCGCCAAAGGTGAAATGAAGATCGACGGCGTGAAGCTCGATCTGAAGAAGATCAAAGCGCCGATCTTCAACCTCGCCGCCAAGGAAGATCACATTGCCCCTGCCCGCTCAGTGTTCCTGGGCTCGCAGATGTTCGGAGGGCCGGTCGATTTCGTGCTTGCGGGATCAGGCCATATCGCAGGTGTCGTGAACTCAGCGAACAAGCCGAAATATCAATTCTGGACCGGCGGGCCTGCCGAAGGCGAGCTGGAGGATTGGACCGCGAAGGCCACCGAGACTCCAGGCTCCTGGTGGCCTTATTGGTTCTCCTGGATCGAAAAGCAGGCGCCCAAGAAGGTGCCGGCGCGGGAGCCCGGCAGCGGAAAGCTCGAACCGCTCGGCGATGCGCCGGGCACTTATGTACTGGCGAGAGCCTGAACCCAACCGCATCAACCAAGCGAAACAAAAGAAAAAGGCCGGCGGTGACGCCGGCCTTTTTCTCGTGAACCTTTCGGCTCTCAGTACTTGCGAACGATCGGGGCTGCCGGGATGGCGACCTTCGGATCGTCCCAACGGTAGCGCAGGCCAACCGACACGATGTCGACGCTGGCGTCGACATCGGCCACGAAGGGCAGTCCTGCGTAATCCTGGTGACCGGGAAGGATGCGGATATCCGTCTCAGCCGCGAAGATGTGAGTGTAGGAGATGTCGAACGACAGCTTGTCGTTCCACTGGTAGCCGAGACCGAGCGAAGCCCAGATGCGGTCGTTGTCCGGCAGACGGGTCGAACGGATTTCCGTGTCGATCGGCGACTGCTCGTAGGCCAGACCGGCGCGGACAGTCCACTGGTTGTTCAGCTTGTAGTCCATACCGAGCGAGTAGAAGAAGCCATCCTCGTAGTTGAGCGGCAACTCACGGACGAGAGCGCCCGTATTCGCGTTCGTGACGAGCGGGGTCTTGAGCACGCTCCAGTTCGTCCATTCGAAGCCGAGATGGACGGTCATGGCGGGCGTAATCACCTGCGAAAGGCCGACCGTGACCTGATCGGGGGTGCGGAGAGACGCCTCGATCGGAGTCTGGATCGCGATGGGAGCGACAGCGCCCGGGGGCAGCGTGAAGGTGCCATCAAGGCTGTGCGAGATGGACGAGCGATAGCCGAGACCGATGGTGGTTCCGGCAACCGGAGTGAGGGTCAGACCAGCCGTGAAGCCGAAGCCGACATCGTCACCTTCCAGAATGGCGCTCGGCTGGCCAGGACGCACGACGGTCGCAGGCGCCGTGAGGGGCGTCGGCACCGCGCTCTTCAGGCGGATGTCGAAATACTGGAGCGACGGACCGGCGGCGACTGAGAGCCATTCATTGACCTTGAAGCCGATGACCGGGTTGACGTTCAGCGAGAAAATCCGCGACGAGCGGGAATAGGCCTGACCGGACCAGTTCTCGCGGGGATCGGTCACGAGACCGTAGGGAGAAGTGCTGGACAGACCGACCCAGAGCTTGTCGTTGATCTGGTAGGAGCCGTAGCCAGCCGGCACGAGGGCATCCTGACCGATATCGCCGGAAGCGCCAAAGATGGCCGTCGGCGTCAGGAGCGGAGTCGGCTCGATGTCGACGCGCGGAATGATCAGCGAAAGATGCGTCTCAGCCATCCAGCCCGGCATCATGGTGATGACGGCGGGGTTCCAGAACATCGAGGAGAGATAACCCGAACCGGACGCTGCACCGGCGAAGGAATAGCCCTGCGCGGTGGCGCTCTGCTCACGGATCGCAAAACCACCGGCCTGTGCGGCCTGGGCGGTCATGAGAGCTGCAAAGGAGACGGCGGCGAGGGACAAAGAACGATTGAAACGGCTCATGGAAGCTTCCTGCCCTTGTTCTATTTTGTTGCGGAGAATCCCGCATTGGCTCGCACTGTGCCAATGCTTTATTTTGACCGCAATATCCTTGTCAGAGGCCCCGCACTCCTTAAACAAGTCTAAATACTGCCGACAACTCTAGGTCTATACTGGCCATTAACAAAGTTAATTCTGCAGATATACATTCCATTACGATTGGTTCATATGTAAACCAATGTATTGAAACCATAGAAGTGCAATTTTGATGCATTCCAGCTGTTGGGGGAAAGCTCGCGCTTTGTCAGGCTTCGTGGCAAAACAGCAACATATTTGGGCCAGGAAAGTGCATTGTAGGCATGCGCCTACGCGCCAAATACCAATGTGCCGTTACGAGAGGAGCGCCTGATGAAGCTGGTGAGATTTGGGGAAGACGGACAAGAGAAGCCGGGAATCATCGACGACCAAGGGCAGATCCGCGATCTGTCGAACGTGCTCCCGGATCTGACCGGCGCGGCCCTGTCGCCGGAGAGCCTCTCACGTATCCGGAATCTCGACCCCAGCACGCTCCCCCTAGCCCCTTCAGGACAGCGCCTGGGCTCCTGCGTGGGCCAAGTGCGCAATTTCATCGCCATCGGCCTGAATTATGCGGATCACGCCGCCGAGACGGGTGCGCCGATCCCGGCCGAGCCTATTGTCTTCAACAAGGCGCCCTCCTGCATCGTCGGACCGAACGACAATGTCATCATCCCACGCGGTTCACAGAAGACCGATTGGGAGGTCGAGCTTGCCATCGTGATCGGCTCGCGCGCCTCCTATGTCGGCGCGAACGAGGCCATGGATTTCGTGGCGGGCTATTGCATCTGCAACGACGTCTCGGAGCGCGAATACCAATTGGAGCGCGGCGGCACATGGACCAAGGGCAAGGGCTGCCCGACCTTCGGCCCTCTCGGCCCTTGGCTCGTCACGAAGGACGAGATCCCCGATCCGCAGAATCTCTCCATGTGGCTCGACGTGAACGGCGAGCGCATGCAGACCGGCTCTACCAAGACCATGATCTTCAATGTGGCAAAGATCGTCTCGTATCTTTCGCACTTCATGATCCTGGAACCCGGCGACGTGATCACCACCGGCACTCCTCCCGGTGTCGGCATGGCCATGAAGCCGCCGCGCTATCTGAAGTCGGGCGACGAAGTGAGCCTCGGCATCGAAGGCCTCGGCGAACAGCGCCAGCGCTTCGTGGCATTCGAAGAGAGCCCGCCGGATACGAGCAAGGGCCGACACGGCCACTAACGAAAAAGGCCTCCGCTCAGGAGGCCTTTTTACTTATGCCAATCCCAACATGAGCTGGATGTTCTGTACCGCGGCGCCCGACGCACCTTTGCCGAGATTGTCGAGGCGCGCGACCAACACGGCGTGATTGTAGCTGGCATGCTGGAAGACGAAGATCTCCAGGCGATCCGTGTCGTTTAACGCCTCGGGCTCGATCCGCTCGATCTTCTTGCCCTCGGAGATCGTCGGCACGACGCTCACCAAGCCGCCTCCCTGATAACGCTCCATGAGCGCCTTCTCCAGATCAACGGCCTTCGGCTTGCCGGGCAGCAGGTCGAGGTGCAGCGGAATGCTCACCAGCATGCCCTGTCGGAAATTGCCGACGGACGGAATGAAGATCGGACGCCGGGTCAGGCCTGTATATTTCTGCAGCTCCGGCACGTGCTTGTGCTCGAAGCCGAGACCGTAAAGCTCGAAGGAAGGCGCGGTGCCGGCCTCGTAGGCCTCGATCATCGAGCGTCCGCCGCCACTGTAGCCACTCACCGCATTCACGCTGATTGGATAGTCGGCCGGGATCAGGCCCGCATCGATGAGAGGCCGCAGCAGCGCAATGGCTCCCGTCGGATAGCAGCCGGGATTGGCGACGCGATCCGCCGTGACGACAGCTTTCTTCTGCTCGGGGGCGAGTTCCGCAAAACCATAAGCCCAGCCTGATGCCACGCGATGCGCGGTGCTGGCATCGAGAATTTTCGGCTTTTTGCTGCTTAGAGAGTCGACAAGAGAAACCGTCTCGCGCGCGGCATCGTCATGCAGGCACAGCACCACCAGATCGACGTCCGCCAGGATTTCGCGCTTCGCTTCCGGGTCCTTCCGGCGCGCGGGATCGATGCTGCGGATGGCAACATTCTTCACGTCCTGCAGCCGTTCGCGGATGCCGAGGCCTGTCGTGCCCGCTTCGCCGTCGATGAAGACGGTTTTCGTCTGCTGGCTGAGAGCCGAGGAATTCTGGGTCATGGTTGTCATGGGTCGATCCGATCCACCTGTGGCCGCCGTGAAGCTAAAGCCAATAACGCCGATATGGTTCTGGAGAAACAAAAAAGCCGCGCATCGGCGCGGCTTGCGGGTCAGGCATTCAGACAGCCGTCATCGCACGCGCGCCGGGGCGGCGGTCATTCGGCGTCGGATGATGACAAGGCTCTGGCTCATAGGATTTGTATGAGGTTGCAGACCTGTCCTGTCAATAAGCGTGACAATGAGCCAAATAAAAAGGGCGGCCCGAGAGCCGCCCTTTTCGAAATACAAAGCCTGGAAGCGATTAGCGCTTCGAGAACTGGAAGCTACGGCGAGCCTTGGCCTTACCGTACTTCTTACGCTCGACGACGCGCGAATCGCGGGTCAGGAAGCCTTCCTTCTTGAGCGGGCCGCGAAGCTCCGGCTCATAGTAGGTCAGCGCCTTGGCGAGGCCGTGACGGACCGCACCGGCTTGGCCGGAGAGGCCGCCGCCGTTGACGTTCACGACAACGTCGTACTGGCCTTCGCGCTGAGCGATCTGCAGCGGCTGCGACAGGATCAGGCGGAGAACCGGACGAGCGAAGTAAACTTCGACGGCACGGTCGTTGATGATGATCTTGCCGGAACCGGGCTTGATCCACACGCGAGCGACAGCGTCCTTACGCTTGCCGGTGGCGTAAGCGCGACCGAGGGAGTCGAGCTTCTGGACGTGCTTCGGAGCTTCCGGAGCTGCATTCTGAGCGTTGGTGCCCAGATCGGCGAGAGACTGAAGGGTCGCCATGGATTAGGCCCTCACGTTCTTGGCATTGAGGGAACCGACGTCCAGGACTTCCGGCTGCTGAGCGGTATGCGGATGCTCAGCGCCGCCGTAGACGCGCAGGTTGCCCAGGATCTGGCGGAAAAGCGGACCGCGGGGGAGCATGCGCTCCACAGCCTTCTCGACGACGCGCTCAGGGAAGCGGCCTTCGAGAATGAAGCGCGCGGTGCGCTCCTTGATGCCGCCCGGATAGCCGGTGTGGTGATAGTACACCTTCTGCTCGCGCTTGCGGCCGGTGAACACCACCTTGTCGGCGTTGATGACGATAACATTGTCGCCGCAGTCGACGTGGGGTGTGTAGCTCGGCTTATGCTTGCCACGAAGGCGCATCGCCACGACCGAAGCAAGGCGGCCTACCACGAGGCCCGTTGCGTCGATCACAACCCACTTCTTCTCGACCTCGGCGGGCTTCAGCGAAGTAGTAGTCTTCATCGCGCTGGTTCCCGTTGAGAGCCCCATCGGGCTCAGGTTCTGAAAAACGACAAACCGCCGCGAGATGCGGCGGCGAGTGAGAGGGTGTGTAGTGATTTTAACTACGCAAGTCAACGATATTCATACCAAATTGGTATAACGAAAAAACTATACAAAACAGCGCCTTAGGTGACTGCGGTATTTTTATACCACATATGCGGTATCATAAAACCACATCAATTTGCTGTCTCCTGCGGCCAAGGCTATCGTCATCCCCTCGCCCGCTTTCCTTCAAGAGGACCACCGATGGCCGACGATCTTATCTTCTACACCAATCCCATGTCGCGCGGACGGATCGTCCGTTGGATGCTCGAAGAAGTCGGCAAGCCGTACAAGACCGAGATCCTGGAATTCGGCACCACCATGAAAAGCCCGGATTATAAGGTCTTCAACCCCATGGGTAAGGTGCCGACGATCATCCACAAGGGCACGGTGGTCACGGAGGCCGCAGCCATCTGTGCCTATCTGGCCGATGTCTTTCCCGAAGCAGGCCTTGCCCCGCCGCATGGGGATCCGCGTCGAGGCCCGTACTATCGCTGGATGTTCTTTGCCGCTGGTCCCGTAGAAGCTGCTCTCAGCAACACGGCCCTCGGTTTCAAGGTGCCTGACGAGCGACGCGGCATGGTCGGCTACGGCTCCGTCGAGGATGTGGTGAGCGCTCTCGAATACGCCGTCACCCAATCCGAATATATCGCCGGCGACCGTTTCAGCGCGGCGGATGTCTATGTCGGCGCGCAGATCGGCTGGGGCATGATGTTCGGCACCCTCGAAAAGCGCCCGGCCTTCGAGGCCTATTGGCAGCGCATCGCCTCACGCCCGGCGGCACTCCGCGCGCGGGAAATTGACGATGCGTTGGTGGCGGCACAGAAAAAGGCCGAGGGTTAAATCGGCCTAGCGGCGATCCGGGATCGAATAGGTCCCGGTCGCATGGCAGACGACCTCGGAACTGCCCTCGGAAAAGATAGACACCTCGCCCACGGCTAGGCGCTTGCCGAGTTTCAGCAACTTGCAATCCGCGATCAGGCCGCGCGGCTCGGGCTTTCTGAGAAAGTTAAAGCTGAGATTCGTGGTGACGGCGAGCGCCACGGGGCCGATATGGGCGAGGATCGCGGCATAAATGACGAGATCGGCGAGCGCCATCATCGAGGGGCCGGAGATGGTGCCGCCGGGGCGCAGGTGCCGCTCGTGATAGGCCATGCGCATGCGCGCGGAGAGCGGCCCGACCTCCTCGATAAAGTATGTCTGCCCGCCGATATGCAGCTGGGGGAACTCCCGATCCAGAAACGCAATCAGCTCGTCCTTGGTCATGATCGGGTGATGAGGTGCCATGCGTCGAATGCCCGTTGAACTGCCCTGCCCTATCCCATACGTTCTCGCCATGGATCACAGCAATTACCCGAACGATTACATCCGCGGCATTCTCAACAGCGCAAAGACCATCGCGCTTGTGGGAGCCTCGGCCAATCCTGCCCGCCCGAGCTGGATCGTCACCAAGTACCTGCTGGAGCGCGGCTACGAAGTGATACCGGTCAATCCGGGACTGGCGGGCGGCGAGCTTCTCGGGAAGAAGGTGTATGCCTCCCTCGCCGAGATCCCTGGTCCCATCGACATGGTCGAGATCTTCCGCAACTCGGAAGCCGCCGGCCCGATCACCGACGAGGCGCTCGCCCTCGATCCCTTGCCCAAGGTAATCTGGATGCAGCTCTCAGTCCGCAACGAGGAGGCTGCCGCCAAGGCGGAGGCCAAGGGCCTCAAGGTGGTGATGGATCGCTGCCCCAAGATCGAGTTCGGACGCCTCTCCGGCGAGATCTCCTGGCAGGGCGTGAACTCGCGGATGCTCAGCTCCAAAAAGCCGGTTCTCTCCGGCAAAGGCTTCCAGAAGCTCGGCCTCAATCGCCCATAAGTCTTAAAGCAGAGCTCCGACAGCCACCTTGACCGGACGAACGTTTCGTTCTTTAAAGAGAACACAACGTTCCCGTTCAAAAGGAAGAAGGGCTCTCCATGTCTGATCGTCTGCCGGGCTTCAACACGCTTGCCATTCACGCGGGGGCCGCCCCCGATGCCGCGACCGGCGCCCGCGCGACGCCGATCTATCAGACAACTTCCTTCGTGTTCGACGATGTCGATCATGCAGCCTCTCTTTTCGGCCTACAGGCCTTCGGCAACATCTATTCGCGCATCGGCAACCCGACCTGCTCCGTTCTGGAAGAGCGCGTCGCGGCGCTTGAAGGCGGCACGGCGGCGCTCGCGGTCGCCTCGGGCCATGCGGCGGAGTTCCTGACCTTCCACACGCTGCTTCAGCCGGGCGATGAGTTCATCGCGGCCCGCAAGCTCTATGGCGGCTCGATCAACCAGTTCAACCACGCCTACAAGAACTTCGGCTGGAACGTGGTGTGGGCGGATTCCGACGATCCGTCGTCGTTCGAGGCCGCCATCACGCCGCGCACCAAGGCGATCTTCGTCGAATCCATCGCCAATCCGGGCGGCGTGATCGTTGACCTTCAAGCGATTGCGGCCATCGCCAAGAAGCATCGCATCCCGTTCATCGTCGACAACACGATGGCCTCGCCTTACCTGATCCGCCCGTTCGAGCATGGCGCCGACATCGTCGTGCACTCGGCCACCAAGTTTCTCGGCGGCCACGGCAACTCCGTCGGCGGCCTGATCGTGGATGGCGGTTCGTTCAATTTCGCGGGCGACGACCGCTATCCGATGCTCTCCAAGCCGCGCCCCGAATATGGCGGCATGGTGCTGGGCGAGACCTTCGGCAATTTCGGCTTCGCCATCGCCGCGCGCGTGCTCGGCCTGCGCGATCTCGGCCCCGCGCTCTCGCCGTTCAATGCCTTCCTGATCATCAACGGCATCGAGACGCTGCCGCTGCGCATGCAGCGCCATTCGGACAATGCGCTGGCCGTTGCCGAGCATCTCGCCAATCACAGCAAGGTGTCCTGGGTCAGCTATCCGGGCTTGCGCTCAGACCGCTATCACAACCTCGCCAAGCAATATTGCCCGAAAGGCGCAGGCGCCGTGTTCACCTTCGGCCTGAAGGGCGGATACGAAGCAGGCGTGGCGCTGGTCTCGAACCTGAAGCTGTTTTCGCACCTTGCCAATATCGGCGACACGCGCTCGCTGGTGATTCACCCCGCCTCAACCACGCACCGCCAGCTCACGGATGAGCAAAAGACGCAGGCCGGCGCCGGCCCCGAGGTGGTGCGTCTCTCCATCGGTCTCGAGGACACGGAAGACCTGATCGAGGATCTCAACCAAGCGCTCGATGCGGCGTAAGATTGCTCAACATTGACACGAAATGCCTGGCCTAGCGCCGGGCATTTTCGTTTTACTCGACCTCACGAGATCATCGGGACAAACGCCGATGATAACGAAGCGGGCATAGAAAACCAGGCAACAAAAAAGGCGGCTCGGAGCCGCCTTTCTCATGAGAAGTACGCGTCAGTCCGTCACGCAGCGCGCGAGGAGCCGCCGGCCTTCTTGTAGGTGTTGTGGATGGCATTGAGCGAGCGCTCGAGAGCCGTCCAGAGACGGCCGATTTCCTCGGCGCCCTGGGAGTTCGGCTTGTATTCCCCAGCGCCCTCGCCCGTCGCGAGCGACAGGGTGAGCTCGGGACGATGTGTGATCTGACCGGCCCAAACCGGAACCTGCAGCGCATTCAGAGCACCGCGGGCGTCGGCCACCACCGGATCTTCCTTGTCGCCATGCTTGGCCGGTGCTGCGTTGATCACAGCAGCGTAGGGCTTGCGCATCTCGCGGGCGAACGCGACCGTATCCTGCAGGGCAGCGATGTCGAAGAGGCTCGCGCGCGCCGGAATGATGACCAGGGTCGCGTGCTTGATGGCCTCGGCGACGATGGGCGACTTGTTCGGCGGCGTGTCGATGAGCACCCACTCGTAACCGTCGCGCTTGGCGTCCCGCAGGGCATCGCCAAGGTTGCGCACATTGTGCCGGAGGCCGAGATGCTCCTGATCGCGGATCTTGTGCCAAAGAGAAAGGGACCCTTGCGGATCGTTGTCGATCAGCAGCGTCTTGCGGGACGGATTGGCGATATAGCTCGCGAGATGTGCAGCGAGCGTGCTCTTACCCGAGCCACCTTTCCGCGAAGCAAAGACCAGCACATTCATGCCTGACTCCTCATAAGCCGTTTCCCAAAGCCCGCCGCCCTTCGTTAACGCGAGCTTAATATTGTTCATCTGTACCAGAACCAGACCTGATTTCCTAACTCGACCTTCGATCCCTCTGTGCATATCCCCAAGCGTTGAGTGCGTTTTTGCGTAAAAATCGGGCTCCGTAAGGACTGTGGGAAGGCAACTCATCGCACCCTTAAGAGAAATGAGCGGCTTGCGGGCTTCCCCGAGGAATCGAAAGAAGGCTCTCCCACAACTCAATGGAACAGGGCAGGTTTTGGATCCCACCATTCGACGGACTACAGGATTATTTCCTTTGAATTCCAGGCTTCTTGCAACTGTCTATCAATCTCGGAACCACCCTCAAGCCTGGTCGTTAAGCTCCCGACTTCACCAATGAAGGAGCTGACTATGACCAAGAAAATTCTGATTGCAGGTGCCGTTCTCGCGGCTCTCACCCCGGCTGTTGCTTTCGCTCAGGATCCGGCTGCAGGCGGTGCGGCCGCTGGCGCTGCCACGGGCGCCGTTGGCGGCGCGATCGTCGGCGGCCCGATTGGCGCGGCCGTCGGCGGCGTGACGGGCGCGATTGTCGGCGGCCTCGCCGGCGAGGCTCAGCCCCGCTTCCGCCAGTATGTCGTGACCCAGAACGTGCCTTCGTACCGCTATACTGAAGAGGTCCGCGTGGGCGCCACGCTCCCGGCTTCCGGCGTGCAGTATTATGAGGTTCCCGCTGAGTACGGTGTGAAGAACTATCGCTACACCGTGGTCAACGACACCCCGGTTCTGGTCGAGCCCGGCACCCGCCGCATCGTCCAGGTCATCCGCTAATCTTTAAGTGAGATTATACAGTCAGGGCGGCCTCAGGGCCGCCCTTCTTCTATTCAGGTAATACTGACGCGAGCATGGACCGTAGCCATGGCAAGCACAGCCATGGCGAAGACCTGATGGGCCAAGCCCGCCCAGAGCGGCACGACGAGCAACAGCGTGACGATGCCGAGCACCATCTGAGCCAGGGTAAGACCCGCAATGCCGGTTGCACGACGCGCAGCGCCAGAGTCCGGCCCTTTACGGCGCATGCTCCAAGCATGCCAAAGGGCGAAAGCGACAAGCCCATAGGCAAGCATGCGGTGGTTGAACTGAACCAGCACGACATTGTCGACGAAATTCTCGATCCAGGGCTTCACCACGAACAAGGCTTCCGACGGCGGGAGGAAAGCCCCATCCATGAGCGGCCAAGTGTTGTAGGTGTATCCGGCCTTCGAACCCGCAACGAGACCGCCCAGGGCGATCTGCGCCAGGATCAGCCCCATCAGGATGCGCGGCGCTAAACCCGCAGGCTCTTCGGCGGGTAGATCGCCGCGATCCTTCAGGCCTGCCGCCACCCAGACCAGACAGGCGAGAATCACGCTGGCGACGGTCAGATGCAGGGCGAGCTTGATGGGAGCGACGGCCGTCATGCCGGGCTCGAGACCCGATGCCACCATGATCCAGCCAATGGCGCCCTGCAATCCACCGAGAGCGCCGATGCCGAGGAGCGTCAGGGCCAGCCTGCCCTTGATGGTGCCGCGCGCCCAGAACCAGACCAGGGGCAGAAAGAAGACGAGGCCGATGAGGCGGCCGAGCTGGCGGTGCCCCCACTCCCAGCCATAGATGAATTTAAACTCGGACAGGGTCATGCCCTTGTTGACGAGCTCATATTGCGAAATCTGCCGGTATTTCTCGAATTCGGCCTGCCAGGCCTGCTCGGTAAGCGGCGGAATCGCGCCGGTGACGGGCTTCCATTCGGTGATGGAGAGGCCTGACCCGGTCAGGCGCGTAGCACCGCCGACCGCGACCATCAGCACGACCAGGGCGGCGAGAATGTAGATCCAGATTCTCACCGTGGTCATGGAGCGTGATTGGGTTTCGGGCAGGCGCGCCAGCGGCACGCCCTCAGTAGAGGCTGTGACAGCCATGCTCTTCTCACCGATCATTTAGGGCTTGAACCCAGGATATGGCCTGTCACATAGAGGCTGAGCCTCGCCGAGGCAATCAATGCCGGTGACGCACCGCCAGGTGCGGTGAGTTCGAGAAGGGTTTGCCATGGGCATGCGCGCACGCAAATTAATCGGAACGGTTGTGATGCTGATCTTCATCATCACCTACGCGCTGTTCGCCATGGTGGTGGCTGAGGGCCGGATCACCGAAGCGCCCAAGCTCGTCCAGACCTTGGGCTATATCGTGCTCGGCCTGATCTGGGTCGTGCCTCTCATGCCACTCATCCGTTGGATGGCTAAGCCCGATAAGCAGCCTTAAGCGCCGCCGATCCCCTCGATGATCTTGCCTGTCCCGCCGCAATTCGGGCAGGAGGTCACGCCGATGCGTCCGCTGCCTTTGCATTCGGGACAGATGTTTTCGCCTGCGCCGGGCGTCCCGGGTTCGGCCTGATCCCCGGGGTTCAGTTTCGGCTGGTCGGAAGCGGCTTGATTGCGCGGTGTGTCGCTCATGGCAGGCCTCGCGTGATGGCTCCCCCGTTCAACGCGATACTGGAATCGAGGTTTCTCGCTGCGCCCAAAAGAAAAGGCCCGCTCGAGGGCGGGCCATTTCTAGTCCGATAGGGATGAGATCAGTTGCAGACTTGGCGGCTGCGGTACTCCCAGCCCCAGCCAGGAACCCATTCGCGGTAACGCTCGGTGGAGCAGCGCTCCACGTAAACGCGGCGCGGGCGCTCGCGGTACACGACCGGAGCCGGCTCCTCTTCAACATAGACGCGGGCCGGCGGGGGCGGCGGGGGAGCAACGTAGACCGGAGCGGGAGCGGCATAAGCAGGCTGCTGAGCAACCGTCGCGCCGACGATGGTGCCGACCGCAAGGCCGCCAAGGGCGCCAACGGCAGCCGCAGCACCCGGGGACATGCCGCGATCGCGGGCAGCGGCAGGCTCGGTAGCGGCAAGACCAGCAACCAGCGCCAGAGCGGCGGCAGCACCGGATATGAATTTGAAGAGCTTCATGGATCGTCACCTACAAGGAGCAGGGAGATTCCGCTCTCCCTTTCTTGGCTATGACGATAGCCTTGCAAACCTCACTGGAAGCTGAACGGATTGTGGCAAAGCCTGGGCTGAACCTTGTTTCATGGCGAATGGTGAGCAAAATCTTAACGCGACTTTTAGCTCACCATCCGTTCAATCGCCCGTCGTCCGCAGCGGCACCGAGAGCAGCACGCGCACCAGATCCGCCTGACGGTTCGTCTCCGTCTTCCTGAACAGATTCTTCAGGTGGAAGACGACTGTGGTCTGTGCGACCTCAAGCTCTTCAGCGATCTGATCGAGACGCTTGCCGTCGATGAGCATCAGCGCCACGCGCGTTTCCGAGGGTGTCAGGTTGTAGAGCCGCACAAGCGTATCGCCGGACACCTTGGTGCGCTGCTCGGTATCGATCACGAGGAGCACCACCGCATCGGGACGCTCATTCGCGGAGAAGCGCTGCCCCGGCACGAGCACCAGATAAGGACGCCCGCCCGAATTGCGTGGGAAGGATACGATCTCGTCGAGTTCTTCTTCCTCGAAAGCCTTCTCAATCGCCTGATGCAGCTTGGTGTTCTGCTTCGCCGCGGCTCCCCTGAGTATGCCGCCCGTGACGCCAAGACCGTCGTTCTCGGCAGCGATGCGCTCGGCCTCCTTGTTCATCAGCCGGACAGCGCCCTTCTCGTCGACGATCACAACGCCTACGAGGAAGCGGTCGAAGGCGAATGTCGCTTTGTAGAGAGCTTCGACGGTACGGCCACGCGACGATCTGAGAATTTCCTGCCAAGCCTCTTCGGCACGGCTGACGGCGCTCGATTGAACGCGCGCGACCTGATTGAGGCGCGCCTCGATGGTGGCGAGCAGGATCTCGTAATCGATCGGCTTGACGAGATAATCGTCCGCACCGGCCTGCTTGCCGACGAGCACGTCATTCCGTTCGGCCAGGGCCGTCAGGAAGATGAAGGGAACATCCGCCTTGTCGCCCTGCTCGCGAATGGACTTGAGCACGTCGTAGCCGCCGAGACCCGGCATGGTGATGTCGCAGAGCACGAGATCGGGACGCTCGCTCTCGAGCAGGCTGAGGGCTTCGCCGCCGTTCGAGGCCTGGAGCACGCGGTAGTTGGCGGCCTCCAGTTCCTCAGCGAGGTCGGTTCTCAAATCGTCTTCGTCTTCAACGCAAAGGATCGTTTTCTGAGCATTCATTGGCTTTGGTCACTCATGCAGCCTGTTGCGCCTGATCGGCATTCGATAACGGCAAGTCGAACGTAAACAAGGATCCTCCGGCCTCGTAGCTTTCCACCTGGATCTCCCCCCCATGCAAGTGCATGATTCTTTGCGCAAAATTCAACCCAATGCCAGTCCCTGCGATACCAGAGGCTGTCCTGGCACGATAGAACCTGTCGAAGATTTTAGGCAACTCATCCGCAGGGATGCCGATACCCCAGTCGCGGACCGAGCAGAAGGCACGCGCGCCTTCCGTCCAGACATTGATCTCCACAACCGGGCTCTCGCCTGAATATTTGACGGCATTCGACAGAAGATTGATGACGACCTGCTCGATCAGCATGGTGTCGCAATAGACCTGGACGGGGAGATCGGGCACCTGGAACCGAATATCGGCATGCGAATTCAGCTCGCTCTGACGCTCGCAGATATCCATGACGAGATGGACGAGGTCGCAAGGCTCGGGGTTCAGCTCGATTCGGCCCGCATCGAGCTTCGCCGCGTTCAGCACGCTTTCCACGAGACGCGTCAGGCGCGTACCCGCATTCCTGATCTTCTGGATGCGGGTGGACAGCTCGTCCGCGGTCAGGTTCGGCCCGCGCCTGAGAATGCGCTGGGCGCTCGAATCGAGGATCGCCAGCGGCGTGCGGAACTGGTGGGACACCATGGAGACGAAATTGCGGTAGGCATTCGTCGTCTCGCGCTCGCGGTCAAGGGCCGATTGCAGGGCGTTCGCCACCTGCTTGTACCCGGAAATATCGGTCAAGCGCACGAAGATCGTCGCGCCGTCCGCCTTCGTGACGGACAGGCGAGCCCAAACATCCTTCTTGATGAGCAGGTCGATCTCGATTTCCTCGAAAGGAGGTTGCGCAACCAGAAGGCGCTTATCGGCCCCTTCGCACATGGCGAAGCAGCGCAGGAAGACCGGAAGGCTCATTTCCTCCCGGCACCAGAGAGCGACGGGAGCCGCCGCCCAGATCTGCTCGTTCGCAAAGAGGAGCTTGCCCGTCCAATCAAAAGCGGCAAAGCCTTCCGAGGCGGACTCGATGGCTGCGATCAGGCGCCGTTCAGCCTGCCGCAAGGCCGCCGTCCGCTGGAGGATCTTGATCTCCAGATCGAAGTTCTGGCGTTCCGCCTGCTTGCGGGCGAGCCATTGCTCAGTCACGTCGCGCACGAAGGCGATGCCGAGCTTGCGCTGGGCCATGGAGACCGGGAAGCAGTTGATTTCAAGGCAACGCTGCTGCCCCTCCTCCCCGGCCAGTTCATCCTCGAAGACCGAACTCGTCCCCTCGACCGCAAGGTTGAGGGAACGGATGACGTCTCCTTTCGCGAAAAGCGGATCGAGGTCCTGCATGAGCCGCCCGACTGCCAGGTCCGGCTTGACGTTCAGCACGCCTTCCATGCCCGGATTCCAGAGCAGGCATTCCAGGTTCTCGTCGAACATGACGATGCCCTGGTTGCTCACGTTGTTGATGACGAGGTCGGAGAGCTCCTGTTCCTGCTGCAGAAGCTGCTTGGCCCTGCTCGCCTCCTGGACACCCCGGAACAAACGAAGGAGCAGGAAGGCCGCGCTGAGCACGATGCCGGTCAGGAAAGCGAAGCTCTCGAGCACGACCTGCAAATACATGGCTCTCTTGGAAGACGCTTCAGCCCGGTTGAGCAGCATGACCTCGTTGGCGGCATTCTGCAGAATATAACCCAGGTCGTGAACCTGGGCGCGCAACTGCCGGGCCTCCTCCGGGCTCATCTTTCGCTCGATCAAGGGCTCGGCGAGAGTCAGCTGAAGATAGGCCGACTTGATGTCTCCAAGCAGGCCAATCTTGTTCACAATCTCGGCCTGTGGGCCCTCCAGCAGCACGCTGACACGGCTGATCAGGATCGCCAGGCGAAACTCCGGCGTCTGCTCATACTCTGTGACGTTCTCGCCACCGGCATAGCGAGCCAAGCTTTCGCCCATGAGCGCGGCTTCAAACTGAGACTGGGAAATCATCCAGAGGTTGGTGTGAGTATCCTCGCTGCGAAGATCACGCTCAATATTGAACAACCGCACGACAGCGAAGCTGAGGCATATGGCGAGGATCGCCATAGCCAGAAGCGTCACCAGTCCCGCTTTGTGGTTCGTCAAATTGAGCTTCATGACTATTCGATGTGCAGCTTGTTCAACTGCCAGATCCAGCGTGAATCATAGAGCTGCGATTGCAACGCTGCATGAGCGTCGCGAGGATAGACGATCCATAAAGGCCCCTTGTCGCGCAGCTTCAACACTTCGCCATCGACACGCATCGCGATGATGGGGTCGTACTTCACGTCATCCGAGGGAATATCGATCTTGTAGTTGTTGTGGGCGGTAGCCAGCAGGGTCTTTCCCTTGGCCCCGACCCGATCGAGCACGGCACGAAGCGGCACGCCCTCGTAAAGCTGCTTCTTATCCGTCAGAACGGAGCCTGTCGTGAACGAGGCCTTTCCCAGGGCCTCCAGCATCTCACGGTCGAATTGCGCCTGACCCGGTGCATTCGTCTGCTCAATTTTGCCCGAGATCGTCAGCAGCACGGGCCCCTTCGGGCGTGGCAAAGGCTCTGCGGCTTGGGCAAAGGCAGGCCCAAACATCAAAGTCGCCAGCATTCCGAGCAGCATGACGTAACGCATTTGCGCCCCATGTGAGAGATTACGTTAGAACATATGCCTTTTGAATGATTTCACGGCAAAAATCCAGGACTTTTCAGGAGTTTTTGCGACAGATGAAGGCATTTTGATCAACTTCCACGTGAAATTTCGGAGACATCCTATACAATGCATCTATTGATATATGTTATTATATAACTATCACTTGCAGTTTACTTCCCTCTCATCTGAAGCGTGAATCCATGGCCCTTGGCAGCCAAGCGCAGGTCGTCAAAGGCCAAGAGGAAGTACTCAATTTGCAAGCTGGACAGGCTGCGGTGTAAATCTAATCACTGAACCGCAACTTTGATGCTGCATAATTGCAATTCGGGAGCTCTCAATGCGCAAACTCACAGCAACCCTCGCAGGCGCTGGCGTGATCGCCGCTACGCTTATCGGCTTTGGCGTCTCAGCCCAGGCCGAACCGGCCGGCAAGCCGTCCCTTCCCAATATCGAGCGGGCTTATCCGAACGAGGGTTACACGCAGTACTATCGGCGCGGTTATCGCCCTTATTACGGCCATCGCCATTATCGTCGTTACGATGGCGGCTCCGCACTGGCAGCTGGCGCTGTCGGCCTCGCGGCCGGCGCCCTGATCGGCAGCGCAATCGCCAGCCAGGCTCAGGCGGCGCCTCCCCCGCCCCCCGGCACGGTGGACCCGCAGCTCGCAGCCTATTGCGCCCGCAAGTACCGCTCCTACGATCCGGCGTCAGGCACGTTCCTTTCCACCAACGGCATGCGCTACGTCTGCACCTACTAAGCAGACACGCCTTCGAGCCATCGGCCCACCGCCCTCGAGCGGTGGGTTTTTCGTCTGCGCGATCGAAGGCCGCCTTTCGGCCCGAGACTTTACGTTCAGGGCCGGCGCCTTAGAACTGACCGCGCGTCCCAAACCCAATGAAGGATACGTTCATGGCTCTTCCTCCCGAAAGCAGCGGCACCGTCATTCCTCCCATGGAGGCAGCCATCGTGACCGCCAGCAACATGACGGAGCTGGAGCTGGTTCTGCCGGACATGGGCGACGAAGACCTGCCCGAGATCGCGATCTTCCTCGTTGCCTGCGCCATGCGCTTTCACAGCGATCCGAGCTTCGTGCAGGAGCAGCTCGAATGGCTCGTCAAAATGCACGACACAGAGGTCGACGAAGGCATGAAGCCGGACCAGCTGAACTCCGCTAATGACGATTGAGCCCCTCGCAGGACCTCAATCGCGAAAGACGACCGGCGTTCCTTTCTTGACCATTCCCGCCAGCTCCTCCACGTCCCAATTCGTGAGCCGCACGCAACCGTTGGAATAGCGTTTGCCGACTTTCTCAGGTTCGGGCGTACCGTGGATGCCGTATGTCTCGACAGAGAGATCGATCCAAACCGAGCCGACAGGATTGTTGGGACCGGGCTTGATCTCGAACTTCTCCTTCGCCTTCACTCCCTTGAAGGCATAGTCCGGGTTGTAGGTGTAAGTTGGATTGCGCGCGATGGCGCGCACGCTGTGGGTGCCGCTTGGCGCGGGCTTCTCCTCGCTGCCGATGGAGGCTGGATAGACGGCGATCACCTTGCCATCCTTGCCGAGCACCCGCACGACGCGTTCGCTTTTGATTACCTCGACCTTTTCGACCTCGGCAGGCTTCTCTTCACCAGCCTTCGGCGAAACATTCGCAACGATGATGGCCTCGCCTGCCTTGTCGAAGCGCCTGTCCGGGTTCAGCGCCTTCAAGAGGTCGGCATCCATATGAAATTTCTCGGCCAGGAGTTCTTGCGGGCTGGAATAGGCCAGGCGCTCGAGGCCCGCCTGTTCCTCCATCTTGTCGGGGATGGTGATAAACGGCCCTTTCACGTCATCGTCCGTGATTGTGTATTCGATAAGCGCGGGATCGCCTGAGGTCTCGTTCAGCTTCGTCCATAGTTCGTCATCGAGCTTGCCGTCGGGTTCGAGCCCCTTCGCCTGCTCGAACGCCTTCACCGCATTCTGCATGTTCTCGCCGTTGCGTCCGTCCACCACCCCAGGCGAAAACCGTGCGCGGTCGAGCAGAACCTGCGCCTTGATCAGAACCGGGCTGACATCTTTCTCAGGCTTGGTGGAGAAGTCCGAAGCATTCACCGCCTCCAGACTCAACGGCTCGGAAGCCGCAGCGAAAGCCCCCGTCATAAAAACCATGCCGAACGCGGCAGCCAACATTATTCTCATTATCAACTCCACCATTCACGCCAGGGAGACATGTCAAAGGCGAAAGCCCCCGGCTGTTCCCTGCGCTCATTGGCAGATGCGATAATCGCCCTTGCGCGCACGCATATCGAGGTGAAGATGATCCCCATGGTCGGCATCAGCACCGGGACCTAGCACGGTCGAGAAGATCGTGCAGGCGTCCTTCTGGATCGCGGATTGAAAAGCGGCCTCCGGCGAGCCCTCCGCCTGAAACTTGATCGTCAGCGGCGGGCGCTTGTCGAACTCGAAGCCCATGACATCGACGCCGTTGCCGAAAGCGTGCTCGCTCAGCTTCGTGCCGGAGCGCTGGTCCCGGCATTGATACGACGTACCGATCAGAAGCTTTTTCGGCGCGCTCTGAAGGTGTTCGTTGGCCCGGGGCACGACGACATCACCGATCCATCGGGAAAGGCCCTCCGCATAGCGACATTCCATCAGGGACGCCGGAGAAACCTCCACCCCGTTGGCGAAGCCGGAAACGGAAACGGGGTTGTCGATCTTGCAGGCATTGTCCTGGACCGGCGGGCGTTTCTCGAAGCGTATTCCGAGCTTGCCGAGATTCTCGATGCAGGCCAAATCAGCTTCGATCTGTTCGGGGCTTCGCGGCTTATCGGCTTCCGCCGCAGGAGGCGGCTTTTGGTCTTGCGCAGGCTGTTCGACCCTGTCGGGCCTTGGCGGCGGCAAGGGCGGCGTGGAGGGTTGAGCAAATCCATATCCCGGGAGCCCTATCGTCATCCCAAGGAGCAAAAGGGGGATACGCCGTCCACTCCATTCAGAGAATCTGTCAGCGAGCCTTGCCATGCTCCATCAACCAAGCTTGGCCGACTTGCGTTCCATTCATCCTTTTGGATGCCTTGCTGTCATCCCGTACCGCACCAGCTTTTTTTCACGGTCGCCGCGACCTCTCGGGCCGCGACTGCATTGTTTCTATGGGCGTGAAAGGGCGCGTGATGAGTTTGATGTCGTTACCGTCAATCGATTACGGCGAGGGCACGCCGCCCGGCCCGACGCTGCATGATCTTCAGGAGAGCCACTGCACGAAGCGGATCGCCGAGCTTCAGGCAAAAGTGGAGCGTCTCCGGAACCTGCTTCAGGAAGCTGAAGAACGGCTGCGCTACGAGCAGTCCCGCTGGCCCGAGATCGGCGAGTTCGTCCGCTGCCCGCTGACAGGGTTCTTCGGCCAGGTCACGCAGGTCACGCCCCGCCCCTATGGCCGCCCCTGGGTCGAGGTACTGCTCTATCTCGGCAAGGACATGCCGGGACACACCACCATCGACCTCTACGCGAATTGGGAATTGATGGACTCGCCCTGCAACGATTTTCCGAACGACTGAAGCGCCGCAAACGCGCGCAAGCCGAGGCCGCCTGTATCGGGCCTCGGTTCACGATGCGGAATGGTTTCGCGCATTAGTGCGTCGCGGTGGAACGCACATCCTCCGACATGCCGGCACCGGCAAGCGACGGCTCGGCCAGAGCCTGCGTCGGCCTGATGACCTGGGTGGGCTCGAAGGCCTGCGCGATGAAGCGGGGACGGTTGCGCAAGTCCATGAGCGAGCGCAGCTCGGTTGCCGGCAGATCCATCGACGTGGCATCGCGCCAGCGCCTGCGGAGCTTCGGCGTCCGCGAGAAGAGGCCCCAGGCGCTCTTCACTTCTTCCTCGACCTGCAAAATGATACGTCCGGAAAACGATTTCCGGAGATTGAAACGCCCCGTCAAAGCCATTGTCTTATTCCTGATTTTTGGGATTTCTTCGACCCGCTTTCAGGCTAGCGGATCGAAGTCGCCAAAGGCTTAAGACATAAGGTAAACGACAGGAAATAACGGTCCGAAATCGAACTTAGGCAGCCGGCTTCAGAGGCTTATAGGCGATCGCCTCGATCTCGACCTTGATGTCCACCATCAGCCGCCCCTCGGCCGTGGTTCGGGCTGGCGGATTGGTCGGGAAATACGTCGCGTAAACCTTGTTGAACCCGCCGAAATCGCGCGCATCTTCGAGCCAGACCGTCGTCTTGACCACATCGGACATCTCGGCGCCCGCCAAGGCGAGAGCAGCCTTCACGTTTTCCAGAACCTGACGGGTCTGCGCCTCGATGGTGCCGCCGACATATTCTCCATTCGCTCCAACCGGAACCTGTCCGGAAATGAAGATGAAATCCCCCGCCCGCACCGCAGGCGAAAGGGGAACATGGGACGACCCGAAAGTCTGCTTCATCACGTCTTCCTTCTTTTGAATTTACTTCACCGCGCCGAGCGCGAGGCCGCGCACCAGATAGCGCTGCAGCCACGCAAAGGCTATGGCGACGGGGATGGTCGCGGCGAATGTCGCTGCCATCACATGATGCCATTCCACGGTATAGCGGCCGGACACGAGCGAGAAAATCTGGATCGGGAGTGTGTAGCTGTCCTGTGAGCGCAGCAGGGTCAGCGCGATGACGAACTCGTTCCAGGCATTGATGAAGGTGAAGATCGCCGTCACTACGATGGCGGGCACGGCGAGCGGCAGAAAGACCTTCACCAGGGTTCGCGCCCGCCCTGCCCCTTCCATCCAGGCAGCCTCCTCGAGATCGAGCGGGATAGTGGCGAAGTAGCTCTGCAGCATCCAGACCGAGAAGGCGATGTTGAAGGCCGCATAGACCACCGTCACCGCATTGATGTTGTCGATCATCCCGAGCGCCACCATCAGGCGGAACAGCCCGACCACAAGAACGATGGGCGACAGCATCTGCGTGACCAGCAGGAATTGCCTGTAGAATTCGCGGCCTTTGAAATCGAACCGCGTCAGGGCATAGGCCGCCGGGATGGAGACGATGAGCGAGCCCAGCGTCGCGAGTACCGACACATAGAGCGAGTTCTTGAGGGCGTTTCCGAAATTCGTGGCCGACCACATGGTCTGGAAGTTTTCCCAGGCGATCCGGGAAGGCCACCAGGTCGGCGTCAGCACCTCGGTACTGGGTTTAAGGGCCGTGATCAGCATGACGGCGAAGGGAAAGATCGCGGCAACCACGATGGGCGACAGGACAAGCCAGCAGATGATGGATCGGCGGAGCTTGGAGGAGTTCATGCCCTTGCTCCTTTCGCCGTGGTGAGCCGCACGTAGATCAGGGTGAAGACGAGCAGAATCCCGAACATCACCAGGGAGACGGCGGAGGCCTCGCCCAGTTTCCCGAGCCGGAAGCCGACCTTGTAGAGATAGGTCACGAGGATGTCGGTGGAATTTGCCGGTCCGCCTTGCGTCATCGCCCAGATGATCGGGAAGGAGTTGAACACGTAGATTGTGTTCAACACGAGCGCGATGTTCAGGAATGGCGCGATGAGCGGCAGGGTGATGTGCCGGAACTGCTCCCACCGCCCTGCCCCTTCGAGGGCCGCCGCCTCATAGAGATCGTCGGGAATGGACGAGAAACCGCCGAGGATGATGGTGACCGTGAAAGGGATGGTGACGAGAATGCCGATGAGGATCTGCATCGGAAACGCCGTGCTCGCCTCGGCAAGCCATTGGACGTTCTGGTCGATGATGCCAAGTTCGAGCAGGGCCGAGTTCAGCATGCCGCTCTCGCCCGAGAGCGCCCAGCGCCACACGATGGCGGTCATGGTGAGAGACACGGCCCAGGGCAGCATGACGATCACGCGCGCCAGATCGCGGCCGTAAAAGTCCTCGTTCAGCACCAGGGCGACTGGCACAGAGCAGATGATGGCCCCGCCGACCACGCCGATGGTCCAGATGCCCGTGCGCCACAGCGAGGCGATGAAGTTCGGGTCGTCGAGCAGCGCCCGGAAATTCGCCATGCCGACGAAGTCGCGCAACTGCCCGAAACGGTTCACGCTGTGGCTCGCGATCTGCGCCAATTCGTTGACGGGCCAGATGACGATGAGAGCTGCCAGCACGAAGCTGGGAAGAACGAGAACGTAGGGCGCAACCACCCGCTTCGAGGTCATTAAGCGTTCCGTTGACTGAGCAAACAGAATGAGGCCGCACCTCGTTGGGCGCGGCCTCTATAATCGTGACTTACTTCTTCAGGATCGAATTGGCCTTGGAAGCAGCCTCCTTCAGCGTCGGCTCTATCTGTCCCTGGCCGAGATAGATCTTCTGCAGCGCCGAGGAGGTCGTATCCGCGATCTCCTCCCAGCCCGCGATCACCGGCGCGAAGCGGGCAGTCGGCAGAAGGCTCGTGAACACCTTGAGATTGGCGTTGTCGGTGAAATACTTGTCCTCGGCCTCGGCCTTGGTCACCGGCAGGAAGCCCTCATCGACCGTGAACTTGATGCGCTGCTTCGGCTGGAACAGGAAGTCGAGGAATTTAAACGCCTCGGCCTTGTTCTTGGAGTTCTGGAACATGATGACGGAGTCGGTCACGCCGTAAGTGCCCTGGTCGCCTCCCGGCCCTTTCGGAATCGCGGCCACGCCATATTGCAGTTTCGGTGCCTCATCCCGGATCTGGTTGGCTAGGAACGGCGCGGTAATCATCATGCCGACCTTGCCCTGCTTGAACAGGTTCTGCACGTCCTCACGGGCATAGGACGTAACACCCGGCTGCGTGGCGCCCTGGTCGATCAGGCGCTTGTAGAGGGACGCGGCATCGATGGCGGCCTTGGAGTCGAGGCCCGACTTGCCGTCCTTCACGATGTCGCCGCCGAAGGACCACATGCCGTAATAGAAATAGACGTCTGTCTCGACTTCCTTGCCCTGAAGGCCGAAGCCGTAGACGCCGTTGCCCAGCGCAGAAATCTTCTTGGCGTAGTCCTCAAGCTCCGCCCAGGTCTTCGGCGGCTCGGAGAGGCCCGCCTTCGCGAACAGGTCCTTGTTGTAGTACATCGCGCGAGCGGAAGCGGCGATGGGCAGACCATATGTCTTGCCGTTCATCACGGAGGGCGTGAGGAAGGTCTCGATGAAGCGCCCCTTGATCTCCGGCGTCATGTGGCTGTCCAGCGGCTCGGCGATGCCCTGCTGCACGAAATCCACTAGCCAGCGCGTGCCGATGATCGACAGATCGGCATTGGCGTTGGCCGAAATGTCGGTAGTTAGCTTCTGGAGCAGGTTGTCCCACGGCACCACCTCGAACTGAATCTTGATGCCTGGATTGGCCGCTTCGAAATCCTTCGCCACCTGCTCGAAATAAGGGCCGGTCTTGGCCGAATATTCCGCGACGGTGACGCGGACGGTGCCCGCCTGGGCGCTGGCCGACAGGGCCATGGCACCGAGGCCTGCGAGCGCAAGTCCCTTGAGGCTGAAGAAGGTGTTCTTATGGAGTGTTTTCACTTGCATGTTCCCTCTGGCTTAAGGGCCGCACACCTTAGAAAGCAGCCCGGCGAGCAGCATTGTTGTGAAGGAAAATTACTTACGCAAGGGAATTTTTGCGTATATTCCTATCACTTATGTTGCCAAACTTCACAAATCGCTCCAACCTGAACGAATACAAGAGTTAGAAGTAGTTCGGAGCAAGTCGTTGGCAAACAGCTTGAAGGGCCAGCTGGCTGTGATCACAGGTGCGGGCGGCGGCATTGGTGTCACGATGGTTCAGCGCTTTCAGGAGGCCGGAGCAAAGGTCATTGCCTGCGATGTCTCGGAAAAGGCTCTCGGATCTTTGGACGTAGCGCATAAGGAATTCTTCGACCTCGGCGATCCTGACGCATGCCGCAAAGCCTGCGAGCGCATTCAATCGTCGGTCGGCCTGCCGGACATCATCGTCAGCAACGCCGGATATACGCGAGCCGAAACGCTCGAACAGGTCGATGACCGTGCATGGAATTTCGAGATCGACGTCAATCTCAACGGCGCACGCAACTTCACCGCACCTTTCCTCGAGCCCATGAAGGCGAGAGGCTCCGGCGTCTTCGTGTTCATCTCGTCCGTGAATGCCCTCGCCCATTTCGGCAATCCGGCCTATGCCGCGGCCAAGGCAGGTCTCGTCGCCTATGCACGCGCCATCGCGACCGAATGCGGCGTTCACGGCATCCGTTCGAACGCGATCTGCCCCGGCTCGGTGCGCACCCATGCCTGGGATCACCGGATCGAGAAGGACCCGCAGATCCTCGAGAAAGTCTCGCGCCTTTATCCGCTCGGCCACATGGTCACGCCCATCGACGTGGCGAATGCCGCCGTCTTTCTCGCTTCGCCCCTGTCGGCAGGCATCACGGGGGTCGCCCTTCCCGTGGATGGCGGCCTCACCGCCGGCAACCTTCCCTTCATCGACGCGATCCGTTGAGAGGAGCCTGCAATGGCCGATCTGCAGCTCGACAATGTCAAGAAGCGCTACGGCGCCCTCGATATTCTTCACGGCATCGATCTTGCTGTTGAAGACGGCGAGTTCGTCGTGCTCGTCGGCCCATCCGGCTGCGGAAAGTCCACGCTCCTGCGCATGATCGCCGGATTGGAGACGGTCTCCGACGGCGAAATCCGTATCGGCGGACGCCGCGCCAACGAGGTGCCACCGCAGAAGCGCAACATCTCGATGGTATTCCAGTCCTACGCGCTGTTCCCGCACATGACGGTGAAGGACAACATCACCTTCGGGCCCCGCATCCGCCGCGAGAACGCGCAGGAGACGGAAGAAAAGCTTCAGCGCGCGGCTTCGATCCTGAATCTCGGTGCCTATCTCGACCGGCGGCCCGGCCAGCTCTCCGGCGGCCAGCGCCAGCGCGTGGCGATGGGGCGCTCCATCGTCCGCAATCCGGATCTCTTCCTGTTCGACGAGCCGCTCTCGAACCTCGATGCGAAACTGCGGGTGCAGATGCGCACAGAGATCAAGGCGCTGCACCACAAGTTCGAGAGCACCATCGTCTATGTGACGCACGACCAGATAGAGGCCATGACCATGGCCGACCGCATCGTCGTCATGAATGGCGGGCGCATCGAGCAGGTCGGCACCCCTCTGGAGCTTTACGACCGCCCGGCCAATCTCTTCGTCGCAGGCTTTCTCGGCTCGCCTGCCATGAGCTTCATCGACGGCACGGTGTCGAAGTCTGGCCCGGCCACTTCCATTCGTCTCCCGGGCGGAGCCACAGTGCCGATTGCGGAGACGTCCGTACCGGATGGGGCTCAGGTCATGCTGGGCATTCGCCCCGAGCATTATCAACTCGACCCTGCTGGGCCGATCCGGCTCACGGTCGATGTCATCGAACCCACGGGCTCGGAAAGCCACATCTACGGGCATGTCGAGGGCTCGGAAGTGCGCGCGGTCTTCCGGGAGCGAATTTCCGTCAGCCCAGGGGAAACGCTTCAATTGTCCGTCGATCCGGCGAAGATCCATCTTTTCGACCCATCGACCGGCATGCGTCTTTAAAGCAGCGGTGAACGTTAACGATCCCGGCTTATTCCTTGGCAACTGGAAATTTAGACCTGACAATGACCAAGATTCACGAACTCGATACTCCCGTCGTTCTGATCGACATCGACCGCGTCGAAGCCAATCTCAAGCGCGCGCAGGATTATGCGGATGCCCACGGCGTGAAGCTGCGCCCCCACATCAAGACGCATAAGCTTCCTCAGCTCGCCAAGCGCCAGATGGAACTCGGCGCCATCGGCATCACCTGCCAGAAGATCGGCGAGGCTGAGGTGATGGCGGATGCCGGGATCACCGACATCTTCCTTCCCTACAACATTCTCGGGGAGCCGAAGCTGAAGCGCCTACTGGCGCTCGCCAAGCGTACCTCCATCAAAGTCATCGCCGACAGTGCCACGACGATTGACGGCTATTCCAAGGCGTTTTCCGGCTCCGGCGTCACCCTTCCCGTTCTCGTGGAATGCGATACGGGCGGCGGGCGCGTCGGCGTGCAGACGCCTGAAGAAGCGCTGACACTCGCCAAGCACATCGCCAGCTCTGAAGGCTTACGGTTTGCAGGCCTGATGACCTATCCCGCGAAAGGCACGGTTGCGAAGGCGAATGCCTGGCTGGAGCGGGCGACCGGCCTGCTGAAAGACGCAGGCCTCTCGCCGGAGATCGTCTCCACGGGTGGCACGCCGGATATCTGGCACAGCGGTGAGAACCGCGCCGCCACGGAATACCGCCCCGGCACCTATATCTATCTCGACCGCTTCCAGGTGCAGGAAGGCGTCGGCAGTTTCGAGGATTGTGCGCTCACCGTGCTTGCAACAATCGTCTCGCGGCCGACCGATAACCGCGCGGTCCTCGACACCGGCTCGAAATCGCTCACCAGCGACACGCTCGGCCTTCAAGGCTTCGGCCGTATCGTCGAGTATCCCGATGCGGCCCTCGTCTCCTTGAGCGAGGAGCATGGCGTAGTCGATCTCACGAACTCGAAGGCAAAGCCGAAAGTCGGCGAGATGGTCCGCATCATTCCCAACCACGTCTGCCCCGTCTCGAACCTTTTCGACGAGGTGACGTTCGTGCGCGGTGACGACGTAGTCGAGACAATCCCGGTCGCCGCCCGCGGCAAGGTGGCCTGAAGCGCTTCTTCTCTGGAGATCCCATCGTGATATCCCATACGCAAAACCCCTTCTCCGAGACCGATCCGGACCGCCGCGCGATCTGGACCATGCTCGTCGAGCGCGACATCGACGCTTTTCTCGCAGCAGATTGGTCGATGGTGGATTCCGATTTCCGCCGTGAAGGATTTCTGGGCTTGCACGCCCACAAGTCGGAACTGCCCGACAGCTGGCGCCTCGATTTCCCGAACCTTGAGACCTATCGCGACGAATGGCTGCGGCAGGCGAAGGCCGCGCAGGCCGTCGAATATGCCGAGCCCGTCCGCGACGCCCTGTTTCGCGCAACCAACATGCGCGACATCGACCTGAGAGGCGATACCGCCGTCTGCCACAAGAAGTTCGACGGCACGATTGCGCTCAAGGACGGCGGCGTCGATGTGTTGAGCTGGCAGACCCTCTATTTCTGCGCCCGCCTCGATGGGCGCTGGAAAATCACGGGCTTCGTCGGCTACATGCCGTTCCCGATGGGCAAAGCCCGGGGCTGATCCGAGGAAAGCGATGACGAAGAACTGGCTGATCAGAAACCCCCGGATCATCGATGGCACCGGAGCCCCCTGGTTCCGGGGCGATGTGCAGGTAATCGACGGGCGGATCGCCCATGTCGGCGCGAACCTGAAAGCGGAAGCGAATGCGACAATCGTCGATGCGCAGGATCGTTATCTCGCGCCCGGTTTCATCGACGCCCATTGCCACGACGACCTGATCTGCCTGCGCGATCCGGATCGGCCTGAGAAGGCTTTGCAGGGCGTCACCACCGTCGTCGTCGGCAATTGCAGCTTCTCGCTCTATCCGGCGCGCGGGCAATCCCGCGAGGATCTGCGCAAGCATTTCTCGGGCCTGCTCGGCCAGACCGCACCGGAGGAAATCTTCGACGACTTCGCGGATTACCGCGAGCGCCTGCACCAAGGCGTTGCGATCAACGTCGTCTCGCTGGTGGGCCATGCGGCTCTGCGCCTCGCGGTCATGGGCTATGAGCGCCGCGCCGCGACAGCGGACGAGATCGCCGCCATGGAGGCCCTTCTCGACAAGCAGCTCGCGCAAGGCGCCATCGGCCTGTCGCTCGGCTTGGTCTATCCTCCCAGCGCCTTCGCTTCTCTCGACGAGATGGTGGCGCTGGCGAGGGTTGTGAAAGCGCATGGACGGCTGATGACCGCGCATGTGCGCAGCTATGAGGACGGGCTTATTCCGTCCATCGAGGAGTTCATCGAAATCCTCCGCCAATCCAATGCCGCAGGCCTCCTGTCGCATCTTCAATCGGCGGGGCGTCCGAACTGGGGGCAGATTCCCCGCGCCATCGAAGTGCTCGAAACGGCGCGGCAGGAAGGGATCGACATCAGCTTCGATATGTATCCCTACCCCGCAGGCAGCACCTATCTCCTGCAGCTTCTGCCGCCCGCCTCCCTCGAAGGCGGCCTCGATCAGCTGAAGAAGCGCCTGCGCGATCCCGAAATCGGCCCGGTGCTGCGCCGCTGGGTGGAAAACGGTGGGCCTGCCTTCCACGGGCAGAGCAAGCTCTCCCTGATCGGTTGGGAGAACGTGCGCATTTCCGGCGTCAACAATCCGGCGCTGAAGACCCTGGAAGGTTTGGACATGCGCCAGGCCGCCGAGCGCGAGCGGATCGAGCCCTACGATCTCCTTATCCGCCTCGTGGAGGAGGACGAAGGACAGACTGGCGTCATTCTCTTCCAGCTCGACGAGAACGACCTGCACGCTGCCTGCTGCCATCGGCTGCACATGGTGGGATCGGACGGACTGCCACGCCCCGGCACGAAGCCGCATCCGCGCGCCTTCGGCACCTTCCCGCGCATCGTCGGCCCCCTACGCCGGGACAAGGGCTGGTTCTCCATCGAGGATGCCGTGCGGCGCATGACGTCGATTGCCGCGCAACGCTTCTCTCTTCAGGATCGCGGATTGGTGAGACCGGATATGATGGCTGATCTCGTGCTCTTCGAGGAAGGTGTGACCGACCGCGCCACCTTCGATGAATCGACCCTCCTACCCTCCGGCATCACCTATGTCTGGGTCAATGGTGAGGCTATCGTCCGCGATGGCGCGCCGACGGGAGCACGCCCTGGCCGCATGCTGCCGCTTTTCGAGTGAGACGGCATTTGCCTCACTCGGCGGCTATCACATACAATTGTGCACCAGTCGCTTGGACGCGGACAGAAGCCGCTCTATTTCCAAAGCCTTCATAGGAATCATTGTTGGCTTTGAACAGAGGGGGCGCCGTTGCAGCGCGTCATCGCATATTTTTCACTCGCATTGATGGGCATCACCACGACCAGTTCCGCATTCGCGACAGACGACACGCGTTTGCAGCACCGGCACTGGATGCAGAAGCTGGAAACGCCGGGCGGCACCCTTTCGGAATCGTTCGACGTGCTCATGCAGCCCGCCGATACACACCTTGCTCCCGCCGGAACGCGACCCCAGCACCGCTCCTGGATCAGGAAGCGAGAAATCCTGGATAGCAGCCCGTCGCTTCCCTTATAGGATCACGCCGCGACAACGGCTGGCTCGCGCACCTGCAGCACGGTCAGCCGCTTCGTCTCGCCATTGCGTGTCGTCCAGTCGATAGACTTTCCGACGGGCAAGCCGATCAGTGCGGTGCCGATGGGAGTGAGGATCGAAATTCGCCCTTTCGCGATATCGGCCTCGTTGGGATAGACGAGGGTCACATTCTGCACGCGCCCCGTCATGTCATCGCGAAATTCGACCTCGCAGCCCATGCAGACCGTGTCGGCAGGGTGTTTGCCTTTGGTCAGGACCCGCGCGCGGTCGATTTCCTCTGCAAGTTCAGCCGCGACTTCCGGCATGCTGTGCGAGGCGGCATCGGCAAGCACGGACAGCTTCTCATGATCCGTCGCCGTGAGCGTGATCGCAGGCTTGCGGTTGGTTGTGCTTTTCTTGGTCATTTCAAATCTCCTTGACAGGATGTTGTACCGATCACGCCGCGCTCGGGCCGGGATCGTCGTTATCGGGCTGGGGCGGTTCATGAGGCTTCTCCGGCACCGGACGGGAGCGCGGAACAAACCGGATCACATTGTCATCGGCCTGCTCCGCATCCTGCGATGCAGGTTTCGGCGAGAGCTCATCTGAAGAATGGTGCATGGAACCGCCTCCTCCGCCTTGGGCATGTTTGTGAGCAAGAGCCGATCTCAGGATCTGCGCCAGAAAAGCGGATGAGAGCGGCGTTCCTTCAGACCGCACGGTCTCCCTCAGCGACTCACGCCTTGAGATTGCCGGATGGATGGGCTTACGCTCCGCCTTGCGGAGTACGAATTCGAGAAATTGTTGAAGCATATCGCTGCTCGGGCGCGTCAGCACCCGGCCTCACAAGATGTCCGATGTTCAGGTATCTTGGAGCGCCCCGAGCTCGGGGCGCGATACGCGCGTTGAGCTCGGGGCTACTTGCCCGCGATGAGGTTACCGGAGCGGTGCAGACCGCGAGGATATGATACGAAGCTCAACATGATGCTTCGATGCTCGTCCAGAACGCTGCTTTTGTCAAATCACCGGCTCGTGACGCGCCGAAAATGAAGAAAAGCCGCAGCAATTTCAGCGGGAAATGCCTGCGGCCACGACCGCGCGGACAATGGGCAAAAGGTCGGGCATCGTGTCGATCAGGCCGTCGGCACCCAGTTCCGCATGCGGCTTGTGGCTGTAGCCGTAAGTCACCGCGAAAGCGCGCAGGCCTGCGGCTTTCGCAGCCTGCACGTCGTGATAATTGTCGCCTACCATCAAAGCCGCCTCCGGCTCGCTTCCGAGGCGCTTCAGCGCCAGATGGACGGGCGCGGGATGCGGCTTGCGTTCGGCAAGGGTATCGCCTCCGACGACAGCATCGAAGAACCTCTGCAGATCGAGTGCTTCGAGAATATCGATGGTCGCCGCGTAAGGCTTGTTGGTCACGACGGCCAATGAGAGCCCGAGGCTTTTCAGGCTCTCCAATGTCTCACGCACGCCGGGATAGGCTTGCGTGTGATGAGACGCGTTGGACTCATAAATCGCCAGGAAGCGCGCAACGAGCGTTGGCAGGCGTGACACGTCTCCGCTCGTGGCGACGATGGCGCGCTCGACCAGCTTCGCTGCCCCATCGCCGACCATGGATTTGGTCTCATCGAGCGTGATCTGTCGCAAGCCCTCCTCTTTCAGGAGAGTGTTCGTCGCGTCCTGAAGATCGCACGCGCTGTCGACGAGAGTCCCGTCGAGATCGAAGATGATCGCTTTCAGAAATGTCATGACTAAACAATCGAAGACAGAGTGTTGGGGCCTTGGGAGAGAACTGTCGCCAGCAGCTTGAGGCCGCGTTCCAGCACGATCTGGCTCTGGGCAGCGCCAAGCGAAACGCGGATCGCATCCGGCGCCGGCCCGACGGCGAAAGCCTCGCTCGGAACGAGAGCAAGTCCCGATTGCCGCGCATGAATGCTGAGTTCGGACTTGCGCCAACGCTCGGGCAAAGTCAGCCAGAGATGATGGCCTTCCGGATGCGCCTGAAACTCAAGTCCCTTCAGCACACGGTGCGCAATCGCCTGTCGCGCAGCGCTTTCCTTCCGGATGGCGGATGTGATGGCATTCATCGTGCCGTCCAGAATCCATTGCGATGCCAGGGCCGACATGAGCGGCGGCATCATGAGAGTCATGGCCCTGATCTCCGCCGCAAGGCGCAAGGTGTCGGGCAGGCCCGGCGTGACCACATAGGCCGTGCGCAGAGCGGGAGTCACACATTTCGACAGGGTGGCGATATGCCAGGTGATCTCGGGGGCAAGCGCCGCGATCGGCTTCGGCGCATGTGTGGGCAGCGCGCCATAGGCGTCGTCCTCGACAATCGCGATACCGTTGCGCCGAGCGACCTCGGCAATCATCTCGCGCCGCTCGTGCGACATGGTCACGGTCGCGGGATTGTGAATGGTCGGAACGCAATAGACCGCTTTCAGCCGCTCGCGCCTGCACAGCTCCTCAAGGGCTTCCGGCACGAGCCCTTCGCCATCCATCGCCGCCGGTATCAGCTTCACCTTGAGTTGGTCGGCAATCGCCTTCAGGCCTGGATAGGTGAGATCGGGAACGCAGATCGCATCGCCTGCTTGCGTCAGAACCCGCACGATGGCGTAGAGCGCCGTCTGAGCTCCTGCGGCTACCACGACGCGGTCAACGGGGATCACGCCCAAGCGCGGCTCCAGCCATTGGGTGGCCGCGATGCGATCCGGCTTCGCGCCGACGCTCTCCTGGTAATGCAGGCACAGAAGGCCTTGAGGCGATGAGAGCACGCCCGCGATTCCATCCTGAATGCGCTCCCGCAACCTCGCCTCCACAGGCTGCGGAGGCATGTTCATGCTCAGATCGACGATGGGAGCCCCGGACGATGGGGCAACCTCCCCCTCCCGAGATTTCCCGCTGACGAAACTCCCCCGCCCCGCATTGGCTTCGATCAATCCCATCCGGCGCGCCTCGTTGAAGGCACGCGTCACAGTGGTGAGGTCTACACCAAGCTCCTTCGCCAGCATGCGTTGCGGCGGCAGGCGGTGCCCTGGCTTGAGACGGCCGGACCGCACATCGGCCAGAAGGGCCTCTGCAATGGCCAGATATTTCGGACCTCGCTCAGCCTCGATCTGCGGCATCCAGGACAACACGTTTCCTTGACCTTCTTGTCTTGTAATTGTATGGATCACTTACGAAATATATCGGGCAATTACAGGCCGCAACTTCGCACAAAGCCCGTCAGAGGCCCTCTTTTCTAGCGAATTTACAAGTTATTGTATGGATCGTCAATCCATACAATTGCACTGAGCCTTTTGGAGGACACGACATGACGGCGACTCCCACGGCAATGGAATCCATCCTCAAATACGGTCTCAAGTGCCGATGCCCGAAATGCGGGAAAGGCCGACTCTTCAACGGTTTCCTCACCCTGGCGCCGCGCTGCGAGGCATGCGGCCTCGATTTCTCCTTCGCCGATCCGGCGGACGGCCCCGCCTTCTTCGTCATGATGACGATGGCCATTCCGGCAACGGCGTTCGGGGTGTGGATCGAAATGGCCTATGAGCCAAGCCTATGGGTGCATCTGCTCACGACGCTGCCGTTCATGCTGCTGAGCTGCATCCCGACGATCCGACCGTTCAAGGGCATGCTGGTGGCGAGCCAATATTTCCACAAGGCAGAGGAAGGCCGCTTCGCCGTTCAGAAGCGCCAGTGACACTCTTCAATAAACCTGACAGCCCGCGCGTCATCTTTCCCTAGGGCCGGCATCTAGTATATTCCTGTGCTCCCTGCCCGATAAGGAGTTTGCTTCCGATGAGCCTTGAATCCGTTCGCGCCTTTTTCTCCCAGAAAGCACCGGACATCGAGATCATCGAGATGAAGACGAGCACGGCGACGGTCACGCAGGCCGCTGAGGCTCATGGCGTCGAGCCGGGTCGGATCGCCAAGACCCTGTCGCTGCGTGTGGGCCAGCGCAGTTTTCTGGTCGTCACCAGAGGCGACGCCCGTCTCGACAATCGCAAGGTGAAGGCGGCTTTCGGCGGAAAGGCCTCGATGCTGGATGCGGAGCAGGTTCACTCGCTGACCGGCCATCCGGTCGGGGGCGTATGCCCCTTCGGGCTCGCAACACCCCTGCCCGTCTATTGCGACATTTCGCTCAAGACCTTCGACGAGGTCGTGCCGGCTGCAGGTTCCATTCATACGGCCGTGCGGATCGACCCGCAGCGGATGGCGGCCCTCGTGGGCGCGGATTGGGTGGATGTCTGCCAGGAGCCTCCGGCGGAGGCGTGAGACGGCTTATTCATCTTTAGGATGATTGCTTGACGTTGCGTAAGATGGTTAATGCGACGTTATGACCGAACCGAACAGACACCCCGGCAATGATGCCCTCGCAAAAGTTTGCGACTTCCTCATGTTGGTCGTCGGCATCGGCTTCCTGAGCCTGGCCTTAAACGTCGTGCACGTGTAAAGGGCGCGCTCTCGCGCCTGTATTTCCTTTGAAATCCACCGATTTTTAACCCGCGCAGGGCACAAAAAAGACGATTGACGGGTTGCGCAAGGCCTCGGCCGCCATTAGCAAAGCCCACACGATTTCGACACCAACCACTTCGGAGGAGCCGGAATGCCCCACGAAGCTTACTGCGTTGCGTATCGCGATAAGCGCTGGTCTGTTCTTCATCGAGGCCGGGATATCGGTGCGTTTTACTTCCGCACCAATGCGCTGAAGTTCGCCGTCACCTCAGCCTATCGAAACGGCGAATCCGCATCTCCTGCGGTCTATATTCTCGACCGGAATGGCGCTCTCTATACCGCCTGGAATTGGAATCGGGACTTCATCAGCGTGGATGTCGACTGAGCCGCCTTGAATGCGGCGTCGTTCACTCGGGTGCGAAAGCTGACCGGAACGATTTCAGCTCCATCCTCTGCGTACGGCCGAGGCTCAAGATCCTCAAGACAGGCGGCATGATCAGGCCAGCCAGCGAGGCGACGACCGCGCAGGTCAGAAAAGCTGCCATAAAAAAGCTCCCTCTTCACTCACCCGGCGATTCCGCCGGTCGCAAGGAAGATTGAAACCTCACGCTTGCCGGAAACTTGCAGGAACGGCTCATTCCGCGGGAAACGCGCCATGCTCAAGCTGAACAATGGCAAGCTCTATCGCCTGATGTGCATTTCAGCCCTGTTTCGCTGTGAATGTGCATTTCAGGGGTTGCGAACCAGCCCATCCGAAGCTAATTGACACAAGCCGTTCAAGGCGTCGGAGCGTAGCGCAGCCCGGTTAGCGCACTAGTCTGGGGGACTAGGGGTCGGAGGTTCAAATCCTCTCGCTCCGACCATTCTTTCAAAGCCTTAGAACGTATCGGCTCCCGGCAGGCCTCCCCCGAAAGCATGCTGTCGCCCCCGTGCCGACGGCTATGTTCAAAATCCGCGAACGATTCCAGCTGGCGATAAGCTGAACCCTTTTCATGGCTTCACTGGCGGCAGGATTAGCCGCAAAGGCGCCTCTGAGATGAACTCTGCCGCCTATCAGGGCAAATGCTTTGCAAGCTGTTCAGAATGGGGCGGGACGATCTTCGCACCGGCGAGCAGAACTATAACGGTCAGCGCTGAATACGGCTTCGGAGGTATGATGATCCGAGCCGATTTCCGAAAACCCTGAGTTTGCAGCAGATCTCTTGCACGCAAGATGCAGTATTGCCGGCACGGAAAATCATTGCCCTTAAGGTTTTCAGCGCGTGGGCCGGCAGCAAACCTGCGGCAGCAAAGCTGTCCTGATCTGTTAAGCCAATGGCTTACTTGGTCAAGCAAGGTCGTCCGGTTCACGTAGGATACTTACCGCGCCTTCGTCTGCCGTGAGAGGCGCAGACGATGCGTATCCCGAACGGTTCGCCTGCTTCATCCTGCCTTGAAATTGGGTCGGCACCGCTAGCCCGACATTGGCCGTGAGAAGCCAAGCCCGTCCGGATTCCAGCAATGATCATTGAGAGGAGACCGCCATGAAATCACCGATACTGGCCGTCGCGCTCCCGTTGGCGCTTCTGTCCGCCGGCCCGGCTCTCGCCCAGAGCATGTGCGTCATCGCGGGCGATCCGGCCATCATGGGAGCGAACATGAGCGCTGCCTTCGATGTCCAGGCCGGGCAAGGATGCATGTCAGACATTCGTCCCCAAGGCACGCTCAGCAGCTCGGAAATCAGCCAGCGGCCGCAGCACGGCACCCTCAAGATGGTCGACAAGGATACGTGGACCTATGAGCCCGCTCCGGGCTACAAGGGCTCCGACAGCTTCGCGATCACGGCGCAAGGGCAGAGCATCGATCAGAAGCCTGGCACCTCCGTGCTCAGCTACAGAGTCAACGTCCGATAACAGCAGGCGGGCCAGGGTCCGGGGCTTCCCCGGACCTCTCTTACCGCCTGCTAGCGCCCGAGCGCCGCACGGGCTGCCGCGAGGGCCTGTTCACAAGAGGCCGCGTTCCCCGCCTGGTCCGCTTCACGTGCCTGGGCAAGAGCCGCGAGAATCTGCGTGTAATCGGAACCTTCGCCAAGGCGCCCCTCGGCACGGGCAATCGAGCCGGGAGTTGGCTGATGGTGCTCGGTGGCAGCACTGCTTTCATCTCCCATGCGCCCGGTTCCCGCAGTGGTGTCGATGCGGGCATCGACCTCCGCCTGGAGCCGGTCGATCTCGGGGCCGCAAGGCTCCGCCCTAGCGATGCTTGGCATCAGAAGCGCCATCCCCAGCAACAGGACGGTGATCAGAAATCTGGTCGGCTCGAACATGAGACAGCCTCTTCGCAACAATCGGCCATTCAACAGCATCGCTCACAGTAGATCTTCGCCGCCGACCTGCTTGATCGAACCGGACAGCGGATTGACAGTCTTGGACAATCGCTGGGCTTGTCTTTCGCCATGCGCAATTCTCGCGATGTCATGAGCCTTCCGCGCAGACATGAAAAGGCCCGCCCCACGTGTGGTGGAACGGGCTAGTCGCAGAGGAGTCTCGGGAGGAGCTTGTCCTAAACTATCGACCTTCCCTCTTGTTGCAGGCATGCGTCATTTCGGCCCCGAATTTCATCAGCTGGGATCAGGAAGCCGCAACGATGTCGCTCACGAGAAGGCATCGTGCGCGCTATGGAACAATATCTTTGCCAAGGCCCATCAATTGGCGCTGGCTGAGCGATTACCCAGCGATGGCGTCACATTGCTCTGGCTTGTCTTGACGCGCTGCAGGGTTGCGATGATGGCATCCTCGAAGCGGTCGGCGAGTGCACGGCGAATGTGCACTTGATCGATGAACAGATCGGCGTTCTTGAACTCGGGGCGGTCATCCCACCAATCGACAAGCATCGCTCCTGGGCGCCTTGCCGCGAGATCGTAAAAACGTTTCCTGCATGCCTGATAGGATGCGTGCCGAGGCGTTTTGGGGGCGGGCTGCATGGCAGAGAACACCGGCGGCATCGCCAGGACCAGGACCGTCTCGGCAGGCAGGGACTTCAGCTGAGCTTCCAGGGCATCCGCGCCGGGAAACGGCTCTACCGTGTTGCCATGCTGGTCATTGGCCTTGGCGAAGAGCACTTCCTTTTTCCGCACCGGGTTTCTCATAAGCGGTTCGTACATGGGCTCATAATCCCAGAACCCATCTTCGCCGGTGACCTTGGTGCTCCGGCTTGTCTGGAAGCTCCGGGCAACCTGCTCGAGACTGCTGAGGCGAACGAGCCCTTGCAGATATTCCAGTGTCGACCGGCTGTAGAGCCAGAATGGAAACGGTTTCTCGGTCGGCAGCTTCGGATCGCGCGTGCACCAGGTCCCACGATCAATGGTCATCACGATGGCATCGGTCTTGCCGGGATGGTGCCGGACGAACCAGTCGAGCATCGTCAACTGACCGCGAACCGGGGCCGCGGGCATCGAGAGCTGCGCGAACGGGATTCCCGTCTGCTCGATCAACCTGGCGGGCCTGATTAGGGCAATCGTGGAATTTCCGATGATGGCTCCGGTGAACTTGGGATTGCGTCCGACGCTCGCCGTCGCATCGCCGGGCCGCTGCCCCTTGAGCCACGGTTCCCGCGCCAAGGGAGAGCGGCCGGTGTCATAAGGATCGATGAGATAAAGCGCGGCAACGACGAGGGCGAAGAGGCCAATCGTCAGCCCTGTGCTCCACACAGCAAATCGGCGCCATACGTGATCTGGTTGTTCGCTCACCATGGTGCGCCCGCCTAGAACTGGAAGTAGATGAATTCGTAATTGACCGCGTCTCCGATCTGCAGGAGCACGGCTGCGCCAATGGCGGCAAAGCCCACCGCAATCCAGCGCCGAGGAGGCAAATACTGAATCGCGAGCCAGGTGGTTGGGCCAAGGCATGCGACAGCAGCCGCGATGGCGATGCTCCTCCATCTGAAATGCTCGCCGAGCGTCGTGATGCCGAAGAGGCCTTCGAAAATGTTCTGCGCAGCCTCGAAGCTCGTCGCGCGGAAGAACACCCAGGTCAACGCCACGAACAGGAACGTCAGCGCCCAGCCTGCCGGTTTCGGCATGGACAATTCGGCCTTGCGCCAGAGCACGCCGACGCCGAGCGCCAGCCCATGCGCGAGACCCCAGACGATGAACGTCAGGCCTGCGCCATGCCAGAGCCCGCCCAATGTCATCGTCGCGACGAGCGCTGCGAGCTGAATGCTCAACCCATTCCGGCTGCCGCCGAGCGGGATGTAGAGATAGTCACGCAAAAAGCGGGAGAGCGTCATGTGCCAGCGCCGCCAGAATTCCTGCAGCGAGGTTGACGCATAGGGCTTGTCGAAATTCGGCGGCAGCACGATTCCGAGCATCAACGCCATGCCGAGCGCCATGTCGGTGTAGCCGGAGAAATCGAAATAGATCTGGAACGTGAAGCCGAGCGTCGCCTGCCATGCCTCGAAGAACGAAATCGCCTTGCCCGCTGCGGCACTGGCGAAAACCGGATCCACATAAGCAGCGAGAGGATCGCTGATGAAGACCTTCTTCACGAGACCCAGCGTGAGCAGCATGAGGCCGCGCGCAAAACGCTGCGCGGCGTCCGGACGCTGATAGGGGCGCTCATCGAACTGGTGCATGATCTCGCTCCACCGCACGAGCGGGCCCGCGAGAACCTGGGGGAAGAATGCGATGTAGAGACCGTACCGGACGAGGTCGTAGCGAGGCGCCCTGCCCGCCTTCAGGTCCGTAAGGTACATGATGTGGTGGAAAGTGAAGAACGAGATGCCAAGCGGCAGCGCGAGATCCCACTTCGCAATTCCCGCCCCCGGGATAAGATTGATGAGATCGGCGAAGAAGTTGAAATACTTGAAGAGCCCGAGCAGCGCGAGATTCACGACAATGGCTGCCGGGATCAGAAATTGGCTGCGGCTTTTCAGAAAGGCCTGAGCGACAAGCCAATTGACGATGATCGAGCCTGCCAGCAGCGGCACGAAGCGCACATCCCAGTATCCGTAAAAGATAATGGACAGGATCAGCAGCAACGGCAGGCGGATGGACGGCCAGAACCGCTCCGCGAGCCAGTGCAGGATCAGTGCCGTGGGAAGAAACGCCAGCAGGAAAGCGAACGAATTAAACAGCATTATGCGACATTGTTATTGTTGTACTGTCGTTGCCCGTCAGCAGGACAGGACGATACTTCACCCTTCCATGCTTTTCACCCTGCCAACAGAGCCCGTCAAGCAAGCCGGAAGGCTGTAAAAGCAATTCATCCCCGCTGAGGGAATTTTGTCACGGGTAACAATGCGCCGATGTTTAGCCAGCAGCCTTGAACAGGCAGCCGGCAATGTGCGCCTTACTGTCGGGCACGAGAGATACGCACAGAGATCATGGGAGAAAATGGTGGGCGGTGAGGGGATCGAACCCCCGACCTGCGGTGTGTAAAACCGATGCTCTACCAGCTGAGCTAACCGCCCTACTCGCGTGACCTTCGGAATCTGCCGAAGGAAGCGTGCGTATATCAGATGCTGCGGATGTTTCCAGCCCCGATGCGTCTGACATAAAAAGAGAAGGCCAACAACGCAAGCGGTGTTGGCCTTCTATTCAATGCGAATGCTGCTGAAAAGCGCTTACTTCGCGTTGACGGCGTCCTTCAGGCCCGCGCCGGCGCGGAACTTCGGGGTCTTCGAAGCCGGAACCTTCACCTTCTCGCCGGTGCGCGGGTTGCGGGCTTCACCGGCAGCGCGGTTGGTGACCACGAACGTGCCGAAGCCGACGATCTTCACTTCGTCGCCCTTCTTCAGAGCGCCGGTGATCGCCTCGATGGCGGCGTCAACCGCCTCGCCAGCCTGGCCACGGGAAAGGCCGACCTTGTCGGCAACGGCAGCAACGAGCTCGCCTTTGTTCATTTCTATATCCTCCAATGATCACGGTGATGAGAATTATGTATCACCGTTTCAGGAAGCATTCGTGTGGCGTAAAGCTTGTCCGTAAGCAAGCCCCAAAGCACTGGAAACAAGCCATTTTATGCCGTTTCACACTAAAAAAGCCCTCGGATTTCACATCCGAGGGCCTATTTATTCCTAAGAAGGCGTCAACCGCTTAGTGAGCAACGACTCCAGCCGAGTCGTCCTCGACGGCGGGCTTGGGTCCCTTGAGAACCGAAGCCTCGTCCCATTCGATGGGCTCGGGCATGCGTACGAGGGCGTGCTGGAGCACCTGATCCATGGTGGAGACCGGCACGATTTCGAGACCGTTCTTCACGCTCGCCGGGATGTCGACCAGATCCTTGGCGTTCTCCTCAGGGATCAAGACCTTCTTGATGCCGCCGCGAAGGGCCGCCAGGAGCTTCTCCTTCAACCCGCCGATGGGCAGCACCCTGCCCCGCAGCGTGACCTCGCCCGTCATGGCGATATCGCGGCGAACCGGGATCCCCGTGATGACGGAGACGATGGCGGTTGCCATGGCGATACCGGCCGACGGACCATCCTTGGGCGTAGCACCCTCCGGCACGTGCACGTGGATGTCGCGGCGGTCGAACAGCGGCGGCTCGACGCCGAAGGCAACCGCACGGGAGCGGACATAGGACGCCGCAGCCGAAATCGATTCCTTCATCACGTCACGCAGGTTGCCCGTGACGGTCATCTTGCCCTTGCCCGGCATGGCGATGCCTTCGATGGTGAGCAGCTCGCCGCCCACCTCGGTCCAGGCAAGACCGGTGACCGTGCCGACCGAATCCTCCGTCTCGGCTTCGCCGTAGCGATAGCGCGGGGGACCGAGGAATTCGGGCAGGTTGTCCGTGGTGACTTCGACCGACGGCACCTTGGAGATGAGGATCTCCTTCACCGCTTTGCGCATGAGGTTGTTGATCTCGCGCTCCAGGTTACGCACGCCTGCCTCGCGGGTGTAGCGGCGGACCAGCATGAGGAGAGCCTCATCGTTGATCTTCCACTCCTTCTCCTGCAGGCCATGCTTCTGCATGGACGACGGGATCAGGTGCGTGCGGGCAATCTCGGCCTTCTCTTCCTCGGTGTAACCCGCGATGCGGATCACTTCCATACGGTCGAGAAGCGGACCGGGAATGTTGAGCGTATTCGCCGTCGTCACGAACATCACGTTGGAGAGATCGTAGTCGACCTCCAGGTAATGATCGTTGAACGTGTTGTTCTGCTCAGGGTCGAGAACCTCCAGCAGAGCCGCCGACGGATCGCCGCGGAAGTCCATGCCCATCTTGTCGATCTCGTCGAGCAGGATGAGCGGGTTCGACGTCTTGGCCTTGCGCATCGACTGAATGATCTTGCCGGGCATCGAGCCGATATAGGTGCGGCGGTGACCGCGGATCTCGGACTCGTCGCGAACGCCGCCGAGCGACATGCGCACGAACTCGCGACCGGTCGCCTTGGCAATCGACTTGCCGAGCGAGGTCTTACCGACGCCGGGAGGACCGACGAGGCAGAGGATCGGGCCCGTGAGCTTGTTGGCGCGCTGCTGCACGGCAAGATACTCGACGATGCGTTCCTTGACCTTGTCGAGACCGTAGTGATCTGAATCGAGCAGATCCTGCGCGGCCTTGAGGTCTTTCTTCATCTTCGAGCGGCGGCCCCACGGAATGCCGAGCAGCCAGTCGAGATAGTTGCGCACGACGGTCGCTTCCGCAGACATGGGCGACATCTGGCGCAGCTTCTTCAGCTCGCCGAGAGCCTTTTCGCGGGCTTCCTTCGTGAACTTGGTCTTTTCGATCTTCTCTTCGAGCTCGGCCAACTCGTCGCGACCTTCGTCGTCGCCAAGTTCCTTCTGGATCGCCTTCATCTGCTCGTTGAGATAATACTCACGCTGCGTCTTCTCCATCTGACGCTTCACGCGGGTACGAATGCGCTTCTCGACCTGCAGAACGGAGATTTCGCTCTCCATCATGCCGAGCACCTTCTCGAGGCGCTGCGCAACGGTCGGCGTCTCAAGGATCGCCTGCTTGTCGGCAATCTTGATCGCAAGATGCGAAGCAATCGTGTCGGCGAGCTTTGCAGGCTCGTCGATCTGGGTCACGGCGGAAACGACTTCCGGCGAGACCTTCTTGTTGAGCTTCACGTAGTTTTCGAATTCGGCCACCACCGAGCGGGCAAGCGCCTCGGCCTCGATCTGGTCGCCAAGCGAGTCCGGAAGCGCCTCGGCTTCGGCCTCGTAATATTCGTCCGTGCGGGTGTAGTTCTTCACCTCGGCGCGGCTTGCGCCTTCGACCAGCACCTTCACCGTGCCGTCGGGCAGCTTCAGAAGCTGCAGCACGTTGGCTAGCGTGCCGACCTTGTAGATCGCTTCGGCGGCCGGATCATCGTCCGTCGCATCGATCTGCGTTGCCAGCAGGATGTGACGGTCGTTCTTCACCACCTCCTCAAGCGCGCGGATCGACTTTTCGCGGCCGACGAAGAGCGGCACGATCATGTGCGGGAAGACGACGATATCGCGCAGAGGCAGAACCGCATAGGTTCCGGTCGAGCCCGGGATGACAGGCTGACGAGGCTTCGACTGTGTCATGAGACAACATCCTTATGTCTGCGTCCGGGAGGCCCCTTGAATAAGCTGGTTCTCGGACGGAATACCGGAATGCTCAGGCTTTTTTTATGGGCTGCATCCGGTACGCGGCGCCGTCCCTCGGGGGATGAGCGGACAACCACCGCGCAAGAAATTATGTGGCGTTGCGGAGCCCTTGTTTCAAGAACCGTGTCCGCAACGCCCCCAATCATCAAGATCACCAAATCGTCTTAGGCGCTGGCGCTCGCAGTCTGCTCGCTGCGGTCGCCATGGATGAAGAGCGGCTTGGCCTTGCCTTCCACCACCTCGGGGCCGATGACCACCTGCTCGACGGAATCGAGGCCGGGCAGGTCGTACATGGTCTCCAGGAGGATGCCCTCCATGATGGAGCGCAGGCCGCGGGCGCCGGTCTTCCGCTCGATCGCCTTCTTGGCGATGAGGGTCAGGGCCTCGTCCTGGAACGTCAGAGAGACGTTCTCCATCTCGAAGAGACGCTGGTACTGCTTGACCAGGGCGTTCTTCGGCTCCTGAAGAATGGTCTTCAGAGCATCGACGTCGAGGTCTTCCAGCGTCGCCAGAACCGGCAGACGGCCGACGAATTCGGGGATGAGGCCGAATTTCAGCAGATCCTCGGGCTCGACTTCGCGGAAGATCTCACCTGTCCGGCGGTCGTCAGGCGAGCTGACAGAGGCGCCGAAACCGATGGACGTGCCCTTGCCGCGACCGGCAATGATGCGCTCGAGGCCGGCGAAGGCGCCGCCGCAAATGAACAGGATGTTGGTCGTGTCCACCTGCAGGAATTCCTGCTGCGGGTGCTTGCGGCCGCCCTGCGGAGGCACGGAGGCGACGGTGCCTTCCATGATCTTCAGGAGAGCCTGCTGTACGCCCTCGCCCGATACGTCGCGCGTGATGGACGGGTTGTCGGACTTGCGGGAGATCTTGTCGATCTCGTCGATATAGACGATGCCGCGCTGCGCCCGCTCGACATTATAGTCGGAGGCCTGGAGCAGCTTGAGAATGATGTTCTCGACGTCCTCGCCCACATAACCGGCTTCGGTCAGGGTCGTGGCGTCGGCCATGGTGAAGGGCACGTCCAGGATGCGGGCGAGCGTCTGCGCGAGCAGCGTCTTACCCGAGCCGGTCGGACCGATCAGCAGGATGTTGGACTTCGCCAATTCCACATCGTTGTGCTTCGTGGCGTGGGCGAGGCGCTTGTAGTGGTTGTGGACCGCCACCGAGAGCACCTTCTTGGCGTGCTCTTGGCCGATCACGTAATCATCCAGAACGCGGCTGATTTCCTTCGGGGTGGGCACGCCATCCCGGGACTTCACGAGGGAGGATTTCGATTCCTCGCGGATGATGTCCATGCAGAGCTCGACGCATTCATCGCAGATGAAAACCGTCGGGCCAGCGATCAGCTTGCGAACCTCGTGCTGGCTCTTGCCGCAGAACGAGCAGTACAGCGTGCTCTTGGAGTCGTTGCCGCCAGCCTTGGTCATTATCACATCTCCAATTCGTGCCGGGACGGCCCTGTGCCGGCCCCGCACCCTTAAACTTTATGAGTGCCGGGCCTAATGAAAGGTTCCGACACCAACAATTTACCAGGCCAAATCGCCCCGGCCCCCGAATCCACATGCAATCACGGCGCAGGCGCCTGATCAATAGAAACGGGGTTACCGGTTAAAAAGACGCACCTGGGGCGAATTTTTCCCCAGGTTTTAGGGATTAGGCCGGGGCAGCCGCCGGCTCAGGACGCTTCTCGATCACCTGATCGATGAGGCCGAACTCCCGTGCGGCTTCCGCCGTCATGAAGTTGTCGCGCTCAAGAGCCCGCTCGATCTCTTCATAGCTGCGGCCCGTATGGCCCACATAGATCTCGTTGAGGCGGCGCTTGAGGGCCTCGCTCTCGCGGGCGTGGATCATGATGTCCGTGACCTGACCCTGGTAACCGCCGGAGGGCTGGTGAACCATGATTCGGGCGTTCGGGAGTGCAAAGCGCATGCCCTTCTCGCCTGCGGTCAGGAGAAGCGAGCCCATCGAGGCCGCCTGGCCGACGCAGAGGGTCGAAACCGGGCAGCGGATGAACTGCATCGTGTCGTAGATCGACAGGCCCGAGGTCACGACGCCGCCGGGAGAGTTGATGTAGAAGGAGATTTCCTTCTTCGGGTTCTCGGCCTCGAGGAACAGAAGCTGCGCCACGATGAGCGAAGCCGAATAATCTTCGACCGGACCCGTCAGGAAGATAATCCGCTCGCGCAGAAGGCGCGAGTAGATGTCGAAGGCGCGCTCACCGCGGTTCGACTGCTCGACCACCATGGGAACGAGCGTGTTGTTATAGAGCGCTACCGGATCTCTCATTGTCTCACTGCTCCAAAGCGGCCGCGCGAAATGCGCGGCCGTCTGATTGATGCAAGCAGCGAGAATGCTTGAGAAAGCGTTACTCGCCCTTGCTGGCTTTCTTACCGCCCTTACCCTTCGGCTTGGAATCGGTCTCGGCGTCATCGTCGTTGAAGAGAGCTTCCTTGGAAACCGTTTCTTCCGTGACCTTCACCTGGGACAGGATCTGGTCAACGACCTTCTCCTCGAACAGAGGAGCGCGGATTTCGGCGAGAGCCTGCGGGTTCTTCTGATAGAACTCCCAAACCTGCCGCTCCTGGCCGGGATACTGGCGGACCCGCTCGATGAGGGCCTGAGTCACCTCGTCGTCGGAGATCTTGATATCGGACTTCTCGCCGATCTGCGCAAGGACCAAGCCGAGACGAACGCGACGCTCGGCGATCTTGCGATAATCCGCCTTGGCCTGCTCTTCGGTGGTGTCTTCATCGGCGAAGGTGCGGCCGTTCGACTTCATGTCGGCCTCGACCTGCGACCATACGGCCATGAACTCCTGCTCGACCAGGGTCGGCGGCAGCTCGAAGCTGTACTTGGAATCGAGGGCGTCCAGGAGATCCTTCTTCACCTTGCGGCGGGACTGCGTATCGAAGTCGCGCTTGATGGCGTCGCGGATGGCTTCCTTGAGCTTGTCGAGCGACTCCATGCCGAAGTTCTTGGCCATTTCGTCGTCGATCTTCAGCTCGCCGGGAGCTTCGACTTCCTTCACGGTCACGTCGAACTCGGCGGCCTTGCCGGCGAGGTGAGCGGCCATGTAGTTCTCGGGGAAGGAAACCTTCACGAGCTTGGTATCGCCGGCCTTCAGGCCGATGAGCTGCTCCTCGAAGCCCGGGATGAAGGTGTTGGAGCCCAGCTCCACGCGGATGTCCTGGCCCGCGCCGCCTTCGAACTCGGTGCCGTCGATGCGGCCCACGAAGTCCACGACCACGCGGTCGCCATCGGCGGACTTGCCCTTCTTGGTCTCGAAAGCGCGATTCTGCTTGGCCATGCGCTCGAGGGACTCCGTGACTTCCGTCTCGGACACCTCAACGACCGGCTTCTTCACGCTCACGCCGGAGAGATCGACCAGCTCGAACTCGGGCAGGACTTCGAGAGCAACGGTGAAAGCCAGATCGCCCTTGGCGTCCATGGCCTTCTCGATGGTCTCCTTGTCCTCGGGGAACTGAACCTGCGGCTCGTGAGCGAGCTTCAGCTTGTTGTCCTCGATGATCTTGCGGTTCGCCTCGTTCACGGCGTTCTGCAGAACGTCGGACATGACCGAGCGGCCATAGACCTTGCGCAGGTGCGCCGGCGGCACCTTGCCGGGGCGGAAGCCGTTCAGCCGCACGCGATCCTTGATGTTGTTGAGCTCGTCGTTCAGGCGCTGCTCCAACTCGGTGGCCGGGAGCACGACCTTGAACTCTCGCTTCAAGCCTTGGGACAGTGTTTCCGTCACCTGCATTGTTCTATTCGCCTTCGTTCACTTAAGAAAAAATCGATGTTAGGCTCCGGCCGCGCGGCATGACGCCGTCAACCTTTTGCCAGGAGCCTCCGGACCCAATCCTGACGATTGGTGCGGGCGGAGGGAGTCGAACCCCCACGACTTGCGTCGCTGGAACCTAAATCCAGTGCGTCTACCAGTTCCGCCACGCCCGCCTGGGAGCGGCACGATAGACGCACCCCTCTTCCGGAACGCGGCTCTATACCACGCTTGGCGCGGCATGCATCAAAAAAGTTCGTGTGAAAGCAACAGGCAACCGAACTTGGCCTTTCCCGTTCAAGAAGGTAGCCCATAGACCTTTCTGACACCCTGTCGCGAGTATCCCCGCATGATCACCCGCCGCGCCGCTACCGCCGGCCTTGCCACGACCTTGATCGGCCTAAGCGGGCGGGTTTCGGCCCCAGCTCAGCCAACCCCTCAAGAGCTGGCGGCAGGCCTTGGCAAGGGGCTGACAGCAAATCTTGCCGCCCGCCCTGCCCCTCAGCGGCTTCGGCCCGATGCAGCCAAGGACACTGAACTCTGGGCCTTCAACGGGAAGCTGGACGAGGTGACCCGCCTGAAGCACGGACAGGAGCTTGCCTTCAACCTGAAGAACGAGACCCCACTCCCGCTCTCGCTCCATTGTCATGGTGTTCGCGGCCCCAATGCCATGGATGGCGCCGGCGGCCTGACTCAAGAGCCGGTCGCTCCCGGCAAGGAGCATGAGTACCGTTTCATCCCGCCCGATTCCGGCACCTTCCTGATCCGCCCCTGCGTGATCGGCGGAAGCGCCGAGCCCACGGAGCGCGGGCTGACCCGCATGCTGATCGTTGAGGAGGCAGCCCCGCCACAGGTCGACCAGGACATCGCTCTCCTCGTGGACGATTGGGCTCTTGCCGACGACGGCAGCCTGGCCCTCACCGAACCTGCCCCTATGGGCCGCCTCGGCAGCTTCCTCACGCTCAACGGCAAGCCTACGTCCCAGCGGATCAAGGCTCGGCCGGGCGGACGTATCCGCCTTCGACTCGCCAATGCTTGCAACGCCCGCAACATGCGCCTGCGCTTTGACGGGCTGAAAGCCTATGTGATCGCTGTCGATGGACAGCCCTCCAGCACCTTCGAGCCGCTGAAAGCCACCCTGCCCTTCGCGCCCGGCAACCGCTATGACCTGCTGGTCGACTTACCGACCGAAACCGGCCCAGCGGGTATGGTCATGGCCATGATCGGCAATGGTTTTCCGCTCGTGGAAATCGTAGCGGAAGGAGACAAGCGCGAAGCCTTGCCCGAGATTGCTCCGCTGCCGCCCAACCCCAGGCTGCCTGAGATGATCAAGCTCCAGAACGCCACCCGCAGGGACGTGGTGCTCAAGGGCGATCCGCAGACGAACACTCCCTGGGCGATCAACGGCGCCGCAGGCAGCACCTCGGCATCGCTGGTGAAGGTCAAGCGCGGCACGCCCGTGGTGCTGACATTGAAGAACGAGACTGGCCTTCTCCAGCCCATGCACCTGCACGGCCACTCCTTCCGCCTGCTCCATGCCCTCGACGATGGCTGGGAGCCCTATTGGCTCGATACCGTGCAAGTGCCGGAGAACAAAACGATCCGCATTGCCTTCGTGGCCGATAATCCCGGCAAATGGCTCCTCGCCTCGACGGTCATGGAGCGCTTCGATGCAGGGCTGTGGACCTGGATCGAGGTCACATAAGGAGTTTGCGCAGAACGCCCGGAATCATCTCGGCGAGGTCTTCCGCGATCAGCCCCGGCCCGAAGCTGGCGCCAGCCTCCGCATGGATCCATACGCCTGCGCAGGCCGCCTCGAAGGCAGGCAGCCCCTGCGCCATGAGGCCTGCGATGATTCCGCAAAGGGTGTCGCCCGAACCTGCGGTTCCGAGATAGGGCGTGCCGTTCTCGTTGACGGCGGCCCGTCCATCGGGAGCGGCGATGACCGTATCCGGCCCCTTCAGCACCACGACCGCGCCCGTATACGCTGCGGCGCGGTGCGCGCACTCGATTTTCGATTCAGGATCAAGGATATCCGGGTGGTCCTTGAACATGCGCCTGAACTCGCCGTCGTGAGGCGTCAGCACGGTCGGCGCGTGGCGGAAGGCCTGATGGATTTCGGTGGCAAGGCCCTCGAAGGAGGTCAGCGCGTCTGCATCGAGCACGAGGTTGCGGCGGGCAAGGGCGGCGACAGCCACCATGGCCCGGGTACCGGAATGGACGCCGAGCGCAGGGCCGAGCACTAGGGCGTTCAGCCGCGCATCCTGCAGAATATGATGAAGCCCTTCAGGACCGTCGCAGCCTCTCAACATGATGGCGGTCAGATGAGCTGCATTCACGCCAAGCGCCTCCGGCGGAGACGCCACGGTGACGAGGCCCGATCCGATGCGCAAGGCTGCACGCGCCGCGAGCCTTGCCGCGCCGGTCCGCGTCGCCCCTCCTGAGAGCACGAGAGTGTGGCCGCGATCGTATTTATGAGATGCCGGTTCAGGCTTGGGCAGCTTGTCTAGCCACAAGGAAGGAGCATTGGCAAAAAGCTTCCCGCCCGTCGTTTCAAGCGTCACCCTTGCAATGCCGATATCCGCCACCTCGACCTCTCCGCAGAAGGCCCGCCCCGGCATCAGCAGATGGCAGGGTTTTCGGGCGGCGAAGGTGACCGTGCGCGCGGCCTTGACCGCGGCACCCCTCACCCGGCCCGTTTCGCCATCGAGGCCGGACGGTAGGTCGACGGCTAGGACAGGCCTGCCGGAAGCATTCATGCGCTCGACGGCACTGCGGGCCGCTCCCTCCAGATCGCGCGCGAGGCCGGTGCCGAACAAGGCATCGACGATCAGGTCCGCATCACCGAAGGACAGATCCTCGATGGGCTCGACAGTTCCCTTCCAGTCCTTCGCCGCCAAAGCCGCATCGCCCGACAGCCTGCCGACATCGCCGAGAAGCCCGACAGAGACCTGATGGCCTTGCCAAGCCAGAAGCGCCGCCGCGACGAAGCCATCCCCGCCATTCTGCCCCGGACCAGCAGCAATGACGACACGCGCCTCTTTCGTGAGCATTTCCGTTGCAGCTTGAGCCACGGACCGTCCTGCCCGGCGCATGAGTTCGATGCCGGGAAGCCCCGAAGCGATGGTCAAAGCGTCCGCTTGTTTCATTTCTTGGGGCCGGAGGATCAGCTCAGGGGGCATTCGGAGCCTCAAAATGACCATTCAGGAGAGCTTTGCCGCCGAAATCCGCACATGCACAAACTTTGAGCAGCGAGTGCCTTTCAGCGGTGCAATTCTGCCCGGTTTGAATCGTAGAGGCCATGGAAGGCACCCCTGAGCTGGTGCTAAAAGCGGCAAGTCCCGAACCGAAACGGTTATCCGATGAAGAAGATCGAAGCCATCATCAAGCCCTTCAAGCTCGATGAAGTCAAAGAAGCCCTCCAGGAGGTCGGCCTCCAGGGGATTACCGTCATCGAGGCCAAGGGCTTCGGCCGTCAGAAGGGCCATACCGAGCTATATCGCGGTGCAGAATACGTCGTCGACTTTCTGCCCAAGGTGAAGCTCGAGATCGTCCTGAACGACGACATGGCCGAAAGCGCCATCGAAGCCATCCGCAAGGCAGCCCAGACGGGCCGCATCGGAGACGGAAAGATTTTCGTGTCGACGGTCGAAGAGGCCGTCCGCATCCGTACGGGCGAGACCGGATCCGACGCGATCTAAACTCGTCATCTCAAGCCAAGGCCGGCCAGGCCGAGGACAATCAAGGGCAGAAGAGGACTTATGACCATGCAGACCGCCAAGGATGTGCTCAAGGCGATCAAAGATAACGACGTGAAATACGTCGACTTCCGTTTCACCGATCCGCGCGGCAAGTGGCAGCACGTCACCTTCGACGTCGACATGGTCGATGAGGACCTGCTCGCCGACGGCATCATGTTCGACGGTTCGTCCATCGCCGGCTGGAAGGCGATCAACGAGTCCGACATGACCCTCATGCCCGACCCGACGACGGCTCAGATGGACCCGTTCTTCTCGGCGTCCACGATGATCATCAACTGCGACATCCTCGAGCCTGCCACCGGCGAGCCCTACAACCGCGACCCGCGCGGCATCGCCAAGAAGGCCGAAGCCTATCTGAAGTCCACGGGCGTCGCCGACACGGTCTATGTGGGTCCCGAGGCCGAGTTCTTCGTGTTCGACGACGTGAAGTTCATGGCCGACCCGTACAACACCGGCTTCAAGCTCGACTCCTCCGAGCTGCCGATCAACGGCGATACGCCTTACGAAGGCGGCAACCTCGGTCACCGCATCCCCGTCAAGGGCGGCTACTTCCCGGTTCCTCCGCTGGACTCCGCTCAGGACATGCGTGGCGAAATGCTTGCCGCCATGAAGGCCATGGGCGTGACGGTCGAGAAGCACCACCACGAGGTGGCTTCCGCTCAGCACGAGCTCGGCACGAAGTTCAACACCCTGGTGAAAACCGCCGACGAGATGCAGATCTACAAGTACTGCATCCACAACGTCGCCCAGTCCTACGGCAAGACGGCCACCTTCATGCCGAAGCCGGTCTATGGCGACAATGGCTCGGGCATGCACGTGCATCAGTCGCTCTGGAAGGGCGGCAAACCCCTCTTCGCCGGCAACAAGTATGCCGACCTGTCCCAGGAATGCCTGTGGTACATCGGCGGCATCATCAAGCACGCCAAGGCGCTCAACGCCTTCACCAACCCGTCGACGAACTCCTACAAGCGTCTCGTTCCGGGCTACGAAGCTCCGGTTCTGCTGGCCTACTCGGCTCGCAACCGCTCGGCCTCCTGCCGTATTCCGTGGACGACCTCGCCGAAGGCCAAGCGCGTTGAGATCCGCTTCCCCGATCCGACCGCCAATCCTTATCTCGCTTTCACGGCGATCATGATGGCGGGCCTCGACGGCATCCTGAACAAGATCGATCCTGGTCAGGCCATGGACAAGGACCTCTACGATCTGCCTCCGCGCGAGCTGAAGAAGATCCCGACGGTCTGCGGCAGCCTTCGCGAAGCTCTCGCCAGCCTCGACAAGGACCGCGCGTTCCTCAAGGCCGGCGGCGTCTTCAGCGACGACTTCATCGACAGCTACATCGAGCTGAAGATGACCGAAGTCGCTCGCTTCGAGATGACCCCGCATCCGGTCGAGTTCCAGATGTACTACTCCTGCTAAGCAGGAAGAGGCTTTCCTCCCGGCTGCGTTCGCCGCAGCCTTCCTTCGCCGGGGCTCGTTTCGAGCCCCGGTTTTTTTATTGCCCATCGGGATGATTGCTCAGCCCCGCCTTCTACCGCACTCTGGCTTCGGGTCCGCGCTCGCAAAGCGCATTCGGACAAGGGGAGCCCCATGTATCTCGGCATGATCACCCTGACCATGGCGGTCCTCCCGCTGCTATCGATCGGCATCGAATATCCTCTCACGCCGCGCGGCAATCTCGTCTTCTTGGTTGGGAAATGGTTCGTGTTCTGGGCTGTGGGCGTTCGGCTTTTGCTTGCCGGGCTGCATCAGATCTTCAAGCCTGCCTTCACGTCCGAGACGATTTTCAGGATCAAGGATCCGGACGCGCGCAAGATCGTCATGGAGCTGGGCTTCGGCAATATCGCAATTGCGCTCGTAGCATTGGTCTCCGTCTACCGGACGGAATGGCTCACGCCCGCTGCCTTTGCCGGCGCTGTTTTCTATGGCCTCGCCGGTCTGCAGCACCTGCGCAACAGCGAGCGCACCGGCATCGAAAACATGGCGCTGGCCTCCGACCTCTTCGTCGCGGCCATCATGATCTTTTATCTGGTTGCCAGGTGAGCGATCAGCTCAATCCACCCATCATGCGCGGCACCTCCACCGCACAACGAAAAAGGCCCGGGAAAACCCGGGCCTTTTCCATCGCCGTAGCGATTGATCTTAGTAGGAGCTGAACTTGTAGTTCAGACCAGCACGGATCACGCCGAACTCCTGCTCCTCGGAGGAGAAGGTCACGTTGTTGACCGTGTAGTTCTGATCCTCGAGGTTCACGTACAGACCTTCGATCTTAGCCGTCAGGTTGTTCGTGAAAGCGTACTCGAGACCACCGCCGACAACCCAGCCGGTGCGGTCGTCAGCGAAGGCGAAACCGCCGGTTGCGTAGATGAGAGCGCGGTCGAAGGCCACACCGGCGCGAGCGCGAGCGGTGCCGAACCAATCGTCCGACTCGCCTTCCCACGTGCCGACAACGCCGGGGATGGTGTAGCGAGCATCGCCGAAGTCAGCGTACTGCAGGTCGCCTTCAACGCCGACCACGAAGGAGCCCATCTGGTAGTTGAAACCGATCTGAGCGCCGCCGATGAAGCCAGCATCGTCATCGCCGTCGATCGAATCCACAACGACGCCGTTCGAGAGAACGATCGAGTCGTTGCTGTTGAAGCCGAAACCGGCGTTCACACCAGCGTAGAAGCCAGTCCAGGTGAAGACCGGAACAGCGGCGACGACGGGAGCAACGCGGCGGGACGGAAGGTCAGCAGCCGAAGCGGCAGCGGTGAAGCCCAGCAGGGCGACCGAAGCGAGGAGAATCTTTTTCATTGGTTTATCCATTCATGAAGAAGGCTATGGCGCAGCTTCTAACCCAGGGTTGCCGCAACGTCTGTCACTTTTGCGCAACAGCTAACAACTGAAGCCGGGTTACTCCGGACTAGGCATAAAAAGCGGCAGATCAGGTAGAACCCCAAAGCGCCAATCGGCTGGGCCACGCAGCTGGATCAGCGTCACAAACCATTGAATTCATTATCTAAATATCGCCGCACAAGCTGGTCATTCGCCTGTTTGAAGCCCCTTCGCGACGGTAAGACTTCATTGACCATGCCAACAGGCAAGGCGTTCCTCAGCCCTCCTCAAGCCATGCCTTCAAGGCGTGCGTCACACGCTCGGGCTGCTCCAGGGTGGACGAATGGCCTGAGTCGGGAATCACCGCGAGAGAGGCCCATTCGATCATCTCAGCCATCTCTCGAGCGACATCTGGCGGCGTGATGACATCGCCGTCACCTACGAGGATCAGGGTCGGGATCTCAATGCCGGAAAGAAGCGGACGGGAATCGACACGGCCCATGATGGCGCGCTGCTGACGGACATAGGCCTCAGGCCCGGTCTCCCGCATCATTCCATAGATCACTTCCTGCAGGGCTTTGTCCGACTGCCTGTCGGGATGCACCAGCCGCGGCCAGGCTCTCGGAAGAATGTCCTCGAAGCGCCCCGCCTGCGCTAGGGCAATGAGGCGCTCCCGGTCCTGGCTTGCCTCCGGCGTATCGGGCCGGGCAGTCGTGTCGAGCAGGGCGAGGCGCTGAACCCGTTCGGGAGCTTGGCGCATGACCTCCAGGGCTACATAGCCGCCCATGGAGAGGCCTGCGAGGGCGAAGCGCTCCGGCGCATCCTTCAGAAGGCGCGAGGCCATGGCAGGAATCGAATCATCCTTTGTATGATCGGCGACGACGATTTTCCTGCTTCCGGACAAGGCGGCGATCTGCGCCTCGTACAGGCGCGCCGTGCAGGCAAGACCCGGGACCAGAACCAGCGTTTCGGCCATATCCTCTTTCCTTCGCAAGTTTGCTTGTATTGACAAGCTGATAGCTTGTCCTATGGTCCCGCCACACCTTAACTTGGGCAAGAGCCTCAAGTGAAACCAGACTCGCGCCTGTTAGTTGCCGTAGAGCCCGGCCGACATTTTAAAGCGCACCCTGCCCCAACGGTTATAGAGATTCATGTCCTTCGCCGAACTCGGACTTAGCGAAAAAGTACAGCAGGCTGTTGCCGCCTCCGGTTACACGGAGCCGACGCCGATCCAGGCCCAGGCCATTCCCCATGTGCTGGCCCGCAAGGACGTCCTCGGCATTGCCCAGACAGGCACGGGCAAGACGGCGGCCTTCACGCTGCCGATGCTCACCATGCTCGAGCATGGCCGCGCCCGCGCCCGCATGCCCCGCACGCTGATCCTTGAGCCGACCCGCGAGCTGGCCGCTCAGGTTCAGGACAACTTCGATAAGTACGGCGTCAATCACAAGCTCTCGGTGGCCCTGCTGATCGGCGGCGTGTCCTTCGGGGATCAGGATGCGAAGATCACCCGCGGCGTGGATGTGCTGATTGCGACCCCAGGCCGTCTGCTGGACCATTTCGAGCGCGGCAAGCTGCTGCTCACCGGCGTCGAACTTCTCGTGATCGACGAAGCCGACCGCATGCTCGACATGGGCTTCATTCCCGATATTGAGCGCATCGTGAAGCTCGTGCCCTTCACGCGCCAGACGCTCTTCTTCTCGGCCACCATGCCGCCTGAAATTCAGCGCCTTGCGGATGCCTTCCTTCACAATCCGGTGAAGGTCGAAGTCGCGCGCGCCGCTTCGACAGCCGCCACGATCACTCAGCGTCTCGTCGCGACGGGCCGTGAGGATTGGCAGAAGCGCGAGACCCTGCGCAATCTGATCAACGCTGCCACGGATCTGAAGAACGCCGTCGTGTTCTGCAACCGTAAGCGTGACGTAGCCGTGCTTCACCGCTCCCTGCAGAAGCACGGGTTTGGTGCCGTCGCTCTCCACGGCGACATGGACCAGCATGCCCGCATGGCGGCCCTCGACAGCTTCCGCAGCGGCGAGATGCCGATCCTGGTGGCAAGCGACGTGGCGGCTCGCGGCCTCGATATTCCGTCGGTCAGCCACGTGTTCAACTACGATGTCCCGCACCATGCGGAGGATTACGTCCACCGCATCGGCCGCACGGGCCGCGCAGGCCGAACCGGCTATTCCTTCACGCTGGTGAGCCCGAGCGACGAAAAGTCCCTTGGCGCCATCGAGAAGCTGATCGGCACCTCGATCGAATGGGAAGGCCCTACCCTCGCCGAGCTTCCGCCCTCAGAGGGCTCATCCTCACGCCGTCGCGGCGGACGAGGCGAGCGGAGTGAACGGGGCGAGCGGGGCGAAGAACGTTCCTCGCGCAGCCGCAAGGTCAAGGTCCGCTCCGGCGACCGGCAGCGCTCCAGAGGCGAGGATGCACGCGAGGAAGCTGCTCCAGTCAACGAAGCCCCTGCGCCTCAACAGGAGCAGGAGCCTCGCAGGTCGCGCCCTGAGCGTCAGCCGCAGCCGAGAGGCGACCAGCGCCGTTCCCGCCGCGAGGATGACAACGAGCCGTCGGTCAAGGGAATGGGCGATCACATGCCGGCCTTCCTGATGCGGCCGGTCACGATCAAGAAATCTTCTTAAAGAGCAGGCTCGGAGGCTGGCTTCCGAGCTTTTCGCATAGGCGAAGGGTTCTTCGCCTTCTTGGCTTTGGGCTTGGCGGCTTTCGCACGCAGCGCAGACTGGAAAGCCAGACGTGCCAGATCCGCGGCTTCATCCTGATCGTCCAGGGCCGATTCCGGCATGAGCCAATAGCTCATGGCCGTGGTTCTGCCGCCCTTCGCTGCGTAAGTGAAAGGCCGGGAGCCGAGCTCCCGGAACGTGCCTTCGCTCTCAGTATCGGCTTTGAGGTAAAGCTCTCCGGAAGCCTCCAGAGCAAACATCAGCCCATCGCGATAGACGCCCTGCCCGCCGAACATGCGGCGGATCTGAACCGGGCCGAACGTCTCGAAGATCTCGCGAATGGCCTCGGCATCCATGAGCTTTAGCCCGCGGTGTGGAGCGCGGGAGGCATGGCGGGCGTGATCGCGACGGATTCGCCGCAGCCGCAGGCCGAGGTCTGGTTCGGGTTGTTGAACACGAACTGGGACGACATCTTCGTCGTCTGGAAATCCATCTCCGTGCCGAGCAGGAACAGCACCGCTTTCGGGTCGATGAGCACGGTCACGCCCTTGTCCTCGACCACTTCGTCGAGGGGGTTGATGCTGTCCGCATACTCCATGGTGTAGGACATGCCGGCGCAGCCGCCGTTCTTCACGCCCACGCGAACGCCGACGATGGGCTTGTCCGCCTTGGCAATGATGTCCTTGACGCGGTTCGCTGCCGCGTCGGTCAAGGTGACGACCTTGAATCCGGGTAGAGCCATTGGCCTTCTCTCCTGGCAGCCGGGTTCAAGGCCCGGGCAGAACGAGTATCATGAGTTCATAGATAAGAGATGAAAACGCAAACGTCGAGGCCATACAGGGTTGTGCCTACGGCTCAGGTAGCTCATATCGGAAGGGTCACCCCAGAGGATAGCTCACCTGTATAAGGAGAACAGATGCCGCATCACATGCCGCTGATCTCAACCATCGTCGTCGGCCTTGTTCTGGCATTTGTTTTCGGCGCTATTGCGCAACGTCTCCGTATTTCGCCCCTCGTCGGCTATCTCCTTGCCGGCGTTCTCGTCGGGCCCTTTACCCCCGGTTATGTGGCCGATCAGGGCCTCGCCAACCAGCTCGCTGAAATCGGCGTGATCCTGCTGATGTTCGGCGTCGGGCTTCACTTTTCCTTGAAGGATCTGCTCTCGGTCAAAGCCATCGCGATCCCGGGCGCCGTGGTGCAGATCGCCAGCGCCACGCTGCTGGGCATGGGCTTGGCCTGGTTCATGGGCTGGAGCGTTGCCTCGGGGCTCGTCTTCGGTCTCGCGCTCTCGGTCGCCAGTACGGTCGTGCTCCTGCGCGCCCTGCAGGAGCGCCGCCTCGTGGAAACGGAGCGCGGCCATATAGCCGTCGGCTGGCTGATCGTGGAAGACCTCGCCATGGTACTGACCCTGGTGCTTCTGCCGGCCTTTGCCAATGCGACCGCCAGTGCCACTGCGGACATGGAGAGCGTCGTCATCTCGCTGGGCCTCACCCTCGGCAAGGTCATCGCGTTCATGGCGATCATGCTGATCGTGGGCCGCCGCGTCATTCCCTGGATCTTGCATTACGTAGCCCATACGGGCTCCCGCGAGCTGTTCCGCCTCTCCGTCCTGGCGATTGCGCTGGGCACCGCATTCGCTGCCGCTGAACTCTTCGGGGTTTCCTTCGCGCTTGGCGCCTTCTTCGCAGGCATGGTGCTCAGCGAATCCGAGCTGAGCCATCAGGCCGCCTCAGAGACGCTCCCGCTCCGCGACGCTTTCGCGGTGCTGTTCTTCATCTCGGTCGGAATGCTGTTCGACCCGATGATCCTGATCAACGATTTCGGGCCGGTGCTCGCCACCTTCCTGATCATCGTGTTCGGCAAGTCGGTCGCGGCCTATGCCATCGTCCGTCTTTTCCGCCATCCGGATACAACCGCGCTCACCATCGCGGCGAGCCTCGCGCAGATCGGCGAATTCTCCTTCATTCTTGCCGGTCTCGGCGTGGACCTGCAGCTTCTGCCCGAACAGGGCCGTGACCTGATCCTGGCCGGCGCCATTCTCTCGATCATGGTCAACCCGTTCCTGTTCACCCTGCTCGACAGATGGTTCGCCAAGCGAGAGCCCACGAAAGCCGAGGTCGCAGCCGAGAGTCCACGCGCAACGGCCACGAAAGAAAAGGAAATCGCGGCACCTGCTCCCGAGCCTCTGTTGATGACGCCGTTGACCGATCACGTAGTGCTCGTCGGCCATGGACGCGTCGGCCGTTTCATCAGCGGCAAGCTGATTGCTTCGGGCACGCCCTTCCTGATCATCGAGACGAACAAGATCCAGATTGCCGAACTGCAGAAGGGCGATATCCCGGTGATCGTCGGCAATGCCGCCGATCCGGAAGTCGCCGCTGCCGCCAACATCAAGGAAGCCCGCTGCCTGCTGATCGCCATCCCTGACGCCTTCGAGAGCGGCCAGGTGGTCGATCAGGCCCACCGCATCAACCCCGACCTTCAGATTGTCGTGCGTGCTCATTCCTCCGCTCAGGAAGAGCATGTGGTGAAGTACGGCGCGACCAAGGTGGTGATGGGCGAGCAGGAAATCGCCCGCGCCATGGTGGCCGCCGTGCCGGACGCGCCGCGCGAGCCCGTTCTGTCGGCGGTTCAGCCTGCGGAAGGCATGGACGAGGAGCTGACCGCAGAGCCGTCAGCGGATGTGCTCGGGCCGAAAACCGATGCCGATCACGCGGGCGGGGAGCCTGCGGAAGTAAGGCCAACGGGCGAGCAGGCGAACGAACCAGGGCGCTGAGACCGGCCCCTTGCTCTTCAGCAGGGGCGTGATCATCCGGTTCTGAAGCAGGACCTGGAGCCGCTGCGTCATCTCCGTCGGCCATTCCCGCCTCTGCTGCACGAGAGCAAGCTGCTTCGGATCAACCGGCCCATCCTTGAGCAGCGGCCCCAGGATGTTGGACGTCGCGACCGCATCCTGAACGGCAAGATTGATCCCGACCCCACCCACAGGCGACATGGCATGGGCGGCATCGCCGATGCAGAGAAGCCCAGGCTTCGACCATGTTTTCAGGCGGTCGACCTCGACGGTGAGGAGCTTGATGTCCTCCCAGGTGCGAAGCTCTTCCACGCGACCCGAGAGGAAGGGAGCAAGGTCCACGAGCTTGGCCCGCAAAGCCGGGAGGCCTTGTGCTTTAAGGGCCTCGAACGATCCCTTGGCGATGAGATAAGCGCATTGCCAGTAATCTCCCCGGTCGATCATGACCAGCATGTGCCCCGCCTCGATACGGCCGAGCAGCTGGCTGGGATCGCCCGGCAGCTTGGGAAGTCGCATCCAGAGCACATCCATCGGCGCACCGATATTCATGACCTCCAGACCCGACCGCTCCCGTATCGTGGAGCGGCGGCCATCCGCCGCCACGACGAGATCCGCCCGCACTTCGAGCAGCCCTTGAGGCGTCGAAACCCGCACCCCCACGACCCTGCCCGCTTCCGCGATCACGTCCGTCGCCTCAGCCTGCATGCGCAAATGGAAATGGGGATTGGCGCGGGCGTGATCCGCCAGGAAGTCGAGAAAATCCCATTGCGGCATGAAGGCGATGAACTTGCATGTCGTCGGCAGGTGCGTGAAGTCGCCAAGCATCAACGTCTCGCCTCCAATGACGAGGCTCACGGTTCGTGTCTCCTGATGCGGGCGGGCGAGAAACGCGTCCAGCAACCCAAGCTCATGCATGAGTTCGAGGGTCGAGGGATGAATGGTGTCACCGCGAAAATCGCGCAGGAAATCGCTGTGCTTCTCGAGAACGACAACATCGACGCCCTGCCGCGCAAGGAGAAAGCCCAGCATCATCCCCGCAGGCCCGCCGCCGACGATGCAGCAGCGGGTTTGGACGGTTTCAGGGACGTTCGGCACATCCATCGTCTGGCCTCCGCGCGGCATCGGATTGCCGCGAAACCGCGCGGGAGCTTAACACTGAATGGATCTGCAAATGGCTCATACCTCGAATTTTCCGGCAATCTAAAACACCAATGGCCGGAACGAGCCCGGCCATTGAGAAATCTGTTCAGGAAGCCTCTAGGCCTACCACATGTCGAGTGCGACGCGGGCCTCGTCGGACATGCGGCTCTGGTCCCACGGCGGGTCGAACACGATGACGGCCTTGACGCTCTGGACGCCCTGCACCGAACCCACGGCGTTCTCCACCCAGCCTGGCATCTCGCCGGCCACGGGGCAGCCCGGAGCGGTCAGGGTCATGTCGATGGCGACGTTGCGGTCGTCGTCGATGTCGACGCGGTAGATCAGGCCGAGCTCGTAGATGTCGACCGGGATTTCCGGATCGTAGACGGTCTTGAGGGCCGCGATGATGTCGTCCGTCATGCGGTCAAGCTCTTCCGGCGGGATCCCTGAGCCGGGAGATACCTGCGGCGCATTGGGCGCGTCTTGGATGGGTGTCTGATCGTTCACAGGTCTGTCCTTCAGGCAAACAGGGCTTCCGCCTTCTGCAAGGCGTCCGCCAGCTTATCGACTTCTTCCATGGTGTTGTAGAGGCCGAATGATGCACGGCAGGTGGAGGTTGCCCCGAAGCGGTTCAAGAGCGGCATGGCGCAATGAGTGCCTGCCCGAACTGCCACGCCCTGCCGGTCGATGATGGTGGCCACGTCATGGGCATGGGCGTTGTTCATCTCGAAGGCGATGATGGCGCCCTTGCCCTTGGCCTGGCCGATGATGCGGATGGAATTCATGGCCCGCAGGCGCTCATGGGCATAGGCCGAAAGGGCCTCCTCATGGGCGCGGATGTTCTCGCGGCCAAGCTCCATCATGAAGCGTAGCGCCGCATCGAGGCCGATGGCCTCAAGAATCGCGGGCGTGCCCGCCTCGAAGCGGTGCGGAGGGTCGTTGTAGGTGATCGCGTCCTCGCGCACCTCGCGGATCATCTCGCCGCCGCCCTGATAAGGCGGCATCTTCTCGAGGAATTCGCGCTTGCCGTAGAGAACGCCGATGCCGGTCGGTCCATAGACCTTGTGACCGGTGAACACGTAGAAATCCGCGTCGAGATCGCGCACGTCCACGTCGAGATGCACCGCGCCTTGAGCGCCATCCACAAGCACCGGCACGCCGTGAGCATGCGCGATGCGGATGATCTCCTTCATCGGAGTCACGGTGCCGAGCACATTGGACATGTGCGTCATGGCGACGATCTTCGTGCGCGGTGAGAAGAGCTTTTCGTATTCCTCGACGAGGAAGTTTCCGTCGTCGTCCACCGGCGCCCACTTGATCACCGCGCCCTTGCGCTCGCGCAGGAAGTGCCAGGGCACGATGTTGGAATGGTGCTCCATGATGGAGAGGATGATCTCGTCCCCCTCCCCGATATTCATGCGCCCGTAGGAATCCGCCACGAGGTTGTAGGCTTCCGTGGCCGACTTGGTGAAGATGATCTCTTCAATCGAGCCGGCATTGATGAACTGGCGTGCCGTCTCGCGTGCCCGCTCGAAGCCCTCTGTCGCCACATTGGCCATGTAATGCAGGCCGCGATGCACATTCGCGTAGCCCGTTTCCATGGCGTTCACCATGGCATCGATCACCGCCTTCGGCTTCTGGGCCGATGCGGCGCTGTCGAGATAGACGAGCGGCTTGCCATAGACCTGCTGCGACAGGATCGGGAACTGCGTCCGGATCGCGTCAATGTCGTAGGGCTTCACTTGCATGTTCATCGCCTGACCGTTTCTTCACCGTCATGGCCGGGCTTGACCCGGCCATCCACGCCTTCCCACGTCGGCGCGAAGCAAAGACGTGGATGCCCGGCACAAGGCCGGGCATGACGTAGTGAGTTATGCTCGCGCCTTCAGCCAGCCCTCGACCGTCGCAACGAGAGCCTCGCGGACATCCTCGTTCTCCACGAACTCGATGGACTCACCGAGGAAGGCCTGAACCAGCAGGCTTTCGGCTTCCTTCTTCGGAAGGCCGCGGGCCATGAGGTAGAACAGGAGATCCTCGTCGAGCTGGCCGCAGGTGGCGCCGTGGGCGCACTGCACGTCGTCTGCGAAGATTTCGAGTTCCGGCTTGTTGTTCATCGAGCCGCCCTCCTCCAGGAGGAGCGCCGCCGACATCATGCGGCCGTCGGTCTTCTGGGCGTGATGCGGAACGATGATCTTGCCCTGGAAAACGCCGGTCGCCTCGTTGTCGATGACCGTCTTGAACAGCTCGCGGCTCTCGCAGTGCAGAGCATTATGCTCGACCACGAGCGTGGAATCGCCGTGCTGCGTGCCTTTCAGCATGCTCGCGCCGTTGACCCGCAGGTTCGTGTTCTCGCCGTTGAGAATGGCATAGACCTGATGGCGCGAGGTGGCGGAGCCCGCAACGACGTTGATGCTGTTGAAGTTGGCATCAGAGCCGACCTTCAGAGCGAGCGTCGACAAAGCAAGCGTCTTGTCGCCCTCGGCGTTCAGGCGAACATGCTGCACGTTGGTGCGGTCGCCCGCGATCATCTCGATCACGTCGTTCGGCTGGTGGTTTGCGCCGTCGGTGCTCTCGTGGGTCTCAAAAAGCGTGAAGGAAGCGTCATCCTCCACCACCACGAGCACGCGGGTCGCGGTCGCAACCGCCGAACCGGCGGCGGTGACGAAGCGCAGATGAACCGGCGTCTCGACATTGCCCACAACGCGGATCATCACCCCATCGGCCATGAAGGACGTGTTGAGCTGATAAACCGGGTTGTCGCTCGCCCACGGAACAGGGCTGAGCTTTGCCAGCCACTCGTGGCCGTTGGCGAGAGCCTCGCGCAGCGGCACGATCTCGACGCCTTCCGGCAGCTTGGCGAAGTCCACGGCCTCGCGCACGAAGTGGCCATTCACGAACGGTACCTGCAGCGCAGCCACGTCGGCGAATGCCTTCGAACCCTTGAGCGCGGCCTTCGCCTCGTCGGCAGTGGGCACACCTGCGAAGGGCGCAATCTCACGCAGCAGCGCGCGAAGATCGGTGTACTTGAACTCTTCCACGCGGCGATGCGGAAGCCCGCGCGTGGAAAACTGCTCGAAAGCCTGGGCGCGCGATTCCGCGCGACCGGGCAGCGTCGTCTTGGCGCTTTCGAACGCCTGCACCAGCGCGGTTTCCGCCGGTGTCTTCATGAGAGTCACATCGGCCATGGCTTAAGCGGCCTCGCTTTCACGGTAATCGGCATAACCGTTGGCCTCGAGCTCGAGGGCAAGCTCCTTGCCGCCCGACTTCACGATACGACCGCCATGCATCACGTGCACGGTGTCGGGCACGATGTGGTTCAGCAGGCGCTGATAGTGCGTGATGACGAGGAAGGCGCGATCCGGCGAACGGAGCGCGTTCACGCCCTCGGACACGATGCGAAGCGCGTCGATGTCGAGGCCGGAATCCGTCTCGTCGAGGATGCAGAAGGACGGCTGGAGCAGAGCCATCTGCAGAATCTCCATGCGCTTCTTCTCACCGCCGGAGAAGCCGACGTTCAGGGCGCGCTTGAGCATGTCCTTCGGAATTTCGAGCTTCGCGGCAGCCGCATTCACCTGCTTGATGAAGTCGGGCGTGGACAGCTCGTCCTCGCCGCGCGCCTTGCGCTGGGCGTTCATGGCGGCCTTCAGGAAGGTCATCGAGCCGACGCCGGGGATTTCGAGCGGATACTGGAAGGCCAGGAATACGCCAGCCGCCGCGCGCTGGTCGGCTTCCATCTCCAGGATGTTCTCGCCGTTGAGCAGGATTTCGCCGTCAAGGACCTCGTAGTCCTCCTTGCCGGCGATCACATACGACAGGGTCGACTTGCCCGAGCCGTTCGGGCCCATGATAGCGGCGACCTCGCCCTTGTTCACGGTGAGGTTGAGGCCGTTGAGAATGCGCTTGTCCTCGATCTGGACAACAAGGTTCTTGATTTCGAGCATTGGTGAATTCCATCCACGTCATCCCGGACAGCTCAAAGCCGATCCGGGATCGTTATCCGAATTGAACTGGTTTTCGCGATCCCGGCTCTTCGCTTCGCTGCGGCCGGGATGACGCTTGTTCCTTAACCGACCGAGCCTTCCAGCGAGATCGAGATCAGCTTCTGGGCCTCCACCGCGAACTCCATGGGGAGCTGCTGCAGCACGTCCTTCACGAAGCCGTTCACGATGAGAGCGGTCGCCTCTTCTTCCGAGAGGCCGCGCTGCTGGCAGTAGAACATCTGATCCTCGGAGATCTTCGATGTCGTCGCCTCGTGCTCGAACACGGCGGAGGCGTTCTTCGACTCGATGTAGGGCACCGTATGCGCGCCGCACTGGTTGCCGATGAGTAGCGAGTCGCAGTTCGTGAAGTTGCGCGCGCCGGTCGCCTTGCGGTGAGCCGACACGAGGCCACGATAAGTGTTCTCGGACTTACCTGCGGCGATGCCCTTCGAGATGATCCGGCTCGTGGTGTTCTTGCCGAGATGGATCATCTTGGTGCCGGAATCGACCTGCTGCATGCCGTTCGACACGGCAATCGAGTAGAACTCGCCGCGCGAGTTGTCGCCGCGCAGGATGCAGGACGGATACTTCCACGTGATCGCGGAACCCGTCTCCACCTGGGTCCAGGTGATGACCGAGTTCTTACCACGGCAATCGCCGCGCTTGGTCACGAAGTTGTAGATGCCGCCACGGCCCTCGGCGTCGCCGGGGTACCAGTTCTGCACCGTCGAATACTTGATCTCGGCATCGTCCAGCGCAATCAGCTCGACCACGGCGGCGTGGAGCTGGTTCTCGTCGCGCTTCGGGGCCGTGCAGCCTTCGAGATACGAGACGTAGGAGCCCTTGTCCGCGATGATGAGCGTGCGCTCGAACTGACCGGTATTCTTCTCGTTGATGCGGAAGTAGGTCGACAGCTCCATCGGGCAGCGGACGCCCGGCGGGATGTAGACGAACGAACCGTCCGTGAAGACAGCCGAGTTCAGCGTGGCGAAGAAGTTGTCCGTCACCGGTACGACCGTGCCGAGATACTGCTTCACGAGGTCCGGATATTCGCGGATGGCCTCGGAGATCGGCATGAAGATCACGCCGGCTTTCTTCAGCTCTTCCTTGAAGGTCGTGGCGACCGATACGCTGTCGAACACGGCGTCCACGGCCACGCGGCGTTCCGGCTCGATACCGGCCAGGATCTCCTGCTCGCGCAGCGGAATGCCGAGCTTCTCATAGGTTTTGAGAATCTCAGGATCCACCTCGTCGAGGGACTTCGGGGCCGGGTTCTTCTTCGGAGCGGCGTAGTAATAAATGTCGTTGTAGTCGATCTTGTCGTACGACACGCGCGCCCAGCTCGGCTCCGTCATAGTGAGCCAGCGCTTGTAGGCATCGAGGCGCCACTGGAGCATCCACTCCGGCTCGCCTTTCTTGCCCGAGATGAAGCGGATCACATCCTCGGAAAGGCCCTTGGGCGACTTCTCCATCTCGACTTCGGTCTCGAAGCCGTACTTGTACTGATCGACGTCGATCAAACGAACCTGATCGATGGTCTCCTGCACTGCAGGCATTTGTCTCTCCCACCACTCACGGCTTCAAGGGCCGCGGGTTGATATGACATGGAAAACTGGCGGGGCTTTTAAGCCGCGCTCGCCTTCCGCTTATATAAGGAGCCGACCACCTTTTCGCACGCCTCCGCAAAGCGAATGACGCATTCTTTCGTGGTCGACCACCCCAAACTCACACGCAAAACACCCTCCGCGAGGGCGGGCTCGACACCCATGGCATCGAGCACATGCGAACGCTTGACCTTTCCGGACGAGCAGGCCGAACCGGAGGACAGGGCAATGCCCGCAAGATCGAACGCGATCAATGCCGTCTCGGCCTTGAGGCCGGGTATGGCAAAGGCCAGCGTATTAGGCAACCGCTCGGCGCCAGCGCCCACAACAAGAGCGTCCGGCGCGACCCGTCGCACATGCGCCTCGGCCTCGTCGCACAGCAGCTTCAGACGGGCGGCTTCCTGCTCCTGCCCATCGAGGGCAAGCGCGGCCGCTGTGCCGAAGCCCGCGATGCCGGCCACGTTCTCCGTGCCGGCGCGGTAATTCTTCTCCTGCCCGCCGCCACGGATCAGCTTCTCGCCGATCTCGTATTGGTCGGAGGCGAGCACCAGAGCCCCTGCCCCCTTCGGCCCGCCGAGCTTGTGGGCGGAAAGCGTCAGCGCATCGGCGCCGAGCGCGGCAAGATCGACCGGAACCCGTCCTGCCGCCTGCACAGCATCCGTATGGAGGAGGCCGCCATGGTCATGAACCAGCTTGGCAATCTGAGCGATGGGCTGGATGACACCCGTCTCATTGTTGGCGAGCTGGACAGAGACCAGAACCCGCTCCTCGCCTGCCTGCTCGAGGTGGGCTTTGAGCCAGGCGAGATCAAGCACTCCATGCTCGTCGACGGGAATGATTGCGATCTTCTCAGCTGGGAAACGATGTCCGCTGAGAATGCAGGGATGCTCGGTGGCCCCAAGCAGAAGCCTCGCCGCTCCGGCCTGCCCGAGCCGCTTGAAGGATGGCGCGAGAACGAGATTCGCAGCCTCCGTACCGCCGCTCGTGAAGATCACGTTCTTCGCCTTGGCGCCGACCAGCCTGGCGACGGAGACGCGCGCCGCCTCCATCTCGCCCCGCGCGGCCCGACCTTCGCTGTGAACGGAGGAGGCATTGCCCGGCAGCTGCAGCACGCGCAGGACCGTCTCCGCCACCTGCGGCCGCACGGGCGACGTGGCGTTGTGGTCGAGATATGTGCGCTGGCCCATTGCCATGGCTTCCGTCTCAAGCCTCACGAAATTCTTGCAATTGACCCCTGGTGCCGTGCTAAAGCACCGCAACCACATGTGCCCATGTTTCCCCCGAGACTCCAGCCGTCGGAATTTATGAAACATTGGAACATTTTAGAAGAGTTCTAATAGGTTCCTTCTTAAGGGAACCCGCGACCTGGAGTCAAGGTCGCGCAGGGGTTTCCCTCTCTTCACGGAGAGGCGATCAAGAGGTTCGCGTATATGCCTGAAGTCATCTTCACGGGGCCGGCCGGCCGTATCGAAGGCCGTTATCAGCCTGCCAAGGAAAAGGGCGCTCCCATCGCCATCATCCTGCATCCGCACCCGCAATTCGGCGGGACGATGAACAACCAGATCGTCTACAACCTGTACTACGACTTCGTGAAGCGCGGCTTCTCGGTGCTGCGCTTCAACTTCCGCGGCGTGGGCCGCAGCCAGGGCGCGTTCGATCACGGCCAAGGCGAGCTCTCGGATGCGGCGGCGGCCCTTGACTGGGCCCAGGCCATGAACCCGGATGCCCGCGCCTGCTGGATCGCAGGCGTGTCCTTCGGCGCCTGGATCGGCATGCAGCTCCTCATGCGCCGCCCGGAGATCGAGGGCTTCATCTCGATCGCCGCCATGGCGAACCGCTACGACTTCTCGTTCCTCGCCCCCTGCCCGTCCTCCGGCCTGTTCGTGCATGGCTCCGAGGATCGCGTGGCACCGGTGAAGGACGTGGTCAGCGTCATCGAAAAGGTGAAGACCCAGAAGGGCGTGAAGCTCGAGCACGCGGTCGTGGAAGGCGCCAACCATTTCTTCGACGGCAAGGTCGACGAGCTGATGGTGGCCGTGGACGAATACCTCGACAAGCGCCTGGGCGCGACCGAGGAAGCCGTCTGAGTTCCTCGACATCAAGAAGTTCAAGGTGTTCAAATAAAAAAGGCCGGTCAGATTGACCGGCCTTTTGTTTAAATCTGTTTTCAACGCATCAGATGAACGCGAAGTCATCCGCTGCAAGTTTGGAAAGCTGGAAGTTCTGCAGCGTCAGCTTCATTCCGGTCGAACCTGTATAATTGAACTGAAGCGTGTCGATGACCACATCGGTTCCGACCTGACGGGCAGCCGCCTTCACAGCATTGAAATCAGAGAAGAGGTTGCGCATCATGAAGATGCGATCGCCAGCGCCGATACCACCCTGGAAGTCAGTGATGACGGTGTTGTAAATATCGCCTGCGTAACCCTTGCCGACGACATAGAAGGTGTCAAAGCCGGAACCACCGGTGAGCACATCTGGGGAGTAATAGGTCGAGCCAGCCTCGATGAAGAGGTAATCGTCGCCATTTCCGCCAATGAGGGTATCGACACCGACGCCGCCGCCGATTGAGTCATTCCCGTCGCCGCCCTCGATCAGATCGTTACCGGCCGTATCGGAAATGGAGTCGTTTCCTGCTCCGCCGACCATGGTATCGTTGCCCTGGCTACCGTCGAGGTAGTCATTGCCTGCCCCACCATCGAGATAATCGTCGCCAGCATCGCCTCGCAGATTGTCGTTGCCAATTCCACCGCGAAGCACATCGTTACCAGCACCACCGTACAGGTAATCGTTACCTTCTGCGCCGTCGAGCGTATCGTTGCCCGCGTTTCCGGTGAGCGTATTGTTGGCGCTATTGCCGCCGAGCCAATCGTTCCCGCTGCCGCCGATTGCATTCTCGATGAGAGAGCGCATGTCGCCGCGGTGCTGCAGGGCGTTATAGACGTTGCCTTTGACGCCATCCGCACGCTGGTCCGTGGAGAGGAGCGAATATCCGCCGGGGCTCAGATCGACCCGCACGCCGGTGGTATAGGCCGACAGATCGTAGGTGTCGTTGCCGCCGCCATCCCAAATGGTCAGGAAGATCTTGTTGCCCTCTACCCGCCCTTGGCTGGAGCCGTTCACGAAGGTCTCACCCGTGGTGGGATTCCACTTGTAGACGGTATGGTTGCTGTTGGCCGTGAAATCGGCCCCATACATCTCCTGCAGGGCAGCGATGTCATACATCATGTATGTCTGCGGATTTGCGACAACGTTGTAGGACATGACCGTGTATTCGGTCGAGTCGAGATGGGCAGCCATCTTCGGCGTACCGGGACCGTATTCATGCGTGTGTTTCAAGCCGAGCGCGTGACCCAACTCATGCAGCATGATGTAGTACTGGTAGGTGCCCGGCGTTGCTGCCGGCTTGTCGGCGTCGACGATCCAGGTGTCTCCGCCATAAATCGGCGTGCCAGGGTAGTAGCCATGGCTGCGATTGATGATGCTGTTCGGCTGGAAGCCGGCCAACTTGATATTGGCCTCACCACGCCCGGCATAAGAGAAGGAAAGGTTCGTAAAGGATTCCAGGGAGGTCAGAGACATTCCTCCCCAAGCTCCCTTGAAGATGCTGTGGAAAGCGTTCTGCGTCTGGATCGAGGCCGGGCGGAAGCCTTCAGCGCTCGGATTGATCCACTCGTAGATTCCGCGCGAGATGGGGAACCCGTAGGTAACGGTCTCGCCCGCCCACTGGGAGCCGGAGAAGAGAGCAAGAATGTTCGAATCGATATCGCCCGGCACGTAGAAGCGGGCATCACCGACGACAAAGTCCACGGAGAAGCTCGACGTCGCGTAAGCGCTGTCCTTCAGCCAAGGATAGGAATAGTCGACAAAAGCCGAAAAATCCTCGGGAGACCGGGGACTATCTTCCGATCCAGACCAATCGTCGTATGAGACCGAAGAGAAGGTCGACATACTTCCAGGGTTCTGGGGAGAGTTCCCATGGCTCGCAAAATTCGCCCAGGAAGTCCCATTAAGATCCTTGAGACAAGCATAGCACATGGTCGGCCCCTTCAGTGAAACGTTAGAACATATTAAACTTTCGCAGAACCTTGGCAATAGACCGAACGGTCTAGTAGGAGCTCCCAGGTGGAATCCTGGGCACAACCTGCTAGAAGAGCGCCCTGAAATCCCTTTCCAGCCAGACGAGAGCCGCGATGAACGCGCCACGATCCGAATTCCTGAAGGTGCTCACCGAGCGCGGCTTCATCCACCAGACCTCCGATTTCGAGGGCGTGGATACGGCCGCCATTGAGAATCGGCTGACGACCTATGTGGGCTATGACTGCACGGGCCCGTCCCTGCATGTGGGCCATCTGCTGTCGATCATGATGCTGCACTGGCTCCAGAAAACCGGAGCCGGCAAGCCGATCACCCTCATGGGCGGCGGCACGACCCGCGTAGGCGATCCGTCCGGCAAGGACGAGAGCCGCAAGCTCCTCACCGTCGAGCAGATCGAGGCTAACAAGGAGAGCATCAGGACGGTGTTTTCGCGCTTCATCTCGTTCGGTGACGGCAAGTCCGACGCGATGATGGTCGACAATGCCGAGTGGCTGACCAAGCTCAACTACATCGAATTCCTGCGCGATGTGGGCCGCCACTTCTCGGTCAACCGCATGCTGTCCTTCGACAGCGTGAAGCTGCGCCTCGAGCGCGAGCACGAACTGTCGTTCCTGGAATTCAACTACATGATCCTCCAGGCCTACGACTTCGTGGAGCTGAACAAGCGCTACGGCTGCGTGCTGCAGATGGGCGGCTCGGACCAGTGGGGCAACATCGTCAACGGCATCGATCTCGGCCGCCGCCTCGGCACGCCGCAGCTCTACGCCGTCACCTGCCCGCTGCTCACCACGGCGTCCGGCGCCAAGATGGGCAAGACCGCCTCCGGCGCGGTGTGGCTCAACGCCGACATGCTGAGCCCCTACGATTACTGGCAGTTCTGGCGCAACACCGAGGATGCGGACGTTCCGCGCTTCCTCAAGCTGTTCACGATTCTGCCGATGGATGAGATCGCCAAGCTCGCGGCTCTTCAGGGCGCCGAGATCAATGAGGCGAAGAAGATTCTGGCGACCGAGGCCACCGCCCTGCTCCACGGCCGCGAGGCGGCGGAACTGGCTGCCGAGACGGCGCAGAAAACCTTCGAGCAGGGCACGCTGGCCGAAAGCCTGCCGACCATCGAGGTTCCTTCGAGCGTGCTGAAGGAAGGCCTCGGCGTTCTCAACGCGTTCGGCCCGGATTTCGCGAAGCTCGTGCCGTCATCGAGCGAGGCGCGCCGTCAGGTGAAGAGCGGCGGCCTGAAGGTGAATGACCAGACTGTCTCGGATGAGCGCGCATCCCTCGGCCTGTCGGACCTGACGAGCGAAGGCGTGATCAAGCTGTCCTTCGGCAAGAAGAAGCACGTGCTTTTGCGGGCTGTTTGATAAAAAGAGACCTCTGTCCTCATCCTGAGGAGGTCGCGTTGCGACCGTCTCGAAGGAGGTTCCAGAGAACGCTGGAGACGCCTCGCCCTTCGAGACGCTGCGCTCCTCAGGGTGAGGCTCTATTTGCGAGAGCCCCTACCGATCAGGAACCTCAGGTATCGCATCGGTCTGAGGTTCCATTCCCACGCCGAAGAGCTTGCGCAGGAAGCCCGGCGCAACGGCGGAGAGCGGGTTGACCGTCAGGGTTGGCGCACTCATCTGCCCCGATGTGCGGAAGTTGACGGCGAACAGACCCTCGTATTGACCGCCGCCGAGCAGAGGCCCGAACAAGGGTACTTTGGCGAAGGCATTGTTCAGCCCATAGGCGGGAACGAAGGTGCCTGAAATATCCATACGGTCGCGGGCATAATCGATGAACCCGCCAAGCGTGAAGCCGATCTGGTTGCCGTAGATCGCCGCATCCTTGAAATCGAGTCGGCCGGAGGTCCGCGTGAACTCCATGCGGGCCCGGGTGAAGGAAATCTCGTTCACATCCACACGCGTCATCTGCGGATTCCCGGCGCTGTCTTGGCCTGCGATCACCTGCGTCTGGGTCGGGATGATCCGGCGCAGGGCCGGTTCGTTGACCAGGGTGAAGGATCGCAGCAGCAGCATGCCGGGCTGAGCCCCGTCGCCCGTCGCCAGATTGATGATGAGGTCGCCGCCTGCCATGCGCTTGTAGACATCCGTGAAGCGCAGGAGCGCGCCTGCATCCTCCGACTGAATGATGATGATGGAGCCGTTGCGGCCCTGGGAATCCGTGCGAGCGGCTACATTCGTCGCGCCGAGACGGCCCTTCATTTCGAGTTGGCGCAAAATCTCCTTCCGCACCGACGCCTTGATGACGGCGTTGGTGATCGCCTCGTTGTTGTAGCCGGTCAGGATGTTGAGATTCAGATCGAGGTCGAAATCCTTCGTATCCTTCTGAGAAGACCCGTTCCGCGCAGGCGACTGCGAATTGATGCTTTTGATGAAGGGACGCGCATCGCCCACATTGCCGCGAACAGTGACCTTGTAGGCGCCGCCGGCCTGCTCGATCTGCGCGCGCATGTCGTCGCCCGCCGAGAGCTTGAATGTCGACAGGTCCGCCTTCGTGAGTTCGCCGTCCTTCGACAGAAGCGCCGTTCCACGCAGCTGCACGACACCGCTGTCGAGTTGCAGGTCGCGGATCTCGGTTTCAGCGCCTTCCACCATCGTGAAGGTGAGCTTGCCGGGGCGGCCCACAGGCTTGACCCAGCCCGGAATGAGCTGATCCACACCGGCCTTCGCGAGATCCGCCTCGACCACGATGCCGGGTGCATCGGGTCGACCTAGGGGCATTCCAGCCTTGAGCGCGACGCTGCCCGTCAGTTGCGATCCGAAGGAGAGCCCGCGCTTGCTGCGAGCGGCCTCGTCGAGAATGAATGAGACATTCGCCTGTCCGCCCTGACGGGTCTTCTGCACGTCGATGGTGGCAGGGCCGCTGCCGATCTTGCCGTCGCCTTTGATCGACAGATCGCCGCGATCATAAGCAATGGTGAGGTTGGCGTTTTCGAGTTTCTCCTTGCCGAAGACCTTGTCGACGGTGAGCTCGTTCAGCGCTCCCGTGACTTTGAGCGGCAGATCGGCGAAGGCCGGGATGTCGTTGACGGCAAGCCCGATCCCGACGCGCAGATCCGCTTTGCCCTTCATCGCCGCGGGATCGACATCGAACCCCGCGATCTGTTTGACGAGAGGCTGCTGCAGCATGGCGCCGACACCATCGGCTCCACCGTTGAGGCGGAAGTCGATCCGGGCCAGGGCCGCGTCGTCCCAGTAATTGTCGAGGGTGAACGTACCCTCAGAGGCATTCAGGGTATAATCGCCCATGTCCACGCGGCCCGCCGGCGCGCGTAAACTCACCTTCGTGCCGGTTACACGGCCCGTCACATCCATCCTCGACACGGGCGGCAGGCCCTCTGCGGCCTGAAGGGTGCCCTGTGAAATAAGGAAGTCGATCTTGACGGACCCATCCGGAATGGGACCGCCGGAAATGGATTTCTCGACGTCGGCTCCCGTCATGGCGACCTTGAGCTTGAAGTCCTCGAGCGTGCCGCTCTTGAGGTTCGCGACCAGGAAGCGACGGACCGGCGGGGCGACGCCCTCGGGCCAGACTCGAAGGGCGGAGCGGACATTGCTCTTCGAGGCCGTGACGTCGAACTTCAGCCCTTTAGGATCGGCTGAAGCAGCAAGAGCCCCCTTGATCTCTGCATTCAGATCGGGGCCGATCAGCCGGACGCGGTTGATCGCGACGCCGTCGGGGCCGGATAGGTCCGCCTCCATCTGGGACACCTGGAGCGGCGCATCCCCGGGGGCAGCGCCCGCCCAAACGATATCCTTGCCGCTAAGCAGAAGGCGCCACGGCTCATGAGCATCCGGCGCCGCCAGCGTGCCCTGAAGCTTGACGCGCGTATCGCCCCCTTTGAGCTCCAGGGTCGGAAGGTTGAGGGTTTTCTCGGCCTCGTTCCAGTCCGCCACGATGGTGGCATGCTCCACAGGCAGCGGCGAGGTGTCCTTGTCCTCGATCTGGATGTAGCCCGCATTGCTGTCGAGGCGGGTCTTCAGCTCCGTCACCCGGCCATCGGCAAAGGCTACGTCGAAGCGGCCCGTGAATTCGAGATCGGTGGCGGCAGGCAGGTCCGACATGCCGCCGAGCAGCATGATGTCCTGGATCGGCGCATCGTCGGCGACCACCGCTGCGCGATAAGCTCCCCGATCGACCGCTTTGACATCGCCGCTGAGTTGCCAGGGGCCTTGCGGTCCTTCCACGACCGCCGAGAAATGGCGTCCGCCTTCGTTCCAGTCGAAGGTGGCGTCGAGCCGGTCGAACCGGGCCCGCTCGCGGTGATCCGCATCGATGAAGACGAGCTTGGCGTTGGTCAGCTGCGCCTTGCCGAGCGAGTTAAGAACGCTCCTTGGGCCGACGATCAGCTCGAAAAGCGATCCTACGGCCCCCGAAACCTGGGAAGGTCCGTCGGCGCTGACGGCGAGCGAGGCAGCGGCCTCCTTGGACGGCGCGGGCTCCGGCGCGGGAGCGGGACCGGCCTGCCCGTCATCTGTTGCCGGGACCGGAGAAAATGTCAGTGAGCCGTCGCGGTTGACGAGCACCCGCATCTGCAGGTCGCGCACCTCGATGGCTTTCGGCTGGAGATTGGCCGAAAGCAGCGACAGAAGATCGACGCTGACGAGCGCGTAAGGCGCGCGAATGACGAGTTCACCGCTCGGCCCACGAATGTCGAGCCCGTTGGCCCGCAAGGCCGGTGTGCCCTCATGGAGTTCGATGGCCGTATTGCGCAGCGCCACGTTCCAGCCGGGCCCGATGCGGGAGGCGAGCGCCTCCGCCACCCGCTCCGGCAGGCGGCCGAAGCTCATGGGACCCGCCGACAGGCGCAGGTAGAACAGGCCCGCAACGACAACGAGGAAGACGATCAGCCCGAGCTTGACATAGAGCGTACCACGGATGATCCGGCTCAAAAGGCTCCGCTTTGCCGGTTCTTGCCGGCCCAACGTGGTACGAAACGTTCGCTTCATTCTTGTGATGTCGGGCAACCAGTTCTTGCGCTTTCGCGGCAACGAGGGAATCAGTGAGGGACCTTAACCGCCCCGGCAGCCTCCCGCGACCGCCTGTTTTCCGTCGTGCACACTAAGAGGCTTCCAAGCAGGACAATCCGCCGAAAGGAAGGCGAATAATGTCTCTAATCCCTGGAAACAACGCCCCTGCCTTCACCCTCCCGGCCACAGGCGGCAAAAACCTTTCCCTCGACAGCCTCAAGGGCCGAAAGGTCGTGCTGTATTTCTACCCCAAGGATGACACCAGCGGGTGCACCCTGGAGGCCAAAGACTTCCAGGCTCTCCGGAATGATTTCGAGGCAGCGGATACGGACATCATCGGCGTCTCTCCTGACCCGATGAAGAGCCACGACAAGTTCCGCACGAAATACGACCTCGAATTCCCCCTCGTCTCCGATGAGGCCAAGACCATGCTGGAGGCCTATGGCGTGTGGGTCGAAAAGAGCATGTGGGGCCGCAGATACATGGGCGTCGAGCGCACCACCGTGCTCATCGACCGCGACGGCAGGATCGCGAGGGTCTGGAACAAGGTGAAGGTGCAGGGCCACGCGGAGGAAGTTCTGGAGGCCGCGAAGGCGCTGTAAGGCTAGGAGCGCCGAGCATCGACTTTTGGTTGAAACTTCCACAAGTTTTAAATATCACAGGTTATAACATTATAAACTGTGATCTTCCATGTCCGATTATAAAGCCATCCTCTCCGGCCAAAACTGGAATTCGCTGCCTAATCTCAAGCCCAAACAGCAGCCGGTATTTCTCACGTATACCTTCAATAGTGCGTGGTGGGGATCGCTGAAATTCGATGCCGCAGACCAGGCCATGGCGCGCAAGGCCCTGCAGATGTGGGGAGATGCCAGCGGCATCCGGTTCCTCGAGGTCAAAGGGGAAGATGCCGAGCTGAAGTTCCAGTGGGAATGGGGATGGGGAACCTACAGCGCCAGGGCGGAATTTCCGGAGCTCTCCAAGGACACCCATGAGGGGCTGGCTCGGGAGTCCAGTGGCGGCAATGTCTACCTGAACTCCAGGTATCGCACCGAGTTTTCACAGTATCAGGCGTTTAAACTTTACATTTTGCTTCATGAGATCGGGCATGCCCTCGGCCTCAAACACCCGTTTCACAGGATGGACCACAACAAGCAATTGTTGAGGTCGGATCTCGATCACGTGAATCACACCGTGATGAGCTACACGGGCGGCGACATCAATATGCAGTCGGCCAGTCTCGGCTCATTAGATATCCAAGCAATCCAGGCTCTCTATGGCAGCCCTTCGCAAGATGGAAAACAGGTTGCGAAGTGGAGTTGGAGCAAGGCCAAGCAAACCCTCACCCAGATCGGCAAGAGCAAAGCGGACGTCATTCATGGCGTCGCCGTGAGGGACATCATCAAAGGCGGCCGCGGCAATGACAAGATCTACAGCTTCGACGGCAAAGACATCCTCTATGGCGAGGATGGCAATGATGTCCTGAGCGGCAGCGACGGTAACGACACCCTTTACGGCGGCAAGGGCAATGATGTCCTGAGAGGTGGCTTCGACAACGACAGGCTGTACGGGGGCGCAGGCAACGACACCCTCAGCGGCTGGTATGGCAATGACGTTCTGTACGGGGACGCCAACAACGATGTCCTGCAGGGCGGAGGCGGCAACGATACCCTGCAAGGCGGCGACGGAAACGACAAATTGGACGGCGGTGACGGCAACGATGCCCTGATCGGCGGATCTGGCGATGACATCCTGTGGGGCGGGGCCGGCAAGGATGCCTTACAAGGCAGCGACGGAAACGACAGCTTGAACGGTGGAGATAGCGACGACACCCTACGCGGAGGCGCGGGCAACGACGTTCTCCATGGAGAACTTGGCAACGACACGCTCCAAGGCGACGACGGCAACGATAGTTTGAACGGCAGTGACGGCGATGATGCCTTGAGCGGCGGATACGGTGCCGACACCCTGTCGGGTGATGACGGCAACGACAACCTGGACGGCGGGCACGACGATGATGTTCTGATCGGCGGAGACGGCGCAGACACCTTACGTGGCGGTGACGGCGCGGATACTCTGCAGGGTGACTTCGACGACAGCGGCTCCGATGGGAACGATAGTTTGGACGGCGGTAACGGTAACGACAGCCTTTACGGCGGACACGGAAACGACAGTCTGGACGGCGGTGACGGAAACGACGTTCTGTTCGGCGGCAACGACGACGATATCCTGCGCGGCGGAGACGGCAACGATACCCTGCAAGGCGGCGAGGGAGACGACAATCTGGACGGCGGTAACGGAAACGATAATCTGGACGGCGGTAACGGAAACGACGTTCTGTTCGGCGGCTACGAGGACGATATCCTGCGCGGCGATAACGGAAACGACAGTCTGAACGGTGGTCACGGCAATGATAGCCTGGACGGCGATCAAGGAAACGACAGTCTGGACGGTGGTGACGGCAATGACAGCCTGATCGGCTATCACGGAGACGACAATCTGGACGGCGGTCAAGGCAATGACAGCCTGGTCGGCGGATATGACAACGATGTCCTGATTGGCGGATATGGCGCAGACACGTTACGTGGCGGCGACGGCGCAGACACTCTGCGGGGCGGCGACGGCAGCGATCAGTTTGTTTTCGATTGGCACCCCGGTGTCGGCAATATCGACCAGATCATGGACTTCGAAAGTGGGGGTAAGGACAAAATCGTTCTGTCTTCGAGCTACTTCGGCTCTCTTCCCAAGGGCGCATTGAGCGCCAATGCGTTCTCAGCCACAAAAACAGCGATGGATGCGGATGACCGGATTCTCTTCGATACGGAAGCGCGTACCCTCTCCTATGATCGGGACGGGACGGGCGCAACGGCAGCTGTGATTTTTGCGAAGCTCTTGGGAGGGGCGACGGTCAGCTACAGCGATATTCTCGTCGTCTGAACGACGACGGCTGAAACTAAAAAGGCCCACTCGATCGAGTGGGCCTTTTCTTTTTAATCGATGTCCTCGACATCTTCACCGCCGCCATAGACGCGCTGGGCGAGCGAGGCTTCCATGAAGGGATCGAGATCGCCGTCGAGCACGTCCTGCGGGCTCTGGGACTGGGTGCCCGTGCGCAGGTCCTTCACGAGCTGATAGGGCTGCAATACGTAGGAACGGATCTGGTGGCCCCAGCCGATATCCGTCTTGGCGGCCGCTTCCGCATTCGCCTTTTCCTCGCGCTTCTTCAGCTCCGCCTCGTAGAGACGGGCGCGCAGCATGTTCCAGGCGGTCGCGCGGTTCTTGTGCTGCGAACGCTCCTGCTGACATGCCACGACGATGCCGCTCGGGATGTGCGTGATGCGCACCGCCGAGTCCGTGGTGTTCACGTGCTGACCGCCCGCGCCGGAGGAGCGGAACGTATCAATGCGGCAGTCGGATTCCTTGATCTCGATGTTGATGCGGTCATCCACCACCGGATAGACCCACACCGAAGCAAAGCTCGTATGGCGGCGCGCGTTGGAATCGTAGGGCGAGATGCGCACGAGGCGGTGCACGCCCGACTCGGTCTTCAGCCAGCCATAGGCGTTGTGGCCCTTGATTAGGAGCGTGGCGCTCTTGATGCCGGCCTCTTCGCCGTCGGTGATTTCGAGAAGCTCGACCTTGTACTTCCGGCGCTCGGCCCAGCGGGCATACATGCGCTGAAGCATGGAAGCCCAGTCCTGGCTCTCGGTGCCGCCCGCACCCGAATGCACTTCGATATAGGTGTCGTTGGCGTCGGCTTCGCCGGAGAGCAGCGTCTCGACCTGGCGGCGGGCAGCCTCTTCCTGAAGGGCGCGGATCGCTTCCTCGCCTTCCTTGATGGTGCCTTCGTCCTCTTCCATCTCGCCGAGCTCGATCAGCGTGATGGCGTCTTCGAGCTCCTGCTCCATGCGCTTGATGGAGGTGATCTGGTCTTCCAGGGACGTGCGTTCGCGCATGATCTTCTGCGCGGCATCCGCATCGTTCCAGAGGTTGGGATCTTCGGCGTTGGCGTTCAGTTCGGCGAGGCGGCGCTGGGCATTATCCCAGTCAAAGATGCCTCCTCAGCAGCCCGACAGACTGCTTGGTCTCTTCTACGAGGTGTTCGATTTCGGCGCGCATTGTCGTGCTTTTCAAGTCCGATGTTTGTTGGGGCGGTCTTAAGGGGAGCGCTCCATGGTGTAAAGCAGCCCGGCCCTCAAAAACCGATGATCGCTGCGGCACCGGAAAGTGTCTCAGCGATCATCAGATTCTTCGTTCTGGAGTTGCGGCCCATATGGGAGCCGCACGGGTTTGGATCAATACAATCCGTTCGGCGTCGCGCCCACGGCCCTGCGGGGCATCGTCTCGGGAGGGGCCGGCTCGTACTCCGCCTGGGGCACGCCCTCCTCGTCAGTAGGCGCGAAATAGGCGGGGGGGGACTGGCCTGGTTTAAAGGCCTCGAGGATCGTGCCGCCGCCTTCCCCACCGGCTCTGGTGCCGGTGGAAGCGTTCACCCTGATCAGCTTGATGCCTGCGGGCACGCGGAACGGCGTGGCGGGCTTGTCCTTCAGCGCCATCTGCATGAAGTCGCGGAACACGGGCGCGGCGTACTGGCCGGCAGTGGCCGCGTTGCCGAGCGACTTCGGCTGGTCGTAGCCGAGGAAGACGCCGACGGCGAGGTCGGGCGAGAAGCCCACGAACCACACGTCCTTGGCGTCGTTGGTGGTGCCGGTCTTGCCGGCAAGCGGCTTGCCGACGGCCTTGACCGACTGCGCCGTGCCGCGCTGGACCACGCCCTCCAGGATCGAGGTGATCTGGTAGGCGGTCAGCGGATCGATCACCTGCTCACGGCTGTCCGTGAGCTTGGGCGCGGCGCCGCCATCCCACTGCTCCGCATTGCAGGTGGTGCATTTGCGGTCGTCGTGGCGGTAGATCGTGCGGCCGGAGCGGTCCTGGATCTGGTCGATCAGCGTCGGCTTGATGCGGCGGCCGCCATTCACGAACATGGAATAGGCCGCCGTCATGCGCATGACCGTCGTCTCGCCCGCGCCGAGCGACATGGAGAGCAGCGGCAGCATGTCGTCGTAGACGCCAAAGCGGCGGGCATATTCGGACACGACAGGCATGCCGATCTCGTTCGAGAGGCGCACCGTCATCAGGTTCTTCGAATGCTCGATGCCGTAGCGCAGCGTGCGCAGGCCCGCAGCCTTGCCGTCATAGTTCGACGGCGCCCAGGCGGCCTGCCCCGGCCCCATGTCGAGCACGAAGGGCGAGTCCATGATCTGCGACGAGGGCGTATAACCATTGTCGAGCGCCGTCGCGTAGACGAGCGGCTTGAACGAGGAGCCGGGCTGACGCATTGCCTGCGTCGCACGGTTGAACTCGCTCTGATCGAAGGAGAAGCCGCCGACCATCGCATGGACGCGGCCCGTCTGGGGGTCCATGGCGACGATGGCGCCGGAAATCTCGGGCACCTGACGGATACGGTACTGTCCCTGCTTGCCGTCGAGGGGCTCCACATAAACCACGTCGCCGACCGCCACGGCCTTCTCGACCGCGCGGCGGGTCCATTTCACGCCATCCGCCGTGATGAAGCCCGTCTCACGGTCCCGCGAGAGCTGGCCGGAGGATTCTTTCTTCGGCTGAAGGCCGATACGGGCGCGCCCGCCGGACACTTCGAGCACGACGGCCAAACGCCAGGGCTGCACGTCGCCCATGGCGGGAACTTCGGCGAGCGCCAGGCCCCATTCGCGGCCCGTCAGGTCGAGCTTGGATTGAGCGCCGCGCCAGCCGCGCGCCTCGTCGAAGCGCACAAGACCGTCCACGAGCGACTTGCGGGCCATGGCCTGCATCTTGGGATCGAGGGTGGCGCGGATCAGGAGGCCGCCCTCATAGAGCTTTTCCTCGCCATAGCGTTCCGCGATGTCGCGGCGCACACCCTCGGCGAAATAGCCGGACGCGATGCTGTTGGGCGACACGACGCGCGGCGTGACGTTGAGCGGCTCCTTCTTGGCCGCATCGCCCTGCTCCGCCGTGATGTAGCCGTTCTCGACCATGCGGCCGATAACCCAGTTGCGGCGGTCGATGGCGGCTTGGCGCTGGCGGAACGGGTGATAATTGTTCGGGGCCTTCGGCAGAGCGGCGAGATAGGCGACTTCGGCGATGTTGAGCTCGTGGAGCGACTTGCCGAAATAGTTCAGGGCCGAGGCGGCCACGCCGTAATTGCTGAGGCCGAGATAAATTTCGTTGAGGTAGAGCTCGAGGATCTTGTCCTTCGAGAAGGTGGTTTCCATGCGCAGTGCGATCAGGGCCTCGCGGATCTTGCGCTCATAGCTGCGCTCGTTGCCGACCAGGAAGTTCTTGGCGACCTGCTGGGTGATCGTCGAGGCGCCCTGCTCGCGCTTGCCGCCGGACTTGATGTTGACGACGATGGCGCGGATGACGCCTTCGGGATCGATGCCGGGGTGCTTATAGAAATTCTTGTCCTCGGCGGAGAGGAAGGCGGCCTTCACGAGGTTCGGCATGGACTGGATCGGCACGTAGAGGCGCCGTTCGCGGGCATATTCCGCGATCAGGCTGCCGTCCGAGGCGTGGACGCGGGTCATCACCGGCGGCTCGTAATTGGCGAGCTGCGCGTGATCCGGCAGGTCCTTGGAGAAGAACCAGAATCCATAGGCCAGCCCGACGGCGCCGATCAGGAAGAAGATCGCACCGATGCTGAACAGGAAGCCGAAGAATCGTAGGACAAAACGCATCCGAAGACATTCCGTTGTCGGCACCGCGAAGGTACCTGTTTGTGCAAACCTCGAACGCCCTCTCCTGCCGGAACAGAGATAGGGCTCAAGGTGCCCCGCTCTGTTAACCGAGGAATCGCGCCCCCGCTACGGGTATCCACACTCTATCTATGGTAAAACTGCGGCAGCCCCCTGCCGGGCGAGGCGCGGCGCGAAAAATCGGTCCACGGCCACGCTCATGGCCGTCACCATCTTTCCACGCCATTCTTCCGACATCAGCAGGTCGAGATCCTGCTTGCTGGACAGGTAGCCCAGCTCCACCAGGACGGAGGGCACGTCATGGGCCCGAAGCACCTGGAAGCGGGCTTGGCGGTGTGGGTTCTTGTTCATGCGAGCGATCGAATCGAACTGCCCCACAAGGCGGGTCGCAAAGCCGTGGGAAAAGCTGCGGGTCTCGCGCAAGGTCAGGTCCACCAGGATATCGGACACGTCATCCGGCATGTCGGTGCTCTCGACGCCTGCTACCGCGTCAGCCTTGTTCTCGCGCTCGGCGAGCCGGGCGGAATCGGCGTCGGAGGCCCTCTCCGCCCCTGTATAGACCGTCAGACCCCGCACCTCCTGCCCGCCGGAGATCGAATCCGCATGGATGGAGATGAAAAGGTCGGCCTGGACGCTTCGAGCGGCGCGGACCCGGTCTCCGAGGGAGATGAATACGTCCTTGTCGCGGGTCATCACGACCTTGTACCGCCCGCTCGCCTCCAGGGCCTTCTGCAGCTTCTGGGCGAAGGAAAGGACGAGATCCTTCTCGAAGGTTCCGTTGATCGCGTTGGCGCCGGGGTCGATGCCGCCATGGCCGGGGTCGATCACGATGACGGGACGCGCGTCCTTCGCGGCTGGGACAGGCTCCACGGCAGCACTCTTGGCCGCCTTGGCCGCGCTGTCGGCTGCGGCGCGGTGGAAACTGTCGCGCTCCGTGCGGGTGAGTTCGATAGTCAGGAGAGTCGTGCCGCCGGCGGCATTGGCATCCACCGTCATCCCGGTGACGGTTGCCGGCTGGGCCAGATCCATCACGACTCGGGAGCGGCCAGGAGCGAACAGGCCATAGCGGTACGAAGAAATGAGACCCGCCTTCTGGCGCCCGGAATCCGGCGGCAGGTGGAATGCCACCTCCGGCAGGTCGATGATCAGCCGGTCGGGCCGCTCCATGAGCGATGCCTGGGCCGTCACAGGCTTGGAAAGGGAGATTCTGAACCGGGTCTTGGCTCCGTCCACCTCCACGGAGACGTCGGCCGCGACAATCGCCGCGCCGACCTTGCCGTCATTCCCATTGGCCCAGGCGGAACCTCCCCCGATGGCGACGAACATCGCCAGGAGGCCAGCGCAGACCAGGCATAGGAAGGGTTTGATTCTCATGGCGGAGCTGGAGTTTCGGGCCTCCTTCCTTATCCAATACTCGGTCCTTGGTTAACGAAGCTTCTCCCTGAAACGCTCGATATCGCGACTCTGTTGCATTAACGACACAGACTTCAGCATCTTGCCAAATGCCCCTTTCGCTCTGTAATGATCAATGACCCCGCCCGGCATGGCCGAATCTGACGGCGGACCCGAGGAGACGGTTGTGTTGACCGATCCTCCGGGGACCCCGTCACCCTCGACAGGCGCCTGGAAGGGGTCATGGCGATGCAGATCGCCGCACTTTTCCGGTGGCAGGACCCTGTCCGGCTCACCGTTTCCTAGAAAGGGCCGTCTTGAATGGTTGCATACACGAAGTCAGCACTGACTCTCGTCGCGGCACCATTCGCAGCGCGCATTTCTTTTCGCGCACGCCCTTACCCAACCTCATCCGGCTCAAAGCCGTTTCGTTTCAACCCAGAATGCGCCCCTCTGAGGCGCACGATGGCGATCGACAGCAATCCGAACGCAATTCCAGCCCGCCGCCTTCTCTTGCGGCGTGCCCCTCCGCCTTCAACGCGGCCACTGCCTCAGGTCCTGCCCTCGGTCGCCATGTCGAGAGTTCAACATGGCAAACAAGATGCTCATCGATGCCTCCCACCCGGAAGAAACCCGGGTTGTGGTGGTACGCGGTCAGAAGGTCGAAGAATTCGACTTCGAATCCGCTAACCGGAAGCAGCTGCGCGGGAATATCTACCTCGCAAAAGTCACTCGCGTAGAGCCGTCGCTGCAGGCGGCCTTCGTCGAGTACGGCGGAAATCGCCACGGATTCCTCGCCTTCAGCGAAATCCATCCCGATTACTACCAGATCCCGGTCGCCGACCGTCAGGCCCTGCTCGAAGCCGAAGCCGAGGCTCAGGCCGAGGAGGAGCGCGAGGAAGAGCGTCGCCGCAGCCGCGGCCGCCGTGGCCGCTCCTCGCAGCGTCGTGCGCGCAACGATGAATCGGTCGTTTCCTCCGAGGCCGAAGCCGGCACGGAAGAAGGCACCGAGGCTCAGGCTGCGTCGGAAGGCCAGCTTCCTGCGGAAGGTACCGACGAGACCATCGACCTGATCGCCGCCGGCGGCGATTTCGAAGCCGCGTCCGGAGAGCTGACCGAGGCTGCCGATGCCACCGTGTCGGAAGCCGTCGCCTCCTCTTCGGAGGAAGCGTCCGAGGACGACGAGTCCGAGGACGGCGATGAGGACGAGGAAGAGGGTGACGAGCACGCCGAGGGCGATGACGAGGACCACGTCGAGCAGCTCGGCGGCGGCGATGCGCTGGAAGATCTTCCCCCGCGTCGCACCCCGCGCAAGCAGTACAAGATCCAGGAAGTCATCAAGCGCCGCCAGATCCTGCTGGTCCAGGTCGTGAAGGAAGAGCGCGGCAACAAGGGCGCCGCTCTCACCACCTACCTGTCGCTCGCTGGCCGCTACTCGGTGCTCATGCCCAACACGGGCCGTGGCGGTGGAATCTCGCGCAAGATCACCAACGCCGCCGACCGCAAGCGCCTGAAGGAAATCGCCCAGGAGTTGGAGGTGCCCGAGGGAATGGGCATCATCCTGCGCACGGCCGGTGCTTCCCGCACCAAGCCGGAAATCAAGCGCGACTACGAATATCTCATGCGCCTCTGGGAGAGCGTGCGCGAGCTGACCCTCAACTCGGCCGCTCCCGCGCTCGTCTACGAGGAAGGCTCGCTCATCAAGCGCGCCATCCGCGATCTCTACAACAAGGAGATCGACGACATCATGGTCTCCGGCGAGGAAGGCTATCGCGAGGCCAAGGACTTCATGCGCATGCTCATGCCGAGCCATAGCAAGATCGTCCAGCCCTACCGCGAGCCGCAGCCGCTCTTTGCGAAGCACGGTGTCGAAGCCCAGCTCGACGCGATGTTCTCCAACGTCGTGACGCTAAAATCCGGTGGCTATCTCGTCATCAACCCGACGGAAGCGCTGGTCTCCATCGACGTGAACTCGGGACGCTCGACCCGCGAGCACAACATCGAGGACACGGCGCTGCGCACGAACCTCGAAGCGGCCGAGGAAGTCGCGCGGCAGCTGCGCCTGCGCGACCTCGCCGGCCTCGTGGTCATCGACTTCATCGACATGGAAGAGAAGCGCAACAACCGCGCTGTCGAGAAGAAGCTGAACGAGTGCCTGAAGAACGACCGCGCCCGCATCCAGGTGGGCCGCATCTCGCCCTTCGGCCTTCTCGAAATGTCGCGCCAGCGCATCCGCACCGGCGTGCTCGAATCCTCCTCCGTCCCCTGCCCGCACTGCGCCGGCACAGGCGTCGTCCGCTCGACGCCGTCGGTGGCGCTGCACGTGCTGCGCGCGATCGAGGAAACCCTCATCAAGAATGCCGGCTACAACCTCATCATCCGCACGCGGATGGAGGCGGCCTTCTACATCCTCAACCAGAAGCGCATTCACCTGCGCGAGCTGGAAAACCGCTTCGGCGTGATGATCTCCGTCGTGGCGGATGACACGCTGACCGGCACCACCAACTACGCCATCGACCGGGGCGAGCCTGCTCTCCGCCTCGAGCATAAGTCCGCCGCCACCGGCATCCAGATCGACGCCATCGCGCCGATCGACGTGGTGGAAGAGGACGAGCCCGAGATCGAAGCTGAGGCCGAGGACGAGGCCGAAGAGGAAGCCGGCGCGTCCGAGGAAGGCCGCGAGGATGGCGAAGGCAATGGCCGCCGCCGCCGCCGCCGTCGTCGTCGTCGTGGGCGCGACCGTGAGGCCTCCGCAGATTCCGCACAGGGCGAGGATGGCTCCGAGGATGAAGCATCCGAGGGCGCTGAGCAGGAAGGCGCTGAAGCAGCCGGCGATGAGAACGAAGCCGCTGACGGTTCGGAATCGGCGGAAGAGCGCAACCGCCGCCGCCGTCGCCGGGGCCGCCGTGGCGGTCGCGGTCGCGGCCGCGACGAGGCCGCCGAGACCTTTGCGACGGAAGAAGGCTTTGTGGCTGCCACTGAGGCTGTCGCGGAAGCCGTCGGCACCTTGGACGAGCCTGCGAGCGAACCCGTTCCTGCACCTGTTCCTGTCGCATCGGAAGAGCGCATCGAGACGAAGCCTGCTCGTCAGCCTGCCGAGGAGCCTGTCGCGGAAGCACCGCGCCCCGTGATCCCCGAGCCGGAACCGGTTGCCGTGGTCCTCACACCGGAGGATCCGAACCGCCCCAAGCGCGCTGGCTGGTGGTCCAAGGCCAAGTCGGTCCTGGGCGGCTAATCAAAAACAAAAAAGCCCGGCGCAATGCCGGGCTTTTTTGTTGATCCAAGAAGTCTACCTCAACCACCCCTTCAACCGCTCCACTGTCTCGCGGCAATCGTTCTCCGATCCCGCGAAAGACAGCCGCATGTAGTGAGATCCCTCGATGGGGTCGAAATCGAGGCCGGGGGTCGCGGCAACGCCCGTCTCTTCCAGCATGCGTTTGCAGAAGCCGATGGAGTCGTTCGTGTAACGGGCGATATCGGCGTAGATGTAGAACGCGCCGTCCACCGGATGCATGTCGGTGATGCCAGCTTTGGGCAGTTCCTCCAGCAGATAGGCGCGGTTACGCGCATAGCCCACCTTCACGGCCTCCAGCTCCTCTGCCGCATCGAAGGCCGCCAAGGCCGCGACCTGCGAGAGATAGGGCGGCGAGATATAGAGGTTCTGCGCCAGCCGCTCGATGGGGCGCACGAGCCGCTCGGGCACAACGATCCAGCCAATGCGCCAGCCGGTCATGCAGTAGTATTTAGAGAACGAGTTGATGACCACGGCATCGTCGTCGGAGGAGAGCGCGGTCGAAGCCGCCTCGCTGTAGGTCAGGCCGTGATAGATCTCGTCCGAGACGAACCAGAGGCCGAGGCGGCGGCAGGTTTCGCCGAGTTCGGCCAGCGCCTTTTGCCCGATCATGGTACCGGAGGGGTTTGCCGGGCTCATGGCGAGAATGCCGTGGAGCGGCTTTTCCGCATGCGCCTTCTCGATGGCCTTGGCCGTCATGATCCAGCCATCCGCCTTGGCGAGCGGGATCGTGACCGGCTCGATGCCGAGCGCCTCGAGAATGTTGCGGTACGCCGGATAGCCCGGCGCCGTGATCGCGACACGCTGGCCCGCATCGAAGAGGCTCAGGAAAGCCAGCACGAAACCCGCAGAGGAACCGGTCGTGACGACCACACGCTCGGGCGCGATGGAGACGCCGTAAGCATCCCGGTAATGCCTCGCGATCCGCTCCCTGAGAGCCGAAATGCCGAGGGCTTCCGTGTAGCCGATTCGCCCGAGATCCAGCGCGGCCTTGGCCGCCTCGCGGGCGGCGCGGGGAGCGGGCGCGGAGGGCTGGCCCACCTCCATGTGGATCACGCTGTCCCCTCGCCTTTCTTTCGCCGCAGCGGCACTCAACACATCCATGGCCAGGAAGGACGAGACACGCTCCATGCGGCGGGCGATGACGGGCTGGGTCGAGTCGGCGAGCAATTTTGTCATGGATAAGCTTCGTAGCTTGCCGGGAAGCCTGCCTCAAGACGCTTCATCAAGTGTCATTCCCGGCCGGAGCGCAGCGAAGGGGAAGGGAATCCACGATCACGCTCTGCGCTATGGATCCCCTTCCCTCGCCTTCGGCTCGCCGGGGATGACACGCGAGGGTGAACGAAGGCGTGATTTGACGCCGCACTCCTCAAGCCGCTAACTCGCACCAGATTTTATCGAAAGCTCCGCAAAGGACCGGATATGCGTTTCCCGCTTCTCAAAACCTTCCAGGCCTTGGCCCTGCTCGGCACGCTTGCCGTCGCCCCGGCAGCTCAGGCGCAGAACGCCGTCTTCAGCGAGCAACAGAAGCAGGCTATCGGCGAGGTCGTGAAGGAATACCTCCTGAAGAACCCCGAGGTTCTGACCGAGGTCATCAGCGAGCTCGAAAAGCGTCAGGCCGAAGCTCAGCAGGTGGCCCAGGCCGGCGCTGTGCAGGAAACCAAGCAGACGCTCCTCAATGCACCGCATTCCTATGTGACGGGCAACCCGTCCGGCGACATCACCCTGGTCGAGTTCTTCGACTACAATTGCGGCTACTGCAAAAAGGCCCTCGCCGACGTGCAGACCCTCATGAAGGCCGACCCGAAGCTGCGCGTCGTGCTGAAGGACTTCCCCGTTCTCGGACCCGATTCCGTCGAGGCGAGCCGCGTGGCCCTGGCCGTGAAGAACCAGCTGCAGGGCCAGAAGCTCTTCGACTACCACGTGAAGGTTCTGGAAACCCGCGGCCGGGTGAACGGCGAGCGCGCCATGGCTGTCGCCAAGGAGATGGGCGTCGATATCGCCAAGCTGCAGAAGGACATGGAGAGCCCCGAGCAGCGTAAAGCCCTTCAAGAGAACATGGCGCTGGGCGACAAGCTGAACCTGACCGGCACCCCCGCCTTCGTCATCGGCGAAGCCGTGATCCCCGGTGCCGTCGGCGTCGAGCCCCTGAAGCAGCTCATCGACAACGTCCGCTCCTGCGGCAAGGCGAATTGCGGCTAAGGCATCACAGTCATCCCCGGACTTGTTCTGGGGATCCACGCCTTTAGGATCTGAGCACCAGAGACGTAAATGGCCGGGACAAGCTCGGCCATGGCAAGGAGCAGAGCCCGTAAAGGCGCCTATTTGCCCCCTCTTCCCTACGGAAACCCGCTCAAGCCTTGGGAAAGTCCCGCTTTTCCCCTTCCCCCATGCTCGCCTTTTGGCTAAGAGGGCGTTTCGGCCCCGCCTGGCGGGGCTTTCCGGAACGCTCCTTTTGCGATGATCACCATCCACGTCCTCAACGGACCCAACCTCAACCTGCTCGGCCGCAGAGAGCCTCAGATTTACGGCAGCACCACGCTTCCGGACATTGAGAAGCTCGTGCGTGAGAAGGCTGAGACCTTGGGAGCGGCGATCACGTTCCGCCAGTCCAACCATGAAGGACATCTGGTCGACTGGATCCAGGAAGCAGGAGCGCAAGGCGCGGGCATCGTCATCAATGCCGGCGCTTACACCCACACCTCGATCGCCTTGCGCGATGCCATCTCCGGCAGCGGCGCTCCGACGGTCGAGATCCATCTTTCCAATGTTCATGCTCGCGAGGGCTTTCGCCATCGCTCGCTCATTGCACCCGTGTCAGTCGGCGTGATCTGCGGTTTCGGTCCCATGAGCTATCTGCTCGGGGTGGAAGCGGTTCACCGTGTCATGGTCGAGCGGGCCAAGGTCGCGAAACCTTCCCAGCATTAGTTCCTCACAATCAAGAGGTGAGCCCCATGGCCAAGGATAATCCTTTCGATCCCGATCTCGTCCGGGAGCTGGCGAACCTGATCGCCGATACGAATCTCAGCGAGATCGAAGTGGAGAAGGGCGACCTTCGCATCCGCGTGGCGCGCACCCTGCAGGCGGCTCCCATGATGGTGTCGGCTCCCGCGGCTCTTGCTCCGGCTCCCGTGGTGGCGCCCCCGCCGGCTGCTGCAGCTGAGGCTGCTGCCAAGCCGGGCGCTCCCCATCCGGGTGCCGTCCTCTCGCCGATGGTCGGCACCGCCTACCGCAAGCCTTCGCCCGATGCGAAGTCCTTCGTGGAAATCGGTTCCAAGGTCCAGGCCGGCGACAAGGTTCTGCTCGTCGAGGCCATGAAGACCTTCAACGAGATCGTCGCTCCCCGCGCCGGCACCGTGACCGCCATCTATGTCGAAGACGGAACCCCTGTTGAATACGGCGAACCCCTCCTCGTCATCGAGTAAGGCGCGACATGTTCGATAAGATCCTCATTGCCAACCGAGGCGAGATCGCCCTGCGCATCCTGCGCGCGGCGAAGGAGCTCGGGATTGCCACCGTCGCGGTGCATTCCACCGCCGACGCAGACGCCATGCATGTGCGCCTCGCCGATGAGAGCGTGTGCATCGGCCCGCCGGCCGCCCGTGACAGCTATCTCAACATCCCGGCCTTGATCGCGGCTTGCGAGATCACCGGCGCGGACGCCATCCATCCCGGCTACGGCTTCCTCTCCGAGAATGCCCGCTTCGCCGAGGTGCTGGAGCACCACCGCATCGCCTTCATCGGCCCCAAGGCGGAGCACATCCGCATCATGGGCGACAAGATCGAGGCGAAGCGCACGGCAAAGCGTCTCGGCATCCCTTGCGTGCCAGGCTCGGAAGGCGGCATTTCCGATGAAGGCGAGGCCAAGAAGGTCGCGAAAAGCATCGGCTATCCTGTCATCATCAAGGCTGCCGCCGGCGGCGGCGGTCGCGGCATGAAGGTTGCGCGCAACGAGGAAGACCTCGTTCACGCGCTGCACACCGCCAAGACCGAGGCGAAGGCCGCGTTCGGAGACGATGCCGTCTATATCGAGAAATATCTCGAGAAGCCGCGTCACATCGAGATCCAGGTTCTCGGCGACGGCAAGGGCAACGCCATTCACCTTGGCGAGCGCGATTGCTCCCTCCAGCGCCGTCACCAGAAAGTGTGGGAGGAAGGCCCGTCGCCGGCTCTCAACCTCGAGATGCGCGAGCGCATCGGCGGTGTCGTGGCGAAAGCCATGCAGGAGCTGAAATACGCTGGCGCCGGCACCATCGAGTTCCTCTACGAGGACGGTGAGTTCTACTTCATCGAGATGAATACGCGTATTCAGGTGGAGCACCCGGTCACGGAGATGATCACCGGCATCGACCTGGTGAACGAGCAGATCCGTGTCGCCGCAGGCCATCCGCTTTCGGTGACGCAGGCCGACATCAAGATCGAAGGCCATGCCATCGAGTGCCGCGTGAATGCCGAGCATCCCTCGACCTTCCGCCCCTCGCCGGGCACGATCAGCTACTTCCACCCGCCGGGCGGTCTCGGCGTGCGCGTCGACTCGGCAGCCTATCAGGGCTACCGCATCCCGCCGCATTACGATTCCCTCGTGGGCAAGCTCATCGTGCATGGCCGCACCCGCAACGAGTGCCTCATGCGCCTGCGCCGTGCGCTCGACGAGTTCGTGGTCGACGGCGTGGACACGACGCTGCCGCTCTTCCGCACCCTCGTGCGCAACCCCGACATTCAGAACGGCCAGTACGACATTCACTGGCTCGAGAACTTCCTGAAGACGGGCGGCCTCGCGGACGTGGAATAAACTTGTTATAACATCGGCAGGACTTTACCTTGCGCGGCAAGGGAGGCCCTGCCGATGATTGCAAGCGGGGCAGATGCACATGCCTCGTTTTTTACATGTCGGCTCCGGCCGCTATCGCAAGCCGCAAACCATTCGCGCCTTTCAGAGCCCCGAATGGGAGGAAGTCTCGCTCGATATCGACAAGAGCGTGAAGCCGGACATCGTCGACAAGCTGCCGGATCTTGCCAAGGTGGAGTCGAACAGCTTCGACGCGGTCTATTCGAGCCACAGCATCGAACACCTGTACCCGCACGAGGTGCCTGTCGCCCTTAACGCCTTTCACCGGGTTCTGAAGAGCACCGGCGTTGCGATCATCCGCTGCCCCGATCTGCAGACCATCGGCCAAGCCCTGGCCTCGGGCAAGATCGACGAGCCCCTTTATGCCAGCAGCATGGGACCCGTCTCAGCCGTCGACATGCTCTATGGCTTCCGTCCGTCCATGGCGAAGGGCAACCTCTACATGGCTCACCACACGGGCTTTACAGCCAAGACGCTCGGAGATGCCTGCGCGGCCTCCAAGTTTCGCAGCGTCTATTGCCACAGAATGAAGGAGGCCCGTGAGCTGTGGTGCGTCGCAACGAAGGCTGCCTTGAGCAAGGAGCAACTCGAACAGGTTGCGAAATTCTGCATCTCCCCGGTCTGACTTCCGGCGCAGTTGTGTCTATTTATGACATGATCCCAGTCGGTTATACGAGTCCATGGCCCTGTCTCCCGACGATACCATCACTATTACGCCCGAGATCCTGCTCAAGGCCTATGCCGCAGGCATCTTCCCCATGGCCGAGGATGCGGACGACCCCTCCATTTTCTGGGTCGAGCCGCGCGAGCGGGGCATCATCCCCCTCGACGGCTTTCATGTGCCGAAGCGCCTGGCCCGCACGATCCGCTCCGACGAGTTCGAGATTCGGGTCGACCACGATTTCGATGCGGTGATCGCCGGCTGCGCCGCGCCTGCCGCCGACAGGGAAAAGACCTGGATCAACCGGCGCATCCGGGATCTCTACGGCCAGCTGTTCGATGCTGGCTTCTGCCACACGGTCGAGGTTTATCGCGAGGGTCAGCTGGTGGGTGGCCTCTACGGAGTCCGGCTGAAAGGCGCGTTCTTCGGCGAGAGCATGTTCCATACGGAGCGCGACGCCTCGAAGATCGCTCTCGTCCACCTCGTCGCCCGGCTCAAGCGTGGGGGCTTCACCCTTCTCGACACGCAGTTCGTGACCCCTCACCTCGCCCAATTCGGCGCCGTCGAGGTTCCCCGGCGCAGCTACAAGCAGATCCTGCGCGCGGCCCTGGAGCATGAGGGCGACTGGCATGTCTGGCCACGGGGCCAAAACGTACGCGGCGAGGACGTTCTCGCCGCGATCTAGTACGCCTCAGCGATCGGTATTGATAAGCGGCGCGTTGCGGTTGAAGTCCCGGCTGGGCCGCTGGGCCGGTCTCTGCTGAGGCGCCGCATTCAGCGGGGGCGCAGGCGGCAGAGGTTGTGCGGCGCCGGAGGGCTCCATGATATTGCCTGGCCGTCCAGCCTCCGCAGGCGTGCGCTGCGCGGTCGGCTCGATGGGCGGCAGCTCTTCCGGGGCTTCCTTCGGCTCTGCGATCACTTCCGTGCCGCCTTTGCAGTCCACGAGCCAAATATCATAGACCGGGTGCTCAATGCCGTGCAGGCCCGGGCTTGCCGCGAACATCCAACCGGAGAACACCTTGCGGGAGGCGCCATCCGTGCCGGTTTCCTCTACCTCGACGAAGGATGTGGTGTTCGGGGCCTCTGTGGGCGGCTTGGTGTAGCAGACGCGCGGCGTCATCTGAAGAGCACCGAACTGCACCGTCTCATCGACCTTCACCTCGAACGAGACGATGCGCCCGGTGATCTTGTCGAGCCCGGAGAAGACCGCCGTCGGATTCTTGATTCTGTCCGCCTGGGCTGCGCCTGCCGTGCCGATGATCGATGCAAGCACCAGAGCGGCCCGCGTCCATCCAAACTTCATGATTCCTGATCCACGCCTTCTTGCCCGGCCGGACACGGCCGTTCTCATACGGACACGCGTTAACATGCCAACCGTGTTGGAAAAAGGGCGATGAGAAGGAAAGCTTGGCCGCTGGGGCGGCGATAGGATAAAATTACACCTCTCATCGAGGATTCCGCATGCCGTCGCTTCACCGCTCTCTTTTGACGATCCTTCTGCTCGCCCTGCCCTTGCAGGCCCAGGGCGCGGAACTGGCGCGCCGCGCCTTCGTGGGAATCAGCATGGCTTCCGTGCCGGAGGCCATGCGTGCCGGGGGCCTTGTTCCCACAGGAGAAGGATTGCTGATCGAGCGCGTGATTCCCGGCTCCACGGCAGAAAAGGCCGGGTTGCAAGCGAAGGACATCCTTCTGAAGCTCGACCAGGCTCCCGTCCGCTCATCCGCCGACGTGATCGGCGCCGTCCGCAGGAAGCGCGCGGGCGACAGCGTGTCTCTCTCACTCGTCCGCGACGGCAAGGTTTTTGAACAGCAGGTCACCCTCATCGGTTTTCCGCCGGAATCGTCCTCCGATTACGAGACCCTCTACGAGGCCGTCGAATCCGGAGGAGCCTTGCGCCGCGCCATCGTCACGAAGCCGAAGGGCGAGGAGCGACGCCCCGCCGTTCTGTTCGTGGGCGGCATCGGCTGCTACAGCATCGATTATCCCTTCGATCAGAAGACCCCCTATCGCCAGATCCTCGCGGACCTGACCCGCGAAGGCTTCGCCACCATGCGGGTGGAAAAGACCGGCATGGGCGACAGCATGGGCGAGGCCTGTGCAACGGCCGATCTCGACACGGAAGTGGCAGGCTATGTGGCAGGCCTTAACGCCCTGAAAAGCAAGCCCTACGTCGACCCCGAGAAGGTGTTCATCCTCGGCCACAGCATCGGCGGCATCGTCGGCCCGCTTGTTGCGGAAAAGGTCCCCGTGCGCGGCCTTGCGGTTGCAGAAACCGTCGGCAGCACATGGTTCGAGTATGAGCTGATCAACCGCCGCCGCCAGCTCAAGATGGAGGGCATGCCGCTTGCCAAGATCGGCGCGCAGATGCAGCTCAAGCAATGGTGCATGCATCACTTGCTGATCGAGAAAACACCGCGCGCGCAGATTCTGGAAAAGCGCCCCGCCTGCGCGGAAGAGATGAAGATCCCCTCCTCCGACGCCTATCTGCAGCAGATCGCTGCCATCAACTACGCGGACCTCTGGACGCGTCTGAAGCCCGACACTCTCGTGATTTATGGAAGCGCGGATTTCATCACCAGCGCCGAAGAGCATCACGAGATCGTATCCGCGATCAACGCGGTCCGTCCGGGCGCAGCAACCTATGTGGAGATCCCCGACATGGATCACTCGTTCTACCGCATGAAGGATCAGGATGAGAGCTTCCGCATGCGCCGCGCGGAAGAGGAAGGCGAAACGCATCCGAATGTAGCACGCATCATCGCCGAGTGGCTGAAAGCCAAAGCCAGATAAAATCGTGCGGCTATAGGAAGATCAGCCCCGCTCGAACGGATCGGGCGCGGGCTCCTTCATGGCATCGCCCGCCTTCTCCCGCTTCTCGTAATGCGCCGTCGAGCAGGCGGCCGAGCACAGAAGGCCGCGGTCCGACCAATAGGACGGACCGTTCTCGATCTTGCCTGCGTGATACGCAAAATCGGTGTGGCCATAAGGACGGCCACACTCGACACAGGTGCGGTTCTGCGGCCTGTTGAGCATGCTTATCCCTTGTAGGACTTTTCTTCGGTGATCGTGGAGCCCGTCGAGCGATCGATCTCCTTCTTGAGCGCGGCCCGTCGGTCGTTGGTCACATAGACCTTCCGAGCCAACGACACGAACTCCGCACCGAAATCACCGCGCTTCTCGTGCTCGCGCAACAGATCCTCGACATCCCAGAGAGCTTCGTTGACCTGGCGCAGCTCCTTCATCTTCATGTCGATGAAGGGACCGTTCAGGCCTCGCTTGGAGCGGATCTCCGTCAGAAGAGCAAGTTCCCTTTTGACATTGGCCACTTTGGCGGGATCGGCGATGCGCGCCTCCTTGATGCCGAGGATCGTCATCTTGTCGATCAGCTCGCCATCGGAAACCGGCGCCATCAACGGCTCCGCGTTCACGGTGCTTTGTCCGAGCCTGCTCCGGATATCCTGGGCGCATTGCATCACGGCATCCGACCAGTCGCCTTCCTTCACGTGGCGATAAAGCCGCGTGTTGGGATACCAGACATTGTCCTGCCGGGGCGGGGCAAGCCAGCGCCAATCCGCATCCGGATTCCAGAGAAGCAGGCTCACCGGCCGTCCGAGAGCGCCGGCCAGATGAGCAAGAGATGTATCGACCGACACGATCAGATCGAGATTCTCCATGACCGCAGCGGAATCGAGGAAGGCGTCCGGACCGGCATCGAAATCCGGACCGAGCCGTTCGATCTTATCGCGGAACGAACAGGTGTCGATCTGCTCCTCGCCGAAGCCCTTTTGCAGGCTGACCAGGCGCACGCCGTCGATGGCGGCGAGAGGCGCCAGCTGTTCCAGAGGGATGGAGCGCTTGTTGTCGGCCGAGTAAGCGGGGTTGCCCTGCCAGGCAATACCGATCCGGAAGCCCTGCGTTCCGATCCGCTCACGCCAGCGCGCCACGCGCGCGGGGTCCGCCTTCAGATAGGGCACATACCGGACATATTCCTCCGGCGGCGTGCCGAGCGCCCTCGGCAGATCTCCGATGGCGGTCCAGGCCTCCAGATAATCCATCGCGCCCTTGGGCTCGGACGTGATCTCGATAGGCAGCCCCATGGTGCGGATGAGAGCGCAAAGAGCCGGCTTGTTGTTCAGAACAACGCAGGTCTCGATGCCGCGCTTCGCAAGATCGGCCAGGAAGCGGCAGAACAGGATGGTGTCGCCTGCGCCCTGCTCGTCGAGCACGATGAGCTTCTTCGGCGCGGGACCGCCGAGCCATCGCGGCAGCTCGATCCTTTCGCCGCCCCTGTTGAACGCCACCTTGGGCGGGTCGTCCATCATGTCCAGCCGCCAGCTATAAGCCTCCCAGGCTGTGTCCCATTGCTCGCGCATGAACAGGCCGTACAGAAGACCCCATTTCGCGTTCTTGTCGACGGGGTTCGACAGGCGAACGAAGTTGTAAAGCACGTTGGCCGCGTCGTAATTGCCTCTCTTCTGCTCACGCTTGGCGAGACGCTTCAGCTCTTCGAGTTGCGCCGCATTCGGACTGTTGAAGGTCGGCTCCGACAGCGTGACGGGTGCAGCATCGTCCGGGTTGGGACCGTTGTTGATGTCCTCGATAGCCTTCGCAACCGGCTGAGACCAGTCGCCGTCTTGAGATTGGCGATAAATATTCATGCTTGGATACCAAACCGTATTTTGCCGGGAGGGCGCGAGCCAGCGCCAATCGGCGGATGAATGAGACAAGAGAAGCTTTACCGGCCGCCCGAGAGCACCGGCCAAATGAGCGATGGAGGTGTCGACCGCCACGATCATGTCGAGGCTCTCCATGACCGCAGCGGAATCGAGGAACGCGTCCGGACCGGCATCGAAATCCGGACCGAGCCGTTCGATCTTGTCGCGGAACGAGCAGGTGTCGATTTGCTCTCCGCCGAAGCCCTTCTGCAGGCTGATCAGGCGTACGCCGTCGATGGCGGCGAGAGGCGCCAGCTGCTCCAGAGGCATGGAACGATGGGCATCTCCCGGATTGATTCTGCTGCCCTGCCAAACAATCCCGATGCGGCGCCCGTGCGTTCCGATCCGTTCGCGCCAGCGCGCCACGCGCGCGGGGTCCGCCTTCAGATAGGGCACGCGGCGGGCATATTGGTCTGCCGGCAGGTCCAGGGCACCCGGCAGATCCGCCATGGCGGTCCAAGCCTGAATGCCCTTAAGCGATGCCTGAAAATCCGATATGATCTTGACCGGCAAGCCCATGGTGCCGATCAAGGCACCCATGTCCGGCTTGTCGTCGTGCTTGGCACTGATAAAGGCGTAGGTCTCGACGCCTCTCTCAACGAGATCCGCCAGGAACCGGCTGAACATGATGGTGTCGCCGGCACCCTGCTCATCGAGCACGACGAGCTTCTTAGGCAGTTCGCCGCCGGTCCAGCGAGGCAGCTCCACGGTTTGCCCGTTGCGCTGGAAACTCAGCTTCGGCGCCTTGGGCATAATGTGCCAGCGCCATGCATAGGCGTCCCAGGCAGCCTTCCATTCCTCAAGCATGAACAGGATACGGACAATATCCCATTGCGCGTTCGTATCGCCCGAGCGTGCCGGCCCCAGGGCTTCGCGAAGCGCATTGGCCATGCCGTGATTGCCCCGGCCCTGCTCTCGGTCGGCAATGCGCTTCAGCGCATCGAGTTGCGCATCGCTCGGAACAGGAAGACGCTGTTCGCCTGTAACGTTGCTGTCTGAGGGCATGGCTGGCTATAGCTTTGGGATGGTCTTACTCGCCGGGTGTCCAGGGAACGTAGTCGCCAGTGGCGGCTGGGCGCTGGCCTGTCGAGAGCTGGGAGCCCTGCGGACGATAGGCGTAAGGCGTGCCGGTCATGTTGGGGAGATGAGTCTTCTCCCAGGAGCGGGCCGTGTAGCTCTCCTCGCTCGGGGCCACGTCGCCGTTGTGGCAAAGCCAGGCGCGCCAGCCGGGAGGCACGCGGGAGGCATCGGCATCGCCGTTATAGATGACCCAGCGGCGCTCGGCCCCCACATTCGAGTCGATGGGGGTCGCTTGAGTGTAGCGGTAGTACTTGTTGCCGAACTCGTCCTGGCCCACGAACTGGCCCTTGCGCCAGGTAAAGAATCGCGTGCCGAGGGTCTGTCCATTCCACCAGGTAAAGAACTGAGCCAAAAAGGTTTTCATCGCTACCGCCGAGGGGGTTCTCAAAGTTGCGCGGAATATGACTTTTGAGCGCCGCGAAGTCCAGCTTTTCCGCTGCGAAAGCCGCAACTGATTCTCGATTGATTCTTCTTGGGCGATTCTGAGGCGGTTTTTCCCGGATTCACGGGATTTTGCCGCTTGAGCCGGCTTTTTGACCCCCCCTCCCTTCCCTATGGGAAATTGATGCGCCGGCACAACATTTGGGGTCTCTTGTGGGTGGCAAAAACGCAAATCTGAGCCGGCCAAGTTTGACCGTTTGAAAAGTCGAATTTGGATTCTGAGAGGAGTCTCTGAGGCTTAGCCACTTTTCCACATTGTTAACACTTGCCCACTATATATAGTCGGAACAGAAACGTTCGGCACAAGTTCTTGACGTAAGGCTCGCATCACGACTAGCTTGCCGGGGTTCCGATCCGAGACCGGCGACCGGCCCGAAAGGGAGGTCGAAATCTCCCCCGAGTGAGCGTTCCAGAGTCCGTGGCAAGTTGCTTGCCGCGTGAGCTGTGGCGTCTGGAGGGAGACCGTAACTCGGGCGTGGTGCGTGTGGCGATCCGCAAAACGGATCGTTGGGGTATCGAAAAACTTTTTGGGGCTGAAAGCCACAGGGGCAACTTGTGGCGACGGGGACGTTTGTCCCCAAACTTGAGGATTTACAAGATGCGGATCGAGCGGCGCTATACCAAGTCTGGCCAGTCGCCTTATTCCTCCCTCGCCTTCCGGCTCGCCACGAGCGAGATCCGCAATCCGGACGGGTCGATCGTCTTTAAGCTTGAGAACATCGAAGTGCCGGAAACCTGGAGCCAGGTGGCCTCGGACGTTCTCGCTCAGAAGTACTTCCGCAAGGCCGGCGTTCCGGCTCACCTGAAGAAGGTCGAGGAGAACGACGTTCCTTCCTGGCTGTGGCGCTCCGTGCCCGACGAGGCCAAGCTCGCCAAGCTTCCGGAAGACAAGCGCTTCGGCTCTGAGATCTCCTCCAAGCAGGTCTTCGACCGTCTCGCCGGCTGCTGGACCTATTGGGGCTGGAAGGGCGGCTATTTCTCCTCCGAGGAAGACGCCCAGACCTTCTATGACGAGCTGCGCTTCATGCTCGCCAACCAGATGGTGGCGCCGAACTCGCCGCAATGGTTCAACACCGGCCTGCACTGGGCCTACGGCATCGACGGCCCCGGCCAGGGCCACTATTACGTGGACTACAAGACCGGCAAGCTGACGAAGTCGAAGTCGTCCTACGAGCATCCGCAGCCGCATGCCTGCTTCATCCAGGGCGTCGAGGACGACCTGGTGAACGAAGGCGGCATCATGGACCTGTGGGTCCGCGAGGCGCGCCTGTTCAAGTACGGCTCGGGCACCGGCTCAAACTTCTCCAACCTCCGTGGCGAGGGCGAGAAGCTCTCCGGCGGCGGCCGTTCCTCGGGCCTCATGTCCTTCCTCAAGATCGGCGACCGCGCTGCGGGCGCGATCAAGTCGGGCGGCACCACCCGCCGCGCGGCGAAGATGGTCGTGGTCGATGTCGATCACCCGGATATCGAGAGCTACATCGACTGGAAGGTGAAGGAAGAGCAGAAGGTCGCGGCCCTCGTCGCCGGCTCCAAGCTCGCTTCCAAGCACCTCAAGGCCATCATGAAGGCCTGCGTGAACTGCGAGGCTCCTGGCGACGCCTGCTTCGATCCGGAGAAGAACCCGGCTCTGAAGAAGGAGATCAAGATGGCGCGCCGGGTCATGATCCCGGACAACTACATCAAGCGCGTCATCCAGTTCGCGAAGCAGGGCTACACGGATATCGACTTCCCGGTCTACGACACCGATTGGGACTCGGAAGCCTATCTCACGGTCTCCGGCCAGAACTCGAACAACTCCGTCTCCGTGACGGACGACTTCCTGCGCGCTGTCGAGAACGACGGCGACTGGAAGCTCACGGCGCGTAAGGACGGCAAGGTCATCAAGACCCTCAAGGCCCGCGACCTGTGGGAGCAGATCGGCCATGCCGCCTGGGCCTCCGCCGATCCCGGCCTGCACTTCAACACCACCATGAACGACTGGCACACCAGCCCCGCCGGTGGCCGCATCCGGGCGTCGAACCCGTGCTCGGAATACATGTTCCTGGACGACACGGCGTGCAACCTTGCCTCTGCGAACCTGCTGCAGTTCTTCGACCGCGCCGCGCACAAGTTCGACGCGGACTCGTTCGAACATGCCTGCCGCCTCTGGACCGTGGTGCTCGAAATCTCGGTGATGATGGCGCAGTTCCCGTCGAAGGAAATCGCGCAGCTCTCCTACGAGTACCGCACCCTCGGCCTCGGCTATGCCAATATCGGCGGCCTGCTCATGACCATGGGCCTGCCCTACGATAGCGATGCGGGCCGTGCTCTCGGCGGCGCGCTCACCGCCATCATGACCGGCGTGTCCTATGCCACCTCCGCCGAGATGGCGGGCGAGCTGGGCGCGTTCCCGAACTACAAGGCCAATGCCAAGTCGATGCTGCGCGTGATCCGCAATCACCGCCGCGCGGCCCATGGCGAAGCCACGGGTTACGAAGGTCTCTCGGTCAACCCGGTTCCGCTCGATCACGCTTCCTGCCCCGATCAGGACCTCGTCGCTCACGCCAAGCGCGCCTGGGATCAGGCCCTCGAGCTCGGCGAGAAGAACGGCTACCGCAACGCCCAGTCCACCGTCATCGCGCCCACCGGCACGATCGGCCTCGTGATGGATTGCGACACCACCGGCATCGAGCCCGACTTCGCTCTCGTGAAGTTCAAGAAGCTCGCCGGCGGCGGCTACTTCAAGATCATCAACCGCGCCGTGCCGGATGCGCTTCGCGCGCTGGGCTACCGTGAATCCGAGATCGCCGAGATCGAGGCCTATGCGGTCGGCCACGGTTCCATGAAGCAGGCGCCCGCCATCAACCCGGGCTCGCTCGGCGCGAAGGGCTTCACGCAGGACAAGATCGACGCCGTCGAGAAGGGCCTCAAGTCCGCCTTCGACATCAAGTTCGTCTTCAACCGCTGGACGCTCGGCGAGGACTTCCTCACCGGCGCGCTCAAAGTCCCGGCCGAGAAGCTCAACGATCCGTCCTTCGACCTGCTCTCGTTCCTCGGCTACTCGAAGGCCGATATCGAGGCCGCGAACATCCACATCTGCGGTGCGATGACGCTTGAAGGTGCCCCGCACCTGAAGGTGGAGCATTACGCGGTGTTCGATTGCGCCAATCCGTGCGGCAAGATCGGCAAGCGTTATCTCTCGGTCGAAAGCCACATCCGCATGATGGCGGCGGCGCAGCCCTTCATCTCGGGCGCGATCTCCAAGACCATCAACATGCCCAACGACGCCACCGTCGAGGATTGCAAGAACGCCTACATGCTCTCCTGGCAGCTGGCGCTGAAGGCCAACGCCCTCTACCGCGACGGCTCCAAGCTCTCGCAGCCGCTGAACTCGGCCCTCATCTCCGACGAGGACGAGGATGCGGAGGACGCAGCCGAGGCCATCGCCGCCATGCCCGCAGCCGCCAAGGCAGCCCACGTGTCGGAAAAGATCGTGGAGAAGGTTGTCGAGCGGATCGTCGCGATGCGCGAGCGCGAGAAGATGCCCGACCGCCGCAAAGGCTACACCCAGAAGGCCGTCGTCGGTGGCCATAAAGTGTATCTGCGTACTGGCGAATACGATGACGGCCGACTGGGCGAAATCTTCATCGACATGCACAAGGAAGGCGCCGCCTTCCGTGCGATGATGAACAACTTCGCCATCGCGATCTCGCTCGGCCTGCAATACGGCGTGCCGCTGGAAGAATACGTGGAGGCCTTCACCTTCACGCGCTTCGAGCCCGCAGGCTTCGTGCAGGGCAACGAGCGCATCAAGTCCGCGACGTCGATCCTCGACTACGTGTTCCGCGAGCTGGCCGTGTCCTATCTCAGCCGCAACGACCTCGCCCACGTGGACCCCTCGGAAGCTGGCCCCACCACCATCGGCTCGGGCGAAGCCCAGTCGAAGGCGCCGGAAGCAGCCCCCGCAACCGCCATCGTCTCCCGCGGCTTCACCCGCGGTAACGTGGACCGCCTCATGCTGATCCCCGGCGGCGGCGCCGGCAGCACTGGCGGCATCGCTCAGCGCCCGGCTACCGTTGGCGCGAACGCTCTCAAGAGCGAACTCGCATCGCCCGCCCCGCAGGAGCAGGTCGTCGGCGAAGCCGAGATGTCCAAGCTCGCCTTCGCCCCGGCAGCCGCCCCGTCCATCGCGGACAAGCGCGCCGAGGCCAAGATGAAAGGCTATGTCGGTGAATCCTGCCCCGAATGCGCGAATTTCACGCTGGTGCGGAACGGAACGTGTCTGAAGTGCGATACTTGCGGCAGCACGACGGGGTGCTCGTAAAATAAGGACCCCGGAAGCCATTGTGGGCGCTCTTTAGGGTTGGCCAAATTGACCCAATGTGTGTCCGCAAAGTTAGCGGAAAGGTGCCGCACCCCAATTGATAAGCGAAAAGGCCGGATTTCCGGCCTTTTCCAATTCAGCAAGTATGAAGTGTGAGAGTGAAACTTAAGTTCGGCTGGATTCACCCTTCGGCTCTCACACGCGGCCCTCGAAGGTGGTGAAGATCAGACGCCAGCCGTTTCAGTCGTCTTCGAAATCGTCCGGGTCAGCCTGAATCCTCTTCATGTCAGATTTGGCGCCTGGAGCAGTCCAAGCCGCAATGCCTCAGATGTGCCAGAAGCGGCTAGTCAGGCGCGTGTTATGGCATGACGGCAATTGGGCCGACAGCAGTCGGTCCGACTCTAGCGAAAAGCGCTAAATAGCTGTCTGAGAGTGGAACCAAAGTTAGACTGGATTCACCCTTCAGCCTGACTCGATTGACACAACAGCCCGCCGCAGTTGCATGCGACGGGTTTTGTTTATCGACTGACGGAACATAGAAAACGCAGAACAATCCTGATGTATTCAGGCAACACCGACTGATATCTGCTCAATTATCTGCTCAATCAACGAACAAACGCCTGGCTTGCCTTCTGCCGACAGACATCCTGAAAGTGCGGAGATGTTCGACCATGTGCAAACCAGCAAAGCTAGAGCGTTACTGTTGGATGGGTGAAAGTGGTCCTCCTATTGCGCTAGAAGCATTACCTGAAGATTCCGGCTTTAACGGGTACCTTGGATTTACATCAGGTCCACAGGTTGCTGGCATTTGCCTGCTTGCTCGATCTCTCGCATCGCCCCACGTTCGCTCCGTACTATTGACTGACAAAGAGGGGGAAACTCACGTCGATCTGATGCTTGAAACAGGCCGGCTTCCTCTCGGTCGTCAACACCACCACTTCTTCAGCACCCTCCGATCATCAAGTTTGGCACGAATTATCTCGCGTAATTCAAATGGTGTGGATGAAGAGTACATGGCCCCCATACTTATAGTTGACGACATCTTGGCACTTGATGCTTAGGCGTGCATAAATCCCGCCTCGGAGGTATCTATGGCGAAGGGTTTACGCATGTATCGCGCAAGAAGCGCGACGGGGGATGTCCTAAGAATCTCAGAGCTTCAAAAGGGACAGCCCGTTTGGTGCAACTGCTGTGGCACGCCCGTAATCTTTACCAACGGATATCGGCGAGGTGACGGTATTGAGGTCTCTCCCTATCTCCGCCTCAGCCCCCTCCACGATCATACCGAGGTATGCAAGTACAGCGTCACATCTCAGTTACAAACATTAGCAGCACTAGGACAAAGCTTAGAAGAACACCGACGTCCAATATTGGCCTTGGACGAGTCGAAATACGTATTTCGACTCAATATTCTAAAAGATGAGCTCGACGCACTACCGCGCCTCGAAGGAAAGCCATCCCCCGAAGTCGTGCGTCAGAGACATGTTCAAGTTTGGTCGGGACGTACGCTGGAACCATATTGCCGTTCAGCAGTAGGACTCGCGAAAATTGCAGCGCTGCTCGAGGAGAAGGCTGAGCTAAGTGCTCTAGTTTCGATTCGGCACCGTGGCCGGACGATCAAATGGGCAGATTTCTTTTTTGGGGAAGACAGCAGCCCAAGACTTTTAAAGCTACTCAGAAGTGAAGACTACCAGAATGCAAAATATCCTGTCGCCGTTCTAGTTAGACCCACAAAACTCTGCCCTTCAACGAACGGGCGGGCAGAACATATCCAGTGTGGTCGGGAAATCGTTGAGGATGAGCCGAGAACCCTTATGATCCCGCGCCTGTATGGCCTTCCTAAGATCCTAAAAAGCGTCAGGGCCAATGAGGACTATATTATCTTTGGCGATTGGTATGCATCAAAGCCCAAGGATGATGTCGGCTCTAATGCCGACCCCACCCCTCATAATGCGGTCAGCTTCGAAAACATCTCCGTAAACCTCCACCAATCTGCGCAACTCTGCGCACTGGAGGACGAATAGCCGAAAAAATCGTTAGATGTCTTCGCCGCTCGTTATCACGCCAATGCTTTCTAAGCGCGCGATGGGCGTTTCGAAGTTCTTGGGAGCGCCCAGATTTTAGCTGGTTGAGAACAACCAATCTCCCCGCAAAACGAAACTGAACTCCGCGAATGCGCGAAGATCGAACGACATCGGAATTTACACTTCAAAAGCGAGAAACTTGCATGCCTTTAAATGACACCCAGATACGTTACTATGATAGTAACGTCTTACGTTTGCCCGCTGAGAAGCGGAAGGAATATCATGCTCAGGTCGATAGGCTGATCGAAGAGCTCAGTAAAAATGTTCGCTCAAAAACCGAGATCAATATAACTAAGGTCGTGAAGGCTGGCTCCTTCGCAAAGTTCACGATTCTCAGAAAGACAAGCACCGATCCGGTGGATGTTGATGTCGTATTTTATATCTGTGGCAAAAGCGCTGATACCGAGACAATCGAGAGCCTTAGTGAGACGCTTCACGAACTCCTCATCAAAATATACCCGACAAAGTCCGTAGCCGACTTCGAGATACAGCGTAAGGCAGCAACTGTCACTTTCGTTGGCTCAGGCCTGAGCGTCGATCTCGTTCCTGTTATCGAGGATGCGAATAACCCGGATTATGGGTGGCAATATGACATTCAAGATGGCTCGAAGATGCAGACCTGCGCTCCGTGCCAGATTAAGTTTGTTCGTGATCGGAAAAATAAAGATGGCGACTTCCGGACATTAGTTCGTATGGCCAAGCGTTGGAGAAACCATGCTGAACTCAAACCGCTCAAGTCATTCGCCATCGAACTGGTCATGGCCTACATCCTTGATAGGGACGGCAATAGCGGTTCCATTGAGGAACGGTTCCGGAAATTTCTCCTTTACATCGCGCAGACGGGACTGAAAGAGCCGATCTCATTCCCGGAGAATAGGCTCCCACTGGGATACTTCACGGATCCGGTCGTCATCATCGACCCCGTTTGCAGCGCCAACAACGTGGCCAGTCGGATTACAGAATCTGAGCGAGCCGAGATTGTTGAGGCCGCTCAGCTGGCTTGGGAAACAGCGAATTTTGCGTCCGCCGAAGGTGACATCGCGGTCTGGAAGGAAATCTTCGGACCTCGTTTCCGGATCGAGGAGTGAGGCCATGAGTTCCACCAACACTGTAACCGAAACCTATTCGACAGTCGACGTCGAGAACGTGATCAGGCGAGTCACTGCCGATCTCGTGATGATTGCAAGCAGCACCGGAGGATGGACCGAGACAAAGGCGCGCGAGTATGCACATGACGTCGAACTCCTCGCCAAGAAGGGCTATCTCAAATGGGTTGACGTGACCCTGCTGAGCAACGGCTCTGAGATCAAAGCCACCCGCTTTGAAGTGAATACTGCGGCGGGAGACCTCATCATGAGCCGCCCAGGCGGGGTTCTCTGGCCGAAGGTCAACAATCCAGAACTGCGCATCGTGATCAGCTATACGGCCGCTTATACCGACGAGGCCCGCGCCAGCCTGCGTGATCAGCTTAAAATCGGGTGGACGCCGAGCAGCGCCGACACGAGCCACTCTCAATTGACGGTGAGCCATGGGCGCGACTACGCCAGCAACGGGTTCGGCGTCCAACGCAAGGATTACAGCCGATGAGCCAGCCCTCGATCTTCGACAGCGAAACCCCGCTCCCTGATGAAAAGCTCTTCTCTCGGGAGCAGACCCTTCTGGGGTTCGAAGCCCGCTACAATCGCATCCGTGACCAACTCCGCCTGCTACTCAGCCTGGGTGAGCTGGCGGCCTGGAGCAAGAAACATCATGGCGAGAGGCTCGCGATCTGCAATCTTGTGGCGGAGCAGTATCCCCTTGTCGTGTTTCATGGAGACGTCGGCACCGGTAAAACTGCCACGGCCGAATGCGTCGCTAACCGTTTGGTTGCCGAGGGTAAGTCCGAGGACTCAATCCTATTCAAGCTCAGCAACCGGGTCCGCGGCAGCGGCAAGGTGGGTGAGATGGGGACGCTTATAGCCGAAGCGTTCCATAAGGTGACGCAATCGGCGGGGAAATCCCGCCGGGCAATTCTCATCATCGATGAAGGCGACTCCTTGGCGAGCGGACGCTCCCAAGAGCATAGCCATCATGAGGATAAGGTAGCAGTCAACACGCTTATACAGTGCATAGACGATCTTCGTCGATTTGGTGGAAGGGTGGTCGTTTTCCTATGCACTAATCGGCTTTCCGTCCTTGATGCCGCAATCCAACGCAGAGCGGCTATTGTCGAAGAATTCCAGCGCCCAAACAGTGACGAGCGGCACCAATTATTTAATATGGATCTCAAGGACCTCGGGCTTTGGGATAGCCAAACCAGGGATCTTGTCGAGATCACCGGGCCCAACTGTGGAAGTCCTGGCTGGACCTATTCCGACATACGAACGCGCCTTTATCCTGCGGCTCTTGCGATGGCCTTCCCCAACGAGCCATTACGCTTTGAGCACCTAAAAAAGGCAGCGGCGTCGTTGCGACCTTCTCCTGTCATGGAGGACAAGTAGTGTCCAAGTCCCCCCTTTTAGGTAGACGGATCCATATTGCCGGCAGCATCGCTAGCGATCTCGCTAATGCCCCCTCTGAGGATGTGGCTCAAGCCCGGGAGTTAGTAGCCCAGCTGGTGAAGGAGCTTATCAAAAAAGGCGCCACATTCGTTGTACCCGTCGATACAGAGAAAACTAGGGATGCTGACGGACACCCTATCTGCTTCGACTGGCTAATATGGGAAACAATCCATAAGAACTTGACGAAGCGTCCCGCAACCGCTTCCAGCCCTCTCGTCGTTGCGGTTCAACACCACAAAAGCGAAGAGCAAATCCCCTCTCAATTCACAGAGCTGTGGGATAGTCTCCGGGGCTCGGATTTAGTGAAAATCGAGAATGCCGCTCACTGGAACATGGCCAGCAAGCGAATGGAGGCTCAAGCCCAGTGGGGCGATATCCTCATTGCTCTCGGCGGCAGTGAAGGTGTTCTATTCTTAGGAAATCTCTATCACGATGCAGGCAAGCCAGTTATTCCCCTGCCTCTTAAGCTCTGTCCTGAGGGAACAGGTGCGCGTCGGCTGTTCAATTTTGGATTGACTAGCAGCAACACTGAGCGGCTCTTCCAGACAGAGGGGACCACAGACCCTCATAGTTGGATCAATCGAATCAACTTTCCGTCTCGCAAAATGACAGGGGAACGGGTCGCCGACCTGATTGATCTCCTTGAAGCATTAGCGCGACCGAGGGCATTCGTCGTCCGGCTCCTTAATCCAGACTTTTCGGAGTTCCAGGAGGTCCAGAACTTCTTCGACACCGTTGTCGAGCCGATTGTCGAGGGAGAGCTGGGATATAAAATGGTCATTGTAGATGGGAAGCAGCGCTACAAGGCTGCCCGAATTGACGAAGACATTTTCACGAAGTTGCATAAGAGTAGCGTTGTCCTCGCCGACATTACTGCGTCACGGGCAAACTGCTTTCTCGAATTTGGATATGCGCTTGGCCGAGGCCTACCAACGATGTTGATGGCTAAAGAGGGAACAAGTCATCCATTCGACATTACAAACTTTTCAGCCCTGCACTGGAAAACAACAGGCTCCGTGGAGGAGCGCCGCCGCGCCTTCCGCGAGCATTGGGATGCCATTCAGAGCCGCCCACACATTGTCCCAACGGAGCCACTGATCCCATGAGTGGTCGAAGAGAGGTCTTCATATCAGTAGACGTGGAAACATCTGGGCCAATCCCAGGTGAATACAGCCTCTTAACGATTGGAGCCTGTTTGGTCGAGGACGATCAACAGGCCTTCGCTTGTCGGCTCAAGCCAATCAATAGGAACTTCGTTCCAGAGGCTATGGAAACAACAGGACTCTCACTAAGCGAGTTGGAATGCGATGGATTACCGCCAGAAGATGCTATGAACCGTTTTCGCGTTTGGATTCAGGATGTATCCGGCTCTGACTCCATTTCGGTATTCGTGGGGCTCAATGCGCCATTCGACTGGTCATTCATTAATTACTATTTCCACAAGCACCTGGGGGAGAATCCGTTTGGCTTCACCGCACTCGACCTCAAAGCCCTATATATGGGTGCTACTGGATGTGGCTGGTACGATACAAGATCAAGTCAGATGGATCGTACGCTCAAGCCGCGTCAATCAGCAAATCATGATGCTCTTCAAGACGCGAGATACCAAGCGGAGCTGTTTCGCCTGATCAGGGCTGGGCGCCCAGCCATCTGAATCGCTACCGCTTGGCGGGTAGGACGTCCGATTCGTTGAAACCCCATTTGAAATGGATACCGAAAAGTCCTTGTGTAAAGCGGTTGATTACCTGCTTTGGAGGCTGGCTCCAGGGCTTCTGGCTTACGTCTGTAACTTACAACGCACGGCTCACCTATTGGCGAGCATCCGACGCTACCTAGACCTCTTTCGAAGGCACTGGATAAGACCCTACAGTAGATTATTTAATTCTTGACCTATTTGAACACTCTGCCCCTTCTTTCCATACAGGCAATGACCGAATTCTCCTCAACCGTTTACGTCAATTCCATCTTTTGGATCACGGCCCTCAAACCTGAGGATATGGGTGCGACGAACCGCATCTATGACGATCTCATCCATTACCTACCCTCGGTTGGTATACCGTTCAACACCTTCGAGGTGAGCACGGCTGGTGACTTCCTATTGGCTCTAGACACAATTGCCGAGTCCGCAAGGGGCGGCCTCAAGCCCATTTTACATCTCGATGCTCATGGATCTAATGATAAAGGGATTCTGATTGCTGGGTCCGGCGAATACGTCTCATGGAATGCAGTCTTCGACAAACTGCGGGCAATCAATATCGTCACCGGCAACAATCTGTGTGTCATCTCCTCGGCATGCTTCAGCATGCAAATTGCGCGCCGCATCGAAGCTCCGGTTGCGGCTCCTTTCTTCCTCCTAGTCGCGTCTGACAAAGAGGTCTCCGTCGGATTCATCGACGACAAGATGACAGCGTTCTATAAAGAGGTGTTCGACGGCGGGAATTTAGTAGAAGCTTATCGCAAGTACCTCTCCTCTGATCTTACGCTCTTCCACTGTGAACGTCTCCTAGCGATTGCTATTGCCAAGCTATGGGCGGACCTAGTGGGCCAAGCTGGGGATAGGACACGTGAGGACATGCTCACCAACGCCTTCAAAGAGGGCATTCCTAACACTAGATACTTCAGGAGAATGGGACGCCGGATTATCAAAAAGATGGCTCGTCCAAGCCAGGACTTCATTGATAGTCAGGTCGCACGCTTCCTAATGGGCAAACCCGTCGGCTTCGACAAAAATAGTCTTATGAAAATGATCAGGGAAGAACAGGGGAAATAAAGACCCTGCTGGTCCGGCAACGTAGGAATAACGAGGTGGCAGACCAGCATCTTACCTTGGGATCCTGCTCCACGTAATGATCAGAAAGAGGCAAATCACTGGCAATCTACGCTAGTGCTTCTGAAGCGCCTATATGCTGTCCCGTAACGTTTCTTCGTCTACATGTTGTGAGTCGGGCTATCTTAACCCATAAGGGCTTACATTGGCTTTGATACAATTTTTATACCCAGCTAACTGTAGGGTGACTATAGTTGGGCGTGTAGTTTTGCGATCATCCGATTAGATTTCCCAGACTATGAAGTTCATCTCTAACGGTCCGAATATTCCTGACGAACTTCTCCTTGCTCGCGACGCTGGGGACGTGATCCTTTTTTGCGGCGCAGGAATAAGCCAGGCCGAGGCAAAGTTGCCGAATTTTGCCGATCTCGGGCAAAAGGTTATCAACGCTCTGGGAGCAGCGCAGGACAGTCGCGCCCGAGCTCTTCTAAAGAGAGCACTTGAGCTTAAGCCAATGCCAGGGGTTGGCGGCCTTGTAGCGACTGATCGTGTGTTCGGGCTGCTCGAGCGAGAGTTTGAGGTCGCGGACGTCCGTGCGGCAGTAGCGGCAGCCATCGAGCCCGCCTCCGATGCCAAACTTGATGCTCATCGCGTGTTGCTTGATCTCGCTACCTCTCGCGGTGTCACTCGTTTGGTGACAACCAACTTCGATCTTCTCTTCGAGGCATGTGACCCGACTTTACCTAGTTATGGGCCGCCAAATCTGCCTGATCCACACAGCGACCGTGATTTCCGCGGGGTCGTACACCTTCATGGCCGTGTTGACGCCCAGTACCGGAGGGCACAAGATGACGAGTTCGTCGTCTCCAGTGCCGACTTTGGCCGAGCCTACTTATCAATAGGATGGGCCACACACTTTATTCAACGGCTTCTCTCAAGGTTCCAGATTTTATTTATAGGATACTCCGCTGATGATCCTCCCATGCAGTATCTGTTGGAGGGGCTGAACCTAAAAGCTGGCACTCAGAACAGGCTTTACGCTCTTCAAGACGGCGAGCATCGTTCCGCGATTGCTCTGTGGGAGCATCGAGGCGTTCAGGCGATCCCTTTCGATAGCAGCAATGGTTTCTCGCCGCTTTGGGACAGTCTCCGGGCGTGGGCAGAACGCGCACGAGATAATAGAGCTTGGTACGGAAGGGTCTTGTCCCGAGCAACGATGAGCCCAGAACTCCTCACTCCGCACGAACGTGGTCAAGTCGCCCACCTTCTTCTGACCAACGAGGGCGCCAAGAAGCTCACGGCGGGGCCTGAGCGGCTTGGATCCAAATGGCTCCTCGTCGCTGATCCGGCCCAACGGTACGCAGAACCAAAGCTATATACTTCAGCAAATGATGACATTCCGTTCGAACCTTTTGACGCACTGAGCCTCGACAGTGATCCACCACCAGAGCCTACTAACCGCGAAGATGTTTTCCGGAAGCGCGAGATCCCTAGTGGTGCAATCGATATCTTTGCGCCGAACATCCTAGACCATGGGCGCGGGGAGCATTCCCCCCACGCGATGGTTCATGGACCAAAGAGCCAGTACCACGCTGAGTTATCACCCCGCCTAGTACAAATCGGAATATGGCTCCGGCAAGTCGCACATGAGCCTACGGCGTTATGGTGGGCAGCGCACCAGTCTGGACTGCACCCCTCGATCACGCGTGATATCGACTGGGCACTGCTGCATCAGTCGCAACGCTTCCCTGATCACATTCTCCGTCAATGGCGCCTACTCCTGTCTGCTTGGGCCGACCAGCGAGAAGATCCAAGTATGCGGAAGTACAGAATTGAACAGATGGCACGTCAAGAGGGGTGGACTGCATCTCTCGTCCGGGAGGTCGCCGCCCTCTACCGTCCGAAGCTAAACGTCAAACCATCGTCCGGAATCCCGCATCCACTTGCGTGGACGGACAAGGATCGACCTGATGATATTGTCCATGTGGATGTCGACTATCCGCACCCGCACCAGCGCGTGGAACTGCCAGATGAGTTCGTTGCCTATGGAGTGCAGTGTTTCCGGACAAACCTAGAGCTAGCGATTACTCTTGAACAGGAGATCTCAGGTAATGACTGGCTCTACCTGCAAACGAGCCGCGCCATCGATGGCGGTCCCGAGCTTTTAGAGACTGCTTACGGATTGACCGGGCCTGTCATCCACTTTCAAAATCTAATGGCCCGCCTCATGAAGCTGGATATCAATGCAGCGCGGGAGCAAGCTCACTCTTGGCCTTCAAAAGACGAACATGTTTTTGCTCGTCTGCGAATCTGGGCAACCGGAGCCGGACTCTTGCCTCCTGGCGAAGTCTTTTTAGGGCTCTCGGATCGCGTTTTTTGGGGCTCGGTCCATAAGCGCGACCTCTTATATGCAGTGCGGGATCGCTGGGCCGATCTGTCGCAGGACGATAGAGAGGCATTAGAGCGGCGGATCCTGACTGGATCATACCCTTGGGACGTGGAGATTTCGGGCGGATACGATGAGGAAAACGCGCGCGAGCGCCTGGATCGACTGCATTGGCTATCAACCCACGGCGTGAAATTTACCTTTGATCTGCATGAAACAATGCAGACGTTGCGTTCATATGCTCCGAGGTGGACCACGAATGCAGGTGATGAGGCGGCCGCCTCGAATGCTCCCGAAGTCTTCTCTGTCGCGACGGATACCAGACCGGATCCCATTCTTGAGACACCGCCCGCGAATATCTTGCGTCACGCCGAAGAGGTGGGAGGATTAGACTTCTCCACGAGAGCGGAGCGTGAGCCATTCCGAGGGTTGGTGGACCTGAAGCCAGTTTTAGCGCTCCGAGCGCTAAGCCACGAAGCCCAGTCTGGAGCTGCTCCGCGGTGGGCATGGTCAGCGTTTCTACGGCCTGAGGTCCGTTCGAAGGACCCAATACGAATGATCCGGGCTATCGCAGGACGTTTGGAACGCTTGCCCCCCGAAGCCCTAAGAAATATCGCCTATCCTGTGTCTGAATGGATGAAAGCTATCTCGGGCCGCTTATATAGCGACGCTTCTGGTTTGCTTCCTGCCTTATGGGACCGAATGATGACGGGGCTCAAATCCTCGCCAGCGGAGCATCGGCACCGAGTCAATCGATCATGGGCCGACGATGCCCTCAATGCCCCAGTCGGAAAACTTTTCGATTTTCTACTCAAAGATCCGGCAAAGGATGGGATCAGGCCCGGTGCTGGGTTCCCCTCTCATTGGACCACTCGAATTGACGATCTCCTCGCTTTACCCGGAGACATGCGGCGACACGCGCTTGTGATGCTCGGATTTCAGATCAATTGGCTATTCACGATTGATCCTTACTGGACAGAGCGGCAGTTGCTCGCGCATGTCGGCGATAACGGACCAGACGGTGACGCAATTTGGGACGGTATGCTTTGGGCAGGGCGGCCTCCTATGAGGTCGTTGTATCCTGCTCTAAAGGACGCACTACTCACTCGGACCCTGAAAACTAAGCGCCGGAGTGAGAACACAAATCTGGCTAGTTTTCTCTTGTTCGGTTGGGCGAACCAAGCACCAACAGGAGAAAAGTTACTTACCGACATTGAGCTGCGCGAAGTCCTGATCCATACGGATGACGACTTTCGCCAGCAGCTGCTGTGGCAGCTGGAACGATGGTGTGTAGAGCCGGATAGTTCTTGGCGGGAAAGAGTTATTCCGTTTTTTAGCCACGTATGGCCGAAGCAACGAGCTCTTCGCACCCCGTTTATGTCTGGTCACTTGGCGAACTTCGCACTTGCCGTCGGAGATCTCATGCCAGCTGTAGTGGAATTGATCGTCCCGAGGCTCGTACCAATTCGAAACACACCACTACGATTTGAGTATATAGGTGAAGCGTCTGACATTCATCCAGCGAGAGGCCATCCAGTTTCGACGCTTGATCTATTATGGGCAGTCTTAGGTGAAGATGCATCAACATGGCCATACCAGATTGAGAGCGCTCTCGATCTGTTGGCACAAGCATCGGAAACTGCTTTAGACTCACGTCTTTCCGAACTACGTCGCCGAATGGATCTGTCTTAGGTTCGATGAATACTATTTGGGCAGGTCTCAGGAAATTCTTGCATCATAGCAGTTCGGTAAGGCAGCGAGATGTTGAACTGGCTGCCCTCGTGAGCACACACGGAAAGATTGTAGAAACTACGGGTTGCGCCTAATGCCCCTTCGCTGGTTAGATGCCAGGACTGCCCGCTACAACTTCGACGACCGAAGGCACTCCTCGCCACACTCAGTCAACCTGTCGATGAAATCAGCGGGCGCAGGCTGGTTATTGTGACGATCCGGTGCATCGGAGCGACTCATGTAATCGATCAGAGTGGAGACGATGCGCTTGGCTTCGCCTTGCGGCCACCACGCCCCCAAAGCTGCGGCTAGTCCGGCGTCACCGTCGAGATCGTACAAATCGTTGACAAGAAGCGGTGCAACCCGCGCCAAGCTCTTATCGGACGTTGCGAAAATGTATCGCCGCCGTTCCTGCTCACTTTTAAGGACCCGCTCGGCGAAATCGCTCAGATACGTGATATCCCATGCTGCGTTCTTGGCTCCCTCTATAGCGCGATCACGGTCGGGGGAACGGAGGTATTTTATGAGCCTTTTACGGCTTCCGTTTGGCGAGAAATATAGAGATGCGAAGAGCGCAGCAGGTCCTGCCAGTAAGAAGTCCTGGTACAGCCAATGAAGCAGTTGCAGGGCTTTCTCGATATGAGGAAGGGGTTTGAGTTCGAGCTCGGCGATTTTCAAAGCGACGATGTAATTTCGTCTCCAGCGGTTAAGCGGGTAACTCAGATCCCTTTTCGCGTCTTCGCCAAGGTGTCGTTGTGGGCTCGCCGAAAAACTGCTCCGGCGCCCCAACGCAGCCTCGATCCATTCCCAGGTGTCGTGGTTGTCGGCGGTACGGAACCAGGCCAGCTCTTCATACGCCAGATCACTGCCGCCATGGTGGGCGAGCTCATGAAAGGCAATCGATGGTTCCATGAGCATGTCCATGGCTTTCGCGAATGCCAGCACATTGACGGCATTCTTCATAGGTTGGTCAGGGGCGCCCCCCATGCCGTCCCTCTGCGCCCGAGCCATGCGCGAGACCAGATTTCGGTCCGGTAAGATCACCACGTCATACTGCTCGTATTCCTGGGTATACATGAATCCGCGCAGATCCATGAGGCCTACTTCTGGAGGAATGTACCCAGGAACGAAGATCTTCGCATCTTCAATAGACTTCCCGATTTCGGCGACCTCATCGAATGGGAAACCGCGACGGAATGATATGAACACGTCTTCCATGGAATCTAACTTCAGTCTGCTATTGTGTCACGAAGCTAGCCATACACCCATTTACCTTCAACGAGGTCAATCGACCGTGGACGGGGATCCGAGAACACGGTCTCCCCGGGCCTCCGTCCCCTCGCCTATGAGATACGGAGGTCACCGATCTCGTCGCACCGAACCGCCTCGCGCAGGACATTCTTCTGAATCTTCTCCATGGAAGTCTTGGGCAGGCCATGAAGGACCACCCTCCTCGGACACTTGAATCTTGCGAGTCCGCTGCGTTTCCGGCAGTCTGATCGGCGCCCTCCCCGGCTCTGACGAGGACCACAATCCCGAGACGAAGGGTCGATGGCTTCAGTGATGGGTGACCGACCGTACATCTCCGCCGAGCAGCGGGCCGAAGTCGCGTGCTTCATCGAGGATCTGACAGTTTCGCATGAAGCTGGGTGGTATTGCTTGATTTCCCTTCATGGCGGCGGCTCGCCTGAGGCCATGAAGGGAAGTCTGGCGAAACTATCCCGTCATGGAAAAGGTCGAACTGATGGAGAGCCTGCTCGACCGTGGTGTTCTGGACGAGGACGTCGCGTCTCGAAGCAGCCAGGTCGCTGCCGTGCAACCGGACCTGCGGAATCCAAGCTGTCACGCCAGCCTGGGCATCTGTCTTCACCCACCTTCATCAGCATCCTTCACTAGTTCAATGTGAATGATGCTGATCCCAAGCGGCTCAGACGCCTCGTCGTCACCTATCACGTCACCGGGCGGCACTCCTCGATCTTCGAAGAAGGCAAAAGACCTCAATAAGTGAGAGTTGATTGAAGGACTGAGAGCTCTGAAAGACATCGTCTCCCAAAATCTTTGCTGGCCGCGCTTGGCTGGATAAGTAACGCCAAATGTTACATCCATAAGTTCGTCGACAAGTTCAGACCAGGGATCCCTACCGCCGGCCGCAGCTGGGCGCCCCGCAGCTCCACAAGCCATACGCATCAACGAAGTACCGAGGCTCGGCTTTCGGCGAGAATTCATTCTCTGTGCCGTCGGGACCTGGAACCAATTACGCTGCGCTCCATGCAGATCGATGCCGCCAAAGCGGCAACCATCTGCCATTACGCCGGGGCAGCTCGGGTCATTCAGGTTTCGCGGGTGCGGTTTATATCCCATCGGCAGCGTGAACACAGGCCACCTAAGGTACAGGTTGCGTTGAGCCTTTCCGCTTGGGTCGAGGGAAATGTGTCCCGTCTTGGTAACCAACTTCGCCTGCGTAAGAGTAGCCCGTCGGTCCACCACGTTGCCGGCTTGAATGAGGTCAACAACAATAAGTAGGTCTCCGAGCTCACGTCGCTCTGACTTCCCGGTGATCACATCCATAAAGTCGACGATCGGGCTGCCGTGGATCAGAATGGCTCTCGACGCTACTTCGATATTGAGCGGTGCCAAGATCGGCGCCCATGCTGTGGCGACCTGTGAGGCGCCTGCAATCACCGTTGCATGGGCAGCTTTCACCTCGCTGAGCGGTGGAGTACTGAATACAGGCGCGCCATACTTCAAGGCATTCACGATGAGGGCATTGGCTGTCGCCTCTAAGGCTAAGGCGTTGACGGGGTCGAGAGTTAGCAAGGTTCTTCCCTGAACATCAGATTACCTGTTTTACCGCCGACAAGCCCTAAGTAGGATGGTAATTTCGGCCACGGTCGTTGATGGGGACACGTGGAGCAATTCGGTCGAACAGCCATTCGAGCTTTATTCGGTGCTTTGGATCATCGAGAGACCGAAGTTCGGCTGCAAGATGATGGAGGACGCAAATCAGGATTTCCCGCGACGACATTCGCGCGTCGAACGGAAGGCTCTCGGGCCGTCCGCCGTACTCTGAAAGGAATTGCCTGAACTCCGCCGGATCGCCCTGCCACCGCATCGTGTCGAGAAAGCCGTCATAGAAAGGATCTAGGAAGCGGAGTTCTCTGTCCGGCATAACCGGGAAATTGATCGCATTCAGTTCCGGCACCTCAGGATCAAGCAGCAAGCGGGGGTAAATCGCTATCTTTGACTCCAATTCATATGCCCGGACGAGCCCTGGACCGAAGACAGACTTTGTATCGTGGTAGACATCCCCGATTGTTAAAGCCCCTCTGATGAAGAAGCCCCACAATGCAAGTGCTACCTGAATTCGGGACAGCGTCTCCAGAAAGTCTTGGATGACTTGGGAGTCATGAGGGATCGATATGACGACATTATCGGAGAACGACGAAAGCTGTCCGCCCAGTTCTTCGAATGCACCTTTGGTAACCCCAAGGGCAATGGTCACCAGGCGCAACTGAGCAAGACGATGCGGATTGCTCGCGGCTCGTTCAATCTTGTCTTTCCACCCGAGCACGTCGAAGTACGCGATAAGCCGTTTTTCGTAGCTCGCCTCGCCCATGCACGACAAGTGATCGTCGATCACAACCAATGCCCTTCGTTACTGTCGACCCTGCTTATTTGGGGCCTTGAACTGTCATTTGAGTCTGACCATCGGCGCCTCGCGCTCTGGAAGCATAGTCTAATTCTGTCAGTCGCCCCGCTCAAGGTCTGATGCCTATAAGCTGGAACTGTGGTCCGAGATAGGGCTTAAGTGCATCATGCTTGAGGGCGTATCGCAGGCTTCTTCCTCCTGATTGCCTTATCGCCCTCCAAAAATCGCGTAATGGGCACCCTGAGACCTTCTGCAAGTTTTGCGGGGGTATCGATCGTTGCAGCCTTCTGCCCTCGCTCGATGGAGGACAGATAGGCGCGGCTCATCCCGAGCTGAGCGGCAAGCTCTTCCTACCTGATGCCGAGCTGTACGCGCAACTCCTTCACGTTCCGCCCGAGAAGCGCCCTATGGGGAAGCACATTCGAATGATCGGCCACTGGATCGACGGCTTTCACGCACCTGAGGATTCAATCCTTCAACTGAACGTCGATTCCACCATTTGTGCAAGGGGCAAGCTCGGCACAAGGTGTGGCATCGTCACAAAGCCGCTCCCGGTTCCTCCAACTTTCCTGGACTGGACATGACCGAGCACTGACAGGCAAATGACGTGCGAGATCAAGCGACCGCTCGTGCAGCTTTGGGATGGAATGAATATGGGACCAGAGCACCCAGTCTTCGCGTAGAAGAGACCGAGAAATTCAGGAGCTTGACTCCCAGCGGCAAAGTTGCCCCCTATAGAGTACAGAGCTAGCGAACGGCTCACGCGACCAAGACAGCTATGAACCCTGAAATCGTGCAAGCCACCATGGGCGCTGCCGCGCCTTCGAGGCCGCCACCTCCAGCGGCCTTCGTGTAGCACTCCGGGCTGGGAGGGGCCGATCAGTGTATGCGTCATGTCCATACTTGCCTCTCCCGCTACCAGCACCAGTGCCGCCACATACCCGATGCCCGGCTGTACGGGTTTTAGCTCCTTCAAGACCTCTCGGCCCATCCTCTATGCAGGATCACGACGAGTGGGAGTGAGGTGAGCTCTTTTAGCGAATTGTCTGCGTCGCAAGCCGCATTGGCTAGCCTTTCTAATTCTCCTCAGCATTGGCAGCTCAGATTTTGAACAGTGCCTGGGAGGCGGCATAAGTGGGGCGATAGGCGGGGCCAGTTCTATGTCCCCTCGACCCTATTTTGATCGATCAGTTTCGACGCACCCCGACACGTCGCTTTCGCACGGGGGCCTTCGGCTCAACAACAACTTCAATGCCCCCTGTCGAGAGGAGCCTGTCGTACCAATGGCCCTGATCGCCTCGAATGATCTCGTTCGCCTGACGTACGAGATGGCCTATGTCCCGCCGCCCCTGCCCTTTTCCAAGGAGGGATTTCACTTCCTCAAACCTTCCTTGGTCGAGGAGGCCGGAAGCAGAGGTCCCACCCTGTATCTTGCGATCTAGAAGAGATCGATTGGTCTCTGCACTCCCGGTGTCTATGTACGCGAGCGCTTCGTGGAGGTTCGATAGCCTATCGACCGCCGCCTGTTCGGGCACCGCACCTGATCGCCATTCGTGGAGATCCTGAACAGAACATTCAAGGCATCGGGCCAGCCGTTCCCAGCTCCAACCTGTCATACGCCTCGCGGATGCGAGCATCGCGGGAATGCAATCATCATCTGCTACCATAAGGCTCACCACTCACCATGGCACCGCTTCTCGTTATTAACGTGGGTGGCCCGCACGTTGTGGGCAAGTCGCTTATGGATATCGCTTCGCTATTCCTGCATCGGCTAAGAATAGACCTCTATCCAAGAGGACCCGGTAGGATAAAATGTCTACTGAAGACTACGACTACGATTATCCAGTGCACAGCTATGACGCCAAATATGAAGCTGTCATGGCTCGTCATAGAAGGCAGAGGAACCTCGCGCTAGCCAGCATTATCCTCGCTAGCGTGGTAGGAGCCACACTAGGTTTTCTGATGAAAAACTCAGGCTTTTAAGCCGCCCCCAGATTGTTCCGATCCTGTCTTCTCGGGTTAACCTGTTGGCGATGAGCAGGTGGGTAAAATCGATCTCAAGAACCTTAGGGTTCATGAATTGAGGGCCTGGAGATCGAAGAGTGCAGGAGCAGGCAGACCTTTTTCTGGGAGATCAGAGCTCCGAGGCGATCCGTATCCCGCCACTGGGGGATACGTCTCATAGCGAAAGGCGCAAGGCGCTACGCCTGAAGGCTGACGACTTCGAAGCTGCGGCACAAATTCTTGAGACGACAGGCGAGTATCGGGTTCTCCGCAGATTGAAGCCACGCCCGCTCGCCCCTCCCCGTCTCCTCAATGAGAACGAACGAATTGGTGTCATCGTCGATACCGAGACAACAGGCTTGGACCACACCAAAGATGAAATCATCGAGTTGGGCATGGTCGCATTCGTCTATGATGACAAAGGCTGTATCGGGGACATCATCGGCACCTTCAGTAAACTGCGGGAACCGTCGATCGCTATAAGCCCTGAGATCACCCGGATCACAGGTATCACGACAGAGATGGTGGCCGGCCATTCTCTAGACGCTGACGAAGTTCGTGAGTTCATCGCGCCGGCCCACCTCGTCATCGCTCACAATGCCCGCTTTGATCGGCCCTTTTGCGAGCGCTTAACCCAAGAATTTTCCCACAAAGCCTGGGCATGCTCGCACGTTGAGATTCCGTGGGCAGACCTAGGTTTCGAGGGCTCAAAGCTCGGATACCTACTCAGCCATTGCGGCTGGTTTCATCAGGGCCATCGCGCTGTCGAGGATTGCCACGCTCTTCTCGAGGTTCTCGCAACCCCGGTGACTGCTGAAGGCAGATCGCCATTGGCACATCTGCTCACATCGGCAGAACGATCCGTCATCCGCATTTGGGCGGAAGGTAGCCCGTTTGATATGAAAGATGCACTGAAGAAGCGCGGCTATCGCTGGAACGATGGCACGGATGGTCGCCCCAAATCCTGGTTCATTGAGATTCCCGACGAAGCGCACACGGCAGAGTTGGCGTTTCTTCGGCAAGAAATCTATCGACGGGATGTTGAGCCATATACTCAACGAATGACAGCCTTCGAACGGTTCCGGACGTTGCCTTAACTATTTCTCACCTCAAGCAATCATTACATTGGTTTTTGGCGGCTCGACTAGTCACCACAACCGATATGCCGGCAGGCTAAGAAATGCAGATAGAGGATGTCGATCTACCGCAAAGACACCTCTCGCGGGCAGACCAAAGGCAAACCTTGACCACCACACTTTGGTGCGCGACCTTGAGCGAGTTCCACTGAGAGCTCGCAATGACCCTTCATCAGCACATACAGAAGCACTGGAAGACTGCCGCAGTTGTCGCAGTGGTGGGCATCATTGCCTATAGCATCTCGTACTTCTGGTGAGGTGCGAGCACTGCGGCCTCAGCAGCCTATCCGCTGCTTGATGGAATCGACCTGGGACCTCGATCGGCACACGTTCTCACAGGGAATGCCGTCGTCATCAGCATCTGCCCGGCTGTATCCACCGCACCACATCTCGACGGCCTCCTCACATGAGCTGGCGGCTTTGCAGCTTCGACGCTGAGCCACGACGAAATCTTTAACCCGTTCGACGGTGGGTTTGGCCGGCTCGTTCAGCAGGCCTCCCGCCGCTTGAACCGAGCCAGCCATTATCATTGCGGTCAGAACCACAGCGCGTCTCGTTCTCATGATAGGCCCCTAGCCTCTTGGAGCACGCCACCCGGCGGCTTTTGCTTCTTCTTCAGTGCAGAACCAACGTTCCCCGTCGGCTTCGTTGATGACTGTCTTCGCGTAGTTTCTGCTGCCTGGCAGGTGATAGACCTTGCCTGATCCTGATATGTTGCCCTTGATCGCGCATTTTCGTTCCGCGCCCGTTGAGGCTTCGGACGACAAGCGCTCTCCCTTGCGCCATTCCCACGGCTTGACGAACTTTCCCGCCCACAGGCCACGATGTGACGCTTCCGCTCCAGCTTCATCCTTGGTGTATCGGCCATCAGAATACTGCGTGTACTGAAGCGCCCAACCCTCCCGGACCAGCTCTGCGTTTAGCTCCTTGCCGTTGGCACGGCAGACAGCCACGATGCGCCCATAGCGGTCCCGATCCTCTTCATGGCAGGACACTCGGCCATTACGACCAATGATCGAGGCCAGCGCTTCCGCGGCCTTTGAACCGCACAGGTAACGTTTCCCGTATGCATTCTCACAGGTCTGCTGGCTTTCTGGAGCATCGACGCCATACAGGCGGATGCGGGATGACCGTCCCTCAATGGCGATGGTGTCGCCATCGATGACCTCGGCGCGGCCCGAGAGACTTTGGGCAGTGGCAGGCGAAACGAGGAGAAGTAAGCTGAGGCAGGCAATATTTAGCTTCATTCGGGCACTCTGCTCTAATTCAGCTCTCCAAGCCAGATGGCCGACACTTCGACTGTTTGAATGCGGCAGGCCGCGGCACCTGATGGCTGACCTAAAGATCTATTTGGATGGTGGCATGGCATTGTTTATGCAAAGCCATGCCACTTACGAGATTAGATAGATTCTTTGAGGTCCTTGGCAGGCCGGAAGGCGATTTTCTTCGACGCCTTGATCTTCACAGGCTCACCCGTCTGAGGGTTGCGTCCCATACGCGCCGCTCGCTTGCGCACCTGTAGGATGCCGAGGCCCGACAGCCGAATTTTGTCGCCCTTCTTCAGGCTCTTGGCGATGATTTCGACCACCTGCGTCAGCATCTCGTTCGCCTGACGCTTCGGCAACTCATGGATCTCTGACAGGATGTCGGCGATGTTGCGCAGCGTCAGGATGCCATTCGATGTTGCAGCGGTTTTCACTGCCTTCTTTGGCACCTTGGCGGCTGCCTTCGTAGCTGTCTTGGATGCTGTGGCTTTGGCAGGCTTCTTGGCCGCCTTTGCAGCAGTTTTCGTCGCTGTCTTCGATGCGGCTTTGCGCGCCGGAGCTTTCTTGGTTGCAGCCTTTGCCATTGAAGATCCCTCGTAAGAACTGTTGGTATGTTGGCTCGCCACATTGAATAGTGCTTAGGGCAACATATCCAAGGCTCTTCAACAGCATTTCCACAAGCTTACGCGCTCATGTGGTCAGTACATGTGCCTCCAAACATGGATCTTGAGGGAAACGTATGGCGCTCTTGATCTCCCCCGCCTTGTAAATTTGTTAAACGTGCAAAAGTAGTAGCGGTCTTGCAGCTAAGGTCTGACGGTTTGACACTCACCTTGTAATTGCAGGCGAGGTCGAGATGACTGGCGGCAACGAAGTCCCAAAGGGGATCGAACCACCCATCGTAGAGGCACCTCCTCCACCGAGCGGTCTTATGGCTCGAATGCGATGGGCTTATTGGACCATCTATCGCTGGTTTCGACCGCTTACCGAAAAAGAGATCTCCGATAGGCTCAAATCCTGGCGGGAGGAATACAGTGCGCCAGATCCAATGATCGGACTGGAGCCATATTCATCGGGCGTGGGCGCAGAGAGATGCTGCGTGATGAGGATTCCTGGTCTTGGAGTGAGATGCAGCACGGAACCGTCCAACGATAGAGAATGCCGAGCATTAGCGTGGAAGTACCATGAGGATGCCGTAGCCCACTTCTACGGAGATAGACCGTGCGTAAATTGTCAGCCGCTGCGCTAGCCATCCAACTCACAGCCCGAACCAATGTCATCCTAAAAACCTCTTTTTTGCTCGTTCCCTTTTCTCTTGGTGGCTGCGCGACGGTTGTTCCGTCATTCGATGTGCCGACAGATCCCTCGACCGAAAGTCCAACGGTCAAATCGATCGTAGACCGAGTGACATGCGAACTGGCCAACCTCGTCACGCCGGGCGCACCTAACGAAACAGATCTTCTCACGGGGCAATACGAAGTGGCGGTTCAACTCGACTTGACGGTCAATGACACCGGTGGTCTCTCGCCTTCTCTGGCGTATATCAGCACGGGCGCACCCTTCATATTCAATGCTAACGCCAAATTTGAAAAATCCAGAGAGCAGTATTTTTCACAGAAACTCTACTATTCGCTCCTCGATCTGCGGCAAGAGCTGGATGATCGAGAAAAGGCATTCCGCAAGGGAAGCGCGACGAGGCTCATGACTGACTGCTCCAAAGACATTGAGACCAATCTCGCTGGCGATCTCGGCATCAGGCAAGTGGTCGATATGGCTCTTGGCGTTAACTACGGAAGGACGACTGCGAAGATGTCAGACAAAGGAGCTTTCGGAGGCTCTGTGAACTTCACAGTCACGAAAAATCTAAGCGGAGTTGGCCCTACTTGGGCGTTGACCCATTTCGTTGGCCCCGGTCCGCTTGCTTCAGCCTCAGAGGTCAACATCGATAAGCTTACGTACGCATTTGCGATCGCGGAGAAGCCGCTCAACTCGAAACAGCTAGCAGCACGCAAATTACAAGGACAGTTCGCAAGCGGAAGATCCGCGACCAATGCAGCAGCGGAGCAATTTGTGCAGCAACTGCAAGTTAATCAAATCAGCACGCAGCTTATGACCATTCGAGCACTACAATGAGATGGCCCTCTGGAGCCCTGCCGGCATTCGCATGCATTCAATTCAATCGGGTATCTGCTAGTCCTTTAATCTTCAGGATCATCTCCACCAAGTCCACGATCTTGCGCTGGATCTGAATGTCTTCGACTTGAGCAAAGGCCCTAATCAGGCGAACGCCCTCCGTTGTCGAGATGACTCTCCCTAACTCCTTGTCCTCGCCACTATCGAAATTTGCATCGCTGACGAGGCCAGCGAAGAAATAATCAATATCGACCTTTAGGATCTGACTGATCTCCAGGAGCCTGGAGGCGCTCACGCGGTTTGTTCCCTTTTCGTATTTCTGGACCTGCTGAAAGGTAAGACCAAGGGAATCTGAAAGCTTTTCCTGACTTATATTCAGTGCAATTCGTCTAGCTCGAATTTTATTGCCTATTTGCCTATCGATATCGGTCGTCGACTTCTTCATTAAACCAATCCGCACCTGCTTATTGCAGGACACTCGGGCGAGACGGGGCAAAAAACGATAGGATCCGGTCGACGTCATCCGTCAACCGCTTCCGCTCTTCTCCGGGCATAAGGGCAATCTGTTCGGCCACATATGCCTGGATACGCGGCCAATCAGCACCAAAGCGTTCCACTGCGTCCCGGCATAAATCAGCCAAGCTGATTGTTGTATTACTATTACGTTCGGTCATCTCCCCTCCGGTGTAACACTGGTGAAATACCGCCCCTCACAATAGCACCTTCAAAGCCTATGGAGTGCCGTGTTTCCTGCCCGTCAGTTTGTGTAGGGGGAAACTTCATGGAACAGGTTAATCCAAAAGCCGGCCAGCAAGACAATCTTATCCGGGTTGAAGTCGTCACGACGCCTGAGCAGCTCCTTCACGCCCAGGCAATCCGGGCCATTTGCTTCATGGAGGAGCACGGCGTCAGTGCCCGTCAGACCTATGACGGCAATGATTATCAGGCGACCCACATCATCGTCTATGCCGGGGATGAGCCGATTGGGACCGCAAGGATTCGTTGGTTCAAGGATTTCGCCAAGATGGAGCGCACCAGCTTTCGGAAGGCCTGGCGGAACCCTCGCATCATCAAGCGCGGCGCCGAGTTTATTTTCGAGCATATCAGCCGCAAAGGCTATGACTGCGTCATCACGCATGCCAAGCCGCCTTATTCGGTGCTCTGGCAACGGATGCTGGGGTTCAAGCCCGCACCTGGCAAGGAGCCTCTTCTGTTTGAGGGACACGACGAGCCTTACATCGAGCTCGTCAAAGAACTCACTCCGTCCCAAAACGCCATCACGCCTGCTTCCGATGTAGCCACTCTCTTCCGTGTGGAAGGCTACTGGGATGCTCAATCCGAGTTCGAGATGGTGGAAACATGAGCACCAGTCTTCATCTCAATCCTCCTGACTTGGACCATGCCGATATGGATACAGTCGTGGACTACTTTCGCTCCCATCTTCAGCAGGTCGTGACCCTGCACACAGCCATGTTCCAACGGCTGCTTTTCGAAGGAGAAGGCGTGCCGCTCGAACTCGCTGAACTCTTTGACGATGCAGGCAACACCTACATCTCGCTCTCCGAGAGCATTAGCAAACTCCATGTCCAGAGAAATTGGTCACAGATTGAAGAGCAGCTTGATGCCGGCGTCGAACCTGCTCTGCGGCGGATCAAGGCGAAGAGTCGGATGAAACCAAGGGTTCGTCGGGCCAAACATCTCGCTCAGCCAGTCAAAAACAAGGCGCACCGGACGCGAGTTTAGACGTTCCGTAAGCGCGATTGCGTATAGGGGTACGGAGATCTTAACATCCAATTCTAGCGGGAAGGCATTGGGCTCAAGGAGTGTATAGCTGCCAAGGAGCCCAATGCCGAGACCCGCTTTGACAAGCATTCCGTAAGCCATCGAGTTGTCGCAGAAATGCGCGATCTGGCCTTGCGAGACAGCCCGGTTCCAAGAATCCCATAGGCCTGATTTGGCCATATAAAATTCAGATTGCAGGAACAGATGATTCTGCAAATTCGAGCGCGTTGGGACACCGTAGTGCTGAGTGTAGGATTTCGCAACGATTGGAATGAAGTGAAGGTGCCCCAGCTTCTGCACGAAGACATCCGATCCTTCGATCGGACTGAAGCCGATCATCATATCGGTTTGATTGTCTCTTAGGCTTACGACATTAGCCGGGCTCTTCAGGTGGAGTTGGATCTTTGGATACTCGTCGGCAAATCCGGAGACTGCCGGCGCGACGAAGAAGGTATTCAGTCCATCCGTGATACTAATTCGAACAATGCCTTCGGCATCCTTGTTCTCGGCCCTCAGATCATTGCTAAGAGCGAACAGGGAATGATCGAGTGTAGTGAGAGCCTGTGCAAGCGCCTGCCCTTTCGCAGTGAGCTTGACCCCATTCTTTGTCGGGACAAAGAGCTGAGACCCCATCAGGTCCTGTAGTCGCCGAACCTGACGTCCAACGGTCGGCGGACTCGTGTTGAGGATTTCTGCGGCCCGGTTGAAGGACTTCGCCTTTGCAACAGCAAGAAAGACGCGCAACTCACCCCAGAAGTGGCCGCTCAGGATATTCTCGTTGTCGAGAGGAGAACGAATAAGCTCTCGCTGTTCGGGATCGAATGGCTTCATTGGTTCTCAATAGAAAAAGCAAACCCTCAGGTTGAGAAACAAAATTGCATAACTCACTTAGAGCTGCAAATGACACTTCGTGTGATCATCGAATCCGTGCTTTTCCCCCGAAATTCACAGGCACTTCTGCGTGTATTTGACTCAGCGACAAATGAGAACATAATAGGAACATCCTCAACACGAACTTGAATTGGCGCGGATCATGCATGCCGGGCAACGGGACAGGCTTGCCGATTTACGGCTGCGGATTGCGCGATTGGAAAGCGGGCACGGCAAGGGAAAGCCTCTCCCCTTCAGGCTTCCCGAACTCGACTCCCACCTTCCCATGGGCGGGCTGCCTCGCGGAGCTCTGCACGAGATGATCGAGGCGGGGATGGCTTCCGAGTTCGCGGGAAGCACCACCCTGTTCACCGCCGGGATCGCGGCCCGCCTCAAGGGACCTGTGTTGTGGTGCCTGACCCGTCGCGATCTGTTCGCCCCTGGTCTGCTGCGGGCGGGTCTCCATCCTGACCGGGTCATCTATGCTGAGGCCTCCCGTGACCGGGACATCCTACCCCTCGTCGAGGAAGGCCTCCATGAGAAGGGACTTGCCGCCGTCGTCGGCGAAGTCACGCGCATGGGACTGACGGCATCGCGGCGGCTGCAACTCGCCGCCGAGGCGTCCGGCGTGATGGCCCTGATCATCCGTCGCTGGTGGACCGTCGCCGAGAAGGATCTGGTCGCCATTCCCACCGCAGCCACGACCCGCTGGCGGGTTGCCCCTGCCCCATCCGAACTCATGCCGGCGCCCGGCCTTGGACGGGAACGCTGGCAAGTCGAACTCCTGCGCTGCCGTGGCGCCGAACCCCGTACCTGGATTCTGGAGGCCTGCGATGCGAAGGGTCGTCTCGCTCTACCTGCCGACCTGGCCGACCGATCGGATCAGGCGGCGCACCAGCGAGCCGCCGCGCGATGAGCCTCTGGTGACCGTGCACACCGTCGGCTCGCGCCGGGTCGTGCGCGCGGCTTGCGCGGCTGCGCAAGGGATTGGCCTGCATGTCGGCATGGCGCTCGCGCAGGCACAGGCGCTCGTTCCCAACCTGCACGTCGTCGATGCCACGCCGGACGAAGACGAAGCCTCGCTGCGGGAGCTGGCGCGCTGGGCCATCAACTACTCGCCCGTGGTATCGCCCGATCCACCAGACGGACTCTGGATCGACATTGCCGGCGCAGCGCATCTGTTCGGCAGCGAGGAAGAACTGCTCCGGGATCTGATCAGCCGCCTGACACGCCAGGGCATCGGCGCCAAAGCGGCGGTCGCCGATATTCCGGGCGCGGCCTGGGCCGTTGCGCGTTACGGCGCGGGTGGTGTCGTGCCGACGGGCCGCGCCGTCGACGCCATTGCAACCTTGTCGATCCGGGCTTTGCGGATTTCTGCCGAGAAACTCAGTCCCCTACATCGGCTCGGCATCGAGCGCATCGGCCAGCTGGCCGCCATGCCCCGCGCACCATTGGTTCGACGCTTCGGCCGGGATGTGGCGCTCCGTCTTGATCAAGCGCTGGGTCATGCGTTTGAGCCGATCACACCGCTGATCCCCAAGGAGACGGCGACGGCATCGCGGGCCTTCGCGGAGCCCATCGGCCGGATCGAGGATCTCAAGAGTGTGGTGCAGCATCTGGCGAAGGATCTGTGCCGGCAGCTGGAACGCCGGGGAGAAGGCGTGCGCCGTCTCGACCTCCTGGTGCAACGCGTCGATCAGAAGAGCGCCTGCCTGCGCGTCGGAACGGCTCAAGCCAACCGGGATACGGCCCATCTCGCCAAGCTCTTCGACGAGCGCCTGCAAACGATCGATCCCGGCTTCGGCATCGAGGAGATCATCCTTGTCGCCGGCAAGGTTGAGCCGCTGCAGGACAAACAAGTCCAGGTGCGAGGCCTTGGCGAGGACGACACGGGTGAAGCGGATATCGGTCGTCTCGTCGACCGTCTCGGTGTCCGCATCGGCATGAGAAAGGTCTACCGTCTCGCACCCGTGCAGAGCCTCGTGCCGGAGCGCATGGCGCGCAAAATCTCGGCCTTGGCACCGCCGACGGGCTCTGTCTGGCCAGAGACCCTGCCACGGCCGACGCGCCTGCTTGATCCTCCTGAATCCGTGGTCGCGACGGCGCTTCTTCCCGATCACCCTCCCCGCTTCTTCGTCTGGCGCAGGGTCCGTCACATGGTCGCCAAGGCCGACGGCCCTGAGCGCATCACGCCGGAATGGTGGAACGGCGACAAAGGCTCAAGCGCCCGGGACTATTACCGCGTCGAGACCGAGCAAGGCGGACGCTTCTGGATCTTTCGCGATGCGCCGACCGCCGAGGGTGGGCGCTGGTGGATGCATGGTCTTTTTTCATGATGGAAGGTTGTTTTGACAATGTATGCTGAACTTCAGGTCACGACCCATTTCTCGTTCCTGCGCGGCGCCTCGAGTCCGCAGGAATTGTTCGAGCAGGCCAAGCTTCTCGGCATCACGGCGCTCGGCATCACCGACCGCAACTCGCTCGCCGGCATCGTGCGCGCTTATGAAGCCTCGCGCGAAACGGGCATCCGCCTCGTTGTCGGCTGCCGGCTTGATCTCACCGATGGCACATCGCTTCTCGTCTATCCGACGGATCGTGCCGCCTATTCACGTCTGTGCCGGCTGCTCAGCATCGGCAAGAGCCGCGGCGGCAAAGGACAATGCCATCTCACATGGGACGATGTGGTCGCGTGGAACGAGGGTCTTCTGGCCGTTCTGTTGAGTGATGAAGCGGATGATGAACTTGCCTACAACCTTGCTCGTCTGAAACAGACCTTCGGCAACCGCGCCTACATGGCGCTGATCCGGCGCTTTGCCCCCAACGAGCATCTACGGCTGCATGCCATCGAACAGGTGGCACAAGCTGCGAGAGTGCCGACCATCGCTATGGGCGACGTGCTCTACCACCATCCGGAGCGCCGCCGCTTGCAGGATGTCGTCTCCTGCATTCGCGAAGGCTGCACCATCGACGAGGCTGGGTATCGGTTGGAGCGCCATGCTGATCGCTATCTCAAGGATCCAACCGAGATGCAGCGCCTGTTCGAGCGCCATCCGGAAGCCTTCCGGCGCGTTCGAGAGGTCTTGGACCGCTGCACGTTCTCGCTCGATGAGCTGCGCTACCAGTACCCATCCGAAACAGAGGCCGGCGAGACGGCACAGGAGAAGCTGGAGCGGCTCACCTGGGAGGGCGCGAAGAAGCGCTACCCGGACGGCATCCCCGATGTGGTCGCGACAACCTGTCGGCATGAGCTGCATCTGATCGAAGACTTGGGATACGCGCCGTACTTCCTCACGGTCCATGCCATCGTGAGCTTCGCCAGGTCACGCGGCATCCTGTGCCAGGGACGCGGCTCGGCGGCTAACTCCGCCGTCTGTTTCGTGCTCGGCATCACCTCGATCAACCCCACCGAGCATGATCTGCTGTTCGAGCGCTTCGTCTCCCAGGAACGGCGTGAGCCGCCGGATATCGATGTCGATTTCGAGCACGAGCGCCGTGAGGAAGTGATCCAGTGGATCTACGATACCTATGGCCGCCATCGCGCGGCACTGACAGCTGTCGTGTCGACCTACCGGGCCAGAGGTGCCGTCCGGGAGGTCGGCAAGGCGCTCGGCGTGCCCGAGGATGTGACAGCTGGGCTCTCCAGCCTCGTCTGGGGCTGGGGCAATGACGGAGTGACCGAGAAAGAGGCGAAAGAGCTCAATCTCAATCTCGACGATCCGCGCCTGCGCATGACGCTGGAGCTGGCCTCCGAGCTGATTGGCGCCCCGCGTCATCTCTCGCAGCATCCAGGAGGCTTCGTGCTCACCCAGGATCGTCTCGACGATCTCGTGCCGATCGAGCCGGCGGCCATGGAAAACCGTCAGATCATCGAGTGGGACAAGAACGACATCGACACCCTCAAGTTCATGAAGGTCGATGTGCTGGGGCTCGGCATGCTCGGCTGCATGCGCCGCGCCTTTGATCTCCTGCGCGACCACAAGGGCGTGGACATGGACATCGCCACGATCCCGGGCGAGGACAAGGCCACTTACGCCATGATCCGGAAGGCCGATACGGTTGGCACGTTCCAGATCGAGAGCCGCGCCCAGATGGCGATGCTGCCGCGCATGAAGCCGAAGACCTTTTATGACATCGTCATCCAGGTCGCGATCGTCCGTCCTGGCCCGATCCAGGGCGACATGGTGCATCCGTACCTGCGCCGCCGCGAAGGTCGTGAGGCGCCGGAATATCCACGCCCCGAACTCGAGCGCGTCCTGAAGAAGACGCTCGGAGTGCCGCTGTTCCAGGAGCAGGCCATGCGCGTCGCCATCGAGTGCGCCGGCTTCACACCGTCGGAAGCCGATCAGCTCAGGCGTGCCATGGCAACGTTCAAGCTGACAGCCGGCGTCTCCAAGTTCCGCGACAAGCTGATCTCCGGCATGACCGCGCGCGGCTACGATGCCGACTTTGCCGAGCGCACCTTCAAGCAACTCGAAGGCTTCGGCTCTTATGGCTTTCCGGAGAGCCATGCGGCGAGCTTCGCTAAGATCGCCTATGCCTCATCCTGGCTGAAGTGCCACCATCCAGACGTGTTCTGCTGCGCTATCCTGAACGCGCAGCCCATGGGCTTTTACGCGCCCGCCCAGTTGGTGCGGGATGCTCAGGCTCATGGCATCGAGGTACGCCCCGTCAACGTCAACCACTCGCGCTGGGACTGTACTCTGGAGCCAACCCGGAATCCGGGACGCTTCGCAGTCCGGCTCGGACTGAGGATGGTGCACGGTCTTTCCAATGCGGATGCTGCCATGATCCCGATTGCCCGGGTGGAGCAGCCCTACACCTCCATTGAAGATCTCCAGTGGCGTGCCGGGCTTCCGGCAGTAGCGCTTAAACGTCTCGCTGAGAGCGACGCCTTCGGATCTCTCCGTGACGATCGCCGTAAGGCACTTTGGACTATCGAAGGCTTGGCAGACGGCGTCCTGCCCTTGTTTGCGGCAGCAAACGAACGGGATCGTGCCACTCGGCCCGAGATCATCGAGCCCTCAGTGGATCTCGTGCCAATGACGGAGGGGCGCGAGGTCGTGGAGGATTATCGTTCCATCGGCTTGTCGCTACGCCGGCATCCCGTGTCCTTTCTGCGCCAGGAGCTGACCGGGCGCCGGATCCGATCCTGCGCCGATCTTCAGCACGTCCGGGACGGACAGCGGGTGACGGCGGCGGGCCTGGTTCTCGTCCGTCAGAAGCCCGGCTCCGCCAAGGGCGTGACCTTCATGACGATCGAGGACGAGACCGACGTCGCTAACCTCGTGATCTGGTCCGCCGTTTTCGAGAAGCACCGCCGGCTGATCCTGTCATCCGGCATGATCGGCTGCCGCGGCCGGCTCCAGCGCGAGGGCGACGTGACCCACCTGATCGCCGAGCACTTCATCGATCTGTCGGATCTTCTGCGCTCGGTAGCAGACCGTGACAGCGAGTTCCGTTTGCGGAGCGGACGTGGTGACGAGGCAAAGGCCGGCACACGGGATTGGGTTCGCAACGGGCCTCGTGACGATCTTGAACGACCGGACGCTCACCAGGCCGAGCTCTACCATGACGCTGTCATCAGGATTGCATCACGCAACTTTCGCTGACGAGGGATCAACTAGGATTACGCTCGCTGCAACGATTTCGGACAATTCTTGACAACTCTAGAAGGCACTTTCTGAGAACATTCTGCCACTAAAGGTGCTATATAGACGTTCACGTAGCTCAGGCTTCACTTGCCTCGCGGAGTTCCGGCAAACCAACCTCATAATTTGATCTGCACAAATCTGAGCCATCACGGCTTACGAAATGCCAATAAGGATATCCTGGCATCTTATAGATCGAGTAAAATTGAAATTTAACTCAGCTTGGGAGAAGAACTGCGCTGGCCCGGCCTTTCGCCGGTAGAAAATGTCTGCAATGCTTTTACCGTTGACGCGTAAGACACATTCCGTTTGCGATCGTATGTGCAGGTCTCAATTGAATTACTGAGGAAGTGAATAAAATGCAGAGCACTTTCCCAATTCTTCCATCCTTAACGTCCGTTACACCAATCAAAAATGCGATATTTGAGACAGACTTGATGCCTTTGTTCAATGCTATGGAAACAGCGCTAGGGCCTATCGATGTCCGAGACCACATGAAGGTGGACATCAGGATGCCACGAGGAGCCTTACACTTCGGATATGCGTCTGCCATAGGCAATATGCATTGGGAGCCCGCCGAGATCAGACTCATAACCTCATCAGGAACGGTATTAATCCTCGTGATCTTGAGTGACTTCAGCGACCTTTCCCATCTTCAGAGCAAGCTAACTCATTGGAGTAGCGAAGAGGCAGACTTTGTCATCAGGATCGACGGGATTTATTTGTCTCTCTGCGCCTTGCGCCACCTGATTATTCAAGTTCTTAACTGTTACGCGCCATTCTCAGTCAGCGTGACCACGACTGAATGAAGACTTCCTGGAGCAATCTCAATTTGATTGGGATCACCTCCATCCACCTGTCGAAAGCGAACGTCTCCGTAAACATAGCATTGATGTAAGGTCTGTTTTGAATCGGCAGCAGCCTTCAGAGCAAGTGAGAGGAGCTTCCATCGCTTGGCGGCATTGAGTGCCTCGTAGGTGATGAAAGTTGACAACCTGCACTCGGTGCCATCAGCCAGCTTTGGGCGAGCCAAGAACCGAATTGCGTAACCGTTCCTGAAGGCTCGTACGTTTGCTCGACCGTAATATATTCTATTGTAGCGATGATGAGGTGTACAGAACATCGCGAAAGTAAACGCGCTCCTGTAAGTCAAACTGAGCCCCGCTAAGCGCAATCTTGTGTCGCGCAACTCCTCGTCGCTCATTGCTTCGAAGCAACGGACAACCTTTTCAAGATTGCATGTTTCAGGAAGCCGTTCCCGAATGAATCTTACAAGCGCTTGGCGGCGCTCCTGAGCGACGGTACCTCTTAGAACCCCCTCAAGTCCCGTCCAATCGTGATCGGCCGCATCCCCGTCTACCGTCGGGTCGAACACTGATATAAGTTCGCTACGCTGTAGCCCATTTACTCTTGGAAGGCTCTCATCAGCATCGATCTCTTGGACAGCCTGATCGAAGATCACCCATGGGCATCCATCCCAGTGCGGGTCCTTGCTAAACCGGAAGTGGGGGCGGCGATGGATTGGATCAATCCCCATAATCCTCTTGTAGTTCACACCAAAAATTCGGGGATTTCCATTCTGGCGACATTCATCGTGAGGACAGCGGAAATGCAGATCCCCTGCCCCGCCCCTCTCCAACCAAATGTAATGGGCATCGGTGATCTCAACAACCGCATCAACCTCCTCACAATAAGCTTTTGGGATACTCATCACATATACCTACGACTCTGTCGTGTAAGTAAATAGCACATCTGCTCTTCTCGACCGCTCCAACCGCAGCTTCAGCTTGTAGCCTCTAGCTTCAAGCGTCGTGTTCAAACTAGCAATTGGAGACTGGCATGAATGTCATGTGGCAATGTCGCGTGAAGGACTACAGAACCGATTAGCTGGGCTCTGAAAGTCGGTCGACCTATCAGATCGATTGATTATAGGCGCCGACTTCCGGGTTCTGGCGAATGACACTGTCAATTGCGCTGAACATCTCGTGCATCCGCAATTTTGATACGGGACTCTCAATGACTACGACCAGCTCAGGTTTATTTGAAGAGGCTCGGACAAGGCCCCAAGTACCGTCCGAAGTTGTTACACGAACTCCGTTGACAGTAAGAAGCTCACTGATTGGCTGCCCCGCAACCATCTCCCCGATTTCCTTCATTGTCGTAAAGCGCCGCATAATCCGTTCGACCACATCATACTTGACCTCATCCCGGCAATAAGGAGCCATCGTAGGGGAGCTCCAGGTTTGAGGCATTTCCTCATATAGATCTGCCAATGTCTTACCGGGATTTCGGTCGAGCATATCCATCACAGCAATTGCGGTGACGAGGCCATCGTCATACCCACGCCCTATGGGCGCATTGAAGAAGAAGTGACCAGACTTCTCAAAGCCGGCCAATGCCTTCAAGTCACGCACACGACGCTTGATGTAGGAATGGCCAGTTTTCCAATAGTCAACTTCCGCTCCGAGCTGCTTCAATGCAGGATCGCTGGAGAACAGACCCGTCGACTTCACATCAACCACAAATAGCGAAGGACCATGTATCTTTGCGAGATCCCTTGCAAGCAATACGCCAACCTTATCCGCAAATAGCTCACGACCCACGTTATCGACAACGCCACAGCGGTCGCCGTCACCGTCGAAGCCAAAAGCAATATCCGCACGATGAGTCCCTACTGCCTCTCCCATCGCATGAAGCATAGCCATGTCTTCGGGGTTGGGGTTGTAGCGGGGAAAGGAATGGTCAAGCTGGGTGTCGAGTGGGATCACCTCACAGCCAAGGGCTTGAAGAATGGCTGGTGCAAAAGCGCCAGCTGTACCGTTTCCACAAGCCACCACAACCTTGAGCTTGCGATTGATCTTAGGTCGCCTGGTCAGCTCATCAATGTAGTATCTCGCGAAGTCCTCGTGGAAATAATATGATCCACCGCCCGCCAAATCAAAATCGCCCGAGAGCACAATCTCTTTAAGCGCTGACATTTCGTCCGGTCCGAAGGTGACAGGCCTCTCAAAACCCATCTTAATGCCAGTCCATCCATTCTCGTTGTGGGAAGCGGTCACCATCGCGACGCAGGCGCAATCGAGCTTGAATTGAGCGAAATAGGCCATCGGCGAGAGCGCTAGACCAATATCATGCACCCTCATTCCGGCGGCCATCAGACCCGAGACGAGCGCCATCTTGACCGCAGACGAGTACCCCCGGAAATCATGCCCGGTAACAATTTCCATTGGCACCCCTCGGCGGCGCGCCAGTGTACCGATCCCAATTCCAACGGCCTGAGCGCCCATTAGGTTAAGCTCCGGCGCATTTGAGGAGCCATGGCAACCAAACCACCACCGTGCATCATATTCACGAAAGCCCGTCGGCTTCACCAGGGGCAGGCTCTCAAAGTCAGCACTGTTCGGGAGAAGGATGGGTCGCACTCGCGGGTACACGATTGATTCTCCATCCATAGCGTTAGAATCCATTATCAGGTACCTCTGCGCATTTCCGGTTCCAGCGAAAACGCTGAGCGCAAGTAAGACAGCATGAATGCAGGTATCCGCGCTTCATCAAGGTCTTTATGGTCCCGTACGATATGGAGGCGCACCAACTCGGGATCTCTCTGTTGGGCCAATCCGCGTGTCACCTTCGCAACAATTTCCTCGGCTGTACCTTTGGCTCGCATCGGCTTCATACATGCGATTCGAGGTCCATCGAGCACAAGCGTCCAGCCTGCTGCCGGAACAACGTCATTTGACGATAAGGTCGTCTCTTCGTGGAGCTCACGAAAGGCGCTTGCCTCCAAGTCCACCTTTAAGCCCATGACATCCGCGAGATCCGGCGTTCCAGCTGGAAACTGAATGCGACCCGGGAGAGAGGTTCCGGTACTCATCTCGCCGAGCAAGAATGCACCGTCATCCGATATTAGAGCCGCCATTGCAAAGCAATTGCGGATTGACGGATCCGGCCACCCAAAGTCACGCCAGGCTGAGAACGACTTATAGTCCGTCTCAAGGAACGTGCCGCGAAGAACACGCTTCTCTCCGGATTCCGCAACAATCTGATGTTTATCCAATAGCAGCACACGCCCGTTAAACTGCGCAGGATTACGAGCTAGCAATCCCTGCCAGTGAGCGTCTATTTCGCCCGCGAACTTACTCTCGAAGTCCCAAGCACGTGGAGCAAAATCGAAGTCAAGTTCGTCGACATCCAGTAGAGTTGTATTGATTATCATTTATCTTACCTGCCCCGGATTTATTATAGACTGCGACGCATATCATGGGTGCTCCGCATCTAAATATTCGAACTACCACAGTCTCCGCGCTTCTACCTGATCGGCTTTTCGCAAAGTCTTGAGACCGTCTGACATTCCCGTCTCAACGAGACGGCGTTGAAATTGGTATTGACCAAAGGGTCGCTGCAGTCGCGAGTGTACAGAACAGCAAAACTGCCATTCCGAGATCGGTTGTAGATGTAATCCACCCCTGCAAGGCCGGCATTATGATTGCTCCGAAAGCACCAGCCGCCGCCATATATCCAGTGACGGATCCTCTGTTATTGGCAAAGAGATTGGAAGCGGACGCGATGAGGATCGGATAGACGGCTGCTAGGCCCAGGCCGAGCAGTACTGCGCTTACGAAAATCAATTCAATCGAGGAGAATGGCAAAACCATTGCGGCAGCTCCTACTGTCGAGATGACGATCGAACCACGGATGACCGCTCGCTCACCACACCTTGCCGTTATAAATCCTAGAAAGAACCGTCCCCCGGTCATCGCGAACCAGAACGCCGACGTAACAAGTGCAGCTTGTTGGGTACTGGAGTTGGTGAGCTTCTGAGTGTGGCTATAGAGCCAGTCAGCAGCCGTAAATACCGCGCCGCTGTTCAACATGATGCCACATAAAAATGGAAGTAATGTTAGGCTGAGTGCCCGCGAAGCGTGGCCTTCATTAGCTTTTCGGGGCGCCTGCCGATTCTGTACTAAATCCTTTGTAGTGAGGGAGTAAAGCGCGCCAGCAACAACCACCATGCAAGCACTGATGAAGTAGATGAAGTGGATTCCTTGACCACGAAGCAACTCGACGAACCAAGGGCCAACCATGCCCCCCAGGCCATAAACACCCTGCAGCACTGTCATGATGGCAGGCGCACGTCCTGCATATACCCGACCGATCACAACTTGCGGCGCAAGGTTGTAGGCGCTGTGACCTATGCCCCACACCACCGCTGAAAAGATCGCGAGCGTAAAGCCATTGAATGTCACCATCGAAAGCCCGATAGCCATGGTTAGGCCGCCAACAAAAGCAAGGATACGTAGATCATGCTTGTCAGCAGCCCCTCCAAGCGCGAGGAAGCCGGCAAACTGGCCTAATTGGCGACCGGACCGAAGGATGCCAGCCGTTGCCGCTGACACCCCAATCACAGCGGCTACATCACTAATGGTTGGCCCAATGATAGATGAAGTCAGCCCGAAAATGAAAAACGCAAGCGCACACGAGGCCATAAGACTGTGTGCAAGGATTGGGCTTATATCCTCGGCATTAATCGGCGCGCCTGCTGATGACGACATCTGCTATTCCTAAGCTCTAATTAGAGGATCGTTCGAGACCATGTTAAGCGACGCTAGCGCCTACCCAGCGTCGGTGTCCCGCATCATTAATCTGAGTATAATCGGGGGCGTCCGCTGCGAGTATCGTTGCGAATGTATTCACTTGATATAGGCAACTGACAGGCAGATCTGCCTGAGTTGTGAATACGCCATCAACGTGGATACCGAGATGCTGCATCTTGCGCGACAGATAGCCAATGCCCCTCAGCTCCATTTCGTCGGAATTTTCGAAATAATGCGGCAATATAATGCACATTGAGCCGAGCAAAGAGGGAGAAACATTGGGGCCAACAGCCTCCACAATTCCAACTCCCTCATGGCCAAGCACTAGTCCTGGGCGTAAGTCCGCGCTTTTTGTTCCGCGCAGAACGCGCCGATCTGTTTCACAAACGCTGAACCGCTTCATGCGCACGCGAGCTGTTCCGGGAGCAGGCACAGGGATCGGATCAAACTCAGACAGTTCAATAGATCCGCGGCTCGCGCCGGCTATCACGCGGCGGTCAGATTGAGCTGGATGATCCAGCCGGAAGACGACCTTCAAGTGGCTTTGATAGAGTTCTCTATCTTTGATCATCTGAACAATGGCAGGTACGCTAGTACTGCTAGAATCGATCAATGCGCCATCGATACCTTCAACAATTCCGGTTTGGACGATCTTGTAAATTCTCGGATTTGCCGCAAGGAGCGCCAACGCCTCTCCAATCTCTCCAGGGTGATATCCAGAGGATCCGACCAGGCGAATGTTCCTTGAAACGGTTCGTACTTCTTCGTTTCGGTGGATTGTCTCGAGGTCGTGACCTTCACAATTGGGAAGCTCATCTCGGCTCTTGTGGTTGATCCCCGAGAAAAGGATCACTGTACCTGCATTCCCTGCTGTCTCGATGGATACCATCGAGGCTTCCGGATCGCTAGTCGCGACAACTGCGAGATCAGAAGTCGCTATTGTTTGTGAAGAGCTGTGAAGCGATACGAACGGCAACAGGCGTTCAAGCAGGATACGCCGCGCCGGATCCGGCTCAACTACCTGAATATTCGCGTTCCAGAAGCGGCTTCGAACCTGGATGACATGTAAAACGCCGATCGGTCCACCGCCGAAGATGGTTATGGTTCTCGGGTTCAAAAATGGCGGAAGCCTCTTATATGCGTGAATGACACACGCTAGCGGCTCAGCCAATACGAGTAGATCTGTGTACTCTGCCCGACTCAAAGTTTGCATCTTTCCCTCCATTTTCTGTGAATTCATGCGCTATTGTAAGCTCACTCGACAGCTTTGCCGGGCGCTTAAAACAGCGGCCTCAATGAGTTCGACGATTTCTCTTGCGGAACTTGGCTCAACAGGAAGCGGCCCACCGTTCGTGATGGCGTCTGCCATCATCAAATAGAACGTTCGCCATGAGCCAGCCTCTGGTGTTACAGAAGTCCGTCCGCCATTTGGATCTATGCGGATTCCCCACCCGCTCTCGGGCTCTATCCCGAAACCTTCGGCGGAAGGATCCATCGAGCGACGGATATGGACTTCCTGAACATCGAGACCTGGCTTCAGAAACGATCCTTTTCGACCATTCACACGATAGCGGTATCCGCCATCTGCCACGATCGAATTGGCGGCTAGCGATATTCTGAGTGGACCTTTTCCCATCCAGATCTCGAAGCCATCGTCTACGACGCCACCGGATCTCTGAATGAATACGTCAGCTTGGATCCATTCAGGTCTTCCAAATAATTGGACAGCCTGATCGAGAAGATGCGGGCCCAGATCGTAAAGCAGACCAGCTCCGTGACCTGGCTGTTCACGCCATCGATCTCGCACTTCGATGCGGAATCGGTCCCACCGTGCGTGGAACGAGAAGATCTCACCGAGAGAACCAGATTCAATCTGCTTTCGAACCGTCAGATAATCGCTATCCCATCGCCGATTGTGATAGCAGGAAAGCTTCAAATTGCGGCGATCCGCAGCTTCGATTAAGCGATCAGCCTCGCTTGTCGTTACGCAAAACGGCTTATCAATAACAACATGCTTGCCTGCTTCGAGAGCCGCCATAGCCTGTGGGAAGTGCAGCTCGTTCGGCGTTGCTAAAACGACCAAGTCTATGTCGTTCCGAACCAAAAGATCTTGGAAGTCCGTCGTCACATCTACAGTAGGCAGATCGTGAGCGATTTGCTCACGCCGCGACGACACGACAGCACGAATAGTCATGCCGGCGGCACGGATTAGCGGCGCGTGCAGATATTGTCCCGCTAAACCGTATCCGGCCAATCCTACAGAGAGCGGCGAAGCCATCGTCTTCCGCCGAGCTAATACGGAATCTATTTTGCTTCCTGACCCGATGCTCATCACGACCGCCTTGCCATACCCAAACATGCTCTTGGAGACCTCCCAAAAGCTGTAATACTATTTAGCTGGCAACTAACCCGCGCTCAACCTACAGTCAAGTGGCAGATCGCTATTTTAACTTTCGGTTGCGAGTGTCCCGCCCTGGTCTCGATTACTCACGTGGAATAGCGTACGATTTCAGAGGGCCTTCTAGCGACCGGCTAGAAATCCGGCATTGGGGCCTGAGCGATCAGCCCCAGCCCCGTAGACTTCCCGCACGATAAACTGTGAGCAACGGATCCGGCCCTATGCCGATGCCCATCGGATCGGGATGAGTAGCAGGTGACGGTGGCGGGCCTTGTCCTCGTCCGTCAGAAGCCCGGTTCCGCCAAGGGCATGACCTTCATGACCATCGAGGACGAGACCGACGTCGCCAATCTCGTGATCTGGTCCGCCGTCTTCGAGAAGCCTCGCCGGCTGACCCTGTCGTCGGGCATGATCGGCTGCCGCGGCCAGCTTCAACGCGAGGGCTGAGTGACCCACCTGATCGCCGAGCATTTTCTCGACCTGTCCGATCTCCTACGCTCGGTGGCGGATCGCGGCACCGAATTGCGTCTGCGTAGCGGGCGAGGAGACGAGGCAAAGGCCGGCACACGTGGTTTGCTTCGCAACGGAGCAAAGGGCATTCTCGAACGGCCGGACGCTGCCAATGCAGAGTACGAACAGGACGCTGTCATCAAGGTGGCGTCGCGCAACTTTCGCTGACGAGAAGATCGTCCAGGAACCGCGCTCGGCACGTAACCGGTACGCTGGTCATGAACAGCCGCCTTCGCCTCACTACCCGCCCCTCGTACTGGATTCGTGCTCCATAAGCAGAAGTGTGACCGATGAGAGCACAGAGTTCGCCCAGATGGTGCTGCACTCGATATCGCCGTCACGCTCGAACCAGTGCGTGGCGCCTGGGATGAGATCAAACGGGATGGGGTATGCGGCCAGCGGATTATGGAACACTTCCAGCTCCTGACACCAAGCCTCGCCCCGCGGCCAGAGCGCCTCATATTCCGGGCTGTCAACCGACAGCTTGAATGGGATTGGCTCCAGTGCGCCGGGAGTTCGGTCGTAGAGGATGCCGCTCCGGATCATCGTCAAGCCACGAGGACGCCACCCGGCAAGGAAGCCCATGCGGTTGAACTTAGCAAGTGTCGCTGCATTGCTGAAGATAACCGCCGACAAATGAGCGAAGTTAGGATCACGAAAGAGGCCCGCCGGGATTTCGTGCTTACCCGTTAGATTGGCGATCGGCGTCCCGATCGCGCGGCGGTGCCCGCCATCTTCCTCGACATCAGCGCGCATGCCATAGAGGTAAGTAGGCAAAGCCTCCCGGCTCCAGATCATTGAGCCGGGCGCATGGAAGTCGGCGATAGCAAGGGCAAAAGATCGATCTTTCACATGGTCGAGCTCATGGTAGTTGCGCTGGAGCTTGCCGCGCAGTGTCTTAGCGAAGCGCTCGGCGGGGCTCCCGGTCAGACGCTCGTTATGGTCCTCCGGCGCATGTACCCAATCACTGAACCGGTCGGCTCGTGGGGTCTCAGAGTTGGCAGTCACGGCCTCAATCCAGCACTCGGCACCATTCTTCTCAATCCAGAAATCAGGCGAGACATGGTCTTGACGGACGAGCGCGCCCTGCTCGCGAAAGCAGGCGAGAAGGTAGAGTTCGAACAGCCGTGACGCAAAGTTCCTCGTCTGAAAATCAGAGACAAAGTTGGCGTCTGGGTTGGGAAGCGCGAGATAGCATTCACCGATCGCCATCAGAGCCGGCAGATGGCTGATCGTGTTCGTCAGCAACTCGAACTCCCGGGATGTCCCGCGTGGCCCAGGCTTCATCAAAAGCGGACGGCGTCTAGCACCGGGCCGCAACGGCTCAGGCGCATCGCCGCCGCACATGCTGATTTTGAGGTTCTCAAGCGCCACTTTCGAAGTAGGATAGGGGCCACCTTCATCTACAACGGTCCAGCGATGATCGATACGCCGACGTAGGGCCAACGTGGTGAAAATACCGCGCTCCGGGTCGAGAAGGATGCAGCCGCTCGCGCTACCGCGTCCGGCTTGATAGGTGCGGAAGATTTGCACAGGATCGAAGTTGGGTCCGCGTTCGAGAGAGAGCGTGTAGAGCTCGAATTGCCGCTGGCTGATCGGTGTGATCTGCCGCTGCACATCAACGGCAGCCATACCCAGCCTCCCTGCCCTGCTGATGGCAAATCATTCGGCGGCGGCGCGTCGTCATGGCGATGCGTCCGCCTGGGCCAGGATATCGCTAGCTTCCCATTCATTGCCAAGCCAAGTCGTTACGAACTCGCGATCCCAGATGCCCCAGTTCCTGGGTAGCGCGATCTGCGCTAACGGATTGTGGACATAGGTGATTGGCCGGGCTTGGCGCGACAGATTGCCGATGCCAATTCGCGACCAGATCACACCTGATATATTGGCGAAGCGCTCGTCGACGAAGGCGGTGCGCGGAATTGGACTGCGCTCGCGCTGAATGAAGGGCGCTGGGTGAAAGCCTTCTTCAAGAATGTCTCCGGTGTCCCGATCGATGGTGACGTAGGCATCGCCGATAGGAAACAATGTCGTCATAATGAGGGGCAAGGGCCGTTCCGAGACATAGACGCCGAATCGGCTGGCACTGATCGCGATGATGCGGGTGTCTTCCGGCGCGATCACACCTTGTTCGATGTAGCCGCTAATCTTCTGCGCCTTGGTCCAGAATGCGCCGGAAGTCCGAAGCTGCGCCTGCCGTATAGGCGCACCAACAAAACCGCCGCCTTCATTGATCGGTATAGGTCGTACAATCTGGTCTGGGCCTGAAGCGCCTTCGTCCGGAGTAATAGCCTCGATCCATATTCGGTAACCGTCCTCAAGAACGCAAAGATCCGGCTGACCGCCCTGCCGTTGGCGCTCGACCACGGGAAGCAAGGTACGGCCCGCCTCAAGCAGTGTGCAACCAAGATACATCTCCCAGAATCGGCCATCGACGTCACGCGCAAAGCCCTGCCGGAAATCGGGATCGGCATAGGGCTCATACCGCATCCACATCTCTTGCAGCATGGCGCGAAGCTCCTGCTCAATCTGAAACTCGGCAGCCTTCAGGTTCTCGAACGCAGGATCGAGATTGGCGCCATCAATGTCAAAGAGGTCGCTCATCGTCTTCTCGTCTCATGCCCGGCGTAGCCCCCGTTCGATCCGCACGCGATGATAGCCATGCAAATGGACCTCCTGGCGGAGTTGCCTGATGTCGTGGACGCCAAATGCCACCGCCGCCTTCAACGGGCTGGCGAAGGTTGCATAGAAGGTCCAGCGTGTGCCAGCCGGCAATGTCGGATTCTGCCGCCGGTCAGTAATGACGACGTCGCGCGGGTCACTTGTGTTGCGAAAGGCATGGAAGGTGAACCAGTCGGACCGGCGATATCTCGCCGCTTTGGTGAAGGGCACGGACTGAACTTTCACGTCGATCTGGTCGAGTACCCAATCACGCTGCTCAAGGATCTGCCGCACCATATGGCCGACCATCTGCTTCACGCGGTCGGCTAGCACGTCCTCGCGGAATTCCGCAAGGAGTTGCTCCTCAATGCCCTCAACTGCAGGCTTTCCCAGTTCAGATGCCGTTTCGAGGCGGGCGACATTCTCGAGCCGCGTTAGAAATGCCCAGATGCGCTGGCCTAACTCGGACGCGTAGAGCGAGGCAAATTTCTCAGGTCTATAGGTGAACATGACAGGCCATCCTTTACCGGGCAAATATGCCCGGTTACTGGCCAATGTCAATAGTATCGCATCAAACGGAAAAGCGAGTCGTCCCAATGCAGAGCGGCGGGCCATCCGCTATGGATCAGACGCAGTGCTTCCTCAGCAGTTAGCTGTTACCGGGATAGTTGTTCGGAGATATCGTACCTCCGTTCTCTTTGCCGGAAGGCTCTTGCACCACCCTCAAGAATTGCGCACACCCTATCCCGAATCCCTTGCGGACCATTATCTTCAAGAGCACCGGAGCTATACCTTATCCGGGGCAAGCCAGCTTGCTTCTGACAGTCGGCAACCACAACCTGCTCGGCGTCAGTGTTAACGACCAGGTTGGGATTATGCGTAACGAGAATTATCTGACGGTCACGCTTGGCGTGCCGAAAATGAGGGACGAGGAGCTTGTAAATCGAGTCGTTATCGAGATTTTCCTCTGGCTGGTCCACAATTAAGGGGCGGCGGTCATCCCGGTCCATAACAAGATAAAGGATAAGCAGGACAATTCCCTTTGTCCCGGGTGAGAGCTTTTCTAAGTCTGTGCCGTTGTATTTCAGACCATAGCGCAGCGATGTATGATCCAATTCGAACATCCACTCGAGCAACATCGTGGGCTGTACCGACGGCCTCAAGTACGACGGTGACTTCGACTCAACATCGAACATCGAAGCGAGCGCATCGAACGCTGCCTCGACGGCGATTCTGTTTCCTCCTGACCACGCTGGAGCTAATTCTGTCTTGGCGAACTTCTCCAGTTCGTCCAATGAGACCGGCAGAGCGGAGTGCCGGCGTCCATCGATTAGAGCGTGGAAATTCTCAAGCCAATCGTCGATGCTGGTATGCCACCGGATCGAGAAATCGATCGGACGTTCTGCCGCATTAAGTTCCTCGAACTCCGTCCTCACTGGCGCGTACAAGTCCTCCAGGATCGCTTGCTCTCTCGTCAACGTGTCGAAGAAGGCGACGTAAGCGGCCTTCATTTCGGACCGGATCGCCGAACGGCGGTTCGCCTCCGGGCCCTCGACGTGAGCGATTTCGTCTCCCAAGCGTGCAGCGTGCTCCTCTTCTCTCGTGATCTGCGCTTGAAGCGCTTGGATCCTATCCCGCAGGACGCGGTCTTCGGAAGCACGACGCTTGACCTCGTCTAGCAGCCGTTGTGCACCGCGTATGGTTCCTGGGTAAGCGAAGTCATCCCCCTGGACTGTATTCCAATCTGTCTGAAGAGCCTCACGATGCCGTTCGATTGCTACATCGACTGTGGGACCAAACCGCGGGCGGAAGGCCTCCCGTTCGAGCCCAAGGATACCAAGGGTATCCAACATCGACTCGATCTCGCCGAAGAATCCCTCCGCGTCGGCTTTGAAAGCTTCGATACGGACCATGAGATCATCGGCAGTCAGAAGCTTTTCGCGAATGCCAGCCGCTTGAGCCTGAAGCTGCGACAGCTCTTGTTCCCGGGCGGCCAGATCCTCCGCGAACGCGGCCGCATCGCCTGTGGCGATGCTTACCACCTCCGCCCTCAAATCGTCCCGCCGCTTTTGGCAGCCGGCAAGCTCCTCGCGCTTGGAGGGGAGTGTGTCATGGCGCACCTTGAGTTGTACGAGTTCGTCAATGAGGCGCGCCATGTCCCCACGCAACCGGCTTCGCTCATTGCGCAAGGAGGCCGTGAGACGATCTCGTAGACTGGAAAACGAGGATGAGCCGAATCGATCTCCTACCGGAGTGAAATTGAAGATGACCCTCTCGATTTCACCAACAAGCTCACGACCGTCGTAATCCTCTGAGCACAGCCGTTCTACAAATCGTTGCGAGAGATAACGAGCACGCTCGTCTCCCCCGGGATCGGACGGCGAGACAACCGTCTCCTCACCGTTACGCCACCGAAGGCGAACGCTAACCCCGTCCAAGTAGTTGCCAGCCCTCTCAAGGAAGGACTTTCCCTCGTCGCCCTGCCAGCTTCCCGTTGCACACGCGACGAGTTCAGCCAGAGCAGATTTGCCCGATCCTCGGGCTCCGATAATTGCGACAAGGCCAGCATTGAGTGGCAAGACGGCCGGCTCGAACCACCCCCCGCTGCCATCGCTCTCGATTGAGATGCTATCGATGACCTGGGAATCGATGTGCCTGGCGGGATGTTCTGCGTCGATGACGACCCGCTCCGCCGGCTCGTGCAGGACCTGTCTCAATCCTTCAAAGGTCGGATCCGCTTTGATCCAGCAATAGCGACGGCCGTCGGGTTCGAATAGCGTCACAAGCGCATGTGCGTCGGAGCCATGAAGGCACGGTTTTGGTCCGTTGCACCTTCTCATGGTTTCAAGGTCTATCTCATTCCCGGTCCCGCCTAACCAGAACGAACGGTCGCCTGCATTCGATGTGAAGATTGCGTGGCATCGGCTGGAAATCTGCATCCGCGCAGCGGCCCATCCCCCATTGTATGGGAGACCGCTGAGTCCATCGCGGCCTCCTGCCATGACCAAAAGCGAGTTCGACCGAAGCCACTCCTCAGCATCGAGCCAACCGAAGAATAAGCTGGCGTCGATTTTGAACTGGTTTACACCTTCCTTGAATGCCGTGTGACGTTCGGCAAGCTGGGGATTGAAGTGGCGTCCGAGCCGCTCCAGGTCATCGGGCGTGCAAGAATAGTTTTCTCCGTTGAACTGGAATCTCAGAGCGCGGAATGCGCGTTCGATCCGATCCTCATGATCAGGTTCTTCGGGTGATATCAACAAATGCGCATTGAGGGACTGCCCGCTCGTGGTCTGCGGAGCAAGCCGAAATTCTATGTTGGGCACGAGGAGTTCGATGTTCCGGAGCCTACCCTGCTCCTTGTAGCGCCGCATGACGGAGTAGTTCCCAACGGTCAGGTAGTCTGTGACCCCAATCACCCTGACTTCGGTCTGGCCTTCTATCGCTTCCAGGTAGGCTTCCCATCCTCTAGGCCCGAATTGATCGTTGAGGGCCGTACCAGGAGTATGGACGTGAAGATCCCAGCGCCGCCATTCAGAACCCCGCGGAAAGCTAGTCATGTGCCCCTCAACTCCTGCGACCGGCGGCTGAGCCGCTAGGCAGTCTTACCGAACTGTTGAATCATTCATCGCATGTTGCGGAATCTCCGACCAGAGAACGGAACCGGTACGGGTCACGACAGATACCGCGATGTGAAGGATTTTTGGCCCCACCATGAGTTGGCACGCGCCTTAGGCAACCTAGGCCAGAGAGAATGATCGCTTCTTGGTCGCTATGCTTCCTACTGGAGGCGATGGCGGCCAATGCAAGCGGTTCTTAAACCATTCAAACTATGGGGTCTCCTGCTGCAATTCGGAGACTTCGGGATCGTCCGCAAGCGGCCGGACCCAATCTGGCAGGCACCCCAGATACGTCATCTGTTCCCTGATCCTCATATCAAAGACCTCCGGTATGACGTCAGCGAGGACAGCCCACTCCGCTTCGTGTGCCAGGCACAGGTTTCCTTCCATCACCGCAAACGCACGCTCTAGATGCTCGTCGACGGATTTCGGGAGTACTTGGCTCAGACGCGTATTGTCGATGAGATACCGAATAATCAGGGCGTATTGGTGCATGCCCAAATTCTCGCGCTGCATGATCAGGTTGATGAGATGCGCCGTCGGCACCGGCTTGGTGACGTAGCTCACCCGGGTGCCAGGGTTTGCCGCATGCGCGGCAATAGAAAGCGCAAAAGCAACGAGAACGCACAGGAAGAATTCGCTCTCGTCGTCCCGGGAGGTCGACATAGGACCGTAGCGTTGTTTCCAGTCCTCGACTTCCCCTTTCAGTCCATCTGGAACGCGCCTCATCCGGCGCCACTCTCCGTCTGGAAATCGGCTGAGCACCTTGTGCCAGCGTCTCCGTACTGCCTTGGAGCGCTCTAGCAGCGGCGCTGAGATCCTATCCTCCAGGAACGGTAGACCGTGCTCGGGGTATGTCAACCCGTCCAAAGTCACCAGCTTGGGTGGTTCAAACCCGCCGTCGTTCCGCCTGAGATGGCACGACAACACGATAGTACCCAGCTCGTTCGAAGCCTCAAGTGCGGCTTGATCCATGACGAATGCATTGCCCCTGTGGCGACGGATGATGTCCTCGAAGGATTGTGGCAACTGATCGGCATCGAGATCGAGCCCGTGCAGCACCCAGATCAAGCTGACCCCTTCCGCACCGTAATGGATCTCTCGCCCCGCAACTTCGGGCTGCTGGGTTCGTGAAAGCTGAACCTCGAAGGCTGTCTCGGAACGGTGAGACCATTGGACGAGTACGTCGGGATAGCGGCCCCGCCCGTGTGTTTCCGGTTTCCGATAGTTATTGATCGCACTACCGATGTAGCGCGGATCGGCCTTTGCTGCGCTCTCGAGGACACGGCACAGGCGGGCGTGCAGTTCGGATTCCTGATGCCCATCATATTGCAGCGCCCGCAGCTGATCGGGCGACAGGCGCTGTCCGGTATTCCAGAGGCAGGGGGCCTTGGCGTTCGCATGATGGGAAAAGAGCGGCAAGTTGCGAGCCCCGCGCCGCCGTGTGCCGATGAATAGCGGTTCGCCGCACTGGAGACACCTGATGCTTAGACCCCGCACAGGGTCAAGCCTGTGCTCGGATGCTCTGTCGCGAATGTGTCCCCACTCATCGGGAGCCATCGACAGCAGTTTCCGGGCCGAAAGAGAATAGAGCAGGTTCCTAGTCCCATCGGATGTAACTTGCTCGACCAGTGCTGTCTCCACGGTTCGTTCCGGCAAATCCATGCTCTCGACTCCACTACGCGATCTTGATCCTGGGCAAGGTGGGAGGCACAGAGAACACGATTCCAGATCTTATTCACTGCGATTTTGGTTGGTTACGCCTCGACCCGCGTGACCGGCTCCGCTACGGCAGGGACGATGCCGCCGGCGACTACATCGTAACGATCCTTGGAGAGTTGGTGACGGATGCCTCCCTGGCCGAGTTGAGTGACTATAGCGTCTCCTACCTATTCGCGCGTCCGGATGGACATGACCGACACGGCGCCATTGAAGCGCATGCAGCAAGTTTCGGCGTAAGACATTCCGCCTCGAGGGCGGCGGTACAATGGCACGTTCTTGAAAGCCGGACTGCTCGGTAAGATCTGCAATCTCATGTATCCGGTCATCAATGGGCTGGCCGGGGTGCCGCGCATTTTCAAGTATTTGGGACAGCCAGATAAGCGGCCGGCTGGACGCCAGTCGCATCGCCATCTCATCAGAGAAACGTCGGATGGCAGTATGGCCCGGCTCCGTTACCGGGTAGAGGACGCTTCTTTCGGCCGTTAACTCTCGTAATTCATCCAAACGCCCTCAGCACATGACTGGCACTAAGGTTTGCAACAGGTCAGTCGCCACTGCCCCTTCTCTTCACGAATGTCGGCTGAGGCCGGACGAGCCCGCCCAAGCTGAACTGCGAACTCGACCGCTACCTCCCAAGACGGGTTGCCACGATGATCTCAGCCTCATCATAGTGGCCTGGTGACGTTCCAGCACTTGCTCAATGTGCACTCAGGGGATGCAGCCAGGAGAGGATCCTGGAGATTGACGGCCTTCATCATGTGGCTCTCCCATGTGCCGACCTGGAGCGCTCCCGTCGCTTCTACGTGGAGGTCCTCGGATTGACAGAGATATCGCGACCTAGCTTGCCTGTGGCCGGGGCGTGGTTCCAAGTGGATAATCGCCAGGAATTACACCTCGTTGTGGGTGATCCTAAGGCAACATTCCGGAGCCCGAAAGGGATGGATACAAACGACATCCACTTTGCCATTCGGGTTGCCAGCTATGCACAGGCTCTGGAAGCGCTCCGAGCCAAGGGGTATCGCGAGGACACGGGTCCTGATGATCCGATGGGCATCAGTGTCTCTATACGTGTTGGATACCCGCAAATCTACATTCTCGATCCCGATCGCAACATCATCGAAATCAACGCCGCAAGCGCCGACTTAGAGCATTGAACTGCCCTTTCACCTACGAGGTCTGTACTGGCGTGATGCTTCAAGATCTTAGCCAGCGAAGGTCAGATTGCGGTCATAAGCAGAAGTTCGCTGCTGCCTATGTAGGTCCGCTTACTCCCTGCGATGCGTAACCTCACTGCGATCGCGAGCATACAAATAAGGGTTCAATCTCAGTGATTTGTTGCCTTGAATTGCCGTACCCCGCGAGGATGGGAAATTCAGGACCAGATTCTCGATGAGTTGCCCACGAAGGATTGTGTCGATCTGCTCCATAAACCTGTAAGATCAATATGTTACGAACTACCCAGTGGAGGCGTTTGTACCTATACTCGGGAGCTGCATCATCGGATGCCGTTGGCGGCAAAATTGTACCGATATCGAAGTTTGGAATCCCGAGCGGTCCGGCAGTGCAATATAGGTCATGATTGAGGTGAGACCTTTCGTTATGCAGATGACACGCCTTGAGCTTTATAACCGGGTTTGCCACCAACCTCTCAGTAAAGTCGCACCGGAGCTCGGAGTTTCCGGTACGGCGCTGGCGGCTATCTGCAAACGCTATCAGGTTCCTTACCCCGGATCGGGGTACTGGACCCGCAAGTCCCTCGGACTTCCGGCAGAGCTACCTCCACTGCCAGAGGGGCCTGATGAAGCCATTGAAGTAATACCATCAGTCGCTAAGCCGCGAAAAAAGCGAACGCCAGAAGAAGGCTTCTCGCGCAAGACAAGGCCCATCGCGAAAGCCCATCGTCCGGCACGTCACCCGGTGCTTTTTGGTGTCGAAGAACATTTTCGAAAAACACGGGACGTTGAAAACGGCGAATTCCTCAGGCCTTACAAGAGAATCCTGCCGGATCTGATTTCATCAGAAACAGCGTTGCTGCGCGCACTCTCAATCGCTAACGACCTATACCTGGCGCTCGCCGAGCAAGGATATCGGGTTCACATCGCTCAGGCTGCCGAGAATCTGCATCGCATCCATGTTAGGGAGCAAGAGGTGGAGCGAAAAGATCGCAGATACGGCCGATACAGCTCAGGACACATCTGGGCCCCGGACCGACCGACTGTCTTCTATATCGGCACGGTACCAATTGGCCTCGCTCTCACGGAGATGACCGAGCGAGTGACCATGCGATACTTCAACGGTGATTACCATCGGGAGGACATCGCCCTCATACGTTCGGCCAGAGCTTGGCAGCTGACGCACTCCTGGACAACAGAGCAGGATATACCCTGCGGGCGCTTCCGGATCGTTGCCTACTCCCCAAAAAAAGGCGTTGATTGGTCTGTCAGCTGGCAGGAAACGGAGCAGCAGTTGCTTGGCACGTTGATCCCAAGAATTGTCGAGACGTTGAGGGCCTCCAAGAACAATCTGCGACGCCTCATGGACGCCGAGGATGCGGCGGAGGTGAAGAGGAAAAAAGAGTGGGAAGAACAGTGGGAGCGCTATGAAAGACAGGAGGACGCCCGCAAGACGGCTCAAGCTCTTACCGATAGCCGTCAACAGCTTGCGGAAATTATCGAGAGGTGGGGAAGAGCAGTTATCGTCGAGCGCTTCTTCGCCGATGCAGAAGAGCGCCTGAAGAGTACGAATAACGAGCGTCGGCAGCGCCTAGAGGAGCGTCTGACGCTCGCTAGGGAGATGATGGAGGGTGTAGATCCGTTGGACTTTATCGAAAAGTGGTTAGCGCCGGACGAGAGACACCGTTCAAAATTCCCCTAGAGTTTAATAACCTGACGTCAATGCATTGCTAGTTAGGAATACTACGCTCGGCGACAAAGACACCGAACCGCCTGGAAGCGTAGTCAATTCTTCCCTTTCCGCTTGCCCTTTTCATCGGTCGGAACCTCCTCCAACAAACGAGCGATCGTCACGTCGAGACCTTCTGCAAGTCTTGCAATCGTATCGATTGTCGCTGCCTTTTCACCTCGTTCGATCGAAGACAGGTACGCGCGGCTCATTCCTAGCTGCATGGCAAGGCTTTCCTGTCCGAGGCCCCGCATGGTTCGTAACGCCTTCACGTTTCTCCCGAGAAGCGCTCTGTGAGGCGAGACATTCGAATTATCGGCCATTGAGCCAACAGCTTCCGCTCTAATGAGGATTCAATCCTTTAAATGAACGTCGATTCCTTCATTTGTGCAAGGGGACACGCTCGCGGCTCGCTGTCAGAATTTCGACGACCAAAGCTACTGTGCAGATGACCGATAGGTAAGCGTCGCGACTGCTGATGGATATCTTCCTACTCACTATGGATATGCCGTGGCACTTGACTCACGGCGCCAAAGATGACCTCTATAGAGTACAGAGCTAGCGAACGGCTCACCCGACCAAGACAGCTATGAACCCTGAAATCGTGCAAGCCACCATAGGCGCTGCGGCGCCTTCGAGGCCGCCACCTCCAGCGGTCTTCGTGTAGCACTCTGGGCTGGGAGGGGCCGATCAGTGTATGCGTCATGTCCATACTTGCCTCTCCCGCTACCAGCATCAATACCGCCAACTTTCCCCTTCCCGGCTGTACGGGCTTCATCTCATTCAAGACGACCCGGCCCATTCTCTACACAGCTCGGTTTATAAGAGACGCACTTGTGCAGTTGACGCTCGATTCAAGCGTCACTCTCATCGAGCCCCTCCCCGTCCCGATCCAAAATCTACCCGAGATAGTCCGGTCGGCCGTCATCGCACGGCGAGACGGTACTCGCTTGATCGTGGGTTTCATCGACACACCGCCAGAGCCGTCGGACGCCTTTCCAAGTCCGCTCGATGATTTGCCGACCGTACTTATCGCCAGAGAACAGGTTTTGGCTGAACCGCGCTGCTCCATTGCGCGAATGGTATGGGCCTGTCGGAAAACCCTCGTGTCCCCGGGCAATCGAGTCCGCATTCTTCATGCGCTCTCGAAATCGTGCGACGGCCTATCGTTGATCGATCTCAGCAATGTCGTGCGGGGACCGGAAGACCCAATCGATGCGATCCTGGCACTCGCCTGCGAGGGGCTCTTAGCGGTGGATACGTCACAGCCCGTGACGCCAGAAAGCGTTGTTCGCCGCATTAGGCGCATCACCTAATCGCACGAACCTTCATGGCCTCGGAATCCGTCGGCGCACATAGCGCGCCAACCATACCTTTTTGCCTGGAGAACGATAATGAAGACTGGCTATTTCGGCGGCAACGCCACAGCACTGCTCGAAAAACTTAATAATCTGAAAGCGGATATCGCTGCCATTCAGAATGGGCACGGCCCTACCGAGGATGAACTTGCAACCGCACCGATCCTCACACACTGGTCATTCACCAGTCGTCCTCAGATCTGCCTTCAGGGTTTCGGAATAGACCATCCGCTCCTTGGCACGACACAGATCGTCACGTCGGGGCTTTTTGCCATCGATCCCTCCGCGGGCTGGGCACGGACCTACTCGCGCTTCTATCGATTGGCCCTCCCCGGGATTCCCGTAGGAGGTCGCTCATGAGCATGTTTACAGACGAACTCGGCAACATCGCGCCGATGCAGCTTGCAAAAGATTCACCCAAGTCTCGCCGCACAGTCATCGCTCTCACATGCTTGGAGCCCTCCCTCCCTCGCGGTTTCAAAACCCGTCTTGAACGGGAAGCCCTCGTCATTCTCGTCCACCTGCCCGATGACACATGGGCTGATGCGGTTGAGGACGCTTTCAAAGGCTGTCTCCCCTTCTCGCGGCCGCCGATCGTCCTCGATGGCGAAAATGCACGAGGTAGGGATCTGCGTTGGTTCAAGATGCAGGCAGCTAGTGCTCTGGCGGAGGGACGTTGTTTCGTCATTTTATGCGATGATGCAAAGATAAATCTCAATGCCGCATTGGCGACAATCGCAGATGTCGAGATCACCCTCGCGCCACCATCGTCCAAAACGATACGCAAGCTCATGAGGTCATTGAGTTCAGAATCTGAACCGATCAGAGTGTCGTCCAATCTCACCGACGACCTTTGCAAAGACCTCGATTTCAATGAAATCGCGATGATATTTCGGCCCGGCCTCAAGCCCGCGGAAATTGTCCGACGCCTGCAAGCCGTTCGCGCTTCGAAGCAGCTCCCTGTTGGGCAACCGTTGCGGACGAAGCATGGGCAGGATCCTTCCACACCGCATCTTCAAGATCTCTACGGCTATGGTGAGGCTAAAACATGGGGCTTGGAACTGCTTGACGACCTTGCAGCGTTCCGCGAGGGCCGCCTTCCCTTTACCGCTCTCTCAGCACGGGTTGTGCTGACCTCGGAACCCGGACTCGGCAAGACGAGCTTCGTGCGCAGTCTCGCACGATCAGCCAACCTGCCACTCGTCGCCTCCTCCGTCGCCAGTTGGTTCACGACAAGCTCAGGCTATCTCGATGGCGTCTTGCGGGCGATCGACAAAGTCTTCGCCGAGGCACGTGAGAAGGCTCCCGCCATCCTCTTCCTCGATGAAATCGACGCTTTGCCAAGCAGAGCTAGGCTGAATGAGCGTGGAAAGAGTTTTTGGCTCCCTGTTGTCACCCACATGCTCACCCTGCTAGACTCCGCAGTCTCTGCTGAGAACGAGAAGCTCATTATCGTTTCGGCAACAAATCACGCTGAGGCGCTCGATCCAGCTTTGCTCCGGCCCGGTCGCCTTGATCGTGTCATCAGGATTGACCACCCGGACATACCGTCTATCGCCGGCATCTTGCGCCAGCACCTCGGCGCGGATCTTTCCGAACACGACCTTGGCCCGATCGCGCAACTCGCCGTAGGCGCAACGGGTGCCGAGCTGATGGGCCTCGTGAAAAAGGCGCGCGCACTCGCCCGGATGGCGGATCGACCTCTGCGGCTCAGCGATTTGACCGAGGCGCTGGCGCCGACATCCTCAGGCCGTTCCGCCGAATTGGATCGCGTGATTGCGGTTCATGAAGCTGGGCATGCCGTCGTCGCAACCATTCTCATGCCGGACATGGTGAGCCATGCCTCCTTGACCCGACTCGGGTCCGCCGACGGGCATACGAGAATGCTCCTCACGGATGGAAGCTTGATGACGCGAGCCTCAATTGAGGATGCGGTTACGATGCTTCTCTCGGGCTATGCTGCCGAGGAGCTCTGCTTCTCTGCGGCGAGTACGGGATCAACGACTGATCTTTCCACCGCGACCCGGTTGTTATTCCTTGTCCATGGCGCTGCTGGACTCGGCGAGACACTCGCGCCAATCGGAAAGCCGGAAAACGCCGAGCACGCACTGCTGCTCGATTCGAGCTTGCGCAGAGTCATTGAGAAGGAACTTCGGCAGCTCCTCCAGCGCGCACGAACTTTGCTTCGAGAAAATAGTGACGCACTTGATGCGGTCACCGACAGGCTCCTGGCTGAGCGAATTCTTTCAAGCCAGGCGATTAAGTGCCTCGTGATGCAGACACGCAAAGGATTCACCCGAACATCACGAAAAGCAATCGAATGACCTTTGCGACCCTTGTACAATAAGGATTTCTTCGTCTGCGCAATAATATTGAATCCTTACTGTCAATAATCGCGCCAAAGGATTGAGTATTTGTAGCAAAGAATTCATTCAAGAATTCAACAAATGTGGACGACATCCCATAACAACGGAGAAAATCAACAGATCAAGCTCTGCATGTTAACGATTTATTAACCAGATATGACGCCTATCAACCGAATCACTACTTGTATCGATCGGGATTTCGAGGAATCAATCTTTGGGGATCCCATTGATTCCAAATGTCAGGAGAATTGCCATGCACTGGCCGTAAACAAAAAAGGCGCACCAAATCCGCGAGGATCTAATGCGCCTTAATTCTCGATCGCCGCTTTTAGCTTGGAGGCAGGAGCGGCGACAAATTTGGATCAGATAATCCAATGAAGGCACTCTGCCACACGTGCTTGCGGATCGCAAGTCAGCCGGCGAATTTTCGTGCCTCATGGATGTCCGGTCACCTGAACCCTTTCGAATTTACAGGTGCTCCATGAAACCAAACTTGCATCCTTCTACAAACCACAGATCACGTCTGCGCGCATTGATCAGGCAGATTGCCGATCGAGCTACCGTTGTCGGTTCAACTCAAGCTCCCACGGCCGCAGACTGTGGCTCCATCACACGGACTGCAACGGATAGCCTGGTCTATCACCCGCACCCGGGCCGCAGATGTGCGCCTGATCCTCAAGGCACAGGCATGCGAAATGCCGATGCCATTGCGGATGCTTCTGTCCCGACACGCGGACGCGCTCCCCGCCGAATAGCGGCCTGATCTGACGCAGCCGCGCAGTCCGCGCCCATCACATCCCACCATCATCCCTTCGGACAACCGTTCCGGAGCACAGGAGAACTTTGCCATGAGCAAGCCCAATCTACCCCGCCTTCCCCAGTCCTTCCGCCGCCCAGACATCCTGCCTGAGCCAACTTGGTCCCGGCGCGCTGGCAAGCTCTGGGTTCCGCCTGAGCCCAGCAAATCCGAGCGCAAGATTCCTCTCAAGTCGATCGCCTCCTTCCGCGGTGCCGTCCTCGATACCGCGGCGAACCGCCAGGTCCGCTTCGAGAGCCTGCTCGAGGAAAAGGTCCTGTGTCTTGTGCAAGCCTTCAGGAAAGACATCCGCGCGATCCACGATCAGGTGCTTGTGACCTACCGCGACGGGAAGGGTGTGCCGCACAAGCACTACCTCGACTACATAATCGATCACGAGGACGAGACCCGGACCGCGGTCACGATCAAGCCCGCCAGCAAGGTCGAGAGCAGCCGCATCCGTTGGGTGCTCGGCCAGATCCGTGCCCAACACAGAGGCACACTTGCCCACCGCTTCGTGCTGATCTCCAGCGACAGCGTCACGCCCGACCGGGTGGCTACCGCCCGCCTGATCCTACGGGCCCGCCGCCTGCGTAACGAGGCGGCTATCGCGTCGATCCGCCCGCTCGCCGAAACCCTTACCGGAGCGGCTCCGATCTCGGCGCTGCTCTCCGCCACCCGCAATGACGCCCTCGGGTTCATGGCCGTGGTGAACCTGATCGACGACGGCATCCTCAAGCTCACCGGTACCACCTGCCTCACCCGCGACAGCCTCGTCCAAGCCGTCGCATCCCGCTGATCCTTAACCCAGGAGTGTTTCCCATGACGAACGCTACCTCTTTTCCCGCCCTCACCTCTGACACCGCCATCGAGCGCGTGATCGCGCCGCGCCGCTTCACCCGGTACGACCGCATCACCATCGACGGCACCGCTCGCATCCCGCTCTCCAGCACCGGAAACGGGCACGTGATGCGCCGTCTCGACGACCCCAACCTTAGCGAGACCTTCACCCATGCCGAGCTCGACACGCTGCACCGCCAGGGCCGTCTCAAAGTCGAGCGCAATTATTTCCATGCCGTCCAGGCCGAGCTGCGCTCGCTGACCGGAAATGTGACCCTGCTCGACCTGACGCAGCGTGCTCGAACGACTGTCATCTTCCGCCAGCGCATCTGCGACCGCTTCCTGCAACTACAAGCCCAAGGTCTCGTCTCCCTCTCCGACAAGTCCATGAAGATCGCGATCAAGACCATCAGGGCCGAGCTGATTGATGAGGAAGACGCAAAGGGCCGCCACAGCTCCAAGTCCATTGTCCTGCCGCGGGCACCCAGTCCGCGCACCGTGCGCCGTTGGCTGAAGCAGTACGAGGCCTGCGGCTTCGAACCCATGAGCCTGTGCGACCGCTACGCGCTCAGTGGCGACCGCACGCTGCGCCTGCCGCTCGAGGAGCGGCAGCTCATGGACACCTATGCCGAGCGGTACCTGAGCACGCTCAAGCCCAGCATGGCGACGCTCTACGCCAACCTCAAGGAGGAGATCAACACGCGCAACCAAGCGCGCAAGGCTTCAAAAAAACGGCCTCTCGTCACCCCCAGCCGCGCCGCGTTCGAGCGGGTAATCGGCAAGATGGACCCGATGCAGGTCTACGCCGCCCGCGAGGGCGAGGAAGCCGCGAAGAAAAAGTTCTTCATCGTCAACGGCGGCCTTCAGGTCAGCCGCCCGCTTGAGCGCGTCGAGCTCGACGAGTGGACCATCCAGCTTCAGTCTCTACTGGTCGACGCTGGGGTCTGGAAGACCATGACTGCAGAAGAGCGCAAGGCGATCGGGACCCACCGCTTCAAGCTCGTGACGGCGATTGACGCCTACTCGCGCTGCATCCTCTCGGCCCGTGTTGTGAAGGAAGTTTCCTCAGCCGCCACCATCGCCGTTATCGCCATGGGCATGTCCGACAAGAGTGCCTATGCGCTCGCTGCGGGATGCACTGCGGCGTGGGACCAGGGCACCGATGCTGCGTGGGAGACCGCCTGCAACGATGCCGGATCCGCCCAGATCGCCGACGACGTGCGCGCCGTCTATCTTGGCCTGGACATCCGCCACCACATCACCCCGGCGGGCGTGCCGCAGTTGCGCGCGCGCAAGGAGCGCTTCTACCGCTCGATCCACGAGATGCTCGTCGCCCTGTTCGAGGGCCGCACCTTCGCCGACATCTTCGAGAAGGGCGATTACAACGGCGAAGCCCGCGCTTCCACTACCGCCGATATCCTCGGCCAGGCAATCGTGCGCTGGCTCGTCGACGTCCATCATCAGCGGCCCCACGCAGGCCTCGGCGGCCGCACGCCGGCCAATGTGTACCGCGACGGCGTGCAGGAGCACGGTATCCTGCCAGGGCCGGACGCGGACCAAGCCCGCGCGCTCTTCGGCACCACCGTCAAGCGCCGCATCACCAATTCGGGCGTACGCTTCCTTGGTTTGAATTATCAGTCGCTCGAGCTTCAGAAGGCGCGTCGCCACGTAGGCCAGAAGCCAGTACTGGTCCGCATCGATCCCGACAATCTGGGCCACGTCTCGGTGCGCACCAAGGACGGCTGGCTGACCGTCGCCTGCAAACGCGAAGGCTTCGAAGGCGTGCCCGTCCAACGCTGGGTCGCCGCGCAGGCAGTGCTGCGCCGCAAGTATGCCGACGAGGCCAAACTGACCGAAGACGTGGTGTTCGCAGCCATGCGCGAGATCCGCGCCATGGCCGACGAGGCCGCACGACGCGCGGGCATCGCCTCTCCGATCCTGCGCGGCGTCGACTACGACAAGTTCGAGCGGCTGCACTTCCGCACGTTCGATCTGGACCGTGCCGTCGGCGAAGCCGCGGACATTGAGGACCTGCTGTTCGACGCCGAAGCCGACACCGCGTCCGCGTCGAGTGACGACGACGTGGCCTCGGCTGCTGGTCCCGTATCCCTCGATGAGGACGAATTCGAAGACGGCTTCGACGACTACGGCGGCTCCTTCTTCACCAAGGAGTGACCATGCCCGTCCTGCCCCGCCCCCGGGAGCCGCCCGTCGGCTCCCGCCTGCCCGTTCCTCCCGTTCCGAACCTTATTGGAGTCCCTATGACCGACCCGCAGAACCCGCACCTCTCCACCGCCGTCACCTTCTTCAACCCTGCCGCACCGACACCTGAGGTTTCGCCCGTGAGCGACACCGCCCATCCCGCCGTCTCTGAGACGCCAGCTGATGATCCCGTCGCCCGCCTGCGCCGTCTCCAGGGCGACAAGCGCGCCGCCCGCAACGCCCGAGAGCTAGAGGTTCAGGCGGCCCATTTCGAGACGGACCGTGACAAAGATGTGAGGAAGGGTCTTGAGGAGTTGGCCGATACGCTTCTGCGCAACCTCGCCGCCGTCGAGTCGGATGAGCACGAGGCGCATGGCCGCCTCGCCGAGGGGCGAACGTTCGTGCTGATCGGCGGCTCCGGCGCCGGCAAGTCGCGAACCCTCCAGCATCAGTTCGCCACCAACCCCGAATTTCTGACAGATGACGGCAAGCCCAGTCCGCTCCTCCTGTCGGTCACAGCGCCGGCCCCCTGCACCATGAGAATCCTCGCCAAGACAATCAACACCGCAACAGGCTATCAGACCCACCGTGATCCCAAAGAATCCGAGGCGTGGGATCTCGTGCGCCACAATCTCGAGCTGCGTGGCATGCGCTTCCTGCACATCGACGAGTTCCAGCACGCGCTCCTGAGCCGCAACCCGGTCGAGATCCAGAAGATCCGCGACTCGTTGAAAAGCCTGTTGCAGAACCCGCGGTGGCCCGTGAACCTGATCCTGTCCGGCCTGCCCGAAGTTGCCGCCTTCATCGAGGAAGACGTCCAAATCCGGCGCCGCTGCACTTTCGTGCGCTTCGATCCTCTGCGCTTTCCCAAGGACGTTCCCATGGTCAAGAGCATGATAGCCTTCTACGGTAAGACCAAGGGCGGGCTCGATCTCGGCGACGTCCGCAGGACCGAACTCGTGTCGCGGCTGATGCATGCCAGCCTAGGTGAGCTCGGCCTCACGATCGAGTTCATCCAAGATGCAATCGGCCAGGCGCTGAGGGCCGAGTCCCCGACACTGGAGACAGTGCACTTCGCCAAGGCCTACGACAGGCGCACCGGATGTCCGGAGGGGCTCAACGTCTTCACCGCCCAAGGCGACTGGACGGCGATCGATGCCCGCCGGGCGCTGTTCCCCGACGAGGCAGCCGATGAGGACGAGGCGAACGAGGCTGGGAAGAAATCCAAGAAATCCAGCAACCCGAGGACCAAGTGATGCAGACCATCGTTCCCGTTCCCATCACCCTAGGTGCGGACGAGTCGCTGGCCAGCCTGAATTCAGGCCTAGCATCCCTGTTCCGGCGAACCGCGCGCACCTTCTGCCTCGACATGGCCTACTCATTCCAGGCGATCGTCGATGGTGAGGCGGCCGCCATCAGGCGGCTTGCCGAATTGAGCCGGATCGACGCCGCCAACCTCGAAGCTGCGGCCCTCGTGCGGGTCGGAGAGCGCCAGTACAGACTCGGGGGCGAGATCTTCACTCGCACCAGCCTCAGCCGCCGGACATTGCGCGGCTGCCCCCATTGTCTCCTCGACGACATGGCGGGCGGCAGCGTTCCTGAACGCCGTCCCTACGGGCGCAATGCTTGGCTGATCGCCCCGCTGCGCACCTGTCCCCAGCACAATTGCGGCCTCGTGGAGCTGTCGCGCGACGAGACACCCGGCCTGATGCACGACTTCGCCTTTCTGGTGAAGCCCGTCCTCCCGCGGCTCGAGCAGCTTGCGCTGCAAGCGCCGGAACGCCAGCCGTCGGCGCTCGAGAAGGCGCTGGGCGACCGCCGTCTCGGCCGGCCGATCTCGCCTTTCCTCGACAGTCTGCCCTTCTATGCCGGGGCGCGGTTGTGCGAGATAGTCGGAGCGGTGGCCAAACATGGCGCGCAGGTCCGCCTCGAAACCCTGTCCGAGGCAGACTGGTACGACGCTGGCGCCGTTGGGTTCGCCATCGCGGAGCCGGGCGAAGGCAGCCTGCGCATGTTCCTGTCCGGCCTCCAAGACGCTTTCCGCTATGATCGGAACGGCTCGGGACCGAAGGCTATGTTCGGGCGCCTGCACGACTGGCTTGCGCATGAAACCGATGACACCGCCTACGATCCGATCCGCGACATTATCCGGCGCCATGTCGCCGAGACCATGCCGATCGGCGACGGCGAGCTCGTCCTTGGACAGGCAGTGGAGCGCAAGGTCCACTCCGTGCATTCCGCATCGCGCGAGTACGGCGTCCATCCCAAGCGGCTCAGGAAACTTCTGCACGCTGCGGGCCACATCCGGGAGTCGTCTGCAAAACTCAGCGATGAGCGGACGGTGTTCGATGCTCGGGCCGCTCAATCTTTCCTTGAGCAAGTGGCGGACTCCCTACCGCTGACCCAGGCCCGGGCATATCTGAACGCGCCGCGGCCGCATGAGCGGTTGCTGTTCGAGGCCGGCTTCATCCGCCCGATGATCCTGGGCGGCACGGAGGACCTCAATCACCATGCTTTTGCCCGTTCGGATCTCGACGCCTTCCTCGCCCGGCTCATGGCGCGAGTATCGGTCGAGGGTGAGGCGGATCTTGTATCCATTCTGCAAGCGGCGAAGAAGGCGAACTGCTCGGCAATGGAAATCGTCGGGCTGATCCTGGACGGGCGGCTGGTGCGCGTCGGACGCGACGCGCGGACGACGGGTTACCTCTCGGTTCTCGTCGACCCTAATGAGATCAAGCCCCTCGTGCGCCGGCCTGACCATGGCGGCCTGTCCCTGCGCGCAGTCGAGAAGGCGCTCGGCACCGACACCCGAGTGGTAAAGGCGCTGATCGCAGCTGGTCACCTGCCCGCGACGCGGGTGATCCATCCGGTCAAGCGCAATGAGCAGACCGTGGTGCTGCCGTCCGAAGTCGAGATATTCGCGGCACGCTTCGTATCGCTGAGCACAATTGCACGCGAGCACGGCTGGGCGATGCGGACGCTGAAGCCGGCCCTGCGCCAGGCCGGGATCGTACCGTGCTTCGATCCCGGTGAGGTACACGCCAGCTTCTACGAGCGTGACGCGATCCGAGTCTGGACGGCGTCCCTGCACACTTAACCGAACGCCATTCTCCAAACGCTTCAAGCCTCCGGGACTGCCCGGGGGCTTTTTTTGTTGCCTATGCCCAGAAATCAGTCTGCGAGGGGAAGTACGCCGCAGGTGCGGCAGAATTCGAGGCTCCAGAGTGCTGACAAACTATAGGGTACAAAGTTGGAAGCTTGCGGCACATAGGAATATATATTCGTTACATTGCAAACACTTACACCTGCTCCAGCGGCATCCTTTGGGGTCTTCCACAGCCATGCGCTTCCGGGGTTTTTGCTAGCCAAAGAACAAATGATGAATCAATTATCGCTTTAGGTTGCAAGTCGCAATATATACAACTCATAAGCTGGTGAGAGAGCAAACTCAATGTCCATGCGCATTCGATACTACTGCCGAAACTGTGGCCATAAATTTGAGGTCACAATCCTCACAGATGAAGAAGTTCGTGAAGCTCAGCGTCGAGGTAAGTCCGTTGGGCAGGCGCACTGCCCTCAATGTAATCGGATCGACCTTGAGAAGGATCGGTAACCTCCTGGGCTCGTCATTCGACGAGCCCTTTACGCACCCCTGAGCAGATTAGGAGAGCAGTTTGTCGACCGTATTCTTCTCTTACTCGCATAAAGATGAAGATCTTCGTGACCGCCTTGAGGTTCACCTCGCAATGCTTAAGCGGCAGGGTCTTATCGATGCTTGGCATGATAGGCGCATTGCCGTTGGCAGCGATCTCGATAACAGCATACGCTCTGAATTAGAAAAGGCAGAGGTAATCCTGCTCCTAGTTTCACCTGACTTCCTAGCGTCCGACTATTGCTATGATATTGAAGTGACGCGCGCGATGGAGCGTCATGTTGCTGGCGAGGCGAGAGTAATTCCTATCATACTACGCCATTGCGAATGGAAGTCTGCCCCGTTCGGAAAGCTACTTGCAGCACCCAAAGACGGAAAGCCAATCAATACATGGACTGACTTAGATGAGGCATTCCTTGATGTTGTGCAGAAAATCAAAACCGCTCTTCCAAAGGCTAAGCCTTCACTTGTTACACCACACCGTGAGCAGATGAGTACAAAGTCCATCTCTCATGGAGCGCGTTCTAGCAACCTGCGTCTTGCTAAGACCTTTACAGAAGCGGACAAAGACCGCTTCTTGGATGAAGGATTTTCCTTCATGGCGAAGTTTTTCGAAAACTCATTGCAGCAACTGCAAGAGCGAAATGAGGGTATAGAAACAACCTTCAAGCAGATTGATGCGAACCGTTTTACAGCGGTGATCTACCGTCATGGAAAGTCTCTCTCGCGGTGTAAAATCCAGCTGGGCGGACGGTTTGAAACAGGCATCACATTTTCTTCAAACGATCGCATTGATGACGGGAGCTATAATGAGAGCCTTGATGTAGAGGCGGATGACCAAGGTCTCTACTTCAAAGCCTCTGGTATGTGGAGTTGGGGTGAGCAGCCTAAACGACACCTGACTTATGAAGGAGCTGCTGAGTACTTTTGGTCCATGCTTATGAGACCCATACAGGATCGGCAGCAGTAGGTTCAACAAATGTGGCTGGGCTTAGCCAGCCTTTCTTTTCAATGGGACGCACCGGCTATGAGCGATGGAAAAGAAGGCGGCAAGACAGATTGCGTTGTGCATGATCACCCTGTGCCACCGGAGGAGATGGCACGTTACAGCCCTGTCCGTGACCCGGATGCTGAGCAGGATATCGCGCGATACGTTGAGCTAGAAACAGAACAAGACGTTAAACACGTTGAAAAGGTCAAAGAAGAGTACGTTCTAGGCGCGAAATATGAGATCTGGGATGTTGTGACGGATGAGGACCGCTGGTGGGTAATTACTAATCTAACAAATTTATACTCACAAAAGCACTTTCCTAGCCTTGACTATACACTGTCATTTCACATCGGCTTGATGATGAGGCTAAGGTCACGCTCTTCATCAGAAGAAGAGAGTGACTACGAGCCATTTGAGGAGCTTCATCGTCGTCAACAGCAGGCTCATAATCGACATGAGCGCGCAATTGAGCCTGAGGAGTTTCAAGCTATCGGCTTGATGCTTAGGGAATGCCTACTCTCTCTAATTGCTGCACTGCGCCGTCACGTCTTGGTACCTCATGATGTGGAACATCCTAAAAACGCAGACTTTGTCGGTTGGTTTGAACTCCTAATGAATATTCTGTGCCCAGGTTCTTCGAACAAGCAGTTGCGGCACTACATAAAAGCTCTCGGAAAAGAGACTTGGCAGCTTGCAAATTGGCTAGCGCATGACCGCGATGCGAATTCAGCAGCATCATCGATCTGTATACACTCATGCGATACCCTCTTAGGTCATGCCATTCAGCTTACAGTACGAAATAGAACAGGAGATATTGACGCTTGTCCACGCTGCAAATCGAGAGACATAAGAAGCCATTATGATCGGTATATCGGTCCTGATGGAGACTATTACTCGACATGCGGCTCATGTGGCTGGTCAGATCACCCTGAAACACACGCTAAGGATAGCAATGTCGAATAGTAATCAGCCAAATTCCCGATCAATGCGCCTCCGCGCAAAACAACCGTGACAAAATCCACGGCAACCATGCAGATGCCAGCACCCGCCTCTCAGCAGGGACCACCCCCTCCCTCCCAACTCATCGACGCGAAAATCGCGGAGCTGAAGGATTGGCGCGGTGCGACGCTGGCGAAGGTTCGGGCGCTCATCAGGCAGGCCGATCCTGACGTGGTCGAGGAGGTGAAATGGCGCGGGGTTCCTGTGTGGGAGCATGCGGGGATCATCTGCACCGGCGAGACGTATAAGAGCGCCGTGAAGCTGACCTTTCTCAAGGGCGCTGCGCTGGAGGACCCGGCGGGGCTTTTCAATGCCAGCTTAGAGGGCAATGCGCGCCGCGCTATCGATCTTCATGAAGGCGCGGTGATCGATGAGGAGGCGTTCAAGGCGCTCATCCGCGCCGCTGTCGCGCTCAATATGTCCAAGGCGGCTAAGCCGAAGAAGAGCCCATCGACGGGACATAAGATTTAAGCCCATGCACCTCCTCGCCCTGTCCGGCAGCCTGCGCGCGGGCTCGTTCAACACCAGCGCCTTGCGCGCGCTGCAAAAGCTCGCGCCGGGGGGTGTCGCGGTTGAGTTCTACGAGGGCATCGGTGCCCTGCCCCATTTCAATCCCGATGTGGAGATGAGCGCGCTGCCGGAGAGCGTCGCGGATTTGCGGTGGCAGGTGGCGGCAGCGGATGGCGTAGTGATCGCCTGTCCCGAATATGCCCATGGGATTCCGGGCGCGTTCAAGAACGCGCTCGATTGGCTCGTCGGCTGCGAGAATTTTCCCGGCAAGCCGGTGATGCTCATCAACACCGCGCCCCGCGCCTCTCATGCGCAGGCGCAGCTGGCGGAGATCCTCAAGACCATGTCCGCACGAATGGTGCCTGAGGCCGGCGTGACCGTCGATCTGCGCGAGGCCGATGCCATGAGCACCTTGCAAGCCGGGCTCGCGGCTTTCGTCGATGCATGCAGGCAGGCTGCGGGGATGGCTCTCGGTTGAGCGTGATGCTGCGGGCGCACTACAGCCAGCGCCGGACGCGGGTGCGGTAGTTGCGATAGACCTCGCCGAACTTGCGTTCGAGATAGGCTTCCTCGCGCGCTACGACGCCATAGCGGATGACGAGCGCAAACGGCACCAGCATCAACAGCAACCAGAGATCGTTGAACGCGATACTTAAAGCCACCAACCCTAAGAACATGCCGAGATAGATGGGATTGCGCGTGAAGCGGTAAGGCCCGCTCTCGACGATGGCGGTGGTGGGCCGGTTCGTCGGGACGTTGGAACCGGCCCCGGTCATCGTCCTGATGGCCCAGGCTGCCAGCGCCAGTGCGGCAACGAAGATGATCGTGCCGATCAAGCCCGCAGGCCAATCGTCCGGCACAAACGGCAGGGCTGCTACCCAGTTGAGCGCAAGCCCGGCCAAGATGGCGAGCCCCCATGCGACCGGCGGATGGATGAGGACGTGAGCATTGTCCGTTGTGTCAGCCATGGCGCCGATCTCCTGTCCGTGTCCGCGCCCCCTCGCCGCCCCGTCATCCCAGAGCTTAAGCAGCAGGCGTGATCATCAGCAGGATAAGCCGCCTGAACCTCTCCTGTCATTCCCGCGCAGGCGCGCTTGAGAGGTTGCACGGGGAGCGTGGCGATCCATAAACTCCAGCTTTGAGAACACGTGGGAAGCGTCACGCTTCAATCGATCGCTCTCGCGATTCCGGATCTCCACCTGCCTGGTCTGACAGAAGGTGCGCGGGCGCGATGCCATGGCAGGATCATCCCTTTTGAGACAATTGGCCAACCTCAGGTTTCGCATCCTGACAATGGATAAAATTCATGGCCAAGCTGGAACGGTACGGATCGGGCGCACGTTGGGACCGCTACTGAGATTGTTGAAGGAGTTCTCAGATGCGTCTTATTCAAACCGGTCCTCTCGCCGCTGCTCTTGCCGTCGGCATCAGTGCGACGGCATCCGCCCAATCCGTGGAAATCCGCACGCGGACCTCGTCCGATCACATGCTGCACGATGACGACGTGAGAACCACGCGCGTCGTTCGTGAGCGCCGCGTGGTGCGCGAGCCTTCCACCACGTCGACCGTCACCACCACCCGTCGCGGCGCATCCTATTATGCTCCCGGTCAGGTGAAGAAGCGCGTCACCGTCCGCTCGGCCCGCGAGTTCGCTCCCGGCCATCGCATGCATGACGATGACGGGGTGAGCACGACGGTCGTGCGCCGCCGCGTTCACACCATCGACTGATTTTAGTGAAGCGTCGAACGAGAAAGGCAGGGCCTGTGCCCTGCCTTTTGACGTTCCGCCATCGTCATCCCGGGGCCGCGCAGCAGAACCCGGGATCGCAGGACGAGAATGGCGCAAATCCCCTCTCCCGAGTGGGTGAGGGGCAGGGGTGAGGAAGCGCCCTTGCCGGAGAGGACATGCCCTCACCCGGAGCTGCGCTCCGACCTCTCCCGCTCGGGAGAGGTATTCCCGTGCTTTACTCGGCTGACGATCCCGGCTCGGCTGCGCCGTCCGGGATGACGGGAGGTGGACAGGGAGGACGCCTTGGTCGGATGCAAATGTTCTTCTTTTGTTCTTGACAAGGTTCCTAACCTTGGCTATAGGTTGTGTGTCCCGGCTCAACGAGGGGCGCGCTCGCGAGGCGTCGTGATTGTCGGAGCCGGGAGCGGTCCTGTGTCAGGTTTCGCAAGCCTGTCGGCGGGAGGCCCATCGTTGAAAGACACGGTGTACGCCTAAAAGAACCGTGCGCGAGGAGCCGTCGGGTTCTTCTCTCACTCACAGCATCGAGCCGGACGCCTCCTCGCGCCTCCCTCGACCCCATCACCTTCGGACCGCACCGGTCGCGAGGTCATTCTCCCATGCCTTTGAGATTTTGCGCTTCAGCGAAAGCGGCCCCACAGCACGCTGGCAAGCGGCATCATGTGGTTGCGCCTGAGCGCGATGATCAGGACGCCGCACAGGGCCAATCCCGTTCCGAGCGCCATGCGGGCGTCGAAATGATCGCCCGTGATGACGATGCCCATCCCCACCGTCATCAGCGGATTCATGATCAGCAGAGGCGCGATCAGGTTGGCGGGATATTTGCCGATCAGGCCGTAATAGATCGTGTGGGCGACGAGCGACACGATGAGGGCGGAAAACAGAAGAGCCGCCACGAAGGGCCATCCGGCCTGCGTGGCCCGGGTGAGCTGCCCGGTCTCGAGGCCCGCCGTCAGGAACACGAGAGGCAGGACGGAGGCGAGCCCGATCCAGGCTTGGAACTGCATGGGCTTCACGCCCTTGATCTGCTTCATCATCACGGCGGCGAGCGATCCGGCGGCGGCTCCGAGCAGGATCAGGAGAAGGCCGGCCGAGAGAGGAAACCCGCTCGACGGGTCCCACATGACGAGCATGCCGCCGATGAAGGTGATCGCAATGCCGAGCCCCCTCCTCCAGTGGATCCTCTCGCCGAGCATGGCCACGGAGAGCAGCGTCGTGATCGGCAGCCCGAGCTGGCCTACGATCGAGGCGCTGGACGGGCTCGCCGTCCTGATGCCGAGAAAGAACAGGGCAAAGCCACCGCCGCCCATGAGGAAGCCGACCACCAGCATGCGCCACGTGGGCTTCGGGGCGGGCAGCAGCCACGGCAGGGTCACGAGGCCCACAATGCCGAAGCGGATCGCCGCGTAGAACAGCGGCGGGATCTCCATCCCTGACACGACGAGCTTGCTGACGACCGTATGCGCCGCCCACACGAAGCAGACGAAGAGCATCAGGAGGAAATCACGAAAGGCCATGGTTTGAGATAACTTAAGCCGTTGCCGCACTACAAATGTCGAGAGCGTGGGGCTGGTATGCCGTCCCATGCGGAACGATCTCCTACCGGAATTGGCTCACGGCCGTAAGTAGGCTTTCCGCTCTAGGTCGGAGACCGGGAAGGTGCGCCACGGCACGCGCTTTCCTTGCGCTTCCTTGACTTGCGCGTCGGAGAGGCAGAGCCTTTCCTTCGCGGCGGATGCTTTCTCGCCGCCCGCGTTTGCGTCCGCCTGATCAACCCTTTTTCCGGGAGGTCGGAATGCAGTCGTCCACGATTAAGGCCGCCCTATGCGGCTCGGCCCTTCTTCTTTCTCTCACCCCCGCCCTCGCCCAGCAGCAGCAGCACACCATGGTCAATGCCGCCGACGTGACCTGGAAAGATGGTCCTCCTTCCCTGCCCAAAGGCGCGCAGATGTCGGTGCTCTACGGGGACCCGTCGAAGGACGGCATCTTCATGATGCGCCTGAAGCTCCCGGCGAACTACAAGATCCCGCCGCACACCCACGCGGTCGATGAGGTCGTCACCGTCGTCGACGGCGAGTTCAATCTCGGTATGGGGCCGCAATTCGACGCCGCGAAGACCAAAGCCATCACGACAGGCGGCGTGATCGCCATGGCGCCGGGCACGCAGCATTATGTGCAGATCAACCAGGAGACCGTCGTGCAGTTGAGCACGCGAGGCCCCTGGAGCATCGCCTACGTGAATCCGGCGGACGATCCGCGCAAGTCGCAATAGGCTGGTCGCTTCCGGCTGCGCGGCCCTCGCCCTTCTCCAGGCTCAGGCCGGCCTCGGCCTGGGCCCGCTCACCTTCCTGTCCGCGCCCCGCCGTTCGCGTATTTGGTGCAGATGGTCATGAGCTTGGTCATCTCGGCATTGTAGTCGCGCAGGGTCTCCTCGAGCCAGCGCGTCTGAATCGCCGCCGCGTCCGTCGGAGTCTTGCAGGCCATTATCTCGCGGGTGGTCTCGCCGTCCTTTTCAAGACGCATCGACACGAAGCCCATCATCTCGCGCTGGCATTCGGCAGCTGCGCTGAACCACGTTTCCGTGGCGACTGCCAACGCGCGGCTGCCTTCACCTGACAGGGCAAGCTCATGGGTGCTGCGCATCGCATCCGATAGCCGGGACGTCTTCGACATACTGGTCATGGATCGCTCTCCTTCGTTCCAAGACGTTGTCCGCCAAGCCCAAGGATAGCCTCAGGCCATGATGCTGAGCCCGCCATCCACGTAAGTGGTGGTTCCGGTGAGCCGCCGCGCGAAGGGTGTCGTCAGATAGGCGGCTGTGAGGCCGACATCGTCGATGTCGACAAGCTCGCCGATGGGGGCCCGCTCGACGGCTTCGGTGAGAAGCACGTCGAAATCCTTCAGGCCGGAGGCCGCGCGGGTTTTCAGCGGGCCGGGCGAGACGGCATGAACCCGGATGTGCCTGTCGCCCAACTCGTAGGCGAGATAGCGGACGGCGCTCTCCAGCGCCGCCTTCACCGGGCCCATGAGGTTGTAGTTCGGCACCACCTTGTTGGCGCCGTGATAGCTCATCGCCAGAAGGGTTCCGCCTTCGCTCATCAGGGGCTCGGCCAGCCGCGCCATGCGGATGAAGGAATGGCAGGAAATGTCCATCGCCACCTTGAATCCCTCGTCGGAACTGTCGAGAAGACGCCCCTGCAGATCCTCCTTCGGCGCGAAGGCGATGGAGTGCAGCGCGATGTCGAGGCTGCCCCAGGTCTCGCGGATCTGCCGGAAGACGTCTTCGAGCTCTCCGCTGCGCCCGACATCGCAGGGTGCGACAATCGAAGCACCAAGCTCCTTGGCGAGAGGCTCCACATAAGGTCGAGCCTTCTCGTTGAGGTAGGTCACCGCGAGATCCGCGCCGAGCTGGCGGAAGACCCGCGCACAGCCATAGGCAATCGAATGCTCGTTGGCGATGCCGATGATGAGGGCGCGCTTGCCGTGCAGAACCTTCGATTGAAGGGCGACATTGGTCCGTTCGGCCGATTGATCGTTCATGGACTTGCCTTCGTGCGTCGATGGTCGCGCGGGCGGCGGGGAGCGCTTGGCCTCGGCCTCGGCACTGCCCCAGTGATGTTCTCCGGCAGCGTCACCGTAATCGGCCCGGCCTTAGCCTCGCCACCAATTTCTTCCTCGGAGAGAAGCCGCCTGATCTCAGCCATCACATCAATCTGTTTGGCATTGGGCTCGATCTGGCTCTCGAGTCGGTCGAGCAAGGTGAGCAGCCCGCGCCGATCCGCCGCCGTCCGCAGAAGCTTCGGCAATGCCCTGAGCGCCTTTTCCGGCTCGAAGTCGACAATGTAGGACTGCTCGCGAATGATCGCGCGGGCGGCTTCTGCAGGCATGTCAACGAGACCGATGTCCTTGCCCACGAGGTCCCGCGCTCGCTTCATGGCCGAAAGCCGCCGTCGTCCGGTGCCTGCTTTCATCAAGAGAAGCGCCGTGCGGACGATGGCCCGTGTCGGGTCACCGTCGTCAATATGCGCCAAAGCCTCCTTCACAACCGGAGCGCCTCGCACGTCGATGGGCTCATCCGCTATGGCTCCCTTGTCATCGGCCGCCATGCCAACGCTGGCCGAACCGTAAATGCGAAAGAATGTGTTCTCTACCGCCGCATCGCGCAAATCACGATAGAGACCCCACGTGGCCGATGTCGCGGCTGCGGTCCAGCGCTCCATCATGGCCATGGGGCCATCACCTTTGGCGGGCACCCGGTTCGCCCTCGCCATGTCCGCCATGCCCTGCAGCGGCCACAGAAACGGGTTCAGATCCGACACCGCCCAGCGCTGCGCCCGTTGCGGATGCATGGCCCGCCGCACGGCCGCTCCTGTCGGCGTCACGACCGACGAAACGAGAGGATGGACAAAGGTTTCATAGGCGGCTGCGAGTGTCTCGGATGTGGCCTCGACCGCCTTGAACGGCAGCTCGTCCTTGCGACCGTATTTCTGCAGAACCTGAAGCTCCTCGACCCGGCGCTCGGTCAGCAGCACGTCGTAGCGCACGCTGCCATTCGCCTTGTGCTCCTCGACCTGCATGCCGTAGAGGCCCGGTGGGAGATGCTCGATATACTCGATCAGATCGACGATCTGCGTGTGCTCCCGCTTGGCAACGGCACCGGACACGAAGATGCCGAGGTGGCCGACGCTCTTGTGCATCAGGCCGACGATGACTTGCCCGTTCGCCTTGAGGGCTTCCGTGGTCGGATAGAGATCCGCGACCCAATTGAACGCCTGCTGTGGAGGCGTGATGTTGTCGCCAAGCGACGCGAACAGAATGATGGGCGACTGGATCGCCCGCAGATCGAAGGCGCGTCCTTCGGACCATTCCGCATCACCATCCGCGAGGTTATTGCCCACGAACAGGTTCTCGACGATCCATTTGATCTCCTGCCGGTCCATCAGGAAGAAGCCGCCCCACCAGCGCTCGAATTCGAGGAAGCGTTCCGGTTCGGTGTCGATCTTCGAGAAAAGCGTGTAGTACTTGTCGAAATAGGTGTTGGCCGGGTTGAGATACTCGAAGTTCTCGACGAGATGGGCGCCGTCGAACCTGTCGGCGCCGAGATCGCTGGCGAGAAGCGCAGGCCAGGTTCCACCGAGAATACCGCCTGCATAGCGCATGGGATTTTCGCCGTCGTTGCCGGCCCAGTAAGACATCGGCGCGCCGTTGATCACGATGGGGCCGACGAGGTCCGGTTCGAGTGCGCCGACGAGCATCGAGGCCCAGCCCCCCTGGCAGTTGCCAATCACCACCGGCTTACGGGTCTTCGGGTGACGCTCGCCGACGATACGCAGGAACTCGGCCTCGGCGCGGGAGACATCCGCAAGCGTTTGTCCGGGCACCGGCTCCGGGAAGAAGATGACGAAATAGACCGGATGGCCCGCCTTGAGCGCCACACCCACCTGCGAGTCCTGCTTGAACCCGCCGATCCCTGGCCCGTGCCCTGCGCGCGGGTCGATGATGACGAAAGGCCGCCGTTCGGGATCGGTCTCGACGCCCTTTGGCGGAGTGATGCGCACAAGGGCATAGTTCGCAGGGCGTTCGAAGATGCGTGCGTCCGCGATCATCTCCCAGTCGAAATCCAGCAGAGGCGGCTTGCCGGCCTTCTCGTGCTCGATCCAGTTGTTGCCACGCTGCCGCAGCGTGTCCCAGAACAGGATGGATCGTTGAGTGAAGTCGAGCCAGTAGGAACTGGCGTCGCGCCAAAGATCCAACGGAGACATCCGATCCATGGGCCTGTCGCTCCATGCATCACTCGCCGCCCGCATCGCCTCAAGATAGCGCTGCATGGCCTTGGCATAACGCTCCTGATAGACCTCTGTGACCTTCACATGCATGCGGCCCAGTTCTGTCAACCGCGTATCCAAGTCCTGCCGCTCAGGTTCGAGAACCGGCTCGTTTCTTAGCATTGGTCTGATCCGTCCATACAAGGTTGGGATTATGTTTTCGTATCACCCCACTTGAGGAAGAAGCCGACATCGCCCGGCAGCCCGCCCGGCCATTCGATGATCAGAGCGCTCAACCTGAAGCCCGCGGGCCGGAGCTGGTCACGCCACAATTCGTAGGCCTGGCGCGGGCGCCCGGTGAGCGTGTCGGGCCATCCCGGATCGGAATTGTTGATCGCGCGGCCATGGTCCGTGCACAGCGCATTGGGAAAGCGCATGACCATTAGCTCGTTCTGGCCGCGCTCCGCCGCCGACCGCAGCTTCGAGCGCAGCGGCTGCAAGATCTCCTGCAATGCCTCCGGCGTGAGGTCTATGGGTGTGGCCATGCGCTTGATCAGGTCCTGGCGGGCCTTCTCGGCGCGATCCATGCCATCGACCGACTTCATGGCCTTCGCCATCTGCATTTCGGTCATGTAGTTGCGTAGGTCATCCGCCGACATGAACGTCTCGACCGCAAGGCTCTCTTGAGCCTTCTCATCCGGTTTACTCTTAAGCGTTTCCATGACACCGACCTCCCTGTTCATGATGCGAGTTTGGCTTGAACGGCATCGAGCACGCTGCGCGTCTGCCGGGCGATCACCAGTTCTTCATTGGTGGGAATGACCCATGCCGTGGGCCCTGATCCGGCCGAGATGCGCGGTCCGCCTGTCCGATTAGCAGCTTCATCGATGGTGAGACCGGCCCATGCGAGGCCTGCGATCACCTCGGCGCGGGTCGCCACGTCGTTCTCACCGATCCCAGCGGTGAACACGAGTCCGTCGAGGCCGCCAAGCGCAGCAACGAGGGAGCCGATCTCGCGCGTAATACGGTAGACGAACATGTCGATGGCGCGCTTGGCATCGGCATTCGTCGCTGCCTTCGACCGCAGCGTCCGCATATCGTTCGAGATTCCGGAGACTCCGAGAAGTCCGGACTTGGTATAGAGCATGCGCTCAGCCTCTTCGGGAGAGAGCTTCATCTCGCGCAGCATATAAAAGACGACACCGGCATCGATGGCGCCGCAACGGGTGCCCATGGGCAGGCCGTCGAGGGCGGAAAAACCCATGGTTGTCGCGATGCTGGTTCCGTCATTCAAGGCACAGAGGCTCGCGCCGTTCCCGAGATGGGCGACTATGACCCGCCCCTCCGCGAGGCGAGGATCGTAGTCCTTTAGGACTGACGCGATGTAATCGTAGGAAAGGCCATGGAACCCGTAGCGGCGCACACCTCGCTCGCGCATATCGCGTGGCAGGGCGAACAGGCTCGCGATGTCGGACTGCGTCTGATGAAAGCCAGTATCGAAGCAGGCAACCTGAGGCATGCCCGGAAGCCTTCGCTGGACGATCTTGATCGGTTCGAGATTGTGCGGCTGATGCAGCGGCGCGAGCGGCACCAGTTTCTCAAGTTCCTGAATGACGGCCTCGTCGATCAATGTCGGCGCGGCAAAGGCCCCACCGCCATGAACGACCCGGTGTCCGATGGCCGCAAGCTTGCGGTTCTCCTGATGGGAGCGCAGCCACGATATGAGATGCATCAGCGCTTCCTCATGCCCGATGCCGTCGCCGGAACTCCATGTCATCTCATCGAGGGGCGTGCCGCCCGTGTCCTTAACGATGAAATGGACAGCACCTCCAAGACCCTCGTAGAACCCCTTCCAGACGAGCCGAGGTTCCATGCCATCGAACATGTCGTAGACCTGGAACTTGAGGCTCGAAGAGCCCGCGTTCAGAACGATGAGGACGGGAGTCATGCTTTAGACCTCCGGCATGGCGAGCTGCTTGCGTTGTGCATCGGCAACGAGAGACGCGACTGCACATGAGGCCAGCCGGGTGATGGTCGAGTCGGCCCGGCTCGTGAGGATCACAGGAACGCGCGCGCCGAGCACGATTCCCGCCGCATCCGCATCGGCCAGGAAAGTCAGGCTCTTGGCGAGCATGTTGCCGGCTTCGAGATCGGGCACCACCAGGACATTGGCCTGCCCAGCGACCGGGGATTGGATCTTCTTGATCTTGGCCGCGCCGAGATCGATGGCATTGTCGAGTGCGAGTGGACCATCAACGATCCCACCGGTGATTTGCCCGCGATCGGCCATTTTGCAGAGCGCCGCGGCCTCGATGGTCGAGGGCACCTTCGGGTTCACGGTCTCCATCGCCGACAAGATCGCCACGCGCACCGGATCGACCCGCAAGGCGCGAGCGAGGTCGATGGCGTTTTGAACGATGTGGACCTTGTCCTCCAGCGTCGGCGCGATGTTGACCGCCGCGTCGGTAATGATAAGCGCCGTCTCATGGTCAGGAACATCCATGACGAAGCAATGGCTGATCCGGCGCGCAGTCCTGAGGCCGCCTTCGCGGCGGACGATGGCACCCATGAGCTCATCGGTGTGCAGGCTGCCCTTCATCAATGCCTCGGCCTGCCCGGATTTCACGAGATCGACCGCCGCATCCGCCGCCGCATGGCTGTGCGGAGCATCAACGATCCGCATATTGGACATATCCCCACCAAGAGATTCCGCAGCTGCCATGATCTTGGTCTGCGGCCCGACGAGGATCGGCTCGATCAGGCCGAGTTCCGCCGCCTCGAGAACCGCGCCCAGGGAAGCCGCATCGCATGGATGAACCACGGCAACCTTCAGCTTCGGCAGAGATCGTGCGACCGCAACCAGCCGGTCGTATTTGTCATGCCGTCGCTGAGATGCATCTTGAGCTGAAACCGCAACCGTCATCATGGCCTCCTCGCCGTACACACGATGGGCTGTTGTCATTGGCACCGGGCGCGAAGAGACCTGCGGGTACGGGATTTTAACCCAAACTCGCGCTTGCTTCGGCTGGTTTTCCTGCCGAGAGAATTATGACCTCTTCGAGCCCTGCTGCTTGACCCGTTGAGCCATCGAATTGACAGTTTCGGACAGGCAACGATGCGCGGATATGTCACCCATGATGGCCGTCGCATCGCCAATTCGTTGGTGTCTGGCCCGACCAGCGGCGGAAGGCCCGCGTAAAAGCGCTTGCTTCGGAATAGCCGAGAGCAGCCGCGATTTGCGCAAGCGGCACCTCGGTATCCTGCAGCAATTGCCGAGCGATCTCGAACCGGATCTCGTTGGTGAGGGCTCTGTAACCCATCCCCCCATTCTTCAAGCGGCGGCTCAGAGTACGGCGGTGCATCGCCAGGAGCTCAGCTATGTCATCCGCCGTACATCGATGATGCGTCAATCGCGTGCGCAACAAACGCCGGATATCGTCGGAGAATTCTGAAACCTCGGTGCCTTTCAGCTGCTGGATGCGCTCCTCCAGCAGAACACGCACCATGGGATCCGCACCACAAATGCGCAGCTTCAGATCCTGGACCGGAAAGACGATGGAAGCACTCTCCTGATTAAACCGCACGGGCGCCCGGAAATGACGCCGGTACGGCTCCTGATCCGCCGGGCGTGTCCGAGCCAGCAGCACCTCTGTCGGATTCCAACCGGAGCCCGACAGAGTGCGTAAAGCATTGACTGCGACTGCGATCGCCCCGTCCGAAATTTGATCCGCGCTCTCGCTCTCGAGCTGATAGATCGAAAAGGTGAACAATGCCGTATCGCCGATGAGCGTGAGCGACGGAACGGCCCCCTTGTTCTGGATACAGAGATTCGTCACGAGGGCATGCAGGGCGTCACCCACCGTTTCCGAGTGCAGCATGAGCCGCCCGACGATACCGAGCGACAGGATCGTAGCGCGCCGACCCACGAGGAATCCGAAATGAGGGCAGTTGGTGTGGGCGACACTCAAGGTGAGCAACCGGCCCAGGGCGGCATGCGGGATGACACTCGTCTCATCGTCGAAAAGACATGGATCGAGCCCGGCCTCCCGTATGAGCGGATCGGGATCGATACCGAAATCGCGCAAGGCAGGCACGATTTCCTTGGCAACACCAAGATGGATATAGCCCGACGGCAGAGCACGCCCTACTCCCGCCAACATAGTCGGCGGAATCGCTATCGGTCTCTTGCTCCCCACGATTTTTGACGTTGTTGTTTTGGACACAAGTTCGATGTTGTTCACCATCGTCAGGGTCCCTCGTCAGGTTTTGGAAGTTCCCATGCCGCGTGATCTATGACCGCGCGGCAGACACAAGGACTTTGATCGCATCACATTAACTTAGGTAAATGGGAATTTAGGCTATTTCACGGATTTGCCGCACCCTTTCCGCTCGCATGGCAGGCCCCTTTCCTCGCTTAATGCGCAGGCCAATCACAGCCAGGATGCGCCTCTGTGTACTGCCGTTCCAAGTGTGATATTGAAACATTTCCGCCCTTGCTGGCGACTCGCATTGATTGGAGATGAACCTGATGCCCCTCCCCGCTGGCGTGGTCAGCCGCCCTGCCCTCGCGTTCACAACGGATGCTCTCGCCGAGATCATGACCGCCTGCTTCGAGGCATATGTGGTACCCATGACGATGACCGGCGAGGCCTTCAATGGACGCTTCCGGCGGGAGAACCTCGACCTTCAGGCAAGCCGCGTTTTCGTGGAAGGCGAGCATCCGGTGGCGCTCGTTCTCGTCGTACGCAGGGGGTGGACAGCGCGGATCGGGGCTATGGGCATAGTCACCGACTTCCGCGGAAAAGGTCTTGGACGCGCGGCCCTGCAGTCGGTGATGGAGGATCTGCGTAAAGCAGGCGACCGCCGCCTGCTGCTGGAAGTGATCGCCTCTAACGAGCCCGCCGTGCGCCTCTACAAAAGCCTCGGCTTCAAAGTCCGACGAAATCTTGTCGGTTATCGCCGCCCGGCAGGATCGATCAACCCGGCGGATGTAACCGACCTCGTTGAGGTAGATCCGCTCACCGTCGCCCGCATCGTCGCGGCGGAAGGTGCGCCCGACCTACCCTGGTTCATGGCGCCGGAAACACTGGCGGCTTGTACCGCACCTGCTCGTGGGCTGGCGCTTTCGAAAGAGGCCTTCGCCATCGTCGAACCGGCCCCTCAGCCTAATCTTTTAAGCCTGCGCACCCTTGTCGTCGCACGCCATGCGCGAGGGCGCGGCTTGGGGCGCAGGATGATCACATCGCTCGCAGCCGCCCATCCGCAGCAGGACCTAGTGATCTCCGCCAACTTTCCGGAAGAACTCGCGGCAGGATTCATCACGCGCATGGGTTTCGAGCGCACGCCCATCGGCCAGTTCGAGATGGACCTAGACCTCACAGCCTAAGCTTTTCGCCGAGGAAAAACTCAACTCTGCAGCCAATGTATCTACGCGTAATCCCTGCGGTTAACATGTCTCGTCAGGGTCCGCTGGTTTGCCCAGGCGGGGCGTTTCTTCGCCCTCTTGAAGGCCCCGCCATCCGATTATTCATGTTTTAACCAAACCGTCGTTCAATGGGCCGGTGTGAAAGTGTTCTTTCGTGCATGGTAAATCCTGCAACCCGGGACCGGCTGTTTAAGCTGGGACATACCGTGCGCGGCTGAGTTGTTGCGTAGAGTTCGCCATGGTGCATTACCGCTATCCGTCACGCCGCGTCCGGCGGAAAAGCCGGCGCAGTTTTTTCATGACGGCCGCCCTCGTGGCGATCTCCATGAGCCCCGTCGCCTTCTTCGCGAAGCTGCAGGTTCAGGACGCACCTCCCAGGATTGAAGTTTCAGCGAGAACGGCAAGCCCCACGCCCACACAGGCTCCGGTCATAGCGGTTGCATCCGACGATGGTGATTGGTCTCCGGTCGAGCCTACGCTCAGCATGAAGGCGGAAGCGCTCGCCTTCGCGCGTAACGCGCCGCTCGCGACGAATTTCAGGCCCTTCAACGCTCCGCGCGCCGTTGCCAATGCCGGGAAGCCTGCCGCCCCGACAATGCAAGACAATGCCCCGCCCGCATCTGAGCCTCAGATTGCACAAGCTCCGATACCGTTGCCCGTACCGCGGCCTGCCGAATTCCGGATTGCAAGTGCCCCTGAACCTACAAAACTCGAGACGCCGAGAGCAGCACGCACACGGATCACTGCTCCCATGACGGTTGCCGCTGCGCCGAGCGCGCCAGACAGCAGCCCATCCTTCTTCGAGAAGTTCTTCGGCATCAAACCCGCGACGCCGCCTGAATCCGCTCTCGGTTATGCCGCGCTGAATACAGGCAGCATCGCGCCGAGTAGCCGTTTCAATGCCGTCCCCATGGCAGGCGACAAGACGGCTGTCTATGACATCAGCGCCCAGGTCGTCATCATGCCCAACGGCGAACGGCTGGAGGCTCATTCCGGTCTTGGCGACAAGATGGATGATCCTCGTTACGTCAATGTGCGCATGAAGGGCGCAACGCCGCCTGGAACCTACGTTCTCACCGAGCGCGAAGCCTTATTCCATGGCGTCCGCGCCATCCGCATGAACCCGGTGGGTGGCAGCGCTGCCATCTATGGGCGCGATGGTATTCTCGCCCACACCTACATGCTCGGACCGAACGGGGACTCGAATGGCTGCGTGTCGTTCAAGGATTACAACCGGTTCCTGCAGGCTTTCCTCAGGGGCGAAGTCAACCGCATGATCGTGACTGCAGGCAGCAAGCAGGACCTCCTACCGCGCGTCGTCTCTCGGGGCCGGTCGTCCTAAGGATGCCCGCTGCCACCGGCTGCACCATAAATCTGGCCGGTCGCATAGCTCGCATCGGAGGCAGCGAGCTGCACATAGATCGAGGCCAGCTCCGCCGGCTGACCCGGACGCCCCATCGGCGTGTCGCCGCCGAATTGCTGCAGCTTTTCCTGTGTGGCACCGCCGCTGACCTGTAGCGGCGTCCAGATCGGCCCCGGCGCGACGCCATTCACACGAATACCTTTGGGTCCGAGCTGCTTGGCGAGCGACTTGGTGAAGTTCATCATCGCCGCCTTGGTCATGGCGTAATCGATCAAGTTCTCGGACGGATCGTAGGCCTGCTCCGAAGTGGTCTGGATGATCGCCGATCCAGGCTTCAGATGCGGCAGCGCCGCCTTGGTGAGCCAGAACATGGCATAGATGCTCGTTTTCATCGTCGCGTCGAAATCATCGCTCGTGATGTCGAGAAGCGATTGCCGTTGTTGCTGACGCGCGGCGTTGTTGACGAGAATGTCGAGCCCGCCGAGTTCGCGCACGGCGTCTGCGACGATACTCTGGCAAAGAGCTTCGTCCCGAATGTCGCCTGGCAGCGCCACGGCCTTTCGGCCCTCTTTCTCAATGAGCGCAATCACCTCTTGGGCATCCGGCTCTTCGCTGGGATAATAACTGATCGCCACATCCGCGCCTTCGCGGGCATAGGCGATTGCGGCCGCACGTCCCATGCCGGAATCGCCTCCTGTGATCAGCGCCTTGCGCCCCTGCAACCGGCCCGAGCCCTTGTAGCTCGTCTCGCCGTGATCGGGTCGCGGGTCCATTTGACCCGCGAGACCCGGCCAGGGCTGGCTTTGCGAGCGGAACGGAGGTTTGGGGTGCTTCGTGGTCGGATCTTCCATGGCGACACTCCTTGTATTCGCCGGTTGCGCAACGGCTTGGCCCGCTACTGAGGCCAGGCCAGCGGCCGCGCCGCCAACCATCTCACGCCGTGACATCGAACCGTCATCATGCCGAGCCATGCCGCTCCCTTTCCCAGAATCGGACGAGCCGTTAACAATTCAAGGAAGCCTGAGTTCAATCGCAGGCACGCCCCAGGAGCATTTCATGGCCGACCTCTCCGCCTTCCCAATCACCCGCCGCTGGCCCGCAGCCCATCCCGACCGGCTGCAGCTCTACTCACTGCCGACGCCCAACGGCGTGAAGGTCTCGATCATGCTGGAAGAGATCGGCCTGCCCTACGAGCCGCACACGATCAATATCGGCGCGAACGAGACCTGGACCGAGGAGTTCCTGTCGCTCAACCCCAATGGCAAGATCCCGGCCATCATCGATCCCAACGGTCCCGACGGGAAGCCGTTTGCCCTTTTCGAGTCCGGCGCGATCCTGCTCTATCTCGCTGAAAAGACCGGCAAGCTCCTGCCGAAGGATGCGAGCCAGCGCTATGAGACCATCCAATGGGTGTTCTTCCAGATGGCGGCGCTGGGTCCGATGTTCGGGCAGCTCGGCTTCTTCCACAAATTCGCGGGACGCGAGATCGAGGACAAACGTCCTCTTGAGCGCTATCGCGCAGAGTCGAAGCGTCTGCTCGGTGTGCTCGAGACGCGCCTCAAAGGCCATCAGTGGATCATGGGCGACGAATACACCATTGCCGACATCTCGATGCTCGGCTGGGTTCGCAATCTCGTCGGTTTTTACGGCGCAGGCGAACTCGTGGAATACGACACGCTCAAGAATGTTCCCGCCTGGCTGGAGCGCGGCCTTGCCCGCCCTGCCGTGCAGCGAGGCCTGGAGATACCGAAGCGTCCGTAAGTCAGCCTCGGAGTCTTTGCTGCTCTACCATGGGTTTAACTGAATCATTTCACGCGTGAGGGACATGCTTCCTCACGCATTTATGCATGACGAACGATCTTCGTTCAGCGCCCCAAAATTAACACAGATTAATCAAATCTATATCAACGTGCTCGCGTCCTAGTTACTCCGCATAGGAGAACACAGAGATCCTACTGTGTATTCAGGCGCCAGAGAAGCAGCCTAATCAGTGAGCATGATTGAAAGGCCTCCCCCAAGTCTTCAGCGGGGCGAGGCCTTGCGGCTTGTATGTTCGAGTTCAGTTGATAGTTCGCGTTCGAGTGAAATGACGAAAAACACTTTTCACAACAGCGAGGCACGATGCCCAATCACAGACGTTTCAGCCAGACACCGCCGGACAAGGCAAACGAGCTATTCGAGAAGCTCCTTGCAACATCCGATACCGCGGTCAAGACACGCGAGCGCCTCTTCGCCGATTTGAAGGAAGAGCTGGAGCTCCTTGCAAATCTTCAGGAGGAGCATCTCTTCCCAGTTCTAAGGCGGCGCGGGATGCAGGATCTCGTGCAGATGGCGGTCAACGACAATCAGGAAACTATCGCGCTCCTGGCGGAACTGGAGCGCATGCCGAAAAACGATGGCGACTTCCTCAACCGCGTCGCCCGGCTGAGGACCATCTTCCAGCAGCATATTCGGGATGACAGGAAAGAGCTTATTCCTGCTGTCCTCGAAGTCCTAAGCGATGAGGAAGTGGAGGCAGTCATCGAAAAGGTGGAGGAAAAGATGACAAGCATCGGCGAAACGAAGCGAGTTGAAGCCCAGAGCATGCGGGGTCAGGCCGAAGCGGCTCAACGCGTCGCCGAGGACTGGGCCGACACCATGCGCGCCGGCGCGGAAAGCGCTCAGACAATCGTTCAAACCATGCAGCAGGCCGTTGAGAACAGCTTCAACGCGTTCTCAGAATTGACGCGCCGCTCGACAGGACAAGCGATGCATCTCTTTGAGCGCCCCGATGGCGAGACTCATGCACTGACGACGGAGGCCTCGCAAAATCTCCGAGCAGCCGCACAATCCGGCACGACTTTGACACGCGGGCTTCAGGACGTCTCCCGCGAATGTCTCGAGCTGAGCCAGAAGCGAATGCAGCGGAACCTCGACGGCTTGGCTGCCCTCGCCCAATGCCGCTCCATGGCCGACCTTATGGCCGCACAAGCCGCGCTTATCCGGGACAATGTCGAGCTGACCATCGACAACAGCCGGCGCATTGCCGAACTCGCCATCCAGATGGCGGACGAAGCGTCTCGGAACGTGACGGTGCAGGTGGAGAAAGTCGAAAAGACTTTACACCGGGTCAACCGCGCCGCGTAAACCCCGGCTCCGTTCAAAAACGCGCTCCTGGTTTAAGAGCCAGGAGCGTCTCAATGCCTGAAACTTACCCCAGAAGGTCTCGCAGCGTGCGCATGAAGACGCGTGCGCCAATGCCGATCAGGTCATCCGGAAAATCGTAATCCGGATTGTGAAGCGCTGCATGATGTTCCCCTGCGCCGAGGAAAAACATCGCGGCCGGAGCATTGGCGCCCAGATGCCCGAAATCTTCCGAGGGGCGCATGGGCAAGTCGCCTCGATCATGCGGTACGCCTTCAGCATCGAGAGCATGCCGCAGATGCGCCACCGCTTCAGGCGCATTTTCGCAATGGCAGAAGATGTCATTGTACGAAATCTCGACCGACAGGCCGCTTGCATGTGCAGCATCGCGTGCCAGACGCTCGGCTTTCGCGACGAGGCCGTCCATGCCTGCATCGGTGAGTGTGCGGAGCGTCGCCCAGATCTCTCCATGTGCAGGCGCAATACCGAAGGCTGGCTCCCCGATCCGCGCGTGAGTGACGGTCACCATCGCAAAGCTCTGGTCCATGGGACCGCCGCTTCCGAGACCAGTAAGCGCCGGCATGAGATGAGCCAATGAATTCATCGGCGAGAGCCCGGTCTCGGGCATGGAGGCGTGTGCCGTCTTGCCCGTTAAGACGATGCGCATTCCGCGCGAAGCGCAGCTTACGGGCCCCTCGATCAGGGCCACTTTGCCGAACTTCATGCCGGGCAGGTTGTGAAGCGCGAACACGAAGTCGGGTGCGATCTCACGGAATTTCGGATCGGCCACCACGGCCGCCGCCCCTGCCCCCGTCTCCTCGGCGGGCTGGAAGAGCAGGATGGCGCGGCCGCGCTGCGGCCGTTGCCGGCTCAGCCCTCGGGCGAGAGCCGCCAAGATCGCCATGTGCCCATCATGACCGCAGAGATGAGCCTTGCCGGGAATGCTCGACCGATGCGGCGCTTGGGAAATCTCTTCAATCGGCAGGGCATCGAGTTCGGCCCGGAACATCACCGTCGACCCAGGCTCACGCCCTTCGAAGATCCCCGCGACCCCGTGGCCGCCGAGGCCTCCGACGATCCGGTCGGCTCCGGATGAGGCGAGCAAAGCCTGAGCCGTTTGAGCCGTCCAGGCCTCCTCTCCCGAAATCTCAGGGTGGCGATGCAACGCGCGCCGCCATTCGGTCAGCTCGACAACGTCCTGATTGGTCAAAAACATGAGAAGACATCCATCCCGATTGGCAAGAAAAAGCCTCGCCGCAAGCCGTGCCGATGGCGGTCAGATTGCCCCGGTTTGACGGCCCGCCGCAATGGCCCGTTCCGCCAGCTCGATGACCGAGGCCTGGGAGCGCGCTCCGCAGATGAAGCCGCTCGGATGGCAGAAGACGCCATCCGGAATGCCGACAGCCTTGGAGAAGGCTTCCTCCTGAAGACCGCGCCAAGATTCCGGCAGGGACAGCCTCTGCCCGAAGGAGTTGGGCTCCGGCGGAATGGTGCGGCAATACCAGGAGGTCAAATCCTCGTTCGGGTAGATGACGAAGAGAGCGTTCGTCAGACCGCCCTCGAACACGGCCTTTTCCCAAGGTAGCTTTCGATCGAGCACGATCACCTGCTGGTTCTTGGCCGTCCTGGCAGCCGTGAGCACGAAGGTCATGGCCTTTGCCTCGGCATAGGCCTGCCGGCAGGCGCGCCGCAGAATGCCCCCCGCCAGTTCTGAAGCCTCGGCAAAGGCCTCATCAAAGGTCTGCCTGCTGTCCCAGGTCGGGTTGAAGGTTTCGATCAACAGGGCCAGATGACCGGGGCTCGCGGTCGAGACGCCGTTATCCGCCAGGTCGATGGACAGGATGATACCCGTGTCGATGTCCCGCCATACGGCATCGAGAGCGTTCTCCTCGATGCCGGGCACGAAATGCGGCAGGGCGTCACGGCCGTAATCGCGCCAGATCAGGCCGACGGAACTATAGGGCGTGCCGTCATCCCGGCGCGGCAGATCCCGCATGTGATGATCGTAGCGCCTCTTGGAAGGGTCGTAGACGCCGCCCACGTCGAAGACGATATCGGCAGCGGCAATCAGAGTGGAATCGCGGGTGCGGACGAGATCGAAATTCCCAAGAGCGGTGCGCAGAATGGCAGATGCGAACACGTCGTCTGCATGGAATGTCCCGCTATGGGTCACGACCCTCATTCTGCTCTTCCCGTCAATTACTCAAAAATGCGTCATCGGCAGCCAAGCTGCGCGGCACATATAACCTTATCACGTCAGCAGGGAATAGCGCCGATGGATCTGAATAGCCTTTTTCTTGGTTATGACCGAAACGTTCTTTTGAGTGAGCACAACCACAGCTTTGTAATCTGCCGCTTGACCTTGCCACGGTAGGAAGGTCTACGCACCCCGGGATCCTGGTTCAGGAAGGATTCTGCCATGCATTGTTTCCATATCCCCGGCATGTCTTGCGGCGGTTGCCTCGCTTCCGTGACGAAGGCAATCCGGACGCTCGATCCGCAAGCGCATGTTGAAGCCGACCTCGAGAACCGCAGGATATTCGTGAGGTCAGACAAGGCCGAAGCATCGTTGCTCGACGCCTTGGCGAATGCAGGCTACCCGGCTCAAGCCATTCCTGCCGGTTCCTAGTCCCTACGCATCTTCCCCCCAACTCCATCCGTCTTTTCACTTCAGGAAGTCGAAAATGATCCTACGCGCCTTTATCGTTATCGCCAGCATTGCAGCCATGCCTGCCCTCGCGGCGGCTCAAGGAGGCTCCCACAGCGGCCACTCGATGCCGATGCAAACCCAGCAATCGGCGGAGAGCCCGGCGACAAAGGCCTACCGTGAAGCCAATGCGAAGATGCATCGCGACATGGACATCGCCTATACGGGCGATTCCGACGTGGATTTCGTCCGTGGCATGATTCCTCACCATCAGGGCGCCATCGACATGGCCAAGGTGGCCCTCCAGAACACCAAGGATGAGCAGATCCGCCAATGGGCGACTGCCGTGATCCGCGAGCAGGAGCGCGAGATCGCGGAAATGCAGGCCTGGCTCAAGAAAAAGGGCATTCAATAGTATCCAGCCCTGGGGATGGGCGGCAGCGCCCTCACCTTGGCAGTGTCCATCCCGCCTTCGAGCGTGTACAGAAGCTAAGCTGCGCACTTGTGGGGAGCTTGCCTGCTTCGAACGAGAGGCTCGTGCGTTAACGGGTATCCCTAGCGGGCGACAGGAAAGGAAATATCCATGTTCACGCTTACAATCAGCGACAAGCCGATTGCCATTACCAATGCCGATGAGGAGGAAGCCCGCGAACTCCTCATGAGCGAGGATTTCAAGGAAGACCTCAAGTACCTGGAGAGCGAAGGCGCTCCGCTCTGGGACGGCATTGCCACCCTTAATGTCCGCGCGGCCACCGAAGAGGAAAAGGCCGAGTTCGAAGGCGCGGATTTTGACGACGAAGAGGACGACGAAGACGAGGATGAGGAGGACGGCCCCTACATCATGTTCCTCGTCGACGTGACGGACCCAGACGAGGCTGACGAAGACTAAGCCCTCACCACATCGCGTTATTCAATCAGGCCGAGCCCAGGATGACCGGGCTCGGCTTTTTCAATGGGCCTGTCATCGCGCAGCGAAGACGGCCTTGTAAATCTGATCGGGATCGGGCCGCTTGTTGGACTGGAACCGGAGCACGCGATAGCCGCAGGACTTGAGAATCTGGTCGCGTTTGGCATCACGCTTCGCATCGTGGGAGCGATCGTCGAGCTCGATCACGGCAATCACCTCCATGTCTCGGGCGATCACCCAATCGACGCGGGCGTTCGAGATCTGCTTGAACGCAACCCAGAATGTGCGGCTGCCCTCCCTCGCATCGGGCCGCACGAGAGCCAAAAGCGGCACCTGGGGCCAGACCTCGCAATCGGGAAATGCCGCGAGAAGCCGTTGATAGAACTCCCTTTCATTCGCCGTCATCACAGACCCGCGGCGATAGCGGATGCGGCGCGCCCAGACCAGTGCAACGATGAACGCGCCGACGAGCAAGGCGATACCGCCGAGCCACGTCCAGGACATGTTTTCAATCATCGGATCTCACCCGCAGCTCCCGCGATTTCCAGCCCGTCCACCATGAAGCCTGGCCATTCCCTCGAGCAAACCCAGCGCTCATGAAACCGAGCCGTATGGTCCCGCGTCTTCTTATTGCCAGGTTAGAGCTTTGGGGAGAGTGAAGATGGACCTTAATCGTCGCGCCTTTGTACTGGGCCTTCCGGCCGCGGCAATCGGCTCAAGCCTTCCCGGCGGGCCTAGCCTTGCTCAGCAAGCCCTGTCCCGCTCAACTTATCAGGCGATGTATGCGCCCATCGATGACGATCTTTATCCGATCCCCGGCGTCGATCTCTCCCGTATCAATCAAAATTATCTACGCAAGGTCGTTCCCTACCAGACGAGCGAAGAGCCCGGCACCATCGTGGTCGAACCGCAGAACCGCTATCTCTACCTCGTCCTGAGGGACGGCATGGCCGTGCGCTACGGCGTCGGCGTGGGACGCTCAGGCTTCAGCTGGTCCGGCAGCGCCGTGATCAAGAGCAAGCAGGAATGGCCGGATTGGTATCCGCCCAAGGAGATGTTCGGACGCCAACCCGAATTGATGGAGCAGATGGGCGAATTGCCGGGCGGACCCGGCATGCCCGGCGGACCCGGGAACCCGCTCGGCGCCCGCGCTATGTATCTTTGGCAGGGCAACAAGGATACGCTCTATCGCATCCACGGCACCTTCGAACCCTGGACCATCGGCACCAATGTCTCGTCCGGCTGCATCCGGATGATCAATCAGGACGCCATCGACCTCTACAATCATACGAACATCGGAACGAAGGTGGTCGTGCGTGGTGGCTCGGGAAACAGGCGAGGCCAACATTCCGCACGCGCCTCATAAGGCTGAGAACGGATTATTAAGCCTATTTTTGCCATGGTTGCCCGTCACACATCTCGTAAGGGTAGCGGGATAAAACCAAAATGCGGGACACCATGGCCCGACCGGAACGGTCGTTCGGCAAGCATCATGCGATGCATGTGCTCGCGAAAGAGTGCCGGCACTCAAGGAAAACCATCCTAAAAGCCGCTTGCATACTGACTGGTGCCGCTGGGCTGCTTGCCCTTTACCCATCCAATACGATGGTGCGCGCCGATGGCGAGACACGCACTCTGACCTTTGTCCACACCCATCGGCAGGATAGCCTGACCATCGCCTTCCGCCGGAACGGCCAGTATGACGATCAGGCCATTGGCCAGCTCAACTGGTTCCTGCGGGACTGGCGCAACGACAAGCCCGCCCGCATGGATCCGCGCCTATTCGACGTTCTGTGGGAGGTCTATCGCGAGTCCGGCTCTAGACAGCCCATTCATATCATTTCGTCCTATCGCTCGCCCGAGACCAATTCCGCTCTGCGACGCCGTTCGAGCGGCGTGGCCGAGAACAGCCAGCACATGCTGGGCAAGGCGATGGACATCCGCTTGCCGGACGTTCCGACTGCGCGGCTGCGCGAGATCGCCATGCGTCTGCAATATGGCGGCGTCGGCTATTACTCATCCTCGGACTTCGTGCACGTGGACACGGGCGGCGTGCGCGCCTGGCCACGCATGTCGTCACAACAGCTCGCGCGCCTCTTTCCGGACGGGAAGACCGCCCATCTTCCCGCAGACGGCAAGCCGCTTCCCGGCTATGAGCAAGCCAGAGTGGAAATTGCGGCCCGCAATTCCGCTCTAGCCACTCAGGCATCGGCTGGCGGCGGCTCCATCGGCACTCTGCTGGCCAATGTTTTTGGCCGTAAGCCGCAAGCACCAGCACCGCAGCAGGCAACGGTGGTCGCTTCCGCTGCACCGGCTGCGATCGAGCCTGAGCGCTCCGCACGGCCGACTCCCCTGCCTCCGGTAAGGCCGCAGGATCTCGTGCGTCAGGCGGAAATCACCACGCCCCCGCAACCGCCTGCACGAGTTGCGTTGGCCGCGCAATCAACCAGCCGGCAGACAGCATCGTTCGAGCCTATTCTGGGCTACAACGTGAAGGCAGCGGTGCGTTCGCTCTTCGAGCCCAAGACCGCGATGCTCGACACGGGTTTCTCGTCGGGCACACGAGAAGATCTGAGCACCATGCGCTTTACCGGTCCTGCAACAAGACCTCTCCCGAGGCTCGAACAGCAGCAGGCTCCCAAGAACCTCTGGGCGAATGCCGGCTGACGGCTTAGCGCCCGCGGTCACATTGCTGTATAAATGATGAGCGAGGACAGGACGAAGGCGAGCAGCCCACCTGCGGCGATGATCCAATGCGCGGAACGCACGCCCTCCGCATTAGCTTGATCCGTTTCAGGCAAAGCGGGCTTGGCCCCCTGGGTAGGCTTCGCCTTTGAAGATGTTCGATTGCTGCGAGGTCCGGGAAAAGGAATGATCTCAGCGCTGCGCCGGGGCAAGGCTCCGGTGCTGTGAGCGAGTAAACTCTCCTCAAGTTCTACCGGCACACCCGTCTCTTCCAGGTGAACCACGATCAGCGCGATCTCCTCCGCGCTCATGGTCTCGACGGGAAGGCTCGCCCGCAGATCCGCCGTCGTGAGGAGACCCCTCTCACGCCCGAGGGCGATCAAGCGGTCTAAGGTGTTGCTGTCGAGTGCCGGCTGCATGAGGGACATCACCCCAAGATTGGACAAGGCTTATCAGCCTAACGCAGCAGTGCGGCGAGGTGTTGCAGGACTTGAGGAGAAGCAGGAAACTTTTTCGCAGCAGGCTTCGGTATTTCGCGTTTCAGTTCTTGGTTGCGTTGGAGGCCTCTTGAAGCGCCTCCTTCTGCTGCCGGACCTGCTCTGAGAGCTGTTCGGCGATGGCAGCAAGGCGGGCTGCGGCCACATCCTTCCCGAGCACCTCGACCTGTCCGGCGAGCCCTACGGTGAGCAGGGACTCGAAGATGATGTCTGCCGGGAGGCCCTTCTTGATCAGCTCGATGGCGAGCTTTTGCCATTGATCGGCCAGTTGGAGGCGGAGAGCGGAGGTATCTTCAGTCATATCCCGATCCATACACGATCCGGCCCGGTCTGTCTCGGCAATCATCCTCTCTTATCCCCGTCCCACGCTCATGAAGCCGCTGCAAGCGGCGAAGGCGGATTTTGCGCGCGATGGAACTTCTCCAAGGCGCAAGCAAGCTCGCCCCAAGACGAGGATGATGCTGTCATTAAAATATCTTGGGAAGAAGTGGCGCGGGCGACGGGGCTCGAACCCGCGACCTCCGGCGTGACAGGCCGGCACTCTAACCGACTGAGCTACGCCCGCGCATTTCGTCTCCATCGCGTCAGGCCGTAGCCTCGAATTTCTGCGGTGGAGGCGCGCTCGTACCGGTGATTGAACGGGCTGTCAAATTTTGTTTTGACCATCCACAGCCCGGACAGGTTTTCCGAACATGAAAACGCGGATCAGTCCCGGGTGCTGATGGAGAACACCTCGTAGCCCGCCCCGTTCAGAACGCGCACAGCCTCGATCTCGGGATCGCGGGATTGCGGACGGCGGGCAAGCGAGAACACCTTGCGGGCGCGCTCCTTCGCCTTGTCCAGGGAATCGGTGCGGACCATGATCCGGCGGATCACGCCGCCTCCGGCCTCGTCCGAGGCGATGGTCTCGATGCGATAGACTTCAATCACGAAGGCATAACTCCACTTGTGATCGGCTCCACGATCACGCCTCGAGGCGCTGGAGCTTCTCGAATTTCTTGATCAGGCGATCCCGCTTCAGCTTGGACAGACGGTCAATCCAGAAGATCCCGTCGAGCTGATCGATCTCATGCTGGTGACAGACGGATCGCAGGCCATCCGCCTCCTCCTCATGTTCGGCACCGTCGAGATCATGATAGCGCACCCTCACCCGGGCATGCCGCTCGATCTCGTCTCTCACGCCTGGCATCGACACGCTCCCCTCCACATGCCGCAGCATTTCAGGCGAGGTCCAGACGATTTCCGGATTCACATACATATGAGGTGCGGCATCGCTTTCGAGCTGGAGGACCACGAGGCGCTTGAGGATCCCGATATGGGGAGCCGTGATGCCGATGCCAGGCGCTGCTCGCATGGTCTCCGCCAAGTCGTGCGCCAGCGTTCGCAGCTCATCGTCGAAAGCAACAACAGGCTCCGCCTTCCGGCGCAGGCGCGGATCGGGAAAACGGATGATGGGGCGGAGCAGCACAGACAAGGTTCCTTGAGACGGAAAACTTACTTATATCGTCCGCTACGCTGAAGCACTTCGATTTTGTATCCGTCAGGGTCTTGGATGAAGAAGAACTTCGCGAGCAATTTGCCCTGATGCATGAATTCCTTGACCGGCAACGGATTGAGACCAAGCTCCGTCATGCGGGCATGCTCCTCTTCCAGATCGCCTACCGATACGGCCAAATGTCCGTAGCCATCGCCCAGTACATAAGGTTCGGTCCGGTCGTGGTTGATGGTCAGCTCAACCTCGAACTCGCTCTCCGGATTGCTCAAATAGACGAGCGTAAAGCCATCGAAGTCGAGCCGTTCCGCGATCTGAAGCCCGAAAGCCTTGCCGTAGAAATCCACCGAGCGCTGCTCGTTCAGAACACGGATCATGGAATGGATGGCCTTTGCCATGGGATGTCTCGCTCAAGTTGAAATCTTGAATAACGCGGGGCACCCATAAAGTATGACCCGCTCGGTTCACAGCACATAGTCGAGAAAAAGTGAACCTGCCAAGCTAATGAGAAAGCTTAAGGGTAAGGAACCTTGTTTTGGCCAGAATTCTTGACTTGGCACGGAGGCATCACACCCGCAACCCCTTATCGCCTCCGCCAACTTATAGCCCCGTTCAGCCCGCCTTTAGAACGGGGCTTTTTCGTGGGTTTATCTTGACTTTTCCAGCATCTCGGCGATGGCCCGGATGCGGTGCCTGACATAATCCGGCAAGCCGGCGCTGATGGAATTTCCGGTATTGAACGAGCTCCTGCCCATGAGCACCTGCACGGGAATGAGATTGCGCAGCACGGGAACATTCGCGAATTCCTTCTTCTGTTGCAGCACGTCGGTCTCGACGCCGAGCGCCATGAAGACGCTTGCGACCGTCTTCGTCCGATCCGCCGGGTCCGGCTGCAGGACGGTAAGTAGCTTTCCGAACTGCATCACCTGATTCACTTCGAAGAGATTCTGCTCCAGCACGCCCGCGACAGGTGTGTCGAGATTGGTGAGGCTTGCGAGCCCCTGCTGATCGATCTCCTGCTTCGGCAGCACACGGATCTCGGTCTGAAACTCCATGAACTCCGAGATCTTCTTAGCCCCCTCCTCCAGCTTGTTGGCAAGGCGAATGCCCACCGGCAACCGCCCTTCGAGAGGGTAGCGGGATTCGATGCACAGCGTTTGCGGAGCCTCGCACCAGCGCCGGTCGGGATTTCGGTTGTGAGCGCTTTGTGGATCGACGTTCGGACGCGCCTGATCGGCTGTGATGCGCTTGTGCTTGATGGAAGCATCAAGGGTTTCCAGCACGTCGAGGCTGACGAAGCGGCCGAGGTCGATGGCATCCGCAGGCTTCGCGATCAGGAATCGCGCTTTAGCCACATACATGTGGAGCTTTTCCGTATAGGGCTTCTCGATGCCATGGACCGAGACCTTGATCATCGGCTCCTTGTAGTTCGGAAAGAGACTTAAGAACCGTTTTTCTTGCGGCAGCACTCGCGCCCAATCCTCGAAACGCATAAGGCCCGTCTCGCCATTCTCGCTCTTGTCGCCCGCACGGTCGCTGAAAAAGATCGTACCCGCTTTCATCCGCGCAGGTGGCACGGCTGTCACCGACGGCACATCCTCGATGCGAAAGGCTTCAGCTCTCGACTGAGCAATGGATAGGGAAAAAGCGGCGAGAGCGATCAGGCTCCAGCGCAATGAGGATGCTTTCATCAATAAACCCGTTGATAGCCCCAGGGATAATCCGGATCGACACGGCGCGGTCTTGGACGCGGCTCCTCATCCTCCCACCACCAGCGGAAGCCGGAGGCCGAACGCCGTTGGGTGGGAATGCTCTGACGAAGGGAATCCAACCAGCTCTGCCCCTGAGCGTAAGGCGTCTCTTCATAGGCGCCGGCCCCACTCTCGTCGCCATCGCTCCACGGATCGGGATTGCGGAAGGCATATACCTCTTCCTGAGGCACGAGCCGGTATTGCGTCTCGCTCAGGCGACCGAACCAGTTCAACCGGAAATGCTCCATGAAAGCGCCGCGCTGGCCGTCCGTCAGCCGGTCACCGGTATTGAGATCGATCGGCAATGCGATGAGCTGCTTGGCCGCCTGGGGCGAAGGCGGGCTCAAGGGCGATTTCGGCATGTGGTGCTCCCAGGCTGCCTCTACGATCTCCTTGAAGATGGGCGCAGCCACCTTTGCACCGGTCTGCCCGCGTCCGAGCGTCCGGCGCTTCCCATCCGCGTTGTCATGTCCCACCCAGACCGCCACCGTCACATCGTTGGTGAAGCCGACGAACCAGGCATCGTTCTCATCGTCCGACGTGCCGGTCTTGCCGCCGGCATAGGGCGCGAGAGCCTTCAAGTTACGAGCGGTGCCCCGTGCCAGCACACCCTGCAGCATCGACTTGAGCTGATAGAAGGCCGCCGCATCCGCGGAGCCGAGCCGCACCGGAGATTTTGCCTTGCGGCTGTAGAGCATCTGCCCTCGCTCCTCGATGCTCTCGAACGCATGAGGTACCGGCATCGCGCCTTCATTGGCGACGGCCGCATAGAAGGCAGCGAGGTCAAGCATCCGCACCGGCTGCGCGCCGAGCACGAAGGGATAATGCGGCGTGCATTCCAGATAGAGCTGCGCCTCGAGGGCGAGGTCGCACACATCCTGGAGGCTTCTCACGGGATTGATTTCGATGCCGCCGTCGAGCAGGCGAGCCGTGACGAGGTTCTTCGAGTTCTCCAGCGCACGCCTTAGGGTGACGATCCCTCCCGCGCCGCCATCGTAGTTCTTCGGACTCCAGTAATCCTGCGCTCGCACATTTGCGCCCCCGTTCACAGGCGGAAGCGTCACGGGCGCGTCCCAGATCAGGGTATTGGGCTGCAACCCCTTGGACAGAGCGGCCAGATAGGTGAGCGGCTTGAACGCGGAGCCCGGCTGACGATGGGCCTGCGTCACCCGATTGAGCTGGCTCAGCGGATAGGAGAAGCCGCCCACCATCGCGAGGATGCGACCGGTCTTGTTCTCCAGAACGACAGCCCCGCCCTGCACTGTCGGAGGAACGCGCAGATCCGCGCGAACCGCTCCCTTGCCCTTCTGCTCGATGATGCGCACGCGCACGACATCATGGAGCTTCAGCTCGCGCCGAGCCGCTTCCCAGGCTTGGAGCGGCAGAACACGCCCATCGGCAAGGCCGACGCGCAGAACATTTGCGCCGGTTTTCTTGTCCCTGCCCTTCTCGATCACGATGGCGGCAGGCCAGCGCACGTCGTACAGCGGCAGCCGAACATTCTCCAAAGCCCTGCGCCATGACGGTGCCGAGGCATTCTCCTTCTTGCCGTCGAGCGCTTTGATTGCTTCCGCGAGATTGGCCTCCGCTGCCTGAAACTTCTGCCGCCCGATGCTCATCTCGTAGCGTGCGAGCCCCTCCTGCAAAGCAGCATCCGCTTCCTGCTGCAAAGCAGCATTGATCGTGGAACGTATTGTGTAGGACCCCGATGTGAGCCCTTCGATACCTGCCAGAGTCCGTACATCGCGGTTCAGGTGATCGAGGAAGTACAAGCCGCCATCCCGGCGCGGACGTTGATAGGCAATCCGTGGCGGCAAGGTAGAAATAGCCTGCTGCACCTGTTCCGCCGTGAGAAAGCCATCCTCCCGCATGCGGCTCAGCACATAAGCCATGCGCTCCCGGGCGCGGTCTGGTTGCGTATCGGGATTGTAGTAATTCGGCCCCTTCGCAAGCCCTGCGAGAAGCGCTCCCTCAGAGACGGACAGAGCCTTTGCGCTCTTCCCGAAATAGCTCTGGGCCGCCATCTCGATGCCCCAGGATGTGCGTCCGAGATAGATCGAGTTGAGATAGATCTCCAGGATCTCCGCTTTGCTGATCGTCCGCTCGATGCGGGAGGCGACGATCATCTCACGCATCTTACGCTCGTAGGTGACGTCATCGCCCACCAGCAGGTTCTTGGCGACCTGCTGCGTGATGGTGGAACCGCCCGCCGGACGCCCCGGATTGGCGAGGTTGTTCACGAAGGCGCGGATCACGCCGCGCTCGTCCACGCCCTTGTGCTGGTAAAAGCGTTTATCCTCCGCCGAGACGAAAGCCTGCTGCACGGATTTCGGGATTTCCGATAGCGGAACCCAGATGCGCCGGTGATCCGGCTCATACATTTCCGCAAAACGCTTGCCGTCGCTGTCCAGGACAACGCTGACGCCCGGCAGTCTGAGATCCTTCATCTTTCCCGCATCGGGAAGATCGGCCAGCGCATTGTTGTAATAGGTAATCACTTCGCCGAGATCGACAGGCGAAGGCTCTACGTTCTCGTTCTTGCAGAACAGGCGATAGCTCGCGTGGAGATCGGTGAAGCTCAGGCCCTGAAGGATCTTGAGGTCACCAGTAACTCCTTGCGGATCGTCCATGGCGGTCGCGATCAGGTCGTCGAGATTGATGTCCTCGATGTCGAAGGCACGCCGCATATGCGTGCAGCCGTTTTTCAGGATCTCAGCCACCTCCTCGCGGTCACGAGCCGGATCGAACGACGTCTTCACAGAATCAGGCTCCACCAGAACCTGACTCAAGGTGAGAGCCGTCGCGAAGATCTTGACGAGGATTGCGCTCATTCCGCCCCTATCATGGAACGATCATGCCCCTGTTGAAGAAACCGACCTCGCGATGACACAGGCCGGCATGCACCCCGCCTATCCAGCCTCCGGAAGCCGCTGAATGAAAGCTGGACAGTACCGCTGTTTCGGGAGCGGCCTTTAAGGAGGCATATGGAGCAGCAAGCCTGAGCTTCCCAGCCTGACGGATAAACTTCTCGTGCTTTATCCTCGCCCGACGAAAGGCATCTTCGTTGCCATTACCGTCATGGTGAGAACGTTCGCGCTCAAGGGCAGGCCTGCCATGTAGACGACGGCCTCCGCTACATGAACGGGATCGATGGTGGGTTCCGCCATCACCGTACCGTTCGGCTGAAGGATTCCGGTCGCGATCTTGGCCGCCATGTCGGTCGCCGCATTGCCGATGTCGATCTGCCCGCAGGCGATGTCATAGGCTCGGCCATCGAGGGACGTGGACTTCGTCAATCCGAGGACCGCATGCTTCGTCGCCGTATAAGGCGCTGAGAAGGGTCGCGGCGCGTAGGCCGAGACGGAGCCGTTGTTGATGATGCGCCCGCCTCTGGGGTCCTGCGCCTTCATGATCCTGAAGGCCTCCTGAGTGCAGAGGAAAGCGCCGGTCAGGTTCGTATCGACCACGCTCTGCCATTGTTCCAACGTCAGATCCTCAAGCGGGACCGGCGGCGCGCCTATACCCGCATTATTCACCAGAAGATCGAGGCGCCCGAACGTCTCTACCACTTTCGAGAACAATTCCTTCACGGAAGCGGGATCAGTCACGTCGGTCATCACCACAAGCGGCGTCCCGCCGACCTCCTGCGCCGCCCTTTCGAGCACCTCCTGCCGCCGTCCTGCCATGACGACGCTGTAGCCTTCTTTCTGAAGAGCGGTGGAGATCGCTTTTCCCACTCCGGTTCCCGCTCCCGTCACGATGGCGACCTTGGAACTTTTGCTCATGTTTTCCTCCTCATGGAACCGGCCAAGCTTTTTCGCGTTCGCATTCTGCCAATCGGAAAGGAGTCCGTCATGCGCAATCGTGTCCTACGCTCAGCCGCAACCCTGGCTGTTCTCACCCTGCCTCTCGCCCTCGCTGCCTGTCAGACCGGAACCGCCTCGGGTGCTGCCGGTGGTGCCGTGACGGGAGCCATAGTCGGCGGCCCTATCGGAGCTGCCGTGGGCGGTGTCGCAGGTGCTGCTGTCGGCACTGCTCTGACTGCCGATGAATCCACCCGCGTCCAGAGCTATGTGGTCACCCAGCGCCGTCCGTCTATGCGTATGACGGAGGAAGTGATCGTCGGTCAGCCGCTGCCGCCGCGCGTGCGTCTCTATCCCGTTCCGCAGCGGGTCGGCCTCGCCAATCCCTACAGCTACACCGTCGTGAACGACCGCACCGTTCTCGTCGATCCTCAGACCCGCACAGTCGTGCAGGTCATCGAGTAAGGCTCGACAATTCTCTGAAATGAAAAAGGCGGCTCGCATGAGCCGCCTTTTGTTATGAGCGAATGATTGAAACTCAATCTTCCATCGACAGGTGGTCCATGAGGATTTCGCGTTTACCGGCGTGGTTTGCGGGCCCGACGATGCCCTCCTGCTCCATGCGCTCCATCAGCGAGGCGGCCCGGTTGTAGCCGATCTGCAGCCGCCGCTGGATGTAGCTCGTCGAGGCCTTCTTGTCCCTCAAGACCACCGCCACCGCCTGATCGTACAGATCCCCGCCCGGCGCCCCGAACTCGCCCTGGTCGAACACCGGCGTATCGCCAGAAGCGCCGCCCTCGTCCTCGTCCGCCGTCACGGCCTCGAGATATTGCGGACGGCCCTGACGCTTCAGATGCGCCACCACATGCTCGACTTCCTCGTCCGAGCAGAACGGCCCGTGCACGCGCGTGATCCGCCCGCCGCCGGCCATGTACAGCATGTCGCCCTGGCCCAAGAGCTGCTCCGCCCCCATCTCGCCGAGAATGGTGCGGCTGTCGATCTTCGAGGTCACCTGGAACGAGATCCGGGTCGGGAAGTTCGCCTTGATCGTGCCGGTGATCACGTCCACCGACGGCCGTTGCGTCGCCAGGATCACGTGGATGCCGGCGGCTCGCGCCATCTGCGCCAGGCGCTGGATCGCGCCTTCGATCTCCTTGCCCGCCACCATCATCAGGTCGGCCATCTCGTCGACGATCACCACGATGTACGGCAACGGCTCGAGGTCCATCACCTCGTCCTCGTAGACCGCCTCGCCGGTCTCGCGGTCGAAGCCGGTCTGGACCGTGCGGGTGATGGTCTCGCCCCTCGCCTTGGCCTCAACCACGCGGGCGTTGAAGCCGTCGATGTTGCGCACGCCGAGCTTCGACATCTTGCGGTAGCGGTCTTCCATCTCGCGCACCGCCCACTTCAAGGCCACCACCGCCTTCTTGGGGTCGGTGACCACCGGGGTGAGCAGGTGCGGGATGCCGTCATAGACCGACAGCTCGAGCATCTTCGGATCGACCATGATCAGGCGGCACTCAGCCGGGGACATGCGATAGACCAGCGACAGGATCATGGTGTTGATCGCCACCGACTTGCCCGAGCCGGTGGTGCCGGCGACCAGCAGGTGCGGCATGCGGGCGAGATCGGCGATCACCGGCTCGCCGCCGATGGTCTTGCCGAGGCAGAGCGCGAGCTTCTGCTTCGAGGTCTCGAAGTCCTGGCTGGCCAGCAGCTCGCGCAGATACACGGTCTCGCGCTTGTGGTTGGGCAGCTCGATGCCAATCGCATTGCGGCCCTGGACCACGGCGACGCGGGCCGAGACCGCGCTCATCGAGCGCGCAATGTCGTCGGCCAAGGAGATCACCCGCGACGACTTCGTCCCAGGCGCAGGCTCAAGCTCATACAGCGTGACCACCGGGCCGGGATGGACGTTGATGATCTCGCCCTTCACGTTGAAGTCCCACAGAATATTCTCGAGCGCTGCAGCATGTTCCTGCAGAACCTCCGGCGGCACCTCGAAGCTGTTCTGATCGTGAGGCTCCGCAAGCAACTCGATCGAAGGAAGCTCGAAATCGAAAGACGCGACAGCAGGAACGGAAGCATGTGCCTTTCCGAAGCTGTCATTGGCGGGAGCCGGAGGCGTGCGCAGGTTTGATGCACGCGCGACAGGCCTCGCGGCAAGAGCAGGACGAGCCGGCTCCTCCACGTCATCACCCTCAATGATCTCAACCTCTGCCGAGAAATCTTCCTCATCTTCCCACGGCGGAGCCTCACCCGCCGCAGGCATCACGCGAGCAGCAGGAACACCCGCAATCACCCGATTGGCGGAAGCTGGCTTTCTCGCGGATGGGGCGCTGCGTTCACGCTTCGCCTCGACCGGCTCAGGAGCCTTGGCTGGCAAAGCCGGATCGAGCAGATAAGTCCCCGGCTGCCAGAGGAATGAATAGGATTGCTGAACGACGGGCAACTCGAAGCTCATGGAAGCAGAGGAGCTCGGCGTTGGAGCCGGCTGCTGCGCAGGCATCGCTCTTGCTGCGGCAGGTTTCACAGCCCCCCTCACCTGTTCGGTGCCAGCGCTCCTCTCCGGAGCGGCAGCATTCCTCAGACGCGCCGAGGCCTGCGGCGTGATCCGGGTCGGCGTCCGCGTATAATGGACTCCCGGCGCAGCTTGAGGCTGGCCAGCCGCAGCGGCGCTGGCCCTGGCCTGTGGAGCGATCAACGGGTTCGAGGTCTTTGGCGGAAACTCGGGCGCCTGCTGAACTGGCGCCGGAACCGGCCGTGGCTCCTCGGCAACCGGAGGCGCAGCCTGCTTCAGCCGCTCCCGCAGGACACGGTCGGGCGTACGCGTATACCGCACCTCGGATCCTGTCGGCGGGGTGGGCCGCGCAAGCTGGTTCTGAACGCCTTGTAGCGCAGCGCTGCCCGTCGCTCCCCTGGAGCCGGTGGTCTGGTCGCTTTCTGGAAGAGAGGAATCGTAGCCTTGATCGGCTAAAGAGGAGGGCCGGCGTTTGAAATGCATTGTCATTATGAGGTTGGAGCTGAGCTAGTCAGCCCGAGAGGGATCGTTCCCCTGCAGTTACACCCCTGAAAGGTAAAAAGAGGATTAGGAGGCGGAGCGACATTGGCCCCTTCCCTTCAAAGGCCTCAAAGGCATCCCCATATAGATTGAGCGGGAAAGCCGGATGCCCGCACGAAGAAGCTGCGCCAAACCCGACATTCCCCACTTGCATAAAAACGCGAATCGCTTATATCGGCGCAACCCAGCGCGGTGCCCTCGCGGCCTCGCGCTTTTTATCCGGACAGCGCAGCGAATTGTTCAGGCAGCAATGCAGGAGCAGGCGAGCTCGCTCCGAGACCAGGGATAAGTTTTTAATCCCTGGCAAAAGACATGAGCCCAAGACCACGGAGAAATCTGCGGCATCAGAAGGCTCCTCTGGCTGAAATCCCAGTATTCATCGAAGGGACCGCCCTTTCGATAAGTATAACCCAGAAGAAAAACATCTTCTGGGAACGGGAATGCTTTATCTATCGCTTTGCGGCGCAGATAAGCACTCAAAAAAATCAGAAAAACTCTGAAATGAGTGTTGACCTGAAAGTCCGGCTCGATTAGATACAACTCCATCGACGGCGGCCTTTGACGGGTTGTCGGACTGGAGGCCCTGACGGCCCGGCGCGCAAGCGGCGGTGGCGCGGGTTCTCTTTCTTGTCTCTTCGGGACGAGATTTGCTCTTTGACAAGTGAAGAAAGAAGGAGAAGCGTAGGCGGCGGTGTCCTTGCGCCGGTTCTTTGAACCGGAATGATAAGACAACGACCCGTTCTATGCTTTGGTGAGTACACCGCTTCA
>NZ_JAKRNJ010000007.1 GCF_022346925.1 Microvirga sp. ACRRW
CGGAGCCGGAGATGGTGAAGAAGGGCACGTTGGCCTCGCCCGCGACCGCGCGGGCGGTGAGTGTCTTGCCGGTGCCGGGCGGGCCGACGAGCAGCACGCCGCGCGGGATGCGCCCGCCGAGACGCTGGAACTTCTGCGGATCGCGCAGAAACTCCACCACCTCCTGCAAATCCTCCTTCGCCTCGTCAATCCCCGCAACATCGTCAAACGTGACGCGGCCATGGGCCTCGGTGAGGAGCTTCGCCTTCGACTTGCCGAACCCCATGGCGCGGCCTGCGCCATTCTGCATCTGCCGCGACAGGAACACCCAGGCGCCGATGAAGAGCGCGATGGGCAGGATGTTCATGAGGACGGCGATGAACCAGGGGGTCGAATCCGATTGCGGACGGGCCGTGATCTGCACGCCCTTCTGCTGCAGCTTCGCGACCAGGTTGGGGTCGTTGGGCGCATAGGACGAGAAGTTTCGGCCGTCGGTATAGGTGCCGCTGATCTCCGGCCCAGAGATAATCACGCTCGTGATGCGGCCGGCATCGGCGTCGCTCAAAAGCTGGCTGTAGGCGATGTCGCTGCCGCCGCCCCGTTGACCCGGGCTCTGGAAGAGAGTGACGAGCGCCAGCACCAGCAGGAAAATGACAACCCACAAGGCGAAGTTGCGGAAATTTGAATTCATCGGATCAGGTTCTGCCCCAGAGGGAGATGAAGCACGGGAAAGGCAAGAAATCTCCCCGCACGGCTAAACTCAATGTAGGCACACCATTCTCCCTTGCCAAGGGAATGCGGCGCGTATGGGGCATCATCCCAAGGTCTTGGCTAAGAGAATTGGCTAACGGCCCCGTGAGCGCGGCGGTTCCGGACCGAGCTCCAGACGGCCTGCCCGGTCGAGATGGAGAAGAGCTGCCGCGATCGTCAGCCGCAAGGGCTCACCTGCCCCGATGGCCTCCCTCAGGCGCTCCAGGCAGGCTTCGAGCCGCTCCAGGCGGGTGCTCTCGAAGCCAGTACGGTCCAGGGCCTGCTGCAGAATGCGTAAGGCGATCTCGAAGGGCTCTTCCACGAGGCAGGCGGCCTGGAAGGCGAATGTCCCCTCCCCAGCCTCGGGATGTGAAGCTTCCAGAGCCCGGCGGGCCTTGATCTCCAGCGCCTCCTCGACCTGGGCGGCCCGCTCGGCGAGGCGCGCCAGGCGCTCGGCGGTGAGCCCCTCCTTCTCAAGAAGAGGCATCAGTCCGCGCCATCGCACCCGGGCGAAGCGCTCGTCCGCATTGGACGGGTCGGTGACGAAGCCCCATCCATTGCGCCAGCACAGATCGAGAAGCGCCGCCTTCGGCCAATCGAGGAGCGGCCTGACATGGACAAGGCCCTCCCGGTGCCGCTCCCGGCGCATGCCGGCCAGACCCTTGAGGCCCGATCCCTTGGCAAGGCGCATCAGGATCGTCTCGGCCTGATCGTCCTGCGTATGGGCGGTGACGAGATGGGAGGCTCCAATCTCGCGTGCCAGTTGCCCGAGAAGGCGATAGCGCGCCTCCCTCGCGGCCTCCTGCAGGCCCGTTTGCGGCTTGTCGCCCGTCCAGACGAGGGTGCGGTGGGGAAGACCTAAAGCGCTCGCCTCCTGGGCGACGAAAGCAGCCTCTTCAGCCGCTTCGGGGCGAAGGCCATGATCGACGGTAGCGACGAGAATGGGAGGGCGATGCGCAGGCGCCCAGCGGGCGAGAAGATGCATCATGGCCATGGAATCCGGCCCGCCGGAGACGGCGGCCAGAATGCCCGTGGCATGGCTCAAACTGGAAAAGTGAGGCTCCGGATCATCGCTCCGGATCGGATCGTCAGGCGAAGGAGCGGACACTGTTCGCGTGCTCGGCTGTCAGCCTCGTCAGGTGCATTTGTTGCGCTTCTGCTCGCGCTCGGATGCCTGGCGCACATTGGCGGAGGCTTGCGGATACTTGCGGTCCAGCTCGCCGAAGACGGCGCAGGCCCGGTCGCGGGCGCCCATGTTGTTGAGGGAGATGCCAAGACGCAGCATCGCATCGGGAGCCTTGGCGGCATCGGGATGCTCGGCGGAAACGTTCAGGAACTGCTCGGCGGCCTCCCGATGGCGACCGCGCTGAAGATAGGTTTCGCCGAGCCAGAACGTGGCCTCGGCCACCAGTCGGTCGCGCGGATTGGATTGCAGGAAACGGCGGAAGCCCATCTCGGCCCCATCGTAATCCTTCTGCGTGAAGGAGGCATAGGCCGTATCGAAATCGGCCTTGGGATTGCCGACGCTCGTCGCAGCCACGCTTGGGCCGGGGCGAGGTTGAATCGCGCCCTGCGGCATGGCCATGCCGTTGCCGACAGCGCCAGGAGCAGGCTCCCCGTCTTCCTCAATCAGCTCGCCAATGCCACCGAACTGCTCGCCCCCCTGCTCCGCTTGCGCCAGAGGCGGCGAAGCGGGCGTGGAGCCCAGCGGGCGCGGGGCGCCCGGGGCTGACGGATCCTGAGAGGGATCGTACACGTCGCTGCGGCGCTGCGGTGCCGTCTGAGGCTGGGCCTGCGGCTGCGCCGGGCGCGGAGCAGGCGTGGCCGAGGGCTTCGAGCCGCCACGGCCCGAGCTTTCCTGGAAGCGGAACTCCACGTCCTCCTGGAACTTGCGGAGCTGGTCCTTCAGCTGGCGGTTCTCGAACTGGAGCTGCTCGAGCTGGCCGGACATCTGCCGCATCTGGTTCTCGAGGCGGTTGAGACGCACGATGGCGTCGGCCGCATCCTGCGCGGCGGCAGGGAGTGCCAGAGCAAGGCTTAGGGCGAAAAAGCTTAAGAAACGTCGAAACATGCTGGATACCGTTAAAGGTCGTTGAGCGACCGTGCCGATAACACAAAAGCGCCGCCACGGCGATAATGTGGCGGCGCTTCTGAGTTTCACATTTCAGTGGTTTGCAGATTTACGCGCCGGCTCCGCCACCGAGGACGGTGACCGCGCGGCGGTTCTGCGACCAGCACGAGATGTCGTTGCAGACGGCCACCGGGCGCTCCTTGCCGTAGGAGACCACGCGGAAGCGGTTGGCCGGAATGCCGCGCGAGATCAGGTAGTCACGCGCGGTCTGGGCGCGGCGGGCCGAAAGCGAGAAGTTGTACTCGCGGGTGCCGCGCTCGTCCGCATGGCCTTCGAGGATGAAGGTGTAGTTCGGATAGCGCTGCAGCCATTGGGCCTGCTTGTCGAGGGTGGCCACCGCCGTGGGGGTGAGATCGGTCGAATCGGTCTCGAAGAACACGCGGTCGCCGACATTCACGACGAAGTCCTGGGCGCTGCCGGGGGTAGCGGCGCCGCCGGCGCCGAAACCGTCGGCCATGCCGTCTTTATTGGAAGAACAGGCTGCGGCTCCGAGGGCGAGAACCATGGCAGCAGCGAATTTGACGGCGCGCAGCGACATCATTGGCATTACTCCTTACACATACGTTTGCCGAACGTTGTGTGCGTTATATCGGGCGGATGGTTAAAGGAGGGTTCCGTCAACCTTCTGAGGGACTGCCGGAATTAAGGTCAATTATGGCCAAGTTGTGGAAGTTGCGCTTAAGGTTAACAGGTTGTGAAGAAGGGTTTCGCCTCTTGTTCGCCCCAATCATGCGTCGAATCCCCGTCTTGAGCGTTGAGAGGTCATGAATCTCATCAAGAACCAGCCCGGCCTGTCGGCTCAACCCTATCGCGCGGCCTTGGACGAGCTCCGGATGGAACGGGCCTTCTCGCGCATCGCCGACAGCGACCTGCGCCAGGGCAACGCCATCCGGCTTCTCAAGGACGCCAAGGAAAACTACCCGGCCTGGCTCGAGGCAATCCGGTCCGCCCAGGACGTGATCCATTTCGAGAACTTCATCATCGCCAATGACGATACCGGCCGAATGTTCGCGGAGGCGCTCATGGAGCGTGCGCGCGCAGGCGTGAAGGTGCGCGTGCTCTACGATTGGCTGGGCTCGTCCTTTCGCGCCCTGCCCGCCTTCTGGCGCCGCCTGCGCGATGCGGGGGTGGAAACGCGGGTGTTCAACCCGCCGCGTCTGATCGACCCGTTCTGGATCCGCCGCAACCACCGCAAGCTGATCACTGTGGACGGTCGTATCGGCTTCGTCTCAGGCCTTTGCATCTCCGACAGCTGGGAGGGCGGCAAGGAAGGCGATAAGGAAAGAGAACCCTGGCGCGACACAGGCATCGCGGTGGAAGGCCCGATGGTGGGCGACCTCGATGCAGCTTTCGCGGATAGCTGGGTGATCGCAGGGATGCGGCCGATCCCGAAATCGGAGCTTGCCCAGGCCGAGGCGATTCCGCATGCGGGCAGCACCGCCGCGCGTCTCATCAGCGGCGAGCCCGGCATGTTCCGCACCTACCGGGTCGACCAGTTCATCGCCGCGACCGCGCAGCGAAACCTGTGGCTCACGGACGCCTATTTCGTCGCCACCACATCCTATGTGCAGGCATTGGGCGAAGCTGCGCGCGATGGCGTGGACGTGCGCCTGCTCGTGCCGGGCACGAGCGACGTTCCAGCCTTGCAGCCCATCGTGCGCGCGGGCTACCGCTCCCTCATTGAAGCGGGCATTCGCGTGTATGAGTGGAACGGCTCGATGCTGCACGCTAAGACCGCCGTGGTGGACGGGCGCTGGGCGCGCGTGGGCTCCACCAATCTCAACTTCGCGAGCTGGGCCACCAACTGGGAGCTCGACGTCATTGTCGAGGATACGGCTTTCGCCGAGGCCATGGAGGCGATGTACCTGGAGGATCTCGCCAACGCCACCGAGATCGTGCCCGGCTGGCAGGCCCGCCGCAGGCGCGCGAAGAAGATGCGCTCCAAGCGCGGCCAGCGCCTGAAGCGCGGTGGCGTGCGCAGGCTTGCCGCCGGCGCGCTCGCCTTGTCGAACAGCATCGGCAAGGCCATGGGATCGCGCTCGCTGACAGCGACCGAGACCAGCAGCATCGCCATCATCGGCTTCGCGCTGCTAGCGCTTGCGGTGCTCACCATCGTGGTTCCCGCCATCGTCGTTACGCCGGTCGTGATCGGGCTCGTCTGGTTTGCGCTGGCCCTTCTCATCCGCGCTTTCCGCATCAAGCGACGCATGCGCCTCAGACGCCGCAAGATGGCGATCCGTCGCCGCTTGAGCAAAATTCGGGCAGAAACCCCCGCTGGAAAATAAAGGAAACCGGTTGCCAAGCTCCGGCATTGGGAGGATGCTTCTCCGCGAAGGGGCTGATCGAAGGAGACGACGATGACTGCCGGAACCTCCAACCCTTCTTATGATCCGTTCTATCGCGCCGAATCCATGAGTGCGCTTCTTGCGCGCAACTGGTGGGCCATGGCGCTTCGCGGCGTGTTCGCCGTGATCTTCGCGCTGATCGCCTTTTTCTTGCCGGGCGCGACGATCCTGTCCCTCGTCTTGTTCTTCTCGGCCTACATGCTGGTCGACGGCGTGTTCGGCATCATCTCGGGCATCCGTGCCGCTTCGCGCCAGGAGCGTTGGGGCCTGTTGATCCTAGGCGGCATCCTCAACATCCTTGCCGGTGTCGTCGCCTTCATGATGCCGGGATTGACGGTGCTGTTCTTCGTCACGCTGCTTGCCGTCTGGTCCCTGGTCACCGGCATCTTGACTGTTGCCGCCGCCTTCAAGTTGAACCCGGCTTTCGGACGCGGCTGGCTGGTTTTCAGCGGCCTCATCTCGGTGTTGTTCGGTGTGGCGCTTCTGATCGCGCCTCTCATCGGCGCCGTGGTACTGACCTGGTGGCTCGGCGCCTATGCAATGGTCTTCGGCATCGCGCTCATTGCGTTCGCACTCAAGCTGCGCAGCCGGAAGGACGCGCTCATCGATAACGCTGCGCTGCATGCGTGAATGAAAAAGGGGCGCCGATTGAGCGCCCCTTCGTTTCTCTTACTGTCGCGTCTCACTGAGCAGCGGAGACCAGGTCGGGTCCGACGCGAAGGACGGCGTCGGCACGGGCTGCTCCACGCGGCCGGTGACGTCGACCATGTAGAGCTTGCCGCCGGACTGACCGCCCGGGTCACGGAAGAACAGGATGTACTGGCCGTTCGGCGCCCAAACTGGGCTCTCATTGTGGAAGCCTTCCGTCAGGATGCGTTCGCCCGATCCGTCCGGCTTCATGATGCCGATGGCGAAGCCGCCGGAATGCTGCTTGGTGAAGGCGATGTAATCGCCGCGCGGCGACCAGGCCGGCTGCGAATAAGAGCCGTCGCCGAACGAGATGCGGCGCTGGTTGGAGCCGTCGGCATTCATCGCATAGATTTGCTGCTTGCCGCCGCGATCGCTCTCGAACACGATCTGCGAACCGTCCGGCGAGAACGATGGCGAGGTGTCGATGGCGCCCGTCGAGGTGAGGCGCGTGGTGGCCTGCGAGCCGAGATTCATCAGGTAGATATTGGCGTTACCGCCCTGCTGCAGGCTCATGACGATGCGCTGTCCGTCGGGCGCGAAGCGCGGCGACGACGTCATGTCGGGGAAGTTGCCGACGATCTGCCGGGCGCCGGTTTCGAGATTGATCACCTGCACGCGCGGCTGCTGGCCTTCCGTCTGCGACATGTAGGTGATCTCCTGCGTCACCGGCGAGTATCGCGGCGTGACGACGAGGTTTTCGCCTTGCGTCAGATAGCGCACATTGGCGCCGTCCTGATCCATGATGGCGAGACGCTTGCGGCGGTTCTCCTTGGGGCCCGACTCTTCGACGAACACGATGCGCGTATCGAAGAAGCCGCCGACACCGGTGATCTTCGTATAGACCGCATCGGAGATGATGTGGCCGACGCGGCGCCAGAAATTGGCGTCCGTCACGTATTGCTGGCCCGTGAGCTGCTGGCCGGAATCGATGTCCCAAAGGCGGAACTCTGCGCGAAGGCGTCCCGAGGGATCGCGCGACACGCGGCCTGTCACGAGCGCCTGCGCGCCCGCCATCTTCCATGCATCGAAACGCGGCGCTGCATCGAAGGACGGACGCTCCGGGAAACGCGACCTGTCGAGCGGCGCGAAATAGCCGGAACGCTGGAGATTGTTGGCGATAATGCCGGACACGCGCTGGCCGAGATCACCCTCGCCCGAGAAATCGGCGACGGCAATCGGCATGGGCTGGAACTGCCCACCCGGGCCAATACGAAGAGATAATTGCGCGGAAGCTTCAGGTGCCGCCACGACGAAAGCGCCAATGAAACAGAATGCTGCGAGCACAGCGTTGAGCAAAGACGACCGAAGAGGCATGTTCATATCCATTGCGTGGTCATGAGGTGTCATCGAAGCGAGGGACTCAGATCTGGTTGGTATCGAATTCGATATTCCAGAGCTTCCACTCATTGTAGTACGGCGCGAACTTCGCCGGGATATTGTAAGGGGCGCAGCGTCGCACGGCACGCAAAGCAGCTTCAGCGGTGCTCCTGTCGATCTGATTAGGACCAGAGCGAAGAATCTTGGGCTCTGTGGCAAGACTGCCGTCCTGATTGAAGCGCACGTCCAAAACCGGGAGCATGACCGTTCCGCCTGCAGCGCCGATGGGCGGCTGATAGCAACGTTCCATTTGCTCCTTTAAGAGCCCTCCAAGAGCATCCCGCATGCTCGGATTGAGCTTCGGAGCCGTGCCGGTCTGCGTGCCGAGCGAGGCCTGCTTGTTCACTTCCGCGCCAGTGGAACCAGTCGACCGGCTCTTGTCCTTGTTGTCGAGGAACTGCTTCAGGTCGCCCATGTCGAGCTTCTTCGCGACCTGAGCTTCCTTGCGCGCTTTCGCCTCGGCTTCTTCCTTGGCCTTCGCGTCAGCAACCTTCTTGGCTTCTGCTTCGGCTTTCGCCTTTGCTTCGGCCTCGGCCTTCTCCTTGGCCTTCGCTTCCGCGACGCGCTTGGCCTCGGCGTCCGCCTTTGCCTTCGCTTCAGCTTTGGCTTTCGCCTCCGCTTCGGCCTTTGCCTGCTCGATCTTTGCGTTCTCGATGGCTTCGGCCTCAGCCTTCTCGGCCGCTTTCTTCTCTTCTTCCGCCTTGGCTTCCGCAGCTTTCTGCGCCGCGGCCTTGGCGGCGGCAGCCGCGGCAGCAGCGGCGGCTTCCTGCTCGGCAACCTTCATGTCGTCGGGACGCTTCGGAGGAGCCGGCGCGTTGGTCTTGTCTTCGCCAGGCGCGTTCTGCTCGACCTTGTCGGCGACGCGGTCGGCGCGCGGCTTCGGCGTCGGCTGAACGCTCTTGGCATCCGTCTCGCCCTTGGTGATCTGCGAGAACTGATTGTCGGTGATGACCTCGACGGGGATGCCTTCCTGCGCGTCGGGGAATTCGGCGGCGAAAGGCAAGCCGATCAGGGCAGCCGCCAGCAACGTCACATGCGTGACGCCGGAGACCCAGAAGCCCGGTTCGGATGGGTTGAATTTCAGCTTCAACGCCACGTTTTCTTGCCCCTTACCACCAATCGAACGTCTTACTGCGCCACCTCGGTCACGAGCGCGACGCGCTTGTAGCCTGCGGTCGTCACGATGCTCATGATCTGGGCGACGCGCCCGTAATCTACCTTCTTGTCGCCTCGCACGAAGACGCGCTCGTCGAAGCCCGACTTCGACACTTCGGCGAGCTTGCCGACGATGGCGTCATCGGTCAGCTCGGTCTCGCCGAGGAAAACCTGTCCCGTCGCCTTGATGGAGAGCGTGACGGGCTTGGCATCCGAGTTCAGAGGTGCTGCCTTCGTCTGCGGCAGATCGAGCGGAACGCCTGCGGTCATCATCGGTGCCGCCACCATGAAGATGATGAGCAACACCAGCATGACGTCGATGAACGGCGTCATGTTGATCTCGTTGATCGCGCCGCCGCGCTTCCCGCGTCTGCGACGACGCCCGCCTCCGTTTCCTGCTGCAACCATGGCCATGGCTTAAAGATCCTTATCTCAAGCCGCGCGCGAGATGCGCTCGTCGATCTGACGCGACAGGATGGCGGAGAACTCGTCCGCGAAACCTTCAAGCCGCGATTGCATCTTGCCGACCTCGGCCTGGAGCTTGTTGTAGGCAAGCACGGCCGGGATAGCGGCGAAGAGGCCGATGGCGGTGGCGAATAGGGCCTCCGCGATACCGGGAGCCACGACCGCAAGGCTCGTGTTCTTGGACGCCGCGATCGAGGTGAACGAGTTCATGATGCCGACCACCGTGCCAAAAAGGCCGATGTAAGGACCGGCCGAGCCTATGGAGGCGAGAATCATCAGGCGGGAATCGAGACGCTCCACCTCGCGCTGGATGGTGACGTCGAGAACCTTGTCGATGCGCTGGGACAGGCTCTGGAACGAGCGGCCCGAGCCCTCGAAGGAGCGCTTCCACTCGCGCATGGCAGCGACGAACACGGCCGCCAAGCCGGTGGCCGGGCGGCTCTGGAGGGAGCGGAACAGCTCCTCCAGGGACTGGCCGGACCAGAACACGTCCTCGAAACGATCCATGGCCCGCTTGGTGCGCGCGTAGAGCAGGGTCTTGTCGATGATGATCGCCCAGCACCACACGGAGGCCGCGAGCAGGCCCATCATCACGAGCTTGACCAGGAAGTGGGCCTGCCAGAACAGGCCGATGAAGGACATGTCGTGCACCACAGGAGCGGCCTGGGCTACATCAGCCGGATTCATAAGTTTCGTCCTCGCTCTTCGAGCAGCCTTGAGAGGAGCTCAAGGCCCCCGCAACACGGTCTAGGAAAATCTTGTTCTGTTACCCTGCTCGTTCGCGCGCGAATCTGTCGAAAGTAAGGGCGCGACGCCCCAGGCAGCCCATGATGTCCAGATCGTTGTCTTTTAGGCACAGGGTAAGGTTAAGGCTTGGTTTAAGAGTGGCATGAAGCCCGGAAATAAAGGGGGAACCTGCCCTATGGTCACGGTTGCCGGAAGCGCGGAACGGGCCCTAAAATCCAACCGAATTCCCGCCCGAACTCGGCTTGAGGGGGATTTGAGCCCTGCTAAGCCTGCAACCCTGCCCGGCGTGTCCGGACACCCCGACCCGGAATGACGATGCCGATGAACCAGAACTCCTCCAAGGTCGTCGAGCGTCAGCTTGACGCCTATAACGCCCGCGATATCGACGCCTTCATGGCGTGCTGGGCAGAAGATGCGCAGGTTTTCGCCTTCCCCGACACTCTGCTGGCAGAAGGCGCTCAGTCGATCCGCGAACGTCATATCGCCCGCTTCCAGGAGCCGAACCTCCACGGCAAGCTCATCTCCCGGATGGCCGTCGGCACCATGGTCGTGGACCAGGAGGTCGTGACCCGGACCTTTCCGGAAGGCTCAGGGACAGTCGAGGTAATCGCGATCTACGAGGTCGAGGATGGGCTGATCCGCAAGGCCTGGTTCAAGATGGGAGCGCCGGTTCTCGACAAGGCGGCGTGAGGTTTATTCCTCACCGCCCGAGAGCGCAGCGCGAAGATTGTCGGGAATGCGCACGGCCCGCCCGTCGCGCACGGCGGCCACCATGACGTCGGCGCGCACGAGCACCTCGTCACCGCGACGCACCTCCTGCTCCAGGGTCATCGACGCGCCGCGCATTTCCTTGGAACGCGTGACGATGGTGAGCACATCGTCCATCACGGCGGCACCCAGGAAATCAATCGTCATCTTGCGCACGACGAAGGCAAGGCCGCCCATCTCGGCATGAAGATCCGATTGCGCAACTTCCACCGCACGCAAGATTTCCGTGCGTCCGCGCTCCAGAAAGCGCAGATAGCTCGCGTGATAGACGCGCGCGGAAAAATCCGTGTCTTCGTAGTAAACGCGCACGGGCAGATGATGCGCGCCGTCGTGCATGATACCTGAGAGATGGGGCCAGGATTGTTCTACCTCACGCATCCTCATCCCCGTTGAACAGCCCAAACTGTGCCGTCGTCTCGCGCGTCGGTTCCGGCATGCCGAGATGCTTGAAGGCGTGCGGGGTGAGGATGCGGCCGCGTGGGGTGCGCTGCACGAAGCCTTTCTGGATGAGATAGGGCTCGATGATATCCTCGATGGCGTCGCGCGGCTCGGAGAGTGCTGCCGCGATGGTCTCGATGCCGACCGGTCCGCCGCCGAAGGAATTGGCGATCATGGTAAGGTATTTGCGATCCATCAGGTCGAGACCGATGGGGTCGACATCGAGCAGGCGCAGCGAACGGTCTGCGAGTTCGCGCGTGACGGTCTCCGCATTCTCGACGATGGCGAAGTCGCGCACGCGGCGCAGCAGGCGGCCCGCGATACGCGGCGTTCCGCGCGCGCGGCGGGCGATTTCGTTCGCGCCTTCCTCGCTCATATTCAAGCCCATCACGCGTGCGCCACGGCGCACGATGAGTTCGAGTTCATCCACGGTGTAGAATTCGAGACGGATCGGAATGCCGAAGCGGTCGCGCAGCGGCGTCGTGAGAAGGCCCGCGCGGGTGGTGGCACCCACGAGGGTGAATTTCGGCAGCTCGATCTTCACCGAGCGCGCGGCGGGGCCTTCGCCGATGATGAGGTCGAGCTGGTAATCCTCCATGGCGGGATAGAGGATTTCCTCCACGGCAGGATTGAGGCGGTGGATCTCGTCGATGAAGAGCACGTCGCGCTCTTCGAGGTTGGTAAGCTGCGCCGCAAGGTCGCCCGCCTTGGCGATCACGGGGCCGGAGGTGGAGCGGAAGTTCACGCCGAGCTCGCGCGCCACGATCTGCGCCAGCGTGGTCTTGCCGAGGCCGGGCGGGCCGACGAAGAGCACGTGGTCGAGCGCATCGCCCCGCGCCTTGGCGGCATTGATGAAGACCTGGAGATTGGCGCGCGCGGCGGCCTGGCCCGTGAAGTCGCCGAGCGACAACGGCCGGATCGACGCATCGACATCGTCCTCGCGCTTTTCGGCGCTGAGCAGGCGGCGGGAATCGGTCAAAGAGGCTTACCTTCCAAAGGCTTCATATAGGCGAAGGGACACTAATACGCCATTCTTAACAGGATCAAAACAGGAACGTCGATGGGTCGCGGTCCTTACCGCGCCAGTTCCCTCAATCCCAACCGGATCAGCGTCTTCGCCTCAGCTTCCTCGCCCGCCTGTTTCATGGCGGCGGCGACCGCTGCGGAGGCCTGGACCTGCGGGTAGCCGAGATTGACCAGCGCCGAGATGGCGTCGGCCACAGGTGCGGGCGCGCTCCTGTCGTCGATGGCATCCGACAGGCGGATGAGCGCCGGGTCGACGGCGGCGAAAGCCGGTGCCTTGTCCTTAAGTTCTGAGACGATGCGTTGCGCGAGCTTCGGGCCGACGCCGGGGGCGCGGCCGACCGAGGCCTTGTCGCCGGTGGCGATGGCGGTCGCGACGCTGCCGGGATCGAGCACCGAGAGGATGCCGAGCGCCACCTTGGAACCTACGCCCTGCACGGATTGCAGCAGGCGGAACCATTCGCGCTCCGCGTCGGACTTGAAGCCGAACAGGCGGATCATGTCCTCGCGCACATGGGTCTCGATGGACAGCACCGCGGCCTCGCCGGTAGGCGGCAGATTCTGCAGCGTGCGAGAGGAGCAATGGACCACATAACCTACCCCGTGCACGTCGAGGATCACGAAATCCTCGCCGTAGGAATCCACCACGCCTTTGAGTTTGCCGATCACGTCAGTCCATCCCCCTGGTGGTCATCCCGGGGCTGCGGAGCAGAACCCGGGATCGTGTGCAGGATAAAACACTGTTTCCCCCAGAAGGGAAGTCTTTGGTCGCGCTTTGTTCTCATAGCAATCCCGGATCTTCGCTTTGCTTCGTCCGGGATGACGCTTTTTCAGATGGGCTTAAAGGCTCGCCGCCAAAGCCCGCGCCTTGCGGTGATGCGCATGGGCGATGGCGATGGCGAGCGCGTCGGCAGCATCGGCCTTCTTGAAGTCGGCCTTGGGCAAAAGGATCTTCACCATGGCCTGGACCTGCTCCTTGTCGGCGTGTCCTGCGCCCACCACGGTCTTCTTCACCTGGTTGGCGCCGTATTCGGCGACTGGCAGGTTGTGGAGCGCGGGCACCAGCAGGGACATGGCGCGGGCCTGTCCGAGCTTGAGGGTTGCCTGCGCGTCCTTGTTGACGAAGGTTTCTTCCACAGAGACCTCGTCGGGCGTCCAAGTGCGGATGACATCCGTGATGCGGTCATGGAGCTGCTTGAGGCGAAGCGCCAATTCGAGATCGCCGTCCGATGTCACGACACCGCAGGCCACGAAAGAGAGCTTCGTCCCCTCGACGGTGATGACGCCCCAGCCCGTGTTGCGCAGGCCGGGGTCGAGGCCGAGGATGCGGACGCGCTCGCTCACATTCAGCCCGCCATCTTCTGCATGAGGGCGTCGGACAGCTCGAAGTTGCCGTAGACGTTCTGCACGTCGTCGTGCTCTTCCAGCGACTCCATGAGCTTCATGAGCTTCTCGCCGGTCTCGTCATCGACGGCGACGGGGGTCTGCGGCTTCCACACGAGCTTCGAGGCTTTCGGCTCGCCGAACTTGTCCTCAAGTGCCTTCGTCACCTCGTTGAGAGAGGTCTGCTCGCAATAGATTTCATGGCCGTTCTCCGTGGAGACCACATCCTCGGCGCCGGCCTCGATGGCGGCTTCGAGCATCGTGTCAGCGTCCGTCACGTCCGCGCCGAATTCCACATAGCCCACGCGGTCGAACATGAAGGACACCGCGCCGGTCTCAGCGAGGTTGCCGCCGCTCTTGGTGAAGTAGGAGCGGATGTCCGAGGCCGTGCGGTTGCGGTTGTCGGTCATCGCCTCGACGATGATGGCGGCGCCACCGGGGCCGTAACCTTCGTAGCGGATCTCGTCGTAGTTCTCGCCGTCGTTGCCCGCCGCCTTGTTGATGGCGCGCTGGATGTTGTCCTTGGGCATGTTCTCGGCGCGGGCGGCGAGGATCGCGGCGCGCAGGCGCGGGTTCATGTTCGGGTCGGGCATGCCCATCTTGGCCGCCACGGTGATTTCGCGGGCGAGCTTGGAGAACACCTTGGAGCGTACGGCATCCGCCTTGCCCTTGCGGTGCATGATGTTCTTGAACTGTGAATGTCCGGCCATCGGGGCCTCCGGGAAACGGCCGAGAGCGGCCCTTCCGGGCGCTCGTCAGGCGCATGAATGTTGACGATGAAGGGCTTATAAGGCGGCGAAGGGCTTCAGGCCAAGCCCCCCTCCCATCAAAGCCCCTGCTTAAAACCCGAGCCAGCCCGGCAGGTTATGAATGGTTGCCAGGATGAGGTGATAGGACGCCCCGAGCACGGTCACTGTGTAGGCTAGCCCCGCGATGCCGATGAGATAGCCCACGATCAGCAGATAGCCATCCTCCTCCATCACCGCGATGGAAGCGATCACGAGAGCAATGGAGGGCGGAAAATTGGTGCCGGGAAAGGGAATGAGCACCGACACGGCCACCAGGAAGGCAAAGAGCCCGACAACCCGGTCGCCGATGGGGCCGAAGAGCTGCGTCATTCGCGGCTTGCACCAGCTCTCCAACTTCTGAAGCTTCGGCTCGGCCACATCGATCAGGCGCTTGAACTTCGAAACCGAGACAGTCTGGCGCAGAATGAAGCCGGGCAGCCAGGGCCTCTTGTGGCCCAGCATCATCTGAATGCCGAAGATGAGCACGGGCGTACCCACGATGCCCGCGATGCCGGGCACGTTCGGTACGCAATTCGGCAGGGAAAACAGGATCAGCACGAAACCGAAGGCGCGCTCGCCAAAGGCCTCGATGATCTCGCCGATGGAGATCGTCTCGCCCTTGGCCTCGTCGATCACGGCGCGCAGAACGGCGGAAGCGCTCTGATGCTCATGCGCCTGATGGAATTCGCTGTCCTCGCGGTAAGGGCGTCGTCGGGCGCTGGTCGGCTCTGTCTTGGCGTCCACCTTTATCCTCCGTCGCGCAGAGATGGGGATGCGATTGGGCCAAGCCAAGTCTCAAACGGCAGAGAAGACGCTCAATCCCAAAACCGTGGCCAGGTCTCTTCCAGGTTTGGACCCAAGCGCACCGCCGCCACGCGGACGGCCAAACCCGTGCGGTCGTCGGTCTCGACCGCGATGCCGGAGAGCGTGCCCTCGCCTAAGCCCGGTTCGAGGCGGGTGCCGGGAGTCTTCTGGATGAAGCGGCGGATCGCCTCTTCCTTCTGCATGCCGAGCACGGAATCGTAATCGCCGCACATGCCCGCATCCGACATATAGGCCGTGCCGCCTGACAAAACCCGATGGTCCGAGGTCGGCACATGGGTATGGGTGCCGACGACCAGGCTCGCGCGTCCGTCGAGATAATGGCCCATGGCCTCCTTCTCGCTGGTCGCCTCGGCATGGATGTCCACGATGATCGCATCCGCCACCTGGCCCAGGGGGCAATCCTCCAGCGCCTGATCGACGGCGGCGAAAGGATCGTCGAGGGCATCCATGAACAGGCGGCCCATCGCCTGTACTACGAGGACCCGGTGGCCGGAGCGGGTGTCGATGAGGTTCGCGCCGCGGCCCGGCGTGCCGGGCGGGTAATTGATGGGACGGATGAGCCTCGGCTGCCTCTCGATGAAGACCAGCGTCTCGCGCTGGTCCCAGGAATGGTTGCCGAGCGTGACGGCATCCGCGCCAGCGTTCAGGATCTCGTCGCAGATCGCCTCGGTGATGCCGAAGCCTCCGGCGGAGTTCTCGCCATTGATGACCACGCAATCGAGCTTCCAGCGCTCGCGAAGCCCCGGCAGGCGCTCGATGACGGCATTGCGGCCGGGCCGCCCGACGATGTCGCCGAGGAAGAGAAGACGCATGGTGGTCCCTTAAACAGGCTTGGTCCGAATAAGCTCGGTTTCCGTGACGATAACATCGAGCAGGCGGTCATGCTCTTCGACCGGAACCTGCTCGATCTCCTGAACCGCATAAGCCAGACCAATGGTCAAGGTGTGATGCTGTTTTTCGAGCGCCGCGATGGCCCGGTCGAAATGGCCTTTGCCGTAGCCGATGCGCCCTCCCCTGCGGTCGAAGGCGACGAGGGGGACGATAAGGCATTTCGGGAAAACCTCCGGCGCATCGGGTCCGGGCTCGCGCACGCCGAAGCCGCCTTTGACCAGCACGTCGCCGGGCTGCCAGAGGCGCCAGCTCAAATGGGGATGGAGGATCTGGGAGAGAGCCACGTCCTGCCCGCGCTCAAGGAGAGCCTCCATCAGCGAACGCGGATCGACCTCGCTGCGGATGGGCCAATAGCCGCCGACCGGGGTGACGTCTCGAAGAGCGGGAAAGCCGAGGGCCTGGGCACTGATCGCCTGTGCCGCCTCCTCGCGAAAATCCTTGTCGAGCCCGTCGCGGCGGGCGAGCGCTTCCTGGCGAAGCTGTTCTTTTAAGACCGGAGGAGACGAAGAATGCATGAAGTGCGGAGCCACAAAAGCCGTCGGAGAAGCGATCCCGGGAACCTACAAAGTAGGTGGGCGCCATATGTTCCGGTCCAGGGACCGGGCAGGGACAGCTCCCGTTGGGATCGATAAGGCCCCGGGGAATATGAACTCCTAACGCGCCCCGCAGCCCCGCCTTTCCTATGTAGGGAGGAAGCGAGCCGGTTGAAAGGGAAAAGTGCACGAGGTTTTCGAGAACTTCGGAAGCCAAGTGCGGCAAAGATTGCCCTTAGGGAAATTACGGATGGCCTTGGCCGTTGGAGTGCCTTTATATTCGGCCGCGTGGGGGATGTGCCGTTGCTCGAGGGAGGAACCATGGCCCATCTGAAACCGAACAATTACAAAGAACTTTATTCCAGAGATTATAACGGCTCGCCCAGCATCGACGCCATGATGCGGGAAGTGCTGCACATGCTCGGCAATATCGATTTTGAGCATGAGATGGAATTGGACAGGCTCGAGAAGAGCGCCACCGATCAGGAGCTGAAAAGCTACATCAAGAGAAAGATCAGAGCTGCCTATGAGGAGAGGCGGGAGCCCTATGTGGAGCTTCTGGCGACGCTCAGGCAGCGCCAGCATCGCCTGTCGTTTTCTCAATAACTCATCTCAATCGTCATCCCGGACGGCGTAAGCCGATCCGGGATCGCGTTTAGTAAAGAGGCGCTATTCTCGTCTCGCGATCCCGGATCTGCGCTTCGCTCCGTCCGGGATGACGCCTTTTGAATTCAGAACCGTCTCTTCAATAGAGTGTGGAATCAGCTCAACCACCCCTCGACTTCAAGGAAAGTTGTCTCGTAACAGAGTTACGCAAAACAACTTCGAGAGTCGAAACACAATGCTGAACTTTATCCCCAAGCCCGTCCAATGGTTCCTCGCAATCGTCATCCTCGCCGGCCTCGGCTACGGCCTCTGGGAATGGACGACCTCCATGGGCCGCGACCGGCTGATCGATGTCGCCAAGACCCAGAACCTCTGCCAATCGGTGGAATGTGCCGAGGGCATTTCGCAGGTTTCCGCCCTTCTCGGTGCGAAATACAGCGTGGCCCCGTCCCTCGTTCAGTGGTGTGTCGGCGTTGATCGCTGGGCCGGAACGCGTGCCCGGAAGATGGAATGGCTGAAGGGCATCGTCGTCTCCGGCATGTACCTGCCCTGCCCGAGCATCACCGAAGGACGCCGCTAATCGCGGGCCTTTAAAGGGGGCGGCCCTATCCCTCGGCCGCACCCGGCGCATTGAGGCTGCGCGCCAGCTGCTCGATCCGCTCGGCGGCCCTGTTGACGCCCTCCGCCAGACGCGCCTCGATCATGCGGCTGCGTTCATCTCCAGGCGACCCGACAGGGGCCGCCTGGGCGAGCTCTATGGCCGCCAGCCGCCTTTGAGCCTCATACAGCTCGTCGGCCTGGATCATGGCTGCCATGACGTGAAGGCGCAGGTCGCCGATATCGCCGAAAGCCGCCCGCATCTCGTCGATCTTGGAATCGTAAGCAGCCGCGAGCCGCTGCACATGCGCCTCATCGCCTTCGGCGCAGGTGATCCGGTAGTTCTGGCCTGCAATGGTGACCGTGACTTGCGCCATAACCCAGCCTTTCGCTCTTAACCTTCTTCCAGCTCAAGCTGACCTGCCTGGGCCAGCACGGTCTGGACGCTGAGGATGGCGAGCTGAACCCGCTGGCCCACATCATCGGTGGCGGCCTCATAGCGCTGGACGCGGGTGAGCGCCCCGTCGAGCTCCTCGGCAAGGCGGGAGCGGTCGTCCTGCATGAGCTGCAGCTCGGTCTCCAGGCTCCCGCGGCGCTTCTCGGCGTCCAGACGGCGGGAGACAGAGGCTTCGAGGAGCCCCAGGGCCGCATCGAGCCGTTTCATCGCGTCGTCGAGAGGGGACGTCATTCAGCCTCCGGGAATCGTCTTAAAAGATTAGGCTGCTCCCCCTTTCACGGCAACGGTTCATCGGAGGATTACGACCTTCGTGCCTTTGACTCGAAGTCCCCCCGTGTTAAGGAGCCCACGCCTTTTCCCAGACAGACCCGCCCCTTCGCGGGGCTTCAAGATTGTGGATCACGCCGTGCTGAACACCGTCCCCGCCGATCGCGTCACCCATTCCGATCTGGCGAACGCCGTGCGCGTCCTCGCCATGGATGCCGTCGAACAAGCCAAATCCGGCCACCCCGGCCTGCCCATGGGCGCCGCCGACATAGCCACGGTGCTGTTCACCAAGTTCCTGAAGTATGACGCCGCCGACCCGAAATGGCCGGATCGCGACCGCTTCATCCTCTCGGCCGGCCACGGCTCCATGCTGCTCTACGCCCTGCTCCACCTTACCGGCGTGAAGGGCATGACCATCGACGAGCTGAAGAACTTCCGTAAGCTCGACTCGAAGACCCCGGGCCACCCGGAAAACTTCATGACTCCCGGCGTCGAGACCACCACGGGCCCGCTCGGCCAGGGCATCGCGACCGCCGTGGGCTTCGCGCTCGCCGAGCGCATGCTCGCCGCCGAATACGGCAGCGACCTTGTCGATCACTTCACGTACGTGCTCGCCTCCGACGGCGACCTGATGGAAGGCATCAGCCAGGAAGCCATTGCGCTCGCAGGCCACCTGAAGCTCAACCGCATGATCGTCCTGTGGGACGACAACGAGATTTCCATCGATGGCCCGCTCTCGATTGCCGACTCGGTCGATCAGGTGAAGCGCTTCCAGGCCTGCGGCTGGAACGCCGTGCGCATCGACGGCCATGACCCCAAGGCGATCCAGCGCGCCATTTCCCGCGCTCAGAAGTCGGACAAGCCGACCCTGATCGCGTGCAAGACCACCATCGGCTACGGCGCTCCGAAAAAGGCCGGCACCTCCAAGGCCCACGGCGAGCCGCTCGGTGCCGAGGAGCTGGCAGGCGCAAAAGCCTCCTACGGCTGGAGCCATGAGGCCTTCGTGATTCCGGAGAGCATCCAGGCGGCCTGGGCCAAGGCCGGCAAGAAGGGCCGCCGCGTGCGCAAGGCCTGGGAAGACCGCCTGAAGGCCTTATCCCCCGACAAGCGCGCCGAGTTCGAGCGCCGCGCCAAGGGCGAGCGCCCGAAGGCACTCGCTGAAGCTGTCGCCAAGCTGAAGGACAAGCTCGTCGCCGAACCGCAGAACGTCGCCACCCGCAAGGCCAGCGAGATCGCGCTCGAGGTTCTCACCGAGGCCGTGCCGGAGCTGGTGCTGGGCTCGGCGGATCTGACGCCCTCCAACAACACCAAGACCAAGAATCTCACCGCCATCTCGCCGGGCAACTACGCGGGCCGGTACATCCATTACGGCATCCGTGAGCACGGCATGGCTGCTGCCATGAACGGCCTCGCGCTCCATGGCGGCTATGTGCCCGCCGGCGCGACCTTCCTGGTCTTCACCGATTATGCGCGCCCCGCCATGCGCATCGCGGCGCTCGCCGGCATTCCGGCAGTTTACGTCATGACCCACGACTCCATCGGTCTGGGTGAAGACGGCCCGACCCACCAGCCAGTGGAGCATCTGGCTGCTCTCCGCTCCATGCCTAATATGCGCGTGTTCCGCCCGGCGGACGCCATCGAGACGGCGGAAGCCTGGCAGATGGCTCTCGAGAACACCAAGGGCCCGACAACGCTTGCCCTGACCCGCCAGAACCTGCCGCAGGTTCGTAAAGAGGGCGGCGCGAAGAATCTGTCGGCCACCGGCGCCTACGAGCTGTCGCCCGCCCAGGGCAAGGCCCGCGCCACGATCTTCGCCTCCGGTTCGGAAGTCGAGATCGCGTTGGCTGCCCAGAAGCTGCTCGCCGAGAAGAACTTTGAGGCCCGCGTGGTTTCCGTGCCCTCGCTCGACCTGTTCTTAAGCCAGCCCGAGAAGGTGCGCCATGAGATCATCGGTGATGCGCCGATCAAGGTCGCGGTGGAAGCCGCTGTCCGCTTCGGCTGGGATTCGGTGATCGGCCCCGACGGAATTTTCGTGGGCATGCATGGGTTTGGCGCCAGCGCGCCCTACAAGGACCTCTACAAGCACTTCGGCATCACGCCCGAGGCAGTGGCGGAAAAAGTTCTCAGGACGCATAATCTCTGAGACGACGAGAGGCATTGCCTCAACACAAGGGAGTTAAGACTATGACGGTGAAGGTCGCGATCAACGGTTTCGGTCGCATCGGGCGCAACATCCTCCGCGGCATCGTGGAGAGCGGCCGTAAGGATATCGAGGTTGTTGCCATCAACGATCTCGGCCCGGTGGAAACGAATGCCCACCTCCTGCGCTTCGACTCCATCCATGGCCGCTTCCCGGCGGACGTGCAGGTCGACGGCGAATTCCTCGTCATCAACGGCAAGAAGATCCGCGTCACCGCGATCAAGGACCCGGCGACCCTGCCGCATCGCGAGCTCGGCGTCGATATCGCCATGGAATGCACGGGCATCTTCACCTCGAAGGAGAAGGCCGCAGCCCACCTCACCGCCGGCGCCAAGCGCGTCATCGTCTCGGCTCCCGCCGACGGCGTCGATCTGACGGTCGTCTACGGCGTGAATCACGACAAGCTGACGAAGGATCACATCGTCATCTCGAACGCCTCCTGCACCACGAACTGCCTCGCGCCCGTCGCGAAGATTCTGCATGAGACGGTGGGCATCGAGAAGGGCTTCATGACGACGATCCACTCCTACACCAACGACCAGCCGACGCTCGATCAGATGCATAAGGACCTGTATCGCGCCCGCGCTGCCGCCCTGAACATGATCCCGACCTCGACGGGTGCTGCGAAGGCTGTCGGCCTCGTGCTGCCGGAACTCAATGGCAAGCTCGACGGCTCGTCGATCCGCGTTCCGACCCCCAACGTGTCTGTCGTCGACTTCAAGTTCGTGGCGAAGAAGAACACCACGAAGGAAGAGATCAACGCGGCGATCAAGGCTGCGGCCGATGGCCCGCTGAAGGGCATCCTCGGCTACACGAACGCCCCGAACGTCTCGTCGGACTTCAACCACGATCCGCATTCCTCCGTCTTCCACATGGACCAGACGAAGGTGATGGAAGGCAACTTCGTGCGCGTGCTGTCCTGGTACGACAACGAGTGGGGCTTCTCGAACCGCATGGCCGACACCGCCATCGCCATGGCGAAGCTCATCTAAGGGAGGCTGCAGAATGACCGCCTTCCGCACGCTCGACCAAGCCGACGTCAAGGGCAAACGCGTTCTCCTCCGTGTGGACCTCAATGTCCCCATGGAGAACGGCAGGGTGACGGATTCCACGCGCATCGAGCGCGTGCTCCCCACCATTCGGGAAATCTCCGACAAGGGCGGCAAGGTGATCCTGCTCGCCCATTTCGGACGCCCGAAGGGACGCGACCCGAAGGAGTCGCTGAAGCCGGTTGCGGAAGCGGTCTCGCAGCATCTGAAAAAGAACGTGGCCTTCGCCGATGACTGCATCGGCGAGGCCGCAGCAAGCGCCGTTTCCTCGCTGAAGGATGGCGACATTCTTCTTCTCGAAAACACCCGCTTCCATGCGGGCGAGGAGAAGAACGATCCGGCTTTCGTGAAAGAACTCGCGAAGCTCGGCGACCTTTACGTGAACGACGCCTTCTCCGCTGCGCACCGTGCGCATGCTTCGACCGAGGGCCTTGCCCGTGTGTTGCCCGGTTATGCGGGCCGCACCATGCAGGCGGAACTCGATGCACTCACCAAGGGCCTTGAGGCTCCCAAGCGTCCGGTCGTTGCCATCGTCGGCGGCGCGAAGGTTTCCTCGAAGATCGACCTTCTCGAAAACCTCGTCACAAAAGTCGATGCCCTCGTCATCGGCGGCGGCATGGCCAACACTTTCGTGCACGCGACGGGCCTCAATGTCGGCAAGTCGCTTGCGGAGAAAGACCTCGCCGCGACGGCCATGCGCATCATCGAGAAGGCGCGCGAATCCAACTGCGCGATCATTCTTCCCGTCGACGGTGTCTGCGCCTACGAGTTCAAGGCCGGCGCGCACAATCACACCTACGGCATCGACGCGATCCCCGACGATCAGATGATCCTCGACGTGGGCTCGCAATCGGTCGAGCGCATCAATGCCGCCATCAACGACGCGGCGACGCTCGTGTGGAACGGCCCGCTCGGCGCCTTTGAGATCCCGCCCTTCGACCAGGGCACGGTGGCGGCAGCCCGCCATGCGGCGCAGCGCACCAAGGAAGGCAAGCTCGTTTCCGTCGCCGGCGGCGGCGATACGGTTGCTGCCCTCAACCACGCTGGCGTTGCGGAAAGCTTCTCCTATGTATCCACGGCAGGCGGCGCCTTCCTCGAATGGCTCGAGGGCAAGGCGCTACCCGGCGTGGACGCTCTGAGGGCCTGAGTGAGCATCCTCCGACGAAGGGCTTATCGCTTCGTCGGAGAAACAATGCGACAGGCTCCGCGAGCTTAATCGCCGGTTCAGGTTGAAGACGCTTATAAAGCTAAAACCAATACGGAGGACGAGATGGCCCGCATCACCATGAGGCAGCTTCTGGATCACGCAGCCGAGCAAGGCTACGGCGTGCCTGCCTTCAACATCAACAACATGGAACAGGCGCTCGCGATCATGGCTGCGGCCAATGAGGTCGATGCGCCGGTAATCATCCAGGCGTCGCGCGGTGCGCGCTCCTATGCCAACGACGTCATGCTCAAGCACATGATGGACGCGGTCACCGAGATCTATCCGCATATCCCGGTCTGCGTGCATCTCGACCACGGCAACGAGCCTGCCACCTGCATGACCGCGATCCAGGCCGGCTTCACCTCGGTGATGATGGACGGCTCGCTCAAAGCCGACGGCAAGACCCCAGGCGACTGGGACTACAATGTCGGCGTCACCAAGAAGGTGGTCGAGATGGCCCATCTCGGCGGCATCTCGGTGGAAGGCGAGCTGGGCGTGCTCGGCTCTCTCGAAACCGGTGAGGGCGAGGCCGAGGACGGCCACGGCGCCGAAGGCAAGCTCTCGCACGACCAGCTGCTGACGAACCCCGACGAGGCCGTGAAGTTCGTGGCCGAGACGAAGGTCGACGCGCTCGCGATCGCCATGGGCACCTCGCACGGCGCCTACAAGTTCACCCGCAAGCCCGATGGCGCGATCCTCGCGATGAACATCATCGAGGAGATCCACAAGAAGCTGCCGAACACGCATCTCGTGATGCACGGCTCGTCGTCCGTTCCGCAGGACCTGCAGGACATCATCAACCAGTATGGCGGTCAGATGAAGCCGACCTGGGGCGTGCCTGTCGAAGAGATCCAACGCGGCATCAAGCACGGCGTGCGCAAGATCAATATCGACACGGACAACCGCATGGCGATGACCGGCCAGATCCGCAAGGTTCTTTCCGAAAACCCCGGCGAGTTCGACCCGCGCAAGTATCTCAAGCCCGCCATGGACGCGATGACGAAGCTCTGCAAGCAGCGCCTGCAGGAGTTCAACACCGCCGGCCAGGCCTCGAAGATCAAGCGCGTGTATACGCTGGCCGAGATGGCCAAGCGCTACGCCTCCGGCGAGCTCGACCCGACCTTCGGGTCGGCCAAGCAGGCAGCCGAGTAAGATCGATCCGGTTTTTGCCGTAATCCTGATTGAGAAGCGGGGCCTCGCAAGATGGCCCCGTTTTCGTTATGGGATGTTTATCTTGTCCTTTTGAGTTTCGTCACCGATGTCCGAATCCGCTCGCCTTTATCTCATCACCCCCGTCGTGGAGGATGCCTCCTTCGCTCCCAGGCTGGCGGAAGCCTGCAAGGGCGGAGCGGTGGCAGCCGTGCTGCTGCGGCTTGGGAATCTCGACGAGCGCGGCCTCATCAATCTGGTGAAGGCGCTTGCCCCCTCCGCGCAGGATCATGGCGCTGCCCTGATCGTGACCACTGACGGTGAGGTCGATATCGCCAATGTGGCCGTGCGCGGCGGCGCGGACGGAGCCCATGTCTCTGGGGCAAACCCTGCGGATGTCCGTGAGCTGCGCGAGCGCCTCAAAGCCGAGCGCGCCATCGGCGTAGGCGGCATCCGCACCAAGGACGAGGCCATGAATTTCGGTGAAGCCGGCGTCGACTACCTGCTGTTCGGCGAGCCCCGCCGGGACGGCTCCCTCCCCTCCCTGGACAGCGTTTCCGAGCGCGCGGCATGGTGGGCCGAAATCTTCGAGACGCCCTGCGTCGCCTATGCCCCTGACCTTGAGGCGGTCGAGACGCTCGCGGCCACGCAAGCCGAGTTCATCGCCCTCGGAGATGCGGTCTGGAACCATCCGGACGGACCGGCGGCAGGGGTAAAGGCGGCAACCGACATCCTCGCTCGCGTGGAGACTTCGCGTTGATGCGCTCCTCTGGTCTCATCGGCGGTGTTCTGCTGCTGGCTTCCGTCATGGGAGTCCAGGCGGCCGAGCCCGATCTCGCCTATGGCGCCTATCAGCGCGGCCTCTACCAGACGACTTTCCGCGAGGCGACCCTAAGGCTCGAGAAGAACAAGAACGACGCCGCCGCCATGACGCTTCTGGGCGAGCTGTACAATCAAGGCCTCGGGGTCACGCTCGATCCGAAGAAGGCGGCCGAGTGGTATCTGCTCGCGGCGAAGCAGGGCGATGCCAATGCCATGGCGTCGCTGGGCCTCATGTCCCTCGATGGGCGCGGCGTGCAGAAGAACCCGGCCCAAGGCAAGACCTGGCTCGAGCAGGCCGCCGCCAAGGGCAATGCGGTTGCCAGCCACAACCTCGCCCTGCTGCTGCTCACCAGCGGCTCCGACATGGACCTGGAACAGGCAGTCGATCTGCTGCAGAAGGCGGCGGATGCGGAAATTCCCGATGCGCAGCACGCGCTCGGCGTGCTCTATCTCAAAGGCCGCGGCGTCGCGAAGGACGCTTCCGAAGCCGCCCGCCTGTTCGAGCGCGCCGCGAAGAACGGCAGCTCCGTGGGCGAGGTGGAATACGCCATCCTGCTCTTCAATGGCGAGGGCGTGACGGCTTCCGAATCCCAGGCCGCCCGCTATTTCCGCCGCGCCGCCGCCAAGGGCAACGCCATCGCGCAGAACCGTCTGGCCCGCCTGCTGGTGGCCGGACGCGGCGTTCCGGCCAACAAGATCGACGCGGCCGCCTGGCACATCCTCGCGGCAGCCCAGGGCCTCACCGATCAATGGCTCGACAACGCGCTCAAGGATCTCACCACCGACGACCGCAAGCGCGCCGAAAAGCTCGCCGCCGAGCGGCTGGGGATGCGCTAAACTCCATGAAATTGCCCAAGCGGAGGATCAATTAGGCACTCGCCCGGTTATCCCCCGCTTGACGCCAACCCTCCCGTGGTCCATCGACCACATCATCGAATTCACGCTCTTTGCCAGGACCCGTCCAATGATCCGCTCGCCCCTCATGACCGTCATGACAGATGCCGTGATGAAGGCTTCGCGCTCGCTCAAGCGCGATTTCGGCGAGGTGGAGAACCTGCAGGTCTCGCGCAAGGGCCCCGGCGACTTCGTGTCCGCCGCCGACCGCAAGGCTGAGAAGATCCTGCGCGAGGCGCTGGAAAAGGCCCGCCCCGGCTACGGCTTCGTCATGGAAGAATCCGGCATCGTCGAGGGGACCGATACGAGCCACCGCTGGCATATCGACCCGCTCGACGGCACCACGAACTTCCTGCACGGCCTGCCGCAATTCGCGATCTCCGTCGGCCTGGAGCGCGACGGCCAGATCGTCGCCGGCGTGATCTACGATCCCGCCAAGGACGAGCTGTTCATCGCCGAGAAGGGCAAGGGCGCCTATCTCAACAACCGCCGCATCCGCGTGGCCGGACGCGACGAGATGGCGGAAGCCGTCATCGCCTGCGGCCTGCCCCATATCGGCAAGGGCGATCACGGCCTCTTCCTGCGCGAATGCGCGTCCGTCATGGCCCATGCCGGCGGCATGCGCCGCTTCGGCGCCGCAGCGCTCGACCTGGCGTATGTGGCCTGCGGCCGCTTTGACGCCTATTGGGAGCGCGGCCTGAACTCCTGGGACATGGCGGCGGGCATCCTCATGGTGCGCGAGGCCGGCGGCTTCGTCGCGGATGCGGACGGCGTGCCGAACCCCATGGCCACCGGCTCCATCTCCTGCGGCAACGAATACATGCACCGCGAGCTGCTGAAGCTGCTGAAGAAAGCCAAGGGCTGATCGCGGCGCATCGTGCGGACCCACTTTTGGGTCCGATGATCCAGCCTCCTATCCGATGCTTTAGGACACGATATTTCTGTTCGTGTTCGTGCGTGCAGCCATGCTCGTGCTTGATCCTCTCGTCCGAGGCGGTCACACTGGATTAGTCCCGAAGCACATGAGCACAGGATAACGATGGCGGACCAACCCCTTACCCCACCGCGGATTTACCTCATCCGCATGGCGGTCTTTCTGGTTTTGGCGGGGTTCATCGCCTTCATCCTGTATCGGCAGATCTGGGAGGCCTTCCAGGCGAATCCCGGCCTCAACGCCCTGATCCTGGGCGTGATGTTCATTGGCATCATCCTCGCCATCCGGCAGGTCTGGCGCCTCTTTCCCGAGGTGCGCTGGGTCAACACGCTGCGCCAGACCGAGGAAGGGCTGGTCGCCCCGACCCCGCCGGTGCTGCTCGCCCCCATGGCGGCCTTTATCGGTAACCGCTCGGGCAATTCCGTCTCCATCGCGGCCATGCGCTCGCTGCTCGATTCGGTCGGCGCGCGCCTCGACGAGAGCCGAGAGATCCTGCGTTACATGGCAGGCCTTCTGGTATTTCTCGGCCTTCTCGGCACCTTCTGGGGCCTCATCGATACGGTCGGCTCCGTGGGTAAGATCATCGGGTCGCTGCGCACGGGCCAGGATTCGGCGGTGCTCTTCGACGAGCTGAAGAACTCGCTCGCCGGCCCCCTCCAGGGCATGGGCCTCTCCTTCTCGGCCTCCCTCTTCGGCCTTGCCGGATCGCTCGTTCTCGGCTTCCTCGATCTCCAGGTCGGTCAGGCCCAGAACCGGTTCTACACGGAGCTGGAGGATTGGCTCGCCACCACCACATCCGACACGCCCGGCGAGGCGCTTCCGCGCTCGACCACGCCGCACGACCTGACGGTCGCCCTCAACCGCCTCACCGCCGCCGTGAACGACGGCGCGGGCGGGCGGGCGGCGACGCAGGCCATGGCGAATCTGGCGGAAGGCGTGCAGGGCCTCGTCCAGCACATGCGCGCGGAGCAGCAGATGATCCGCGACTGGGTGGAGGCTCAGGCCACCCGCGAGAAAGAGCTGAAACAGGTGCTCGACCGCATCTCCCGTGAAAGGCTGCCCTGATGCCGGTCTCGAGCTCAGGCGGACGCAGGCGCGGGCGCGGCGGCCAGCTCAATTACTGGCCGGGCTTCGTGGACGCCCTGTCCACGCTTCTGCTCGCCATCATCTTCCTGATCTCGGTCTTCACCGTGGGCCAGTTCTTCCTGTCCCGCGAGCTGTCTGGCCGGGACACAGTGCTCGACCGTCTGAACCGCCAGATCGCGGAACTGACCGATCTCCTCTCGCTCGAGCGCTCTGGCCGTCGCACGGTCGAGGAAAGCCTCACCTCTCTGCAGACCACCCTGAAGGCGGCGGAAGCCGAACGGGCCCGCCTGCAGAGCCTTGTGGATTCCGGCGGCGCCGCACAGACCCAGGCCGGTGAGCTGAATGCCGCGCTCGAAGCCGAAAAGCAGGCGACGGGCCGCGCTTTGAGCCAGGTGGAAATCCTCAACCAGCAGATCGCCGCCATGCGCCGCCAGCTCGCGGCCCTGGAGGAGGCGCTCAATGCCTCCGAGAACCGGGACAAGGAAAGCCAGGCCCGCATCGCCGATCTCGGCAGTCGCCTCAACGTGGCGCTGGCCCAGCGGGTGCAGGAGCTGGCCCGCTACCGCTCCGACTTCTTCGGGCGGCTGCGCCAGATCCTCGGAAACCGGCCCGACGTGCGCATCGTCGGCGACCGTTTCGTGTTCCAGTCTGAAGTGCTCTTCCCGGGGGGCCAGGCAACCCTACGCCCCGAAGCCTCCGGCGAAATCGACCGTATCGCGAGCGCCTTGGTAGAGCTGGAAAAGCAGGTCCCGCCCGATATTCCATGGGTAATCCGCGTCGACGGCCACACCGACGCGCGTCCGATCAACACCGCGCAATTCGCCTCGAACTGGGCCCTCTCCTCGGCCCGCGCCATCGCGATGGTGCAGGCGCTCATCGCCCGGGGCGTGCAGCCTCAGCATCTGGTCGCGGCTGGTTTCGGTGAGTTCCAGCCTCTCGATAACGGTACGACGGAAGAGGCCTATGCCCGCAACCGGCGCATCGAGCTGAAGCTGACGGAACGGTGATCGTGAAAGAGATCATCGGATAAATCCCAAAAGTGCATCCCACTTTTGGGTCCGATGCTATGCCTCCTTGCCGAGAGCACGGGCAACATCCTTCACCCCAACACCGACCCGCCTGACGGTCTCGACGATCTGGAAGCGCGGGACGCCCCATCGGTCGGACCAATAGCGCATCTCCCAATCCTCATGGAGATTGATGTTGGGTGCATCCTGCGGATGCCTTCTGAAGGTCGCCGCCATTCCCGATCTCCCCGAATGCTCGAAGGGCCGATCTACGCCGACCTCCAAACCAACGGCGGGATAAGAGATGTGTTCAATGGACCCGGTTATTCGGCTGCCATGCCGTGTTCCTGCGCACCCGTGAACTGCAGCCGGGCGAGGCGCGCATAGAGGCCGCCCTGTTCGAGCAGACTGTCATGCGTCCCCTCCTCCACGATCAGTCCCTTGTCCATGACGAGGATGCGGTCGGCGGAGCGAACCGTGGCGAGCCGGTGGGCGATGACGAGGGTGGTGCGGCCTTCCATCAGCCGGTCGAGGGCCTCCTGCACCTTGCGCTCGCTTTCGGCATCGAGGGCCGAGGTCGCCTCGTCGAGAAGCAGTATCGGCGCATCTTTCAGGATCGCACGGGCAATGGCGAGTCGCTGGCGCTGGCCGCCGGACAGCGTGACGCCGCGCTCGCCGATCATGGTCGCGTAGCCCTGCGGCATTGCCTCGATGAAGCCATGGGCCGAGGCGAGTTCCGCTGCGCGGCGCACCTCCTCCTCGGAGGCTTCGGGGCGACCGTAACGGATGTTGTCGAGGACGCTCGTGGCGAAAATCGTGGGCTCCTGCGGCACCAGGGCCATGCGGGCGCGTAAAGAAAACGGATCAGCCTCGGTGATCGGCACCCCATCGACCTCGATCGTGCCGGTTTGCGGATCGTAGAAGCGCAGCAGCAATTGCAGGATCGTGCTCTTTCCCGCTCCCGAGGGGCCGACGACTGCGACCCGCTCGCCTGGAGAAACGGTGAAGCTCAAACCGTGGAGAGCCCGCTGTTCGGCGCGAGTCGGATAGGCGAAATGCACATCCTGGAAAGTCACGGTGCCGAGCGAGGGCTGGGGCAGGGCTTTCGGGTTTTGCGGAGCCTTGACCGCAGGCTTGGCCTCGAGAATTTCGCCGAGGCGCTCCGCCGCGCCGGCCGCCTGGGACAATTCGCCATAGACCTCCGAAAGCTGGCCAAGGGAGCTGGCGGCGAAGACCGCGTAAAGCACGAACTGCGACAGCCGCCCGCCGGTCATGGCGCCTGCCAGGACGTCCTGCGCGCCATACCAGAGCACGGCCACCACGCTCGCGGACACCATGAAGATGCCGGCTCCCGTAAGAAAGGCGCGCATGGTGGTGGACAACCGCGCCGCGTCGAATGCTTCCTCGGCGGCCGAAGCGAACCGGGAGGCGGTGAGGCTTTCCATGCCGAAGGCCTGCATGGTGCGAACTGCGCCGACAGCTTCCGCCGCATAGGCCGAAGCATCAGCGAGCCGGTCCTGCGCCGCTCGGGAGCGGCGGCGCACCGCTCTGCCTGAGAGCACCAGGGGCAACACGATCAGGGGGATGGCGAGGAGCACGAGGGCCGAGAGCTTCGGACTCGTGATGGTCATCAGAACCACGGCCCCGAGGAAGAGGAAGAGATTACGCAGCGCGATCGAGATGCTCACCCCGAAGGCGGCCTTCACCTGGGTGGTATCGGCGGTGAGCCTGGAGACAATCTCGCCGCTCTTGGTCTGGTCGAAAAAGGTGGGATCGAGGGAAGTCAGGTGCCGAAAGACGGCTGAGCGCAGGTCCGCCACCACCCGCTCGCCCAGCGTGATCACGAGGTAATAGCGAAGGGCGCTGGAGATCGCGAGCACGGCCACGACCACGAGAAGCAGGATGAAATAGGCGTTGATGTAGGCCCTGCCCTGCTCCGAAAAGCCGAAATCCACCACCCGGCGCACGGCGACCGGCACCACGAGGGTCGCGGCGGAAGCCATGGTGAGCGCGGCGAGCGCCGCGGCGATCCGCCCCTTGTAAGCGAGGCCGTAGGGAACGAGCGGCTTCAGGGCACTTAGCGCGGCTTTGGGGCGGTTCTGATGGGACGGCAGGTCGGCCATGTCATCCTTCGTTTCAGGCGTTCGCGAGGCGGAGCTGTTTCATGGGCATGAAATCAGCCCTTTTCCTTGAGATACCGCAATTTTTGACGGCGAAGCGGACCCGCTTCGTCGAAAAATGCTCTGGAGCGGTTTAACACCTTTGCCCCGGCTTGTTTCAAGGTTCTAAGTGAGGTATAGGCCCGCATTCATCAATTCAGGCTCGATCTTACGCTGCGGGCTGACCAGATGTGGCTGGCCGCAAGAAGGACTATGGCAATGGCGCGCAAAGAAACCGATCACCCCGACTACCACTTCATCAAGGTGGTCATGACCAATGGCACCGAGTACACCACTCGCTCGACCTACGGCAAAGAGGGCGACACCCTCAACCTCGACATCGACCCCAACACCCACCCGGCCTGGACCGGCGGTTCGCAGCAGCTGCTCGACCGCGGTGGCCGCGTGTCGCGCTTCACCTCGCGCTTCGGCAACCTGGGTGCCAAGAAGTAATCCGGTTTCCGGAGCTTCGCACAGAATGCAAAAAGCCCCGCTTCGGCGGGGCTTTTTCTTTGTCTTTGATGATCCTCAGGGTGAAGCCTGAGCCATCATTACAGGACTCACCCCGCCGGAGCGAAGGCCTGGTGCAGCATGCTGAGCTGGGCCGCAACCGGGTTCGGGCCCTGCGCCAGAGGCGGCTCCTCCGCCATTTCGAGCAACAGGCGGTCGAGATGCAGGATGCGGGCATGGAGGCGTGTGGCCAGGCCTATCAGCTCGCGCAGGCGCAGAGGCAAGGCCTCGTATTCCACGAGGGTCGTGGCGGTCTCGTGGGAGTTCAGGCGCACGCGGGCCTTCTCGGCCTGGGCCTGGTCAGGGGTGATCTCGCCCTCGGCCACGGCGCGCTGCAGCAGCAGCCAGGAGGCTATCTGCATGAGGCGGGTGGTCAGGCGCATGCTCTCGCTGGCATAGGCCACGCTCGTCTCGCGCTGGAGAAGGCGCGATTCCTCGCGGCCTGGGCCGTCGAGATAGGCGGCCGTTTCCTCGACCAGCTCCATGCCTTCCTGGAACAGGGCCGAGAAGGCCTCCGATCCCACGAAGCTCTGCCCGAAGCGGACAGGGTCGACCTCAAGTCTGATCACGTCGGGCTCGTTCAAGAGACCGTCTCCCAAGGCGTTGGCCAGGCCGAAAGGCCAGGAAATGTTCGTTGTCGGGAGGGAATATAGAACGAGCTTCGAGAGGATGCTCTGGTAACCTCTTCTTAAGGTTAAACCTGAGATCCGCCACAAAAAGCGAGCCGCCAAGGCGGCTCTAAGTCCAACAGGGAGGCGTCAAGCAGAGTGGTGAGGAAGAACCACTCTTTCGTGTCCGGCGGGAGAAAAACCGGACACCTTCATGAAGCGCCCGAATCCTTAAAATCGCGTTAACCCTGTCCGAGCTTGAAGAAGGCGCTGGCGGCGGCGCGGGAATTTTCCTTGGCGGCCTTCGCTTCTCTCAGGCGCGCGATTTCTTTTTCCAACAAGGCAACGCGCTCATCGAGCTCATCGACGGAGAGCATCGACAGGTCCTGACCGATCTCATGAGCGCCCAATGGTGCCCGCGGCTCGTCGGCGAAGGGATCGAAGGCCATGGCATTCTCCTTAAGAGATTTTCCCGAACGTTAATCCGGCATGCATTCCTTGCCAACTTCGCCCTATATGGGCGGAGCTTGACCAAAGGAGGGAAATTATGGAGCCGATTCCAGGCACGATGCGCGCCGTCATCGCCGAGGGCAGCGGTGGTCCCGAGGTCCTGAAACTGGTCGAGCGGCCCGTCCCCCATCCCGGAGAGGGCGAGATCCTGGTGCGGGTGAAAGCCGCAGGCATCAACCGCCCGGACGTGATCCAGCGCCAGGGCGGCTACCCCCCTCCTCCCGGCGCCTCGGACATTCTCGGCCTTGAGCTTGCGGGCGAGGTGGTGGGCTCGGATCCGAACGCCAATCGCTTCCCGGCGGGCGCCCGGGTCATGGCCCTCGTGGCGGGTGGGGCTTATGCCGATTACGCCGTGGTTCATGAGAGCAATGCCCTGCCCATCCCCGATGGCTTGTCCTTCGAGGAAGCCGGCACGATCCCGGAAACCTATTTTACCGTCTGGACCAACGTGTTCGAGCGCGGGGGCCTTAAAGAGGGCGAGACCCTGCTCGTCCATGGCGGCACTTCAGGGATCGGCACCACCGCGATCCAGCTCGCCAAGGCCTTCGGGGCCAAGGTGATCGCGACCGCAGGCTCTCCTGAGAAATGCGAGGCCTGCCTGCGGCTTGGGGCCGATCTGGCGGTCAATTACCGGAATGAGGACTTCGTCGCCGCCGTGAAGGAGTTCACCAACGGCCAGGGCGCGGACGTGATCCTCGACATGGTCGGGGGCGACTACATTCCCCGCAACCACGAGGCCGCCGCCCTGGACGGGCGCATCGTGCAGATCGCCTTCCTGAAAGGGGCCAAGGTCGAGCTGGATTTCCGCCGCCTCATGCTCAAGCGCCTGACCCATACGGGCTCGACCCTGCGCTCCCGCTCGGTGCCCGAGAAGGCCGCCATCGCTCAAGGAATCGAGACCCGGGTGTTGCCCCTGCTAGCCGAGGGCCGCTGCAAACCCGTGATAGACTCGACCTTTGCGCTCGAAGACGTGGCCAAGGCCCATGCCCGGATGGATGGGGGCGAGCATATCGGGAAGATCGTTCTGCGCCTTTAAAGTTTGCAACATCGCCCGGCGCTCCCTATAATCATCCCGTTTCCCTCACATCGTGAGACGAGATGCTCCGGTCCGGACCGGTTCGGAGCGCAAGAGAGTTTTGCCGTGCGGCGCCGATGTCCGGTGCCCGGCTCGAAGGAGGTTCGCCCCATGTCCCAGGGACCGCTGATGCCGAAGGCGACGGCCGTTTGGCTCGTCGAGAACACATCCCTGTCGTTCGACCAGATCGCCGATTTCTGCAAGCTCCACCCGCTCGAGGTGAAGGGCATCGCGGACGGCGAAGTTGCGGCAGGCATCAAGGGCCTCGACCCGATCACCACCGGCCAGCTGACCCGTGAGGAGATCGAGAAGGCTCAAGGTGACACCAGCCACCGCCTGCGCCTCGCCGAGTCGCGCGTGAAGCTGCCCGAGCAGAAGAAGATCAAGAAGGGCCCGCGCTACACTCCCGTGTCGCGCCGTCACGACCGCCCCAACGCGATCCTCTGGCTCGTGCGCAACCATCCGGAGCTGAAGGACGCGCAGATCATGCGTCTGGTGGGCACCACCAAGACCACGATCCAGCAGGTCCGCGAGCGCACCCACTGGAACTCCGCGAGCCTCTCGCCGATGGACCCGGTGACGCTGGGCCTGTGCTCGCAGATCGACCTGGACTTCGAAGTGCAGCGCGCCGCCAAGGACCGTCCGCACGTGGAGCCGCAGGATCAGGGCGGCACCCTGCTTCCGGCGGAAGTCTCCACCGCCGAGCCTACCCGCGACGAGCCCTTCGCCGACATGAGCCGCCCGAAGCCGCAGGAAGAAGACATCGACGTCAACTCGGTCTTCGCCAAGCTCAAGCAGCTCAAGCGCTCGGACGACGAGGAAGAATAAGACAAAAGGTCCGGAGCGATCCGGGCCTTTTTGTTTCAACAAATATAAAGTGCCGAGCGCCTGCAACCACCTATAGCACAAATACTTAAGGGGGGGCTCATCGTGTCCAATCCAAGTGAACAGTACGTACGCGATGTAATTGTCCCAATTGCCGAGGTTGAACTTCAACACGATGAGCTTGCGTATAAGCGTCTATGTGGGACAGGTTTTGTAATTGGTCGATCCAAATATCTCCTAACAGCAGCTCATGTGCTTGAGAACGTTGAGTTTGCCGTTGGCATGAAAACCAAAGAAGGAAATTGGTTCTCGATCGAGATAGAGATTGCGGCTCAACATCCTTCAGAAGACATCGTCATATGCGCAATAAAAGACGATCAATTTTTTGAATCATGGCTTCGCCTTGACGGCAATCATTATCATCAAGCATGCGAATATCATATTTTTGGCTACCCAGATGATGTGCTCTATGAAGCAGATCAGCGAGGCATAGATGGAAGAATACTTCAAAGACCAGATCTAATCTATACTAAGGGCTATATTAGAAGAAGATTTTCGTCTAAACTACCAGGACTGAGGGGACAGTCTTTTTTTGAACTGAGCGATCCTGCTGGAGCAGGTTGCTCTGGTGCGCCATTAGTAATGGGATTTGATACACCCTGGCGAGTTGCAGGTATCTATGTTGGGGAAAGAACGACCGAGCAAGCAGGTCGGGCACTCAGGGAAAGAGGCTACGCACTTAGAATCGAAGCAGTTACAGATTGGCTGAGGGCGATAGACCCAATCCTCCTTGAGTAAATCAAAGACTTTTAATCGAGATTAAATCACAATCCCTTCGCCATATCAGACTAGAGAAGAAAGCCTTTTATTCTCTTGTGCAATGCCAGCATTTATCCCGCCACGCCCCTGCTCTTCAGCGCGTCGCCGATCTCGTCCAAGATCAGCGGATCGTCGATGGTGGCGGGCATGCTCCATTGATCGCCGTCGGCGATCTTCTTCATGGTGCCGCGCAGGATTTTTCCCGAGCGGGTTTTCGGCAGACGCGGCACGGTGATCGCGAGCTTGAAGGCGGCGACAGGGCCGATCTTTTCGCGTACGAGGCCGACGAGCTCTTTCTCGATCTCGGCGGGGGATTGCTGCACGCTGGATTTCAGCACCACGAAGCCGCAGGGCACTTCGCCTTTCAGTGAATCCTTCACGCCGATCACGGCGCATTCGGCGACCGCCGGATGGGAGGCAAGCACCTCCTCCATGCCGCCTGTCGAGAGGCGATGACCCGCAACGTTGATGATGTCGTCCGTGCGGCCCATGACCCACACGTAGCCATCCTCGTCGATATAGCCCGCATCCGACGTGTTGTAGTAGCCGGGATAAACGGAGAGATAGGATTCCTTGAAGCGCTCATCCGCCTGCCACAGCGTCGGCAGAGCGCCGGGAGGCAACGGCAGCTTGATGACGATGGCGCCCATCGTGCCCGGCGCAACCTGCTTGCCGCCTTCATCCAGAACTTCGACGGTGTAGCCCGGCAGCGGCACCGTGGGCGAGCCGTGCTTGATCGGAAGCGCGCCGAGCCCGAGCGGATTGCCGACCACCGGCCAGCCGGTTTCCGTCTGCCACCAATGGTCGATCACCGGAACTTTCAGAATATCCTCGGCCCATTTGACCGTATCGGGATCGGCCCGCTCGCCCGCGAGAAACAACGCGCGGAACGAGGAGATGTCGTAGTTCTTGAGAAGCTCCGCCTTCGAATCTTCCTTCTTGATCGCGCGGAAAGCAGTAGGTGCGGTGAACAGCGTCACGACGCCATGATCGGAGATTACGCGCCAATATGCGCCTGCATCCGGCGTGCCCACGGGCTTGCCTTCATAGAGGATCGCGGTGCAGCCCTGCAGCAGCGGCGCGTAGACGATGTAGGAATGTCCGACGACCCAGCCCACATCGGACGCGGCCCAGAACACCTCACCCGGCTCGACGCCGAAGAAGTTGCTCATGCTCCATTTGAGCGCGACCATGTGGCCGCCATTGTCGCGCACCACGCCCTTCGGCTTGCCGGTGGTGCCCGACGTGTAGAGCACGTAAAGCGGATCGGTTGCGGCAACCGGCACGCAGGCGGCCTTCCTGCCTGCTGCTTTCGCTTTCGCGACTTCCTGCGCCCAATCGAGATCGCGGCCCTCGATGCGCGAACATTCGAGCTGCGGGCGTTGATGAATCAGGCACGCATCGGGCTTGGTCGAGGAGAGTTGAATCGCCTCGTCGAGCAGAGGCTTGTACGGAACGACCTTCGCGCCTTCGATGCCGCAGGACGCGGAGAGAATGACCTTCGGTTTCGCGTCGTCGATGCGGGTCGCGAGTTCCTTCGCGGCGAAACCGCCGAACACCACGGAATGAATCGCGCCGATGCGCGCGCAGGCGAGCATCGCAAAAGCCGCTTCCGGGATCATCGGCATGTAGACGATAACGCGGTCGCCTTTCGTAACACCCATGTCCTGCAACACGGCGGCGAGCGTGGACACTTCATCCTGAAGTTCAGCGTAAGAGATGCTGCGCTTTGAATTCGTCACCGGGCTGTCGTAGATGATCGCAGCCTGGTCGCCGCGCGTCGCCACGTGGCGGTCGACGGCGTTGTAGCAGGTGTTGCACTCCGCACCCTCGAACCAGCGGCCATAGGCGCCGGATTGGGGATTGAAGATCGTCTCGGCGGGCTTGATCCAATCGATCTCGCGCGCAGCCTCTTGCCAGAAACCGACCGGATCGGACTTCCAGCGCGCATAGACCTCACGATAGCGGCTTTGGGTTGATGAGCGTTGGGTTGATGACATGGCGCTTCCCCGTTGCTGTCACCGCATGAGACTTGTGGTTGTCGTTGTGGTAGCAGGCAAAACAGCTGTGGTCAGCGACGACTTTCGGCCACTCTACTTTCGGTGAGTCCCTTCCAGGTTTTTCGATGATCACCAATCCGCTTTTCTATGCCGCCGCCGTCCCGGCCGTAACGCTCATGGGATTGGCCAAGGGCGGCTTCTCGGGGCTCGGGCTTCTCTCCCTGCCGCTGATGGCGCTGGTGGTCTCGCCGGTGCAGGCCGCCGCCATCACCCTGCCGATCCTGATCGTGCAGGATGTGGTGTCCGTCTGGGCCTACCGTCACACCTGGGACAAGCGCAACGTGGCGCTGCTGATTGCGGGCGCTGTCGCCGGCGTCCTCATGGGCTATCTGCTGGCGGCACAGGTGTCGGATGCGGCGATCAAGCTCGCCGTGGGCGTGATCTCGATCAGCTTCGCCATTCGTAGGGTCGTGCTGGAGCGCAGCGCCACTCCACCGGACGCCGCCTTCGCCGATACGCCGCGCGGACTCTTCTGGGGCTGGGTGACGGGCTTTACCAGCATGATCGCCCATGCGGGTGGACCGCCCTTCCAGATCTACGTGATGCCGCAGAAGCTGCCGCGCGACGTCTTCGTCGGCACGGGCGCGGTCGTGTTCGGAATCCTCAACTGGATCAAGGTGCCGCCCTATGCGGCGCTCGGCCAGTTCACCGCGGAGAATCTCGCGACTGCGGCCGCTCTGTTTCCTGTGGCCATCGCTTCCACCTGGGCAGGAGTTCTGCTCGTCAGGCGAGTATCCGGCCAAAGCTTCTACACAGCCGTGTATGTGCTGTTGGTGCTGGTAGGTGGGAAGCTTGTCTATGACGGCACTGTCGCGCTGTTCTGAATCTCGTCCATGAAAAAGCCGCCACTTCCTGAGGAAGCGACGGCTCTGTGGGGGAATGCTGTGAAGATGACCTTAGTGCACCGCCATGTCTGACGTTCTCAGGCGGCTGATCTCATCCTTCAGTTGGAGTTTTTTCCGCTTCAGCTCTGCAAGTCTCATGTCGTCCGTCGATGGGCTGTTGAGGGCGTCCTGGATCTCGCGCTCGAGAGCCCGATGCTTCCGTTCTAGTTCCACCAGATGGTTCTGCAGCGGCATGTCAGTTCCTCCTGTCTGATTACTGACGGGAGATAGTTTGCCAGACATAGTGTGGCGAGTCGAAGGCCAAAAACAAAAAAATGGCGGGGTGAAGATGCGGCCCTCGTCTTGCCCTCCGACAGCCTTGCGCGCATAATCCCGCGCTCTCGTCGGCCTTCCCTAAGGCACGGATATCTGGATCGATTTTTCATGACCGAGCTGGCTGAACTGGAAACGGACTTGGCGCGCCTCAAGCAGGAACATCGCGACCTCGACATGGCCATCGACGCTCTTGAGAGCATGATCGCGGGCGATCAACTTCAGGTTCAGCGCCTGAAGAAGCGCAAGCTCGTCCTGAAAGATCAGATCATCCGCCTGGAAGACCAGCTGACGCCCGACATCATCGCCTGAAAAGGCCGCGCTTCCCTCGGCAAATGCTTGCTTGCTGGAAGCGCCTTCGCTATGCCGCTGTGAACACAGGCTATCAGCGGAGCCACATCATGGCGCAAGCCCCCGTTGCCATCATCATGGGCAGTCAATCGGACTGGGCGACCATGCGTCATGCCGCCGAGACACTGGACGCGCTCGGCATCGCCTATGACGCCCGCATCGTTTCCGCCCACCGCACCCCGGACCGGCTCGTGACTTTTGCCAAGGGCGCGAAGGCGCAAGGCTTCCAAGTGATCATCGCAGGCGCGGGCGGCGCCGCCCACCTTCCCGGCATGGCCGCCTCCATGACCCCCCTGCCCGTCTTCGGCGTGCCGGTGGAATCGAAGGCGCTGTCGGGCCAGGACAGCCTGCTCTCCATCGTGCAGATGCCCGCAGGCATTCCGGTGGGGACGCTCGCCATCGGCAAGGCCGGCGCCGTGAACGCAGCGCTTCTCTCGGCTGCCGTGCTCGCCCTCCACGATTCCACCCTGGCCGACCGGCTCGACGCCTGGCGCAAGCGCCAGAGCGAAAGCGTGGCCGAGCGCCCCTCAGACGAAGGCTAGAACCATGATCCGCCCCGGCTGCACCATCGGAATTCTCGGCGGCGGACAGCTTGGCCGCATGATGGCCATGGCCGCGGCCCAGCTTGGCCTGAAGGCGCATATCTACGCCCCGGAAGAGAACAGCCCCGCCTTTGATGTAGCCGCCGATGTCACCGTCGCCGCCTATGAGGACGAGGCCGCCCTGGTGCGCTTCGCCAAGGCCGTGGATGTGGTGACGTATGAATTCGAGAATGTGCCGAGCGAGACTGCGGCGACGTTGAGCGCCCATACCCTGCTCGCGCCGAATGCCCAGGCGCTCGCCGTGTCGCAGGACCGTTTCCTGGAAAAGACCTTTATTTCCGGCCTCGGCATTCCGGTGGCTCCCTTTGCGAATTTCGACAACGAGGCCGAATTGATCGCAGCCGTCGAGAAGCTCGGCCGTCCCGCTGTGCTCAAGACCCGCCGCTTCGGCTATGACGGCAAGGGGCAAGTGATGATCCGGCCCGACACCGATCCCGTGGCCGCCTGGGCCGAGCTGGGTCGGTCGCCCGCCATCCTCGAGGGCTTCGTGCCCTTCGAGCGGGAAGTCTCGGTGGTGGCCGCCCGCACCGCCTCCGGGGCCTTCGCAGCCTACGATCTCTGCGCCAACGAACATAAGCACCACATCCTCGACATCACCCAGGTTCCGGCAGGCGTCTCGGGCGCGACCGAGGCCGAGGCCATGCGGATTGCGAAGAGCATCGCCGATGCCCTCGATTATGTGGGCGTGCTGGCGGTCGAGCTGTTCCTGGTGACGGAGAATGGCCGGGAGCGGCTGGTGGTCAACGAGATCGCGCCCCGGGTGCATAATTCCGGCCACTGGACCCTCGGCGGGGCTGAGACCTCGCAGTTCGAGCAGCATATCCGCGCCGTCTGCGGCTGGCCTTTGGGTTCGGCCGCCCGCCTCGGTCGGGTGGAGATGAGGAACCTGATCGGCCACGATGCGGACGAGTGGGAGGGAATCCTGGCTGAGCCCGGCGCTCATCTCCACCTCTACGGCAAGGCTGAAGCCCGGGCTGGCCGCAAGATGGGCCATGTGACCCGGATTTTCCCCGAAAAGGGCTGAACCTTTTTCAATCGGGGGCGTTATTCCCCTGGCTCGGCGGTTTGTACGGTGCTTTTGTCGGAAGGAACCCTGGACAGGCAAGGCTTCTTCTGTTATCGACGCCAGCCAGATTGAGGTGCGCCTGACGCGCCTCGTTTTCTTTTACACAATCGAAACGGTTCAAATACGAGGAATTCGCGTGCAGGTTCTTGTCCGGGATAACAACGTCGATCAGGCGCTCCGCGCTCTCAAGAAAAAGATGCAGCGTGAGGGCATCTTCCGCGAGATGAAGCTCCGCGGCCACTACGAGAAGCCGTCTGAGAAGAAGGCCCGCGAGAAGGCCGAGGCCGTCCGTCGCGCCCGCAAGCTGATCCGTAAGCGTATGCAGCGCGAAGGCCTCCTGCCTTCGAAGCCGCGTCCGACCACAGCAGCCCGCCCTGGGGCTCGCTAAAATCTTCAGCCGGCCTTTTTGAGGCCAGCCCGTCGATTGTGAAACAGCGCCTTCTGCGCAAGCAGAGGCGCTGTTTGCATGTCTGGGCTCCGGATCCGGCGACCTTTTGACCCAAGACTCAGGCAATGGATGGAATATTGTCCTCCAGCCCGCCTTTCTGTTGCCGTGTTTCACGGCTGTTAAGGATTTTCCGCTAAACCGCCACTCACCGAGTTTGAGTAAAGAAGTTTGGAGACGAAGGTGCTCGCCCCATCGATTCGCCGTTTCGCGCCCCTGAGCCTGGTCCTGACCGCCTTGAGCCTTGCCGCCTGCAGCACCGTGGGAGGTGGCGCCACTTCCCAGCGTATCGCCGTGGTGGAAGAGGACACGCAGGGCACGAGCCAAGTGAACATTGCGTCCCTGTCGGATGTCATCCAGCGCAACCCGAACGACCCGAGCGCCTATAACACCCGCGGCGCGGCCTATGCCCGCGTGGGCCGCTACAGCGACGCCATCTCGGATTTCTCGAAGGCGGTCCAGATCGACCCCAACTATGCTCCGGCCTATACGAACCGGGCGCTGGCCCTTCGCCAGACCAACCGGAATGACCAGGCACTCGCGGACTTCACCCGTTCGATCCAGGCCGACCCAAATTACGGACCGGCCTATATCGGCCGCGCCAACCTGCTGCGCGCGCAGAACGCCTACCAGGAAGCCCTGAGCGACCTGAACATGGCGACCCGCCTCCTGCCCGAATCGGCCGAGGCCCTGCATTCGCGCGGCCTGCTCTACCAGCGCCAGAACATGCACCAGCAGGCGATCCTGGATTTCGACGCCACCATCGACCGCAACCCCTTCGTGGGCGCTCCTTACGCGGCTCGCGGCCAGAGCTATGTGGCGACGAACCAGTTCGACAAGGCTGTCGAGGATTTCAACGCGGCGCTCAACGTCAACAACAGGGATGCCGATTCCTGGGCTTGGCGCGGCGTGGCGCTCGAGCGCAAGGGCGACCGTAGCCAAGCGCTCGAAAGCTATTCCCGCGCGCTTGCCCTCGACTCGTCCAACACGGTCGCCCGCCAGGGCAGCTCCCGCCTCCAGGGCGGCGTGGCAGGCCTGTTCCGCGGCTAAGGCAGGTGCGGCATGAACCTTGCCGCCTCCCCTTTGCGCGATCTCGACGACATCGCACAATTTCTCGAAGCGCATGCAGGCCTGCATGCGCTTCTTTTGCATGTGGAGAGCCTCGCCCTGCCGGATGCCTGGATCGGCGCAGGCTTCATCCGCAACGCGGTCTGGGATGTGCTCCACGGCTATCCCATCGACCCTTCCCGGCTCAACGATGTGGACGTGATCTACCTCGATCCGGCCGAGACGGCGGACGGATGCGAGGATGCCCATGAGCACCAGCTCATGGCTCTTGCGCCAGGCGTTCCTTGGCAGGTGAGAAACCAGGCACGCATGCATCTCCGCAATGGAGATGCCCCTTACCGAAGCACCTATGAGGCCATCGCCCGCTGGCCTGAAACGGCAACGGCAATCGCGGCGCGAACGGTGAGCGGAAAAGTCGAAGTCATTGCGCCTTACGGCATCGGGGATCTCATTTCCCTCATCGTGAGACCGACGCCGGCCTTCGCCCATAAGATGGATGTATACCGCGAGCGGCTCCGCTCCAAGGATTGGGCACTGCGATGGCCGAGGCTTACGTTCAGTGAAACGGTCCCTAAGCCCGGCTCATAGTTCCTTCTTCAGGAACGACACGTAAGGCTCGAAGCCGAACTGGCGGTACGTGCGCTCGGCGCGTTCATTAGCGACGAGAGCGCCGATCATGAGGCGCTTGAGGCCAGCCTCTTTCGTGAGGCGCTCGGCCTCGTTCAGCAGCATCTGTCCGATGCCCTTGCCCCGCCACTCCGCGTGAACGATCAGATCCGTCACCGTGCCGTGGCTGCGGAATTCGGCGGCCACATAGGCTGCATCCTGATCGAGCGAGAAGCCCATGGCTCCGACGACCACATGTTCCACAATGGCCAGAACGATCCGCCCGTTGCGCCGGGACAGGCGCATCATCAGCTCGTCGTAATAGGCATTGGCCCCGTCATGATCGCGCCGACGGTCGCCGACGAGATCCGCCTCGAACACGTTGAGCTGGTGGATCAGCTCGACAACCGTGTCGCGGTCTTTCGGAAGAGCGGTGCGCAGGGTGATGGACGACATGACGAAACCTGAAGGCGACTGAACTGTGCCTTCCTTAAACCAGCTTTCGCGAACTTCGTCATTCCAGAAACGACCGCCTCCCACGATGTCGAGTGAAGCGGAAACGAAAACGCCCGGCACGAGGCCGGGCGTTTCGTAATCCGATGAAGAGGATCAGATGCTCTTCAGAATCGCGTCCACCACCTTCTTGGCGTCGCCGAAGAGCATCATAGTGTTGTCGCGGAAGAACAGCTCGTTCTCAACGCCCGCGTAACCTGACCCCATGCCGCGCTTGATGAAGAGCACGGTCTTGGCGCGCTCCACGTCGAGGATCGGCATGCCGAAAATCGGCGAGGCCGGATCGGTCTTGGCGGCGGGGTTCGTGACGTCGTTGGCGCCGATCACGAAAGCCACGTCGGCCTGCGCGAACTCGCTGTTGATGTCCTCGAGTTCGAACACCTCGTCGTAAGGCACGTTGGCTTCCGCGAGCAGCACGTTCATGTGCCCGGGCATGCGGCCTGCGACCGGATGAATGGCGTATTTCACTTCCACGCCCTCGGCCTTCAGCTCGTCCGCCATCTCACGAAGCGCATGCTGCGCCTGCGCCACCGCCATGCCGTAGCCCGGCACGATGATGACCTTCGCGGCATTCTTCATGATGAAGGCCGCATCATCGGCGGAACCCTGCTTGACGGGACGTGTCTCGACGACGCCGCCCGCGGCGGCAGCCGTCTCGCCGCCGAAGCCGCCGAGGATGACGGAGATGAAGCTCCGGTTCATGCCTTTGCACATGATGTAGGACAGGATCGCACCCGAGGAGCCGACCAGCGCGCCCGTGATGATGAGCGCGAGGTTGCCGAGGGTGAAGCCGATGCCGGCCGCGGCCCAACCCGAATAGGAGTTGAGCATCGACACCACCACGGGCATGTCCGCGCCGCCGATGGGGATGATGAGCGTGACGCCGAGCACGAAGGACACCAGCACGATGAGCCAGAACATCGTGTGGCTCTCGGTGCGGATGAACATGACGAGGAGCAGCAGCAGAGCCAGCCCCAGGCCGATGTTGATGAGGTGGCGGCTTGGCAACAGGATCGGCTTGCCGGACATGCGGCCATCGAGTTTCAGGAACGCGATGACGGAGCCTGTGAAGGTGATTGCGCCGATGGCGACGCCGATGCCCATCTCGAAGAGCGAGCCGCCGTGGATCGTGCCCACGGAGCCGATGCCGAAGGCCTGCGGCGCATAGAGCGCGCCTGCCGCCACCAGCACGGCGGCAAGGCCGACGAGCGAGTGGAAGGCAGCGACGAGCTGCGGCATCGCCGTCATCGGCACGCGCTTGGCGACGACCGCGCCGATGGTGCCGCCGATCACGAGGCCCCAGAAGGCCAGGAACCAGCCGCCGAAGCCTGCCGGAGGCGACACCATGAGCGTGGTGAGAATGGCGATGCCCATGCCCACCATGCCGAACAGGTTGCCCTGCCGGGAGGTGGTGGGGTGAGACAGGCCGCGCAGCGCCAGGATGAAGAGGACGCCGGAGACGAGATAGAGGATCGAGGCAAGGTTCGCCGACATGGCCTCAACCCTTCTTGCGATACATGGCGAGCATGCGCTGGGTCACCAGGAAGCCGCCGAAAATGTTGATGCTGGCCAGAATGAGCCCGATGAAGCCGAGCGCTCGCGCCCAGACCGGTCCGTCGCTGATTCCGTCTGCGAGATTGACACCCACCGCCAACAGCGCGCCGACCACGATCACCGAGGAGATCGCGTTCGTCACCGACATGAGCGGCGTGTGCAGCGCGGGAGTCACCTGCCAGACCACGTAATAGCCAACGAAGATCGCCAGCACGAAGATGGCAAGACGGAACACGGTGGGGTCCACCGCGCCGTGCGTGACCGTGGAGACGGCAGCACCTGCTGCGGCCGCCACCTGATCGGCAAGCGCTTGCGCCGTGTCGGCAGCGCGCTGCGCCGTCTCGGCTGCTGCGCGGGCCTGCTGGACGGCCTGTTCGGGCGTGAGTGTCGCCATGATTGTCCTCCCCCTTGATTTTATGCTGCGGGCTGGAAGGCGGGGTGAACCACCGCGCCGTCACGGGTCAGGCAGGTCGCCTTCACGAGTTCGTCGTCCCACTTCACGGCCAGCGCCTTGCTCTCCTTGTCGACCAGTGTCTCGACGAAGGCGTAGAGGTTCTTTGCGTAGAGGCTGGACGCCGTGGCGGCGAGACGGCCCGGCACGTTGAGATGGCCAACGATCTTCACGCCGTTATGCGTTGCGACCTTGCCGGGCTTTGCGACCTCGCAATTGCCGCCGCGCTCGACCGCGAGATCGATGATCACGGAGCCCGGCTTCATGGATTCCACCATGGCCTTCGTCACGAGCTTCGGAGCCGGACGGCCCGGGATGAGAGCCGTGGTGATGACGATGTCCTGCTTGGCAATGTGCGAGGCCACGAGTTCAGCCTGCTTGGCGCGGTATTCCGCGGACATTTCCTTGGCGTAGCCGCCTGCCGTCTCGGCCTGCTTGAACTCTTCGTCCTCGACCGCGATGAACTTGGCGCCCAGGCTCTCCACCTGCTCCTTGGCAGCGGGGCGCACATCGGTCGCCGTCACCACCGCGCCGAGGCGGCGGGCCGTGGCGATGGCCTGAAGACCAGCGACGCCTGCCCCCATGACGAAGACGCGGGCGGCAGGCACGGTGCCGGCCGCCGTCATCATCATCGGCATGGCGCGGCCATATTCGGCGGTGGCGTCGATCACCGCGCGGTAGCCCGCAAGATTGGCCTGGGAGGAGAGAACATCCATCACCTGGGCGCGGGTGATGCGGGGCATCAGCTCCATGGCGAAGGCTGCGACCTTGGAATCAGCGAGGCTCTTCAGAGCCGCGTCCTGGCCGTAGGGGTCCATGATGGCGATGAGGAGGGCGCCGGGCTTCGCCCCCGAGAGCTCCCCGTCAGCCGGACGGCGCACCTTGAGAACGACGTCGGCATCCTTGAGGGCTTCCTCGCGGGTGGCCGCAACGACGGCGCCAGCCGCTTCGAACTCGGCATCCGTGATGCCGGCCTTGGTGCCGGCCCCGGCCTGGACGACCACATCGGCGCCGAGGCCCTTGTATTTCTTGACCGTCTCAGGAGTCGCGGCGACGCGGGTCTCCGCTCCCTCGGTTTCGGAAAGAACGGCGATTCGCATGATAGCCCCCTGCGATCGGTAGAGACAAAGAAAAGGCCCTGGAAAACAGGGCCTTATGATTCTCAGTAAAAGAAGAGTGCCAACAGCAGAAGCACGCCGACCGCGGCCGGGGCGCGAACCCCGATCGAGGGAGCGATGGCTCCGACAGCGCCTGCAGCAAGCGAGAGGATGACCCCGAAGATCGCCGTCAGCCAGGCATGCTTGAGGCCGCCGACTGCGAGAGCCAGCACGTGACAGATCACGACGGCCGTGCCGATCTCGGCAAACCGCACGAATCCGTTGTAGGTCACCTCATGGGCAGGGCCGTCCATATCCGGACTGTAACCCCCATGCGGCGCATGTTTTGTATCGGCCATGATTCAACGCCCTATTCAGATCGGTTGTTAACTGCTGCGTTTAACGCATGCGGTGAGGAGCCGCAATCTTTCGAAGCCGCTCCGGGGAAACTTTTAAAACGCCCGGGCCGGTTATTTTATTCCAAGAAATTCCTTCCATTGCGGCAGGCAGACCTTTTCGTAATCGTATCGCTCGACGGCGATCCGGCGGCCTTCCCTCGCCATGGCGGCGGATTTCTCCTTATCCGCCAAAGTCTCCCGCACCCGCTCGGCCAGGGCCTTGTGGTCGAAGAAGGGAAAGAGACGGCCGTTCACGCCATCCGTGATGATCTCGCGAACCGGAGCCGTATCCGAGGCCACCATCCGGCATTCGAGCGCCATGGATTCGATGGAAGACCAGGACAGGACGAAGGGATAGGTCATGTAGATATGGGCCGAGGAGACCTGCAGCACCTTCACGAACTGGTCGTAAGGGAGGTTTCCGACGAGATGGACGCGGGACCAATCCACCGGCCGGTCGATCTTGGACACGAAATGGTCATACCAGGTTTTTCCGCCCGGGGCCTTGCCCGAATAGCTGTTGCCCTTGCCGCCGATGACGACGACCTGCAGGTCCGGGTCGATGTCGAGCAGATAGGGCAGGCTCTTGAAGACGATATGGGCCCCGCGCATCGGTTCGATATTGCGGGTCACGAAGGTGACCACCGGCTTCTGACGGCTCAGCTTGGCGCCATCCTTGCCGATCTGGATCGCCGAGTTGGGGCTCGGCACGAGCCGCTTCGTGTCGATGCCGTCATGGATGATGGCGATGCGGTCATGCAAATAGGCGGGGAAGGTATCGCGCTGATAGCGCGTCGGAGCCACGGCCAGATCGGCGGCATCGAGAGCGCCGAGCTGCATGGAGTTTTTCAGGCGAAGGCGCCAGATGACCTCTTCGTTGGTGACCGGGAATTCCGGATCGAAGTCGAGATCCTGGCCCTTGGCGGCATAATAATACTCGAAATAGGCCACATGCTTGGCCTTGGGCCACACATCCTTCAGGAACAGGTTCTCGCCCCAGCCCGTATTGACCACCACCACATCGGGCTCGAGGCCTTGATTGGCGAGTTCCCGCGCCCTGTGCGCGACGCCGTAAGCCCGGCGCAGGCGGGGAATCACAGGAGAGAAGCGGGCCTCATGCTGCGGGTCTTCAGGGCCCGGCACAGGGCTGTAGTGAAAGTACTTCACGCCCGGCAGCGGGCTTTCCTTGGAATTCATCCCCAGGGCCACGACCTCGTGCCCTTCGGCCACGAAGGTCTGGGCCAGCCGCAAAAACTGGCCCGGAAAATTCTGGTGGACGAATACGATCTTCATGGCTGCCCCTTACGTTTGGTAAGCTGTGTAAGGCTTTACCGAACTAGATGCAACCTCATTACATAGGAATCGGTAAACCGGAAGCTTCCAGAACCTCGGCCTGTCGCTGGGCCAGACCTTCGAGGGAGAAGCGCTCGATCTCAGTCTCGAAAAGCTGATGATAGTTCAGCTCGGCCCTCAGGTGCAGGAACACGGCGCCGAGGCCCACCGCCGCTCGGTCCATGAACACGAACTCGCGGGGGACCGTGACCGGCCCCTTCTCTTTCAACGCTTTATGCACCTCGAAGGCCTGACGGCGGCCGTATTCCCCGGGCTTCACACCGTCGGCGACGGTGCGCACTCGGTCATCGAGGAGCGGAGCGTAAATGAAACGCGCCCAGATATTGAGGATGTCGATCAGTTCGTTCGACAGGTTCTTGAAGCCCCAGGTCTCATAGGCATGGACGATTCGGGCGCGGTCGTCCGTCTGGAGACCGCGATAGAGATCGACCACGCCGCCGACGAAGCGCGGATGGAAGATGCGGATGCAGCCGTAATCGAGAAGGTTGATGCCCCTCGCCTCGCCATCCTCCGAGAAGACCGTGTAGTTGCCGAGATGCGGATCGCCGTGGATCACCGCCGCATGGCTGAAAGGATGCCACCACGCCTTGAACATGGCGATGGCCAGCCGGTTGCGGATCTCGACCGGGCTTTCCACGAATTGCAGAATCTTCTCGCCCTCGAGCCATTGCAGCGACAGAAGCCGCTTGGTGGAGAGTTCCGGATGCACGCGCGGCACGCGCACATGGTCCACATCCGCGAGCGCCTCGGCATAGAGTGATGCGTGCTTCGCTTCGCGCTCGTAATCGAGTTCCTCGCGCACGCGCTCGCCGATCTCCTGCGCGATCTCTCGGGTGTCGATGGCGGGGTCCATGCGCCGGTGCAGGGCGAAGACGAACTCGAGTTGGCTGAGATCCGCTTCGACGGCGGATTGCATGTCGGGATATTGCAGCTTGCAGGCGAGCTTCTCGCCATCTTTCGTCATGGCCTGGTGCACCTGGCCCAAGGATGCTGCGGCGGAAGGATTGAGATCGAACGAACCGAACCGGCCCTGCCATTGCGGACCCAGCTCCGCCTGCATGCGCCGTTTCACGAAGGCCGCGCCCATGGGCGGCGCTTCGCTCTGCAGCTTCTGCAATTCGGCGGCGTATTCCGGCGGGATGAGATCGGGAATGGTGGCGAGCAGTTGCGCCACCTTCATGATCGGCCCCTTCAGACCACCCAAGGCCTGCGCGAGCGCCGCCGCGTTGGAGGCATCGCGCGCATCGCCGCCGAAGAGACGCGCGCCTGCCATGCGCGCGGCGACGCCGCCCATATTCGCGCCGACGCGGGCATAGCGCGCGGCGCGGGCGGAGAAGCGGTTCGCCTCGTTGTCGCGATCCGCCATCAGGCCGTCTTTTCCATCGCCTCGAGCTCGCCGATGAGACGCTCGATCATGGAGAGACCGATCTGCCAGAACGACGGATCCTTCGCATCGAGACCGAAGGGCGCGAGAAGCTCGCCGTAAGGCTTGGAGCCGCCCGCCGAGAGCAGCGCGAAATAGCGATCCACGAAGCCCTCATTGGAGTGCTCGTAGATGCCGTAGAGCGAGTTCACGAGGCAATCGCCGAAGGCATACGCATAGACGTAGAACGGCGAATGGATGAAGTGAGGAATGTAGGTCCAGAAGGTCTCGTAGCCTTCGCCGAGACGGATGGACGGACCAAGGCTCTCATCCTGCACGGACATCCAGAGTTCGCACAGTTTGTCTGCTGTGAGTTCGCCGTTGCGGCGCTCCAGATGTACTTTCCGCTCGAAGGAGTAGAACGCGATCTGGCGCACCACCGTGTTGATCATGTCCTCGACTTTCGCGGCGAGCATCGCCTTGCGCTGCACGGGGTCGGTGGTCTGATCGAGCAGTCGGCGGAAGGTAAGCATCTCACCGAACACGCTCGCCGTCTCGGCGAGCGTCAGCGGCGTCGGCGCCATGAGCGCGCCGTTGGGGGCTGCGAGAACCTGATGCACGCCGTGACCGAGTTCATGCGCGAGCGTCATCACATCGCGCGGCTTGCCCTGGTAGTTGAGCAGAACGTAAGGGTGCGCCGACGGCACGGTCGGATGCGCGAAGGCGCCGGGCGCCTTGCCGGGGCGCGTCGGCGCGTCGATCCAGCCCTCGTCGAAGAAGCGGCGCGCAATGTCGGCCATGCGCGGCGAGAAAGCCCCATAAGCGGAGAGCACCGTGTCGCGCGCATCGTTCCACGGAATGGTCCGCTGCTCGACCTTGGGGAGCGGCGCGTTGCGGTCCCAATGGTCGAGCTTGTCCTTGCCGAACCACTTGGCTTTCAGCGCGTAATAGCGATGGGAGAGACGAGGATAAGCTTCGCGAACGGCGGCGACCAGCGCATCCACAACCTCGCGCTCGACACGGTTGGCAAGGTGGCGCGAATCCGCCACGTCCTGGAAGCTGCGCCAGCGGTCGGAGATTTCCTTGTCCTTGGCGAGCGTGTTGGTGACCAGCGTGAAGGTGCGCAGGTTTTCCTTAAAGGTCTTGGCGAGCGCGTCGGAAGCGTCCTTGCGCACGCTCTCGTCCGTGTCCTGCAGCTTGTTGAGCGTGGGCTCGATGGGCAGCTCCTCGCCGCGCACGTCAAAGCGCAGGGAAGCGATGGTCTCGTCGAACAGGCGGTTCCAGGCGGAACGCCCGGTCACGGATTTCTCATGGAAGAGCTGCTCGATCTTGTCGTCGAGCTGATAGGGCTTGTCCTTGCGCAGATCCTCGACCCACGGCTTGTAGTGAGAGAGCGGCGCCTGGGACACGGCCTTGTCGAGCGCCGCGTCGTCGATGCGATTGAGTTCGAGACCGAAAAACAGAAGCTCGGTGGAGGCGGCGGTGAGGCGCTCCTGCGTGTCGCCATAGAACTTCGCGCGCACCGGATCGGTGGTGTCGCCGGAATAGACGAGGCCTGCATAGGACATGATGCGCCCGAGCAGATCTTCCAGCGCTTCGTAGCGCTTGATCACGTCGGTGAGAGCCTGGGGGCCGTTCTCGGCGCGGGCCATCTCATCGAGCTTGCCGCGATAGGCCTCGGCGAAGGCCTTGCACTCGGCCTCAGCCTTCGCGAGATCCCCCTTGAACGCCTCACTGTCCATGCCCGGATAGAGGTGGGTCAGGTTCCACTCGGGAAGAGCGCCGAGCTCGACCTGAGCGGCGGCGGTTGAGGAGGTCTGGTGCACGGGAGAGGCTTTCTGGGACATGGCTCGAAGCGTGTTGAAAGAAGGTGAACCACATATTGGCTGCCAAAGCCCCGGGATCAACCCGGGCCGGAGGGCGGGCCCCTTCAAAAGCGCAGGGCGTTAAGGCCAGGTTTACCCTTGTCCCCCAGCATCGCCGGAACCGATTCCCGACATTCCGCCCTCTCTATGCCCCTTCACCTTTTCTTCGCAGACGACATTCGAGCCCTCCGCCAGGGCACGGCTGCCTTCGCTGCCGGTTCGGAAAGGGAGAGGACGGCCCGGCTGGCGGACCGCGCGGCGCGCTCCCCCCTCCCCATTCTCATCGAGACGGAAGCCGGCAGCGGCGCCAAGGCATTGGCACGGGCGATCCATGAAGCCGGAGAGCGAAAGGTCCGCCCCTTCGCCGTCTTCCAGGCGGGGGAAACCCTCTCCGGAACAGAGACACAGGCAGCAGCCCTCCTCCGCCATATGCGAGAGGCGCAGGGCGGCACGCTTCTCATTGAAGGCGTGGAGCATCTGACCGATGAGGCGCAAGGCCGCCTGATGGACGGGCTGTTTCGGCAGGAGGCCAGCACGCGGCCAGGGCGCCGCCTCGACATCCGCCTCATCGCGAGCGCGGGTTTCGATCTGTCCGACAGGGTGCGCGAAGGCCGGTTCAAGGAAGACCTCTACTACCGCCTCCAGGCCATGCCGATCGCGCTGCGTCCCTTAAGAGCTCAGCGACAGGCCGTCAGCGAATGGGCGATGTTGTTCGCCGAGCGCTTTGCGAAGGATGAGGGCAAGAAGGTTCGCGGTTTCTCCGCCGATGCCATGTCGCTTCTCGCCCGCTATGACTGGCCGGGCAATCTGCGTCAGCTCGAGAACGCGATCTATCGCGCCGTGATCCTCGCGGATGGAGCCTTTCTGACCCCATCCGAGTTTCCTCAGATAGCGGCCCATGTGGACGGCTACCACATCGACATTCCGCCTGTCCCGGCGGTGTGGAATCCTGCGCCCGTCCGCATGCACGAAACTCCCGACAATGCCGATCCACACGCGCTCTCTCTCATTCGCGAGAGCGGAGACATGCTCACCCTCGCGGAGCTGGAAGAGCGCGCGATCCGCTTTGCCCTCGTGCATTACCAGGGGCATCTGTCGGCAATTTCGCGGCATCTCGGAATTGGCCGCTCGACCCTTTACCGAAAATTGAAGGAACTTGGGTTAAGCGATGCAGCCGCATGACGTCTTCGCGCGTTAAGCGTAGCAGAGGTGTGCCTGCACACTGACGAAATTTTTGAAACGGAGGATGCAATGTCCTCCGACATCATTGCGATGAGGAGATGGGCCATGCGTGATTTGCGCAGGACGGCATTATGGCTGGGGCTGATCGGATCGGTCTCGTTCCTGTCCCTTTCCGCGATGGCGCAGACGACGACAGGCGACTCGCCGGACACTTCCCAGCCCGTTCTTGCCCAGAGCCCTGCCGAACCGTCGTTCCACGATGTGGCGGTCCAAGCCGCACCGACGCAGGCAGAACCCACGCTTCCGCTCATTCCTCTGCCCGAGCCCGCGCCTTTCAGCATGCAAGCCGCCGATGCGGAGCCGAAAATCGAGATTCCCCTGCCGGATGCAGCCCCCGTGACAGCGCTGATGCAGCAGGATGTGCTGCGCATGATTGTGGAGGGCCTGCTCGCGGATGACGCAGCCATGCGCAGCCTTCGCCTCTCCCGCAAGGAGCGCGATGCCCTGACGGCCTTCTATGCGCAGGCCGAGCGTCCGCTGGCATGGTCACAGGATGGCGCCTTCACGTCCGCCGCGATGGGAGCCGTCGCACGGATCAAGGCCGCGGACGAAGATGGTCTCGATCCGACCGACTATCCCCTGCCCGACCTGAAACTGCGCAAGGAAGCCTCTCCCGCGCAATGGGCCGAGGCCGATCTGAAGTTCTCCGCTGCCGTGATCCGTTATGCGCGCGATGCGCGCGGCGGACGCATCGAGCCGTCCCGCCTGTCGGCGCTGGCGACGCCCAAACTCGCGATCCCTGAAGCCGATGAGGTGTTGAAGAAAGTCGCTTTCGCGAAGGACGCGAATGCGGCGCTTTCCTCCTACAACCCGCCGCATGCGGGCTACCGCGCCCTGAAGGAGCGCCTGGCGGAACTGCGCGCCAGCCATCCTTCGCAGCCGAGCGTACGGGTTCCCAAAGGCCCGGCGCTTCGCGTCGGCATGAAGGACCCGCGCGTGCCGCTGATCCGCGCGCGCTTCAACCTGAAGGACGACGACAAACACACCATCTACGACGAGCGCCTCGCCTCAGCGGTGGCGGCCTTCCAGAAGGAGAAAGGCCTGCCCACCAACGGTGTTCTCACGGCGCAAACGGTGGCCGCCCTCTCCGGCCCGTCGCTGGCGCAGCGCGAAGCCGAATTGATCGCCAACATGGAGCGCTGGCGCTGGCTGCCCGAGGATCTGGGCGAGCGGCACATCCTGGTGAACGTGCCCGAGTTCCGCCTCCAGCTCAGCGAGGACGGCAAGGTCACCCACGAGACGCGGGTGATCGTCGGCAAGGAGCAATCGCAGACGCCGATCTTCTCCGAGGACATGAAATACCTGGTGGTGAATCCCTCCTGGACGATTCCTCCCTCGATCATGAAGAAGGAGATCCTCCCGGCGCTCGCGAACGATCCGGACTATGCCGCGAAGAAGGGCTACAGGATCATCCGCCGGGGCAACAGCATCTCGGTGCAGCAGCCCCCGGGCGAGCGCAACGCGCTAGGCTTCGTGAAGTTCATGTTCCCCAACCAGCACGCGGTCTACCTGCACGATACGCCCAACCGCAATCTCTTCTCGGCCACTAGGCGGGCCTTCAGCCATGGCTGCGTGCGCGTGGACAAGCCCTTCGAGCTGGCGGAGGCGGTGATGGGCGAAGGCGCCAAATGGGATGAAAAGAGGCTCAAAAGCCTCATCGGCAAGGGCGAGCGCACCGTGCATCTGCCCAAGCCCCTGCCCGTGCACCTCGCCTATTTCACGGTGGCCGTGGACGAGAAGGGCTCCCTCAAGTCCTTCCCCGATCTCTACGGGCTGGACCAGAAGGTCCGCACGGCCCTCGGCCTCACCCAATAGCTCTTCTCAAAAGCGGCCTTCAGGGCCGCTTTTTCTTATCCACTTAACCTGGAAGTAACCGTCTTCGGCAAAGATCCTTTCACTATAAGTGATTACTGCACCGTCCAAGTGCAGCGAGTACAAGACGAGTATCACAGTGAGAGTATTGCGTTCGGACGGCTTGGTGCGTCGCGCCGGTCTTGGTCTTGCGGTCCTTTTGGCCGTGATGGTCGGCGGCGTGCGCGGCACGCAGGATGCCATCGCCAACGGCGATACGCGCACGCTGACCTTCTATCACAACAATACCAAGGAAACGCTGACCGTCACCTTCCGGCGCAACGGCCAGTACGATTCCGCCGCCTTGCAGCAGCTCAACTGGTTCCTGCGTGACTGGCGGCGCGATGAGCCGACCCGCATGGACCCGCGCCTGTTCGATACCGTGTGGGAGGTCTATCGCGAGGTAGGCTCCAGCGGACCCGTGCACGTGAACTCCGCCTATCGCTCGCCCCACACCAATTCCATGCTGCGCCGCCGCTCCAGCGCAGTGGCCAAGAACAGCCAGCACATGCAGGGCAAGGCCCTGGACTTCTACCTGCCGGACGTCTCCGCCTCGCGCCTGCGCGCGGTGGGCATGAAGCTTCAGAACGGCGGCGTCGGCTATTATCCCAACGCCTATACGCCCTTCGTGCATCTCGACGTCGGCAGCGTGCGCGCTTGGCCGCGTATGACGCGCGATCAGCTCGTGAGCATCTTCCCCGACGGCAAGACGGTGCATGTCCCCTCCGACGGCAAGCCGCTGCCCGGTTACGACATGGCCCGCGCCGAAGTGCTCGCCAAGGGCGGCACGGTTGCAGGCTACTCGGCCTATGCGGATGCGGAAGAAGCTATTTCCGCACAGCAGCCCCGCCGCAAGAGCTTCTGGGCGAGCCTGTTCGGTCTGGAGGACGAGGAGGAGGATGCGGAGGAAATCCGCACCGCATCGCGTCCGAGCCGCACGATCATGGCATCGCGCAACAACTATGCGGACGATACCAACGCCACGCCTCTGGCAGCCCTGCAGCAATATGAGAACAGGAACGCGCCGGTTCAGCGCCAGGCTCCCGTGGCCGTGGCGCGTGCGCGGGTTGAGCAGCCTTCGCCGACCGTGGTGGCCGCCATGGCGCCTGCCCTGCGCGAGGATCTCTCGCCTCCTGCATCCGCGCCTCTGCCGCCGACGCGGATCAACGGCGCGCCTGGCACAGTCAACTCGCCGAGTGGCCCGACGCTCGCCTGGCAGCAGGGACCTGACGCGCAGGGCGACATGTCGATTGCCAGGGGCATGGCCTTCGCGCCGATGCCGCCGCGCCGTCCGGATGCGGAGGATGCGCCTGAGACCACCGCGCTCGCCTATGCTCCGCTGCCGCCCGCGCGCCCAGGCTCTCTCGCTGCGACGAACCCGATCCCAGTCCTGACCGAATTGCGCGGCGCTACGGACATCGTGGTGGCGAGCGCCGCTCCCCTGCCCCCGCCACGTCCCGACCGCGCCATCGTCGTGGCGTCCGCGAGCGCCGTCGACATTCCGGTCACGGGCTCAACGCCGAAGGCCCCCGAGAAGGACCTGCCGAAGGATGCCAAGCCGAAAACGGCAATTGCGCCCGAGGTAAAGTCTCCTCCAGCGAAGACCCCGCAGAAGCCCGCCACAGCGCTGAGCGCGCTGATGTCGGCGGAGCCCAGCGTCCATATGGGCTTCTCCAACAAACCTGTCGGCGATCTGGCCACGAACAAGTTCACAGGGCCGGCGGTGAAGCCGGTGCCGGTGGTGAGATAAGAAGAAGGGCCCCTCTCGGGGCCCTTTTCAATTTCAATCGCCGTGCCTGCGGCTGTAGCTGTTGCGCGGCGCCGGACTCCATCCTTCAGGCGCCGCCTTCGGCTTGTAGATCTCGACCAGCAACGGATGGCACATTGCCACATCGCTCGAATGCTCCGTGCTGCAATCGCCGCCGGGACAGGCCGAGAGAGCCCCAAGCAGGTCGATCTCCGCGAAGAACTCCAGATAATCGCCCGGCCGCACGGGGCTCGCCTTCATGAAATACTGACCCGTATCGCGGGTGAAGCCGGTGCACATGAAGACATTGAGCACATCATGCACCGCAGGCTCCACGGATTCGCGCGGGCGGTCGACATGCTCGGCGAGCGCGCGCGTGAGATTGGAGTGGCAGCAATGATGGTATTCGTGACCCGAGAGGAGCTTATGCGTGTAGGGATCGCAGCGCGTGCCGATCACATCGTGCACGGAACCCCCGAACTCGTCGAAGCCGTACCAGTCGAGCGTATCATGCGTGATCGTCGCCATGGGGCGCAGATAAGGCAGACATGACCAGAGCTGGTCGCCGGTGGAGAGATGCGTGCCGTGGAGCGCGCGGGTCTTGCCGGAGAAGAAGCGCTCGTTGAGGTCATCCGCCGCCCAGAGGTTCAGGTCTCCCACCTGAGGCCCTTCGATGCTCACGATGCGAAAGAAGGAACCGGCTGGCACCGAAAAAGTGCGCGCCTCGCGCGGCGGCACGACCACCTCATCCACCTTCTCCCAACCCTCGCGCGCCGCCTGGTAGGCGGCTAGGTTCGGACGCGGCAGCGTGTCGACGGGATAACAGATCACCGGACGGATCGCCCGGCGCGCCTCGGCATCCTGCGGTTCCGTGACTTCGTTACGCGCGCGCTTCATGTATCCCTCCAGCAAAACCGATATTCGCTGGTCCCGGTATAAGTGCGCGAGACAGGCGACGACAAGGCAGGAGTTCGAAGAAAGGCCTTTTGAAGAAGGGCCTTTTTCCGCCGCCATCAATGTTGTTTCATGGCGGATGTTCAAAGGACCGCATGATGCTCGACACGAATGCACAACGCGCTCTCGCCGCCTATCCTCACCGCACCTCCGCTGAGATCCGGTATGCCGATCTCGACCGGCAGGGTCATGTCAACAACGCCGTGTTCGCCACCTATTCGGAAATCGGACGGGTGGCCTTCATGTACGATCCCGAACGGCCCCTGGATCCCGAAGGCACGAGCTTTGTGATCGCGAGACTTCTGATCGACTTTAGGGCGGAGCTGTTCTGGCCCGGCACCGTCGATATCGGCACGGGCGTACTGAAAGTCGGCCGCAGCTCCTTCGCGCTTGCTCAGGGCATGTTCAACGATGGACGTCTGGTGGCGACGGCGGAGGCCACCATCGTCATGGTCGACAGGCAGACGCGCCGCTCAACGCCTCTTCCACCCGAAACAATGGCCATCCTGAACGGCCTCATGCTGCGTTGAGTGTGAGCCCGCATTACCTCGTCCGGGCCGTTTCCCGTCACGCATCCCTTTGGATAGCCTGCTTAAGGGCAGTCGCCTCGAAAAGGTTTCAACCGTTAGAAGTCACGCGGAATGCGTGGAGAAGGGCATGAACGACGAGGATGGCGACAGAGTTCTTGAAGTCCGGCCGCAATCGCCCGTGAACGACGATCTGGCGCGCGTGATGGATTGGGTCGGCCTGTCGGCAGCCATCGGCATGATCGCGGTCGCCGTCTTCCTCGCGTCGTGACCCGCGTTCGGGAAACCACATTCTCAGACGGCTTCTCGCATCACCGCTTCTCCGCCCGAGCCTCGAGCAATGCGGTGATATCCGATGCGTTCATGGGCTTCGCATAGAAATATCCCTGCGCACTGTGGCACCCCATTCTCCGCAACCTCTGCACCTGCCCTTCCGTTTCCACTCCTTCAGCGGTCACATGCAAGCCAAGACTGTGACCGAGGCCAATGACGGCCGCCACGATGGCGGCGTCGTCCTCATCCTGCTCCAGATCGGCGATGAAGCTGTGGTCGATCTTGATGTGGTCGACGGGGAAATGCTTGAGATGCGTCAGTGATGCGTAACCCGTTCCGAAATCATCCAGCGCAATCTGAACGCCCTGCCAGTGAAACTGCTCCAGCGTTTCCGCCACCAGGCCGAACTGCCCGTCGAGCAGCACCCGCTCCGTCACCTCGATCTCGAGATGCTTTGCAGGAACCTTCACGAGATTCAGAATACGCAGCACATCGTCCGCGAGGTTCGGCTGATTGAATTCCATAGATGAGAGATTGAACGCGACACGGCCGAAATCGTACCCGCCATCCAGCCAGCGGCGCATGTCGGATGCCATCCTGCCAATGAGTCTCTTCCCGAGCAGGGGGGCGAGTTCAGGATCGTCGAAGACCGCACCGAAGGTGGCGGGCGTGAGAATGCCTTTGTTCGGATGTTGCCATCGCGCAAGCGCCTCGAGGCCGACGATCCGGCCGGTCGCGAGACAGATCTTCGGCTGATAGAAGGGAACGAATTCGTTGCGCGAGATCGCCTCGCGCACATCTCGTCCCAGCGCGAGCCGCTGCTCGGTGACCTGCCTCATCTCCGGCGAATAGGTCACGACCCGTCCCCGCCCTTCCGCTTTGGCGCGGTACAAAGCGATGTCGGCATCCTTCAAAAGCTCCGCCGGCTCGGCGTCATGATCCGGGAAAGTCGCCACGCCGATGCTTGCCCGGCTCATGAGGGTTCGGCCCGCATACAGGAAAGGCTGACGCAATTTCTTGATGATGCTCTCGCCAAGGCCGACCGCATGATTCACCTTCGACGGCTCGACGAGCAGAACGGCGAACTCGTCTCCGCCGAGACGCACGACCGTATCCTGCTCGCGCATCATCTTCGTCAACCGGGCCGCCGTCTCTTTCAGAAGCATGTCGCCGGCATCATGCCCGAGCGTGTCGTTGACGTCCTTGAAGTCGTCGAGGTCGATCATCAGCAGGCTGACGCTGCCGCCGTTTCCTTTCGCATCCTTGAGGGCCTGCTCGAGACAGCGCTGAAACAAAACGCGGTTCGGCAGCCCCGTGAGAGCGTCGTGGTTTGCAGCGCGCCAGACCTCCTCTTCCGCCGCCTTGCGATCCGTGATGTCGAAGGTGACGCCGACCACTCGGTTCGGACCCGCGCTTTCACCGCGCGAGGCCAGCCACAGGGTCTTTCCGTTCTCAAGCCGATAACGGAACTCCATGGTGTCGCTGCCCGTCGCATGGATACGATCGATGAAACGGCCCCGCGCGATCTGGTCCTCGAGCGGAACTCTTTCGAAAAACTCGGGCAGAGGACCTGAATCGACGCCGAGCAATTCACGGGAATTGGCAGAGCGCGTAATATAATTCGTTTCGAGATCATGCTCCCAGGCGATCATGCGCCCCGCCTGCATGGCCAGCCGCAATCGCTCCTCGCTGGTCTTCAGTGCATCCTGCGCCTGTCGCCGATCATGAATGTCGGTGATCGTCCCGACCCACTCCCGAACCGATCCGTCGGCATTCGTCAGCGGGACAGCACGGGAGAGCACCCAGCGGTATTCGCCGTTTTTGTGCAGCACGCGGAACTCGGCTTCAATGGATCGTCCGGATGCCAGAGCCTCAGACCATATCTGCATGAGGGGCCCGCGATCCTCCATGTGTACAGCTTGCAGCCAACCATGCCCCTCATACTCTTCCGGCACCTGCCCGCTGAATTCCTCCCATCCCCAGCCTCTCTGGATCGATCCGTCGGGAGCGGCGCGCCAGACCATCTCCGTCATGGCTTTGACGAGCGCGCGATAACGCTGCTCGCTATCGGCGAGAGCCTGTTCGGCCTGCTTCCAGACATGAATATCGGTGTAGGTGCCGACCCAGCGCTCGACCTGGCCCTCCGCATCGCAGACCGGACTGGCGAGGCCCAGCACCCACCGATATTCGCCTGAACGATGAAGAAGCCGATGCTCTATCTTGCAGTCGGACCCGGCTTCGAGCGCATCCTTCCAGATCGCGAGAACCGTCTCCCGGTCGTCGGGGTGGACGAGATCGATCCACTCATCCCCCCTGCCCGAGTCCACGGCAATGCCGGTAAAGTCATGCCAGCGCTTGTTGTGATAATCGTTGTAGCCATCGGCGCGCGCGGACCACACCATCTGCGGCAGCGCATCGAGACCAATGTGAGGCGTGGCGCCGCTTTCGTGCGCAGCTGCATCGGCGCTCCCGCTCCGTTCTACGGGCATCGACGTGCGATCAGCATCGCCGCCTTCGGACGATGGTCCCGAGATCACGAAAAGCCCCCACGCAGAAAATAAAGCAACGTTATAAAAGCAGAAACCGTGTCCGCGAACTCGGACTTGTCACAGCTTCTTTTCAAAGTTGAAGCTCTTCTATGTCGAGCATGTCAACCTTGGCTGCAGAAAATACTTAAAAGCCTAATCGGTGAAGTAACCTCCTTACATTCGGCGGCGAATTGAACCATGAACTCTTGCTTGCCCTGCCGCAGGTCAAGACAACACCCCGCATGCAACATTAGGCGACGCTGAACCGCAGCCTGAGGTTTGCGCCCCTCCCACAGCCCAGAGGGAGAGTTGTCCCAAAATGCCAAGCCGCCGTCACGTCCGGTCAAGCGGCGATGAGGTATTTCTGTATGGTGGCTATCGATCGGTCTCCGCTGCGTACCGGGAATGATGCGCTCTTCGCTTCCGTACCTCGGAGCCTGCGGGACCACGAGCGTGACATTTCAAGAATGCGGTGCCGTCATGAAGGGCGAAGGGCTTCTGAAGAACGAGAGAGCCAGCATTGGCAAAGCAGTCGGCTCCGGCCGCCGGGAGAAAATGAAGCGGCAGGATTTCGAGGACGAGTTGAGACAGCTCCAGGTCGAGCTCGTTCGTCTGCAAAACTGGGTCAAGGCAACCGGAGCCAGGATCATCGTGATCTTCGAGGGCCGTGACACCGCGGGAAAGGGTGGGGTCATCAGCCGGATCACGCAACGCGTGAGCCCCCGGGTGTTCCGCCATGTTGCTCTGCCGGCGCCGACCGAGCGGGAGAAAAGCCAGCTCTATATCCAACGCTACATTGCGCACTTCCCCGCCGCCGGTGAGATCGTGCTGTTCGACCGCTCCTGGTACAACCGCGCCGGTGTCGAACGCGTGATGGGCTTCTGCACGGATGACGAGTACGAGCGGTTCATGCGCCTCGTGCCATCGTTCGAAAAAGAGATCGTCGACAACGGCATCATCCTGCTCAAGTATTTCCTCGACGTCAGCCAGGACGAGCAGCGCAAGCGTTTCGCCGACCGGATCGAGGATCCGATCAAGCATTGGAAGCTCAGCCCGATGGACACCGAATCCGTGCGCCGCTGGTGGGATTACACGCTGGCCTATCAAGACATGATGGAGGCCACGGATACGCCCGCCAATCCGTGGTTCATCGTGCCGTCCGACGACAAGCGCCGCGCGCGCCTGAACCTGATCGCGCATCTGCTCAATGCAATCCCTTACAAGAAGATCAAGGTCGATCTGCCGAAGGTACCCAAAGCCGAGCCGAAGCCCAAGGGTGTCAAGGACGGGCTACCGGCATCACACATCGTGCAGGCACCTTATTAAGACAAAGCCGATGAGGGTAACGCGATGGGCGTACGTGAGGCTGAAAGTCCCGCCGATCGAAACGGGATGTCAGTCGCCCGCATGACCCGCCATGAGATCGAATGGGTGCGCTGGGTTCCTGGATTCAACACGCTCCTTCGATATGAGATCGCATGGCTCGGTCATGATGTGATGGCCGGATTGGTGCTCGCGACCATGCTTGTCCCCGTCGGGATCGCCTATGCCGTAGCATCCGGCCTGCCAGGTATCTGCGGCCTTTACGCCACCATCGTCCCGCTGTTGGTCTATGCTGTGTTCGGGCCGAGCCGTATCCTCGTTCTCGGACCGGACTCCGCTCTTGCTGCCGTCATCCTGGGTGTCGTGCTCCCCTTGTCCGGCGGGGATCCGCAACGCGCTGTCGTCCTGGGCGGCATGATGGCGCTCGTGTCGGGTACGGTGCTGATCCTGGCCGGACTGGCGCGCCTAGGCTTCGTGACCGAGCTCCTGTCCAAGCCGATCCGCTACGGCTACATGAACGGCATCGCCCTAACTGTCCTGATCAGTCAGCTTCCCAAGCTCTTCGGCTTCTCGATCGAGGGTACGGGGCCATTGCGGGAACTGTGGTCGATCGGCGAAGCCGTCCTGGCAGGCAAGACGAATTGGGCGGCTCTTGCAATCGGCTTGGGAGCATTGGCGACCATTCTCTTGCTGCGAGGCAACAGGCGCGTGCCCGGCATCCTGGTCGCCGTCGTCGTCGCCGCTGTGCTTGTTGGCATGTTCGACCTCGCAGAGCGCCACGAGGTCTCGATCCTCGGTTCTCTTCCCCAAGGCCTGCCCCGTTTCGCGGTGCCATGGGTCGGAGCCGATGACGTCCTTCCCGTGCTGATCGGAGGCTGCGCCGTCGCCATGGTGTCCTTTGCCGACACCAGCGTGCTCTCCCGCGCATATGCCGCGCGAACGCGCACCTCGGTCGATCCCAACCAGGAGATGGTGGGACTCGGAGCCGCCAACTTTGCTGCCGGATTCTTTCAAGGCTTTCCGATCAGCAGCAGCAGTTCGCGCACGCCTGTAGCGGAGGCCGCAGGGGCCCGCACGCAACTGACCGGCATCGTCGGTGCTCTCGCCATCGTTCTCCTGCTGCTTCTGGCCCCCGATCTCCTGCAAAACCTGCCGACCTCCGCCCTCGCGGCTGTCGTCATCGCGTCGGCCATCGGGCTGTTTGAGTTTGCAGATCTCAAACGAATCTACCGGATCCAACGCTGGGAGTTTTGGCTCTCGATCGCCTGCTTCGTCGGAGTTGCGGTATTCGGCGCCATTCCGGGGATCGGGTTAGCGATCGTGATCGCCATCATCGAGTTCTTGTGGGACGGATGGCGTCCGTATTCCGCAATCCTTGGACGCCCAGCCGGCGTCGAGGGCTATCACGACATCACGCGTTATCCGGAGGCGCGTCGGATTCCCGGCCTTGTCCTGTTCCGTTGGGATGCGCCCCTGTTCTTCGCCAATGCGGAGCTGTTCCGCGAGCGCGTCCTCGCTGCGGTAGAGGAATCACCGACACCCGTGCGGTGTGTGATTGTCACGGCGGAACCCGTCACAAGCGTCGACGTGACCGCGGCCGATGCCCTCATGGAACTCGACGATGCTTTGCTGGCGCGCGGCATTGAATTGCGGTTCGCCGAACTGAAGGATCCGGTCAAGGACAAGCTGCGGCGCTTCGGATTGTTCGAGCGGTTCGATGAGACGCGGTTCTTCCCCACGATCGACTCAGCTGTCTCGCGCTATCTCGAAACGGCGTGAAGCTGCCTGGTTATCCTGGTCCGGCATTCACGATCCGCCCATGCGTTCATGACTGCGCACGGCCTGCCGCAGCACCTCGAAGATGACCGCCGTCGACCAGCCAAATAGCAATATGCCGTTCATGGCGGCCATCGGACCAAGCAAGCGCCAGCGCTCGACGGGAACAACGTCGCCGTAGCCGAGCGTCGTGTAGTTGACGAAAGCAAAGTACAGAACATCCGTCCCGCCAGGCACCACATCCAAGGCCGTATAGGCAAGCGACCAGGTCATCACCTCGGCGACATGCGCAACCATCAGCACCCCGACGGTTGCGACCATGACCGCGGCAAGCCAGGCCTGAGATCGCCTGCGATGCCACTTCAAGGCGTTACGAGCGGTTCCTACGACTGTCGTCATCACGATGGCATGAATGGCGATGTTGCCCAGGCTGACGATCCCGCCGAGAAGAAGCTGCCGCAACATTTTCAGCGTCCTAAGGCGTTGCCGGGATCAGGTAGAGAATGGCAGCGATGATGAGGTAGAGCGCGAGCAGTTGCGCCCCCCGGAACCAAGTGGAATGGCCCGTCGTGGTCACGGTCGCTCCGAGCAACACTGCCCCGAACAGCATCCACATCTCAGCCTGTGAGAAGGTCAGCTGGAATTGGGGTTGCCCCAGGATTGGCGCAACCAGCACAAGGATCGGCGCCACGAAAAGGGCGATCTGTACGCAGCTTCCCAGAGCGATGCCGATGCTGAGATCCGGACGGTTCGCTCGCCCCATGGCGATGGCCGATCCGGATTCGGCCGCGCCGCCGACGAGCGCGAGCACGATCACGCCCATGAACATCTGCGACATGCCGAGCGAATGCCCAGCCTGTTCGGCCACTCCGACGAGTAGTTCGCTCATCCAGGCTGCGCCGAGCGACGCGATCAGCAAGGTTGTGACGCCCCGTGCGAGGCTAGGATGCTCCTCGGCCTCTTCATGCGAAGCAGGCGCGTTCAGCTCAGTGAAGGTCTCCGGGTGGGTTCGCAGCGAGTAGAGCAGAAACAGCCCGTAGAGGCCCAACAGGACGACCGCCACGACCAGATCCAGGGTCGCGTGCACGCCGAGGTGGGGCTCCGTCTCAAGAGCGCGATGAAACGCGCTCGGAAGCGCCAGGCTGATCCACGCCAACACCATCGTCGAGGAATAGGTGCGGACGGCATTCGGGTTGTACTCCTGGCTGTGATAGCGCAGGCCGCCCAGCAAGAAGGACAGTCCGAGCGCCACCAGAAGATTGGCGAGCAGAGCCCCGACGATGGAGGCGCGCACCATCTCCAGCAGACCAGCCCGGAGGGCAGCCATGGCGATGATCAGCTCCGGCAGGTTCCCGAAGGTGGCGTTGAGCAGACCACCGATCGCGGAACCCGTGTGGGCCGCGACCTGCTCGGTTCCCTGGACGATGAGTTTTGCGAACGGCACGATCGCCAAGGCGGCACAGAAAAACACAACGCCGGCCGGGAGGGTGCCAATGCGGTCGAGAATAGCGGCAGCAGGCGCTAGAACCAGAAGCCACAGGAGAGACGGCCTGAACAGGGATGACCTGCCTAAAGGCGCCAAGGCCATGGATTGTCCGTTGGAATAGGGTTTTTGCGTCATGAGCCCATTATCCCCGTTCCAGCCTACGGCCAACAGATGCTCAACCCTAATCCGGCTTGGGCGCGGTGCTTGATCGGCGGGGACATTCCGTTGACGATTTGGGACACGCGCAACTTGACGCAATCCCGACACAGCCTCGATTCGTTCCCTGCACGAGCGGTGATCAACGATTAGCGGACTTTGATGAACTCAATGCGGTAGATGACATCTTCGCCCGTTGCAGGATCCTTCGATGGCGCGCCACTGATGATGAGATTGTCTCCGTCGAGTTTGAATGGGCGGTTCAGATCGGCTCCTGCCCAGGCTGGGTTCCATGCTGCATCGACATGATGGACAACCTTATCTCCTTCGAGAGTATAGGTCGCGGAATACGCCAGCATCGTATCGAAGAGCCTGATCTTTTCCTCGTCTGTCGGTGCGAGGCCCATGAGGGGCGGACGGTCGCGCTTCAGCACCAAGGCCATCATGCGACCATCGGCATGGTAGGCGATATAGCCGATCGGGTCAGATCCCATGGCGTCCGCGACTTCGCCCGTGGCGAGCACCTTCTTGCGCCAAGAGACCATCTGCCATGTGCCGAGCAGCGCCGAAGCCTCAGGCATAGTCGACCTCCCGGAATGCAGGCCCGATAGAATAGCAGATTTCTCATCACCCGCATTGCCCTAGTGGTCGATCGAGTTGCTCGCGCGAAGCTGTGCCGTCCTTGCGCGAGCGCGTTTCTTGGATTTCTACGGGTGAGATGCAGTCCTGCGCCACACCCTATGGCTACGTCTTCAGAGTTATTCAGTTTCGTCCGCAAGGATGTTAATCTTTGGAGACTGGACATTCCTATGGACGGAGTTTCAATGAAAAAGACGTATACCCACAGTGGGCAAGGATGGGTGCGGAGAGAGGCAGAAAAACATACGAATCCGATCAGTATTCGAAAACGAATTGCTCAGGAGCAAGAGCATCTTCGCGTCTTAACGGGAATGAGTCTCAGCGAAAACGTGGAGAGAGCTTTGCAGGCTCATGCCGAGTTGATTCATGTCCTATCCAAGCGATTGCACCTGCATGAATCTGCTGCCTTAAGGAATATAGCCTCCCACGCATCGACAGCTTGACGGACGTTGGAAGATGGTGGCGCTCCCCTAAGCGGGTTGTCGTTGCGGAGTAAAAAGGAAAGCCGAGAAAGAGGAGAGAAAACGCGAAGGCTCACACAGTTCATGGATAAACTGATCAGGTCGTTATCCGCCGTGAGCCAATCTCCATATTTTATGGTCTAGCGGCAATGGTTTTGCATCGAGGACTGACGAGATGGAAAAGATCATAGCGCTCTCAATTGTTCCGCTCATGATATCCGCATCATGTCTTGCAACCCCAGGCGTCACCACGAGCAGCGTCAATTTTCGCTCAGGGCCGGGCACGCAATTCTCCTCTCTTCGTACGCTTCCAGCCGGCACCGCCATCGACATCGGCGATTGCGAGGATGCTGGAAGCTGGTGTGCCGTCACCGTCGACGGACGCAACGGCTTCGTCAGTGGGCGCTACCTCCAGGAAAACAAGAATTCCGAGGATTGGCCGCGATCCTACGAAACCGGAAAAGGCCGCATGATCCTCTACCAACCGCAATTCACCGAGTGGACCGATTTCAAATCAATCGAGGCGCTGGCGGCGGCTCAGTTCCTGAAAACGCCAGAGGCTACTCCGGTTTTCGGCGTGATCGGGTTGAAGGGGACAACTTCCTATGACGAGGATTCGGACGAGGTCGTGATCACGAATATCACCGTGACCGATCTGAACTTCTCCGGTCTCGGCCGGGAGGATCTGACGACCCTGTCGGTCGAGACAGGAAAGCTTCTGCCGACAGGCCCGATTAAGGTGTCGGAGGCGCGCATAACGGCAAGTCTCGCAGAACAGAAGCGCATGACCGACGTGCAGGGTCTCAAGGCCGATGCTCCGCCGATTTTCGTGTCGACATCTCCCGCACTTCTTTTGCAGACCGATGGCGATCCTGCCTATGCTCCGGTCAAAGGTAAGTCCGGTCTTTCGTTCGTGGTCAATACGAACTGGGATCTCTTCCGTGTCGATGAGGGAGGCGCGCTCTATCTGCGCGATGATACGCATTGGCTGACGGCAGCTGCAATCACGGGACCCTGGACATCGGTATCCCAACTCCCTGACTTGCTGAAGGAGCTGCCTGACGACGGCAACTGGTCGGATGCACGCAGCGCCATGCCGCCCGAGCCCTATGCCGCTGACACCATGCCGAAAGTCATCACCGCGAATAAGCCCTCAGAGCTGATCCTGTTCAACGGCAAGGCTGCGCTCCAGGACGTTCCCGGGACGGCGCTCCAATGGGCATCGAACAGTGAGTCCGATGTCTTTTTCGACAAGAGCGGAAAGCACTGGTACGTGCTCCTGTCCGGGCGCTGGTTCCGCGCTACAACGCTTGATGGCCCATGGACATTCGCCACGCCGGATCTACCTGCGGATTTCCGCAACATCCCTGAAGATGCGCCCTATTATGCCGTGCGCTCATCCGTGCCGGGAACATCTGAGAGCGCCGAGGCGCGGCTGAAAGCCAGCATTCCCACAACGGCGCGTGTCGAGAACGGCTCGATCACTCCAACGATCGCCTATACCGGCGATGCTCAGTTCGCGTCGATCGAGACGACCGATCTTTCCTATGCGACGAACACGACCGAGACCGTAATCAAGGTCGGCGAGCGATACTTCCTGCTGCAGGATGGCGTTTGGTTCGTGGCAGACAATCCAAATGGCCCATGGCAGCTTTCTCGCGAGGTACCGGAAGCGATCTATCAGATCCCGCCATCCTCGCCCGTCTACAACGCCACCTATGTGCGCGTATACGACACCGAACCCGATGCGGTCTGGTACAGCTACACCATGGGTTATCTTTATGGTTTCCCTGCCTGGGGCACCTATGTGTACGGAACAGGCTGGCTCTATCCGCCCTATTGGTACAACTGGGCTGGCTACAATTATCCGATCTATTATCCGCGCCCCTTCACCTGGGGACTTGGGGCCTACTACAATCCTGTCCGTGGCATGTACGGCCGCTATGGCTATGCCTATGGTCCTTATCGGGGGATCGCGGGCGCACGGGCATGGAACCCGCGCACGGATACTTACGCCCGCGCCGGAGCCGCATGGGGACCGCGAGGTTCGGCAGGCTTCGTCGGCGCATACAACCCGCGCACGGATAGGGCTGGATTCGTGGCCGGCGGGCGCAACGTCTATGGCGCCTGGAAATCGGCTGGAGTGAAGCGCGGATCCGAATGGGCGCTCGCGACAGCTCGCGACAACCTGGCGGGTGGCTCATCGCTGCGCTGGAACACGTCCAACGGCCAGGGCTTCATTCGCGAAGGCCGTCGCGGCGACATCTATGCCGGGCGCGACGGTAATGTCTATCGCAATACCGGCGACGGATGGCAGCGCTTCGATGGCGGCTGGCAGGATGTAGGACGGCCGGAGCGCGGAGATCTGCTCCAGCGCGGTGAAGGGCGCGAAGCCCTCTCGCCTGAAGCGCGCGAGCGGTTTCAGGAACGGGGCGGAGGCGAAGCGCTCAGAGGTCTTGCCGGAGCCGGCGCCGCCGGTGCGGCGGGCGCCGCGATCGGTCAGCGCTTGAGCGGCGATAACCAGGCCCACAGGGATATTGCCAACACCAATGCCACCCGCGAGCGCGCACAGCAGCGTCAGACATCTCAGCAGCGCCCGGCGCCACAACAGCGACAAGCCGCGCAGCAGCGCGACACAACGCAGCAGCGCCGCGCAGCGCAGGACCGCCCGCAAGCTCAGCAACGGCCTGCATCGCAACAACGGCAGACAACGAAGCCACGCCCTGCTCAGACGCAACAACGCCCCGCCGCGCAACGCCCGTCGGTTCCGTCGAATGTCACGCATGATGCGCAGGCGCGCTACACCGGCAATCAGCGGCAGATGGCGAGCAGGCAGTACACCAGGCCACCGGCGCAGTTCTCTCCTTCGGCATCCTTCGGACCTTCACGAAGCATGGGACCACGAGGGGGCTTTGGAGGTGGCGGAGGAGGCGGATTCAGGGGCGGCGGCGGCAGAGGTGGTGGCCGCCGCTAAGGGATCGTGCAGACACGATTACTCCTGACGACCATCAGCAGAAGACCGTCCGTGATTGATGCATTCACGGCGCGAACAGGGAACACATCTCTGTGGCCCAAACTGACAAGAAAGTGTCCCAACCCGTCAAGCAAGAGACGGTCCGGTGCCTAAGCTGACTATCAATTGGAGAGGCAGGAGACTGAGATGCGGAAAGGAATGATCGGAGCCTTAGCGGCCCTGTTAATCGTTGGTGCGCCTGCAATCCATGCCCAGCAAACTCCTCCCGCCCCGGGCAGCAGGCCGGGTTCCGGACGACTAGGCCAAGCCGACTTCAAGATGCTGACAGACATTCGGGTCGGCGCCATCAAGGCCGCGCTGCAACTCACGCCGGATCAGGAGAAACTCTGGCCCGCCGTGGAAGAAGCGATCCGCGCCAGGGCAGAGACACGCTATCGTCGTCTCGCCACGCTCGGAGAGCGCATGAGCCAACCGGGAGACGTCGATCCGGTGCAGCTCTACCGCCAGCGCGCCGATGTCCTGACGGAGCGCGCGGCAGGCTTGAGAAAGCTCGCCGATGCCTGGCAACCGCTCTACCAGAGTCTAACGCCCGACCAGAAGACGCGGCTGCGTCTCGTGACAGTGCACGCCATCGAGGGATTCCGAGCCGCGATGGAAAATCGGCGCATGGATTCGGATGACGAAGAAGAGATCGATCTTTGGATTTTCGCTCACTAGGCGCATCGGCGGCGCTCCTAGTGAACCATTCGGATAGCCCAATTGCGGATCAAGGAGATACCATGCGGACGATGATTACTGTGCTTGCGGCAAGTCTTGTACTGACAGGCTGCGTCTCAAGCTCCGGTCCGGGTTCGGTCTCGCAGCCGCCGAACTATGTCTTGTCCCAGGCAACCCAATCACCGGGGATACGCAACGACACCTATGGAGGAGCCGCAATGCCGATGCGAGGCCAGCCTCGCTGACGTAGGCCATCTCTCGCCGGAGAGCTGAAAGCAAGGCGTTACCGACGTCTTCATCGTGCCGGGAGATCGCAGCTTTCCCATCGATTCATGGCCTTAATCTCCGGTTTCATATGCACTCCGTTGTTCCTTCGTTTTGATCGAGAGCAAGGAAAATCCCCATGGTGCGTCTCAACAATTCATGGCTTTGCCCGGGTCGAGGAAGAGAACCGCCAAGCTGCCGCATGCTGATCGAAATGTCCTGATTGACTTGAAACCAGCATCGCGCGGAAGAAGCCTAAAATCTGGAGCAACAGCGGAGGACGCCATGCAAGTCGATGTGCAGCACCCGCGTTTTGAAGAAACAGCAGCCAGGGATCGTGTGTATTCGCCCGACATTCTTCCCTGGATCCAATCACTCCTGGCCATCCTGGCTGATATTGATGTCGCCTATGAGCAGAAGATCGATGCCATCGAACGCAGCACAAGGGATGAACGCCTCAAGCGGGAAATGATCGCTGGGCTTCGGCAACGTCATCGGGAGCGCCGAGCGTTCTATCTAGCCGAGCTGGAAGCAATTCAGAACCAAGTCAGAGCCAGCTTTAGCTGATACGACGCGGTAGGGATCGCATGATTCCAAAAAGGGCGAGACCATGAAGGTGCTCGCGCACTTTGAGATCCCGGTCCTCGTGGTGAGGTAAATCCGGTTCTAGCCCTGGATGGACTGCAGATAGGCAAGCAGGTCGTTGATCTGCGCCGGATCGAGCTGGAATTGGGGCATGGAAGGATGTCCCGTCGTGATGCCTTCCGCAAAAGCTTCCGCCAAATCCTCGATGGGGTAGCGTGTGTGCAGTGTCCGGAATGGTGGCGCCTCGGGGATCGGGCTGTCGCCGAAGCGCCCGATGGCGTGGCATTGGGCGCAGTTCGTCTGCGCAAAGGTCAACCCGCGCTGCGCACGCCCAGACTGAGCCATGGCTGTGGACGCGCCGAGCGTGAGCGCAATGCCGACCAGAGCGAGGTGTTTCATGATCGATGCTCCTCTGCCTTTAAAGCCTCGGCCCGTTTCACGGACACGACCTGAAACGTGTAGGGTTTCTCGTCGTCATCCTGGATGGTGACGTACTCGCCTTGCGCAAAACGATGCTGGTTGAGCCGATAGCCGGCCTCCTCGTCGCCTGGACGATCCTGGTTGTAGTCGATCATCCAGGTCGCTCCGCCGGCTCCGCCCGGCCGGTGGATCAGAACACCGTTCCGCTCTCCCTCGTCGGCCCAGAAGCGGCGGACCCGGCAATAGGACCGTTTATCGGCCCACTCTTCCTGGTCCAGATGTCCCTGCGCATCGAGAGGCGCGGTGATCTCATAGCCGTAGCGCGGGCTGCCTTCGGGAAATTCTCTGCTGCGGGCCAAGTGAAGCGTGACATGATAAAGCACTTTTCCCTCCCAGTTTCGGGGCGCGTCTCAAGCAGACCTCGCTATTGTGGCAAAGCTTAGAGATGTGCCGTTCGACTGCCTTGATCCCGATCAATGTCGCCGGGATGGGATTCAGCCGGTCCTGCTCATTGGGGTTATGCTTCAAAGTCTCCCGGATCGCTGGAGTGCGGCCGCCTGGACCGCCGCGCAACTACGCCCGCGCGTTCCCGAATGCCGTCGATCCGGCGCTGCAAAAGTGCGGGATGGGGTCAGCCCGGTGTCGCGAATGGAGGCCAAACCATCTGACGGGGCCGTGCGTACACGAAGAGCCGTTCAGAACGCTTTTGGTGAGCTTAGTCAGCGCAGCCACCGATGCGGTTTTCCAAATAGCTGGATCCCATCTGCTCCTGTGAGCAGGCGGCCTTGGAAGACGGCTTGCATTGCAAGCCGAAACTTCCAAGATCCTTATCTGGCTGGCGATTTAAGCCGTCTCGTGTCTGTCGCGCATGAGGTATTTCAAGCGCAACACCCACGAAACTAGCCGATCATGCCGAGGGCCTGCATGTAGAGCTCGAGGATCGCCTCTTCTTCCTGGCGCTCGGCGTAATCGCGCTTACGCAGGGACACGATCTTGCGGAGGACCTTGGTGTCGAAGCCGTTGCCCTTGGCCTCGGCATAGACGTCCTTGATGTCGCCCGCGATGCCGGCCTTTTCCTCCTCGAGACGCTCGATGCGCTCGATGAAGGCCTTCAGCTGGTCGGCTGCGACGGATTCGGTATTGAAAGCTGCGTCATCCATGATGAAGCCCCTTGTCTTGATGGCGTTGGCGCCAGTGTTAATCTCAATTTGGTTGAAGCCGGTTTAATGCCCCGGCTTCGATTCCTCAAAGCTCTTCATTTGGACAGGGGACGCCTCTTTCTGGTGGCGCTCCTTCCATTCCTCGTAAGGCATGCCGTAGACGTATTCCCGGCTCTCGTCCTTGGAAAGCGTCACGCCCTTGGCATCGGCGGCGTCTTTCAACCAGTTCGACAGGCAGTTGCGGCAAAAGCCCGCAAGGTTCATGAGGTCGATGTTCTGCACATCCGTCCGCTCACGCAGGTGCTCCAGCAGCCTGCGGAAGGCCGCGGCTTCCAGTTCCGTGCGAGTTCCGGCATCGAGACCCTTCATGGCGCTCTCCTTTACTGCTGGCGCAGACGCTCGCGTGTCCGCGTGCCGAAGACGGCCGGCTTCCTCAAATCCGCTTGCGCAGCAAGGGGCTTGAGCAGCCGGGCGAAGCGCTCGGCCCATTCCTCCGCCCCCTCGTCCGAGGCGATCAGATCCTGCCTGATCTCGATGAGCGCATTGGCGAGGCCCCCGATCGTGGCATGGCGATCGATGGTATCGCCGGCGAGCGCTCCATCATAAGGCTCGTTGTCGCCGACCACGAGTCCTTCCTCGGCCATGAGGCCTTCGAGAAGCGGCTTGGCATAGCGCTCGTCCGCATCCCAAAGGATGCCCACGTGCCAGGGGCGCGGCCAGCCGCGCCAGACCGGCGTGTAGCTGTGCACGGTCACGATGGCCGGCGGATGACCCGCCGCCATAGCCTTGCGGATCGCGTCCGAGATCGCGGCATCGTAAGGATCGTAGAACCGCGCGATGCGGCGCTGCACTTCCCCCTCGTCCACCTTGGCATTGCCCGGCACCACGGCCCCATCCGAGAGGCGCATCACGAGGGTCGGGTCGTCCCGCCCCCGGTTGGGATCGATGATGAGGCGGGAGAATTGGGTGAGGATCGCCGGAGCGTTGAGGCGCCGCGCCAGCGAGCGGGTCACGGCGGCGGCCCCGATGTCATAGGCGATGTGGCGCTGGAATTCGCTTTCCGGCAGGCCGAGATCGCCCAAGTCGGGCGGTACCCCGTTGGAGGCGTGATCGCAGAGAAGGAGAATGCCGGATTCGAGAGCGCCTTCGACGATCTCGACAGGATGGGGCTCAAGGGCGGGTTCAGCGCGCTTGAGCGCAACGGAGGCGGACATGATGAAAGGCTGACAAACAGGACATTGATCGGTGGATGAAAATCCTTACCCTGCGCGCCGAACCGTGACAACGCGACCATCCGCGCAACACTCTCACGAAAGACGAGATGTCCTCCACATCCACACCCGCCAAGCCGGAAACCGGCTTCGCCGCCGCTTTTGCAGCCCTCTGCCTCGGTGCGGTCGCCATGGGCATATCGCCCATCTTCGTGCGCTTCGCCTCTTCGAGCATGGACGGGGCACCAGCCGATGTGGGCCCCTTCGCCAGCGCCTTCTGGCGCGTCACGCTCTGCCTGCCGCTGCTTTATGCCTGGATGCGGATCGAGGAGCGGAAGGCGTCCAAGGATGCGCCGTGCGTGCGGTTCTCTAAAGCCGCCATCCTGGCCGGCATTGTCTTTACCGGCGATCTGCTGTTCTGGCATCTCGCCATTCTCAAGACCACGGTGGCCAACGCCACCTTTTTCGCCACCATGGCCCCGCTTTTCGTGGTGCTGGTCGTGTGGCTCGTGTTCCGGCAGAAGGTCTCGCGCGGCACATTCATCGGCTTAAGCCTTTGCCTTCTCGGCGGTGCGGCTCTGATCGGCCAGAGCATGCAGGCGGACCCCGCCCGTCTGGCGGGCGATTTCTATGGGCTCGCCACGGCCTTCTTCTTCGGCCTCTACTTCATCGCCGCAAGCAAGGCGCGCCGGACGGCGGGCGCGGCGCGGGTCACGTTCGAGGCCAGCCTCATCACCTCGGTCCTTATCCTCATCGTCACGCTCGTCTTCGAGAGCCGCGTGATGCCACAGACCCTGCAGGGAGCGGCGGCGCTCTTCGCCATGTCCTATGTCAGCCACGCAGGGGGCCAGGGCCTGCTTTCCGTCGCATTGGGGAGCCTGCCTGCGGTCTTCTCGTCCCTGGTCATCTTCCTTGAGGCAGTGGCGGCGGCCCTTTTCGGTTGGGTGATTCTGGGCGAGCCGCTCAGTCTGGTCCAGTCGCTGGGCGGCGCCTTGATCCTGCTGGGGATCTGGGTGGCGCGGCCGGCCCCCTAGGAGGCCGGAGGAGCCTCTCCGTACGGATAGGGAAATTGCCGAGGAAGGGCGCCTTCAGGCCACGCCCAAAAATTTTTAGCAGGCTAAATGTCTGTTGTTGATTGTTTTGGCTTGATGCGGTCCGTCTTCTGACAGACAAGGAATCGACATAGTTCTCGAAGCATTGTGCGATTTCATTCCTGACTCTTTGACCGAACCGACATCCATGAAGGCCCTGACCCTCATATCGGCCCCCTGCCGGCAGCGAAGCCTTGCGCTGGCAGCTCTCCTTTTCGGTGGCTTCTTCCTCGCTGCGTCGCCTGCGCGCGCGGACCTGCGCCTGTGCAACATGACGCCCAGCCGCGTCGGCATCGCGCTCGGCTACCGCGATGCGCAGGGATGGGTGACGGAGGGCTGGTGGAACCTGAATGCTCGCGGCTGCGAAACCCTGCTGAAGGGTCAGCTCGGCGGCCGCTTCTATTACATCTATGCCATCGATTACGACCGGGGCGGTGAATGGAGCGGACGCTCCTTCATGTGCACCCGCGAGCGGGAATTCACGATCCGCGGCACGGAAGATTGCCTCGCCCGAGGCTTTGATCGCAGCGGCTTCTTCGAAGTCGATACCGGTGAACAAAAGAGCTGGACGATCCAGCTGACTGACACGAACCGTCCAGGGGGGACACAGCCATGAGACGCTCACGGCGCACGAAAATTCTTGCAACTCTCGGTCCAGCCTCCGAATCCCAGGAGATGATCGAGAAGCTCTTCCAGGCAGGCGCCGACGTCTTCCGCCTGAACATGAGCCATCTTCCGCGTGAAAAGCTGAAAGAGCGCGTGGCGATCCTCCGCGCCGTGGAAGCGAAGTTCAAGCGGCCCATCGCCATTCTTGCAGACCTGCAGGGCCCGAAGCTGCGCGTGGGCGCCTTCGAAGGCGACGGCGTGATGCTGGAGCCCGGCCAGACCTTCACGCTCGATGCGGACACGACGCTCGGCGGCAAGAATCGCGTGCATCTGCCCCATCCGGAAATTCTCTCGTCCCTTGAGCCCGGCCACACCGTTCTCATCGACGACGGCAAGCTGCGCCTTCGCGTCAAAAGCGTGAAGGAAGGCTCCGCCACGACGATTGTGGAAGTCGCGGGCAAGATCTCGAACCGCAAGGGCGTGAGCCTGCCGGACACGACGATCCCCGTCGCCGCCATGACGGACAAGGACCGTTCGGACCTCGAAGCCGCTCTCGATGCGGGCGTCGACTGGATCGCGCTGTCCTTCGTGCAGCGTCCCGAGGACGTCGCCGAGGTGAAGAAGGTGGCGCGGGGCCGCGCGCTCGTCATGTCCAAGCTCGAAAAGCCGCAGGCCATCACGCGTCTCGACGAGATCATGGAGATCTCCGACGCAGTCATGGTGGCCCGCGGCGATCTCGGCGTGGAAATGCCGCTCGAGAAAGTGCCCGGCATCCAGAAGCGCATCGTTCGCGCAGCGCGCCGCCTCGGCAAGCCCGTGGTGGTGGCGACCCAGATGCTCGAATCCATGATCACCTCGCCGGTGCCGACCCGCGCGGAAGTCTCCGACGTGGCGACCGCCGTCTATGACGGCGCGGATGCGGTAATGCTCTCGGCGGAAAGCGCGTCGGGCCAGTATCCCGTCGATGCCGTGGCGACCATGAGCAAGATCGCGGAAGAGGTGGAGCAGGATCAGAACTACTGGTCGATCATGCGCACGCTCAACACGGAACCGGAAGCAACCGGGTCCGACGCAATTGCAGCAGGCGCGCACCAGATCGCCGACACGCTGAACCTCAAGACCATGGCGGCCTGGACCTTCTCGGGCTCCACGGCCTTCCGCATCGCCCGCGAGCGTCCGAACTCCACGCTGATCGCCCTGACGCCGAGCCAGGATACGGCGCGCCGTCTCGCCCTCGTGTGGGGCGTGCACCCGATCCGCACCAAGGATGCGAGCGACATCGACGACATGGCGTTCCGCGCCTGCAAGTTCGCCGTGCGTGAAGGTTATTCGGATGTGGGCGAGCGCATCATCATCGTGGCGGGCATGCCCTTCGGCACGCCGGGCGCCACCAACATGGTGCGCATCGCTTTCATCAGCCAGGAGCACGCCGCTCAGGCGTAAGGCTCCGCAGACACCTCCCTCCCCTTGCGGGGAGGGATTGAGGGCGAGGGTCGCCAGTCAGAGTGTTTCGCTTCATCCTGTGCGTGCACTAGCTCTATCGCGTCATGGCCGCATCTGTTGCGGCCATCCCGTCTTTGAGCAGGCTCAAGGTATGGATGACCGGAACAAGTCCGAGACGGCTCGGATCACCTCAAGGGTGAGGATGCGGGCGCCGGCATCACGCAGCTAGGGCTTCAGGGCCACCAATGTCTTGGGTCTAACTTTCCGTCAATCGCCCCAGGGTCATACCCGCGTGCCAAGAGAGCGCGCTGGCTTGCCGACACGGTCACCTGGTCCTCGTGATTTGGCATGAAAAAGCCGCCCGAAGGCGGCTCTTGTTCGAGTGCTTTCAGCTTTCGCTAAACGACGATTTCGGCGAATTGGCTTTCGCTGTTGTTCCACTTGCCACCGAATGTCTCCGTTCGAAGGTGGCCGAGGGAGATGAACTCGTCATAAACCCGCTGGATCATCAGCGAGTGAGTATCGTCCATGATCAGATGGCAGCGCTTGGAGCGGCGGGCGATGTGGATGCAGTTTGAAATGTCTGTTCGGGCAATGCTCTCGCCGTGCCCGCCATCGACATGAAATACGTCGAACACATCATTCCGATGCGTCGCGATGTTGGGCAGGACCTCCAACGAATTGCCTTTAAGCATCTCAAAGCGGCTGCCGAAAACGCCAGCCAAATACTCGGCACACTTCTCGGTGTACGCATTGCTGCAAATGTCCACACCGACATAATGCAGGCGGGGATTAGCGGCTAACGCGAGGATGGCACTGTGTCCGGCGTTGAACCCGACTTCCAGCAATCGAGACTTGCCCCGCGTGGCTTGGATGAAATTACGCCGCTTGTGCGCTCGTGTCGGATCAGGCGGGCCGCTCAGATCCTGTGTTGCATGATGATAGCAGAGATTGCCCTCAAGCATCGCACCGCTGTCTCGCACAATCCGATTAACGGCCGCGATCCATTCGAGAACCTGCCCAGAAAACTCTTCTGCCCCATTATCGGAAAAGCCGTACATTTCGTCCCCTCATTAGTAATGGGGCTCTACTTACTAGCTTTTATTCGGCAGGGAAAGATCGTCACGAGGGGAGAATCCGCTCAGAAACAGCGCCAATACCTTGGAAGCGGTCGCGAACGATTTGCAATTTCCCGGAGCCGGTCAGCCCTCTCCGCAAGGAGGAGGTATTAAGGGCGGCGCATGGCGCGCCAATCCCTCGGTGAGAGGGTCATGTTTGGAGAACGGGTAAGGCAATCTCTTCCGCCAGTTCCTCGATAGCCGCAAGAATCCGCTGCCCATCCGCGTATTGCGGCATGTGCCCGATGCCCGGCATCAGGATCAGCCTCGCGCCGGGGACCGCATGCACGAAGGCGCGGCTGTGAAGGTCCGTCCAAACGATTTCGTCGCGATCTCCCGCAACCACCACGACCGGCATGCGGATCTCGTGATAGCGCGCGCTCTGCTTTGAGACCGCGTCGTACATGACGGCGAAGTCATGCATGTTGGCCTCATACGCGCGCGGCCTGAAGGCGAGCGGGATGAAGCCTTTTCGCACGATGCCCTTTGGGGCCGGTTGCGGCCAGAATGTCTTTCGCTTCATCCAGGGGCGCAGCACCAGTGTGATGGGCAGCGCCAATGTGCGCATGACGATTACACCAGCCCATGACGCGATGAATCGCTTGAACCAACCGGCATAACCACCCGGCCATGGCGTCGTAATGCCCGCGAGAACGAGGATCGCGCCGGTCACGTCCCGATGATCCAGCGCGAAATGCGGCACGATGGTTCCGGACCAGGAATGCCCGACGATCACGGCGTTCCGCACATCAAGCTTGCGCAGCGCTTCCGCGATGAGTGCTGCCTGCCGCGCAGGCTCAGCTTCGCTTAAACCCGGCTTGCGCTCGCTCCAGCCATGGCCCGGCCTGTCGAAAGCGAGCACCCGGTAGCGCCGCGCCAGATGCGCGCCGAGACCGAGCATGGATTCGACGAGATTGGACGAAGCGCCATGCAGAAGAACGATGGTGCCGTGGGGCGTGCCTTCGGGCCCCACATCCCGATAGTGCAGCCGGCAGCCATCGGCTTCGATGAAGCGGCCTGTGGGCGGATAGCGGCGCGCGATGATCCAGCCGTAAGCATGCGTGAAGATCGCTCCGGCCAAGGCAAGAAGGATGAAAGCTGCCGGAAGGCCGAAGGCGAAACTCATCGTGAACCGGGGGCTAGAGCATTTTTCGGTAGGGCGGATTCCGCAAACGTGGAAGCAGGCTTAGAGGTCCTGCCCGTCTACATCGGGGAGCAGGCGGTTCACAATGGTTTGGACGCTCGATTCCTGCGGGTTGATCTTCAGAACGCGCCGATAGGCTTCGAGCGCGCGCGCCTTGTCGTCGGAGGCCATGAGGATGTGACCCAGCCCAGTCCAGGCGTTGAAGTGACGCGGCTCGATCTTCAGGGCCCGGCTGAGATCGGCCATGGCGCCGACGGGATCGTCGATCTGGTAGAACACAGTCGCCCGGCGGTACCAGGCTTCCGCCCAGTTCGGTTGCAGCGCGAGCACCCGGTCGAGCAGCTCGATGGCGAGCGGGAAGTTTTTTTCCTGGAAAGCCTCAGCGGCACGGGACAGCAGCAGGTCCGCGGTGTCGGAGCCGGAGCGGGCGAAGCGCCGCTCGATCAGTTTGGTGATGCCCTCCGCTTGCTGCTCGGACCCAGCCTTGGACAGGCGTTCGAACAAAGTGTCCAAGGTCACGGGCTTGGGTGCGGGCGGCGGCTCCTTGGCTGGAGCCTCCCGGCCGGGAGCTTTGGGCCGAGCGCCATCCTGCGCATTCACGGAATACGCGGCCAAGCTCAGCGATGCTGTCAACAGGAACGCAAAAAAGCGCATGCCGGGATTTTAGGATCCCGGCATGCGCCGTCAATTCATAAACTTGTGCGCGGCGTTGCCGCAGCGAAAAGGCTCTAAGGCCGCATCGTCTTTTCGGGGAACCGGTGTCCACTTCCCCGGACGATGCTTTTTAGCCCTGACGAGCCTTGTAGCGCTTCTGGGTCTTGTTGATGATGTAGACCCGGCCCTTGCGACGAACCAGCTGGTTGTCGCGGTGACGGCCGCGGATCGACTTCAACGAGTTACGGATCTTCATATCCGGTCTCCTGCGGCCCTTCGGGAAGGCCGGAAAAAAGAAAATGGTGGGCGCGACAGGGATTGAACCTGTGACCCCTACGATGTCAACGTAGTGCTCTCCCGCTGAGCTACGCGCCCGGGAAACGGTGATGTTTGACGTCCCGTCTCGGCTGTGGGGGGCGATATACCCAGAACTGGGCATATGCGCAAGTCATGATTGGCAACCTTTTTAGAGCATCGTGCGGAAAAGTGGTTCCGGTTTTCACTGACGTGGCCCTTCGGGTCCGCACCAGACGATGCTCTCCTTCAAAGAGAAGGCATCGGACCGGTCCGATGCCTTAGGCTGCCATCATTTTCTCGACTTCACTCACCAGATCGCGCAGGTGGAAAGGCTTCGAGAGCACCTTCGCATCCTTCGGAGCCTGGGAATCCGGGTTGAGGGCCACGGCGGCAAAGCCGGTGATGAACATGACCTTCATGTCCGGATCGAGCTCGGTGGCCCGGCGGGCCAGCTCGATGCCGTCCATTTCCGGCATGACGATATCCGTCAGAAGAAGCTCGAAGGGCTCCTCGCGCAGGCGGTTATAGGCGGAAAGGCCGTTGTCGAACGGGGCTACCTCATAGCCTGCGTTCTCCAGCGCCTTCACCAGAAAGCGCCGCATGTCGTTATCGTCTTCAGCAAGGAGGATCTTCATCGGCTGCCAAGCCCCGAATCGTGGCGAATGAAATGATGCCTCTTCATGCCGCCTGAAGGGTAAATAACCCGTGAAAGAAGGACTGAAGCTCTCATGATATTGTCATGGACAGACGCCGCCCGTGCCTTACACTACCGGCAAACGCCGATTTCTTTCCAGAACGACTGATTTTCATGCGGCCAGCCATCGTCGACGAGTTCGATCCCCCCTTTGTCCTCAGCGAGCCCCCGGCGCAGACGATTCCCTTCGTCTTCAACGCTCCTCATGCGGGCGCCGTCTATCCCACCTCTTTCCTCGCCGCCTCGCGCCTCGATTCCGTGGCCCTACGCCGGTCGGAGGATGCCTATGTGGACGAGCTCTTCGCCGCGGTGACGGAGCTGGGCGCGCCCCTGATGGCCGCCCGCTTTCCCAGGGCCTATCTCGACCTCAACCGGGAGCCTTACGAGCTCGATTCCCGCATGTTCGACGGCAGGCTGCCGCCGTTTGCCAATACCCGCTCCATGCGGGTGGCGGGCGGCCTCGGCACGATCCCGCGCATCGTCGCCGATGGACAGGAGATCTATCATTCACGGCTCTCCGTGGATGAGGCGCTGCACCGGATCGAGTGGCTCTACAAGCCCTATCACCGGGCCCTGCGCCAGCTCCTGCGGCGCACGGGCGACCTGTTCGGCCATGCGATCCTCATCGATTGCCATTCCATGCCCTCCTCCAGCGTGAGCCGGGACGATGGGATCAAGGCCGACATCGTTCTGGGGGACCGCTACGGCACCTCCTGCCATCCCCTGCTCATCGACCTCGTGGAAGCGGCCTTGCGGGGACGCGGCTATACGGTGGTGCGCAACAAGCCCTATGCGGGCGGCTTCATCACCGAGCATTACGGGGAGCCCGCCCTTGGCCGGCATGCCTTGCAGGTGGAGATCAACCGGGCGCTCTACATGGACGAGCGCAGCATGGAGAAGAAACCGGGCTTCGAGGTGCTGGCGGACGATCTGGCCCAGGCCTTCATCCAGGTCATCGCCGATCTCGAAGGCGAATTCACGATCAAGCGCATCGCGGCGGAGTAGGCCTCGAAGTCGAGGCCCAGAAAAGAAAAAGGCCGCCGTTGCCAGCAGCCCGAAGTTTAGGGAGGAAACGCCCAAGAAGGGCAGCGAGACGGCGACGCCATCGCCATATCGCACTGCAATAATGACTTCGCGCTGCACAATTTGCAAGGGCAAAATCCAAAAGTGCTATGCCTTGGATGCATGTCTGCTCGGATGCGGATCGATAGCCTTGAAATAAAAGAACAAGCTTAGCAGAAGCCAGCTGCCCAGGGCCGTGAACACGAGACGGTATCCCTCGGGTGAGTAACCGCCCGAGCTTGAGCGTCCCATCATGTCGATGAGCACGCCGGTGATGCTCTGGGACAGGAAGGCTCCGCCCATGGTGCCGATATTCATGAGCGTGATGCCTCTTCCCGTCAGGTGGACGGGGAATAGGGACTTCCCGTGCGAGGTGAGGATCGGCGTGCAGGAGACGCTGAGGCCGAAGAGAACGAACCAGACCGAGATCAACGTGAGGTCCAGGGGCACGAAAACCAGGATCGCCATCATCAGGACGGCCATGGAGCCGCCGATGAGGACCGGCTTCCGATAGCTGCCCCAGAAACGGTCCATGGCGCCCCACAGGAACATGCCGCAGATCTGGGCCCCTGCCCCGAGGAACAGGATGCGCCCGCGCGTGGAAAGGTCCGCCCCATGCACATCTGTCAGCCAAGGCCCGCCCCAGAGACCGACGATGGAGACGAAGCAGGAATAGGTGGTGAGGTGCATGAAGAAGACCGACCGGAAGGACGGCACCTTCACGGCGGCGGCCACGCCCCGGAAGGCATCGGCCCAGCTCTCCCGCCCCTTGGCTGTGTCGGCATCCTTCGGCACCGCAACCACGATCACGAGGGCCAGAACCACGGTAATGGCGGCGACCGCCAGGAACGAGCCCCGCCAGCCGATGGCGGCGGCCGAGGCCGCCAAGGGCGCGGTGGCGGCAAGCGTCCCGAGATTGGCGCCGCCCATCTGAATGCTCGTGAGGCTGGCAAACCGCTCCGGCGGAAAGCGCCGCGCATAGATCACCAGCGGGGCCATGAAGAAGGTGGAGCAGCCTAAGCCCATGAGAGCGCGGGCGGCAATGAGCATCGAGGCAGAGGGAGCAAGCGCGAACAGCCCCGTTCCGATGACAGCGATCACGGCGGTCGCGAGCATGATGCGTTTAGGGCCATAACGGTCGATGAGGATGCCTATGGGAATCTGCACCGCCGCGAAGGCGAAGAAGAAGGCGCTCGACAGAAGTCCCGTCTGCGTGGCGGAAAGAGACAGCTCATGGGCAAGGTCGGTCGCGATGACGCCGATGGAATTGCGCAGGAATTGGCTGACCGCATAGAGCGCCACGAGCGAGGTGATGAGGAACAGAGCGGTCTCGGACCGGCTCGGGGCAACCTTGGCTGCAGAATCCATCGAACTCATGTCCCCCTCATGCCGCTGTTCACTTGCCGCGCGCACCACGCTTGATAAAAGCGAAGCGACAACAGGCCAAGGCCGCCTAAAGGTTAAAGAGGGACATCCGGGCATGGGGCTCATCGACTTCACGCATTTCGTCAACGAGCTTGCCACCTCGTCCGGCCAGGCGATCCTGCCATTCTTCCGCACGGCCATCGCGACGGAGGACAAGTCCCGCGGCGGCGCCTTCGACCCGGTAACGGAGGCCGACAGGGCCGCTGAAGTCACCATCCGTAATCTCATCAAGCGCAGCTTCCCCACCCACGGCATCATTGGCGAGGAGTTCGGCTCGGAGAACGAGAACGCGGATTACGTGTGGGTGCTCGATCCCATCGACGGCACCCGCGCCTTCATCGCGGGCCTGCCGACCTGGGGCACGCTGATCGGCCTCACCTACAAGGGCCAGCCTGTCTTCGGCATGATGCATCAGCCCTTCACCGGCGAGCGCTTCTTCGGCGATGGTGGCAGCGCCACCTATCGCGGCCCCGGCGGCGAGCGCAAGCTCATGACGCGCCGCTGCGCTTCGCTGAAAGACGCGGTGATTTCCACCACGAGCCCGCGCATTTTCTCAGGCGACGATCTGCGCGCCTACGACCGTGTGGAGAGCGTCGCGCGCCTCGCCCGCTATGGCTGCGATTGCTATGCCTATTGCATGCTGGCTGCAGGCCATATCGACTTGGTCGTGGAATCGGGCCTCAAGCCCTATGACATCGCCGCACTCGTTCCGATTATCGAAGGCGCGGGCGGCATCGTCACCACCTGGGACGGTGAATCAGCCGCCAATGGCGGGCGCATCGTCGCTGCGGGCGACCGCCGGGTCCACGCCGCCGCCGTCGAGCTGCTCAGCCGATAACCCGAGTGCTTCGAGATCGGGCTTCTGCTCGAACACCCGGTCAGGCGTTCCGGGAACGAACGCATCGAAGGCTGCCCAGAACTGCTCGCGCAATTCGTCGCGTTCCATGAGGATCTCGTGGCGCGCGCCGGGGATCACGATGGCATGGCCTGCTTTCAGCCGTGCCGCGAAGCGCTCGGTTGCTGGTGTCGCGCAGACCGGATCTTCCCCCGCCGCGATGATGAGCGTCGGCAGGCGAATTTTCAGCGCGTAGTTCGGCGCGGTGAAGCACTTCATGAAGCGGAAAGCGGCATCCATCCATGCCACCGTCGGCGCGCCGATGGCGCCCGGCCCGATGGCGGTCGCGGCATCGGCATTGCGGGCATAGCGCGCCGGATCACTCGTGAGGCGGTTGCCCTTGAACGGCAGTGTCGAGATCGACGTTTCGCCGCCGCCCGGCACGAACATCTTGCCGAACCCAAGCAGTCTCAAGAAGCGCGCAAGGAAAGTCGCGCCGCCCGTACGCTTGACGAGGGAGAGCGCGATCATCGGCGTGGTGGTCACCAGCCGGCGGAAGGGGAGCCAGCTTTCATAGGCCGCGTTCAGCGCAATCGCTCCGCCCATGGAATGCGCGAGCGCAAAGTGCGGCTCGGGCATATGCGGCATCAGAATCTGATCGCGCACGGCCTCGATGTCATGCCGGTAATCGGCGAAGCGCCGCACGTGGCCCTTGCGCGGGTTCTTCACCTGCCGCCCTGAGAGCCCCTGCCCGCGCCAGTCGAAGGTCACGACCGCAAAGCCACGCTTCAAGAGATCGCTCACCGTCTCGAAATATTTCTCGATGAACTCCGCGCGGCCGTGCAGCACGCAGACCGTGCCCTTGGGCTGATCGGTCTCAGGCATCCAATAGGCGACGCGCAGGGCGATGCCGTCGGCGGTGGTGATGCTGGTGAGCACCGGCTCGCCGGGCACGGGATTGTCGGGGGTGGGGAAGAATTCCACGGCAGGTCTCATGAGAAGGCTATTGCATTCATATAGGGCGCTTTCGCCCCATGAGGCGAGCCTCTTGAACGGAAACCTATCTATTCCCATTTCGTGGTTGTGGCGGCCAATCGGCGTCACGCTTCCCGGACCCAGCCTTTGAAAGGTGGGCCCACTGAAAACTGCATGTTGCTTCTAAGGAGAATATGCCATGCGTCAGTTCGATCTTGCTCCGCTTTACCGCAACACGGTCGGTTTCGACCGTCTCTTCTCGATGCTCGACCAGATGGTCGGCGTCGACGCGGCCCCGAGCTACCCGCCCTACAATATCGAGCGCACCGGCGAGAATGCCTATCGCATCTCTGTCGCGGTCGCCGGCTTTACCGAGCAGGACCTCACCATCGAGGTGAAGGAAAACACCCTCTCCGTGCGCGGCGAGAAGAAGCCCAACGAAGAGCGCAAGGCTGAAGTGCTCCATCAGGGCATCGCGGCCCGCAGCTTCGACCGGCGCTTCCAGCTGGCCGACGGCGTCCAGGTGACGGGGGCCAGCCTTGAGAACGGCCTGCTCCACCTCGACCTCGTGCGCGAGACCCCCGAGGCCAAGAAGCCGAAGCTCATCCCGATTTCGTCCAACGGCTCTCAGGCCATCGAGGCCAAACGGGCTGCTTGATAGCCCTCGCCAGAGCCCAGACATAAAAAGAGCGCCCCGGTTCGTCCGGGGCGCTTTCTTGTTTTGAAACCTGGTCCTGAATATCCCGCCGGGGCTGGAGGTGAATCCCCTTTGGTAAAAGGTCTCGTGAAGAGAGACATCGCGGGAGAATGCGGCAGGGTTAGGGCAAGGCGCGAAAGATCACTCCGCCGCCTGCCGGGACGACGCCGCGCGGGCGATGTCGAGCACCTTGCGCACGTCCTCCTCCTGGGTCGCGAAGGAGAGGACGAGGCGGATCAGCGCCTCGCCCTGCCCCACCTTTTCAGTCGCAGGCAGGCTGAGTTCCGTCCAGGGGTGATAGAGCACGCCCGCATCCCGCAGGGCCTTGTCCATGGCCGCTGGGATGATCGGGAAAACCTCATTGGCCTCAGTCGTCCAGGCCAGGCGCACGCCCGGCAGCTCGGCGAGCCCGTCCGAGAGGAGCTTCGCCAGCCGGTTGGCGTGGCGGGCATTGGCGTACCAATGGTCGCCGGCGAAATAGCCCTCGAACTGCGCCGAGATCAGGCGGCCCTTGGAGATGATCTGGCCCGCGCGCTTGGAGCGATAGTCCAGCGCCTCCGCGAGTTCAGGCTTGAACACCACGATGGCCTCGGCCATCAGGCAGCCGTTCTTGGTGCCGCCGAAGGAGAGGATGTCGACGCCCTGCTTCCAGGTCATTTCGGCGGGGGTGCAGCCGAGCGAGACGAGGGCATTCACGAAGCGCGCGCCGTCCATGTGGAAGGCGAGGCCATGCTCGCGGCAGACATCGCCCAGAGCCTTGATCTCATCGCGGTTGTAGACGAGGCCGCACTCGCTCACCTGCGAGATCGAGAGCGCCTTGGGCGGCATCTGCTTCACGGCCTTCGGCAGGCTCTTGAGATAGGCCGAGACGCTCTCAGCCGTGAGCTTGGCGCCGACGCCGGGAAGCCCCGCGAGCTTCGCCCCGTGCATGAAGAATTCCGGCGCGCCGCATTCATCGTCGATCACATGCGCCTCGCGATGGCAGACGCAGAGGCCGTAGGGCGGCACGGCGGAGGAGAGCGCCAGTGCGTTGGCCGCCGTGCCCGTGGTCACGAAGAACACCGAAACCTCGCGCTCGAAGATCTCGTTGAAGCGCGCCTTCACCCGCTTGGTGATCTCGTCGCCCCCATAGGCCGCCATTGCCCCGGCATTGGCCCCTGCGAGGGACTGCAGAACCTGAGGGCTGGCGCCCACGATGTTGTCGCTTGCGAAATTCATGAACCTCTCCTCGAAGGGGGAAACCTCCCCATCGGAGCCGACATGTCAAGGTCGTTGACCCTTCGGCTAAGACTTTCGTTTGGGCTTTCCAAAAATTACTTTTGTTACATTCCGAGTCGGCTGCTTGTAACTTTTGTCTAAAATTTTTCTAAACCCTCTTGTGCGGTGCCATGAACTCTGGCACGTTGACCCCATTAGGACAGCCATGCTGTCCCATTTCGGGTGCCTGCACCCTCCCGCCTGAGGTTTTCTTGATGCTTCGCCAGACGCGAACGAAACGAGATACCACGAAAGCCGCCCGCAAAACGTGGGCGGGACGGGCGACTCTGGGCTGAAGACAGCCCAAAGGTGCCCGCGAGGTGCGGGCTCCCCTGCCGGACCCACCCCTCGACAACCCCGACAAGCGGCGGGCACTCCGGACGATCCTCTTATTCATCCGGCGGCCCGAAAACCGCCCTGAAGACTATTACAAGACGTTCGGATGTGAGGATCTGAGATGAGTGACGAGCCGATGAAGAGCCTGGAAACCCGAGTGCCAAGCCGCACGGCCGTCAAAACGGATCCGAGAACGGTGCGCGATCCCGGCCTGCCCGTCGCTCAGGGGCTCTACGACCCGTCCAACGAACAGGATTCCTGCGGCGTCGGCTTCATCGCCGACATGAAGAACCGCAAGACGCACGAGATCGTCGAGCAGGGCCTCTCCATCCTGCACAATCTCGACCATCGCGGCGCGGTAGGCGCGGACCCGAAGATGGGCGACGGCTGCGGCATCCTCGTCCAGATCCCGCACAAGTTCTTCGCGGCTGAGTGCGCCAAGGTCGGCATCTGGTTGCCGGAAGAAGGCCATTACGGCGTCGGCCACCTGTTCATGCCGCGCAATCCCGAAGGCTTTAAGCTCGTCGAGGAGATCGTCACGAAGGCGATCACTGACGAGGGCCTGCAGGTGCTCGGCTGGCGCGAGGTGCCGGTGGATTCCAGCGATCTCGGCGAGAGCGTGAAGGCCACCGAGCCGCAGCACCGCCAGATCTTCATCGGCAAGGGCAAGGGAATGGACGATCAGGAGACGTTCGAGCGTCGCCTGTTCCTCGCCCGCAAGGTGATCTCCAACGCCGTCTACGACATGAAGGACGAGCGCACCGCCGGTTACTACCCGGTGAGCCTGTCCTCGCGCACCATCGTCTACAAGGGCATGGTGCTGGTCACGCAGCTGCGCGACTATTACCTCGACCTTCAGGACCCGCGTTTCGAGAGCGCCATCGCCCTCGTGCACCAGCGCTTCGCGACGAACACCTTCCCCACCTGGCAGCTCGCGCACCCGTACCGCATGGTCGCCCATAACGGCGAGATCAACACGCTGCGCGGCAACGTGAACTGGATGGCCGCGCGCCAGGCCTCCGTGGACTCCGAGCTCTTCGGCAACGACATCTCGAAGATCTGGCCGATCTCCTACGAGGGCCAGTCCGACACCGCCTGCTTCGACAACGCGCTCGAATTCCTCGTCCGCGGCGGCTACTCGCTGTCGCACGCGATGATGATGTTGATTCCGGAAGCATGGGCCGGCAACCCGCTCATGAACGACGACCGCCGCGCGTTCTATGAATATCACGCCGCCCTCATGGAGCCATGGGACGGCCCCGCCGCCGTGTGCTTCACCGACGGCAAGCAGATCGGCGCGACGCTCGACCGCAACGGCCTGCGCCCCGCGCGCTATCTCGTCACCGATGACGGCCTCGTGGTGCTTGCCTCCGAAATGGGCGTGCTGCCGATTCCGGAAGAGAAGATCGTCGAGAAGTGGCGTTTGCAGCCGGGCAAGATGCTGCTTATCGATCTGGAGGAAGGCCGCATCGTCTCCGACGACGAGATCAAGCAGCAGCTCGCGCAGGCAAATCCCTATAAGGATTGGCTGAAGCGCACGCAGATCGTGCTGGAGGACCTGAAGCCCGTGCAGGCGCGCGAGTCGCGCACCGATGTGTCGCTCCTCGACCGTCAGCAGGCCTTCGGCTACACCTCGGAAGACCTGAAGCTGCTCATGCAGCCCATGGCCGTCACAGGCCAGGAAGCCGTCGGCTCCATGGGATCGGACACGCCGATCTCCGCGCTCTCCGACAAGTCGAAGCTGCTCTACACCTATTTCAAGCAGAACTTCGCGCAGGTCACGAACCCGCCGATCGATCCGATCCGCGAAGAGCTCGTGATGAGCCTCGTGTCGTTCATCGGCCCGCGTCCGAACATTCTGGATCTTGAGGGCACCTCGCGCCGCAAGCGTCTCGAAGTGCGCCAGCCCATTCTCACCAATGAGGACCTGGAGAAGATCCGCTGCATCGGTCATTTCGAGGACCGTTTCGACACGAAGACCCTCGACATCACCTATGATGCCGAACTCGGCGCATCGGCGCTGGACGGCGCGCTCGACCGTCTCTGCGACCGCGCGGAAGCTGCCGTCCACGGCGGCTACAACATCATCATCCTGACCGACCGCATGGTGGGGCCGGACCGCATTCCGATCCCGGCGCTGCTCGCCACCGCCGCCGTGCACAACTACCTGATCCGCAAGGGCCTGCGCACCTCTGTCGGCCTCGTGCTCGAATCCGGTGAGCCGCGCGAGATCCATCACTTTGCCTGCCTTGCGGGCTACGGCGCGGAAGCAATCAACCCATATCTCGCCTTCGAGACCATTGCCGACATGCATGCGAAGGGCGAGCTGCCGGACGAAGTGGATGCCGATGAAGCGGTGAAGCGCTACATCAAGTCCATCGGCAAGGGCCTTTTGAAGGTGATGTCCAAGATGGGCATCTCCACCTATCAATCCTATTGCGGCGCGCAGATCTTCGATGCGGTTGGCCTCAAGTCCGATTTCGTGGCGCGCGATTTCTTCGGCACCGCGACCTCCATCGAGGGCATCGGCATGGACGAGGTGGCGGAAGAGAACGTTCGCCGCCACCGCGACGCTTTCGGCGACGCGCCGATCTACCGCAACGCGCTCGACGTGGGCGGCGAATACGCCTTCCGCCAACGCGGCGAGGTGCATGCCTGGAACACGGACACGGTCGCCACGCTCCAGCACGCTGTTCGCCTCAACGCGCAGGATCGCTACCGCGAATATGCGCGCCTCGTGAACGAGCAGGACAACGAACTGAAGACCATCCGCGGCCTCTTCCGCATCAAGAAGGCGGAAGAAGCCGGACGTGCTCCGGTTGAACTGAACGAAGTCGAGCCCGCGCAGGAGATCGTGAAGCGCTTCTCCACCGGCGCCATGTCCTACGGCTCGATTTCCAAGGAAGCGCACGAGACGCTGGCAATCGCCATGAACGCCATCGGCGGCAAGTCGAACACCGGCGAAGGCGGAGAGGAACCGGAGCGTTTCCGTCCGCTTTCCGACGGACGCTCCAAGCGTTCCGCCATCAAGCAGGTGGCGTCCGGCCGCTTCGGCGTGACGACGGAATATCTCGTCAATGCGGACATGATGCAGATCAAGGTGGCGCAGGGCGCGAAGCCCGGCGAGGGCGGGCAGCTGCCCGGCCACAAGGTCGATGCCAAGATCGCCCGCGTGCGTCACTCGACCCCGGGCGTGGGCCTCATCTCCCCGCCGCCGCATCACGACATCTATTCGATTGAAGATCTCGCGCAGCTGATCTTCGATTTGAAGAACGTGAATCCGTCAGCGGATGTGTCCGTGAAGCTCGTGGCCGAAGTCGGCGTCGGCACCGTGGCGGCAGGCGTTGCCAAGGCGCGCGCCGATCACATCACGATCTCCGGCTTCGAGGGCGGCACGGGAGCCTCTCCCCTCACCTCGTTGAAGCATGCGGGTTCGCCGTGGGAAATCGGTTTGGCCGAGACGCAGCAGACGCTGGTGCTCAACCGCCTGCGCGGCCGCGTTGCGCTACAAGCTGACGGCGGTCTGCGCACGGGCCGTGACGTGGTGATCGCCGCGTTGCTCGGCGCCGACGAATACGGCTTCTCCACCGCGCCGCTGATTGCTGCCGGCTGCATCATGATGCGCAAGTGCCATCTGAACACTTGCCCTGTCGGCGTCGCGACGCAGGACCCTGTGTTGCGCAAGCGCTTCAAGGGACTGCCGGAGCATGTCATCAACTACTTCTTCTTCATCGCCGAGGAAGTGCGCGAGCTGATGGCGGAGATGGGCTTTACCTCCATCGACGAGATGATCGGCCAGTCGGATCTTCTCGACAAGAACGTCGCCATCGATCACTGGAAGGCGAAGGGTCTCGACTTCACGAAGCTCTTCCACAAGCCTGACGTACCTGCGAACGTCGCAATCCGCCACCAGGAGCGTCAGGAACACCCCATCGCGAAGGTGCTCGACCGTGAGCTCATCGCACAGGCCGGTTCTGCTCTCGAGAACGGCGAGGCCGTCACCATCGAAGCGACGATCCGCAGCTCCGACCGCTCGGCGGGCGCGATGCTCTCCGGCGAAGTGGCGAAGCGCTACGGCCATGAGGGACTGCCCGACGACACGATCAAGGTGAAGCTGAAGGGCACCGCAGGCCAGAGCTTCGGCGCATGGCTCGCCGCAGGCGTGACCGTCGAACTCGAAGGCGTCGCGAACGACTATGTCGGCAAGGGTCTTTCGGGTGGCAAGCTCATCGTCAAGCCGTCGCCGAATACGAAAGCCGTGCCTGAGTGTTCGATCATCGCCGGCAACACGGTGATGTACGGCGCGATTGCGGGTGAGGCCTATTTCCGTGGTGTCGCGGGCGAGCGTTTCGCCGTGCGCAATTCCGGCGCCATCGCGGTTGTCGAAGGAACCGGCGATCACGGCTGCGAATACATGACCGGCGGTCTCGTCGTCGTGCTGGGTCAAACCGGCCGCAACTTCGCGGCGGGCATGTCGGGCGGCATCGCCTATGTGCTCGACGAGGACGGCACGTTCTCGAAGCGCTGCAACCTCTCCATGGTCGATCTCGAACCCGTCGAGGAGGAGGAGGACCTGATGCGCCGCCTCCACCATCACGGCGGCGATCTGGAGACCAAGGGGCGCATCGACATCATGGCCAACATGTCCGGCCCCGATGAAGAGCGCCTGATGCAGCTCATCACCAATCACCACACCTATACGGGCTCGGCCCGCGCGAAGGAGATCCTCGACAACTGGTCGACCTTCCGCACCAAGTTCGTGAAGGTGATGCCGGTCGAATATCGCCGCGCGCTCCAGGAGATGGATCGTCTCCGGAACCTGCAGGCGGCGGAATAAGGAATTAAGGGGCAAACGATGGGTAAGGTCACAGGCTTTCTCGAATACGACCGGCAGGAGCAGAAGTATCAGCTCGCCGGTGAGCGCGTGCGCCACTTCCGCGAATTCACGCTGCCGCTCGACGACAACGATCTGAAGAAGCAGGCGGGGCGCTGCATGGATTGCGGCATTCCCTTCTGCCACGGGCCGACAGGCTGTCCGGTGCACAACCAGATTCCCGATTGGAACGATCTGGTCTGGCAGGGCGATTGGGCGGAGGCTGCCGCCAACCTCCACACGACCAACAACTTCCCGGAATTCACGGGACGCGTATGCCCCGCTCCGTGCGAGGAGGCGTGCACGCTGAACCTCGAGAACCAGCCTGTCACCATCAAGACCATCGAGCAGGCCATTGCCGACAAGGCGTGGGAGATGGGCTTCATCAAGCCCGAGCCCGCAGGCTTCTCGACGGGCAAGCGCGTCGCCATCATCGGCTCAGGGCCAGCGGGTCTCGCCGCCGCTCAGCAGCTCGCGCGTGCCGGTCACGACGTGCATGTGTTCGAGCGCCAGGCGAAGGCAGGCGGATTGCTGCGCTACGGCATTCCGGACTTCAAGATGGAGAAGTACCACATCGACCGTCGCGTGAAGCAGATGGAAGCCGAAGGCGTCACCTTCCATTGCGGCGTGAATATCGGCGTGGATCGCAGCTTCGCCTCGCTCCACAACGAATACGATGCGGTGCTGTTTGCTGGCGGCGCGGAAGATCCGCGCGATCCGAACCTGCCGGGGCAGGATCTCAAGGGCGTGCATAATGCGATGCCCTATCTCACCCAGGCGAACCAGCGTGTCGGCGGTGAGGAAGTCACGGTTGAGCCGATCCTCGCAAACGGCAAGCACGTGGTCGTTATCGGCGGCGGCGACACGGCGTCGGACTGCGTCGGCACCGCGTTCCGCCAGGGCGCGCTTTCCGTCACGCAGCTCGACATTCGCCCCAAGCCTCCCGAGCGCGAGGACAAGCTCACCGTGTGGCCTTATTGGCCGACGAAGATGCGTACCTCCTCTTCGCAGGCCGAAGGCGCGGAGCGTGAGTTCCAGGCGGCGACGCTCGGCATCGTCGGCAAGAACGGCAAGGCTGTCGGCGTGCAATGCGCCCGTGTCGACGAAAAGCGCCAGCCGATTGCCGGTAGCGAGTTCGTGCTCAAAGCCGATCTCGTGTTCATCGCCATCGGTTTCGCAGGCTCGGTGAAGGAAGGTCTGCTGGAGCAATCCGGCGTCGCGATGGATCGGCGCGGCAATGTGGTTGCCGACGACAAGAGCTACAAGACCTCCAACGACAAGGTCTTCGTGGCGGGTGACATGCGCCGTGGCCAGTCGCTCGTGGTGTGGGCGATCCGCGAAGGCCGTCAGGCTGCGCGCGCCATCGACACATATCTCATGGGCGAGAGCACATTGCCGGTCTAATCATCTTGCGTGGTTAAACAAAAAGGCGGCCGATCCATCGGATCAGACCGCCTTTTTTATTTTGTAGAATTCGCTCAGCTGCGCGGCCAGCGGAAATCGTCCGCGCGTCCTGGCCGTGAACTCGGCGCGACGCCGTTGCGCAACGCGCGCTGCACGGGATAGGCGCTGTCACCTGTGAGTTTCGGTGGGCTGGAAACCAATGTGCCGCCGGGCGTCACATCCTGGCGCGTCAGCGGCAGCACGGGACCGACGATGGGCTTTGCGGGAAGCACGACCGGCACGGCAGGGTCGGGCGGCGCAGGAATGGCCGCCTCGATGTTCGCAGGCTGTCCATCGGGCGTCGTTGCAGCAGCCGGCGCGCCGGTGCCCGCCGATTCAAGGATCTTCTTGATCTCCACATCCGCGAAATATGCGATCTTGCGGGCGCCCGCCTTGGTGAAGGACACGCCGTCATCGGTGCGCAACCGTGCAGGCTCGCCATCCACATCGGGGCCGAAGGAGGTATAGCGGTTCTCGTCGTCGACGAAGCCGGGGAAGATGTCCACGTAGGCGCCGCCGTTGCGCTGCACGCTTTCCTGATAGACGGCGTTCATGGCGAGCAAATCCTCGGACAACCGGCTGCTCTTCATAGGCGGCAGACCGATCCAGACCACGGGAATGTTGCGCTCCTTGAAGGTTCGCATGATCCCGTCGATCCTCTGGGTATAGAGGTCCTTCCAGCGGTCGGAGCGAAGCTCCACTCGGTCCTCGCCCTCCTGCAAGGACTGCCGGTCGCTCAAACCCAGCATGACGACGGCAATCGTCGCCTTCTGACCTGAATCGAGGGTCGCCTTGATGAAGTTCGGCCATTCCGATGGATCGCTGCGCACGATGTTACTGCCGTTCCTGATCTTGCCGACGATGGCGACATCCTGATTCTCGGCATAACCCGCTTCGAGACCCTGGCGCGCGAACTCCGCGAGCGAGTCTCCGAAAACGACCACATAGGTGGAAGGATCGACCTTGGGCTTTTCAGGACGTGCCGCGACGGCCGGCGCGGGAGCCTTGCGCGGCTTGGCGACAGGCGCACGGGCGGGCGGCGGCGGGTCATCGGGAACACCGAAGAAGCGGCGCAGGCTGAAACCCTGCTGCGGTTGGGGCTGTGCCGGCTGAACGAGCTTTCCCGGATAATAGCCGGGCGGATAAGCCCGTGGGTCGCGGTATCCCTGCCGCTGCTGCGGCTGCTGCTGATAAGCGCCCTGCGCCAGCACGTGAGAGCCGCTTCCCAAGGCGAGAAGCAGGCTTAAAAGCATCAGGCGAAGGATCGTCAGCAAGCGCATCGGCGGTTCCACGTTGGTCCGGACCACCTCTGTTATAGAGCCTCGGCCGGACCTGTCAGCGGGCTGTGCGCAACTCGCGCAGGACAGCGTAGTCGGCGTAGCCGTCGGGAATCAAGCCACGGCGGAGCTGGAAGTTCCGCACGGCCTCCCGGGTCTTGGAGCCGAACTTGCCGTCCGTCTCGCCCTCATAGAACCCAAGCCGCAACAGGCGCTGCTGCAATTCCTGCCGCTCCTCCTTGGCCATCATGGGCTGGTCCTTGGGCCATGCGCCCTGGATCTGCAGGCCGCCCATGACCCGGTCGCCGAGATGGGCCACACCCATGGCGTAGGCGTCCGAGGAATTATAGGCCTTGATCACGTCGTAGTTGCTCGTGACCAGGAAGGCGGGGCCGTTCGCCCCACCCGGCAGGAACAGGCTTGCCTCGCCCGCCTGCGGCATGGGATTCCCGTCGGCGCGGCGCACGCCCACATACTGCCATTGAGGGAAAGTCCCGCTCAGGTAGCTGAAGTCGAAGCCTTTCGGCAGCTTGACCTCGAAGCCCCAGGGCAGCCCTGGCTTCCATCCGTGCTGGCGCAGATAATTGGCGGTGGAGGCCATGGCATCCGGCACCGAGGACCAGATATCGCGCACGCCGTCCCGGTTGCCGTCGACGGCGTATTTCATGAAGCTCGAAGGCATGAACTGGGTCTGGCCCATGGCGCCGGCCCAGGAGCCCAGCATCTTGTCGCGGCTGATATGCTCCCCTTCCAGGATCTGGAGCGCGATGAGCAGCTCCTCCTTGAAGAAGTCGCCGCGATAGCCCGTATAGGCCAGGGTCGAGAGCGCCCGCACCGCATAGATCGAGCCGGTGAAGCTGCCGAAATTGGTTTCCATGCCCCAGACGCCGAGCACCACGGAACGCGGCACGCCATAGGTCTTCTCGATGGCAGTCAGGGTCTTCGACCATTCAGCGCTCATCTGCTGCCCGCGCTGCAGGCGCTGAGCCGAGATGGAGCCGTTGATGTATTCCCAGATCGGGCGGACGAACTCGGATTGCTTTTTGGTGAGCGCGATGATCTTCGGATCGGGCTGAACGCCCCGGAAGGCGTCGTCGAAGGTGGCGCGGGAGACGCCGCGCGCCTTGGCCGCCGGCCAGAGGCCCTGCACGAAGCGCTGGAACCCTGCTTCCGAGACCTCCTGGGCCTGGGCCGGGCGCGTCCATCCTTCCACACCGACGGTGAGGGTCAGACCGAGAAGGAGGGCGCCGCAGACGCGGCGGACCAGAACAAGCGGCTGATGCATGAGTGTCGCTCACGGAAACAGGGCAGAAATTGCCCTGCCAATGCGACACTAAGAGAGTTAACAGCCGGTTGACACCTAGCCTTATAGGGAGGGTCTATGCGGCTTTCCGTCCCATCAGGGTCCGCTCCCAGCGCAGGGCCTGATCGACGATTTCCGTCAGACTGTCATGCTGCGGCTGCCATCCGAGGCTGCGGATTCGATCGACCTTGGCCACGAGCTGAGCCGGATCGCCGGGCCGACGCGGACTGAGACGCACCTCGAAATCGACGCCGGAAACCTTCTTCACCACGTCCACGACCTCCAGCACCGAAGCGCCATGGCCGTAGCCACAGTTCATGACCGCGCATTCGCCGCCCTCGCGCAGGGATTTGAGCGCCACCAGATGGGCACGGGCGAGATCGTTGACTTGGATGTAGTCGCGCACGCAGGTGCCGTCGGGCGTGGCGTAATCCGTGCCGAACACGTCGAGATGGGGCCGTTGGCCGAGTGCCGCCTGGGCTGCCACCTTGATGAGATGGGTGGCCTGGGGCGTCGATTGGCCCGAGCGGCCTTTAGGGTCGGCACCTGCCACGTTGAAATACCGCAGGATCGCATAGCGCAGGCCATGGGCGACATGAGCATCCTGGAGCATCCATTCGCTCATGAGCTTGCTGCGCCCATACGGGTTGATGGGCAAGAGCGGCATGTCCTCGGAGAGGAGCGGCGCTTCCGCGTTGCCGTAGACGGCGGCGGTCGAGGAGAAGACGAAATTCTTGATGCCCGTCTGGACCGCAGTCTCGATCAGGGCTCGCGTTTTGACCGTGTTGTTGAAGTAATAGCCGAGCGGATCGGTAACGGATTCCGGCACCACGATCTTGGCGGCATAATGCAGGATGCTGTCGATCCCATGCTCGGCAATGACCTTGGACACGAGATCCCGGTCGCCCACATCGCCGACAACGAGAGTGACGCCCTCAGGGACAGCCCAGCGGAAGCCCGTGGAGAGATTGTCGAGAACGACTACCCGCTCGCCCGCATCGAGGAGCTCGAGCACCATATGGCTGCCGATATAGCCCGCACCGCCCGTGACCAGAACCGTCATTGTCGATCCTCCTCGCAACCTGCCTGTCCCGGCGGTTTAACCAAAACGCTTCAGCTTCAATTCAGGTCCAGCCCTCTACCAGAGGAGGCAACACCGATGCAAAAGGCAAATATCAATCGCCATGGGAACTTAAGCTTAACAGTCAGCGGTTTTCTTTTGCCCTGCCTGCCTTAGATTGTCCCCCTCTCTTCCCTGCTCAAACACGGCTCGTTCAATGAAGCGCATTCGCAAAGCAGTCCTTCCCGTTGCCGGTCTCGGCACCCGTTTCCTTCCCGCCACCAAGGCGGTGCCGAAGGAGATGCTGTGCGTGGTCGACCGGCCCGTGGTGCAGCACGTGGTGGATGAGGCCCGGGCTGCGGGAATCGAGCATTTCATTTTCGTCACCGGGCGCGGCAAGGCCGTGATCGAGGACCATTTCGACATTGCCTACGAGCTGAACAAGACGCTCGAGGCACGCGGCAAGACCAAGGAACTGGAGCTTCTCGCCAAGGACCAGCCCCAGGCTGGCCAGACGAGCTTCACCCGCCAGCAGGAACCCCTCGGCCTCGGCCATGCGGTGTGGTGCGCCCGAGAACTCGTGGGCGACGAGCCCTTCGCCGTCATCCTCCCCGACATGCTCAGCCGGGGCTCCATGGAGCAGATGATCGCCGCCTACGACAAGCATGGCGGCAACATCATCGCCGTGGAAGAGGTGCCGGAAGACCAGACCCATCAATACGGCATCGTCTCGGTCGGCCAGGAATTCGGCCAGACCTTCGAGATCACCGGCATGGTGGAGAAGCCGCCGAAGGGCACGGCTCCGTCGAACTACATCATTTCCGGCCGCTACATCCTGCAGCCCGAGATCTTCGACCTTCTCTCCAACCAGGAGCGCGGGGCGGGCAACGAGATCCAGCTGACCGATTCGATGATCCGCCTGATGAAGAACCAGCAGTTCTTCGGCATGAAGTACGAAGGCAAGACCTACGATACGGGCTCCAAGATCGGCTTCCTCATGGCGAACGTGGCTTATGCCCTGGAGCGCGGCGACCTCGGCCCGGCCTTCCGCGAGGAGCTGGAAGCCTTGCTGCGCCAAAAGTAACCGGGGCTTCAGGGTTCCTCGTGGCCGCTCCCATGTGCTAAAGGGGCGGCCATGGCACTCGCACAGACCAAATCCGCTTCGCCCGACCAAGCTGTCGCCTCGGCCCTGCGCACGCTCGAAACCGAGCGCGAGGGCCTGACCATCCTCATGGACGCCATCGGCAATGGCCTCGGCCCCCTCTTCACGGCTGCGGTCGAGACGATTGCGTCCTCCAAAGGCCGGGTCATCGTGACCGGCATGGGCAAATCGGGCCATATCGGCCGCAAGATCGTCGCCACCATGGCCTCGACCGGCACGCCCGCCCATTACGTTCACCCGGCCGAAGCCAGCCACGGCGATCTCGGCATGATCCAGCCTGAGGACGTGATTATCGCTCTCTCCTGGTCCGGCGAGACGGCGGAGCTGGCCGACATCGTCGGCTATTCGCGCCGCTTCCGGGTGCCGCTGATTGCCTTCACGTCGAATGCGGATTCGACTCTCGGCCAGGCCGCCGATATCTGCCTGGCGCTGCCCAAGGCGAAGGAGGCCTGCCCCAACGGATTGGCGCCCACCACCTCCACGACGATCCAGCTGGCTTTAGGCGATGCGCTCGCAATCGCGCTGCTGGAGAGGCGGGGCTTCACGGCAGAAAACTTCCGCGTGTTTCATCCGGGCGGGAAGCTCGGCGCGCAGCTCAAGCTCGTGCGGGACATCATGCACAAGGACGAGCGCCTGCCGCTGGTGGGCATCGACGCGCGCATGGATCAGGCCATCGAGGAAATCGGCCGCAAGGGCTTCGGTTCGGTGATCGTGGTGAATGCGGACGGCACGCTCGCCGGCATCGTCACCGACGGTGATCTGCGCCGCAACCTTCGCCCCGATCTAGTCACCTTGCCAGTGACCGCCATCATGACGCGCACGCCGCGCACCATCGCACCGGATGCGCTGCTTGCCACCGCGCTCGAGGTCGAGGAAACCGCGCGCATCACGTCCTTGATCGTGGTCGACAACAACAAGCCCGTCGGGCTCGTGCACTATCTCGACCTGCTGCGCGCGGGCGTGGCTTAACTCCTTTTCGTCAATCGCGGTCGGGAGCACCGAGCGGGAAGTACTGACGGTAGGGCCGCGCCTCGTCCACCGCTCTTGCGAATGACGGACGCGCGAGCAGGCGCTTGCGATAGGCGTGCACGTTGGCATGCTCCGCGCTGATCGGGTGCGCCCAATCCGCATAGAACAACGATGGAGCGGCCGCGCAATCGGCCATGCTGAAGGCATCGCCTGCCGCCCATTCACGCCCGGCCATCGCATAATCGAGCCATGCATAAGCCGTGTCGAGCATGCGCCGTGCCTCGATGACGCCGTGAGAATCGCGATCCGGTTCCGAACGGATGCGGTCGGCCACGATCTTCTGCATGGGCGTCATGATGTAGTTGTCGAAGAAGCGATCCATCATCCGCACATCGAGCGCCGCGCGCGGATCTTCGGGAACGAGTTTCACGGGTCCGGGATGGAAGAGCCCGAGATGCTCGATGATGATGCTCGCTTCGAGCACGGTTCGCTCGCCATCGATCAGAACGGGGAATTTCCTGATCGGCCACAGGGCTGCCAACTCGGCATTCGCGGCCTCATCGCCAAGCATGCGGTATTCAAAGGGAATGCCGTTCTCGTAAAGCGCGGTGAGAACCTTCTGGCAGTAGGACGAGAAGGGATGTGCGTAGAGTTTCAAGGTCATGCGTTATCCCTCCTCATCTTCAAGGATCGTCCACCACCAGGGTCGAGCCTTCGACGCGCACGACTCGGACCTTGGCGCCCTTGAGGCGATCCGCGCCGGTGACGCGCCATGAGCTGTCGTCGACGCGAATGCGGCCTTCCCCGTCCTTGATCGGCGTCTCCAGCGTGAACACGCGACCGACGAGCGCCTGTCCCCGCTGATTGAGATGAGATGCAGGTGCCTCCGCCTGATCTTTCGCGCGCGTGACGTAGCGCCCCAAAATCACCGCCGCGACTGAGAGCAGCGCAAAGATGATGAAGGCTGTCTGCCAGGACAGATCGAATGCAGCATCGAGCAGGCCTGTGGCGATAGCGGCCAACCCCAGCCAAAGGAAGAAGATACCGGGCGCCATCAGCTCGACACCGATCAGAACGAGACCAAGGATGATCCAGCTCCAGGCGCCGAGACTGATGAATGCATCGCGGATCATGAGCGCTCCGTTCCCTTCGTCACGGCAGGCACACTTCGCGGAGATTTGGGAGCAGCGCTGCCATCACCACCGAACACGGATTTCGTAAGCTCCGCGATGCCGCCGAGCGTGCCGGCAAGGCCCGCCGCTTCGATCGGCACGATCACCACCTTCTGGTTCGGTGCCGTCGCAAGAGAGCGGATGGCGTCGATGTACTTTTCCGCCACGATAAAGTTGGCGGCGGCAAGATCGCCGCTCGTGATCGCATCGCTCACCATGGATGTCGCCTTGGCTTCAGCCTCGGCCAGACGCTCGCGCGCTTCGGCATCTCGGAAGGCTGCTTCCCTGCGGCCCTCTGCCGAGAGGATCTGCGATTGCTTCTCGCCTTCGGCGCGCAGGATTTCCGCCTGCCGCAATCCTTCGGCCTCAAGCACGGCGGCGCGCTTCTCGCGCTCGGCCTTCATCTGCCGCGCCATGGCGCCGGCAAGATCCTGCGGCGGGAGAATGTCCTTGATCTCGACGCGGGTGACCTTCGCGCCCCAGGGCGAAGCGGCGGCATCCATGACCCGCAGCAAGCGTTCGTTGATCTCGTCGCGATGCGAGAGAAGCTGGTCGAGATCCATCGAGCCGACCACCGTGCGGATGTTCGTCATGGTCAAAACCAGAAGAGCCTGACTCAAGTCAGAAACCTCATAGGAGGCGCGGGCCGGGTCGAGCACCTGATAGAACGCCGCCGCATCGATGGTGACGCCTGCGTTATCCCTGGTGAAGGCTTCCTGGCTCGGAATATCGAGCACCTGCTCCATGACATTCACGCGCTTCCCGATCTGATCCATATACGGAACGATGAGGCCGAGGCCTGGAGTGAGAGTGCGCGAGTAGCGACCGAAGCGCTCTACCGTATAGGCATAGCCCTGCGGCACCGTTCTCACTCCCATCGCGATCGTCACCACGACCACGAGCACGAGAACGATCACGAAGATGTCGAAACCGCTGAAACCGCTAAAAGCACCGAACTGCATTCATTCCCCCAGGCAACGGAGTTGCATTGGTCACAGGCTACCCGATAGGAGGAAAAACTCCTAGAGGGGCCACACGGAGCTGTTATTCTCCATCCATGATATCCGAAAGCCCCGCCATGCCGCGATACTTCTGCCAGAACAATCCCGATCAACTCGAACTGGAAGTCCAAGTGCTTGACGCACGACCGGGCGCGGTTTTGCTTGGGCAATCGCCATTCTTTCCAGGCGGGGGCGGGCAGCTCGCCGACCGGGGCGTGATCGAGTGGTCGAGCGGCGTTCTGCCTGTCGAAAGAATTGAGCCCGATCCCAGAGGTCTTTGGCATGTGCTGACTGAGCCGGTCATCGTTCAGGGATCAGTCCTGGCCAAGGTCGATCCGGAATTCCGGCACCTCATGTGCGAGCTTCACACGATGGCGCATGTTCTCAACAGCATCGTCTATCGGGATTTCGGCGGGGCGCTGCTGACGGGCGCGCAACTGGCAGCCGACGGCACATTCCGCGTCGATTTCGATATGCCCGGAGTTTATCCTGACTGGCTGCGAGCCTTGGACGCCCCGCTCAACGATGTCATCCGCCAGGACTTGCCAATCCGCACCTTTGACATGCCTTGGATAGAAGCCGAGGCAGAGGCGGGACTATTCCGCAGCAAATCCGTCTCACCACCGCAACAGGAGGACGGATCGGTGCGCATCGTCGAGATCACCGGACTCGATCGGCAAGCCTGCGGTGGAACGCACCTCACCTCCACAGGCCAGGCACGTCCCGTTCGCATTTTGAAAGTAGACAACAAAGGCAAGCAGAACCGACGCATCCGCGTCGGCTTCGTCAGTTAAAGCGGCGCATCGTTTCCTGCGAAAAACCGGGACCACTTTTTCGCACGATGCGCTGGATCAGATCCAACCCTGGAGTTCGCGCTCCACGATGTGGTTGATCACGCGCATGCCCTCATTGCTGTCGTTGAGGCACGGCAGATAGGCGAATTCCTCGCCGCCGTTGTGCATGAAGATCTCGCGGTTCTCGCCGTCGAGTTCCTCCAGCGTTTCCAGGCAATCCGCCGAGAAGCCCGGAGCCACGATGGCCATGCGCTTCACGCCGCTCTTCGCGAGCGCTTCCACGGTCTTGTCCGTGTAGGGCTGGAGCCATTCGGCCTTGCCGAAGCGAGATTGGAAGCTCATGCGGAATTTGTCCGCCGGCCAGCCGAAGGCCTCGCGCATCAGGCGCCAGGTCTTCACGCACTGGCAGTGATAAGGATCGCCCTTGAGCAGGTATTCCTTCGGCACGCCGTGGAAGGAGACGAGAACCACTTCCGGCTCGAAGGTGAGCTTGGCGAGCTCCTGCTTCATCGAGGCGACGACGGCTTCGATGTAAACCGGATCGTCGTGATAGGGCGGCGAGACGCGAACAGACGGCTGCCAGCGCATGTCCATGAGCGCGCGGAACGCCTGATCGCAGGCGGTGGCGGAGGTGGCCGCCGCGTATTGCGGATAGAGCGGAACGAGAAGGATGCGGTCGCAGCCCTGATCGAGCAGCGCCTGGATGCGCTCGCGCACCTCCGGCTTGCCGTAGCGCATGGCCCAATCGACGGTGACCTTGTCGCCTGCGATACTTTTAATATGCGCCGCGACCTTCTCCGCCTGGTTGCGGGTGATAGTCTTGAGCGGGCCCTCATCGAGCTCGTTGTTCCAGATCGTGGCGTAATCGCGCCCCTTAGGCGCAGGACGCTTGGTGAGGATGATCAGGTTGAGGATCGGCCACCAGAGAAGGCGCGGCGTCTCGATCACACGCCGGTCGGACAGGAACTCCTTGAGATACCGGCGCATGGGCCAGTAGGAGGTGCCTTCCGGCGTTCCGAGATTCATCAGAAGCACGCCAATCCGCCCCGACCGGGCCGGCGGATGGTCCACAGGGCGCACGCCTGGCTGCATCTCGGTCACGCTCACACGTTCATTCATGGACAGAATTTCCTTCACAGCAGGCTCCCGCGCGGAGCCCGCACATTGATGGCGTTCTAAATAGTGGCTTTTTGTCTGTTACGCCAATGTGTTCGTATTTCACTTTGACGTGGGTCAACCGGCCATCAGATCTCTTGGCCTTCGCTCGTCCGCCGTCAGATCGGCGGGCTCAGGTTCGCGGTGGACTTGAGCGGCGCGTCGATGGCCACGTGCAGGCCTTCAGGGTCGTAATTGACCTCAACCTTGGCATTGAGCTGCGTGGTCAGAACCCGATGCAGAAGGCGCGAGCCGAAGCCCTGGCGTTCCGGTTGGGAGACAATGGGGCCGCCCAGCTCCTCCCAGGTCATGATGAGCCGCTTCCCGTCGCCTTCGCCATGTACGCTCCAGATCACCGAGACCCTGCCGTTGCGCACGGAGAGAGCGCCGTATTTCGCGGCATTCGTCGTCAGTTCGTGAACGGCCATGCCGATGGGAACCGCGATCTCGGACGGCAGCTCGACGGCAGGGCCTTCGAGCGTGATCCGCTCGCCCCGCACATCGTTGTAGGGCTTGAGTTCCTTCTCCAGGATCTCACGCAAGGGAGCCGTCTGCCACACGGCTTCGGTCAGCAGCGAATGCGTGTTGGCAAGCGAAACGATGCGGCCCACGAAGGCTTTATAGAACTCGTCGATACTCGAGGTCGAACGCGCTGTCGCGCCCACTACCGCCTGCACGGTGGCAAGCGTGTTCTTCACCCGGTGATGCAGCTCGCGGATGAGGAAGGATTGCTGGCTCTGTGCCTGCTTGCGTTCCTCGATCTCATGCTGCGCCTCGCTGTAGAGGCGCCCGTTCTCGATCGCGACGGCGGCCTGCGCGGCAAGACCGGTCACGAGACGCTCGGCGCGCTCCGTGAACGCGCCCGCCCGTTCATGGGCGAAGAGAAGCAGGCCCTGGATCTGCCCGTTGCGCGACGAGACGGGAATGGCCATGACACTGCGGGCTCTGGCCCGATCATGCGAATGGGCATCGTCGGAGAAAGCCCCGAACTCCGGGTCTTCCGCGATGTCGTTGAACCGGATCGCCCTGCCCTGCTCGAAAACGGCCTTGCAGATCCTGTCGCTGGGGAGTTTCGCAAATGCCGTGCGGGCGCCGCCAGTGGTATAGAGGCCGTATTCCTCCGCGCGCAGTTCACCATCCGGCGCATCGTCCCGGTTCGAGAAATAGGCGCCGGCCTGCGCGCCGGTGAGCAGAACCGCCGCCTCGACCACGCTCTCGATGAGCCGGTCCACGTCGAGCTCGGCCGCGAGCGCCCGGCCTGTCCGGTTGAGCACTTCGAGCGCCGCCGTTTCCGCCTGCAGCTCGCTGGTGCGCAGCGCAACTTCCTTCTGGAGGAAAGCCTCGTTGGCGGCCTGTTCCCGGAACTGCTGGGCTGCGAGAGATGTCAGCGCGGCGAGGGCCAGAAGAGCAATCAGCGCGAAGGCTCCGTAGACCCTCATTTGGACGGTCCAAGGACCCCAATAGGCATTGTTGGGAATGCTGACATTGATGTAGATCGGCTTTTCGCCGACCCGGTAATAAGCTCCGGTCCGATCCTGTCCGTTGCTCTGGAAGGCATAGGTGCCCGCCTGGGAGTGCGTCCTGATCGCCGCGTCCAAGGCGTCCTTATCGATGGGTGCGAAGGACAGGCCGTCCGCAGGCAGGGGAAGCTGCGCGATGATCTTGCCATCGGCCGCGCGCACCAGCGAGACCCGGCTGCCCTTCGGCAGGCGAAGCTTGCCCCAATAGCTCTCGAAATAGGACAGGGCCACCGTGGCCGTGACGATGCCGTCGAAGGCATTGTTCGGGCCGTTGAGGCGGCGGCTGATCATGAAGGTCGGCTCTTTAGTGACCCGTCCGATGATCGGCTCCCCGACGAAGAGCCCCTGGTCCATCCTCACCTGAATGCGGAAGGCGTCCCGGTCCGCCACATTCGCGGGAGGCGTCGGGAATTCCCTTGTCGTCAGGCGCAGTCGCCCGGTGGAATCGTTGAGCCATAGATCGTCGAAATAGGGCAAGGTCTCCTTGATCGTGGCGAGGTAGTGCCACAGGGGCCTGGAGGTCTCGACCTCGTCCCAATTCCTGCCGCCGACGGAGGCCGCCACCTGCTTCAGGGTCAGGTCCGTGACCTCGAGAAGGCGGGCCGTGTGATCCGCCAGGAAATAAGCGTTTCCGGCGATCTCCTCCTCATTGCGCTGGATCAGGCGATTGCGCTGCTCCCAGGCGATGTAGCCGAAGGTGATGAGGATGAAGACAACGCCGAACAGACCCATGATCAGGGTCAAGCGGCCCCGCGCCAGCCGCTGCCGGCGGCGTTTACTGGATAGGCGTGACTGCTCTGGGCGTGGTGAAAATTGCAATGAAACAGGTCGTATTGTTGCTGCGATTCGCCTTGAGGTGGCAACCATGGCACAGCAATGAGGAGAGATGGAGGGTAAATACACCCTTCTCCCCCTCGAAAAAAAGAAACGCCGGAGCCTTAAGGCCCCGGCGCATGGCGGACCGGCAATGCGATCAACGGATGACGACGCGTCCCTCGACCTTCGGCGCGACCTTGCCGGCCTTGGTCACATAATCGATCACCTGGCTCGCCATGAGCTGGCTGGCCGAGGGGTCGATCAGGTTCTTGTTGCCGGCGAATGCGCTGTAGCCGTCGCCGCCGCGGGCCATGAAGTCGTTGGTGGCGAGCTTGTAGGTCTTGGCGGGATCGAGATCCTGGCCGTTGACCTTCAAGGCTTTGACGCGGCTGCCCGGGGGCTCCTTCATATCGACTTCGAAGGTGAGGCCGGAAACCTGCGGGAAGCGTCCGCCGAGTTCACGCACCTGGCTCACGCCGTTCTCGAGACCGGCCTTCAGCTTGGCTCCGGTGATCTCCATGAGGACGGTGGTGTTGCCGAAGGGCATTTCGGCCTGGAAGTGCCGGCGGGTCAGCTTGGTGCCTGCCGGATATTCCTTGTCGGCGCGAAGCCCACCGCCATTGGTCACGGCCACATCGGCACCCACCGCGGCTTTCAGAGCATCGGCCACGAGGTTGCCCATGGCGGCCTCGCCTCCGCGCACGGTGGCGCGGCGGCTGTCGAGCGGCGTTTCTGTCACGCCGATCTCCACGTCGAGTTCCTTGGAGAGCTTGTCCTCATAGCCCTTCACCACGGCCTCGATCTCGGGATCGGCCTTCACGGAGGCAGTGTCGACGATGCGGAAGTTCGGAGACCAGCTCACCGTGGTCTTGCCGTCTTTGGTGGCCTTGTTCACGGTAAGCTCCGTGACGACCACGTAATTGGCCTGCGACTCGGATTCGCTGAGCGCCACCTTGCCGTCGTAGAAGGCGAGCAGGTGCTCGTCATGGCCGCCGATGATCACGTCGACGCCTGCGGAGCGGGCGATGATCATGTCCACTTCGAGCGGCGTGTGGGCTACGGCCACCACGATGTCGACGCCCTTCGCGCGCAGATCCTTGGCCTTGGCGCGGGCCGCGTCGATGGTGGAGGAGAACTTGATGGTGCCGGGGCTCGACGCAATCGGCGTCTCCTCGGTGGTGAGGCCGAAGAAGCCGACCTTCACGCCCTGCACGTCCACGATCTTCTCGGGCTTGGTGTTGGCGGGTGCGCCTGCGCCGTCGACGATGTTGGAGGTGAGGATATCGAACTTGGCGTCGGCCAGGCGGGCGCGGAACACCGCGTCGCCGAGGTCGAATTCGTGGTTGCCCGGCGTCATGGCATCGACGCCCATGCGGTTCAGGATGTCGATGACGTGCGCGCCCTTGTCGAACCCGGACAGGAGCGAGGGCGAGATGGTGTCGCCCGCATGGACGAAGAAGGCATTGCCCTTCGCCTTCTCTTCCTTGACGACCGTCGCGAGCTTGGCGAAGCCGCCGCGGCCCTTCTCAGGGCTCATGCGGTCGATGTCGTTGGTCTGGACGAAACGGATGGTCACGGCCTCCTGGGCCAGCGCCGTGCCGGACAGAAGCAGGGAAAATCCAAGGAAACCGGCGCGCAGGGCAGCGGAGGGTCGGCTGGTCAACATCGTCAAAGGTCCTCGATTTCGGGCGGCGCCCATTTTTACCCGCTGGGAGCCTTAAGGCCGAAACGTGTCACAGAAGTAACAGCCTGTCGATCACTTCGGCGCCTCAATCACCGGCAGAGAGTGATGCCATTTGCGGCCGCTTGGGCTAGAGACCGGGCAGGCAACTCCAAGAGCATCGCTTTATGACCGGCCCCATCGCCCAAGCCCTCGCCGCGTTCCGTAGCAACAAGCAGACGGCTTCCTGGCTCACGCTCCCCTTCTTTCAGGACGGCAGCGCCGACCGGGTGGCGGCCAAAGTCGATGCGGTGACCGCCTCTGGCGGCCATGTGCTGCCCCCGCCTGAGGCGGTGTTCACGAGCATCACCCTGACACCGCTCGACAAGGTCAAGGTGGTCATCCTGGGCCAGGACCCCTACCCGACCCCCGGCGATTCCCATGGCCTCGCCTTTTCCTATCGCGGCACGCGCCGCCTGCCCGCATCGCTTCGCACGATTCTGGCCGAGATGGCGGCGGATCTCGATGTGCCCATGCCGAAATCCGGCGACCTCACGAAATGGGCCAAGCAGGGCGTGCTGCTCATCAACACGGCGCTCACGGTGGAAGCGGGCCAGTCCGGTGCGCATATGAAGTTCGGCTGGTCGGATCTGGTCGATCAGGCGATGGCCGCCATCTCCGCGCAGCAGCCCGCCGTGGTGTTCCTGCTCTGGGGCGGACCGGCCCGCAAGCGAGCCGCGCTCATCGACCGCACCAAGCACCTCGTGATCGAAGCGGGGCACCCCTCCCCGCTCAATCGGCTCCAGGACTTCAAGGGCACGAGGCCTTTCAGCCGCGCCAATGCCTGGCTTGCGGAGAAGGGACTGGAGCCCATCGACTGGCGGCTCGACACCTGAAGATCCTTGCCGAGAAACCGGCCCGGGAGTAGGTCTCTCGCAGCCAATGACCTGACACGTGTGGAGATCAGCATGACGGAACCCCTGTTCGGACAAGTCGAGGCCTTCGCGGGCGATCCGATCCTGTCCCTCAACGACAGCTTCAAGGCCGATCCCCGTGCTGAGAAGGTCAATCTCAGCATCGGCGTCTACACGGACGAGAAGGGCCGCCTTCCCGCACTCGGCTCGGTTCGCGCTGCTTACGAGCGCATCGGCTTCGCGGAGCGCCCCTATCTGCCCATGGATGGCCATGCCGGTTATCGCGAGGGCGTGCAGAAGCTGATTTTCGGCGACAAGCATCCCGCCCGCGCGGAAAAGCGCATCGCCACGATCCAGACCATCGGCGGCACGGGCGCGGTCGGCATCGCCGCCGACTTCCTCGCCAAACACACGCCGGGCCGCACGGTTCTCGTCAGTGATCCGACCTGGGAAAACCATCACGGCCTGTTCCAGCGCGCAGGCTTCAAGACGACGACTTATCCCTATTGGAACAGCGCCACCAAGTCCGTCGATTTCGACGGCATGGCGAAGGCGTTGGAGGCCGCAGCCCCCGGCTCCATCGTGATCCTCCAGCCCGTCTGCCACAACCCGACCGGCGTCGATCTCGACGAGAAGCAGCAGGCTGCCATCACTGAGGTGATGGTCGCCAAGGGCCACATTGCCGTGTTCGACATGGCCTATCAGGGTTTCGGTGAAAGCCTGGAGGCCGATGCCGCCTTCGTGCGCCGCTATGCGGAGCGCGCGAGCTGCCTCGTGGCGAATTCCTTCTCCAAGAACTTCTCGCTCTACGGCGAGCGCGTCGGCGGCTTGAGCGTGGTTTGCCGCGATGCGGACGAGGCCGAGCGCGTGCTGGGCCAGTTGAAGCTTGCCGTGCGCCGCAGCTATTCGAGCCCGCCGATGACCGGCGGCCTTCTCGTCGCCACCGTCCTCAGCAACGACGATCTTCGCGCGCAGTGGACCCGCGAGGTCGACGAGATGCGCACACGCATGGATTCCGTGCGCAAGCTTCTCGCCAAGCACATCAGCGCCCTGTCGAACGAGATCGATGTCGGTTTTCTCACCAACCAGCGCGGCATGTTCAGCTACACAGGACTGACCGCGCAGCAGGTGCGCACCATGCGCGAGCGCGACGGGGTGTATCTCGTGGAATCGGGCCGCATGTGCGTGGCAGGTCTCAACGAGGAGAACGCCGCGAAGGTCGCGAAGAGCTTCGTGGACGCGAGCCAAGGGTGATAACAAGCTGTCATCCCGGACACGGCAAAGCCGCGATCCGGGATCGCAAGACGATTAAAGCGCCTTATTCTGAAGACGATCCCGGATCGGCTTACGCCGTCCGGGATGACGCTTTCTTGAGAGTTACTCCGCCGCAATCGGCAGCGTCGGTTGCTGCTCGGCGCGGAACTTGGCGAGGAGATCCGCCTCTTCCTTCTTGGCAACCTCCAGGTTCCGTTCCTTGATGTGGCCGAAGCCGCGGATCTTCTGCGGGATGTTGGCAAGCCCTACGGCAACCGCGTGATTGTCCGCATTGAGCTTTGCCACGATCTCGCCGATCCGCCCCTCGAATTCTCGAATGAGCTCGCGCTCGGTGCGGCGCTCGTGCGTGTAGCCGAACACGTCGAGCGGCGTGCCCCGTAGAGCTTTGAACTTCGCGAGAACGCGGAAGGCCTTCATCATCCACGGACCGAAGCTCATCTTCTTCGGAACGCCGGTGACAGGATCCTTCTTGGCGAGCATCGGCGGCGCGAGGTGGAACTCGTAGCGCAGGTTCTCACCCTCGAAGGTAGACGCAACCTGACGCTCGAAATGTCCGTCCGTGTAGAGACGGGCCACCTCGTACTCATCCTTGTAAGCCATGAGCTTGAAGAGCGAACGCGCCACCGCATCGGTGAGCGCGGTCGAACCCGGAACCACATTTGCTTCCGCCTCGCGCACGCGCTGCACCTGGGCGCGATAACGCTGACCGTAGCGCTTGTTCTGATAGGCGCTGAGGAATTCCACGCGCCGGTCGATCACCTCGTCCAGCGTTTCGGAAATCTTCAGCTCGTCGTTGGGCGCCTTCAGCGCGTTCATCATGGCCGCGATGACACCAGGCTCAGCCGCCGCGCGGCGCCCCCAGGTGAAGGCGGAGAGGTTCATCTTCACCGCTTCGCCGTTGAGCTCGATAGCCTTCTCGATGGCAGCAGATGAGAGCGGCACGCTGCCAATCTGATAGGCATAGCCCAGCATGAACATGTTCGCCGCAATAGAATTGCCGAGGAGCGCGGTGGCAATCGCCGTCGCATCGACGAAGGCCACACCGTTCTCGCCTGCTGCGCCCTTGATCGTCCGCTTCAGGCGCTCGGTGGGGAGAGAGAAATCGGCATTGCGCGTGAACTCGCCGGGCATGACCTCCGCCGTGTTCACCACGAGCGCGGTCTGTCCCTGCTTCACGGATGCGAGCACCTTCTTCGTGCCCGTCACCACGAGATCGCAACCGAGCACCAGATGCGCCGATTCCGCGCTCACACGGATGGCATGGATGTCTTCCTGACGGTTGGCAAGACGCACGTGGCTGTAGACCGCACCGCCCTTTTGCGCGAGGCCGGCCATGTCGATCATGCCCATGCCCTTGCCTTCGAGATGCGCCGCCATGCCGAGAATCGCGCCGATGGTGACGACACCCGTGCCGCCCACGCCCGTGATGATCACGTTGAAGGTGCGGTCGATGGCGGGGATCGCCGGATCGGGCAATGGCTTGAAGGTCATGCCGTCCGTGGAGGCGGTTTCCGGCACGGCCTTCTTCACCTTGGCGCCATGCACCGTGACGAAGGAGGGGCAGAAGCCCTTCACGCAGGAGAAGTCCTTGTTGCAGTTCGACTGGTCGATCTGGCGCTTGCGGCCGAACTCGGTCTGAACCGGCTGCACGGCGACACAGTTCGACTGCACGGAGCAATCGCCGCAGGCTTCGCAGACGAGATCGTTGATGATGACGCGCTTGTCCGGATCCGGGAACTCGCCGCGCTTGCGGCGGCGGCGCTTCTCGGAAGCGCAGGTCTGATCGTAGATCATCACCGTCACGCCAGGAATTTCCGCCAGATCTCGCTGCACCGCATCCAGCTCGTCGCGATGATGGATCGTCATGCCGGACGGCCAACGGATCGTCTTGGGATACTTGTGCGGTTCGTCGGTGACGAGAGCAATGCGCTCCACGCCTTCCTCGCGCACCTGCCGCGCGATCATGTCGACGGTGAGCTTACCCTCATGTGGCTGGCCGCCCGTCATGGCGACCGCATCGTTGAAGAGGATCTTGTAGGTGACGTTGGTCTTGGTATCGACAGACCAGCGCAGCGCCAAAATGCCGGAATGGTTGTAGGTGCCATCACCGAGATTCTGGAATACGTGGCCGCGCTTGGAGAAGGACGACTCGCCAATCCAGTTCGCGCCCTCGCCGCCCATCTGCGTGAAGCCGTCCGTGGAGCGGTCCATCCACTGCACCATGTAATGGCAGCCGATGCCCGCATAGGCGCGCATGCCTTCCGGCACCTTGGTGGACGAGTTGTGCGGGCAGCCGGAGCAGAAATGCGGCACGCGGGTCGCCACATCGTTGGTGAGCTTGAGCACTTCCTGCGCATTATGCAACCGCGCCACGCGGCCACGCAAATCGTCGTTGTTGTGATACTGCAGAAGGCGTTCGCCGATGACGATGGCGATGTCGTTGGGATCGAGCGCGCCTTTCACGGGGAAGAGCCAGTTGCCGCCCTCGTCCTTCTTGCCGATGCAGAGCGGCTGGTTGGCGGTGCCGTAAAGCTCCTCGCGCAGCTGCACTTCGATCAGTGAGCGCTTCTCCTCAACGACGATGACCTTGTCGAGCCCTTGCGCGAATTCCAAAAGCTCGCGCTGCGAGAGCGGCCAAGGGCAGGCCACCTTGTAGAGGCGAAGGCCCATGTCGTTCGCCTTCACCTCGTCGAGGCCAAGCTCGTCGAGGGCTTGGCGCACGTCGAGATAGGACTTGCCGACGGTGATGATGCCGATCTTCGGATTGCGCCCGCCAGAGAGCACGATGCGGTTGAGGTTGTTGGCGCGGACAAACGCCAGCATCGCGTCGCGCTTGTAGTCCTGAAGGCGCGCTTCCTGATCGAGCACGCCGTCGCGGTTGCGGATGTTGAGGCCGCCGGGCGGCATGATGAAGTCGTCGGGCATGACGATCTTCACGCGGTCCAGAGAGCCATCCACGGAGGCGGTGGACTCGATGTTGTCCTTCACGCATTTGAACGCCACCCAGGTGCCGCAGAAGCGGCTCATGGCGTAGCCGTAGAGGCCGTAATCGAGAATCTCCTGCACGCCCGCTGGGTTCAGGATCGGGATCATCACGTCGACGAAGTGGAATTCGGATTGGTGCGCGACGGTGGAGGATTCCGCCGTGTGGTCGTCGCCCATGAGGGCAAGCACGCCGCCATGCTTGGAGGAACCGGCCATGTTGGCGTGGCGGAACACGTCGCCGGAGCGGTCGACGCCCGGCCCCTTGCCGTACCAGAGGCCGAACACGCCGTCATACTTGCCGTCGCCGCGAATCTCGGCCTGCTGCGAGCCCCAGACGGCGGTCGCCGCCAGCTCCTCGTTGAGGCCGGGCTGGAAGACGATGTTGGAAGGCTCAAGCCACTTCTTGGCCCGCCAGAGGTTCTGGTCCAGGCCGCCGATGGGCGAGCCGCGATAGCCGGAAACGAACCCGGCCGTGTTGAGGCCCGCCAGCCTGTCCCGCTCGCGCTGCATCAGCAGCATGCGGATGACGGCCTGGGTGCCGGTAATGAAAACGTGATCCTTGGTGAGATCGTACTTGTCGTCGAGCGTAACGCTGCGAAGCGCCACATGACCTTCGGCCATGCCGTTCCTCCTTGGAGCCCTCTGCCCCGCCCGCCGGTTTTTCCCGGTTCTTCTTGGTTTTTTGTATTTACGTCAGCAATGCTGACATAAGTGCCCGACCGCGTCAATCGAGCGATTCTAAGGTACGAGCCTTTGTTTCGCCTCCATTAACCATAAAGCCTCTAGACCTATCGTTCCGGCTTCCGTAACCGCTTGGAAGCGCAGCTTTTGAAGTCAACGCATGAACAGCCGTCTCGGTCTCACCCTTTGCCTCGCCTCCTTGCTGACAGGGTTCAGCCTGCCTGCTGCAGCCCATCCCCATGTGTGGATTACGGCCAAGGCGGAGGTGGTCTTCGCGGACGGGAAAGTGACGGGCATCCGCCACAACTGGACCTTCGACGAGGCCTATACGGCCTATGTCACCCAAGGCCTCGACAAGAACAGCGACGGCAAGCTGACCTCTGAGGAATTGCAGGAGCTGGCGGACGAGAACGCCGCCGGACTCGCCGATTTCGAGTATTTCACGACCCTGAAGGTGTTCGGTAAGGCACAAGCCTTCGATACACCCCGCGAGGCCCGGATGGTCATGGACGACAAGAAGGTCGCCATGTCCTTCCTTCTGCCCCTGAAGGCACCCACCTCGGTCACCGGCCCCATGGCCATCGAGATCGATGACAACAGCTTCTTCGTCTATTTCAGCCTCGTGGACAAAGCCGCCGTGACGCTCGCCAACGCGCCCCAGGGCTGCGTGACCAATATCGCTAAGGCCAAGCCGCTCGATGCGGCCATGCAGCAGATCCTGCAAGACGAAGGCGCCATTCAGGAATCCGGCGCGAACTTCACCATGGAATATTCCAACCGGGCGATCATCGCATGTCCGTGACCTCCGCTCCGCTTGCCTCCCCTGCCTCCAGTCCGGCGCGGTTCTGGCAGAGGCTCGGCCTGGCGGCTCTCGCCGTCGCCTTCATGGCCACCGCCATGGGTCTGCTCGCCCTCTGGATCGGCCCTGTCGGTGCGCCCGCTCCCCGCAGCCCCTTCGGCATGGGAATCCGGGAGGCCGCTCCTTCCGGGAATTTCGGCGCTTGGCTTCTCTCCATCCAATCCGGTTTCTACACCAGCCTTCAGGGCAGCGTGCGCGCTCTGAAAGAGAGTGGCGCGGCCTGGGGCTCGCTCCTGTTCGTCGGCTTCGCCTATGGCGTTTTCCACGCCGCCGGACCGGGACACGGCAAGGGCGTGATCTCGGCCTATCTGGTGGCGGACGAAAAGGCCCTGCGCAAAGCCTTCACCTTAAGCTTCGCAGCCGCTTTCGTGCAGGCGCTGGTTGCCATTCTCATCGTCGGCACAGTGAGCCTCGTGCTGCGTGCCACGGCCTCCACCATGAACAAGCTCGCCATGAACGTGGAGCTTGTGAGCTTCATCGCCGTCGCCCTGCTCGGCCTCGCGATTACCTGGCGCAAGAGCGGCAAGGTGCTGGGCGTGCTGGCGCTCGCGAAGAACCCGTTGAGCAATGTGCCGGAAGCAAGCTGCGATCACGTGCATCTGCCGCCGCCTGAGGAGGTCAACCGCCTCACGCGCTTCCGCGACATGGCGGGCGTGGCGATTGCCGCCGGCATCCGCCCCTGCGCGGGCGCGCTGATCGTGCTCGTCTTCTCCCTGGCACAAGGCCTCTTCGCGGCGGGCATCGCCGCCACCTTCGCCATGGCTCTTGGCACGGCGCTCACCACCAGCGCCATCGCGGCCATTGCCGTTTTTGCGAAGACACTCGCCTTGAAGCTGGCGGGCGGACGCGGCGCGACTGGCGCGATTGCCATCGCGAGCCTCGAACTGCTTGCTGCCGCCTTCGTGCTGGTGCTGGGTGCAAGCCTGCTCATCGGCCTCTGGAGCCAGGGTCTCTGACCTGCTTGAGGGTTGCGCCAAGCGCAAAGCTGCCGACGCGGCCCTTCATTTGCATGCGTTGCGACACGGGAAAGCGCTCGCTATAGCTCCGGCCTTCAGACACAGGGGCCAGGGCGTGTCCACCACATCATCCGCAAGCGCGCATCGTCTTTACGAAGACATCTTCGCAGGGTTCACCGGCACGCTGATGGTTGCGCTCGGCGTGACGCTCTACACGAAAGCGACGCTCCTGACCGGCGGCACGGCAGGATTGGCGCTGCTGCTGCAATACGCAACGCAGCTCGATTTCGGCACGCTGTTTTTCGCCATCAACCTGCCCTTCTACGCGCTTTCGATTCTGCGCATGGGCTGGAAGCTCACGGTACGCACCTTCCTCGCCGTGCTTCTGGTATCCTATCTCTCGAAGCTCACGCCTTCCTGGATCAGCATCGACAACCTCAACCCGATCTATGCGGCGATCATGGGCGGCGTGCTGATGGGCGTGGGCCTGCTCGTTCTCTTCCGGCACCGCACGAGCCTCGGCGGCGTCAACATCCTCGCGCTGTACGCGCAGGAGCGATACGGCATCCGCGCGGGGTATGTGCAACTCACCATCGATGCGGTGATCCTTCTCTCGTCGCTCTTCGTGATCGAACCATCGAAGGTCGCGCTCTCGCTCGTCGGCACCGCCGTGCTCAACCTGATCCTCGCAACCAATCACCGTCCCGGACGTTACATGGGCGTCAGCTAAAGCCCGAGCGATCCGCCGTCCGAACGCGGATCGTGCACCGCCTCCACGCGGCCATTGCGCGGATGCTTCACGAGCATGCCTGCATGGCCCATAGAATCCGCATAAGGCTTACCCATCTCCTCGACCGGATGGCCATAGCTTGAAAGCACGCGCAGCAAACTCGGATCGAAGCGATCCTCCACCTTCAACGTTGCTGATGGCGCCTTCCAGCTCTTGCCGAACGTCCAGCGCGGCGCGTCCACCGCATCTGCAATACTCATGCCGAAATCCGCGTAGCGCGTAAAGATTTGTCCCAGGATCTGCGGCTGCGGCTCGCCGCCCATGGTGCCGTAGGAGAGCACGCGCCCATCGTTGAACACCCCAAGTCCCGGATTGAGCGTGTGAAACGGCTTCTTGCCCGGCTCCAGCGCGCGCATGCTCTTCGGATCGAGCGAGAACGCAAAGCCCCTGTTGTGCCAATGGATGCCGGTCGACGGCAGCACGCAGCCCGAGCCGAAGGCCCAATAGACCGACTGGATGTAGGACACGGCCAACCCATCCTTGTCGATGCAGCCCATCCAGATCGTGTCGCCATCGGCAGGGCGCGGCGGATAAGGTGCGGCGCGGCGCATGTCGATCATCGCCGCTTCCTTCTCGAACACGTCGCGCGTGAGGAACGATGCAGGCTCGGGCGTCAGCTCACGCGGATCGGCGACCACCTTGTCGCGGATCGCGAAAGCGCGTTTTCCCGCCTCGATGAGGGCGTGATGATGCTCCGGCGTCTCGCCATGCTTCACATCGAGCCGATGAAACAGGCCGAGCATCAGCAGCGCGGCGAGTCCCTGGCTCGGCGGCGGCATGTTGTAAACGGTCGAGTGCTTCAGCTCCACGGAAAGCGGCTTCACCACGCGCGCCTGATAGGTCTCGATGTCCTTGCGCGTGATCGGGCTTCCGATGCGCTCCAGGTCGGCTGCGATCTCGCGCCCCACATCGCCGCGATAGAAATCGGCGAAGCCTGCATGGGCCAATTGCTCCAGCGTCTCCGCGAGCTTGGGAGCGCGCCGTGTCTCGCCGGCCGGTTGCAGCTTACCGTCGACCAGGAAGGCGTCAGCGAAGCCAGGAGCCGCAAAGAGCGCCTCCCGCTCCAGCAGGCCATAACGCCCTTCGGATGCGCCGATCCTGTAGCCTTCGCGGGCAAGACGGATGGCATCGGTGAGCAGCATGTCACGGGGTAATTGTCCGCCGAGCGCCTTGGCGAGTTTCAGCGCCAGCCCCCATCCGCTCACCGCACCGGCGACGGTCACCGCCGCATCGGGCCCGCGCGGCGGGATGCTCTCATATTCTTTGTCCCGGTAGCGCTTGATGGTAGCGAGCGACCCGGCAGGCCCTGAAGCGTCAAGGGCATGGACCCGGCCCTTGGGCTCCCGCACCAGCCAGAACCCGTCGCCGCCGAGACCGTTCATGTGGGGATAAACCACGGCGATGGTGGCCGCCATGGCGACCATGGCCTCCACGGCATTGCCGCCCGCGGCCAGGATCGTCTGGCCGGTCTCGGCGGCTGCCATATGGGGAGCCGCGACGGCGGCGGTCGAGAAAACGGGGGTCTCGGGCATTGGTAGGAACCTAGGATAACGCATCACAAGCCAGCCGCCCGTGTCATTCCCGGCCGGAGCGCAGCGAAGGGGAAGGGAATCCACCCGCACGCTCGGCGCTATGGATCCCCTTCCCGGCCCTAAAGGGCCGCCGGGGATGACACAAGGGTGAACTGCGTCATGATAGAAGACGCACAAACCTTGCACGGGAGGGGGCGTTTAGGGTAGTCCCTTCGGCGTGATTAAGGAGTACGAACCCGTGGCTCAGGCGAAAAGCACCAACTGGCGCAACCTCATCACCGTGATCAGCATCATGATTCTGGTCGGTGCGGAGGTCTTCGGCGTGGCGATCTCCGCCGGCTGGGCCATCGCGGGTCTGTTCGAGCTGGGCCATATCGTGGGCTATGTGCTCATGGGCCTGTTCAGCCTGCTCGCCATCTACTTCCTAGTGAACCTCTGGCGCCGCTGCGTCGCCACCGAGCCCCTGGCCGAATAAGCTCACGGGCTCTTACACACCCTCATCACGACAGGGTCGGCATCCGCCGGCACATAGGCCTCCATCGGGCGGCATTGCCCGTCCATGCAGACCCGCCAATCCGCCGTCGCGCCCGAGCGGCGCATGACCACTTCGGCCTGAGGCGGCACCTTCGGCCTCCACACGTAAGATCCGTTGACGAGCCGTGCCTCCGGCGGCGGCTCCATGCCTGCACCCGAACCCTTCACCCGCGCCTCGACGAGTTCGAGCCCCGCGGGCGTGGCGCGCCAATCCTCTTCCCAAGCGATCTTTTCGACCGAATGCGTCCAGGCAAGGGTCATCGCACTCACCATCAGCGGCGCGACGACCTTGCCTGCGACGAGACAGATCATGAATGCGCGGGCGTGAGCGGCGCCGAGGCCTTGCGGGTTTTCCAGATATGGTACCCGACAAACAGCGCTGAGAGCACGAAGCCGATTTCATCGGTGATCGGGATCGCGGCGACGAGCAAGGCAGCAGCGACCGTTGCCCAGAGCCGTTCCCACCATGCCAGAGGCTTCAGGAAGAAGCCGATGGCTGCCATTCCCCATAGCGCCATGGCGAGCGTCGCCTTGAACACGATGTAGACCACGGCCAGCCAATAGCCCGCGCCCTCGAGACCCGGCACGGGCTGCAGCATCAGGTTCGGATCGTATACGGCCATGTAGGGCACGACGAAGCCCGGCAGCGCGATCTTCACGGCCTGCACGCCGATCTTGAGCCCCGATTCCTTCGCCATCGGAGCCGCAGCGAATGCCGCAAGCGCCACCGGCGGCGTGAGATCCGCCATGATGCCGAAATAGAACACGAACATGTGCGAGACGATGAGCGGCACATCGAGCTGCAGCAGGATGGGTGCCGCCAGTGACGAGGTGATGATGTAGTTCGGAATCGTCGGAATACCCATGCCGAGGATCAGGCTGAAGATCATCGTCAGCACGAGGGCTGCAAAAATGTTGTCCTTGCCGATGGAGATCATCCATGTGCCGACAATAGTGCCGAGACCCGTCAGCGTCATCGTGCCGATCACGATGCCGACGACCGCGCAGGCGAGGCCCACCGGCAGCGCCTGACGCGCACCATCCGCCATGGCATCGACGCAGGCCTGAAGCGTCAGGCGGCCGCGACCGGAAAACGCATTCCACAGGGACAAAGCGGCGACGACGAGCACAACGAGCGTCACGCTCGATGCAAGCGAATAAGCCGAGACGAGAGCGAGGCCGATCCAGAACGCAACGCGCAGGGCGGGCGTGCCGAGACCGGTCACGATGGCCGTGCCGAGAATGAGCGCCACCGTCAGCGACAGGCCGACCGCGCCGGCGAAGAGCGGCGTATAGCCTGCGAAGAGCAGGTAGACGAGAACGCCGAGCGGCGCGATGAGGAACCACTTCGTCTTCAGCTCGGTCCACGCATTCGGCAGCTCGGATTTCGGCAGGCCGCGCAGGTGGCGTTTTCCGGCTTCGAGATGCACTGCGAGATAGCAGGATGCGAAGTAGAGAAGCGCCGGAATGATCGCCGCTTTCACGATCTCAGAATACGGCACGTCGATGGTCTCGGCCATGATGAAGGCGACTGCGCCCATGACCGGCGGCATGATCTGCCCACCCATGGACGATGTCGCTTCCACGCCACCTGCGAAAGCGGACGGAAAACCGAAGCGCTTCATCAGCGGGATTGTGAATTGTCCCGAGGCGACCACATTCGCAACACCCGAGCCCGAAACGGTGCCCATGAGCGCGGAGGACGCCACGCAGACCTTGCCCGGCCCGCCCTGCTTGTCGCCGAACACGGCCATCGAGATATCGTTGAAGAAATCGATGACGCCCGCCTTCTCCATGAAGGCGCCGAACAGGATGAACAGGAAGATGTAGGTCGCCGACACCAGGGTCGGCGTGCCGTAGATGCCTTCCGTGCCAAAAGCCATGTGCTCGATGACCTGATCGAGCGAATAGCCGCGATGATCGAGCGGCGCGGGCAGATAATGGCCGAACAGGCAATAGGCGAGGAACAGGCCCGCCACGATGGGAAGCGCAATGCCCATCACGCGCCAGACCAGATAGAACAGAACCACGAGCGCCGCGATGCCGGAGATGAGATCGCCCGTCGTCATATCGCCGGCGCGGATCACGAGATCGTTGTAGAACGCCCATTGATAAAGGCCGACGGCGAAGCCCACGAAGCCCACGAGCCATCCCATGAGATGCATGACTGAGGAACCTGAGCGGTGATTGGCAACCATCGCGCCCGCGACGAGGCACAGAAAGCCGACATGCATGGCGCGCACGACCTGGCTCGGCACGCTGCCGCCGAACCAGAGCACGAGTCCGAAGGCAACCGCGATCGCGATCCAGCCGAGAAGCCCGTCGATGAGGCCGCGCCGCCGTACGGCAAGGGAGGCCAGCCATGCGGCCCAGGCCGCCATGACGACATAGAAGATCTGGAACAGGCTCACGCCGAGGAAGAACGGCTGATCGAGCGGAATGCCGAAAGACGTGATGATCTGGAAGGTTGAGAACGACACCGCGATCCAGAACAGCAGCTTGCCCCAGAAACCTTCGCCGAAGCTCTCCGGCAAGCCATGCTCCGGATTCACGCTCTCGGCAGGTGCTTCCATCTGGGCGAGTTCGGATGTGTTCGCACTCTGGCTCATCGCGCCGCGTCTCCTGAAAATTTATTGTTCTTGTCATTAAAAAGCCGGAGCAGGTTCACTGCCCCGGCTGGAATGTAAATCGGCCAAAGGGTTTAGGAGCCCTTCTTCACGCCCTTTTCGTCGAAGTAGCGCTGGGCGCCCGGATGCATCGGCACCGGCATGCCGGAGAGCGCGCTCTCGAGCTTGATGTCCTTGGCGGCGGCATGCGCGGCGGCGAGATCGGGCAGGCTCTCGTAGATCGCCTTCGTCATCTGGTAGACCGTCTCGTCCTTCATGCCGGAATGGGTGACGAGGTAGTTCACCACGGCAGCCGTCTGCACGGGCGCGCTCTGGCCTTCATAGGTGTTTGCCGGGATCGTGACCTTCACATAGGGCGTGCCGACCTTGTCCACGACGGCGGCAGGGATTTCCACGACGACGATCGGCACGGAGGTGGCGAGATCGCGGATTGAGGACACGCCGAGGCCTGCCGATTGCAGGGTCGCATCAAGCTGGCGGTTCTTCATGAGCTCGACGGATTCGCCGAAGGGCAGATACTCGACCTTGCCGAGATCCTTGTAGGTGAGGCCTGCGCCTTGGAGGATCGCGCGGGCGTTGAGCTCGGTGCCGGATTTCGGCGCGCCGACGGAGAGGCGCTTGCCCTTCAGGTCAGCGAGCGACTTGATGCCGGATTCCTTGGTCGCGACGATCTGGATGTAGTTGGGATAGATGGCGGTGATGCCGCGCAGCTTGTCCTGCTTGGCCTTGAAGCCGGCCTCCTCGTCGCCCGCCCAAGCCATGGCCAAGCTATCACCGAGGGTGAAGCCGATCTCGCCCTTGCCCTGCTGCAGCAGCGTGAGGTTCTCAACAGAAGCCTTGGTGGCCTGGACGGAAGGACGCGAGCCCTGGACCTTTTCGGTGAACACCTTCGAGAGAGCGACGCCCAGCGGGTAATACACGCCGGAGGTGCCGCCGGTCAGGACGTTGATGAAGTCCTGCGCCTGGGCCGGGACGCTTGCGCCCGCAATGGCCAGGGCGGTGGCGGCCCCCATGAGGCGGCGCATGATGGATTTCTGCATTAGGCGTACTCCCTTAAATTCGGCAGTATTGTTACACTGCCTGTGTGTGAGCCTAGTTTTGGCTGCTGACGAAGTTTTCTCAAGAGGCTAAGAGGGACTTAATCCTGCCACCTTGGTCGGTAGGGGTCAGTCTCTCTCCGGATCACAAGTTCGTTTCTCCCATGCTCAATCGCCGTCAGTTCCTTCAAACCGCAACCGCCACGGCCACCTTGGCCGCCCAAGGCTTTTCGAGCCAGGCTCTGGCGCAGCAAGGCCTGAAAATGGGAGCGGAAAGCCCATTCTCCTTCGACGATCTGAAGAAGCAGGCGGAAACCATGGCCCGCTCGGCCTATGTGGCTCCGATGAGCCCCTCGCCGGAGATTCTCTATCAGATCGACTACGACGCCCACGGGAAGATCCGGTTCAAGACCGATCTGGCGCTCTGGGCCAACGGCCCCAGCGAGTTCCCGGTCACGTTCTTCCACATGGGCCGCTTCTTCCAGAAGCCGGTGCGCATGCATGTGGTCGAGAACGGCCAGGCCCGCGAGATCATCTACGACACCGAGTATTTCGACATGCCGGCGGATTCGCCGGCCCGAAAGCTCCCCGACAATACGGGCTTCGCCGGCTTCCGCTTCCAGGAAGCCCGCAACGGCAAGCTCGACTGGCGCAAGAACGACTGGGTGGCCTTCCTCGGCGCGTCCTATTTCCGCGCCATCGGCGAGCTTTACCAATACGGCCTCTCGGCCCGCGGCCTCGCCATCGATGTGGCCGTGCATGGGCAGAACGAGGAATTCCCCGACTTCACCCACGTCTATTTCGAGACGCCGAAGCCCGGCTCCGACACGGTCACGGTCTACGCGCTGCTCGACGGGCCGAGCGTGGCGGGAGCCTACAAGTTCGTGATGCAGCGCGCCGCCGCCGTGATCATGGACATCGACACCGCGCTTTACCTGCGCAAGGACATCGCGCGGTTGGGCCTCGCGCCTCTGACCTCCATGTACTGGTACTCGGAGAAGTCCAAGACCACCGCCATCGACTGGCGCCCGGAGATCCACGATTCCGACGGCCTTGCCATGTGGACCGGCGCGGGAGAGCGCATCTGGCGCCCGCTCAACAACCCGCCGCGCATCATCACCTCGGCCTTCGGCGACGAGAACCCGCGCGGGTTCGGCCTGCTCCAGCGCGACCGCAACTTCGACCATTACCTCGACGGCGTCTATTACGACCGCCGTCCCTCGCTCTGGATCGAGCCGCAGGGCACATGGGGCAAGGGCTCCATCCAGCTCGTGGAAATCCCTACCGACGACGAGATCCACGACAACATCGTGGCCATGTGGGTGCCGGCCGACCCCGCCCGTGCCGGCCAGGCGCTGAACCTGCGCTACCGGATGCATTGGTCGGCGGACGAGCCCTACCCGACCCCGCTCGCCCGCGTCATCGCCACCCGCTTCGGCAATGGCGGCCAGGCCGGCACGGCCCGGCCCAAGGGCGTGCGCAAGTTCATGGTGGAGTTCATCGGCGAGCCGCTCACTAAGCTCCCCAACGGCGTGATCCCCAAGCCGGTCCTTTCCGCCTCGCGCGGCGAGTTCACGAACATCCTCACCGAGGCCGTGCCCAACAATGTGCCCGGCCATTGGCGGACCCAGTTCGACCTCACGGTCACCGGCACCGAGCCGGTGGAGATGCGATGCTACCTGCGCAACGGGGACGAAGTGTTGAGCGAGACCTGGCTCTATCAGTACCATCCGGCATTCTAGGATTTCTGTTGTAAACTAAGATATTAACAGGGGAGTATAAAATACTATACCCCCTGGAAATGGCCGCCATTCCGGTCTATGTGTTAGGGCATGTCGCATAGCCACAGCCATTCACACGGCCATCAGCATGGTCACGAGCACAGGCCTCTTGCCGCCGCCCCCACCTTCTCGCTGCTGCGCCTCTCGGTCTGGCAGCGCCTAGTGGGCGCCTCGGTGGTGCTGGCGGCCCTGTGGCTGATGGTTCTCAAGGTCATGGGGTGAGCCATGGACGCAGCCTCCGCCGCCATCCGTTTCGATGAAGTGACCCTCGGCTATGGCCGCAGGCCCGCCGTGCATCACCTTCATGGAGACATTCCCTCGGGCAGCCTCATGGCCGTCGTCGGCCCCAACGGCGCAGGCAAGTCGACCCTGCTCAAGGGCGTCGTCGGCACGCTGAAGCCGCTCGAAGGCCAGATCCGGCTGAACGGCCCCTCCTCCGAGATCGCCTATCTGCCGCAGGTGGCGGAAATCGACCGGTCCTTTCCGCTTTCCGTCTACGATCTCGTGGCCATGGGCCTCTGGTCCCGCTCGGGCCTCTTCGGCGGCATCTCGGCGAAGGACCGCACGAAGATCGAGGCGGCGCTGGCGGCAGTCGGTCTCATCGGCTTCGAGCGCCGCCCCATCTCGACCCTCTCCGGCGGGCAGATGCAGCGCGCGCTCTTCGCGCGCCTGCTCCTGCAGGACGCGCCGGTGATCCTGCTCGACGAACCGTTTACCGCCATCGACGCCAAGACCACCGCCGACCTGCTCGATCTCGTGCGCCGCTGGCATGCGGAGAAGCGCACGGTCGTCGCGGTGCTGCACGATCTCGACATGGTCAAGCGCGTGTTTCCAAAGACCCTGCTCATCGCCCGCGAGCCCGTGGCCTGGGGCGACACGCTCGACGTGCTGAGCGCCGACAATCTCCTCAAAGCCCGCCGCATGGTCGAGGCGCATGACCCTCATGCGCATGTCTGCCAGCGCAGCGCCGCATAAAGACCGATCCGTGCTCGACCTTCTCTACTCACCCTTCTCCGAATTCGAGTTCATGCAGCGCGCTCTCGTGGGCGTGATCGCGATTGCGCTCGGCGGCGGACCCGTCGGCGTGTTCCTGATGCTGCGCCGCATGAGCCTTACGGGCGATGCGATGGCGCATGCCATTCTGCCCGGCGCGGCCATCGGTTATCTGCTTGCAGGCTTGTCGCTGCCAGCCATGACCTTCGGCGGATTGGCAGCGGGCGTCATCGTCGCCATGGCGGCAGGCCTCGTCTCGCGCTTCACGTCTCTAAAGGAAGATGCGTCGCTTGCAGCTTTCTACCTGCTGTCGCTCGCTCTCGGCGTCACCATCGTGTCCTTGCGCGGCTCGAACGTCGATCTGCTGCACGTACTCTTCGGTACGGTGCTGGCGCTCGACGATAACACGCTACTGCTTCTTGCCTCCATCTCGACGCTCACCGTTCTCGCGTTGGCTGCGCTCTATCGTCCGCTCGTTCTGGAATGCGTGGACCCGATCTTCCTGCGTTCCGTGAGCCGCTCTGGCACGCCGACGCATCTCATCTTCCTCGGCCTCGTGGTGATGAACCTCGTCGGCGGCTTCCATGCGCTCGGCACGCTGCTGGCTGTGGGCATGATGATGCTGCCTGCAACAGCCGCGCGGTTCTGGACCAGCGACATCACCATGATGATGATCGTCTCCGTTCTCATCGGCATCGTCTCCGGCATCGCGGGCTTGCTGCTCTCGTTCCATGCGGAGCTGCCCGCAGGCCCCGCGATCATTCTCTCGGCGGGCATCGTCTATGTGGCGTCGCTGCTGATCGGCCGCGAAGGCGGCGTGCTCTGGCTCGCATGGCCGGGCAAACATCTCGAAGCCTAAAGAAGGATCTCATCATGCTGACGAGAAGAACCGCCCTGTCCCTGCTCGCGGGCTCGCTCGCGCTTGCCGGTTCGCTCATGCCAGCGGCAGCGCAGACGCCGGAGAAGCTCAAGGTCGTCGCGACCTTCTCGATTCTCGGCGATCTCGTGCGTAATGTGGGCGGAGACCGCATCGAACTGACGACCCTCGTCGGACCGAACGGCGATGCACATGTCTATGCGCCGACACCTGCCGATGCGCGCCGCCTGACGGAAGCGAAAATCGTTTTCACCAACGGCCTGAAGTTCGAAGGCTGGATCGACCGCCTCGTAAAATCCTCCGGCACCAAGGCTGCCAGGATCGAAGCCGCCAAGGGCATCAAGACCTTGAAGGAGGAAGAGCATGGTCATGGTCACGATCACGACCACGGCGGCGTCGATCCCCATGCCTGGCAGAGCATCGGCAGCGCCAAGACCTACGTGGCCAATATCCGCGATGCGCTGATCGCAGCGGATGCCGAGGGCAAGGCTGCTTATGAAGCCAATGCCGCCGCCTATCTCGCCAAGCTCGATGCCCTGGAAGCGGACGTGAAGGACCTTGTCGCGAACATCCCCTCCGATCGCCGCAAGGTCATCACGTCGCACGACGCCTTCCGCTATTTCGAGGCTGCCTATGGGATCGACTTCGTCGCCCCTCAGGGAGTCTCGACGGAGGCGGAGGCCTCGGCCAAGGACGTCGCCCGGATCATCCAGCAGATCAGGCGCGAGAAGGTCTCAGCCGTCTTCGTGGAAAACGTGTCCGATGCCCGCCTCATGGAGCGCATCGCCCAGGAGACCGGAGCCAAGGTCGGCGAGAAGGTGTATTCCGACGCCCTTTCCGAGCCGAACGGCCCCGCTGGCACTTACATTGACATGATGAGACACAATATAAGGGCCTTCAGCGCGGCCATGTCGAGCTGAAAGCCACCCTCCCCTTGAGGGGGAGGGTCGGAGCGCGTAAGCGCTTCGGGGTGGGGTGGCAACGCGACCTCACCCAAGCTGGTGTTTCCACCCCACCTCGGCCTTCCGGCCGATCCTCCCCCTCAAGAGGAGGATGAACGTTGCGGACCATCCGATGACCGACAAGATCCCCGTTACCGTCCTCACAGGCTATCTCGGCGCCGGTAAGACCACTCTCCTCAACCGCATCCTCACCGAGCCGCACGGCAAGAAATATGCCGTGATCGTCAACGAGTTCGGCGAGATCGGCATCGACAACGAGCTTGTCGTCGGCGCCGACGAGGAAGTGTTCGAGATGAACAACGGCTGTATTTGCTGCACCGTGCGCGGCGACCTGATCCGCATTCTCGACGGCCTGATGAAGCGCAAGGGCAAGTTCGACGCGATCATCGTCGAGACCACGGGCCTTGCGGACCCCGCCCCGGTCGCGCAGACCTTCTTCATGGATCAGGACGTGTCCGATGCAGCCCGTCTCGACGCGGTGGTGACGGTGGCCGATGCCAAGTGGCTCTCCGACCGCCTGAAGGATGCGCCTGAGGCCAAGAACCAGATCGCCTTCGCCGATGTGATCATCCTCAACAAGATCGACCTCGTGAACGAGACCGAACTGAAAGAGGTCGAGGCCCGCATCCGCGCCATCAACCCTTATGCCAAGATCCACCGCACGCAGAACGCGGCCATCCCGATCTCGGAAGTTCTCGACCGCAAGGCCTTCGATCTCGACCGCATCATGGAGATCGAGCCCAGCTTCCTGGAGGAAGGCCATCACCATCATCACGACGAGGAGATGCAATCCGTCGCCGTGAAGATCGATGGTGAGGTGGACCCTGAAAAGTTCATGCCGTGGATCTCGAACCTCACCCAGGTCGAGGGCCCGAACATCCTGCGCTGCAAGGGCATCGTCGCTTTCCCGAACGAGCCGAAGCGCTTCGTGTTCCAGGGCGTGCACATGATCCTCGACGGCGACGTGCAGGGCGAGTGGAAGCCCGGCGAGAAGCACACGTCGAAAGTGGTCTTCATCGGCCGAGACTTGAACGAGAAGGCGATCCGCGAGGGTTTTCTGGCCTGCGCGGCTTAATTGCGGCTCATGCCGATTTCAATCAACGGAAACGTTCCCGCCGTCCGGTCCATCGACCGGGCGGCTTCCTAGACGGGGAGCGGCTCCTTGGGTCCGAAACCCGCTCATGGTCTGCGCGGAAACGCCCATCGAGCCGAGCGCCGTCATGACGAAAGCAATCGTGCTCAAAATCTTCATGCCGCAGCTCCCATTCTTTAAAAATCCCATGATGCGCTCAGCCCTGAACGGCGGCCATGGCGCAAAGGGTGTAGCGTTGAGTCGAGGGCTCTCTTGACCACTCCTTGCCTTGCCTCCCTGCAACCGTGCTATGGGAAGCCTAGCTTGAAGGGATCGCTTCGATGAGTAACGGAACTGCTCCATCCTTGACCCAGAACGTGGCGCCCGTCGCTGCGGGTGCGCATGTCACCGCCATCGGCTGGCTGAAGGGCACCGCCGCCTTCGGCTTGGGCGACGGTGGCGTGGTGCTGGTGAAGGACGGCGAGAGCCATCGCGTGGAGGCCCATCCCGACGCGGGCATCCTGATCGGCGCGAGCGACGGCGAGCGTTTCGTGACCGGCGGCGATGACGGCCGCGTGGCTGTGACGGGCGCGGACGGTTCCACGAAGACTCTCGCTGAAACCAAGGGCGCATGGATCGACGCGCTGGCGCTCAGCACCGGCGGGGCCTTCGCCTATGCCGCCGGCAAGCGCGTTTTCGCCCGCGACGACAAGGGCCGCGAGAAGATGCTGGAGGTGCCCTCCACCCCGCGCGGGCTTGCCTTCGCGCCCAAGGGTTATCGTCTCGCGATCTCGCATTACAACGGCGCGACGCTTTGGTTTCCGAACGTGGAGGCCAAGCCCGAAATGCTCGACTGGAAGGGCTCGCATCTCGACGTGACCTGGTCTCCCGATGCGCGCTTTGTCGTCACCTCCATGCAGGAGAACGCGCTGCACGGCTGGCGGCTCATTCCCGACAAGGGGCACATGCGCATGAGCGGCTATCCGTCGAAGACGCGCTCGCTCGCGTGGTCGCATGACGGCAAATGGCTTGCCACCTCCGGCGCGGAAGCGGCCATCATCTGGCCCTTCGAATCGAAGGAAGGCCCCATGGGCAAGGCGCCGCGCGAATGCGGCGTGCGGCCTGCCAAGGTCACCCGCGTGGCGTTCCACCCCAACACCATGGTGCTGGCGGTGGCTTATGAGGACGGCTGCATCCTGCTCATCCGCCTCAACGATGCCTCCGAGCTTCTTGTGCGTCCCGCCGTCAAGGGCAGCGGCGTCACGGCCATGGCCTGGGACAAGGGCGGCAAGCGCCTCGCCTTCGGCTGCGAGGACGGCCAGGGTGGCATCCTGACCCTGCCCACATGAGATCGCCCATGGCTCTCTTCGGCGCTTTTTTACGAGGCACGTTCGGCCTGCCGAAACCCGACCGGGAGGCGGTTGAGCGCGTGAAGGACATGGCGCGCGCGGCACTTCAGGCCTCGCCCGAGACCGCCTTCGCGGTCAACGAGATCGCCTGCAACGACCCCGGCTGCCCCGGCATCGAAACGGTGATCCTGGTAATGGAGCCGGGACAGAAGACCCGGGCGCTGAAGGTGCAAAAGACTCTGGATGAAGTAACGGAACAAGATATCCGCGCCGCGCTTGACCTTTAAGGAGGTTGCAGATTGGCACGGATCGTTCGCATCATCGCTTTCGGATTGGGGCTCTTCGGCGGCATCGTCGCCTCGCAGGGGCCGGAATATTCCCAGCAGTACCGGCAGCGCCTGGGCGGCGCGATCGACGAATTGCAGCGCGTGATCGCGCGCTTCGATGCGGATGCGCAGGCCAATGGGGAAACGCAAAGCAATGCCATCGCGCGGCTTCGCACCAATCCCGACGATCTCGTGAGCCGCCAGGGCATCGCCATGCAGGCCAATGTGGAGCGTCTCGGCCGCCTGCAGACTCACCGCGAAGCGATGATGCAGGCCGGCCCCTTTGCGCGCGTCGCGCTGATGGTTCGTGACGGCGATCAGGATGTGATGGAAGCAGCCTATCGCGATTTCGAGCCGGCCGTGCCGGTAACGGAAGAAGGCCTTCTCTCCACTGCCATCGGCTTCATCATCGTATGGGGCGGCATTCTGCTACTTGCGGGATTCCTACGCAGTTTTCGGCGCCGGTCTCCGCGAACCGTCGCGCGGGCTTAAGCCTCACGCTCCGGCTTTCCTGCAAGCACTACGTAGAAGCCCAGGCCGTCATTGGCGGGCAATGTCTGCAACCTGTCGATCCAACCGCGTTTCTTGGCCTCCAGCAGCGCCTTGCCGATGGGCTGGAAGAGCGTTTCGCCACCGCCTTCCGGCGGCGGATCGAGGCGTATGGCAACGGACTTCGCCTGCGCAAAACGGCTGCGCTCGAGCATGTCCTGAAGAGAAGCGGAAGCCTTCTCGCGGGATGCGCCGCGCAGATCGAGAACGGCCTCCGCATCGACCAACCCAAGACCGCCGCGCAGCTTGTCGGCGTAGAATTCCTCGAAATGAGGCATATCGATCGCTCCCTCGCGCCTGACTCAGAAAGAGACATGGCCGGTTTTGCAACCGGCCATGGGTAGAGCGTCAGCGCACCAGAATGTTCCGGAACTGCCACGGATCGGAAGCGTCGATGTCCTCCGGGAAGAAGCCCGGGCGATCATCGAGCGGCGTCCAATCGGTGTAGTAGCCCTTCACCGGTCCGAGATAAGGCATCTGCACTTCGAGGCAGCGCTGGAAGTCGATGTCGTCGGCTTCAACGATGCCCGCGTTGGGATTCTCCAGCGCCCACACCATGCCCGCAAGTACGGCGGAGCTCACCTGAAGGCCGGTGGCGTTCTGGTAAGGCGCGAGCTTGCGAGTCTCCTCGATGGAGAGCTGCGAGCCGTACCAATAGGCGTTCTTGCCGTGGCCGTAGAGCAGCACGCCGAGTTCATCGATGCCGTCGACGATCTCGTTCTCGGTGAGGATGTGCTGCTTGCCCTGGTACTTGCCGGCGGCGCCGAACATCTCGTGCATCGACAGCACGGCGTCATTCGCCGGATGATAGGCGTAATGGCAGGTCGGACGATACGTGACCTTCTCGCCCTCGCGGACGGTGAAGTAATCCGCAATCGAGATCGCCTCGTTGTGAGTCACCAGGAAGCCGTATTGCGGACCGGGCGTCGGGCACCAGCTGCGCACGCGCGTATTCGCGCCGGGCTGCAGCAGATAGATCGCAGCGCCGCAGCCCTTGTCGTGCGTGCGGGCGTTCTCCGGCATCCAGTTTTCATGCGTGCCCCAGCCGAGTTCGGCAGGCTGCAGGCCTTCCGAGACGAAGCCGTCCACGGACCAGGTGTTCACGAACACGCCCATGGGCTTCGGATGCTCGGCGCGCTGCGTGTCGCGCTCGGCGATGTGGATGCCCTTCACGCCGACCTTGCTCATGAGAGCGGCCCATTCCTCGCGGGACTTCGGCACCTCGACGTTCAGCCCCGTGTCCTTGGCGACGTTGAGCAGAGCCTGCTTCACGAACCATGACACCATGCCGGGATTCGCGCCGCAGCAATTGACGGCCGTGGGGCCGCCGGGCGCCTGGCGGCGCGCATCGAGGATGTTCTCGCGCAGCATGTAGTTCGTGCGGGCTTCAGGGCCTGCGTTCTTGTCGAAGTAAAAACCGGCCCAGGGCTCGGCCACTGTGTCGACATAAAGCGCGCCGAGTTCGCGGGAGAGCTCCATGATGTCGCGCGAGGAGGTGTCGACCGACAGGTTCACGCAGAAGCCCTGGCCGCCGCCCTCAGTGAGCAGAGGCGTGAGGATCTCGCGGTAGTTCTCGCGGGTGAGAGCCTTGTTGATCAGGGTGATGCCGCGCACGTCGAGCATGGAGCGGTCGGTGTCGACGGGATCGATGACCGTGAAGCGGTTCTTGTCGAACTCGAAATGCCGCTCGATCAGGGGCAGCATGCCTTTGCCGATCGAACCAAAGCCGATCATGACGATCGGGCCGGTAATGCGGCCATGAATGGGCCAAGTGGTCATCGATGTTTCTCCTTCGTGGAAGCCTGGAACGGGCTCAGATGTCTCCGGGTTGGACAATTCCGCGCGCATCTAGGATTGAGGAGCCCCCGGGGTCAATGCCTGCGCTTTCCTCTCTCCCTCGAATGTCGATTTCCCTGCGGATGACGACCGTAAAATGACAAGAAAAGCACTCATCCCTTGGTTTTAGGCCTCGACATGAGGAAACAAGGTCTCATGATCGGCTTCAGTCCATCAGACCTGATTTGCGAACGATGAAATTCCACGAACTTCTCATGCGCCATGGGCGCGTGATCGGCCTGGGCTTCGCCCTGACCCTTTTGTCCTCCTTCGGGCAGACCTTCTTCATCTCGCTCTCGGGCCCCGACATTCGCCACGCCTTCGACCTGACCCATGGCAGTTTCGGGCTGATCTATTCCGTCGCGACACTCGCATCGGGCCTGCTGATGATCTGGATCGGCGGCGCCATCGACCGGATCGATGTGGGTCTTTACGCAACCGCAGCCTTTCTGGGCCTCGCGGCAGCGGCGCTCAGCCTGTCCTTCGCGCCCAACCTGCTGGTGCTCGGATTGAGCTTCTTCGCCTTGCGCCTCTTTGGGCAAGGCATGATGAGCCATGCGGGCGTCATGAGTACCGCCCGCCTTCCCGAAGGCGTTCGCGGCAGGGCTGTCGGCGTGGCGACCCTCGGCTTCTCGGCGGGAGAGGCGATCCTGCCCGGCATCGCGGTCGCGCTCATCGTGAGCCTCGGCTGGACTGGCACATGGCGCGTCGCCGCGCTCGTGCTGGTGACATGCCTAGGCGTTGGATGGCTCACCGGCCTGCTCAGGACATCACACAAGCCTGATGCGGCGGATGCATCACTGACTCACACCACGAGCGAGCCGGGCCCGCGCTGGCTCGACCTGTTGCGCGACTGGCGCTTTCTTGCGCTCGTGCCGACGATGGCGGGCTATCCGGCCATCATGACGGCTTATCTTTTTCATCTGCGTTTCATCGCCGAGACGAAGGGCTGGGCGGTGGAGCTGCTGGCGACGGGCATCACGGTGTTCGCCCTCGTCTCCGTTGTCGTGACCATGACCGCAGGCACGCTGATCGACCGCCTGGGCGCGATCCGCGTCAGCCATTTCTATCTCGTGGGAATGATTCTGGCCTCGATCGTTCTGGTGACTGTGAGCGGTGCCTTCACGCCGCTCATCTTCTTCGCGCTCATCGGCCTCACAACAGGCTGCACCAATGTGGTGATCGCATCCACCCTGGCCGAGCTTTACGGCACGCGCCATCTCGGCAAGATCCGCGCTCTGGCGGGCGCAATCATGGTGATCGCATCCGCCATCGGCCCGGTTGGCGCGGGCATGCTGTTCGATATCGGAATCGGCGTCGATGCCGTTGCCATCGGCTTTGCCGTCTATCTCGTCGCAGCGGCAGCGGTCACGTTCGTGCTGCCGAACCCGAGAGCCGAACGTCTCCGGCTCTCGGGAAGCTGATGCGTTATGCAGCCGGACGCATGCCGGGCAACTGCCCCTGCGCTGCCGCTGCAACAAGCGCGGTGAGATCGGGCTTGTCTTCGAATGCACCCGTTGCGGACACGAGACCGCGCGCGCCGTCGAGATAACCGTTCTCGAACTCGAGCGCGAGGAAGCGGTTGCGCTCGTAAGGCCCCGGCAGCCAGAGCGAGCCGGTCTTGCCTGTCGAGAAGCCGAAGCGCTCGTAATACGGCGCATCGCCCACCAGCAGCACCGCCTTGTGACCGAGATCGGCTGCACGCTTCAACGACTCGCGCATGAGCTTGCCGCCGAGGCCGAGGCTCTGGAGCGACGGATCGATGGCGAGCGGGCCGAGCATCAGCGCGGCACGGTTCGGGCCGGCGGAGATGTGCCACAGGCGCACCGTGCCGACGAGCTCGCCGTTCTGCTCGATGGTCAGCGACAAACCATCGGCGGCCTTGCGGCCCTCGCGCAAACGCTCGCAGGTCTTCTGGAACCGTGCGGGTCCGAAGCAGGCATCGAGCAGCGCCTCGCGCGCCTCGACATCGTGGAAGGATTCTTCGCGAATCGTGATCATGGCCGTGGCCTCCCATACACGTGGGGTGAGCGACAGCCCTCGCACCAATGAGCACCATTGCTCATTGGCCGTCCGGGACAACTGTGGTGGAGTTGGTGCCTGCCTCATTCAACGAGGCAGGCGGGACGTGAGTTAGATCACGTAAGACTTAAGCGGCGGGAAGCCATTGAACGCGACCGCCGAGTAGGTGGTCGTGTAGGCACCCGTGCCCTCGATCAGCACCTTGTCGCCGATCTCCAGCGAGAACGGGAGCAGGTAGGGCTCATTCTCGTAGAGAACGTCGGCGGAGTCGCAGGTCGGACCAGCCAGCACGCACGGCACCTTGCGGTCGTCGTCGCGCTCGCTGCGGATCGGATAGCGGATCGACTCGTCCATCGTCTCGGCGAGACCGCCGAACTTGCCGATGTCGAGATAGACCCAGCGCACCTCGTCCTCATCGCGGCTCTTCTTCGAGACGAGAACGACCTCGGCCTCGATGATGCCCGCGTTGCCGACCATGCCGCGGCCCGGCTCGATGATCGTCTCCGGAATGCGGTTGCCGAAGTGCTTCGACAGCGCGCGGAAGATCGACTCGCCGTAAGCTTCCACCTGAGGCACCGTCTTCAGGTACTTCGTCGGGAAACCGCCGCCGAGGTTGACCATCGACAGATGGATGCCGCGGTCCGCGCATTCACGGAAGATCGCGGAGGCAGAGCCGAGAGCCTGATCCCAGGCTTCCGTGTTGCCCTGCTGCGAACCCACGTGGAACGACACCCCGTAAGCTTCCAGGCCGAGGCGAACGCCATGCTCGAGCACGTCCACCGCCATCTCCGGCACGCAGCCGAACTTGCGGGAGAGCGGCCACTCGGCGCCGGCGCCGTCGCACAGGATGCGGCAGAACACCTTCACCTGGTCGGCGGCAACACCAGCCGTCTCGGCAGCGCGGGCGATCTTCTCGACCTCGGCTTCGCAATCGACCGCATAGAGGCGCACGCCGATCTCGAGAGCGCGCGCGATGTCGCGCTCCTTCTTGATCGTGTTGCCGAAAGAGATGCGGTCGGGCGTGGCGCCTGCGTCGAGCGCGAGCTGGATCTCGACCACGGAGGCCGTATCGAAGCACGAGCCGAGATCGGCCAGAAGCTTCAGCACCTTCGGGTCGGGATTCGCCTTCACGGCGTAGAACACGCGCGTGTCGGGCAGCGCACGGGCGAACTTGGAGTAGTTGTCGCGCACGACATCGAGGTCGACGACGACGCACGGGCCGTCCTCACGTCGGTTGCGCAGAAATTCACGGATGCGCTGAGTCATGGCGCTCTCCCCACCAAAGGTTCAATGGAGGTCTTCAAGCCTCCGGATTGAATTCTGGACAGACAGAATCTTCTGCTGTCCGGCGTCAGCGAGGGAAGATGCATCCCGCTTCGTGCGATGGAGACACGAATAGCGCAGATGGGCTCTTCACCCGACGATGCTGCCTTGGATTGGATGGGGGTTCCCGTCCGCACGCCTGGCAATGATAAACAAGCCTCTTCGGTGTTGACCTTTGGAGGGCCAACGAGACCAAAAAAGCCCGTTCGTCGTTGCTTTAAGTCGCGTCCCCCGTTGAGAACGAGGTGCGCCGGTTTTCGCCTCCGGCTGCCGGTTAGGGGTAGTCGAGAGCTAGGATGCTCTCGGGCGGCTGTCCGGCCTCTTGTCCGGATGCCCACCAACCGACACACGACCACAGGCACGTGCGAAATTGGGCAAGCGGGAGATAATCACATTCGCCCGGGATCACAAGACCTTTTCAGGCCTTTCGCAAAATTTTTTAACCCTGCCTCAGGAGAGGGAATGGCGAGGCTTCCGTTCACGCCCTATTAAGCGGCAGACGATCACCCATATCTGGATGCGGTTGCTCTTAAAGCCCGCCTCCCCTCGCACTCAGGAAAGAACCGCTCGCTGCCATGACGCACCTCTCCCGCCGCGCCCTCCTGCAAAGCCTGCTTGCTGCCACCGCTCTCTCAGCCTGGGGTGGGGATGCTCTCGCGCAAGCCCAGCAGAGCGCCGTGCCGGCTCCGAATCCATTCCGATTCGAGGATGTGGTGCGCCGTGCGCGGGAATTGTCGGGCGCGCCGTTCGAGGCGTCGACCGCCCAGCTGCCCGAGCCGCTCAATCGCCTGAGCTTCGATGATTACCGCGACATCCGCTTCCGCCCGGACAAGGCGCTGCTCGCTACCGGCAACGGTCCATTCCGGATGCAGCTCTTCCATCTCGGCTTCCTTTATCAGCGTCCCGTCACCGTCAACGTCATCCGCGACGGCGTGCCGACGCCGATTCCCTACCAGCGCGAGCTGTTCGATTACGGCCGCAACAAGATCGAGAAGCCCCTGCCGGTGAACCTGGGCTTTGCGGGCTTCCGCCTGCATTACCCGCTCAATAACCCGAAGGTGCTCGACGAGCTGATCGCCTTCCTCGGCGCGAGCTATTTCCGCTTTCTCGGCCGCGACCAGAAATACGGCCTCTCGGCGCGCGGGCTTGCCATCAACGTGGAAGGCGGCGAGCAGGAGGAGTTTCCGCATTTCCGCGAGTTCTGGGTCGAGATGCCCAAGCCCGACAGCGACCGGGCGACGATCTTCGCGCTCCTCGACAGCCCCTCCGTTACTGGCGCCTACCGGTTCGAGGTCTATCCGTCGCGAGAAACCACTCTCGACGTCACGGCCACGCTCTTCCCGCGCCAGAAGATCGAGAATGTGGGGCTTGCTCCCCTCACCTCCATGTTCTTCGAAGGCGAGAACGACCGGAAGACCACGGATGATTACCGGATGGAGGTCCACGATTCGGATGGGCTGCTCATGCAGTCCGGCGCGGGCGAGTGGATCTGGCGTCCGCTGCGCAACCCCGGCGTGAAGAAGATCTCGTCCTTCTCCGACAAGAACCCGCGCGGTTTCGGCCTGATGCAGCGCGACCGGGTGTTCGAGAATTACCAGGACCTGGAAGCCTCCTATCATCAGCGCCCCGGCTATTGGGTCGAGCCCGTGGGCGAGTGGGGCGAGGGCTGGGTGGAGCTTGCGGAGATCCCGACGCCAGACGAGACGCACGACAACATCGTCGCCTATTGGCAGCCTGCAAAGCCCCTGGAACCCGGTCAGGAGACGACGTTCTCCTATCGTCTGCGTGCGGCGGGCGCCATCGGCGCTATGCATCCTGGGGCTAAGGCGATCAACACCTTCCAGACGCCGCCCCGCGCCAGCGGCTCGAACAGCCCGAGCGACCGCACGCATCGCCGCTTCATCGTCGATTTCGCGGGCAGCGACCTCGCCTACTACGTGGACTCTCCGGATCAGGTGCAGCTGGTGCCCTCCACGTCCATGGGGCAGATCACCCACACCTTCGTCATGCCGAACGAGCACATCAAGGGCTTCCGCGCCGCCATCGACGTGAAGCTGGAACCCGGTCAATCCACGGACCTGCGCGCGTTCCTGAAAGCCGGGAATCGGGCGCTGACGGAAACCTGGACCTATCCCTGGGCCGTGGAGTGATCCCTCACGAGCGTCCTCCCGGGGCTGCGGAGCCGAGCCGGGAGCGTTGGGCGAGAGGGCGCAGATCCCCTCTCCCGAGCGGGAGAGGGGCAGGGGTGAGGGAGCGCCCTGTCCGGAGAGGTCATGCCCTCACCCGGACCTCCGGTCCGACCTCTCCCGCCCGGGAGAGGTTTTCCTGCGCCACATCCTGCTTACGATCTCGGCTCGGCTTACGCCGTCCGGGATGCGCCCTCCGATCAATGTTCTTCTTTTGTTCTTGACTTTGGTCCTAACCTTGGCTATGGGTTGGATGTCCCGGCTCAATGAGGGGCGCGCTCGCGAGGCGTCGTGATTGTCGGAGCCGGGAGCGGTCCTGTGTCAGGCTTCGCAAGCCTGTCGGCGGGAGGCCCATCGTTGAAAGACACGGTGTACGCCTAAAAGAACCGTGCGCGAGGAGCCGTCGGGTTCTTCTCTCACTCACACAGCCGAGCCAGACGCCTCCTCGCGCCTCCCTCGACACCAAAACCTCGCAGCCACAAGCTCGCGAGGCCATTCCCGCATGCCTTCGCCCGCGCTCTTTGACACTCCCCTGCTCTTCTTCCGATTTTCGTTGCCGGAATTGGAAGAATGCGAGTGGCCTTGCAAAGCGCATCGGAACCGCGCAGAACCGAGCCCTGAACGCGCACAGGTTGTTGGCGCAAAGGCAGGGGCGAGTGCGATGAGGCGGAATGCTTGGACAGCAGGGCTGCTGGCGGTTCTGACCGGCTGGAGCGCAGGCTCCGCCATGGCGCAGCAGCCTTTGCGCGACATCACCTTCGGCACCAACTGGCTCGCCCAAGCCGAGCACGGTGGCTATTACCAGGCGCTCGCGGATGGCACCTATGAGAAATACGGCCTGAAGGTCACCATCGTGCCGGGCGGGCCGCGTGCCAACAACCGCATGCTCATGAGTGTCGGCAAACTCGACTTCTACATGGGCGGTAGCCTGATTCAGGCTTTCTCGGCGGTGGAAAAGAACATTCCGACCGTTGTCGTCGCCGCGCACTTCCAGAAAGACCCGCAGATTCTGATGAGCCATCCGGGCCAGGGCCTCGACAGCTTTACCGATCTGAAAAAATCGAACGACATCCTGCTCTCGAAGGACGGCACGGCCACCTTCTTTCAATGGATGAAGGCGGAGTTCGGCTTCAAGGACGAACAGGTCAAACCCTATGGCTTCAATCCCGCCCCTTTCATCGCCAACAGCCGAGCGGTGCAGCAGGGCTACGTGACTTCCGATCCGCTGGTGATCGGCAAAGCCGCAGGCTTCGCACCCAACGTGTTCCTCCTCGCCGATCATGGCTTCAGCACCTATTCGACCACCATCGAGACGCGGCGCGACGTGGTGGAGAAGGATGCGAACCTCGTGCAGCGCTTCGTCGATGCCTCCACCCTCGGCTGGTACACCTATCTCTACGGCGACAACGCGAAGGGCAACGCGCTCATCAAACGCGACAACCCTGAGATGACGGACGAGATCCTCACCTACGCCGTCACGAAGCTGAAGGAACATGGCATCGTCGATTCCGGCGACGCGCAGAAGCACGGCATCGGCGCCATGTCGGATGCGCGCATGAAGGACTTCTTCGACAAGATGGTCAAAGCCGGCCTCTTCAAAGCCGATCTCGATTATACGAAGGCCTACACGCTCCAATTCGTGAATAAGGGCGTCGGGCTCGAGCTGAAGAAATAACGCCTGTTCTATCATGACCGCATCCACGCTCGTTTCGCTCAATCAGGTGAGCAAGGTTTTCGCCAACGGCGTAATGGCTCTGGATCGTTTCGATCTCGATGTTCGGCAGGGCGAATTCCTCTCTCTCCTCGGCCCGTCGGGCTGCGGAAAATCGACGGTCTTGCGTCTCATCGCAGGCCTGACCGAGCCCACATCGGGAAGCGTCACTTGGCCCGGCTCCTTCGACGCGGATCATCGCAGCGAAATCGGCTTCGTGTTTCAGGAGCCGACGCTGATGCCGTGGGCCGATGTGGCGGACAATGTATGGCTGCCTTTGCGCCTGCGTGGGGTATCCCGGAAGGAAGCGAGGGAGCGCATCGCGGAGAGCCTCGCTCTCGTCGGCCTGGAGGATTTCGCGAAAGCCTATCCGCGCGAATTGTCCGGCGGCATGAAGATGCGTGTCTCGATTGCGCGCGCACTCAGCGTCAAGCCGCGCCTTCTCCTCATGGACGAGCCCTTCGCGGCGCTCGACGAGATCACGCGGTTCAAGCTGAATGACGACCTGCTCAAGCTGAAAGCCGAGCTGAACTGCACCATCGTGTTCGTGACGCATTCCATCTACGAGAGCGCCTATCTCTCGAACCGCATCGCGGTTCTGACTCCGCGTCCGGGCCGCGTCGTCGCGGAGATCCCCGGTGCTCCTGAGTACGAACGCGGCAGCGATTTCCGCACGAGCCGGGCTTACGCGGAACTGTGCCGTCACGTATCGCAGATTCTCACGCGCAATCTGGCGGACGGGAGTCTGTCATGACGCGCAATCCGCTGAAGCTCATCCTGCCGCTCGCTGTTTTCGCCGCAGTCATCGCGTTCTGGGAAATCTACGTGCGCATGGCTGCCGTGCCTTCCTACATCCTGCCGACGCCGAGTCTCATCGCAAAGACGATGATGGCCGATTGGCCGCTACTCTCCGCCTCTCTCCTGGTCACACTGAAGACCACGCTCACGGCCCTCGTTCTTGCCGTCATCGGCGGCACGGCTCTGGCGATGGCGTTGAGCCTGTCGCGCGTCGTCGAATATTCGCTCTATCCCTTCGCCGTCGTGCTGCAGGTGACGCCCGTCATCGCGATCGCTCCGCTCCTGCTGATCTACATGCCGCAAGAAATGGCAGTGCTGGCCTGCGCATGGCTCGTCGCCTTCTTTCCGATTCTGTCGAACACGATGCTGGGATTGCAGTCCGTCGATAGGAACCTGCTGGAGCTGTTCCGGCTCTACGGCGTTTCCGCAAGACAGGATTGGAAAGCTCGCCTTCAGTCCCGCCTGAAGGCTTTCTGGTATCTGCGCCGTCCGGCAGCCCTGCCCGCCTTCCTTGCAGGCTTGCGGATTGCGGGCGGCCTCTCCCTCATCGGCGCCGTCGTGGCCGAAATGGCTGCGGGCTCGGCGGGGGCGGGCTCGGGGCTGGCCTATCGCATCATCGAGAGCCAGTACCGGCTCAATATTCCTCGTCTCTTCGCGGCCCTGGTTCTCTTGGCGTTGACGGGTGTAGCGCTATTTCTCTTTTTGAGCCTCCTGACCCGCGTCCTGCTGCGTCATTGGCATGAAAGCGCCCTCCCTCGGGAGGCATGATGCGAGATCTGTTGATGGATGACAGGTCTGTCATCGAAACGTCATGAGTTCCTGCTCATGGTGGTATAAGAGCTAGCATCAGAGAGGTCTCTCATGGACAAGGACATCATTCATCCGGGCGTGAAGAGCGTCGGCTGGTCCCTCGTCCAGGCATCGCGCCTCCATCGCAGCCGCACGGGAGACAAGCTCTCCGAGCTCGGCCTCTTCGCAGGCCAGGAACAGGTTCTCCAGGCTCTTGCCAGCTCCGGCCCCATGACCATGGGCGATCTCGCCACCATCCTGCGCGTGCGCCCGCCTACAGCCTCCAAGACTGTGTCGCGCCTCTCTACCCTCAAACTCGTCGAGCGGCACACGGAGCCGGGCGATGCACGGGTCGTGCGCGTGAAGCTGACCAAGGAAGGCAAGCGTAAGGCCGCTGCTATCGATGCCCTCTGGGACGAGGTTGAAGCCGAGCTTCTCGCAGGCTTCGACAACAAGGACCGGAAGCGCCTGCGCAAGCTGCTGCGCAAGGCCGCCAAGAACCTCGCCAGCGTCACGGGCGCCGATCAGACCGGCTTCGAAGCCGAGGAAGATCTGGAGGATCTGGGCTCGGAAGAACCCGAACTCGCCGCAACGGCTTAAAAGCACCATCCAAAGCTCTTTGGTTTCCGGGAATGCGGGGTCCATCGCATCCGGCGTGAACTTGCTCTATCGTGACGGCACGAGACAGCAGGAGCCGGACCTTTTGCCATGAGTGATGAGCCGATCAGCAGCCTTCCCGGCATAGGTCCCGTCACGCAGGGCTGGCTGAAAGAAGTTGGCATCCGCACGCCTTCCGATCTTAAAGCCATCGGCTCCATCGAGGCCTATCGCCGCCTCAAATTCATGCTCCCCCGTCGGGTTAGTCTCAATGCCCTATACGCGTTGGAGGCCGCATTGCGCGGTTGCCATTGGCTCGACCTGCCCCAGGATGTGAAGACATCCCTGCAGCAAGAGGCAAAAGCAATCGATGCAGCCTTTCGCCGGGGCCCCGCATCCCGCTGTTCGATATGACGAGAGAAGGAAGCCCATGAGCAAAGCCGATATCCTCATGACCGCCCCGATGATGCCTGTCGTCATGGATGCTCTCGACAAGGCGTTCAATCTCCACAAGCTCTGGGAGCAAACGGATCGGGAAAGTTTTCTGCGCGAGATCGGCCCGCGCATTCGCGGCGTTGCCACCAGCACCCTGTTCGGCCGCATGGATGCGAGCCTGTTCGAGCCGCTGCCCAATCTCGAAATCGTATCCAGCTTCGGCGTCGGTTATGACAATGTGGATGTGACGGAAGCAGCCAAGCGCCAGGTGATCGTCACCAACACGCCGGACGTGCTGAACGACGAAGTGGCGGACCTCACCCTCGGATTGCTGCTTGCCACCTTACGCAAGATCCCGCAGGCGGACCGTTACTTACGCGCAGGGCAATGGCTGAAGGCCTCCTTCCCGCTTTCGTCGACCTTACGCGAACGCAAGGTTGGCATCGTCGGCCTCGGGCGCATCGGCAAGGCCATCGCGAGACGTCTCGAAGGCTTCGATGTAAGCATCGCTTATCATGGCCGCACGCGGCAGGAAGGTGTTTCCTACACCTATCATCCGACGCTCATCGGAATGGCTGAAGCCTGCGATGTGTTGATCGTCATCACGCCGGGCGGCGCCGGCACGAAGCATCTCATAAACGCGGATGTGTTGAAGGCGCTTGGTCCTACAGGCGTTCTCATCAACGTGGCGCGCGGCAGCGTGGTGGATGAGCAGGCACTGATCGAGGCATTGAAGTCCGGCACTATCCTCACCGCAGGTCTCGACGTGTACGACGACGAGCCGCGCGTGCCGCAGGAACTGATCGACATAGAGCATGTGGTGCTCCTGCCCCACATCGCCTCCGGCTCCGTTCACACGCGCAACGCCATGGGTCAGCTCGTCGCCGACAACCTGATCTCCTGGTTCGCCGGCAAGGGCCCGCTGACGCCTGTGTCGGAAACGCCTTACACCAAGGCTTAAAGCGCGAACCCGCCATCGACCATGTGGATGTGACCTGTCGCGTAGCTCGACTCATCGGAGGCGAGATAGACGGCGAGCGCCGCCACTTCTTCCGGCGTGCCCAAGCGCCCCATCGGCTGCCGATCAATGAAGGCCTGACGCACTGCCTCGACACTCTGGCCGGAATTCTCAGCGAGTGTTGCGATGCGCTGATCGAGCGATGGCGATTGCACGGTGCCGGGACAGATGGCGTTGGCGCGGATGCCCTGCTTGATAAAGTCAGCGGCCACCGCCTTAGTGAGGCCGATCACCGCCGCTTTCGTCGCACCATAGGCATAGCGGTTCGGGATGCCGCGCACGGAGGACGCGCCTGACGCGATGTTGACGATGGAGCCACCGCCACTCTTGAGCATGCCCGGCAGAACGGCCTTAATCGTGCGGTGCATGGATTTCACGTTCAGGTCAAACGAGAAATCCCAATCCTCGTCGGAGCATTCGAGAACCGTGCCGTGATGCACGAAACCCGCCGCGTTCACGAGAACGTCGAAAGCACCCGCTTCATTGACGAGTGTCCCGATGACGCTGCTTGACCTGACATCCAACCTGCGGAGCGTTGCGCCTTCGAGATCCTCGAGCTTTGCCTCATTGACATCCGTTGCCCAGACATGTGCACCTTCGCGAAGAAAAGCTTGCGCGATGGCGCGCCCGATCCCCTGGCCTGCCGCCGTGACGAGGGCCGTTTTTCCTCTCAGCCGATCCGTCATGACGCCTCCAGTCGTTCTTGCCGCGTTAGTGGTTGTCGCGCGGCACGCCGAAGGTCTGAGCAACCTTCTGGTATTTCACCGCCGGTTTCAGCGTCATGCCCTCGGAGAGCTGATCGACCATCGAACGCTGGATCTCCTGCCACGGCGTCTGGCTCGCAGGATAGGCATAGCCGCCGCGCGCTTCGAGATCGGCGCGACGCTTCTCCAGCTCTTCGTTCGAGAGAAGAATGTCCGCCGTACGCTTGTTGAGATCGATGCGCACGCGGTCGCCCGATTGCAGCAATGCGAGACCACCCCCTGCCGCCGCCTCGGGCGAGGCATTGAGAATGGATGGCGTACCGGACGTGCCCGACTGGCGTCCATCGCCGATGCAGGGCAGCGAGAGCACGCCACGTTTGATGAGCGAGCCCGGCGGCTGCATGTTCACCACTTCCGCAGCGCCCGGATAACCGATGGGGCCGGCGCCGCGCATGATGAGGATCGTATGCTCGTCGATGTTGAGCGACGGATCGTCGATACGGTGGTGATAATCCTCCGGACCATCGAACACCACGACGCGGCCTTCGAACGCATTCGGATCATTCGGATTGTTGAGATAGCGCTCCTGGAATTCGGGGCTGATCACGCTCGTCTTCATGATCGCGGAATCGAACAGCGTACCCTTGAGATTGAGGAAGCCAGCCTTCTCCTTCAACGGATTGTCGTAGGAGCGGATCACGTCGTGATCCCAGGTGAACTTGCCCTTGCAATTCTCGCCAATGGTGGTGCCGGTGCAGGTGATCGCATTCTCATGGATCTTGCCCGCGCCGATGAGCTCGGCCATCACCGCAGGTAAGCCTCCCGCGCGGAAATATTCCTCGCCGAGATATTCGCCGGCGGGCTGAACGTTCACGAGGAGCGGGATCTCGAATCCGATGCGTTCCCAATCGTCGCAATCGAGCGGAACGCCGATATGCTTCGCGATCGCGTTGATGTGGATCGGCGCATTGGTCGAGCCGCCGATGGCGGCGTTCGCGACGATCACGTTCTCGAACGCCTCGCGTGTCATGATGTCGGAAGGCTTCAGGTCCTCCCACACCATGTCGACGATGCGCTTGCCCGTCTCATAAGCCATCTGTCCGCGCTCGCGATACGGCGCGGGAACGGCAGCCGAGCCCGGCAGCGACATGCCGAGCGCTTCGGCCAATGCGTTCATGGTCGAAGCCGTGCCCATGGTGTTGCAGTGGCCTACCGAAGGTGCGGAGGAGCCGACGATGTCGATGAACTGCTGATAATCGATATCGCCTGCCGCATGACGTTCGCGGGCCTTCCACACGATGGTGCCGGAACCGGTGCGCTCGCCGTGGTGCCAACCGTTGAGCATGGGGCCCACATTGAGTGAGATCGCTGGAATGTTCACGGTCGCCGCCGCCATCAGGCAAGCCGGCATGGTCTTGTCGCAGCCGGTGAGCAGCACAACGCCATCGAGGGGATAGCCGTAGAGCACTTCCACGAGGGAGAGATAAGCGAGGTTGCGGTCGAGGCAGGCCGTGGGGCGCTTGCCCGTTTCCTGAATCGGATGGCATGGAAACTCGAAGGCCACGCCGCCCGCAGCCGTGATGCCATCGCGCACACGCTTGGCGAGCTCTAGGTGATGCCGGTTGCAGGGCGAGAGATCGGACCCTGTCTGCGCGATTCCGATGATCGGCTTCTTGCCCTGCAGTTCCTTTCCGGTGAGGCCGAAATTCAGATAACGCTCGAGATAGAGCGCGGTCATGCCGGGGTTGTCCGGGTTGTCGAACCAGAGACGGGAGCGAAGCTGATCCGGAGTGCGGCGGTGGGGCCTGTCAGCCATGCTTATATCCTTTTTAGTGTTCAGGCGCTTTGAGGCCTTATGTGGTGCGAGGCGAAACCCCTTTCCAACCGACATAGCCTACTGAGAGCATCCTTTTTGGAATCTTTCGGAAGTAATCGAATGCCAAACGGTTTCGGATGCAAGCCAACTTTCGAATAAATCATACAAATAAAAATTGAAACATTGTTCTAATAACAATGCCGAGCTATGGTCGCCTTCACATTCAAGAAGTCCTGTGGCCCATCATGCTCAAGCCTCTCATTCTGACACTCGCCTTCGTTTTCCCGGCCTCAGCCCTCGCCAATAATTGCCCAAATGCAAAAACGGCGAAGCAAGGCTTCGTCTTGGAGCGGCAAGGCACGAAGGCGGAAGTGCGCCCCGCCTCGGATCATTTCGTCCATGTGACGAACCTCTATCCCAACGGGAAGAAGCAGAACGTCATTTATTACAAAGGGCTGTTTCAGGTCAGCCGCACTGATGATACGGCGCAAAGCATCTCCATCCCGGTGTCGGATGTCAGAACCATCTTTCCGCTAGCTCTGAAAGCGCGCCGGGCTGTCACCTATGCCCCGGCCACGCCGAGTACGGTCGGCGCTCTGGTATCTCTTGAGCTGATGGTGACCGATCAGGAGGAGATCGAACTCGGACCCTGTGCCTATGAGGTGTTTGCCGTGCATCACCGCTACCTCAACGCAGACGGCAAAACGACCTCAGAGCATACGGATCTTTATTCTCCCGATCTCGGCTTCGTCCTCGCTAAACGCTATCCGAACAAGAACGGCTCGCAGACGCTCGTGCGGTATGACAGCATCAAGCCGTTCGCCCGTTAAGATCAGAGCAAGCCGCCAGCCGTCTCATCGATCTGCGCTCGCGTGGCCTGATCAAGGTCGAGCGCCTCGGCAAGCTGACGCAGGAATTCGCGCTCCTGAATCGTGTCCGGGTCGATGGCGATGCGCGCCGCCGCATAAACCTGCGCCGCCATCTCGGGATCGTTCACGTTGGCGGCAAGCTCCTCCACATCCGCGGGCGATGCCATTTCCCGTTCGAGCCAGCCGCTCGCCTGAGGGTCGATCCCCGCTTCGGTCAGACCTTTGACGATGCGTGCACGCTCGGCCTCGTCGATCCTGCCGTCGGAGGCTGCCGCCGCCACCATGGTCCGCAGGAAAAGCAACGCGTCGTCCTCGGTCTGAGAGACCGGATGGAAACGGGACGTTTCCGGAAGGCTGAGCACCGCCTGAGCCATCGGCCCATGATCCGCCGAGCCCGCCTCGCCCGCACCTTGACCTGCATTCTGAGATACGACAGCCCCGCCCTGCTGCTTCTGGTAGGCGCGATAGGCCAGCCCCCCGATCACGGCCAGACCACCGAGCTTCACGAGATTGCTCGTGAGTTTTCCTTTCTTGCGTCCCTTGAACAGGAGGCCCGCCAGACCGACGAGAGCGGCCTGCGTCACGCCCGGGTGCTGGACTGCCAGATCCTTGGCCTTCTGCAGCAACTGTTCGGGTGACTGGCCTGCAAGCTGCGTCACGCCCTTCTCGAGTTGGTGTCCAAGCCCCTGCTGGGTTCCCGCATCCTTGTGATTGGACGCGTCTTGGGAAGCCCCGTGCCGATCCGGAGACGCATCGGTGCGGCCAAGCGACCCGACGAAGGCATCCAACAATTTCCGGTAATCGACCATGAGACCCTCCTGCCTGTTCATTGCGAGCAAGAACACAACGGAGGGGCCGGGGAATGGTTCAGGTTTAGCCTCGCAAGGACGCGGCATCCCTGGCGAGACGCTCGATCTCAGCGAGGTCACCCTTCTTCATGGCATCGGCCGGCGTCACCCAGGTTCCGCCCACGCAGACGACATTGGGAAGCGAGAGATAAGACGCCGCGCTGGCACGGTCGATGCCGCCCGTGGGGCAGAAGCGCAGATGGGGCAGCGGCCCATAAACGGATTTCAGCCATGCTGGGCCGCCGGAAACCGCAGCCGGGAAGAACTTCAGATGCTGGAAGCCGAGCTCCGCGAGGGTCATCGCCTCCGAGACCGTGGCGCATCCGGGCATCACGGGGATCGTCGACGTGCGAAGAGCCTCGGCGAGCCTCAAGGAGGTTCCAGGCGTGACGATGAACTTCGCCCCAGCATCGATCACTTCCTGGATCTGGCTTTTCGCCAGAACCGTACCGGCGGCGACGACGGCTTCGGGCACGGCCTTGGCGATAGCGCTGATCGCATCCAGAGCCGCAGGCGTCCTGAGCGTCACCTCGATTACCGGCAAGCCGGCCCGAACGAGCGCGTGGGCGAGATCAATGCTGATCCGCGCATCATCGATGGTGACGACCGGTATGACGGGCGCAAGGCGCAAGTAATCGCGAAGAAGGTTTCCGTCGGATCCCATGCCGCCCGCCTTTGTTCAGTTGCCTTACAATGGAGAAACCGTTTTAGAACCCGGCTGCAACTCTGCCAAGAGCTGCTGCAGCCACCTCGAACTCTTCGGCCATTGCGGGACTAAGTGCCGCTCATCCCGTCACAAACCCGTGTTTGGCCCGCCTTTTTGGCAGCAAGAGGCGGCCTAGCGCAAAAGCATGGCGCAATAGAGTTTCGCATCGAGAGGCGGCTCAGCAGCCAGCACGAGACATGCAAGCGGATCCGCTATCCAGTATTCGACGATCTATTGCAAGAAACAATTGAAATTGCTTTCTCAAAAATCCGGACAACAGGCTACATTTACGATAAATAAGCAGATAAAAAGATAATATTCCAAAGGAGTAATTTATATAGATACGTCCAATACTTGCAGACAATGACACCATCCAAGCGGAATAGGGCCAAACTATCCAGCGCCAGAGCTTCCACAAGTTCCACCAATATTCAGAAGTCCCAACATTCTAAGGGCTTGCCAGCTCCAATTGAACTGCCTTATGGCTCGTATCCTTCATTTCTAACCCGCAGGAAAGGCTCGGTTGGCCTTGCGGGCTAGGCTTCGGCAGGCAATCCGTACTGGTTCTGAATAGGCTTCATTGAATGCGCGCTCACATTCGTATTTCGGATCGCGGATGGATCCTCGAGAAGATGGCCTCGGAGCTGTCTCGGGCTCTCCCCTTCGTGTCCTATGACACGGCTGCCGATGCCTCGGCCGATGTCCAGTACTACCTGACATACTCGACCCATCAGGAGCGCCTGTCGCCCGTCGAGATCGCGTATTTCACGCATCTCGAAGAAGACGAGCGCGCCAAAGCCAAATTCTTAGATGTCGCCAATCAGGTCGATTATTCCGTCTGCATGTCGCACATCTATGCGGACCTGCTGAAGAAAGAGACTCAGCGCGAGGTCAGGATCATCGGGCCAGGCGTCGATATCGACGTTTTCCGGCCATCGCTGAAGATCGGCGTTGTCGGCCGCACCTATGTAACCGGGCGCAAAGGCGAAGCACTGGTGTCGCAGGTGATGGACCTGCCGGGAATCGAGTGGTTCTTCACCGGCGAGGGCTGGCCGGGGCCTGCGCTGAACCTCCCTGGCGATGAGCTGCCCGAATTCTACCGCTCGATGGACTACATCCTCGTTCCCGCATCGTTCGAGGGCGGGCCGATGTCGGCGATCGAGGCCCTCGCCTGCGGCGTGGAGGTGATCGCTCCCGAAATCGGGTGGATGCCCGAGCTTCCTCACATCAGCTATCGGACCGGCGATGCGGAAAGCCTGCGCGCCGTTCTGGTCGGCCTCCTCGAAAAGCGGGAAGCCCTCAGAACATCCATCCTCGACCGGACATGGGATCATTTCGCCGCCAAGCACGGCGAGTTTTTCGAAGAAATCGCGCAACGCCACAACCTGGGCAGCACAAAGACTTTCCATGCAGCCCCGGAGGTTGTTTCATCCGCGGCCGCGACGCGCGTCGCCCTTCTGACGCACGGCGCCGAGAAATCAGCCAAAGGCGGCCCCTCGACCCGCATCCCACAGCTCGCTCTCGGTCTCCGCAAGCATGGCTTCGATGCCGAGAATGGTTATGCCGAACAGGTCGGCCTTCGTGATGCGAATGTCGTGCACCTTTTCAATGTCGCGACGCCGAAAACGGCCATCCCTGCGATGGAAGCGGCAAAATCCTTCAAGAAGCCCGTCGTCTTCTCACCGATCTTTCTGGACAACCGCTGCCGGGACCTCTGGCTGAGTTCGGTTCCCAAGGCGTTCGAAGAGCATTCCTCTCAATCCATCGAAGAGCGGCTTGTCGACATCAATGCCGAAGCACAACGCCTGAGGCGGCTTCCTCTCAATGTCGTCGAGGAGCAATTCCCCGGCTACAACGCCATGATCGGCCACCTCGTCGACGAGGCTGATCATCTCGTCTTCCTGAGCGATTATGAGCGCAGAGCTCTCGGGACGGCCATCGGGCGCGATCTTTCCGGCACGCTCGTGCACAATCCCGTCGACGCGTCCAAATTCTCGAATGCGGATCCTGTCCTGTTTCAGAACCTCGTGGGCCTGAAGGATTACGTCTTGTGCGTCGGACGGATCGAGCCCCGCAAGAACCAGCTTCTGCTCGCGTATGCTCTGAAAGGCACCGGCATTCCGCTCGTCCTGATCGGTGAAGCCATCGACGCACGCTACAAGAACCTGATCCAGGCCGTCGGCGGGGACAATGTGCACTTCGCCGGCCGTATCGGCGGACAATCGCAGATGCTTGCCTCAGCCTATGCGGGAGCACGTTGCTTCGCTCTTCCGAGTTGGGCGGAAGGAGCGCCGCTTGCCGCCTTGGAAGCGGCTGCCGCAGGCGCGCCCCTCGTCCTCAGTTCGTATTCGGGCGAAGAAGAATATTTCGGGGCTCATGCGACCTATGCCGACCCGGCCGATGTCGCCGCAATCCGTCGTGCTGTTGTCGAGACATTCGAGACACGCCGGTCCGCCGAAGCCGTCGATGCTCAGAAAGAGCACATCGCCGGGCAGTTCAGCATCGACCGCCATGTCGAGCGCACGATCGAGGTTTACCGCAACGTTCTCTCCCGAGCAGAGAGCCCTTCACCGGCGAGCCCTGCTGCCCATGAGGTGGCGCCGGTCGCAGAGACGGAGGCGCCTCACATCTATCTTGATGTCACGACGCTCATCAACAATCCCGGCCGCATTACCGGCATCACCCGTGTCGAGCTTCTTCTCGTCAACGAGATCCGAAACAACCCGAACATCACCTACATTGCCTGGCACAGAATCGAGAGGCGCTATTTCCTGGTTCCGCCGGACCTTCTCTCGTTCGAGCAGGGGCCGTCATATGTTGGACGCCGCGATCTGGAGACGATCAGTTCGCTTCCGCCAAACGCCAATCTCCTGATCCAAGGAAACGCATGGCTGCAGAATCTCGATTACGTCCATGACACGACGTTGCTGATCCGCCGCTCGGGAGCGACGGCGATCCTGCTCATCCACGACATTCTCCCGATCAGCCATCCGCAATATTTCTCCGAAGAGACGACGGAGCGGTTCGAGGACAATCTGTCGAAGATGCTTGCCAACGTTCGCAAGGTCGGAACTGTCAGCCAGGCATCGAAGAACGAGCTGTTGAAGTACTTCAGCAGCAAGCGCATCCAAATGCCGCAGATCAGTGTGATCAGGGAAGGCGACGGCATCCCGTTGGATTTCGAGACGCCTCTTGAGCGGAACTCGGCCGAGGTCCCGGAGAAGGTTCGCGCCGTCCTCGACGAAGGCGACTTCGTCCTGACCGTCGGCTCCTTGAGCCCTCACAAGAATCGCCACCTTCTGTATCAAGTGTGGACGCGCCTCGTCGCGGATCTCGGATCGAGAGCACCGCAACTGGTCATCGTTGGCGGCGCAACTCCCGGCCCGTTGAAGGACATGCTGGAGCGCGATCCTGTTGCGAGGGACAAGATCAAGATTCTGAGCGGCATCGACGACAATGCTCTCGATCTTTTGTATCGCGAGAGCATTTTCACAGTCTTCCCGTCCCTTTGCGAAGGCTGGGGCTTGCCCGTCGGCGAGAGCCTCGCCCATGGCAAGATCTGCATCGCTTCCGCGACATCGTCTATGGTCGAGATCGCCCCGCACATCACGGACCTCATCGACCCTCTCGATATCAAAGCATGGTATCAGCGCATTCGCATGTATGCGGTTTCGTCTGCAAAGCGGGCCGAACGCGAGGAAGCGATCCGCAAGGATTTCGTGCCGGTCGCATGGAGCAAGACGGCGGCCGATCTGCTCGCCCTGTCAGGTGGACCGTCCCAGAAAGCCTTCGAGCTGCACCCCTTCTATTCGGGCCAGGTCGCCGACTTCCAGGACGCCAGCAACCTGTATGCCTACAGCATTCCTCAGACGAACCATTTCGTGGGACGAAACGGCTGGGGCGCCTGGGCCGACAAGGGGTCCGCGACGATCGCATTTCGCCTGTTCCATACGGGCGCAGGATCGCGCTCTTTCATCGCCCCCTTCGTCACGAACAAGAACAGCCTCGTGGATGTTCTGCTGAATGATCATCTGACGGAGACATGGGAACTGACGCAGGGCGAAGTCTCGCTCTGCAGCGTCAGAATTCCAGATACGCTTCGAAGCGGGGATCCGGTCAAATTTGAGTTCCGGATCCGAGACGAGGACGGTTCGACCCGCGTTCTTGGCGTTTCGGCTTTTACCATCATCGAGGACGAATGGCCCGCGGATCGGAAGGAGCGCATGTACGCGGAACTCCGAATGCTGCGCTATGAACTCGGAAGCGAACTTGCATTCGGCTTAGGGCAGCCCGGGCTTGCCTATCTCGGTGAAGGATGGAACGAAGCCGAACCGACTCAGGTCTGGAGCCGTGGCCGGGCCGTCCTCAGTTTCCTTGTGCCGGACACAATGCGCCGCCCCTTGGACCTGGTGATTGAAGGCGAAGTCCTTCAGACTCAGGACGTCACCTTCGAGGTTGCGGGCCATGTCGTTTCGAAGCTCACGATGAATGGCCGGAACAGGCATGAAGTCTGGATCAGCATCCCGGCCGCAATCATGAACAACATTGAGGCGCTGCTCGAGATCGCAATCATTCCCTCCAAGCCGGCGACGCCGGCGTCGTTGGGCATGGGCAAGGATAGACGCATCCTCGGCTTCATGATGCAGAAGGCGCGCCTTGAGCCGAGCCGTGCATGGAAGTTCTCACGAACCAAGACACGCCTGCGGACTATCGCCCGCCGTGGCGCCAAGAAGGTCTTTTACCTCGTACGGGGCGCCCTCAAGAAATGAACCGAGCAATCTCGGCTATTCTTGCGCGGGAGCATTGGCTCAGCTTTGCCCATGCGGAAGGCAAGCGCGGATACGCGCGCGTGTGAAACCGTGGCCGCCAACGTGCTTACACTGGCTTCAGGCCATCTCCATTCGCGTGCGTCTGGGAAAGGCATCTGCAGCTTTTTAATTCCGCGCGGTGGTGGCGGGGCGTTATTTTTTCGAGGCCGAGCCGATCCGTGTCATGGCGCTCGAGGATCTTGATCCTATCTTGCGGATCGACCGCACGACCAGCGCGCTCATGGATTTCGGCGCAG
>NZ_JAKRNJ010000008.1 GCF_022346925.1 Microvirga sp. ACRRW
TGTACGGCGACGACGGCAACGACTCGCTGTTTGGCGATGACGGCCACGACAACATCTGGGGCGGGGCCGGGCAGGACTGGATGTGGGGCGGCGCTCACAACGACACGCTCTCCGGCGGCCTCGGCAACGACGTGATCTATGGTGGCCTCAACGAGGACCGGATCTACGGCGACGACGGGGACGACACGCTGGACGGCGAGGACGGCTACGACACGCTGTTCGGCGGGGCCGGCAACGACGTGGTCTCGGGCGGCAATCACCGCGACACGCTCTACGGCGGGGCCGGGGACGACGCGCTGTATGGCGGCGACGGGGACGATTACCTGTTCGGCGACGAGGGCAACGACGTGCTGCAGGGCGGGTCGGGCAACGACACCTTGTATGGCGGGTCGGGCAACGACAAGTTCGTGTTCCATGCAGGCAGCGGCTCGGACGTGGTGAGCGGCTTCGGCTATGGCGACGTGATCCGTCTGATCGGGGTGTCGCGCTCGACCAGCGACTTCTGGAGCAGCTACAACAAGCCGAAGAACGTGTCGGAGTGGTTCACGCACAAGGGCGTGGAGATCACGGTGAGCGACGGCCGGACGATCTTCATCGAAGGCGTCAAGGCGGAGCAGCTGAAGGGCGGCATCGTCGACGGCGCCTGGCAATGGTGGATGTAACCGCCGCCTCTTCACACAGCTGACACACACAAAGCCCGCCGTGCACACAACACGGCGGGCTTCGATTTTGATTGCCGGAATGGACAGGTGTTCGTGCCGAGCGCGTTGTATGCGCTTGATGAGGGGTTAAGCCTTCGGTCCGTAAGCGGCGAAGAAAACGCTGATGGCGTTCTCTACGTTGCGCTTGATCTCATCCGCAGTCGGCGGCTCGCCGACGGAGAAGAGGAGGCGGCGCAGGATTCCGGATTGGCAGAGATCGAGGAAGTGCTGGGCCGCAACGGCTGTGTCCGCGATGGCGAGACGCCCCGCTTCGTTCTGTTGGTCGAGATAGGCGGCAAGCCGCGCAATGCCCTGGCAGGGGCCGGCTTCGTAAAAGGCTTGGCCCAGGCGGGGGAATTTTTCGGCGACGCCGATGACCATGCGGATCGAGGAGATGTGCTCCGGCTTGCTGAAGCGGCCGATATAGGTCTGGCCGAGCTTGGTCAGAACGGCGCGGACATCGGGATCGTCGGCATCCAGCTTGAACAGAACCTCCGCCAAGCCACGCTTCTCTTCGATGGTCAGCGCCTCGAACAAGCTCTCCTTGCTGTCGAAATAGACATAAAGTGTGCCCTTCGAGACGCCGGCCGTTTTCGCGATCTCGCCCATGCTGGCGCCATCGAAGCCGCTCGCCAGGAAGACCTGGCGGGCTCCCTCCAAAATCTGGCGGCGCTTGGCACTCTCCGCGCCTTCCTCTGTGGAGGAGGGGGCGGAAGGGGCCGTTACGCGGGCGATGTCTTTCAGGTCGCTCATGTGCGTTTTGTCACCTTCGGGCTATTGACCGAACGGTTCGGTCAAATCATATGTAGGCTACTTAGTCATTATAGTCCACCGCTGCAAGAACGGCTCCAGACTTTGAGAACCGGGCGGCCTGGGCTGTTGAAAGAGAGTTTCGATGGCTTACCGGGAAGAGTTCTCGCAAGGTGGCAAGGGTGCCGAGCCTGTCATGGATCGGCAGCCCGCCCAGGTGCTGGAAGCTGCGCCTGCTGCAAAGGAAACAGGGCAGGGAAGCCCGGCCTCCGGTGAGGCCACGCCTGCCAAGCCGAAGTCACGCAAGAAGCCCCTTATCATGGCGCTTGCGGGCGCAGCTTTGCTGTTCGGCGGCTATGAAGGCTTCAACTGGTGGACGGAAGGCCGGTTCATGGTCTCGACCGAGGACGCCTATGTGCAGGCCGACATCACGATCCTTTCGGCGAAGATCTCCGGCTATGTGTCCTCCGTGGCGGTCGCGAACAACCAGAGCGTCAAGGCCGGTGACCTGATCGCCAAGATCGACGACGGTGATTACCGTTTTGCCCTGCAATCCGCCAAGGACAAGCTCGCCACCCAGGACAGCGCCATCGAGCGTATCGGTCGCCAGATCGAGGCGGGCCGCGCTTCCGTGGCTCAGGCCGAGGCGCAGGTCGTGTCGGCTCAGGCTGGGCTTGAGCGTTCCGAAGGCGACTACGGCCGTCAGCAGCAGCTTGCCCGCTCGGATTACACGAGCCGTGCGGCGCTCGAGAATGCCAAGGCTGCCCGCGATCAGGCCGATGCCGGTGTGAAGAGCGCACAGGCTGCGCTTGTCGCGGCCAAGGCGAATGTCGATGTGCTCGCCGCGCAGCAGAACGAGGCGCGCCGCGTCGCGGCCGAGTTGCAGACCTCCGTCGAAAAGGCCCAACGCGATCTTTCCTTCACGGAAATCCGTGCGCCTGCCGACGGAGTGATCGGCAACAAGGCGGTCGAGGTCGGCACCTACGTGCAGCCGGGCGCAAGGCTGGCTGCTCTCGTGCCGCTGACCAGCGTGCATGTGGATGCCAACTTCAAGGAGACTCAACTCTCCTCGCTGAAGGTGGGCCAGAAGGTGAAGATCGAAGTCGATGCCTTCCCGGATACGGACATCGTCGGCACGGTGGAAAGCGTCTCGCCTGCGTCCGGCGCCGTGTTCAGCCTGCTGCCACCCGAGAACGCCACCGGCAACTTCACGAAGATCGTGCAGCGCGTGCCCGTGCGCGTGGCCGTGAACCCGGAAGTCGCGCAGCAAGGGCTTCTGCGCCCGGGCCTCTCGGTCGTGGTCGATGTCGACACGCGCACCTCGTCTGAGCCGCAGAAAACGGCCAGCGCCAAACAGTAAGAGAAGAGCAAGCCGCAATGGCCGCTTCCGCCGCCATATCGAACCCGGCCACTATCCCGGCCGCAAAACCTGCGCAGGTCAGCCGGCGCAGGACCTTTGCGTTCTTCTGCATGGTCTTCGGCATGTTCATGGCGATCCTGGACATCCAGATTGTCTCGGCTTCGCTTGCGGAAATTCAGGCGGGCCTCTCGGCCTCGTCCGATGAAATCTCCTGGGTGCAGACGAGCTACCTGATCGCGGAAGTGATCATGATCCCGCTCTCGGGCACGCTCTCGCGCGTGCTCTCGACGCGCTGGATGTTCGTGATCTCCGCAGGCGGCTTCACGTTCATGAGCTTCCTGTGCGCGACGGCGACGAATATCGACCAGATGATCGTCTACCGCGCGCTGCAGGGCTTCATCGGCGGCGGCATGATCCCGACGGTGTTCGCCTCGGCCTTCACCGTCTTTCCGCCGGAGAAGCGGCCCGTGATCTCGCCGATCATCGGCCTCGTGGCGACGCTTGCGCCCACCATCGGCCCGACGCTCGGCGGTTATCTCACCGACATCTTCTCGTGGCACTGGTTGTTCCTGATCAACATCGTGCCCGGCATCTTCGTAACAATCTCGACCTATCTGCTGGTCGATTTCGACGAGCCGAATTTAGAGCTGTTCAAGAGCTTCGACTGGGCAGGCCTCGGTTTCATGGCGGCCTTCCTCGGCAGTCTCGAATACGTGCTGGAAGAGGGCCCTCTGAACGAGTGGTTCCAGGATGAGCTGGTGCTGATCCTTACCATCGTCTGCGTCGTAGGCGCGTTCGGCTTCTTCTATCGCGCCTTCACGGCCAAGCAGCCGATCGTGGATTTACGGGCCTTCGCCGACCGCAACTTCCTCGCGGGCTCGTCCTTCAGCTTCGTCATGGGCATCGGCCTCTATGGCCTGACCTATCTGTACCCGGTCTATCTCGGCCGCGTGCGGGGCTATTCCTCGCTGCAGATCGGCGAGACGATGTTCGTGTCGGGCGCGGTCATGTTCCTGATGGCGCCGGTGGCCGGCATCCTGTCACGCAAGATGGACCCTCGCGTGATGATGGGCATCGGCTTCGCGGCTTTTGCCTTCGGCACGTTCCTGATGAGCGGGATCACCAAGGATTGGGATTTCTGGGAACTTTTCATCCCGCAGATCTTCCGCGGCGTCGGCCTCATGATCTGCATGGTGCCGATCAATAACATCGCTCTCGGGACGCTTCCGCCCGAGCGCATCAAGAACGCGTCCGGCCTCTACAACCTCACCCGTAACCTGGGCGGTGCGGTAGGTCTGGCGCTCATCAACACGGTACTCAACAATCGCCTGGACCTTCATCTCCAGCGGCTGCATGAGAGTGTGAACTGGGGCCGCTCGACAGCGGTCGAGACTCTGAACGCCATGACCATGAAGTTTCAGGCTCTCGGCACCGATGCCAACGCGGCGGCCATCAAGACCCTGTCCAACATGGTCCGGCGCGAGGCCATGGTCATGTCCTTCGCGGATGTGTTCCTGCTGCTGACCGTGCTGTTCCTGGGCCTGATCCTCGCCTTGCCTTTCATCAAGAAACCGCGTGCGGCGCCAGCCGGTGCCGGCGGCCACTGACGACCTTCCGGCTAACCTCCAAAAACTTCAGCCCGGCTTCCAAGCCGGGCTTTTTTCTACCGCGTTCATGCCTCGCGCGAGAGACGGTTCTCGTCGATTTGAATTTCGACGCGGGTGATCTCCACAAGCGCAGCTTTTTCTGGCCAGATGGCGCGAATGTCCTCCGGCAGGGCGTGACGCATCTTTTGCACCTGTCCCTCTGGGAGGTGCCGCGTCAGGACGGTGAAAACGGTCCGGGTGACATTTTCCGCATCGAGCGGTCGGGTCGATCTCATATCCTCAGCGACACGCTCCAGAAATTCATCGCGCGAGCGATAATGCTCTGGAGCTGTTGTCGGATTCCATCTGTCGTAGAGAAGCCCGCGGACCAGAAGCGGCAGTTCCGCGCCGAGGTGCGCAGTCAACTCGATGGGGACTCGGTCGCGCAGGGCCCGCAAGACGGAGCCCAGCGCATGCCAGGCGACATGCCGGTCGCAATTGAGCGCCTCCATGATCTCCTTGAGCCAGCTATTGGTTGCGTGAAGGGTTCTATCAAAGACTTCGAGACCGGTTGCGCTCATGGCGAACCTCCTGAGTCATGCGGCCTGCCCCTCTCGACCGTGCGGCAGGCGCGGTTTCCGCCTTCTCCGCGATCATGGCGCTGGAATGGGGCGTATGCGTGTCGGTTGCCTGTGCCCGGCCTTTCTGAAGCCTCATTTTTCCTTCCCTCCGGTCCGCCTGGACAGGCAGGGACTGGAGGGATGGCGTGTCCTTATGAATGGATGGGGACTGTTGCCTTTAAATCTGTTGTTCTTGAGGCCCGAACATCATAGCTTGCGCGGCAGGTTCTCTCGCTTAGGTGAAGTTCAAAAATCTTGCCTCCTCCACTCCGCCAATCCGCTTCCGTCGGCGCCGTGCGCCGGACCTTCGCTCCCTGGGCCGATCCCAATGCCAAGCCGTTGATCCGCGTCGAGAACGTGACGAAGCGTTTCGGCGAGGCGGTCGCGGTGGATCACCTGACGCTGGATATCTTCGAGGGCGAGTTCTTCTGCCTGCTTGGCCCCTCCGGCTGCGGCAAGACGACCCTCATGCGCATGCTGGCAGGCTTCGAATACCCGACGGAAGGGCATATCACCCTGGCGGGCCAGAGCCTGGAGGGCGTGCCGCCCTACCGCCGCCCTGTGAACATGATGTTCCAGTCCTACGCGCTCTTCCCGCATATGAGCGTGGAGAAGAACATCGCCTTCGGCCTGAAGCAGGACGGTTTGCCCAAATCCGAGATCGCGGACCGCGTCGGCGAGATGCTGCGCCTCGTGCAGCTGGAAAAGCTCGCCAAGCGCTATCCGAGCCAGCTCTCCGGCGGCCAGCGTCAGCGCGTGGCGCTTGCCCGCGCGCTCGCCAAGAAGCCGAAGGTGCTTCTCCTCGACGAGCCCCTCGGCGCCCTCGACAAGAAGCTGCGCGAGGAAACCCAGTTCGAGCTGATGGACATCCAGCACGAGCTCGGCATGACCTTCGTGGTCGTCACCCACGACCAGGAAGAGGCGATGACCATGGCCGACCGCATCGCGGTCATGGACCATGGCCGCATCGTGCAGGTTGCCGATCCCGGCGAGATCTACGAACAGCCCAAGACCCGCTTCATCGCGGAGTTCGTGGGCGACGTGAATATCCTCGAAGGCCATGTGATGGGCCAAGAGAACGGCCTCTGGCGCGTGAAGACCGCTTCTGCCGAAGTGCCGCTCACCATCGACGATCCGGATGAGGTGCTGCATTCCGGCCAGGCCGTCGCCATCGCGGTGCGGCCTGAGAAAATGACGATCCAGCGTGAGAAGCCGGGCCCCGAGGCCGTGAACGTGCTCACCGGCGAGGTGTGGGACATCGGCTATCTTGGCGACTGGACCGTTTACAGGGTCAAGCTCGCAACGGGTGAAATCCTGAGGGTGACGCGCGCCAACGTGTCCCGTTTCGTGGACAATCCCATCGATTGGGACGAGCAGGTCTACATCACCTTCGCGCCGGGTGCGGCGGTGATCCTGGCGGAATAGCCATGAAAGAGCGTTCCTTCACGAAGAGGCTGAGCGCTGGGCTGGTGCCCGCCGTGCCGTATCTCTGGCTCGGCGTGTTCTTCCTCGTGCCGTTCCTGATTGTGCTCAAGATCAGCCTGTCCGATCCCGCCGTCGCGCAGCCGCCGTACAAACCAGTTTTCGAGTGGAGCGACATCGCGGGCTTCTTCAGCGCGCTCGATCTGGAGAATTTCGAGCTGCTGACGCAGGACGATCTCTATTTCCGCGCCACTCTCTCATCCGTACGGATCGCGGCGATCTCGACCTTGCTTCTGCTGCTCGTCGGGTTCCCCATCGCCTATGGCATGGCGCGCGCGCCGGAGCGGCACCGCTCCCTGCTGGTGGCGCTCGTCATCCTGCCGTTCTGGACGAGCTTCCTCATCCGCATCTATGCGTGGATCGCGATCCTGAAGCCTGAAGGTCTGCTCACGCAGGCGCTCATGGGTGTCGGCCTCATTTCAGAACCTATCGAGATCCTCAACACGGAATGGGCGGTCTATATCGGCATCGTCTATGCCTATCTGCCCTTCATGGTGCTGCCGCTCTACGCGACGCTCGAGAAGATGGACGACACGCTTCTGGAAGCGGCGCTCGATCTCGGCTCGACGCCGTGGCGCTCGTTCTGGACGATCACGGTGCCGCTTGCCATGCCCGGCATCATCGCAGGCTCGCTCCTCTGCTTTATTCCGGCGGTGGGCGAGTTCGTGATCCCGGATCTGCTCGGCGGATCGGAAACGCTCATGATCGGGCGTCAGCTCTGGAGCGAGTTCTTCTCGAACCGCGACTGGCCGCTGGCTTCCGCCGTCGCCATCCTGCTGCTCATCATTCTCGTCCTGCCCATCGTGGTCTATCGCGATGTGGAGGCACGCCGTCTGGAGACGCGGCCATGACGAGGCGTCTCAGCGTTTTCAATGTCACGTCGCTGGTTCTGGGCTTCGCGTTCCTCTACCTGCCGATCCTGCTGCTCGTCGTCTATTCCTTCAACGCATCAAGGCTCGTGACAGTCTGGGGCGGCTTCTCGACGCAATGGTACGGCGCGCTCTTCCGCAACCAGGCGCTCATGGAGGCGGCCTGGGTGACGCTGCGCATCGCGTTGCTATCGGCCAGCATGGCAACGGTGCTCGGAACCCTCGCGGCGCTTGCGCTCACGCGATACGGGCGCTTCACGGGGCGTACGCTCTTCACCGGCATGATCTATGCGCCCATGGTGATGCCTGAGGTGATCACCGGTCTGTCGCTGCTGCTGTTCTTCGTCGCCATCGATCTCGATCGCGGCTTCTGGACGGTCACGCTCGCGCATACCACGCTCACCATGTGTTTCGTCACCGTGGTGGTGCAGTCGCGTCTCATGACCTTTGATCGCTCGCTGGAAGAGGCGGCGATGGATCTCGGCGCGCCGCCTTTGCGCACGTTCTTCGCCGTGACGCTGCCGCTGATCGCGCCGTCCATCGTGGCGGGATTCCTGTTGGCCTTCACCTTGTCGCTCGACGATCTCGTGATTGCGAGCTTCAACACGGGGCCGGGCGCGACGACGCTGCCGATCAAGATCTACAGCCAGGTTCGCCTGGGCCTGTCGCCGGAGATCAACGCGGCCTCCACCATTCTGATCGGCCTCGTGACGCTCGGCGTGATTTCAGCAACGTTGATCAGTAAGCGCTCGGTGATGCGCTCGAAGCGAAACGCTCACTGAGCGGTTGCCTGCGGCCTGGGCTCGTCCGGGGGCACGCGGCTTGAGGGCAGGAGGGGCTTTGCCGCTCCTGACCGCTCGATCAGGGAGCGAGCCTTCGGGGCGACGCTCACATTGTCCCAGCCGCCATTGATGTCGAAAGCGATGGCGGGGACGGATGAGGAGGCCGAGGAGATCTCCGCCTTCAGGCTGAGCGTGCGCTCCACCATGAGCACCTGACCCTTCATCTCGGCCGTCACATCCTCGGACGTGAGCCTTCCTTCCGTCACTTCGCCGATGCCGTCCTGAACGGCGATCTGCGCCTGGGCTTCCTGGAACGGCGTGCGTCCGCCCTTCCAGTTGAGGCTGGCGAGAAGCGGATGTTTCTCGACACGCTTCAGCGCATCGTCAAGGGCAATGCCGACGAGCTCGCCCTTGCGGACAGTGACCGAGCTGCGGCCATGCGCCTTCTGCACCACTTCGACAGGATTGCGCCCCTTGCCCTCGAAAGTGAATTGTCCCTGCGCGCGGCCCGTGATCCAGCGCGGCTCTCCCATGCTGCTCAGGAAAGGCGCGATCTCGACGTTGCTGAAGGTGCCCTGGCTTTTGAACTCGGTCTCGCCATTGACGGAGATGAGCGACAGGCGGCCCTTAAGGCTGCCGTCATGAAAATCGGCACGGCCGATGGAGGCTTCGATCTCGCCTGGGCGCACGAGGACGCTGGCTGCCATATCCTCGACGCGCAGCTTGCCCAGACGCGCAGAAGCCGCAGAGAGGCGCAGGTCGAGATCGCTGCCCGTCACATGGGCCAGATCGAGCGCATCCTCGCTCCACGCCCCGGACGAGGTGCGGGCATGGCCGAAAGGCGCAAAGAGATCCGCGAGGTTCAGGTCGTCCGCCGCGAGCGTGCCCGAGATCACAGGCCGCTCCGTGTCGAAGCGAACCGCCATCGTGCCCTCCAGCTTGTCGTCGCCCAGCTTGACGGCGACGGAGGGCCAGGACAGGCGGCGGCGGTCCATGGAGAAGTCGCCCTTGACCGAGAAGGCCTGAACCAGGGGGCCGAACGGCAGCTTCACACCGCTCCAGCGGGCGAAATCCCGCATGGAAACGGTTTCGATGGAGCCGTGGCCGGTGAGGCCGGGATTGGCGCCCAGCTGCGCCTCGCCCTGGAGGCTCAGGCGCATCGTGGGAGCAGCGACGCTCAGCTCGATAGGGCTGATGCGGCCGGCGGTGATCCGGTCAGGATGGATGGAGGCTTCTTCGACCGCGACCCGCTCACCCCGCCAGAGAACGTTTCCATAGGCCATCAGCGGCTCTTTTTCGCCGACCCAGCGAATGACGAACTCCGAAACGTCCAGATCCGAATCCTTCAGGTCGGTCCAGTGGATGGCGGTGCGGTTGAGGATCAGGCGACGGGCATGAAGAGCGCTGGAGCGGCTCTTGAACACCTCGTCCCATTTCACGTTCTGAAGGGCCTGGGCGGAGGCCGTGATCTTGCTGTCGCTCAGGTCGAAATCCGACAGCTCGACCCTTCCGAACAGAAGGGGAAGAACCCTGATCTCGCCGCGCAGCGTCCCGCCCTCGGCCTTGAGGGCCTGTTCCGGGAAGCGGAGGCTGACGTTCTCGAACTTGACCCGTGGGATCGGCAGCACGGCAAAGGTGGAGCGGCCCTCGACCGTCAGGTCCAGGCCGTAGCGCTCCTTCATGTGGTCGGAGAGGGCAGACGACAGGCCGTTCTCCCTGAGGGTCCAGGGAGCTGCGGCCGCTCCAAGAACGGCAAGCGCAATCAACGCGATGAAAAAGGCGACGCGGCGGGACATGAGCTTAAGTGTTTAAACCTTGTGCCCCACCTCGCAAGTGACGGATGGTCAACACTCTGTGGGTTGGCGGGGCCGAATTATCATTTGTTCCCATATATCCATAGGAAGGGATTGTCTAAATTGAGGCCAAGTTGCAGGGTGCGACCCGATTACATTTCAAGGCCTTGAAGGGCGGGTGGAGCCCTAGGAGGAATCGTTGATGAATAAGGTTTACAGCGACGCGCGGTCCGCGCTGGCCGGCGTCGTGAAGGACGGGATGACGATCATGGCCGGAGGCTTCGGCCTGTGCGGCATTCCGGAGACGCTGATCGAGGCGATCCGTGATTCGGGAGCGAAGGATCTCACCTTCATCTCCAACAACGCAGGCGTCGACGGCGTCGGTTTGGGCCGCCTCCTGGAGACCCGCCAGATCCGCAAGATGATCTCGTCGTATGTGGGTGAGAACAAGCTCTTCGCCCAGCAATACCTCTCCGGCGAGCTGGAACTCGAATTCAATCCTCAAGGCACGCTCGCCGAGCGCATTCGCGCGGGCGGCGCGGGCATTCCGGCCTTCTACACCAAGACCGGCGTCGGCACGCTGATTGCCGAGGGCAAGGAAGTGCGCGAATTCAATGGCGAGAAATACGTCATGGAAACCGGCCTCTTCGCCGACATCTCCGTGGTTCATGCCTGGAAGGGCGACACGGAGGGCAACCTCGTCTACCGCAAGACCGCCCGCAACTTTAACCCGATGATGGCAAGCGCCTCGCGCATGACGATTGCCGAGGTGGAAAATCTGGTGCCCGCCGGCGAGATCGACCCGGATTGCATCCATACGCCCGGCATTTTCGTGAAGCGCATGGTGCATGTTCCGAACCCGGTCAAACACATCGAGCAGCGCACCACCCGCAAGCGCGAGGAGACAGTCTGATGGCATGGACCCGTGAACAGATGGCGGCCCGCGCCGCCAAGGAGCTGCGCGACGGTTATTACGTGAACCTCGGCATCGGCATTCCGACGCTCGTGTCGAACTACATTCCCTCCGGCATGCATGTGCAGTTGCAGTCGGAGAACGGCATGCTCGGCATGGGACCTTTCCCCTTCGAGGGCGAGGAGGATGCCGACCTCATCAACGCCGGCAAGCAGACGATCACCGAGCTGCCGACCACGAGCTATTTCTCGTCCGCGGATTCCTTCGGCATGATCCGTGGCGGCCATATCGACCTGTCGATCCTCGGCGCTATGCAGGTGGCCCAGAACGGCGATCTCGCCAACTGGATGATCCCCGGCAAGATGGTGAAGGGCATGGGCGGCGCCATGGACCTGGTGGCTGGCGTGAAGCGCGTGGTCGTGGTCATGGAGCATGTGGCGAAGGCCAAGGACGGCTCGGAAGAGGCGAAGCTCCTGAAGGCCTGCACCCTGCCGCTGACCGGCACGGGCGTGGTCGACATCGTGATCACCGATCTCGGCGTCTTCTCCATCGACAAGAAGGGCGGCAACGGCATGACCCTGATCGAGCTGGCCGATGGCGTCACGCTCGACGAGATCAAGGCGAAGACGGAAGCCGACTTCAAGGTTGAGCTGAACGGCAAGCAATCGAACGCTGCTTAACGCGCTTCGGATATTCCGCACCGCAGGCCTCGGGTGCTCTCCGGGGCCTGTTTGTTTTTGGAGGGAACCGGGGCGGGGCCGGTCCGTTTGCCTGACTATGACGCCCCTAGGCCCCAACACGCTTCACCTGTGCATCGACATGCAGCGGCTCTTTTCACCCGACGGGCCGTGGCCGACCCCGTGGATGGAGCGCGTGCTGCCAACGGTCGCGCAGATTGCCGAACAAGCGCCTGACCGTACGGTCTTCACGCGTTTCATTCCCCCGCACCGGCCCGAGGACATGCCCGGCACATGGCGCGGCTATTACGAGCGCTGGCGTGAAGTGACCCGCGAGCATCTCGATCCGCGCCTTCTGGAACTGATGCCGCCGCTGCAACGGCTCGTTCCGCCTGCGATCGTGCTGGACAAGCCGGTTTACTCAGCATTCGCCGGTCACAAGCTGCGCGATCTCGTCAGCGAGCGCGGGATAGACACACTCCTCATCACAGGCTCGGAGACCGACATGTGCGTTCTTGCCACCGTGCTCGGTGCGGTCGATCTGGGCTTGCGCGTCGTGATCGTCACCGACGGTGTTTGCAGCTCATCCGACGAGGGTCACGATACGCTCCTGACGCTCTATACCAAGCGCTTCAGCTATCAGGTCGAGACGATTACCAGCGAAGTCGTGCTGGCGGAATGGGCGGCGTGAGGGGCAAATGAAATGCCGGTCACGAGCTCGGGTTGCTCGAGGGTGAGTCCGGACTCTCCGGCCTCTTCTGACGAGCCTCCGCGCTGCGCACCAGTTGGATGACGGGCAGAAGGCCGATCAGCACGATGACGAGCGCGGCGAGGGAGCCGTCCTCGAAGCGTCCGCGTGAGGCGTAGGTATAGACCTGCGTGGCGAGCGTTTCCGTGTTGAGAGGGCGCAGCAGCAGGGTCGCGGGCAATTCCTTGATGCAATCCACGAAGATCAGCAAGGCGGCGCTCGCCATTGCCGGACGCATGAGCGGGATTTGAATGCGCCAAGCCATTTCCTTGCGCGACGAGCCCAAAGTGCGCGCCGCATCCTCAAGGCTCGGCGAAACGCGGTCGAGGCCTGCAGAGAGCGAGCCGGTCGCAATCGACAGGAAGCGCAGGACGTAGGCGATGATGATGGCGAAAGACGTGCCCATGAGAAGCAGGCCAAGGCGCTCCCCGGTGAGGTGGCGCCAGATCGTGCCGATTACTTCGTCGATTTTGACCAGCGGCGTCATGAGGCCGAGCGCGAGCACCGTGCCGGGAACCGCATACCCTAAGCCTGCTACGAACAGAGTGCTTCTCGCCAGCGGCGACTTGGCGATGCGCGCAACGGAGACGAGCAAGGTGGCGAGCGCAAGAACCGCGATGGTCGCCGTGACCGACAGGCCCAGCGTGATCAGGAGATGATCGAGAAACTCGGAGTCGAACTGTGCAATAAGGCTCCCGCGCAGGATCTCGCGCAACAGGAAGGCGACAGGCAAAACGAAGCCGAGGAAAACCGGGATGGCGCATAGCACCGTCGCGAGCCATGCACGCCCGCCAAACAGCGGAGCCGGATGCACGACGCGCGAGCGCTTGGCCGAGGTCGCGTAGCGCTTGTCCTTACGGCCGTAGCGCTCGATGAGTATCAGCGCGACGACGAACGCGAGCATCACGCAGGCGATCTGCGCGGCGCCGGGAAGGCTGCCCCGGTTGAGCCATGTGTTGTAGACGGCGACGGTGAGCGTACGCACGCCGAGATATTCGCTTGCCCCGATGTCGTTCAGCGCTTCGAGCATGGCGAGCGACAGGCCGACAGCCAGGGCAGGGCGGGCGAGGGGGAGGGCGATGACGCGAAAGAGCTTCAGGCGGCTTGCGCCGAGAACGCGCGCGACCTCCAGCATGCTGGCGCTTTGCGTCAGGAACATCGCGCGCGAGACGATGTACACATAAGGGTAGAGGACGGCGGACATCACGAGGATGCAGCCATAGAGCGAACGGATTTCAGGGAACCAGTAATCGCCGCGCGACGTCCAGCCCATGGCATTGCGCAGAGCCATCTGCACGAGGCCCGCGGAATCGAACAGCTCCACGTAGATATAGGCCGTGATGTAGGTCGGCACGGCGAGCGGCAGGGGCAGAAGCCACACGAGAATGCTGCGGCCGGGGAAGCGATGCGCGGTCACGAGCCAGGCGGAGGTGATGCCCATGGAGCCCGCAACCACCGCGATGCCGGCAAGAAGCGCCAGCGTGTCGACGATGCTCGACGGCAGGACGTTGCGGATGAGGTGGGGCCAGATCTCCGCGTCGCCCTCGGCCGCGATCCCGATCAGTGCCGCGATGGGCAAAAGCACGAGCAGCCCCGCCGCAGCCACGGCGGCGGATAGCCACCAGGGAATGCGCTTCCCCGACTGTCTCAGGGCGGTACGGAATAGGGATTGTGCTTCTGCGGTTGCTCTCAATGTAAAACGGCGCTGCCGTTGCCGGCAGCGCCTCCTTTGAAGTGCAGCTTTAAGGCGCTGCGCATCGCTTTACTGGTCGAAGCCGACCTTGTCGACCAGTTCACTGGCCTTCTTGCGCAGCTTGGCGATCTCGGCGATCGACACGTTGTCCGCCTTCAGCTCGCCGAAGGAGGCGATGGTCGGGTGAACCTTGATGCCTGCCTTGATCGGGTATTCGGAGTTGGCTTCGGCATGGATGTGCTGCGAGTCGTCGGAGACCATGAACTCCATGAACTTCACGGCGTTCGCCTTGTTCGGAGCGTTCTTGGCGAGCGCGAGGCCGGAGACGTTCACATGCGTGCCGCCGCCCTGGAAGGTCGGGAGGATCACGTTGATGGCCTCACCCCACTTCTTCTGCTCTTCGTCCTTGCCGTTCAGCATGAGCGAAACGTAGTAGGTGTTGCCGACAGCGATGTCGCAGACGCCGGCGAGGATGTCCTTGGCCTGCTCGCGGTCGCCGCCCGAGGGCTTCTTGGCGAGGTTGGCCTTCACGCCCTTCAGCCATTCCTCGGCCTTGGCTTCGCCCATATGGGCGATGGCGGCTGCGATGAGGCTGACATTGTAGAGATGCTGGCCGGAACGAATGCAGACCTTGCCCTTCCACTTGGGATCGGCGAGCTCTTCATAGGTGATGGCCGTCTGCTTCACGCGCTCCTTGGAGGCGTAGACCACGCGGCCGCGCAGGGCGATTCCGAACCAGTGACCTTCCGGGTCGCGATAGGCGGCGGGAATCACCTTCTCAAGCGCCTCGGACTTCACGGCTTGAGTCACGCCGTAATCCTTGGCGGCCTGAAGGCGGCCGATATCGACGGTGAGGATGATGTCCGCAGGGCTGTTCGCGCCCTCGGTGCGCACGCGCTCCTCGAGGCCGTTATTGATGAAGATCGTGTTGACCTTGATGCCGGTCTCTTTGGTGAACTCGTCGAGAACCGGCTTGATGAGGCCCGGCTCGCGGGTAGTGTAGATGTTGAGTTCCTGGGCGGAGGCCGCCGTACCCGCAAGAGTGCCGAGAGCGACGGCACCGGCCAGGAAGCCGCGCATGAATTTCACATTTGCCATTTTTGGTTCTCCACGGATTCAGGGGCGTCATATCGCGCCGAAACTGTGCCGCAAGAACCACGATCCAGGACTGGGGTCAAATAAAAAACAAGTTATATCAATAACTTAGATAAATTCTAAACTGTTCTTGTTTAGAGGTTTTCTAGGCTGATATGGCCTTCTGGACGGTGGGCTTGTCGGCCCGCAGCGTTTCGATCTCCGCTTCCATCCTCTGCATGTTCTTGAACAGGCGCTCGCTGGTAAGCCGCAGGAAGTAGAAGCCGAATTGCGGGTTCTGGAAATAGAGCTGGCGCACCTCGTCGTAGGAGATGTTCAGCACCTCTCCGTCCTCCAAACATTCCAGGGTTTGAGTCCGCTTGTTGTCCGGAGACATGAAGCCCATTTCGCCGACGACCTGTCCCTGCAGCAGCTCGATATCGAGTTCTTTCAAATGATAGCGGCCGGAGAGAGTGTAGAACATGCAGTTGGCGGTATCGCCTCGGGCGAACAGAATTTCGCCGGCCTTCACATTACGGCGTGTCATGAAGGGCTTAAGCCATTCCATCGATAGGTCACTCTTCGAGGCCTGTTTCACCTGCCGGATCAGGCGGATCATCTGGTAGAGCCGCACCGCGTTGAGGGGCAGAAGGATCAGGTTGACCGTGATGCTGGGATAAAGCCGCATGATCACGGCATAGGTGAGCGAAACGGCATTCGTCGCGATGCCGACGCAGCGCAGCGGAATGATCGTGCGCATTGCGCTGCCGGTGATGGAAAGAGCGGCTGCCAGCCAAGCAATGCCATCGATCCAGGTCAGTGAGTTGAGCCACGCCATGAAGCTTATTTCCCCATGTTATTCCGCAACGTCATATACGTATCATCGCAGAGTGCAAATGCGACACCCCGCTTCGCGCAGTCCGGTGAGGCTGGGCCGCAGGGTGGGACACGAAAAAGGCCCCCAGTCGGGGACCTTGAGCTGGGCGCGCCGGGCACAAGCGCGGCGGTAGTCAAGGCTGCGCGGCGGGGCGAGGTGTGACCAGTCGATCGGGCACCGTGAGGCTACGGCGCTGCGGTTGCACACTTGTGGACGCGGTGGTGGCGCGGTCCCGTGAGTTGCTGGAGACTGAGGGCGGCGGGGGGACATCGGTGCGCGGAAGCACGCCTTCGGGAGCGGCCGAGATCGCACATCCGGCCAAAGCCAAACATGACAGGCCGATAAGGGAAACGATTGCTGTCCGATGCATGGCATCACTCTCCGTTCTTGTCGCTAAAGCTAGGCCATAAAAGCGTGAAGTCGAGTCTGGGCGGCCTGAAAATTCCTAGGGCGGGGCTCCTCCAGGGGACGTCGAGACCTACCTTCATGAGGAAGCCCAATGCCCTTGCAAAGCATAGAGGAGTTCATGAGCCCCAATCGCCTGAAGATGAGCGCCGGAATGCTCGGCAAAGGATGCGGCCTTCTGGCCGGAGCGTGGCTGGCCGTGATGGTCTTCGGCAGTGCGGCCGAAGCGAAGTGCCAGGATGCGCCAGGGCCGAGGGTCGATTGGGCGGGCTGTTCCAAGGCGCGGATCATGCTGACCGGCGAGGACCTCTCAGGCACGAACTTTCACCGGTCGCTTCTGACCTTAAGCGATTTCGGCGGGTCGAAGTTGGTAGGCGCCAATCTCAGCGAGACCGAGATCAGCCGCACGCGTTTCGAGAAGGCCGATCTGTCGAAGGCGAATTTTACCAAGGCGCTCGGATGGCGGGCGAACTTTGCCGAAGCGATTTTGGCCGAGGCGAATTTCGCATCCGCTGACATGAACCGCTCGAACTTCGCAAAGTCCCGGGCAACAGGAGCCGATTTCCAGAAGGCGGAATTGAACCGGTCGGATTTCAGCGGCGCGAACCTGGAGCGTGCCAACATGGCGAAAGCCGAGCTGGCGCGCGTCGTCTTTCAGCAAACGGCGCTCACGGGCGTCGACTTCAACCATTCCAACCTCTCCCGCGCCCAACTGAGCGGAGCGATGCTTCGGGATGTGAACATGGAGGGTGCCTACCTCTACCTTACTCAATTCAGCGGTGCGGATCTGTCGGGCGCGAAGGGGTTGACGCAGACTCAGGTCGACATGGCCTGCGGCGACGCCCAAACCAAGCTGCCTTCAGGGATAACGGTCCCCAAGACCTGGCCCTGTGCCAGCGACGACGATTGAACCCCGCGGGTTGAAACAAACCACCAGCTTAACCGTTGGATTCCGTGAGACTTGATGGCCCGAACAACCATTTCCGGGAGCAGGCCTGCGGTGACGACGCTCAAGGAATTCGAGGACGCCCTCCGCGAGCAGGGCATGCAGATGGCCCTCGCGATCCTGCAGAAGCTACGCGAAAGGGACAAGGACAAGCGCTCCGTGGCGCCTGCGCGCCGCATTACGGGACGCAAGATGACGCCCGAACTCGCCCGGCACATTCTCGATCTGCACGCGACGACGGACATGACCCAGCAGGAAATCGCCTTCGAGCTTGGGGTCAATCAGGGGCGCGTCAACGAAGTCATCAAGCGCGGAAAATGGTTGGATGACGACCCTAATTCGCCTGAGGCGATAGCGCGAGACAAGGCCAAGGCGCGCATGAAAACCACAGCTAACCGCAAGCCCTCCGTCCGGAGGAGAGATACTTCTTCGCAGAAACGCCGGCCTCACACGTCAAGCAATCAGGCGCAGCTGAGCCTCGGGGATCTATAGGCGCGGCAGAAGGTGGGGGCCATCTCATCAGGCCAGAAAAAACCCTGCCCAGGAGGGCAGGGTGGATAGTTGTCTCCTCGCCTTCGGTTGGTACCCGAAAACAGGGTCATTACGGCATGTAAAAAAGGTAAAGTCAAATTAATCTATTGCAAAAAGTTTCATTATTTGAATATATGCTTATAATCGCTTGAATATACAAAAGTAGTAATACTTTTGGTACTTGGCAATGTGGCTGCTTAAAGGTGCGTGTTGCTCGTTTGCAATAGCTTTTTCTTGTCGAAAGAGCGAAGTTTCAACCGTGGATCTCACAATCAGGGGTTACGGTTATGAGAAAGTCTGTATTGAGTCTTCTTGCGGGAGCTGCAGGAGTTACGTTGCTTGCAGCCAACGCTTCAGCCGCGGACCTTCCGCGTGCTGCTCCTCCTCCGATCGTTGCGGCTCCTCCCATCTTCACCTGGACCGGGTTCTATGCCGGTGTGAACGCAGGCTGGGGCTGGCGGGACGACAATAGTGAAAGCGTTATCCTCGGCGGCGCTGTTCCCGGCACGTTGTTCTTCGACAACAACAACGACGGAGGTTTCGTCGGCGGCGGCCAGATCGGTTACAACTACCAGATGGGGTCGTTCGTCATCGGCGTTGAAACCGACATCCAATGGGCCGACACCGACCAGAACGTCAATGTCCGGTTTGTGCCTGCTGCGCTTCCTGGCACCTTCGTGCCCGGCGAGTTCAATAACGACTTGTCGGACTGGTTTGGTACGGTTCGCGTCCGTGCCGGTGTTGCGTTCGATCGCGTGCTTATCTACGCCACCGGTGGTCTTGCGTATTCGGACGACAATACCGGTTGGGCTCTCGGCGGTGGTGTTGAGTGGGCGTTGCCTGTGAACATGTTCGGGTCTTCAGCGGTCACCTTCGGCCTTGAAGGTCTGTGGCTCAGCTTCGACGAAGACAACAACAACGGCGACGGTTTCGTCGGGACGTTTACCCCTGTCGCAGGGGGCCCAGTCGGCGTCTTCGCCCCTGATCTGGGTAATAATGACAACGACTTCTTTGTCGCGCGTGCCAAGTTGAACTTCAAGTTCGGTACTTACTAAGCGTTGCGTCCTCCCTGTTGGACTTGGGCCCGGGAGAAATCCCGGGCCTTTTTGCATGCTCAGCTAAAGCAGAGATTTAGAGGTTGGCCGCGACCGGCTCGTTCGTGCGAACCTGATCGCGGCCTCGGCCCGGGTTTGCCCCCACGGGAGGTTTAGACCTAAACCGTTCAAACGTGACCTGAATAGGGCACAGCTTGAGGTTCAAAGATTTTTCAAAAAAGCTCGGAACCTATTCGTTTAACGAGCGTTTATAGGCATCTCCGGTCCTTTTTGCCCCTACGGCCGGACACCTCAGAGCACCCTTCGGGTGCTCTTTTTCTTTTCCGCTATCCTTCGAACCCCTTGGATTTCCAATAAAATCCAAGCTGGCCCGTTTCCTGATCAACTATAGCTGCGCTCATCCGCAATGACTTTGCCGTCATTAGGCAAGGTTCCCGGTGCGACGATCGAGACGGTGCCTTTGAGCTTCGTGACGGCCAGAAGCGTGGCCGCGACGGCGCCGGCAAGATCGCCCGATACTTGCGCGCATTCGGCGAGAAGCGTCATAGCATCGGCCTCGTTGTCCCGCTCGACGCGCAGGCGAAGGCGCCCCAGCTCCGGATGGCGGCGGCCGATTTCCGCCACCTGTTCCGGGCGCACGAACATGCCTTTCACCTTGGTGGATTGGTCGGCCCGGCCCATCCAGCCCTTGATGCGCATGTTGGTGCGGCCGCAGGGGCTCAACCCGGGCATCGCGGCTGTGAGATCGCCGAGAGCGAGGCGGATGAAGGGGTGGCGCGGGTCCAGAGTGGTGACCACGATCTCGCCGACCTCGCCCTCCGCAACCGGATCGCCCGTACCGGGACGCACGATTTCCACGATGATCTCTTCATTGACCACGAGCCCCTCGCGCGCCGAGGTCTCGTAAGCGATGAAGCCGAGATCGGCGGTGGCATAGGCTTGGTACGCATCGATGCCTTTGGTCGTGAATTCTTCCTGCAGGGATTTCGGAAAGGCCGCACCCGAAACGAGCGCACGCTTGATGGAAGATATATCGCGCCCGGCTGCCGCCGCGCCGTCGAGCAGAATCTTCAGGAAATCCGGCGTGCCGCAATAGGCTCTCGGGCGATAGGCTTCGATCAGTTCGAATTGCTGCTCGGTATTGCCGGGCCCTGCAGGAATGACGGCACAGCCCAGGGCGCGCGCACCGGAATCCATGATGAAGCCGCCCGGCGTCAAGTGGTAGCTGAAGGTGTTGAGGACAACATCTCCCTGTCGAAAGCCCGCGGCGAAGAGGCCGCGCGCCGCGCGCCATGGATCGCTCTCGGCCGGTTCCGCCTCGAAAATAGGTCCTGGCGACGTGAAGAGACGTCCGAACGAGCCCGGGGCGTTGCTGACGAAGCCGCCGAAGGGCAGGGCGCTTTTCTGCAGTGTCGAGAGTTCGCTCTTGCGCAGCACGGGAAGGGCGGCCAGCGCTTCACGGCTGGTGATGCTCGCCGGATCGAAGCCCCTCAACCGCTCCGCATAGGCCGGAGCGGCTGAGGCGCGTCTCAGGATCTCGGGCAGCCGGATGAAGAGATCGCGTTCGCGATCTGACGGCGCACGGGTTTCAAGAGCATCGAATGTATCGGTCAAGGCAGTCTCGTCTCTCAATGATCAATCAAGCCAGCCAGCGCTTGCGGCGCTTGTAGCTTTTCACGGCACGGAACGACTTGCGGTCACCTTCCGAGACGCCGAGGTAGAATTCCTTCACGTCTTCGTTCTCGCGCAGCGCCTGTGCGGGGCCGTCCATCACCACGCGACCGGTTTCGAGAATGTAGCCGTAGGTGGCGTATTTGAGCGCCATGTTGGTGTTCTGCTCCGCGAGCAGGAAGGACACGCCCTCGGATGAATTGAGAATGCGCACGATCTCGAAGATCTCTTCCACGATCTGCGGTGCCAGGCCCATGGACGGCTCGTCGAGGAGGATCATGGAAGGTTTCGACATCATGGCGCGCCCGATGGCGCACATCTGCTGCTCGCCGCCGGAGGTATAGCCCGCCATGGAGGTGCGCCGCTGCTTCAGTCGCGGGAAATATTCGTAGATCGCCTCCAGATCGTGCTTGATAGCGGCGTTGCCGTCCTTGCGCGTGAAGGCGCCGGTGAGCAGGTTCTCTTCGATGGTGAGGTGGCCGAAGCAATGGCGGCCTTCCAACACCTGGATGCAGCCGCGTCTCACCAGTTCGTTGGGAGACAGCTTGTCGACACGCTCGCCGTTGAATTCGATGGAGCCCTTCGTCACTTCGCCGCGCTCCGCATGGAGCAGGTTGGAGACGGCCTTCAGGGTCGTCGTCTTGCCCGCGCCGTTCGCGCCGAGAAGCGCCACGATGCCGCCCTTCGGTACGGTGAGCGACACGCCCTTCAACACGAGGATCACGTGGTCATAAACCACCTCGATATTGTTGACGGTCAGAACGGTTTCAGCGGATGCGGGCTGCATCTGGACGGCGCTGCTCATGAACGATCCCTTCGGGCTATCCCCTTAAGAAAGGAAGCATGCGGGATTTCTCCCGCATGCTGTCTGTCAAAGCGCTCTCAGCTCGCCTTGTCGCAGGCTTCCGAGCGCTTGGGCCAGCCGGCGTTCTTCTCGGCATAGTCCTTCGCAGCGGCATCGAGCTGCGTCTTCACGCGGTCGGTCATCGGCTCGATCGGGTTCGAGATCTTCACCCACTTCGTGCCGTCCCATTCCTGCATGAAGGCGGCGCGGTGGCCGTTGTGATCGTTGCAGGAAAGCACGAGCTGGTCGGTGAAGCCTTCGAGCCCGAGCTCCTTCAGGCGGGCCGCATCGAGCTTGATGTTCTCGAGGCCGCGGCGCACGTCCTCACCGGTCACGGCCTTCTTACCCGTGATCTTCTGCGCCTGGGCGATACCCTCGGCGATCAGCAGCGAGTTGTAGACGCCACGGTTGTAGAGAACCTCACCCACCTTGTCCTTGGCGGCCTTGGAGAGGCCCTTATCCACTACGTGCTTCTGGATGTCCTGGATCGCGGGGAAGTTCGCACCCACCGCGTGCCAGTTGAGTGTCTTGAAGCCCTTGGCGCCTGCGCCGCCGGAGCGCGCGTCATCCTCGCTCGGCCACCACACGGAATAGAACTTGTCCATGGGATAGCCGGAGCGCACCGCTTCCTTCACGGCCGCGCCGTTCATGGTGCCCCAGCCCCACATGATCATGTAGTCGGGCTTGTCGCGCCGGGCCGAAAGCCATTGCGAGGACTGGTTCTGCATGTCCTGCGCTGCGACGGGATAGAGCGCCACCTCGAAGCCGATATCCTTCGCCATTTCCTGCAGCAGCGGGATCGGTTCCTTGCCGAAGGCGGCGTCGAGGTGGATGAAGCCGATCTTCTTGCCCTTCAGCTTATCGAGGCCGCCTTCCTTCTCGCCGATGTACTTGATGATCATCGACATGCCGTCCCAATAGGTGGCCGGCGGGTTGAACACCCAGGGGAAGACGTCGCCGCGCGCCGAGGCGGAGAGGCCGTAGGCCATGGAGAGGACCGGGATCTTGTCGACGGAGGCGCGCGGGATCAGCGGCAGGGTGATGCCGGTCGACCACGGATTGACCACGACCGGGCTCTTGCCCTTCACCGCCTCATAGCATTCGACGCCTTTCTTGGTGTCGTAGCCGGTCTCGCATTCCTCGATGACGAGCTTGACGCCGCCGATGCCGCCGTCGCGCTCGTTCAGCATGCGCAGATAATCATGCATGCCGTCGGCGATGAAGGTGCCGGAGCCCGCGAAGGGGCCGGTGCGGTAGGTGAAGAGGGGGACGTAGATCGAATCCTGCGCGAAGGCAGGCAGCGCGGTGCCAGTGAGAAGGGTCGCGGCGACCAGTTTCAGGCTCAGCTTGCGAAACGACATTGTGCGTTTCCTCCCGTTGTTGTCCGGCATGGAGCCGGTTCTTTGAACTTCCCGTCTCCTTTTCACGCCAGCCGTCAGTAGGGGAACGGCCAGACGAGGAGCTTCTGCTTGCCGATCTGCCAGAGCCGCGCGAGGCCGTGCGGTTCCACGATCAGGAAAAAGATGATGAGCGCGCCCACGATCATGAAGCGCAGGTGCTCGATGGTGTCGGCGCCCACCGAAATTCCGAAGGGCGAGAGCATGGCTGGCAGAACGATGCCCAGCACGATCGGCAGGATGAAGATGAGCGCCGCGCCGAAGAACGAGCCGATGAGGCTGCCCAATCCGCCGATGATCACCATGAAGAGGATGAAGAAGGACTGGTTGATATTGAACACATCGTATTCCGCGCCGCCGTACCAGAAGAAGACCATGAGCGCGCCTGCGACGCCGCAATAATAGGACGAGACGGCAAAGGCGAGGAGCTTGGTCTGGAGCGGACGGATGCCCATGAGTTCGGCAGCCAAGTCCATGTCACGAATGGCGATCCACATGCGCCCGATGCGGCCATGGACGAGGTTGGAGGCGAGCCAGGTCAACACGATGACGATGGTGAGCACCAGAAGATAGCGCGTCTGTGGCGTGGCGTTCGGCCCCATGATCGGAATACCGAAGAGAGTGCGCAACGGCGCATCGAGCGCGCCGGAGACGTTGTAGTTCACGAGCCACGGGATGCGGATGAAGCACCATTGCAGGAAGAACTGCGCCGCAAGCGTGGCCACCGCGAGGTAGAAGCCCTTGATGCGAAGCGACGGCAGGCCGAACAGCGCGCCGATGGCGGCGGAGAAAAACCCGGAGACGAAGATCCAGACGATCACGTTCACGCCCGGAAAGGCCGTCATCAGCTTGTAGCAGGCGTAAGCCCCGACGCCCATGAACGCGCCGGTGCCGAGCGAGAGCAGGCCCGTATAACCGGTGAGGATATTGAGCCCGATGGAGGCGAGAGAGAACACCAGGAAGGGGATCATCACGGCTTGCAGCAGGAAGCTGTTGCCGACGAAGGCCAGCGCATAGGCGGCGAGAATGATGAGGGCGATGCCGATCCTGTCCTGACGCAGCGGGAAGATCGCGGAGTCGCTGACGTAGTTCGTCTTGAATTGACCGGCTTCGCGGTAAAGCACGTCAGAACTCCCTTAAATCCGTTCGATGATCTTCTCGCCGAACAGACCTTGCGGCCTGTAGAGCAGGAAGAGGAGGGCGATCACATAGGCAAGCCAGGTCTCCACACCGCCGCCGACGAGCGGGCCCCAGTAGAACTCGCCGAGCTTCTCGCCCACGCCGATGATGAGGCCGCCGATGATCGCGCCCGGAATGGAGGTGAAGCCGCCGAGGATGAGAACGGGCAGGGCTTTGAGCGCGATGATCTGGAGAGAAAACGACACGCCCGAACGCGCGCCCCACATGATGCCGGCGACCAAAGCTACAAGGCCCGCGGCGAACCACACGATCACCCAGATCTGGTTGAGTGAAATGCCGACGGAAAGCGCCGCCTTGTGGCTGTCCGCCACGGCGCGTAAGGCGCGTCCGATGCGGGTCTTGGAGAAGAACACCGCGAGCAGGGCGATCATGATCGAGGCGATGATGGCGGCGGCGATGTCGAGATGCTGCAGGCGGATGGAGCCGCCGAGCGCCTCGATCTCCGTGGTGCCTTGCGGCAGGAGGAGTGCCTCCGTGATCATCTCGCGCGGGCTGCCGCCGAAGATGAGTTCGCCGAAGCCGATGAGAAGATAGGTGAGGCCGAAGGTGGCCATGAAGAGGATGATGTCGGGCTGGTTCACGAGCGGGCGCAGCACCACGCGCTCCACCACGACGGCGAGGACGAGCATCGCAAGGGCCGCGAGGATCAGCGCCAAGAAGGCGGGAACGCCTTTCTCGTAGAGGCCGACCAGGATCAGCGCCGCGAACACGACCATGATGCCTTGCGCGAAGTTGAACACGCCCGAGGCCTTGAAGATCAGCACGAAGCCGAGCGCGATGAGCGCATAGAGAACGCCGGAGACGAGGCCCTCCCACAGAGTCTGGATCAGTAGATCTGGCGCTTCGCCCATGAAGAGGAAGGGTTCGATGAAAACCTTATAAAGAATGTCCATCAGCCGCCCCTCAATGCGCCACGCCGAGATAGGCATCGATCACGCGCTGGTCGCGTTTCACCTCATCGGGCGTGCCGTCCGCGATCTTGCGGCCGTATTCCAGCACGACCACGCGGTCGGAGAGGTCCATCACCACGCCCATGTCGTGTTCGATCAGGGCGATGGTGGTGCCGTATTGCTGGTTCACCTCCAGGATGAAACGGGACATGTCCTCCTTCTCCTCGAGGTTCATGCCGGCCATCGGCTCGTCGAGGAGCAGTAGGTCCGGCTCCATGGCGAGCGCGCGGCCCAGCTCCACGCGCTTCTGCAGGCCATAGGGCAGGCGGCCCACGGGGGTTTTGCGGATATGCTGGATTTCGAGGAAGTCGATGATCTCCTCCACGAATTTCCGGTGCTCCACCTCTTCCTTCATGGCCGGGCCATGGCGGAAGAGCTGCCAGAAGAAGCTGGAATTCATTCTGATCGAGCGTCCCGCCATGATGTTGTCGAGTGTCGACATGCTCTTGAAGAGCGCGACGTTCTGGAACGTGCGGGCAATGCCGCCGCGCGCTGCTTCGTAAGGCCTCATCTTCGGGCGCTTGACGCCCTTGAAGGTGATGCGGCCGTCGGTCGGATAATAGAAGCCGTTGATGCAGTTGAGCATCGAGGTCTTGCCCGCGCCGTTCGGGCCGATGATGGCGCGGATCTCGCTCTTGCGGATGTCGAAGGACACGTCGGTCAGCGCCTTCACGCCGCCGAAGCCCAGCGAGACGTTCTCGACGGCGAGCAGCACATCGCCCTTGGACAGCACGGGATGATCGGGCGCTCTCATTCGGCGGCCTCCGGGATGAGAGTGGACTTCTCGACGGGATAGAGCTTCATGTCCCTGATCTTCACGCGCGCCGAAATCACGCCCTTGCGGCCGTCCTCAAAGGTGACCTCGGTGGATATGTCCGCTTCGGGCGAGCCGTCGTAGAGCGCTTCGATCAACGGCGCATAGCGCTCGGCGATGAAGCCGCGCCGTACCTTCTGGGTGCGGGTCAGCTCGCCGTCATCGGCGTCGAGTTCCTTGTGCAGGATGAGGAAGCGCTTGATCTGCGCGCCGCCCATGCGCGGTTCGGAGGCGAGGGACCGGTTCACCTCATCCACATGCTTCTCGATCATCTCGTAGACACGCGGGTGTCCGGCAAGCTCCTGATAAGAAGCGTAAGTCACACCGTTGCGCTCGGCCCAGTTGCTTACCGCCACGAGGTCGATATTGATGAAGGCCGAGACGTAATCCTTGCCGTCGCCGAAGCAAACCGCTTCCTTGATGTTGGGATAGAACTTCAGTTTGTTCTCGACATATTTCGGCGGGAAGAGCGCGCCGTCGCGCATCTTGCCCACGTCCTTGGCGCGGTCGATGATCTTCAGGTGCCCATTGGCATCGAAGAAACCGGCGTCGCCCGAATGCACGAAGCCGTCCGGCGTCTTGGTCTCGGCAGTCTTCTCGTCGTCTTTGTAGTAGCCGATGAACACGCCCGGCGAGCGGTAGAGCACCTCGCCGTTGTCCGCGATGCGGATTTCCACCTCGGGAGCAGGGCGGCCCACCGTGTCGGCGCGGATCTCGCCGTCCGGCTGCATGGTGATGTAGACGCTTGCTTCCGTCTGGCCGTAGAGCTGCTTCAGGTTCACGCCGATGGAGCGGTAGAAGCGGAAAATCTCGGGACCGATAGCCTCGCCCGCCGTGTAACCCACCTTCACGCGCGTCATGCCGAAGCGGTTGCGTAAAGGCGCATAGACCAGCACGTTGCCGATCTGCCAGAGCAGGCGGTCCCATGCGCCGACGCCGCTTTCCTTGTTGAGGATCTTCTCGCCCACCTTGTTGGCGTGCTTGATGAAAAAATGGAACATGCGCCGCTTCAGCGCGCTCGCATCCTCGATGCGCACCATAGTGAGCGTGAGAATGCTCTCGAACACGCGCGGCGGCGCGAAGACATAAGTGGCGCCGATCTCGCGGCGGTCTTCGGCAACCGTCTCGGGGCTTTCCGGGCAGTTTACGCAAAGCCCGGCGAGGAAGGCTTGTGCATAAGAGAAGATGTGGTCGCCCACCCATGCGATGGGCAGATACGCCATGATCTCGTCGGTCTCGTTGAGATTGTCGAAATCGCAACCGATCCTAGCGGCCGCAATTACCGCATCGGATGTGAGCATCACGCCCTTGGGGCGGCCGGTGGTGCCCGAGGTATAGAGAATGATCGCAAGGTCCGCGCCCTTGCCGGATTGTAGCTCACTCTCGATCTTCGCGGCCTCGCCCGCGTCAGTGAGCCGAGCGCGTCCTTCCTCGATCACGGAAGAGATGGAATGCAAGCGGCTGTGGTCGTAGTCGCGCAGGCCCTTCACTTCGTCGTAGAGCACATGCTCCAGCCTCAGAAGCTGGTCGGAGACGGAAAGGAGCTTGTCGACCTGCTCCTGATTTTGCACCGCCGCGTGCGTCACCTCGGCGTGACTGAGCACATAGGCCATCTCCTCGGCCACGGAATCCGCATAGACGGGAATGGGGATCGCGCCGAGCCATTGGGCTGCCGTGATGGTCCAATAGAGATAGGGGCGGTTGTAGCCGATGACGGCGATCTTGCTGCCGCGCTCAAGGCCGAGTGCCTGCAGGCCTGCCGCATAGGCGCGGACAATGTCGTGGACTTCTTCCCACGTCCAGGATTGCCAGATGCCGAGATCCTTATGGCGGAACGCGGTGCGGCGGGGGCGAATGCGTGCATTCCGCGCCAGCAGTTTGGGGAACGTATCTTCGCGCGAGTCCGCAGCCGCCGTCACCGACGTCTCCTCCCTGACACCGCACGCTTAAGAGCGTGCGGGTTGGCCTCGTTTCCTCTGACGCGGCTGTTCTTGGGGGCCGCGCTGTTCTTGCCGGTCTATCGCCGGATGCTCTTGGTGAGCTTCATGGGAGGTATTCTGTCGTGCCCCTTCGGCATCGGCAAGGGCGGGTCACCAATACCATGGGCTAATATGCTCCCGCTTGCTTTCAGGGCAGGGGCGCGCCAACCGGTTCAGGCTTTACGGCACAGCCGTCAGGGATGCAGGCTCGATCTCATCCGCCCTCACCAGCCGTTCGATGCCGATCGTATTCTTGATGCGGTAGAGCCGGTCCCCCTCTTCGTGGGCGACAAGGCAAACGATGCAATACGTCCGGTGATCCGCATACCCTGAGGAGGAATGGGTAATCCGCACCAGCTGGCCGATATGGAAGGTATTCTGCATCTGCGCCTCCACCATCCTTCGAGATGCATCAGCGAGGGCGGATCAAGGATGATGGCTGCGGCGAAACGATGACAATGGAGCGCTCCGGCGCAGGACCGACACCTCGATCCAAGGCACCGTCAAGAGAACGTGATTACGCGGTGACCGCATTAACATAGGTGATGAGTGCGGCGCGCGAAGCGCAAAAGCCGCGCCATGGATTCAACCTCACCGCAGGCTTGGCCGGCGCTTTGGCGAAAGCAAAAGAAAAGCCGCGTCCGGATCAGATCCAGGAACGCGGCTCGCGCCGTGCAAGCCCCCATGCACGGCAGTCATTTTTTATGAAATGCGGTTGGTTATTTGTCGTGAATCGCCCCCATCAATGAGATGGCGTGTAACTCAATCCTTCACTCGGAAGAAGTAAGTGATACTACGTATTTTTACTGCCAAGGTTAGAGATGTCAGAGGTGGCAGCTATAGGAATGCTTGCGTAAACAGGGTTTGACCTTGGCTTTGGGGTAGTATCGGTAAGACGAAGTCTTTTTGTCGCATGCCGGGGATTGCTCTGAACTGTATCGGTGCGAGCCAGCCCGCCGCATGAAGCTTCGCGGCAGGCGCCTTACACCTACTCTCTTGAGTGACGTAAGGTAATGCGCTTACTGCCAAGCTGTGCTAGAGGAGGCCATTCTCCCTATGGCAGATGCGGGGCGGCAGAATGCGGTTGTTCTTGATCCTTGCGAGTGTGATCGGTTGTTCCCTTGTGCCGGCCAATGCGCAGACATGGTCCGCCCGTGGTCAATGTCCGCCCAATACGCGCCCGAGCGGTGCGTTCTGCCTGGTTAATGTTCCCGACTCCCTCCGCAACAGGGGCGTGTGCCCTGAGGATTACGTCAGCACGGCGGACGGCGCTTACTGCGTGCTCGCTCCGAGGAAGGATTGGGTCCGGGTCAGGGCGATCTGTCCGGCTGGATACCAACCGAGCTCCGGCGGGGAATTCTGCGTCGAAGGTTGAGAGAGCCTCGCCTCAACGAAGCGCCGAACAATCGCTCATGGGAAGCGTCGTCTGGCTCTTATGGTTGTAATAGGCCCGCTCCGCGCGGCTGTAGCTCCAGGGCTCATCGCTGCAATTGCGCCCGAAGGCTCCGAGATCGTTCTCGAAGATGACCCATTTCAACTCGGAATTGGGGCATTGCCCCTCATATTGCGATGAGACGGTGTTGATGCGCGGATAGCATTGCCTGCTCTGCGCGAATGCGCCGGCGGCAGATGCGAGAAGCATAATCGAAGCAGCTAAAAAACGCAGCATGTCGAACCCGTGCGTGTCTTTGTTAAGGCGTCATGAGATCGGTCGAGACAAGGTTTGATGAGCCGTCCGGCGTAAAGCCGTTTGGATCGCCTCACGCAACATCATTTCCTGTCCTGTATGACTAAATCATCCTTATTGAGCCTTGTAACAAGGCCATGGAACCAATGGCAACTGCTTCATCCTCGAGGGCTCGCTAATGGCCTTCAAGGCTTCTGCCGCCTCAGTTTCTGAGATCTTCATGCCGTAACTCCAGCAAGAAGAATAAACTAACCGAGGCTGCAAGGTCACGACCTGAGACATCCGTGGAGATCGTGCCCATTTCCTTGAAAGACTTTCAGGTCCTGCATCGAACGAATACGGGTGGCTCTCTCAGTCAAGAGATCGTATCCGCTCCTTGAAACGACGTTCGGATTCTCCACGCTGATAGGAGAGGCGATCCGACTTGCATAGCTTGCCATGTCCTGATTTCGGTTATGGACTATATAGACAGTGGATTGCCCCGCAGTTGCGCAGAATCGCTTCGGGATACTGAGCCAGCCGTCTCCGACCATTTTCCCTTCCCACATCGCAACAGGCGCGGGTGACAGATTGGTTTCCGTGAGGATGGCTAAACGATAAGCATCCCAATATTCCGCATATAGATTGCCGGAGCCGACGCGGATCGATTCTATCTCGCGCAGCTTTGAAAGAATGTCCTGAAGATTGGCGCGCAGATCGTGCTCATTCTGGCGAAAAGCCCCGCTGATGATCGGTAGAATAACGGGGCTGGCCATGATCAGTGAAGCCGCCGTGACCCAGCTGATGCCACGCTGGAGTGATGGCGTTTTCTTGAGGCATGCGTTCGCTACGATCCAGACCAAAGCAAACTTGATCATGAAAATGCCAGGCAGCGCATGGCGCGATACGGCATCTAATTTGCCTATTACCCCAACGGAAAAGCCGATGAGGCTGACGATTAAGCCTATCGCCCCGACGAAAATCGGAAGATCTGCCGGGATTGGATCTTCAACTGCGAAGGCTTTCAGTCTTCTTAAAAGAAGAAACAGTGACTTCCATGCGATCCAAACTGTCAAAGCGGCGAACGCGGTCATCGTTAGTAGGTGGGCGATTGAGAATAGGATCGCTCCTAGATCGTAGGAGGATAACGCCCTTGTCGAGAAGGCGACCGTCCGCAGATCATACAAAAGCTCGACCAGCTTCTGAACAACTCCGCTCGCTGTAATGCTGAAGGCCAGATGCGTGACCCCAGTGAGCTGAACATGCTGGAGAATGAGATGCCGAATGCAAAAGCCCGCTCCAAGTGCAAGTACAAAGATACCTGCTGACATGAAGGCACGACGGTTCAATGGAAACTGCACAATGCTTACGGCTAAGATCGCTGCAGTTGTCAGGATTGCTCGCGTGATGGAATCGATGGCCAAGAGCATCATGAAGGCGAATACAGACAGCACTGCGAGGCGGCCGGCCAGGCCCTTGTTGATCTGAAAGACGAGTACAGCCGCTGCCAGCGAGAGACTGCACTGCATAAGGTGTGATTGCTGCGCTAGAATGTAGTCAAATTCGTTGCCGCCCAATGGTATGAATAAAAGGCAAGCCGCAAGGAGAGGCGCGATGCTTCCTGGCCGGCAGAGCAAAAGGGTGAAGGCAACAATAGAAAACGCGACGGCGAACATAAGAGACGTTGCAAGGGCATATGCATCATAGCCGCTCATTCCGAGCTTCAACAAAGCGGCAATGGCGAATTGGGGGCGCAAAAAGAACAGATCGTTTCCGAACCTGAAAAGCTCTGGAAAAAGCTTTCCCTCATCCAAAATCTGCGTGGCAACGACATAGGCTACGGCGGAGTCGCTGTGAAACCGCTGCCAAAAGAACATGTTCATGAATGCGATATGCGCAAGAAAGGCCAGTAACACGACCGCAATCAAAATGATCGCGCTTCTTTTCGGCAGACCTGCACCGGATGTGCGCTGCTCACCGTAAATACTGGACATGCCCACTTGCGTCGCCTTTGTTGAGCCCACTTTCGATCTGCCGGCTTGAGGTGCCAGAGAGCTCGTGCGGTTCTTTGTTGCGCTCTTTCCGCCCAACCGAGTAACGATCCTCGGGCACTAACTCAAGCGGCTGGCGTAGGCTGAAAGCGAGGGGCGCATAGCTATTGCTTATCTCGCGCCCGGCCATGAGAGGAACATGGCAATTCTGGAAACATAATTGTCTAGCCGGGTGGGAAATTATTCTCCAGCCGCTCGTCCACGATTTTCAGAATTTCAGCTAAGTGCTTTATTTTGCAATTGGCTGGGGAACCTGGATTCGAACCAAGACTAGCGGAGTCAGAGTCCGCTGTTCTACCATTAAACTATTCCCCACCGAAGCTATTGAAAACCTTGTGCTTTTTCGGGATCTGAGCCGCAGCAGAGAAGGTTTTTCATTCCCGCATCGGGGACGGCGTGGAGATAGGACCCTTTTGTCGTGGCGTCAAGCCATGAAATTGAAAAGGCCATTCACTTGGGAAACTTTGGCTTCCGCTAAAGGCCGGAGCTTCGGTTGCCGGCAGCGTATAGGCTTCGGATGAGCCCTGAGCGGGTTGGATTTTCCTGCGATGTCTCGAAAGAGACAGGTGCGCAAGCGCACGGATTGACGTAAGGGAAGAATTTAATCGCAGGCATGGTTCGCTGAGCCGCTAGGGCGGTTCGCAAGACCACTGTTCTGATAGGGGTATTTCATTATGGCAACGGTTCGCGTCAAACCCGATGGTAGTGCTGTCGGCACGAAGGGCAACGACAAGGTCTACGGCAACAACGGCACCAACCTGATGTTCGGCAACAAGGGCAATGACACCCTTTGGGGCAGAGGCGGCGTGGACCTGATCGGCGGGGGCGACGGAAACGATGTCCTCTACGGCGAGTCCGGGTCCGATATCCTGAGCGGCGAGGCAGGAAACGACAAACTTTATGGCGGCACGGGCAATGATTTCCTGAGCGGAGGCCGGGGCAGGGATACCCTCGTCGGCGGCAGCGGCAAGGACACTTTCGTGTTCGAGACGAAGCTGAGTTCGAAGGAAGTCGACACCATCACCGATTACAGGGTCTCGGACGACGCGATCCTGCTGGATCTGTCCATCTTCACGAAGGTAGGCAAGACCAATACCGTCCTGAAATCCAGTGCCTTCACCATCGGGACGGCAGCCAAGGATTCGAGCGACCGGATCATCTACAACAAGGACACGGGTGCGCTCTATTACGATCCCGACGGCACAGGCGCGAAGGCTGCCGTGCAGTTCGCCAAGATCGCGGCCGGCCTCGCCATGACGCACAAGGAATTCCTGATCCTCTGAGCGAGAGCATTCAAAGCCGTGCTCTGTGCGTGGGAATCACTCATCGTCCAATGAGCCGCCTTCAGGCGGCTTATCCATGTCGAGGCTTCTCCTGAAAGCGGCCTCGTCCTCGGCCTCCTCAGCATCCGCCGCGATCCGCTCGTAGCGGTCCAAAGCCCCTTGCAGGATGTAGGCGGCTGCCATCTTGTCCACGGCGTCGGCGCGCTTGGCGCGGGAGGCGTCCGCGTCGAGCAGGGTGCGGGTGACGACCATGGTGGACATGCGCTCGTCCCAGAACAGCACGGGCAGCGGCATCAGGGGTTTAAGGTTGCGTACGAAGGCCCGGGTCGCCTGGGAGCGTGGCCCTTCCGAGCCGTCCATGTTGAGGGGCAGGCCAAACACCAGCCCGCCGACCTCGTAGCGCTCCACCAGCGCCTTGATCTGCTGAACGTCGGGGGTGAACTTCACGCGCTTGATGGTCTCGAGCGGCGTCGCAATCCGCTTCTCCACGTCCGAGAGCGAGAGCCCGATGGTCTTGGTGCCGAGATCGACGCCCATGAGGCGCACACGGGGCGGCAGTCCTTCGATGAAGGCGATCAACTCGTCATCCCTCGATAGCATCGGCGGCCTCCTCGTATGGCTGTCTCGATGACAGCCAGTATAGAGGAAGTGGGCTTGCGTCGAGACGCCGGTTATCATCCCCGGCGGATGAGGGCCGGGAACGACACGGAGTCTATTAGGCCGCTCTGCTGCTCAGGTCGGGAGACGGTGGAGCAGGGGTTCTGCCCTCCGAGAGGAAGGGTAGGGCTTCGCCCGATTCCCTGAACAGGTGGCAGGATTCCCCCGCCAGCGAGAGGCTGACCTGTTGTCCGGCCTCGTGATGCGCATCGCCCGGCTCGCGGATTGTCAGGCGTTGCCCCTGGCCGACATCCACATAAAGCAGGTGGTTCTCGCCCAGTTCCTCCACCAGTTCGATACGCCCGGTGAGGGTGCCTTGCGGAGACGCCTTTACATGGTCCGGGCGGATGCCGAGAGTGACAGCCTCACCCACGCGCACGCCATCCGCCGAGGTGGGAACGGTGATCGTGCCGGCATTGGGGAGCTGCACCTGCACACCGTCCGATCCGATGTGCGAGACCTTGCAGGCGATGAAATTCATCTGCGGCGAGCCGATGAAGCCTGCCACGAAGAGATTGGCCGGGCGGTGATAAAGCTCGAGCGGCGTGCCGACCTGCTCGATGCGGCCTCCGTTGAGAACCACGATGCGGTCGGCAAGCGTCATCGCCTCCACCTGGTCGTGGGTCACGTAGATCATGGTGGCGCGGGTGTCGTTATGGAGCTTTGCGATCTCGATGCGGGTCTGAACGCGTAGCGCGGCGTCAAGATTGGAGAGCGGCTCGTCGAACAGAAATACCTTCGGATCGCGCACGATGGCGCGACCGATGGCGACGCGTTGGCGCTGGCCGCCGGAAAGCTGGCGCGGCTTGCGGTCGAGGAGGTTCTCGATCTGCAGCATGCGCGCTGCCTCGCGCACCTTGGCGTCGATGGTCGTCTTGGAGGATTTCGCCAGTTCCAGGCCGAAGGCCATGTTGTCGTAGACGCTCATGTGCGGATAGAGCGCGTAGGACTGGAACACCATGGCGATGCCGCGCTTGGCGGGCGCGAGATCGTTCACGCGCTCATTGCCGATGAAGAGATCGCCGGAGGAAATGTCCTCCAATCCGGCGATGAGGCGCAGCAGCGTCGATTTTCCGCAGCCGGATGGCCCGACGAAGACGATGAACTCACCGTCCTTGATGGCGAGATCGACGCCGTGGATCACATGAGCCTTGCCGAAGGATTTGCGAACATTTTTGAGTACGACATCAGCCATTTGAAAGTCCTTGTTTATCCCTTGACCGCGCCCGCGGTGAGGCCCGCGACGATCTTGCGCTGGAAGACCAGCACCATGGCGATGATCGGTAGCGTCACAATGACGGAAGCCGCCATGATCGTGCCCCAGGGCAGTTCGTAAGCGGTCGATCCGCTCATGAGCGCGATGGCGGGCGGCACGGTGCGCTGTTCGTTGGTCAGGGTGAAGGTGAGGGCGAAGAGAAACTCGTTCCACGAGACGATGAAGGCGAGGAGCCCCGTCGTCACCGCTGCCGGCATCATGAGAGGCAGGAACACGCGGCGCACGACGATCCACGGCGTTGCGCCGTCGACGAAGGCCGCTTCCTCGATCTCCTTCGGCAATTCGCGCATGAAGGTGGTGAGCACCCAGACCGTGAAGGGCAGGGTGAGCATGAGGTTGGCGAGGATCAGGCCGGGCAGGGTGTTATAGAGCCCAAAGCTGCGGATCAGCTCGAACATGCCCGACAGCACCGCCACTTGCGGAAACATGGAAACCGCGAGGATCGTCATGAGCAGCAGCGACCTGCCCTTGAAGCGGATGCGCCCGAAAGCGTAGGCCGCGGTGATGCCAAGCGCCAGCGAGAGCGCCACGACGGAAGCTGCCACCACGATCGAGTTGAAGATGTTGGTGCCGAAGGGCTGGCGCTCGAATACGGCGATGTAGTTGGAGGCGTCGAACCGTTCCGGCCAGTAGGCCACCTTGAAGAGATCGCTCCCGGAGCGGAAGGACGAGATCACCGCGTAATAGAACGGGAAGATCGAGAACAGGCCAATAGTGGCGACAAGCAGCCAGAAGCCGATGCGGGTGAGGATTTTCATCGGGGATCTCCGCTCAAGCGGACCCGTCCCGCCGCCATGGTGATGACGATGAGAAGGGCGATGATGAGGAAGATGAGGGTGGAAGCGGCGGAGCCGAGGCCGACCTCCTGGAAATCCACGAGCTGCTGGCGCGCATAGACGGACATGGAGGCCGTATCGCGTGAGTTCGCGGTGAGCACGTAGATCAGGTCGAAGACGCGGAGCGCATCGAGAGCACGGAAGATCACGGCAACGATGAGCGCGGGCTTGATGAGCGGCAGCGTGATGCGGAAGAACACCTTCACGGGATGCACGCCGTCCACCTTCGCCGCCTCGTAGATGTCGCCGGGCAGCATCTGGAGGGCGGCCAGGATGAGCAGCGCCATGAAGGGCGTGGTCTTCCACACGTCCACCATCACGACCGTCCACAAAGCCGTGTCCGGGTTCGCCGTCCAGGTGATGGGCGCTGCGACGAGGCCGAGCTTCAGGAGCATATCGTTGATCACGCCGAACTGGTCGTGCAGCATCCAGTTCCACATCTTGGCGGAGACCACTGTGGGGATCGCCCAGGGAATGAGAATGACCGCACGCATGAGGCCGCGTCCGGGAAAGGACGCGTTGAGGATCAGCGCGACGATGGTGCCGAGCACGGTCTCGATGGAGACGGAGATTGCAGTGAACCACACCGTATTCCACACCGAGCGCCACCAATCGGGATCAGTGAGCAGGCCAAGCCACTCGCCGTCGTAATTGGCGAGGTAATTCTCGAAGCCGATGAACTGGTAATCGTTGAGATTGTCGAGACTGGCATCCGTGAAGCTGAACCAGATGGTCCGCGCGAGAGGCCAGCCTGCGATGAGGGCCAGCACGATCAGGGTCGGTGCGATGAAGACCCAGGCCGCCCTGATACGCGAGCGGGTGAGGGAAGAGCGGGCTCCCTGCACGGCTTCCCGTGCAGGGGAACTGACTTGGGCAACGGCGCCAGACATGATTATTGCCAGCCGTTGCGCTTGATCCGCTTCAGGTCACGGTCGAGGCGATTGAGCTCCTGTTCCGGTTGCGAGCGCTTCGAGAGCACCTGGTGCACCGCGTTGAAAAACTCGGTCGAGACCTTGTTGTAGTTCTGGCCCGTCACTGTCGCAGGACGCGCGACGGCATTGGAGAACACATTCGCCAGATCCCCGATGAACGGGTTTGCTTTGGCTATATCTGCATCGCCATAGAGCGACACGATGGTGGGGTTGAACGAGCCCTCAACCGCGCGGCGCTTCTGCTCCTGCTGACTCGTCAGGTACATGACGAGATCGGTCGCGGCATCCGCGTTCTTCGAGTATTTGGAAACAGCGAGAAGCTGGCCACCGAGTGAGCCTGCATGGCGGCCGTCCGCGCCGCCTTTCGGCAGGGGCGCGATGCCGACCTTGCCCTTGATGGTGCTGTCCGCGCCTTGCGCCAGCGCCCAGGCATAGGGCCAGTTGCGCATGAAGAGCGCATTGCCGGCCTGGAAGACGCCGCGCGCTTCCTCTTCCGTGTAATTGAGCACGCCTTCGGGCGTGACGGTGCCGACCCATCCGGCTGCGGTCTTGAGAGCTTCGGTCGCCTTCGGATTCTCGATGGTGATCTCGCCCTTCTCGTCGACGATGGTGCCGCCGTTGAACGAGGCCACCCATTCGAGAGCATTGGTGGTCAGGCCTTCATAGGCGCGGCCCTGCCACACATAGCCCCAAAAATCGCCCTTGCCGTCCTTGCGCTCGCCTTCCTGCACGATACGCGCGGTCTCGGTGAGGTCGGCCCAGTTCTGCGGCACGGGGCGCTTGTATTTGTCGAGCAGATCCTGGCGATAGTATAGCAGGCCCGCATCGGCGAACCACGGCATCGCCATGAGCTTGCCGTTCACGCGGCTCGTCTCGGCCATGGCGGGCAGATGTCCGCCGATCTCGCCCTGGCCCTTCGCGGTCAGGTCCTGCAGGTGCTGGGCGAGAATGCCGGTCCACACCACGTCGATCTGGAACACGTCGATGTCGCCCGCGCCTGCGGCGAGAAGCTGTTGATAGAGCGCGAGACGCTCGGTGGCGGAGTTCGGCGTCGAAACGATTTTGACCGTGTTGCCGGTTTGCTTGGCCCAGGCATCGACACCCTGCTTGCAGATTTCATATTCCTTGCCGAGCGCGCTGCACGAAATCGAAATCTCGACGGCGGAAGCGCTTGCCGATGCGAGCAGGCCTGCTGCTAACATGAGACTGGCGATAAGGCGTGACATGGCTATCCTCCAGCGGCTTTGAGAATTATTGCTTAGCTTCATAAGACGCGAGGGTGCACTTTGTTCCTTTGAAACATAGCCGTATGCCCTCTACGCCCCATCTCCATGCTCCTGAAATCGAAGGGTGCTCATATGAAAATTACCTGGTTCGGACATTCCGCCTTCCGGCTCGACTTCGCCGACAAGGCCGTGCTCATCGATCCGTTCTTCACCGGCAATCCGGCCTTTGAAGGCGACAAGGCGAAGATCACGGAAGGGGTCAGCCATATCCTGCTCACCCACGGCCACGGCGATCATGTGGGCGACACAGTGGACATCGCGAAAGCGACGGGCGCTAAGGTCGTCACCAATTTCGAGCTGTGCATGTACCTGTCGAAGCAGGGCGTTCAGAACATCGATCCCATGAACACGGGCGGCACCACGGATCAGGGCGGCTTTACCGTCACTCTGGTGCGGGCAGACCATTCCGCCGGTCTCGTGGAGATGGACGTGAATTTCCCGCTGGGCTCCGCCAACGGCATCATCGTGAAGGCACCCGGCGAGCCGACGATCTATCACATGGGCGATACGGACATTTTCGGCGACATGGCGCTCATCGCTGAGATCCACCAGCCGGACGTGGCCATGGTGCCCATCGGCGACCGCTTCACCATGGGCCCCGAGGTCGCGGCGCTCGCCGTCCAGCGCTATTTCAGTAACCTGAAGGCGGTCATTCCCTGCCACTATGCCTCGTTTCCGCCGCTCGTCCCCGATGCGGATAGGTTCGTGGCGGCCATGGAGGGCAAGGGCGTCCAGGTGGTGGTGCCGCACAAGACGGTCGGGGTGAGGGTTTGATTCCCTCAGAAAATGTCATCCGGGACGGCGGAGCCGATCCCGGATCTCCGCTGCGCTCCAGCCGGGAATGACACCAGGGAGCAGGACCACGCTCCTGCAAAGTTCTCACGGCCAAGCTAGAACTTGGCGGTTTCAAAGCCGTTGAATGGAGACGCTATGCTTGGAGTGAAACGTGGGAAATCTGACCTTCGATGGCCGTGGGCCTTATGACCTGCCTGACGCGACCCATGCCGACGCGCACAGGGACGGTGACGGGTTCGTCTTCTCGTTCCGGCTCTGGAGGTCGGAGCATGACTGGACCTTAGTCCGCATCAAGGTCTCCCACGAGCAGGCCGAGAAGCTACAGCGCCAGATCGGCGACGAGCGGATGAAGGCCGACGGCAGCACCATCATTTAAGGTCTAAAGGCGGTATCCGGGCCGGAAAGGGCTGGGCCCTTGGCTGCATATACGCCGTTGCCCCCCGAGGCAGGCGGGTGCTATAGCCCGCCCATCGGAATTCCAAGGGGTATGACCATTCATGTCGGTCGATGAGAAAACGGTCCGCCGCATCGCCCATCTGGCGCGCATTGCCGTGACGGATGCGGAGGTGCCTCACCTTCAGGGCGAACTCAACGCGATTCTCGCCTTCGTGGAGCAGCTCAACGAGGTGAATGTGGAGGGCGTCGAGCCCATGACCTCCGTGACGCCCATGAGCATGAAGAAGCGCCAGGACGGCGTGACCGATGGCGGCTATCCGCAAAAGATCGTCCAGAACGCCCCCGCCACGGAAGACAACTTCTTCCTGGTGCCGAAGGTGGTCGAATAAGAACCCGTCATCCCGGCCGGAGAGCCGGGATCGCCCGATCCAGTTATTTCTTCCAGACGATCCCGGGTTCCGCTTCGCAGCCCCGGGATGACAGGATGTGATCCAGTGACCGAACTGACCCATCTCACGATTGCCGAGGCCCGCGACGGGCTGAAGGCCAAGACCTTCTCCGCCACCGAGCTGACGAAGGCCCATATCGCCGCCGTGGAAAAGGCGAGGGCGCTGAACGCCTATGTGCTCGAGACGCCCGAGAAGGCGCTCGCCATGGCGAAAGCCTCCGACGACAAGATCGCCAAGGGCGAGGCCGGCCCGATGGAAGGCATCCCGCTGGGCATCAAGGACCTGTTCTGCACGGAGGGCGTGGTCTCCACCGCCGGCTCCAAGATCATCGGCAACTTCAATCCGCCTTACGAATCCACCGTCACCCGGAACCTCTGGAACGACGGCGCGGTGATGCTCGGCAAGCTCAACATGGACGAGTTCGCCATGGGCTCCTCCAACGAGACCAGCGCCTTCGGCCCGGTGGTGTCGCCCTGGCGTCGCGAAGGCTCGAACGTGAGCGCGGGTGCTGCCGGCCAGATCGAGGGCACGCATCTCGTGCCCGGCGGCTCCTCCGGCGGTTCGGCTGCGGCTGTCGCCGCTCATCTCTGCCTCGGTGCGACTGCAACGGATACAGGCGGTTCGATCCGCCAGCCCGCGGCTTTCACCGGCACGGTCGGCATCAAGCCGACCTATGGCCGCGTTTCCCGCTGGGGCACGGTGGCCTTCGCCTCGTCGCTGGATCAGGCTGGCCCCATCACCCGCACGGTTCGCGACGCCGCCATCATGCTGCGCTCCATGGCGAGCACGGACGCCAAGGACACCACCTGCGTGGACATGCCGGTGCCGGATTACGAGGCTGCCGTCACGCGCGGCGTGAAGGGCCTGAAGATCGGCATTCCGAAGGAATACCGCGTCGACGGCATGTCGCCCGAGATCGAGAAGCTCTGGCAGCAGGGCATCGAATGGCTGCGCGCAGCCGGCGCCGAGATCGTCGATGTCTCCCTGCCGCACACGAAATACGCGCTTCCCGCCTACTACATCGTCGCTCCCGCGGAAGCGTCGTCCAACCTCGCTCGTTATGACGGCGTGCGCTACGGCCTGCGCGAGAACGGCAAGGACATCGTGGAGCTTTACGAGAAGACTCGCGCCGCCGGTTTCGGCCGCGAGGTCAAGCGCCGCATCATGATCGGCACCTATGTGCTCTCGGCGGGCTATTACGACGCCTATTACGTGCGCGCCCAGAAGATCCGCACGCTCATCAAGCAGGACTTCGAGAAGGTTTACGCCCAGGGCGTTCACGCGATCCTCACCCCCGCCACGCCGACCGCCGCTTTCGGCATCGGCGAGAAGGGCTCCGGCGATCCGGTCGAGATGTATCTCAACGACATCTTCACGGTGACGGTGAACATGGCGGGCCTGCCGGGCCTTGCCGTTCCCGCCGGTCTCGACGCACAAGGCCTGCCGCTCGGCCTCCAGCTCATCGGCCGCGCCTTCGACGAGGAGACCCTCTTCGCCGTCGGTCAGGCCATTGAAGACGCCGCCGGACGCATCAAGCTGCCGACAGCCTGGTGGTGAGCGGCGTGGGACCGACCGTTCCCGTCATCCATCTCTGGGACTGGCTGCCCGCGGCCTTCGATCCGGTGCTGATCCTGATTGCCGTGCTGCTCGGCTGGAAGGCCGATCAGTTCGGCAAGGTGCTGATTGCCGCCATCGCGGCTCTGGCCTTATCCGTGCTGGTGTCCTGGCTCATCGCGAGCCTCGGCATTCCATGGGTTGCACCTGTACGCGCCGACGGGCTGACGCTGTTTCCCGTGCGTGTCATTGCGGCGCTCCTCTGGGCCAGCGCCGCCTATGGCGTGCGGCGCGCGGCCAAGCGCTAGTCGATCTCGATCCCGAACGTCGATTTCAAGCCTTTGCGTCCTGCCGCCGTGATCGCCAGGGCGCGGCTGTCCTTGATCCGCTCCACCCAGGCCAGATCGAACATTCGCGTGCAGAGCGCCGCTCCGAGGCGGCCCGCGAGGTGAGGGCGACGCTCGCTCCAGTCGAGGCAGGTCTTGCAGAGCACGCGTTTGTTCTTCTCGTCATCCAGATCGATGCCGAAGCTGCAGAGAAAACGTCGGCCCTTTTCCGTCAAAGCGCCTGCGCTCTCCGACAGCACCAGATGATCCTGCGAGGTGAGAGCGTCGGCAACCGCGATGCCGAGCCGGCCTGCCAGATGGTCGTAGCAGGTGCGGGCTTTGCGAAGCGCCTCATCTTTCGGCCCGACCGGGCGGTGGCGCTTCGGCCCGAAGGAGGCCAGCGCCATCATCGCCTCGATGGCCTGCGCCACTTCCGGAGAGGCAAGCCTGTAATACCGATGCCGGCCCTGTTTCGCCATCGCGATCAGGTTGGCCTCGGTGAGCTTGGCGAGATGGCCGCTCGTGGTCTGCGCGCTGACCCCGCTGTGCCAGGCGAGTTCGCTTGCCGTCAGCGCCCGTCCGTCCATGAGGGAGGAGAGGATGTTGGCGCGCGCCACATCGCCCATGAGGGCGGCGATTTCCGCAAGAGTGATGCCTGAGACCATCGGTGACATGGGGGCATCTTAGGGGATGCAACCTCGCCGGTCAGCAAAGAACATTTCGGCCGTGACCGAACTATTGCAGGGCGACAGGAAGGTCGCCGCATGCCAGTTTCGCGCCGCTTCGAAACAACGAGAAACGGGTGCGATTCCCATGGCAATGAGCCACCAGAAGACCAACTATGCCCTCGAGCTTTCCCTGCTGGCGGCGCTCGCGACCCTGTGGGCCGCGGCCTATACCTTCATCAAGGTCGGGGTCGAGACCATTCCGCCCATCACCTTGATCGCAACCCGCACCCTGATCGCCGGAAGCCTCCTGGTCCTGATCATGCGCCTGCGCGGAGTGAGCCTGCCGCGTGACCGGATGAGCTGGCGCAACTTCATGATCCAAGCCTGCCTCAACAGTGCCGTGCCCTTCACCCTCATCGCCTGGGCCGAGACATCCATCGATGCGGGGCTAGCCGTGATCCTGAACTCGATGACGCCGGTCTTCACCTTCCTGATCACCCTTGTCTGGTCCCGGCACGAGACGACCGGCCTCCGCAAATTCGCGGGCGTCGTCATCGGGCTGACCGGAACCTGCGTGATCGTCGGGAACCAGGCGCTGACGCATGTGGGGCAGGAGCTTTACGCGCAGCTCGCGGTCGTCCTGGCGGCCATGTGTTATGCGGGCGCGGCCATCTTCGGGCGCAATTTCAAGAATCTCGATCCCATGGCGCCCGCCGCCGGCTCCCTCCTGTCGGGTGCGATGATCCTGATTCCGATCAGCCTCATCGTCGACAAGCCCTGGACTCTGGCTCCTTCGGGCGCATCGGTCATGGCGCTGGTTGCGCTCGCGGTGTTTTCCACCTCCATGGCCTTCGTGATCTACTTCCGGCTCCTCCATACCCTGGGGTCGGTGGGCACGACGGCGCAGGCTTACTTGAGAGTGCCGCTCGGTGTGGCGATCGGTATCTACTTCCTTGGCGAGACACCCGATGCGACAGCTTTGGTAGGCTTGGTCTGCATTCTCATCGGCGTTGCCTTCATGACCCTGCCGGAACGCAAGCGCGTGGCCATAGCTGCGGCCTGACCATAAAGGAAAAGGGCCTGACCGAGGTCAGGCCCTTGTAGCAGTTTACGCAAGACGCAAGATTACTGCGGGTTAGCCGGGGCCGACGGAGCGGCCGGTGCCGGGGTAGACGGGGAAGCCGGAGCAGCAGGGGCTGCCGGAGAGGCTGGCCGGGTGCTCGGAGAGGAGCTTTCCGTCTGCGTGCCGGTGCTGCCCGTGGTGCTCGGCTCGTTGCCGCCATCATAGAAAAGGAAGGCCAGCAGGCCGAGGGCGATAACAAGACCGCCAATCACGTAAGCAAGAGTGTTTGAGCCGCGACCAGACGTATCGTAGACATTCGTCTCACGATTGTAGACGTTCGGTTCGCGATCCATGGGATCCATAGCCATCATTAAGCTCCTTGACCGTTTTACCTCCCGAACAACGCCTGATGTTGGATGCGGTTTCATCGCAGCGTGGCAATTATTTTAAATCTCTGTGCATAAAGCGGAATTAATCTTGGCCATGTTCCGGATAGTCTGAACGTCTGTTCATCTTCCGAAAGGGGTTGACCGTCCCTCGGGAGGCTCTTACTCCGAGCGGGAAAGACAAGATATTAAAGGCGCACGGCTCATGAACGCTCCGGTCAACCCCAAGAAGCTCATCAAAGGCGCGACAGGCGATTGGGAAATCGTCATCGGCATGGAAATTCATGCCCAGGTGACGAGCCAGGCCAAGCTGTTTTCCGGCGCCTCGACAGCCTTCGGCAACGACCCGAACAGCAACGTCTCCCTCGTGGACGCGGCCATGCCCGGCATGCTGCCCGTGATCAACGAGGAATGCGTGCGCCAGGCGATCCGCACGGGTCTGGGCCTGAAGGCCGAGATCAACCTGAAGAGCACCTTCGACCGGAAGAACTATTTCTACCCGGATCTGCCGCAGGGCTACCAGATCAGCCAGTATAAGAGCCCCATCGTGGGCGAGGGCGAAGTCATCGTGGACGTGCCGGAAACCGGCGAGACGATCACGGTGCGCATCGAGCGCCTGCATCTCGAGCAGGATGCCGGCAAATCGATCCACGACCTGCACCCCACCCTGAGCTTCGTCGATCTCAACCGCTCCGGCGTCGCGCTGATGGAAATCGTGTCGAAGCCGGACCTGCGTTCGGCGGACGAGGCACGCGCCTATGTCACCAAGCTGCGCACGATCCTGCGTTATCTCGGCACCTGCGACGGCGACATGGACAAGGGCAATCTCCGCGCCGACGTGAACGTGTCCGTGCGCCGCCCCGGCGAGGAACTCGGCACCCGCTGCGAGATCAAGAACGTCAACTCCATCCGCTTCATCGGCCAGGCCATCGAAGTCGAGGCGCGCCGCCAGATCGCGATCATCGAGGACGGCGGCAAGATCGACCAGGAAACCCGCCTCTACGATCCAGGCAAGGGCGAGACCCGCTCCATGCGCTCGAAGGAAGAGGCGCACGATTACCGCTACTTCCCCGATCCGGACCTGCTGCCGCTCGAATTCGACCAGGCCTATGTGGACGACCTCGCGCAGCATTTGCCGGAACTGCCGGACGCCAAGAAGGCTCGCTTCATGGCCGATTACGGCCTGTCGCCCTATGACGCGGGCGTGCTGGTGGCCGAACGTTCCTCCGCCGACTTCTTCGAGGAAGTCGCGAAGGGCCGCGACGGCAAGGCCGCCGCGAACTGGATCATCAACGAGCTGTTCGGCCGCCTCAACAAGGAAGGCAAGGACATCACGGAGTCCCCGGTTTCAGCATCCCAGCTCGGCGGCATCATCGAGCTGATCGGCGAGAACGTGATCTCCGGCAAGATCGCCAAGGACATGTTCGAGATCGTCTTCACGGAAGGCGGCGACCCGCGCGACATCGTCGAGAAGCGCGGCATGAAGCAGGTGACCGATACGGGCGCCATCGAGAAGGCCGTGGACGAGATCATCGCCGCCAATCCCGACAAGGTTGAGCAGGCGAAGGCGAAGCCCACGCTGCTCGGCTGGTTCGTCGGTCAGGTGATGAAGCAGACCGGCGGCAAGGCCAACCCGCAGGCCGTGAACGATATCCTGAAGGCGAAGCTCGGGATCGAGTGATCGTGAGCGAATTGCAAACTCCTATCCTGCGCAATGCGGAAGATCGCGATGCGCAGGATCTGTTCGGGCTCCTGTCGCTGTGCTTCGCGGATTTTCCCGGCTGCTATGTCGATCCGCATGACGACCTGAAGGATCTGCTCACGCCGGGAGCCGCGCGCAAGAACGACGGCATCCTCTGGGTGTCGGAAGACGAGAATGGACGCATCCGTGCATGCGCCTCCGTCGATTTTCCCGAAACCGGTACGGCGGAAATTCATCGCCTTTACGTGCGCCCGGATCAGCAGGGCAAAGGCCTCGGCTCATCCCTCGTGCGCGCCGTCGAGGGCCACGCCCGCGAGAAGGGCGCGACACGTTTGACTCTGTGGTCGGACACCCGCTTCACCGATGCGCACCGCCTCTACAGGAAGCTCGGCTTCACACAGACGGATCGCATGCGCGATCTCGGCGACATTTCCAACTCGTCTGAATATTTCTTCGAGAAGGCGCTTTAACCTTCGCTGTCATCCCCGGCGGCCTAAGGCCGGGAAGGGGATCCATAGCGCGGCGTTTGATCGTGGATTCCCTTCCCCTTCGCGGCGCTCCGGCCGGGAATGACAGTGGGGGGCTGCCTCACGGGATCTCATAAACCGAGAACTCGTTGTTGATCCCGCGCAGGGTCGTCTTCTGCAGGGTCGGGCGGATGCCTTGCGTTTCGATGATCTCCTGCGCTTCTGGATTTTCGACCACGGTCCCGGTCGCGTAGATCGAGTGCGACATTGCCAGGTTCTGCACCCGCGATGCGATGTTGACGGTTTGCCCGAAATAATCCTGCCGCTCGTTGAGCACGACAGCAAGGCACGGTCCCTCGTGAATGCCGATCTTCAGCAGAAAATCCTGCTCCCCGCGCTCTCTGTTGAGGCCGCGCATGGCCTCGCGCATGCGCAGCGCCGCTGAGATGGCATGGTCCGGCGTCGGGAAGGTGGCCATTACCGCATCGCCGATGGTCTTTACCACCGCTCCGGCTTCCGAGGCCACGATCTCGTGCAGCACGCGGAAATGCTCGCGCACCAGATCGTAGGCGACGAGATCTCCGACGCGCTCGTAGAGTTCCGTCGATCCCTTCAGGTCGGTGAACAGGAAGGTGAGGCTCGTGATCTTCAGGCGCTGGTCGATGTCGAGCGTTTCCGTGCGGTAGATATCGCGGAAGGTCTGGTTCGTCAGCAGGCGCTTGGCCGTCAGGAACGGGCGGCGGTGTTCCATCAGGCCATGCAGCTTATCGTCTGCGATCCAGACGGCGGGGAGCGTGCGGCGCTTGGTGTGGTTCTCGAGCAGCAGACGCAAAGGTCCAGGGTGCATCTTGAGGGTGCTGTTTTCCGCGTGGAGTTCATTGAGCACGAGGGAAAGGTTCTGGCGCTCGCGCGTCGGTTCGCCCTCGACCTCGATGAACTGGGCGGCATGCGTCACGGGATCGAAAACGATCACGAAGGCGGATGGAAGCTGCAGGGACAGGATGACCCGTTCCCCCGGAGGCAGCTCGACCGCGTCGATCACGATCTCGTCGAGCAGCTGCTCGAAATTCTCCGGCAGGTCGACGCCCGAGCTCCAGAAAACCTGACGCAGATATTCATGCATCGGAAGTTTATCGGGCTCGTGAGCCGCGATTTTGCGCACCCGTGGGCTCACCGTGAACGTGACCTCGACCATCTCGTCCAGGGTGGGCTCATAGCCTGCGGCGCAAAGAGCGCAGCTATATTCCTTTTGGGTAAGGGATTTGAGGCTCGCGCCCTCATCCAGAACGCCGCCACATCCTGGGCACAGAACATTCCAGGACATCTCGAACAGGCCGATCCTGGCGGCATGCAGGAAGGCTGCGATGGTGGCCTCCTCATCGAGGCCATGCTTTGCCGCAAAGGCAAGAACATTAATGCGGTTCAGCTCGTAATCGGGAGCATCATGGATCAGGCGCTCGATGTGATCGACAACCGTGCGATCCGCCGATTGCTGTAAAACTGCGAGGAGCTTCTGGTCTTCACTCATGGTCAGACCTCCTTTGAGGGCAGGCTCGCCGTGAGTCTCAGGCATCATCGCCGCATGTCCGAAAACATGCGCCGGGATGCCGCCTCATACGCTTTCAGGATACCACTTCATAGGCTCACTGGCTTGTAGAACAATGAATCTGGCCGGTATTCCGGCGCCGGCAAGGCGCGAGTGCGCGCAAATCGGATGCTTGCGGTCAGGCCTCCGCCACGCCGAATTCCTCAGCATAGCGGTTAGCGACCCGTGTCTGCCACAGGCAGAGGAAGGGGGCGACGATCAGCTCGATCAGCAGCCCGCCCACCATGAAAAACGAGGGAAAGCCGGTCAGCGCAAGGCCGATGAGGCGGCCCAAGCCCCCGATGACTACGAGGAGGGTCAGCATCCGGAAGCGGTTGGTGTGTTCCTCGATGCGGGGCAGGGTGCTCCAGAAGCACAGGCCAATGCCGAGGAGAAGACCGGACAGGAAGCGGAAATGGCTCTCCGCCGAGATGCTCACCGCATCGCCCGTCAGCGCCTGCCCGAAGAGCACGCCGTAAAGCCCCGTCGCCACGGGGATGGCAGCAATGATGGCAACTGTCTGCTGCAGCAGCTTCTTCTCGCGTTCCATGCTGGGCATAACCGGTCCTCCTCCGGAATTCTGCGCCTTCCTCTCGGAGAAGCAATCCTCTAGCTTGGCGGAATGAAACTTGCTCACAGGAGCTGACGGTGTCCGCGCGTTTTGAACTTCACGGAATTGCCCTTTCAGGCCCCACCTACAAGGTCGGGCTGACGCTGTCTTTTGCGGGCGAAGCCTTCGACTACGTACACGTGCCTCTCCGCGAGGGCGCGCACAAGCAGCCGGCTTATCTCGCCAAGCAGCGCTTCGGCCAGGTTCCGCTTCTGATCGACAGGAACAACGGGCGGCATCTCTGCCAGTCGGCGGCCATTCTGGAATATCTTGCGGATACGCTGGGTAGGTTCGGCGGCGCGACCCTCGAAGAGCGGCTGCAGATCCGCGAATGGCTCTATTGGGATTTCGACCGGCTTGCCCCGTCGGTCTACCGCACGCGCAGCGCCAAGCGGGGCTTCCGCCAGTTCGCGCCCGAGGTTCTGGAGATGTATGCAGCCGAGGCCGCTGCCGCCCTCAAGGTGCTGGACGATCATCTGGCAGGCCGCAGTTGGATCGTCGGGGAGGGCGTCACGATCGCCGACATCGATGTCTTCGGCGTGCTGGCCCTTGCTGGCGAGGCGGAAATCGACCTGTCTCCTTACGCGCATGTCGGCGCTTGGCTGAAGCGCATGGAGGCGCTGCCCGGCGCAAAGCTTCCGCAGAACTTCCTGCCGATGGAATCCAAGGCCGCCGCATGAGCATTCTGGATATTCGCGAGGCGAAGGCGGAGGATCTCGAAGCGATCATCCGCCTGCATGAGGAAGACGAACTCGGCTCTCATGGAGATGCGTGGACGCCGGAGACGAAGCCTGTCTACGAGGCCGCTTTCGCGGCCATCGCGCGCAGTGCTGAGAATGTGCTGTTCGTGGCGGTGGACGGAAGCGAGGTCGTCGGCACGTTCCAGCTCACCTTCATTCCCAATCTCACGGGACGCGGCACTTTGCGCGTGAAGGTGGAGAGCGTGAAGGTGAAAGCCGCCCGCCGCTCCGGCGGCATCGGCGCGAAGATGATGACCTTCGCGGAAGACTACGCCCGCTCGCGCGGCGCGAAGGCCATGGAGCTGACCTCCAACAAGACCCGCAAGGACGCGCATCGCTTCTACGAGCGGCTTGGTTTCACGCGCTCACACGAGGGCTTCAAGAAGAAGCTGTGAGCCGCATATGTGGAGGCCTGCTGAACTCTGCCCTAATGATCAGCGCTAAGGTCGATAGTTATAGTCTTCTTCGCACAGGTACCAGAAAGCTCTGTCATAATTGATGCGATCAAGACAGGCATCAAAGTGAACAAGGCCATAGAGCCAATATGCAACTGCAAGAATGCAGAAGGTGACCAAAAGAAGCCTTTTTACCCACGGTCTCGTAAGCAATTCTTTTCTCTAGGATAAAGGCTTCGGGCGCTCCCTCATAAAAGGGCGCCCGAAACGCTAACGCTCTTAAGCCTTCGTGCCGCCTTTGAGGCGCGTGTTGCAGGCGCTCCAGTATTTCGGCCACTTCATGCCGGCCTCGATCTTTTTGGCCGCCTTGGCTTCCTTCCACTCCGCGCTGCATGTCTTCATGCGTTCACGAGCGGCGAGCTGGGCTGCGGTCGGCTCTTTCTTCGGCTTCGTCTCGGCCATGGCCGGAGCGGCGAAAGCCAGGGCGAGAGAGGCGGCAAGGGCCGTGCTGAGAATGCGGTTCATCATAAAATCCCCCATAGGCGCTTCGAAGGGCGCTCGGGCGCATCTCATGATGAAACATTGAAACATGCAAGGCTCCGAAGGCGGCCATGCGCTCTATCCACCGTAAACCTCGCCCTTTGAGGGTGCGTGATCGGGCGCGATACCCTACCTTCCCGCTAGATCCGCATCGTCACATGAAGGAGAGGCCTGCCATGGCGGCATCCACCCAGCAACCGATCGATCTCTATTACTGGCCGACCCCGAACGGGTGGAAGATCACCATCATGCTCGAGGAATGCGGGCTGCCTTATGCGATCCATCCGGTGAATATCGGCAAGGGCGACCAGTTCAAGCCCGAGTTCCTGGCTTTCTCCCCCAACAACAAGATGCCGGCCATCATCGACCATGACGGGCCTGACGGGCAGCCGATCTCCGTGTTCGAGTCCGGTGCGATCCTGCAATATCTCGGCCGCAAGACGGGGAAGTTCTACAGCCAAGATGAGCGCCAGCGCGTCGAGATCGATCAATGGCTGTTCTGGCAGATGGGCGGCTTCGGCCCCATGCTCGGCCAGACGCACCATTTCCGCATCTATGCGCCGGAGCAGGTGCCCTATGCCATCGAGCGCTACACCAACGAGACCAACCGTCTCTACGGCGTGCTCAACAAGCGCCTCGCGGACCGGGACTTCGTAGCAGGCGAATATTCCATCGCCGACATGGCCATCGCCCCCTGGGCCAAGCTCTGGGAGCGCCAGGGCCAGAACATCGACGATTTCCCGCATGCGAAGCGCTGGCTCAAAGCGGTGCTGGAGCGTCCGGCGGTGAAGCGGGCCTTGGAAGTCGGGGCGGAAGATCGTGGCTCCAACGACATGAAGGATCCGGCGGTGCAGGCCATCCTGTTCGGTCAGAAGGCGCGGTAAGCCATATCGCTCCCAAAGGCAGCCCACTTTCGGGCTGCTATATCCTCTTCCTGGTGGAAGCGGCCGGAGGCTTCGCGCATACCGATACATCGACCCGGGCAAGCGCCGCCTCGGTCCGTAGCCTGATAGCCCTGGCCCTTTGGGCGCTGAGGGGATCGCAGACAGGAAAATACTCGTCCGCTGCCTGATTGATCTCCGTCGCTTCTCTCCAAAGGAGGCATACAGCCTTGATCTCGGCTTCCTTTCCTTTGGGGCGCTCGCGCCGTCCGATCTCCATGACCTTGCGCATGGCCAATTCCCAACGGTCCTGGATGGCCTTTGTGCATTCCGCGGCCTGAAGCGGACCTGTGAAGGCGAGGAGAAGGGAAAGAGCGAAAAGGGGGCGTCGCATAAGAAGCTCCGAAGAATGGCTTCTTTATTACGTATCAAATTATATCCCGAGGATCAGGATAGGAAAATTTTATCCACCGCAGCTTTATCGCTCGGTTGGCTGCGGTGGATGCCTGACTGCCTTGGATCAATTCACCTTCGCCCAGGTTTGCGAGCGGCAGATGAGGCCGCCCATGACGCAGCCGGAGAGTTGCATGGCCTTGCCCTCGAAGGTCATCTTGCCCGTATAGGTCTTGCCGTCCTTGTAATTGTAGAGCTGGCCGGTGAAGCCGTTGCCGGAGGGCTGGATGTTGGAGATCATCTGGACGCCGACGAGGCTTCGGGCCTTCAGGTTGGCGTCCGGATTGTTCACGTCCTTGGCGTCGCCCTGAACGGAAATGATGGTTCCGCAATGGGCCTGGCCGCATTTGGCGATGCGCACCCTGGTTTCGCCGCTCTCGCTCAAGTAAGTGCCGCTCGGGTCCTGAGCCTGGGTTTGAGCCTGGACCTGGGCTGCCCCCGTCAGCAGGAAAAGGTCAATGGCGGCAAGGGATAGAGACTTCATGCTGTTCCTCCGGCTCGGTCTTCACTGGACCGATCAGGGAAAAGACTAGAGGACAAGATTCAGCTTTCCAACCCGGCGCGCTCTTTACGATAACCCTTCGCAGGGGCGAAAAGGCGCTTGAGAGCTAAGGGTCTCGCCGCTATAAGCGCCGGACTTTCCGAATTTTTCCTCTAAAAAGGGTGACCATCCATGGCCATCGAGCGTACTTTCTCCATCATCAAGCCCGACGCGACCGAGCGTAACCTGACCGGCGCCGTCAACGCCGTCATCGAGAAGGCCGGCCTGCGTATCGTCGCGCAGAAGCGCATTCTGATGAGCCGCCGCGAGGCCGAGACTTTCTACGCCGTCCACAAGGAGCGCCCCTTCTTCGGTGAGCTCGTGGACTTCATGGTTTCCGCCCCGGTCGTCGTGCAGGTTCTCGAAGGCGAGAACGCCGTTCTCCGCTACCGCGAGATCATGGGCGCCACGAACCCGGAGAGCGCTGCCGAGGGCACCATCCGCAAGCTCTACGCCAAGTCCATCGGCGAGAACTCGGTGCACGGCTCCGACAGCATCGACAACGCCAAGATCGAGATCGCCCAGTTCTTCTCGGGCAACGAGATCGTCGGCTAAGCCTCATCAGGCTTTCCGAACGGAATGATCAGGCCGCCTTCAGGGCGGCCTTTTCTTTGGCCTCCCGCTCCGTCATGATGCGCCCGCCATGAACCAAGCTCCCCGCATCGACCGCCGCTCGTCCATCTGCCCGCACGATTGCCCCTCGGCCTGCTCCCTCGATGTGGAGGTTGTCGGGGCTAAGAGCATCGGGCGCGTGCATGGGGCGAAGACCAACAGTTACACGGCGGGCGTGATCTGCGCGAAGGTGGCGCGCTATGCGGAGCGCATTCATCATCCCGAGCGGCTGCTCTACCCGATGAAGCGCACCGGCCCGAAAGGATCGGGCCAGTTCGAGCGGATTTCCTGGGACCAGGCGCTCGACATCGTGGCAAAGGCCTTCCTGAAGGCCGAGGATGAATTCGGCTCGCAATCGGTCTGGCCCTATTACTATGCGGGCACCATGGGCCTCGTGATGCGCGACGGCATCAACCGCCTGCGCCACGTCAAAAAGTATTCCGGCCAGTATTCCACAATCTGCACGCCCATGGGCTGGACCGGCTATGTGGCGGGCACCGGCAAGCTCGCGGGTTCCGATCCGCGTGAGATGGCGGTTTCCGATTGCGTGGTGATCTGGGGCACCAACCCGGTTCACACGCAGGTCAACGTGATGACCCACGCCATGCGCGCGCGCAAAGAGCGCGGCGCGAAGATCGTCGCCGTCGACATCTACATGAACGCCACCATGAAGCAGGCCGACATGGCGCTGCTCGTGAAGCCCGGCACCGACGGCGCGCTTGCCTGCGCCGTGATGCACGTGCTCTTCCGCGATGGCTATGCGGACTGGGATTATCTGGAGCGCTACACCGATCATCCGCGCGCGCTGGAAGCGCATCTCAAAACCCGGGATCCGGCATGGGCCTCCGCCATCACCGGTTTGCCGGTGGAGGAGATCGAGGCCTTTGCGAAACTCATCGGCACCACCAAGCGCACGTTCTTCCGCCTCGGCTACGGCTTCGGGCGCCAGCGCAACGGCGCGGTCAACATGCATGCCGCTGCCTGCATTCCTGCTGTGACGGGTGCATGGCGGCATGAGGGCGGCGGTGCGTTTCATTCCAACAGCGGCATCTTCAAATGGAACAAGGCGCTGATTGAAGGGCACGAGGCCATCGACCGCTCGATCCGGCTGCTCGACCAATCGCAGATCGGGCGCGTGCTCACAGGCGATGCCGAGGCTCTCTATAACGGCCCGCCGATCAAGGCGATGCTGATCCAGAACACGAACCCGGTTTCGGTCGCGCCGGAACAGGAGCTGGTGAAACAAGGCTTCGCTCGCGAGGACCTGTTCGTCTGCGTGCACGAGCAGTTCATGACCGAGACGGCGATGATGGCCGATATCGTTCTGCCCGCGACCATGTTCATGGAACACGACGATCTCTATTCCGGCGGCGGGCATCAGCACTTCCAGATCGGGCCGAAGCTCGTCGATGCACCGGGCGAGTGCTGGTCGAACCACGAAGTCACGCGGGCCCTCGCCAAGCGCATCGGCGCGGAGCATCGCGCGTTCGACATGGAGCCGCGCGAGATCATCGACTGGACCTTGCGCAATTCAGGTTGGGGTTCCATCGAGGAGCTGGAGGCCGCCGTGCACAAGGATGTGCAGCCGCCTTTCGAGGAAGCGCATTACCTGAAAGGTTTCGGGTACCCCGACGGCAAGTTCCGCTTCAAGCCGGATTGGACCTCCGTGCCGTCCTACAACAACGGCCCGATGGGGCCGTATAATGACATGCCGGAATTTCCGGATCATTGGGGCGTCATCGAAGCGGCAACGGAGGAATATCCGTTCCGTCTCGCAACAAGTCCGGCGCGCAGCTTTCTCAATTCCACCTTCACCGAGACGCCCGGTTCCGTTGCCAAGGAAGGCAGGCCCGAGGTGATGATCCATCCGCTCGACGCTGAGCGGCAGGATATTGCCGACGGCGATTGGGTGAAGCTCAGGAACCATCGCGGCGAGGTGTACCTGCGCGCGCGCCTGTTCGAGGGCGTGCGGCGCGGCGTTCTGATCGCGGAAGGCATCTGGCCCAACAAGGCTCATCCACAGGGGCGGGGCATCAACACTCTCACCGGCGGCGATCAGGTTGCTCCCTATGGGGGTGCTGCCTTCCACGACAACCGCGTGGCGCTGGAGAAGGTGAATGGCGATCTGGCGGTGGAGACGCCACTCGCCACATTGCGCGAGAGAACCGAGCCGATTGTTGTCTAAGTCTTAAGCCTATTTTCGCGTAAGCCTTGATCCTGCCGGGCCGAGCCTATTCTTAAGCTCCGACGTGAATATTGTTCCTGGGGAGCCTTCCATGATCTCGACCTTTCGCGCGCTGCTCACCGTTGCAGCGCTGACATTCAGCGCCACGGCAGCCCTTGCCGCCGCGTCCAACACACCGACCCTCTATACGCCCGACCCGGCTCTGAAGACCGCGACCATGGCCGATCTGCGGGCCCGCGTGAGCCAGGCCTGCTCCATCACCCAGGCCAAGATGCAGAACGTGGCGGAAAGCTCCTTGAGCGGCAAGTGCGGCTGCTATGCGGGCCGCACCATGCGCTCGCTCAGCGCCGATGAGGTGCAGGCCTATCGCGACACGGGCGTGTTCAACGACAGCGCTCGCGAGAAGGCCCTCGCTGCCATCGATGCCTGCAAGCTGCAACGCCCGCAGCTGTAAGCAAGAATAGCGTCATCCCGGACGGCGCAGCCGATCCGGGATCGTCGGCAGGATATAGCGCTATACTCGTCTTGCGATCCCGGGTTCTGCTGCGCAGCCCCGGGATGACGTGTTTCAGGGATGACGCGTTTCAGGAAGGCGAGCGCAACGCGCCTTCGCTGTTCCAGCCTTTCGAGAACACCACGCGGCTGCCTTCAAGCCGCGCGCTGCCGTCGCTGATCATGCGCAAAGCCTGCGGGTAGAGCAGGTGTTCCTGCACGAGGATGCGCGCGGCGAGGCTCTCTTCCGTATCATTGGGGATCACCGGCACGGCGGCCTGGGCGATGATCGGGCCAGCATCAAGTTCCGGCACCACGAAATGCACCGTGCAGCCGTGAATGAGCACGCCTTCCTCAAGCACGCGGCGATGCGTGTGCACGCCACGGAACAGCGGCAGCAGGGATGGGTGGATGTTGATCATCCGGCCCGCCCAGCGCTCTACGAACCAATCGGTAAGCACGCGCATGAATCCGGCGAGGCAAATGAACTCGATGTTGTGCTGTTCAAGCACCGCATCCATCGCCTGTTCGAAATCCTCGCGGGTCGGATGCTCCTTGTGGTCGATGATCGCCGTCGCGATGCCAGCGGCTTTGGCGCGTTCCAGCCCGCCTGCATCGGGGCGGTTCGAGAGAACGAGGGCGATCTCGGCGGGAAATCCCGGCGCGGCCGCGGCCTCGATCAGCGAGACCATGTTGGACCCGCGCCCGGAAATCAGAACGGCGACGCGGCGTGTCATCAGAGCTTCAGCGAACCGGACGTCTGCACGGGCTCACCGCTTGTGTGAGCGATGGTCTCGCCGATACGGACCGGGCTCTCGCCCGCCTGGCGCAGGCGCTCGATCACCGCGTCCGCCTTGTCGGCGGATGCGACCACGATCATGCCGATGCCGCAGTTGAAGGTGCGCAGCATCTCCGCTTCCGCCACGCCGCCGGTCTTGGCGAGCCAGCCGAACACGGGCGGGGCATCGATGGCGTTCAGATCGAGGCGCACGCCGACACCGTCGGGCAGCACGCGCGGAATGTTGTCGGGGAAGCCGCCGCCGGTGATGTGGCAGAGCGCGTTGATGCCGTCGCCGCCCTTCAGCGCCTGGAGCAGAGCCTTCACGTAGATGCGGGTCGGCTCGAGAAGCGCCTGGGCCAGCGTCTTACCGGAAGCAAACGGTGCGGGCGCATCCCAGCTGAGGCCGGAATGCTCCACGATGCGGCGCACCAGCGAGAAGCCGTTGGAGTGGACGCCGGAGGAGGGCAGGCCGATCAGCACGTCGCCCACCTTCACGTCTTTGGGGAGCAGCGTGCCGCGCTCGGCCGCACCCACCGCGAAGCCCGCGAGGTCGTAATCGCCTTTGGCGTAGAGGCCCGGCATTTCCGCCGTCTCGCCGCCGATCAGCGCGCAGCCCGCCTGGAGGCAACCCTCGGCGATGCCCTTGACGATGTGGACGCCGACCTCGGGGGAGAGCTTTCCGGTGGCGAAATAGTCGAGGAAGAAGAGGGGCTCCGCGCCCTGCACGATGATGTCGTTCACGCACATGGCCACGAGGTCGATGCCGATCGTGTCATGGATGCCTGTATCGATGGCGATCTTCACCTTGGTGCCCACGCCGTCATTGGCGGCGACCAGGATGGGGTCCTTGAAGCCTGCGGCCTTCAGGTCGAAGAGGCCGCCGAAGCCGCCGATCTCCGCATCCGCGCCGGGGCGGCGGGTGGAGCGCACCAGGGGCTTGATCTGGTCGACCATGGCATTGCCCGCGTCGATGTCGACGCCCGCTTGGGCATAGGTCAGGCCGTTCGTCTGCTTCTCGGACTTCTCGGTCATGGGCACATCCCCGTGTTGGCTCAGGGGAGTAAGGCGAGAGAGGGCCGGAAGCAAGGGGGAGGCGGCACTTTGAGAGCCGGTATGAGGCTCAAAATGAAACAGGAGCCGGTGAGGTACCGGCTCCTGTGCAGTGAGAGATTTGCGCTTGCTTGAGGCTTATTTGGGCTCGCAGAAATAGATCCTGCGGTGGCCGCCCTTCAGGTCCTGGCTCTCGATGATCCGGAAGCGGGCGTTCAGCTCACGCTCGAAAGCATCCATGTTGTAGTCAGGATACTTTTCTTTCTTGTTCAGAAGCAGCTTCTGCACCATCTCGTCGGGCCGGTCCACGAACTCGATCACGAGCTTCGCGTCAAGCGAGCGCAGCCATTCCAGGAAGAGCGGAATCGGCACATTGGCCGAGAGGCTGATGTGGTGGATCAGCGCCAGGCAGACCACGAAATCGGGGCTGTTGCGGTCGGTGAAGCCCAGGCGCTCCGTGCCCGCCCATCCCTGGTTCGGGGAAGGGTTGGCGAGGTTCATGTAGAGCGGTAGGATCTTGCCAGCGGCGTTGCCCTTCTCACCGAGATAGAGCTTCTCCACCGCATCGTGGTCGCCGTCGACGGTGATCACCCGGTCGGAATATTCCGCGCAGATCTTCGAGAAGGTGCCCGTGTTGCCGCCGATGTCCCAAGCGGTGCCCCAATGGCTGGTTTTCGCGGCATTGCGGACAAAGGCGAGCTTCGCCTCGAAGGCCTGCTGCTCGTAGGAATGGGTGTTGGCGTATTCCGACCATTCCGTGTGCCGGATGGGGGATTGCAGTGACTGCACGAGCCGCTTCATGCTCTGCACGAGACCCAGCACCATGGCGTCGGACTGCTTGAGGCTGTCGCGCTTCTTGGCGGGAGCCCGGTCCTTCTCGCTGCTCTCGACGCGGCCTTCGATCATGGCCGGAACCGTGATGTGGCTGGTTACGCCCTTCTTGAACCGCTTCGTGCCCTTGAAGTAGCGCGAGGCCTCGCTGGGGGTGAGGCCGTCCAGGTTGGAGCGCAGCACGGGCTGGAAGTCGAGGCCGAGATGGGCCTTGAGCATCAGCGGGTAGAGGAAGAGCATGCAGAACTGACGGTAGGCAGCCCAATGCTCGCCCTGCTCGCGGGGCTCGAAGGAGGGGATGTCGATGAAGACGGGCTTCGCGCCGACGAACTGGATGTTGAACGGCGTCGAATCCTTGATCGTCCAGCCTTCCTTGATGCCGCTCTCCAGAAGGTCGAGCTGCAGCAGGGCAGCGTCCTTCAGCATGGAGAAGGTCCACTCATAAGGGTAGGAGATCAGGGGCACGCGCTCGTGCGCCAGAACGCCCGCCCAGCCCTGGGCGAGGATGCCCTTGGCCGCTTCGTCTGCCGGATCGGCGAGAGTTGTCCGGACAATGAGGCCGCGCTCCACGTAATCCTTGAAGAAGGCGGATTGCTCGAGGGCCTTGAAGTTCTCGAGCGCAGCGCTCGTCACGCCACGAAGGATACGCCCTTCATGCTCGTAAACGCGGTTGGCGGGATCGCGGAACGATCCGTTGATCGGGAGCGCAACGTGCTTCATTGAATGTCACCGGCCTTCTTATCTTTCTTGAAGAAGTTTTTGACCTTAGCGACGTAGAGGCGGGCCGTATAGCCGACAGCCGCAAATGCGCCGAGGATAGCGGTGACGATGATGCTGGCGGAGCCGGGATCGACATAAGCCTGCGCCGACTGGGCCTGCGCGACCAGAAGAATGCCGGCCAGAACGGCCAGATGCCGGTGTGTTTTATTCATAGACATAGTCCTCAAACCTCTCGTACGTCTTGACTTGTGGAGGGGGGATGACGCCGAAGTCGACTTCGTTGATGAAGGGGCTCTCGCCGCCTGCGAGGCACCGGACCAGGCTGGCCACGATCCTCCCATTGGTCTGGAAACGCTGCCCTTCGGGCGGCGTCAGGTAAGGCTCGCATTGTTCTGCGTTGATCACGGCTCCCAGAGTGCCATGGCGATCTTGCACGAAGAATTCCTTGTCCTTGGCGAACGAAATTTTGCGGGATACCCAGGTCCCATGATCGCCATAGATGAAAACGATCGCAGTTGGATCGGATTTCCGGATTTCGGTGAGCATCCTGTCCATCGCTTTCGCCGCGATATCCGAGCGCTGCTCGAAATAAGCTCTGTAATTGGCATGATCCTTCACTGAACCTGCGAATACAGACAGCGTGTGGCTCGGATAAAGGACGTGCTGCATATAGAAGTGAGGGCCTGAATTCCTGTCTCTCGCAATGGTCTCGATCAAGTTGTAGGTGTAGTCGAGAAAAGAGAGGTCATTGCCGCCGGTCGTGGGGCCGTCGGATTCCTTAAGGTCGCGGATCGAGCAGTAGCCGAAGAAACCGTAGCGACGCGCATCGTCCGTGAGGAAGCGGCAGGCCGAATAGGGGCGATAGAGATTATAGCTCGTCAGGTATTTTCCCTTGGATGGTCCGAAGAAGCCGCTCTCAAAGGTGAAGTGGGTCGTGTAGCCGTTGGCCGCGAGAATATGACGAAGTGCGCTCGGGGCTGCGCCTGTTATGGCTTGGGTGGTGTGCGGTTCTTCAAGGACCGTAGGACCCATGTTGAGAACATTCGCAAGTGAACGCTTCGTCGGAACGGCATCCGCGAAATTGTTTCGGATGAAGTTGGCTTTGTGCTTCTTCAAAACGCCAATGTAAGGCGGGCTCGGAACGCCGAGGAATTTGATCGCCAGGCTCTCCGGAACCATCGCGTCGAAGGACAGGAAATAGAGGTTCGGCTTGCTCTTGAATTCTACGGTTTTGATGTTGGCCGGCACGGTCTGCTCAGTGTCCTCCTCGCCGGCAAGCAGCGACAAGGACGAGATGCCGATAAACAGGGCAACCACCACCGGCGCCCCGAGAACGAGCCATCGTCTCATCGAGCCGGCGCGAAGCACGATATCGAAGATCACCCAGTAGAGAGCCAGGATCGCGGCGCAGATGCCGATCTGCGCCCACACGCTCATCGCCCCAATATCTGCGCTAAGCACGATATAGAGCAAATAGGTGTTGATCAAAGCAAACGCTGGGAAAACGATCCGAACGACACCTTTTGCAAAGATCAGGACCGTCGTTTGCGCCGCCAGGACGAGAGTTGTAAGGCCGATAGTAAGGAGAATATCGGATCTGGATACTTCTGCATGGGTGTTCAGGAGGGCATTGAACAACCAGAAGTATGAGATAGACGCTAAAAGAACAGGGGAAATCAGGCGCTGATTTATGCCCTTGCTCATAATCTGTCGCCTGAACATATTGTGCGCCCCAAAATCGGCGCGCATCTTGCGGATGGCGTCTGGTGTGTCAAGCAAAATGCCAATGTTGTTGCATGCAACGCCGAGAAATGAATGATTTCAAGGCTCTGCGCCATCGAGGCGGTGCTTTGTCGGCTAAGTCCGAGCGGAGTAAAAGAGCCAGCTTATCAATGCGTTATGGCGCCAAGCTTGAGGGCTCGGCAAGCTCTCCATGCGTCAGAACGTCCTTCGGGTCCGCTGGCGGAATCCCAAGGCGAAGCAGGCGATGAGGTTGCGCTCCACATATTCCGAGAATCAGTGGGCGGGGTCGCTGGCCGATCCGATGATCGGGAGCGCAACGTGCTTCTTCGATCGTCAGGCCTGCTTGTCTTTCTTGAAGAGGTTCTTGACCTTGGCGACGTAAAGGCGGGCCGTATAGCCGACAGCCGCAAATGCGCCGAGGATAGCGGTGACGATGATGCTGGCGGAGCCGGGATCGACATAAGCCTGCGCCGACTGAGCCTGGGCGATCAGAAGGATGCCGGCCAGGGCGGCCAGATGCCGGGCTGTTTTATTCGTAGACATAGTTCTCAAACCTCTCGTTTTCATTGATCTGGCGTATGACGCCGAAGTCGACTTCGTTGATGAAGGGGCTCTCGCCGCCTGCGAGGCACCGGACCAGACCGGTCACGATCCTGGCATTTGTTTGGAAACGCTGCCCTTCGGGCGGCGTCAGATAAGGCTCGCATTGTTCTGCGTTGATCACGGCTCCCAGAGTACCGTAGCGATCCTGCACGAAGAACTGCCTGTCCTTGTCGAATTGCACCGGCCGGGAAACAAAGGCTCCGTGGTCGCCGTAAAGGAAAACAATCGCAGTTGGATCGGATTTCCGGATTTCGGTGAGCATCCTGTCCATCGCTTTCGCCGCGATGGCCGAGCGCCTCTCGAAATACGCCTTGTAATTGTCATTGTCCTTGGCCGAACCCGCGAACAAAGGCAGCGTGTGGCTCGGGTAAAGGATGTGCTGCATATAGAAATGGGGCCCGGAATTCTTGTCCCGTGCGATGGTCTCGATCAAGCCATAGGCGAAGTCTAAAAAGGACCGCTCCCGGACTGCGTTGATGACGCCATCGAAGATCTTGAGATCCCTGAGAGGGCAATAGCCGAAAAAGCCGTATTGACGGGCGTTGTCCGCCAGGAATTGGCAGGCGGAATGGGGGCGGTAGAGATTGTAGCTCGTCAGATACTGCCCTTTGGCCGACCCGAAAAATCCCGTATCGAATGTGAAATGGGTCTTATAGCCATTAGCGCTGAGGATGTATCCAAGCGCGCTTGGAACCCTGCCTGTGATGATGCGGTCAGCCTCCACGTCTCTCTGGGCAACGGGAGATAGGGTCAGGATATTCGCGAGCGCGCGCTTGGTCGGTACTGCATCCGAGAAGTTGTTCGCGATGAAGTTCGCGCCGTGTTTTTTCAGGACATCGAGATAGGGCGGATTGGGGACGCCGATGAACTTGCTGGAAAGGCTCACCGGAACCATGGCGTCGAAGGACAGGAAATAGAGGTTCGGCTTGTTCTTGAACTCTACGGTCCTGATGTTGGCCGGTGTGGCGGTGTTGTCTGCGCCGCTATCGACGAGGAGGGGCCATGCCGAGATGCCCGTGAACAGAGCGGCCAGGACCGGCACGCCAAGGACGAGCCATCGCTGCATGCGCCCGGCGCGCAGCACGATATCGAGGGCGACCCCATAAAGCGCCAGGATTGCCGCGCAAATCCCGATTTGAGCCCAGAGACTCATGACGCCGATCTCGGCGCTCAGAACGATAAAGAGAAGATAGGTGTTGAGAAGGCTGAAAAGCGGGAAAAGCAGTTGAACGGCCGCTCTCGCCAAGAAGAACACGGCGATCTGGACGAGGATGACGAGGCTCGAAAGGGCAAGGATGAGAAAGATGTCGGACGTCGATATGTCGGTGACAGTATTGATGAGAGCCTTGCCGAGCCAGAAATAAGAGATCGACGCCAGCAGAACGGACGCGACCAAGCTTTTGCTCATCCCCGATTTTTCAACAGGCTGCTGTGACATGGTGCCGGCCCAGATTTCTCAAAAGTTTCTTGCGGCGCCAGACGAGTCAGCGCAAATATAACATTGTCCCATAAAGCCTAAAGCAGGTGTCATCAAGACTTCATAGGCCTCTGTGACAAACATTCGCTGAGCAGGGAAACAGCTCAAGTTCGGTTCATCTTGACTGTTCGAACCTTAAGCCTGCAGAGGCCCGATTTATTGAGCTTTATGAGGGTGCGTCGGCGTTACTGCTGCGAATCATCCCTTCCGTTGAGGCTGCCAGCCACCGCCCGGCTTGTCCCTTCGGACCCTGTGTCGCAGGTTGCAGGAGCAACCGCGCCCCGGCATCATCGGCTCATGACCATCCCGAACCTGATCACCATCGCCCGGCTCATCATGGTCCCCATCGTGATCGTCATGATCATGCAGCAACGGTGGGCGGCGGCCTTTATCCTGTTCGTCGTGGCGGGCGTTTCGGATGGGGTCGACGGCTTCATAGCCCGGCATTTCGACATGAAAAGCGAGTTCGGGGCCTATATCGACCCGATCGCCGACAAGGCGCTGCTGGTCTCGATCTATGTGGCGCTCGCCGTGGTCGGGGCGATTCCGAGCTGGCTTGCCATCGTCGTGGTGTCGCGGGATGCGATGATCGTCGCCGCCGTGCTCCTGTCATGGGTCATGAGCCGTCCGGTCGAGATCAAGCCGATCTGGTTAAGCAAGCTGAATACGGTGGCCCAGATCGGCTTTGCGGCCTTTGCCCTTGCGGCCAATGCCTATGGGGTGGAGCTTGCCGGTTTCGAGGATATCGCGATGCTGGCCGTTGCCACCTTGACCGTGGCATCCGCAGGTGCCTATCTCGGGGGCTGGCTGCGGCACATGGCGGCCTAAGAGGCGTTCTTAGAGTATGGAGTACCGATGACGATCCAACGGCAGATCGGATTCTGGGTCGCTGCGCTGGTCGTGGCGGTGCTCCTGCTGTTCGTGCTGCGCGGTATTCTTCTGCCGTTCGTGGCGGGCTTCGCGCTGGCCTATCTTCTCGATCCCCTGGCCGACCGGCTTCAGAAGATCGGGGTCGGGCGCCTTGGCGCCAGCCTCCTGATCCTGGTGATCTTCGTTCTCGTCTTCATCGTGACACTCATGGTCCTGGTGCCCTTCGCGGTTCAGCAGGTCGGGGCTTTCGTCGAACGCGTGCCGAGCTACGTGGCGAGGCTTCAGGAGCTGGCGAACGACCAGTTGAAGCCGCTGCTCGACCGGCTCGGCGCCAACGGCGCGTTGCCGGAAATGCAGACCTCGGTCGGCAACCTCATCAGCCAGGGCATCGCATGGATCGCCACCTTCCTTCAGGGGCTCTGGTCCGGCGGGCAGGCGCTGCTCGGCATCTTCTCCCTGCTGGTGGTGACGCCGGTGGTGGCCTTCTACATGCTCGTGGACTGGGACCGCATGGTGAGGACCATCGATTCCTGGATGCCGGTCCACCAGCGGGAGACAATCCGCGCCATCGCCCGCGACATCGACCGCGCCATTGCGGGCTTCGTGCGCGGGCAGGCTCTGGTCTGCATCATCCTCGGCACCTTCTATGCCGTGGGGCTGACCGTGATCGGCCTCAATTTCGGGGCCCTCATCGGCATGACGGCGGGCCTCCTGAGCTTCATCCCCTATGTGGGCTCGCTCACCGGCCTCATCATCTCCATGGGCGTCGCCATCGTGCAGTTCTGGCCTGACTGGACCATGATCGCGGCCACGCTCGGCATCTTCGTGTTCGGGCAGTTCGTAGAGGGCAACATCCTGTCGCCCAAGCTGGTGGGCGATTCCGTAGGGCTGCACCCGGTCTGGCTGATGTTCGCGCTGCTCGCCTTCGGCGTGCTGTTCGGCTTCGTGGGCCTGCTGCTCGCCGTGCCGCTCGCCGCCGCCATGGGCGTGATCGCGCGGTTCGCGCTGGGCCGGTATCTGGCGAGCCCCCTTTATCGCGGGACGGGGTCTGCGATCCTTCATCCTCGGGTCGAGGACAAGGCCGATCTCGATGCCTGATGCGCCCAAGCAGCTCGCCTTCGATCTGCCGCTCGATCCGCGTTACGGGGCGGAGGATTTTCTCGTCAGCCCCTCCAACGAGCAGGCCTATGGGCTCATCGAGAGCTGGCCGGATTGGCCGGATACGATCCTGCTTCTCATCGGCCCTCCCGGCAGCGGCAAGAGCCATCTCGCTTCGATCTGGGCGACAAACGCCCATGCCTGGACGGTGGATGCCCGCGAGATCACCCACGATAAGGTTCCGCATCTTGTCTCCAACGGAGCGCTCGCCATCGAGGACATGGACCGGGGTGAGCGGGACGAGGCGGCCCTGTTCCACCTGCTGAACCTGGCGCGGGAGAGGAAGGCGTCGCTTCTGATCACCAGCGAAACCCAGCCGGACCGCTGGGGCCTCAAGACCCCGGATCTCCTCTCGCGCCTGCGCCTGGCTCCGAGCGTAACCCTCGACGCGCCGGACGATGCGCTGCTCAAGGCGGTGCTGGTGAAGCTGTTCGTGGACAGGCAACTCGTGGTCGACACCTCCGTTGTCGACTATATCTCTCTTCGGATCGAGCGATCGCTGGCCAAGGCCTCGGAACTGGTAGGGCTCCTGGACAAGGAGGCGCTCAGCCGGGGGCGGCGGGTGTCGCGGGCGATTGCCGCCGAGATCCTCGGAGCCGCGCAGGAAACGGATGAAATCGAGTGAAGGCTGATCCTACCGCATTGTCGTCGAACCGTCGTGAAACCGTCACGAAGCCCAGAGCAAAACGGGCGCCGAAGAAGGACGCGGCGGAGATCGAAATGCGCGATGCAATGGCCCTCAGAGACGAGGAGATTGTCAGCGAGGCCCCCTTGCCGAAGGCCCCGCCGGACATCGAACTCGATGGCGCGGTGCTGCGCCGGTTCCCCCAGCGCTTCATCAATCGCGAATTGTCCTGGCTGCAATTCAACCGCCGGGTGCTCGAGGAAGCCTCCAACCGCAATCATCCGCTTCTGGAGGAGCTGCGCTTCCTCTCCATCTCGGCCGACAATCTCGACGAGTTCTTCATGGTCCGCGTCGCAGGCCTTCGGGGTCAGGTGCGCTCGGGCGTCTCCACGGTCTCGCAGGATGGCCTCACGCCTCATGAGCAGCTGGCGAAGATCTCCGTTGAGGTGTCAAACCTCGCCTCCGACCAGCAGCGGCGCTGGCGGGAGCTGCGCGAGACCTTGCAGGGGGAAGGCATTGTTCTCGTCGAGGGCTCGGGCCTGACGAAACCCGAGGCGTCCTGGCTCGAGGATTACTTCCTCAATCACATCTTTCCCGTGCTCACGCCGCTCGCCATCGATCCGGCGCATCCGTTTCCGTTCATTCCGAACCTCGGTTCCTCCATCGCCCTGAAGCTCGTGCGCCAGAGCGACGGCAAGGTGCTGAACGCGCTGATCCGCCTGCCGTCCCGCGGCGAGCGTTTCATCCGCCTGCCGGATTTCGCCGAGACGGGTTCCGCCCGCTTCATCGCGCTGGAGCAGATGATCGTGCTCTACACGAGCCGCCTGTTCCCCGGTTACGAGGTGCAGGGGCAGGGCGCTTTCCGCGTGATCCGCGACAGCGATATCGAAGTGGAAGAGGAGGCCGAGGATCTGGTGCGCCTGTTCGAGACCGCGCTCAAGCAGCGCCGGCGCGGCAGCGTGATCCGCCTCGAGGTCGAGACCGCTATGCCGGAGGATTTGCGCCTCTTCGTGGCCGAGGAGATGGAGGTTTCCGCTGACGAGGTTTTCGTCGTCGAGGGCATGATGGGCCTGCGCGATCTCTCGCAGCTCGTGGCCCTCGAACGTCCCGATCTCAAGTTCAAGCCGTACAATCCGCGCTTTCCCGAGCGCATCCGCGAGCATAGCGGCGATTGCTTCGCCGCCATCCGCGAGAAGGACATCATCGTCCATCACCCGTATGAATCCTTCGACGCGGTGGTGCAGTTCCTGCGCCAGGCTGCGCGCGATCCCAATGTGGTGGCGATCAAGCAGACGCTCTATCGCACGTCCTCGGACTCACCCATCGTCGCAGCGCTCGCGGAAGCGGCGGAAGCCGGCAAGTCCGTCACCGCTCTCGTGGAGCTGAAGGCTCGCTTCGACGAAGAGGCGAACATTCGCTGGGCGCGCGATCTCGAACGCGCAGGCGCTCAGGTTGTGTTCGGCTTCATCGAGCTGAAGACCCACGCCAAGCTCTCGATGGTGGTGCGGCGCGAAGGCAGTCAGCTCATCACCTATTGCCACGTGGGCACGGGCAATTACCACCCGATCACGGCGCGCATCTATACCGACCTGTCCTATTTCACTGCCGATCCGGTGATCGGCCGCGACGTGTCGCGCATCTTCAACTATGTGACGGGCTATGCGGAGCCTGCGGAATTGGAGCGCATGGCGGTGTCGCCGCTCACGCTGAGAAAACGGCTGCTTCAACACATCGAGGAGGAGATCGCCCATGCCAAGGCGGGGCGGCCCGCCGCGATCTGGGGCAAGTGCAACTCGCTGGTCGATCCCGGCATCATCGACGCGCTCTACGATGCGAGCGCCGCCGGCGTGCAGATCGATCTCATCGTGCGCGGCATCTGCTGCCTGAGGCCGGGCATTCCCGGCTTGTCCGAGAACATCCGCGTCAAGTCCATCGTCGGCCGCTTCCTGGAGCACACGCGCATCTATGCCTTCGGCAACGGGCAGGGGCTGCCCAATCCCAAGGCGCATGTGTACATCTCCTCCGCCGACCTGATGACGCGCAATCTCGACCGGCGCGTCGAGGCGCTTCTGCCCATCGTCAATCCCACGGTTCACCAGCAGGTGCTGGACCAGATCATGCTCGCCAACCTGCTCGACAACGAGCAGAGCTGGTCCGTTCTGCCGGACGGCACGAGCCAGCGGATCGTGCCCGCCAAGAGCGAGGAACCGTTCAACGCGCACAAGTACTTCATGACGAATCCGAGCCTCTCCGGCCGTGGCAAATCCCTGAAGACGTCGAGCCCGAAGGCGCTCGCCAAGCGGGGGCTGCGCTGACATGCCCCCCATCAGCCGTGAAGCCCAAGGCCGCCTCAAGATCGGCAATCCGGTCGCCATCATCGACATCGGCTCCAACTCCGTGCGCCTTGTGGCCTATGAGGGCATGTCCCGCGCGCTGACGCCGATCTACAACGAGAAGGTTCTCTGCGGTCTCGGCCGTCATGTGGCGACCACGGGCCGTCTCGATGATGATGCGGTCGATCGTGCGTTGCGCGCTCTCGCCCGCTTCCGCGTGCTCTGCGACACGATGCAGGTTTCCGACGTGTTTGTGCTCGCCACCGCCGCCGCGCGCGATGCTTCCAACGGTCCCGCCTTTCTGGAGGCGGCAGCCAAGGCTTGCGGTCGTCCCATCAGCCTGCTGTCCGGCGCTGAAGAAGCGCGGTACTCGGCGCTCGGCATCGTCGCCGGTTTCCATGAGCCGGATGGCATCGCGGGCGACATGGGCGGCGGCAGCCTGGAACTGGTGGACGTGAAGGGCGCGAGTGTGGGGCAGGGCACGACCATGCCCCTCGGCGGCCTCGCCCTGCAGGATGTCAGCGGCGGCTCCCTGAAGAAGGCGCAGAAGATCGTGCGCGCCGCTCTGGAGCGTGCGCCGGAATATCTCGAGAACCTGCATGGCCGCACGTTCTATGCGGTGGGTGGTACGTGGCGTGCGCTGGCGCGGCTGCATCAAGCAGCAACCGATTATCCGCTCCACATCATGCACAGCTACATTCTCGATCCGAAGTCCGGTCTCGACTTCCTGCAACTCGTGGAGGGAGCCGACACCAAGTCGCTCAAGGATATCGAGAGCATCTCTGAAGCACGCCGTCCGCTGCTCGCCTACGGTGCCATCGTGCTGGAAGAGATCATCCGCCTCGGCGAGCCGAAGGAAGTGGCGATCTCCGCCTTCGGCGTGCGTGAAGGCGTGCTGTTCGACAAGCTCGATCCCGAGACGCAGAAGCGCGATCCGCTTCTTGCGGCGGCAAGCGACCTGAACCTTTTGCGCTCCCGCTCGCCGCGTCACGGCCAGGAGCTGTGCGAATGGACCGAGGCTTTCATGAAGAGCCTCGGGCTGACGGAGGCGGAGAACGAAACCCGCCTGCGCCGTGCCGCCTGCCTGCTCGCGGATATCGGCTGGCGCGCGCATCCCGATTATCGCGGCGAGCAGAGTCTCAACCTCATCGCCTACGGCGCCTTCGCGGGCCTCGACCATCCGGGGCGCGCCTATCTCGCGCTCTCCATCTTCTTCCGGCACGAGGGTCTTTCACCCGACAAGGTGGGATCGCGCATCAAGTCGCTCGCGGGGCCGCGCTACCTGGAGCGCGCCCGCCTTCTCGCCGCGCTCATGCGCATCGCCTATCCCGTTTCCGTCTCAATGGAAGGCATCCTGCCGCAAGCACCTCTCCGCGTCCGAGGCAGCCAGGTGGTGCTGCAATTGCCGTCGCACATGCAGGACCTCGCCAACGAGCGCCTCGCGGGCCGCATGAAGGCGCTCGGCAAGCTGCTCAACATGGAGCCGGTAATCGAGATCGCAGGCTAGTCGGTTTTATCCAATCTCGCGCAACTTCACTCGCCCGCGCTCCAGCACGAGGCCGAGCTGGCCGTTCTTGAGGGCCAGCGCTTTCTCACCGAATAAGGCCCGGCGCCAGCCGTGCAGCGACGGCACGTCCGCAGTGTCGCTCTCGGCGATGGCCTCGAGCTCCTCGACGGTGGCGACGATCTTCGGGGCCACGCCTTCCTGCTCGGCGACCGCCTTGAGCAGAACCTTCAAGAGATCGACGACCGCGCCCGTATTGCCGCGTCCCCGGCTGCGTTCGGGCATGGGAATGCTCGCCGGATCGCGGGCGATGCCGCGCTCGATGGCTTCCAGGATCTCGCCGCCCGTGCGGGAGCGCTCGAAGCCGTTGGGGATCGAGCGCAGGCGGCCAAGGGCTTCCACGGTACGGGGAGCGGAGGTCGCGACGTCGATCATCGCGTCGTCCTTGAGGATGCGCCCGCGGGGCACGTCGCGGCTCTGCGCTTCGCGCTCGCGCCAGGCGGCGACCTCCATCAGGACGGCGATCTCCTTCGGCTTGCGCAGGCGTCCGGCGAGGCGGCGCCAGGCATTGTCCGGGTCGGCCTGATAGGTTTCCGGCGAGGTGAGGATGGACATCTCTTCCTCGAGCCAGTTGAGACGGCCGTTCTTTTCGAGCTGCGTCATCAGCGCCTCGTAGACCTTCACCAGATGGGTGACGTCCGAGAGCGCATAGGTGAGCTGGGCATCGGTGAGGGGGCGGCGCGACCAATCCGTGAAGCGAGAGGACTTATCGACCTTCGCCTTGGCGAGATCGTTCACCAGCTGCTCGTAGGAAACCGAATCGCCATAGCCGCAGACCATGGCGGCGACCTGGGTGTCGAAGAGGGGCTCGGGCACGATGCGGCCGAGGTTCCAGATGATCTCCAGGTCCTGCCGGGCCGAGTGGAACACCTTCACCACGCCCTTGTTGGCCATGAGCGCCATGAAGGGCTCCAGGCTGATCCCCTCGGCCAGCGGGTCGATGAGATAGGCATCGGCGGCATCCGGCCCCGCCATCTGGATCAGGCAGAGCTTCGGATAATAGGTGGTCTCGCGCAGGAACTCCGTGTCGACGGTGACGAACGGGTGCTGGCTCAGGCGGGAGCAGGCGGCGGAAAGCGCCTCGGTGGTCGTGATCAAATCCATGAAAACGTCTTTTAGCGGAACCTGGCTGTACAGGCGACCCGGTTTTAGGCCCTGCGCAGGGCTTTCCTCCGCTCTTTTGCCTGCCGCTCGGCCCGCTTCATGAGCCAGTCGAGGATATTGCGGTCCACCACGATCCCGGTTTCGGCATCTTCCAGCCGCTCGATCCGGTCCACCCGGAAGCCCCGATAGCCGTCGTCGGCCATGTCGATGCCTCCCAGCAGCATCTTGCCGGGACCGACCTTCAGCTCGCGCACGATCACCCAGCGCCGGGTCTGATTACCGGTCTGATCCACATAGTCGATCTCAAGCGCTCCATCGAAGGGATAGACGTGCCAATTCCCCTCGATCCGCTCCTCGTGAGGGGCGTTCGAGCCATGCTTGAGCAGGGTGGTTGCGTGGTTCTGAATCATAGAGTGGATATGGGAATTCACGCTTTGTTCCGCAAGGGTAAAAGCCTTTGAAAATAAGGATTTGAAGGTGAGGTAGGGCGGAGCGGCCCTGCCAGGCAGACCGTCCTCCCGGGGCTGCGCAGCAGAACCCGGGATCGCATGACGAGCATGGCGCGGGTTCCCTCTCCCGGGCGGGAGAGGTTTTCCTGCGCCTTATCCTGCCCGCGATCCGGGCTCGGCTGCGCCGTCCGGGATGACGAGAGGCGGAAAGGGAGGACGCCTTAGCAGTCCCTGCAAGAGCGATGTTCCGTTTTTGTTCTTGACAAAATGCCTAGGCTGGGCCATATGCATGGGGTCCGCCTCTTCCGAGGGACGCGCCCGAGGCGTCGGTCGTGGAGAGCGGATGCGGTTCTGATGCGCCGGCGGTCTCGCACCCGTCGGCCTCAGGAGCCCGAGCGGGGAGGAAGAGGCGCTGAGCTTGTCCGGGCAGGCTGCGCACACGCTCCCTCAGCCTCGCCAGTGCTGGAACACGATTCCAGGGCTGCGCGCAAAGCCGTGCATAAGGCGTCTCTGAGGGTTCGTCCCTGATGGCGCCGGAGCGCCGAGGCCGGGTTCTCAACAAGCCGCGCGCGGGAGGCGGATGCTTTCCGAGCCCGGGCGGGTTTCCCGTCCCGCCCCCCTTTCGCGCGCTCCGCTTTCGGGTTCGCGAAGCATGTATGCCTCCCGCGCTTCCCTCTCGAATGCGACGGACTGGGCCACCGCAAGCCGGAAGCCACCTGCCCGAAAGGGGCGGGAGCGCCCGAACATGCCCCTCATTCATCCTTCGTCCTTGACTTCCCCGGCCTCCCATGGATCTTGCGCGTAACTCAGAACCAGCAGGCTTTTCTCATGTCCGCCTCCATGCACCGTTACCGTTCCCACACCTGCGGCGCGCTCCGCGAATCCGATGTCGGGCAGGTCACCCGCCTGTCCGGCTGGTGCCACCGCATCCGCGACCATGGCGGCGTGCTGTTCATCGACCTGCGCGACCATTACGGCATGACGCAGTGCGTGATCGACCCGGATTCCCCGGCTTTCAAGCTCGCTGAGACGGCCCGGTCCGAGTGGGTGGTCCGCGTGGACGGCAAGGTGCGTAAGCGCCCGGCGGGCACCGAAAATGCAGAGCTGCCCACCGGCATGATCGAGGTCTACATCACCGACCTTGAGGTGCTCGGCCCGGCGGACGAGCTGCCCATGCCGGTCTTCGGCGACCAGGAATATCCGGAAGAGACGCGCCTCAAGTACCGCTATCTCGACCTTCGCCGCGAGAAGCTGCACAACAACATCATGAAGCGCGGCGCCATCGTGAACTCGCTGCGCGCCCGCATGCAGCAAAGCGGCTTCTTCGAGTTCACGACGCCGATCCTGACGGCCTCCTCGCCCGAGGGCGCGCGCGACTTCCTCGTGCCTTCGCGTATCCATCCCGGACAGTTCTACGCGCTGCCGCAGGCTCCGCAGCAGTTCAAGCAGCTGATCATGATGTCCGGCTTCGACCGGTACTTCCAGATCGCCCCCTGCTTCCGCGACGAGGACCCGCGCGCCGACCGTCTGCCGGGCGAGTTCTACCAGCTCGACGTGGAGATGAGCTTCGTCACGCAGGAAGACATCTTCCAGACCATGGAGCCGGTGATCCGCGACACCTTCAAGGAGTTCGCGGACGGTAAGCCGGTGACGGAGGTATTCCCGCGCATCCCGTATTTCGAGTCCATGCTGAAATACGGCTCCGACAAGCCGGATCTGCGCAACCCGCTCATCATCGCCGACGTGTCGGAGGTGTTCGAGCGTGAGGACGTGACCTTCAACGCGTTCAAGAACGTGGTGAAGGGCGGCGGCGTCGTGCGCGCCATCCCGGCGACGGGCGCAGCCTCGCAGCCGCGCTCCTTCTTCGACAAGCTCAACGACTGGGCCCGCTCGGAAGGCGCTCCCGGCCTCGGCTACATCGTCTACGAGGAAGAGGGCGGCCAGATCGTCGCCAAGGGCCCGATCGCCAAGTTCATCCCTGACGCCGCCCAAGCGATCATTCGCGAGAAGGCGGGCATCAAGGCGGGCGATGCGGTGTTCTTCTCCGCAGGCAACGAGGACAAGGCCGCCTCGCTCGCCGGCAAGGCGCGCGTGCGCATCGGCGACGAGCTGGGCTTGGGCAACAAGGACCAGTTCGCCTTCTGCTGGATCGTCGACTTCCCGCAATATGAGTGGAACGAGGACGAGAAGAAGATCGACTTCTCCCACAACCCGTTCTCCATGGGCAACATGGGCCACGACGAGTTCATGGCGCTTAATCCGTCGGACAAGGACAAGATCCTCAAGATCACGGCGTTCCAGTACGACATGGTCTGCAACGGCTACGAGATGGCTTCGGGCTCGATCCGTAACCACCGCCCCGACCGGATGGTGAAGGCGTTCGAGATCGCGGGCTACGGCGAGCAGGAAGTCATGGACCGCTTCGGCGGCATGTACCGCGCGTTCCAGTACGGCGCTCCTCCGCATGGTGGCATGGCCGCTGGCGTGGACCGCATCGTGATGCTGCTCTGCGGCGCGCAGAATCTGCGCGAGATCACGCTCTTCCCCATGAACCAGAAGGCGGAAGACCTGCTGCTCGGCGCGCCCTCCGAGGCGACGCCCAAGCAGCTGCGCGAGCTGCACATCCGCACGAATTTGCCGGAGAAATAAGCCGGTCGGCTTATTGATGATTTCCCTTTTCGGCAGTGCTCAGGCGCTGCCGAAAACGTTTTGAGCGCCTGCATGGGCCAGATGTTCACCCTGCTGCTGGAGAAGAACATTGACGCCAAGGCCTAGGGCGCTCACAAGGGCCATAGAAACAAAAACGGTTGGGTAAGGAGCGTTGAGATGGGAGACAACATCTCGCAGGATCTGAAATCGGGAGCGATGTTCTACCATCAGCATCCGCGTCCCGGTAAGCTCGAGATCCAGCCCACCAAGCCCCTCGGCAACCAGCGCGACCTGGCGCTGGCCTATTCGCCCGGCGTGGCCGCCCCTTGCGAGGCGATTGCCGCCGATCCGGAACAGGCCGCCAATCTCACCTCCCGCCAGAACCTCGTGGCCGTGATCTCCAACGGCACCGCCGTGCTCGGCCTGGGCGATATCGGCCCGCTCGCCTCCAAGCCCGTGATGGAAGGCAAGGCGGTCCTGTTCAAGAAGTTCTCCGGCATCGACGTGTTCGATATCGAGGTGGACGAGAAGAACGTGGACAAGCTCGTCGAAGTGATCGCGGCTTTGGAGCCCACCTTCGGCGGCATCAACCTCGAAGACATCAAGGCCCCGGAATGCTTCGAGGTGGAGGAGCGGTTGAAGGCCCGCATGGGCATCCCGGTCTTCCACGACGACCAGCACGGCACCGCCATCATCGTGGGCGCCGCCGTCACCAATGCCCTGGAGCTTGCGGGCAAGAACATCGCGGACGTAAAGATCGTCACGTCGGGTGCAGGAGCAGCCGCGCTCGCTTGCCTCAATTTGCTCGTGTCGCTCGGCGCCAAGCGTGAGAACATCTGGGTTACGGATATCGAAGGCGTCGTGCATGACGGCCGCAACGAGCTCATGGACCGCTGGAAGTCGGTCTATGCGCAGAAGACCGATGCACGCACGCTCGCCGATGTGATCGTCGATGCGGACGTGTTCCTGGGCTTGTCCGCTGGCGGCATTCTGAAGCCGGAGCTGCTCGCCAAGATGGCGCCGCGTCCGCTCATCATGGCGCTCGCCAATCCTTACCCTGAGATCATGCCGGAAGAGGCGGAGGCCGCCCGTCCCGACGCGATGATCTGCACAGGCCGTTCGGATTATCCGAACCAGGTCAACAACGTCCTCTGCTTCCCCTACATCTTCCGCGGTGCGCTCGATGTGGGCGCGACCACCATCAACGAGGAAATGAAGGCCGCTGCCGTGAAGGCGATTGCGAGCCTTGCGCGAGAAGCCCCGTCCGAAGTCGTGGCGCGCGCCTATGGCGGCGAGGCGCATCCCTTCGGGCGCAAGTCGCTGATCCCGAGCCCGTTCGATCCGCGCCTGATCCTGCGCATCGCGCCGGCTGTCGCGAAGGCTGCCATGGATTCCGGCGTTGCCAAGCGCCCGCTGGAGGATCTTGAGGCTTACGCCGAGTCCCTCGGCCGCTTCGTGTTCCGCTCCGGCTTCATCATGAAGCCGCTCTTCTCGCAGGCGAAGTCCGATCCGAAGCGCGTGATCTATGCTGAGGGTGAGGACGAGCGCGTGCTGCGCGCGGTGCAGGTGATCGTTGAAGAGCGGATCGCAAAGCCGATCTTGATCGGGCGTCCGAACGTGGTGGAAGCGCGCATCAAGCGCTTCGGTCTCTCCATGGAGATCGGCAAGCATTTCGATCTCGTGAACCCGGAAGACGATCCGCGCTATCGCGATTACGTCGCCACTTATGTGGAAGCGGCAGGCCGCAAGGGCATCACGCCGGATGCGGCGAAGACTCTCGTTCGCACCAACAATACCGTGATCGGCGCGCTTGCCGTTCGACGTGGCGATGCGGATGCGCTGATCTGCGGCCTCGAAGGCCGCTTCCAGTCGCGCGTGAAGCACATCAAGGACATCATCGGCCTTGCTCCCGGCGTGCACGAGATGGCGGCTCTGTCCCTCGTCATCACGTCGAAGGGCGCATACTTCCTCGCCGACACGCATGTGCAGTTCGACCCCAGCGCGGAAGAGATCGCCGACATGGCGATTGCCTGCGCCAGCCACGTGCGCCGCTTCGGCATGGAGCCCAAGATCGCGCTGCTCTCGCATGCGGATTTCGGTGCGGCCGATACCCGTTCCGCCGTGAAGATGCGCAACGCGTTGGCGTGCATCAACGACCGCGCGCCTGAGCTTGAGGTCGATGGCGAGATGCAGGCGGACGCCGCGCTCTCCCAGATGATCCGCGACCGCGTGAACCCCGGCTCGCGCCTGACGGGCGAGGCGAACGTGCTGATCATGCCGAACCTGGACGCTGCCAACATCGCCTTCCAGTTCACGAAGATCCTGGCGGATTCGCTCCCCGTCGGCCCGATCCTCATCGGCCCGGCAAAGCCCGCGCACATCCTCACGCCATCCGTGACGGCGCGCGGCATCGTGAATCTTACGGCGATTGCGGTGGTGGAAGCGCAGGCCACCGAGCAGGATCAGCCGACGCTGATCTGATCGCAGTCATGAATTCATGTGTCGTGCATGGCCGGGCTCGTCCCGGCCATCTCGATTCAGAAGAGCGCATTTTCCTCTCCCGTCATTCCGGACGGAGCGTAGCGAAGATCCGGGATCGCGCGCAGAATAGAGCGCCGCTCTCGTCTGACGATCCCGGGTTCTGCTCCGCAGTCCCGGGATGACGGCGGAGAGATCCCGCCAAAACGTCCGCTCACTCCGCCTTCGCGGTGATCTTGAACTTCTCCAGCGCCGCCTTCGGATCGGAGGCGAGCATGTAGTCCATGACGCCGAAGCCGGACGCGCTCTTCGGTTGAGCCTCAATGGTAAGCTTACCAGGCTTCTCGATGAAGCGGGCGATGGCCTTGCCGAGCATTTGGGCGTTTTCCGAGTTGCCGATCATGCTCGACACCACGAGCGGCGTGGCGCCCGCATAGAGCTTCCTCAAGGCATCGGGCGTGGCGCCTTGCTCCTTGGCGGCAAACTCGAGATAGCGGTCGAAGAGGCCGCGGTTCTCGACCACGATGTTCAACGACTTCGCCTTCGAGCTCAGCAGGGCGGCAGAGGCCGCTCCCTCGTCGGGATTGAACAGATCCGGGCTGACATTGCCGATGAGGCCCGTCATGCGCACGCTGCCCATGTCCTTTCCGTCCAGCGAGAACTCCTTGATGGCGATCTCGTTCGTGGCCTCGTTCCAGGTGGCGGCGAGAGTGGAGGATGTCTCGAACGACTTGTAACCCAGCGCGCGAAGCTGCAGGGCCAACTCGTCGGTCGTGTTGTCCGGATAGGACAAGGAAGCATTGCGCTGATCGAACCGGATATTCGTCGGAATGCCGTTGCGCGGCTTGTCGGCGGTGATCTCCATGGAGCCGACGATCATACGCACGCGCTCGGTCGGCTTGTCGTCCGCGGCCGGTGCGTCGATGTCCATGTCCGTGATGGTCAGCGTTCCCAAAGTCGGGATGAGGCTGCGCATCGCCGCATGGTCCAGATTGTCCAGCGACTTGCCTTCGAGGGCCTTCAGCCCGTTCAATGTCGGCGCGAGAGAGAAGCCGGTCAGGCTGACCGCTCCGACTTTCAGGCGGGTTTCCTCGTCCACGATCTCGACGCCTTCGATCCGCGCCTCTGCAGGCTTCGCGCCATTCGCGCCCGTATAGGCCATCCGCGCGATGGTGCCGGTCCCGTTGCTGTCCTTGCCGCCGCTCTTGATCGTAAAGCCGGTAGCCTCGATCAGGCCGGCGTCGAAAGCATTCATGAGATCGGCCACGCTCTGCAGCAGGCGTGTCTTTTCCTCAGAGGAATGCTCATCCTTCCCGGACATTTCCTCGATGAAGGTGAGAGTACTGCTCCAGGAATCCTTGATGGGACGGATCATGACGTCACGGCCGCTGAGACGCGCGATCTGAACACTGCCTTTTCCGTCGCGTGTCGCTGCATCGATCTTTTCGATGCTGAAGGCGCCATAGATTTTCGTGAGAGGAGCCGAGGCGTCTTTCGCCTCGTAAACCCGCGCGAAGGAGGGCAGATCGAAATCGGTGATGGTGCTCTTGCCGTAGCTGATGAGCGTTGGGCTGTTCTCACCGGTTTCCTCGATTGCCGTCGTCTCGGCCGTTGTGGAAGCGATCTTGCCGTTGACGACATCGTTGATGGAAACATTCCGATAGAGGATCGTCTGCGTTCCCTTGCCGAGCTTCTGCGTGACCTTCAGTTCCGGCACGATTACCTGCTTGGCACTGACCCGGGCCAGGCGATCCGCGAAGGGTTCCGAGCCGGAAGAGAACAGGCCCTCGATCTCGCGGCGGACGACGGAGGCGCCGCTGAACGTCACCTGCTTCGCCTCATAGGTGAAGGCACCCCAAGTGAAGCGGACATTGTCGAGGGTGAAGCTGTCCGCACTCTGCGCGAAAGCCGCGCTCCATAGCGGCGCCTTCACGGCGCCGATGGTAATCTGCTGGGAGCCATTGTCGAAGGCGAGGTTTCGCAGAACTGCAGGCTCGAATTGCATGGCGGCCGTGCCGGCCATGAGAGCAAGCGCGCATACGCCTGAGCGATGAAGGAGCTTCATTTTATCCCCACAAGAAGCCAAAGGCCTGAAGCTCTAGAAAAGCTCAGGCCGAAAAATCTCGTGAGAGGCTAGGGCGGGAGACAGGGTTTCACAAGGAGAACGAGGTGCCGCAGCCACAGGAAGCTGTGGCGTGAGGATTCTCGATCTTGAAGGACTGGCCGATCAGATCGTCCACGAAATCGATCACGGAGCCGTCCATGTATTGGATCGAGACTTCATCGACCACCACGGTCGCCCCATCCTTCTCGATCAGCAGGTCGTCGTCCTGCCGGGTCCGGTCCACGTCGAAGGCATATTGGAACCCGGAACAGCCGCCTCCATTGACGCTGATTCTCAGCATCGAGCCTTGGGGCTCGGCGGCCATGATCTCGTTGATGCGGCGGGCGGCGCGTTCGGTCAGGGAAATTCCAGCCATGGGTGCTTCCGGTCCTCACAAGGACATAAGTCTTGGACAAGCTCTTAAGAGCAAGGTAAGTGCGCCCTGACAAGGCTTCAACCCGGGAATGACACGTGCGGCCCTTTGGCGAGAGATGGCGAGCCTCCTATGCCTGCAATCCGTGGGCGAGCCGTGGTCGCCTTTTTCCTGAGGCGGCATCGCCCACCCGCAGCGATTTCCAGCGTGACCGGGACCGGATCATCCATTCCTCGGCCTTCCGAAGGCTCAAGCATAAGACGCAGGTGTTCGTCTATCACGAGGGTGACCATTTCCGGACGCGCCTGACCCATACTATCGAGGTGAGCCAGATCGCCCGAGCCCTGGCCCGTTCGCTTGGCCTGGACGAGGATCTGGCGGAGGCCCTGGCGCTCTCCCACGACCTTGGTCACACGCCGTTCGGCCATACGGGCGAGGATACGCTCGAAGAATGCATGGCGGCCTTCGGTGGCTTCGATCACAACGCCCAGGCCTTGCGGGTCGTCACACGCCTGGAGCGACGCTATCCCGATTACGATGGGCTCAACCTGACCTGGGAGACCCTCGAAGGGCTGGTCAAGCATAACGGCCCGCTCCTCGAACCCGATGGCAAGCCGACCCTGCGCTATGCCGAGCGCGGCGTCCCGCTCGCGATCCTGGAATACAACGCCATCCAGAACCTTGAGCTTGCCACCTTCGCCAGCGGCGAGGCCCAGGCCGCGGCGATTGCCGATGACATTGCCTATGACGCTCACGATATCGACGATGGCCTGAGAGCAGGGCTGTTCAAGATCGACGACCTGCGCGAGGTGCCGCTCCTCAACGAGATCCTGACCGAGATCGACAGCCGCTGGCCGAGCCTCGACCTCTCCAGGCGCATCCACGAACTGACCCGCCGGGTCATCACCCGCTTCGTGGAGGACGTGGTGAGAGAGGGCGACCGGCGGATCGCGGCGCTGAACCCTCAGGCCGCCGAGGATATTCGCAAGGCGTCCGAGACGGTGATCTGCTTCTCCAAGGAAATGCGGGATGCGGATGCCGCGATCAAGCGCTTCCTCTATGCCCACATGTACCGTCACTCGGAGGTGATGCGGGTCCGAGCCCAGGCCGATGCCATCCTGGGCGACCTCTTCCGCCGCTTCACAGCCGAACCGGAGCTGATGCCGGAGGAATGGCAGGCGGATTTGCCGAGGGACGACGAGCCGCGTCTCGCCCGCCGGGTGGCGGATTACATCGCGGGCATGACGGACCGTTATGCGATCCTCGAACACCGACGTTTGTTTGACGTAACGCCGGACCTGCGCTAGGCGCAGCACAGCATTCAGGGCCGCAGGCTCTTCAGAGACAAAGTACCATGAACATTTTCGGGTTGTTTGAGAAGCGGGTTGCCGATGCGCTTGGCCGTCTAGCCGGCGAGGGTAAGATTCCATCGGGGCTGGACGTGAGCCGTGTCGTGGTCGAGCCGCCGCGCGATCCGTCCCATGGCGATCTCGCCACCAACGCCGCCATGGTGCTCTCCAAGGAAGCGCGCATGAACCCGCGCGCTCTCGCCGAGCTGCTCGTGGCCGATCTCCAGAACGATCCGCGCGTCACCAAGGTCGAGATCGCGGGCCCCGGCTTCATCAACATCCGCCTTGCTCCCGAAGTGATGCACGAGGTGCTGCGCGCCGCCGTGGTGGATGCTACCGGCTTCGGCCGGAGCGGGCAGGGCGCGGGCCAGCCCGTCAACGTGGAATACGTCTCGGCCAACCCGACCGGCCCGATGCATGTGGGCCATTGCCGTGGCGCGGTGTTCGGCGATGCGCTTGCCGGTCTTCTCGACTTCGCGGGCTACAAGGTGAGCCGCGAATACTACATCAACGATGCGGGTGCGCAGGTCGATGTGCTCGCCCGCTCGGCTTACCTCCGTTACAAGGAGGCGCTCGGCCATAACATCGGCGAGATTCCGGAAGGGCTTTATCCCGGCGATTACCTGAAACCTGTCGGTGAGAAGCTCGCCAAGGAGCACGGCGACAGCCTCCTGAGCAAGCCGGAAGCCGAGTGGCTGCCGCTTGTGCGCGAGGCCTCCATCAACGCGATGATGGACATGATCCGCGCCGATCTCGCGGTGCTCAACATCCATCACGACGTGTTCTTCTCTGAGCGTTCCCTGCAGCTCGGCGCAGAGGATAAAGTGAAGAAGCTGATCGAGGATATGCGCAGCCGCGACCTCGTCTATATGGGCCGCCTGCCGCCGCCCAAGGGCCAGAAGGACGAGGACTGGGAAGATCGCGAGCAACTGCTGTTCCGCGCCACCGCGTTCGGCGACGAGGTTGATCGTCCGCTGCTGAAGTCCGACGGCTCCTACACCTATTTCGCCTCCGACATCGCCTATCACCGCTCCAAGTACGAGCGCGGCTTCGCCTCCATGATCGACGTATGGGGTGCGGATCACGGCGGCTACGTAAAGCGCATGCAAGCGGCGACGAAAGCCGTCACCGACAGCAAGGGCGACCTGGATGTAAAGCTCTGCCAATTGGTCAAGCTTCTGCGCGGCGGTGAGCCGGTGAAGATGTCCAAGCGTTCCGGCGACTTCGTGACCCTGCGCGACGTGGTGGACGAGGTGGGCCGAGATGCGACCCGCTTCATGATGATCTTCCGCAAGAACGATGCGACGCTGGATTTCGACCTCGCCAAGGTCGTGGAGCAGTCCAAGGACAACCCCGTCTTCTATGTGCAATACGCGCACGCCCGAAGCGCCTCGATCTTCCGTCAGGCGTCTGAGGCTTATCCGGGCGAGGACTTTTCTGCGGCTCAGCTTGAGAAGGCCGATCTGTCGATCCTCACGGACGAGGCGGAGACCGATCTCATTCACCGCATTGCCCAGTTCCCGCGCATGGTCGAGGCGGCTGCAGAGGCTCACGAGCCCCACCGGGTCGCGTTCTACCTCTACGACCTCGCCAGCGCCTTCCACAGTCTCTGGAATAAGGGCAAAGACTTGCCGCAATTACGCTTTGTTAATCTAACTGATAAAGATTCAACAAAAGCGAGGCTCGCGCTCGTGCATGCCCTGAAGGGTGTGCTGGCATCTGGCCTCGCAATCCTGGGCGTCACGGCACCCGATGAAATGCGCTAACGTTTTCTCAAGCGGATCAACCGTTTAGGGAAAAAGTCTGCGCCGGATGCTGTCACGTCTTGCCGGCGGAGCGTTGGGCTCCTGTCGCGTAACTGGAGGACCGGCGCATGAGCGAATCAGTGAAGCCCCGTTTTGACGTCGATCTGTCTGAGATCGAGCGTCAGCTTGCCCAGGCGGGCTCCCCTCAGGTCCAGCCCGCCGCCGCAACGCGTAGCGATCCCTTGGCCGAATTGGCTCGGATCGTGGGCCAAGACGACCCTTTTCAGGCCATTTTGGCCAATGATGACGCGGTAAGGCCGCGTCCGCAGGCCTCTGCGATCGACGATCTTTTTGCGGCACGCGACACTATGACGCCCGTCTCTCGCCAGGCTCCGGCTCAGGCGCGTCACGCGGGGTTCGAGGTTCCCGATCTCGACCTAGGCAGCTATGCCCAGCCTGCCGCCCCCCGCAGCAATGCTCAGGCTTATGGCTATCAGCAGCAGGCTCAGCCCCAGCAGGCGTCCTACAGTCAGGATGCCTACGAGCAGGGCGATTATGCCGACGAGTATTACGATGACGGCGCGGACAATTACGCCGGAGGCGGTTACGGCCAGCCCGAGCGCCTCGATTATCCGGCTGTCGAGAAGCCGAAATCCCGCAAGGGCCTGATCGCCGCCGGCGTCGTTCTCGGCGCCGTCGTGATCGGTGGCGGCGGTACGTATCTGTTCAGCGGCTCTTCGAGCGTTTCAGGAAACGGCACGCCCGTTCTCGTCCAGGCAACGACGGAACCGGTGAAGGTTCAGCCGCAGAACCCGGGCGGGGTCGAAATTCCGAACCAGAACAAGCAGATCTACGAGCGCTCTCAGAACACCGACACCAAGGTCGTGAACCGCGAGGAGCAGCCGGTCGACGTGCAGCAGGCCGTGCGTTCCAATGGCGGCTCCGCTGTTGCCGATGCAACCGGCACGACTGTTCCGGGTGCAGCTCCTCATGCTCGCGGTGCTTCCAACAGCCTGAACCTCGGCGAGCCTCGCAAGGTTCGCACCGTCACGATCCGTCCCGACGGCTCCGTGGCCGGCGCGCCTGAGTCCGCCAACGCTCATTCCGCTCCTGCCCAGGTTGCCGCCATGACCCTTCCGGCGGCTGCTCAGCCTGCGGCGGTTCAGACGGCCTCGGCTCAGCCCAGGCCTGCTCCTGCCGCGCCTGTAGCCGCGCCTGCCACTCCGGCTCCCGCGCCGAAGCCGGCACCGGTTGCAGCCGTTCCTGTCGAGACGCCTGCCGCTGCTCCTGCCCCGCAACGGGTGGCCTCGGCTCAGCCGGTTCCCGTCGCTGCTCCTGCCGCAACGGCTGCGGACACCACAGCTCTGGCTGGCGGCTATGCCGTTCAGCTGGGTCTCGCCAATTCGGAGACGGCGGCGGAAACGGCTTTCTCCGGCTACCAGCGCAAGTACCCGGATCTCGAAGGCATGCCCTCCCTGATCCGCAAGGCCGAGGTGAACGGCAACACCATCTACCGCGTCCGGGTCGGCCCCCTGTCTCGGGAAGAGGCCTCCTCCCTCTGCTCCAAGCTGCAGGGCCAGGGCGGCCAGTGCTTCGTCGCCAAGAACTGAGGCGGCGAACTGAGGCGGCTTGGCCGACAAGACTTCTTGACCCTTGTACTCAAGGGCCGTAAGGCGCGGGCATGAAAACCCGCGCCTTTATTGCTGGCTGCTCCGGCCATGAGCTGACCCCCGACGAGGTTGCCTTCTTCAAAGAGGCGGCTCCCTGGGGATTCATTCTGTTCCGCCGCAACGTCGATACGCCTGAGCAGGTGAGGGCGCTTTGCGCCTCCTTGCGCGAAGCTGTCGGGCGCGAGGAGGCTCCGATCCTGATCGATCAGGAAGGCGGCCGGGTTCAGCGCATGGGCCCACCGCATTGGCCGAAATATCCCTCCGGCGCCACCTATGGCGCCCTTCACGCCAACGATCCGCTTGTCCAGCGGGAGCTTGCCCGTCTCGGCGCGCGCCTGATCGCCCATGACCTGCGTTCCGTCGGCGTGACCGTGGATTGCCTACCTGTGCTCGACGTGCCGTCACCGGGAGCACATGACGTGATCGGCGACCGGGCCTATGGCAAGACGCCCGAAAAGGTGGCCGTGCTGGGTCGCGCCGCCGCCGAGGGTCTCATGGCGGGCGGCGTCCTGCCGGTGGTCAAGCATATTCCCGGCCACGGACGGGCAGGGGCTGACAGCCATCTGGCGCTGCCCGTGGTCGAGGCGTCTCGCGAGGAGCTGGAGCGTCACGATTTCGCGCCTTTCCGCATGATGACCGACATGCCTCTCGCGATGACGGCGCATGTGGTCTACACGGCCATCGATCCCGAGCGGCCTGCCACGACATCTCCCAGCGTCGTGCAGGACATCATCCGCAATCATATCGGCTATGACGGGCTTCTCATGACGGACGACCTTTCGATGAAGGCGCTGTCGGGCACCTTCCGGGAGAAGACCGAGGCTGCCTTTGCGGCAGGCTGCGACATGGCCCTGCATTGCAACGGCCAGATGGATGAAATGACGGAAGTGGCGGAAGCCGCGCCGCTTCTTGAGGGCCTTGCCCTTACGAGAGCAGAGGCCGCGCTTTCCCGTATCCGGCACGAGCCGGAACCCCTCGATCCTGTGGATGCGCGTGCAAGACTCGACGCCGCTCTTGCGATGATCGCATAAGCGCCCCAAGGTCGCACCCCGCTTCAGTTGAGTAGATCCATGGCCAAGCCCTTACCCTTCGAGGATGTCGAGCCCGCCGCCGAGCGCGGTGAAGGCGAGCCTGCGCTCCTCGTCGACGTGGACGGGTTCGAAGGCCCGCTCGACCTTCTCCTGGAGCTGGCCCGCCGCCAGAAGGTGGACCTGCACCGCATTTCCATCCTGGCGCTCGCCGAGCAGTACATCGCCTTCATCGAAGAAGCGCGCCGCATGCGCCTGGAGCTGGCGGCCGATTATCTCGTGATGGCGGCCTGGCTCGCCTATCTCAAGTCCCGTCTGCTGCTGCCCGAGCCGCCGAAGGGCGAGGAGCCGAGTGCCGAGGATCTCGCCACGGCTCTGGCCCTGCGCCTGCGCCGCCTGGAGGCGATCCGCGAAGTCGCCAAGAAGCTGGGCGAACGCTCGGTCTTGGGTCGCGACATCTTCGCTCGTGGCGCGCCGGAGCCGGTGGTCATCCACCGGGACGCCCGCTACGAGGCCAGCCTCTACGACCTGCTCAAGGCCTATGCGCAGCAGAGGCAGCTGAAATTCAACAGCAAGGTTTCGCTCCACAAGCGCAATGTCTGGTCGCTGATCGATGCCCGCGAGGCGCTTGAGCGGCTCGTGGGGCACCTGAGCAGCGACTGGGTCACGCTCGATACCTATCTCGTGGAATTCATGGTCGAGCCCGCCATGCGGCCGACCGTTCTGGCCTCTGCCTTGTCCGCGACCCTGGAAATGGTCCGCGAGGGCAAGCTCACGGTCAGGCAGGACGAAGCCTTCGCTCCGGTCTGGGTCAAGTCCGCCGACCAGGCCGAAACAGGAGCCCAATCATGATGAATGAAATCGACGAAATCGAAGACGTCGAGGCTCTGGAAGAGGCCTCCGTCGAGAGCCGCGTGCCCGATCACGGCGAGGCGATCCGCATCGCCGAGGCGCTTCTGTTCGCCTCCGCCGAGCCGCTGAGCCCCGAGGAATTGGCGGGCCGCTTGCCGGAAGGCGCGGATATCCAGAAGATTCTGGAGGACCTTCAGGAGCTTTACGCGCTGCGTGGGGTGAACCTCGTTCGGGTTGCGGGCAAATGGGCCTTCCGCACGGCGAGCGATCTTTCCTTCGTGCTCGCTCGCGATGTGGTGGAGCAGCGCAAGCTCTCGCGCGCCGCCATGGAAACCCTGTCGATCATCGCCTATCACCAGCCGGTGACCCGTGCGGAGATCGAGGAAATTCGCGGCGTCGCCACCTCCAAGGGCACGCTGGACCTGCTGCTGGAAACCGGCTGGATCCGCCTGCGCGGCCGCCGCAAGGCGCCGGGCCGTCCCGTCACCTACGGTACTTCGCCTGCTTTCCTCGATCATTTCGGCCTGGACGCCATCGAGGATCTGCCAGGTCTCGAAGAGCTGAAAGGCGCAGGCTTCATCGAGGGCCGCGTGCCCTCCGACATGTCCGTGCCGGTGCCCTCCGACGCGGAGGCTCTGCGCGAGGACGAGGATCCGCTGGACCAGGATGACCTGTTCCAGGAGCCCCTCGACATGCACAAGACCGAGACGGGCGAGACCGGCGAGGAATGAGCGACAAACCCGCCGTGTCCGCGCGCGACCGCTTCCGTCTGCCCCGGTGGGGACAGCGTGGCACGGCGGGCGCGTCGATCCCGGCCCAGCTCTCCTTCGAGAATATCGTCCAGACCTACAATTCCACTGAGGCGCTCAAAGGCGTGTCGCTGACGGTCGAGCCGGGCGAGCTTGTCTGCCTTCTCGGCCATTCGGGTTGCGGCAAGACCACGCTGCTGCGGATCGCGGCGGGGGTCGAGGCTCCCACTTCCGGCCGCGTGATGATGGATGGCCGCGAAGTCAGCAGTGCAAAGAGCTTCGTGGAGCCGGAGCGCCGGGGCATCGGCCTGATGTTCCAGGATTACGCGCTGTTTCCGCATATGACAGTGCTGCAGAACGTGATGTTCGGGCTCAAGGACCTTTCTGCCTCCGAGGCTGACATCGCTGCACGTCGGGCGCTCTCCCGTGTGGGGCTTGAGCATTACGCCAACGAATTTCCCCATACGCTCTCCGGCGGCGAACAGCAGCGGGTGGCGCTGGCGCGCTCCATCGCGCCCCGTCCCGGCGTGCTGCTCATGGACGAACCGTTCTCCAATCTCGACCGCCGCATGCGCGATGCGATCCGGGACGAGACCGTCGCAATCCTGAGGGAAACCGGCGCGACGACCATCGTGGTCACGCATGACCCTGAAGAGGCCATGCGGATCGCGGATCGCATCGTCCTGATGCGCGCCGGCACAATCATTCAGCAGGGGACTGCCGAGGAGATCTACCGCAGGCCGGTGAATCTTTTCGCTGCACGGTTCTTCTGCGACTTCAACGAGATCGAAGGCACCGTCCGCAACGGGCAGGTGAGCTGCCCGGTGGGCGTGTTCCCCGCGCCCGCCCTGGAGGATGGCCCGGCTGTCGTCTGCGTGCGGCCGCAGGGCGTAAAGCTCAAGCCTGCGGGCTTCTGCCTGCCGGGACGTGTGGTGTCACGTCGCTTTCTCGGCGAGGTCGATTTGGTGCATATCGATGTTCAAGGCCTCGACAGGCCGCTTCAGGCCCGCGTTCACGATCCCGTTGACGTGAAAGAGGGGCAGGATGTGGGCATCGATGTTGAACCAAAGGATGTCCTTGTTTTCGCCGCGGCCGACGCATAGGTTGACCGCGAGTTCATAATTCGAGTTCGCGCCTTGTCGAGGCGCAGGAGGATTGCCATGGGTGGCGCAAGTATTTGGCACTGGATCGTTGTGGGTCTGATCGTTGTCCTATTGTTCGGGCGCGGCAAAATCTCCGACATGATGGGCGATGTCGCCAAGGGCATCAAAGCCTTCAAGAAGGGCATGGCCGAGGACGAGACGGCAAAGCCCGCGCAGCCTTCGGAGCCGGTCCGCACGATCGACCATCAGGCTGGCGCGACGGGCGCTCAGACGAACGCCGCGACGACGGACCACAAGGTCGGTTGAGTTCTTGAGGGCAGCCACGCTCGTGGCTGCGGTGAGTAAAGGCAGGGTCGAGGCCACAGCATGTTGGACATGAGCTGGGGTGAGGTCATGGTGATCGGCGCCGTTGCGTTGATCGTGATTGGCCCAAAAGACCTGCCGCGCGCCCTGCGGACGGTTGGACAAGTCACGGGCAAGCTTCGCCGCATGGCGGCGGAGTTCCAGGGCCAGTTCAACGAGGCCATGCGCGAGGCCGAGCTCGACGAGGTGAAGAAGCAGCTTCAGGGCGTGAACGATTCCGTTTCCGATCTGAACAGCACGGGCTTCAACCCCATCCAGACCATTCGGGACGAGTTGAAGACCGCCGTCGAGAAGCCGGTGACGGGCGCGCTTGAAACACCTGTTCCGCAGCCGATGGGCGATGCCTCGATCCAGGCCGTCGTGGAAGGACGTGAGCCGGCGCCTGCCGATCCACTGGTCGAGCTGCCGCCTCCACCGATGGACGATCCGGCTGAGGCCATTGCCGAATCCCTGCGCCGCGAGGCGGAGATCGAAACCCAGAAAAATGCTGCCGCCGTTGCGGAAGCCCCTGAAAAATCGGACGTGAAGGCCTGATGACCACCGCCCCCATTGAAGAGGATGAGGTCGAGGCATCGCGCGCGCCTCTGATCGCGCACCTGACAGAACTGCGCTCGCGCCTGATCAAGGCATTGATCGCGTTTGTGATCATGTTCTTCATCTGCTTCGCCGGCGCGAAGTACATCTACAATATTCTCGTCTGGCCCTATGTTTTCGCGGTTGGCTCACCCGAGAAGGCGCATCTCGTCTATACGCACGGCCTCGAATATCTGTTCACGCAGATTCAGGTCGCGGCCTTCGGCGCGGGCTTTTTGGCTTTCCCGGTAATCGCCGCTCAGATCTACAAGTTCGTGGCACCGGGGCTCTACAAGAATGAGCGGCGGGCCTTCCTGCCTTATCTCGTCGCGACGCCGGTTCTCTTCGCCATCGGCGCGGCCTGCGTGTATTTCGTGGCCATGCCGCTGCTCATGCGCTTCTCTGTCGGCATGCAGCAGCTTGCGACCGACAACGCGCCGGCCATCGAGTTCCTGCCCAAGGTCAGCGAATACCTATCGCTGATCATGACCCTGATCTTCGCCTTCGGCATATGCTTCCAGCTGCCGGTGATCCTGACCCTGCTGGCCCGGGCCGGGATCATCGATTCGGAGTTCCTGAAGAGCAAGCGGCGCTATGCCATCGTGGTCGTCTTCATCATCGCGGCGGTTCTGACACCCCCGGACGTGATCAGCCAGTTCGCCCTTGCGGTCCCCACCTTGCTTCTTTACGAGGCGTCCATCTTCTCCGTCCGTATGGTCGAGAAGAAGCGCGCGGAAGCCGAGGCCGCGCGTGCGGCTGAAGGATAGGGCTCTTAAAGCCGCTCCATAAGGCCGCTATATCCTTGGCATGATCTAAAGGGCGGTCTGTGCTAAGGGCAGGGCGCTTCACTCCAGCAGACCCGAGTCAGTCCCATGCACGACATCCGTTCCATCCGCGAAAACCCCGCGGCTTTCGACAAAGGCCTCCTGAACCGGGGCATGGAGCCTCTGTCTGCGAAGCTGATCGCCCTCGACGATGCCCGCAAAAGCGCGATTTCCGCGCTGCAGGCTGCCACCGAGCGCCGCAACGCCATGTCCAAGGAGATCGGCCAGGCTAAGGCCAAGAAGGACGAGGCTCGCGCGCAGGAACTGATGGCCGAGGTCGCCAGCATCAAGGAAACGATGCCGGCTCTGGAAGAAGCCGAGCGCTTCGCCGAGAAGGCTCTCTTCGATGCGCTGAGTTCCATTCCGAACATTCCGAAGGACGACGTGCCTGTCGGCGGTGACGAGACCGGCAACGTGGAGCGCCACCGCTTCGGCACGCCGCCGACGATGAACAGCGCCAAGCAGCATTTCGAGATCGGCGAGGCTCTCGGCCTCATGGATTTCGAGGCCGCCGCCAAGTTGTCCGGTTCGCGCTTCGTGGTGCTGAAAGGCGGACTTGCCCGTCTTGAGCGCGCGCTCGGCCAGTTCATGATCGACCTGCACATCAATGAGCACGGCTACACGGAAGTGAATCCGCCGCTGCTGGTGCGCGACGAGACCATGTTCGGCACGGCGCAGCTGCCGAAATTCGAGGACGATCAGTTCTGGGCCTTCCCCGGCAACTCCCTCGAGCAGGCTGTCGCCGCTGCGTTCGAAGGCCAATCGCGCGAGGCTGTCGATAAGCTCATCAAGGACAGCCGCTACGGCATGATCCCCACGGCGGAAGTGACACTCACCAATCTCGTGCGTGAGCAAATCCTCTCGGAGGAAGAGCTGCCCCTGCGCTTCACCGCACTCACCCCGAGCTTCCGTGCGGAGGCTGGTTCCGCCGGCCGCGACACGCGCGGCATGATCCGCCAGCATCAGTTCGTGAAATGCGAGCTCGTCTCGATCACGACGCCGGAAACCTCCGCCGACGAGCATGAGCGCATGCTCACCTGCGCGGAGAATGTGCTGAAGAAGCTGGAGCTGCCGTTCCGTACCATGACGCTCTGCACGGGCGACATGGGCTTTGCTTCGACCAAGACCTACGACATCGAGGTGTGGCTGCCAGGGCAGGGGATGTATCGCGAGATTTCGAGCTGCTCGGTCTGCTCGGATTTCCAGGCGCGCCGCATGAACGCGCGTTACCGCTCTGCCTCCGAGAAGTCGCCGCGTTTCGTGCATACGCTCAACGGTTCGGGCCTTGCGGTCGGACGCACGCTCGTCGCCGTTCTGGAGAACTACCAGAATGCGGACGGCAGCGTCTCCGTGCCCGCCGTGCTGCAGCCCTATATGGGCGGCGTCACCCGCATCGAGCGTCAGGCATAAGATGCGCATTCTGTGCACCAACGACGACGGTATCCATGCTCCGGGGTTGAAGACCCTGGAGGCCATCGCGCGCCAGCTCTCCGACGATGTGTGGGTCGTGGCGCCCGAGACGGATCAGAGCGGCGTGGCCCATTCGCTCTCGCTCAACGATCCGCTGCGTCTGCGCGAAGTCTCCGACCGGCATTTCGCAGTGAAGGGCACGCCGACCGATTGCGTGATCATGGGCGTTCGCGAATTGATGCGCGAGCACAAGCCTGACCTCGTTCTGTCCGGCGTCAATCGCGGGCAGAACGCGGCAGAGGACGTGACCTATTCCGGCACCGTTGCTGGCGCTATCGAGGGCACGCTACTCGGCATTCCCTCCATCGCGCTGTCGCAGGCCTATGGCCCCGGAAGCCGCGATAAGCTCAAATGGCATTGCGCCGAGCATCACGGCCCGAAGGTCATCCGTAAGATCCTGGACGCGGGCATCGACAAGGGCATCCTCGTCAACATAAACTTCCCCGATTGCGAGCCGGAAGACGTGCAGGGCACATCGGTGGTGAACCAGGGGCAGCGTACACAGGAATTGTTGCGTCTCGACGCGCGTTTCGACGGGCGCGGCAATCCTTATTACTGGATCGCATTCGAGCGCGGGCCATTCACGCCCGGCAACGGCACCGATCTTTGGGCGCTCGCCAACAAGCGCATCTCCGTCACGCCGCTGCGCATCGACATGACCGACGAGCCCACGCTCACGCGCTACGCGCAGGCCTTCGATTGAGGAAGGTGCGATGAGACGGGAGCCTTTCTACTCAGAAGCGGGAGGACGCAACGAGCAGGAGGCCATCGACGTCGCGTCGTTCCTTCTCTCCCTGCTCGCCAAAGGCATCCGCAACACGCCGCTGCTGCGCGCCATGGAACTCGTGCCGCGCGATGTGTTCGCTCCGCGCCGTTTCCGCGATCTCGCGCGCAGGGACATCGCCCTGCCTCTCCCTTGCGGGCAAACCATGACCACGCCGGGCACGGTGGCGATGATGCTGCTTGCGCTCCATGTCGAGCCGGGCCAGCGCGTTCTCGAAGTGGGCACCGGCACCGGCTATGTGACGGCGCTCCTCGCGCATCTCGGCGCGGAGGTGACGACGGTCGAGCGCTTCAACACCCTGGCAGAGAGCGCCGCGCAGCATCTCAAGATCGTCGAAGCAGGCAAGGTAAGGCTGGAGGTCGGCGACGGGCTTGCGGTGCGCGTGCGCGAACGGTTCGACCGGATCCTGCTCAACGGCACCTGCCCTGATATTCCGCAATCGCTGCTGTCCCTGCTCGGACCCGGCGGACGGCTCGTGGGGGCGCTGCCCCATGCGGACGGGCCACGTCTCGTTCAGATCGACCGGCAGCCTGACGGCGAGATCAGCCAGAGCCTGGGCGCGCCTTTGCGCATGACCCGGCTCGTTCCCGGCATTGCGGCGACACTCTGATCGAATCGAAAAATTTTCGCGACACGGTTACGACATTTTTCTTGGCGTCAACCGTTGCTTAACCTGAACAGGGTTTTAATGGCCCCATCGAGTTGCGTGCGGTTGGGGTATTTGAGTTATGCGTATGCGTGTTGGTTCCGGGCATTGGTCTACGGTGTCGCGGATCGCTCTGGTGGGATTGATCGGCTCTATGGCTGCCGCTTGTAGCGGTGAAAGCTCGCGGTTTGCCGAGAACCCGTTCTCCAACCCCTTTGCCAACAGTGAGCGCGTTGCTCCCGGCACACCCACGGCTTCTCAGCCTTCTCCCTCTTATGCAGCGGCTCCGACTCCGTCCGTTCAGGCGCAGGCTCTTCCCCCGGTTCAGGCTCAGCCCCTGTCCCAGCCTTCGCGCATGGCATCGGCTCCCGTCTCCGCTCCGGTCCAGCAGCCGCGCCCCATGGCGGCGGCTCCCGCTCCCGCGCAGCCGAAAGTCCGCTTCGTCGACCAGACCAAGGTGGCAACCGGCGAGCAACTGACCCCCAGCCGCGTCCGTCCCGGCATGCAGTCTGAGGCTCCGCTTCAGCCCAAGCCCGCTCCGCAGCAGGTTGCCTCCGCCGTCAATGAGCCGCTCGTGACGCCCGCCCGTCCTCTCGAGCCTCAGAAAGTTGCGGCCATTGAGCCCCAGCCGATGAAGCCCGCTCCGGTCGCGCCGCAGCCGGTCGCTCCGGCTCCCGCTCCGCAGCCTGTCCAGCCTGAGGCGAAGGCCCCCGTGGCCGAGCCCGAGCAGACGGCAAGCCTTTCCAGCGGCGACTTCCGCTGGCCGGCCCGTGGCCGCGTCATCGCAGGCTTCGGCGCCAATGGCGGCAACGAAGGCATCAACATCGCCGTTCCCGAAGGCACGCCCGTGAAGGCCGCCGAGGCCGGCACCGTGACTTACGCAGGCAGTGAGGTGAAGGGCTACGGCAACCTCATCCTCGTCCGTCACGAGAATGGTTACGTCTCGGCCTACGCCCATAACAGCGCGCTCAGCGTGAAGCGTGGCGAGCAGGTGAAGCGCGGACAGGTGATCGCTACGTCCGGCCAGACCGGCAACGTGACCTCGCCGCAGCTCCACTTCGAGATCCGCAAGGGCGCGACCCCGGTCGACCCGATGAAGCATCTCGCGGACTAAGTTCGCAGGACAAGTTCAGATTGGCTTTCGAGACCCGAGGCTGATCAGGCAAGGGGACGGTGGAGCTCAGCCACCGTCCTTTTGTCGTTTTGCGATTGTCAGATCGCTTTCCCCAACCGCCCCGCCAGATCCTGAATGAACTGCCAGGCCGTGCGGCCTGAACGCGCGCCGCGGGTCGTGGCCCATTCGAGAGCTTCGGCGCGGATGGTATCGCGGTCGGCCTTGAGGCCGAGATGGTCCACATAGCCGAAGATTATGTCGAGATATTCGTCCTGGCTGCATTTGTGGAAGCCGAGCCAGAGGCCGAAGCGGTCGGAAAGCGACACCTTCTCCTCAATGGCCTCGCCCGGATTGATGGCGGTCGAGCGCTCGTTATCCATCATGTCGCGAGGAAGCAGGTGGCGGCGGTTCGACGTGGCGTAGAAGATCACGTTGTCCGGGCGGCCCTCGATGCCGCCTTCCAGCACAGCCTTCAGGGACTTGTAGGAGGTATCGTCCGCATCGAACGAAAGATCGTCGCAGAAGACGATGAAACGGTGCGGGTCCGAGCGCAGAAGACCCATGAGGTCGGGCAGGGTCTCAATATCCTCACGATGGATCTCGATGAGCTTCAGGGGACGGGCGTCGGCTGGCTTCGTCGCGTTGATCTCCGCATGAACCGCCTTCACCAAGGACGACTTGCCCATGCCCCTGGCGCCCCAGAGCAGGGCGTTGTTGGCAGGCAGCCCCCTGGCGAAGCGGCTCGTATTCTCGGCGAGCTGGTCGCGGACCCGGTCGATGCCTCGAAGAAGGTTCATCTCGACCCGGTTCACCTTCGGAACGGGGGCAAGGCGGCGGCCCGCCGCATACCAGACGAAGGCATCCGCCGCCGCGAAGTCGGCTTGTGTGTCGCCCGCAGGGGCAAGGCGCTCCAGGGCGTCGGCAATGCGCTTCAGCAGGGCCATGGATTCGGGGGAGGTGAGGTCTGCGGGCATGGGCATCCGGCTTCAAGAAACGGTGATGAAGCCGTGCTTAGCGCATTTTTCGGCCTCCGGTCCATTAAAGAGCGGCCTTTGGGCCTGAAGGAGCCTTGGGAAAGGCCTCTAACTTCATTGATTTCGCGGAGTCGATGGGTATAGTCCGCCCACTTCTAATCCCGTCTGGCGCGGGTGGGCCTTAAGAGAGCGCCTGCCACGCGCCTTTATCCATGGAGAGCCGCTTGTTCATTTCACCCGCTTTCGCTCAAGCGACCACCGGTACCGGTGGCGGCATGGATGCCATCATCCAGTTCGTCCCGTTCATCCTGATCTTCGTGATCATGTGGTTCCTGATCATTCGTCCCCAGCAGCGCCGGGTGAAGGCTCACCAGGAGATGATCAAGAACGTGCGTCGCGGCGACGTGGTCGTCACCTCCGGCGGCATCATCGGCAAGGTCACGAAGGTGCTCGAGGATTCGGCCGACGTCGAGGTCGAGATCTCGGACAACGTGAAGGTGAAAGTGGCTCGCGCCATGATCTCCGAGGTTCGCACCAAGAGCGAGCCGGTGAAGGCTTAAAAATAACGACCGGCCCTCGGGCGAGAGCCCTTGAGGGCCGGTTCGCCGCATTCCATGTGCGGCAAGTGTTTGAGAAAGGTTGAGCGGACGATGCTGCGCTTCTCGAAGTCGAAGATCATCACCACCATGGCGATCATCATCATCGGCCTGCTGCTGGCGGTGCCGAGCGCGATGTCGCCTGAGCAGCGCAAGGCTTATCTGGCCTCCGTTCCGAGCTGGGTGCCGTCCTGGCTCGTGCCTTCGCGCGCCATCGTGCTCGGCCTCGACCTGCAGGGCGGTTCTCACGTCCTCCTCCAGGTGGACGAAGCCGATCTCGTGCGCGGTCAGGTCACGCTCATGCGCGACGACGTGCGCCGCATCCTGCGCGATACCCGCGTCGCCTCGCAGAACGGCATTCAGACGATCCAGCGCGGCGTGCAGATCCGCGTGCCGAACGCAGCCGACCGCGAGCGCCTGATGCCTGCTCTGCGGCAACTGGCTCAGCCCACCGGCAATGCCGTTCTCGGCCAGACCGGCAATGCCAACATGGTCATCAACGAGACGCCCGACGGCGCGATCTCGCTGACCCTGACGGATGCGGGCATCAACGAGCGCGTCCGCCGCGCCGTCGATCAATCCATCGAAGTCATCCGCCGCCGTATCGACGCCACCGGCACCACGGAGCCGAGCATCCAGCGTCAGGGCGCGGACCGCGTTCTCGTCCAGGTTCCCGGCCTTCAGGACCCGCAACAGCTCAAGACGCTTCTGGGCGAGACGGGTAATCTCGAATTCCGTCTGCTGGCTCAGGCTGGCGCCACGGACGTGGATCAGCTGCCCATGCGCGATGCAGGCGGCCAGCGTGTTCCCGTCGAGCGCCGCGTGATCGCCGAAGGCGGCGACCTGACGGATGCTCAGGCCGCGTTCGATTCACAGACCAACCAGCCCATCGTGAACTTCCGCTTCAACATCCGCGGCGCGCAGCGCTTCGGTCAGGCGACGACGGAAAACCTGGGCCGCCAGCTCGCCATCGTTCTGGACAACGAGGTGATCTCCGCGCCCACGATCCAGTCGCCCATCACCGGCGGCTCGGGACAGATCTCGGGCAGCTTCACCATCGAGCAGGTGAATAACCTCGCCGTGCTGCTGCGCTCCGGCGCGCTGCCCGCCAAGCTCACCATCGTCGAAGAGCGCACTGTCGGCCCCGGCCTCGGCCGCGACTCCATCGAGGCGGGCAAGATGGCGACCTATGTGGCCGGCATCTTCGTCATCATCTTCATGTTCGCCACCTACGGCGTGTTCGGCCTCATCGCCAACATCGCGCTGCTCGTCCATGTGGGCCTGATCTTCGGCCTCATGTCGGTGCTGGAAGCCACGCTGACGCTTCCCGGTATCGCAGGCATCGTGCTCACCATCGGCACGGCTGTGGACTCGAACGTGCTGATCTACGAGCGCATCCGCGAAGAAGTGAAGTCGGGCCGTTCCATCGTCTCCGGCGTTCAGGCCGGTTTCGACCGGGCGTTTGCGACCATCGTGGACTCGAACAGCACCATGGCCATTGCCGCCGTGATCCTGTTCTTCCTCGGCTCCGGTCCCGTTCGCGGCTTCGCGGTCGTGTTCATTCTCGGCATCCTCACGACGGTGATCACCGCCGTTACCCTGACGCGCATGATGATTGCGCTCTGGTATCAGTGGATGCGTCCCAAAGTCCTTCCGTTCTAAGGAGTTAGTATCGTGCGCCTCATTCGCCTCTGGCCCGAAAACTCCCATTTCGACTTCATGCGCTTCCGGCGCTTCTCGTTCCCGCTGTCGGCGCTGATTTCCATCGCCACAGCGATCATGCTCATGACCATGGGTCTGAACTTCGGCATCGACTTCACGGGCGGTACGCTCATGGAGATTCAGGCCAAGTCCGGCCAGGCCAACGTCGCCCAGATCCGCCAGACCGCCGAAGGCTTCGGCTTCGGCGAGGTCGAGGTGCAGGAATTCGGGACAGTGGGCGAGGTCTCGCTGCGCTTCCCCACGCAGCCCGGTGGCGAAGCCGCTCAGGCAGGCGTGGTGCAGAAGGCGCGCGACACCTTCAGCAACGAGTACGATTTCCGCCGCGTCGAGACGGTGGGTCCGCGCGTGTCGGGCGAGCTTGTCCAGTCCGGCACCATCGGCATCGTTCTCTCGGTGCTCGCGGTTCTGTTCTATCTCTGGTTCCGCTTCGAGCGTGAGCTGGCGGTGGCCTCGATTATCGGTACGCTCCACGACATCGTGCTCACCATCGGCTTCTTCGTGATTACCCGTCACGAGTTCAACATGACCTCGATTGCGGCGATCCTCACCATCGTGGGCTACTCGCTCAACGAAACCGTGGTGGTGTTCGACCGTACCCGCGAACTCATGCGCCGCTACAAGACCATGCCGGCGGAAGAGCTGCTGAACCTGTCGATCAACCACACCATGTCCCGCACGATCATGACGGCGGCGACCACGGCTTTGTCGCTTCTGGCTCTCGTGCTCTTCGGCGGTCAGGCGATCCAGGGCTTCGCCCAGGTCATGCTCTACGGAGTGGTGATCTGTACGTATTCGGCCATCTGCATCTCCTCGCCCATGCTGATCTATATCGGCCTGCGCGGATCCGAGACCGTGAAGGTGCCGGAGGGCAAGGCCGCAGCCGCGGAGTAAAACCATGAGCGATGGCCGCCTGTATGACGGTTTCGTCCCCGGACGCTTTCCGATCGATGCCTACGGCAATGGCGGCTTTCGCTTCGCGGACATGTCCCATCGTGGCTCGATCCTCGCGCTGCCGTCAGGCATCAAGGCTTGGCCCATCAGCTCCATCAAGGGGCTGACCGACGCGGTGTTGGAGCCGATCTTTGCGGAAGCCGATGAGATAGAACTGCTGCTCATCGGCACGGGCGTGGATGTGGCCGCCATTCCGGCAAGCCTGCGCGAACGCTTCCGCGAAGCCGGTATCGGCCTTGACGTGATGCAGACGGGGGCTGCCGCGCGCACCTACAACATCCTGCTGGCGGAAAACCGCAAGGTTGCCGCTGCCCTCATTGCCGTCGCGTAGAATGGCTGAAAATCCATCCAACTTCGATCATTGCGCCGAGCTTGTGCGCGAGGCCGATCCCGACCGCTATTTCGCGAGCCTTCTCGCGCCCGCTGACAAGCGGCCTTATCTCCACGCGCTCTACGCCTTTAATTTCGAGATCGCGCGCGTGCGTGAATCCGTGCGTGAGCCGATGCTGGGCGAGATCCGCCTGCAATGGTGGCGCGATGCACTGCAGGGCGAGGCGAGGGGCGACGTGCGGGCCAATCCCATCGCTGCCGCGCTCGACGATACCATCGTCAAGTTCCGTCTGCCCCGGCAATCCTTCGTCGATCTGATCGATGCACGCATGTTCGATCTCTACGACGATCCCATGCCGAGCTTGAACGATCTGGAAGGCTATTGCGGAGAGACCTCCTCTAGCCTGATCCAGCTCTCCAGCATCATCCTCAACGACGGCAAGGACCCCGGCACGGCGGATGCCGCAGGCCATGCGGGCGTGGCCTATGCCGTCACAGGATTGCTTCGCGCCTTCCCGATCCACGCACGGCAAGGCCAGCTCTACATGCCTGTCGATATTCTGGCCCATCACGGCGTGGTGCGCGATGACATCGTGACCGGGCGCGGTGGGCCTGGGCTTAAAAATGCGCTCGCCGACATGCGCGCCGTCGCACGCCGCCATCTCGCTCAGGTACGGACATTGCGTTCCACGATCCCGTCAGCGGCGGAGCCTGCCTTCCGTCCGCTGGCATTGGTGGAGCCTTACCTGAAGGCGATGGAGAAGCGCGATTACGACCCGCTGCACACGCCGGTCGACCTCCCGCAATGGCGTAAGATTTGGGGACTCTGGCGCGGGCCGTTTTAGGAACGGGCGCGGCCCTCAGTGTCATCCCCGCGAAGGCGGGGATCCATAACCACGATGGAAAGAGAAAAGCACAGCGGGACATACCCGCTTCAATCAGCGCCCATGGTGTTTATGGGTTCCCGCCCTCGCGGGAATGACAGTGGAGGTTCAGGGGCTCTGTTCTGATAACGATCCCGGATCGCCTCATGGCGTCCGGGATGACGAGTGTAAACTACTCCGCAGCCGCCGGCATGTTCGCCGCAGACAGCCACGCCGCGAGATCGACGCGCGCGCGATCCGTCAGCATCTTCTTCTTCGCCATCGCCTTGGCCGAGCCGCGCAGGCGCTTGCCGTCTTCCGATTTCGGCGATGCATCGAGCGGCGGGAAGAGGCCGAAGTTCACGTTCATGGGCTGGAACGAGCGTGGACCTTCATCGATGGTCTCGATGTGGCCGCCGGTGATGTGGTTGATGAGCGCGCCGAGCGCCGTGGTGTGCGGCAGCGGTTGGATCGGGCGGCCGAGACGCTCGGCTGCAGCGAAGCGGCCTGTCATGAGGCCGACTGCGGCGCTTTCCACATAGCCCTCGCATCCGGTGATCTGGCCCGCGAAGCGCAGGCGCGGCATCGCCTTCAGGCGCAGCGTCGGATCGAGGAGCTTGGGAGAGTTGAGATAGGTGTTGCGGTGAATGCCGCCCAGACGCGCGAACTCGGCGTTCTCGAGGCCAGGGATCATGCGGATGATGTCGCCCTGCGCGCCGTATTTCAGCTTGGTCTGGAAGCCCACCATATTGAACAGGGTGCCGAGCGCATTGTCCTGGCGCAGCTGCACGATGGCATAGGGCTTCACTTCCGGATTGCGCGGATTGGTGAGGCCGACGGGCTTCATGGGGCCGTGGCGCAGGGTCTCGCGGCCACGCTCGGCCATGACCTCGATGGGCAGGCAGCCGTCGAAGTAGGGCGTGTTCGCCTCCCACTCCTTGAACTCGGTCTTGTCGCCTGCGATCAGCGCATCGATGAAGGCGTCGTACTGCTCCTTCGTCATGGGGCAGTTGATGTAATCCTTGCCCGTGCCGCCGGGGCCGACCTTGTCGTAGCGCGACTGGAACCACGCCACGTCCATGTTGATGGACTCGCGATAGACGATGGGCGCGATGGCGTCGAAGAAGGCGAGCGACGTCTCGCCCGTGAGCCCGAGGATCGCTTCGGCCAGTGCCGGCGAGGTGAGGGGGCCGGTGGCGACGATGACGGAGGACCATTCCTCCGGCGGAAGGCCACCAATCTCGCCGCGCTCGATGGTGACGAGCGGATGCGCTTCGAGCGCCGCCGTCACCGCATCGGAAAAGCCGTCGCGGTCGACAGCCAGCGCGCCGCCTGCGGGCACCTGGTTGGCGTCGCCCTTCGCCATGATGAGCGAGCCCAGCGTGCGCATCTCCTGATGCAGCAGTCCGACGGCGTTAGTATCGGCATCGTCCGAGCGGAAGGAGTTGGAGCAGACGAGCTCGGCAAGACCTTGCGTCTTGTGCGCGTCGGTGCCGCGCACGGGGCGCATCTCGTGGAGGATGACAGGAACACCGGCCTGCGCAATCTGCCAGGTGGCTTCGGAGCCTGCGAGGCCGCCGCCGATGACGTGAATGGGTTCGATCTTGCTCATGGTCATTCTCCTAGCACATCGCGCGGGCCCAAGCGGGCCGCGCTAGCAAAAAGTGGCTCCGTTTTTTCGCGTCAGGCGATGCGCCGTTTAAAGACTGGAGCATCGGATTAAGTCCCAAAAGTGCAATCCACTTTTGGGTCCGATGCTTCGGGAGCTTGTTGACTCCCATGGGGGCGCTGGTCAAGCTGGGCCTGTGTTTTCTGGAAAAGGTGCGCCATGCAAACGAAGCGGCCCGTGGTCCTTATTACAGGCGGCAGCCGGGGCATAGGGGCTTCGATCGCGCAGCTTGCCGCCTCGCGCGGCTATGATCTGGCCATCACATACCGCTCCGAGAGCGCGGCTGCGGACGAGGTCGTCGAGATTTGCCGCGCTGCAGGCGTGGAGGCTTTGGCCTTTCAGGGCGATGTTGCAGCGGAAGAGGACGTGCTGCGCCTGTTCGATGAGGTGGAGGAGCGGCTCGGGCCTCTCTCCCATGTGGTGAACAATGCGGGCATCACGGGCAAGTCGGGCAAGCTCGCGGAAACCTCGGCCGAGACGATCCGCGCCTGCATCGACATCAATGTCACGGGTGCCATCTTCGTGGCGCGCGAAGCGGCGCGGCGCTTGTCGCAGAGCCGGGGCGGGCAGGGCGGCTCCATCGTCAACATCTCGTCCGTGGCGGCCGTGCTCGGCAGCCCCAACGAATATGTCTGGTATGCGGCCTCGAAGGGAGCCATCGACTCGCTGACTATCGGACTGGCGCGGGAACTTGCGACCGAGGGCGTGCGGGTCAATGCTGTGTCGCCGGGCATGACGCGAACCGACATCCATGAGCGCAGCACCCAGGATGCGGGCCGTCTGCAGCGCCTGTTGCCCTTCATTCCCATGAAGCGGATCGGCGAGCCTCAGGAGATTGCTGAGGCGGTGCTGTTCCTGATGTCGGACGCCGCATCCTATATCACCGGGGCCGTTTTGCCGGTGACGGGCGGCAGGTAGGCTCTTGACCTGCCTTCCGTTTCGGCAGGGAGGCACATTCTAGAGGCACCGGAAAACAGGGCCCTGAAAAAGAAAACGCCCGCTTGAGGCGGGCGAGAACCTTATGCTGCAGTGCAGCTAATTCTTAGGCGACAGCATGCTCGCGAGCGATGCTCTCGATCTGGAAGCGGGAGATGCCGAGATCGTCGAGCTCGCGGTCCGAAAGCAGGGACAGCTCACGGACGGTATCGCGATAACGCATGTAGGCGCGGACTTTAGAGAGGACGTAGGACACGAACATTGGAAACTCCTTCAGTTAGCCGGCCCCTGTGACCGGCGGCCTTTGTTCTTGCTGTGTGCAATGCAGCATATAAGGGTGAGCGCTGCGAAAGAGGAGTGGTAATAATGTAGGTCTGTTATGCTTTAGTAGCATAGCGCCCTAATGTGACGTTAACGGAGCCTGAGCCTCGGGAATGCCTTCCGATTGGGCAATCAGAGGCATATGCCGTGGCTTAAACTGGCTCAGCCGTCATCCCCGGACTTGTTCCGGGGATCCACATCTTACGCGGTCGAAGGCGTGGATGGCCGGGTCAAGCCCGGCCATGACGCTGAAATGGAAAAAGCCCCAGCAAAACCGGGGCTTTTGTCCTGAGGTGCTGGCCGACTTTACAGGACGTAGAAGTCAGCCTTCGTGATGGCCAGCCCTGCCTGGAGCTGGGCGATCTTGATGGCCGCGACGCCGCCCTTGCCGTCGGCATCGTAAAGCAGGGCTCCCGTGCCTTTGTTGTAGATGATGCGATCCGTCGAATCCGCGGCGGCCTTGCCGACCCGGAACGCAGCGCCGGAGAGCCAGCCGTCCGGGCCGAGCCTCGTGAAGATCTTGTTGTCGAGCATGATCGTGTCGTCGACGGGCTTGAAGTCCTTGATCGTGTCGACATTGTTTCGCGACGGGGTGGCGTCGAAGACGAAGTAATCGCGTCCAGCACCGCCCGTGAGGGTGTCGCTGTCGAGCCCGCCGCTCAAGTAATCGCTTCCGTTGCCGCCGCTCAGCACGTCGCGGCCCGTGCCGCCATAGAGATCGTCGTCCCCATTGAGGCCGTAGATCTTGTCGTTTCCGGCATCGCCGAAAAGAGTGTCATTGCCGCCGTAGGAATAGATCAGGTCGTTGCCTTTGCCGCCCCGGATCAGGTCTGCGTAATCGTTGCCGTAGAAAGTATCGTGCCCGGCATTGAGCACCATGTACCAGTCGTAGCCTTCGAGCTCATCGACATTGGTGTAGAGATTCAGATCCTTGATCAGCAGGACATCGGCTTCGAAATTCTCATACAGCAGATCGTGGATGACGATGTCGTAGCCGTTGCTGGAATACCAGGCGGTGTAGCGGTCGATCAAGCTGCTGCCGTTCACATCAAAGACGGCGACCTCTCCGTCATCGTAAGTGTTGACTGTCTCGATATAGGGATTGACCCCTACGAACGACCATCCGGACGGGCTGGTGCTCGACATGTCGAAACCAACACCGGCGGCATTGAACGCTTGAAAAATTGCCATTTGCGGCGCATCCCCACTGAGTAACCTGATAACCTTAGGGTGAAGGAGTGAAGCTGAACTTAAGCTGCACAGCTTCGACAGGTTTTCGTCAGCGTCGATGCTTGGTTACCGAAGTGTAAAGCGACAGCTTTTCTCTCGCATGGAGCAAATGCGAAGCTTCAGCGGGACAACCCTTGCACCCTGATGAACGCGCGGGCAGGGCCATATTCGGTCTGCTTTCGAATATCCAGCTGAACACGCCCGCTGGCCTGGTTCGTGAAGTTGTCCTTCTTGCGGCTGTCCGTCGAGCGAAGGATGGTCTCGGCGCGAACCCGGCCGCCGATGCGCACGCAGGTATCCGAGCTCTGAAGCATGGCGAAGCCGGGAGGGCAGGACGAAGCCGCCTGCGCGGCGCCCATGGGGAGCGCGAGTGCCCAGAAGATGAGTCCGAGATGCTTCATGGCTCCCAGTCTAGCTGCTGGGAGCCATGAAGCAAAGGAGACGCAATCTAACGGGAATTCGTGCCGCTGCTCCGGTTGTAGGCGTCGGCAGTATCCATGCGCTCGACCTCTACATGGAACTGCTCGACCTCGGGGCTGTCGTCCTGGATCGCTCCGACGCCGTAGCGATAGGCCATTTCCCCGCCTAGCCAGCCGCTGAAGAGCAGCAAGAGGGTCTGCAAGCCTGACAGCCAGAGGCCCCAGCCTTGGGTACCGGCAGCAGGGTTGTCCCAGCGGACACTGACATTGACGAGGGCAATGCCTACAATCACTAGGTTTGCGACCATGTGCGCCCATGAGATCCAGAGGTTGCGCACCCGGTCAATCGTCATGAAATCAATGAAGCCCGGCACGGCGGCAACGAGGGCCGTGATGATGCCTCCCATCAGAAGCCAGTAGGAAGCTTCGGCCCAGAACGGAGTGCCGGTGCTGACAAATGCAATGTCAGTCGCAAAAGCCCCGATCAGGAAAGCAATCGGAAAGGCGATCAGCATATGGTGGAGCGGGTGCCCGGCAATCGATGCCGTGCTCTCGACACCGTGACGGTGATATCGGCCCATGGGGGCTCTCCCTGTGAAGCAACACTTAGGAAAATGCTGCGTTAGGGACTTCGTTCCTGCGCGTCTTCCAGTTGCATAGACTAGGTTTTGTCCGGCTCGGGACTGGACAAGCGAAGGACAATCGAAGATAGCTCTGATTGAGTTCCCTAGGGTAATGGCCTTGCAGGCCCTTTTTTCTTCTGCAACAGCCAAGCCGAATCTTGCAACCGATCCAATGACCCTAGACCCAGCCACCCTTAGCGTTGCCTTTGTCTTGCTTGCGGTTGTTCTCGGCTCGTTGTTGCTGTTTACCTGGACATTGAACAGGAAGGTCCGAGCGCTATCCCTGTGGGGAGTGGCCTTCTGCCTTCTCGCGAGCGGATTCGTGGTCGCGAATTTAGGCCACTTCAGTGGGACCTACTGGGCACTGCTTGTAGGCAATGCCCTCGGGCTGTCGTCCTATGTAGCCCTTTACGCCGGCTGCAGAGACTTCAACGCTCGAAAAGCGTTCGTCCCGCTCATGATGACTGGCGTACTGGTCTGGTGCGCGGCCTATCCTTTTATCGCGGACGACCTGGCATACCGGCTGATCCTGTTCTCGCTGACGACCGGAATCTATGCGCTGCTGTGCGCATGGGAACTCTGGCGGCACGCGCCGCAGCGGCTCGCCTCTCAGCGGGTTGCCGTCTTTCTTCTGGTTCTGCTCGCGATCTTGAACATAATGCGGGCCTGGCTCGGCTTTTCGCTCACCTCCATTGCCTGGATTGATGCAATGGCTCAGCGCTGGTCATCCGAAATGGCGCTTTTCCTGGTGGTCTTTGCCCCGACACTCGCCTTCATTTTCCTGTCCATGGCCAAGGAAAGCGTGGAGCTCGGCTACAAGCGGGCCGCCTTCATCGATCCTTTGACAGGCATCCCTAATAGGCGCGCCTTCATGCAGCATGCAGCCCAACTGCTCCAGGATGTGGAAGGCAGGGCAGTCAGCTGCCTCGTCTTCGATCTCGACAGGTTCAAGAGCATCAATGACGGCTATGGCCACGAGGCGGGGGACAAAGTCCTCCGGGCCTTCGGGCAGATCCTCGGCGAGCATCTGCCACCGCAATCCTTCGGCCGGTTGGGTGGCGAGGAATTCGCAGCCATTCTGCCTATGGGCATGGAAGATGCGACGGACTTGGCGGAAGCAGTGAGATCGGCTCTCTCCAAAGCCGGCAAGACCCTGCTCGGCCCTCATGCCCAGGTGACCGTCAGTGTGGGATGCTCGACCTCCAGACAGGCAACCATCGAGGCGCTGCTCCAGGAGGCGGACCTCGCGCTCTATCGTGCGAAGGATCACGGACGGAATGTGGTCATCTCAGCCCGCTCGCTGATTGCTCCCCAGCAAATCTGAAGAGCGTGGCCGCAGCATCAACGTTGCGCCGTCACGACGATGGCGCGCATGCGGTTCTCGATCTTGCCGTCGCCGAAACGCTTGGCGAGAGCCTGAGCGACTTTCTCCGTAATCTCGTCGAGGCGTCCGGGAGCGCGTGCCTCGAGTTCGCCGCGAAGGGGCGTTCCCTGAGTGAGGCCCATGGCTGCGCTGGCGGCTTTGGGAGCGCTGCTCACCTTGTCGACCGGCTCGATGTCGATGTTCTCGAAACCTGCGCTTTCGAGTTCTCCCAAGAGGCGATCCGTGTCGAAATAGCCGAAGGGCGTGCGTTCAAAGAAACGTGGCGGATCATCGGGAAACATGGCGATGGCTTGGTCGGAAACGGTCTTGCTGACCTGGTTCGCATCCAGTCTGTCCCAGACATTGAACAGGAAACGGCCACCCGGCTTGAGCACGCGCAGCGCCTCCCGGAAGGCCGCTTGCTTGTCAGGGAAGAACATCACGCCGAACTGGCACACCACCGCATCGAAGGAACTGTCCTCGAAGGGAAGCGTCTGCGCATCCGTCTGTCGCCAAGTCACGTTGGGAGCTTGCAGCTTGGTCTGCGCCAGGTCGAGCATCGCCTGATTGAGGTCGGTCGCGACGATCTCGACATCGGACGGAAGATTCCTGGCGAGTGCGCGCGTAACGATACCCGTGCCCGCGGCCGTCTCCAGGATCCTGCCGGAGGCGACATCCCTCAGCCGCGCCGCAAGGTCCTCAGCAAAGGGTTGAAAGAGAAGCGTGCCGAGGTGCTGCTCGTAGATGATAGGGATCGAGCCGGCAAAGGTAGCATCGGTGGCGCTCATGTTTCCCTCCACCGCGAAAGCGGGCATGATCATGCCGATGGAAAGGGGAGGCAATAGTCTCAAAAGGGTAGTCTAGCGTCCTGATGTGGCTCGCAGAGGCATTGAAGACCGCTTAGAGTGCCGTGCTAGAAGATGTTGTTTGTTTCCGCTCGTGACGTTGCGCGAGCGCAGTTCGTCCATGACGGGAGGGGCGAGAGTATGTGGAAGGATCGGAGAATTCTCGATCTTCTGAAGATCGAATGCCCCATCGTCCAGGCGCCGATGGCCGGAGCGAACCTGTCCGATATGGTCATTGCCGTCTCGGAAGCCGGCGGTCTCGGTTCCCTGCCTTGCGCTCTGCTGAGCCCGGAGAAGGCGCGCGAGGAATTGTCCAAGATTCGGCGCGGGACTTCTAAGCCCATCAACGTCAATTTCTTCTGCCATCGCGCGCCGGTTTTCGACGAGACTCGGGAAGCGGCGTGGAAGCAGCGGTTGAAGACTTATTATCTCGAATTCGGGCTCGACCCGGACATGCCGACACCGCCCTCATCGCGCGCGCCTTTCGACGAGACTTTTTTGGAGATCGTGGAGGAGTTCAGGCCGGAGGCCGTGAGTTTCCATTTCGGATTGCCGGAGCAACGCCTGCTGAAGCGCGTGAAGAATACGGGTGCAAAGGTTTGGTCCTCCGCAACCACGGTCGCTGAGGCGCGCTGGCTCGAAGGGGAGGGATGCGACGCAATCATCGCGCAAGGCTTCGAGGCAGGCGGCCATCGCGGTATCTTCCTGACCGACGATCTCTCGACGCAGGTCGGCACCATGGCGCTGGTGCCGCAGGTGGTCGATGCGGTGAAGGTGCCCGTGATTGCGGCCGGCGGAATATCCGATGCACGCGGCATCGCTGCGGCGATCACCTTGGGCGCCTCGGCCGTGCAGATGGGAACCGCGTATCTCTTCACGCCGGAAGCCACGATCTCCCCGGTTCACAGGCAGGCGCTCAAAAGCACTGAGGCCGAGACAACGGCACTGACGAATGTCTTCACCGGGCGCCCCGCGCGAGGCGTCGTCAACCGCATCATGCGCGAGGCTGGACCCATCGCGGCGGACGCACCTGCGTTTCCGCTCGCGGGCGGCGCTCTTGCGCCGCTGCGGCAGAAATCCGAGCCTCAGGGCTCAGGCGATTTCATGCCCCTCTGGTCGGGCCAGGCTGCGCGCCTGAGCCGTGAGATGCCTGCGGGGGAACTCACGAAGCGGTTGGCGCAGGACGCTCTCGATAAACTCGGAGCGCGTTCGGCATGATGTAAGGCAGCTCTCGCCGCCTTACTCAGCCGCTTCCTGCCTTGTCACCTTCTTCGGCTTTTTCGACGCCTCCTTCGCGGGGGCTTCCTTCTTCAAGGGCCTGCGCTCCAGCACTTCCTTGAGGAAACGGCCGGTGTGGCTTTCCTTGGACTTGGCGATGTCCTCGGGCGTGCCCTCGGCGACGATCTGGCCGCCGCCGTTGCCGCCTTCGGGGCCCATGTCGATGACCCAGTCGGCGGTCTTGATGACTTCGAGATTGTGCTCGATCACCACCACCGTGTTGCCCTGGTCCACCAGCTCGTGCAGCACTTCGAGGAGCTTGGCGACGTCGTGGAAGTGCAGGCCCGTGGTGGGCTCGTCCAGGATGTAGAGCGTGCGGCCCGTGGCGCGCTTCGACAGCTCCTTCGAGAGCTTCACACGCTGCGCCTCGCCACCCGAGAGGGTGGTGGCCTGCTGGCCCACATGCACGTAGTCGAGGCCGACGCGGGCGAGCGTCTGCATCTTCTCGCGGATCGAAGGCACGGCCTTGAACAGCTCACGGGCTTCCTCCACCGTCATGTCGAGCACGTCGGCGATGGATTTGTCGCGGTACTTCACTTCCAGCGTCTCGCGGTCGTAGCGCTTGCCCTTACAGACATCGCAGGTGACGTAGACGTCGGGCAGGAAGTGCATCTCGATCTTGATCACGCCGTCGCCAGAGCAGGCCTCGCAGCGTCCGCCCTTCACGTTGAAGGAGAAGCGGCCCGCCTGATAACCGCGTGCTTTTGCTTCGGGGAGACCGGCGAACCATTCGCGGATCGGCGTGAAGGCGCCGACATACGTGGCCGGGTTCGAACGCGGCGTGCGGCCGATGGGCGATTGATCGATGTCGATGACCTTGTCGAGATGCTCCAGGCCCTCGATGCGGTCATGCGGGGCAGGGTGCTCCAGCGCGCCGTTGAGCTTGCGCGCCACCGCCTTGTAGAGCGTGTCGATGACGAGCGTGGACTTGCCGCCGCCGGACACGCCGGTGATGCAGGTGAAGGTACCGAGCGGAATGTCCGCCTTCACGTTCTTCAGGTTGTTGCCCTTCGCGCCGACCACCTTCAGCATGCGCTTCGGATCGCGCTTGCGACGCTGCGTCGGAACCCGCACGGACATTTCGCCCGTGAGATACTTGCCGGTGAGCGATTTCGGGTTCTTCATCACTTCGTCGGGCGTGCCTTCGGCGACGATTTTGCCGCCGTGGATGCCCGCGCCCGGACCGATATCGAACACGTAATCGGCCTGGAGGATCGCATCCTCGTCATGCTCCACCACGATCACCGTGTTGCCGAGATCGCGCAGGCGCTTGAGGGTGCCGAGCAGGCGCTCGTTGTCGCGCTGGTGCAGGCCGATTGACGGCTCATCGAGCACGTAGAGAACGCCGGTGAGGCCGGAGCCGATCTGCGAGGCAAGGCGGATACGTTGGCTCTCGCCGCCCGACAGGGTGCCGGAGGCGCGGGAGAGCGTCAGGTATTCCAGGCCCACATCGACAAGGAAGGTGAGGCGGTCGCGAATTTCCTTCAGAATGCGGCCTGCGATGTCGTTCTGCTTCTTGTTGAGCTTCTTCGACAGGCCGCCGAACCACTCATGGGCATCCTTCACGGAAAGCGCGGTGGCGTCGCCGATGTCGGAGCCCGCGATTTTCACCGCGAGGGCTTCGGCTTTAAGGCGCTTGCCGCCGCATTCCTCGCACGGCGTCTCGCTCATGAAGCGGCCGATTTCCTCGCGCGCCCAATCGCTCTCGGTTTCCGTATAGCGCCGCTCCAGGTTCGGGATCACGCCCTCGAAAGGCTTGCGGACCTCATAGGCGCGCATGCCGTCGTCATAGGCGAAGCGTATCGCCTTCTCCGTACCGTAGAGGATCGCCTCCCGCACTTCGTCGGACAACTCGGCCCAGGGCTTCGTCATAGACGACTTGTAGTGACGGGTGATGGCTTCCAGCGTCTGGCCGTAATAAGGCGAGGAAGACTTTGCCCAGGGCATGATCGCGCCGCGCTTGAGCGACAGCGTCTCGTCCACCACGAGCGCCTCGTCGATGCGCATTTCATGACCGATGCCGCCGCAGGTGGGGCAGGCGCCGAAGGGGTTGTTGAACGAGAACAGGCGCGGCTCGATCTCGGGGATCGTGAAACCGGAAACCGGGCAGGCGAACTTGGAGGAGAAGACGATGCGTTTGGGCTTGCCCTTCTCGTCCTTCTCGTCGGCGTATTCGATGACGGCGATGCCGTCCGTCAGCTCGAGCGCGGTCTCGAAGGATTCCGACAGGCGCGCGGCGATGTCGGCGCGCACCACGATGCGGTCCACCACCACGTCGATGTCGTGCTTGAACTTCTTGTCGAGGGCAGGGGCCTCGTCGATGGCGTAATACTCGCCGTCGATCTTCAGGCGCTGGAAGCCCTTCTTCTGGAACTCGGCGATCTCCTTGCGGTACTCGCCCTTGCGGCCGCGCACCACGGGAGCCAGCAGGTAAAGGCGGGTCTTCTCGGGAAGCTCCAGCACCCTGTCCACCATCTGGCTCACGGTCTGGCTTTCGATGGGAAGGCCCGTGGCGGGGGAATAGGGAATGCCGACGCGCGCCCAGAGCAGGCGCATGTAGTCGTAGATCTCGGTGACGGTGCCGACCGTCGAGCGCGGGTTCTTCGAAGTGGTCTTCTGCTCGATGGAGATGGCGGGCGAGAGGCCGTCGATCTGGTCCACGTCCGGCTTCTGCATCATCTCCAGGAACTGGCGGGCATAGGCCGACAGGGATTCCACATAGCGGCGCTGCCCCTCGGCGTAGATCGTGTCGAAGGCGAGCGAGGATTTGCCTGAGCCGGACAGGCCCGTGAACACCACGAACTGGTCCCTGGGCACCATCAGGTCGACGTTCTTGAGGTTGTGCTCCCGCGCGCCACGCACGGAGATCACGCGCGCATTCGGGTCTCCCGCCTTGGCGCGGTTGAACAGATCGTCGAGTTTAGCCATGGCCTAGCTTCAAGCCTTATATGAGGGGAAAGCGGCCATAAACGGCCGGTTCCGGGATATGTGATGTCCTACCCGCCGATGCAATGCGGCGGATGATTCCAGGTGTGAAATCCTAGAACAAAAAGGGTACGGTGGGCAATGGGGAATGGCCGCCTTAAAGGATCGCATTTAATGTTATGAAGTAACAGTCAATGCACCAGAGGCCCCATGCCTGTCTATGATCCGATAACCGATACCTACACATACGAAGCCGGCGAGGACGGAGCATTTAAGCTTTCTGACAGCGGCCACGTTGGAGCCGGCGGCAACGTTATCGGCAACTTCTTCGGCAATAGGATTACCGGCAATGCCGGATATAACTTGCTCGATGGAAGAGGAGGCAACGACTTTCTGGATGGGGCGAGCGGCGTCGACACGCTGAACGGAGGCAGCGGCTCCGACACCTTGATCGGCGGGCTCGGCGCGGACATCCTCATGGGCGGGATCGATGCCGACAGCATGGTCGGCGGCGAGGGCATGGATACCTATTACATCGACAATGTGGGTGATGTGATTGTCGAAGCCGAGAACGAAGGATGGGACAAGGTCTTCTCGGCAATCAGCTACACATTGGGGGACCATCTCGAAAACTTGTCGCTTGTCGCCGGTGCCGGCCACATCAATGCGACCGGCAATGACTACGACAACATCCTTGTCGGCAATGAAGGCAACAACATCCTGGACGGCGGGCGCGGCGATGACGTCTTATGGGGCATGCCGGGTGTCGACACGCTGAAGGGTGGAGAGGGTAACGATACCTATCATCTCGACGAAGATTACCTGGGTGACATCATTGTGGAGGAGGCCAATCAAGGCTCGGACACGATCATCGCGTCCATCACCTTCAGCCTTCAGACTCTCGTGAATGTCGAGAACATCACGCTTCTCGGCACGGACACCATCAATGCGACCGGCAATGCCGCCGTCAACAGGCTCCAGGGAAATGAGGCCAGGAATATCCTCAATGGTCTGTCGGGCGCGGACGTCATGGAAGGGCGCCGTGGCGATGACGTCTACATTGTCGACAATATGGACGACATTGTCATCGAGCACGACGGCGAAGGCTCTGACGAGGTGCTGTCTTCCGTAAGTTTCACTCTGCGTACTCACGTCGAAAAACTTGTCCTGACCGGCAATGATCATATCGCGGGAACCGGCAACCATCTGGACAATGTCATTCTCGGAAATGGCGGAAATAATACTCTTATCGGGGGAGCTGGGGCAGACACACTCAACGGCGGCAACGGTAACGATACCTACTACGTAGACAACGTTGCCGATGTTGTTCTCGATACGTCCGGCAAGGATGCCATCTTCTCGTCGATCAATTTCACTCTTTCAGATGCTATGGAGAACCTCTCTGCAGATGGTTCCGCATCGCTCAGTTTGACCGGGAATGCTTCAAGCAACGAGATTGTCGGTAATCGGGGCAATGATACGCTGGATGGCGGTAGTGGCGCCGATTCCATGACCGGCAGCAGCGGCAACGACGTTTATTACGTCGATGACAAGTCCGACCGAGTGATCGAGACTTCCAGCCGCGACGGCTCCGACCTGGTCTATTCCAGCGTTAGCTACACGCTCAGCAACTATGTGGAGAAGCTCACGGGCATCGGCTCGGGTGCGATCAACCTCTCAGGTAATCGCCTGAGCAACGCCATCGCCGGCAACGCGGCCAAGAACACGATCAAGGGGCAGGCTGGCAACGACGTCCTTAATGGAGGGCTCGGCAACGATGTGCTCTATGGCGGTAAGGGCAAAGACAGTTTCGTGTTCAACACAGCTTTGAACAAGAAAGCGAATGTCGACACGATCAAGGATTTTTCGGTGCGCGACGACACGATCCGCCTGGAGAACGCGATCTTCAAGTCGCTGAAGAAGACGGGCAAGCTCAACAAGGCGTTCTTCAAGATCGGCACCAAGGCCGGGGATAAGAACGACTTCGTGATCTACAACGACAAGACCGGCGCGCTCTCATACGACGCCGACGGTTCGGGCAAAAAGGCCGGCATGATCAAGTTCGCTCAGCTCAAGGCAGGCTTGAGCCTGACCGCCGGCGACTTCATCGTTATCTAAATCCGGCATCCTGCCACAAGAAAAGGCCCGCCGGATGGCGGGCCTTTGCGTAGTGGAGGTTGTCTTAATCCACGAAAACGAAGTGAGAGGCTTTCAGCGCGGCCTTGTTGGCCAAGGTCGTCACGAGTTGGAGGTCGTACTCCGCTCCGGTGCCGTCGGCATCGTAATAGAGCTTGCCGTCATCCGTGTCGTAGAGGAACTGCGACATGGTTGTGGTGGCCTTCGGGTCCGTTCCGACCACGAGGAAGCTCTTCAGATCGAAAACGGGGGTCACGTACTTGTCCTGAACGTAGTCGAAGTACTCAAAGTCCCCAAGGCTAACGAGGAAGTAGTCTTTGCCCGAGAAGTCCGCGATCGTGGTTCTTGCAGAAGGAGAAAGGATAAACTGATCGTCGCCCTTGCCGCCAATGAGGGTTACTTTTCCTGAGCCGCTCAGCTTGTCATCCCCAGCACCGCCATTGAGGGTGATCACGGCGGCAGGATCACCATAAAAATAGCCAGATGCGGAGAGTTTGTCGTTGCCGGCACCGCCATTGACCACGCCGGAACTGCCGCTGGCATAGATGGTATCGTTACCCTTCGAGCCCGTGATGGCGCTTCCGGTATCCATGTCATAGACAGAAAGGTTAACCTTCTCGAATTGCCCGGCCTTGATGCCGGCATAACCGATATCGGCTGCCTTCTGCCCGGTGATCTTCGAGAAGTTGAGCGTATATTTTGCTAGGTCAACCGTGATTGAAGTAATCGAGAGGCTGAGCGTATCCACGCCTTTGCCACCGAGGGCGTAGTCGCCATCGTCGGCATAAATCCTGTCATTGCCGTCACCGCCCAGCAACTTGTCCTTGCCCGGTGCACCTAGTGTGCTGGCGCCGGATTCACGGCCATCGATGGTATCGTCGCCCGCTCCGCCTGACAGGTAGTCAGTGCCGTTCGCCCCGTACAGATTGTCGTCGCCTGCACCGCCGTCCAGCCGGTCGTTGCCGTATCCACCGGAGAGTTCATCGTCGCCCGTGCCGCCGTCCAGACGGTCGTTGCCGAAGCCTCCCGAGAGATAATCATCATTGGCGCCGCCATAGAGCTTGTCGTTGCCCAAGTCGCCGTAAAGGCTATCGTGACCGGCGTCGCCATAGAGGGTATCGTTGCCATCCTCGCCATAGAGAATGTCATTCTGGTCGCCGCCATAGAGCCTGTCGTTGCCGAGGCCGCCGTAAACGACGTCCTTGCCCCGGCCGCCAAGCACCTTATCCGCCCCGATGCCGGAATAGATGGTGTCGTTGCCGTCGCCGCCGGTCAGGTTGTCATTGCCTTCGGCGCTGAAGATATAATCGTCACCGGCTCGGCCGTCGAAAATGTCAGCAAATTTCGAGCCAAAGAAAGTATCGTCCGTGAGGCTCCCCTTAAGGGCCTTCTTCTTTGTCGTGATGCGATAGGTGGTCATGCATTCCTCCAAACCTACGCCGACAATGTCACGTTATTTCGTAATAGACAATTAGTGATTGCGGGACTTGGGCGTCTTGCCGCGTAACGCGCGCCCTCCATTGCCTTGCGCAAAATGGCTCAGGCAGCGATGCGCGGGGATATAATATGCACAGGTCTCTCCGTGGGTTATGTCCGGCCCCTGGCCCCACGACCTCAGGTGAATGAGCAGGGCATGATGATGGAAGCCAAAGCTTTGCCTGGTCAGCTTATGGCTAAGCTAAAGATTCCAGTTGCTTTGCGGGCGGGCTGAAACTAACAACCCATAAACTTTATAACGTTTTGGGGCTGAATTATGGGCATGACCTTAAGTAATGGTCGCGGCGAGGCTTTGACCGGACTGGCAAACGGAACCTTCGTAACTGTCTGGAATGGTGCAGGTAATACTCCGACGGCTCAGTTCTTCAATGCGGATGGAACGAACAAGGGTGGGCCGGTTGTCATCGGCGCCGGTTCCGCTGAGGAGAAGCTCAATTTCAAGGCGGCCAGCCTCAACGACGGCCGCTTCGTGGTGGTCTGGGAGCAGAAGGGCGCCAAGAACGGCGTCTATGCCCGGATCTTCGACGTAGAGGGCAATCCTGCCGGCACTGCATTCAAGATCAATTCCGGCGATGCCGGCCAGACGCTTCCCCAGGTGACGGCTCTCAAGAATGGCGGCTTCACGGTTGCATCCATCAACGAAGGTGCTGCGACGACCGTGACCGTCGATGGGAACGGCGTTCAGAAGAGCCCCGTGGTCCTGAAGACCGGAGCCGTCGATATTGCCGTCACGACTTTGAACAATGGAAACGTCGTCTCGATCATCGGAACCGGTAGCTCGGGAAGCTATGCGGTGTTCGGGGATATTCAGCTGCCCGACGGGTCGGATTATGCATCCGGGGAGTTCATTTCCGCCTTCAACGACACCGACAGACCGGATGCGAGCGTCACCGCCTTGTCGGATGGCGGCTTCCTCTTCATTCACGATGCTGTTCAGAGCGGCCGGGATTCCGTGGATCTCTTCCGCTATACAAGCAACGGCATGGCCGTCGGAACCGGAACGAGCTTTGGGACAGGAGCCGGGCAGAAGGTTGGCTCGCCTGTCGTGAAGGCTTTGCCGAACGGCGGTTTCGTGTTCGCGTACACGATGGAAAACGCCACCAGCAAGTATGTGTATGCCGGGTCGAGCAGTTCCAATTCGACTTTCCTTCTTACCGCATCGCAGGTCGGCGGGGGCGAAGGTGGAAATCAAACATCGCCGCAGATCACCGTGTTGAACGATGGGCGTTACATCATCAGCTGGCTCAACACCTATAATGGCGTGACGACGACGAAAGCGGAGATCTTCGACGAGCGCTCCAGCGGTGCCGATTGGTCCGGCTCGGCGATGAACGAGCAGTATATCGGCACCATCTACAACGACAGGCTCAATGCCGGCGCGGGCAATGACTCCATCGTTGGTGGACAGGGCAACGACGTGCTGAACGGCGGTGCCGGTGCGGATACCATGCAAGGTGGAGCCGACAACGACACCTATTATGTGAGTGAGGCCGGCGATCAGGTCGTGGAGACGGCCAACAACGGCACGGCGGATCATGTGATCACGGACATCACCTATGCGCTGGGAGCTCATGTTGAGCGCCTGAGCGCCGCCTCAGGTTCGTCCGCCATCAACCTGACCGGCAACTCGCTGGCCAACGTGATCAAGGGCAACAACGGCGCCAACAAGATCAACGGCGGCGCCGGCAACGATCAGCTCACGGGCGGCAAGGGCAAGGACACCTTCGTGTTCAACAAGAGCCCGAATTCCAAGACCAACAAGGACAAGATCCTGGACTGGAACTACAAGGACGACACGATCCATCTTGAGAACAAGTACTTCAAGGCGCTGAAGAAGACCGGCTGGCTCAAGAAGGACCAGTTCGTGCTGGGCTCGAAGGCGAAGGACAAGAATGACTTCGTCGGCTACAACAAGACGACAGGCGACCTCTGGTACGACGCGAACGGCAGCAAGTCCGGCGGCCAGGTGGTGTTCGCCAATATCGGCAAGAACAAGAAGATCGCCTATAACGATTTCTTCGTCATCTGATCAACTCAAGAACCATCGAACCATCGGCGAGGGAGCGGGTTACCGCTCCCTTTTTGTTTGCGGAAGCACAAGGCCTTGTATGGAGCGGCCGATCTTGTCGGGGGCTGCCTCCCCATAGGGAGGGGGTGTGCGTTTTGGCACATTGTAACGTGTCGGTCCGGTGCGGAATTCTTGCCGAGTAGCCAAGCTCAGCTAGTTACTTGGCAAATAGAATAACAGAACATTCGCACCGGGGGCCCAAACTAAAGGGCTGACACTATGACTTCGCCAAACGCATGGGGATCGATTTTCTCCGTCAACACCACCACGAAAGCAGATCAGTATCTTCCGAAGATGCATGCCTTGAAGGACGGCTCCTTCGTGGCGATCTGGCAGGATGACAGCCGAGCTGGGGCCGATAAGAGCAGCAGTGCCATTCGAGGCCAGTTGTTCAATGCCGACGGCAGTAAAAAGGGTGGTGAGTTCCTCGTTAATACGATCAATACCAACGGATGGCAGGGGTCACCTGTCGTCACTGTCCTGAACGATGGTCGCTTTGTCGTGGCATGGGAAGATGAATTGACGGGCTTCATCATGGGCCGCGCTTATCAGGCTAATGGTGCAGCCGTCGGCGACGAGTTCAAGATCAGTTCCACGGGCGAAGATCATTATGCCTCAATCACGGCCCGTGCGAATGGCGGCTTTGCCGTTTCCTACCGGGACGAGGACGGCAAGAACCGCATCAAAAACTTCGATGCCAACTTGCAGGCTGGCTCTGAAGCGGTGTTGGGTACCACCTCATCGATTACGAAGATTGTTGGCTTGCAAGGCCACTCCATCCTTTTCTCCGGTGCCACCGGGGACATACGAGGTCTCATCGTGAATGACGATGGCACCGTACCTGCCGGCGGGAAGCCTTTCGTCATTCCGACAACCGGCGAGTACAATTATAGGCCTGTGGCGACAAAGTTGGCGGACGGACGCGTCCTTGTCGCTTGGGCAAGCGATAACTTTACGTCTAGTGGCAATGAGGTCTCTCAGATCAAAGGTCAGATCCTGAACGCCAATGGTACGCTGAGCGGTGGTGAGTTGGTGCTCAGCGCTGCCGATCTGGTGGATTCCGAAGTCGCAGCCGTTACCGCTCTCGCAGATGGCGGCTTCGCAGTGGCCTACATCGACCAGGTTGAGGATCGCAACTCCGCCGATATCCATGTTGCATCCTTCACCAGCAATGGTGTGCGAGTCAGCGATGATATCGTCGAGCGCGCCTATGATCGCGGATATGAGAACATCGAGATCTCTGGCCTCGCGGATGGTCGCGTAGCCGTGTCCTGGACCAACAGTGTTAGCCAGTTCGACGATTTCGGTACGGGCATCCACGGCCAGATCCTGGACCTGCGCCAGAAGGCTGTGACCGTCAACGGCACGGCTGGAGACGACTGGTATTTCGGCTCGCGCTTCAGCGACACGCTCAACGGCAACGGCGGCAATGATGTGCTCAACGGCGCAGGCGGCGCTGACCGCATGGCAGGCGGAGCCGGCAACGATACCTATTATGTCGACCACAAGTCCGACAGGGCGATCGAGACTTCTAGCCGCGACGGCATCGACACGGTCTATGCCAGCCTCAGCCACACTCTGGGCGCTCACGTGGAGAAGCTCATCGGTACCGGCTCGGCCGCAATCGCACTCACCGGCAACAGCCTCGCCAACACGATCACCGGCAATGGCGCCAAGAACACCATCAAGGGTCAATCCGGCAACGATGTGATCAACGGCGGCTATGGCAACGACGTGCTCTATGGCGGCTCCGGCCGGGACAGCTTCGTGTTCGATACGGCCCTGAACAAGGGCGCGAATGTGGACGCGCTCAAGGACTTCAATGTGAAGGACGACACGATCCGCCTGGACAACGCGATCTTCACCAAGCTGACCGCGACTGGCACGCTCAACCGGGCGTTCTTCAAGATCGGCGCGAAGGCTGAGGATCGAAACGACTTCGTCCTCTATAACGACGAGACCGGCGCGCTCTCCTACGATGCCGACGGATCGGGCCGGGGCGCTGCGATCAAGATCGCTCAGCTCAAAGCAGGCTTGGACCTGACAGCTCGCGATTTCATCGTCATCTAAAGCAGGCCCCATTTCAGGCTTGGGAAAGGCAGCTTCGGCTGCCTTTTCTTTTTCAAGGAGGCTTCCTTCTCTTCCGGTCAGGCAAAAGACCTGCCCGGGATTGGCAGCTGCCAGGGCGATGGGTTTTCGGTCAAAGCCAAGGCAAATAAGCTCAGGCCTCTCAGGCGATTGTTGGGGACAGGCCTGTGAAGAACGCCTTCGGGGCGCTTGTCCCGGACGCCTGGGGGCTCCACAACAGCCTCATGTGAACGAGGAGAGGCTCCGATGGCGGGCAGTGTGAACAAGGTGATCTTGGTGGGCAATCTGGGTCGAGACCCGGAGGTGCGGCGCCTGAACAACGGCGAGCCGGTGGTGAACCTGCGGATCGCCACCTCCGAGAGCTGGAAGGACAAGGCCACCGGCGAGCGCAAGGAAAAGACCGAGTGGCACTCGGTGGTGATCTTCAATGAGAACCTGGCGCGGGTGGCCGAGCAGTACCTGAAGAAGGGCTCGAAGGTGTATGTCGAGGGCCAGCTTCAGACGCGCAAGTGGACCGACCAGCAGGGCGTGGAGAAGTACTCGACGGAAGTGGTGCTGCAGCGTTTCCGCGGCGAGCTGACGATCCTGGATGGGCGCCAGGGCGGTTCTTCGTCGGAGTACGGCGACAACGAGGAGGGTGGCGGCCAGATCAGCCGCGGCGGCGATTTCGGTCGCTCCTCCCCCATGGAGCGCAGGCCCGCTCCGAGCTCCGGTGGCGGCGGTGGCGGGTCGCGCTACAACGATCTCGACGACGACATTCCGTTCTAGGATATGAGAAAGGCCGCCCATGCAATCAGGCGGCCTTCCTGACTTTTTCATGGAAGGCCCGGAGCGCATCCGGGCCTTTCGTCGTTCAGAGAATGAAGTCGGCTGCCGAGAGATGGGCCTTCAGCACGCCGTCCAGCTTGATGTAGTGGGTCGTCCCGGACAGGTAGATCACCGTGTATTCGGCCCTCTGGTTCATTTTGAGGCTCTCGAATGAGCCAAAGCGCCAAGCCCGAATGTCGATCTGATCCTCGCCGGGGCGGAAGTACAGGATGGTGTCCTTGCCGGAGGCCGCATCGAACGCGAAGATGTCGCGTCCGCCGCCGCCGTCGAGGGTATCGTTTCCGGTGCCGCCGTTGAGGTAATCGTTGCCGGTGCCGCCGTAGGACGAGTCGCCGATCAGCCTGTCATTGCCGGAGCCGCCGATCAGCGTGTCGTTGCCGTATCCGGCATAAGGGCTCGTGACGTTGGCGTCGCCGTAAAGAATGTCGTTGCCGGAGCTGCCGTTCAGATAATCGTGTCCGCCGGTGCTGGAATTGTCGAGCGTCGCGGCATCGCCGTAAATGGTGTCGCTGCCGGAGTTGCCATGAAGGGTGTCGTTCCCTCCAACGGAGGAGCCGCTCATCGTCAAGGCATCGCCGTAGAGGATGTTGTTGCCGCTCTCGCCATACAGCGTGTCTGCGCCGCCCCTGGCATTGTCCTTCAGGTAATATGCATCGCCATACAAACGATCATTGTGCGACCCGCCATAGAGCTTGTCGGAGCCGCCGACGGCCCACTGCGTCAGCTGATAGCCGTCGCCAAAGATCGTATCGTCGGAGCTGCCTCCTTTCAGCAGGTCATCGCCGCCCGTAGCATAGGAGGAGAGGGCGCGCGCATCGCCGAAAAGCGTGTCGACTCCACTGTCGCCGTTGATCGTATCCGCGCCGCCGCGGGTTTTTCCGCTCATGCCGTAGGCATCGCCATACAGCACATCGTTATGATTTCCACCCGACAGGGTATCCGCGCCGCCAATGGCGTAGTTGGCCATGGAATAGGCATCGCCATAAAGAGTATCGTTGTCATTCTCACCATAGAGGGTGTCCTTGCCCCCGATAGTGTTCGACGTCATGGAATAGGCATCGCCGAAAAGCATGTCGTTGTCGTAGCCGCCATAGATCCTGTCGGCACCGCCCTTGGCGCTGTTGGCCATGGTGCGGGCGTCTCCGAAGAGCTTGTCATAGCCGTACTCGCCATAAATCTTGTCGGCCCCGCCGATAGCGGATGACTTCATCGTGTAGGCGTCGCCGTAAACGGTGTCGCCGTCATAGCCCGCCCAGATCGTGTCGCTTGCGCCCTTCGCCTTTGTGCTCAGGGTTTTTGCGTCGCCGTAGAGGAAATCCGCCCCGTTATAGCCGTAGAGCAGATCCGCAGCGCCCGAGCGCCCGGTCAGCGTGCCGTTTGCGTCACCGTAAAGAGTGTCCGAGGTGCTGGAGCCTTCGAGAAAATTCTTGGCCAGAGTGCCGATTTTTAGCGCCATTGTTCTTGCGTCCTTTTTCTGGGCGTCACCGTAAGGTGGGTATTGTTAAATCTCTGTTATAATATTCCTGTAAATTTGACGCTGCGTCATATGAGCCTAGCTTTTCTAGGCGGGGCGGGCTCTATGTCGGTCAGCGCTCTTTGCGCTTCATTCCTGTTCATCCGGACATGCAAAAAGCCCGCCGTTGAAGGGCGGGCTTTCCTGATCTGGTTCTGATGCCGCGTCGGGCGGATCAGAAGTCGAGGAGGAGGTTGGCACTCGTGAGGTTGAACTTGTTGGTCAAGGTCGCGATGTGCTGAGCGGCCTGTGTTCCCGTGCCATCCGGATCGAAATAGAGGCGGCCATCATCCGTATCGTACAGGAACTGAGACTTGTTCGAAGTCGCCAGCGGATCGGATCCCTTCACGAGGGCATTCGCCTTGTCGAAGCTGAAGCCGTAGTAACTATCCTTGTAGGATCTTGAGACGACGAGAAGATCCTTCGATCCGAAGTCTCCAATGACATCCGGCGATGCGCCTCTCCACAATTGCAGCATGAACTGGTCCGCGCCGGAGCCTCCAAACAACGTATTGCCGTTGCCCGAGATCTTGTCGTCCCCGGCGCCGCCGCTGATCACAATGCCCAATCCTTTAGCACTGCAAGAAAGGATGTCGCTGCCTTTGGTGCCGATGACCGATGTTCCGTCTGTCGCGGTGTTAATATAGACGGTGGCATTCTCGAACTCCCCGGCGCGGATGCCGCGATAGCCGATATCGACCGCGTTCTTGCCGGTGATCTTGGACAAGTTGAGAATGGGATTTGCCGCATCGAGTTCGGTAATGAGGAGGAGCGTGTCGAAACCTTTGCCTCCTAAGCCGATATCGCTGTCTTCCAAGCCGAGTGTGTCGTTGCCGGTCCCGCCATAGAGCGTATCTTTGGAATCGTCAGACCATCCGCCATTGATATAATCGTCGCCGGCTCCGCCGTAGAGCTTGTCGGCTCCATCGTCACCGTAGAGGGTGTCGTTGCCGGCATCACCGGTGAGATAATCGTTATCGTCTCCGCCGGAGAGATAATCATCTCCAATGCCGCCATAAAGGCTGTCCTTGCCCTCGGCGCCATTCAAGTTGTCATTCCCCTCTTGACCCCAGAGGCGATCACTGCCGGTGTTGCCATACAGCCGATCGTTGTCCCATCCGCCGTACAGCCTGTCAGCGCCTTCGTCTCCTCGCAGGTCGTCCCGCCCGCTGCCGCCAATGAGCGTGTCATTGCCGATGGCGCCATTGATGTAGTCGTCGCCCGCGTCTCCCGCCACGACATCATTGCCTTCGTCGCCATAGAGTTCATCGTTTCCATCGCCGCCCCGGAGGGAGTCGTTGTCCATGCCGCCGACCATCGTATCGTTGCCCATATCGCCGTAGAGGCGGTCACGGCCTTCGTCCCCGTAGATCTCATCGTTTCCTGCGCCGCCGCGCAGCACGTCGGAGCCGAGATTGCCGTAAAGGTAGTCGTTGCCGTTGTCGCCGAAGAGCGTGTCGTTGCCCTCGTGACCGGAAAGAACGTCTGCTCCGTCAAGGCCTTTGAGAATGTCATTGCCGCCAAAGCCGTAGAGCCAATCGATGGACTTGCTGCCGGTCAGGACGTTCTTGCGTGAAGTTCCGAGTTTGACTGCCATGGTTTTCCCCTGTGGTTGGCTAACGTTATTCTGTATCTATTTTTCCAGCTTCAAGGGGAGGCCGGGAGTATTTCGCTGCCAACGGAGCGGCGTGTGCGCTAACGCACATGGATGGCCGGGCTCCATTTCCGGCAAAAGGGCAGGGACCCAGCTCCCTTCCTGCCTGAGGGAAGGGTGACAGAGGCGCCCAGGAGCGGTAAGAGGCGGAAACCTTTGAAAAACCCATTGATCGCCATGACCTCGCCCGCTCTCGATACCCTTTTCACCTGGATCCGCACCGAAAGCCCGACCCATGACGTGGCCGGGGTGAACCTGATGATGGATCTCGTCGTCTCTCAGATGGAGGGCGCGCCGGTCGCCATCGAGCGCATTCCGGGAGAGGAGGGGCTGGGCGACGCGCTGATCCTGCGCGCGGGACCCCAGACGGACGAGCCCGCCATCCTGATCATGTCGCATCTCGACACGGTGCACCCGGTCGGGACCATCCAGCACGACCTGCCGCTGCGGATCGAAGGGGATCGGCTCTACGGCCCCGGCGTCTACGACATGAAGGCGAGCGCCTGGTTCACTCTCGAAGCCTTCAAGGAAGTGGCCCGCAAGGGCACGGCGGCGCGGCCGCTGATCTATCTCGTCACGCCCGACGAGGAGATCGGCTCGCCCATGACGCGGCCGATCATCGAGGATCTCGCCCGCCGCTCGGCCTACGTTCTCGTCACCGAGCCGAGCCGCGACGGGGGCCAGATCGTCACCGCGCGAAAGGGTGTCGGACGCTTCGACGTGCATGTGGAAGGCCGCCCGGCTCATGCGGGCTCGCGTCATGCGGAAGGACGCAACGCGGTCTATGAAGCCGCCCGCCAGATCCTCGCCATCGAGGCGATGACGGATTACGCGCGTGGCATCACGACGACGGTTGGTATGGTGTCAGGCGGCACTGCGGTGAACACGATCCCGCAGCATTGCAGCTTCCCCGTCGACCTGCGCGTCGAGACAGTGGCGGACGGCGAGGCGCTGACCAAGGCGATCCTCGGTTTGAAGCCCCACAACCCCGATTTCAAACTCACTGTCACCGGCGGCATGAACCGTCCGCCTTACGAGCGCACGGAAGGCACGTCGAGGCTGTTCGATCACGCGAAGTCGCTGGCTGCCGAGATCGGCTTCGAGCTCGTCTCCGCGCCGCGTGTCGGCGGCGGATCGGACGGCAATTTCACGGCGGCCTTGGGCGTGCCCACCCTCGATGGCCTCGGCATCGACGGCAATGGCGCGCATACGCTGCAGGAATACGGCGTGATCTCCACCATCGCGCCGCGTCAGGAACTCATGAAGCGCCTCATGGAGACGCTGCGCTGATTGCGGTCTCCGATTTGCGCGACCGGCCGGAATTCGCAAACACGGTTGCGGATCGCGTCTGGCGCGCCTTCTGGAAAGACGACGGCCATCCGCTCGAATTGCTGACGGGTCTCGTGCAGCAGAATCTGGAAGCTGGGCCCATTCCGACATCCTTCGTCGCACATGATGGCGAACGCTTTCTCGGCACGGTCTCCGTCATCGTCAACGACGAGGAACTGAGGCCGCAATACACGCCGTGGATCGCGGCTTTGTGGGTCGATCCGGAGGACCGTCAGCAGGGCATCGGTGCGGCTCTTGTCGACAGAGCGGCAAAGTTCGCTTTCACGACGGGTGCACAGCGGGTCTATCTTCTCACCCGTGAGCGCAGGCGCGCTTATTATGAGGGCCTGGGCTGGGCGGTTCTCGAAGCCGATGCGCCGGAGCTTGGACTGCACATTCTGACCAGGGATCGAGGCGAGGGGCATTCGTGATGGGAAGCGACAAGGATGCGCTTTACCGCCCCAATGTGGGCATCGCGCTTTTCAATCGTCTCGGGCAGGTTTTGATTGCCAAATCCCTTGGCGACGACGGGCCGGAGATCGTCGTGCCGGGGCATGAATGGCAGATGCCGCAGGGCGGAATCGATGAGGGTGAAGAGCCTTTGACGGCGGCGTGGCGGGAGCTGCGCGAGGAGACATGCGTCACGAACGCGGTCTACTTAGGCGAGATGAAGGTTTGGCTCGATTATGACTTTCCACCCTATGACGGCCCGCCTCATCGTCTCGCCCGCTTCCGCGGCCAGCGCCAGAAATGGTTTGCGTTCCGCTTCACGGGCGAGGACCGCGAGATCGACGTGACGCTCGCGCATGACGGCGCGCCGCAGGAATTCAGCGAGTGGCGCTGGGCCGATCTTGCGGATACGCCCATCCTCGTGGTGCCGTTCAAGCGCGAGGTCTACGTGCATGTGGCGGAAGCGTTCCTGCCATTTGCAAAACCGCTCTGACAGGCGGGCTCGGGAACCGCTTCAGCGCTCGCTCTTCTCATCCGGCAACGCGAGTTCGGGGTGCTTCTGAATCAGCGCGTCCCGGTCATTGGCGAGATTGTCCCAGGTCCGCGCCATCTCCAGCAGCTGATCGCGCTGCGGCCCTTCAGGAACCTGCTTGGCGAGAACGCGGCACTCCTCGGCATGCTTGCGGTATTCGGATGCTTTCTTCACGACGTTTCCCTCGTGTGACAGCTTATGCTGTTACAACGCCGCCGGACGCAAAAGGGTCACGACGCCGTCGATAATGAACTGCACCGCGAGGCCCGCGAGGATCACGCCGAGCAGGCGGCTCAGGACGATGTTGCCCGTCACGCCGAGCATGCGCGACACGCGCTCCGCCGCCATGAACACGACGAAGCAGGAAATCACGCCGAGCGCGATGAGGACCAGCAGGAAGCCTAGGTAAACCGGATCGCCGTTGGCCCGTCCGGCCAGCAGGATCGTTGCCGTCAACGCACCGGGACCGGCCATGAGCGGAATGGCGAGCGGGAAGGCGGCCACGTTGCGGATGTGATCCTCGGTGATCGCGATGTCGGCGGTGTGCTGCTTGCGCTCGTTGCGGCGCTCGAACACCATTTCGAACGCGATCCAGAACAGGAGCATGCCGCCCGAGATGCGGAAGGCCGGGATGCCGATGCCGAGAAGCCGCAGAAGAACCTCGCCGCCGAGACCGAAGAAAGCCAGAATGCAGAAGGCGATGATCGTGGCCCTGAGCGCCACGCGCTTGCGTTCCTCGGCATTCATGCCCCGGGTGAGCGAGATGAACATCGGCGCAAGCGCCGGCGGATCGAGGGTGACGAGCAGGGTCACGAGAGCGGCAGAGATATAGTCGAAGAGCATTGGTTGGACCTTGAAGACAGCTTTGCTTTATGGGGTGGATCACTGGTTTTGGCGAGAGGGGCCGCAACGATGTTCACGACTTTGGACCGGATCAGCTGGCCGGGGCATCCCGACAAGGCCAACGAGGACATTTGCGGAGCCTGCCAGGACTGGGCCTGGATCATCGACACCTCGATCTTTCCGGGTACCGCGCCGGTCATGCACCCGAAAAGCGACGCCGCATGGCTCGCGACTTTCGCGGATGAGCGTCTGTCGAATCTCGCGCCCCAGGCCGAGGATGGCGTGGCCCTGATCCGGCATGTGATGGAAGAGCTGTGCACCGCCTATAGGGCGGTGGCTCCGCAGGAGCGTCACGAAGATTTCGTGTCCTGGCCGCTCGGAGCGATGACCCTCGTGCGGCGGAAGGGCAATACTCTCGATGCCTGGACGTTTGGCGACACCACGGCCTTTGTCCGCCAACCGGATGGTACGGTTCTGACGCTGGGTGATGCCCCCGGCCTGCGCGATGCGGAATCCACTAAAGCCGCCGAGCTGATGCAGGCCTCGAACTCCCGGCCCAACGATATTCTCGACGAGCCCGTTTTCCTCGCTTGGTTGGGCGAGCGCCGCGAGCGGCAGAAGAAAAGCGGCGTTCCGGCAGCTCTGCTGAGCCTCAACCCCGGCGCAGCCGACCGCCTGAGGCACGAGAGCGTGCCTTGCGAGGACGGCACCACGATCCTGCTCACCAGCGACGGCTTCTCGGCTTTGGTCGATCTCTATGGCGCCATGGACGCCAAAAACCTCATGGAGGACGCCATCGCCTCCGGCCTGGAGCCCCTGGCCCGCAAGGCGCGGGAGATCGAAACGCAGGCCGATCCGGACGGAAAGCTTTATCCGCGCTTCAAGCAGAGCGACGATACGACCGCGATTTTGGTGAGGGCATAGGGCAGGGCGTTCCATCCGGCCTCAATCCTATCGCCTCTCCGTCATCGCGGGGGGCGCACTGCGCTCCGTCGGGCATGATACTCGCACCGTCATCACCGGCTTTGTGCCGGTGATCCACGCCTGTGAGGCGCTGCAGGTCCATCATGTCATCCCGGGGCCGCGCAGCGGAACCCGGGATCGCAGGACGAGAATGGCGCCTGATCCTGCCCGCGATCCCGGCTCGGCTGCGCCGTCCGGGATGACGACAGGCGGACAGGGAGGACGCCTTGGCCCAATGCACATGTTCCGCTTTTGTTCTTGACAAGGTTCCTAACCGTGGCTATAGGTTGTGTGTCCCGGCTCAGAGAGGGGCGCGCTCGCGAGGCGTCGTGATTGTCGGAGCCGGGAGCGGTCCTGTGTCAGGCCTCGCAAGCCTGTCGGCGGGAGGCCCATCGTTGAAAGACACGGTGTACGCCTAAAAGAACCGTGCGCGAGGAGCCGTCGGGTTCTTCACACACTCCACAATCGAGCCGGACGCCTCCTCGCGCCTCCCTCGACCCCAAAACCTCGGAGCCATCAGCTCGCGAGGATATTCTCGCATGCCTTCGCCCCCATGCTCTTTGAGATTGGCTGCTGATGTTCCATCGCACGCTACGGCAAGGGCTGCCCGAATACCTTTCATGGTGGATTGTCTCTCCTGCACGCGCCAGCTCTCCATGATTGTGCCGACAGCAGGGAGGCGACAAGAAAATTAATTAAAATCAAGGCCTTGGATGGTCCTCCTGAATCCTATTCTCAAGCTTGTTCAGGCAAAGTAGAAAGTGCCGCGGTGCGAGCGGGTTGGGAGTGATGCCGAAGGGTGCGGGTAAGTTATTGAAAGATATATGTCTTTTTTGGCTTTTCTTCCCTCTGGATAACCGCTCAAAAAACTTGAAAATTGCGCCGTTCTCGCCCATCTAAAGACTTGAATTTCAATTGGATTCGCGAGGCTGCCCGCAGGGCCTGATGAAGCGGCAATTCAGCCGCCTCTCGCGAAGGGGCAGACCGTTTTAAGAAAGACCAACCTTGACCGATCCGAACGATATCCGCTCCGGCGGCCCCGGCGGGGACCAGCCGGCCAGCGACATCAAGCCGATTTCCATCGTCGACGAGATGAAGCGCTCCTATCTCGATTACGCCATGAGCGTGATCGTGAGCCGCGCTCTCCCCGACGCGCGTGACGGCCTCAAGCCCGTCCATCGCCGCATCCTCTATTCGATGCACGAGAACGGCTACACGCCGGACAAGAAATACGTGAAGTCCGCCCGCATCGTCGGTGACGTGATGGGTCAATACCATCCGCACGGCGACAGCGCGATCTACGACGCCTTGGTGCGCATGGCGCAGGACTTCTCGCTCCGCCTCATGCTCGTGGACGGGCAGGGCAACTTCGGCTCCGTCGACGGCGATCCTCCGGCGGCGATGCGCTACACCGAGTCCCGCCTGTCCAAGGCAGCGATGCCGCTGCTCGACGACATCGACAAGGACACGGTCGATTTCACGCCCAACTACGACGAGTCGAAGGACGAGCCGTCGGTTCTGCCCGCGCGCTTCCCGAACCTCCTCGTCAACGGCGCCGGCGGCATCGCGGTCGGCATGGCTACCAACATGCCTCCCCACAATCTGGGCGAGGTGATCGACGGCTGCCTTGCTTATATCGAGAACCCCAATGTCTCGGCTGAAGAGCTGATCGAGATCATTCCCGGTCCGGACTTCCCCACCGGCGCGTTGATCCTCGGCCGCTCGGGCGCGAAGTCAGCCTATACCACGGGCCGCGGCTCCGTGATCATGCGCGCCAAATCCGAGGTCGAGGAGGTCCGCAAGGATCGCGAGGCGCTCATCTTCACCGAGATCCCGTATCAGGTGAACAAGGCCTCGCTGATCGAGAAGATCGCCGAACTCGTGCGCGAGAAGAAAATCGAGGGTATCGCGGATCTGCGCGATGAATCCGATCGCGACGGCATGCGCATCGTGGTCGAGATCAAGCGCGACGCCATGGCGGATGTGGTGCTGAACCAGCTCTACCGCTACACGCCTCTGCAGACGAGCTTCGGCTGCAACATGGTGGCGCTCAACGGCGGTCGTCCCGAGCAGATGACGCTCAAGGACCTGATCGCCGCCTTCGTCGACTTCCGTGAGGAGGTCGTTTCCCGCCGTACCAAGTTCCTCCTCAACAAGGCGCGCGAGCGCGCCCACGTGTTGTGCGGCCTTGCTATCGCGGTGGCGAATATCGATGAAGTGATCCGCCTCATCCGCACCGCGCCGGATCCGAATTCCGCCCGTGAGGCCCTTATGGGACGCGACTGGCCGGCGAAGGACATCGCGCCTCTGATCGCCCTGGTGGATGATCCGCGCCACAGGATCAACGACGATGGGACCTATCGTCTCTCCGAGACGCAGGCTCGCGCGATCCTCGATCTGCGCCTGCAGCGCCTGACAGCTCTCGGCCGCGACGAAGTCGGCGACGAACTGGCGAAGCTCGCGGCCGAAATCTCGGAATATCTCGAGATCCTGCGTTCGCGCGCCCGCATCATGTCCATCATCAAGGACGAGCTCGCCGAGATCCGCACCGCCTATGCCACGCCGCGCAAGACGCAGATCGTGGATTGGGAGTCGGATCTGGACGACGAAGACCTCATCGCCCGCGAGGACATGGTCGTCACCGTGTCTCACGCCGGCTACATCAAGCGTGTGCCGCTCTCGACCTATCGGGCGCAGCGCCGCGGCGGCAAGGGCCGTTCCGCCATGACGACGAGGGACGAGGATTTCGTCACCCGTCTCTTCGTGGCGAACACCCATACGCCGGTAATCTTCTTCTCGTCCGAAGGGCAGGCCTACAAAGAGAAGGTGTGGCGCCTGCCGCTCGCCGCTCCGAATGCCAAAGGCAAGGCACTGGTGAACATGCTCCCGCTTTCACAGGGCGAGCGCATCAACGCCATCATGCCGCTGCCGGAGGACGAAGCGTCCTGGGACAAGCTGGACGTGATGTTCGCGACGTCTCGCGGCACGGTTCGCCGCAACAAGCTGTCGGATTTCGTGCAGGTCAATCGCGGCGGCAAGATCGCCATGAAGCTCGATGAAGGCGATACCATCATCGACGTGCAGATCTGCTCGGAGCACGACGACGTGCTGCTCACCACGGCCAAGGGCCAGTGCATCCGCTTCCCCGTGACGGATGTGCGCGTGTTCAAGGGCCGCGACTCCATGGGCGTGCGCGGCATCAACCTGGCCGAGGGCGACGACATCATCTCCATGGCGATCCTGCGCCACGTGGAGGCGACGGGCGAAGAGCGCGCCGCCTACCTCAAGATGCGCCGTGCCGTCATGGGCGAGCAGTCGGCTGATGCCGAGGCGAACGGCAGCGACGATGCGGAGGAGATCGAGAACGGAAACTTCTCGCTCTCGCAGGAGCGCTACGCGGAGATGAGCGCGCTGGAGCAGTGCATCCTGACGCTCTCCGAGAAGGGCTACGGCAAGCGCACGCTGTCCTACGAGTACCGCATCACCGGACGCGGCGGCAAAGGCATCACGGCCATGGCGGTCAACAACCGCAACGGCAAGCTCGTCGCCTCGTTCCCGGTCGAGAACTCCGACCAGATCATGCTCGTCACCGATGGCGGCCAGCTGATCCGAGTGCCGGTGGACGGCATCCGTGTCGTCGGCCGCAACTCGCAGGGCGTCACCGTCTTCTCCACCAAGGACAAGGAGAAGGTGGTCTCGGTGGAGCACATCGAGGGCGAGGACGGCGAAGACGGCGAGGATGACGTCGGCATCGAAGGCAGCGAAGGCGATGCTGTCGCTGGCGGCGAGGAATAAGACCTCGCTTCACACTCTTGAGACATACGAAAAGGGCGCCCGTCGGCGCCCTTTTCTTTCAGGCTTCTTACTTAAGAAAACGCGCGTATTCCGAGGCAAACTTCTCAACCACCCTATTCGCATTCGGGGCTGAAGTGGTGTAGCGGATCTTCACATAGTTTCCCTTGGCAACCGTGATGAAGATGAACGAGCTTCTCGTCGTTCCTTTTTGTGTAATCTCAAGATGGGCTTTGGCGTAGGGATTGGCATCCGCCTTGGTGATGAGCTTGGCCTCCTGATAGGTTCCTTTGGAGACGTGAGCCTGAATGTCGCTCAAGGCCGATTCCCGCTGCTCGATGGAATTCTGGCGTGCATTTGCAGATGTCAGGTCATGACCTAGATCATAGATGTAAATATCGGCCCAGCCTTCACCTGGAATTTCGTAGCGCACGCTGAAGCCGAGACCAGGGGTGCCGTAGTCGGTCTTCTGGCCACGCGCGAGCCCGGCGAGCCTGGCAGGAAAGGGATAGCCGTCGATCTGGCTTACCTGCGCCGGAATCGGGCTTCGCGTAACCTCTGCTGCAGCCTGCGGGCTATAGCCAGATACCAGGATAAGGCTGATATAGAAGCTCCAGGAGCCTAGAAGCCGTAAGAGACGTGACATTGAACCCCCCATTTTCCATGCAAGGTAATGTAATTTACCTGCGGGCGGGAGTTCTATTCACCTTAAGCCTATGAGGGCGCCGCACTCAGCCCAGAACCACGAAGGCGCTCGAAACGGCGGCTGGGGTCAAGACGGCGACTGCGGTGGCGACAACGACGATGAGACGAACCAACATGGGAAAGCTCCTTACCTTTCGTCACGGCGGTTATAGGTCGGCTCGCCAACCTTGGTCGTGCGCCAACGCACGGCTTGCTCCCGGACTATTATCCCGCTACGCCTTGAGCCCATGACATGCACCGCCCTCTATACCGGCAGCTTCGACCCCGTCACCAACGGCCACCTGGACGTCCTGCGCCAGGCCTGCAGCGTGGCGGACAGGATCGTCGTTGCCATCGGGGTCCATTCCTCCAAGGCACCGATCTTTGCCACAGAGGAGAGGGCGGAGATGCTGCGGGCGGTCTGCGCCCCCGTGCTGCAGGAGAGGGGCGTCGAGTTGGAGGTCGTGACCTTCGCCGATCTCGCGGTTGAGGCCGCCCGTCGTCATGGGGCGAGCCTCATCGTCCGGGGCCTGCGGGACGGCACGGATTTCGACTACGAGATCCAGATGGGGTCCATGAACGCGACCATGGCGCCGGATGTTCAGACAATCTTCTTTGCGGCCTCACCTCCGGTCCGCCCGATTACCGCCACGCTCGTCCGGCAGATCGCGGCTATGGGGGGCGATGTCTCGCCCTTCGTGCCGGGCCTTGTCGCGGAGCGTCTCAAGGCCAAATTCAAGCGGCCATAAAGTTTCAATCCTCAAGGGAGAATCCACACCATGAAGCGTTTGCTCGCAGCCTCCGCGCTCGTGCTGGCCGGCCTCGTTCCGGCTTTTGCCCAGCAGGCCAATGATCCGCAGAACACGATCTTCCTCGACACCAAGGATGGCCGCATCACCATCCGCCTGCGTCCGGATCTGGCTCCCAAGCATGTCGAGCAGATCAAGGCGCTGACGAAGCAGGGTTTCTATAACGGCGTCGTGTTCCACCGCGTCATTGACGGCTTCATGGCCCAAACGGGCGATCCCACCGGCACCGGCACGGGCAAGTCCGAACTGCCGAACATCCCGGCCGAGTTCAGCCAGACTCAGTACAAGCGCGGTTCGGTCGGCATGGCCCGTTCTCAGAGCCCGAACTCCGCCAACAGCCAGTTCTTCATCTGCTACGACGGCTGCGGCCCGCTGACCGGCCAGTACACGCTCTTCGGCGAAGTCGTCGCTGGCATGGACGTGGCGGACAAGATCAAGAAGGGGAATTCCGCTGCCAACGGCATGGTCTCGAGCCCCGACAAGATCGTGAAGATGCAGCTCGCCGCCGACGCGAAGTGATCCGAGGTGCGCAAGCATATGGAGCGCGGACTGCCGCGCTCCTGATCTGCCTCGCCATGGGGCTGCCGGCGGCTGCCCAAGACAATCGCTTCAACGGACTCATCTATCCCCGGGCGGATGAAGAGCCGCCTCGAGAGATCGATACCCTCAACGATATCGGACGGGCAATGCAGGCCTGCTGGCAGCCTGCCGGCGTGCGCAACACCGGCCAGGAAGTGACCGTAAGGTTGAGTTTCAAGCGGAGCGGCGAGGTGCTCGGCAAGCCGATGATTACTCATTATCGGGCTGGTGAGCCAGATGCCGAGAATCGTCAGGCCTTTACCCAGGCCGTGCGCGAAGCACTCGCACGCTGCTCGCCGATGCCGTTTACCGACAAGCTGGGCGCGGCGGTGGCCGGACGTCCATTCACCTTCCGTTTCATCGACGCGCCAGCACCGCAGAAGCCACGAGCCATATAGCGGTTTGCCGTCGAACATCCTACATACACGCCATATCAAGGAGACACTGATGGCAGATCCGGAAAACACCCTCATCCTGGAAACTACGAAGGGCCGCGTGGTCATCGAGCTGCGCCCCGACTTGGCTCCCGGCCATGTGGAACGCATCAAAACCCTGGCCCGCAAGGGCTTCTATGACGGCATCGTCTTCCACCGGGTGATTGACGGCTTCATGGCCCAGACCGGCTGCCCCCACGGCACCGGAACCGGCGGCTCCGACCTGCCTGACCTGAAGGCGGAGTTCAATGCCGAGCCGCATGTGCGCGGTACCGTCTCGATGGCGCGTACGAACTTTCCGCACTCCGCCAACTCGCAGTTCTTCATCTGCTTCGACGACGCCCGCTTCCTCGACAAGCAATACACCGTCTGGGGCAAGGTGACCGAAGGCATGGAGAACGTGGACAAGATCAAGCGCGGCGAGCCCGTGAAGGATCCGGACCGCATCGTTTCCATGAAGGTTGCGGCGGACGCAGCTTAAAGAGCAAGCTCAACTCTGAAAGCTTGGACCTCCCGCTCAACGGCGGGAGGTTTTTTCATGGAAGGGCATCAGGCCTGGACGGGAGCCTGAGAGGCCTTCTTTGCGGCCAGCGCGCCACGCACGCCGTTGATGCTGAAGAGCAGGGCAAGGAGAGCGATAAAGAAACCGCGGCCAGGGGTAGAGGTGAGCTTCATCAGGACCTCAAGGGCGATCCAGGCAAGGCCGATATAGGCGATGATCAGATTCTCGCGCTTGTAGAGGAACCAGGCCAGCAGGCTCGCGATCACAATGGCCGCCACGCTCAGCGCGAGCGAGATGACAATCTCGACGCCGTCCAGGGCTCCCAACAGGTCTTGGCCTGTTGTGAGGATGAGTGCCATGGCGAAGGCATAGGAGACGGCAATATAGGCAAGAGCGATGGCACCAGCCTTGATGGCCTCGCGACGGCCCTTTTCAGTATTCACATCAGGCCAGAGGTTGCGGAGAGGGTTCGGCTTGGCTTGGGACTTGTTGTCGGCGCTTTCCATAAGAGGCTCCATTGATTCGTAATGAAATGATATTTCATTTGATAAAGAACTCTCAGCAAGCCCTCATGGGGATGAGGCTGAAACCCCTTTTTCTTTTCAGTGGATAGCGGCCATTGACGGCCAGCCTCCTTCGGGCCGATAACCGGCGCCCGAAAACAAGGCCCTCAGAAACCTATCTATGCGCGTCGACCTCTTCGATTTCGAGCTGCCAGAGCAGAACATCGCGCTCCGCCCCGTGGAGCCGCGCGATGCTGCGCGCATGCTCGTGGTCAAGCCAGAAGAGGCCACTTTCGAGGACGGAGCTGTCCGTGATCTGCCGGATCTGCTGCAGCCGGGCGACGTGCTGGTGCTCAATGACACCAAGGTCATTCCTTCCCGTCTCTACGGCTTGCGCGTGCGCGAGGAGACGGCGGCTCGCGTCGAGATCATGCTGCACAAGCGTGAAGGCGCCGACCGCTGGCGTGCTTTCGCGCGTCCCGCCAAGAAACTGAATGTGGGTGACCGCATCCGCTTCGGGGAGGAATCCGAGGGTACGGCTTGCGAACTCGTGCGCCTCGATGCGGAGGTTGTCGATAAAGGCGAGGGCGGCGATGTGGCGCTTCGCTTTTCCTTCTCCGGCCCCTTTCTTGATGAGGCCATCGCCCGTCTCGGTGAGCTGCCGCTGCCACCTTACATTGCAGGCAAGCGCGCTACGGACGAGAAGGACAAAGCCGATTATCAGACGGTCTACGCCAAGGACGAAGGCGCGGTGGCCGCGCCGACAGCAGGACTGCATTTCACGGATGACCTGTTTCGCCGTCTCGATGAGCGCGGCGTCTCCCGTCAGTTCGTCACGCTGCATGTGGGTGCAGGCACCTTCCTGCCTGTGAAGGCGGACGATACGGACGAGCACCGCATGCATGCGGAATGGGGCACGATCACCGAGGAAACCGCGAAGGCGCTCAACGAAGCGCGGGCGCGGGGAGGGCGGATCGTGGCGGTCGGCACGACATCGCTGCGTCTGTTGGAGAGCGCCGCCCGCGAGGATGGCACCATCGCGCCGTTCTCCAGCGACACGGCAATCTTCATCACGCCCGGTTATCGCTTCAAGGCGGTGGACGTGCTGATGACCAATTTTCACCTGCCGCGCTCGACGCTGTTCATGCTCGTTTCCGCCTTCGTAGGGCTGGATCGCATGCGCGCGGCCTATGCTCACGCCATCGAAACCGGCTATCGCTTCTATTCCTACGGCGATGCGAGTTTGCTCTTCCGGCGTTAACGCTCCATCTCAGCTTTCATGCCCGTAAACGGCCCCGATCCATGAGGACCGCATGACCACAGAGCAGTTCACCTTCAGCGTGACCAAGACCGACGGCACCGCCCGCACCGGCGAGATCCGGATGCCGCGCGGCGTCATCCGCACGCCCGCCTTCATGCCCGTGGGCACGGCGGCGACCGTGAAGGCCATGTATCCCGATCAGGTGAAGGCGCTGGGGGCGGACGTGGTGCTCGGCAACACGTACCATCTCATGCTGCGCCCAGGCGCGGAGCGGGTGGCGCGGCTCGGCGGTCTTCATCAGTTCATGAACTGGCCCTATCCGATCCTCACCGATTCCGGCGGCTTCCAGGTCATGTCGCTGGCGGCGCTCCGCAAGGTCGACGAGACCGGCGTGACCTTCCAGTCGCATATCGACGGCTCGAAGCATTTCATGTCGCCTGAGCGCTCCATCGAGATCCAGGGGCTGCTCGGCTCCGACATCCAAATGCAGCTCGACGAGTGCGTGCGCCTGCCGTGCTCGGACGAAGAGGCCGAGCGCGCCATGCGCCTGTCCCTGCGCTGGGCGGAACGCTGCCGCATTGCCTTCGGCGACCAGCCTGGCAAGGCCATGTTCGGCATCGTCCAAGGCGGCGCCGTGGAACGGCTGCGCATCGAGAGCGCGCGGGAACTAGCCGCTATGGACCTGAAGGGATACGCCATCGGCGGCTTGGCCGTGGGCGAGCCGCAGGATGTGATGCTGCGCATGATCGAGACAGTCGAGCCGCACATGCCGAAGGAAAAGCCGCGCTACCTCATGGGCGTGGGCACGCCGGACGATATCGTGGAGGCCGTGCGCCGGGGCGTGGACATGTTCGACTGCGTCATGCCGACCCGCGCCGGACGCCACGGCCAAGTCTTCACCAAGCATGGCCGGATGAACCTGCGCAACGCGCGCTTCGCAGAGGATACGCGCCCACTGGACGAGAGCTCGAAATGCACGGCTTCGAACACCTATAGCCGAGCCTATCTCCACCATCTCGTCCGCTCGAACGAGATTTTAGGCATGATGCTGCTGACTTGGAACAATCTGGCCTATTACCAGGAACTCATGGCTGGCCTGCGCAAGGCCATCAGTGAGGGCCGTCTGGAAGATCATATCGGCGAGGTCAAGGAAGGCTGGGCCAAGGGCGAGCGGGACGGTAAGGCCGAGATCGGCCATCACGCCGACAACATCGCGACCCCGGCGGAGGGCTGAGGGAGGATTTTCCCTTTGCCCGTGGAAAACCGGACCTTTGGTGTGAGGAGTTGAGAATTTCGGCCTCAAACCGGGGCTTTTCGATTGACCCACCGCCGAAGAGCCCCTATTTCGGGCTCACCTCTCAAGAGCGCGTAGCTCAGCCGGTAGAGCATCTGACTTTTAATCAGAGGGTCCTGGGTTCGAGTCCCAGCGCGCTCACCATATTTTCCAAGGGTTTTATCGGCGCCCTTGCGAGCCGTCCCGACAAGCAGCCTAAGGCTCATTCCGACAATCCGGCTCGTTTCCTTATCGCCTCCGGGCACCTTTTTGGCGCTCCCGCGTGGTCTTTCTGGCGTAGAGGTGCGTCATACCCGCCTCTTGTGCCCAATCAACGCGCGAAGCTGTCGCGACCGTCAGAGGCGGGAGGAGCTCTTGCTTGATTATCGCGTCCTTTGCTCGCCTTAAGTCCGCGTGATGCTGCCGGGTGTGCGCATGAGTGTCGAACCGTCATCCAGGAAACGGAGGCCGATGCCTTCAACGAAGACCTCATGGATCGTGCCGCCGTCCGTGAACGGCATGCGGTCGCCGACGCAGAGGCCGAGGAGCGCCGTTCCCAGGGGCGTCGTCACGGAGATCTCCGCGCCGGGCCACAGCAAGTCTTCGGGATGGACGAGCAGGTGCGCCCGCGACTTCGGCTCGTCGTCGATGCGAAAGATCACGCGGCAGTTCGTCGAGACGACATCCTCCGGCAATTCCGACGGATGGCAAATCCTCGCGCGACGCAACTCATCGAGCAGGAATTCGTATGCAGTGTAATTGTCTTTCTGCCGGATCCTCGCGGTGAACAGCAGGCGATTGTAGTCGTTTTCCGAGAGAACGATCGGGGGAAGTTCGTGCTGCACGTTCATGAAAGCCTCCTCAAGACGGTCACTGCTGGACGCGTAGACGCGCGTTCCTGCTAGACAAACGGACGTCGCATGCCGGCACGCGCCTGAACGGCGGATGCGGCGGATGAATGCTGCTGTGAGAAAGACTGGATGCCCCGGAGCGTCGGCGACCATATCGGGTCACGCCGACTGCTGGGGCTTACTTGCCTGCTTTGAGGCACCCCGCATGTGCAAAGAGGCGAAGGTTTTTCATGAGCGTAATCATGACATTCACAAGGTAGCTCAGTTGCTCGCGAATGCAAGCTTGCGAGCGACATAGATGCTCGTTCGAAAGAAGTATGAGTCATTCGGAGACGTCAGATTATGCGCAAGTTGAAGCCCTTGCCCAGGAAGGCAGAAAAGCCGCGTCCTGCATGACTTTGAACGCCTGCTGGCCGGTAAGTGTAAGATCTCAGGGTGCTTCACGGTTTGCCGCGGTTGAAATTCAGTTTTTAATGCTTACATCTGTATTGTCATGATTACTTCGCATCATATCCTCATTCTGCGCGGAGGCCGCCTCCTGGCGGGCCGCTGATCCCCGAACCAGGCAGGCGCATTGCGCCGCCATCGTTCGGGGGCATGACACATCTTGCAAAGTCGAATTCAGCAAGCCCGATCCTGGGCCTGTGCGCGCTTGCCTCAAGGCAATTCAGCTGCGGGCCTGAATCGGCATCGCAAAAGGAGGATTTCATGAACGAAACCATGCACCTGCCGCCGGTCACCGTCGCAACGCACGACTACAACCGCCTCATGTCCGCTGCGGCCTTGGAAACCAACCGGCGTCGTCCACATCGCGACTTCTTGCTGTCGGAGCTGCGGCGTGCATCGCTGTGCCATCCCGATGCGTTGCCCGAGGACGTGGTCTCAACCAGCGCGAAGGTAACTTACCGCCTTGACGGCGAGGGACATTCGCGAGCGCACATCCTGGTCTATCCGGAGGATCTGCAATGGCCGGGCGCGGAACTGTCCGTGCTGACACCTTTGGGGATCGCCCTGCTGGGGCTTCGCGTCGGCGATCGAATGCCGTTCAAGACGAATCCGAATGGGCCAGTGCACGAGGTCGTGGTGGAGGATGTGCGGTTCAGGCTCCTGCCTGATGACGCCGAACCTGTCCGTGCTGCACCCATTCGATTGGATCACGAGCACGTCAACTCGCGTGACGATCTCGAGCGCCGGCTCGACGAGGCTCTGATGGAAACCTTCCCGGCCAGCGATCCGATCTCGATCATCGTCTGTGGACGGTCCTGATCGCTGCCACCACGATGCCTGCTGCCTTCCCATGGCACAACAACACATTGGAGAAGACAATGAAACAGGTCACGCTTCCGCCCATCACGATCACCACGGTCGATTACGACCGGCTGGCCTGGATCGCGAATGCCGGCATCAACGGCCAATACTACACCGTCGCTGAGATGCTGGCTGATGAACTCGATCGCGCAACGGTCGCGGCACCCGGCACCATCCGTCCGGACATCGTGACGATGCATTCGGAGGTCGAGTATCGGGACGAGGTCACGGGCGACGTGCGTCACGCCACGCTGGTGTACCCGGGCGAGGAGGATTTGGATGCCGGACGCATCTCGGTCCTGACGCCGGTCGGTGCAGCCTTGATCGGCCTCTCGGAGGGGCAATCAATGGAATGGCGGGGACCGACGGGCGGAAGTCGCAAGATAATGGTGCAACGGGTGCGCTTCCAGCCCGAGCGCATGGCTGGCCTCGGCGCCTGACAATCGAAACGCAACACGCTGCAGGGAATGCTCCCAAGCAGCCAAGGAGAAGAAACATGAAAACGACAGACACAATTGCCGTCACGAGAAAAGCCGCGCTCCCCAAGCGGCCGCACAACTCCCGGGCAACTGAGGCAAAAGCAGTTGCGGTCTCGGAATGGGCTCCTCAGCCCAGCACGATGACCCGTGCGGAGATCCGCAAACTCGTGATCGACCAGATCGGGTAGCGGCGGTCCTTGCCGCTACCCTGCCATGGACATGTACCAAACTCCGGTCCCGAAACCACAGGAGACGAACCCATGCACATCCTGGCAGCGACGGATTTCTCGACCCGCTCGCAGCGGGCCGTACGGCGGGCTGGCTTGCTGGCGCGGGACGGGGGTGCTGAACTCACTCTCGTGCACGTCGTGGACGACGACCAGCCGCCGGAGCTGATTGCGCTTGAAATGCGCGAAGCCGAACGGATTCTCGGTGAGCAGATCGACGCGGTTGCTGAATTGCGCGGACTCTCGTCGCGGGCCCTCGTCGTCGCGGGCAATCCGTTCGATGGCATCCTGCGCGCCGCAGCATCCATGAGCGCGGGTCTCATCGTCATGGGAGCGCCGCGCAAGCAGCTTCTGCGCGATATCCTCGTTGGAACGACCGTCGAACGCGTGATCCGTACGGGCTCGGTTCCGGTCCTGATGGTGAATGGGGAAGTGGAGCGGCCCTACCGGACGGCTCTGGCACCGGTCGACCTGTCCGAACCATCCGTGAACGCTATCAGATCAGCCATGGCCTTGGGCCTGCCCGTCGGTGCGCGGCTTGCGCTCGTTCATGCCTTCCTGCCGCTGGCGAAGGGCCAGATGTTCTATTCCGGACTGAACCGGGAGACCATTGACGGATATGTGGCCGAGGAGCGCGCCCGAGCCACCAGGGAGCTGATCGCGTTTCTGGAGGAGAACGGCCTTAGCGATCATGGGCAGCCCGTGCACGTGGAAGAGGGCGCGCCGATCGAGGTGATCTCCAAGGCCGTGGAGCAATCGGGTCCGGATGTCCTGATCATTGGGACGCATGGCCGAACGGGCATTGCCAAAGCATTCCTGGGAAGCGTGACTGAGGAGGTCCTGCGGTCTCTCGACATCGACATCCTCGCCGTCCCGCCAACCCGCTAAATCTGTCCATTCCCATTACCGAGTGATTGGATCTTCCGCCGCATCCGCGGCGGGAACCTCCTTGTTACCCTCGATGCGGTCACGATACAAAGCCGCCCGCACGAGCAGCATCAGGGTCACCGGCGTGGTCAGGCTAACGAACACGGCGATCAGGATCTCATGCACGACCGGGCGCGCCTCGATCATGCTGAAGAGCAGGACGGAGCCGGCCAGGATGCTTGCCATGCCCAGCGTCGTGCCGAGCGTGGGCGCATGGACACGGGCATAGAAGGTGCCGAGCCGGAGCAGCCCGAGCGATCCAATCAAGGTGACAGCCGCACCGACCAGCACGAGAAAGGCAGTCAGCAGCGCGGCCCAGGCCGGAAGATTTCCTGCTGCGTTCATTCGATGACCTCGCCCCGCATGAGGAATTTGGCGAGCGCCAAAGTCGAGACGAACCCGAGAAGGCCGATCACCAGCGCTGCCTCGAAGAACAGGGTACTGCCGATGCGGATCCCGAACGTGATCAGCATCAGCATCGCGTTCACGTAGAGGGTGTCCAGTCCAAGAATGCGATCCTGCGCTCTTGGTCCCGCAATGAGGCGGTAGGTGGCACAGCACATTGCCAGGGCGAGCATGATCTGAGCGCCGACGATGGCCCATCCGAGGATGACGAGAGCGTTCATTCGAAGATCTCCATCAGCAACCGTTCGTAGCGATGCTTGATCGTCTGAATCCATGCCGTCTCGTCGACCAAGTCGAGAACGTGCAGCAGCAAGGTGCCCTTGGCCGCATCGTAATTCACCCAGATCGTGCCGGGCGTCGAAGTGATGATGATGGAAAGGACCGCAAGTCCATGGCGGTCCCGCAGGTCGAGCGGAATGGTCAGGAAGCCCGCGTTCACGCCCGGCTGCCTGGAACGCACGATGATGCGTCCGACCGCGAGGTTGGAGCGGAGGATATCGATCAGTACCATGCCGGCGAGACGCAAGGCCGCGCCGGGACGGCGGATGCGCGGCTTCTCGGGCCGCAGGGCGGCCATGGCCCAGGACGCCAGCACGGCGATCACGCTTCCGAGGATGATGTGACCGGCCGAGACCGATTGATTGAGCAGCAGCCACAGAACCAGCAGGGACAGCGAGAGAAGCGGATAGGGCAGGACACCGCTCATGGGCGAACTCCCTCTTCAGCGGCTTCGGCCGTCGATGCAGACAACACGCCTGTGATGTAACCCTGCGGGGTCTGGAGAGACTGCGTGGTCGCCTCCATGTAGCGCATCGCCGGGCCGCCGGCGACGGTCAGGCCCAGGGTGAGCAGCAGGAGGGCGAGCACCGGAGCCATCTCGATGATGCGCACCCGGGGAACGCTGTCGTCCATGCGGGCCCAGAAGGAGGTGATTCCGCTCCGCGTCATGGCGATGAGTGTCGCCAGGCCCGACACCGTCAAGAGGCCGATCAGAATCCAGGTCGAGGCTTGGACCACAGTGCCGTCGGTTTTCAGCATCGCCGCCATCATGGCGAACTTGGCGACGAAGCCCGAGAAGGGTGGCAGTCCCGCCAGGAGCAGGGTACAGGCGATGAAGCTGCCGCCGAGGGTCGCGATTGTCGCGGGAATGGCGATGCCGATTTCATCCGCCAAATCCTCGTCATCGCCTTCGCCATAGGCCTCCATGGTGACGGCAAGCACGTCGGCTCCGGGATCGCGGATGCGCTCGACCAACTCGACGAGCAGGAAGAGAGCCGCAATCCCGAGGGTGGAGCTGACGAGGTAGAGCAACGTGGCGCCGATGACCTCGCCACCGCCGGTCCCGAGGGCGGCAATCAAGGTTCCCGACGAAATGAGGACGCTGCACCCGGCAAGCCGCGACAGGGTCTGAGAGGCGAGGACGCCGATCGTGCCGAACACGATCGTCAGCATGCCGCCGGCGAGCAGCCATTCGCTGCCGAATTCGGCCAGCGGGCCTGCTCCTGGGCCGAACACCAGCGTCCACAGGCGCAAGATGACATAGATGCCGAGCTTGCTCATGATTGCGAACATGGCCGCAGCCGGCGCCGAGGCGGCCGCATAGGTCGTAGGGAGCCAGAAATTGAGCGGCCAGGTCCCCGCTTTCATCAGGAAGGCCGTGCCGAGGATTGCAGCAGCTGCTGCAAACAAGGCCGCATCGCCCGGTGAAAGGGCGGAAACGCGGGCGGCGAGATCCGCCATGTTGAGGGTGCCGGTGACGCCGTAGGCCAGGCTGGCGCCGATAAGAAAGAGAAACGACCCTGTCAGGTTGATGGCGATGTAGGAAAGACCTGCCCTGACTCGAACGATCCCGTCCCCGTGCAGCACGAGGCCATAGGATGCCGCCAGTAGCACCTCGAAGAACACGAAGAGGTTGAACAGATCTCCTGTCAGAAAGGCGCCATTGAGACCCATGAGCTGGAGCTGGAAGATCGTGTGAAAGCGCGGTCCCGCGCGATGCCACCGTGCAAGCGCATATAGCAACGACGCGATGCCGAGCACGCTCGTCAGCACCAGCATGAGTGCGGAGAGACGATCCAGCACGAGCACGATCCCGAAGGGAGCGGGCCAGTTGCCGAGTTGGTACGTCGCCACGCCGGATCCCGGAGGCGCCATGTCGGCCTGCCGCATCAGGATGATGGCGACGATCAGCAGCGCAAGGGTGGTCGCGATTCCGATCGCACCCTTGAGAACGCGTTGGCGCTCCGCGAGGAGCAGCATCACAGCGCCCGAGATGAGCGGGAGCAGGATCGGCACGATGAGCAGATGGTCGAGCATGCTCATCATTGTGCGTCCTCCCGGCCATCGACATGGTCGGTTCCCGTCAAGCCGCGCGAGGCGAGCAGGACGACGAGGAACAGGGCCGTCATCGCGAAGCTGATGACGATGGCGGTGAGAACCAGCGCTTGCGGCAGCGGGTCGGCGTAGAGCGCTGGGTCGATGGCTTCGGTGTTTTCGAGAACAGGCGGCGCGCCGGTTCGAAGCCGGCCCATGCCGAAGATGAACAGGTTCACCGCATAAGACAGCAGGGACAGGCCGATGATGACCTGGAAGGTGCGCGGCCGCAGCAGGAGCCACACGCCGGAGGCGGTCAGGATGCCGACTGCGAGTGCGAGAATGAGTTCCATCATGCATTCTCCTTTGCCACCGCGGGCGGTTCGGTGAGTGCCGGAGAACGGGACAAACGAGGAGCGCGAACGGACTGGTGCGCCAGTGCGATCAGAATGAGTACGGTGGCGCCGACCACGACTGCGAAGACGCCGAGGTCGAACAGCAGCGCGGTGGCGGCCGGCACCTTGCCGATCAGGGGAAGATCCAGGTAGCGGAAATATGACGTCAGGAACGGATAACCGAAGAGCCAAGAGCCCATTCCGGTGAAGGCCGCGCAAAGCAGGCCAAGGCCCGCCCAGCTCATCGGCCGGATGCGCACTCTTGCCTCGATCCAGCGCGTTCCGCCCGCCATGTATTGCAGGATCAGCGCAATCGACATCGTGACTCCGGCTGCGAAGCCGCCGCCCGGCAGATCGTGGCCGCGCAGGAACAGGAAGATCGCGACGACGATGATTACCGGAAATAGCCATTGCATGATCAGCGCGGGGATCGTGATGTAGTCGGCCAGTGTGTCGCCTATGGCGCGGTCGGGCTTTGCCTCATCATAGGCATCCTGCACCCGTTGCTGCTCAGGCGCTCCGACGCTTTCCTGCGCTGGGCGGAACCGCCGCAACAGGGAGAACACGGTGATCGCGACGATGGCGAGCACCACGATCTCGCCGAAGGTGTCGAAGCCGCGGAAGTCGACCAGGATGACGTTGACGATGTTGCGCCCACCAGCCTCTGAATATGCGTTCTCGACGAAGTAGCGCGAGATGGTGTCGGGAAGCGGGCGCGTGAGCATGGCATAAACGATCAGCGTCATGCCTGTTCCGGCTGCGATGGCCAGCATCAGGTCTCGTGCGCGCCGCATCCTGTCATGGATTCCCATGGAGAGGCCATCGCCCACCGTCGCAATCCGCTTCGGCAGCCAGCGCAGGCCAAGCAGGATCAGCACCGTCGTGACGATCTCGACCAGAAGCTGGGTGATGGCGAGATCAGGGGCCGAGAACCATACGAAGGTGATGCAAGTGACGAGCCCAGCTCCGCCCATCAGGACCATGGCCGCCAACCGGTGATACTTCGCCTGATAAGCCGCGCCGATGGCGCAAAGGCCGCCGACGATCCAGAGCAGGAGGAATGCGGGGTCGAAGCCCGAGGCAGGCTGGGAGCCCGCCTCAAGCCCTTGCCGATAGAGCGGCCAGAGCGCCGCGAGGACTGCGAAGGTCACCAGAAGCCGCAGTTGCGGCTGAAGCCGCTGTGTGCCGAACATACGCTCCGCGGAACGTGCCCACTTCCATGACAACGTGACGAGCACGCGCTCGAAGATGCGCTGGCCCTTGAAGCGACGCATGATCGGAGGGCCGTCGATCCCTTTCGCGAGGTATCCCTGCAACAGCCAGTACAGGATGACGCCGCCACCCAGGGCGATCAAGCTCATGACCAGGACTTCGTTGAAGCCGTGCCACACGGCGAGGCTGTAGTACGGAGTGTCGGGACCGAGGACTGCGTACACCGCCGTGGCGAGGAAGGGCTTGATTGTCATCGCCGGGAGAATGCCGACGAGCAGACAAGCCAGGACCAGGAACTCGACGGGAAACCGCATCCAGTGCGGCGGTTCATGCGGTGCGCGCGGCAGATCGGTTGCAGGCGGCCCGAAGAACACGCCGTGGATGAACCGCAGGGAATAGGCGACGCTGAAGGCGCTCGCCAGCATGGCGAAGTAGGGCAGGGAGTGGTCGAGGATCGAGTCGACGTGGAACGCCGCCGCCTCGGCAAAGAACATCTCCTTGGAGAGAAAGCCGTTGAGCAGGGGCACGCCGGCCATGGCTGCGGCCGCGACCATGGCAAGCGTGGCAGTGATCGGCATATACCGGAACAGCCCGCTCAGGCGCCGGATGTCACGGGTGCCGGACTCGTGATCGATGATGCCGGCCGCCATGAACAGCGATGCCTTGAAGGTCGCATGGTTCATCGTATGGAAAATCGCCGCGACGGTGGCGAGCGGGCTGCCAAGGCCGAGCAGGAGCGTGATCAGGCCCAGGTGGCTGATGGTGGAATAGGCCAGCAAGCCCTTGAGATCCTGCTGAAAGATAGCCGCATAGGCCCCAAGGACCAGGGTGCAGAGACCCGCGGACACCACAATGTAGAACCAAGCCTCCGTTCCGGACAGCACGGGCCAGAGCAGGATGAGAAGGAACACGCCGGCCTTCACCATCGTGGCCGAGTGGAGATAGGCCGACACGGGGGTGGGCGCCGCCATGGCATGGGGAAGCCAGAAGTGGAACGGGAACTGCGCACTCTTGGTCAAGGCACCGAGCAGGACCAGGATCAGCGCCGGCAGGTAAAGACTGCTGTTACGGACTCTGTCGCCCGATGCCAGCACTTGGTCGAGATCGTAGCTGCCGACGATATGGCCGATCACCAGGATACCGGCGAACAGACACAAACCGCCCGCGGCCGTGACCGTGAGCGCCATGCGCGCGCCGTCGCGGGCGCTGGCATTGTGATGCCAGTAGCCGATGAGGAGGAAGGAGAACAGGCTGGTCAGCTCCCAGAAAAAGACCAGCTGGATGAGATTGCCCGAGAGTACGATGCCGAGCATCGCGCCCATGAAGGCGAGCAGGAACGAGAAGAAGCGCGGAACCGGATCGGCGGGCGACATGTAGTAGCGGGCGTAGACTGCGACCAGGAAGCCAATGCCGGCGACCAGCATGGAAAACAGCCAGGTGAAGCCGTCCATGCGCAAGGTGAAGTTGAGGCCCAGAGTCGGCAGCCACTCGATGCCGATGCGCAGGACACCGCCCCGGTGAACCGCCGGAAACTGAATGGCGGTCAGGACAGTGGCGCAGAGGGCAATGGTCCCGGCCAGCGCGGCAGCGCCATTCCTGGCATCCTGACGGAGGCTGGCGGCAAGGAAGCTCCCGAGGAAAGGAAGGATGACGATGGCCAGGAGGGACATGCCACTGGACATGGTTTGAGTAATCTCCTTCCGGGTGGGAGCGCGGATGAAACTCCAATTAAGGGCTATGCCATCCAGTATGGTTGACGGGCGCGCGCGACGCAACGGCAGATCGAGGGAAACGTCGCTGTGAAGCCTCGGGCGCGGGTAACGGGTGCTTCCCGGCAGCACTTCTCCACTGGGGAGCCGGGAAGCGTAGATTACCCGTCAGGTCACGCCGGTTTAGGGGTGCCTGTTGCGCCGACGGGCGGCACGGCAGGCCGCGAGGCCTTTGGCTGCGAGGTGTTTGAATCGCCTGCGTCGCGGACTGGGGGCTGTCCGTCGATGAGGTTGCGGATCTCCTCGCCGGTGAGCGTCTCGTACTCCAACAGACCCCGCGCCAAAGCCTCCAGATCCGAAGCCTTCTCGGTCAA
>NZ_JAKRNJ010000009.1 GCF_022346925.1 Microvirga sp. ACRRW
AAGAGACAGCCCCGGACCTGCGGTCCGACCCTCCCCCTCAAGGGGAGGGTGGCCGCTCCGCTCTGGAAAAAAGAACCGACCTCGTCCTCGTCGGCGAGTTCGGCCGCTCGCATGGCCTCAAAGGCGAAGTGCGGCTGAAATCCCATACGGGCGATCCGCAGGCGATTGCCGGTTACAAGCCGCTGATTGCGGCAAACAGCAAAACCTACATTCTCAAAAATGTCCGCCAGGCTCCCGGCGGCGAGGCCGATATTCTGATCGCACTCGTCGACGGCGTGACCACGCGCGAGGCTTCCGAGGCGCTCAATCGTGTGCAGCTCTATGTGGAGCGCGACAGGCTTCCGCCGCCTGACGACGAAGACGAATTCCTGCTCGCCGATCTCATCGGTCTGACCGTTCAGAACGAAGCGGGCGAGCCCATCGGCACCATCGTTAATGTCCCCAATTACGGCGGCGGCGATCTTCTCGAAATCACACCTGCGCAAAAAGGCCCAACCGCGCTTCTACCGTTCACGAAGGCTTTCGTCCCAACGGTCGACATCGCAGGAAAGCGCGTGATTGCCGCTGTGCCGGGCGACTTTTTCGATGTCGGCAAACCCGAGCCCGGCGAGGATCGCGCGTGAGCTTTTCCGCCACCATCCTCACGCTCTATCCCGAAATGTTTCCGGGCCCACTCGGCATTTCGCTCGCGGGCGATGCGCTGTCGCGTGGCGTGTGGTCATTAGAGGCGAGAAATATCCGCGATCATGGCCTTGGCCGCCATCGCACCGTGGACGATACGCCCGCAGGCGGCGGCCCCGGCATGGTGCTGCGCTGCGACGTGCTGGGCGCTGCCATCGACGCTGCCGCGCCCACCGACGATCCGCGTCCGAAACTCTTAATGAGCCCGCGCGGTAGGCCCCTCACTCAAAGCTACGCCCGCGAACTCGCGGCAGGCCCCGGCGTCATCATCGTCTGCGGCCGCTTCGAGGGCGTAGACGAGCGCGTGATCGAGGCGCGCGGCTTAACCGAGGTATCCATCGGCGATTATGTGCTCTCCGGCGGCGAGATGGCGGCGATGATCGTGCTCGACGCCTGCGTGCGCCTGCTCCCCGGCGTCATGGGCAAGGAGGCTTCCGGCACCGAGGAGAGCTTCGAGACGAGCCGCCTCGAATACCCGCACTACACGAGGCCGAGAGAGTGGGAGGGGAGAACGATCCCCGACGTGCTGCTCAACGGTAACCATGCCCATATCGAGCGTTGGCGGCGCGAGGAATCCGAGCGGATTACACGGGAGAGAAGGCCGGATTTATTGGAACGGTGACCTCAGGCGTCATCCCGGACGGTGAAGCCGATCCGGGATCGCTCTCAGGATAAGGTGCCATTCTCATCATGCGATCCCGGGTTCTACTCCGCAGCCCCGGGATGACGATTCGGCCTGGGACCGGCTCGACAACCCCCAAAATCTCCTGTATAGGCGCGGCCTTAACTTAAAACAGGACGCCGAAATCCAGCTGGCTCGGGCAACCGAGACCATGCAACGGCAGGAGTAGAACTCATGAACATCATTCAGCAGCTCGAGAAAGAGCAGATCGAGAAGCTCGGCAAGACCATTCCCGACTTCCAGCCCGGCGACACCGTCATCGTCAACGTGAAGGTCAAGGAAGGCGAGCGTAGCCGCGTGCAGGCTTATGAAGGCGTCTGCATTGCCCGTTCCGGCGGCGGCATCCAGGAGAGCTTCACGGTCCGCAAGATTTCCTACGGTGAGGGCGTGGAGCGCGTGTTCCCGGTCTACTCGCCGAACGTCGAGTCCATCAAGGTCGTGCGCCGCGGTGCCGTCCGCCGCGCCAAGCTGTACTACCTGCGCGACCGTCGCGGTAAGTCGGCCCGTATCGCTGAGCGCGCCGAGCGCCGCGACGCCCCGGCCGCTGCCGAGTAAGGCTTGCAGCCATCCCAGTTTCGAAAAGCGCGGCTTCGGCCGCGCTTTTTGTTTATGGCGATAAGCCTTGCTTGATACTCGAGGCGAAAGAATTTTATTGCGCATTTCGGGCAATCGGCTATGCGATCCTTTCAAAGCCCTGCGCGCTCGGACCACCTTTTCCTCGCGCGCAAGTGCCGTTAGAAAACGATTGAAGACCCTTTACTGTTGGAAGACACCCATGGCCAAAGCCCGTACCCTCTATGACAAGATCTGGGACGACCACGTCGTCGATCAGCAGGCTGACGGGACGTGCCTTCTCTACATCGACCGCCACCTCGTCCATGAGGTGACCTCGCCTCAGGCCTTCGAGGGCCTGCGCAATGCCGGCCGCAAGGTGCGCCAGCCGCACAAGACCCTGGCCGTGGTCGACCATAACGTGCCGACCACCGACCGCTCGCACGGCATCGAGGATCCTGAATCGGCGACCCAGGTGGCAACCCTTGCCATGAACGCCAAGGAATTCGGCGTCGAGTATTACAACGAGCTCGATACCCGCCAGGGCATCGTCCACGTGGTGGGCCCGGAGCAGGGCTTCACCCTGCCGGGCATGACCATCGTCTGCGGCGACAGCCACACCTCGACCCACGGCGCCTTCGGCTCCCTCGCCCACGGCATCGGCACCTCCGAGGTCGAGCATGTGCTCGCGACCCAGACGCTGATTCAGAAGAAGGCGAAGAACTTCCGCGTCACTGTCGACGGCAAGCTGCCCGCCGGCGTGACCGCCAAGGATATCATCCTGTCGATCATCGGCGAGACCGGTACCGCAGGCGGCACCGGCCACGTGATGGAATATGCGGGCGAGGCCATCCGCGCGCTGTCCATGGAAGGCCGCATGACGGTCTGCAACATGGCCATCGAAGGCGGCGCCCGCGCGGGCATGATCGCCCCCGACGAGAAGACCTATGCCTATCTGAAGGACCGCCCCAAATCGCCGAAGGGCGAGGCCTGGGACGCCGCCGTGCGTTACTGGGATTCGCTGCGCACGGACGAGGGCGCGTTCTTCGACACGGAAATCCGCCTCGATGCCGCCAACCTGCCTCCCATCGTCACCTGGGGCACGAGCCCTGAGGACGTGATCTCGGTGGCAGGCGCCGTTCCGAACCCGGACGATATTTCGGACGAGAACAAGCGCCTCTCCAAGTGGCGCGCACTCGAATATATGGGCCTCAAGCCCGGCCAGAAGATCACCGACATCACGCTCGATCGCGTGTTCATCGGCTCCTGCACCAACGGCCGCATCGAAGACCTGCGCGCCGTGGCGAAGGTGGTCGAGGGCCGGCAGGTGCATCAGGCGGTCAACGCCATGATCGTGCCCGGCTCCGGCATCGTGAAGATGCAGGCGGAGGCCGAAGGTCTCGACAAGATCTTCAAAGCTGCAGGCTTCGACTGGCGTGAGCCCGGCTGCTCCATGTGCTTGGCCATGAATGCGGATCGCCTCGCTCCCCAGGAGCGTTGCGCTTCCACCTCGAACCGCAACTTCGAGGGCCGTCAGGGCTTCAAGGGCCGCACGCACCTCGTCTCGCCCGCCATGGCGGCTGCGGCGGCGATTGCAGGCCGCTTCGTGGACATTCGCACATTCGGCTGATTGCCGTTTAGAACAAACGAAAAGGCGGCGGTTGATGAAAACCGCCGCCTTTTTCATGCCTGAAGACTTATATGCTTAGTCCACATAGACCCGGCGGCCGCCTGTCACCTGACGGCAGACTTCGACGGGACGGCGCACCACGACGCCGCTGGGACGCACGCGCTCGCGATATTCCGTGCGGCACACGGTGCGAGCCCGGGCGGGACGCACATAGCGGCGCTCGACAACACGCTCGCGGTAGACCGGACGGCTCTGTCCAACGCTCACGCCACCGGGGCCGATTCGAACATCGACACCTTGAGCCGAGGCTGTACCGGCGCCGAGGGCCGTCAGCCCAGCTACAGCCAGGATACCAAGAATCTTACGCATTGTTGCCTCATCAAAGGTTGGCTACTCGGGGCAGTTAACGGTTGGGCGGCGAAGGCGTTCCGTTGGCTCAAATCCAAATGGCGCTTATGGTTGAGCGAACGTTAGAACCCTTGAGGAGCCTTTCATGAACGAGCAGGAGCGTGAACGCGAGGCCCGCGAGGCCCTGGAGCGGGTCAGCCGCGACTCGGAGTCCCTCGGCTCTTCCGCGCTCGCGCGCATGAGCCGCCATGCCCAGGACCACTTTTCCGCGCGCGATGCTGTCGGGGCCGATGCGGACGGCGGCACGGATTCCATCGAGCTCTGGGGTCGGCGTATCGGGCGCGTGCTGTCGCTGATCGGCGTCCTCGTCCTCGGCCTGTGGCTTCTGGTCCAGCTTGGCATTATCTAAGAGCGCATGACCGATTGGGCTAAGTTACACGCTCCCACGCTCGCCGATTTCGAGGCTCTCGCCGAGGAGGCCTACGCGCGCCTGCCGGAGGAATTCCGTGCGCTCTGCGAGGGCGTTGTCATCCGTGTCGAGGATTTCCCGGATGACGAGACCCTGGAGGCGATGGAATGCGAGACGCCTTTCGATCTCCTGGGCCTCTTTCGCGGCATCGGCCTCGCCCAAGGCGGCGCGATGATGCAGACGGGCCAGTTCCCCAACATGGTCTGGCTCTATCGCCGCCCGATCCTGGATTACTGGGCTGAGCACGAGGAGAGCCTTGGGGCTCTCATCACCCACGTGCTGGTGCATGAGATCGGTCACCATTTCGGCCTGTCCGACGAGGACATGGAAGCTATCGAGGCGTCGTCGTCCTGATTCACATATTGCGCGAAGAGCTCAAATCTCGACAAATTCTTTGCCGGGCGCGACCATCCTGAGGCTAGTCGTTTCGCCAAGCCTTTGATATGAGCACCGTAACGACTGAAGGAAGTTTTGGACCATGGACAAGTTCACCGTGCTGGAAAGCGTCGCGGCGCCGCTGCGGATCATCAATATCGACACCGATATGATCATCCCCAAGCAGTACCTGAAGACCATCAAGCGCACCGGCTTGGGCAAGGGTCTGTTCTCCGAGATGCGCTATCGCGAGGACGGTTCGGAGAACCCGGATTTCGTGCTGAACCAGCCGGCCTACCGCAACGCCAAGATCCTGATCGCAGGCGACAATTTCGGCTGCGGCTCATCGCGTGAGCATGCGCCCTGGGCGCTGCTCGATTTCGGCATCCGCTGCGTGATCGCCACGAGCTTCGCGGACATCTTCTACAACAACTGCTTCCAGAACGGCATTCTGCCGATCAAGGTGAGCCCGGAAGACCTGGACAAGCTCTTCGACGATGCGAGCCGCGGCGCCAACGCCACGCTCACCATCGACCTGGAGAACCAGGAGATCCGCGGTCCCGACGGCGGCAAGATCACGTTCGACATCGACGCCTTCAAGAAGCACTGCATGCTCAACGGCCTCGACGGCATCGGCCTGACCATGGAAAAGGCCCCCGCCATCGACAGCTTCGAGAAGAAGCTCTCCGAGCGCGCCTGGGCTTAAAGGCATTCGGATCGACTTCGTCATGGCCGGGCTCGTCCCGGCCATTGTCGTTTCAAGGGCCGCATTGTTCCTGCTGAGGTGAATCATGACAGAGAAAAAGCCCCGCGTTCTCAACCGCGCCGATTGGTCGACAAATCCCGATCTCTTTTGGAAAGGCCATGTGGAAGGCCACACGCTGGGCACCGGCGCAACTGTTCTTTTCTATTCAACCGAACAAGTCGGCGGCGGGCCGAAATGGCATGTGCATCCCTATGACGAGATATTCATCGTCCGTCAGGGCAGGGCGCTTTTCACCGTTGGCGACGAGACATTCGAATGCGAGGCGGGCCAGGTCGTCTTCGGGCCGGCCAATGTGCCGCACAAATTCAAGAATCTCGGCCCGGGCATTCTTGAGACCACCGATATTCACGTCAGCGACCGCTGGATTCAAACGGATTTGCCCGACCCAGAACTCGGCTGAGGCGAAAGAGGTAGCCACAGGGCTTTAAACCTAACGAATCCGTGAGCACCGGCTCCGTTTCCATAAGATTAACCAAATTGCCTGCAAGGTCGCGGGCATGAAACGCATCCTTGTTCCCGCGCTCCTCAGCCTCTTTGCCCTTGCGGCGGCCCATCCTGCCTCCGCTCAGGGAGATTTCCGCTCCTGCCTGACGAGCCTTCGCTCCCAGGCGGCCGCCAAGGGCATTTCCGGCCAGGCTTTCGATGCTGCCACGCGCGGTATCGAGCCGGATCTGACGATCCTCGACCTCATGAGCAACCAGCCGGAGTTCAAGACGCCGATCTGGGACTACCTCGCGGCTCTGGTGGACGATGAGCGCGTGCAGGACGGCAAGACAGCCATGCGCCAATGGGGCCAGGCGCTGGCGGCGGCGGAAGCACGCTTCGGCGTCGACCGTCACGCGATTGCGGGCGTGTGGGGCGTGGAATCGAATTTCGGCAAGGATATCGGCGGACGGCCCCTGGTGCAGTCGCTCACGACCCTCGTCTGCTACGCGCCGCGCCGCAACGACTACTTCAAGGGCGAGCTGATGGCGACGCTCAAGATCGTGCAGGACGGGGACATCAATCCCGCGAACCTGCGCGGCTCCTGGGCCGGTGCCTTCGGCCACACGCAGTTCATGCCCTCCACCTTCCAGCGCCTCGCCGTTGATGGCGACGGCGATGGTCGCCGCGACATCATGAATTCCGTGCCCGACGCAGTTCACTCGACGGCGAACTTTTTGAAGAAAGCAGGCTGGGTGAACGGCCTGCCCTGGGGCTACGAGGTGCGCCTGCCCGCAGGCTTCAACGCGAACCTCGCGGGCCGCAAGAACAAGAAGCCATTGTCTACCTGGGCCGCCATGGGAGTGACGCGTCTCGACGGGCGGCCGTTGCAGGGCAATTACCCCGCCGGAATTCTCATCCCAGCCGGCCTCAACGGCCCGGCCTTCGTGGTGACCAAGAATTTCGATGCGGTCTATTCGTACAATGCCGCGGAATCCTACGGCCTCGCGATCGCGCTGCTCGGCGACCGTCTGAAGGGCCTGCCCGGCATCCGCACCGCATGGCCGACGGACGATCCGCCGCTGTCGCGCGCCCAGCGCCGCGAGCTGCAGCAGCTCCTCACGGCTCGCGGCTACGACGTGGGCGAGCCGGATGGCAAGGTCGGCGCGAAAACGCGCGAAGCGATCAAGGACGTGGAGCGCCGTATCGGCCTTGAGCCGCGCGGACGCCCCGGCGGCAAGGTGCTGGAAGCCTTACGCGGATAACTTGCGCGGATAATTCGTCATGACCTTGAGTGCGTTCCTGCTGTTCATCCCGGCGTGCTTTGCGCTCAACATGGCGTTCGGGCCCAACAACCTGCTCTCCCTGACTTACGGATTGCAGGAGGGAATCCGCACAGCCGTCATGGCCTCATCCGGCCGTCTCTTGGCCTTTGCCATCATGATCACGCTCACCGCGCTCGGCGTCGGCGCGGTGCTGGCGGCCTCTGAGATGGCCTTCACCATCCTCAAATGGCTGGGCGCGGCCTACTTGATCTGGCTCGGCATCAAGATCCTGCGCGGAGCCGCCGCCATCGACGCGCCTCAAGCTGCCAGCACGCATCGTCCCCTGAAGGCTCTCGCCCTGCAAGAATTCTGGACCGCCATCGGCAACCCGAAGGCGATCCTCATCTTCACAGCCTTCCTTCCGCAATTCGTCGAGCCGAACGCCTATTGGCTGAGTTTCGCCATCGTCGGCACGGCCTTCATCGCGCTCGAAGTCGTTGCGGTGTTTCTCTATGCGCTGCTCGGACAGCGCCTCAATCGCCTGAGCCGCAACAGAAATACGTTCGGGTGGCTGAACAAGCTATCCGGCATGACGATGATCGGTTTCGGCATCGCGCTGCTGTTGGCGCGGCGACCGACTTGAACAATAATCGCCGGCATCTGCGCATTCGCCAGTTGCGAGAGAGCCTCGTTAGGCGTTTATTGCGCGCATGCTCATCGCGCTCATGACCGACATTCACGGCAACCGCGAGGCCTTCTCGGCCTGTCTTGCGCATGCACGCTCGCTCAATGTCGAACGGCTTATCCTTCTGGGGGATTACGTTGGCTACGGAGCTGATCCGGCCTGGGTCGTCGATACGGTGAGAACCCTCGTGAGCGAAGGCGCCGTTGCCCTTCTCGGCAATCACGATGCAGCCATCGACGGTTCCGACGAGGACATGAACCCCATTGCGCAGGAGGCGATCCGCTGGACGCGCGGTCAGCTCGGCATGGAGCAGCGCGCCTTTCTGGCAGACCTTCCTCTCGTCCATGAGGAGGGGAACGTTCTCTATGTCCACGCCAACGGCTTCGCACCGAGAAGCTGGCACTACATCACCGATACGCTGGAAGCCGCGCGGCATTTCAGCCGGGTCGAAGCGCACATCACCTTCTGCGGGCACGTGCATGTGCCGATGCTCTATCACATGAGCAACACCGCGAAGGTGGGCTCCTTCTCGCCTGTGTCGGACAATGAGATTCCGTTGCTTCCCACGCGCTCCTGGCTTGCGGTGATCGGCGCGGTGGGGCAGCCCCGCGACGGCGTTGCCGCCGCGAATTACGCGATTTTCGACACCGCACGCCAGAGCCTGCGCTATTTCCGCGTGCCTTACGACATCGTCACGGCGGCGCGGAAGGTGCGCGAGGCGGGCTTGCCGGAGCGGCTCGCCCAGCGTCTCGAGGAGGGACGCTGAATGCGGCTTCGCCTTCAGCCCGGCATGGTGATCGACGGGTTCACGCTTCGGGAGCATTTGGGCACCGGCGGCATGGCGCAGATCTGGTCCGTGGAGCGGGAGGATGATCCCACACCTCTGGTGATGAAATTCCCCATGCTCATCGACAGCGACGATCCGCTTCCCATCGTCTGCTTCGAGACGGAGCAGATGATCATGCCGCGCCTGTCAGGTCCGCATGTTCCGCGCTTCGTGGCGACAGGTCCACTCGATCCGCAGCCCTATATCGCGATGGAACGCATTCAGGGCGAGTCGCTCAAAGCCCGCCTGTCCGATGTGCCGTTGCCTTGGACTGAAGTGGTGGAGATCGGCGCGAAGGTGGCCCGTGCATTGCACGATCTCCATCTGCAGAAGGTCATCCATCTCGACGTGAAGCCGAGCAATGTCATGTTCCGCGAGACGGGCGAGGCGGTGCTCGTCGATTATGGCTTCGCGCGCCACGAGCAATTGCCCGATCTCCTGGCGGAGGAATTCCGCGAGCCCTTCGGCACCACGCCCTATATCGCGCCCGAACAGGTGCTGGAGGACCGCGCCGATCCCCGCAGCGATCTCTTTGCGCTTGGCGTGATGCTGTATTTCTTCGTCACCGGCGAGCGCCCCTTCGGCACGCCGAAAGGCGGGCAGATCCGCCGACGCCTGTGGCGCGATCCGGTGCCGCCGCGCGCGAAAAATCCCGATTGCCCGCTCTGGCTGCAGGAGATCATCCTGCGTTGCCTGGAGGTGGACCCGAACGACCGTTATGCGACGGCGGCACAGCTCGCCCTCGATCTCGAAAATCCGACCCAAGTGAAGCTCACCGAGCGCGCCGAGCGGATCGAGCGCGACAGCGGCATGAAGACGTTTCGCCGTTGGCTGAAAGCCCGCAAGAAGCAGCCGCTGGAGGCGCCCAACATCGTGGGCCAGCTCGCACGCGCCCCGATCATCCTCGCGGCCATCGATCTGACGCCGGGAACCGAGGATCTCGCCGAGGCGCAGCGCGCGCTCATCGCGCGCATTCTCTCCATGGAAGGAGAGGCACGCGTGGCCTGCGTGAACGTTCTCAAGCTCTCGCGCATCGCCGTGGACGTCCTGGAGGACGAGGAGGGGCGCAGCCTCCACGTGCAGCGCCTCATCCAGCTCAAGCACTGGGGCGCTTCCCTCGACATCCCGAAGGAGCGGATCACCTACAGCGTGCTGGAAGCGACCGATCCGGCGAACGCCCTCATCGATTACGCGCGCCACAACAACGTGGACCACATCGTCATCGGCGCTCGGGCTTCCTCGGCATTTCGGCGCTATCTCGGCAGCGTCTCGTCGCAGGTTGTGGCGGAGGCGCCCTGCTCGGTGACGGTGGTGCGCACGCCGAAAGACCGCCGGCAAGGGGAGGGGTAATCGAAAACGGAGAGGAACAGGATAATATTGCTGCCTCTGTCGGCTTCTGGGAGAATACCCTCAGCCCTTTTCTTAGATCAGCGAGTAGGAATGCCGTGAAGTCCTTGTTCTTTACCGTTCTAACTTTGACGTCCTTGCTGAGCCAAGCTCACGCTGCGGAATCCAGGTATCAATGGTCAACCCATGAGAATGCCGAGCAAACCTGGGGGCTGAGTTATGCCCATCGTGACAGTGATGTCGGTCTTCTCTGGATCTGGTGTAAGGCAACAACCGGCGAGATTACGGTTGCTCCAGGACTTGCAACTTCCGGGATAAAGGATGGAGAGCGGGGCGTAATCGTCCTAACAGCATCAGCCAAGGAAATCAGGATTGAGGGTGAGGCCAGCTTCAGTGAAGCGAGCGAAGAGATAGAAATCAGCGCATCCCTTCCGCATCCTCAGAGACTTACGGCCGCTTTTGAGAGGCGCGGCCCTCTCAGGATTAAGGTTCCAGGCAATCAAACGACGATCCCGCTTGATAGTAAGGCTCAAAGCGCCTTTAGGGCTTTTGCTAGGCGCTGCCCGTCCTTGAAGCCCTCCACCTAACGGCGAACGCATCACACCCTTGCCAAGCGGCCCGTTCGGCTTTTTAAGAGCCGGACAACATTTCCGCACAACAAGGGACCGCTCCCATGGCAACGCACAAGCTTCTCCTTCTCCCCGGCGACGGTATCGGCCCGGAGGTCATGCGCGAGGTCGAGAAGATCGTGGGCTGGTTCCGCAAGCACGGAATCGGCTTCGAGACCGAGACGGACCTCGTCGGCGGCTCGGCCTATGACGCCCACGGCAAGGCCATCTCGGAAGAGGCCATGGGCCGGGCCCAGGAAGCCGACGCGGTGCTGTTCGGCGCGGTCGGCGGCCCGAAATGGGACGGCGTTCCTTACGACGTGCGCCCCGAGGCCGGCCTCTTGCGCCTGCGCAAGGATCTCGGCCTCTTCGCCAATCTTCGCCCCGCCATTTGCTATCCGGCGCTCGCCGATGCCTCGTCGCTCAAGCGTGAGATCGTGGAAGGCCTCGACATCGTGATCGTGCGCGAGCTCACCGGCGGCGTCTATTTCGGTGAGCCGAAGGAACTGGTGACGCTGGAGAACGGCCAGCAGCGCGCCGTCGACACGCAGGTCTACACGACGGGTGAGATCGAGCGCATCGCCCGCGTCGCCTTCGATCTGGCCAAGAAGCGCCGCAACAAGGTGTCCTCGTCCGAGAAGATGAACGTGATGAAGACCGGCGTGTTGTGGCGCCAGGTAGTCTCACGCATCGGCAAGTCGGAATTCGCGGATGTGGAGCTGGAGCATGTGCTCGCCGACAACTGCGCCATGCAGCTCGTGAAGAACCCGAAGCAGTTCGACGTGATCGTCACCGACAACCTCTTCGGCGACATCCTCTCCGACATCGCCGCCATGCTCACCGGCTCGCTTGGCATGCTGCCGTCCGCATCGCTTGGCGCGGAAGATGCCAAGACCGGCAAGCGTAAGGCACTCTACGAGCCCGTGCATGGCTCGGCACCCGACATCGCGGGCAAGGGGCTCGCGAACCCCATCGCCATGATCGGCTCCTTCGGCATGGCGCTTCGCTATTCCTTCGGCCTGATCGAGGAAGCGGATCGTCTGGAGAAGGCGATTGCCAATGTGCTCGCCTCCGGCACACGCACCAAGGACATCGCGGCTCCGGGAGCGAATGCGGTCGGCACGCAGGATGTGGGCGATGCCATCGTGAAGGAGCTGGAGGCTCTGGCTTAACGCCTAGGCACACCGCCAAACATGCAAAAGCCCCGGGCCAGTCCGGGGCTTTTGTCTACGCGGGACTATCGAATCAAGCCGGTTGCCTCGACATCCGGAACGCCGAAGGTCGGGAAGGGGTTGCGCGCACCAACGAAGGGTCCGTTGGTGATCGGATCGGGCAGGTTGCCGCCGCCGTTGAAGCGCTCATTGTTCTGCATGTAGGGCGGGCTGCTCAGATAAGATTGCGCCTGCCCATAACCCGTATAGCCGGGATTGATCGATCCTGGCTCCACGACGTTGCCGGGGTCGAGAAAGCTTCGGGGTTGCACACGGAAGGTAAGAGGGCGATCCTGAGCCTGCGCTTCGGCTGCCACGGAGAAAGCGCCGAGAGCTGCAAGCACACCCAGACCGATCATGGTGAAGCGGCGCATTGTGCAAATCTCCAGAATGGGCGCTAGCGGGCTTGCTGCGCCGTCATGAAAAAATTCAACACTGTCAGAACAAGCCGGGCTGACTAAAATTGGTTCCTTCACATTGAAGGCTTCGCCTTAAGAGTAAGCAGGGCATGCAGGATCGAATGAACGAGCTTGGACTGTTCGGAAAAGACCGTCTCACAATGCTGGGCGAAACGCCCCTCGTGGCCGAGACGCCGGAAGCCATGCTCGACGATGAGACGACGCCGATCGCGCGCTTCTTCATTCGCAACAACGGCCTTCTTCCCGAGCGGATCGACGATCCGGAAGCATGGCGCTTCATCATCGACGGAGAGGTGGACCGCCCGCTCGATCTGTCGCTGGCCGATCTGAAGAGCCGCTTTTCCGCAAAGACTTACCGCATGGTGCTCGAGTGCGGCGGCAACGGGCGCGCGTTCTTCGAGCCGAAGGCCGAGGGCAATCCCTGGACGCATGGCGGCGCGGGCTGCGCGGAATGGACAGGCGTGTCGTTGGGCGACGTCCTGCGCGAGGCAGGCCTGAAACCGACCGCACGTTTTACCGGCCATTTCGGAGCCGATCCCGACAAGACAGGCAGCTTCGAGAAACAGGCCATGTCGCGTGGAGTACCCATCGCGAAAGCGTTGGAAGAGCATACGCTGCTCGTCTGGGCCATGAACGGAGAACCCCTGCCGTTCATCCATGGCGGCCCCTTGCGCCTGATCGTGCCGGGCTGGCCGGGATCGCTCAGTCAGAAATGGCTGAAACGGATCTGGATCCGCGACCGGGAACATGACGGCCCCGGCATGACCGACCTGTCCTACCGCGTGCCAATTTATCCGATCAGGCCCGGCTCCGATGGACGGAACGTGGAAACGCGCATTCTGGAATCGATGCCGGTGCGCAGCATCGTCACGGCACCGGCCGATGGTTCACGTTGCCCGGCCGGCACGCGAACTATCACGGTGCGCGGCGCGGCCTGGGCGGGGGACGACGTGATCACGAAGGTCGATTGCTCCATCGACGGCGGCTCGACCTGGGTCTCGGCGCAGATGACGCCACCGCGCAACCGCTACGATTGGGTGCGCTGGAGCGCGACCCTCACGCTGCCGGGAGACGGCTATTACGAGATCATTTCCCGCGCGACCGACTCGCAGGGGCGCGCGCAGCCGTTCCATGCGGCGAACTGGAATCCGAACGGCTACGGGTGCAACGTCATGCACCGGGTCGCGGTTACGGTCGGTGATTAGCCTTACCGCCAATCGACGCCGTACGAGCGCTCGGTCCGCAGGCTTCCGTACGGCTTCTCTCGGCCCGCGCGAACAGGGCTTTCAGGGATGGGCTGCCCACATGACTAAGCGCGATGCCGTCGATGAAGCAGGCCAGCTGCGCATCGTCCATCGCGGCGTCCGTGCCGCACAACCAGCCCTGGAAGCCGAAGCCGGAATCCCGGTCCGCGAAGCGGAAGGTCTGGCAATCCTGCTCAGCCTTGCCGACGAGGGTCATGGCGGCGGCCTCGATGGGGCCGAACTTGGTGACGATCATCCGGCTCTGCGCATTGCGCGAGACCGCAAGTCCCGCTTCGGCAGCACGGCGCACGATGTCGACGAAGAAGCTGCGGGGGGGCTCGGTAGAGCCCTGAATCAGGGTCAGCCGCGCATGGCGCACCTCTCCGAATTGGCCGAGGGTGAGAGTGTCCTCCCGTGCGCCGCTGGTATGCTGTCGCGCTTCGACGTTCGGGGTGCCGGCGGCCTTCTCGATGGCATAGACGGCAGGCGTCGCGGCAACCGGGCGCCAGATGGGAGCCGGTGCGATCAGGACGGAGGAGGGGACGCTCATGGAGGCGGAAATCACCTGCGCCTCGTCCTGCTTGTGCCGGGCGAAATAGACCAATCCTCCGATGAACAGGGAGGACATGAGGATCATGCGGAACCAGCGCACGGGCTTCTTGCGCGCGCGACGGGCCGGGCGCTCGTCGAAGAACGCCTCGTCCTCATCCCATGCAGGATAGCCAGCCCGTGCCATGTCGCTTCACCACATCCTTCGGTCAGGTTGTCATGGGCATGTTCTAGCGTAGCAGCGGCGGAGCCTCGAAAGGTTTTGCTAAGCGCGGTAAACGAAAGGTTATTGCTCAGCTTCTCCGTTAATCGTCGCATTCTTGCAGAGAGTGCTTGACGAGGACGTGGCTTTGGTGTGTTGCTCAAACCATCGAAGCCCGATCCGGGCTTGCGAATGGACGAAGGCAAATGGCGCTGCTCCCTTACACGACGAGCAAAACGAAAACCGCCACGACGGCCGTGAAAACGACGGCCGAATAAGCCTCGTCGTCCCCGGTTCTCTCTCCCCACGGGGCGAGAGGCGACACCCGAACAGGGTCTTTTTTATCTCCCGGGGAGAACGACAACAGGAGAAGTCCAATGGGTTACAAGATCGCCGTCGTGGGTGCGACCGGCAATGTGGGCCGCGAGATGCTGAGCATCCTGGCCGAGCGCGCTTTCCCGGCCGATGAGGTGGTGGCGCTGGCCTCCCGCCGCAGCCAGGGCACGGAAGTCTCCTACGGCGACAAGACCCTGAAGACGAAGACTCTCGATACGTATGATTTCTCCGATGTCGATCTCTGCCTCATGTCGGCGGGCGGCGAGGTGTCGAAGGAATGGTCGCCCAAGATCGCGGCGCAAGGCGCGGTGGTGATCGATAATTCCTCCGCCTGGCGCTATGATCCGGAGGTGCCGCTGGTGGTGCCGGAGGTGAATGCCGAGGCCCTGCGCGACATCAAGAAGGGCATCATCGCGAACCCTAACTGCTCCACGGCGCAGCTCGTGGTGGCTTTGAAGCCGCTCCATGACGCCGCCACCATCAAGCGCGTGGTCGTCGCCACCTACCAGTCGGTGTCCGGCGCGGGCAAGGACGGCATGGACGAGCTCGACCGCCAGACCAAGGCGCTCTACTCGCTGCAGGACGTGCAGGAGAAGAAGTTCCCCAAGCGCATCGCCTTCAACCTGATCCCGCACATCGATGTGTTCATGGAGGACGGGTACACGAAGGAAGAGTGGAAGATGATGGCCGAGACGAAGAAGATTCTCGACCCGAAGATCAAGCTCACCGCAACTTGCGTGCGCGTGCCAGTCTTCATCAGCCATTCGGAAGCGGTGAACGTGGAATTCGAGAAGCCGATCACGGCGGACGAAGCCCGCGACATCCTGCGCTCGTCGCCCGGCATCATGGTGATCGATAAGCGCGAGCCCGGCGGCTACATCACACCTCACGAGGCAGCCGGCGAGGACGCCACCTACATCTCCCGCATCCGCGAGGACATCACGGTCGAGAACGGCCTGTCCTTCTGGTGCGTCTCCGACAACCTGCGCAAGGGCGCTGCGCTGAACGCGATCCAGATCGCGGAAGCCATGGCCAATCGCGGCCTGCTGAAGGCGAAGAAGCAGGCGGCTTAAACGCCATTGCTTTCGAGAACGGAAAAGGCCGCCTTCGGGCGGCCTTTTTGTTTCGCGAACCTCTGTGAGCCAGATTTTGAAAGGTGGAGCTAAGCCTGCTCCTCAGGGATGGCGAGCGGCGCGTCGATGGTGCACACGACGCCGTTTGTCGCGAACTCGATCCTTGCCTCTCCGGCAAGCTGGCCTTGCGCGAGGCTGCGCTCGACGAGCCTCGTGCCGAAACCGCGACGGGAGGGCGGCACAACGGACGGCCCGTCCTTCTCCTCCCATTTCAGCAGAAGATGCGGCACCTCCCGCGTGTGGTCCACATGCCAGGTGATCTGGACGGTGCCCGATTCGTTCGACAGGGAGCCGTACTTGACCGCGTTGGTGGCGAGTTCCTGAAGTGCCATGGCGAGGGCAAGCGTGATGTTGGGCGGCAGCCTGACTTCGTCGCCATGACAATGGATGCGGTTATGGGCGATGTTCTGGAAAGGCTGCATCGCTTGGCCGACAACCTCCCTGATCCACGCTCCGTCCCAGTTCTCACGGGTAAGCACGTCATGGGCGCGCGAGAGCGCAAACAGGCGCGACTCGATGGCCTCCTGAGCGGCCTGCATGGAGCCTGCCGTGCGCAGGGTCTGGGACGTAATGGATTGCACCGTCGCGAGGGTGTTCTTGACGCGATGATTGAGTTCGTTGAGCAGAAGCAGCTGATGCTCCTCCGAACGGACGCGCTCGGTGACGTCGCTGCCCTCCGCGAAGATGCCCGTGACCCGCCCTTCGCCATCGCGGATCGGTTGAAAGACGAAATCGAGGAAGCGCTGCTCCGGCTCCTGAGAGGAGTTTCGGTTCAGATAGACCGAGATGGCGCGGCCGACATAGGTTTCCTGCGTCTCGTAGACATGAGTCAGCAGCTTGTCGAAGCCCTGGGAGCCAATCTCGGGCAAAGCCTCCAGGAGCGGCTTGCCGATGATGTCGCGCCGGCCGACCAGCTGGTAATAGGCTTCGTTGACAAGCTCGAACACGTGGTCGGGCCCATTCCAGATCACCATGAACCCCGGCGCTTGATGGAAGAGTTCGCGCAGGCGATCCTTCTCGGCCTTGATACGCCGCTCGGCCTGCACCCGCTCCGTCGTTTCCACGACGATGGCGAGAACGCCGCCGGGCTTGCCGGTCTCGTCGATGACAGGGCTGTAATCCAGGTTCATCCAGACCTGTTCGGGAACGTTGTTGCGGTGAAGCGTGAGTTCCTGGTCCTGGTAGGAGAGCGTGCCGCCCGCCATGCCGACGCGCATCACATGGGCGTTGAAATCGGCCACTTCCGCCCAGCCTTCCAGAACCTTGGAGCCGAGCAGGCGCGGATGCCGCCCGCCGGCGAAAACCGTATAGGCGTCGTTGTAGATCATAATGCCGTCCGGCCCCCAGAGGAGGACCATGGGGATCGGCGAGCGCAGCATGATGCTGATGGTGGTTCTCAGGCTCTGGGGCCACATCTCCATGGATCCGATGGAGGTCGCCGCCCAATCGAACTTTTCCATGAGGGCCGACATCTCCCCGCCGCCTGCGAGGAAATCGGCGGGTGCCGTTCTCAGGTTACCGTGCACGGGTGCCGTTCCGGATGAAGATGAGGCGCCCTTGGCAATGGAGGCCGGGACGTCCCAGCTTGGTATCCGGAATGATCATGAATGTCGTTTCATCGTGCGCGGTGGTGGCAGCGGCTCGAGGGGCATCCTGAAGTCGGCAGCCTTGCTGAACATAAATAGACAACGCGCAGAACGCGACAATTGCCCCCGAGGCTTTACGACAGGCGGCCGCAAGGGTCTCAGGGTTGGGGAATTCCTTCGAGAATGCGCGCGAGGTCTTCCGGGTAGACGATGTCCGAAGTCGTCTTCAAATCCTCCAGGGACCACCATGCGTGTTCGGCCATAACCTCGATTTCGTCTTCGGTCCGGCCGGCGCTGGAAATCAAGGCATCGCTTACGCGGACCACAAAGAACTGCTCCTGCGCCTCCACATGCTCGCCATCGGGCAATTGAAGGGTGAAGCTCTTCTCAGCAATCTGCGGTCCCACCGCATCGACAACGATGCCAGTTTCTTCAAGAAGCTCCCGGCGCGCGGCATCGCGAAAAGTCTCGCCGTCCTCCACGCCGCCTCCGGGCGTCGCCCAATAGGCACGGCCCGCCAGGGCGCCTTTCGTGTGCCGGAAGCGGAACAGTAAAATCCGTTTCTGCCGGTCAAGAACGATGAGGCGGGCCGAAGGACGCTTGCGCATCGCTCAGAGCGGTCCGGCATCCCGCGCGGAAAACATCGAGACCCGCTCCGGCACGTTCTCCACCGCCGGCTTGAACTCTCCGGTTTCCGGATCGCGCACCAGCAGCACGCCGGTCGCGACGCCGAAATAGGCGCCGTGGAGCTGCAGCTTGCCGCGCTCCACGAGAATACGCACGCATGGGAAGGTCATCAGGTTCTTGAGGCTGTTCTCGATGGCGGCGAGTTCGAGACGGGGCAGGTACTCTTCGAGATTGCCGTTATGCGGGCCGAGGCGCTCGCCCGCGGGCTTGATCAGGTTCATCCAGCGGCCGATGAAATCGCCCGGCGAGAGCGGCGCGGTGTCGTCGGCAAAGGCACGCACGCCGCCGCAGCGGGCATGGCCCAGCACCACGATATGTTTCACGCGCAGCGCCTGCACGGCGAATTCGAGCGCCGCCGACGTGCCGTGATAATCGCCGCCGGTCTCGAAGGGCGGCACGAGATTTGCCACGTTGCGCACCACGAACAACTCGCCCGGGCTCGCATCGAAGATCACCTCCGGCGACACGCGGCTGTCGCAGCATCCGATCACCATCGTCTCCGGCGATTGGCCTTTCGCGGCCAAGGCCTCGAAGCGGTCCTTCTCGCGCGGAAGGCGCTCGTCGAGGAAGGCGCGATAACCATCGGTCAGGCGCTGGGGAAACATGGGCGGCTCCTTCGCTGTCAGTGCGTCAGTTCGGCAAGTTTGGCGAGTTCGACATTGGCTCCGCACAGGAGCACGCCGACCCGCTCGGTTGCTTGAGGCTTATAGGCCCCTGAGATCAAAGCCGCCAGAGCCGCCGCACCGCCGGGCTCGGAGGCAATGCGGTAGTCGCGCCAAAGGATCCTTTGCGCCTCGCGGATGGCTTCGTCCTTCACGAGGGCGACATGATCGACGGTTCTGGAGCAGATGGCGTGGACGAGATCGCCCGTGTTGCGGGCGCCGAGCGAATCGGCCGCCACCGAATCCACTTCCACATCGACCGGCTTTCCGACCTGGAGCGCGGCATGAAGGGCGCGGGAGCCTTCCGGCTCCACGCCTACCACCTTCACGCGGCCAGCCCACCAGCTTGAAATCCCGCTGATCAGGCCGCCGCCGCCGACAGCGACGAGAACCGTATCGAGGGAGGGCGCGTCATGCTCCCATTCCAGCCCCACCGTACTCTGGCCTGTGATGGTGCTTTCAGCTGCGAAGGGATGGATGCGAAGCGCGCCGCTTTCGGCTATGTGCCGATCGCAAGCCTCCTGCGCATCCGCATAGCGCGCACCGCCGATCACCACCTCCGCCCCGTGGGAGCGGATGACGGCCACCTTCGCGGGGCTCGAGATCTCCGGCACGAAGATGCGGGCCTTCACGCCGAGCTTGCTTGCCGCATAGGCCACCGCCGCGCCGTGATTGCCGCCGGAGGCCGCAGCCACGCCTGCTTCCGGAACCGGCTTCGACAGGAGCGTGTTGAAGGCGCCGCGCGTCTTGAAGGAGCCCGCATGCTGCAGGAATTCGAGCTTGAGGCTTAAAAAGCCCGGATGGCCGAAGGCGCCGTTCAGGTTCATCACCGGCGTGCGGCGGATATGCGGGGCGATGCGGGCGTGGGCTGCTTCGATATCGGCACGGGTGACGGTCATGATGGCTTTCGGAGCGTCCAGATGGCGACCGGTAGGCCGTGGGCGTCGCGGCCGGGCGGGTCGGGAAAGGATTGGCCTCCACCTGTCGCGAGATCGAGCGCCACGGTCAACCCCGCGAGCGCATCGAGCAGATCGTCGGCCGCCGCACCCTTCGGGGGAGAGGAGGCGATGATGGTCTCGGGTAAAAGCCCCGATGCGCTGAGAAGCGCGCGGCGCAGGCGCATGCCGGGCTCGTATGGCGCGCCCTTCACCTTCTTCGGCTGGTCGAGGGCCTGCCCTCCATTGAGCGCCCAGAAGGCGAGTTCGGGATGGACCTCGAATACCCTATCGATCAACGCAGGCCGTGACCGCAGCAGCGCGTCGATCTCGCGGATTTTCGGGAAGATGTTGAAGCCCTGTCGCGAAACCTTGCGCGGCGGATCGGAGGTTGCGAGCGCGATCCAACAGGCCTCGCCATACTCAGCCGCATAAACCGCCTGACGCGAGGGAATCGCGAAGACGGAGGATTGCCGCTGTCCGAGAAGCGGGCGGATGAGCTGTTCGGGAATGCGTCCGGAGCCGTTCGTCCGCTCGGGCAGGCCGATGGGCATATCGATCGCGATCACGGCGGGCTGTTCCGGCGCATCGGCAATTGCTGCCAAGGTCGGCGCGACAACGATTCGTGCAGAGGCAGGATTGCCGACCTCCATCAATGCCGCGATCCACCCGGCCCGGCAGCCATCGACGCCAGCAACCCACATCGTTCGCTTCTCCTTTGCGTGATCCCTTGAGCCCCATTAAAACCGAATGCGTATTCGAGGAACCATCATGATTGCGATCTGCCCCCGCCGCAGCGCCCTCTACATGCCGGGCTCCAACGCCCGCGCCATTGAGAAGGCCAAGGCGCTTCCCGTGGACACGGTGATCTTCGATCTTGAGGACGCGGTTGCTCCCGAGATGAAAGCGGAAGCACGCGATGCCGTCTGCGCGGCGGTAAAGGCGGGCGGTTACGGTACGCGGGAACTCGTGATCCGCATCAACAGCCTCAACACGCCTTGGAGCGAGGCGGATCTGGTATCCGCAGCGAAGGCCTCGCCCGATGCAATCCTCATTCCGAAGGTTTCGTCGCCGGACGATCTGCTGGAGGCGGGCCGGCGCCTGCGCACTCTTGGAGCGCCGGAAACAACGCGTGTCTGGGCAATGATCGAGACGCCGCTCGCGATTTTGCAGGCGAAGGAGATCGCTGCCGTGGCGCAGGATGAAGCCTCGCGCCTTTCCTGCTTCGTCATGGGCACGAACGATCTCGCGAAAGACACGCGCGCACGTCTCACTGCAGGACGCGCGACGATGATGCCCTGGCTCATGACGGCGCTCGCGGCGGCACGTGCCTACGGGATCGATATTCTCGATGGCGTCTATAACGACCTGTCGGATGAAGATGGATTTCGGAACGAGTGCGCCGAGGGCCGCGATTGCGGCTTCGACGGCAAAACGCTGATTCATCCGAATCAAATCGCGGTCGCGAATGAGGTCTTCGCGCCCTCGCCGCATGAGGTGGAGAGCGCCCGCGCCATCGCGTCTCTCTTCGACCAGCCGGAGAATGCGGGCAAAGGCGCGATCAGCCACAACGGCCGCATGGTCGAGCGGCTTCACGCAGAGATGGCGAAGCGCACATTGGCGCTGGCGGAGGCGATTGAAAAGCGCGCCTAATTCCAGTCGTCATCCCGGACGAAGCGCAGCGAAGATCCGGGATCGTTTTCAGGAAAAGGCGCCATTCTCGTCATAAGATCCCGGGTTCTGCTGCGCAGCCCCGGGATGACGAAATCCTTTGCGCTCAATCCGTCAGTTGGCGCGCCTCTTCCGGCAGCATGATCGGGATACCGTCGCGGATGGGATAGGCGAGCTTTGCGCGGCGGCTGACAAGTTCCTGGCGCGCGGAATCGTATTCCAGCGTTTCCTTGGTGAGAGGGCAGACGAGAAGCTCCAGAAGCTTCGGGTCGATGCGCGTGGCTTCCACGGGCTGCGGCGCGTCGGGTTGGGCTGGAATGTTCGACTCTACAGACATGGTGTTCATCCTATTGCAGCGTCGAATCGGAGCTGATGCCGCCGCGGGCGAGTTCGATCTCGGTGAGCGCGATGAGAACTTCCGCGCGGGTTTTCAGGTTGGGCGCTTCGAGGAGCGCCTGCTTCTCGCGCACGCCGAAAGGGCTCATCATGCACAGCGCGTTCACCAGTGCCTCGTTGGGTGCTTCCTCGATGCCTCGCCAATCCACCTTCACATGCGCCGCATCGACGAAATCGCGCAGTGCTTTCAGCACGCCGTTGCGGTCCACTTCGGTCTCGCCCGCGCGGGCGGTGAAGTCGCTCGCGAAGGGCTCGAAATTCACGCGGCCCCGGCGGAAAAGGTCGATGGGCGGCAGCTCCTCCTCCACGCGGAAACGCGAGATGCCGATGAGCGTGACGAGATAGCGCCCGTCGCCGGTCTCCGCGAACTGCGTGATACGGCCCGCGCAGCCGACGGAATAGAGCTTGGGAACGGTGGAGTTGGCGTCGCTGTCCGCATCCGGCTGGATCATGCCGATCACGCGGTCGGTTTTCAGCGCATGGTCCACCATGGCGAGGTAGCGCGGCTCGAAGATGTTGAGCGGCATCTGTCCGCGCGGCAAAAGCAGCGCGCCGGGCAGGGGAAAAACGGGAATGACCGACGGGCAATCCTCGGGCCCCCGGTATACCGCGTTCATTCCCATTCCGATCTCCCCGTTGGTCTTGAAAAGCATCAGGCGAACAGAAGCGAGGAAAGTCTCCGCCGCCCTGCAATCGTCATCTCGTCCATCGGGCCCCAGGCCTCAAAGAACTGCACGAGCTGCTTGCGCGCGCCATCGTCGTTCCAATTGCGGTCGCGCCGAACGATTTCAAGGAGGGAATTGACCGCTTCCTCGCGCTTTCCGAGTGCATTGAGCGCAATCGCGAGGTCAAATCGGGCTTGATGATCGAGCGGATCGGTTTCGATCTTGCGGTGAAGCTCGGCCGTGTCGCCGAGCGAACCTGCCTGTTCCGCGAGTTCCACAGCTGCGCGTGCGCCGGCAATCGCCGGGTCGTTGGCTTTATTGGCAGGCGCCATGTCGAGGAAGCGCTTCGCGCCCTCGATGTCGCCTACCTCCACATGAAGCTTCACGAGGGCGCCGAGCGCCACACTGTTCTCCGGCTCCTGCGCGAGGACGGCGGCGTAGAGCTCGGCCGCGCCCGCCATGTCGCCGGCGGTTACGAGCTGGTCCGCCTCGGCCAGAATTTCCTCCGTCGCGCCAGGGCCCAGGGGGCCGACGAGCCGCTCGATGAAGGCCTTCAGCTGGCTTTCCGGCAGGGCTCCCATGAAGCCGTCCACCGGCTGGCCGCGCTGGAAGGCGAAAACGGCGGGAATCGACTGCACCCCGAGCTGACCCGCGATCTGCGGATGCTCGTCGATGTTCATCTTCACGAGCTTCACCTTGCCGCCGGCGGCCTTCACCACCTTTTCGAGAACGGGGGTAAGCTGCTTGCAGGGACCGCACCAGGGGGCCCAGAAATCGACCAGCACCGGCTGGTTCATCGATTCAGCCATCACGTCCTGGCGGAAATCGGCGGTGGTGGTGTCCTTCACGAGGTCGTTAGCAGGGTTCTTGGACGGCATTCCGGGGGAGGGGGTATCGGTCAACATGCGATCCTCGAAGGGGTGATCGTGAAAAGAGGCTTTTCGCCTAGATGGGGGCTTAGCCGTTGTCCGGCAATTCCGCGGGCGGTTCCGGCAGGCGAAGAATCAACGGGTCGTGGCCGGTGGCGCGCAGGAACTTCACCAGATCCTCCCGCGACACGCCGGTAGTCATGGAATTGACGAGCGGATGAAAGTTCACCCGCTCGTGCTCCATGAGGTTGGCGTCGAGCACCATGGTCACCTTGCCCTCCGTGTCGTTCACCACCGCGAAGGCCGTGACGGAGCCGGGCTCGACGCCGAGCATCGCTTTCAGCTGTTCGGCGGAGCCGAAGGAAAGGCGGCCCGACGCGCCGAGGGCCTCATGCGTGCGCTTGAGGTCGATGGCCGTGTCGTGCTTGGCGGAAATCAGGAAGTAGCGGCCCTTCTTGTCCTTCACGAAGAGGTTCTTGGAATGGGCGCCAGGAACGCTTTCCTTCACGGACTTCGATTCGGCCACCGTGAAAACGGGTTCGTGCTCGACCGTCTCGGAGGGAATGCCGAGCGCGTCCAGGCGGTCCAGCAGTTCTTTGGGGGAAAGATGAGCCAAGTTTTGGGACTCCCGCGTATTCTTCGGCTTCTACCGGCCCGGTGGAGCAGGCTCAAGCCCGCGTCAAAAAGATTGGCGAAACCCCTTGCCAAAGGAATCGTTTTGGGGCAAATCAGCGGCCTCGAAACGATGCCTAGCGCATCGCGGAGCGGTGCGGGTGTAGCTCAGGGGTAGAGCACAACCTTGCCAAGGTTGGGGTCGAGGGTTCGAATCCCTTCGCCCGCTCCAATTTCCAAAAAGGCCGCCTTCGGGCGGCTTTTTTGCTTTCAGCTCCAGCTCGTCTCCTCATTCCAAAAGCCTAGGTCTTCCCAAAGCTTTGACCTCGCTTCGTGGGCGCTTCGAGCTACAATCCGCCCAAACTGGAGGACCCTATGGCTGATGCACGGCACCTGAGCATTTTGCAGGAACTCGAGCGCAAGGTGCTCTGGCTTGCGACCTGGACGATCCACAATGCCAATCACCTGCGTCCCAACGAGGACGGGTTGAAGATCGGCGGCCATCAGGCGTCCTCGGCCTCGCTCTCCACGATTCTCACGGCGCTCTACTTCTCGGCCTTGCGGCCTGAGGATCGCGTTGCGGTGAAACCCCATGCGAGCCCGATCTTCCATGCGATTCAGTATCTGTTCGGCAACCAGACCCGCGAGAAGCTCGAAAACTTCCGCGGCTACAAGGGTGCGCAATCCTATCCCTCCCGCACCAAGGACGTGGACGACGTGGATTTCTCCACGGGCTCGGTGGGCCTCGGCGTCGCGCAGACGCTGTTTTCAAGCCTCGTGCAGGATTACGTGAAGGCCCATGGCTGGGCGAAGGATCTGCCGGAAGGCCGCATGATCTCGCTCGTGGGCGATGCGGAGATGGACGAGGGCAACATCTTCGAGGCACTGCTCGAGGGCTGGAAGCACGGCGTGCGCAATACGTGGTGGATCGTCGATTACAACCGCCAGAGCCTCGACGCCGTCATTCGCGAAGGCTTGTGGGAGCGCTTCGAAGCTCTGTTCCGCAATTTCGGCTGGGAGGTGGTGATCCTGAAATACGGATCGCTCATGCAGGAGGCCTTCGCCGAGCCCGGCGGCGAGAAGCTGCGCGCTTGGATCGATACCTGCCCGAACCAGCTCTATTCCGTGTTGACCTTCCAGGGCGGTGCGGCGTGGCGCAAGCGCCTGCTCGACGATCTCGGCGATCAGGGCCCCGTCACGCGCCTCATCGAGAAGCGCACCGATGAAGAGCTGGCGCGGCTCATGTCGAATCTCGGCGGGCATGACATGCCCAGCCTGCTCGACGCCTTCGAGAAGGCGCGCCAGCACGACAGGTCAGTCTGCTTCATCGCCTATACCATCAAGGGCTTCGGTCTGCCGTTGGCTGGACACAAGGACAACCATTCAGGCCTTCTGACGCCGACGCAGATGGAGGCGTGGCGCGCCACTCAAGGCGTGCGCACGGGTCATGAATGGGACAAGTTCGAGGGCGTGAAAATTGCGCAGAACGAACTTGAGACTTTCCTGAAGAAGGTGCCCTTCGTGCAGAAGGGCCGTCGTCGCTACTCGGCACCAACCGTGCCGGTTCCGGAGAAGCTGTCGTTCCCGGCCAATCCGGCGATGTCCACGCAGCAGGGCTTCGGCTTCATCCTCAATGAACTCGCGCGTTCCGATCAACAGCTCGCGGATCGAATCGTGACGACCGCGCCGGACGTGACGGTCTCGACCAATCTCGGTGCCTGGGTGAACCGGCGCGGATTGTTCGCGCGCAACAGCATGGTCGATACCTTCAAAAAGGAGCGGATTCCTTCGACCTTCAATTGGGAATTCTCACCGACGGGCCAGCATCTCGAACTCGGCATCGCGGAGATGAACCTCTTCATCGTGCTCTCTGCTTTAGGCCTTTCACATTCGATCTTCGGCGAGCGGTTGCTGCCTATCGGCACGCTCTACGATCCTTTCATCTATCGCGGCGCGGATGCGCTCAATTACGCCTGCTATCAGGACGCGCGCTTCATGATCGTCGCAACGCCGTCTGGCGTGACGCTGGCGCCGGAAGGCGGTGCGCATCAATCCATCGGCACGCCGCTTGTCGGCCTAGCGCAGGATGGATTAGCGTCGTTCGAGCCTGCCTTCGTCGATGAGCTTGCCGTCATCATGCGCTGGGCTTTCGACTACATGCAGCGCAACGGCGAGGGCGAGCCGAACGAGAAAACATGGCTGCGCGACGAGACCGGCGGCTCGGTTTACCTGCGTCTTTCAACCCGCAGCCTGGAACAGCCGCAACGCGAGATGGGTTCGGAGCTGGCCGACGAGATCATGGCGGGTGCCTATTGGCTGCGAAAGCCTGGGCCCAATGCTCAGGTGGTCGTTGCCTATACGGGCGCGGTCGCACCGGAAGCCATCGAGGCCGTGGGTCTCATGGCTGAGGATCGCCGTGATATCGGCCTTCTCGCCATCACCTCGGCGGATCGCCTCAATGCCGGCTGGACGGCGGCGCAGCGCGCCCGCGAGCGTGGGCTCGTTCACGCGAGAAGCCATGTGGAACGCCTGCTCGGCGAGGTGCCGCCCCATTGCGGGCTGGTGACGGTGATCGACGGCCATCCGGCGACCCTTGCCTGGATGGGCTCCGTCATGGGCCACCGCACCCGTTCGCTGGGTGTGGAGCATTTCGGCCAGACCGGCACGATCAAGGACCTCTACCGCCATTTCGGCATCGACGCGCAAGGCATCATCGCCGCTGCCGAGATGATCGCTCCCGGCAAACCCATGCGGTATCTGAAGGCGGTGTGAGGGTGAGCTTTAAGCCTGCCCTGCCTTCAGCGCCACGGTGGCGACGCCTGCGCCGATCAGCAGGCTGCCGCCGGCCTTGTTGATGAGGCCGATGGTGCGCGGGTTACGGATGGTATCCCGTGCCCGCGAGGCGATCAGCGCATAGGTGAGAACATTCGCGAAGGCCAGCACCAGGAAAGTCGCGGCGCACACGCTCACCTGCGGCAGGAAGGGAAGCTTCGGGTCGATGAATTGCGGCAGGAAGGCCACGAAGAAGACGAGGCCTTTCGGATTGAGCGCCGTCACGAGCCAGGCATGGCCGAGCATTTTTAGAGCCGATGCGGCATCCTTGCGGGGTGTGACGTCGAGCGAGCCGCCCGCGCGCCAGAGCTTGATGCCGAGCCAGACGATATAGGCGGCCCCGACCCATTTGAGGATCGTGAAGACCGTCGCCGATGCCGCAAGAAGCGCGCCAAGGCCTACCAGCGACAGGATCATGGCCGTGAAATCGCCGAGAGCGACGCCAATCGCCATAGGCAGGGCCGTGCGCCAGCCCTGGCCGAGCGCATAGGACACGACCAGCAGGATGGTCGGCCCCGGAATCACGAGCAGCACGGCGGCAGCGGCGGTAAAGGCGAGCCAGGTTTCGAGCGACATGGTTGTTTTCTCTCTATTGGAGCGAACTCAGCCATAGAATCCTGAACCTGTCGAGAGAGGGCTTAAGTCTCTCGAGAAGCGACAGAACGGGGCCGATCACAGCCCGATCGGGTGGAAAAGTTTGCCGCTGGCGGGCCTTGCGTGGTAACTCGCGGCCCAACATTAAAAGAGTTTCAGGCACGTCATGGCCCGCAAAAGCCTTTTCACAGGCGACACCATTCCCCTGATCGAGCGCCTCTGGCGCGACTGGATGCGTCCGCATGCCAGGACGCTGCTGGCCGTGCTCGTGCTCGTGGTCCTGGTGGCGGGCGCGACGGGACTTTATCCAGTGCTCATCAAGGCGGCGTTCGACGCCTTCGATACGAAGGACGTGACGGCGATCTACCTCGCACCGCTCTTCGTGATCGCGGTCACTTCCGTGAAGGGTTTTTCGCTGCTGGCACTCACCGTTCTCACCAACAAGGTGGTGACGCGCATCGAGGCCGACATGCAGACCAGGCTCTACGGCCATCTGATCGAGGCCGATCTCGCCCAGATCGGGCGCGAGAGCCCGGCAGCTTTGACGCAGCGCTTCACCACCGACTTTACCTTTATCAAGGAGGCGCTGACCCGCCTCTCCACCGTGTTCCTGCGTGAGATCACCACCGTGATCGCGTTGGTGGCGGCGATGATCTGGATCGATCCGATGATGGCGCTGGTGGCGGGTATCACCGTGCCGTTCTTCGCCTATCCGGTCGAAAAGATCGGCCGCAAGCTGCGCCGCGTCGCCTCCTCCATGCAGGAGCAGACCGGACAGATGGCGGGCCTCATCACCGAAAGTCTCGCCGGCACGCGCATCGCCAAGACCTACCGGCTGGAGGGCTACCTCAAGGCCAAGGCCGCGAGCACCTTCGACGAGATCCGCAGGCTTCGCATGAAGGGCGCGAATGCGCGCGGGCGGCTCGATCCGCTGCTCGAAGTGGGCGGCGGCATCGCGGTCGCCGCCGTGCTGGTGCTGATCGGCCAGCGCATTCTCTCGCAGAACAGCACGGTGGGCGATTTCACGGGCTTCGTCAGCGCGTTGCTGCTCGCAGCCCAGCCTATCCGCGCGCTCGGCAATCTCCATGCCATCGTGCAGGAAGCGGCGGCTGCCTTGCAGCGCACCTTCGCCATCATGGATGAAAAGCCGCGCATCCAGGACAAGCCCGATGCCAAGCCGCTTGTGCTCAAAGGCGGCGAGGTGCGTTTTGCCGATCTCACCTTCTCCTATAACGGCGACGGCGCGGCGGTGAGCCACATTGATCTCGTGGCCGAAGCAGGCCGCACGACGGCATTGGTAGGACGCTCCGGTTCGGGCAAGTCGACGCTGCTCTCCCTCGTGCCACGCCTCTACGACGTGACCGGCGGCGCGATCCTGATCGACGGGCAGGACATCCGCGACGTGACGCTGGCAAGCCTGCGCCAGGCCATCGCGGTGGTGAGCCAGGACGTGGTGCTCTTCGACGACACGATCCGCGCCAACATCGCCTTCGGCCGTCCAGGCGCGACGGACGAGGAGATCGTGGAGGCCGCGAAAGCCGCTGCCGCACACGATTTCATCATGAAGCAGCCGGAAGGCTACGACACGGTTGTCGGTCCCGCTGGCGGACGCTTGTCGGGCGGCGAGCGCCAGCGTGTGTCGCTGGCCCGTGCTTTCCTGAAAAACGCGCCGATCCTGCTGCTGGATGAGGCGACGAGCGCCCTCGATTCGGAATCCGAGCGCTTGGTGCAGGATGCAATCCGCAAGTTGATGAAAGGCCGTACGACGCTGGTGATCGCCCATCGTCTCTCGACGGTGCGCGACGCGGACACGATCGTGGTGATGGAAGCAGGCCGTATCGTGGAAATGGGATCGCACGATGCGTTGATCGCGAAGGCGGGAGCCTATGCGCGTCTGCACCGGCTGCAGCTGTCGGACGATAGTCAGGTTGATCTGGCTGCTTCATCTTGATCGATGATGGCGGAGCTTCAATCCTCGCGAGTGAGGCTTCAGGCTAGTCGATCATATCGGCGAGCTTGTTCAGCTCTGCCCCTTCGAGTTCAAAGGCGATCTTCTCGGAGCCCTTTGCACCCAAGCCTTCATAGAAGGTGCGGGCCGCTGTGTTGTGGATACCTGTGTTCCACTCCATCCAAGTGCACCCTTTGTCGCGGCAGTCACGGGCGACAAAAGCCATGAGTTGCTTTGCAAGGCCAAGGCGTCGGAACGACGATCCGACATAGATCTGCTGAAGATAGGCGAAGGATCTTAGCCCCGCCACCGGATAGAGAAAGCCATAAGTCGCAAAGGCAGCCACTTGATCGTTAGCTAGCGCGACGAGAATATGGACGTTCTTGGCTTGCTTGACGATGTCGTCCCTCACAGAGCCTTGGACGGCAAGTGGTCTGCTGTAGAACTCCACCATTTCCATCATGAGCGCGGCAAGATTGTCCGCATCGCTTTCCTCAAAGCGCCTCACGATGATCATGGATTAGCCCCTGCTTCAATGTTGCAGAGGCAACAAACTCCTTCCCTCACAAGATCACAAGGCGAAAGAATCGTTTGAGTGAAAAAACCACTACTCCCGCCGCATAACCCGGTCGACCAGAAGATTCGACCAGAAGCCGGGACGGAATTCCTGCTCCAGCCTCTTGGAATCGTAGGTGGTCTCGAGCCAGGTCAGGAAGGGCATGCCCTTGGCCTCGCCCTCGCGGCGGTACATGTCGAAGAAGGCATCCAGGATGCCGGTCTTCGAGAAGCGGAAATGGCCATAGCGCATGTGGAGCTGCTTTTGGGCTTCGTCCACGCTCTCGCCCTCATGGACGATGAGGTAGAGCGCGGCCATGAAGCCCGCCCGGTCCGCGCCCGATTTGCAGTGCATCACCGCCGGGTATTCCACGCCCTCGAAGAACTCCTTGGCCTTCAGCAGGGTCTTGCGGTCCGGGGCGCCACGGGAGCGCACCACGAATTCGGTCAGGTGGATGCCGAGCCGCTCGCAGGTTTCCTTCTGGAGCTGCCAGGAGCCGTGCTCTCGCCCGCCGCGCAGGTTGACGATGGTGCGTACGCCCTGTTTGGCGAGCGTCTCGATTTGGTGCGGGGCAGGCTGGGCTGTGCGCCAGAGCCGCTCGGACACCCGGTGCTTGTTCAGGTAGATGAGCCGGAAGACCCCGTGATCGACCAGCAGCATGTTGGCCCAGGCGCGCAGGCGGCCGAGCGTTCCCTCGATGGGCTTGTTCCATCGGGCGATGCGGGCCATGCGGCGGGCACGGCGGATGGCAGGCTTGCGGAACCTGTTGAGCACGTGGGTCCAGTCTGAAAACTTAAATCCGGGGCAGTAGCCTTAAGCCCTCAACGACTTAAGGCGGGCTCTTATTCACCATGGAGGCCGAAGAATCAATCGCCTGCCTCTTAACCTTTGCCGTAGGTTCAGGTGAGTTACGGGGCGCTCAAGTCACGGAAATGTAACCAATCGGTTGCCGCTGAGGTCCCTGTCGTGTAAGGGGAGCGTTCCAATTCAACCCTCCTTGACGAGAAGAGCGGCTGGATCTGGGCCCGATACGGTCCGGCGGCAGCGGAATCGTCAAGACTCAAGCCATTCAGGAGAGCGGCGCATGTCGTCCACCTTCGAGACCGTCGCCGGCATCATTTCCGAGACCGCCGACATCCCGCGCGACCAGATCACCCCCGAGAGCCATGCCATCGAGGATCTGGGCATCGACTCGCTCGCTTTCCTCGATATCGCGTTTGCCATCGACAAGGCCTTCGGGATCAAGCTGCCCCTCGAGCAGTGGACCCAGGAAGTGAACGAGGGCAAGGCTCCGGCCGAGGAATACTTCGTTCTCAAGAACCTTGTGGCGCGCATCGATGCGCTCGTGGCCGCCAAGCAGGCCTAAAAACAACAACTTACCCGGCGGGCAGGCTCGATAAGCCTGTCCGGAGAGGCGATCCATTCAAGAGCCCCGCCTCATGGATTCCTTTTCCTGTCCCACCCGCCGGAAGCGATACGGACCAGGACCGGGATGCGCCTCGAATACTTTGAAATGATCGACCGGGTGGTGCTGCTCGACCGCGATGCGAAGCGGATCGAGGTGACCTCCACCGTGCCCCAGGAAAGCCCCGTCTTCGAGGGCCATTTCCCCGGCCATCCCCTCGTCCCCGGCGTCCTTCTCACCGAGACCATGGCCCAGGCTTCCGGCTATCTCGTGCTGGGCCTCATGGGCTTCACCCACATGCCGTTCCTCATGGCCGTCGACAAGGCGCGCTTCCGCACCTTCGTGGGCCCCGGCACGGTGCTGACCGTCCAGGCGCAGCTGGAGCACGAAGGCTCGGGCTATGCGGTGACGAAGGCCAAGATCCTGGCCGAGGGCAAGCCGATCTGCGATGCTGAGCTCAGGTTCAGGATCATGCCCTTCCCGGAAGGCATGGACGGTCAGATGCGCGCGCAAGCCAAGCGCATCGGCCTGGAGGAGGCGCTCAATGCGTGACGTCGTCATCACCGGTATCGGCATCGTCTCCTGTGCGGGAGAGGGGCTGGACGTGCATCTCTCCGCGCTCTCGGGCACCCCGAACACGGATTCCGAGACTTTCGCGCCGTTCCCGGTCCATCCGGTCGCAGCCCTCGAATGGGACCGTCAAATCCCGAAGAAATCCGATCAGCGGCAGATGGAAGCCTGGCAGAAGCTCGGCTGCTATGCGGCGGGCCTTGCCCTTGATTCAGCTGGCGCGAAGGAAGATGCGGACCTGAAGGGCCGCATGCAGCTCATCGTCTCGGCGGGCGGCGGCGAGCGCGATTACGCGGTCGACGGGCAGATCCTCACGGGCCTGCGCGGCGCCGAAAATCCGGGCGTGTTCCTCAACGAGCGGCTGATGGGCGATCTGCGCCCCACGCTCTTCCTCGCGCAGCTCTCCAACCTGCTCGCGGGCAACATCTCCATCGTGCACGGCGTTACGGGCGGCTCGCGCACTTTCATGGGCGAGGAATCGAGCGGCGTCGACGCGATCCGCATCGCGAAAGAGCGCATCGCTTCCGGCCAGGACGACATCTTCCTCGTGGGCGGCGCTTACAACGCAGAACGCCCCGACGTTCTCTTGATCTACGAAATGGGCAGCTTCCTCTGGAAGAAGCCGTATGCACCGGTGTGGTCGCGCGGACCTGAAGGCGGCATGATCCTCGGCTCGGCCGCCTGCTTCCTCGTGCTCGAATCCCGCGAGCATGCGGAGAAGCGCGGCGCGAAGCCGCTGGCTGCGCTTGCAGGCATTGCCTCCGATCGTTCGCGCCGCGAGCCCGGCAGCGTCGAGCAGTCGCTCCACAATCTGTCCAAGCAGCTCGGTGCCAAGCCCGACGTCGTGATTTCCGGCGCCACCGGCGTGAAGGGCATCACGGAAGAAGAACAGGCCGCGCTGAAGGACATAGCTCCCGGTGCTGCGGTGCATGCGACCGGCGACGTGATCGGCCATGCCATGGAAGCGCAGGCGCCTGCAGGCGTTGCGCTGGCAGCGGGTCTGATCGCGACCGGCAAGGCGTCGGATGCACTCGTGACGTCCGTCGGACACTGGCGCGGCGAAGGCGCATTGCGCGTCACCAAGGCTTGAAGGAGAACGGCATGGCGCTTCGCGACAAACAGGGCCGTCCGCTCGTGGCCGTCACCGGCATGGGCGTGGTCACCTCCCTCGGGCAGGGCAAGGATGCTACCTGGGCCGCGCTGACGGCAGGCAAGTCCGGCATTCACCGCATCAACCGCTTCCCGACGGAAGGCCTGCGCACCACGATTGCAGGCACCATCGACTTCATCGACGTGGAGCCCTTCTGCGCGCCGATGCTCTCCGAGCGTCTGGCGATGATGGCCGCTGAAGAAGCCGTCGGCCAGTCGGGTCTTGCGCAAACTGAATTTCCCGGCGCACTCTTCATCGCCGTTCCGCCCGTCGAGATGGAATGGCCGCAGCGCGAAGCGCTCGCCAAGGCCTCTGGTCAAGATGGAGATGTCACTTACAAAGATTTGCTGAAGGCCGCGGCCACCGGCGAGTTCAAGAAGTGGCACGATCTTTTCATCTTCGGCACGGTTGCTGATCGCGTTGCCGACAAGTTCGGCACGAAGGGCTCGCCGATTTCTCTCTCCACCGCCTGCTCGTCGGGCGCCACCGCCATCCAGCTCGGCGTCGAGGCGATCCGCCGCGGCGAGACGGATGCCGCGCTCTGCATCGGCACCGACGGTTCGGTAAATCCGGAATCGCTCATCCGCTTCTCGCTGCTCTCCGCGCTCTCGACGCAGAATGAGAATCCGGAAGGCGCATCGAAGCCGTTCTCGAAGAACCGCGACGGTTTCGTGATGGGCGAGGGCGGTGCTGCCCTCGTGCTCGAAAATGCCGAGAGCGCGAAGGCGCGCGGCGCAAAGATCCTCGGTTACGTTCTCGGTTGCGGCGAGAAGGGCGACAACTTCCATCGTACGCGCTCCTCGCCGGATGGTTCACCCGCGATTGCGGCGCTCAAGCAGGCGCTCGACGATGCAGGCGTAACGCCCGACGACATCGACTACATCAACGCGCACGGCACTTCGACGCCTGAGAACGACAAGATGGAAGCCATGAGCTGCACCGCCGTGCTCGGCGAGCGCATGGCACGTCTTCCGATCTCGTCGAACAAGTCGATGATCGGCCACACGCTCACCGCCGCAGGCGCGGTGGAGGCCGTGATGTCGCTGCTCACACTCTCGACGGGCCGCATTCCGCCGACGATCAACTACCAGGTGCCTGATCCCGCGATCCCGCTCGATGTGGTGCCGAACGTCGCGCGCGATGCGAATGTGAAATACGTGCTTTCGAATTCCTTCGGTTTCGGCGGCCAGAACACCTGCCTCGTCTTCGGGGCCGAGCCCAAGGGGGCTTAAAACATGACACGCGTTTTGGTGACGGGCGGCGGCAAGGGCGTCGGCGCGGCAATCGTCCGGGCTCTCGTGGCCGCAGGCCATGACGTGGATTTCACCTATCGCTCGTCCGGTGACGCTGCAAAAGCCCTCGCCGATGAGTTGATGCAGGCCAATCCCGGCCGCATCATCAAGGCGCATGAGGTGGATCTCGCCGACAAGGCGGCGCTCGAATCCTTCTGCGAGATGCTGGAGGGAGAGAGCTTCTTCGGGCTCATTCACAATGCGGGTCAGCCCTACGATGCGCTCGCCGCGATGATGCAGCAGGACAAGGCTGAAGCCGCCATGCAGGTGAATTTCTGGTCGCTGACGCGCATCGCCAAGTCGCTCATGCGCGGCATGATCCGCGCCAAGGCGGGCCGCATCGTCGCCATCGGCTCGGTCGCCGCGCTTCAGGGCAATCCCGGTAACGCAGCCTATGCGGCCTCCAAGGGCGCGCTCATCTCCTATTGCCGCACGCTCGCCGTCGAGACCGGAAAGCGCAACGTCACCGTCAACGTGATCGCGCCGGGCTTCATCGACACGGACATGATGGCCCCTTACGCGGCCTATCGCGAGAACATGGAAAAGCAGATTCCCTCAGGGCGCTTCGCGAAGCCGGAAGAGATCGCAGGCCTCGCGGCGTTTCTTCTGTCCGAGCCCGCCGCCTACATCACCGGCGCGGTGCTTCCCATCGACGGCGGCCTGACCTCGATGCTGGGCGTGCATCGGTAAAACCCCAAGCGTCATCCCGGGGCTGCGAAGCAGAACCCGGGATCGCAGGACAAGAATGGCGCTTCGTCCTGAAAACGATCCCGGATCGGCAGCGCCGTCCGGGATGACCCTTGGAAATAGCGCTGGACCTTGCCATTCCCCCGCTCGCCCTTTAAGCCGCCGGAAACAGATTTCTCCGTTGCCGCCGCGTCTTATGCTGGCCGCAACGCCGACCAGGATTGTTGTCCATGCGCTCCCTTCAGCTTTTCGGCGACCGTGACACTCGCATCACCGAGATGGAGGCCCCGCCGCCGCCCGCCGCCGGCGAGGTGCAGGTACGGGTCAAGGCGCTGGGGCTGAACTACCTCGATGTCTGGGGCTTTCGCGGCATGGCGTTCGCCAAGCGCAAGATGCCTCAAGCTGTGGGCGTGGAGGCGGCTGGCGAGATCGCGGCGGTGGGCGAGGGCGTGTCCCGGTTCAAGGTGGGCGATCCGGTGACCATGTACGGCGCCGAGACCTGCGGCCATTGCAGCGCCTGCCGGAAGGGCTGGGACAATCTCTGCGAGAACGTCAAGGGCATCATGGGCTTCCATATCGACGGCTTCGCCCGAGAGCTGATCAACCGCCCCGAGCGCCTCGTGATCCCGGTGCCGAAGGGTGTCTCATTCGAGCAGGCCGCATGCGCACCCATCGGCTTCGGCACGGTGCAGCACATGCTGTTCGACAACGCCAAGTTGGAGCCCGGCGAGTCGATCCTCGTCCATGCGGGCGGCTCCGGCATCGGCACGGCGGCGATCAAGATGGCCAAGGCCATCGGCTGCACGGTCTATACGACCGTGGGCGACGACGAGAAGGGCGAGAAGGCGAAGGCCCTCGGCGCGGATTACGTAATCAACTACCGCAAGGAGCGCTTCGAGGGCGAGGTGCGCATGCTCACCAAGCGCAAGGGCGTCGACGTGGTGTTCGAGCATGTGGGCGCGGAGACCTGGAACGGCAGCTTGCTGTGCCTCAAGCGCGGTGGGCGGCTCGTGACCTGCGGTTCCACCTCGGGCGTCTCCACCACCATGAACCTGATGCAGCTCTTCCAGCAGCAATACCGGATCTTCGGCTCCTTCGGCTGCCGGATCGAGAATATCGCGCAGTCCCTGGAGAAGATGGCTCAGGGCATGATCCCGGTGATCGACTCGGTGTTCCCGCTCGACGACTTCCAGAAGGGTCTAGAGCGTCTGGAAGGCCGCAAGGTCTTCGGCAAGGTCATCGTGACCTTCTGATCCTCTGCCGCCCCCTGGTACAGGCCGCCCTGCAACCATAGATCTTGACGAAACGGGCTCCTCGCGGAAAACACGCGGGCAGCCTTTTTCCTTTTCTCCATTCGGAACTCCTCAACGTGCAGCCCTCCAACCGCCCCCGCAGCCTTCTTTCACGTCTCACCGAGACGGTGATGGTCGGCGTCGTGCGCGGCGTGTTCGCCTTCTCGCGGGCCCTCGGCCCGGAGCGCTCGGGAGCCTTCGGTGCAGGCCTCGCCCGCACTTTTGGGCCCTTGCTCAAGGCGCATAAGACGGCGCTCGCCAATATCCGCGCCGCCTATCCTGAGAAGTCCGAGGCCGAGGTGAAGGCGCTCGCGATGGCAGCCTGGGACAATCTCGGCCGCACGGGCGGGGAATATCCTCACTTAAGCAATCTGTTCGATTTCGACCCCGACAGCACCGTGCCCGGCCGCACGGAAGTCGACGGCATCGAGCATTTCCTCGCGCTTCGCGACGATGGCAAGCCGGGCCTCGTCTTTTCCGCCCATCTGGCGAATTGGGAGCTGCCTGCCATCTGCGCGGCGCGCTTCGGCCTCGATACCACGGCAGTGTTTCGCGCGCCCAACGATCCGGCCATCGCGCGGGTGATTCACGAGATCCGCAGCGAAACCATGGGCAACCTGGAAGCAGCCCGCCAGGGCGCGGCCTTCGCCATGCAAGGGGCGCTGGAAAAGGGCGGGCATCTCGGCATGCTTATCGACCAGCACTTCACCCGCGGCGTGCTGGTGGATTTTATGGGACGCAAGGCGCTCGTGAACCCAATCCTCGGCAAATTCGCCCGCAATTTCGACTGTCCGGTCCATGGCGTGCGCGTGATCCGGTTGCCGAACCATCGCTTCCGCCTGCAGCTGACGCCGCCCCTCGACCTGCCGCGCGACCCCGACGGGCAGATCAACGTGCAGGGCGCCATGCAGGCCATGACCTCGGTGGTGGAGGAATGGGTGCGAGAGAACCCCGAGCAGTGGCTATGGATGCACCGCCGCTGGCGGGTTCCAGCCAAAGTCGAAGGCGAAGTTCAAGGTAAAGTGAGTTCCCCTTGAGCCGGGCTTGGTGTTTCATGCCGGGCATCATGGTGTCACGACTGAAAATTGCACTGGTGGCCGCCGGTCTGGCCGCTCTCCTCCAGCCTGCTCTCGCGGAGCCTCCCCGGGCGGTCGTGGAGCTGTTCACCAGCCAAGGCTGCTCCAACTGCCCGCCTGCGGACGCGCTGCTGGTCGAGTATGCCCAGAAGCACGATATCGTGGCGCTCTCCTTTCCGGTGAACTACTGGGATTATCTCGGCTGGAAGGACACCCTGGCCCATACCGAATTCACGGCCCGGCAGAAGGATTACGCCCACGCCCGCAGTGACCGCCAGGTCTTCACGCCTCAGATGATCGTGAACGGCAAGAAATCCTGCATCGGCTCCGACCGCGCTCAGATCGAGAATGCGATCCAGATGACCCTGAAGGGCCGCTCGACCCTTCCTGTTGATGTCAATGTGAGCGAAGAGAACGGCACGGTTACCGTTTCCGTGAAGGAGATCGCCGAGCCCGCTCGGCGGGAGGCCCTCGTGTGGGTGCTCCCCGTTCTGCGCTCGCAGACCGTGCCCATCGAGCGCGGCGAGAACAAGGGTCGGACCGTCACCTATGCCAATGTGGTGCGCGGCTTGAAGCGCATCGGCGAATGGAATGGCGGCTCCGCCCGCTTCGAGGTGCCCGCCGAGACGGCCCGCGGCGGCGCGGACGGCTATGTGGTGCTGCTCCAGACCGCGCAGGACGACAAACCCAGCGTGATCCTGGGCGCCGCGAAGGGTCCGGGGCTCTAAACCCTAGAGAATCACCACCTTGTTCGGCAGCTCGTTCGTGTCGTGCGCCTGCGGCGGTGCGTGCTCGGCGAGGATGGCGCCTGCGCGCTGCACGGCCTGAAGGAGCCCGTCGCCTGGCCTGTCCTGGCGGATCGCCGCGATCAGCTCGCCGATAATGGCTTCCCACACACCTGGGCCTGCACGGTCCGCGATGCCGATATCGGCGATGATCTCGGCATAATGTTCAGCGGCTGCCACATAGATCAGAACGCCGGTCCGCCCTTGCGTGCGAGACAGCCCGTGGCTCGCGAATTCCCGTAAGGCCGCCTCATGCGCCCGCGCCCGTTTGATGCTGGGCGGGATGAGAGCGAGATGAACGGCAGGCCAGGCGAGAACGACGTTGAGCGCCACGGCCACGATGAGCTGGATCAGGAAAATCCGCGAGGGGCCGAGATCCGTGAACCAGATCAGCGGCCATGCCGTGATGAGTGCCACGAACAGGGCGAACAGCGCGGGAATCGCGCGGTATTCGTTCGCCTGGCGCGCCACTACTACGACGATCTCGCCGGAGGTGCCTTTCTCCGCCTCATGAATGGCCTGCGAGAGCCGGTGCTTTTCCTGTTCTGAAATCATCTACCAGCTCCCCGAAGCCCCGCCGCCGCCCGACGAGCCGCCGCCGCCCGAAAAGCCTCCGCCGCCCGAGCCGCCCGACCAGCCTCCACCCCCGCCGGACCAGCCGCTGCCGGTCGTGATGATCCAGGGACTTGAGCCGCGCCGGCCCCGAACGCCCGGCTGCTTCCCGCGCATGGCGCGAAACAGCTGGAACAGGATGAAGCCGATGATCAGGAGCGTGATGATCGTATCCATGGTGGAGGAGGGATCCTCCCGCACCTCAGCGCGTCGCTGCCATTGTTCCGCGTCGCCCGTGAGGATCGAGAGGATGGCGTCCACGCCCGCATCAATGCCGCCCGCGAAATTTCCCTTCTGGAATTGCGGGGCGATCGCCGTGGTGATGATAACCTTCGAGAGCGCATCGGTGAGCGCGCCCTCCAACCCATAGCCGACCTCGATGCGCACCTTGCGGTCATTGGGGGCGACCAGCAGCAGCGCGCCGTTGTTGTTCTTCTTCTGCCCGAGCTGCCAGGTGCGGAAGAGCCGGTTGGCATAATCCTCGATGCTCGTGCCCTCCAACGATGAAACGGTCGCGACCACGACCTGATCGGAGGTCTTGTCCTCGTAGGCTTTGAGCTTGGTCTCAATCGCGGCGCGGTCCTCAGCCTTCAGAATGTTCGCCTGATCGACCACGCGGCCGGTGAGGGGAGGGAAAGTTTGGGCGAGAGCTGCGAACGGTGAAACGATGAGGAAGAGCGAAAGCAGAAGTGCAGCAACGTGGTTCAGCCGCATCCGTTCTCCATGAATGGAGGCAAAGAAGCCTGCCCTCGTCATTCCCTTAGAACTTCACTTCCGGCGGCCTGTCGGAGCCGGCGGTGGCCGTGAAGGTCTCCATGGGCTTGGCGTCCGGATAGACGATGGCGGCGATCCAGCGGCCCGGAATGGTGCGCAGCTCCGTGTTGTAGGCCTGCACGGAAGAAATGTAGTCGCGCCGCGCCACCGCGATGCGATTCTCGGTGCCCTCGAGCTGCGATTGCAGCGCCAGGAAGTTGGCGTTGGACTTCAGCTCGGGATAGCGCTCGACGGTGGCGAGCAGGCGGCCCAGCGCGCCGGAGAGCTGGCCTTGCGCTTCCTGGAACTGTCGGAACTTTTCCGGGTCGGTGACGGTGGAGGCGTCCACCTGGATCTGCGTGGCCTTGGCGCGGGCTTCGACAACCTGGGTCAGAACCTCGCGCTCCTGCTGGGCAAAGCCCTTCACGGTCTCGACGAGGTTGGGAATGAGGTCGGTGCGGCGCTGGTACTGGTTCTGCACCTCGCTCCACGCAGCTTTGGCTTGCTCTTCGAGGGTCGGCACATTGTTGATCCCGCAGGCGGACAGGCCGAGGGCCAGCGCCATTCCGGTCAGGGCGATGCGGATGCGTGTGCGCAGGGGCGAAGCCTTCATGTCTGTCTTTCTCGCGAAGCTTTGTTTCAAGACCGTGGTCGGGTTCAACAAATGGGGCAATACGCGCGCTTCAACAAGACGTTTTCGGCTGGCCGCGAACAGGGGATTGGGGCATGATCCGGCTGCCGATTCCGAGGTAAAACCCATGGATTTCCTGCCTAGCTCAAGCATTCTGCTGACTTATTCGCTCGCCTGCTTCGTGCTTTTTATCACGCCTGGACCGGATATGAGCCTGTTTCTGGCCAAAACCATGTCGGGCGGACGAAAGGCGGGCATGGCTTCCATGACGGGTGCCATGGCGGGAAGCGTCGTCCATACGCTGCTCGCGGCCTTGGGCCTTTCCGCCCTGCTGGCCGCCTCCGTCACGGCCTTCACGATCCTCAAGGTTGTCGGTGCGCTCTATCTTCTGTGGATGGCTTTTGACGCCGTGCGCCATGGCTCTGCGCTTTCCCTGAAGGACGAAGGCCGCGTCGAGGTCTCGTTCTGGAAGACCTTTTTCATGGGCGTCGGCATCAATCTCACGAACCCGAAGATCGTCCTGTTCTTCGTGACCTTTCTGCCGCAATTCGTCGATGCGAGCGATCCGCATGCCGCCGACAAGCTGCTGTTCCTGGGCCTCTACTTCATCGCGTTCACGGGACCCATGGGCGCCATCATGATCCTGGGTGCGGAAAAGATGATCGCGCTCCTCCGTAACCATCCGAAGGTGATGCGGGGAATCGATTATTCCTTCGCTGGTCTGTTCGGCGCCTTCGCGCTCAAGATCCTGACGGCGTCTGCGAGATAGAGTGCGAACGTCCGCCCGCATCTCTGCCCGCGATGGCCCAATAGACGAAGCCCGACACCGTACCGGTGAGGCCGAGGATCGCGCTTACATGCAGCTCAGCGGGGTTGGCCACACGCGTCGCGCCGCGCAAGATCCACGGCACTGAGGCGGTGAGCACGCCGGTGGCGAGCGCATACCAGATGAGACTGCGCATCTTCAAAACCTCGCTGATCACAGCGATCACCAGAGGCGGCAGCACGAGCAGCGTGAACATGATGCGCCCCACGCTCAGCATGGCCTCCGCGACGATGGGGCCGGGATCGTCGGACGAGAACACCGCATCCACGAGGTTCCAGAATCCCACGAACAGCGTCTCGCCCGTCAGCGTCGCCATGAGCGGATCGATCAGGGAGGCGAGAAAGAAGAACAGGCTGCTCATGCCGATGGCGATGAGAAGCGCGAAGGGGATCAGGAGAAGCCAGCGGATCATGGAGGTATTATAGGGTAGGAGTTTGCGGACGTCCTCCTGTTGCTATCAACCAATAAACCCAACCACAAACAGCCCCGCACAAGCCCCCTAATGGTGGAAGTTCCCATCCCTGCTCGATACCGGCGAGGACAAGCCCGCTTACAAGAGAAAATCCGAAGAGGCCTCCTCCAAAGAAGCTGCAGTGCATTGAATGGCATCTCAGGAAAGCCAGGAAGAGGACCAGCAGCACAGACAGCAGAAGAAGTGGGATGAAGAAGTGAAGGTAAATGACCGTGCCTAATACCAAGATTTCGATAAGAGTCTTGAAGACATTGATTTGGAAGCCTCCCGAAGCGGCGATGTCAAAGAGCTGGATGATGTAGGCGCATGCAAGACTCGTTGCGAAGATAGCCAAAAGCTGACGCGCCATCCCTTACATCGCCTTCTGATGAAGAAGATCGGCATCATCTGCTTGTTTGCGCAAGGCGATGCGCCAATAGATCCAGCCGCAGATAGCGCCTGAAACAAAGCAGCCCAAGAAAAGCGGCCATTCATCCTGCATATCGGACGCCGCGAAAAAGGCCCCGAAGCACAAACCTATGAGCGAACCCAGGCAGACGGGGAGGGCAGACCTTTCGGCCTTGATGGCATGCAGGATCAAGGCGGCGATGGAGAACGCGAGGATAAGAGGCAGACCATAAATAAGCAGGCCGAGAGAGCCGAACGTCAGCACCAGGATGAAACCCTCGATAATGTCCGGCGCGTACAATGAATGTGAGGAATGCGAAGATCCGAACACGCCTTGAATCAGGAGAGAGAGCGTCCCTAAGTAAGGCGCTGCCGCGGAGGCCGCGAGTATGCCGGTGATGGGGCGTTTCATGTGTGTCCTTCACCTTGGGTCGCGTGCCTGACGCAGCACGATCGTGCTGCGGGCCGCATCCGCGGAAGCTCTCTCGTCAGTTGGCCAGGTTGTTGGCGGTGCCGACCAACGCGTTATAGGCGTTGACGACCGATTGAAGCTTCTGGCCTCCGCCCCGGCGGACATCGCCCTTTACGGGCTTGATCGCGTCGCGAAACTCGCGTGACGCGGCCAGGAAGGATTGCACCGGACCCTCGAGGCTCTTGAGAGCTTCCGGATCGGACTTCCTGTAATCGTCGAAATCCTTGGAGGCGGTGGCAAACAGGCTCACATTGGCCTCGAAGGCGGCGACATCGACGACGGGGGCCTCGTTGCTCGGCATGCGGTCGATGATGCGCTGGGCTGCCAGCATCAGGTTGGTGCGATGCCAATTGGCCTTCCTGCCCTCGCTCTGCTCGATGGCGGCAAGCTCTTTCTGAGCGAGTTTCGTCTGCTCGACCTGGAAGGCCTGCTCCACCTTCTCGCGGGCCGCCAGAAAGGCCGCGGCAGCCGGCACGAGCCGCGTGTGGATCTGCTTTCCGCGCGCCAGATTGTCGTCGAGATAATCCTTGCGCTCGTAATAGGTGTTGGCCTCGTCGACGATGGGCGCAAGCTGCGAATAGGCCTCGATATAGGCCTTCATGCTGGCATCGAGATCCGCAAGCTTCGGCTCCGTATTGAGAGCCTTCGATGCGTCCGCGACGAGCTTTGTCACATCGTAGAGTTGGTAGAGGCCGAAAGCCCGGTTCGTGTTCACGGGGCCCTTGTCCATGTCGACCCAGCTCTTGTAGCGCGCAATGGATTCACTCGCCCGCATCGTCCGGTTCATCAGCGCCACATAGGCGTTCATTTTGCCGGTGACGGCTTGAAGCGCGGCTGCGTCCGCCTGCTGCTGTGCTGCATTGGGGGCTTGGGCGTGGGCCACGGCTGACACGCTCAGGAAAGCGGCAACGAGAAGAGAGCGGATCATGACATGGGGTCCTTCAGGCCGAAGAGTTCGTTCGCCGTAACTGAGTTACATGACGCGATTTGCCATGACAATTGCCCGCGTAGAGATCAGAACATAACCTTAAACAAGCAGCTCGCCCGATGAGGCTTTGCATTGCAAGGCAATCCGCCAATAAATCCAGCCGCAGATAAAGCCGGAGATGAAACAGCCTGGAATGAGTGGCCAATCGTCAAAATTCGGAGCCGTCAGCAGGATTCCAAAGCATGCGCCGATGATCGATGCGGGAATGGCGGCTGCCATGATCGAACGCGCGTCGAGGGCGTAGAGGATCAATGCTGCGATGATGGCGACGCCTAGAACCGGCAGCCCGTAAAGAACGAGGCCGAATGTGCCAATAAATGCAATGCCGATGAAGAATTTGGCGATCCCATCAAGCGACGGCATCGCTGGGGCGCTCAAGGCGATGGAAATGCCCAGGCTGACCGCGCCAAGATAAGGTGCAGCAACGGACGCTGCGAGGATCCCGAGAATCTGACGCGTCATCGCTCTTCGACCATGGTTGAGCGGGCTGTTCGATACAAAGCGATGCGCCAGTAGATCCATCCGCATATGGCGCCCGGCAAAATCGCGAGAAGGGAAATCCACTCAATCCCGAGAATGTGGGGGGACATGAGCAACGTCAGGGTGGGGCCTAAGGCTGCCCCGCAGAAGATAGGAGGCCAGGGTGAACGGATGCCGAAGCGGTAGAGGCCATAGGCGATGACCGCTGATGCTGGGAAAAGCACGAAGCCATATTCGATCAGAGCCCCAAGGCTGACAAAGAGCACGCCATACAGGAGTTCTAGCTCGAACGGGAAATCATGGACGAATGTGACGACAAGAAGCAGGATGAAAAGGGCGAATACAAACGGTGCCAAAAGGCTGGCTGTAATCACCCCCGCCACAATCCGTTCCATTACCGATTTCCTATAGTGTATCGGCAGACACACTATAGGCATTGCAACAATGGAACAATACTGGTGCTGAATAGAGCGGCCTTCTAAGGCTCACTCCCCGTTCCCCACCGCATAGACGCCTTCGGCCCCGATGCCTTGCTCGGCCATCATGCGGGCGCGGGCGCGCAGCTTTTCCGTCTCGCTCTTGAGCTGGCCGCAGGCTGCGAGGATGTCGCGGCCGCGCGGGGTGCGCACGGGCGAGGCGTAGCCTGCGCGATAGACGATCTCGGAGAAGCGCTCGATGCGCTCCCAGTCCGAGCACTCGTATTTCGAGCCGGGCCAGGGGTTGAACGGGATCAGGTTGATCTTCGCCGGGATACCCTTGAGCAGACGCACGAGCTCGCGCGCATCGGCATCCGAGTCGTTCACGCCTTTCAGCATCACGTATTCGAACGTGATGCGGCGCGCGTTCGACAGGCCGGGATAGGCGCGGCAGGCATCGAGCAACTGCTTGATGTCATATTTGCGGTTGATCGGCACCAGCACGTCGCGCAGGTCATCGCGCACGGCGTGAAGCGAGATCGCCAGCATGGTGTTCGCTTCAGCACCAAGGCGCTCCATCTGCGGCACGACGCCGGACGTGGAGACGGTGATGCGGCGGCGCGAGAGGGTCAGACCCTCGCCGTCCGACATGACGTCGATGGCGGCGATCACGTCATCCGGATTGTAGAGCGGCTCGCCCATGCCCATGAACACGATGTTGGACACGAAACGTCCGCCGTCGTTGGGAACGAAAGCGCCTTCCGGCGGCGTGGCGTCGGGCCAGTCGCCGATCATGTCGCGCGCCACGATGAGCTGCGCCACGATTTCCGCCGAGGTCAGGTTGCGCACGAGGCGCTGGGTGCCCGTGTGGCAGAAGGAACAGGTGAGCGTGCAGCCGACCTGGCTCGACACGCAGAGCGTGCCGCGATCCGTCTCGGGGATGTAGACGCACTCGATCTCCGCGCCCTTGTCGAGGGGGCCGGTGGAGGCCATGCGGATCAACCACTTGCGGGTACCGTCCTTGGAGACCTGCTCGGAGATCACCTGCGGGCGGGCGAGCGTATAGGCGTCAGCCAGCTTGGCGCGCAGCTCCTTGCCCACATTGGTCATCTCGGAAAAGTCTTTGGCGCCGCGGAAATAGATCCAGTGCCAAAGCTGCGCCACGCGCATCTTGTGCTCGCGCTCGGGCACGCCGATGGCGGCGAGCGAATCCTTCAGCTGGTCGCGGGTAAGGCCGACAAGCGATGCGCCACCGGGGGCAGCGCCTGCGACCACGTTTAGCTCCGCGGTCTTTTCGATGGACAAAGCGTTGGCACCGGCCGCGCGCGCGGCATCGCTGACGGCAACGGGTGCCGCATTGGGGTTACGCTTGGCGATGTCGAGCACCGTCGCCATGGGAAATCTCGAGCCTCGTTGTTGGGATTTGGCGTGCCTTATAACACGATTGCGCCGAAACCGTGAGCCTTGAAAAGCAAAATTCCGGGCGCGAGACCCGGAAAGTGCTTATTCGTGGCGCGGTTTGCAAGGGGAGGGCGCTTAGACTCCGCATTCCTTGCGGGCCTGCTCCAGGGCCTTGCTGAAACCGTTCAGGGAATAGCGGTCTGTCAGGTTCGACCCTCGCGCGGACTGGGTCTTTACCAGCACGGCTTGGCCTTTCGCCATGGTGGCGATGGCCTGCCCTTCCTCGGCCGGATTCTTCAGCCAGGCATTGGAGGCCTTGGTAATAAGGGCATAAGAGGTGCTGCCGATGGCGGCGCTGGCGGGGCCATTCTCCTTGGCTGTGAAGCCGAGCACGAGGGCAACCTCGTTCCGCACGTTCTCCGCCGGGCGGAAGGACACGAAGAGATAGGCCGGATCGCGGTTCAGATCCTTGGGCAGACGGTCCTGAGGCTGGCTCAGGGCATAGCAGATCTTCGAGCGGCCGGTCTGGGCCGTATAGACGCCCCAATCGCCGAACGAGCTGACGAGGGATGCGCCGCCTGGGCCGGTGGCGGCCTGGGCCGGTCTTGCAGCCGTTGCCGCTCCCGCCGCAGCTGCGGCTGGCTTTGCGGCCGGTGCGGCCCTGCCGGTCGCGGCAGGCGCAGGCTTGGCAGGCGCGGGTTTCGCGGGCTTGGCCGCGGCAGGCTTCTGCGCCGTTGAGCGCTGACTCTGGGCCAGGGCTGCAGGCCCGGTTCCGATAACGAGAAGGGCGGAAAGGATGCCCGCGGCAAAGCCGCGCTGGAAAGATGCTGTCGTCATGAGGGCGGACAATACGAGGGGATGGTTAATAAGTCTTCACCACCCCCGTAGACCCGGTGGCGGTTCCTGGCGATGCGTCGAAACGCGGCAGTAGGTAAGCCGTGATCCTCATGCCCAAGAAAAAGGGCCGCAGAGCGGCCCTTTGATATTCGATGAATGACACGTCAGACGATGAAGAAATCCGCATAGGTCATCTTCAAGCCTTTGCCGATCTTGGCGAACTCGACCGCCTTGCCTTTGCCCGATCCGTCGGCGTCGTAGTAAAGCACGCCCTTCTTGTTGTCGTAGACAAGATAGTCGTTCTTGTCCTTGGCCTTCGAACCGATGGTGAAGAACCCCTTGTTGAGCTGGCCGGTCTTGGTGAGCTTGGTGAAGACCGCATTCTCCAGACGGATCGTGTCGTCCTTCACCGAGAAGTCCTTGATCGTGTCGACATTCTTGCCCTTGCTCAGAGGCTGGCTGAAAAAGAACGAGTCCTTGCCCGTCCCGCCATGGAGCACGTCGTTGCCGCTTCCTCCGTCGAGCGTATCGTTGCCGGCCCCGCCATAGAGCTTGTCCACGAGAAAGCCGCCCCTGATGGCATTGTTGAGCTTGTTGCCGGTCAGGGTTTGCTGGCCTGCTCCGCCGGCTTCGAGATTCTCCACGTTGTCGGCGAGAGTGTAATTGATGAAGGCACGAACAGTGTCGGCTTTGCCTCCAGAGGAAGCTTCGATCACTTTGTCATTCACGTGATCGACGTAATAAACGTCGTTGCCGGTGCCGCCCTCCATGCGGTCGGCTCCGAAGCTGCCGTTGAGGGTATCGTTACCTGCTCCGCCGACCAGCGTGTTGGTATTGGTATTACCCGTGATGATGTTGTTGTGCGCGTTGCCGATGAGAGTCAGGGCGCCTTCGCCCAGGGTGCTCATCCATTCCACATGCTCGGAGACCTTCGACAGATCGATGTCGATGGACGTGACGACCTGATCCCTCGTGCCGCCGTCGGCGGTCTCGATCACGATGTCCCCAAGGCTGTCGATGAAATAGAAATCGTTCCCGAGGCCGCCGATCAATAGGTCGTTGCCCGTGCCACCCCTGAAGTAATCGTCGCCGAGGCCGCCCTCCAAGGTGTCGTTACCGCCTCCGCCCCAGAGGGCGTCGTGGCCATCAAGGCCTTCGAGATAGTTATTGGCGTCGTTGCCGTGCAGATCGTCGTCCTTCGCTGAGCCCCTGATATTCTCGATGCCCGAGAAGGTATCACCCAAGGCCCCGTCCCAACCGCGGCCTGTCTCAAGAGACAGCACGATCCTGACGGTTGCGGAGCTGTAATCGACCCAGTCGTTACCTTCCCCGCCCCTGATGTCGTCGTTGCCACCAGAGCCCACGTAGATGATGTCATCCCCACCGCCGCCATCGATCAGGTTATTCGTGGCATCGCCCGTAAGCTTGTTGGCGAGCGCGTTTCCATAAATTGCAGCATTCGGCGGCAAAGGCGTCGTCGTGCTTGGTATGAACGCGGGAAGCGCGAAGTTTTCTTCGCTCGCTTCAAGAGTGAAAGCGTTAGTGAGTGCGTTATACGTCGCCATAGAGAGCGCCCCTTATATTTCTGCTGTGCTTCGCTTCATAACGGCGAAGGTTCGAGGCTTGACCATAAGTGCACGGAATATTGACGTAAATATATAACGTATAGTCTAGGCTGTTCGGTCGAAGCAGAAGATCGAACTTAAAAAGAACACCAGATTATATTCCTGGTGTTTCATTCAGAAAGAACCCGCCAGGACAAAATAAAAGGGCCGCAGAAGCGGCCCGTCGAGTTTACTATTCTCAAAAGTGTTCGTTGTTCAAATGGGAGGAATTGAAATGACTTCTGATGAACAAGCCTTATGTAAATGAAAAACTATAATGTTGCAATAAGTCTATATTCTTTGTTCTGAATATAATCTTATAACTTCGAAGCCGCTTAAGCCTGCCTTGCTGAAAATTCCCCTAGGGTTTCCCGGGCCTTAGACCTGTGTTCTTCCGTAATGGAACCTGCGACCTGGGTGATGGCAGCAGCCAGCACAGCGGCATCGTCCGCGAATCCGAGCAGGGGCAGGAAGTCGCTCACGGCATCCATCGGGAACACGAAATAGGCGATGGCGCCGAGCAGGATCAACTTTACGCGGCTCGGCGTCTTGGAGTCGGTCGCGCAATAGAAGGCGGCCACGAGATCCTCGGCGAAGGGAATCTTTCCCGCGACCCGCTTCAGCTTGTCCCAGAAGCGCTGCTTCAAGCCTTCCTCGTCACGGGTGGCCGCGCGCATGGCGTCCATCTCGGCCTTGGTGAAAGGCTTGATGAAAGGCTCGCTCATGCTCTGTTGCTCCTTCGACAATGTCTGTATCCACTCATGTAAGGATCGCTTGCACGCACCCTCAAGAGGAGAGAAGACATGAAGCTCGACAAAATGATGGCAGCCATCGTCACGGGAGGCGCCTCGGGCCTCGGCGAGGCCACCGCGCGCATGCTCGCCGCACAGGGTTCGAAGGTCGCCATCTTCGACATGAACGCCGAGCGCGGCGAGACGGTTGCCCGCGACATCGGCGGCCTGTTCGCAAAAGTCGACGTGACGGATGAGGCTTCCATCGATGGGGGCCTGGTGAAGGCGCGCGAGGCGAACGGCGTCGAGCGCATCCTCGTCAACTGCGCGGGCGTCGCGCCCGGCCGCCGCACCGTGACGAAGAAGCGTGAAACGGGCGAGCTGATCGCGCACGATCTCGCGAGCTTCCGCAAGACGGTGGAGATCAATCTCATCGGCACCTATGCGATGATCTCGAAATGCGCCGCCGCCATGGCTGCGCTCGAGCCGGTAACGCCGGACGGCGGGCGCGGCGTCATCGTCAACACCTCGTCGGTGGCGGCGCAGGATGGACAGATCGGACAGGCCGCCTATTCCGCCTCCAAGGGCGGCGTGCTGGCATTGACGCTGCCGGTGGCGCGCGATCTCGCGGGCTTCGGCATCCGCGTGATGACGATCATGCCGGGCCTCTTCTATACGCCGCTTTTTGAGGGCATCGCGGAGGATTACCGCAAGTCGCTGGAAGCCAGCGTACCGTTCCCATCGCGTCTCGGGCGGCCCGAGGAATATGCGCAGCTCGTCAAAAGCATTCTCGAAAGCGACATGCTCAACGGCGAAGGCATCCGCCTCGACGGCGCTTTGCGCATGCAGCCGAAATAATTTTTAAGAGGTTCTCTCACCCCGGTTCTCAGGATAACTGATGAGGTCCGGGGTGCAGAGCCAGGATTCGCGGCGCTTGGTCCAGGCTTCGTAGGTCGGCTTGAAGAGATCTGTCTGATCGAAGCTGCCGAGCATGATCTCGATCTCGTCGCTGCTGTCCGAATAGAACACCAGCGAACCGCAGGTGGGGCAGAAGCGGCGCTGGCTTCCGGGAGTGGTCTCCCAGACCTTGCTTTCACCTGAGACGGTCACCTGATCCGCAGGAAAGATCGCAAAGGCGTTGAAAACGCTGCCGGTCTCTTTGCGGCAGGTCATGCAATGGCACAGGCCCACGCGATTGGGCTGGCCTTGCACTGTATATGTCAGCCGACCGCAGGCGCATCCGCCCGTAAGACGATCCACCATGGCATCAGCCTTTTTTCGTCACGCCGGCGGCCAACTGGTCCATGCGCTGCGCCAGTTCCACGTCACGACGCGTAAGGCCCTTGGCATCATGGGTGGAGAGCGTCACGTCCACCTTGTTGTAGACGTTGAACCATTCCGGGTGATGGTTCATGGGCTCGGCCACCAGCGCGACGCGGGTCATCCAGCCGAAGGCGGCGTTGAAATCGTCGAACACGTAGCGCTTGTGAATGGCGTCCCGGCCTTCGACAAGCGTCCAGCCGTCAAGGGCGGAGAGAAGTTCCTGGCGTTCGGTGTCGGTCAAGCGGGGCATGGGCGGGTTCTTTTCCTCAAAAAGGGCTTGCTTAGTGATGAAGCGCCCGCGCCATGTTTCAAGTCCTGGAGCTCTCGAAGGAGGCCTCCTCGATGGCGCGCCAATCCTGGCGGATCGCGAGATTCTCCCGGTCCATGACGAAGAAACAGCCGCCGCCCGAGTGCTGCGGCCTGCTTTCTTTACCGATCTCCACCTGCTGCAGATGCGCCATGAGCAGGCAGCCGACGCCGCCATGGGCGACGATGAGGGTGTTGCCGGTTTCCTCCGAAGCGATCCGCTTCACGGCCGTGACGATGCGGGCCTGCGCATCGATGGCGCGCTCCCAGCCGCGAATGCTCTCGTGGGGCTTGGCGAAGAATTCCTGCACCACCTCCCAGAATTCCGGCGGCGCGATATAGCCCGTGGATGAACGGTCGTTCTCGCCAAGGTCCTCGTGAGTGCGATAGGACATCCCGAACCGGTCCGCGACAATGGCGGCGCCGTCCATGGCCTTCTGCTCGGTGCTGGCATGGATCGAGGACAGGCGGATGCCGGAGAACACTTTTGCGAAATCCTGCATTCGCCTGCGGCCTGTCTCGTTCAAGGGCCAGTGGGGAACGGGAACGAGCGGATCGATCACGACCTCTGGGTGGGTGAGAAAAATCAGGTCTGACATGATCTTGTGATGTAGCGGCTCGTCGCTTGGCCGTCGAGCTAGCTAAGAGGATAGGCCGCCTCGATCACATAGGGCCCGCCACCGGTGGAGGCCTTCGACGAATAGAGCACGAAGCGATGCGCGGTGAAGGTGAGCTTCGGGAAATGGCCCCGGGTTGCCATGTAATCCGCGACATCGATGGGCGAGACGTTCTTCAACCGTGCCAGCGTCACATGCGGCGTGAACTTACGCCCTTCGGGTGGCAGCCCGATCTGGCGCATCATGCGCTCCTGTTCGGCTTGAAGATCGTTGAGTTCGCCGTTGCCGGAGGTGCGGGCGAAGACCGCGCGGGGTTTCGATCCGCCGAAGGTGTCGAGCCCCTCGATGGTGACGTCGATGGGCTCGCGCCAGCGGGAATCGCCGAGGATCGAGGCCACGTCGTCGGCCGTGCGCGCATCGATGTCGCCAATAAAGCGCAAGGTGATGTGATAATTCTCAGGGTCGATCCAGCGCGCGCCCGGCAATCCGCCACGATAGGCGGAAAGGGCTAGGCCGATCTCGGCTGGGATCTCGATGCCGGTGAACAGACGTGGCATGCGGCACCTCCCGAGCTTCGCTTACGCTTGTTAATTCAGACGATGGACAGCCGGCTTTGGTTCCGGCTGATCCTTGGTGGTCATCCCGGGGCTGCGGAGCAGAACCCGGGATCGCATGACGAGTATGGCGCTGTTTCACCTCTCCCTGAGGGAGAGGTCGGACCAGAGGTCCGGGTGAGGGGTTATAGGTCTTTCCGGAAAAGGTCTCACCCCCTCACCCTCGCTCCTCTCGACCTCTCCCCACCGGGGAGAGGTGTTCCAGCGCTTCGTCCGGGATGACGCTGTCGATTAAGGGCAGGGGTTGCAGTGTTCGACATGGATCGCGTCGATGCGCTTTTCCAGCTCCGGCGTGATCGTGACATTGATGGAGGCGATGTCCGTCTTCAGCTGCTCCATCGAGGTCGCGCCGATGATGTTCGACGTCGTGAAGGGGCGCGAATTCACGTAAGCCAGCGCCATCTGGGCCGGATCGAGGCCGAACTCCTTGGCGAGCGCGATGTATTTCTTGATCGCCGCTTCCGCCGTCGGGTTCTCATAACGCTGGCCGCGGCCGAAGAGCGTCGTGCGGGTGCCCGCAGGACGGGCGCCGTCGAGATACTTGCCCGTCAGATAGCCTTGAGCCAGCGGCGAATAGGCGAGCAGGCTCACATTCTCGCGCATGCTGACTTCGGCGAGCGCCACCTCGTAGGTGCGGTTCAGAAGGTTATAGGCGTTCTGCACCGACTGCGCTCGCGCCAAGCCCTTGGCCTCCGCGTGCTTGAGGAATGTCATCGTGCCCCAGGCGCTCTCGTTGGAGAGGCCGAAATGGCGGATCTTTCCGGCCTTCACGAGGTCCGTCATGATCTCGACCGTCTCGGAGATCGGGTGCGAATCGGCTTCCTGGTGCTTGTAGATCGTGGGGTTCGAGCCCCATTGCATCGGGCGGTCGGGCCAGTGGATCTGGTAGAGGTCGATATAATCGGTCTGGAGCCTCTTCAGGCTCTTATTCACCGCCTCCTCGATCTGCTTGCGCGAGAGCTCCGCCTTGGAGCCGTCGTCGCGGAACCAGGTGTTCTCGGAACGGCCCACCACCTTGGTGGCCAGAATCACCTTGTCGCGGTTGGCCCGGGACTTGAACCAGGAGCCGATGATCTTTTCCGTGGAGCCTTGCGTCTCGGCCTTGGGCGGAATCGAATAAAGCTCGGCGGTGTCGAAGAAATTGATGCCCTGGTCGAGGGCATAATCCATCTGCTCATGGCCCTCGGCCTCGGTGTTCTGCTGGCCCCAGGTCATGGTGCCGAGGCAGATGAGGCTGACATTGAGATCGGTGCGGCCAAGGCGGCGATATTGCATCTTAAGGCTCCTCGCAGCGGTTCAAGGCCGCCGCGTTTAAGGAAGATTCGAATGGCGCCGAAAAAGGCTTCAGCGCTGGGTCAGACGGGCGAGAAAGCTCTCGACTGAGGGTAGAATGCGTTCGACGATGGTCTCCACGCCCTTTGCCGTCGGGTGCAGGCCGTCGGGCAGGTTGAGAGAACGCTCGCCGGCAATCCCGTCGAGGAAGAAGGGATAGAGCACAAGGTCGTGCTTCTTCGCAATGTCGGAATAGATGGTGTCGAATTTCTGGATATAGGCCTCGCCCAGGTTGCGGGAGGCATACATGCCGGCGAGCATCACGGGGATATTGCGGGCCTTCAGGCGCTCCACGATGGTCTCGATGTTCTTGCGGGTGCCGGCGGGGTCGAGGCCGCGCAGCATGTCGTTGGCCCCAAGCTCCACGATGACGCCATCCGTGCCGTCGGGAATCGACCAGTCGAGGCGGTCTAGGCCTCCGGATGAGGTGTCGCCAGAGACGCCCGCATTGGCGATCTCCACCTTGTATCCCTTGGCCTTGAGCGCCTTCTCCAGCACCACCGGGAAGGCCGCCGCCTCGGGCAGGTTGTAGCCTGCCGTCAGGCTGTCGCCGAGGGCCACCAGCTTCAGGGTCTTGTCTTGAGCGAGGGCTGCGGAGGAGGGGGCGAAGGCAGCGGTCAAGGCGAGTGCACACGCAAAAATGATCGTCATGAATGGGCCGGATTGGCGCTTCATCGATAGGCTTCCCATCTATGCCGGACTAAACAACGTTCAGCTTTTCAGTCTCCAACAGATCGGATGTATGGGCATGAAGGACAAGGCCATTGCGCTTCACGATGTCGATTTGAGTCTCGGACGTGGGGCCGCGCGGGTGCATATTCTCAAAGGGATATCGCTCGGCGTCGACAAGGGCGAGGCGGTGGGACTGGTCGGTCCTTCAGGCTCGGGCAAGTCCACCCTGCTCATGACCATGGCAGGGCTGGAGCGCCCCGATTCGGGCAAGGTGGTTGTCGACGGCACCGATCTTTCGGGGCTCGATGAGGATGCGCTCGCCCGGTTTCGAGGCCGGCGCATCGGCATCGTGTTCCAGTCCTTCCACCTCGTGCCGACCATGACGGCGTTGGAGAACGTGGCGCTTCCCCTGGAGTTGGCCGGCGAGGACGACGCCTTTGAGCGCGCCGAGGCCGAATTGCAGGCCGTGGGCTTAGGATCTCGCCTGCACCATTATCCGGCCCAGCTCTCCGGCGGCGAGCAGCAGCGCGTGGCGATTGCCCGCGCCATCGTGCCGAACCCGGCGATCCTGGTGGCCGACGAGCCCACCGGCAACCTCGACGAGAATACAGGCCAATCCATCGTCGACCTGCTCTTTGCCCTGAAGCGCGACCGCGGCGCGACCCTCGTGCTCGTGACTCACGATCTCAACCTCGCTCGTCTCTGCGACCGCACGGTGCGCTTGCGCTCCGGTCAGGTAGAGGCCGATGCGGCCTCGGCCGTGGCTTAAGGGAGCGGTTCCATGCACGGTACCCTCACCACGCCGCAGCGGCGTCCCGTCTCCGATTCGAAGCTTCCGCTCCTCCTTCGCCTCGCATTCCGCGAACTGCGCGGCGGCCTGAAAGGTTTCGGCATCTTCCTCGCCTGCATCGCGCTCGGTGTCGCGGCGATTGCGAGCGTCTCCTCGCTGTCACGTGCGCTGACTGAAGGCATTTCCCGCGAAGGCCGCCGGATCCTCGGCGGCGACATGGCGTTCTCGCTCATCCAGCGCGAGGCGAGCGCGCCTGAACGCGCCTTCCTCGACGCGAAAGGACAGGTGAACATCATCGCCTCCATGCGCGCCATGGCGGTGGCGGGCGAGAAAGGCTCTGGCCTTGTGGAGATGAAGGCCGTCGATGGCGGCTATCCCAATGTCGGCACGCTGGAGACCGATCCGCAATTGCCGCCCGCCGATCTCTTCGCCGAGCGCAACGGCGCCTTCGGCGCAGTGGTCGATCCGGCGCTGCTCGCGCGTCTCGACCTGAAAGTGGGCGACCGGGTGACGGTGGGTGGCGCGAATGTGGAACTGCGCGCAAGCCTCGTGACCGAGCCCGACCAGATCGCCGACGGGATCGGCTTCGGCCCGCGTCTTCTGATCTCGCAGGATGCGCTGAAGGCCACCGGCCTTGTGCAGCCCGGAAGCCTCGTGCGCTGGACCTACCGACTCACTCTGCCGACCGCCTTGAATACGGAAGAGGGATTGGCGCAGGTCGAGGCGGAGGTGAACCGCGCTCTGCCGGAGGCAGGCTGGCGCATCCGCTCGCGCCTCAATGCCGATCCACGCTTTGCCAAGAATATCGAGCGCTTCACGCAGTTTCTCACGCTGGTGGGCCTCACCGCGCTGCTCGTCGGCGGCGTCGGCGTCGCCAATGCGGTGCGCGGTTTCGTGGACCGCAAGCGCGCCTCCATCGCGACGCTCAAAAGCCTCGGCGCGCCGGGGGGGCAGGTGGTGCTGCTCTATCTCACGCAGGTGCTGCTGATCGCGGCCTTGGGTATCGGCGTCGGTCTCATGGTCGGTGCGGCTCTGCCGTTCGTCATCACGGGCGCATTCGGTCATCTCCTGCCGATCCCGATCCAGCCGGTCCTCGCGTTTCAGGAACTCGGCATTGCGTTGCTCTACGGCGTGCTTACCGCGCTCGTCTTCGCGCTCGCGCCGTTGGGCCGCGCGCATGACGTGCCGGTGTCGGGGCTCTTTCGCGATCAGATCGATCCAGAACGGCGCTGGCCGCGCAAGCGCTATCTCGTGGCGTTGGGCGTGTCCGTCGTGTCACTGGTGACGCTTGCCGTCATCGCGGCTTACGACCAGCGCATCGCGCTGATGTTCGTGGCGGCTGCCGCGGGCTCCTTCGTGCTTCTGCGCATCGTGGCCTTGGGCATCATGGCGCTTGCCCGCCGCCTGCCGCGTCCGCGCCGCACGGCTCCGCGCCTGGCGCTCGCCAACATTCACCGGCCCGGCGCGCTCACGCCGTCGCTCGTGTTGTCGCTGGGCCTCGGCATCACGCTTCTCGTGACGCTCGCGCTCATCGACTCGAACCTGACGAAGCAGCTCACCCAGAGCCTGCCGCAGAAAGCCCCGAGCTTCTTCTTCCTCGACATCCCGAACCAGCAGGCGGATGCGTTCGAGGGATTCCTGAAAAGCCAGGCCGGCGACGCGCATATCGAGCGCGTGCCGATGATGCGCGGGCGTCTCGTGACGCTCGGTGGGCGGCCTGTCTCCGAGGTGAAAGCTCCCGAGGACATCTCCTGGGTGCTGGAGGGCGACCGCGGCATCACCTATGCCAAGACGCCGCCCGAAGGCTCGAAGCTCGTGCAGGGCGAGTGGTGGCCGGAGGATTATCGCGGCAAACCGCTCGTCTCCTTCGACGGCAAGATCGCAGAAGGCTTGGGGCTGAAGATCGGCGACGACATCACCGTCAACGTGCTCGGCCGCAACATCACGGCGACCATCGCGAATTTGCGCGAGATCGAGTGGCGCTCGCTCGGCATCAACTTCGTGATGGTGTTCTCGCCCAACACCTTCGCCGGCGCGCCGCACACCCATCTCGCCACCGTCACCTTCCCCAACGGGTCGGATGCCGCGACCGATGCCAAGATCCTGCGCAGCGCCGCCCAGACCTATCCCATGGTGTCGAGCGTGCGGGTGAAGGACGCGCTGGAGGCGGTGAATGACGTGGTCTCGCAACTCGTCATGGCAATCCGTGGGGCCAGCTCGATTGCGCTGATCGCAAGCCTTCTGGTTCTGGCGGGCGCGCTCGCGGCGGGCCACAGGGCGCGCCTCTACGATGCGGTGGTGCTGAAGACGCTGGGGGCCACCCGCGCCCGGCTGATTTCGGCCTATGCCCTGGAATACGGGCTTCTCGGTCTGGTATCCGCCGCGTTCGGGCTGCTCACTGGGGGTATTGCGTCCTATTTTATCGTGACCAGGATCATGAACTTAAGCTTTAGCTTAGATCTATCGGGCGCCCTGGTGGCCTGTGCCTTGGCCGTATTGGTCACGGTGGGCCTCGGCCTGATGGGAACCTGGCGGATCTTAAGTCAAAAGCCCGCGCAATACTTGAGAAACCTTTGATCGCCTGGCTTCGGCCCGGCGTTATAGAGGAACGGCGGAAGGATAGTGGGGAGCAGCTCTAGGGTGCTCCCCACAAAATTCTTTTCACAAAAAGTTGAAGCTTGGCGTTACCTCTTGCGAAGCCCCGAGCCTCCCCTCATATTTCCTACGTCGCCGTGGTATAGTGGCGACCGAGGGCTGACGTTCAGCCTTTCGAGGGAACACACGGGACACCGCGAGAAAGGGCTCCGATGCAACCGTATGAGCAGAATCAAACCGCTTATGGCACCGGCTTTACCCGGACGGCGGCACAGGTCGACCAGGGCCTGCGCAGCTTCATGCTCGGCGTCTACAACAACATGGTCCTGGGCCTTGCCATCTCGGCCCTGGTCGCGCTCGGCATCAACATGCTGGCCACGACCACCGATCCGTCTCAGGCCGTTGCCCGTATGGGCGGCGTAAACCTGACCCAGTTCGGCGCGACGCTGTATGGCTCGCCCCTGATGTGGGTTGTGGCGCTGGCACCGCTGGCCTTCATCTTCTTCTTCTCGTTCCGTATCGACCGCATGTCGGCCGCGACGGCACGGATGACGTTCTTCGCCTTCGCTGCAGTGATGGGCGCTTCGCTCTCGACGCTTCTGCTCCGCTACACGGGCGGCAGCGTCGTGCAGGTGTTCTTCATCACGGCAGCCTCCTTCGGTGCGCTGTCGCTGTGGGGCTACACCACCCGCCGCAGCCTGTCGGGCATGGGCTCGTTCCTGATCATGGGCCTGTTCGGACTGATCCTCGCCTCGATCGTCAACATCTTCGTTGGGTCGAGCATGCTTCAGTTCGGCATCTCCGTGATCGGCGTTCTGATCTTCGCGGGCCTCACCGCCTACGATACGCAGAAGCTGAAGGAGATGTACCTGTACGGCAACTTCGACAACGAAGCCGCCGCCAAGATGTCGATCATGGGTGCGCTGACGCTGTACCTGGACTTCATCAACATGTTCCAGTTCCTCCTTGCGCTGCTCGGCAACCGCAACGAGTAACGGACCTTCGAGCGAAAGCTCACTGAAGCCCCGGCCTCCAAGCCGGGGCTTTTCTTTTTGCCGATTGCTTACGTTTAGGCTTGGTCTTACAGCACGCTCATGAGCCCGACCCTGCGCCCCTCCACGGAAGCCGATATTCCCACTATCACCGCGATCTATGCCCATGCGGTGCTGCATGGCACGGCGTCCTTCGAACTCGATCCTCCGCTTGAGGAGGAAATGCTGAGTCGGCGCGCGGCGATCCTGGAAGGCGACTATCCTTACATCGTCGCCGAGCGCGACGGCGAGATCCTGGGTTACGCCTATGCAAGCGCCTACCGCACGAGGCCGGCTTATCGGTCCACCGTCGAGGATTCGATCTATATCGCGCCCTCGGCCCAAGGGCAGGGGATCGGGCGTATGCTGCTCGAAGCGCTCATCAAGGAATGCGAGGCACGGGATTTCAGGCTCATGGTCGCCGTCATCGGCGATGAGGATTCGAAGGGCTCCATCGCGCTCCATCGCAGCCTCGGCTTCGATCTCGTCGGCATTTTCAAGGGCGTGGGCTACAAGAACGGTCGCTGGCTCTCCACGGTGCTGATGCAGCGCTCCCTCGGTCCCGGCAACGCTGAGCCGCCGACCCGCCCAATCCCATAGTTTCATCCATGCTTGCTTCGATCATCGCCAGACCGCGCGGCGGTCTCTGGGACAATCCCGACTTCATGCGCCTGTGGGCGGCCCAGACCCTGTCCGCCATCGGTACACGTTTTACCCGCGAGGGCCTGCCGATCATCGCGGCGTTGACGCTCGGTGCTTCGGCCATGGACCTCGGCCTTCTCGTGGCGCTCAGCGCTTTGCCGGGCGTGATCGTGAGTCCCTTCGTCGGCGCCTGGATCGACCGCACCTCGCGCAAGCGCATTCTCATCATGGCGGATCTCGCCCGCGCGGGCGCACTTGCCACGCTGCCGGTGCTCGCATGGTTCGAGGCGATCACCATCGGCCATGTGATCGGCGTGTCCACGATCGTCGCCCTGTTTTCCATGTTCTTCCAGACGGCGGACAACGCCTATCTGCCGAGCGTGGTGGAGCGCGATCAATTGCTTGACGGCAATGCGAAACTTGCGACGACCGATGCCGCCGCCGAAGTGGTTGGGCCGGCGCTCGCAGGCCTTGCGATTCAGTTTTTCACCGCGCCTTTCGCCATCCTGTTCGATGCCTTGTCCTATCTCTGGTCGGCCTTCTTCCTCTCCTCGATCAAACGTCCCGAAATTCCGGTGAGCACGGGCGAGCATGCGCCCGATCTCTGGCGCGAAACCAAGGAAGGCCTGCGCTTCGTCTTCAGCCATCCGGTGTTGCGGCCCCTGACTTTGTGCATGACGACCTTAGGGTTTTGCCTGTCGTTCTTCGCGCCGCTCTATGTGCTCTACGCGGTGCGCGATCTCGCCATTCCGCCGGGCGTGCTCGGCTTCGTCATCGCGCTCGGCGGTATCAGCGCCGTCATCGGCGCAAGGCTCGCCGGATGGGCAGGACGCCGCTTCGCGCCGCGCCAGCTCCTGATCGGCATCCTCATCGCCTACAGCGTGATGCTCGCGTTCATTCCCTTGGCGCACGGTCCGCTCTGGATGGCGGTGGCTTTCCTGTGCGTATCGCAGCTCATGGGCGATGCTTTGTCCGTGGTTTTCTTCACCACCGTCTCCACCGTGCGCCAGATGGAAACGCCCGATTCCTTGCGCGGACGCGAAGGCGGCGTGTTTCATCTGCTGACGGCAGGCTTGGGATTGGTCGGCGCTCTGGTGGCGGGAAGTGCAGCCGATTGGGTCGGCATCCGGCCGATCCTGTTCATCGGCGTGCTGGGCGCCCTCGCATCGACTCTCTGGCTCCTGCGGATGCCGAAGGAGACCGGCGTCTAGAACATCACACGGCCTGATGCTCTAGTTCGAGACGACTTTCGGCTTGTCGAGCACCTGCAGAACGCGACCAAGTTCGTGGCCGCGTTTGAGGATGAGTCCCGTGGAGACGATGACCGAATAGGCTCCCTGCCGCTTGGCGAGCTTGGGGTCCTTCTCGATGCGATATAGGGGCATTTCGGACGTTCGTCGGTAGATCGAGAAGATGGCCTTGTCGGGGGTAAAATCGATCGCGTAATCGCGCCATTCGCCGGCGGCCACCATGCGGCCGTAGAGATTCAAGATGGCCTGCAACTCAAGACGGTCGAAAGACACCTGCTTCGGCGCGGCGGGGAAGGGCACGATATGAGCCGAGCCCTGATTCGAGCCGCCGCGCAGCGGCTCTGCGATGTCACCTTCGCTCATGGAAACTCCCATCGCTGGTTCACTCTTCATGTGATGATGGGTCCGGTGAAAGAATGGATCAAGCCATGGCGGTGAAATGAACCACCGCTATTTCCCCAAATCTTATTCCTGCCTCATTCGCGCCCCTAAGGTGCCCTACTGCATATCGTAAATACTCAAGTTGCCTCGACGGCCCGGCTCGTCCATCGACTTGGACACGTCAGCCCCCCAGCCCTCTGAGTTGCTGGACAGCCGGGCCACCAAACCTCGAGACATCGGCCGCCTTTCAGGCGGCCTTTCTTTTTCGTGTCTCAGAAACCCGACAGAACGATTTTGCCCTTGGCGCGGTTGCTTTCGATGAAGGCATGCGCCTTTTTCAAGTTGGCGGCGCTGATCGGGCCCAGCACATCCGCAAGCGTCGTTTTAATCGTGCCTTCATCCACGAGGCGCGATGCCTCGTTCAGGATCTCGTGCTGGCGTTCCATATCCGCCGTCTGGAAGGTCGAGCGGGTGAACATCGACTCCCAATGAATTGAAACAGACTTGCCTTTCAAAAGGCTGATATCGAGCGGATCCTTGGGATCGTCGATGAGGGCGAAGCGTCCCTGGGGAGCGATGGTCTTGGCGATCTCGGCGAAATGGTTCTCCGTGTGCGTGATCGAGAACACGAAAGCGGGAGCGCCGATGCCTAACGCTTCCACCTGCGCGGCAAGCGGCTTGGTGTGGTCGATCACGTGATGTGCGCCGAGTTTTTTGGCCCATTCCTGCGTTTCCGGCCGCGAAGCGGTCGCGATCACCGTCACATCCGTAAGCTTGCTCGCGAGCTGCACCGCGACGGAGCCGACGCCGCCTGCTGCTCCGACGATCAGGATGGCGTTGGCGGCGCCTTTGACCGGGCGCTTGATGTCGAGGCGGTCGAACAGGGTTTCCCAGGCGGTCAGCGTCGTCAGCGGCATAGCAGCCGCTTCCTCGAAGCTCAGGGATTTCGGCTTCCTGCCCACGATCCGCTCATCGACCACATGGAACTCCGCATTGGTGCCGGAGCGCGTGATCGCGCCCGCATAGAACACTTCGTCTCCTTGCTTGAAGAGAGAAACCTCGGAGCCCACGGCCTTGACGATGCCTGAGGCGTCGAAGCCCAGAATCTTGTAGCCGCCGGGCTCCGCCTGAGCGCGCTTGCGCACCTTGGTATCGACCGGGTTCACCGAAACTGCCTTGATCTCCACCAGAAGGTCGCGCGGACCGGGCTGCGGTTGGGGCAGCTCGATATCCAGAAGGGAGGCTTCCGACTCGATGGGCAGGGATTGCTGATAACCGACGGCGCGCATGGGTTGTCTCCTTTTTGCTGGAGACATAGTTGAGCATAGGCGATACTATCGCAAGAACGCACAATTCCGGCACATAGTGTCAAAAAGGATACCGTGAAGGATTCTCCATGCCTCGTGTTCTCAAGAAGCAATCCTGCACCGGTTGTTCGGTCGAGCGCACGCTCAGCCTCATCGACGGCAAATGGAAGATCGTGATCCTCTACAAGCTCCTGCGTGGAACCTTGCGCTTCAACGAGCTGCGCCGCCTCATTCCCGGCGTGACCCAGCGCATGCTCACCAACCAGCTGCGTGAGCTGGAGGCGGACGGGCTCATCATTCGCGTGGTCTATGCGCAGGTTCCGCCGCGAGTCGAATATTCGCTGTCCGCGCGGGGCGAGAGTTTGGAGCCGGTGCTCCTGGCGCTGAAAGACTGGGGTGATACGAATCTGTCGTCCATCGAGGCTCAGGCGGCATAAAATTGCTGGACGGGCAGAAACTTAACCCTGCCATGTGCAGAAGCGGAGGGTTTTGTTGCGTGCCCGGTCACTCTGTGGCAACCCTGCCGCAACGATCATAAAACGATCATAAGAGGATACGCGCATGAAGCTGGAAACGCCGACCAGCGGAAGCGAACTGACGGCCGAGGCCGTTGCGGTTCTGGAAGCCGGGCACAAAGCCATTCCGCCCACCTTCGTCCGCGATCTCTACGGGCGCGTGCCGCCTGAGGATCTCGCAGCCTATTCGCCCACCGCCCTCGCGGAGCTGGCTGCCGCCGCCTACGAACATCTCAAATCCCCGCGCATGGGCGGAGGCGAGGATATCCGCCTCATCGACCTGGAAGTCGAGCGCGAAGGCCGCCGCCGGGAAGTGACGGTTCTCGAAGTCGTCAACGACAACATGCCTTTCCTGCTCGACTCGACCCTCGCTGAATTGGTCGATCAGGGCTACGAGCCTTATCTGGTCGCGCACCCGATCCTGGCTGTGGAGCGCGATTCCAATGGCGGTCTCGTGCGCCTGATGGGCGAGGCCACCGGCACCGGCCGCCACGGCGTGAAGCGCGAGAGCTTCATTCACGTTCACCTGCCTCGCATCGACGATCCGGAAACGCGCGAGCGTCTGATCGAGGCTATGCGCCGCGTCCACAAGGATGTGTCGCTCGCCGTGCACGACTGGCCGGGCATGCGCGCCCGTGTGACGGAACTCGTGCAGAACTACCGCCTCAACCCGCCGCCGCTACCCGACGACGAGGTGCGCGAGGCGATTGCGTTCCTCGATTGGATCGCGCGCGACAACTTCACTTTCCTGGGGCTTCGTGAATATCGCCTGCCCAAGGACGATGCCGCCGCCGATCCGGTGGAAGGCTCGGGCCTGGGTCTCCTTCGCGACCCGAGCGTGCGCGTGCTGCGCCGTGGCCGCGAGCTCGTGGCGATGACGCCCGAAATCCGCGCCTTCCTGGAAAAGCCCCAGGCGCTCATTATCACCAAGGCCAACGTCAAATCCCGCGTCCATCGCCGCGCGCATCTCGATTATGTCGGGATCAAGCTCTTCGATGCGGACGGTAGGCTTCAGGGCGAGCTGCGCATCGTCGGCCTCTTTACGTCGAGCGCCTATACCAACACCACGGCGGAAGTGCCGTATCTGCGCCACAAGGTGGCGAAGGTCGTGGCCCGCGCCGGGTTCGATCCGTCGAGCTATGCGAGTCGCGCGCTTCTCAACGTTCTCGAGAGCTATCCGCGCGACGAGCTGTTCCAGATCGACGAGGAAACGCTCTACGGGTTTGCTATCGACATCATGAACCTGTCGGAGCGTCCGCGCGTTCGCGCGCTCGCCCGCGCCGACGAGTTCGACCGTTTCGTCTCGGTTCTCGTCTTCGTGCCGAAGGACCGCTACGACACGAGCGTGCGCCAGCGCATCGGCCAGTTCCTCGCGGGCATCTATGAAGGCCGTGTGTCGGCCTCCTATCCGGCTTATCCGGAAGGCCCGCTCGCGCGCACCCACTACATCATCGGCCGCGACGAGGGGCAGACCCCGCAGGTTGCCCAGGACACGCTGGAGAAAGGCATCTCCGCCATCGTCCGCACCTGGGGCGATTCCTTACGCGACCAACTCGACGAGACCATCGGCGGCGTCCGCGCACGCACGCTGGCCACCCGCTACGCCGATGCCTTCAGCGCGGCCTATCGCGAGGCCTTTGGCGCCGAGCAGGCGATCACGGATATCGGGCTTCTGGAGCAGCTTTCCGAGGCGCGCCCCCGTGCCGTCGACCTCTATCGCCGCGACGGCGACGAGGATACGCGCGTCAACCTGAAGGTCTTCTCCCGCGGCGCGGCGCTGCCGCTTTCCGATCGCGTGCCGCTGCTTGAAAACCTCGGTTTCCGCGTGGTGAACGAGCGAACCTATCGTGTGATATCGACCGGCGTCAGCGGCATGGACCGCGTGTGGCTCCATGACATGGCGCTGGAACGTGCGACAGGCGGCGCAATCGAGATCGACGAGATCCAGACGCTGATCGAGGCCGCGCTTCTCGCCTTGTTCCGCGGCCTTGCGGAATCGGACGGCTTCAACCGTCTCGTGCTCGAAGCAGGCCTCGGCTGGCGCGACGTGGCGATGGTGCGCACCCTGGGGCGCTATCTGCGCCAGATCCAGGTCGCCTATGCGCAGGATTATCTCGCCGATACGTTGGCGCGTCATTCCGCGATCACCAAGAACATCGTGAAGCTGTTCTACGCGCGCTTCGACCCGCGCCACGCGGGCAACGCCGAGGGCGAGGCCAAGCTGCGCGCATCCATCGAGGAGCAGCTGCAGGCCGTCACCAGCCTCGACGACGACCGCATTCTCCGCCGCTTCATCAACCTGATCGAAGCGGCTGTGCGCACCAACTTCTTCCAGTTGGAGAGCAACGGCCTGCCGCGCCAGACCATCGCGTTCAAGTTCGAATGCGCGAAGGTAGAAGGCCTGCCGCTGCCGAAGCCCCTCTACGAGATCTTCGTCTATTCGCCGCGTGTCGAGGGCGTGCATCTGCGCTACGGCAAGGTGGCGCGCGGCGGCCTTCGCTGGTCCGACCGTCCGCAGGATTTCCGCACCGAGGTGCTGGGCCTCGTGAAGGCGCAGCAGGTGAAGAACGCCGTGATCGTGCCGGTGGGCGCGAAGGGCGGTTTCGTGCCCAAACACCTGCCGCCGGCAAGCGACCGTCAGGCATGGCTTAACGAGGGCACGGAGAGCTATCGCATCTTCGTGCGCACGCTCCTGCAGCTCACCGACAATATCGAGGGCGACCATGTGGTACCGCCTGCCGACACAGTGCGTCACGATGGGGACGATCCCTATCTCGTGGTCGCTGCCGATAAAGGCACGGCCACTTTCTCCGATACGGCGAATGCACTTTCCATCGAGAAGGGCCACTGGCTCGGCGATGCCTTCGCGTCCGGCGGAAGCCAGGGCTATGACCACAAGAAGATGGGCATCACCGCGCGCGGCGCGTGGGAAGCGGTGAAGCGCCACTTCCGCGAGATGGACATCGACATCCAGACGCAGCCCGTCACGGTTGCGGGCGTGGGCGACATGTCCGGCGACGTGTTCGGCAACGGCATGCTGTTGTCCCGCGCCCTGAAGCTCGTGGCGGCCTTCGACCACCGCGACATCTTCCTCGATCCGAATCCCGATCCGGAAGCGGCATTCAAGGAGCGCGAGCGTCTGTTCAACCTGCCGCGTTCGAGCTGGCAGGATTACGACAAGTCTCTCATTTCGGCAGGCGGCGGCATCTTCTCGCGCAGCGCGAAGGCGATCCCGCTCTCGCCGGAAGTGCGTGCGCTCCTCGATCTCGACAAGGCGGAGGCAACGCCCGCCGAGGTGATGACCGCGATCCTGAAGGCGCAAGTGGGCCTGCTCTGGTTCGGCGGCATCGGCACCTATATCCGCTCAACGTCGGAGACCGACGAGCAGGTGGGCGACCGCGCCAACGACGCCATTCGTATCGCCGGCTCCGATGTGCGGGCTAAGGTGATCGGCGAGGGCGCCAATCTCGGCATGACCCAGCGCGGCCGCATCGAGGCTGGACAGAACGGCGTTCGCCTCAACACCGATGCCATCGACAATTCGGCGGGCGTGAACACCTCCGACGTGGAAGTGAACATCAAGATCGCGCTCACGACGCCGGAACGTGATGGCCGCCTGACGGAAGAGGCGCGCAATACGCTTCTCGCCGACATGACGGACGAGGTCGCGGGCCTCGTGTTGCGCAACAACTACCTGCAGACTCTGGCGCTCTCGCTCTCCGAGCAGCGTGGCCTTGCCGATCTCGGCTTTGCCCGCCGTCTCATGCAGATGCTGGAGGCGCAAGGACGCCTCAACCGCAAGGTGGAATATCTGCCCGACGACGCGACCCTCACCGAGCGCGCGCGTCGCGGCGAGTCGCTCACCCGGCCGGAACTCGCGGTGCTGCTGGCTTATGCCAAACTCTCCCTGCACGACGAGCTTTTGGAAAGCGCGGTTCCGGACGATCCCTATCTCGGCAAGGAGCTCGACCGCTATTTCCCCGCCGAGATGCGCGAGCGCTTCCCGGATGCGATTGCCAGCCACCGCCTGCGCCGTGAGATCATCGCGACGCAGCTTGCCAATGCCATCATCAATCGCGGCGGCGCCACCATGGTCGCGCGCCTCGTGGACCAGACGGGCGCGGATGCGCCGACGATTGCGGCGGCCTATGCGGCAACCCGCGATTCCTTCGGCCTCACCGAGATGAACTTCGCCATCGATGCTCTCGACGGCGTGGTCCCTGGCACGCTGCAACTGCGTCTCTATGGCGAGCTGCAGGATCTGCTCATGAACCGCATCGTCTGGTTCATCCGTAACGTGGATTTCAGCACCCACTCCCTCGACACGATCATCGGAGCCTATCAGGCCGGTATCGCGGAGGTGGAGCGCGGACTGCCGGAAACCCTGTCGTCCGAGGCTCTCGAAGCCTTGAATGCCCGCGCGAAGGCGCTGACCGACCAGGGTGTACCTCAGGATCTGGCGCACCGCATCGCGTCCCTGCCGGATCTCGTGGCAGCAACCGATATCGTGCTCACCGCGCAGAAGACCGGAAAGCCCGTGGGCGACATCGCGCGCACGCATTTCGCACTCGAAGCGGCGTTCCGCCTCGGTTCGCTCATCAGCGCAGCCGATGAGATCTCCGTCAGCGATTACTTCGACCGCCTGGCGTTGGATCGCGCCATCGACAGCATCGCCTATGCCCATCGCGGCCTGACGGCGGAAGTCGCCGCAGGCGACCTCTCCGGCACGGAGGCGGTCCAGGCCTGGAGCGAGAAGCGCGGAGCCGATGTCACCCGCATCAGAAGCGCGGTGGACAGCATCGTCACGTCGGGTCTGACCCTGTCGAAGATCACGGTGGCGGCAAGCCTTCTCGGAGATCTGGCGAGAACCGGCTGAGGTTTGAGAGGCGCATAGTGACAGGAACGGATTGTTGAGCGGGGGCGAGCTGCAGCATAAGCCTGTCATGGCATCGCGCCCCGCCATCCTGGGCTGGCTCCTGTTCGATTGGGCCTGCCAGCCCTTCTTCACTCTCGTCACCACTTTCGTCTTCGCGCCCTATTTCGCGGCATCGCTCGCGCCTGATCCGGTGACGGGCCAGAGCCTCTGGGGCTATGCCACGGCAGCGGCGGGCTTCGCGCTTGCCATCCTCTCGCCGGTCCTCGGCTCCGTGGCCGATGCGACGGGGCCGAAGAAGCCCTGGATCGCGGCCTGCGGCCTCGTGTTGTTCATTGCCTCCTTCGCGCTCTGGTATGCCGCGCCCGGCCGTCCGGACGCCATTCTCATCGCGCTTGTCGGCTTTGCCTTCGCCACGGTCGCGGTCGAAGTCGCCGCCGTTTTCAACAATGCGATGATCCCGCATCTTGTGCCGCCGGAACGCTTCGGACGTCTCTCAGGCACCGGCTGGGCCATGGGCTATCTCGGTGGATTGGTCTCGCTCGTGATCGTGCTCGGATTCCTCGCTGCGGATGCGGGCAGCGGCAAGACGTTCTTCGGATTCACGCCGCTCTTCGGGCTCGACCCCTCAACGCGCGAGGGTGACCGCATCACGGGCCCGTTCTCGGCCCTGTGGTTTCTCGTCTTCGTGATGCCGCTCTTTCTGTTCACTCCCGACATCGCGCGCTCCAAGCTGAGATTGGGCGAAGCCGTGCGGCAGGGACTGGCACAGGTGAAGCATACGCTCATCGATGCACGGCGGCACGAGGGCGTGCTGCGGTTTCTGATCGCCAACATGGTCTATCAGGATGCGCTCGTCGCGCTGTTTGCCTTCGGTGGAATCTACGGGGCAGGGGTGTTTGGCTGGCAGGCGACGGAACTCGGCCTCTTCGGCATCATGCTCACCATCACCGGCACAATCGGAGCGCTTATCGGCGGCAGGCTCGATGATCGCTTCGGCGCAAAGCCGGTGATCATGAGCGCAATCCTGATCCTCGCGCTCGTCTGCGTCGGAGTGCTCTCACTTGGCCGCGAGCACATTCTCTTCGTCATTCCGACAGTGCCTGCGGGCGAAGGGCTTTATGCGAGCGCGCCGGAAAAGCTCTTCGTGCTGCTCGGCCTCGTTATCGGCTCGGTCGCAGGGCCGCTGCAGGCCTCTTCGCGCAGCCTTCTCGCGCGGCTCGTGCCAGCACGTGAAGCGGGCCGCTATTTCGGATTGCTGGCGCTCTCCGGCAAGGTCACGTCATTTCTCGCGCCGCTCGCGGTTGCAATAGCTACCGCAATCTTCCAGACGCAGGCCGCAGGACCGGCGGTGCTGATCCTGTTCCTGCTCGCTGGTTTTGCTCTGTTGAGCGGCGTGAAGAAAGCGTGAGCTATTCGAGCGTCACGGCGGTGCCGCTGACGGTAACCATCATCATACCTTCGTTCTTGCCGATGGCGCCGTAATCCATGTGCACACCCACAATCGCGTGGGCTCCGAGGCGCTGCGCTTCCTCGATCATCTCGTTCAGGGCCGTATCGCGCCCGTCACGCAGGACGCGCTCATAGGAGCCGGAGCGCCCGCCGACCACATCGCGGATGGAGGCGAAGAAATCGCGAAAGACATTCGCGCCGAGAATGGCCTCGCCAGACACGATGCCGCGATAGGCGGAAATCCGGCGGCCTTCGACACTGGGCGTAGTAGTGACGATCATCAGGGTCTCCTTTCAATGTCAAACATATGGGGAGCGAAAAGAGAAACGTCATCCCGGACGAAGCGGAGCGAAGATCCGGGATCGTCCTCAGGATAAGACGCCATTCTCGTCTGGCGATCCCGGGTTCCGCTGCGCGGCCCCGGGATGACGCTGTTTTGGGTTAGTGACGGAAGTGGCGGTGGCCCGTGAAAACCATGGCGAGGCCTGCCTCGTCTGCGGCCTTGATCACTTCGTCGTCGCGCATGGAACCGCCGGGCTGGATGACGGCGGTGGCGCCGGCCTCAGCCGCTGCGAGCAGGCCGTCGGCGAAGGGGAAGAAGGCGTCTGAGGCGACGACCGAGCCCTTGGCGAGCGTTTCAGGCAGGCCTGCTGCCTTCGCGGCCTCCGCAGCCTTCCAGGCGGCGATGCGGGAGGAATCGACACGGCTCATCTGGCCGGCGCCGATGCCCACGGTCGCGAGGTCCTTGGCATAGACGATGGCATTCGACTTCACGTGCTTGGCGACGCGGAAGGCGAAGCGCAAGTCGGCCAGCTCACGCTCGGTTGGCGCGCGCTTCGTCACCACCTTCAGATCCATGGCATCGACCACGGCGTTGTCGCGCGATTGCGCGAGGAAACCGCCCGCCACCGTGCGGAGCGTCAGGCCAGCCTGGCGCGGATCGGGCAGGCCGCCCGCGAGGAGCAGGCGCAGGTTCTTCTTCGCGGCCACAATCGCGATGGCTTCTTCGCTGGCGTCAGGCGCGATGATGACTTCCGTGAAGATCTCGGTGATGGCCTTAGCAGCCTCCGCATCGAGCGTGCGGTTCATGGCGACGATGCCGCCAAAGGCCGAGACCGGATCGCAGCGCAGGGCCTTCTCGTAGGCATCCACGAGGCTTGGGCCTTCCGCGACGCCGCAGGGGTTGGCGTGCTTTACGATCACAATGGCGGCGGAGCGCTCGGGCGCGAACTCCGCAACCGCTTCATAAGCGGCGTCCGTGTCGTTGATGTTGTTGTAGGAGAGCTGCTTGCCCTGCACCTGACGCGCGGTGGACACGCCGGGGCGCTGCTCGGGCGTGCGGTAGAAGGCGGCGCTCTGGTGCGGGTTCTCGCCGTAGCGCATCACCTCGGCAATCGAGCCGCCGAGCGCGCGGAAGGGCGGGGTGGCGTCATTGAGTTCGCCCGCGAACCAGTTGGAGATCGCCGCATCATAGGCGGCGGTGCGGGCATAGGCCTTCTGCGCAAGACGGCGACGCAGCGTATAGGTGACCGCGCCGTTATGCTGTGCCAGATCGTCGAGAACAGCCGAGTAATCGGCGCCATCCACCACGACAGCCACGTCGCCGTGGTTCTTGGCGGCAGCGCGGATCATGGCGGGACCACCTATATCGATGTTCTCGATGCAGTCGTCATACGGCTTGCCCGCAGCGACCGTGGCCTCGAAGGGGTAGAGGTTCACGACAAGCAGGTCGATGGGCTGGATGCCGTGGGCGAGCATCGCCGCCTGATGCTCGGGGTTGCCCCGGATGCCGAGAAGGCCGCCATGGACCGACGGATGCAGCGTCTTCACGCGCCCGTCCATCATCTCGGGGAAGCCCGTGAGGTCGCTCACGTCCTTCACGGGCAGGCCCGCCTCGCTTAGCGCCTTATGCGTGCCGCCGGTGGAGACCAGCTCGATGCCCCGCTCGGACAGGGCCCGGGCGAAGTCCACGAGACCCGTCTTGTCGGATACGGAAAGCAGAGCGCGGGAAACGCGCTTCAGATCGCTCGGCATGGCGGCCGCTCCATGAAGGGGTAAGGATGCGGGCGCGATAGCACGATGGGGGCGG